>NZ_AP031411.1:0-2919754 GCF_042846195.1 Faecalimonas umbilicata
CCACACTTATTTCCATTGCTTAAATATGGGTTTTGATGTAAAATATAGTGGAGAGATTGTCTACAAATTTCTTTTACTATGATACTTAGGAGTTAGAAGAATGAATATTGTTGAGGAAAATTGGGAAGAAATTATACAAAAATTAAAAATTGAACACAGTCTTACGGACGTTTCTTTCAAAACGTGGATTCTTCCACTGAGAGTATATAAAGTAACAAGTAATACTGTGTACATTCTTGTGAATTTAAAAGCAAGTATTGACTATATTAAAAACAAATACCTGCTGCCGTTTCAGGTATGTATTGCCGAAGTTGTCGGAAAAGAATATGAAGTAAAATTTATCGCCGAAAATGAATTCGATCCGAAAGATTTTGAGGATAAAACCGCCACACCGAAATCAAAAGTAACTGTATCTCAGGCTGCAAACCTGAATCCCAAGTATACATTTGATACTTTTGTCGTTGGTGGAAACAACAATTTTGCACATGCTGCATCACTTGCAGTTGCAGAATCACCGGGTGAAGTCTATAATCCCCTCTTTTTATATGGAGGTGTCGGACTTGGAAAAACCCATCTTATGCACTCCATCGCTCACTTTATTTTAGAAAATGAGCCAGAGAAAAAAGTATTATATGTAACAAGTGAAACGTTTACAAATGAACTGATCGAAGCAATTAAAAACGGAAAAACTGGCAATGAATCCGCAATGACTGCTTTTCGCGAAAAATACAGATCGATTGACGTCCTTTTAATAGATGATATCCAATTTATTATCGGAAAAGAAAGTACACAGGAAGAATTCTTTCACACATTTAATCATCTTCACATATCCGGCAAGCAGATCATCATCTCCAGCGATAAGCCTCCAAAAGACATTGAAACACTGGAAGCTCGTCTCCGCTCCCGCTTTGAATGCGGCTTAGTCGCAGATATTTCCTCACCTGATTATGAAACACGAATGGCAATTCTCAGGAAAAAGGAAGAATTGGACGGACTGGACAAATACAATATTCCGGATGCTGTTATGCAGTACATTGCTTCTAATGTAAAGTCAAATATCCGTGAGCTTGAAGGCTCTTTAAACAAATTGATCGCATTATATAAGTTAAAAAATGCACCGATTGATATCAATTTGGCTGCGGAAGCGCTGAAAGATATCGTTTCACCAAATGAAAACAGACAAGTCACCCCGGAATTAATCCTGGATGTTGTCTCAGAACACTTTAATATTTCGATCGCTGACTTAAAAAGTGGCAAACGAAACGCTGAAATCGCAATTCCGCGTCAAATAGTTATGTATTTATGCCGTACTATGACCGATACTCCACTCAAAGCAATCGGTCTGACACTTGGTGGTCGTGATCATTCTACGATCAGCCATGGAGTTGATAAAGTTACTGCTGATATCAAGGCCAGTGACACCTTCAGCAACACCATTGATATTATTAAGAAAAAATTAAATCCAGTTTAGATTGTTATTTTTTTAACGGCTATTGTGGATTGATATGTGGAAAAACTGTGGATAGATTGTTCGTTCATTGTGGATAATTTTTTCTGTGGAAAACTCGCTTAAGTTATCCCAATTTTGCGAACGTATTATCCTTTGTTTTTCCACATACTTTTCGAGCGTAAAAATCGCTCAACCATAGGGATTTTTAGGGTTATCCACATATCCACAGCCCCTACGGCGGTTACGGCGGATAACTTTCATATATTTACTCAAAGCAAATACCGAAAGGAGTTATACACATGAAAATCATTTGCACAAAATCAAATTTAGTCAAAGGTGTCAGTATTGTCTCCAAAGCAGTTCCTTCTAAAACAACCATGCCAATCTTAGAATGTATCTTAATTGATGCAACAACAGATACAATCAAATTGACAGCGAATGATATGGAACTTGGAATTGAAACTACGATTGAAGGAACCATTCTTCAAAAAGGAATCATTGCATTGGATGCCAAGATTTTTTCAGAAATCGTAAGAAAACTTCCTGATAATGAAGTAATCATTGAAACAAATAGTAATTTACAGACACTGATCACCTGCGAAAAAGCAAAATTTAATATTTCCGGAAAATCAGGAGAAGATTTTTCTTATTTACCTTATATCGAAAAAAAGGATTGCATCACACTTTCTGAATTTACGCTCAAAGAAGTGATTCGTCAGACAATTTTTTCAATCTCTGATATGGACAGCAACAAACTGATGTCGGGTGAATTGTTTGAAGTGGATCAGAATATTCTGAAAGTGGTTTCCCTGGACGGACACCGTATTTCCATTAGAAAAATCGAATTAAAAGAATCTTATGAGCCTAGAAAAGTTGTCGTTCCAGGAAAGACACTTCAGGAAATCAGTAAAATCCTTTCTGGTGAGACAGAAAGTGAAGTTACTATTTATTTTACAAATAATCATATCGTGTTTGAGTTCAGCAACACCGTTGTTGTGTCAAGATTAATCGAAGGAGAATATTTCCGTATCGACCAGATGCTCTCAAACGATTATGAGACAAAAGTGCGAATCAATAAAAAAGAACTGTTAAGCTGTATTGATCGTGCAACACTTCTTGTGAAAGAAGGAGATAAGAAGCCGATCATTATTAATATTACCGATGAGTCTATGCAGCTGAAGATCCAGTCACAGATTGGTTCTATGAATGAAGAGATCATGATTACCAAAGACGGAAAGGATCTGCTGATCGGATTTAATCCGAAGTTTTTGATTGATGCGCTGCGCGTGATCGATGACGAGGAGGTCAGCCTGTACTTCATGAATGCAAAAGCACCTTGCTTTATCAAAGATGAAGAACAAAGTTATATCTATCTGATCCTTCCAGTAAACTTCAATGCGGCTGCATAAATATGCAACATAGCAATGCATATTTATGCAGAAAAACTACGAAACGTATTTTCAATGTGCGAGAGGACGAAGAAATGGAAATTATTAAATTAAGAGATGAGTACATTAAATTAGGACAGGCATTAAAAGCGGCAGGATTTGTAGAATCTGGTGTTGATGCGAAATTTGTTATTCAGGATGGATTAGTATCTGTCAATGGGGAAATAGAAGTGCAGCGTGGAAAGAAACTTTATGCTGGAGATGTTGTCTCTTTTGATGGACAGGAGATCCGAATTGAGAAATAATAAGGACAGTTGGTGCCGGTATGGTAATTAAGTCATTAAAATTAAAAAACTTTAGAAATTATGATTTTCTCAGCATCGAGTTTGACCATGCTACCAATATATTTTATGGCGACAATGCTCAGGGTAAGACAAATATTTTAGAGGCGGTCTATCTGACCGGAACAACGAAATCTCACAGAGGTACGAAAGATCGGGATTTGATTCAATTTGGAAATGAAGAGTCTCATATTGAGACGGTGATCGAGAAAGATGGGATCGAGTTTCAGGTGGATATGCATCTGAAGAAGAACAGTCCAAAGGGAATTGCGATCAATAAGATTCCAATCCGAAAGGCAAGTGAGCTGTTTGGACTTGTTCATCTTGTATTTTTCTCTCCGGAAGATCTGAATATTATCAAGAACGGACCTGCCGAGCGGAGAAGATTTATGGATCTGGAATTGTCCCAGCTTGATAAAGTCTATCTGAGTGATCTGGCAAATTATAACAGAATCATCAATCAGAGAAACCGTCTGTTAAAAGACTGCCAGAATCGTGCAGAATTAAATGAGATGCTGGATTTATGGGATATGCAGCTGATTCAGTATGGCAGTCGGATCATGGAAAGACGGGAAAAATTTCTGGAAGAAGTAAATGAAATAATATCTGGAATTCATTATAAATTGACGGGAGGCCGAGAAACGATTACAATTTCATATGAGAAAAACATTGGGCAGATGGAATTCGAGTCGGTTCTGAAAAAGAACAGGGAGCGGGATATTCGAATGAAAAGCACCTCAGCAGGACCACACAGAGATGACATCTGTTTTTTGACAAAAGATATTGATATTCGTAAATTTGGTTCCCAGGGACAGCAGAGGACAGCAGCATTATCCTTGAAGCTTTCAGAGATAGAGATTGTCAGAAAGTTGATCAAGGATACGCCGGTTCTTTTGTTGGATGATGTCCTGTCAGAACTGGATAAGAACAGACAGAATTATTTATTAGACAGCATTCATGACATACAGACATTGATCACCTGCACTGGTGTCGATGAGTTTGTAAATCACCGCTTTTCGATAAATAAAATATTTCATGTAAGTAATGGAGTCGTAGTAAAGGAAAATTAGGAGGACTATAATGAGTACAGAATATGGTGCAGATCAGATTCAGATATTGGAAGGACTGGAGGCCGTCAGAAAAAGACCTGGAATGTACATTGGGAGCACATCTTCCAGAGGGTTACATCATCTTGTATACGAAATTGTGGACAATGCGGTCGATGAAGCACTCGGCGGATATTGTGATACGATTTTTGTATCGATCAACAAAGATAATTCGATCACGGTTATTGACAACGGACGTGGAATTCCGGTTGGGATCAATCATAAAGCAGGACTTCCGGCGGTTGAGGTCGTATTTACCGTGCTGCATGCCGGAGGAAAATTCGGTGGCGGAGGATACAAGGTGTCCGGTGGACTTCACGGAGTGGGTGCCTCAGTAGTAAATGCCCTGTCAGTATGGCTGGAAGTAGAGATTTACAACGAGGGCAAGATTTACAAACAGCGCTATGAGCGCGGGAAATCTGCCTATCAGCTGAAAGTGGTAGGAGAATGCGAAGCGGACAAGACCGGAACGAAAGTTACATTCCTGCCGGATGCCGAGATTTTTGAAGAGACAGAGTTTGATTATAATATTTTGAAGCAGAGATTCCGTGAGATGGCATTTCTTACGAAAAATCTGAAGATTGTTTTAGCAGATGAGAGACCGGAAGAACGCATCGAGAAGACATTTCACTATGAAGGTGGAATCAAGGAATTTGTGCAGTATTTAAACAAAAGCAAGACTCCTCTTTATGAGCAGATTATTTACTGTGAGGGACAGAAAGACGGAGTTGCAGTAGAAGTGGCAATGCAACACAATGATTCCTATACAGACAATACATATGGGTTTGTAAATAACATCACTACACCGGAAGGCGGTACACATGTTGTCGGTTTTCGAAATGCACTTACAAAGACTTTCAATGAGTATGCAAGAAAAAATAAGCTGTTAAAAGATAGTGAACCAAATCTTTCGGGAGAAGATATCAGAGAAGGTCTGACAGCAATTATCAGCGTTAAGATTCAGGATCCACAGTTTGAAGGACAGACGAAGCAAAAACTTGGAAACAGTGAGGCAAGAGGTGCGGTTGACAGTGTACTGAGTACACAGTTAGAGATTTTCCTTGAACAGAATCCGCAGGTTGCCAAAGTTGTCATCGAGAAGTCTGTTCTGGCACAGCGTGCGCGGGAAGCGGCCAGAAAGGCAAGAGATCTTACAAGAAGAAAATCAGCCTTAGAGGGAATGTCACTTCCGGGAAAACTTGCAGATTGTTCAGAGAAGGATGCATCCAAATGTGAGATTTACATTGTAGAGGGAGATTCTGCGGGTGGATCGGCAAAGACTGCCAGAGACCGTGCAACTCAGGCAATTCTTCCGCTTCGAGGAAAGATTCTGAATGTAGAGAAAGCAAGACTAGATAAAATCTATGCAAATGCAGAAATCAAAGCGATGATCACAGCCTTTGGAACGGGAATTCACGAGGATTTTGATATTTCAAAACTGCGATATCATAAGATCATTATCATGACCGATGCCGACGTGGACGGCGCTCATATCAGTACGCTTCTTCTGACATTTTTATATCGGTTTATGCCGGAACTGATCAAACAAGGATACGTTTATCTGGCGCAGCCTCCGCTCTATAAGTTGGAGAAAAACAAAAAAGTATGGTATGCTTACAGTGATGAAGAATTAAATAAGATTCTTCAGGAAGTTGGAAGAGATGGAAATAATAAGATTCAGCGTTACAAAGGTCTTGGAGAGATGGATGCGGAACAGCTTTGGGAGACAACGATGGATCCGGAGCACCGCGTGCTTCTGCGTGTGACAATGGATGAGGAATCTTCATCCGAATTAGACCTTACTTTTACGACACTTATGGGAGATAAAGTAGAGCCTAGACGAGAGTTTATCGAGGAGAATGCAAAATACGTGCAAAATCTTGATATTTAAAGGTTTTTACAGCGTTGATGAAAATGTATTTCAAGTAAGGAGAAGACAATGGAAGATAATATTTTTGATAAAGTTCATGAGGTTGACCTGAAAAAGACGATGGAAGACTCTTATATTGATTATGCAATGAGCGTTATTGCCTCCCGTGCACTTCCGGATGTCAGAGATGGTCTGAAACCGGTACAGAGAAGAATCCTCTATTCCATGATTGAACTGAACAATGGACCGGATAAGCCGCATCGTAAGTGTGCCCGTATCGTCGGAGATACGATGGGTAAATATCACCCGCATGGAGATAGTTCGATTTATGGAGCGCTTGTCAATATGGCGCAGGAGTGGTCTACAAGATATCCGCTTGTGGATGGTCATGGAAACTTCGGTTCAGTCGATGGAGATGGCGCTGCTGCCATGCGTTATACAGAGGCCAGATTAAGCAAAATTTCTATGGAGCTGACAGCTGATATCAATAAAGACACAGTAGATTTCACACCAAACTTTGATGAGACGGAAAAGGAGCCGGCGGTACTTCCGGCCAGATTTCCAAATCTGCTGGTCAATGGTACGTCAGGAATTGCGGTTGGAATGGCGACGAATATTCCACCGCATAATCTAAGAGAAGTCATTGCAGCAGTGGTAAAGATTATTGATGACCAGATAGAAGAAAACGGCGAGACGAGCATAGAAGATATTTTGCAAATCGTCAAAGGGCCGGATTTCCCAACTGGAGCAATGATCCTTGGAACGAGAGGAATCGAGGAGGCATACCGCACCGGAAGAGGAAAAATCCGTGTACGTGCAGTGACGGATATCGAGCCGATGGCAAATGGAAAGAGCCGTATCGTTGTCACAGAATTACCATATATGGTGAATAAAGCTCGTCTGATCGAGAAGATTGCAGAGCTTGTACGCGATAAGAAGATTGACGGAATTACAGATTTAAGTGATCAGTCTAACCGAGAAGGTATGCGTATCTGTATCGAGCTGCGCCGGGATGTCAATGCAAATGTTGTTCTGAATCAGCTGTACAAACATACACAATTGCAGGATACGTTTGGTGTGATCATGCTGGCACTGGTCAACAACGAGCCGAAAGTCATGAACATTCTTGAGATGCTGAACTATTATCTCAGACATCAGGAAGAGGTCGTGACAAGACGTACGAAATATGAACTCAATAAGGCAGAAGAGCGCGCGCATATTTTGGAAGGCTTGCTGATCGCCCTTGATAATATTGATGAGGTTATCAGAATTATTCGTAATTCCAAGAATGCACAGGCTGCGAAAGAAGGACTGATCGAAGCATTCCAGCTGACAGATGTACAAGCACAGGCAATTGTAGATATGCGTCTGCGTGCACTGACCGGTCTGGAACGGGAAAAGCTTGAAAATGAATATAAGGAGCTCATGGAGCGCATTGGAGAATTGAGAGCAATCCTTGCAGACAGAAAACTTCTTTTAGGTGTGATCAAGGAAGAAATTCTTGTGATCAGTGGAAAATATGGGGATGACAGAAGAACTTCCATTGGTTTTGATGAGTTAGATCTTTCTACAGAAGACCTGATTCCGGAGCAGGATGTTGTGATCACAATGACAAAGCTTGGTTATATCAAGCGGATGACAACAGATACCTTCAAGAGTCAGAACCGCGGCGGTAAAGGAATCAAGGGAATGCAGACCATTGAAGAAGATTATGTAGAGGAATTATTTATGACCTCGACACATAACTATATCATGTTCTTTACCAATACCGGACGAGTATACCGGATGAAAGGCTATGAGATTCCGGAGGCTGGAAGAACTGCAAGAGGAACTGCGATCATCAATTTATTGCAGCTCATGCCGGATGAAAAGATTACTGCGATGATTCCGATCCGTGAATATGAAGACGGGAAATATCTGTTTATGGCGACGAAAAAAGGTCTTGTGAAGAAGACGCCAATTACAGATTATGCAAATGTCAGAAAGACAGGGCTTGCTGCGATCACACTTCGTGAAGATGATGAGCTGATTGAAGTAAAGATCACAGACAATGAAAAAGATATCATCATGGTAACAAAATACGGTCAGTGTATCCGTTTCAAAGAGCAGGATGTAAGATCAACGGGAAGAACTTCTATGGGTGTACGAGGAATGAACCTGAGCGATCGCGATGAAGTGATCGGAATGCAGTTACATACCCAGGGAGATTACCTTCTGATCGCTTCTGAAAAGGGAATGGGAAAACGTACTGCAATTGAAGAGTTCACCTGTCAGAATCGTGGCGGAAAAGGTGTGAAGTGCTATAAGATCACGGAGAAAACCGGAAATGTGATCGGAGTTAAAGCAGTAAACGAAGACAATGAAATTATGATCATCAATACAGAGGGAATTGTAATTCGAATGGAATGTGCAGGAATTTCTATTCTTGGTCGTGTCGCATCGGGAGTGAAACTGATCAACCTTGACTCCAATACAAAAGTTGCCAGCATTGCAAAAGTGAGAGAAACTGTCGCAGAAGAAAATGCAGAAGAAAAGGCTGAAGTAGAAGAAGCAGGTTCAGAAGAAAGTCTTGAATTAGAAACAAATTAGAAAAAATGATGGAATCAGATACCCTATGTCACAAATAGAGTGCATCTGCATATGCTGAAACAAGGCAGAACAAGGAAGCATGCAGGAGGTAACAAGCTATGGTTCAGTTTATGAATGAGACAGCAGATGCATATGCACAGATACGAGGAGATGCCGGACATTCTAAGATCAAGGGAAATATTTATTTCTTTGAAATGTACGGGGGAACACTGGTTGTGGCAGAAGTGGAAGGTCTTCCAAATGCAGAAAATGCTCCAAACGCAAATTTCTACGGATTCCATATTCATGAAGGAGCATTATGTACAGGAGATGAAGAGGATCCATTTGCTCAGACAAAGGGACATTATAATCCGGAAAATACAGTACATCCAGGGCATGCGGGGGATTTTCCTCCATTGCTTGCAAATGAGGGGCTTGCATGGAGCGCCTTTTACACAGACCGGTTTTACCCGGAAGAAGTGATCGGAAGAACAGTTGTCATCCATGGGATGGCAGATGATTTCCGGACACAGTCATCAGGAAATTCCGGAAGTAAGATCGCATGCGGAGAGATTGTATCGGAATAGTCGATTCTAGAAAGAGAATATTGGGAAAAAGAGAAGGAATATCTGGATACAGGTATTCCTTTTCTTTGTGATGTATACTATAATCTTAGATAGATGAAAAATTTCAGAAGATTCAGATCAATGAGGAGGTCCCTATGATTCGAACAATAGATGTCAGTGAGATTACAAAAAATGTAAAAGAAATGTGTATTGAAGCTAATTATTATCTTTCAGATGATATGAAGAATGCATTGCAGACGGCAGTGAGAACAGAAGAGTCTCCACTTGGCAGACAGATTTTAGAACAGCTTCAGGAAAATCTGGAGATTGCAGCAACAGATATGATTCCAATCTGCCAGGATACCGGAATGGCAGTTGTATTTTTAGAGATTGGACAAGAGGTACATCTGACCGGGGGAAATCTAGAAGAGGCTGTCAATGAGGGGGTACGTCAGGGGTATGTGGAAGGATATTTGAGAAAATCTGTGGTAAAGGATCCGATTCTGAGAGAAAATACAAAGGATAACACCCCAGCAGTTATTCATTATAAAATTGTTTCTGGTGATCAAGTGAAGATCAAAGTGGCGCCGAAGGGATTCGGAAGTGAAAACATGAGTAAAGTTATGATGTTGAAGCCGGCAGATGGATTGGAAGGGGTAAAGCAAGCGATTCTCAATACAGTGGCAGAGGCAGGACCAAATGCGTGCCCACCAATGGTAGTCGGTGTTGGAATCGGAGGTACTTTTGAAAAATGTGCGCTGATGGCAAAGGAAGCATTGACAAGGGAGGTTGGCGTCCATTCGGAAATCCCATATGTGCAAGAATTAGAAGAAGAAATGCTGCAGAAGATCAACCAGCTTGGCATTGGACCGGGAGGATTGGGAGGCGTGATGACCGCTCTTGCAGTTAATGTCAACACATATCCGACTCACATTGCAGGGCTTCCAGTGGCGGTGAATATCTGTTGCCATGTGAACAGACATATTGTGAGAGTGTTATAGCAAGGAGAGAAAGGGAGGCAGTGCAGATGGAAAAACATATGACGGTACCAGCAGGAAAAGATCAGCTTTGCCAATTAAAAGCGGGAGATTATGTATATTTGACGGGAACAATCTATACGGCAAGGGATGCTGCGCATAAAAGAATGAATGAAAGCCTTGATCAAGGTGAGAAGCTGCCAGTGAAACTGGAAGAGCAGGTGATTTATTATATGGGACCATCTCCGGCAAGAGAAGGAAGACCAATCGGTTCAGCAGGACCAACAACTGCAAGCAGAATGGATAAGTATGCGCCGCGGCTGTTAGATCTGGGTCTGGGGGCAATGATTGGAAAGGGAAAGCGGACACAGGAAGTGATTGATGCGATTATAAGAAACGAGTCTGTCTATTTTGCGGCAGTAGGAGGTGCAGGAGCACTGTTATCTAAATGTATTAAACGCTCAGAAGTAGTTGCCTATGATGACCTTGGAGCAGAAGCAATCCGCCGATTGGAAATTGAAAACTTTCCTGTGATCGTCGTAATCGACAAAGATGGAAATAATCTCTATGAGACAGCAATTGAAAAATACAGAAAGAGAATAGAGGAAAATTAAATGAAACGTATTTTATTAATGGTCTTTAAAAATATTTTGCTGGTTCCTGTTATGTGGTGTAAATTATGCTATTATGCGGGACATGTAGAAAAATATACAGAGCAGCAAATTTACAAAATGCTCACCTTCATCGTACTTCGTGCCAATAAAGGCGGAAGAGTGACGATCGATGTACATGGAAAAGAGAATATACCGGAGAAAGATGGGTTTATGTTCTTTCCAAATCATCAGGGAATGTATGATGTACTTGCAATTGTAGAGGCATGTTCACATCCATTTTCAGTTGTAGCAAAAAAAGAGGTAGAAAATGTACAGTTTTTGAAACAGGTTTTCAAATGCATGAAAGCATATACAATGGACCGGAGTGATGTCAGACAGGCAATGAAAGTGATTACTGCAGTGAGCAAAGAAGTAGAAAATGGAAGGAACTATTTGATTTTTCCGGAAGGAACGAGGTCAAAAAATGGAAATCATGTTCAAGAATTTAAGGGCGGAAGCTTTAAAGCAGCGACAAAAGCAAAATGTCCGATTATCCCGGTGGCGTTAATTGATTCCTTTAAACCATTTGATACAAACAGCATTGAATCAGTTACAGTACAAGTTCACTTTTTAAAACCGATGTTGTATGAAGAATACAAGGATATGAAGACAAATGAAATTGCAGCAGAAGTAAAGAGGCGGATTGAAGAAGTAATAGAGAAAAATACTTCCGAACAGAAGTAGATCATCAGAGTCTTGCGAGAAAAAAGAAGAATCCAGAGTTTACACAGAAGGATTCTTCTTTTGTCATATCTATATAAAAATAAATTACAGACAAAGAAAAATGAGAGAAAATTCTAGTAAAAGATAAATTACAAAAAAGTAAAAAAAAGTTATTGACATTTGAAAAAAGCTTTAGTATAATCAATTATGCGCTTGATACAGCGCCTATATCGAAAACAAATTCGGAGAAATACTCAAGAGGCCGAAGAGGCGCCCCTGCTAAGGGTGTAGGTCGGGCAACCGGCGCGAGGGTTCAAATCCCTCTTTCTCCGCTTTTTAAAGAAAAGAACAAAATAAAAAGTTCAAAAAACTTTAAAAAGATTGTTGACAAACACTTGAGAGTGTGATATAGTTAAGAAGTTGTCGCGATAAGCGATGGCAAAATAAAAATAAAAAAGTGCTTGACAAGTAAGAAACGCTGTGATAAAATAAAACAGCTGATTACGAAAAGCAAAACAGAACATTGATAATTAAACAATAGACAACACAACCCTGAAAATTTCGAACAATTGAGAAAATTTCAGAATAGACAGAAATGTCAACCTAAAAACAGTAAAAGGGATAGGATTGCTAGTAGTGATTCTTGACTGGAAACAAACACTTTTAACGAGAGTTTGATCCTGGCTCAGGATGAACGCTGGCGGCGTGCTTAACACATGCAAGTCGAACGAAGCGCTTGGATGGAATTCTTCGGAAGGAAGCTCAAGTGACTGAGTGGCGGACGGGTGAGTAACGCGTGGGTAACCTGCCTCATACAGGGGGATAACAGTTAGAAATGACTGCTAATACCGCATAAGCACACGTGATCGCATGATCGAGTGTGAAAAACTCCGGTGGTATGAGATGGACCCGCGTCTGATTAGCTAGTTGGTGGGGTAATGGCCCACCAAGGCGACGATCAGTAGCCGGCCTGAGAGGGTGAACGGCCACATTGGGACTGAGACACGGCCCAAACTCCTACGGGAGGCAGCAGTGGGGAATATTGCACAATGGGGGAAACCCTGATGCAGCGACGCCGCGTGAAGGATGAAGTATTTCGGTATGTAAACTTCTATCAGCAGGGAAGAAAATGACGGTACCTGACTAAGAAGCCCCGGCTAACTACGTGCCAGCAGCCGCGGTAATACGTAGGGGGCAAGCGTTATCCGGATTTACTGGGTGTAAAGGGAGCGTAGACGGCAGTGCAAGTCTGAAGTGAAAGCCCGGGGCTCAACCCCGGGACTGCTTTGGAAACTGTGCAGCTAGAGTGTCGGAGAGGCAAGCGGAATTCCTAGTGTAGCGGTGAAATGCGTAGATATTAGGAGGAACACCAGTGGCGAAGGCGGCTTGCTGGACGATGACTGACGTTGAGGCTCGAAAGCGTGGGGAGCAAACAGGATTAGATACCCTGGTAGTCCACGCCGTAAACGATGACTACTAGGTGTCGGGGAGCAAAGCTCTTCGGTGCCGCAGCCAACGCAATAAGTAGTCCACCTGGGGAGTACGTTCGCAAGAATGAAACTCAAAGGAATTGACGGGGACCCGCACAAGCGGTGGAGCATGTGGTTTAATTCGAAGCAACGCGAAGAACCTTACCTGCTCTTGACATCCCTCTGACCGCTCTTTAATCGGAGCTTTCCTTCGGGACAGAGGAGACAGGTGGTGCATGGTTGTCGTCAGCTCGTGTCGTGAGATGTTGGGTTAAGTCCCGCAACGAGCGCAACCCCTATCTTCAGTAGCCAGCGGCAAGGCCGGGCACTCTGGAGAGACTGCCAGGGATAACCTGGAGGAAGGTGGGGATGACGTCAAATCATCATGCCCCTTATGAGCAGGGCTACACACGTGCTACAATGGCGTAAACAAAGGGAAGCAGAGTCGTGAGGCCGAGCAAATCCCAAAAATAACGTCTCAGTTCGGATTGTAGTCTGCAACTCGACTACATGAAGCTGGAATCGCTAGTAATCGCGAATCAGAATGTCGCGGTGAATACGTTCCCGGGTCTTGTACACACCGCCCGTCACACCATGGGAGTCAGTAACGCCCGAAGTCAGTGACCCAACCGTAAGGAGGGAGCTGCCGAAGGTGGGACCGATAACTGGGGTGAAGTCGTAACAAGGTAGCCGTATCGGAAGGTGCGGCTGGATCACCTCCTTTCTAAGGAAGAAATGCTTTTTTCGTCTGGAACAATCCAACTAAAACGGAAAAAGAAGTAAGGATTGAAAAAGTCTATTGTTTAGTTATGAGTGTTCTGGAGAGGAAACAGAGCAGAAAAGAAAAGGAAGTTATTTCCTTGCAGGCAAGAAAAGAACAGCTTTCGTACTAAGCTCGAAAAGACCTCGCTAAGAACGAAATGCTTCTGGTGGCGATGCGCTGAGGGGAAACACCCGTACCCATCCCGAACACGATGGTTAAGACCTCAGCGGCCGATGGTACTGCACTGGAGACGGTGTGGGAGAGCAGGTGGCTGCCAGATTACAACTAAGGGCTTATAGCTCAGCCGGTTAGAGCGCACGCCTGATAAGCGTGAGGTCGGTGGTTCGAGTCCACTTAAGCCCATAGCTTGAAACGAATGTCAAGCTAAATTGAATAAAACCTATTTGGGGGTATAGCTCAGTTGGGAGAGCGCCTGCCTTGCAAGCAGGAGGTCACGAGTTCGAATCTCGTTATCTCCATTGGATTCCAAAAGGAATCTAATGTGTACCTTGAAAATCGCATACAGAAATGAAATGATAAGAAAAATATCAAGACATCCGAGGTGATCATGGAAGCTTGCAAGAGCAGAAATGAGAACTGATTCGAGAAAACGAATAAAAACAACAAACTATTGCCAACGCATATCACGCTAGATATGTGTAGCGGAGTCCATACCCGTGGACGAAGCAAGTTGGTTATGCTAGAAAGAGCGTATGGTGGATGCCTTGGCACTAAGAGCCGATGAAAGACGTGATAAGCTGCGAAAAGCTTCGGGGAGGAGCAAATATCCAAAGATCCGGAGATATCTGAATGGGGAAACCCGGCGGAGCAAACCTCCGTCATCTTAACGCCAATACATAACGTTAAGAAGGGAACCCGGTGAACTGAAACATCTAAGTAGCCGGAGGAAGAGAAAGAAACATCGATTCTGTGAGTAGCGGCGAGCGAAAGCGGAAGAGCCCAAACCGGGATGCGTGCATTCCGGGGTTCGGACTGCGTAAGTGATGAGTAAGCCTAGTAGAATGGTTTTGGGAAAGCCAGCCAGAGAGGGTGAAAGCCCCGTACATGAAAGGCGAGCGAGCACGGCAGGATCCAGAGTACCACGAGACACGAGAAACCTTGTGGGAATGAGCGGGGACCACCCCGTAAGGCTAAATACTCCTTAGTGACCGATAGCGCATAGTACTGTGAAGGAAAGGTGAAAAGGACCCCGGGAGGGGAGTGAAAGAGAACCTGAAACCATATGTTTACAAGCTGTGGAACATCTTTATATGATGAACCGCGTACTTTTTGTAGAACGGTCCGGCGAGTTACGCTGGCTGGCAAGGTTAAGGACTGAAGGTCTGGAGCCGAAGGGAAACCAAGTCTGAACAGGGCGTGAAGTCAGTCAGAGTAGACCCGAAACCGGGTGATCTATCCATGTCCAGGTTGAAGTTGCCGTAAAAGGCAATGGAGGACCGAACCCACATCCGTTGAAAAGGGTGGGGATGAGGTGTGGATAGGGGAGAAATTCCAATCGAACCCGGAGATAGCTGGTTCTCCTCGAAATAGCTTTAGGGCTAGCCTCATACGAGTCTTGCGGAGGTAGAGCACTGAATTTCCTAGGGGGCGTCAAAGCTTACCGAAGAATATCAAACTCCGAATGCCGCGTAGATGATGTATGGGAGTCAGACTATACGAGATAAGTTGGATAGTCGAAAGGGAAAGAGCCCAGACCACCAGCTAAGGTCCCAAAATGTGTGTTAAGTGGAAAAGGATGTGGGATTTCGAAGACAACTAGGATGTTGGCTCAGAAGCAGCCATACATTCAAAGAGTGCGTAATAGCTCACTAGTCGAGAGGTCCTGCGCCGAAAATGTCCGGGGCTGAAACACACTACCGAAGCTGTGGAATTGAGTAATCAATTGGTAGAGGAGCATTCTTAAAGGGAAGAAGCTGTACCGGAAGGAGCAGTGGACTTTTAAGAAGAGAGAATGCCGGAATGAGTAGCGAGAGGAAGGTGGGAATCCTTCCGGCCGAATATCTAAGGTTTCCAGAGTAAAGCTGATCTGCTCTGGGTAAGTCGGGGCCTAAGGCGAGGTCGAAAGACGTAGTCGATGGACAACAGGTTGAAATTCCTGTACTATGATATAACAGAACTGTGGGGACACGTGTGGAGAGCGGGAGCCGGGAATGGAAAGCCCGGTGCAAGCGAAGTAGGAGAGGAGTTGGCAAATCCGCTTCTCAATCTGAAGACGTGATGCGGACCGAACTGAGAGTAGGGAAGCCCGTGAGCCATGCGTCAAGAAAAGCCGCTATTGTTTATATCATACCCGTACCGTAAACCGACACAGGTGGATGAGGAGAGAATCCTAAGGCCGACGGGAGAAGCATTGTTAAGGAACTCGGCAAAATGACTCCGTAACTTCGGGAGAAGGAGTGCCAGTGAGAACTGGCCGCAGAGAATTGGCCCAAGCAACTGTTTAGCAAAAACACAGGTCTATGCAAAACCGAAAGGTGAAGTATATGGGCTGACGCCTGCCCGGTGCTGGAAGGTTAAGGGGAGAGGTTAGCGTAAGCGAAGCTTTGAACTTAAGCCCCAGTAAACGGCGGCCGTAACTATAACGGTCCTAAGGTAGCGAAATTCCTTGTCGGGTAAGTTCCGACCCGCACGAAAGGCGTAATGATTTGGGCACTGTCTCGACAATGCACCCGGTGAAATTGAAATACCAGTGAAGATGCTGGTTACCTGCGCCAGGACGGAAAGACCCCATGGAGCTTTACTCCAGCTTGATACTGGGATTCGGTATTGCATGTACAGGATAGGTGGGAGACTGAGAAGTATTTACGCCAGTAGATACAGAGTCGCTGTTGGGATACCACCCTTGCAGTACTGGGTTTCTAACCAGCAGCCGTGACCCGGCTGGGGGACAATGTCAGGTGGGGAGTTTGACTGGGGCGGTCGCCTCCGAAAGGGTATCGGAGGCGCTCAAAGGTTCCCTCAGAATGGTCGGAAACCATTCAAAGAGTGCAAAGGCAGAAGGGAGCTTGACTGCGACACCGACGGGTGGAGCAGGTACGAAAGTAGGACTTAGTGATCCGGTGGTATAAAGTGGGATTGCCATCGCTCAACGGATAAAAGCTACCCTGGGGATAACAGGCTTATCACTCCCAAGAGTTCACATCGACGGAGTGGTTTGGCACCTCGATGTCGGCTCATCGCATCCTGGGGCTGAAGTAGGTCCCAAGGGTTGGGCTGTTCGCCCATTAAAGCGGTACGCGAGCTGGGTTCAGAACGTCGTGAGACAGTTCGGTCCCTATCCGGCGTGGGCGTAGGATATTTGAGAGGAGCTGCCCTTAGTACGAGAGGACCGGGGTGGACTGGCCGCTGGTGTATCTGTTGCACTGCCAAGTGCATGGCAGAGTAGCCAAGCCGGGACGGGATAAACGCTGAAGGCATCTAAGCGTGAAGCCCCCCTCAAGATGAGATATCCCAACGCAAGTTGTAAGACCCCTTGAAGACGACGAGGTAGATAGGACAGAGGTGGAAGTGCAGTAATGTATGGAGCTGACTGTTACTAATCGGTTGAGGGCATAACCAAGTGGTGATAGGAGAATGGATGGAAGAGAGAAAAAACTTAGAAAAGTAGTTGACTGTATGTGATTTTGAAGGTACACCAAATAGAATGGCCCGGTGGCTCAGTTGGTTAGAGCGCCGCCCTGTCACGGCGGAGGTCGAGGGTTCGAGTCCCTTCCGGGTCGCTTGTATCGATTAGATACATTTATAGTATATGGGATCATAGCTCAGCTGGGAGAGCATCTGCCTTACAAGCAGAGGGTCATAGGTTCGAGCCCTATTGGTCCCATAATTCTAATAAAAGGCGTAAGATTTACATGCCGACATTAATTGAATATGCCGACATGGCTCAATTGGCAGAGCAGCTGATTTGTAATCAGCAGGTTATCGGTTCAAGTCCGATTGTCGGCTTTGTTAAAAGCTAATCTTAGCATTTTAACTTATGGATGGATTCCCGAGTGGCCAAAGGGGGCAGACTGTAAATCTGTTGGCAACGCCTTCGAAGGTTCGAATCCTTCTCCATCCATTAGCTATTTAAAATAATAGCTGATTTTAATTTCATAATATCGCGGGGTGGAGCAGTCTGGAAGCTCGTCGGGCTCATAACCCGAAGGTCGTAGGTTCAAATCCTGCCCCCGCAATTTTTTATGCATGTCTGGTGCGTAAAATCAGCCCAGATAGCTCAGTCGGTAGAGCAGAGGACTGAAAATCCTCGTGTCGCTGGTTCGATTCCGGCTCTGGGCACTGTCAGATATAAAGCGACAAAAAACAGAATATGGAGCATTAGCTCAGTCGGTAGAGCACTTGACTTTTAATCAAGTTGTCCGGGGTTCGAATCCCCGATGCTTCACTTAGGACAATCACTTTGGTGGTTGTTTTTTTTATTATCTCACAAAAAAAAGATACATTTTGTAAGGAAATAGGGCAAAATGAAACAAAATAAAAATTTCTCTTGCAAACTTCAGTTTAGCTATGTATAATAGTTTAAAATGCGTTGAGAACAGGAGGAATTTAATATGTCACAGAGAAAAGATATTCATAAGGTACTTATTATTGGATCAGGCCCTATTATCATTGGACAGGCGTGTGAATTTGACTATTCAGGAACACAGGCTTGTAAAGCACTTAGAAACCTTGGGTATGAAATTGTATTAGTGAATTCTAATCCGGCTACGATTATGACAGATCCGGATGTTGCTGACGTTACTTATATTGAACCACTAAATGTGGATAGAATCGAACAAATTATTAAAAAGGAAAGACCAGATGCTTTATTACCAAACCTTGGAGGGCAGTCAGGTCTTAATTTATGCTCGGAATTGGCACAGGCAGGAGTTTTAGAAAAATACAATGTCGAAGTTATCGGAGTTCAGGTAGATGCCATTGAACGTGGTGAAGATAGAATCGAATTTAAGAAAACTATGGACAGCCTTGGAATTGAGATGGCAAGAAGTGAAGTTGCATATTCTGTTGATGAAGCGCTTGCAATCGCAGATAAATTAGGTTACCCGGTTGTTCTTCGTCCGGCATATACGATGGGTGGAGCAGGCGGAGGTCTTGTATATAATGTAGAAGAACTGAAGACAGTCTGCGCTCGTGGTCTGCAAGCCAGCCTTGTAGGACAAGTTCTTGTAGAAGAATCCATTCTTGGATGGGAAGAGTTAGAATTAGAAGTTGTCCGTGATGCAAACAATAATATGATCACAGTATGTTTCATTGAGAATATTGATCCGCTTGGAGTACATACCGGAGATTCCTTCTGTGCAGCACCAATGCTTACTATTCCGGAAAATGTACAGAAACGTTTACAGGAGAAGTCTTATAAGATTGTTGAGGCAATCCAGGTAATTGGTGGAACTAATGTACAGTGGGCACATGATCCAAAGACAGATCGTGATATCGTAATTGAGATCAATCCGAGAACATCTCGTTCTTCTGCACTTGCTTCTAAAGCAACCGGATTCCCGATCGCTCTTGTTTCTGCAATGCTTGCTACAGGTATGACATTAGAAGATATTCCTTGTGGAAAATATGGAACATTAGATAAGTATGTTCCAGACGGGGATTATGTTGTAATTAAATTTGCACGTTGGGCTTTTGAAAAATTCAAAGGTGTAGAAGATAAATTAGGAACACAGATGCGTGCAGTCGGTGAAGTAATGAGCATCGGTAAGACATACAAAGAAGCATTCCAGAAAGCAATCCGAAGCTTGGAGACAGGTCGCTATGGACTTGGACATGCAAAAGATTTTGATCAGAAATCAAAAGAAGAATTATTAAAAATGCTGATCACACCTACAAGTGAAAGACATTTTATTATGTATGAGGCACTGAGAAAAGGTGCTACTGTTGATGAAATTCATGAGATCACAAAAGTGAAGAAATATTTCATTGAGCAGATGAAAGAACTTGTGGAAGAGGAAGAAGCACTTCTGCAGCACAAAGGAACACTTCCATCAGACGAAGCACTTACTCAGGCAAAGAAAGACGGATTCTCAGATAAATACCTCAGCCAGATTTTGGAAATCAATGAAGACGAAGTAAGAGGAAGACGTCTTGCAATCGGAGTGGAAGAAAAATGGGAAGGTGTTCATGTAAGCGGAACAGAAGACAGCGCATACTACTACTCAACATATAATGGAGAAGACAAGAATCCAATCAGCACTGAGAAGCAGAAAATTATGATTCTCGGTGGCGGTCCAAACAGAATCGGACAGGGAATTGAATTCGATTATTGCTGTGTACATGCTTCACTGGCATTAAAACAGCTTGGATTTGAAACTATTATTGTAAACTGTAATCCAGAGACTGTTTCTACAGATTATGATACATCTGACAAACTGTACTTTGAACCATTGACACTGGAAGATGTTTTAAGCATTTATGAAAAAGAAAAACCGGTAGGAGTGATCGCACAGTTCGGAGGTCAGACACCACTGAACCTTGCAGCAGATCTGGAAAAGAATGGAGTAAAAATTCTTGGTACAGCTCCATCTGTAATTGATCTTGCAGAAGATAGAGATTTATTCCGTGCAATGATGGAAAAACTGGAAATTCCAATGCCGGAGTCAGGAATGGCAGTCAATGTAGAAGAAGCATTAGAGATCGCTGAAAAAATCGGATATCCGGTAATGGTACGTCCTTCTTATGTACTTGGAGGAAGAGGAATGGAAGTTGTTCATGATGCAGAGAGCATGGTTGGATACATGAAAGCTGCAGTAGGAGTAACACCGGACAGACCAATCTTGATCGACCGCTTCTTAGGACATGCAACAGAATGTGAAGCAGATGCAATCAGCGATGGAACACATGCATTTGTTCCGGCAGTTATGGAACACATTGAGCTTGCAGGTGTACATTCAGGAGACTCTGCATGTATCATTCCTTCTAAATATATTTCAGAAGAGAATGTAAAGACAATCAAAGAATACACTAGAAAAATCGCAGAAGAAATGCATGTGAAAGGACTTATGAACATGCAGTATGCGATCGAGAACGGAAAAGTATATGTATTAGAGGCAAATCCGAGAGCATCCAGAACAGTACCGCTTGTATCAAAAGTATGTAACATCAGAATGGTACCGCTTGCGATCGACATTGTGACATCTGAACTGACAGGAAGACCGTCACCGGTTCCGTCATTGAAAGAACAGGATATTCCTTACTATGGAGTAAAAGAAGCTGTATTCCCATTTAACATGTTCCAGGAAGTAGACCCTGTATTAGGACCAGAAATGCGTTCAACAGGTGAGGTTTTAGGACTTTCAAGATTCTACGGGGAAGCATATTATAAAGCACAGGAAGCTACACAGCTGAAAATCCCGATGGAAGGAACAGTTCTGATCACAGTCAATGACAGAGATAAAGCAGAAGTTGCTGATGTGGCAAGACAGTTTGCAGAGACAGGATTTAAAATTCTTGCTTCTAAGAATACTTACAAATTACTTCAGCAGGAAGGAATTGAGGCGGAACTTGTAAATAAAATGCAGGAAGGTCGTCCAAACATTCTTGATTTAATCATGAATGGAAAGATCGATCTGATTGTCAATACACCAATCGGAAAGAGCGAGAATGTAGATGACAGCTATTTAAGAAAAGCTGCAATTAAGAAAAAAGTTCCATATATCACAACAATGGCAGCTGCAAAAGCAACTGTAAGCGGTATTCAGTCAATGAAAAAACCGGGCTGCGGAGAAGTAAAATCTATTCAGGAATTACACAGCGAGATTACAGACAAAATGTAAAAAATTGTTGAAAAAGTAAATAGAAAAGTGAGTGAAATAAAAACTCCAGTGGATGATGTCGCGTACATAGATCCACTGGAGTTTTCTTCTGTAGAAAGCTATTTTTGGAAACGGAAATGGAATGTGGGAAATCTTGCTTAAAGATGAACACTTTGATACAATGAGAAAGAAATGCAGTCTGAAAAAGATGCAGTTTCAGGAACTAGAAGATAGAAAGTATAGAATAGAAAATATGAAGACACTTTATGATAGATTAGAAACGTATGGAAATAGTGATTTTTACGGGATGCATATGCCTGGACATAAGAGAAACCGGCAGCTGATTCCAAATCGGATTCCTTATGAATTGGATATTACGGAAATTGACGGATTTGATGATCTTCACCATGCAGATGGGATTATCAGGGAGGCGGAAGCGCGGGCAGCCAGGCTTTACAAAGCAGAGACCACCCATTTTCTTGTAAATGGAAGCACGGTTGGCATTCTGAGTGCGATTCTTGGTTCCACAAACAGAGGGGACAAGATTCTTGTAGCAAGAAACTGTCATAAGTCTGTTTATCATGCGATAGATCTAAATGAACTGGAACCAGTGTACATTTATCCGTCGCATGTGGAATCGGGAATGAGTGGAGAAATTTCCGCAGAAGAAGTAAAAATGTTGTTGGAGAGGGAACCAGAGATCAGAGCAGTCATGATTGTCTCTCCAACATATGACGGTGTGGTTTCAGATGTTGAGAAGATTGCTGAGATCGTACATCAATACAGCATTCCGTTAATCGTGGATGAAGCGCATGGGGCACATTTTGGATTTCATCCGTATTTCCCGGAAAATGCAAACAGAAAAGGGGCAGATGTTGTTATCCACAGTGTACATAAGACCTTACCTGCTCTGACACAGACAGCGCTGCTTCATCTAAATGGTCCGATCGCAGACCGGAAGAAGATCGAGCGTTACCTTCATATATTGCAGTCCAGCAGTCCTTCCTACATTTTGATGGCGAGTATTGATGTGTGCATGGAATTTCTGGAGCAAAGCGGGGAACGGGAATTTGAAACGTATGTGCAGGCGCTGGAAAAAGTCAGAGAGAGACTGGGAAGACTATGTCACCTGAAATTAATCGAGACAGAACAGTATGACCGGTCGAAACTGGTAATCTCTGTTCAGAACAGTACATTGTCAAGCAGAGAGCTTTCAAAGATACTGAGAGAAAAATATCACCTGGAGATGGAGATGACAGCGGGGAACTATATTCTTGCCATGACTTCGGTTGGAGATACACGGGAAGGATTGGAACGGTTTGTAAGTGCATTAGAGGAAATTGATGCAGCATGTAAGGAATCAAAAGAGAAGCATTGTTTCGGTAGTCTTCCACGAACCAGATTGTGTTTGAAAAGTTCGGAAGCAGTTGAAAGAAAAAATGGAATCAGCATAGCATGGGAAGACAGTGTCGGGTTGATTTCTATGGAATATGCGTATCTGTATCCGCCGGGAATCCCATTGATCGTGCCCGGCGAAGAGGTGACTTGGGAAGTTATTTCCTATCTTGAACAATATAGAAAAAGGGGATTTTCAATCGAAGGGTTGACAGAGGAAGGAAGAATAAAGGTGTGCAGCGATGAGTAAGATTTTTTATTTTATGGGCAAAAGTGCAGCAGGAAAAGATACTATTTTTCAGAAAATACAAAAGCTTCTGACGGATCTGCGGACGGTGGTAATCTATACGACGCGCCCGATCCGGGAAGGAGAAGAAGACGGTGTTGCGTATCATTTTGTAACGGAGGAGAGGATGCGAGAACTTGAAAGAGAGGGAAAGATCATCGAACTTCGGGCATACAATACGGTACACGGCATCTGGTACTATTTCACGGCAGATGACGGGCAATTTTCAGGAAATGAAAGTTGTGTGGCAATCGGGACACTGGAGTCTTTTGAAAAAATGCAGAATTATTTTGGAAAGGAAAATGTAATTCCAATTTATATACAGGTAGACGATGGAGTTCGATTAGAGAGAGCGCTTGAGAGGGAACGCACGCAGAAAGAACCAAAATATGCAGAACTTTGCAGACGGTTTCTTGCAGATGAGAAGGATTTTTCGGAAGAAAATTTAGAACGGCTTGGAATTGTGCAGCGTTTTGAAAATCTGGATATGGGAAAATGTACAAATGAAATTATGCTATATATTCAGAAAAATCTATGCTATAATAACAACAAAGAAACTGGCAGTATCTAATGCTTTCAACTAACAATTTACACACAAAGGACGTGATGATCATGGGCGGATTTAAAGATGTAATTGGACATAATGAGATTATTGAGTATATTCAGAATGCGGTGAAGATGGACAAAGTTTCCCATGCATATATTATGAACGGACAGAAAGGCTCCGGAAAGAAGATGCTTGCAGACTTATTTGCAAGGACACTTCAGTGCGAGGGAGAGGGAGTAGAACCTTGTGGAGAATGTCGTTCCTGTAAGCAGGCGGATGGAAATAATCAGCCAGATATTATCAAGGTGACACATGAAAAGCCGAATTCGATCAGTGTCGATGATATCCGCACACAGGTGAACAACGACATTTTGATCAAGCCGTACAGTAGTAAATATAAGATTTATATTATTCCAGAGGCGGATAAAATGACTGTGCAGGCACAGAATGCTCTTTTAAAAACAATAGAAGAGCCGCCGTCTTATGCAGTAATCTTTCTTCTGACAGAAAATGCAGAAGTGCTTTTACCGACGATCCGTTCCCGTTGTGTCATGTTAAAACTGAGGAATATCAAAGACAAGCTGATTAAGAAATATTTGATGGAAGAGATGGAGATTCCGGACTATAAAGCGGATATCTGCACTGCATTTGCACAGGGAAATATGGGACGTGCGATCATGCTGGCGACTTCCGAACATTTCAATGAGATCAAGGAAGAAGCGGTGCAGCTTTTAAAATATATTAATGATATGGAACTGTATGAGATTGTGGAGGCAATTAAGAGGATCAATAATTATAAGTTAGATATCACAGATTATCTCGACATTATCATGATCTGGTACAGGGATATTCTTCTCTACAAGGCGACAAAAGATGTAGATGGCGTTGTATTTGCTGACCAGCTGAATTATATCAAAGAACGGGCAAGTAAAAGTTCCTATGAAGGAATTGAGAAGATCTTAGACAGCATCGAGAAGGCGAAAGCACGTCTGAAGGCGAATGTAAACTTTGATCTTGTCATGGAACTGTTACTGCTGACAATAAAGGAGAACTAGAACAATGGCAAGAGTAATCGGGGTAAGATTTCGCACGGCAGGGAAGATTTATTTTTTTTCACCGGGGAAATTTGATGTCAAAAGAGGAAATCAGGTGATCGTAGAGACTGCAAGAGGAATTGAGTTTGGGAATGTAGTGACAGGACCGAAGGATGTTCCAGATGACCAGATCATGCAGCCGCTAAAGACGGTGATCCGTATCGCGACAGAAGAAGACCGCCGAACGGAAGAAAAGAACAGAGAAAAAGAAAAAGAAGCATTTCAGATTTGTCTTGAGAAGATAAGAAAACATGGACTGGAGATGAAGCTGATCAATGCAGAATATACATTTGATAATAACAAAGTATTGTTTTATTTTACAGCCGATGGAAGAATTGACTTCCGGGAACTGGTAAAAGATCTTGCAGCAGTCTTCCGCACAAGAATTGAATTAAGACAGATCGGGGTCAGAGATGAGACAAAGATCCGCGGAGGTATTGGAGTCTGTGGAAGACCGCTCTGTTGTCACACCTACTTGTCAGAATTTGCACCGGTATCGATCAAGATGGCGAAAGAGCAGAATTTGTCTCTGAATCCGACAAAGATCTCCGGAGTATGCGGCAGGTTAATGTGCTGCCTGACAAATGAGCAGGAGACCTATGAAGAATTAAACAGTCACCTTCCTTCTGTAGGAGATACGGTCACGACTGTGGAAGGCCTGAAAGGGGAGGTTCATAGCCTGAGCGTGTTAAGACAGCTTGTGAAGGTGATCGTGAAGCTTGACAACGATGAGAAAGAGATCAGAGAATATAAAGTTTCTGAATTGAAATTTAAACCAAGAAGGAAGAAAAATGAAGTCAGACTCTCGAAAGAGCAGATGAGAGAGCTGGCTGCGCTTGAGAAAGGTACAGGAGAATCGAAGTTAGATGACAACTAATTTAAAGCAGGAAGAGAGATTAGATGATCTCCAGATTCATGGGTATGAAATCATCCAGCATCCGGGAAGATTCTGCTTTGGCATGGATGCAGTGCTCCTTTCTAATTTTGCTACAGTCAAAAAGGGAGAGAGCGCGCTGGATCTTGGAACAGGAACGGGAATCATTCCAATCCTTCTGGAAGCAAAGACAGAAGGGGAACATTTTACTGGGCTGGAGATCCAGAAAGAAAGTGCGGATATGGCGCAAAGAAGTGTGGCACACAATCATCTGGAGCAGAAGATAACGATTCAGACAGGCGATATCAAGGAGGCGGGCACGATATTTTCTCCCGCTTCTTTTGATGTGATCACAACAAATCCGCCTTACATGTTAGGAGAACATGGACTTAAGAATGAGGCTGATGCAAAGACGATTGCCCGTCATGAAGTGTTGTGTACACTGGATGATATTTTAAGGGAGAGTGCAAAACTTCTGAAATTTAAGGGAAGATTTTATATGGTACACAGACCGTTCCGATTGCCGGAAATTCTTACGAAAATGTCTATGCATGGAATTGAACCGAAGCGGATGCGGCTTGTGCACCCATATATCGATAAAGAACCGAATATGGTGCTGATTGAAGGATCAAGAGGTGGGAGACCGCGGATGAAGGTAGAGCCACCGTTAATCGTGTACAGAGAGCCTGGAGTTTATACAGAAGAATTGCTTCAGGGATACAGCATGAAATAGTAGACATAACGTTAGTGGCAGCAGGCTCGCTGAGAAAAAGGAAGAAGAAAGGAAAAGTGCCATGGCAGGTATTTTATATTTATGTGCAACACCGATCGGAAATCTGGAAGACATGACTTTCCGGGCGGTAAGAGTACTTGGCGAAGTGGATTTGATTGCTGCAGAAGATACGAGAAACAGTATTAAACTGCTCAATCATTTTGAAATCAAGACGCCGATGACGAGCTATCACGAATATAATAAAATTGAAAAAGGAAAGAAACTCGTACAGAAACTTTTGGAAGGACAGAATATTGCACTCATTACAGATGCGGGTACACCGGGAATTTCAGATCCGGGAGAAGAGCTTGTAAAAATGTGTTACGAAGCCGGAATCACAGTCACATCACTTCCGGGGGCAGCGGCATGTATTACGGCATTAACAATTTCCGGGCTTGCCACGAGAAGATTCGCATTTGAAGCATTTCTTCCGAGTGATAAGAAAGAGCGCCGGGAAGTCGTAAAGGAACTGGAACAAGAGACGAGAACTATCATTTTATATGAAGCTCCACACAGACTTGTGAAGACCTTAAAGGAGCTGGAGGGAGTACTTGGCAATAGAAGAATCACGGTGTGCCGGGAGTTGACAAAGAAGCATGAGACTGCATTTGTGACAACTTTAAGAGAGGCGATCGTCTATTACGAGGAAACGGATCCAAAGGGAGAGTGCGTGCTCGTAGTGGAAGGAAAGAGCAGAGAAGAGATACGAAAGGAAGCACAAAGTCAGTGGGAGCAGATGTCACTGGAAGACCATGTACAATATTATATGGATCAGGGAATCGATAAGAAGGAAGCGATGAAAAAGGTAGCAAAGGATCGCGGGATTTCCAAGAGAGATGTATATAACAGCCTGATTTAGAGGTGTTTTGAGCAACTTGTATACTAATTCCCAAAAAGTTTGTGCAAGTGGAGCATGGAACAAGATTTGATTTTCACTTATACTAATCATATCGAAAAACGAAATAAGATATGAATTGGAAAGTTTAGGAGGAAATGTAACAATGGCAAGTTTATCATTAAAACACATTAACAAAACATATCCAAATGGTTTTGAAGCTGTAAAAGACTTCAACCTTGAGATTGAAGATAAAGAATTTATCATCTTTGTAGGTCCTTCAGGATGTGGTAAATCTACAACACTTCGTATGATCGCAGGTCTGGAAGAAATCACATCCGGTGAATTGAAAATCGGAGACAAAGTGGTAAATGATGTAGAGCCAAAAGACAGAGATATTGCGATGGTATTCCAGAACTATGCTTTGTACCCACATATGACAGTATATGATAACATGGCATTCGGTCTGAAATTAAGAAAAGTTCCAAAAGATGAGATCGACAGAATGGTAAAAGAAGCTGCTAAGATTCTTGACCTTGAAAGCTTATTAGATCGTAAACCGAAGGCATTATCTGGTGGACAAAGACAGCGTGTTGCTATGGGGCGTGCTATCGTTCGTAATCCAAAAGTATTCCTTATGGATGAGCCTTTATCAAACCTTGATGCAAAATTAAGAGGACAGATGCGTATTGAGATTTCTAAATTACACCAGAGATTAGGTACAACAATCATCTACGTTACTCATGACCAGACAGAGGCTATGACACTTGGTACAAGAATCGTAGTTATGAGTGCAGGTATCGTTCAGCAGGTAGATACACCACAGGTATTATATGATACACCATGTAACTTATTCGTTGCTGGATTCATCGGATCACCACAGATGAACTTCTTAGATGCAACATGTAAAGTAAATGGAAATAAAGTAGCTCTTGAAGTTGGAGGAGCAGCAATCGAACTTCCACCAGCAAAAGCGAAAAAATTAATCGAAGGCGGATATGACGGAAAAACAGTTGTACTTGGTATTCGTCCGGAAGATGTTCACGATGAGCCAATGTTCATTGCATCTTCTCCAAACACAGTTATCGAATCTAAGATTCGTGTATATGAAATGTTAGGT
Organism: Faecalimonas umbilicata; assembly: GCF_042846195.1. Classification (NCBI taxonomy): domain Bacteria; kingdom Bacillati; phylum Bacillota; class Clostridia; order Lachnospirales; family Lachnospiraceae; genus Faecalimonas; species Faecalimonas umbilicata. The sequence continues at coordinate 28,516 of NZ_AP031411.1, forward strand.
GCTGAAGTTTACTTATACTTTGACTATGCTGGATCAAGCATGACAGCAAGAGTTGACCCAAGAACAACAGCAAGAACAGGTGATACAGTGAAGTTTGCATTCGATGCAGAAAAGATTCATGTATTTGATAAAGAAACAGAGTGCACAATCACAAACTAATTTGTGTATAGAAAGAATCCAACGAATGGATGAGAAACTCTGAGAAAGTTGGAAGTGAGCGGAACTGCCACAGTATAGTAAGATGCTATGCTGTGGCAGTTTTTTTGTTCACAGAAGATTCGTTGTTCGATGCAGGCATGTAGATCACTGTTTTGTCAGATGAAAAATTAGATTTTACAGAGATTTAAAAAAGATTTTTTTGATAAAATCAAGATATCAGTTATAATGAAGAAGTTGTGCAAACAACCAATTTATAGGAAAAAGGTAAGGAAGCAAAACAAATGAATCGAAAATATTTATTAAAAAGGATCGCACAGGACTGTATTCCAACGGTGTTTTCACTTTTGATGTCCGGTCTTTATGGGGTGATGGATGGCTTGTTTGTCGGGCGTGCAGTTGGGGATGCAGGACTTGCGGCCATCAATATCGCATGGCCGATTGCAGCGGTGATCACTGCAGTGGGAATCGGAATTGGCAGTGGGGGAAGTGTGCTGTATTCCAATAGCAATGGGAAGGGAGAACAAGAGAGAGGAGAATTGGTGTATCATCAGACCATCACACTTCTGTTTGCAGCAGCAATGGTATTACTTATTGTGCTTGGATTTACATATCCCGCTATTCTAAGTGCGCTGGGAGCAAAAGGGGATGTATACCAGAAAGCCGTAGAGTATATTCAGATTATTATTTTCGGCGCAGTCTTTCAGGTGATGGGAACCGGATTTATTCCAATGCTCCGGAATCGGAATCTTGCGTTTCAGGCGATGGTCAGCATGGCTGCCGGGATGGGAGTCAATGGGGTATTGAATTATCTGTTATTATTTGTTGTAAAAATAGGAATCCGGGGAGCGGCAGTTGGGACAATTGCTGCACAGTTTGTTGTGTTGGTGATCAGTTCCTATCTTATTTATGGCAGGCAGAAAGTACATCTCAAGGTAGTGTGGCAACATAAGATGATCGGGGAAATTCTAAAAATAGGAATTTCCGCATTTGGATTGTCGCTTGCCCCGTCGATCGTGCTGCTTTTCACAAATTTACAGTGTCTGAAATATGGAGGAGATGCAGCAGTTGCGTGCTATGCGGTAATTTCCTACATTGTCTTCCCAGTGCAGTCTATGCTCATGGGAATTGGAGATGGCACACAACCATTGATGAGTTTTTACAGTGGAGCGAAAAAAATGGAAGAACTTCGTTTCGTGAAAAAAATCGCATCGATTGCAGTTGTAGGAATGGGTGCTGTTTTCTTTGTCATCGTGATTTTAGTATCAAAATATATTCCGGATGTTTTTGGAATGCAGATGGACTCCCAGGCTTATTTTGGAACCGGGATGGCAGTCAGTGCGGTTTCATTTTTGTTCACCGGACTGGCAAAGTTCCATATTTCTTATTTGAATGCGACACTTCAGGTGAAAAAAGCAATGCAGCTTATTTATGGTGAGACAATTGTCGTGGCACCATTTTTGATTTTTCTATTACCATATGTTTTCAAAATCAATGGTATCTGGTTATCACTTCCGGGGACACAGCTCATAATGCTCTTAATATTTAATGTGTTCTTTACAAAAACAGGAAAGTAGATTTTATAAATGCCTTGTATAATGCGTTTCGGAAAGGAGAAAGTTATGAACCGAAAGAGCATTATGCAAAGGCTGAAACAGATGGGAGGAGTTTGGTTGTTTGTCATACCAGCCCTGATCCCGCTGATCGTTTTCTGGATTTATCCAATATTCAGGTCTTTATTTATCAGCTTTACCGATTGGGATTATATGAGTCCCACATACAATTTTGTGTTTTTTGACAACTTTAAATCTTTGTTCACCGATGAACGGTTCTATGAAGCACTGGGAAATACAATTCTATTTAGCGTGGGGACGATCATTCCGACAATTGTCGGGGGCTTGCTGCTTGCCTTGCTGCTTCAGAAAAATTTCAGAGGGAGCGGAATTTATAAATTTATTCTATTCTCTCCGTGGGTAACACCGACCGTAGCAGTTTCCATTGTGTGGACATGGATTTTTGAACCTCAAGTAGGAATGGCAAATACAGTCTTAAAATTTTTCCATTTACCGGGCTTGCAGTGGATTCAAAGCTCAGATACAGCGATGCTGTCCGTAATACTGGTAACAGTTTGGAAGAGTCTTGGTTATGCAATGATCTTTTATTTATCAGCTCTGGAGAAAGTGCCAAAAGATCTGTATGAGGCGTGTGGACTGGATGGGGCAAAGAAATGGCAGAGGTTTCGTGATATTACAATTCCGTGCATTTCCCCAACTACGTTTTTCCTCATGATCATTACGATGGTCAATTCTCTTCAGGCATATGACCAGATTCAGATTCTGACACAGGGTGGACCGTCAGGAAGTACAAGAACTTTGCTGTACATGTATTATCAATTAGGGTTTGAGGAATTTAACATGGGAGAGGCGACTGCAGTTGCAATCGTGATTATTTTGATCACAGTACTGCTTTCCTGTGTGCAATTTACGGCATCGAAAAAATGGGTACATTATTAGAAAGGAACAGCATGGAAGGACAGAAACTATTAAATGGATATCAGACGGGACAACAGACCCGCAGACAAGGGGCAGTAATGTTCGGGCCGGGCAGGAAGATTATAAATAGTTTACTGCATCTGTTAAAAATGGCGGTACTGCTTTTGGCAAGTCTTGTGACGGCATTTCCATTTGTATGGATGATTATCAGTGCATTAAAAACGAAGGCGGAAATTATGGATGTCAGTGCTTTTCTGCCGGAGACTGCACAATGGCAGAATTTCTCGGAAGTTTTGTTTGAATCTCCAATGGTAAGATATATTGGCAACAGTTTATTTGTATCTGTATGTACAGTTGCAATTCAAGTTGTCACAGGAGCAATGATCGCATATGCGATTGTGTTTATGAGATTTCGAGGCAGAAAGATGTTGTTTGCTGTAATCATGGCAACATATATGCTTCCAACAGCAGCAACGTATGTTCCAAGTTATATCATTTTATCTAATTGGAACTTACTTAACACTTATACAGGACTGATCATATCAAATGCAGTCAGCATTTTTGGGATTTTCCTTTTGCGTCAGGCATTTATGCAAGTTCCGGCAGGTCTGGTGGAAGCAGCCAAAATCGATGGAGCAAATGCATGGAAAATCTTATGGAAAATCGTAACACCAATGACAAAATCATCATTTATTACATTTGGGCTGATGAGTTTTATCAGTAGTTACAATAATTATATGTGGCCTTCGCTGATCACGGATTCACCGGAGATGAGTCTTGTCTCACAGGGACTTCGCAGATATTTTATCGAAGGCGGAGCTTATGGAACTGAATGGCCGAAAGTAATGGCAGGAAGCACGATTATCGTTGTGCCGCTTTTAATCTTATTTATGTTTACACAGAAGTGGTTTATCAATGGAATCGGCGGCGACACAGGAATGAAAGGATAGGAAAATATATGAAATTAAAGAAAATCATGGCAATCGGGTTAATTTGTACAATGACAGCATCTGCATTTGCAGGATGTGGAGGAGCAAAAAAAGAGGAGACAGCAAAGACTGAGGATGGAAAAGTAAAGATTGATTTTTGGTATTCCGGAGGAAAGACTGCAGTTGGAGTTCTTGGAGATATGGTGGAAGAGTTTAATGCTTCACAGGATCAATATGAGATCAACAGCGTGACACAGGCAGACTATGATGAGACATATGAAAAACTGCAGGCAGGAATTGCAGGAAAAAAAGCTCCGGATATGGCACTTCTTGATGTAGATAAGGCGAGAAATCTTTCTAGAAAAGACTTGGTGGCAGATATTCAGCCATTTGTAGACGACGATAAGGCGTTTGAAAAAGAAGATTATATTGAGGTATTTTACAATCAGGGAATCGATGATGGAAAGTTGTTTGCATTCCCTGCATATGGAACTACTCAAGTCATGTATTACAATAAAGCTGCTTTTGAAGAAGCAGGTATCCAGGCAGAAGACATTAAGACATGGCAGGATTTGGAGGCAGCGGCAAAGAAAATGTCAAAAGGAGAGGAATTCTATGGATGGGAGCCGATGTGGGGATCTGGAAATATGATCGATGCGGCGCTCAGCAATGGAGCACAAATCTTCAGCGAGGACAAAACAGAAGTGCTGATCAACTCCGAAGAGTGGGTAGAAGTATGGGAAAGCTTCCGTAAGTGGATCCATGAAGATAAAACGATGAGAATCCATTCTGGCGGACAAGGATGGGAATACTGGTATAAAACAATTGATGATGTCCTGCAAAATAAGGCAGGAGGTTATACAGGATCTTCCGGAGATCAGGCAGACCTTGATTTTGATATTGTAGCTGCAATGGAGCAGCCGGGATGGGGAGACAATCCATCAGCGCCGGTTGCAGGAGCATTACAGCTTGTAATGTTGGAGGGATCTTCAGAGGAAGAAAAGCAAGGGGTATATGAATTTATGAAATTCTTTACTACGCCGGAAAATCAGGCAAAGTGGTCTATGGGAACAGGTTATGTTGCTGTGCGCAATTCCACACAGGAAGTAGAGGCATTTGAAGCATATACAAATGAACATCCACAGGCACTTGTTCCATTGCAGCAGGCAGCACATGCATCGATCATGCCGGAAGATCCAACCGGAGGAAAAGTAATGGATGCATTGCGTATTGCAGCAGATAAAGTAGAAATTGAAGGTATTTCCGCAAAAGAAGCATTGGATGAAGCGCAGAAGACCGCACAGAAAGCATTGGATAGTGTCAATAAATAAAACAAGCGAGGAGAAAAGTGTGAGAGAAAAAATTTCATTTGAGATAAACAAAAATACAGATGGGATTTTAGAGGCAGAGGTTCTGATTTCAGAACCTCTGGAAGTCCTTTCTATCATGTTAGATGTGGAACAAGTAGAAATGCTGATGGGATATCTGTTTCTTCAGGATGAAAGCGGAAAGATCCGATTCCAAAAATTACTAGGGTACAGTGAGAGAGTCATTCAGATTGGGTCATCTTCGGAATGTACGACCATCGGAGGTGTTCCGGGAAAAATTGGTCAGGGAAGTTGGAAACTGACACTTTGCATTTTTACCGAGGAGGTCCGGAAATATTTGGGGGCACAGACGATACCAGTTACCTTTGAGATCACCGGAGAAAAAAAGGAAATTAAGGAAAGCATTGGAGAAGAATGCTGGGTTTCCGAAGAACAAAAATGCCCTCTGTATTATGATCAATTTTCGTGGAATCAGAAATTTAATGGCGAAGAAAGGTGGTATAAAGGGGATTTCCATACGCATACGAGATTGTCAGATGGAAAAGAAACTGTTGCAAATGCAATGGAGAAGGCAAAGCAGATGCAAATGGATTTCTATGTACCGACGGAGCACAATGTGATTCATACGGGATGGAAGCATACAGAAGTGATGATTGTTCCGGGAGTTGAGGTGACTGCTGAAAAAGGGCACTGTAATCTTTTTGGAATTGACCGACTTCCGTCCAGAATCAAAGAAATCATCTGCAGACCGGCATCCGAACAGGCAGAAACATGGGTTACGGAGATTTTGCAGGAAGCAGCAGAAAGAGGATGGCTTGTGAGCATCAATCATCCGTTTTTACATGTTTGGAAATGGAAATTTCATTCGATTCCACTTCGTATGGTTCAGTTTCTGGAAATTGTAAACGATCCTACATATGAATATGCAAAGGAATCCAATGAGAAAGCAATCCGGTTTTTAGATTTGCTGTGGCAGGAAGGGTATCGAATCTACGGAATTGGGGGAAGTGATTCTCACAATCTGATCGAGGAGAGATATGACGGGGCTTTAGAGCCATCTGTGGCAGGAGATCCGGGAACGTATGTATTCAGTAAAGGGCTGACACCGACAAAACTGTTGCAAAATTTGAGAAAAGGACATGTTTATGTGAGCAGATATTGCACACTGGAGGTAGAAATTACAGCCGATGGAGAAACCTATCTTCCGGGAGAACATATTCCTGTTGGAACAAAGGAAGCGGTGCGTATACAATATCAGGTGGTCATTCGTGGACTGGAAGAGTGCCCGGTTGTATATGCTGTGATCAACCGTGTCAGAATGGGGATGGAACTTACGGAGATAGAGAAGGGTGTCTATGAGGCGAAGACAGAGATTCTCTTTTCAGCAGGAGAATATGAATGGATGCGTCTGGATGTCCGAAAAGAAGATGGTACATTCTTAGGATATGTCAATCCAATTTACCATGGGACAAAAACACCACAGTGCAAGACGTTTGGAGAGATGGTTCAGAAAGCATCCGGGATGATTTAGAGAGAAGAGGAAACGATGGATATAAAAGGAATTTTATTTGACAAAGATGGGACTTTGATAGAGTTTCATTCATTTTGGGTGCAGGCGGCAAAAAGAGTTGTACCAGAATTTTTAACTGAGAATCAGATATCGCCGGATCAGAAACATGCGGATGTAGTAATGGAGGCAATGGGAGTTTTCGGGGATGATATAGATCCCAATGGTGCACTTGCTTATAAATCCAATAAAGAAATTGCAGAGGAAATTACAGAGGCACTTGCAAGTAAGGGTATTTACATAGACAGCAGGAAGGCACAGGAGCAGATTGTCAGGTTGTTTGAAAAAATTGTAACAGACAGCCGGATGCAGTTTCAGACATTTACAGATCTTCCAGAATTATTTCAGCAGCTAAGGAAAAGACAAATTCGTATCGGTATTGCCACAACAGATACGATTGCTTCTACAAGACATTGTCTGAGAAAATTGCAGATTGAAGACTTGATCGATTATGTTGGAGCCGATGATGGGGTAGCAAGACCAAAGCCGGATCCAGATATGTTTGAAACATTCTGTAAAGCATATGGGCTTGAACCAGAAAAAGTTGCAGTAGTCGGAGATACTTATAATGATATGAGATTTGCGAAAAATTGTAAGGGGAAGGCAGTTGGAGTGTTGAGCGGTGTCAGTAGGAAGGAAGATTTTCAGGATTTGGCAGATGTTGTATTGCCTTCCGTAGCAGATATTTTTTCTATTTTGGATCAAGGAGAAGAGAAAGAGGAGTGTAGTGAATGGCAGAGATCACTTTAAATCATGTATATAAAAAATATGAAGGCGGTGTGACGGCTGTTCAGGACTTTACACTGGAGATTTCGGATAAAGAATTTGTAATCTTTGTAGGACCTTCCGGATGTGGAAAATCGACAACGTTACGGATGATCGCCGGATTGGAATCTATTTCGGAGGGGGAACTTCTGATTGATGGTGAGCGAATGAATGAGGTGGAGTCCTGCAATCGGAATATTGCAATGGTATTTCAAAGCTATGCATTGTATCCTCACATGACCGTATTCGAAAATATTGCTTACAGTATGAAGTTAAAGAAAGTTCCGAAAAAAGAGATCAAAGAACGGGTACACGAGGTAGCACAGATTTTGAAGATTGAAGAGATTCTGGATAGAAAACCGGGACAGCTTTCAGGAGGACAGAAGCAGAGAGTGGCAATGGGACGTGCGATCGTCAGACATCCGAAAGTGTTTCTGATGGATGAGCCGTTGTCCAATCTCGATGCAAAACTCCGTACACAGATGCGGATTGAGATCATGAGGCTTTACAAGGAACTTCAGACTACGTTCATTTATGTGACCCATGACCAGACAGAGGCGATGACACTCGGAACACGCATTGTCGTGATGAAAGATGGGATCATCCAACAGGTAGATACACCGCAACGGCTGTATGATTTCCCTGCAAATAGATTTGTTGCCGGATTTATCGGATCACCACAGATGAATTTTATTTCGGGAATATGCCGTGTGAAGAAAACGGGTGTCTTTTTGGAAACTGCAGATTGTGAAGTGCAGATTATAGATGGAAGAAAAGAGCGGCTAAGAAATGAAGGGTATGATGGCAAGCAAGTGACGATGGGAGTGAGGCCAGAGCATGTGAAAGTATGGAGTCCAGAAGAATCCGAAGTGAGTGATCTGGTGTTGCAGTCACAGGTGAGTGTCTATGAAATGCTGGGAGCAGAGACTTATCTTTATTTTACTTACGAAGGGCAGCAAGTGTCTGCGAGAGTGAAAGCAGATACGAAGATCCGAAAAGAGGATAAGGTATTTTTGGGATTTGATACAAAAGATATGATCCTGTTTGATTTTGAAACGGAAGAAGCAATTTATTAGAAGAGACAATAATCTGAAAGAAATAAATTTTTTATGAAAGTGAAATAAATAGTTGACAATGTGAATCAGATTGTCGTATATTAACCATAATGAATAAAAGGGAGTAGCTAGCGTTACCCAACGTTTACGATGACGTCAGGACGATGAAAATTCATCCGTATCGTAATTAAATGGCGAGACTTTTATTGCATATAACAAACATATGCAATAAGAAGGCTCGTCATTTTTTATTGCACAGTTATAAGATCTTTTTCTTTGATGTTGAAATGTTTTTACAGATTCTGGCATAATAAAGACAAGATCATATAGCAGCAGGAGGCGTTGGAAGAACCTATGGTGACAGATAGAAACTTCTTCATTGCAGGATAGGAGGGTGAAACATGGACAAATTTTATCAATTGTCGAAAGAAGAGACAAGAAAAAAGGTAAACGGCCAGCAGGAGCCGCTTACAGACCAGCAGGTCAGGGAACACCAGGAAAAATATGGAAAGAATGAGCTGGTGGAAGGAAAGAAAAAGAGCACGTTTCAGATTTTCCTGGAACAGTATAAAGATTTCCTTGTAATCATTCTGATCGCAGCGGCGATTGTATCTGGATTCCTCGGGGATGCAGAGAGTGCGATCGTTATTTTAGTCGTAATCACGATGAATGCGATTCTCGGAACTGTGCAGACGGTCAAGGCAGAACAGTCATTAAACAGTTTAAAGAAATTATCAGGTCCGACAGCGAAGGTACTTCGTAATGGAAATGTGATCCAGATTCCTTCGGTAGAATTAACCGTTGGTGATGAAGTTATGCTGGAAGCCGGAGACTATGTGCCGGCAGACGGACGTATTCTTCAGAATGCAAGCTTGAAAATTGACGAGAGCGCCCTTACAGGTGAAAGTCTTGGTGTAGAAAAGTCAGATGAAGTGATTTCTGGAGAAGTTCCACTTGGAGACCAAACAAACATGGTATTCTCAGGAAGCTTTGTCACTTACGGAAGAGGTTCTTTCCTTGTAACCGGAATCGGTATGGAGACGGAGGTTGGTAAGATCGCAACATTGTTGAAAACAACTTCTGAGAAACGTACTCCACTTCAGATTAACTTAGATCAGTTTGGACAGAAATTATCTATCATTATTTTAATTTTCTGTGGTATTTTATTTGGAATCAATGTATTCCGCGGAGATTCTATCGGAGATGCATTCCTCTTTGCAGTTGCCCTTGCAGTAGCGGCAATCCCAGAGGCATTAAGCTCTATCGTGACGATCGTTCTTTCTTTTGGTACACAGAAGATGGCAAAAGAACATGCGATCATCCGTAAGCTTCAGGCTGTAGAAGGACTTGGAAGTGTATCTATCATCTGTTCGGATAAGACAGGTACTCTGACACAGAATAAGATGACAGTAGAAGATTATTATGTAAACGAAAAGAGAATTCCGGCAGCCGAGATCGATATTCAGAAGAAAGAGCAAAGACAGCTTTTGGATTACAGTATTCTCTGTAATGACTCTACAAACGTAGATGGTATGGAAATCGGTGACCCGACAGAGACAGCTCTGATCAATATTGGAACAAGACTTGGAGTAGGGACAATGGATGTCAGAGAAGCCTATCCGAGAAAGACAGAGATTCCGTTTGACAGTGACAGAAAATTAATGTCCACTGTCAATGAGATGGACGGAGAGCGTGTCATGATCACAAAGGGTGCAGTAGATGTACTCTTAAACCGTATGGCTTATATTCAAAAGGGAGATAGTGTCTGCCCGATCACAGATGCTGACAAAGCAGCGATCGAAGCACAGAACCAGGAATTTTCAAGAGGCGGACTTCGCGTGCTTGCATTTGCATATAAGAAGATGGAAGATGAAAGAGATCTTTGCCTGGAAGATGAAAACGATCTGATCTTCCTTGGTCTGATCTCTATGATGGATCCGCCGCGAGTAGAATCTGCAGATGCGGTTGCAGAATGTATCCGCGCAGGAATCAAGCCAATTATGATCACAGGTGACCACAAGGTGACAGCGGCAGCGATCGCTAAGAGAATTGGTATTTTAAAAGACGAATCAGAGGCATGTGAAGGTGCGGAGATTGATAATTTATCGGATGAAGAGTTAAAAGATTTTGTAGAGCATGTGTCAGTATATGCACGAGTTTCACCGGAACATAAAATCCGTATTGTGCGCGCATGGCAGGAAAAAGGAAATATCGTATCTATGACAGGTGACGGTGTCAACGATGCCCCTGCATTAAAGCAGGCGGATATTGGTGTTGCAATGGGAATCACAGGAAGTGAAGTTTCCAAAGATGCAGCATCTATGGTACTGACAGACGATAACTTTGCAACAATTATTAAGGCAGTAGAAAACGGACGTAATGTCTATAAAAATATCAAAGGTTCCATCCAGTTCCTGTTATCCGGTAACTTTGGTGCAATCCTTGCGGTATTGTATGCATCTATCGCAGGTCTTCCGGTTCCATTTGCACCGGTACACTTATTGTTTATCAACTTGCTGACAGATAGCCTTCCGGCAATTGCACTTGGTCTGGAACCACATACAAAAGATGTCATGAATGAAAAACCTCGTCCGATGAACGAATCTATTCTGACAAAAGATTTTCTGATTAAGATTGCAACAGAAGGTCTTTCTATCGGTGTAACAACAATGATCGCATTTTTAATTGGATTCAAGGGTGGCGATGCAGTGCTTGCAAGTACAATGGCATTTGGTACTCTTTGTACAGCAAGACTTGTTCATGGATTTAACTGTAAATCAGACAGACCGGTTCTCTTTAAGAAAAAAATGTGGAACAATATTTATCTGATCGGGGCATTCCTTCTCGGATTAGTATTGATTACAAGTGTACTGATGATTCCGGCACTGCACTCTGTATTTAAAGTATCTACATTGACCATCCAGCAGTTACTGATCGTATATGGTCTTGCAGCTGCAAACCTTCCGATCATTCAGTTATTAAAATGCTTCCGTAAGAAATAGAAGGGGGTTCAATGAACTTAAATAACGAATCAATCAAAAAAATCCGCGGACTGATCCTTTTCACAGCGTTGATCGTGATCGGTCTGTGGAAGTATGAAATTGTTCTGGATGCGGTTCATTTTTTGTTTAGCATTGCTTTTCCATTTATTTTGGGAGGTGCGATCGCATTCATACTAAATGTTCCGATGAATTTTATGGAGAAAGTATTTTTCTCCAATCAATGGGCAAAGAATAACAAGATTGTGCAGAAAATCAAGAAACCGTGTAGTTTAGTCTTGTCGATTATGCTTGTACTTGGTATTATCTTTGTTGTAATCTTCGTTGTATTTCCGCAGCTAGGAAAAACAATTTTAATGCTGGGAGAAAGCATTCAGGTATTTATACCGAAGCTTGAGCTGTGGGCAGAAGATTTATTTCAAAATAATACGGGAATCATCGAGTGGATTGAGACGATGGAGTTTGACTGGGATAAGATGATCCAAGGCGGAATTGATTTTCTCAGAAATGGAGCAGGAAGTGTCTTAAATACAACTTTTGCAGCGGCAAAAAGTATTGTCAGTGGATTGACAACATTCTTTATTTCAGCGGTATTTGCATGTTATATCCTACTTCAGAAAAAGAAGCTGACAGTTCAGATCCAGAAGGTGCTGTATGCATTTTTGCCGGAGAAAAAGGTTAGTACTGTTCTTGATATTTGTTCACTGACTTACCGGACATTTTCCAATTTCCTTACCGGGCAGTGTATGGAAGCGGTTATTTTAGGAACAATGTTCTTTATCAGCATGAGTATTCTGAGAATGCCATATGCACTGTTGATCGGTGTGTTAATCGCATTTACAGCTTTGATCCCGATTTTTGGGGCGTTTATCGGATGTGTGATCGGTACATTTCTAATTCTGATGGTCAACCCAATGCAGGCGATCGGTTTTATAGTCTTATTCTTAGTCTTACAGCAGGTGGAGGGAAATCTGATCTATCCGCACGTTGTTGGAGGATCTGTAGGCCTTCCTTCCATGTGGGTGCTTGTTGCAGTCAGTCTTGGAGGAAGTCTGATGGGACTTGTAGGAATGCTGATCTTTATCCCGATGGTTTCTGTGATCTATACATTGTTCAGAGGATATGTGTATGAGAGATTGAGAAAGAAAAATATCACAGTGTTCGAGAAGAAAGAGGAAAAGGAACATGGAACAGAGACAGAAGAATAAGGAATTTGAAATAAAAGTCAACGGAGACAGCGCAATTATTTTGCGCTGTTTTTCGTATGGAGAGAGTGCGGTGATTCCGCGGGAAATTGATGGATACAGGGTGACGGAGATTGCACCGTATGCATTTTCGGCACATATGGACTATCCGCCGGAGGAGGAAACCGGGCAGGATGCGTTGTGTGGAGAACGGTTGGAGGAAATTGTTTTGCCGGATACGATCGAGAAAATCGGTCGGTATGCGTTTTATAATTGTAGAAATTTAAAACGATTGAAGTTTTCTACAGATATTCGAGATATTGGGGCAGGGGCATTTACCGGATGTCATCAGATTGAAAAAATGGATGTGACGGTGGTTCCCGAAAAAAGGTCATGCTTCCGGGAACTGCTCATTGAGATCGGAGAGGAACAAGAAGTCATGTATCACTGCCCGGATGGAGATGCAAAGCTGATCTTTCCGGAATATTTTGAGGAGGCAGTGGAAAATACTCCGGCGAGGATCCTCGTCACAAAGACGCACGGAAGTGGGATGTGGTATCGAAATTGTATCGTGAAGAATGAATTGCAATTTGACCAGTATGATAAGCGGTTTGCGTGGGCGGTGGAAAATGAGCAGGAAGAAGTTGTGGTGGCACTTGCATTTGCACGACTTTTGTATCCGTACCGGCTTGCGGAGGATGCAAAGGAACAGTATGAGGGGTACTTAAAATCTCATGTGGAAAATGTGTCAGAGTATCTTTTGAAGAAAAAAGATATGAAACTTCTCACATATTATGTGGAACATTGTATTGACAATGTGGATAACCTTCGTGTATTAATAGACATGGTGGGGATAACCGGGGAGGCATCGATGATGAGCTATCTGATGGAGCAGTATCATCAGAGATTTGCTGTAACAGAGAAAAAGAAGAAGTTTGAATTATAGAAGGAAGAAAGATAAGAAAAGCAATGATAAAAAGAGAGGAGGAAGCGATGAATATTATACAGAAACAGCAGCAAAGAGAACTGGAAAAGATTGAGATCTGCATGGATATCTGGAAGCAGGCGAGAAATGAACTGTATTTGTCGATGCGATTTCTTGATGTGTCTTTGAGTCGATTTTTCTTTTTGCCGGAGACGAATATAACAGGGATGGGGACAGATGGATTTGGCATTTATTTTTATCCGGATGCATTGATCTACCTGTATAAAAAGGATCGGATCTATATTAATCGAGCCTATCTTCATATAGTATTTCATTGTCTGTTTGGACATTTGACGATTCCGAAAACTGTAGATACCGCTTTGTGGGATCTTGCGGCAGATATTGCGGTGGAGTCGATCATTGACGGACTTTCTGTACGCGCAGTCAGAAGATATGTTTCGCCATATCGGAAAAAAGTGTATCAGAGTCTGAGGGAAAAGATGAAGGTACTGACAGTCGCAGGAATTTATCAAGTGTTGGAAGAAAAAGAGGCGGGAAGAGAAGAAGATACATGGATTGGAGAAGCTGATTTTGAAAAACTGCGAGGAGAGTTTTTTGTGGATGATCATCAGCTTTGGAATCAGGAAGTTCCGCCGCAGAAAATGATGGAACGGCAGAAAGAGTGGAAAGAGGAAAACGAGAAGCTTCAGACGAAAATGGAGACGTTTGCAAAAGAAGCATCAGAAGATGCAGAGGCACTTGCAGAGCAGGTGCGCGTAGAAAATCGGACACGATATGATTATAAAAAATTTTTGAGAAAATTTTCAGTACTAAAAGAGGAAATACAGGTAGATCCAGATACCTTTGATTATATATTTTATCACTATGGAATGGAGATGTTCGAAAATGTACCATTGATCGAACCGCAGGAGACGAAGGAAGTGCATAAAGTCGAGGACTTTGTCATTGCCGTTGATACATCGATGTCGTGCAAAGAAGAGCTGATCCGAAAATTTTTAGAGCAGACATACAGTGTGTTAAGTGAGTCGGAGAGCTTTTTCAGAAAAATCTGTGTGCATATCATCCAGTGTGATGATAAAGTACAGTCAGATGTAGTGATCCATAATCAGGAAGAGATGGAACGCTATATGGAGCAGTTTGAGATACATGGATTTGGCGGCACTGATTTTCGCCCTGTGTTCGGTTATGTCAATGAGTTGATTGCCAAGAAAGCGTTTCGAAGACTCCGTGGTCTGATTTATTTTACAGATGGATATGGAACATTCCCGGCGAAAAAGCCGTTGTATGAAACTGCGTTCGTATTTTTAAAAGAGGATTACAGTGATGTGGACGTGCCGGCGTGGGCGATGAAACTGATACTGGAGCCAGAACAATTAAGAAGAACAGAAGGTGAGATGGAATATGGATATTAAGAGAGCAAAGGAAGAAATCAAAGATTCAATCGAAGCATATTTGCTGAAAGATGCATATGGAGAATATGAGATCCCGGTGATGAGACAGCGACCGATATTTCTTTTAGGAGCACCGGGAATCGGAAAAACACAGATTATGGAACAGGTTGCGAGAGAATGTGGGATCGGGCTGGTGGCGTATACAATCACGCACCATACAAGACAGAGTGCGATTGGATTACCGCTGATCTCAAAAAATGAGTATGGGGGAAAAGCGTATTCGGTTACAGAATATACAATGAGTGAGATCATTGCATCGGTGTATAAAAAGATAGAAGAAACAGGGCTTTCAGAAGGAATTTTATTTATCGATGAGATCAACTGTGTGTCGGAGACACTTGCTCCGGCAATGCTTCAGTTTCTGCAGTATAAGACGTTTGGAAATCATGAAGTACCAAAAGGCTGGGTGATTGTGGCAGCGGGGAATCCGCCGGAGTATAACAAGTCCGTCAGAGAATTTGATGTGGTGACGATGGACCGCGTGAAGAAAATCGAGGTGGAAGCAGATTTTTCGGTTTGGAAAGAGTATGCTTACCATCAGGGGATTCACCCGGCAGTGATTTCTTATCTGACAAACAGACAAAATTATTTTTACAAGATGGAACATACAGTAGATGGCTCCTTCTTCGCAACACCAAGAGGATGGGAAGATCTGTCAAGGCTGATCCAAGTGTATGAAAAACTGGGGAAAAAAGTAGACAGAGATGTGGTCGGTTCCTATATTCAGTTTCCGGAGATTGCAAAGGATTTTGCAAATTATCTGGAGCTGTATTACCGCTATGAGGCAGATTATCAGGTTGAACAGGTGATGGGAGGAAAGATTCCGGAAATCTTGTTGAAAAAGATTTCCCATGCATCTTTTGATGAAAAGCTAAGTGTGATCAGCCTGCTCCTTGCGCGTGTCACAGAAGTTTTCCGCAAAGTATTTGGGCAGGAAGCCTATGTTTCTATGCTGTTTGAGAAGTTAAAACAATACAAAGATGTGCTTGGTCAGAAAAAGGAAGCAGTGGAGGCATTCCGGGAAATTTTAGAAGAAACTTGTGAGGAACAGAAGGAAAAAGAACGTGCAAAACTGCTCACAAAAACGGAAAAGATTGTTTATCGAAAAGGGATCGAGAAATTGGAACTGTATCTGAAGGTATTGGAGGAGGGGCAGATTTCTGATGGAGAGGATGCATTTGAGAAAATCCGCGGACTTTTTGCAGAAGAGCGCGGTGCTTATGAAAAGCTGGAGGAATCTGCGGGACAGAAACTGGAGTATGCATTTGACTTTATGGAGATTGCCTTTGGAGCCAGTCAGGAAATGACAATCTTTATCACGGAACTAAATATGAATGCTTACAGTGTAAAGTTCCTTCAAGAATACCAGTGCGATAGATATTATCAATACAACAAGCAGCTTGTGTTTGATGAGACTGACAGAAATATCCGGAACCGGATCGAGCGGGTGGAGATGCCGCTTTAGAGAATATAAGAGTTCCCCGGGACATAGAGTATATTTATAAAATAAATATGGGGGAGAAAAAGTTGTTAAATGATCTTTGGGCAGGAATGATACTTGTAGGAATTATCTATGGAGCGTTGACAGGGAGGATGGCAGATGTCACGAACGCGGCGCTGGACTCTTCCAAGGAAGCAGTGACACTTTGTATTACAATGCTTGGAGTAATGTCTTTTTGGGTAGGGCTTATGGAAATTGCACAGCGGTCAGGGCTGATCGCTGCAGCATCGCGAAAACTACAGCCTGTGGTACATTTTCTGTTTCCAGACGTGCCAGAAGGACACGAAGCAAATAGACATATTACAACAAATATCATTGCAAACATCCTGGGGCTTGGATGGGCAGCAACGCCGGCAGGACTGATGGCGATGAAGAGTCTTCAGGAAGTCAATCCAAACAAGGACAAAAGCATTGCGAGCAGAGATATGTGTACGTTTTTGATTTTAAATATTTCTTCTTTGCAGCTCATTCCAATCAATATCATTGCCTATCGGAGTCAGTATGGAAGTGTAAATCCGGCAGGGATTGTCGGGGCGGGGATTGTGGCGACGCTGGTCAGTACGGTAGTCGGAGTAGCATTTGCAATGGCGATGAGGAAAAGGAAGCGCGTGTAGGAAAAGAGATTTTGTCATCCTGGTGTGTTTTTTGAAATACCAAAACATATTTTAGACTTGATTTTTTGTAATACATATATTATGATTATTGTAATACAAAAAAGGAGATGAGATTATGGGAAAACCAGGAAGACCAAAGGGGAGTGACAATAAGGAGAAGATCTGTTCTCTGCGCCTGGATGAACAGACGTTAAAGCGCCTGAATGCTTACTGTGAGCGCCTGAAAGTGGCAAAGTCAGAGGTGATCCGGGAGGCAATCGAGCGGATTTTGGAGGAAGATCAGTATAAATAGTTTTCCGTTTTCATAAGATGATAAGAGCCTATTTATGAAAACGGAGGAGTAGATGAAGTTCTTACTATATCTGAGTGATTTTATCGTACCTTTTGTGATTTTCTATATCGTCGGTTTTGGAATTTTGATGAAGACAAATGTCTATGAGCATTTTATAAAGGGTGCGAGAAAGGGATTTTTTACTGTTATTAAGATTATGCCTACATTGATCGGGCTGATGGTTGCGGTAGGAGTATTGAGAGCTTCTGGATTTTTAGATTTTTTTGCGGAAGTGGTCAGTAGGTTTGTGGTACATATCGGATTTCCGGTACAGCTCGTACCGCTTACGATCGTCAGGATGTTTTCTTCCTCAGCAGCTACAGGGCTGGTACTGGACATCTTTAAGGAATATGGAACAGATTCGTACATTGGGCTTGTGGCATCTATCATGATGAGCTGCACGGAGACAATCTTTTATACGATGTCTGTGTATTTTATGACAGCGAATATCAAAAAGACAAGATACACACTGGCGGGAGCGCTTTTGGCGACATTTGCAGGAATTGCAGTAAGTGTACTGCTTGCATCGGGGATGTATGCCGGGTAATGATTTTCTGACAGACTGAACCGGAGAGTAGGAAAGCTCTCCGGTTCCGTAAGGAAATTCTCGTAGAATTCAGTGTATTTTGTTATCGGGTATATCGTAAAATTCAGTGTTTTCGTTATGTGGAACTGTCAGCTTCTGATGCGGCATAGATACCGGAACATAGAAGGATGAGAAGTGTGCAGATAGATTAGTTTATCTGTGGTATTGTCAAAAGGGTGCGTAAGGAAAGAATACAGATGACAGTGGAAAGCGTTTTGCCATTTGACTGCATTCTCTTTAAACTGCGAGGATCGTGTATGATAATTGGGGGATTCGTTGACGGAAGGAAAGAGGAAAGAAATCGTAAGTTTGCGAATCGTAAGCTCGCATTCGGAATAACCTGCTTCCAGTAAGCCGTGAATGAATCTTTGCAGCATGAATGTATCCGGAAAGGTAACAGATACTTTTAATTGAGAGTCTGCGGAAACAGGACATCGTCCAATTTGGAATCCGCTTAGTCGCCAGTGTCGTTTGCTGAGCTGAAAAGTGGACAGGTCTTCTTCCAGAAGCTCTAAGGAAAGAGGAAGAAATTCAGATTCTGCTATACTAAAAAATCGGGTTGTAGTTCTGTTTTGGGGAGAGACAATGTGGTCAGCACAATATAGTCCGATCTCTCCGCCAAAATAGATTCCATATTGACCTTTTTTCAACTTGATCAGACATGTTTTTTCGTTATAGTCAAAGTAGATCAGAAGAGCATCCTGAAGAGAAACATCGCGGATGGCAGTATCAGCAGGACGGCGGCAGGTTTTTGGGAGCCACGCGTCCTCTCGATAGGTAAAGAGATCATGTAGAGGCAGATAGGACAAATCATATGGAAGGAGCAAGTTCTGCAAAAGAGCCGATTTCTTTTCAGAGGGCATTCTTTGGATCTGAAGAATCAGCTTTTTCCTTTTGTGATAATTCAAAAGGAAGAGAAGAAAGAGCAGCAATAAAAATACTGGTAAGAAAGACATAAAAACCTCCTTGGAAATATCTTATTGTATTGTATGCCACAGAGGAGTCGGATGTGTGACAGGGCAGCTTATCTATCAACCGCATATTTAGAAACAATATCAAATGGGGCAGGTCCGACATCGAGAACTGCACGGTGAAAGTTTTTCTGGGAGAATTCATCTCCGTCTATTTTCATCGCTTTCTTTTTCAATTCCATAAATTCAAGATAGCCAACATAATATTTCAAGTAATTTCCCGGATCAGATAGGATCAAATTATATATTTCCTGGATAGCATCGGTATCTTTGATTCCATAATCAGAGAAAAAGCGTACAGTATCGGGTACCGACCATCCATCGTAATGGATTCCAATATCTGCGGCAGCATAGAGTCCAAGTGTCAGAGAACCATTTTTTTGAAACAGCGCAGCCTGGTCTTTTGGCAGCGGACTCAGATAGTAGGAGCACATCTCGGCATAAGTTGCCCATCCTTCCACATAACCGCTAAAATTAAAAATGCTGCGGAGAGGTTCTGTATTTTTTTCAGCAAAATAAGTTGTTTGATACAAGTGTCCGGGATAGCCTTCGTGTGCAAGTGTCGTAAATAGTTTTAGGGTATCGACATTGCGGGATTGGTTGATGTAGATTACATTTTCTGACTGGTCGTCAATGGCGGGAATCATATAAAATGCAGGGCTCAAATAAGGTTCCATAGCATTGGGAACATATTTCACTTGAGCAGTTACGTCTGGAGGAGCAGGAAAGGCAGCAGAAGATTTTTGTTCCAGCAATGTTAAAATCTGTTCCGGCTGATTCCGGTCAATCTGGTTTTGCAGAAAAATATCTGACTTGTCTGGAGGTGCTTCGGCAGAGACAGGACGCGAGGCAAGTTCAGGATCTTTGGACAACAATGTCTGAATAGACAAAAGATCAGAGGAAATCTGGTCATGGATTAATTTTTTTATTTCCGATACCGAGCGAGGTGAGCCGGTATCTCTTTCTACGACATAGCTATAGTATTCTTTTCCATTCGGAAAATAACAGACTCCCTTTTTATTTTTTCCACTGCCGCGCAGTTCTAGAAGGGCATCGATCAGTGACTCATAAGCTGGAACGACAGCATTTGCAATCATTTCTTGATTTTTCTTTTGATAATTCCTTTTTACAGTAGAAGAAAGTCCAGGTATCTTGGAAAGCCGTTCATCAAAAGTTGTGAGCAGATAATTGGAATCTTTCATGTCGACAAAGGAACTACATTGGTCGACCACAGCATCTACGGTGCTGTCCGGGATGAATAGACCACTATCTGCCTTCTCCTTTTCGAAGGAGATCAGAGAGTTGAAGTAATCCGGGGTACAGGATAAGAGTGAGAGATATGTATCGACATCTTTTATATCATGAAATGGATATTCCGCTAATAGCACCGGGAGCTGTGCCTGAATTCCGGTAATCTCTCCTAATGGTTCCTCGTATAAGAGATAGGGAGCGCCTTTTTGGGCAGTCTGCAAATAAGATTCGAGAATATCGTAGGTGAGTTTATTTTCGTCTGTGAGATCTTCATAGTGATAATGGGACAAAGCAGAAAGACTGTTTTCTAGAGATGCCATCATTCCGGTCGTATTTGTGGAAAAAGATCCGTATGTAACCGGAGCCTGGACGATATCGTAGGCAGATGGATCTTTCAATGTGTAATGTAGTCCAATAGTATTTGCAGCCACATCCTGCCGGAATAGTTCAAGAGTAAATTGACGGAAAGCGGTGTTAGTGTCGGAAGATGCTCGAATAGAAGAGCAGCCGGAGAAGAGTAAAGAGGACGATAAGAGCAGTGCAGTAAATGAAGTAAGATATTTGTTTTTCATAGATACTCCAAAGACATTTTTAACAGTTTATGAGAAAGAAGCGGGAAAAAGACATGGATTCAGAGGAGATGGTGTATATGACAAAAGAAGTGAAAAAGCTGTTGCTTGTAATCTGGATGACAGTTGTGGCAGTGTGCTGTCTTCCGACGATAACTGTGGCAGAAGAGGGAGCAGCAAAATCAGATGAAAGAGAGGAAATGATTTCGGATGCCGTTCTTCCGGTAGCAGTTGGTTATCGAAACGACAGTGGGGAAGTGTCCTATTATCTCAATGGGACTTCTTTTCTGATCAACGAGCAAGCAGTTCTTACGAATAAGCATGTGGCGGTTCCAGATGAGATACTTTTGGAAAAAATTATGGAAGAGCATGCGCTGAACGAATTGCCGGAGAAAGATGAAAGGTTGGGAATCTACGTAATGACAGGAAAAAATATGTTTGTTCCTGCAAAGATTCATGCAAGTGTGCAGAGTGATCGGATGGATTTTGCAGTTTTGCAGTTGTCGTCGAAGTTATACGACAGAGAGAGTTTGACATTAGGGGAAGGAGTGCCGCCGGAAGAAGGAAACCCTATTACGTTTGTCGGCTGTTCTGGGGAGGGATACCGGGAAAAAATTTTGGAGAAAATTCCACAGATATCAGAGCGAGGAGAGGTTATCCGTCTTAGTGAATCGGAGGAGGTACCAGATGGAGAGAATGATAAAGTCATCGAACATAATATTCCACTATATGGAGCAGGGGCTGGAAGCCCGCTTCTAAATGCCAACAGGGAAGTTGTGGGAATTAATGTGTTCCAGGAGGGGATGGTGCCATATGCAGTGCAGATCTATCATATCAGAAAGGCATTGGATACATTTGAAATTCCTTATAAAAAGCCGGAAACAATGGCGGAGGGAGAAAAGCAAACAGAGAAGCATACAGAGCAGGCAGAAAAAGAGCGAAAAAGATTTAGTAAAAAAATAGATTCACTGGAAAATAGAGAGAACCAAAACGGAGGAGAAACCGGGAGAACAGGGGTGATACTGGCTGTTTTCGGAGGAATGGCAGCCATGATTTGGATGTCAGTGCATACAAATCAGAAAAAACATGCAGAGAAGAACGGAGCAAGAATGCAACATACATACCAACAGATGCAGACATCAAAAAGGCAGGTACGACAAGTGGATGGAAGGACAGAAAGCAGATATTCGCCTGGAAGAAGGAAAAGAGAAGAAGAGAGAGAATGGAATATGGAGGAATATATGATGGCAAGTGAAGGCGTGGGAGAAACAACATTGCTAAATGCAGCGGGAGGAGAAACAACAGTACTTCACAATGCAGAGTTTGCATATTTGCTTCGAAAGGATACAGGAGAGAGAATCC
Organism: Faecalimonas umbilicata; assembly: GCF_042846195.1. Taxonomy (NCBI): domain Bacteria; kingdom Bacillati; phylum Bacillota; class Clostridia; order Lachnospirales; family Lachnospiraceae; genus Faecalimonas; species Faecalimonas umbilicata. The sequence goes on from NZ_AP031411.1 coordinate 50,573, forward strand.
TGATCAATACGCAGCCATTTTTGATTGGAAAGGAGCAGAGGAAAGTCAATTACTGTATCCGGGATAATACATCGGTCAGCAGATGTCACGCAAAAATCAGCAAGCAAGGGTGGCAGTATTATATCGAGGATCAAAATTCGACAAATGGAACTTATGTAGAGGGAAAGGCATTACACCCATACCAGGAAACTGCTCTGTCAGACAATGTGACAATCCGTCTGTCGGATGAGGTGTTTGAATTTCATTTCATGTAAAAATAGAGAGGAGAAGGGTTTATGAAATTGTTGAGTGCGGTGTGCAGCGATAGAGGAATTAAAAAGAAGATCAATCAGGATTCTTTGCTAGTTCGGTCAGCAATGACAAAAGAAGGAGAAATCTTATTGGCGGCGGTCTGTGATGGAATGGGCGGACTGGAAAAAGGGGAAGTGGCAAGCGGAGAAGTGATCCGGGCGCTTGCAAGATGGTTTGAAGAAACACTTCCCTTACTTCTTTTTGGGGAGCAGGAGAAAAAGGGAGTGGGAGAAAGGAGAAAAAGAGAGATTGCGAAAAGTCTGGAAAGCTTGATACAGGAGGAAAACCAGATGATTTCTGTCTACGGAAAAGAAAAGAATCTTCTGCTTGGGACGACAGTTTCGGCAGTCCTGTTGATTGCCGGATGGTATTTGATCGTACATGTTGGAGATTCTCGTGTTTATGGGCTTACAGAAGACGTGCAGCAGCTGACAAAAGACCAGACTTATGTGCAGAGAGAAATTGATGCAGGAAGACTGACAAAAGAGCAGGCAAGACAACATCCCCGGAGAAATGTACTGTTGCAGTGCGTTGGAGTGCAGGAGAAAATTACTCCGGAATGGAAGTCGGGAGTATATTATCCGGGAATGGGATTTTTAATTTGCTCGGATGGATTTTGCAATCAATTGCTGGATGGAGAGCTTGAGGAAAGATTTTGCAGGAATTACTTGAGAGCAGAATGGGAGATGGAAGAAAACTTGAAAGAAGTTATGGAACAGAATAAAAGACGGATGGAGACGGATAATCTTTCCGCGATTTGGATTTCTGTTCAATAGGGCATCGGTAATAGGAGAGGGAGCAGCAAAGGTAAGAAAGAAATGGAAAGGAGGAGGCAGATGCTTGAGAACGGTATGATTGTAGATGGAAAATACAAAATTTTAAATAAAATCGGCAGGGGAGGGATGAGCACAGTTTACCTTGCAATGAATGAGAGAGCAAATCGACAGTGGGCGATCAAGGAAATTCAAAAGAAAGGGAATCGATATTATCGGACGATGCGGGAGGAACTTCTGGCAGAGACGGATATTCTCAAAAGACTGGATCATCCCAATCTTCCTAAGATTGCAGATGTTCTGGAATACAAAGATATATTTTTGATCGTGATGGACTACATCGAAGGAAGACCGCTCAGCCTGACATTGCAGGAGCAAGGGGCACAATCTCAGGAAGTGGTAGTTGCATGGGCAAAACAACTCTGTGATGTACTGGAATATCTGCATTCCCGAAAACCACCGATTATTTATCGAGATATGAAGCCTGCAAATATTATGCTGCGGCCAGATGGAAGAGTGATGCTGATTGATTTTGGAACTGCGAGGGAATATAAGGAAGAACATGTGGAGGATACAATCTGCCTTGGAACGGTTGGATATGCGGCGCCGGAACAGTTTGGGGGAAATGGGCAGACAGATGCAAGAACAGACATTTTTTGTCTGGGAAGGACCTTGTATCATCTTTTAACTGGTCATAACCCATGTATGCCACCCTATGAGATATATCCAATCCGGCATTGGAATCCACAGTTGTCTTCTGGATTAGAAGAAATTATTTGGAAGTGTGTACAAAATGATCCGCAGGAACGGTACCAGTCCTGCGCAGAATTATTGTATGCATTGGAACATTATAGGGAATTTGATGTTGAATGCAAGAGACAGCAGCAGAAGAAGTGGCGGATTTTTGTCTGTTCAGCAGTTTGTACATTGGCATTTGCAGCGGGGGCTGTGGGGTTTCGCTGCGCAGAAGAGAAGACAGTCAGGAACAGTTATGAGCGAGTGATGAAAGAAGCATCGTCTTCAGTGACAAGAGAAAAACAGATTGCGAATTATCGAAAAGCAATCGCATTGAATCCGAGAAAGGCAGATGCATATGAGTTGTTATTGGAAAAGGTATTCCTGACTGATGACAATTTCTCTCAGGAGGAAGCGGCGATGATGCTGGAAATTTTGCAGCAAAGAGGAATGAATAAAAAGGACTATTTAAGTGTTCTGGAGTCGGAGCAGAATGCATATGGGAAAGTAGCTTTTCGGATTGGGATAGCCTATTTCTACTATTACGAAGGAGAGGGAAATAAACAGTTATCCGGGAGGTGGTTTGTGGATGCCGCCAAGTCAGAGACGCTGGAAGAACATCAGAGAATGCGTGCAAAGATGCTGGGGAAAATTGCAGGATATTATGCACAATTAAATCGAAATGATCGGGCGGGGGACAGCAAGGTTACTTACCGGGAATACTGGGAAGATCTTACAGAATTGACAAAAGGAAATATCGTGGCGATTGATAATGAAAAAACTGCGCTTGTGATGTACCAGGAATTGGTGTATCAAATTGGTCAGAATGCAGATAAATTTTATGCAGAAGGAGTTAAAAGAGAAGAAATGAGCGAACAGCTTGAAAAAGTAAAAGAGAGGCTGCGGACAGATCTGACGATACAGAATAGAGGAGCGCAAAAGAAAATAGAGAAGAAAAAGGAGGAACTGGTAAAAAATATTTCATGGGCAGAAGAAGAGGTGAAGACAATATGTACGATCAGGAACAGATAATTCAGATATACCGTCAGGGCTTTTTCATCTGTGCAGGTTTATCTGTAGTTGGAGGAATCATGACAACGATATTTTTTTGGAAATTTGGGATTCGGAGAATCATCGCAGTACGCACAGGATATGAGGCGAGGAAAGAAATCAGAAGGATCGAAGAAGAAAATCGTAAAAAAGAAACAAAAACAAGTGATGTGTTTGTGTTGAAAAAGAATGTGATGATGGTTCATACGAATGAAGTGATAGAAAGGGACGGTGGAAGAAGTTGAGAGAATCTTGGGGAAGAGTCAGAAAATGGGTACAGATTATCATGATGCTTACAGGTCCGGTTGTGTTGGCGATAGCCCTGTGTAATGTTACCTCCGAGAAACTTTGGCAGGCGAGGGCGGAAGAAGTGCAGCAGATAAAAAAGGAGAAGGGATTAAATGGCGAAAATTCAGTCAGAAGGGCAGTCGCGCTTGAAAAAATTCAGTGGGAAAAGGCAGAGAAGGTCTATGATGGGAAAAGGGAAGCGGTGCTTACAGGATATTATCAGGAGAAAAAAGAAGAAAATAGAGTAACGGTCGAGGTGCAATTAGAGGGAAGCAATGTAAAAACTTACACGGAAGCGGTTATTCATAAAGTGATCAAACAGCCTCAAAATTATGAGCTGGCAGAGTGTGAGCAAAAGAAAATATCCGGTATTCATATGAAAGTCATTCCTAAAAATTTGTATTTGCAGGTAGAAGATCATTCTGTGGATTATGGAGTGACAATGGAAACCTTGGAAGTAGATCTGAGAAAACAGGGGAAAGTATTTATCAAGGAAGGTATCTTACAGGAAGATTTAGAGAAAGTAATGCTTCCAGAAGTAATTTTGCGGGATCCGTATCCGGAATTAAAAATTGGATCTTATGATAATTGTCTGATTCCGGAACTAAAAAGGGAAGATGGGAAACTTGCAAATCCTTTCGAAGGGGTTGTGCAGGGAAATTACTGTATGAAAGTGGCGCAGGAAGAAGATTATGGAACACTGGAGGTTCTTCCTCAGAAATTGGAAGAGGCAGAAGATGTGATTTCAGTGGAGCATAGAGCGGGGATATTTCAGAAGGAAGAAGGGAAGAATATATATGTCAGAGGAACTAGAGGGGATATCGGAGAACCGGTGAAAGTAAAATTGCATATCCGGGAAGAGTCATCTTTTGCACAGAGATATGACGAAGTGTGGGTGCGGATCAAAGAAGAGGGAGGAGTGTTTGTAAATGCCACGAAAGAAGGGATTGTTTTTGAAGAGCAGCAGGAGGGAGTGCAGCGAAGGACTGGAGAATGGTATTTAAAGGATAGCAGAGACGGTTCAGGGAAGACAGTCACAGAAGTGACGGATGGTCTTGTATTTGTCATTGACAGCGAAGCGCCGGAGGTTATTTTTCATAGATTATCCTTGGAAAAGAACAAGATTGGTGAGGAAGAACGGGGATTGAACTTTGGCACATATCAAAATACTTCTTATGCAGAGAAAGTTTCTGTCGAAGATCAGAACAGTCTGGATGAGAGAGGAAGCGGAGTTGACAGATGGTCTTATGCGGTCTGGAATGTGAAAAAAGATCAGAAACTTACAAAAAATCTTGTGGAGAAGCTAACCATATCAGGGGAGCTTCAGTGGAATCCAGTAGAAGAAGAGACCTGTGAGATTCTTATCGGTATAGAAAACCAAGGAAAAGTAAAAGAAGGAAATTATGTCCTACTTGTGCGGGTGGAAGATCAAGTGCAGAATCAAGCGGTGTTTTTGTCGGACGGAATAGTTGTGGATCTGAAACAACCAAAAGTGACTCTTAGGGGAATCGACTCAGAGAAATATTATACGGAAGATATTCCATTTTCGATTACCGTAGAAGATTTTCATTTGAAAAATCAAAAAATTACTTCCGGAATTAAAGAAATCTGTGTCGCATTGTCGTGTGATGGGACGGAATGCTTTTGCGAGACAGAACAGATTCGGGAGAATTTTCCGGAATCCGGCACTGAGGTGGAGAAGACATTACAGGAATTGCAGACAGAGGCAAAGGTTTCCAGAGAAAAAATAATACAAGCTTCCAGGCATAATAGTAATGATGTAAAACTTTCTGTGACGGTGTCCGACCATGCGGGAAATCAGACTGTGGCAGAAGAAAGGCTGAAAATTGATACAGTCGCGCCGCAAATTATAGTGGCTTACGATAATAATGACAAAAAAAACGGAAATTATTTTCAAGAAGAAAGAACAGCACAAATTTTATATCAGGATAAAAATTTTGAACAGAAAAATGTCACATTTGATGTAGGTGTCGGCAAAAAACAACAGAAAAATGTAAGGGTACAAGATTTGGAAAAAGAGTTTGGGATCCTGGCAGAGTGGAGAAGACAAGGGGGCAAAGAGGGAGAATGCCTATATTTGAAGTTTCAAAAAGAGCAGGAATACAGAATCAGACCGCATTGCAAAGACCGCGCAGGAAATGTGGAGCAAAGAGTGGACTATGGGGATTCTGAGGCTCCAGAGCAGTTTGTAATCGACACGACGGATCCTGTGGCAGAAATTCGATATTACTGCGATGGAGAGGAGATTCTTTTATCAGAGGAAGTTGGTCGGAGAAGCTTTACAGACAAAGCAATTGAGGTGAAGATTGTAATTTGTGAGCGGAATTTTTCTTTTCCGGAAACATTTTCAGAAGAACAGAGCCAAATGGAGCTTTCTGTAAAAGCAGAAGGAATGCAGGAAGGGGAATATCCTCAGGAAGTAGAGGGCGGATACTTCCAGCAGGCAGCAAAGAGGAAAAATTGGAAAAAGATAGATACAGATACATACACTGCAACATTTTTGTTTGAAAAAGATGCAAATTATATCGCAGAGTTTACGTATATGGATCTGGCAGGAAGGAAAGTCAGCATTGCTCCGAGAAGATTCACAGTGGATCAGACGGCTCCGAAAGGAGAAATTGTTGTGGATGGGCAGAAAAATTCAGCAGAATCATGGAGAGCTGTTTCTTTTAGTTTGTTCCAAAGAGATGCTTATCAGATTCAGATTACGGGAGAAGATGTTACAGCCGGGGTGGCTTCCGTAAAATATTACTGTTCGAAACGTCCGCTTTCGGAAGAAGATGTAAAGAATTTACCATCAAAAGAATGGGTGAAAGGAGATGCATTTGCAGTAAATCCGGACCAACAGTGTATCGTGTATGGAAAAGTGGAAGATCTGGCGGGAAATATCTGCTTTTTATACCCGATAAGTGGAATGATTACGGAATGCTCAGAGCCAAAGATCAAAATGACATTGGAAGGGGAAAAATTCGGTGGGGTTTATCGAGGAGATGTGACAGTAAAGATAGAAGCGGAAGATCCACAGGCAGGGGATACATATTCAGGAATTCAACAAGTTTTCTACCATGTGGCAGCAGAAGAAAATGTACAGGCAGATAAGGAGGAAATTTTATTTCAAAAAGAAGATCATCAGACACGAGGAAAGGCAAGATGGGAAGGAGCAGTTGTCATTCCGGCGGAGGTGTTCAACAGCAATGATGTGAGGGTTCAAGTAACGGTAAAGGATTTTGCCGGAAACGAGAAGACAGAGAACAAAGAAAAGATAGCAATAGACATCACACCGCCGATCCTTCACGTTCAATATGATGATCAGATGCCTGTAAACGGAAACTATTACAGGAAGGCACGGAAAGCGACCATCACTGTTCACGAGAGAAATTTTGATGAAAAGACTTTGAAAATTCAGGCAGGCAGTTTGGAAGGAAGGCAACCGATCAGTGGGGAATGGACCAGGCAGGAAGGCGGAAAAAATACGGATCAGGATACATATGTATGTACAATGCTATTTCGGGAAGATGGGGTATACAAGCTTTCGCTTAATTGCACAGACAAGGCGGGAAACCAGACTATATATGAAAATGATGATGTGTTTGTGATTGATCAGACTGCTCCTGTTATCCGGGTTTCGTATCAGGAACAGACGGAAAGGACAAAGGGATATTATCATAAACCTCGGACTGCAGTGATCTCGATTCAGGAGAAAAATTTCCGACCGGAAGATGTAGCGATCAAAATCACAGCAGTTCTTGATGGGGAGGAGCAAAAGGCGCCGGAAATAGGGATGTTTACATCAGAGGGAGTAGACAGTGAAACATCTTCCCAAAATAGAGAAAGAGAAGCAGTACACCGTGCAACCATTTTATATGACAAAGATGGGACATATACATTTAATGTTTCTTACACAGATCTTGCGGGAAATATGGCAAAAGAGTATCCGGAAGATCGATTTACCATTGATCGGACAAGTCCGTCTGTAGAAATCTTTGGAGTGGAGAACAAGTCTGCAAATAATGATATAGTTGCACCTCAGATTCGTTATCAGGACAGAAACTACGAAGAGAAGGATGTCAAAATCGAATTAACGGGATACCATCGCGGGAAACTTCCGATAGAGGGACAGAAGACGGAAATCGTAAACGGGCAGTATATAAAACTACCGGATTTTGAACGGACGAAGGAGAAGGACGACTTGTATACACTGACAGTTCAAGTGACGGATCGGGCAGGCAATGTGACAAAAAAGTCAATTACATTTTCGGTAAATCGATTTGGCTCTGTCTATACATTAAGTGACAACACAAGAAAACTTCTGCAAAAGCATTATACAAAACAGCCGCAGGAAATTGAAGTGACGGAAATCAATATAGATACATTGCAGATGAAGGAGATCAGTTATGGAAGAGATGGAGAAGTTGTCAGACTGCAAAAGGGGAAAGACTATGCGGTGGAAAAAAACGAACCCGAGCAGGGATGGAAAACATACACTTATAAGATTGGCAGACACAATTTTCAGAAAGAAGGAAATTATACGGTAACACTTTCCTCAAAAGACCGGGCAGAAAATAGAGAGAACAATAAGATCAAGGGAGAAGAAATCAATTTTGTTGTAGATCAGACAGCGCCGACAGTGGTTGTTACCGGAATAGAGAATTATGGGAAGTATAAAGAGTCCTCGAAAAAAATGACGATTTATATGGAAGATAATTTTGCGGCAGAGGCAGTGGAAGTGTCTGTTCATGGTGAGAGAAAAATAAAAAAAAGATACGATGCCGAGAGATTGAAACGGCAGGGAGGAAGGGCAGAAGTTGTCCTTAGACAGGAGAATAGGTGGAAAACGGTTCACGTATCCGGTGTGGATGCGGCAGGAAACCGATCGGAGGAAAAAGTGTTTCAAATTCTGGTCACACCGGATAGAAAGATTCAGTTTTTCTATAATCTTCCATCCATTGTGGGAGTTGCTTTGATGATGCATCCATTGCTCTGCGGAGTAATCTTTTTCATCAGAAAGCAGAGAAGAAAGTAGACAAGAAGAAAAGATTTTAAAGCAGACCAGAAAAATTCGGAAAGAGGAAGTTCCCAAACTTGACATTCCAAAATCCGTATGTTACGATTTCTACATATTTTTAATTTGAAAAAGAAAACGCGTTGACGAAAAGAGTAAGTTGGGGGAAACTTTACAGAGAAGTTCTGATTCATATGGAAATGTGTGGAATGTGACTTGGACACAGACAGATACAAAGAGATATGAGATGCTGAGAGGAACAAGTGGAATCTGACTGAAGATGGCTTCCGAGCGGTGTATGATACTTTCTGTTGTCTATTCGGTCTAATCTAGAAGAGAATACGAAAGAAAAGTGTGATACAAAGGGATTCGCCCTTTACAGCGAGGAGTGCAGGGCACTCGGTAAGGTTCGCGCTGTGAAGAGCGGATAAATAGAAGTGGTACCACGGGAATCTCTCGTCTTCTCTTTTGAGGAGGCGAGTTTTTTGTTTCAAGAAAAACGATGAAATAAAAAACTCTCCGGGTGAGATCCTTTTTGAAGATGCTGCTTTTGAGTGGAAAATCTAAATGCGTATATTCAAAAAAAGAGGAGGATACAAAATGGATAAGAAAAAATTTTATATGACAACAGCGATTGCTTATACATCAGGCAAACCACACATTGGAAATACTTATGAGTTTGTACTTGCTGATGCAATCGCAAGATACAAAAGAAGTCAGGGGTATGATGTATTTTTCCAGACAGGAACTGACGAACATGGACAGAAGATTGAACTGAAGGCTCAGGAAGCTGGAGTGACACCGAAAGAATTTGTAGACGGTGTGGCTGCACAGGTAAAAGAGATTGCAGATCTGATGAATACATCTTATGATAAATTTATTCGTACGACAGATGAATATCATGAGAAACAAGTTCAGAAAATCTTTAAAAAGCTGTATGAGCAGGGAGATATTTACAAAGGATATTATGAAGGAATGTACTGTACACCGTGTGAGGCATTCTTTACAGAATCACAACTGGTTGATGGAAAATGTCCGGACTGTGGGCGTGAAGTACAGCCAGCAAAGGAAGAGGCATATTTCTTCAAGATGAGTAAATATGCGGACAGGCTGATTGAACATATCAATGCACATCCGGAATTTATTCAGCCGGTGTCCCGTAAAAATGAGATGATGAATAACTTCTTGCTTCCGGGACTTCAAGATCTCTGTGTTTCAAGAACTTCTTTTACATGGGGAATACCGGTAGATTTTGATCCAAAGCATGTTGTCTATGTATGGTTAGATGCGCTTACAAACTACATCACAGGAATTGGGTATGACTGTGATGGAGAGAACAGTGAGCAGTTTAAGAAAGACTGGCCGGCAGATCTTCACTTGATCGGAAAGGATATTATCCGCTTCCATACAATTTACTGGCCAATCTTTTTGATGGCGCTGGATCTTCCACTTCCGAAGCAAGTGTTTGGACATCCGTGGCTGCTTCAGGGCGATGGAAAGATGAGTAAATCAAAAGGAAATGTCATCTATGCAGATGAGCTTGTAAATATGTTCGGAGTTGATGCAGTCCGCTATTTTGTTCTGCACGAGATGCCATTTGACAATGACGGTGTCATCACATGGGAACTGATGGTAGAGCGTATGAATTCTGACCTTGCAAATACACTTGGAAATCTTGTGAATCGTACGATCTCCATGACAAATAAATATTTCGGGGGAATCGTTACAGATAAGGGAATTACAGAAGAGGTAGATGCAGAGTTAAAAGCAGTTGTAGAGCGCACACCGGGAGCAGTAGATGAGAAGATGGACAAACTCCGGGTAGCAGATGCGATCACAGAGATATTCAACCTGTTCAAACGCTGCAATAAGTATATTGATGAGACAATGCCTTGGGCGCTTGCAAAAGAAGAGGACAAAAAGGACCGTCTGGAAACAGTGCTTTACAATCTGATTACAAGTATCTCAAAGGGGGCAGAATTATTAAGCTCATTTATGCCGGAGACATCTGAAAAGATTCTTGCTCAACTAAATGGAGGTCATGTAACAGACAAGCCGGAGATTCTATTCCAGAGACTTGATATGGAAGAGGTCATGAAGAAGGTAGAAGAATTACATCCACCAGTAGAAGAAAAGGCAGAGGAAGAGTCTGTAATTGACATTGAACCGAAAGAAGAAATCACATTTGAAGAATTTGGAAAGATGCAGTTCCAAGTCGGTGAGATTATTGCCTGCGAAGCGGTAAAAAAATCAAAGAAACTGCTTTGTTCACAAGTAAAGGTGGGAAGTCAAGTAAAACAGATCGTATCAGGAATTAAGGCACATTACACACCAGAAGAGATGGTAGGGAAAAAAGTAATGGTGCTTGTGAATTTAAAACCGGCGAAACTGGCAGGTGTTTTATCAGAGGGAATGCTTCTCTGTGCAGAAGATGCAGAAGGAAATCTTGCATTAATGACACCGGAAAAAGAGATGCCGGCGGGGGCAGAAATCTGTTAAGACTCTGCCCTACAGCCTGCAATAAAGTAACAAACAGATTATTACGAGAAAGAAGGAGAACACAATGAGTAAAATCAGAATTGGTATTGTTGGATATGGAAACATTGGACGCGGTGTAGAACTTGCAGTCGAGAGAAATGAAGATATGGAACTTGTTGCGGTAGTGACACGCCGTGATCCAAAAAGCGTTCAGATTCTGACGGAAGGTGTAAAGAAAGTACATTTTGATGATATTCTTACACTGAAAGGTGAAGTCGATGTGATGATCCTCTGCGGAGGTTCTGCGACAGATCTTCCAGTGATGGGACCAGAAATTGCAAAACACTTCAATATGATCGACAGTTTTGATACACATGCAAAGATTCCAGAGTATTTTGCAGATGTAGATACAGCGGCAAACGAAGGGAAAAAAGTAGGAATCATCTCTGTGGGCTGGGATCCGGGAATGTTCTCCCTGAACCGTATTTATGCAGAATCAATCCTCGTACAAGGAAGCACTTATACCTTCTGGGGAAAGGGAGTCAGCCAGGGACACTCTGATGCAATCCGCCGTATTGAAGGGGTGAAGAATGCAATCCAGTATACTGTTCCAATTGAGGAGGCAGTGGAGAGAGTCAGAAGTGGAAGTGAGCCAGAACTTTCCACAAGAGAAAAACATCTTCGTGAGTGCTATGTCGTGGCAGAGGAAGGTGCAGATAAGGCACTGATTGAGAAGACCATCAAAGAAATGCCGAATTATTTTGCAGATTATGATACAACCGTTACTTTTGTATCGGAAGAGGAATTAAAAGCAGAACACAGCAAAATGCCGCACGGCGGTTTTGTGATCCGCACTGGAGAGACTGGAAGAGAAGGAAACAAGCATGTAATTGAATACTCTTTAAAACTGGACTCTAATCCGGAATTTACTTCTAGTGTCTTAGTTGCATATGCCCGTGCTGCATACAGACTTGCAAACAACGGTGACTGCGGTGCAAAGACAGTATTTGATATTGCACCAGGCTTATTGTCTATGAAATCAGCAGAACAGCTGAGAAAAGAAATTCTGTAAAAAGAAAAAAAGATAAGAGTTCAAGCGTAGTGAGAACGAGAAAAGCAGGTATTGCAAGAGGGTCCGTGTCATATTACCTCTTGGCAGTACCTGCTTTTTATAAAAGTCTTCTCGATTTTGTTTTCAACAGGAAGAAACGAACAGTTTCGATTAACTTAACTGTACTTCTTTTGCTTCTTCAGGTTTGAAGTCGTTTGCAAGATCGTAGATATTGTGACCAGTAGATTCACTCAATACGCGTCCTTCTAAAGAATAGCAGCGGATGAATCTCTTATTATCGATGCTTGACCAGTGTTCTACGTCCCATGTCAGATATCCGTCTGCATCTGTCTTCTTTTCATTTAAAATCAGATCTACCTGACGTCCATTTACCATAATGTCAACAAGTTCTTTTTCAGTAGCTTCCAGTTCTACTTTATTTACTGTGTCGTAAACTTTCATTTTGAAGTTCCTCCTCTTTTTTGATATATAGACAAGTATAATCTTTTTTATAGATAAATTCAAACCTTTTATAGAAGAAAGGATCGGAAAAGTTGAATTTACAAGGATTTTCACTTATAATACAAGGACAGAAGCAAAATCCGAAAGGGGTTAGTATAGATGATTTTTGAGACACATGCACATTATGATGATGAGCAGTTTGATGAGGACAGAGAACAGCTTCTTGCCGGACTGCAGGAGGCAGGAATAGAGACAGTTGTAAATGTCGGTGCAACATTGGAGGGATGCCTTTCCACGATCAGACTTGCAGAGCAATATCCATTTATCTATGCGGCAGTCGGTGTACATCCTGACGAAGTCGGCACATTGGATGAGGAAAAATTTTCATGGCTGAAAGAAAAGCTGTCCCATGAGAAGGTTGTGGCTGTCGGTGAGATTGGTCTTGATTATTACTGGGATCAGGAATCACATGAAGTTCAGAAAAAATGGTTTCTCCGTCAGCTGGAGGCTGCAAGGGAGGCGGGACTTCCGGTGATCATCCACAGCAGGGAAGCCGCAGCCGATACCTTGGAGATGATGAAAGAATATGGGCAGGATCTTAAGGGGATTATCCACTGTTATTCGTATTCTGTTGAGCATGCAAGAGAGTATGTAAAGATGGGGTATCTGCTAGGAATCGGTGGGGTTGTCACATTTAAAAATGCCAGAAAACTCAAGGAGGTTGTGGAAGAGATTCCACTGGAAGCGCTTGTTTTGGAAACGGATTGCCCGTATCTTGCACCGGTTCCGAACAGAGGAAAGAGAAATTCTTCCCTGAATCTTCCTTTGATCGCGGAAGAAATTGCGGCGATCAAACAGATCAGCTGTGAAGAGGTGATTACACAGACGAGAGAAAATGCAAGGAAACTATTTGGAGTATAGGAGAAAATATATGAATCAGCCAACATTAGGCAATCCACAGAATACCATTGCGGTATTGCAAAAATACAATTTTTCATTTCAGAAGAAATTTGGTCAGAACTTTCTGATTGACACGCATGTGTTGGACAAAATTATCCGTTCGGCAGAGATTACGAAAGATGATTTTGTTCTGGAGATTGGGCCGGGAATCGGTACGATGACACAATATCTCGCATGCGCGGCGAGAGAAGTCGTGGCGGTTGAGATTGATAAAGCATTGATTCCAATTCTGGAGGATACTTTGAGCAGTTATGACAATGTGACTGTCATCAATGAAGATGTGTTAAAGCTGGATATTGTAAAACTGGCTCAGGAGAGAAATGGAGGGAAACCAATCAAAGTGGTGGCAAACCTTCCGTACTATATTACGACACCGATCATTATGGGACTTTTTGAGAGTCATGTCCCGGTGCAGAGCATTACAGTTATGGTGCAAAAAGAGGTCGCAGACCGCATGCAGGTTGGACCTGGAACGAAAGACTATGGGGCACTGTCGCTCGCAGTGCAATATTATGCAAAGCCATATATTGCAGCAAATGTTCCACCGAATTGTTTTATGCCGCGACCGAAAGTAGGGTCTGCAGTGATACGGTTAGAATGCCATGAAGAGCCTCCGGTGCAGGTGAAAGATGAAAAATTGATGTTCCGTATTATCAGAGCATCTTTCAATCAGAGACGGAAGACACTGGCAAACGGACTGAAAAATTCACCTGAAATTTCCTTATCCAGAGAGGGAATTGAGCAGGCAATTGCGGAATTAGGAAAAGGGGCGAGCGTACGAGGAGAAGCCCTTAATCTGGAAGAGTTTGCAATTTTAAGCAATATTGTCGGACGGTTGCAGCAAGAGGAGAATGGAACGAAGGCGTAGAGTTTATCATTTGAGTTAGAGAAGGGGGAAACAACTATGAGATATCAGATTTTAGGAGACACACTTCCGGTAGTTATCTGCAGACTGGACGTAGGGGAAAGCATGATCACAGAGAAGGGATCTATGGCATGGATGTCACCAAATATGCGGATGGATACTTCTACAAATGGAGGACTTGGAAAGGCATTCGGAAGAATGTTTTCCGGGGAAGCAATTTTCCAAAACATTTATACAGCGCAGGGAGGATCGGGAGAGATTGCATTCGCATCCAGCTTTCCTGGTTCTATCCGGGCATTTCATATTCGTCCGGGAGAAGAAATAGTCGTACAGAAAGGTGGCTTTCTTGCAGCTGAGGCAGGAATACAGCTGTCCGTTCATTTTCATAAAAAACTTGCATCCGGCTTTTTTGGCGGAGAGGGATTTATACTACAGAGGATTTCCGGCGAAGGAGTCATGTTTGCCGAGTTTGACGGACATGTGATTGAGTATGAACTTCAGCCAGGGCAGCAGATTGTAATTGATACCGGACATCTTGCGGCGATGACAGCGTCATGCCAGATGGATATCCAGACTGTTCCGGGGTTAAAAAACAAATTTTTCGGGGGAGAAGGCTTTTTTAACACAGTAATTACAGGACCAGGACATGTCTGGCTGCAGACCATGCCAATCAGCAATGTGGCTGGAGCACTTCGTCCATATTTTCCGACCGGAAACTAATATAGAATAAACTAAAACAGACTTTTTGCGAAGAAGAAACAAAAAGTCTGTTTTTTGATTAATAATTATTTAATATTTTTGAATATTGCAAAAATGAATGTGTTTTAGTATAATAAGTGCTAAATTACAAACAGATTTCAGCATTCGGAAAGGAGAAGCCTATGGGAAAATCAGTTTCAGAAGCATTGTTTGATGTGACACCTCAGATCGAAGCATTAGCAAAGAAGTGTGAAGAGAATAATGAGATTGAGAAAGAATTATATATAAAGTATGAAGTAAAGAGAGGACTGCGCGATCTGAACGGAAAAGGTGTTCTGGCAGGGCTGACGAATGTATCAGATGTTCGCGCGAAGAAGATTGTCAATGGAGAGGAAGTTCCATGTGAAGGAAATTTGTATTATCGTGGATATAACGTAAAGGATCTTGTCAATGGATTTCTAAAAAAGGAACATTATGGATTTGAAGAAATTGCGTATCTCCTCTTATTCGGAGAACTGCCAAATGAGAGCGAGTTAAGAGAGTTTCACGATGTTCTTGTAGAGCGCAGAACGCTTCCGCCGACATTTGTGCGAGATGTGATCATGAAAGCACCTAGCAAGGATATGATGAACAGTCTCTCACGCTCGATTTTAAATCTATATTCTTATGATGAAAAGGCAGACGATACGTCTATCCCGAATGTACTCCGGCAGTGTCTGAATCTGATCAGCCAGTTCCCGATGCTGATGGTATATGGATATCATGCATATCATTATCGGATGGGAGAGGATTTATTTATCTATGCTCCGGATTCGGCACTCTCCACAGCAGAAAATATTTTAATGATGCTAAGGAAGGATAAGAAGTATACGAAGCTGGAGGCAAAGATACTGGATATGGCACTTGTGCTCCATATGGATCATGGCGGAGGAAATAATTCAACATTTACGACGCATGTAGTTACTTCTTCTGGAACAGATACCTATTCAACGATGGCAGCTGCTATGGCATCGCTGAAAGGGCCAAAGCATGGAGGCGCTAATATCAAAGTGACACAGATGTTTGGAGATATGAAGCAGCATCTTACAGACTGGGAAGATAGAGATGAAGTGAAGGCATATCTGGAAGCACTCCTGGATAAGAAAGCATTCGATCAGAAAGGTTTGATTTATGGAATGGGACATGCGGTCTATTCTATTTCCGATCCAAGGGCAGATATCTTCCGCGCATTTGTTGCACAGCTGGCAAGAGAAAAGCATTGTGAGAAGGAGTATGCTCTTTATGCACTGGTGGAAGAACTGGCACCAAAAGTAATCGGTGAGAAGAGAAAAATTTACAAAGGAGTCAATGCCAACGTAGATTTTTACAGCGGTCTCGTATATAGCATGCTCGGGCTGCCAAAGGAACTGTATACACCGATCTTTGCAACGGCACGTATTGTCGGATGGAGTGCACATCGATTAGAAGAGTTGAAAAATGTTGATAAGATTATCCGTCCGGCATATAAATCGCTGGCTCCGCACAGAGCATATGTTGAGATGGAAGACAGGTAAATAAAAAAGTAGGAAGGAAGAGAAACGATGGAAAAGACAGAATTTTACTATCCTTCCGGTGATGGACATACAGAGATCCACGCAATTGAGTGGAGAGGAGAGGGACAGATTAAAGCTGTCCTTCAAGTCTGTCATGGAATGGTAGAATATATTGAACGGTACGAAGCATTTGCCTCTTATCTTACTGACAGAGGATTCGTAGTAGTTGGTCACGATCATCTGGGACATGGAAAATCAGTGGCAGATGAGGAAGATTATGGATATTTCCCAAAAGAGAGCGGCAACGAATATGTAGTGGGAGATATCCATACCCTTCGCAGAAAAACGGAGAAGAAATATCCGGGGATTCCATATTTTATGCTGGGACATAGTATGGGTTCTTTTTTGCTGAGACAATATCTGCTATTCTATGCGGAAGGGCTGTCAGGCGCAGTCATTATGGGAACAGGATATCAGCCATTACCGATACTGATGCTCGGCAGAGGAGTTTGCAAGTTCATTGCCGGAGTCAAGGGGTGGCGTTACCGAAGTAAGTTTGTAAATTCGATGGCATTCGGAGGATATAACAAGAAGTTTCACCCTACAAGGACTGAGATGGACTGGTTGACAAAGGATGAAAAAATGGTAGATGCTTATTTAAAAAATCCGATGTGTACCTTTATTTTTACTGTGAGCGCTTACTATCAGATGTTCGGAGGAATGAAACAGTTACAGAAAAAAGGAGCCATTGAAAAAATACCAAAAGATCTTCCGATATTTTTTGTAGCTGGAAAGGAGGATCCTGTGGGAAACTTTGGGGATGGTGTGGAAAAAGTCTTTCAAAAATACAAAGACTGTGGATGTAAAGATGTGCAGATCAAGTTATATGAAAATGACAGACATGAAATTCTGAATGAAACGGACCGGGAAACGGTATATACAGATTTGTATTCTTGGATGGAAAGCCGTTTCTGCCATTGTGAAGATAAATAAAAGCTTCACCGAAACAGAAGCTTTGCGATAGAAAAAGAGCCCATATACTTCTGTATGACAGTAAAAAGTATGACTGTCATTTGATGAGAGGATATAGGGCTCTTTTCTTGATAAAAAATATGTCGATAAGTGTTTAGATATTGAGTGTTGTCTTACACAAAGCTTGTTTCCAGTCTTTGTAAAAGCTGTCGATGGAAGAATATCTCTTCAATCTTTCAGGCGAGACAGCTTTGCATGCGACATCGTAGCATGCTCTGTTAAGTTCCCATTGTTCAAAGGAGCAAGGAGAAAAGGCATTTTGTTCATAGCGAGTACGAATTTCTTCTTCCGTGTAATGACCAAAAAAGCTGTCAAAAAGAAGAGCACCAAGTGTATAAACATTTGTAATTTCATCAATGGCAGCGCCGTAACAATATTCTTCCGGTCCTTTTAAACGCTTTGTTCCCCAGTAGTCTTCGCCCATGTCGTTTATGGACGGCTTTTTTCGGAATAAGTCGATATCACAGATTGTTATTCTGTCTGTCTGAAAATCATACATTATGCTTCCTGCATAAAAATCAACCGCAACATATCCGCTTTCAGAAACAGTATTCAAAAAGGAAAACAGAACTTCCGCGGCAGCGATTCTTTTCTTTAAAGGTAATTGCCGAAAACGCTTTGCAGGAGGGAGCAGCTGAGGATTTTTGTCATATTTCTCAAAATTCCAATGATCGAAGAGACAGTCACCGGATGTCCACTTAAATACAGAAATATATAAATCGTCCAGAGAACCGTGATCTATAAGTTCGATCAAATGTGGGTGTGTAATCGTTTCGTAAACAGACATCGCAGATTTGAGAGCCGCAATGGCCTCTTTCTTTGTACGGATAGATTCAGCAGTGGCAATTCCGGCAACTTTTATGAAAAATTTTTCTGAACCTCGCGCGACACCGAAACTGATATTTCCGGAATCATTCTGGTCAAAGACAGCAAAAACATTTCCGATTGCTTGCAGCCATGAGAAATCATGGATTTCTTTTAGGTGAAATTTAATTGTATCTAATGTAACAGTAATCATATAGCCTCCTGATTCCGGGAGGTAACTATCGATCAGACCTCCCTGATTGTTTATGGTTTCTATTTTTGTTTTTACATGTTATTGTCATAAAAATCATCTCCTTTATCACGCAAATATCTATATGAACACAAGACAGGCTTGTGGAACATGAGCTGTTTTTGTCAGGAGAAAGTATAGCAAACAGAAGATGGATTTTCCAGCAGATTTTTTAAAAAGACTGCTCTTTGTGTTTTGAAAAATGCCGGAAATCAGAAGGAGTACAGTGCTTATAGTATTTAAATTGTCTGATGAAGTAACTCATATTTTCATAGCCAGTATTGAGGGCGATTTCTGTGATTGGAGCATTGCTTTTCAGAAGAAGGGAAGCAGCTTGATTGATACGGTATTCATTCAGGTATGTAAAAGGAGATTTGCCAATCTTCTTTTTAAAAAATTTACAGAAATAATTTTTGTTCATATGTGCGCAGCTGGACAGCTCTTCTAGATGAATTTTCCTCATATAGTTTGTTTCTATATAAGTAAATACTTCTTTTAGAGGATCGAAATTAGAAGTTCTTTTGAACAAGGTTTCTTCAGAAACTGTGAGAAATGCATTGTGTAAAAACAGAGTTTCCAATATTTGCAGCAGAAGAATTTTGATGGAAAGTGGAGTCGTGGGAGCTGGAGAATCGTACAGTAAGGCAGCAGATTCTATGAGAGAGCAGAGCTTTTCGGTACATTCTTTGGGCAGAGTTTCCCCATAGGGAAATTGTAATTTTTGAGACAGAAGGGGTAGGATCAGCTCATCCTGACAGATGTCGTACTGGGTAAAGCTTAGTAGAGACATGGGAAACAAGAGTGCATAGTGATGGGATACTTTGCTGTGTCCGAAAATTCCATGTACGATTCCGGGATTGATAAAATAAACATGCCCTTCTGTCAATGCGTAAGAAGAATTTTCTGTACGAAGTGTCAGAGAACCTTTGGTAATATAGAGGAATTCTAATTCGTCGTGCCAGTGATAAGGGGCAAAGTAGGAACCGGTAAGATCTGTTTGAGAGAATGATTCAAACGGAAAATAAGGGGTTCCGTGTGGTTTTTCCTGAAGAGTTTGTTTGTTCATGAAAGAGGACCTCCTAGTTTGTTAAGTGATAAAAAGTGAATATAGCATAAATATAGAATAACATATTGCAAGAAAATACGAAACAAAGTGTTTATACTATCATTAACAATTAAAATCGGAGGAAGAAAAAATGTGGTGGAAAAATAGTGTAGTATATCAGATTTATCCAAGAAGTTTTGCAGACAGTAATGGAGACGGAATTGGGGATCTAAATGGGATTACGGCACATCTTGATTATTTGCAGAAACTTGGAGTAGATGTCGTATGGCTTTCACCGGTCTATCAGTCACCGAATGATGACAATGGGTATGATATTTCGGATTATCAGAACATTATGCAGGAATTTGGTACTATGGAAGAGTTTGACCGGATGCTTGCAGAAATGCACAAAAGAGGAATACGGCTTGTGATGGACTTAGTTGTGAATCATACTTCGGATGAACATGCATGGTTTATCGAAAGTAAAAAGTCAAAAGAAAATCCATATAGAGACTTTTATATATGGCGAAAGGGAAAGGACGGAAAAGAACCGAACAACTGGGGGGCGTGTTTCGGAGGCTCTACATGGGAGTACGACAGAGAAACAGATATGTACTATCTTCATTGTTTTTCAAAGAAACAGCCGGATCTCAACTGGGAAAATAAAGCCGTACGGAACAATATATACGAGATGATGTGCTGGTGGTGTGAGAAAGGAATCGATGGATTCCGTATGGATGTGATCAGTATGATTTCCAAGGAGCAAAGTTATCCGGATGGGGAAATTCACGGTGGTAGTAGCTACGCAGATTTCGGACCATTTGTCTGCAATGGACCGAGAGTACATGAGTATCTTCAGGAGATGAATAGGGAAGTTCTCTCAAAATACAATCTGCTGACCGTTGGGGAAACAGCGGGAGTGACAATCGAAGAGGCAAAGAAATATGCAAATCTGGATGGAACAGAGCTTGGAATGGTATTTCAGTTTGAACATGTAGATTTAACTGTTGGAGAATTTGGAAAGTGGACGGATGAGAGATTCTGTTTGAAAGATTTGAGGGAAGTTCTGAACAAATGGCAGACAGAATTAGAAGGAAAAGCATGGAACAGTCTTTACTGGAGTAATCATGATCAGCCAAGAGCAGTTTCCCGCTTTGGAAATGACGGACCGATGTATCGAAAACTTTCGGCAAAAATGCTTGCGACTTGTCTTCATATGATGAAAGGAACTCCATATATTTATCAAGGGGAAGAAATTGGAATGACCAATGCATATTTTGAGAAAATAGAAGAATACCGGGATATCGAGAGTATTCATGCCTTTGAAGATGCAATGGAGAGAAATATCATGGCAGAAGAGGATATGATCAGTGCATTGAAAACAATTAGTCGTGACAATGCAAGAACACCAATGCAATGGAATCGAAGCAGACATGCGGGGTTTACGACAGGGACTCCTTGGATTGGCATCAATCAGAATTATCTTCAGATTAATGCAGAAGATGCACTTCAGGATGCAGACAGTATTTTCTACTACTATCAGAAACTAATTGCACTCAGAAAACAGTATAATATTGTCGTTGATGGTATCTTTTATGGATTGTTAGAAGATGATGACAAGATTTACGCATACGAGCGGATTTTGGGGAATCAGAAACTTGTGGTAGGATGTAATTTTACAGACAAAAAAGTGGATTGTACACTTTTTGACAATGCGGAAGAAGGAGAGGAACTGATCTCCAATTACAAACATCATAAAAAAGGTATTTTGAAGCCGTATGAGGCGAGGGTAATCTTATTTTCATAAAGGCAGGAACATGAAGATGTGGAAATGATGACAAAAATGATAATGATTCTAAAGATGGGAAAGTACAGCTTCGTTTTGCAACATGGGATGTTGCAGAAGATATGGATCATCAGCAGAAATTGGTAGATGAGTTTAACAAAGCACATGAAAATATCGAAGTGACATTAGAGGCATATGGAAGTAATTACTATACAAAAATCAGCGCAGGGATGGGTTCCGGCGATGCCCCGGATATTATGTATATGTGGAATTATCCTGCATATGCGGATGGTCTGGAACCGCTTGAGTCTTACATAGAAAAAGAAGGTGGGGCTGAGTTTAAGGAAAAATTCAGCGATACGTTGTGGAACTATAATTCTCTTGAAGAAGAAATTTATGGAGTGCCGGTTGGATTTACTTCTCATGTATTGTATTACAATAAAGATTTATTTACAGAGGCGGGGCTGGAAGAGCCGACGAATGAATGGACATGGCCTGATTTGCAGGATGCTGCAAAAACAATCACAGAAAAAACAGATGCAAAGGGATTTGCATTTCAGATGAAACCTGACCCGTATGACTTTGAGATCGGAAGTGCTGGGAGAAGTGGCGCAACAATAGAATGACAGTGAGTACAGCAAAAACCCGTCAGCTGTGGAAGCTGACGGGTTCTGCCGTTTTATAGTTATTAAAGGAATGAGAGTTAAAGTACTACACCCCGGAATCCCCGAGGTGCAGTTACTTTATGAGGGGGGAGATAGTGAGTGTTAATCAACTATCTAAACGTAGTATAACGAATAAATGTGTCTAAAATATGTGTAATTTCTAAAAGAAAACAAAAAAATATTAAGTAAGTCTTAAGGCGGATGATATTTTAAATAATGGCTTAAAATAGCGATTGAACAACATAGAAAAACTATCCTTATATCAATGTGATATGCCCCTTGTGGGCGGTTGTTCCTTTTAATTGTATTATAGAGCAGTTGGAAATAGATTTTTTGGAGGGCGGGGAATAGTCCTCTTTTTGTTTTGAAAAGGGCAGGAAGGAAAGAGGCTACAAATATGAGCACATATTCAGAATATCGGTTGGACTCGCACGTTAGTAACAAAAATGCTTGAAAACCCACTAAAATCGTGATATGAAATTAAACATTTCTTAATAATTTCCGTAATCCCCTCTTAAAAAATCACTGTTATCCTTGTATAATACAGAGGAGGTGATAAATATGTTTAATGTATTAGTATGTGATGATGATAAAGAAATTGTAGAAGCGATTGAAATTTATTTACGGCAGGAAGGTTACAATGTATTAAAAGCCTACGATGGACAGGAGGCGATCAAGGTTCTTGATTCGACGGAGGTAGACCTTCTTATTATTGATGTGATGATGCCGAAACTGGACGGCATAAGGGCAACGTTAAAGATCAGAGAGAAAAACAGTCTGCCAATTATTATTCTCTCTGCAAAATCAGAAGATGCAGACAAAATATTAGGATTGAATGTAGGAGCAGATGATTATCTGACAAAGCCATTTAATCCGCTGGAGTTAGTGGCAAGAGTAAAATCCCAGCTTAGAAGATATACACAGCTTGGAAGCACAGTAGTTGAGAAGAAAAGTTCGGTATTTACTGTGGGAGGGCTGAAAATTGATGATGAATTAAAAGAGGTGACAGTTGACGGAGATGTTATCAGGCTGACACCTATCGAATATAACATTTTATTACTATTAGTGAAAAATCAAGGAAAAGTCTTTTCTATCAATCAAATCTATGAAAGTATATGGAACGAAGACGCAATCGGCGCGGATAATACGGTCGCAGTACATATCCGCCATATACGGGAAAAGATTGAAATCAATCCGAAGGAACCGAGATACTTGAAAGTCGTATGGGGGGTCGGATATAAGATAGAGAAACTTTAAAGAGCAGGGAATGTCATTTTGATTTAGCAAGATGGCGGACCGTAAGGCTCTGGAAAGGAGTAAGTATGAATAAATGGTATCAATCAAGATTGTGTAAAGGGTTGCTGCTCGTTCTGGTGCACGTGCTTACAGTGATTATGGTTCTCAGCCTTGCGTGGATTCTTGTTTATCCGGGGCAGGAATATCTGAGTGCATTTCAGAAAGATAAACCACTTGCATATGAGGACAGTGAGGGGTTTGAAGATACAGTACAGACAACGGTATCGAACATTTTAGACTACAATACACTTCGTCCGATTTTTGAGACTGAAGGAAAATATGATACAAACAGACTGATCGATTTGAAGAAATTTGATGAAAATGCAAGAGCGGTAGATGGAACAAACAAATCGGGAATGGCATATCAAGTTGGAGATCTGATCAAGTGGGCAGAATCCTACAATGGAATAGACTACACGGAGGAAGAAGGAGTCATTGTCTGCAAAAAGGAAGATGGCACATACCATTATTATTACAAATCTGAATTTAAGAAGTTAATTGAAGAAAAATCGTTGCAGTTCATAGAAACAGAAGAAATGAGTCTGGAAGGATATATGGCACAACTGGGATATGAAGAATATATGAATGACAGCTATTATTCTGATGAGGCAGAGAAAACGATTAGAGATAAAGAAGGAAAAGTACTCTATGTAGACTGCTGGGAATTTTCAGACGGCGTGATCAATGAAAAGTATGCACCGGAAGGATTTAAGAATCTTCTGGAACTGGTCAATACAGATGCAGAATGGAATGGAAAACTTGAGGAAGTTTACAGAATACTTGACAATACACTGGTGATCCTTCCTCATTATTATTACCAGTACAAAGATGGGCTGGAGACTGTGGAAGAAGGAAATACGAATCTGGCATATATGTATGTGGACCAGAAAGCGAAAAAAGTATACACGAACCGCAGTGCATACAAAGATTACAATAAAGTAGAAGAAAATATAAAAAAGATGACTGCACAGGGAAAATATGTAGTTGTCGCTCCGAAACTTGCAGATTTTCAGTCAAATATGGATGTTTCGGCGGAAGAATGGAAGAATATGGTGACAGGAAGTGCAAATCAGAAAGAGGAGTTTCTTTTTGCAGTTTCCGTAGATACGAATTATCCAATCCAAGACAGTTTTTATATAAAAAATAAAGAGTATGAACAGTATAGTCCGTGGGTGAAAGTAATTGTAGTGGGAAGTGCGGTTTCGGCAATTCTTTTCCTGATAAGTTTTATCTGGCTGACGGCAGTGACAGGTCATGTAAATGGAAAAGAAGGAATTACACTGAACTTTTTTGACCGGATTAAGACGGAGATCGCAGCGGCATTGATCATTGGAGGAATGCTACTTGCAATCATGCTGCCGATTTCGGGGTTGAGTCTTCCGGGAGATCTGTCATATGGCTATACTGAAGAAGGACTTTATATATCCTCTGCTTATGGATTTGAGGAACGCTTTTTTGAGATGGTATTGATCGGAGGAATTGGGATTCTTATCACTTGTGCAGTAGGAATGTTAGGGTATTTGAGTCTTGTCAAACGGATCAAGGCGAGAACTCTTTGGAAAAACAGCGTTTTACGGTGGGTGGGACACTTGTTTAGGGTGTTTTGGGAGAACCGGAGAAGTACGACAAAAATCACGTTGGGATACATGGGATTTATGTTACTGCAGTTATTGTTGGCGACCGGATATCCAGTCTTTGTTTTGTTTGTTCTTGCAATGGATGTAGCGGTGTTTGCATATCTGTTAAAGAGCGCGATCGCGAAGCAGAGAATCAAGTTTGGAATTCAGAGAATTGCATCTGGAGATGTTAATTATAAAATTCCGATTGGAAATATGGTGAAAGAGGATACAGAGATTGTACAAAATATTAATCACATTGGGGAAGGAATTCACAATGCGGTTGAGGCAAATATGAAAAATGAGCGCCTGAAGACAGATTTGATTACAAATGTCTCACACGATATTAAGACTCCTTTGACATCCATTATCAATTATGTCGGTCTTCTGAAGCAGGAGAAATTTGAAGATCCGAAGATTCAGGGATATCTGCAAATTTTAGATGCAAAATCCCAGCGGCTGAAAACACTGACGGAAGATGTGGTAGAGGCGTCGAAGATCAGCAGTGGAAATATTACATTGCACTATATGAATATTGATCTGGTAGAATTGATCAACCAGACGACAGGGGAATTTGCAGAGAAATTTGAGAAGAGAAATTTAAGCATTGTTGTTAATGTTCCGAAGGAACCGGCAATGATTCGTGTGGATAGCAGAAGAATTTGGCGTGTCATTGAAAATATTTATAATAATGCTGCCAAATATGCAATGGAAGGTACAAGAATTTATGCTGATTTGAGAATGTCAGACCGCTATGTACAATTTTCTCTCAAAAATGTATCAGAACAGCCGTTAAATATTTCCGCAGATGAATTGACAGAACGTTTTATCCGCGGAGATGTATCAAGAAGTACGGAAGGAAGTGGACTGGGATTGTCGATTGCGAAAAACCTGACAGAACTTCAAGGAGGAAAATTCTTACTGTATCTGGACGGAGATCTTTTTAAAGTGACGATCGTATTCCCAAGACTGTATCAGCAGCAGGGAAATCCACAACCGCAGCCGGAAGAAAGCAAATAAGAGAGCTTATTGCAGGGAATAGATGAAGATCAAGTATGAAAAAGGTCAGACCCGAAGATAGATATCTCTAAAAAGGATGGGGAAATTATGAAATTTCCCTGTCCTTTCTTGCATTTGCAGGGGGCAGGCATTACAATACAACTACGAAAGAAAAAAAGGAGTAAAGAGCAGATGGAAGAGATTAAAAAAATACTGGAAGAAACCCTCAATATAGATCTGATCGGAGCTACACTCAGTAATCCGAGAAAAAAAGAAGAAATCGTAAAAGTGAAAGTACGTCCTGTACTGATAAAGGATGTACTTTTCTTTCAATGTGAGACACATAAAAACCGTCAAGTATTTCATGAGAATTATGAGTATGAACAGGCGCTGCACATACTTACACAGGATATGGAACTGTTTCGTCAGATGCAGATTGAGACAAAGGAGTTTCAATACACAGTGCTCGTGAGCAAAAAGGGGAAGGTAACTGTTCAGAAAAAAAGAACAAAGGGGGAGAAGCGGCAGGCAGAATTATCCCACAACCGGACGAAAAACTATATTTTGAAGGAAGGGATTCAGGTTCCGTTTTTACAAGATCTCGGAGTTATGACGGCAGATGGGAAGGTTGTCCGGAGTAAGTTCGATAAGTTCAGACAGATTAACCGTTTTTTGGAATTTATTGAGGATATTCTGCCGCAACTTGCAAAAGACAGGGAGATAACCATTCTTGATTTTGGATGTGGCAAATCTTATCTGACATTTGCGATGTATTATTATCTGCACGAACTGAAGCACTATGATATTCGGATCATCGGACTGGATCTGAAAAAAGATGTGATTGCAAACTGCAATCAGCTTAGCGAAAAGTATGGATATGAGAAGTTAAAATTTCTCGAGGGAAATATTGCGGATTATACCGGGGTTGAGGAAGTAGATATGGTAGTGACATTGCATGCATGCGATACTGCAACAGACTTTGCACTTGCAAAAGCAGTAGGGTGGAATGCCAAAGTAATTTTATCGGTACCATGCTGTCAGCATGAAGTCAATGGACAGATTCAAAATGAGATTCTGAGACCGGTACTGAAATATGGACTGATCAAAGAGCGGATGTCTGCATTGATTACAGACGCGCTGCGGGCGGAGTATCTTGAGGGAGAAGGATATGATGCACAGATCTTAGAGTTTATCGATATGGAGCATACGCCAAAGAATATTTTGATCAGAGCAATAAAAACAGGAAAGAAAAAGAATAATAAAGAACAGATAGAAAGATGCCGGGAGTTTTTACAGATTCACCCGACATTAGGGGAACTGTTGCAATAAAGGGGAGTTTTGCATGAAAGAAAAGGTAAAACGAGCAGGAATTCTGACGTTTGTATTTTTGATCGCTGTCATCGTTTTTAGTTTTCTGACCAATCAGGGAAATGCTGATATGACAGCAGATATGGGGGGAGCGACACTGCCGAGGATACAGATTGTATCGGGAGAATATGAGATCAATCCGTTGGTAGGTTATGTTTCAGAGATGAATGTAGGGAAAATGAGAAGCACGATCACACCGGTGGATTTTCAGAGTGGAATCGCGCTCCGAATAGAAGAAGGAGTGTTGCCGATAAAAGCGCTGACTTATGAAGTATGTTCGTCAGATGGAAAAGAAATTCTTTATAAGGAAAAGAGAAAGGAAATCGGTGAGGAAGCATCATTGACTTTCCCAGGGTTGGAGCTTGCAGATCGGGAAGCGATTTTAAAGCTGACATTGCATACGGAAAAACAGGATATTTATTATTACACGAGGATCTGCACAAAGGAAGGAACAGACAGCGATGCGTGTCTTGCATTTGCAGAACGATTCCACAATATGACATTTGGAAAAGAAAATACAGAGTCGATCGCAGCCTATCTTGAGAATGGAACGGAAGATGATGAGACAGAGAATTTACAGAAAGTTACAATCCATTCTGATGCAGAACATTTGACCTGGGGGGAACTGCGTCCGCAGATCAAAGGAGAAGTCAGCAGAAGTATTAAGGAAATTAGCGGTAATTATATGACCATTGTCTATGACTATGAAGTGGAGTGTGCCGGAGAGCAGGATGAAACGGAAGTTTATCAGATACGGGAGTATCTGAAAGTGAGATATGCAGAAGGAACCGAATACCTTCTTGATTATGAGCGGACGATGGAACAAGAATTAGATGCGTCGGGGAATGTTTTAGATAATAATGGAATTTTGCTGGGAATTGCGAAAGAAGAACTCCCCTATATGGCAAATGAGGCAGGGACGATCGTTTCCTTTGTACAGGCAGGCGAATTGTGGAATTATAATCAGAGCCAGGATGCACTGTCACTTGTATTTAGCTTTGCAGATTCCGAAGGATATGACATTCGAAATTTATACAAGGAACATGAGATCCAGATTGTATCGGTCAATGAGCAGGGAGACACAACATTTAAAGTAATCGGGTATATGAATCGAGGAGAACATGAAGGTGAAGTCGGCACGGCAATCTACTTTTTTGATATTGAGAAAAATTTTGTGGAAGAAAAAGCATTCATTCCCGATAATATTTCCAGTGAAATTTTATTAAAAGAACAGGAGCAGCTTGTCTATTATAACGAGCAGCAAGAAGTGCTCTACGCAATGAAAGAAGGAACACTTTATAAAGTTGATCTGGAAAAAGGGAAAAAGGAAGCTTTGGTAGAGAATCTTGAAAAAGACCAGTATGTATCTTCAAAAGATGGAAGACTTCTTGCCTATCAGACCGTTTCTTCGCTTGAAAATGCGGAGGAAGTTAAAGTGCTTGATTTTGTCACTGGAAAAGAGCGGACGGTTACTTGCAGTTCTGGAGAATTTATTCGACCGCTTGGATTTATTTCTGAGGACTTCGTCTATGGGATTGGGCGCAAGGAAGATGCAGGAGCTTTTGTTACAGGAGAGCATGTCTGCCCGATGTATAAGCTGGAAATCCGTGATACAGACAATGAAGTTGTAAAGATCTATCAGGCAGATCAAGTCTATGTGACAGGAGTGACCGTAGAAGAGAAAATGTTGATATTAGACCGTGTTGTGAAAAATGAGTCTGTGTATACAGCGGTTGCAAAGGATTATATTACAAGTAATGAAGAAGTAGAAAAGAGTAATATTTCGGTAGAAACATATACTTCTGACGAAAAAGAACGGCAGGTAAGAATTAAATATGAGTCA
Organism: Faecalimonas umbilicata; assembly: GCF_042846195.1. Classification (NCBI taxonomy): domain Bacteria; kingdom Bacillati; phylum Bacillota; class Clostridia; order Lachnospirales; family Lachnospiraceae; genus Faecalimonas; species Faecalimonas umbilicata. The sequence goes on from NZ_AP031411.1 coordinate 79,484, forward strand.
GGAATTTCCGATAAGAAGCCGAAACTTTTGAAGCCAAAGCAAGTGTTGTTTGAGAATCCGGTTCTGATTCCATTTGAGGAAGAAGGAGAGGCCGAAGTATTTTATACCTATGGAAAAGGAAAGTTACTTGGAATCTATGCAAGTGCAGCAGATGCGATTCGGCAGGCAAATGAAAATCAAGGGCTTGTAGTATCAGAAAGTCAGAAGTATGTATGGGAACGAGGAAACAGAAGTCTTGTGTATGATATTGCAGGAGTGGATCTCAGTCCATATCAAGAAGGGAACACATTGGCAGCGGCGCTGAACCGTCTTTTCGCTTATGAAGGAAAAACAGTAGATGCCGCCGGAGAAATGGCAGCGGGGAAAAAGCCGATCGAGATTCTCCAAGAACAGTTTCCAGGAAATGTACTTGATCTCCATGGATGCAGTCCGGAAGAATTATGTTATATCCTCGGAAAAGGTACTCCGATCATCGCTATGACGGATTTAAATAATGCGGTATTGCTGATCGGATACAACGATAGTATGATCACTTATGTAAAACCGGATACCGGAGAGAAGGTCTCAGTTCCGTATGAGGAACTGGAGGCATTGACTGTGGCCAGCGGGAACACATATCTTGGCTATTTAAAGTAAAAGCAAAATCGCATCCATCACTAACTAGCAGGGAAATATGTTTTGACTGTAAAAAGAATAGCAGAATTATAAAAACGGAAAGAAAACATGAAAAAACTGAGAATAGCCTTTCACTTAAGGCAGATTCTCAGTTTTTTTCTTTGCAAACAAGATTAATCGTTTAAAATCTCAGTGTCTAAAAAGTTTTATAGGATATATTATAAAGCAAATAGACGGTGTTTGTATTTGTTTAATGTAAAATAAAGGATCATTCCGAGTACACCGCAGGAAATCACTTCACCGATTCCGATGCTCAGCATAAGAAGCGGAATCGGGATTGCTTCCCCGTAAGCAAAACGCAGTACATATGGGATAATGACTGTATTTGCGACAATTGGTGGAAGCGGTGCTAAAAATTTATTCTGATTGCGCAGAATATAAGTGAAGACAGCACCGATTAAAGTTGCAAGTGTTCCGAAGATAATATCCGGAAGCATTGCACCTCCGAGAATATTTCCAATCAGACATCCGACAAAAAGTCCCGGAATGGCAGCCGGGGTAAATGCCGGCAGAATGGTAAGTGCTTCCGCAATTCTTACCTGCACCGATCCAAAGCTGAATGGTGCAAAAACAACTGTCAATACGACATAGATAGCAGCAATCATCGCTGCCTGCGTGGTAAATACTACACCTTTGTTTTTCATAATTCAAATCTCCTTTAGTTTTGTTTTACGTGTGGAAGGTCTCGAACACACTTTGCTGAAACCCGTCTAGACCTTATTTTATAAGGGATTCAGCGGTTGATAGTATAGCATAGAATAGAATGAAAAATCAAGCTGTCTCTACCATTTGCTCAAAATGAAAATAAAAGTGGTGTTAGAATCTAATCCATATCTTAAAAGTATTGGCTTAGTAGTTTTTCGTTGATACGGTGTTTTGATGATTCAGGGGGCAGAGAAAACACAGAAGGTAATTGAGAGCGGGTTAAGAATATGTTATAATTCTGGCAGGGAAACCAAAGCCGGGCGGCTTACCCTCTTTTACGGAGGGGCAACCCTCCAGACGAAAGAAAGGAGGGCGATGCTAATGTATGTTACATATTCTGATTTGATTCAGTTATTAATATTCATTGTTGCCCTTGTAGGTCTTTGTTACGAGATTTTCAAGGATAAACGAAAATAGCCGCCATTACTCGCAATAATGACGGCTTAAGTAAATTAAGCATTTAATTATTGGGTAAGCCGTTTATGGTTTCCCCTTTTGTATCTTTAATATAGCACATCGCAATAGATTCTGCAAGTTTGTCCCTTCTATCAAAAGCAGATTTTCTGTCTTTTTTATCATTTCTTCTTCGGAATAGAACAGTTCATCGTTTATTGTCTCAAAAAATTCTGGAATATGAAGAGGAGTCAAGGTTCTTCGGTGTTTAAGAAGACATTTTCCTTGGATTCAAAGTGATAAGAATAGTCTCACCGTTCTTTGAAATCAATACTTTAAAAAATCACCAAAAATCACTGAGAAATCTATACTTTTGATTGCTAGAACATAGAAAATGCGTTATACTGTAACAATGAATATCAAATCAGCCATATCTGTCCGGTGTACTGTATCTTTTATTTTCAAGCAGAATGATAAAGATGGAACACAGTGAAATCTGAAATCAGTGGAAGAAGATAAATCGTGCAGGCATCGGTTGTAGATAAATATAAGAAAAGGAGTAGTGAGAGATGGAATTAGTAACTGTGAAAGAACTTTACAAGAACAGAGAGGCATACTTAGATAATCAGGTTACTGTCGGTGGATGGGTGCGCAGTATTCGTGATTCTAAGACATTTGGGTTTATCGTTGTCAATGACGGTTCATTTTTTGAGACACTTCAGGTCGTATACCACGACAGTATGGACAATTTTGCGGAGATTTCCAAGCTAAATGTAGGTGCTGCTATTATTGTAAAGGGAACATTAGTAGCTACGCCTCAGGCAAAGCAGCCATTTGAGATCCAGGCAGAGGAAGTGATCATAGAGGGGGCATCTGCACCGGATTATCCGTTACAGAAAAAGCGTCACAGCTTTGAATATTTGAGAACAATTTCACATCTTCGTCCGAGAACAAATACATTCCAGGCAGTATTTCGTGTAAGATCTTTGATTGCATATGCAATCCATCAGTTCTTCCAAGAGAGAGGGTTTGTGTATGTGCATACACCGCTGATCACAGGAAGTGACTGCGAGGGTGCAGGAGAGATGTTCCGTGTCACAACACTGGATATGGAGAATGTCCCGAAGAATGCAGATGGAAGTGTGGACTATACGAAGGATTTCTTTAATAAGGAGACAAGCCTTACTGTAAGTGGACAGCTCAATGCAGAGACATATGCGCAGGCATTCCGTAATGTATATACATTTGGACCGACATTCCGTGCAGAGAACTCTAATACAACTCGTCATGCAGCGGAATTCTGGATGGTAGAACCGGAGATCGCATTTGCAGATCTGGATGATGATATGATCCTTGCTGAGGCAATGTTAAAGCATATCATCAACTATGTACTGGAGAACGCACCGGAAGAGATGAATTTCTTCAACTCTTTCGTAGATAAGGGACTTCTTGATCGTCTCCACAATGTTGTGTCCTCTGAATTTGCACGTGTAACTTACACAGAGGCAATTGAGATCTTAGAGAAGAACAATGATAAATTTGACTTCAAAGTGTCATGGGGAGTTGACTTGCAGACAGAACATGAGCGCTATCTTACAGAGGAAGTGTTCAAACGTCCGGTATTTGTGACAGATTATCCGAAGGATATTAAGGCATTCTACATGAAGATGAATGATGACAATAAGACAGTAGCAGCGGTAGACTGTCTTGTTCCTGGAATCGGAGAGCTCATTGGAGGAAGCCAGAGAGAGGATGATTATGACAAACTGCTGAAGCGTATGCAGGAGATGAACCTGGATCCGGAAGAGTATCAGTTCTATCTGGATCTGAGAAAATATGGCTCTACAAGACATGCAGGATTCGGACTTGGATTTGAAAGATGTGTGATGTATCTGACTGGTATGTCAAATATCAGAGATGTCATTCCGTTCCCAAGAACTGTGAATAACTGTGAACTGTAAAGAATGAAAGAAACCAAGGCGGGGCGGGTATTTGTATACTTTGCCTCGCCATTTTAAAATTGTAAGGGGAATTGAGGAGGAAATATGAATATTTTAGTTGTAGATGATGAGAAGGAGATCGCGGATGTGATTGCGCTCTATTTACAGAGTGATCAGTATACCGTGTATCCATTTTATACCGGCGAAGAAGCGTTGGAATGTATGAAGACGACGAAGATTGATCTTGCAATCCTCGATGTCATGCTTCCGGGGATCGATGGATTTGAAATTTTAAAGAAGATCCGAGAGAGGTATACATTTCCGGTTATCATGCTTACCGCAAAAACGGAGTATATTGATAAGATCACTGGGCTGACGCTTGGTGCAGATGATTATATTTTGAAGCCGTTTAATCCTCTGGAACTAATCGCAAGAGTGAAAGCGCAGCTTCGGAGATATACACAGTATAATGAAGGAACAAGGACTGACAGTGGAGATATCATTGATTTTGCAGGACTTCAGCTAAACAGAGAATCTCATGAGTGTGTCTATAATGAGAAACAGCTGACACTGACACCGATTGAATTTGATCTTTTGTGGATGCTGTGTGAGAACCGTGGAAAGGTTATCAGCTCGGAAGAATTGTTTGAAAATGTATGGAAAGAAAAGTATTACAAAAATAGTAACAATACAGTCATGGTACATATTCGGCATCTGCGTGAGAAGATGAGCGGGCCGACCGGAAAGAGCGATTTTATTAAGACGGTTTGGGGAGTAGGATATAAAGTTGAAGAGTAAAAATTATACAAGATTAAAGATTAACATTCTGCTTCAGACAATGCTTGTGGTACTGTTTACGGCGCTTGTCGGCTATCTTTTCAAAAATCTTGTCATAGATGGGATTTATAATCATAAGTTTGCAGATGGATTTGTACATTTTTTTATGTGGTTTCATATGCCGGAGCAACAGGCGATCGATCTCTACTGGAAAGTGATTGGAAACAATAAAATTTATTTTATGGGTGCGGGATTCCTTTTATTGTTTTCCTTTTTTTTCTATTTTGTGCTGAGCAGAATCACACAGTACTTGAAGGAAATTAATCAGGGAATTGAAAATATTTTATCGGATTTTAATGAACCTGTGCGGTTTAAACCTGCGCTGCGGCCGCTTGAGGATAGCTTAAATGAGATTAAGATGACGATCCGGAGGCAGGAACAGGAGGCGATTGAGAGTGAGAAAAAGAAAAATGATCTGGTTGTTTTTCTGGCACACGATTTGAAAACACCCTTGACTTCCATTGTGGCATATTTAAGTATTCTTGAAACAAAGCCGGACATGCCGGAGGAGGAGCGGAAAAAATATACGCATATTTCTCTGGAGAAGGCAATCCGTCTGGGAGAGCTGATCAATGAATTTTTTGAGATTACAAAGTTTAATTTACAGGATATTGTTCTGGAGCCGGGAAATTTAGATTTGTCTATGATGTTGGAACAGATTGCGGATGAACTGTATGCGGTTTTGAAGGAGAAAAACTTAAGATGTGACGTGCAGATTGATGATACACTGATGATTTACGGAGATGCGGATAAGCTTGCCAGAGTATTTGATAATCTTTTGCGAAATGCGATTGCGTACTGTGACAAAGGAACTGCGATACGGATTCAGGCAAAGGAGCGGCACCAGGAGATCGAGATTGTTGTGGCAAATGAAGGAGAGAAGATTCCGGAAGAGGAACTGAGTGCAATTTTTGAGAAGTTTTACCGAGTGGATGGTTCGCGCTCCAGCAAGACAGGAGGAGCAGGACTTGGACTTGCCATTGCAAAAGAAATTGTGGAACTGCATCATGGAACGATCCGTGCGGAGAGTGACGAGTGGGAAACACGGTTTATCGTGACGTTACCGGCGATGAGTGAAGGAGAATAATTTTATGAATTTTATACAGATAGCAGATGTCCATCTAGGGGCAGCGCCGGAGGCGGGAAGGCGTGATGACGGACAGCGGGAAAAGGAGATCTGGGATAGTTTTTACAAAGTCATTGACATCTGTGAGGAGAAACAGATTGACCTGTTGCTGATCGCAGGAGATTTATTTCACAGGCAGCCTCTGTTGAGAGAACTCAAAGAGATAAATTATCATTTTGGAAAATTATCTCGGACAAAGGTCGTTTTGATTGCAGGAAATCATGACTATATTCGAAAGGATTCGCGTTATCTGCAGATAGCATGGAGTGAAAATGTCTATCCACTGTTTGAAACTACATTACACAGAGCGGTGATCGAGGAGCTGGATCTTGCAGTGTATGGATTCAGCTATGACAGACGGGAAATCAGAGAGGCACGGTACGACGAGGCGTATGCCCCGCGGGATATGAAATATGAAATCCTTCTGGCTCACGGAGGGGATGAGACACATATTCCGATCAAAAAAGCAAAGTTAAAAGCACTGGGCTATGATTATGTTGCACTGGGACATATTCATAAACCACAGATGGTATTGAAAAACTATGCGGCATTTTCAGGTTCTCTTGAGCCGCTCGATCAAAATGAAACAGGAAGACATGGATTTCTTCTTGGAGAGATTACCGAGAAAGGAGCGCAGATCCGTTTTGTTCCATTTGCAAAAAGGCAGTACATACACTTGCATCTCACAGTGGATATAGAAATGACACATGGGGCGCTGCGGGGAAAGATCAAAGAGGAGATCGAAAAAAATGGCACTGCGGAGCTGTACAAAATTATTTTGGAAGGACAGAGAGATCCGGAGATTGTCTATGATATAGAAGATCTCGACTATTATGGAAATATCGTGGAGATTCTTGATCATACCGTTCCTGCATATCACTATGAACAGCTGTACGAGAGAAATAAAGAAAATCTGCTTGGAAGGTTGATCGGACATTTTATGGAATGCGAGCCGGAAAGTATCGAGTATCAGGCAATGTGCGAGGGAGTCAGTGCAATTCTTGCAGCTATGGAGGAGAGAAGTTAGGTGATTATCAGAGAATTATATCTGAAAAGCTTTGGAAAATTTTCAGAGACAAAGATAGAACTGGAAGAAGGCTTCCACATTTTTTACGGAGAAAATGAGTTCGGAAAAAGTACACTGCATGCTTTTATCAGAAGTATGCTATTTGGACTGACAAAAGGGCGCGGAAGGGCAGCAAAAAATGATCTGTTTACAAAATATGAGCCGTGGGATCAGCCGTCTTACTATGCGGGAGAGATGACATTTGAGTCTGGCGACAGAACTTTTATCATCAGCCGTCGGTTTGACCGCTATGGAAAGAGCGCAAGTCTTGTCTGTCAGACAGACGGAGAGATCTTATCGGTGGAACAGGGAGATATGGATATGCTTCTGGATGGCATGTCAGAAGCTGCATTTGAAAATACCATCTCAATCGGTCAGACAAAAGCAGAGACAAGTGCCGATCTTGGTGCAGAATTGCGAAACTATGCTGCAAATTATTACTGTTCCGGGAACAGTGAGATGGATGTGGAGCGCGCGCTTGCGATTTTAAAAGAGCGACGAAAGACAGTGGAAAACCGTCAGAAAGAAATTCGCAAAAAGAAGCAGGAAAAGCGAGAGAAAGTTGAACAGCAAGCGGCATACATCAGTGAAGAAATCGAGCGAAAACAAGCGGAAGAAGAACAAATCAGCAAAAACATCGAACAGGGAAAGCAGGAAGAAAAAAGAATTGTCAGAACTCCAGAAGAAGAGCAAAGCACGGAAAAACAGAATGTATGGGATGCGGTCAAAATAAAGTTATTGCCGGTTGTATTTCTGGCAGTCGTTGCGGGCATTTCCTTGCTATTTCAGGGGATTTTGAAATGGAGTGTGCTGGCAGGAGCGATAATTCTGGAAATAGTATTCCTGTGGAAATTGATGGAAGCATTCCGACAGGCGGAGGAAAAAGTACAGCAAGAGACAGAGGAGTCCCGGGAAGCAGAAAAACGAGAAATTTCACTCGAACATGAGCAAGAGCGGCATCGAGAGGCTTTGCGAAGGATGGTTGTCAGACGGGAGCTGCTCCGGGAAGAGATTGCAGAGAAACAGATGCAGTACGAGAATCTCTGTGAGCAAGGAGAAGAACTCATGGAAGTCAGTGAAGAATATGTTGTTCTGGAAGAGAAAGGAAGAGCGATCCAGCTTGCGGAGGACACGATCCGGCATCTGTCCACAGATGTGAGAAAGGAATTTGGAACAAGGCTGAATGAGGTGTCTTCAGAGATATTGTGTGCAATTACAGATGGAAAATATGATCGCATTTTTATAGATGAAAATACGAACATATATCTATTACAAGGGGCACAGAAAATTTCAGTGGGACAAGTCAGCAGGGGAACGATGGAACAGATTTATTTTGCGCTCCGTATGGCAGCGGCAGAGTTGATGTACGAGGAAGAGTTTCCGGTAATTCTCGATGAGACATTCGCATACTATGATGAGAGAAGACTTGAGAATACACTTCGCTGGCTTGCAGAAAACAAGAGACAGATTATTTTATTTACCTGTCAGAGAAGAGAGTTAGAGATGTTAAGGAAACTCGGTATCCCATATCATGTGAATGGGTAAAATATGGTTTCTTTTTGCAAATATCAAAATAAAAGAACCCGGAGAGAAGTTGTATCTTGTAGATATCAGTCTTCTGTCCGGGTTCTTCTTTTCTGAATTATTAAAATGTATGAAATATGAAGAAATATCTTTAAAATTTCTTTACAATGATAAATGATTCAGGATAATTAAAATTAAAGGTAAAAAACTAAATAGGTTCTCCATTTTTGTATTTCTGAACAACATGCTGGATACGTTCGTTCGGACTGAGGATACTGCTGATAGAACCATCGTGATTCAAAGTATCAATCAGAAGAGCGATGTATTTGCTGAGATCGCAGTTGATGTAGTAAGGTCTGCTCAGCAATTCAGGTGTCTGGTAAATTAAGTTTGTTGTCAGGATTCCGTGGATAATACCTTCTTCGTAAGCCTTGTCAAATTTATCAAGACCGTTTGTAAACAGACCGAAAGTAGCGGCAGCGAAGATTCTCTTTGCTTTTCTTCTCTTTAACTCTGTTGCAACGTCAATGATACTGTCACCGGAAGAAATCATATCGTCGATGATGATCACGTCTTTTCCTTCTACAGAAGAACCAAGGAATTCATGTGCAACGATCGGATTGCGTCCGTCTACAATCTGTGTATAGTCACGGCGTTTGTAGAACATACCCATATCAAGCCCAAGTACATTAGCAAGATATACGGCACGGCTTGTACCACCTTCGTCCGGGCTGATTGCCATCATGTGATCGCTGTCAATGATGAGATCCGGTACAGTGCGAAGAAGTCCTTTGATAAACTGGTAAGTTGGACGTACTGTCTCGAATCCGCTGAGCGGGATAGCGTTCTGTACACGAGGATCATGAGCATCAAATGTGATAATATTGTCAACACCCATGCTTACAAGTTCCTGAAGAGCAAGTGCGCAGTCTAAAGACTCACGGGAACTTCTCTTGTGCTGACGGCTTTCGTATAAGAATGGCATAATGACATTTAATCTACGAGCCTTTCCTCCGACAGCAGCGATAACACGCTTCAGGTTTTGGAAATGATCGTCTGGTGACATGTGATTTACATGGCCACTTAAGGAATAAGTCAGGCTGTAGTTGCAGACATCTACCATCAGATATAAGTCCTTACCACGTACAGATTCATTGATTACTCCTTTTGCTTCCCCAGAACCAAAACGAGGTACTTTGGCGTCGATTAAGTAGTTATCTTTCTCATATCCTGTGAACACGACGTCATTTTTGTGTTCGTGGGAGCTTTCCTTACGCCATTTTACAAGGTAGTCATTTACCTTGTTTCCAAGCTCCTGACATCCGTCTACTGCGATGATTCCAAGTGATCCCACAGGGATGTTTTCTAAATTTCGTTCTTCTCGATGTAACATGTTTGTTCCTCCATATTCATAAGTTTCTTTTTGATTCGTATGTCATCTCCAGTTAGTCTTAACATAGTATAGTTGCTCGTGATTCTTGAAAAAATTCTCTCAGAATAAATCTCAACAATTGATTCCAAAGACAAGTTTGTCGATATGATCGTAGAGCGCTTCTTTAAAAGACGTTCATTTAGACACAAAAACAACTGGGAAGCGATGAAAGAATTCGTCAGTTCTGTTCCCAGATCGTCAATAATGAGCAGGTCACAGTCAAAAATGTAGCCGTACATTGTGTCGGCAAGTGTATCTTTATCAAACCGGCTCTTAGCAAATATATCAAATAATTCAAATGCTGTAAAGTAGATAACGGAATAAGCGCTGTCTATTAGTTCCTTTGCAATGCAGTTTGAGAGAAAAGTCTTTCCGACTCCGGTATCTCCATATAAAAACAGATTGCGGAATTCCTGTCCGAATGTTCGGACAAATTCTTTGCTGACTACCAATGCATCTCTCATGATGGAAAGTGAAGAGCGTCCAGTCTTTGGATCTATGTGATTTTCAGAATAATATGCAAGAGAAAATGTATTAAAATTCTCTTTTGCAAGGATTTCTTTTAGATTAGACTGTGTATATAAAAGATCGATGGTCGCTTTTTTAAAGCAGTGACACTTCTGACTGCCAATATATCCGGTATCTTTGCAGTCTGCACATTCATAAGAAGGTTCCAGATAATCCTCCGGGAATCCATACGAGGACAGAAGGGCAGACTTCTTTTGACGGAGCATGGAAATCTCTTCTTTCAGAGAGGAGAGAGCAGTCTCATCTCCCTCCAGAAGATTTCGTGCTTTCTGGACAGAGAGATGGGAGATCGCATTCTCGAGATCGCGGATCTCAGGGATGCAGTCATACACTCTCTGATAGTGTGCGTTTAATACGTCCTGACTATGCAGTTGCTTCTGCTCATACTCCCGCATGATCGTGTCATATTGGGAATTTTTTAATGCCATAACTTCTGCTCCTTTGTTATCTGGTCTTTAACAGACGTTCTTCCAGAGAATCAATATCATAGGAACGACCGTTAAAGTTGTTAAATTTTGTCTTAATATTCGCTGCAGGCTTTGAAGTTACCGTTCTGCGCTTATTCTCTCTTTCCTGACGGAAAGCAGTATCCACTCGTTCGATATCTGACAGGACACGGACATGCTGTGTCAGCCATTTGGACAAAATCTTATCGGTATAATCAAAACTTGGCTGATGGATACTGCTCATTGTCCGGTCACAGGCTTCCTTGATAATATCTAAAGTGAAGCCGTATTGTTCAGTCCATTTTTTTATATAGGCAATCTCAGAAGCGGCAGGTCCGCGTCCGCGAATGCCAAAAGCATTGAGTACAGTATAACAATTCTTATTGTAAATGCTGGAAGTTGCCCGGGCTTCCTCGACTGTAGTCACATGAGCATCTGCCCATGCGAGAGCTACTTTTTTTATGTAATGCATACTCGTATGTTGATTCTCGACACAATATTCAATCAAATATTCGATCAGATCCGCAGAAAAATGAAGCTGATCAAAGAAATAAGAAATCGTATCGATATCTGTTCTAGTCAAAGGTCTTCCGATATATTGTTCTGCGACAAACAAAAGCTGCTGGAATTCCTTACGGTCACGGAAAGCCTTGATAGAAGTCGGGGCTGTTCCGCGTGAATCAGAGATCGTATCCGCACCCATAGTCACATCCGGTATCTGAACGGTCGAAGGAGCTTGCGTTTCTGATGCAGATGTGTCTTCATAAGCTGGAATTGCACAAGAGTTCCCGGATCCCTCACATGGCGGAACAGGGCAAAACGCAATACCACAGAGAGAATGATCGCTTTCCTCATATTGGAGGGAAAGCAGTCCCTCTTTCTCCCAGTAATTCAGTGCACGCAAAATATCCTTCTCTGTGTTGTCCAGACAATCTGCAATCGTAGAAATGGTGAGGGCAACAGGAGAAGAGTTCAGATGTCTGAGCAGGAATAGATAAACTTTCACAAACTCTCCATTTGCTTTTACCATATGGCAGTCGATAAAATGATTGTCGACTAATGTTGTATGATTCTGACCATGGCTGCTCAATACTAAACTCTTCATCCTTACACCGTACCTTTCTAAATAAATCCTCTTCAATGTACTGGTATTATAGCACCAGAAAGAAGTTCTAAAAAGGACTTTTTATTGGATAAATCATCATTCTTTGTGGATAAGAAACAATGTGGATAATGTGGATAATGTGGATAACTATATGGATAACAATGATTCTCCTATGTTTACAACGTCTCCAGCTCCCATAGTTATCAACATATCACCGTGGATACATTTTTCTTTTACAAAATTTTTAATTTCATCAAAGGATGAAAAATAGTAGGAATCTCCGCCTAGTTCACGAATTGCATCTGAAAGAGCCTCTGAGGACATGCCAAGCGTATCTGTTTCTCTGGCAGCATAGATGTCTGCGAGGATCACATGATCTGCAAGTGTCAGCGCCTGCGCAAATTCGTGAAAGAAAGCTTTTGTCCTTGTGTATGTGTGAGGTTGAAAAATGCACCAGATTTCTCTGTGCGGGTAGTGCTGTGCGGCAGAAAGAGTTGCCTCGATCTCTGTCGGATGGTGTGCGTAATCATCGATGATCGTGACACCGTCGAGTGTTCCTTTGTATTCAAAGCGGCGGTCAGTACCGGTAAAGGACAAGAGTCCCTTTTTGATCTTCTCAAGGTCGATGCCGAGCAGTGTTCCGGTAATGATTGCGGAAAGTGCATTGGATACATTGTGTTCTCCGTTGACAGAGAGGAAAATACGATCTTTCTTTGTTCCGTGATCGATCAGGTCGAACGAAACATTCCCCATGTTATTGTATTGAATATTTTGTGCAGTGTAATCTGCATCGTGATGAATGCCATATGTGATGACATTGCAGTTCAGGCCGGCAATAATCTGCTCGTACTGTGAAATCTCACTGTTAATGATCAGTGTGCCATCTTTCGGAAGCAGTGCGGCGAACCGATGGAAAGAATGGCGGATATCATCAAGATCTTTGAAGAAATCCATATGATCTTCTTCTACATTTAAGATGATTCCAATCTTTGGAAGAAAATCTAAGAAGCTGTTCGTATATTCACAGGCTTCTGTAATGAAAACATCTGAGTGACCGACGCGGATATTTCCGCCGATGATCTTTAAAATACCTCCGACAGAGATGGTCGGATCCGTATCTCCTGCAAGAAGGATATGGGAAATCATGGAAGTCGTTGTTGTCTTGCCGTGAGTTCCGGATACTGCGATCGGTGTCTTATAGTTCGTCATCAGCTGTCCGAGTAGTTCTGCACGGGTAAGCATCGGAAGCTGATGTTCTTTTGCTGCAATAAATTCAGGATTATCTGCGTGCACGGCAGCGGTGTAGACGACAACATCAATATCATCAGTTATATTTTCAGCTTTCTGTCCGTAATGGATGACAGCTCCCAGATCTGTTAAATGTCTTGTAAGGGGCGATTCTTTGGAATCCGATCCCGTTACTGTGAAATGTTCTTTTAAGAGAATTTCGGCAAGGCCACTCATGCTGATACCGCCGATACCGATAAAATGGACATGGACCGGACATTGAAAATCTATTTTATACATAAATACACTCCCTGTTCATAGAAAAATTTAAATTAATAGTAATATTTTACGCACTTTCATTATATTATAACGGTATATGGAAAAAAAGCCAAACTATAATTTTTTGTAAAATATACATAAAAAGTTTTAAAAAAAACAATTATTTATGTAAAAAACATTCATTTTATTACCTTTTTATGCTATAATACAACTATTAAATTACTTAGAAGGAGTGACGACATGATAAAAAAAGAAATGATTGCAATGTTGTTGGCAGGTGGACAAGGCAGCAGATTAGGTGTTCTTACATCAAAAGTAGCAAAACCGGCAGTTGCATTCGGGGGGAAATACAGAATCATAGACTTTCCATTAAGTAACTGTATTAATTCAGGAATCGATACTGTCGGTGTATTGACGCAGTATCAGCCATTACGCCTGAATACACATATTGGAATCGGGATTCCGTGGGATTTGGACCGTAATGTTGGAGGAGTTACAGTGCTTCCGCCGTATGAGAAAAGCACAAGCAGTGAGTGGTATACCGGTACGGCGAACGCTATTTATCAGAATATGAACTATATGGAGATGTATAATCCGGATTATGTACTGATTCTTTCCGGGGATCATATTTATAAGATGGATTATGAAGTGATGCTGGATTTCCATAAAGAGAATCATGCAGACGTCACGATTGCTACGATGCCGGTACCTCTGGAGGAGGCAAGTAGGTTTGGTATTGTCATTACAGATGAAGAGAACCGGATCCAGGAGTTTGAAGAGAAGCCGGCACAGCCGAGAAGTAACCTGGCTTCTATGGGTATCTACATATTTAGCTGGCCGGTATTAAAGGAAGCGCTCAAGGCTTTATCGGAACAGCCGGCATGTGATTTTGGAAAGCATATTATTCCTTATTGTCATGAAAAGAAACAAAGATTATTTGCATATGAGTACAATGGCTACTGGAAAGATGTCGGAACACTGGGATCTTACTGGGAAGCAAATATGGAATTAATAGATATTATTCCGGAATTTAATTTATATGAGGAATATTGGAAAATTTATACAAACAGTGGTATTTTACCGCCGCATTATATTTCAGATCAGTCTGCTGTGGAGAAGAGCATTATTGGAAATGGTTGTGATATCTATGGAGAAGTCCACAGTTCTGTCATTAGTTCTGGTGTAACGATTGGAAAAGGAAGCGTTGTGAGAGACTCCATTATCATGAAGGATGCTGTGATCGGAGATCACTGTGTGATTGACAAAGCGATCATTGCGGAGAATGTACAGATTGGAGATAACGTCACACTTGGAACGGGAAGCGATACACCGAATAAGATGAGACCGGATATCTATGGATTTGGACTTGTGACCATTGGGGAAGATTCTGTGATCCCATCCGATGTACAGATCGGCAAGAATACCGCCATTAGTGGTGTTACATCAAAAGAGGATTACATAAACGGAGAGCTTGCAAGTGGTGAAACATTAATTAAGGTAGGTGAATAGGGATGAAAGCAGTAGGAATTATTTTAGCGGGTGGAAATAGCAGCAGGATGCGGGAACTGACACATAGACGTGCAGTGGCAGCGATGCCGGTAGCAGGAAGTTACAGGAGCATTGACTTTGCACTTAGCAATATGTCAAACTCACATATTCAGAAAGTCGCGGTGCTGACACAGTACAATGCCAGATCATTGAATGAACATCTGAATTCTTCCAAATGGTGGGACTTTGGAAGAAAACAAGGTGGCCTGTATGTGTTTACACCGACGATTACAATGGAGAACGGATATTGGTACAGAGGAACTGCGGATGCGATTTATCAGAATCTTGACTTTCTTAAAAAATGTCATGAGCCATATGTGATCATTACATCTGGAGATGCAGTGTACAAGCTGGATTATAATAAAGTGCTTGAATATCATATTGCGAAAAAAGCAGATATTACCGTTGTCTGCAAAGAGATGGATGAGGATGCAGATGTCAGCCGTTACGGAACGGTTAAGATGAATGATTCCTGCAGGATTGAGGAGTTTGAGGAGAAGCCGGTACTGAGCAGATCTAATATCATCTCAACAGGAATTTATGTCATCAGAAGAAGACAGCTGATCGATCTGATTGAGCGATGTGCAGAAGAGGGAAGATTTGACTTTGTCCAGGACATTCTGATCCGGTATAAGAATGTAAAGAAAATTTATGGATATAAGATTAGCAATTACTGGAGTAATATTGCTACAGTTAATGATTATTACAGAACAAATATGGATTTCCTGAAGCAAGAAGTGAGAAAATATTTCTTTAAGGAATATCCGAATGTTTATTCAAAAGTGAGCGATCTTCCACCGGCAAAATATAATCCGGGTGCATGCGTAAAGAACAGTTTGATTGCAAGTGGATGTATCGTCAATGGTACTGTGGAAAATTCAGTATTATTTAAGAAAGTATTTGTAGGGAATAATTGTGTAATTAAGAATTCCATCATCTTGAATGATGTTTATTTAGGAGATAATACCTATATTGAAAATTGTATCGTAGAGAGTAGAGATACAATTCGTGCGAACACTCGCCATGTAGGAGAAGATGGAATAAAAGTAGTTGTAGAGAAAAATGAGAGATACGCGATGTAGAAGCGGTGAAAGGGGACAAAAGTATGCAGATTACAGATGTACGAGTGCGTAAAGTAGCAAAAGAAGGAAAATTAAAGGCAGTAGTATCAATTACAATGGACGACGAATTCGTAGTACATGATATTAAGGTAATCGAAGGAGAGAAGGGACTCTTCATTGCAATGCCAAGTAAGAAAGCAATTGATGGAGAATACCGTGATATCGCACATCCGATCAACTCAAATACGAGAGAGAGGATTCAGAGAACGATTTTGGAGCGCTATGAACAGGCACTTCTTGAGGGAGATGTAGAGGAAGCGTAGAGAACGCGATGAATTAAAAGCATTGAGATCGCCGCAGAGATGGATTGAGATGACATTTTTGCGGCGGTTTTTTTGACTCTTTGTCAAGGAATGGGGTAAAATAACTTTGGCTCTTTGACAAGAGCAGGGATAAAAAATAGCAAAGCTGTGAGGCTATAGATCAAGAAAGGCAGAAAAACGTGGAAATTCAGAGTTATATTTTATATGAAGACAGAGATCTTATTGTATGCAGAAAGCCGGCAGGTGTTCCGGTACAGACGAAGCAGATTCAGACAAAAGATATGGTCAGTCTGCTGAAAAACTATAGATACCAACAGGAAGGGGGAAAAGAAGAACCATATCTTGGGGTGATTCATCGTCTGGATCAGCCGGTGGAGGGGATTGTCGTATTTGCGAAGACGCCGCAGGCTGCAAAAGAGCTGAACCGTCAGCTTCAGGCAGGTGGTTTTGGAAAATATTATCAGGCAGTACTGTGCAAGGTTCCAGAGAAGGCGCAAGGACAGCTGACAGATTACCTTGTCAAGGATGGCAGGACAAATCTGTCAAAAATTTGCAGAAAGTCGGATGCCGGGGCGAAAGAAGCAAGGCTTTCCTATAAAATACAAGGGGAGGCAGAGGGAAAGGCACTGGCAAACATTCATCTGGACACAGGAAGACATCATCAGATCCGTGTGCAGATGTCGGGGATGGGATGTCCGATTCTCGGAGATGTAAAATACGGAGGAGAGGAAAAAGCAAGAGGGCAGATTGCTCTGTGTGCAAGCAGTCTTACTTTTGTGCATCCAAAGACAAAAAAGCAGATGCAGTTTGAGATACCGCCGCAAGCAGCGGGGTTTGATTTGTTTTTTGCTTCAAAAATTTAAAAAAGTTGTATAAAGGACGATGGGACGGCAATACTAACATCACTACCGTGTGTCGCTGACTGTTCAGGACATGCGTGGAAAAGACGGGGCTGGTGATGGGAATGCAGAGAGAACAGTGGAAGACAGTGATAGTTGTTGTGGGAGTCACAGGGGGCATGTATATTGGAATCAAGTATATACTGCCACTTGTGCTCCCCTTTTTCTGTGCATTTCTGGTAGCATATCTGTTAAGACCGCTTGTCAGGAACATCCATGCACATACAAAGCTGAATCAGGGAGCTGTTGCCGGGGGTCTGCTTCTGATCATCTTAGGTGTGGTAGGCACAGCATTGTGGTTTCTTGGGAGCACACTCGTACAGCAGTTCTGTTACTTTATTGAGCACTATGGATTTTATGCCGGAAAGATGGAGCTGTTTTTAGATCAATGTTGTCGGAGCATGAGCGGAGTTTTCGGAATGGAGGCGGGAGAACTGGAGTCACTTTTTGTGACACGGATGGCAACCATTGCAGAAAATATCGAAAGGCAGTTTGTACCGAAACTGATGGCAAATTCATGGGGGTATGTCAGAACGATCATCGAAGTGGCAGGGGTTGGGATTATTATTTTTGTGTCGATCATTCTGCTCGTCAATGATTTTGACAAGCTGAAAGAGAAAGCATCACATAGTATTGGGTACAGACATTTTGTGAAGATTTTGAAACGGATTTTTCATATGGGAGGAATGTTTCTGAAAGCACAGCTGATCATTATGTCTGTGATCGCGGCACTCTGTACGGTGACGTTTCTGCTTTTGAAAAATCCGTATGCATTGCTGTTAGGAGTATTGATCGGGTTTCTTGACGCGCTGCCGGTACTTGGAACGGCAGTTGTATTATATCCACTTGCAATTGTGCAGGCATTTCAAGGACGCTTTTTGTTTGCAGCAGTTTATGCGGGATTGTCTGTGATCTGCAATCTGACGAGAGAATTTTTAGAGCCGAAGCTGATTGGGGAGCATTTGGGAATCCCTGCGATTATGGTACTTGTCACGGTCTATGTGGGAATTCGTCTGTTTGGTGTAAGTGGTGTGATCACAGGTCCTTTCGGATATCTTGCGGGGAAAGAGATCGTCCGGGAGCTACTGCAAAAAGGAGAAGGGACTTCTTGACAAAGGGAGGAAATTCTCTTAAAATGAGCTTACGAAACAAGAGCGAGGAAGAGGATTAGTAAATATAGGATATGCCACAGAGAGAGAATCGGATGGTGAGAGATTCTTGCAGAAGATGTATTGAACCTGCCTTGGAGCTTCTGTGTGAAAGCACAGCGTACATCTGCGTTAAAGAGGACAGAGAGAATTTTAGCTGGAGATGGCAGTAGCCGGAGCCGGTTATGATTAATAAGGGTGGTACCGCCGAGCATTTCGGTCCCTTGCAGAGGGATTGAAAGGCTCTTTTTTTCATTCCCGATCAAATATATAGAAAAGCAAAGATCCATGCACGAAAAAAGAGCGCAGTCTATTAGTGGGATGTGCTTTGCATGGAACAAAGAAAAGGAGAAGAAAAGTATGGCGAAAGACAAAAAACTCGTAGAAGCGATCACTTCCATGGAAGATGATTTTGCACAATGGTACACGGATGTGGTAAAGAAAGCGGAGCTGATTGATTACACAAGTGTAAAAGGGTGTATGGTGATCAAACCTGCAGGATATGCAATCTGGGAGAATATCCAGCATGAATTGGACCGCAGATTTAAGGAGACAGGTGTAGAGAATGTATACCTTCCGATGTTTATTCCGGAGAGTCTTCTGCAGAAAGAAAAGGATCATGTGGAAGGGTTTGCACCGGAAGTTGCGTGGGTGACACACGGAGGACTTGAGCCGCTTCAGGAAAGACTTTGTGTGAGACCGACTTCAGAAACATTATTCTGTGATTTTTATGCAAAGGATATCCAGTCACACAGAGATCTTCCGAAAGTGTACAATCAATGGTGTTCGGTTGTGCGTTGGGAGAAGACAACAAGACCATTCCTTCGTTCCAGAGAATTCTTATGGCAGGAAGGTCACACAGCACACGCGACAGCAGAAGAGGCGGAAGAAAGAACAATTATGATGTTAAATGTCTATGCGGATTTCTGTGAAGAAGTACTTGCGATCCCGGTGATCAAGGGAAGAAAGACAGACAAGGAGAAATTTGCAGGGGCAGAGGCAACTTACACGATCGAGTCTTTGATGCACGATGGAAAGGCACTTCAGTCAGGAACAAGTCACAACTTCGGAGATGGATTTGCAAAGGCGTTCGGAATTCAATATACAGATAAAGAAAATAAATTACAGTATGTACACCAGACATCCTGGGGAATGACAACTCGTATGATCGGAGCTATCATCATGGTGCACGGAGACAACAGTGGTCTTGTACTTCCTCCAAGAATCGCACCGGTTCAGGTGATGGTCATCCCGATCCAACAGAAAAAGGACGGTGTGCTTGACAAGGCATATGAAGTGAAAGAAGTGCTGAAAAAAGCAGGACTGAGTGTCAAAGTGGATGATTCCGACAAGAGTCCGGGATGGAAATTTTCTGAGCAGGAGATGCGAGGAATTCCGGTTCGGATTGAATTAGGACCAAAGGATATTGAGGCAGGACATGCAGTAGTTGTAAGAAGAGATACAAGAGAGAAGATCATAGTTCCATTCGAAGAGTTAGAAACGAAGGTAGCAGAAGTACTGGATACTATGCAGAAAGAGATGCTTGAGAGAGCAAGAGAGCATAGAGATGCACACACATATACTGCTTCCAGCATGGAAGAGTTTAAGAAACTGGCAGATGAGAAGCCGGGATTTATTAAAGCAATGTGGTGTGGATGTCAGGAATGTGAGGATGCTCTGAAGGAAGAGGCAGGGGTGACTTCACGCTGTATCCCATTTGAGCAGGAAGAGATCACCGGAACCTGTGTACACTGCGGCAAACCTGCAAAGCATATGGTTTACTGGGGAAAAGCATACTAATTTTTACTGTACCGATGTATGGAAGATAAATACTTTAGACCGTACATGGGAAGTCAGGGGGATAGATCATGAAGATACAGTTGCCGGAAAAAGTAAATACGATCATACAGACATTGCAGGAGCATGGATATGAGGCATATGCGGTAGGTGGATGTGTCAGAGATTCGCTGCTTGGAAGAGAGCCGGGAGACTGGGATATTACAACTTCAGCATCCCCGGATGAGACAAAGAAACTATTTGCAAGAACTGTCGATACCGGGATTGAGCACGGGACAGTGACTGTCCTTCTCGGAAAAGAAGGATTTGAGGTGACGACATACCGGATTGACGGGAAATATGAAGACAGCAGACACCCGACGGAAGTGATCTTCACAAGAAATTTAAGGGAAGATTTGCTCCGCAGGGACTTCACGATCAATGCAATGGCATACAATGATACAGAAGGGATCGTCGATATTTTTGGCGGAATGGATGATTTGAAGCGAAAGATAATCCGCTGTGTGGGAAATGCCAGAGAACGGTTTGGAGAAGATGCGCTCCGCATTATGCGCGGAGTGCGTTTTGCTGCGCAGCTTGGATTTTCTCTGGAAAAAGAGACGAAGGAGGCAATGACAGAACTTGCCCCGACGTTGGAGAAGATCAGCGCTGAGCGGATTCAGACAGAGCTGGTAAAACTTCTTGTGTCAGATTCGCCGGAGTTGATCAGGGAAGCATATCATCTGGGGGTCACCGCAGTCATCTTGCCGGAGTTTGATGAGATGATGCGGACCGGTCAGGAGACAAAATACCACAGGTACGATGTGGGTGAGCATACGGTTCAGGCAGTCTGCAATGTGCCGCCGGACAAGGTGCTGCGTCTTACGATGCTGCTCCATGATGTCGCAAAGCCAGAGATGAAGACCGTGGATGCAGATGGAACGGCTCATTTTAAAGGACATGACATCAGGGGAGAGCAGAAAGCGAAAGAAATCCTTCGCCGGTTAAAATTTGACAATGATACGATCCATAAGGTGACAAAACTTGTCCGCTGGCATGATTACCGGATGCCGGCAGAGAAAAAGAATGTCAGAAAGGCAATGAGCAAGATCAGTGCGGAACTGTTTCCTATGTATCTTCTCGTAAAAAGAGCAGATATTTTGGCGCACAGCATGTACCGACGGGAAGAAGAACTGGAAAATTTAAGTGGTCTTCAGAAATGTTATGAGGAAATTGTGGCAGACCATGAGTGTGTCAGTTTAAAACAGCTTGCAGTGACCGGAACGGACTTGATCGGAATCGGTATGAAACCGGGAAAGCAGATCGGAGAAGTATTAAATGAGCTTCTGCGGATCGTACTTGAATATCCGGAGTTCAATAATAAAGAGCATCTGCTTCGGTTTGTGCAAAATCGATTTGATATTTAGCGGAGGTTTCTGTTTTCAAGGTGAGACAGGCCATTGAAACAATCACAAAATTTGTTGCATAAATTTCAGAAAAAGAATCATACTTCTGTCCAAAAAATCATAGGCTAGAGAGAAAATCAAAGTTACTGCAAAAGGCAGTGGCGGAAAAATGATTATAGGGGGCAGTTATGAAGGATTTTGAAACAGATGTATTGGAACAGTATCATATAGAAGTAAAAGGCACCCGAAAGACAAGAGGTGCCATTTTATGCGATACAGACAGAGGCATGCTCTTACTGAAAGAACTTACTTTCTCAGAGAAACGAGTGCCTCTTTTATATAAACTGTGTCACCAGCTCGAGGAAAAAGGGCATGGACTGGTGGATACGATTGTTCCAAACAAAGAGGGAGAATATGTGACAAGCGCTCCGGACCAGACAAAATATATATTGAAACGCTGGTATGGGGGCAGAGAGTGTGATGTCAGAAATGAGGAGGAACTTTGCAGTGCTACTGCTAATTTAGCATATCTTCACAACCTGATGGCTGGAGCGGATGTTCTGGAGGAAGGAACGGTTGTAAGAGAGCATGATCTGAAAGAGGAGTATCAGAGACATAACAGGGAACTGCGGAAGGTTCGGACCTTTATCCGAAACAAAGTCGGAAAAGGTGAATTTGAGCTGTTGTACTTAAAAGAATTTGAAGAGCAGCATGCACTCGGTGAAGCGGTTGTCAGAAAACTGGAGACAGATCATTATGAAACGCTCAGACAAAAAAGTAAGACAGAACACACGTGGATCCATGGGGATTATAATTACCATAATGTGCTCATGACATATCGGGGAGTGGCAACGACAAATTTTGAACATTTCCGGGAGGATATACAGATGGCAGATTTCTATTATTTTCTGAGAAAAGTCATGGAGAAATGCCAATGGAATGAACGGATTGGAAACATGCTTTTAGAGACATATGATAAGGGAAAGACAATCAGCAGAGAGGAGCTGGATTACCTGGCAGTACGGCTTGCTTATCCGGAGAAATTCTGGAAAGTTGCGAATAGTTACTATCACTCAAACAAGGCGTGGATCCCGGAAAAAAGTGTAGAAAAATTACAGATATCTATTGCACAGACAGAAAAGAAGAATCAGTTTTTGAAAGATTTATTTTCTTTTCATTTATAGTAACGTGTTGTATAATAGATAAAAAGTGAGATTAGGAGGTACCAGGATGGATTATCAGAAAAGATACAGAGAATGGCTGGAGAACGATTATTTTGATGCAGACACAAAAGCCGAACTCACAGCGATCAAAGAGAACGATAATGAGATCAAAGAACGATTTTATAAAGATCTGGAATTTGGAACTGCAGGACTTCGGGGAGTAATCGGAGCAGGTACAAACCGGATGAATATTTATACAGTCAGAAAAGCAACACAGGGATTGGCAAATTATATTCTGAAGAATGGGGCAGAAGGCAGAGGAGTTGCGATTGCATACGATTCCAGACGAATGTCACCGGAATTTGCGGACGAGTCGGCGCTTTGCCTTGCAGCAAATGGGATTAAGGCATATGTATTTGAGTCACTCCGCCCGACACCGGAACTTTCTTTTGCAGTGAGAAAGTTAAACTGCATTGCCGGAATCAATATTACAGCAAGCCACAATCCACCGGAATATAACGGATATAAGGTATACTGGGAAGACGGCGCACAGATCACACCGCCGCATGATACCGGGATCATGGCAGAAGTTGAGGCAGTGACAGATTATGCTACAGTCAAGACGATGAGCCTTGAAGCGGCAAAAGAAGCGGGACTTTATGAGGTGATCGGAGAAGCTGTTGATGACGCCTACATGGAGGAACTCAAAAAGCAAGTCATCCACCAGGATGCCATCGACCAGATGAACAAAGATTTAAAGATCGTATACAGCCCACTTCACGGAACGGGGAATATTCCGGTAAGACGTATTTTAAAGGAACTTGGATTTGAGAACGTCTATGTAGTCAAAGAGCAAGAATTGCCAGATGGAAACTTCCCAACAGTATCTTATCCGAACCCGGAGGCAAAAGAAGCTTTTGAGCTTGGCTTAAAGCTTGCAAAAGATGTAGATGCCGATCTTGTTCTTGCAACAGATCCAGATGCAGACCGTCTGGGAGTTTATGTAAAGGATACAAAGTCAGGAGAGTACAAAGTTCTGACAGGAAATATGTCAGGATGTCTTCTTGCAGACTATGAGATCAGCCAGACAAAGGCGGTAAAAGGTCTTCCAAAGGACGGTTGCCTGATCAAATCCATCGTGACATCCAACATGGCAAAAGCGATCGCAGAGAGCTATGGAGTGAAGTTGATCGATGTTCTGACTGGATTTAAGTTTATCGGACAGCAGATCCTCGAATTTGAAAAGACTGGAATAGGAACGTATCTCTTCGGATTTGAAGAAAGTTATGGATGTCTGATTGGTACTTATGCGAGAGACAAGGATGCAATCGTTGCAACAATGGCGCTGTGTGAAGCGGCGGCATACTATAAGACGCTTGGAAAGACGCTCTGGGATGCGATGATCGACATGTATGAGAAATACGGATATTACAAAGATGACATCCAGTCTATCACACTTAAAGGTATCGAAGGACTTGAGAAGATCCAGAATATTCTTGAGACGCTGCGCAAGGAGCCGCCGGCAGAGATCGGGGGATATGGCGTACAAAGAGCGAGAGATTACAAGGCAGGTACGATCAAAGACTTGCGGACAGGAGAGACAAGCGATACAGGACTTCCGGCTTCCAATGTACTTTATTATGAATTGGAAAATGATGCATGGGTATGTGTACGTCCTTCCGGTACAGAGCCAAAAGTGAAATTCTATTATGGAATTAAGGGAAATTCTCTGGAAAATGCGGACGAGATTTCTGCAAAAATGGGTGCATCTGTGTTGGAAATGATTGAAAAAATGTTATAGTTAAGGCGAATTATCAACAAGTATTCAGGGAAAAGAATCGGAGGGTGTCTGAAACATGTTCCGGGACGTGGAAAACACGAAAAATTCCTTGACAAACAATAGGGAAACAGTTATAACTATAACAGTACAATAAGGGTAAACAGCCTGCAAATGCGGAGGGAACGGCCCTTCAAAACGGATAGAATCTATATATTTCATATATTCTATAGCTAAATTAGAGGAGGAACATATTCATGAACAAAACAGAATTAATCGCAGCAGTTGCTGAAGCAGCAGAAGTATCTAAGAAAGACTCTGAGAAAGTATTAAAAGCTTTTGTAGACGTTGTAACAGAAGAACTGAAAAAAGGTGAGAAAGTACAGTTAGTAGGATTTGGTACTTTTGAAGTGACAGAAAGAGCAGCAAGAGAAGGAAGAAATCCTCATACAAAAGAAACAATGATGATCGCTGCATGCAAGGCTCCGAAATTCAAAGCTGGTAAAGCATTAAAAGATGCTGTAAATGCATAATTCAGATAGACAATCCAATAAGAAATAGAAGACAAGAACTGCTGCGAGAATTGCGGCAGTTCTTTGTTACATGAGGGAAAGAAAATGAGATTAGATAAATTTTTAAAAGTTTCCAGATTGATCAAGAGAAGGACGGTTGCTAATGAGGCGTGTGATGCAGGGCGTGTCCTTGTAAACGGAACTGTGGCAAAAGCTTCTGTAAAGGTAAAACCGGGGGATGTCATTGAAATCCAGTTCGGGACAAAGACCGTGAAGGTAGAAGTGCTTGCAATTCAAGATACGACAAAGAAAGAAGAAGCAAAAGATTTATTCCGGTATCTGTAATGAGGTATCTATAAATCATCATAAATATGAACAACCTTTCATATAATTGAGAGAAAGAAGACGTACTGATCATAGATAGAAAGGTTGTGGGTATAGTGGAAGAAAGACAGGTACAAAAACCTCATAAATTAGTTATCAATAACCGAAAGACAAGTGCGGTGACAGGTGTACTGGATGTACTTTCCTTTGATTTAAATGAGATACTGCTTGAGACAGAACAAGGAATGCTTATGGTGAAGGGAAAAGATCTCCATGTGAACCGGCTGAGTGTGGAAAAAGGAGAAGTGGATCTGGCGGGACATATCGACAGCATCGCTTATTCGGATATCAGCCAGAGTGCGGCAAAGCAGGGTGAAAACTTCTTTTCCAAACTGTTTAAATAGGTGATCCTATGTCTGGAATCGGGGAGGAAGCAAATATTTTTATTCAGGCAGTTTTATCAGGATTCGTTGTCATGGGAATTTATGATATGATCCGCATTTTTAGAAGGATTCTGCCCCACAATCTGACAGCGGTGACACTGGAAGATCTGTTTTATTGGATCGGAATCAGCCTGTATCTGTCTGTAAAGATTTATCTTACGAGTGATGGAAGCATCCGGTGGTTCTTTGTGACAGGGACACTGGCAGGGGTTAGTCTGTTTGCAGCGATATTTTCACAGATGCGGAAAATCTATAAAAAAATCAAGAAAAGTATTGAAAAAAAGAGGGAAACCCATTAGAATGGCTTTAGAGTAGTCTGGAAATACACACATATAAAGGTGGGTAACAGTAATGAAGCATATCAAAGAAAAAAGTCGTACAAGACAACAGCGGCAGAGAATGCGGGCACATAGAAGAAGTATGGTGCTGATTAGTTCCGTAATCATGTTGCTGATCGTGCTTGTGTCTGTCGGAGGGGTCTCATTACGGGCGAAGAATGAAGCATATAAAAAGCAACAGGCAGAGCTGGAGACACAGATCAAAGAAGAAAAAGACAGGACAAAAGAAATTGAGAAGTACAAAGAGTATGTTGGCACAGACGCTTATGTAGAAGATGTGGCAAAGGAAAAATTTGGACTTGTATATGAAGATGAGATTGTATTAAAACCAACAAAATAATAAGATTACAAATGATAACTTTAGGAAATAATTGGATTTCCTAAAGTTTTTTTATTACATAGGAAATTTTCACAAAATCCTATGTAATAAAAAATACGTTTCGCGTGAGAATCTCGTTTGCGAGATTCTTTGTTCTGTTCAGCAGACAAAAAAGGAAAAGAACGGACAGGGGGAGAATAAAAATGGAGAAGGCTGGAATGGGACAGGCTGGGATTTCGGGCCCTTATGCAGTACAGATTGGAAAACTGGCGGATTCACTGGAACATTTATCGAAGGTATTTTTAAAACTGGAGCGGCAGAAGCAGGTATTTACAAAAGATGAACTGCAGGAGATGTTTTTTCAGGTGGAGGAGAGTGTCTGTACAAAATGTGATCATATGGAGCGGTGTTGGGGAGAGGACTATGTCCATACTTACCAGCTGGGATATGAAGTTCTGCATGCCATCGAGGAATATGGGAAAGAATTGAATCTGGAAACAAAGCGGAAATTACAGAAAAAATGTGTGATGGCGCCAAAGTTCCAGAGCGCGCTCATAGAGGTCTTTCATGAAGCAAAACAAAATATGCTCTGGTCGAACCGGCTT
This sequence comes from Faecalimonas umbilicata, assembly GCF_042846195.1. Taxonomy (NCBI): domain Bacteria; kingdom Bacillati; phylum Bacillota; class Clostridia; order Lachnospirales; family Lachnospiraceae; genus Faecalimonas; species Faecalimonas umbilicata. Next base: position 106,409 of record NZ_AP031411.1, read on the forward strand.
GTAAAAAACCGGGAGGGATGTGCGGTGCAGATGGATTTGTTTGCGCAGATCATTAAAAGTACGGCAAAAGAATTTGAGGACAGCATTCTGATCGATGTTCGGATGGAGAAAAAAATTCGAAAACGGCTGCAGAGAATAGGGGTAAAAGTGTTGGATATGACTTTTCTTTGTACGGAGCGAGGAAAGCATGAGATTCACTTGAATGCAAAGGCAGTACAAGATGTGGGAGTGGAGACGAAGGAGATGATTCAAATCATTTCCAGAACGTATGGCAGGAAATTTGTATTTGAGGAACAGAGCCGCACAATGTTGGGAAAAGAGTATGAACCGTATGTCTGTATCGAGCCGTATCAGTTCCATATTATGCAGGGGGTTGCTAAAATAGGAAAAGGAAGAGATACAATATCCGGAGACAGTTTTCTGGAAGTGGCGATGCCAGGTGGAAGGGTTGCATCTGCTCTTTCAGATGGGATGGGATCGGGCAGGAAGGCGTTTCAGGAGAGTGCGATGGTCGTAGAACTTTTGGAAGAACTTCTGACTTCAGGTTTTCCTGGGGAACTGGCGATCCAGATGATTAATACAGCGCTTGTGATGGGGCGTGAGGAAATTCATTTTTCTACGGTAGATATGGGAATTTTTGATCGGTATACAGGGGAATGTGAATTTTTGAAAGTGGGCGCATCGACAACTTTTATTAAATATCGCAATGGGGTGGAACGATTATCCTCGACAAGCCTCCCTATTGGGGTTCTGCACAATCTGGAGATTGACATGGTAAAACGGACACTGAGAAGCGGAGAATTTGTCGTGATGATGACAGACGGGGTGTTGGATGCTCTTCCGGTTGTGGAGCAGGAGATGTTGATGGAGACAATCATAGGCGGAATGAAGCTTGTCAATCCAAAAGAGATGGCACAATACATTTTAGATCAGGTGCTTGCGTTTACCGGCGAGACCCCAAAGGATGACATGACAGTTTTGGTGGCAGGAGTGTGGAAAGGATAGAAGTGTGACTGGATTCTTTTGGATAATCATAGTATCATAGAGAGGAAATACACAAAACATGTAGGAGAACAAAAGGGAAAAGGAACGTAGATATGGCTGAAAAAGAGCAAAAAACAAGAGCATATCAATATAAGAACAAGGAGATTCCAGCGCGGGTGCAAGCTTATATACAAGAGCACCGGATGTTTGAGCGGGGAGAAACAGTGATTACAGGCATATCGGGAGGGGCGGATTCGGTATGCCTTTTTTTCATTTTGCATTATCTGCAGGAAGAATTGGGGGTGAAGCTCGTGGCGGTGCATGTCAATCATGGGATTCGCGGCGAGGATGCAGATGCGGATGAGAGATTTGTCCAAAACATTTGTGAGACAGCTGGTATTCCTCTGGAAATTGTACGCTGCAATCTGGAATTAATTGCAAAAAAGAGGAAACAATCTATGGAGGAAGCCGGCAGAAATATCCGAAGAGAAGCGTTTGAGAGGGCGGCACAGAAATATGGGGCAGCCAAGATTGCTTTGGCACATCACAAGAATGACAATGCAGAGACACTTTTGATGAATCTTGTAAGAGGAACAGGACTCAATGGAATGACAGGGATCAAACCGGTCAGGGATCGTTATGTTCGCCCGCTTCTTTGTCTGGAACGCAGGGAGATCGAGGGATTTCTGGAACAAAATGGAATACGATATCAGACAGATCAGACAAATCTGACAGAAGACTATACACGTAATAAAATCCGCAACCGGGTCATTCCTTATATGGAAAACCAGATCAATCCGCGGGCGGCAGCGCATTTAAGTGAGGCGGCAGAGCAGCTCCGGGGCGTGCAGGAATTTCTGGAAAAGCAGCTGAAAGTATTTAAAGAAAACTGTGTCAGCAGGAAGGGTGAAAAACTTCTGATCCGGACAGAGCCTTTTCAGAGTGGAGATAAGATACTCAGAGAGATGACAGTGCTTTCCTGTATGGAGGAAGTGGCGGGGCAGGCAAAAGATCTGTCAGCAGTTCATGTTGCAGACGTCAGCACACTTTTCGGGAAGCAATGTGGAAGACAGATCATGCTTCCGTATCATATGCGGGCAGTGCGGGGATATGAGGGAGTGACACTTGAGAAAGTACATGCAGCCAGAGAGAAAGAAAAGGAAGTACGGCAAAAAAAAGAAAAAGGGATACTGCTCCGGGAGGAGGAGCTTCCATTAGAAGTAAAATGCCGTATTCCGGGAACGGTCTTTTACCAAACTCCTAAGGGGAAAAAGACCGCAGTTACATGCAGAATCGTGGATTTGGCAGAGACCCCCGGAAATATGCAAAAAAGTCACACGAACTGTTTTGATTATGATATAATTAAACATGATTTGTGTGTGAGAACAAGAAGACCAGGTGATTACATTGTCATTGACCGGGAGGGAAGGAAACAGAAATTGAAATCTTACCTGATCAATGAGAAGATTCCTGCAAGTGAGCGGGGAGAGATACTGCTGATTGCAGATGGAAGCCATATTTTATGGGTAGTTGGACATCGCCTGAGTCTTTGCGGGAGACCAGACGAACATACAAAAAGAATTTTACAAATACAAATAGATGGAGGAGAAAGCCATGGCAGAGACAATTAAGGTATTAGTTTCAGAAGAAGAAGTAGAAAAGAGAATCAGAGACTTAGGAGAGAAGATCAGCAAGGACTACGAAGGAAAGCAGGTACATCTGATCTGTGTACTGAAGGGCGGTGTGTTCTTTATGTGCGAGCTGGCGAAGAGAATTACCGTTCCGGTTTCTATGGACTTTATGAGCGTAAGCAGCTATGGAGATGGAACGACATCCAGCGGAGTTGTCAAGATCGCAAAAGATCTGGATGAAAGTCTGGAAGGAAAAGACGTACTTGTTGTAGAGGATATTATTGACTCTGGACGTACATTATCTTACCTTCTTGAGATTCTCAAGAAGAGAAATCCAAACAGCATGAAACTCTGTACACTGTTAGATAAACCAGAGAGAAGAGTGATGGATGTCAATGTAGATTATGTAGGATTTAATATCCCAGATGAATTTGTTGTGGGATATGGACTGGATTATGCGCAGAAATATAGAAATCTTCCATACATCGGAGTTGTGGAAGGCGTAGAATAGGAAGGGGACATAAATTGGATAGTAAGAAATATAGAGGAGCCAGCGGTGCTTCGCTCTTGATGCTGGTGATCGTTCTGTTTGCGGTATTCTGGTTTTCAGACCGGATGCAAAGTACAGAACAGCGGTATACAGAAGCGATGTTTCAGGAAGATTTAAAGGAAGACAATGTAGATTCTGTGGTGATCAATCCAAACAAAGAAACACCGACAGGAACACTGAAGATTTATCTGAAGGATGAAGATTATTCCAAGAGTATGAATGTGCTGAATACAGAAAAAGTGCAGGAGATTCTTGAGGAAAATGGGGTGGCATACAAAATTGCAGATATGCCAAAACCTTCCGTATTTACGACGGTAGTGCTTCCGCTTGTACTTACGGTAGGGGTTGTATTATTACTGTTTGTGCTGATGAACCGTCAGGCAGGTGGTGGAGCAAATGCAAAAGCAATGAGCTTTGGCAAGAGCAGGGCGCGATTGAGCACCGATCGGGATAAGAAAGTGACATTTGCCAATGTCGCAGGGCTGAAAGAAGAGAAAGAAGAGTTAGAGGAAATCGTAGATTTCTTAAAAGAACCTAAAAAATATATTCAGGTTGGAGCAAGAATCCCGAAAGGGGTACTTCTTGTAGGACCTCCGGGAACCGGTAAGACATTGCTTGCAAAGGCAGTGGCAGGGGAAGCAGGTGTACCGTTCTTTACTATTTCCGGTTCTGATTTCGTGGAGATGTTTGTCGGTGTCGGAGCCTCCCGTGTGAGGGATCTCTTTGAGGAGGCGAAGAAAAATGCGCCGTGTATTATCTTTATCGATGAGATCGATGCAGTTGCAAGAAGACGTGGAACAGGTATGGGCGGTGGACACGATGAGAGAGAGCAGACATTGAATCAGCTGCTCGTAGAGATGGATGGATTCGGAGTCAACGAAGGAATTATCGTGATGTCTGCCACGAACCGTGTAGATATTCTTGACCCGGCGATTCTGCGTCCGGGAAGATTTGACCGTAAGGTAATGGTCGGAAGACCTGACATTCAGGGAAGAGAAGAAATCTTAAAAGTCCATGCGAAGGGAAAACCACTCAGCGAGGACGTAGACTTAAAACAGGTAGCACAGACGACAGCGGGATTTACGGGGGCAGATCTTGAGAACCTGCTCAACGAGGCGGCAATCATGGCAGCCAAAGAAGGAAGGGTATATATCCAGCAGTCAGATATTCGGCATGCATTTGTCAAAGTCGGTATCGGAGCAGAGAAGAAGAGTCGAGTCATTTCGGATAAGGAGAAGAGGATTACAGCATTCCATGAGGCAGGACATGCAATCTTATTCCATGTGCTCCCGGATGTCGGACCGGTATACAGTGTTTCTATCATTCCAACCGGAGTTGGGGCAGCGGGATATACGATGCCGCTTCCGGAGAAAGATGATGTGTTCAATACAAGAGGAAAAATGATCCAGGATATCACAGTCGCATTGGGGGGACGGATTGCCGAGGAGCTTGTATTTGATGATATTACGACAGGAGCCTCTCAGGATATTAAGCAGGCAACCGGCATTGCAAGGTCGATGGTGACGAAATTTGGTATGTCTGAGAAATTAGGTCTGATCAATTATGACAACGATGAGGATGAAGTATTTATCGGAAGAGACCTTGCACATGCATCACGCGGGTATGGTGAGGCAGTGGCAGGAACGATCGATGAAGAAGTAAAGCGGATCATTGACGAATGCTATGCCAATGCAAAATCAATCATTCAGAAATATGATCGTGTGCTTCATGCGTGTGCAGACCTTTTGCTGGAGAAAGAAAAAATCACAAGAGAAGAATTTGAAGCATTGTTCGATGGTGAATAAACAGAATGGGAAGTCTGGGAAATGAGGTTTTCTTTATGAATATAGACGCATTGTTCTGTGACGGTACAAGCAATTATGTGATACCGCCAGAACCAAAGAAAAATGAAAAGATTCGCCTTCGTTTCCGGACGGCAAAAGATGATGTTGATCAAGTATTTCTGCTTGTTGGTGAGCAGTCTTATGAGATGGAGAAAAAGGAAACGAGAGGGACATTTGACTATTACGAGATGGAATGGCAGCTGGGAGAGAAAGAATTCCACTATGGATTTCAGGTGTCCAAAGGGGGAGAAGTAAAGTACTTTAACCGCTGTGGGGTATCCGGTAACCGGGAAGAGTTCTATTCTTTTATGATCACACCGGGATTTTCCACACCCGATTGGGCAAAAGGGGCGGTCATGTATCAGATTTTCGTAGATCGCTTTTACAACGGGGACCGCACGAATGATGTGGAAACTGGTGAGTATGCTTACATCGGAGAGCACAGTGTCCGTGTGGAAGACTGGTCAAAATATCCTGCATTTATGGGTGTACGAGAATTTTACGGAGGAGATTTAAAGGGAGTTCTGGAAAAAATAGATTATCTTCAGGAACTTGGCGTGGAGGCGGTTTATTTTAATCCGCTCTTTGTATCTCCATCCAATCATAAATATGATATTCAGGACTATGATTTTATCGATCCACACTATGGAGTGATTGTGGAAGACGGCGGAGAGGTGTTGACGGATGGATGTCTGGATAACAGCCAGGCGACAAAATATCAGATTCGGACGACAAATCGAAAGAATCTTGAGGCGAGCAATGCATTTTTTGCAGAACTTGTGCAGGAATTCCATCGACGGGGGATCAAGGTCATTATCGACGGTGTGTTCAATCACTGTGGTTCCTTTAATAAATGGCTGGACAGAGAGCGGATCTACGAGAAGCAGGAGGGGTATGGGAAAGGTGCATACGTCTCAGCGGACAGTGATTACCACAGTTTCTTCCGGTTTTTTAAAGAAGAATGGCCGTACAATCATAATTACGATGGCTGGTGGGGGCACGATACCCTGCCAAAACTCAATTATGAAGGTTCCGAGGAATTACAGAAATATATTTTGAACATTGCGAAGAAATGGGTATCTCCACCGTATAATGTAGATGGATGGAGGCTTGATGTGGCGGCAGATCTGGGTTATTCCAATGAATTTAATCATGAGTTCTGGAAGAAATTTCGGACTGCTGTCAAAGAGGCAAATCCGGAAGCACTTATCCTTGCAGAGCACTATGGAGATCCGAGAGAATGGCTTCAAGGTGATGAATGGGATACTGTTATGAATTACGATGCGTTCATGGAGCCGCTCACATGGTTCTTTACCGGAATGGAGAAGCATAGTGATGAGAGACGGCAGGATCTCTGGGGAAATGCAGATCATTTTGTCAGTGTGATGAATCATCACATGGCAGCAATGCAGACACCATCTCTGCAGGTGGCGATGAATGAGTTATCAAATCATGATCATTCCCGATTTTTGACAAGAACCAATCACATTGTGGGGCGAGTGCAGAATCTTGGCTACAAGGCGGCCAGGGAGGGAATTAATTCGGCGGTCATGCGCAGCGCAGTCGTGATGCAGATGACATGGGTAGGAGCACCGACCATTTACTATGGGGATGAGGCTGGTGTATGTGGATTTACCGATCCGGATAATCGGAGAACATATCCATGGGGACAGGAAGACAAAGAACTGCTACAATTTCACAAAGATATGATCCGGATACACAAGGAGGAAAGTGTACTTCGGTGCGGGTCACTTAAGATGCTTTTCTGGGATGAGAATGTGTTGACATACAGCCGCTTCACACAAGAACAGCAGATTGTTGTGATCATTAATAACAGTAAGAAACTAAAAGAAATTACTGTACCGGTCTGGATGGCAGAACTTCCGATGAAAGGGAAGATGGACAGATTGTTGTATACCTATGAGCAGGGGTATACGATGGAGCCGGACTATGTGTTGATCGATCAAGGAGAGGTTGTGCTGAATATGGGACGACATTCTGCGATCATCCTTTGCTCAAGATAAGCTTCAGAGAACATATAAGAAAAATCAAACAGAAAAAGTATCAAACAGGAAAGACTGTCTTTGTCTGCCGGGGAACCGGTGGGCGAGGGCGGTTTTTTCTTATATCGAATTCTGCAGAAATTTTCTATAGAATAAAAAACATGCTTCGCGAGAGACCACACAGTCTGCAGAAAGGGAAAAAAGAGGATGATGTGCGAAAATAAATAAAAAAATAATGTGGGAGAAGTAAAAATAATAACAAATAGACAATAAAAAACTTTAAAAATAAAGTATCTAGTAAAAAGACACTAAAATTAGTTGAATATAAATTGAAAAATATATATAATGACTAATAGGAAAGGCGGCACAGAGAGAGGAAAGCATGCCGCAGAAAGGAGAAAAGATGAAAAAGAAAATAGCACTGATTCTTACGGCCATGCTTACAGTAAGCCTGGCAGGCTGCGGAGGAGGAAATGATAAATCTTCCGAGAGCAAAAAAGACGATACGGGGAAGAAAGCGGTATCAAATGTAAAATCTCCAGATAATGATATGGTGATCGCGGTGCAGACGGATGCGACACATCTGGATCCGCATGTTTCTTCAAACGGAAATTCCAATCTTGTTACAAATTCTATGTACGAGACACTTCTTGCATTTGATGAAAATCTGGAAATCCAACCATTATTAGCAGAAAGCTGGGAGATGTCTGAGGACGGATTAAGCTACACATTTAAGTTGAGAGAGGGAGTTAAATTCCACGATGGAGAGCCTTTCAATGCAGAGGCAGTTGTAGCAAACTGGCAGAGAGGAAAAGAGGACGAATCACTTCGTCTTGCAAGCTCTATTAAGAGCTGGGTAAATGTGACAGCAGACAGCGAGTATGAAGTTACGATCACACTGGACGAGCCGAACAACACATTTATCAACAAAGTGACACAGGTAAGAATGGTAAGCCCGAAAGCGATCAAAGAAAAAGGATCTGACGGACTTGCAAAAGAATCCGCAGGAACAGGACCGTTTAAACTGGCAGACCGTGTTGACGGCGGATATACAAAAGTAGTTCCGAACGAAGACTATTGGGGTGAAAAGTCTACACTGGATTCTCTGACATTCCAGGTTGTTCCGGAAGACGGTGCACGTATTGCGATGTTACAGACCGGAGAGGCAGATATCATTTATCCGGTACCTCCGATCCAGGTAGAAAAAGTTGAGAACGACAAATCTGTAGAAGTAGTGAATCTGAACGGATTGACATACCGCTATGTAACATTAAATCAGAACTACAAACTGGATGATGGAAGACAGCCGTTAAAAGATGTGAAAGTTCGTCAGGCAATGAACTATGCATTTGACAGTAAAGCATACTGTGAAGTCGTATTCCAGGGATATGCAAAAGAACCTACTTCTTTATTCTCAGAGGCAGTTCCTTACTATTCAGAGCAGACACCGTACTCACTTGATTTAGAGAAGGCAAAATCTCTGATGAAAGAAGCCGGATATGAAGATGGCTTCCCGATCGATCTCTGGGTGGACAATACAACACTTGAGATGCAGGGCGCAGAGTTCGTAAAACAGCAGCTTGCAGAGATCAATATTGAAGTCAACGTTCTTCCGATGGAATCTACAACCATCGCTGATATGACAAGCGCACCGGAGAATGAGACAGAGGTTGAGATGTGGTATGTAAACTGGAGTCCGGGATCTTATGATGCAGACGGATGTATGAGAAGTATTTTACATACAGAGAAATTCCCGCCAGCAGGATACAATACAGCATTTTACAGCAATGCAGAGTTTGATGCTGCATTAGATAAAGCTTTAGTGACAACAGATGAAAAAGAAATTACAGAAAGTTATGCAAAAGCACAGGAAATCGCATGGGAAGAGTGTCCTTGGATGTTCTTAGGATGTGACAATGCGATCATTGGTCAGAAAGCTTATGTAACAGGTGTGAAATACTTACCAGGTGGAAGTCTTATTGTAACAAATGCCGGACTGAATCACTAATCAATATGTGGTTGATACTAGGAAAAGGGCAGCGCCGTAAGCTGCCCTTTTTTCAAGATACATCTGTGATGTATGGATACAGAACTTGTCCTTTTCAGGATATGACAGCAGAGATACCCGATGAAACATCGGAGAAAATGAAGTTGGAGTGAGAAGATATGAGTCGATATTTTGTCAAGCGAATCCTGCAGACGATACCATTGATGCTGGTAATCTCGATTTTAGTATTTTTATTTATTCATATGATCCCGGGAGATCCGGCGAGAACAATGGCAGGACTGGATGCAGAACAATCAGAAGTAGAGGCGATTCGCGAAGAGTACGGATTAAACGATCCGCTGATCGTGCAGTATGTGAACTATATGAAAGGTTTGTTTACCGGAGACCTTGGAAGAAGTTTAAAATCTGATACTCCGGTAGCAGAACTGATCGTAGACAGAATGCAGAATACATTAAAGCTTGTATTCGCAGGAATTTTATGGGCGCCGGTATTAGGTATTTTTATCGGTGTGATCTCAGCGATCAAGAGAGGAAAAGCACTGGATCACGGCTGTATGCTGTTGGCGATCACCGGGCTTTCCGCACCGGGATTCTGGCTTGGTCTGATGGGAATCCAGATTTTTTCGGTACAGTTAGGATGGCTTCCGTCAGGAGGACTGGATTCCTGGACCGGATACATTTTACCATCGTTTACAATGGGATGTGGAATCATGGCGGTTCTGGCGAGATACTCCCGTTCTTCCATGTTAGAGACATTGAGAGAAGATTATGTCAGAACAGCAAGAGCAAAAGGACAGAAAGAATTTTTAGTTATGTTCCTGCATGCATTCCGTAACTCGCTGATTCAGGTTATTACGATTTTAGGTCTTCAGATTGGTGGATTACTGTCAGGATCTGTTCTGACAGAGACAGTATTTTCTATCCCGGGAATGGGACGTCTTCTGGTGGATTCCATTGCATTCCGTGACTACCCGGTGATCCAGGGGCTGCTGATGCTGTTTGCGTTCCAGTACGTTATCATCAACTTGATCGTTGACTTGCTGTATGGTGTGATCAATCCGAAGATTCGATATGATTAGTTGTGAGGGAGGAATGTATAATGGCTGAAGAACAAGTAAAAAAACAAGAAAATACAGAGTTTGAAAAAACATATATTGATGAAAATATACAGTCCGATAAAGACGGGCGGTTCAAGTCGTTTCTGAAAAAATTTTTAAAAAGAAAAACGGCTGTCGCAGGTCTGATCATTATTTTCCTTCTGGTGATCATTGCGATCATCGGACCTTATGTTACTCCGTATGATTATACAGAATATGATTATGCAAATACACTTGCAGGGCCTAGCGCGAAGCACTGGTTTGGAACAGATAACTATGGACGTGATATTTTGAGCCGTATGCTCGTAGGAACAAGACTGACACTTGGTGTGGCATTGTCTTCCGTAGTAGTCGGCGCTGCGCTCGGAAGTATTCTCGGACTTCTGGCAGGGTATTATGGCGGGATCATCGAGATGCTGGTTATGAGAAGTTCAGATGTGCTTTTCAGTTTCCCTGATATTCTCCTTGCGATTGCGATCGTGGCAATTTTAGGACCTGGTATTATCAACGTATTTATCGCGGTTATGGTATTTACGGTGCCGAGTTTTGCACGAATTATGCGAAGTTCGACGCTGGCGGTAAAGAATTCTCTCTATGTAGAAGTGGCACAGAGCCTTGGATGTAATGATTTCCGGTTATTGTTCGTACATATTTTCCCGGGAACGATCCAGTCACTGATCGTCAATTTTACAATGAGAATCGGAAGTGCGATCATGGCGGCAGCATCCTTGAGCTTTTTGGGATTTGGCGCAAATGTCTCAGAGCCGGAATGGGGAGCAATGCTCTCGCAGGGAAGAAGTTACCTGGGAATTGCATCACATATGGTATATTTTCCTGGTCTGATCATTTTTATAACGGTACTTGCATTTAATCTGTTTGGTGACGGTCTGAGAGATACACTTGATCCGAAGATTAAGTAGTGGGAGAGGCAGTGAAAGGAGTATACGATGAAACAAGAAAATTTGCTTGAAGTAAAGCAGTTAAGAACGGAATTCTTTTCCAGTAAGACTTCCAGTGTGACTGCGGTAAATGAGATTAGTTTTTCAATAGGAAAAGGAGAGATCCTCGGACTGGTAGGAGAATCAGGATGTGGGAAAAGTGTTACTTCTCTGTCGATTATGGGGCTTCTCACAGCTACCAGCGGAAAGGTTACAAAAGGTGAAGTGCTTTTTGAAGGGAAAGATTTGTTAAAGATCAGTGAGAAAGAGATGCGCGAGATCCGCGGCGGAGAGATGAGCATGATCTTTCAGGAGCCGATGAGCAGTCTGAACCCGGCAATGCGGATTGACAAGCAGATGATCGAGGGAATCCGTCTTCATACAGATCTCTCCAAAGAGGAGGCAAGAAAGCGGGCAGCGGAAATTCTGGCGCAGGTGGGGATCCCTGATCCGGAGCGTGTCCTGAAGAATTATCCGCACCAGCTGTCAGGAGGTATGAGCCAGCGTGTGATGATCGCGATGGCAATGAGCTGCCAGCCGAAGCTTTTGATCGCCGATGAGCCGACGACTGCGCTGGATGTTACGATCCAGGCACAGATTCTTGATCTGATGAAAAAGATCCAGGAAGAAAAGGGAATGAGTATCCTGATGATCACTCACGACCTTGGTGTTGTCGCAGAGATGTGTACAAGAGCAATCGTTATGTATGCAGGAGAGATTGTGGAGGAGGCGCCGATTGATGAATTATTCAATGCGCCGCAGCATCCATATACAAAAGGTCTGATCGCATCTGTACCGAAGCTTGGCTCAGGAGTCAAAGTGCTTCCGAGTATTCCGGGAAGTGTACCGGATCTGTCTTCTCTGCCGTCTGGCTGCAGATTTGCACCGCGCTGTAAATATGCGACAGAAAAATGCCGGGCAGGAAAGCCGGAGTTATTTGAAGTAGGTGAAAATCATTACAGCAGATGCTGGCTTGCCAGCGAAGACAGAAAGGGGGAAAAGTAGTATGGATACATTAGTTTCTGTAAAAAATGTGACAAAAACTTTCCCGGTCGGAAAGACACTGCTTGGGAAACCGGATAAATTTGTACATGCGGTAAATAATGTAAGTTTTGATATCTATAAAGGTGAGACGTTCTCTGTCGTAGGAGAATCCGGATGTGGAAAAAGTACGACAGGAAGGCTGATCAATCATCTGTTGATGCCGGACAGCGGAGAGATCTGGTTTGACGGACAGCGGATCGATCAGATGACACAGGCGCAGGTAAGACCTCTGCGAAAAGAGATGCAGATGATCTTCCAGGATCCGGCGGGAAGCTTAAATCCGCGTATGAGAGTGGAGGATCTTGTGGAAGAGCCGCTTTTGATCCATACAAAGATGACAAAGGCAGAGCGGATGAAAGAAGTACATAAGCTTTTGGAGATTGTAGGATTAAGCGCAAAGCATGCACAGCGTTTTCCGCACGAGTTCTCAGGTGGACAGAAGCAGAGGATCGGAATTGCGAGAGCACTGACAGTAAAACCAAAACTGATCATCGCCGATGAACCGATTTCAGCGCTGGATGTTTCCATTCAGGCGCAGGTACTGAATCTTCTTCATGATCTTCAGAAAAGCTTCGATCTGACTTATATGTTTATCTCTCACGACTTATCGGTTGTAGAGATGATCTCTGACCGGATTGCAGTAATGTATCTTGGATTTATTGTGGAGATGGCGCCAAAAGAGATGATCTACAACAATCCGTCACATCCGTACACACAGGCATTGTTATCGGCGGTGCCGATTCCGGATCCGGGACGGAAGAAAGAGCGGATCATTCTGGAAGGGGATATTCCAAGTACGGTAAATCTGCCGGAAGGATGTCCGTTTGCAACGAGATGTAAATACTGCAAGCCGGAATGTCTGAAGACGAAACCAGAAGCAAAAGAGATTGAGCCTGGACATGTAGTGGCATGTCATTTATATTAGAAGTATATCGTTTGCTTAGGAGGAATAGAAATGAAACGAGTATTAGTTGCATCGATGATGCATGAATCTAATTCATTCAATCCAATCATTGCCGGAGAAAATGACTTCGGTGTTGTCCGGGGAGAAAAACTTTTTGAGAGAAATCCAAAAAATGATCCGCTGCGCGGAGTGATGGATACGCTTCAGGAACAAGGATATGAAGTAGTACCGACACTTTTTGCAAGCGCAGTTCCAAATGGGGAAGTAGATCATGACTTTTATATGGGACTGAAAGCAGAGATCCTTGAGAGAGCGCGTCAGGCGCAGGAAGAAAAGCCGCTGGATGCGATCACACTTGCACTTCACGGATCTATGAGAGTGAAAGGACTTGGAGATGCAGAAGGATATCTGCTGGAAGAATTAAGGGAGATGTTCCCGGACATTCCAATCTTCTGCGCGCTGGACATGCACACAACGATGACTGTGCGTATGCACGAGAACTGTGACGGATTTGTCGGATTTAAATGTGCTCCGCACACAGACCGGTATGAGACCGGGATACATGCGGCACAGATGACGATCGCGGCTCTGGAGAATCATGTGCAGGCAAAATCTGCCTGGGTAAAGGTTCCGATTCTGATCGCAGGAGAGCAGTCTTCCACAACGGTAGAGCCTATGAAAGGACTGATCACCAAGCTACGCGAGACAGAGAAGAAAGAAGGAATCCTCGCGGCTTCTTATCTGATGGGATTTCCTTGGGCAGACAATGAGGATAGTTCTGTCGCAGTCTATGTGGTAGCAGAAGAGCAGGAACTGGCTGACCGCGAGGCGCTTCGTCTTGCGGAGATCATCTGGAATACAAGAAATGATTTCTGTTTTCAGACAGAGACATATACAGAGGAAGAGACATTAAATGTCGCTTTTGATGCGATTGCAAACGGACAGGAACTTCCGGTATACCTTTCTGATTCCGGGGACAACCCGACAGCAGGATCTTCTTCGGACTGTACCGGATTCTTAAAACGAATCATGGATGATCCTCGTACAGAGCAGTTAAAAACACCGGTTCTCTACGGTGGAATTTATGACCCGGAAGCGACGCTGGCTTGTAAGGGAAAAGTCGGGGAAGAGGTTACGATCACCTTCGGTGCAAAGTTTGACACGACGACAACACAGCCGATCACAGCGACCGGAACGGTCAAGGCTTATGTGGAGAAATGGAAGAAGACATCGATCCCTTGCGATATTGCACTGTTTAGTTCCTGCGGTGTTGACGTTGTACTTGCAGAGGGTCATATCGGTTATGTTTCTCCGGACGTATTCACAGATCTTGGAAGAGATCCGAAGGAAGCAGATATTGTCGTATGTAAATTAGGGTATCTGACTGCAGACCAGGATGCGATCGCCAAGAGAAGCATTATGGCGCTCACAAAAGGAAGTACAAATGAAGATCTGAAGACGTTAAATTACACGAAAGTGCCAAGACCGATCTTTCCGCTGGATGAAGAGTTTGCATATGAGGCAAAGGACAATCTTGTTGTGAAATAAGGGAAATGTCAGACCGGTGTTCGACCACGTTAAAAGAAAAAGGGAACGAATACATAGCTGAATAGAAAAAGTAAAAGGAGTCTCCGCTATCAAAATGTGGCAGGAGACTTCTTTTTTGGATTTTGGTCAAGAGTTGGGATGACAAATTGGTCTTTTGTCAAGGGCCGGGGGAAAATCTTTTTTCTTGGTAACAGATTGAAATTATGATAAAATAGGGGAAATGTTTGGAAAGGAAAAGAAAGAATATGGCGTTTACAACTGTTTTTTTCTTATTTGCAGTGTTGCCGGCATCGGTTGCAGGATATTATTTTATAAAGCTTGTGGGAAATAGAAATGAGAAGTGGGGCGACCGGATCGGCAATCTGTTTCTGGTTCTCGTAAGCCTTTGCTTTTACGGATGGGCCAGACTGGAAGGAATTGCCCTTTTGAGTATCTATGTGCTTGGAGTATGGCTGGCGGGAAAGGGAATCTGTCGTTTGGGAAAGGAAGAAAAACATAAGTGGAAAGTGTATGGTATGACACTTTCAATTCTGGCTGTGACAGGCATTTTGATCTGGTATAAGTATTATAATTTTATTGCGGAAAATCTGAATCACTTTTTCGGAATCAGTCTGGCAATGAGCCGATGGATCGTTCCCCTGGGAATCTCTTTTATCACCTTTACGACAATATCTTATCTTGTGGATGTCTTTCGTGGAGATGCAGAAGCGGGAAGCCTTTTGGATGTATTTTTATATCTTTCTTTTTTCCCGAAAGTGATTTCCGGACCGATCGTACAGTGGAAAGATTTTCAGAAGCAGACGGTACACCGGCAGGCAGATGAGAACGCATTTTTAGACGGATTGAACCGGATCATGATCGGATTTGCAAAAAAAGTGATTCTGGCAGATTCGTTTGGGGCTGTGATCAGCCGGATCGATCCTTATGTCGGAGTGGGAATAGATGTGCCGACCGCATGGTTGTTTGCATTTTTTTATATGATGCAGATATACTATGATTTTTCAGGATATTCAGATATCGCGATTGGTTTGGCCCGGCTATTTGGATTCCATTTTAAAGAGAATTTTCAGTTTCCTTATCGGTCAAAATCTATTACAGAATTTTGGAGACGCTGGCATATTTCACTCGGCACATGGTTCCGGTCGTATATTTATATTCCGCTTGGAGGAAACCGAAAAGGGATGAAAAGAACCTTATGGAATCTGTTCTGCGTCTTTTTGCTGACCGGAGTATGGCATGGAGCATCATGGAACTATATTTTATGGGGTGTGATCAATGGGATCTGTGTACTGGCAGAGCGCTGTGCAAGGGAAAAAAGTTTCTATCAGAAGATTCCTGATATCGTTAAATGGGCTGCTACGATGGCGATTGTATTTTTTAGCTGGCAGGTATTCTATTTTTCAGACTTTAACCGGCTGGAAGTGTTTATGAAAAGTCTGATCGGTATCAGCGCCGCCAACGCAGCAGGTACAGTGGAATATACCTATCGGCACTACCTGACAGCAAAACTGATTGGATTGTCAGCGATTGCGGTACTTGGGGCGACAACCTTTTGTATGCCGTGGGCGGAGAAAGTGAAAAATTATTTTGATCGGACAAAGACGGGACTTTTTATCAAAGAGACCGGACTGATCCTGCTGATGATCCTATCGGTGATCTTTCTGATCAATAGCTCGTACAGCCCTTTCCTGTATTTTCAATATTAGTAGGAAACAGGTAAGAATTAGTTAGGAGAAGAAAATGAAAAAACTAAAGATATTTTTTATTGTCATATTTTTTGTACTGCTTGCGATTCCTGTTGTGACCTTCAATACCGAAGAAAATGCAGTTTCAGAGGTGGATAACCGGATGCTCGCTACAAATCCTGTCTCGGCAATACGGGAGGGAGAAGATGCCACTCAGGCAATTGAAAACTATGTAAATGACCGCATTGGACTGCGAAATGAGATGATCAAGCTTTATACAGTGGGGCATGATAAGATTTTTCATGAGATGATCCATCCTAGTTATGTATATGGACAGGATGGGTATGTATTTTTAAATACAGGGGGAAATCCGGTCTTCGGTGATTACCATATTGCTTTTGCGGACATGATAAAAACAATCCAGGATTACTGTGAAGCAAGAGAGATTCCGTTCCTATTCGTGTTTGAGCCTGCGAAAACAACTGTTTTGCAAGAGGAACTTGAAGAGGGATGGAATTATGACAATCGGTGGGTGCAGCAGTTTTTAAAAGAACTGGATCAAAGAGAAATTCACTATGTAGATAATACAGAGATATTGGAGGAAAAGACAGAGGAAGGAGAGGCGGTATTTAATAAGAAATATGATGGAGGGCATTGGAATGAACTGGGGGCGTTCTATGGAGTCAACCATATTTTAGAGGGATTGAGCGAGCAGGGAGTTCCCGTTCATATTAATACGAAAGAGGAATTTCTCATTCATGAGGAAACGATGGAAAAATTACTGCTCTCAGATATTCCGATCCACGAGAAGATTCCTGTCTATGAAAGAAAAGCAGATGTGGAGTGTCTGACGGAGCAGTACAGCCCGGAAGTCAGAAGAGACGAAAGCTTTAATCATTTCAATTATTATGTAAATAAGCAGAAAGTTGCCGAAGGGGTGCCGAGAACACTTGTTTTTCAAGGAAGTTATTTAAATGGTCTAGGTTCTAAATTTTTGGAGAACAGTCTTGGAGAATATATTTCTGTTCATGATTATCGGAACATTTTTGACTTTGATTATTATTTTACGATGTTTCAGCCGGAATGTGTTGTTTTTGAAGTGGCAGAGTATACTTTTATAGAAGACTATTTTCCGTATGAGCAGATAAAAACGATGAATCTCCCACCGGTGTTAGAGTCATTTGAGGAGATGCCGGAGGAAAATCTTACGATGCCGGAGACGATGTATCAAGTAGAAGAGGGGCAAATCTATGAAGTAATATCGATAGAGGGGCTTTCGGCCGATACCCAATATGCATATTTGCAGGAAGGGAATCAGGTATTTGACTTGGTGAGAAGAGAAGACGGAGTTTACACAACAACAGTGGAAAAACAGCTGTTAAATGTGGATAACATTTCTATAATTGCTGTGGAAAGTGGAAAAAAAGTCTGCTATCATAAAGAAAACAGGTAAATGCAGAGGGAGAAATCTAGGAAGGGTAAGGAGGAAGTCGTATGAAGAAGAGAATGTTGCTATTGTCCATGTGCCTGATGCTCGCGGTTATTCCGGGATGTGGAAAAAGTGGGAAACAACAGGAGGAATCTGTAAAGGCAGGCCAGTCGGATGCAAAAGAGCAGAAGAGTGAGGATACGAAAGGATCAGAGGAGAGTGCATCGTCGGAGGAGATTCCCGCAAATCAGAATCTTCTGACCGGAGTTTTGGATCTGACAGAGGGTGCGATCGGGAAACGTCCAGTGGCAGTCATGGTCAATAACGTGGATCCGGCGATGCCGCAGTATGGGGTCGGAAAGGCAGATATTATTTTTGAAATCCCGGTAGAGGGGGATGCGACAAGATTTATGGCGCTGTACGGTGATTATACGGCTGTCCCGAAAATCTGTGCGATCCGAAGCTGCCGCGCATATTTTCCGGCGCTGTCAGAAGGATTCGATGCCTTTTATGTCAACTGGGGAAGCGATGACACAATCGGAGAATACATTGCTTCGCTGAATCTGGACCAGATTGATGGAATCAGTGATGGAAGCGGTCTGTTCGGAAGAGATCAGGCGCGTCTAAGTGCAGGATATGATCTCGAGCATACAGGATATTTTGATGGTACTCAGTTTGCCAGTGTCGTGCAGTCCAGAGGATTGAGAACGGATATCGAGGAAGATAAAAAGGATGCGGCTTTTTCGTTTTACGGACTCAATGAGCAGGTAAAACCGGACGGAGAGGATTGTCAGAAAGTAGATATTAATTTTGGAGCTGCCAGAGCGACACTTACTTATGATGAAGCAAAAAAAGTATATGTCAAAGACTTAAATGGAAAACCGCAGATCGATGGAAATACTGGAGAGCAGCTTGCATTTACAAACGTATTTGTCCTGGAAACATCGATTACAGTGAGAGATGAGATTGGACATAAAGAGGTAGACTGGGATGGCGCCAGCGATTCGGTTGGATACTATATTTCCAACGGTGGTGTGCAGAAAATTCACTGGTCAAAGGAAGAAAAAAATGAGCAGTCCAGGCTGAAATTTTATGATCAGAATGGGAAGGAAATTAAGATCAACAGAGGAAAGAGCTATATTGCAGTAAATTACGCCGATCAGGCGACTTTCCAATAACAGAAAAAAATACGTCTTGCAGAAATGCTGTGATTTTCACATAAGGCAGTCACAATTTCTGCGGAGACGTATTTTTTTATTTAGATAGTATTTGAAGCAGTGCTTAGGGGAGAACGAGGTTACATTTCATCTGTCAGGATGTCATGATCTCTGAGTAATTTTTCAATTACCGTTCCTTTTATCACACGGATCAGTGGTTTCTTCAGTGCATTTAACGGCCCCGGAAGCTGAATGTCGAGAGGGGATTTTCCATCCATGAGCTTGACAGAGCTGTCGAGCAGGTCGCGGATATCGTAGACACTGCCCCATACTTCCGGTACACCACGGTCTACGCCGAGAAGACCGTATACGGCTTCCATCGCAGTACGAACAGAATATTCTGTTGTAAATACCGTGTCGCGAGGAGTATCGGCAAACTGTCCAAGGAATGCAAAGTTTACACATCCATCCGGGATGACATCCGGACGGTCTCCTTTTGTTCGAGGCATGAAGAATGCAGTGATATACGGCATCATTGTCGGAACACAGACTGCACTCTGTTCTGCCAGTTCAGGAATCTGTTCTACCGGAACACCGATATGGTACAGCCATTCTTCCGTGATCTCCTTTCCGGTACATTCCCGCATCGGTTTCTTGACGAAATCTCCCGGAACATCGGTAAATAGTCCATATACCCAGACACATACTTTATCTTTATCCTGTTCTTTAAATTGTCCCTGACGGTTGATGGTCCAACTCATGAGCCATTTGGAATCCTGGCAGCTCACGATTCCTCCGGTTACGACTTTTCCACTCTTTGGATCACGTTTACAGATCTTTGTGATGTAAGGAATAATCTTATCATCCAGTGTTGTGATCGTTGCAGATTCCCAGTTTGTTTTGGAAATATCAGAGCAGAATTTCTCAGGATGTCCAAAAGATGGATCCTGCCGTGCGATATTTTTCCATAAGTTCCAGCATCCACTCGTGCGTACTTCTGCATCGCCATTTGGTGCATGGTTCTGGTCACCGTAAATCGTTCCTTCGGTACAGCTTCCGTTTGTCACAAAGACAAGATCGTTCTCTGTAAGCAGGATTCCCTTTTCGACACCTTTTACCTTGCATTCAATTGCGGATGCAATTTTCTTATGATCTTTAAATTCAAAGACAACATTCGTTACTTCAGTGTTGAACTGGAAGTCGACACCTGCATTCTCCAAATATTTCTGCATTGGAAGAATCAGAGATTCGTACTGGTTGTATTTTGTGAATTTCAGAGCACTGAAATCAGGGAGCCCTGCAATATGGTGAATGAAGCGCTGGAAATACAGCTTCATTTCTAATGCACTGTGCCAGTTTTCAAAAGCAAACATCGTTCTCCAGTATAGCCAGAAGGTAGAGTTGAAAACTTCGTCATCAAAGACATCTTCGATGGTTTTGTCATAGAGATCTTCGTCTTTTGTCATAAACAGTTTCATGATCTCTATGCAGCCTTTCTGACTTAAATTGAATTTTCCATCTGTGTGTGCATCTTTTCCGCGTTGTACGGTTGCACGGCAAAGAGAATAGTTCGGATCATGCTTGTTGAGCCAGTAATATTCGTCAAGAACAGAAGCACCAGAGGTCTCAAGAGAAGGGATGCTGTGGAAGAGATCCCAAAGGCATTCAAAGTGATCTTCCATCTCTCTGCCGCCTCGCATAATATAGCCGCGAGAAGGATCGAAAATTCCGTCACAGGCTCCTCCAGCAATATCCATCGCCTCTAAAATGTGAATATGAGGTCCCGGCATCTGGGCATCTCTTACGAGAAAGCATGCGGCTGCGAGTGCTGCGAGCCCGCTTCCTACAATGTAAGCGTGTTTCTCATCAACTCCGTCAGGTTTTTCCGGACGTGCAAACGCTTCATAATTTCCGTTGGAATAGTAGATTCCTTTGCTGTTTTTCTCATGCTTGCCTCGCTCTGTGTTCCGATAGTCGGAAGATTTGGAAACACTTTTTGAGGAAGCAGTGTGAGATTCTACATCGGATTTTTTCTTTAATAAAATGGCGGCGCCTGCTCCTGCGGCAACTGCGGAGGCAACACCGATCGCTAATTTTTTCTTTGCCATATAGATGACCACCTTTCTGAAATAACTACATTGCTTTCTTCTGTACTTTCAGCATAGACGTTCTTTTCTTTTGTGGCAATTTACAAAGAGAGGGAGATGATTATTTTTTTATCATTCCCCTTGTTTTGTAAAATTATGAATGGAATTTGCAATTGTTCCGTACATGGTAACGCAGATATTATGTACGATTTCTTCATAATTTTCTTTCATGCCATGTTTGATCCAGTCGAGCATAAGACCGACAAAGCTGTATTTGTAAAATTCAGCAATAAATTTCTTTGCATGTTCAGAGATTGGTGTCTGGGCGGCCTGCTCTTCGACGACACCGGCGATCAGCTCGTAAGTAAGGTGAAAGAGATAATTTTCAATCTGTTCCCGGCTGAGGCAGCGGTAAGCATTTAGGATGAAAGGTTTATTTTCAAAAACGACTTCAAAAATTTGAAGAAGTCCTTCCTGCCAGGTGTCATAAGTTTTCTTTCCCTGAAGTGCTTTCGTTGCATCTTCCAGGCATGACCATTCTACAAGATCATAAATATCCTTAAAATGATAGTAGAAGGCCATGCGGCTGATTCCGCAGTCTGATGTGAGATCATTGATCGTGATCTTGTCTAGGGGTTTTTTTAATAAGAGTTTTTTTAATGATGCTTCCAGCGCGTATTTCGTAATATTAGACATTTGCCATTCCTCCAGATCATCCGCGATAACAGGCACGGAGGAAGGAGTCGCGGATTTCCGTGCCTATAAAAAATGATATTTTACAAAATTGGAAAATGATTTTGCTAAGATAAGCTAAGTATAGCATACAAATAGAAGGATGTAAAAATGATAAAAAATTGCTTGCATTTTCAGAACAGATATGATATAAATATATACTAGTTGAGGCAATTTGCTTCAAGAAAATGGATGGATTCCCGAGTGGCCAAAGGGGGCAGACTGTAAATCTGTTGGCAACGCCTTCGAAGGTTCGAATCCTTCTCCATCCATTTAAAATACTTTGTATGCCGCAGTGGCGGAACAGGCAGACGCACAGGACTTAAAATCCTGCGGGACTTATACTCCCGTACCGGTTCGATTCCGGTCTGCGGCATTATTGAAAAAAGTGGAAGAAACTTTTGATTGAGTTTCTTCCACTTTTTTTGTGCTGTTTTTTGGGTATGCAGAATCGGATGTGTGTCGGTAGAGTTAATCGCGATATATCTGGAGAAACTGTTCCCGGACACTCTGGATGTAAGAACGGCTTACAGGAATCTGTCTTCCATCTTTCAGGCAGAGATATCCCGGCAGGAAAGCAGATAATTGTTCGAGGTTGATGAGATAGCTCCGATGGCATAAAGTGAAGGAAGGGGAAAGCTGAGCTAAAATAGAGGAGAGCTTTTCTGCCGTGTAAAAAGTATCATGGAGGGTGTAGACAGCCGTTTTCCGGAGTAGCCGTTCCATATAGCAGATATCTTTCTGGAGAATTTCTGTTTTCTTTTTGTTCCAGGAAAGAGTCAGAATCAGATGGCTGTGCTCCTCAATCTTTTGCAGTGCTTTTTGAACGGCAGGTTTTAGATAAAGTTCTAATTCCGGTTTATAGATGAAGTAGGTATGTGCAGTCTCGTAAACCGGGCTGACATATTTTAGATATTGACTGACAAAGATGATCTGTATGTCCGGGCAGTATTCAGATAGTCGTGATGAGAGAGTGATTCCCGATGCATCACCGAGCTCGATATCCATAATCGCCAGATCATAGATGATATGGGAATCCTGGATATCTGACAGCATTTCCTTACCGGATGTATAGTGTGTCAGAGTTATATTCTTTGGAAGGACAGCTGTCAGCAGTTCTTTCATCTTGTTTGCATGTGTTTCAATGTCTTCGCAAATTGCAATATGTATCATTTGAAATTGGATACCTCCTGTTTTCCTGGTAATTGAGAATGATGGAGGAATCAAAAGAATCTCCCTGATCTGTAAAGTGACAGATTCCTCCATATTTTTCAACGATTGTCTCTATAATTCCAAGACCGAATCCATGACGGATTGCAGCAGATTTTGTAGTTGTTTTTTGAAATGTCCGAGCCGGTGTTTTTGTATTTTCCATATGAATGCAGAGCATGGTTCCCTCTGTATGAATTTGCAGATGGATTTCAGGTGTAGCTTTTTCAGATTGGATACATGCTTCGATACCATTGTCCAATAGATTAAATAGAATGCAGGATAGTTCGGATGCAGAGAAATTTTTCAAAAGCTGGAGATCCGGAAGAAGGATCTGATAATTGACAGAAATTCCATACCGGTGAGCCTCCTCTTGTTTGAATTGCAGGACAGCGTTTATGTAAGAATCTGCACAATAGGAAGCAGGATTACTTCTGGAAGGACGAAGTAAGAGTGACTCCAGAGAAGAAAGTGCTTCTGTATATTGCTCGGAGCGGATTGCTTTTTGTATTGTTTCCAGATGATGATAGAAGGATTTTTTGTTGTGGATAGTATCTTTCTGCAGGTTGGATAATTGTTGCTCCTGAATGGAGGATACTTCCTGCTGTTGCTTTAACAGAGCAAGTTCGCTTTTTGTGTTCTGTTCTTTTACCATCTGAAAAAAACCGATCCCAAAGAATAAGATAGCGGAAAGTGATGCCGTTGCACTGAATAGTTCAGTGATGCAAAATAGCAGAGAAGTAGTGGGGAGAGATAGAAAAGCAAGGAAAAGACCACCCGCGGACAGAGGCATCAATAGTAGGCTTAAAAAGAAAAAGATTCTATATTTCATAAGCTAATCCGCCTCCTTTTGTTTCATAAGTTCTTCGAGATAAGCAGATACTTCATCCCAGTGACCATCCTTTGCCAGATATGTCATTGTGGTCAGGTGATTAGAACTGTCATGTTCCCAGCGCCGGATAGCACGGTATTTTTGCTCAAGTGTCCGTGTATATTCCGATTGACTTTTTGACTTCTGTCTTTGCAGAAGAAGAGATTGTTTTCTCTGTTCTGCTTCTTCAAAGATTCTGCAGGTTTTTGAAATATAAAAGAAAAAAAACAGAAGCAGGATAAGGCTGATGCCTACATGGATCAACAGGGTGGAGGGTTTGTCGCTGTCTATCTGGGCAAATAAAATATTTGACAGATTGTACATACAGATAATAGGAAGGATTAGTTTTAAAACAGAAGATTCCGGGACAAATCCATAATAATATCTGAGCTTTGGAAGCAATTTCTTATAGAAGAAATATAAACAGAACACATACACAGAGGTATATAGAGACAATGTTTTGAAGTCGTAGTTTAAAAACAGCATTGTACTCTCAAGTGTATTATCTGGAAATAGAATATCAGCGACACTGATGATCAACATAAAAAAGGATTCGATCGCTATCAACATCAGATAAAAGAGAAAAATCAAGTTTACTTTTGTCAAAAGCCGTCCCTCGAAAAAGGGAAAACAAGTGATCAGCTGAAAAAAGATCATTGCAAAGCAGATATAAGGGAAAGATTCATCAGGAATCAAAGAAACCAGTATAGCAAACACACAGCACAGAAAAATCAGGCAGAGTGTAGAGTGTCTGCGAAAGTATTTTTTCAGAGGAAAGAAGAAACGGCAGGTGAGAAATGAAAAAATTAGGACAACCAGCTGTATCAGTATGAGAAAAAATTTACTCGATAAGATCATAATAGATGCTTCCTCCTCTTTTTCTAAAAGTTTAAATCCGAATCTATTATATCACAGAGGGAAGCAGTGAGAAAAGACAAGGTAAGGTTATATATTACATATATCTTGAAATCCATGACGTGATCATACAAAACGATATAGGGAAGTAGTATAATCATGAAAAAAACAGAAGAAAAAATAGGAGGAATGTATATGAAAAGAAAGAAACAGGAGAGGCGAACCAGAGGGGTCATACTGACGATTGTTCTTCTGCTCATCCTATTTATTTTTGTAGTGGCAGGTTTGCTGAATAAACGTGCGGAAAAGGAGAGAGAGGAAGCGTATGAACAGAAGACACTGGAGGAGGCGCAGGGAGTCTGTGAGGAGTTTCTGAATGCATATCAAGATAAAGATGGCGAAATGCTGACAAGACTTCTCTGGAATCAGGGGTATGGAGAACCTGTGGAATTTAGTGAATATATGAAGATTGCGGCAGATCATCTGTCTTATGAGATTGGAAAAGCAAAGAAACATAAAGATGGAAGTTGTTGGGTTTCAGTAGAAATTACAAATCTGGATCTTCCTGCCATTGCAGAGTTGGAGATTGAAAAGAAGACACATTTAAAATCAGATTCGGGGACTGTGCTAAATGATTTTTTACATCTCCTTTCAGATTGGGATACAAAAAATCTGGGAGAAATGCCAATGAAGACGTATAAAGCAGACATACTTCTCAAGGAAGAAAACCTTCAGTGGAGAATAGAGATGACCGATGAATTGTCAGATGCACTGCTTGGGGGGTATGTGGAACTTTACAGTGAAGTCGTGAAGGAGTTGGAGGGAGCACAATGAGAAGAAAACGGATATGGGGAATGATACTTGCTGTCTGTATGCTTGTGCAGCCGATTAGTGTACTTGCAGAAGAAAAGGAGCAGAACGGTTATTTGAATATACGTGAGTATGCGACCGGAGAAAAGACACAGATTTATGTAAAGGCAGAAGACAAGATCATTTATGCACAGCCGCAAGAAATCGCACAGGTCTGTGGGGCAGTTGTAGAAGAAAAAGCATACGGAGTCGACCTAAACCGGAATGGCTATATGGTGAGGATCAATGTAGAAGAAGGGACGGCAACATTAGAAAATGAGATTGGACCGATTTCAAGACAGACCTTTCCGCTGGAATGTAAGGTGAAAGATGATGAAATTTATCTTCCATTGGAGAAGACAATGTACCTGCTGAATGCAGGATGGCAGATGGATGAGGAAACGGTTGTCGTAGATGCTCCGAAAGAGACTCTTTGGAATCTTTTGAATGATTTCCCAAAACTGGCAAAAATGCGCCCGCTTGCCGAAGATCTTTATGGCAATCATGTATATGAGAAGAGTTTTAAATATGTGCTGCTGGCGCTGGGAGATGAGATTGATTACCGGATTATTTTATCAGTCATCGGCGAAAGAATGATTGAGAAACAGCAGTGCGAGAAAGTATTATATGATCTTGGAAAAGACGATTCAAAATATCTGGAAGGAAAAGACGATATTTTTGCAGATATGGAAACACTGTTGAAGATATTTAAAGATGGATATGGGATGTTAGAGGGACTTGGAAAGATGCCGGAAGACTTGTCCGGTATTTTGAAATATATGGAAAAAAGAAATGGGATTCCATTTACGAAGTGGGATGTGATTCCGGAAGAGTGGCTTACAAAATTAATTAAAAGTCAGGGGAGTGTGTCGCAGACAGCAACGGATCTGGATATTGCACTGCGCTTGTATACAGTGATTGAGGCGGTCCATCGCCTAGAAAACTGGCAAGAGATTTACTGTGATCAGCTGAAATCACTTGCAGACAGTGATATATCCTATGTAAAGAGAGCAGGAGAAAGAGCAGAAATGCTTCAGGACTCTGCAAAAAGGCTGTATGAGAATAGTTCTGATTCGGAGAAAGAATTATGGCATCAGATCATTCTCCAGGTAATGGATGTATTTGCCTCTGAGCTTTTTAAAAAGGTTCCGGTCGCCGGAAAAGCGTTGGAAGTCTATGGGATGATTGTTCCTGTGGCCTCTGCAATCCCAGAGATTTCTAAACAGTTTGATCTCGGAAGCGATGCGTATGATGCGGATGTACTGCTGGATATCGGCGCAATGTCACTGCACAATTGCAGTTATGTATTAAATCATGTTGTGAATCAGCAGGCAATCACAATCGAGCAGCTCAAGGAAGCAAGGGCAAACTATATGCTGATGATTCGGACTTATTTTCACACATGGGATCGCATCGGAAAAGTAAGAGAGGCAGAAGGGAACCCACCTTCTGCGGATGAGATTGATGTGACGAAGTGGGATACTGTGCAGTTAGAAATGATGAATCTTCAGGAACTGATCACGAAAAGTTATGAGCTGATCATAAGGATGAATGAGAGTGCAAGATATGACAGTGCGCTTCTGTTAAATACAGAATATACAAATTTATACAACGAAAAAATAGAGGATGGCATTGTCCGTCAGAAGATTCCGCTCTCTCTGATCACAGAGGAACGTATGCAGGCAGAAAATGAAGGTGTGGGAAATGTGATTCAAGGAGAGGATGGCTCCATCTATTACTGGAAATATCAGAAGAGCAGTTTTGAAGAGACTGGAACGCTGGCACAGTATCAGGCACTGCCAGGAGTGAGCAATGCGCTGATCAAGAGAGATCCGTCTGGAAATGAAGAGACGGTCTTCGAGGCAGAAGGCGCCGGGGAGATCGCAGTTACCGACGAAAAAATCTTCTATGAGAAGCCGATCGACAATATGTCAGTGACAAAGATTTGCAGTTATGACCGAAAGAGTGGAGACATTACAGAGATCAAAAAAGGAAAACTGAAAGCGGCGACGGAGAAATATATTATCTGTTCGGATCCGAATGAGGAAGAAATCTATAGCTTGAACATTTCTAATGAAGAGGAAACGAAATTAGGGGATGGAAGTTATCTTGCGATTAAAGATGGATTTATCTACTATCAGCTGGCAGGAACTGGCAAGGATAAAGTAACACTGGCACGAATCCAGCCAGACGGAAGTGATGATAAAGAACTATGTACTGTGGATCTGGAAGAGCACGTAGATGAGGATGACCTTGTCAGCAATGCAACAATCGCATTCATGGTATTTCAGGGAAAAGATATTTATTTTTCATATGGAAACTATGGGGGATCAGCAGTCATGTATCAGGGTGGAAAGATTGCGAAGTACAGTAGTGAAGAGGAAACAGTAGAAGACCTGACGCCGGAAGAGTGGGATGAGCTGAAGGCAGCTGACTTTGTGGTCAATGCAGATGGAACGGTCGACAAAGAATACATCGGAAATGAACTGAATGACACATCGCCGATGGCGGAATATTATACTGCAGATGGAAGTGTATTCTATTATGCGGAAAATGGAGCTCCGGAAGAGATCATCACGCAGGAGGATTATGCTTCGGTCGGAGAAGGAATCTGTGGACAAGCGACTGATGATACTGCGCTTACATTAAAGTATGTGGAAAAATTCGGAGAAAAGGTATATTTCTTCATGGATTCCGGTGAAAAGCAAATCAGAGGTGGAGCAGGATGGCGCTATTCTTATAAGCTGCAGAGCGGAGCGATGCTGGAGAAAGATCTGTCGACCGGAGAAGTGAAGACATTGTACACTTATTAAAGAGAGGGGGCGTATGAGAGTGAAAATAATACAAAAGACAGTATTGACCTTTTGTCTTCTGGCACTGGTAGGGTTCTCGGCTCCTATGCTGGTCCATGGAGCGGAAGATAGACAGAGTACAGATTCCGATTTCCATATCGATAAGGAAGGATGCCTGACCAGTTATACCGGATCGGAGGAGCATGTGGTGATTCCAGAGGGAGTAAAGCGCATCGGAGGTAATCCGGATAACAGTATCTTTGAGGATACGGAGACAGAGATAAAAAGCGTTGTGATACCAGATAGCGTAATCGAAATTGGCGAGAGGGCTTTTTACACTTGTCTGCAGCTGGAAGAAGTGACGATGGGAAATGGGGTTAAAAAAATCGGTCAAGAGGCTTTTGCGGGTTGCTTTAAAATGAAGACGATTCATTTGTCAGATAGTTTGCAAGAGATTGGTCTGAGAGCATTTAACTTTTGCGAATCTCTGGAAGCACTGGAACTGCCGTCTAGCCTGCGAAATATAGAAATGGAAGCTTTTGGAAATTGTATTAGCCTGAAAAGTCTGAACATTCCGGATGGGGTGCAGGCAATCCCGCCAGGTACATTTGATCGGTGTTCCAGTATGGAAGAACTATATATTCCTTCCAGTGTAACTAAAATCGGAGCAGGAAGTAAACTGATGCCGCAGTATGTTGGGGAGAGAACCGGTTTGGAGGATTGTGATAATTTGACAATCTATGGCGCAGCAGGCAGTGCAGCGGAGAAGTATGCACAAGAAAAAGATATCACCTTTGTGGAGGATGCAAGCATGCAAAGCACTGTGATACCGGATTCCGAAGAGGAGGAACTGGAAACGCAAGAAGAGGTGGAAGAAGAGGAAGAAGCGATAGAAGAGGAAACAGATAAAGACGAGGCAGAGAAAAAAGAAAGTACGCAAAAAACACAAAGTAAAACTTCTGTGGACAGAGTGCAGATTGTTGGATTGACAGTGGGGGCAGTTGGTCTGGTGATCATTCTGATCGCAGTTGTGATTCAGATCATAAGAAACAGTAGAAGAAAATAATAGAAACTATAGAAAACAGGTACAGAGATCACAGGGAAGATGAGAAAATTTTCCCGTATAGTTGTGAGATGTACCTGTTTTTTGTTGGAAAGAAATAAAGAAGGTACGATATTTCATTTATAATGAAATGCTATTTGTCTATCGCAAGTTTATGCCGGATTTCCCGCGGTGTACATCCGTAGATTTCTTTGAACATCTTGTTGAACAGTTTGTAGTTCGTAAAACCGTGTCGTTCGACGATTTCCATAATGCCGTCCTCTGTGTTGCAGATATCATGGTAAATATGAATCAGGCGGATCTGGTTGACGTACCGCGTGAACGTCACACCGAGGCTCTGTTTAAAGAAGCGGCAGAAATATTCCCGGCTTAGCCCCAGTTTCTGTGCAGCTTCCTCAAGGGAGATTGGTTTACTGTAATGATCATCTACATAAGAAGTGATCGCACTCAATCGGTCAAGGCTCCCGATATTTTCAGGAATCAGAGATTCTTCGGCAGGGCGGGCAAAATGTGTCAGAATCAGATAGAGAACTTCCATTGCGATGGACTCACATTCGAGGCGGTAGCCAAGAGGCTGCTGGACATGGAGTGGTGGAAGTTTTTTCAACAATTCGCAGATCTGGAGATAGATATCGAGCTTCTCTTTGACGAGGATATCCCGGCTGAAC
The DNA here is from genome assembly GCF_042846195.1 of Faecalimonas umbilicata. Classification (NCBI taxonomy): domain Bacteria; kingdom Bacillati; phylum Bacillota; class Clostridia; order Lachnospirales; family Lachnospiraceae; genus Faecalimonas; species Faecalimonas umbilicata. The sequence goes on from NZ_AP031411.1 coordinate 136,357, forward strand.
TGTAGGTTCAGGTGGTCAAGATCAGGGATATATTTTTGTAAATGCTGACGGGAATAGTGGATGCAGAGCCCCATCGTCATTGTGGCACATTTCGATTCGTGGATCTGATTGGAGTCAATTAAGACAAAATCTCCCGGAACAACGAGATGTCTGTGTCCATTGATGCTCATCTCGGCAGAACCGTTTAATACGAAGATCAGTTCCAGTGGAGAATGCCAGTGAGGCGGTGTATAGTAACCTCTCTCTGTATAATACTTGATAGCAATTCCAGTATCGTCCACGTTATATAATTGTTTATATTTAAATGCAATCATGTGATAATATCTCCTTATGTCAATTTTGACCTAAAAGTAGTCAATTTTATATCTAAAAAACAATATAGTAGTATGATAACATAATACACGTAGCAAGGAAAAGTTAATTATAAAAGTTAAAATAAAGGAGAGATTATTATGTCAACAATCGCATTAAACAATCAGAACGTATATGTAAACAATAAAGCTGAGAAAAAGGTAGAAAAGAAAATGTCTGTATGGGCAAAAATCGGAGCATTTATTATGGAAAATGCAGATGCATTAGAAGCATATGCTTGTACTTTAGACGGAAGAACTTATGTCCCAGATCACAAATAGGATGGGGCATAAGCAAATGGAAAAACAAAAAGATAAATGACAGCAGGAACAACTTTAACAAGTGTTCTGCTGTTTTTTTGTGGAAAAATCATCAGAATCTTTTTTTACTGGTTTTGACCTTTTAGTTCTTTTCGAAGTGCGCCGGGAGTGGTGTGAAAATGTTCGTGAAACATACGGCGAAATACTCTGTAATTTTTAAACCCATGGATTTCCAACAGCTGATAGAGAGGGTAATCTGTGGAGGTGAGATCCTGGTAAATATGGGAAAGGCGAATTTCGTTAATATATTCCAAATAAGTGCAGCCCATATGCTTTTTGAAAAAGCGGCAGAAATATTCGGGTTGCAGAGAGGCAATATTTGAAATCTCCGGAATAGAGATCTGCAAATGGTAATTCTGCTTAGTGTATTCAATCACCGGCTCTAGAAGAGAGAGACTTTTAAAACGACGGTCGGTAAAGCGAAGCGGCAGCTCCCGGCGAAAATCTCTGTAAAGATGATAGAGAAAATCAAACAGAAGGCTTTGAAAACGGAGTGTATTGGCAGAAGATAAGGATGCTTTGTCGGTAGCTGAGATCATATTTTGCAGGATTGTTTTGAGTGTATCTAGTTTCGCCTTCGTTTCGCGGTCTTGTGCAAAGACAGGTACATCGAAAAAAATCTTTGGCATATCCGGAATGTATTTTTTGAGAAGGGGATATGGAATTTGTATAAGAAGACTTTTGGTATTTTTCACGTATCTGGTGGCATGTATTACTTTGGAATTGATAATGATACAGTCGCCTGACTGCAGAAGGAAAGTCTGACCATCGGCAGTTACCTCAAAAGTGCTGTCCAGAACAAAATTAATCTCAAGTGCATTGTGCCAGTGAGGCATGATGTAGATATCTGATGCATGAAAAAGATCAAAGCGGATATCCAAATTGTGGGAAAGTTCAATGTGCTCATGTGCAGCGGAAATTTCTGTTGACATAGGAAGTTCCTCCTTTTTTATAAAAAATGAAAGAGTATTTACGATCAGCTTTTTTATTTTTCATTTCTTTTCACATATTCTCTATAATATCACAGGAAATTGCCTGAAACAATCGAAAAACAATTCCCAAAAGATAAAATCGACCTATATAAAAGTAAGGATAAGGACTTACAAAAAAAGTGTATGCGGTAGTATAATAAAAAACAGAGTGTATTCGATCAGATTGGAGGAAATCGTATGGACGTAAAAGAATTAGTTGCAAAAATGACATTGGAAGAAAAAGCGGGACTTTGTTCCGGACAGGATTTCTGGAATACAAAAGCAGTAGAACGGCTGCAAATTCCGGCAATGATGGTCAGTGACGGACCTCATGGGCTCCGGAAACAAGATGAGAGCGGAGATCATCTGGGAATCAATGAAAGTATTAAAGCAGTATGCTTTCCGGCAGGATGTGCGACCGCCGCTTCTTTTGACAGAGAGCTTCTCTACAAAGTAGGAGAGACACTGGGAAAGGAATGTCAGGCAGAGGGAGTCGGGGTTATTTTAGGACCTGCGGTCAATATTAAGCGTTCTCCGCTCTGTGGAAGGAACTTTGAGTATTTCTCAGAAGATCCTTATCTTGCGTCAGAGATTGCGGCAAGTCAGATCAAAGGGGTACAGAGTAAGAATGTCGGAACGAGCATCAAGCATTTTCTTGCAAATAATCAGGAGCACAGAAGAATGACTTCGAGCTCGGAAATAGATGAGAGAACGCTGAGAGAGATTTATCTTGGTGCATTTGAGGGCGCAGTGACACAGGCAAAACCGTGGACAGTCATGTGTTCTTATAACAAGATCAATGGAACTTATGCGGCAGAAAACAAAACCTATCTGACAGAAGTACTTAGAAATGAATGGGGATTTGACGGATTTGTTGTCAGTGACTGGGGTGCAGTCAATGACAGAGTGCCGGATCTGGAAGCAGGACTTGACCTTGAAATGCCGACTTCCTTTGGATTAAATGACAAAAAGATTGTGGAAGCAGTCAAAACCGGAACACTAGCAGAGGATGTGCTTGATCAGGCAGTCGAACGGATCCTGAACATCGTATATCGCTTTGAGGAGAACCGGGATGCAACAGCAGTGTTTGACCGTGAGGCAGACCATGCCCTTGCGAGAAAAGTAGCTTCTGAGTGTATGGTACTTCTGAAAAATGACGGAATCCTTCCTCTCACAGAAGAGAGAAAGGCGGCATTTATCGGAGTATTTGCGGAGAAACCTCGCTACCAGGGTGGCGGAAGTTCACATATCAATGCCTCTCAGACAGAATCTGCGCTGGAGATGGCAGCAGGATATCCGGTTGTATATGCGAAAGGATATGACACGAAGGAAGATCAGGTTGATGAAGAACTCGTGGCAGAGGCAGTGCGTGTGGCAAAAGAAGCAGAAGTCGCTGTGATCTTTGCAGGACTGCCGGATGCATTTGAGTCCGAAGGCTATGACAGACAGCATATGCGCCTTCCGGAATGTCAGAACTATCTGATCCGGGAAATTTGCAAAGTCAATGAAAATGTAGTGGTAGTCCTTCACAATGGGTCTCCGGTGGAAATGCCTTGGGCAGATCAGGTGAAAGGCATTTTGGAAGTGTATCTTGGCGGACAGGCAGTCGGCGGAGCGACTGTGGATGTGCTTTACGGCAAGGTAAACCCGAGTGGACATCTGGCAGAGACATTTCCATTGAAACTGCAGGACAATCCATCTTACTTATATTACGTAGGAGAAGGAAATAAAGTAGAGTATCGAGAAGGTGTGTTCGTCGGTTATCGCTATTATGATACAAAAGAGATGGATGTTTTATTCCCATTTGGACACGGACTGAGTTATACGACATTTGCTTACAGCAATATGAAGTTAGATAAGACGGAGATGAACGACACAGAGACATTGACTGTGCAGGTAGATGTGACCAATACCGGAGATCGTTTCGGAAAAGAAGTGGTACAGCTCTATGTGATGCCTCCCAAAGGAAATGTGATCCGTCCGGTCAAGGAGTTAAAAGGGTTTGAGAAGATTGGATTACATCCGGGAGAGACAAAGACCGTTACATTTACATTAGGGAAACGTGCATTTGCTTACTATGACACAGATCTGCATGCATGGAATGTAGAGAGTGGAAGCTATCGGATTGCGTTGGGGCAGTCTTCCAGAAACATTCTGGCAAATCAGGAAGTTCAAGTTCACTCTACAACACAGAAAAGACCCGAACTGACTATGAATACCATGTTTGGTGATATCATGACGATTCCGGGTGCGAAGGAAGTTATGGCAGAAGCAATGGGAGCAATTTCTGTTTTTGATGGAATGCAAGGAGATTCTCTTGGAGAGGGAACCGGAGATATGATGGAAGCCATGATGCGATATATGCCATTGCGTGGACTGACCGCATTTGGCGGTGGAAAACTGACATTTGCAGAGGTGGAGAAACTACTGGAAAAGTTAAGGAGATTATAGGAAGCAAATGAATTCAGAGAAAAGGAATCAGAATTTTATGGAACAGAAATGGACAGAGAAAAAGGAAGACGGATATAGACTGCTCCAAAATGAAAACGGACCAGAGTTGGGAATCAGTGAAGGAAGCAGAGTCAAAATCTTGGTCGTAGATGGATATGCATTTAAAGATCTGGCAGGAGCCGGAGAGTTACTTCCGTATGAAGATTGGCGTTTATCTTATGAGAAGCGTGCAAAGGATCTGGCAGAGCGTTTGGAAATAGAAGATATTGCAGGGCTAATGCTTTACAGTGCACATCAGCTGATTCCAGCAAAAGGAAAACTAGCAGAGACGTTTGGTGGAACTTATGAAGGAAAACGATATGAGGAAAGTGGTGCAAAGCCATGGGAATTGACAGACCAGCAGAAGGAGTTTGTGCAGAAAGATAAAGTGCGCCATGTTCTAATCATGGGGCTTGAGAGCACAGAGGTGGCGGTCAGATGGAACAATAACCTTCAGGCATTGGCGGAAAATACCGGTTTCGGAATCCCAGTCAATAACAGTTCAGATCCGAGACACAGTGCGGGTTCTACGGCAGAATATATGGGAGTGACCGGAGAACCGATCTCGAAGTGGGCAAATGGCATTGGATTGTCCGCATCCTTCGACCCAGAGCTGGTAAAGGCATTTGGGGAAGCTGGATCTGCAGAATACCGGGCACTTGGGATTACGACAGCACTTTCACCTCAGATTGATCTTGCGACAGAGCCGAGATGGATGCGGTTTGCAGATACGTTCGGGGAGCACACCCAGATGACGATCGATATGACAAAAGCATACTGTGACGGGTTTCAGACAACCGAAGGAACTGCGGACGGATGGGGAAAGGACAGCGTCAATACAATGGTAAAACACTTCCCAGGCGGAGGTCCTTGCGAGGGAGGAAGAGATGCGCATTATGCCTATGGAAAATATGCAGTCTATCCGGGAGAAAATTTTGCAGAGCATTTACGGCCATTTACAGAAGGAGCATTTTCGCTTGGTGGAAAGACAAAAAAAGCAAGCGCTGTCATGCCTTACTACACGATTTCTTATGAGAGAGATCAGAAATACGGAGAGAATGTAGGAAATTCTTTCAACAAATATCTGATCCAGGATTTGCTGCGGGAAGAGCTGGGATATGACGGAGTGGTATGTACCGATTGGGGAATCACTCATGATACCGGAAAGACGGAAGAAGAGTTTGCTGGAAAATGCTGGGGTGTGGAACATTTGACAGAGGCGGAACGCCATTTAAAAGCATTGGAGGCCGGTGTCGACCAGTTTGGTGGAAATAATGATGTCAAGCCTGTCATGGAAGCCTACGGAATGGCATGTGAAAAGTATGGGAAAGAGGCTACAGATGCAAGATTTCGGAGATCTGCCTACCGCCTGCTTTTAAATATTTTCCGGACAGGACTTTTTGAAAATCCATATTTAAATTTGAAGTCTTCTTTGAGTATTGTAGGATGTGAAACGTTCAAAGAAAAGGGATTTGAGTCACAGCTGAGATCTGTGACGATGGTAAAGAATAGGGAGCATGTACTTCCATTGAAAAAGGGAATCAAAGTTTATATTCCAAAGAGACATATACGCTCTTATCTGAACTTTATGAGTATGCCGACAGGGGATCAGACAGTGACTCCGATGGCAAAACAAGCGGCAGCATCTTATTTCCATATAACAGAAGATCCGAGGGAAGCGGATGCCGCGCTCTGTTTTATCGAATCCCCGATCAGTGTTGGATATGATCCGAAAGACAGAGAAGATGGTGGAAACGGCTACGTTCCGGTGACACTTCAATATCGTCCATATGAGGCAAAAACTGCAAGAGAGATAAGTATTGCAGGAGGGGATCCGCTCGAAGCATCCAAGGACCGTGGGTATAAAGGGAAGTGGAACACGGCGGCAAATGAGGAAGATCTTGATCTGATTCTGAATATGAGAAAAGAGATGGGAGAAAAACCAGTCATTGCGATCGTCACCTTAAAAAATCCGATGGTGATGGCAGAATTTGAACCGTATACGGATGCAATTCTCGTAGAATATGGAGTGACTCCGGCAGCTGTGCTAGATGTTCTTACCGGAGCATTTGATCCCGAAGGACTACTGCCAATCCAGATTCCAAAGGATATGGAAACGGTTGAACAACAGAAAGAAGATGTGGCATTTGACATGGAATGCTACGAAGACAGTGAAGGACATACTTACGATTTTGGGTATGGAATGAATTTTGGCGGGGTCATCCGGGATGAAAGAACTAAAAAGTACGTAAAATAGAAAAAATAACAATATGGAATAGATTTTTGCCTGACAGTCGTATTATAAGTGAAACGTAATTATTACATTTATAGTATGGGAGGACTTCGTTATGAGTATGAAGAAAACAACAGTTGGTATTTTGACTTCAATAATCGTAGTTTCCGCAGGGACAGCAAGTGTCTTTGCTGCTGGACAGGCAAAAGGAAGAAATTTTATAGATGTCGATGGCAATGGAATCTGTAACAATGCAAAAGTGGTCTGTTCCTATGTGGATGAGGATCAAAATGGAATTTATGATCATTGTAAATCTGGCCAAGGGGAAGTTCTGACAAACGGAAAGGGAATGAGACACAGACAAGGATATCGGGCAGGGCGAAATAAGTAGCAGGTGAAAAACTCATGAAAGGTGAGCAAGATGTAAATCGAGTAGTCGAGCAATATTCGGATATGATTCGGCGACTTTGCATGATACATTTAAAAAATTATGCAGATACCGAGGACATTGGCTCTATTTTGAACCAACAGCAGAAATCAGCATCGATATCAATCCATCTCTGGAGTTGGAACTTAATCGATTTAATCATGTGCTCTCAGTGGAAAGTTAATGATCAAATACAATCAAAAGAAGTTTTGAATCATATAAAGGGATGTACAAACAAAAGCGAAAATATTTATTGCTATTATATAAAAGCAGAAGAAGTAGAAAATGCGCATGAAGCAGGATTTTCCTGTGGGAAATATAAGGTGTTTTTAGAAATTCAGGAGTTGGATCCAAGAATTACGGCAAAAGAAGTGAAGAATATGTCGATGAAGGAAATGAGAGACTTGCTGAAAGAGCTGTCAGGAACAGATCAAGAGAAGCCAGAGCCTCACGAAAAAAGAAAAAGGCATGGAAAGTGTAAGTAAAAAAAGTGAAGAAAAATTTAAAAATGTATTGACAAATCCGAAAACTTAGTATAGAATAATTTTTGTTGTTAGCGCAATACTGAGTTGCCCAGATAGCTCAGTCGGTAGAGCAGAGGACTGAAAATCCTCGTGTCGCTGGTTCGATTCCGGCTCTGGGCACTGTGCGGGTGTAGTTCAATGGTAGAACACCAGCCTTCCAAGCTGGATACGTGGGTTCGATTCCCATCACCCGCTTTGGTGAAAACCAAAGCAGTATCACAATTTTATAGCAGATGCGGGTGTAGTTCAATGGTAGAACACTAGCCTTCCAAGCTAGATACGTGGGTTCGATTCCCATCACCCGCTTTGGAGAAACATGTACAGTTGGTACATGTTTTTTTTCTTTGTCAGTGGAAATGTTGTCTTAGCAAAAGGAAAAGGGATTTTCGATAATAATGATAATTTTTATCGGCAATCCCTTTTCTTTTTATATTTGCTTTTTCTGTTGTTGGGTCATGAGACGCTTTAAGAGTATTTTGTCTCAACGTTCCTGCACTTAAAGTGGAAGATCATAAATCCGAGTACGAGCATTCCTCCAATTACGGCGACACCGACTTTGGAGTTGTCGGCAAGCTGGGTTGTGATTCCCATCAACATTGTGCCGAGGAAGGATGCACCTTTACCGAAAATATCATAGATTCCGAAGTATTCGCTCGATTTGTTCTTCGGAATGATCCGGGCAAAATGAGATCTGGAGAGTGCCTGAATTGCCCCTTGGAAGACTGCTACGAGTACAGCAAGGAACCAGAATTCCCATGTTTTATCCAGCTGCAGGGCGAAGGCAGCGATTCCGATATAACCTACGATCGATATAGAGATCAGATCTGTCGTGCGATATTTTTTCGTCAGTTTTCCGAACAGGATCGAAAATGGAAAGGCAACAATCTGAGTAAGGAGCAAAGCCAGAAGCAGGCTGTTGTCGTCAATTCCTACATCTTTTCCGTAAGAGGTTGCCATCTCAATGATCGTATACACTCCATCAATATAGAAGAAAAAGGCGAGAAGGAAATAAAAGACGGTTTTATTCTCGCGCAATTCTTTGAAGATATTTCCGAAGCGCTGAAAGCTGCTCTTGATCGGGGAGCGTACAGGTTCAATATAGTAAATCTGTTTATAATTTTTTAAAAGCGGCAGCGTCACGACCAGCCACCATACAGCATTTAAAAGGAATGCAATTGCAGTTGCCGCAGCAGTCGACAGTCCGATCGGCTCTGCGAACAGCACAAGGATAAGGCTTGCGATAAATGGAACACAGCTTCCGAGATAGCCCCATGCATAGCCGAGAGAGGAGAGGTTATCCATCCGGTCATCAGTAGTGACATCTGATAACATCGCATCGTAAAAAATGAGACTGGAAGCAAATCCAACTTTGGCAACTACGAAAACAGCCAGAAAGAAGATCCAGGAGGACGGCAGAGCAAGAGCAGCACAGCCAATGACACCGACCATCATGGAGAAGGTAAAAAGTGGTTTCTTGTAGCCTTTTGTATCTGCGATCGTGCCGAGTACAGGACCTATGACTGCAACGATCAGTGTCGAAAGAGACACAGCGTATCCGTAGTAGGCGGTGGAGTCCGAAAGGGAAATTCCGTTGGCAGATGCAATGTTTTTGAAATAGATTGGGATGATCGTTGATACCAGAAGGACAAATGCAGAATTTCCGATATCATAGAGGATCCAGTATTTTTCCAGTTTTGTCAGTTGATTCTTGTCCATAGGGGACTCTCCTTTGTTAAATTGTTATTCAAAGTTTCTGTCAAACCGCTCTTCCAGCGGCTCTCCGGTAGAAAGTGCATTGTAAAAGCTTTCGGTCAGGCGGACACCTACCGGAATTGCCTCGATATACAGGTGGCTGAGTCTGCGGCAGATCGGTGCGCAATCCGGATTGCGATGAAAGTTCATCACAAGACCATGAAGTTCCTCATAACTTCCACTGAGCCGAAAGGCAGCATTGATCACTGCGCGGCGCACTTTGCAAGGGCTGATCAGGAAGTTGTTATAAAAGCGGAATGATTTTAATGCTTCGAACATTTCTTTCTCAGAAATTGCAGGGAAAAACTGTGCAATGCAGTTAGAAATTTCTTTGCTTACCTGGATGTGAGAAAGTGTCTTTGTTGTGATGGGATCTTTCTGACAGTGGAGAAGAATACTCCGGTCAAATTCAGTCTCAATTTCCGTATGAGAGATTCCAGTTTCTGTCATCTCTCCGATATATCCGTGGCATTCGCTGTCGAGAGAGTAGTGGCAGATAAATCCGAGAATATAAGCGATGGATGCTTCTCTGTTATTACTCCGGTTGATGACACGTCTTGCCTGTCGGAAGAAAGGAGCAGCAATTTCTGCGTGCATCAAGTGCCCGGCTTTGCTGACTGGATTGCTCTTTAGCGGTCTGTAAAAGAATAAAATGTCAGGACCGTGGAGTCCGATGTCAAAAAGTGCACGGTGTTCTGTGATGATACGCCGAATATCCGGATTTTCTATATTTGCAAGGACTTTTTTTCCAAATGTGTAGTGTGCATAAGCTGCAGGCATGGCAATTCCTCCTTTGAAATTACAATGATAAAGTGTAAGTATTGTATGTTAAGTTTGTCGTATGTATTGTGTTAAAAACTTGTAAAACAGCTGCTTGTTATTTTGTCAGCACTTCGATTCCAGTCTCTGTGACGAGCACCATATATTCAATCTGTGCGGAAAGTCCATCGTCAATCGTGTAGACCGTCCAGTCATTATCCTCATCGACGAAGAAATCAGGGCTTCCTTCATTGAGCATCGGTTCGATTGTAAACATCATACCCGGAACAAGGACCATCTCAGATCCCTTTGGGGTTACATAGGAAACAAAGGGTTCTTCGTGGAACTCCAGTCCGATTCCATGTCCGCCGATATCTTCTACGACAGAATACCCGTTTTTCTGTGCGTGCGTGTAGATTGCATCGGCAATATCTCCGAGGTGTCCCCAAGGTTTTGCCGCTTTTAAGCCAAGTTCTACACATTCTTCAGTTACGCGTACAATCCGTTCGGCACGTTCGCTGACGGTTCCGATTTTAAACATTCTGGACGCGTCTGAAAAGTAACCGTCAAGGATTGTAGAGACATCGACATTGATGATATCTCCTTCCTGAAGGATGATATTTTTATCCGGGATTCCGTGACAGATCTCATTGTTCAGAGAAGTGCATACACTTTTCGGGAATCCTTCATAGCCAAGCGGAGCCGGAATGCCACCGTGGGAAACGGTGAAATCGTGTACGAGTACATCGATGTCCTCTGTGCTTATGCCTGCGTGGATGTGTTTGGCAACGTGGTCAAGCACAGCGGTGTTTAATTCGGCACTTTTTTTGATTGCTTCAATCTGAGCGGGTGTCTTTAACAGTTCTCTTCCCGGGACAATGTGTCCGGCTTCCCTCAGTTGCTGCATTTTTTCTTCCATCGCCATATGGCAGCGTTTATACTTTTTGCCACTGCCGCACCAGCATAATTCATTTCTTTCCATGATGTAAGACTCCTTTTTATAAAATAATGTACATTGTCAGGCAAAGAAAAAAGGGAAAAATACAGTCTTTTCCTTTCTGCCTTGCAATGGTTTAAAATAGTAACAGATGATTTGTACTTCATATAGTATACCGCATTTTTTTGTTGTTAGCACCTGAAAAATAAGATATACTATATTTGTTGAGAAATAGTGACTGTGAATCGGAAGGGATGGGAAATATTTCCATAGAAAGGAAGGGCTTGTATGTTAAGAATAGGAATGTTGACAAGCGGTGGCGATTGCCAGGCACTGAACGCGGCGATGCGTGGTGTGGTAAAGGGTATTTGTTCAAAGATCAAGGATGTGGAGATTTATGGCTTCAAAGAAGGTTATAAAGGATTGATCTATGCTAATTTTGAGATGTTGACTCCGAAAGATTTTTCGGGGATCCTCACGATGGGTGGAACGATCCTTGGGACATCGAGACAGCCATTTAAACTCATGCGGGTTCCGGATGAGAAGGGACTGGATAAAGTGGAAGCGATGAAGCACACTTACCATAAGCTGAACTTAAATTGCCTTGTGATCCTTGGAGGAAACGGGACGCATAAGACGGCGAATCTTCTGAGGGAGGAAGGGCTGAATATCATTACACTTCCAAAGACGATCGATAATGATCTGTGGGGAACGGATATGACGTTCGGATTCCAGAGTGCGGTAGACATTGCGACAAATACCATCGACTGTATTCATACAACTGCTACATCCCACAGCAGAATCTTCATTGTCGAGGTGATGGGTCACAAAGTTGGCTGGGTGACGCTTCATGCAGGAATTGCAGGAGGAGCGGATATTATCCTGATTCCGGAGATTCCATATGATATCGAGGTTGTGGCAGAAGCAATCCGGAGAAGGACAGAGGCAGGAAAGCATTTTACAATCCTTGCGGTAGCAGAAGGTGCCATTTCCAAAAAGGATGCAAAGCTTTCTAAGAAGGAATACAAAGAGAAATTAAGAAATCGTAAGTATCCGTCCATCGCTTACGAGGTGGCAGAGGAATTAAAAGAACGTACGGGTCAGGAAATCCGGATTACAGTGCCGGGACATACGCAGAGGGGAGGCTCTCCTTGCCCATATGACAGAGTGCTTGCGACAAGACTCGGAGCAGCGGCAGCGGAATTGATCATGACAGAACAGTATGGTTATATGATCGGAATCCGCAACGGGGAGACGACAAAAGTGCCGCTGAAGGAAGTGGCAGGAAAGCTGAAGACGGTGCAGCCGGATTCCGGCATTGTCCAGGAGGCGAAGATTACAGGAATCAGTTTCGGTGATAAATAGCAGAGGTTACAGGAAATACAAAAGGGAACTGTAGATTGTTTTCCGGAATATAGAAGAATGAAACACCAGCAGGAAGATAAGGAGAGAAAAATATGTCATATACAGCATTGTACAGAAAGTTTCGCCCGGGTGGATTTGAGGATGTAAAGGGGCAGGATCATATCGTACAGACATTGAAGAATCAGATAAAGGCAGAGCGGATCGGACATGCTTATCTTTTCTGTGGGACAAGAGGAACTGGAAAGACGAGTGTGGCGAAGATTTTTGCGAAGGCCGTAAACTGTGAGCATCCAGTAGACGGAAGCCCGTGCGGGCAATGCGCGATGTGTCAGAAGATTGCAGAAGGGACATCGATGAATGTGATAGAGATCGATGCGGCATCGAACAATGGTGTCGACAATATCCGTGAGATTCGTGAGGAAGTCGCATATCGTCCAACGGAAGGAAAGTATAAGGTATATATCATCGATGAGGTGCATATGCTTTCCATCGGTGCGTTCAATGCACTGCTAAAGACACTGGAGGAGCCGCCGGAGTATGTAATCTTTATTTTGGCTACAACAGAAGTACACAAGATACCTATTACGATTTTGTCCAGATGTCAACGGTATGACTTTAAGCGGATCACGATCGATACGATCGCGGCGAGAATGAGTCAGCTGATGGAGACAGAGCATGTGGAAGTAGAAGAGAAAGCAATCCGCTATATTGCGAAGGCAGCGGACGGTTCTATGCGTGATGCGCTAAGTCTCCTCGACCAGTGTATCGCATTCTATCTCGGACAGAAATTGAAGTATGATGATGTGCTGGAAGTACTTGGCGCAGTGGACACAGATATTTTCAGCAGGATGCTTAGACAGGTCATGGCGCGGGATGTGGCAGGGGTTCTTCAGACGGTAGAGGAACTGGTCATGCAGGGAAGAGAACTGACACAGCTCGTGGCAGATTTTACATGGTATTTAAGGAACTTGCTTCTTGTGAAAAGTTCTGATAATATGGAAGATGTTCTGGATGTTTCCACAGAGAACTTAATTCAGTTGAAGGAAGAGGCAAAGATGATTGAAAGTGATATGCTGTTTCGGTATATCCGTATTTTCTCAGATTTGTCTAATCAGATCAAATACGCCACACAGAAGAGAGTGCTTCTGGAGGTGACATTGATCAAGCTCTGTACACCGGCAATGGAGACGACGCAGGATAGCCTGCTCGATCGGATCCGTGCAGTGGAAGAGAAGGTGGAGAAAGCAGATTTTTCGACGCAGGGAGAGCAGAGAGTTGTCTACGTGCAGGAGGAGAAGCAGGCGGGGCCTGTTGAGCGCCCGAAGCTTGAGAAAGCGATTCCGGATGACGTGCGGGAAGTGGTGCAGAACTTCCGGGGAATTGCCAATGAGGCATCGCCGATGCTGCGCAATTATCTGAAGTATGCGAAACTAAGTCTCGGTGGAGATGACCGGCTGTTAGTTGTACTGCCGGATGAGATTTCTGCAAATGTTGTGGGGACAGAAGAACATAAGAAGGAGCTGGAAGCTCTGATTGAAAATAGAATCGGCAAGACAGTGACGCTCGATGTCCGTCAGGTAGACGATGGAAGAAGGTTCGAGGATAGTTTTGTGGATATAGAAGATGTGATTCATATGGAAATTACGGTCGAAGATTAAGGAGGATATGATTATGGCAAAACGTGGAGGATTTCCGGGCGGAGGAATGCCGGGAAACATGGCGAATTTAATGAAGCAGGCGCAGAAGATGCAGCGCCAGATGGAAGAACAGGCAAAGGAAATGGAGTCGAAAGAATTTACAGCAACAGCAGGCGGAGGAGCTGTAGAAGTGACTGTTTCCGGTACAAGAGAAGTCCTGAAAGTGAAATTACAGGAAGAAGTGGTAGATCCTGATGATATCGAGATGTTAGAGGATCTGATCGTTGCTGCAACAAATGAGGCGCTCCGTAAAGTGGAGGCAGAATCAGCATCAGCAATGTCAAAATTGACAGGCGGTCTTGGCGGAGGAATGCCGGGACTTCCATTTTAGTGTAAGAAGGAGCGGAGGATATGGACTATTACAGCAGTCAGATCAGTAAATTGATCGAAGAGCTGTCAAGACTTCCGGGAATTGGTGCAAAGTCAGCCGGGAGGCTGGCTTTTCATATTATTAATATGCCGAAGGATCAGGTGGAGCGGCTGGCATCTACGTTGGTGGAGGCGAGAAATAATGTAAGGTACTGCGCGCAGTGCTGTACATTGACAGACAAGGAACTTTGCCCGATCTGCGGAAGTAATAAGCGAGATCAGAGGACAATCATGGTCGTGGAGACGACCAGAGATCTGGCGGCTTATGAGAAGACAGGAAAATATAACGGAGTCTATCATGTTCTTCACGGTGCGATTTCTCCGATGCTTGGGATCGGACCGGGAGATATTAAATTAAAGGAACTGATGGAACGGCTTCAGGGGGATGTCGATGAGGTGATCATCGCCACGAATTCCAGCTTGGAAGGAGAGACAACAGCGATGTACCTCAGTAAACTGATCAAGCCGACCGGAATTAAAGTGAGCCGTATCGCAAGCGGGGTACCGGTAGGAGGAGATCTGGAGTACATCGATGAAGTGACACTTCTGCGTGCATTGGAAGGAAGAACACAGCTGTAAACGTGAAGATGCATTTGTATGAGATACTGCAGGAGGAAACAGAATCAAATATGCAAGGAGGAAACGGGTATGAAATTTTTTATTGACACAGCAAAAGTGGAAGAAATCAAGAAAGCAAATGACATGGGTGTCATCTGCGGAGTAACTACAAACCCATCTTTAATTGCAAAGGCAGGGCGTGCTTTTGAAGATGTGATCGCAGAGATTGCATCGATTGTAGACGGACCGATCAGCGGGGAAGTAAAGGCCACGACCACAGATGCAGAAGGAATGATCGAGGAAGGCAGAAAGATTGCGAAGATCCATCCGAATATGGTTGTGAAGATTCCGATGACGGCGGAAGGGTTAAAGGCATGTAAGGTGCTTTCGTCCGAAGGGATCAAAGTCAATGTCACATTGATCTTCACTGCGAATCAGGCGCTGCTGGCGGCGAGAGCCGGTGCAGCTTATGTATCTCCGTTCCTCGGAAGACTGGATGATATCTCTGTGCGAGGCGTGGATCTGATCACAGAAGTGGCAGAGATCTTTGCCGTTTCTGGTATTGACACCGAGATTATCGCAGCGAGTGTCCGCAATCCAATCCATGTTACGGATTGTGCGCTGGCAGGAGCTGATATTGCGACAGTGCCATATGCAGTGATCGAAAAAATGATACACCATCCTCTGACAGACCAGGGAATCGAAAAATTCCAGGCAGATTACCGGGCTGTGTTCGGGGAATAAACGGCTTGCATAAAGAGAAAGCAGCAGATATAATTGAGTAGGAAAACAAAATGTGGAGGCAGTCTAATGAATAAATTAGAATTAATGAAAATGGCGAATGAAATCCGCAAGGGCGCTGTGACGGCGGTTTACCATGCGAAATCAGGACATCCGGGCGGATCATTATCCGCAGCAGATATCTATACATATCTTTTCTTTGAAGAGATGAATGTTGACCCGGCAGATCCGAAAAAAGCAGACAGAGACCGTTTTGTCTTATCGAAAGGTCACACAGCACCGGGATATTATGCGACACTTGCAAACAGAGGATTCTTCCCGGTAGAAGATCTGACAACACTTCGTCACGTGGGATCTTATCTCCAGGGACATCCGGACATGAAGCACATTCCTGGTGTAGATATGTCAAGCGGATCTCTCGGACAGGGAATCTCAGCAGCAGTTGGAATGGCGATCGGAGCAAAGCTTTCCGGAGATGATTATCGTGTATACACACTTCTTGGAGACGGAGAGATCCAGGAAGGGCAGGTGTGGGAAGCAGCCATGCTTGCAGGACATAGAAAATTAGATAATTTAGTTGTGATCGTAGACAACAATGGACTTCAGATCGATGGAAATATTGCAGATGTCAATTCTCCATACCCAATCGACAAGAAGTTTGATGCATTTAACTTCCATGTGATCAATATTGACGGACATAACTTTGACGAGATCGCAGCGGCATTTAAAGAAGCAAAAGAAGTAAAAGGAAAACCGACAGCGATCATCGCGAAGACGATCAAAGGAAAAGATGTTTCTTTCATGGAAAATGAAGCTTCTTGGCATGGAGCAGCTCCAAATGAAGAACAGTATGCAGTGGCAATGGCAGATTTAGAGAAGGTAGGTGAAGCATTATGTCAGATGTAAAGAGAATTGCGACAAGAGAGAGCTATGGAAAGGCATTGGTAGAATTAGGAAAGCTTCACGAAAATCTGGTTGTGCTGGATGCAGACCTTGCAGGTGCTACAAAGACAGCGATGTTTCAGAAGGAATTTCCGGAGCGTCATATTGACTGTGGAATCGCAGAAGGAAATATGATCGGGGTTGCAGCAGGACTTGCTACGACAGGAAAGGTTCCGTTTGCAAGCTCGTTTGCGATGTTTGCAGCAGGACGTGCATTTGAACAGGTGAGAAACTCTGTCGGATACCCGAAGTTAAATGTGAAGATTGGGGCAACGCATGCCGGAATCTCTGTAGGAGAAGATGGAGCGACACATCAGTGTAACGAAGATATTGCGTTGATGAGAACGATTCCGGGAATGGTTGTGATCAACCCTTCAGATGATGTAGAGGCAAAAGCGGCAGTGAAAGCAGCGTATGAACATGAGGGACCGGTATATCTTCGCTTTGGAAGACTTGCAGTTCCGGTGATCAACGATAATCCAGAATACAAGTTTGAACTTGGAAAAGGAATTGTATTGCGTGAAGGAACAGATGTGACAATCATCGCAACCGGGTTGGAAGTATCTGAATCGTTGGAAGCTGCAAAGAAATTAGAAGCAGACGGAATCAGTGCAAAAGTAATCAATATCCATACGATCAAACCGCTGGATGAGAAATTAGTGATCGAATCTGCAAAAGAAACAGGGAAGGTTGTTACAGTAGAAGAACATTCTGTGATTGGCGGACTTGGAAGTGCTGTATGTGACGTGCTGTCAGAAAATTATCCGGTGAAAGTGCTGAAGATCGGAGTGAATGATGTGTTTGGAGAATCCGGACCGGCATTAGAACTGATCAAGAAATATGAACTGGATGCGGACAGCATTTACAAAAAAGTAAAAGCATTTGTATCATAAGAGCAGAGACTATGATCAGAAAGAGTAAGAGATATAAAAGTTGGAAGCGTAAAGTCCTCCATGTGCGTAAGGAGTGGCAGGATGAGTTTTGTGAGAGCATCCGTGATATCGCGACACATCCGGTGGTACTTCGCATGAAATTGTATCCCCATCACGGTAACAGCAACTGCTACGAACATTGTCTGCATGTTGCGTATTATAATTATCAGTGGTGTAAGTTTCTTGGTTTGGATGCAAGATCTGCAGCGAGAGGCGCAATGCTTCATGACTTGTTTTTGTATGACTGGCACACACACAGAAAAAAGACGGGTGATCGGTTTCACGGATTGACACACCCGAGAACAGCATTGAAAAATGCAAGTAAGTTTTTTGATCTCAATGAGATTGAGAAGGATATTATTTATCGGCATATGTGGCCTGTGACATTTTTCAGAGTGCCACGGACAGCGGAAGGTTTCATTACCACTTTGACAGATAAATATTGTGGAGCGTGTGAGACGAGTCAGAGAAAGCCTAAGCAACGAAAACAGGTAATGCTCGGATCATATCAATAAAAGTAGAGCAGAAAAAGAACGCGGAAGGGAAAGTACAATGTTTGTACGATTCCTTCCGCTTTTTGTCGAAATATTCCAGCGACCTCTCGACAACAAGTGATAAATTCAGTCGGCTTTGTGTGCTATGCTAAAGAAAATACGCAGAGAGGTGAGTAAAGATGGAAAGAGAGATTCCTAGAAATGTAAGACAGATTGGGAACATATCCGGCGGTCCTAAAATCTATGTAGAAGATTATGTAGATACATTTTTCGGGCAAATTTCGGATCAGACAGAGGAAATTCGGGGAGCATTTTTAATAGGAGAGATGGAAGACAAGGAGCATCCGGATTACATATACATCACAGGAGCGATCCAGATGTATGAACTGAAACGGGACGGAAATACATTTCAGATTACGGAAGAAACATGGAAAAATGCATACGAAGACTGCAAGCGTTATTTTGGAAATGCAACGATCGTAGGATGGTTTGTAAGTGCCCCGGGAATTCCGGCTGAGATCAATGACGAGGTGATACGGACACACGAGAATGCTTTTCCAAATACGTATTCTATATTTGTTATGCGGGATTTGCGGGAGAAAGAAGATTATTTTTATGTGAATAAATTCAATGATCTGATGAAGGTGAGTGGATATTATATTTACTATGAGAAAAATCCTGCGATGCAGAATTATATGATTGCATCGCGCAGAAAAAATGGACTTACGATCAGTGAGTCGGTGGAGGACAGGGCTGCAAAAAGTTTTCGCAACCTGATTCGTACGAAGGGGGAGTTAGAAGATCAAAAACAGTCAATTCATTTTATGCGTATCGCCAGTTCGTTTTTGATCTTAGTCATGCTGGTGATGGGGATAACGATGATGAATAATTATGACAAGATTCAGTCGGTACAAAAATCGCTGGAAGCACTCGCAGAATCTGCACAAGCGGAACAGGAAGCAAAAAGAGTCAGCGTAGATCGGACGCCTTCCGTTGGATTAAAAAAGGAGCTGGAGGAGCACGCAGTAGAGAAAAAAGAAATCAACAAAGAAGATGCTGCAGCAAAAAGTGGAGAAAAGACCACAGAAGAAAAAACAAAACAGGAAGCATCTGACTGGAAAGAAGGAGCTGCGGAGGAACTTGAGGAGGGAAGCCAGGGAGATATTTATGTTGTGCGGAAAGGGGACACGCTTTTGTCTATCAGCAGAAAAGTTTATGGTACGGATGAAAATATTGCATCTATCTGTAAGATCAATGGTTTGAAAGAAAATGACTTTATCTATGTAGGACAAAAACTGCTTCTTCCGTAATCAGAAAAAGAAAATTAAAAACACACCAGAAAGAAAAAGTGTGATATAATGTACGCGAATATAAGTAAAACAGCGGGATAACGATTAGATCCCGAAAAACAAAGGGGAAAACTATGACTGATAAAATCAATAAAGAATTACATTTGTCAGAGTCGATGCAAAATCTGAAAGAAAAGATCAGAAAGCATAAATTAATGAGGTGGAAAAGAATTATTACGGCAGCATTTCTGGGATTTATGATCATTTTTGGATCTTATCTGCTTTTGGAGTACCGCACATATGAAAATACACGAGTGATTCGTACATACAAAGGAGACAGTTCGGCAGATGGAAGCTATAAGATGTTCGGGGATTCCGTTTTAAAATATACAAAAGACGGAATGACACTGATTGATCAAAAAGGAAAAGAAATATGGAATCACTCTTATCAGATCAAGAATCCGATCATTGAGATCAATCATGAGGTTGCAGCAATCGGAGACAGTGGCGGAAACAGTATCATTGTAATCGACCATGAAGGGATCAAAGGAGAGATTGAGACGACGCAGCCAATCGAAAAGTTGTCTATTTCCACGAATGGAATTGTGGCAGCAGTGTTAAAAGATGAAGTTTCTCCGAAGGTGATGTGTTATGACTCGACGGGAAATATTCTCGTAGAAAATAAAGTATCAGCAGCAAAAGACGGTTATCCAGTGGAAATCGCACTTTCCAATGATGGGACAACCTTGATCGTGTCCTATTTACATGTACAAAGCGGAGCGCTTGCTTCCAACGTGGTGTATTACAACTTTGGGGATGCGGGAAGAGAAGAGAAAAATAATCAGGTTGCCGGAGAAAGCTATACGGGTCAGATTGTTCCAAGTGCTTTTTTTATGGATGATGAGACGTCTGTGCTGGTCGGGGAGTCTGGGTTTTATATTTATGAGGGAACAGACAAGCCTAAATTGAAAAAAGAAGTAAAATTTGATACAGAGATCAAGAGTGTATATCATACAGAGAAGTATATCGGTTTTGTTTTAAAGGCAAAGGACAAAAAGGGATATGAAATCTGTCTTTATAATCAAAAAGGACAGCGGACGATGTCCAAAAAGTTTCAAGGGGATTATGCACATGTAAAGATGGTCGGAGAAACGGTGATGATGTATGACGGTGTAAATTGCTGTATCTACACTGCGAATGGTGTGAAGCGGTTTGCCGGACAATTTCAAGATAAGATTCTCGATATAGTTCCGGTGGGGGGAATCAACACTTATACGGTCATGAATATCAACGGAATCCAGAAAGTTCGTCTGGTAAAATAGAAGGGGAAAAGAGCAATGGATCAGACAAACTGGATGGCAGTCATTGTTATGGCAATTTTTGCGATCAGTATCTGCAATGGCTATCGAAAAGGGTTTTTCAGGCTTTGTGTTTCTTTTGCTGCGACAATTTTTACGGTGATACTGGTGAGCATTCTTACGCCACATGTCGGGGAAGCAATCATGAAGTGGACGTCTGTGGATGAGGTGATAGAGAAAAATTGCATGGAGATTTTTGCACCGGCGGAGATTGCAGAAAAGGAAGATGTTTCCCTTCAAGAGCAGATTCAGACAATCGAACAGGCAGGACTTCCAGAATTTTTCAAGCAGATCCTTTTGGAAAACAATAACCGGGAAATTTATGGGATACTCGGAGCGGAACGATTTGCAGATTATATCAGCAGTTATATTACGAGGACTGTGATCAATGTAATCGCTTTTTTGACGACATTTGTTTTCCTTACAATCGTGGTGAGGATGACTTTGTTTACATTGGATGTGATCACAAAGATTCCGATCCTGCATGGATTGAACCGATGGGCAGGAGCGGCACTTGGGTTTTTTCTAGGAGTCATTTTTGTGTGGATGTTCTTTTTGGTGCTTACTTTGTTTGGAGGTACTCCGTTGGGAGCGGAGTGTTTCCGACAGATACAGTCAAGTAGATTCCTGTCAGAATTATACAGAGCGAATGTGATTTTAAGAGAAATGCTGCTTTAAGCAAGAAGGACTTCGATAACAGAAATAGAAAACATATTTAAAAAGAGGAAGAGATGAGATGGGATGGGATATAGTCATGAGATTATTTTGCCAAATGAGGATTTGAGTTTTAAAATGTTTCTATTTGAAGGGAAAAATGGAAACTATGTTAGGGGAAAACATTGGCATCGCTCAATAGAGATTTTTGCAATTTTTGAAGGTAGTTTACGCTTCTTTTTGAATGAAGAAGAGTATAAAATGAATGCGGGGGAATTCCTTTTAGTAAACTCCAACGAAGTGCATTCGATTTTTTCGCCAAAGCCGAATGTAACAGTTGTGATTCAGATTCCACTTGTCGTTTTTAAAAAATACTATACAAATGAACAATTTATTTCTTTTTCGCATGAGCCGCGCGTCCGCAATCAGGAATTAATGAAGCTGATGCATAAAATGTATGATACCTATGTGAAAAAAGAATGCGGATATGAATTTCGAGTACAAAGCTATTTTTATGAATTGCTTTACACACTCGTTACGGAATATAGAGATATAGATATTAGTCCTGAGGCGGTTAAGAGTTATCAGAAACTAAGTCGGCTTACGGAAATTACAGATTATATCAAAAAGAATTATCAAAAAGAATTGTCGCTGGAGAGTCTGGCAGAAATCTTCGGATATTCTCCAACGTATTTGTCGAAGATGTTTCAAAAGTATGCAAAGATTAATTATAGGGATTATGTACAAAATGTGAGATTGGAGCGTGCCAGTAAGGAGTTAATGGAGACGGATCACATGATTAGCGATATTGCATTGAATCATGGGTTTGCCAATAGCAAAGCCTTTGCAAATGCATTTCGTAAAAAGTATGGAAGATTACCAAGTGATTTTAGAAAAGAGAAAAACTAAAAGAAGTGTATGCAGAGACAGCTGCTTCCGAATGAAATCGGAAAGAAGTGTTTCGCATACGCTTTTTTATGTTGCAAGTCATAAAGAGGTTATTGTGGAAAAATGACAAGAAAGTGACATTAAAAAGGCAATATATTGGTTGAATAGAATAAAAAAACTTGTTAAAATATAGAAAAATTTTCAAAAGAGGGGGAGAAGCTTAAAAATGAAAAAGGTAACGGATGAATCTTTTAAAAAATACGGGAAAGTGATAAGTAATTTAGATTTCTCGGATCTGTTAGAAAAAATGAATGCTACACAAGTTCCGGAGGATGTTATTTATGTACCATCAATGGAATGTTTGGAAAAATCGGATGTAGCACAGAAATTGAAAAATAGTATATACGGCGGCTTAGATATTCAGATAGGATATTGCAACGGACATAATAAGTCATTGAATGCACTGGAATATCATCGTTGCTCAGAAGTGGATGTGGCGGTGGATAATCTGATTCTGTTGCTTGGCTGTCAGCAGGATATAGAGGACGACTTTACATATGACACGGAACGGGTAGAAGCTTTTTATGTACCGGCAGGAACTGCGGTAGAATTATATGCAACGACGCTTCACTATGCACCGTGTAACGTGGAAGATCAGGGATTTCGTTGTGTGATCGTACTTCCAAAGGATACGAACACAGAGCTTACTTTTGAAACATCCGGTGAGGGTGAAGAAAAATTGATGGTCGCAAAAAACAAATGGTTAATCGCTCACGAAGATGCAAAGATTGAAGGAGCTTTTAATGGACTCAAAGGTCTGAATATTACGTTGGAGTAAATCAGGAGGAGAAAAAATGAATAATATGCCAAAACTTAAGATTGGTGTGGTAGCAGTAAGTCGGGATTGTTTTCCGGAAAGTTTATCTGTTACAAGACGAGAAGCACTTATCAAAGCTTATGTTGAAAAATATGGAGAAGCAGAAATCTATGAATGCCCGATTTGCATCGTGGAAAGTGAAATTCACATGGTTCAGGCTTTAGAGGATGTCAAGAAAGCAGGATGTAATGCATTGGTTGTATACCTTGGAAACTTTGGACCGGAAATTTCTGAAACTTTACTTGCAAAGCATTTTGACGGACCAAAAATGTTTGTTGCAGCTGCAGAAGAAAGAGGAGACAATTTGATTCAGGGACGTGGTGATGCATATTGTGGAATGTTGAATGCAAGCTACAATCTGAAACTTCGCAATGTCAAAGTATATATTCCAGAATATCCGGTTGGAACCGCAGAAGAATGTGCAGATATGATCCATGAATTTGCTCCGATCGCAAAAGCGATTATTGGACTGCATAGTTTAAAGATTATCAGCTTTGGTCCGCGTCCGTTAAACTTTTTAGCTTGTAATGCCCCGATTCAGCAACTTTACAATTTAGGGGTTGAGATTGAAGAAAACTCTGAGCTGGATCTCTTCGAAGCATTTAATAAACACGCAGATGACGAGAGAATTTCGGAAATTGTAAAAGAAATGGAAGAGGAACTTGGTGCAGGAAATAAAAAACCAGAGATTCTTAGAAAATTAGCACAGTATGAGTTGACGTTAAAAGATTGGGTAGAGGAGCATAAAGGGTACAGAGAATATGTTGCCATTGCAGGAAAATGCTGGCCTGCATTCCAGACTCAGTTCGGATTTGTGCCTTGCTATGTGAACAGCCGTCTTACAGCGCAGGGAATTCCGGTATCTTGTGAGGTAGATATTTATGGAGCTTTGAGTGAGTTTATTGGTACAGTAGTAAGTAATGACATCGTAACCTTACTGGATATCAATAACAATGTTCCGGCAGATCTCTATCGGGAGGATATTGAAGGAAAATTTGATTATACACATAAAGACACATTTATGGGATTCCACTGCGGAAACACTGCAAGCAAAAAACTTTCTTTCTGCGAGATGAAATATCAGCTGATCATGGCAAGATCGCTTCCGGAAGAAGTGACACAGGGAACTTTGGAAGGAGATATTGTTCCGGGCGATATCACATTCTTCAGACTCCAAAGTACAGCAGATTGTAAGCTGCGTGCATACATTGCACAGGGAGAAGTTCTTCCGGTTGCTACAAGATCATTCGGTTCGATTGGTATTTTTGCGATTCCGGAGATGGGAAGATTCTATCGCCATGTGTTGATTGAGAAAAACTTCCCGCATCACGGAGCAGTTGCGTTTGGAAAACATGGAAAAGTATTATTTGAAGTATTCAAATATATTGGAGTTCCAGTAGAAGAGATCGGATACAATCAGCCAAAAGGTGTGAGATATCCTACTGAAAATCCATGGGGATAAATAAGTGAATCGATAAGTTGCCTATACTTTTTGCGTATGGGCAACTTTTTTATGTTCGTAGGAGATTGCTTTGGAATCTTATACGATAAAACATGCTTGCGAGAGAGGTTTTGTTCTTTGGATATTCCAAGAAATATATGTGCGAATATGATATTTTATTGACAATCTCGTTGATGTGCATAAAAAAGTAGATATACAAATGTGTTTTATATGCAAAATAACAAGAAAGTGACATTGAGAGGTTGAAAGTCTGCTAGTGATGCACAAAAAAGATTGCTATAATTTAAAATATAAGAAACAGGAAATCCACAAAAGGAGGAAACAAAAATGAAAAAGAGACTTGCGAGAGTTCTTGCTGCAACCTTAGCAGCATCGACAGTACTTACAGGTTGCGGGGGTGGAAGTGAGAAAAAATCTGCGAATGGGAAAGCACCTGAGAAACAGAAAATCACTGAGGATGTAACAAAGACAGAAGGAGAAATCAACGTTTGGACAAACTTAAGCCAGGACGAGATGAATTTCTATGTGGAGGAGTTCAATAAAATTGTACCGGGCGTTAAGGTAAATGTAACAGTTATGCCGTCCAAAGAATACCGGACAAAACTTCAAAATGCGTTCCGTACAGGAACAAATGCACCGGATGTAGCAACTTTTGAAATTTCAGACTTTGGTGTTTATAAAGATTCCGATATGCTTGAGAACTTAAGCCAGGAACAGTACGGAGCAGATGCGATTTCGAAAGACATGATCCCATATGTAGATGAGTTGTCAAGAGATGGGGAAGGAAATGTAAAAGGTCTTTCATGGCAGTCAACACCGGGCGGATTCTGGTACAAAAAAGCATTAGCAAAAGAATATCTTGGAACCGATGATCCACAGGAATTATATGAGATGTTATCAAGCTGGGACAAAATTGTTGAAACGGGTAAACAGGTTTATGAAAAATCAGGTGGAAAAATTGCTTTATTAGATGACGTGGAATCTGTATTACAGCTCTATGCATCTTACAAAGGACAGGCATGGGTAGATGAAAACAACCACATCATTGATGATGAGTATATGCTTGAGATGTACGAAATGATGGATACTGTTGTAAAAAATAAAGTAGATGCAGAAGCTGATATGTGGTCAGCAGGCTGGACATCCGGAATGTATTCAAAAGATATGTTTATTTTAACATGTCTTCCAACTTGGGGATTAAACTTCTGTATTAAACCAGGTATTCCGGCAGACGAAATGGACAAAGCTGCTAATACATGGGGATATATGCAGGCTCCAATTCCTTACCAGAATGGTGGAACATGGTATGGAATGTATTCGAAATCAGAAAATAAAGATGCTGCATGGGCTTGGATTAAAACTATGACATCCAACGAAGATTACCTTGTAAACGGTCTTGCAAACACATGGGGAGATTTCCCAGGATATATCCCGGCAATTGAAAGATGTATTGAAGAGGGACATACAGATATCGTTACAGGAGATCAGCAGTATTTTGCAGATTTCTATGAAACAGCAAAAAATGTAAAAGGAGATCCGATGACAAAATATGACCGTCAGGCATGGGCAAGTGCAACTGCACAGATGGATCTGATAGCTACAGGACAGACAACACCGGAAGAAGCAGTAGAAGGCTTTAAAGAAGAAATGAAAAATATTTATCCGGAAATCGAAATCGATTAATTTTTAGCAACATAGCTGCTTCGTGGAGGTATTCGGGAAGAGTACAACGCGAAGCAGCTTTTTTAGTCGGAAGGAGGATTACAAAAAAGTGTCCGCAAAAACAAAGAAAAAACGAAACAAAATAGATAAAAATAATGCAGGATATTTCTTTATTGCCCCATATATTATTGTGTTCCTGGGGTTTACGCTGTATCCGATTCTTTATACGTTTAAATTAAGCTTTATGACATGGGATGGATTTGGAGAACAACAATTTGTTGGATTAGCCAATTATGCCAGATTGTTACATGATCCGATGTTTATCAAGTCGATCGGGAATACAATATTCATTGCGCTGCTTTCGATGATACCACAGATGGTATTCGGATTAGTGCTTGCATTTTTATTGAATCAGAGAAGATTAAAAGGATCTAATTTCTTTAAAACGGTTTTCTATTTTCCGAATCTTGTCACAGCAGTTTCGCTCGGTGTTTTATTCAGCTTACTCTTTGACTGGAAAGTCGGAAGCGTGAACCAGTTACTTACCTCTTTGCATATTATTTCGGAACCGATCAACTGGAAAGGAAGTCCGATCTTATCACAGTTGATTGTTGCATTTGTTCTGTTTTGGCAGTATTTTGGATATTATACGATTATCTTCACAGCAGGAATTCGTGGTATTTCTTATGAACTGTTTGAGGCAGCAGAGGTGGATGGGGCAACAAAGGTTCAAACCTTCTTTAAAATTGTTCTTCCGCTTATGCGACCGATCATGACCTTCGCATTTGTAACTTCCATCATAGGTGGTCTGCAAATATTTGACCTTCCATATACATTCGGCGGTCAAATGGGAGGAACGAAAGGATCCTTGTTGACGATGGTTATGTATATGTACAATATTGCATTTACAAATTTAGATTATGGATACGGTGCAGCTATTTCTTATGGATTATTTGTGATTATTATTGTATTTTCTATTATCTTTATGAAGTATACAACAGGAAAGAAGGAGCAGTATTAAATGAGTGTGAAAGCAAAAAAAGAAAACCACGCAAAAATCGGCAGGATTTTGACCTATATCGTTTTGATTTTTCTGGCTATTATAAGTATAGTACCATTTTATAATATGATTATTGGATGTACTCATGATAATGCAGCCTTAGCAACATCTTTTCAAATGCTTCCAGGAAGCCATTTGATGGATAATTATAAACGATTACAAGACAATGTAAATATCTGGAGAGGACTTGCGAACAGTATTTTTATTTCGGTTACTTATACATTGATCTCTACATATATTGGAGCTTTAACGGCATATGGATTTGCAAAATATAAATTCCGCGGAAACAAAGTTTTGTTCTGGATTGTACTTGCAACGATGATGCTGCCAGGACAGCTTGGTATCATCGGATATTTCCAGGAGATGAATGGATTAGGATTGCTGGATAGTTATCTTTCTATTATTATGCCGAGTTTTGCAACTCCGGTTATGGTATATTGGATCCGTCAGTATATAGATGCGTATGTTCCGAATGAACTTATGGAAAGTGCGAGGATTGATGGCTGCAATGAATTTAAAATTTTCAATAAAATTATTTTCCCGGTAATTATTCCGGGTGTAGCTACACAGGCAATTTTCACATTTGTAGGATGTTGGAACTCATTTGTTCAGCCGTCTATTCTTTTGTTCTCGCAGGAGAAATTTACACTTCCTATTTTGGTACAGCAGATGCAAGGGGTATACAAGACGGACTATGGTGTTATATATTTAGGAGTAACACTATCAGTTATTCCAATTCTTCTTTTATTTATGTTCTGTTCAAAGAAGATTTTGGAAAGTTCAATGGCTGGTGCAGTAAAGGGATAATCTATGAAATATGATTTTGATGAACAAATAGACAGAAGAAATACAAACAGCGCAAAATTTGATGAGATGGATGCGTTGTTTGGCTCGGACGTGATGCATTTAGGAGTGGCAGATATGGACTACCGCTCCCCAAAGCCAATCATAGAGGCAATGCAGAACATTGTTGAGAAAGGTGTGTTTGGATATACTATTTGGCCAGAGAATTATGAAGAACTGGTTTCTCAATGGATGAAGCGTCGTTATGAACAAGAAACTAAGACCGAATGGGTTGTATTTTCTCCGAGAATTAATATGGCGTTGAATATGGCAGTGGAAACTTTTACAAATGAGGGAGATGGGATTGTTCTTCATACTCCGGCTTACACAGCGCTTCAAAATGCAGTTGAGAAATATAACCGTGTTATGATTGAAAGTCCTCTTGTGTTGGAGAACGGTAGATATAAAATGGATTTTCAGCAATTGAGAAGAAATCTGGACGAGAAGAAAGCGCAAGGTGTCTGTGCAAAAATCATGCTTTTATGTAATCCACATAATCCAACGGGGAGAGTCTGGGAAATCGAGGAGCTGCAGGAAGTAGTTGATATTTGTAAGGAATATGATCTGCTTTTGATATCGGATGAAATACATGAAGACTTTGTGAAAAAAGGGCATAAATTTGTGTCGTGCCTGCACTTTCAAGAGGATCTTCAGGGACGGATGATTGTGTGTAATTCGATTACAAAGACATTTAACGTACCGGGAGTTATTTTGTCGAACTTATTGATTCCGGATCAAGGAATCAGGGAGCGGATGAAAGAAACCATGGATCGTTGGGGACTTCATAATCCGAATATTTTTGCTGCAGGTATTATGGAAGCGGCTTATACGCAATGTGATGAATGGATAGAACAGGTCAATGCATATCTGGATGAGAATTATGAGTTTTTGAAAAAATATCTTGAAAAGAATATGCCGGAACTGGAAGTGATCCCATCAGAGGGTACTTATATGGCATGGGTGCAAACAGAAAAGCTTCAGATCAGTCCGGAGGAGTTAGAAAAGTTTTTTATCGAAGATGCAAAGGTATCTGTTTATATGGGCAGCAGATATGGGAAGCATACTGATTCTTTCATAAGGATCAATATTGCAACGTCAAGGAGTTATCTACAGGAAGCATTAGAAAGGATTCGGGCACAGTATTACAAAATAGCGCCAAACAATAAAAAGTAAAAGCAATTAGAGGTGTAGAAGATGGATAGGGAATTTTTGGATAAACTATTAGAGCAGATATCGGTATCTGGCTGTGAGGAGTGTGGACAAGAAGTAGTAAAATCTCACATGCAGTCCTTTTCAGATGAGATATGGACAGATGAAATGGGAGATGTAATCTGTATTTTAAATCCGGAAAGTCCGGTTAGAGTCATGCTGTCTGCACATGCAGATGAAATTGGTCTTCTTGTCACGAGGATTACAGAGGAAGGCAGAATTCAGGCGATTGAGCGTGGAGGTATCATTCATCAGAATTATCCGGGACAGAAAGTTCGGATTCATACGCAAAAGGGGATTGTGTATGGTGTTGTAGAGTGCAGCAGGGAATTGTTTAAACAAGATAATTTAAAAGCTTCTGACTTTTTGATTGACATCGGTGCTACTTCGAAAAAAGATGCGGAAGCATATGTATCGCTTGGAGATACGGTTGTATTGGATGCAGGAGTAAGGGAACTTGCAAATGGCAGACTGTCAGCGCGGGCATTCGATGATCGAATTGGTGTTTTTGTAATTATGGAGGCATTAAAAAGAGCGAGGGAGAGAGGCTGTGAGATAGGAGTTTATGCAGCAGCGACGGTTGGCGAAGAGACGGTTAAAAACGGGGCATATTGGTCTAGTACACGGATTCAGCCGACAGCAGCCGTCGTTGTAGACGTTACGAATTGTACGGATTATAGCAGGTTCCCAAATCCGGCAGTAGCGGGAGATGTTGTTCTTGGAGGGGGTCCATCTCTTTGCAATAGTCCGTTAGCATCCAAACGGTTGAATAAAAAAATGCAGGAATGTGCAGAACGCATCGGCATTCATACACAGCGTGAGGCGGCAAGTGCAAGAAGCTATACGGATGCAGATGAGATTCATTTTTCCAATCAAGGGGTACCGGTAGTATTTACAGCAGTTCCACTGCGCAACATGCATACACCGGGAGAAATTGCGGATATGAAAGATGTAGAAGGCTGTATTGAAGTGATTGCAGAATTTTTATGTTCGTTTACTGAGCCGTAATGAATGTGTGGTAAGTTAACAGGAAGGTAGTTGGAGGAAACAAATATGTTATACATAGGTATCGATTTAGGGACATCGGCTGTGAAGCTGCTTCTGATGGATGGAAACGGAGAAATTAAAAAAATAGTTTCAAAAGAATATCCTTTGTTTTTCCCGCACCCTGGATGGTCAGAACAAAATCCGGAAGATTGGTTCGAACAATCTATGAACGGCCTGAAAGAGCTGACTGCAGAATGTGATAAATCGCAAATTGCAGGAATCAGTTTTGGTGGACAGATGCATGGATTGGTTGTCCTGGATGAAGAAGATAATGTAATAAGACCGGCGATTTTGTGGAATGATGGTCGTACGGGAGAAGAAACAGAGTATTTAAATACAGTAGTCGGAAAAGAAACACTTTCGAAGTATACTGCCAATATTGCGTTTGCCGGTTTTACGGCTCCAAAGATTCTTTGGATGAAACGTCATGAACCGGAACGTTTTCAGAAAATTAAAAAAATCATGCTTCCAAAAGATTATCTTGCTTATCGATTGTGCGGAACATTTTGTACAGATGTATCGGATGCTTCCGGTATGCTTTTGATGGATGTGAAAAATAAATGCTGGTCAAAAGAAATGCTTGAGATATGCAGTATTACAGAAGAACAGCTTCCGAAGCTATATGAAAGCTATGAGGTCGTAGGATCCTTAAAGAAGAATATTGCAGAGGAACTTGGAATGACGGAAGAGGTAAAAGTGATTGCAGGAGCCGGAGACAATGCGGCGGCAGCGGTGGGTACAGGCACAGTAGGAGAGGGAATGTGTAATATTTCTCTTGGAACTTCCGGAACGATTTTTATTTCCAGTAAAAAATTTAAAGTAGATGAAAATAATGCACTTCATTCTTTTGCACATGCAGATGGAAACTATCATCTGATGGGATGTATGCTAAGTGCAGCATCCTGCAATAAGTGGTGGTCAGAAGAAATATTGAAAACAACAGATTTTGTAAACGAACAGGCAGGTATTACAAAACTTGGTGAGAATAACGTATTCTATCTTCCATATTTAATGGGAGAAAGATCTCCGCATAATGATCCAAAAGTCCGGGCTGCTTTTATCGGAATGTCTATGGACACAACACGGGAAGAAATGACACAGGCAGTTTTAGAAGGAGTGGCATTTGGATTAAGAGACTCTCTTGAGGTTGCGAGAAGTCTTGGCATAAATATTGCGAGAACGAAAATCTGCGGTGGAGGTGCAAAAAGTCCACTTTGGAAAAAGATTATTGCAAATGTCATGAACATAAAAGTAGAAGTGATAGAGAGTGAAGAAGGACCGGCGCTTGGAGCTGCCATGCTTGCAGCGGTCGGGTGTGGGGAATATCCGGATGTTGAAACAGCGACAAAGCAATTTGTGAAGACTGTCGATACCGTAGAGCCGGAAAAGGAACTTGTAGAAAAATACGAGGAAAGATATCAGAAATTTAAAAATATCTATCCGGCGGTAAAAAATCTGTTTTAGTCTGAAAAGCTTGGGAATCGTTTGATTATCTAGGTTTAAAAATTTTCCTGAGGTACGGGGATTCGAAAAAGAATAGTGCAAATCAGCATGAAGTCGGATCCCGTGCCGGGAATTGCGAATGAATTATGGATGAGATAAGAAAGCGGTAGAGAAGAAAGAGTAAAGCTTTTTGAAATAAAATAAAAAATGTATTGACAGTTTTTGAATAAGATGATATTATAAATGTCGCTGCAAACAGCAGTGGCTATATTTTTTGAAATGTTTCATCAGAGTTAACAGGAAATGAAAAATAAAATAAAAAAACTGTTGACAAAGAAAGAATAAAGTGATAAGATATAGAAGTTGTCGCGACAAGTGATAACGAAAAAATAAAAATAAAAAAGTGCTTGACAAGTAAGAAATGCTGTGATAAAATAAAACAGCTGATTGCGAAAAGCAAAACAGAACATTGATAATTAAACAATAGACAACACAACCCTGAAAATTTCGAACAAATGAGAAAATTTCAGAACAGACAGAAATGTCAACCTAAAAACAGTAAAAGGGATAGGATTGCTAGTAGTGATTCTTGACTGGAAACAAACACTTTTAACGAGAGTTTGATCCTGGCTCAGGATGAACGCTGGCGGCGTGCTT
The DNA here is from genome assembly GCF_042846195.1 of Faecalimonas umbilicata. Taxonomy (NCBI): domain Bacteria; kingdom Bacillati; phylum Bacillota; class Clostridia; order Lachnospirales; family Lachnospiraceae; genus Faecalimonas; species Faecalimonas umbilicata. The sequence continues at coordinate 168,668 of NZ_AP031411.1, forward strand.
AACACATGCAAGTCGAACGAAGCACTTGAATGGAATTCTTCGGAAGGAAGCTCAAGTGACTGAGTGGCGGACGGGTGAGTAACGCGTGGGTAACCTGCCTCATACAGGGGGATAACAGTTAGAAATGACTGCTAATACCGCATAAGCACACGTGATCGCATGATCGAGTGTGAAAAACTCCGGTGGTATGAGATGGACCCGCGTCTGATTAGCTAGTTGGTGGGGTAATGGCCCACCAAGGCGACGATCAGTAGCCGGCCTGAGAGGGTGAACGGCCACATTGGGACTGAGACACGGCCCAAACTCCTACGGGAGGCAGCAGTGGGGAATATTGCACAATGGGGGAAACCCTGATGCAGCGACGCCGCGTGAAGGATGAAGTATTTCGGTATGTAAACTTCTATCAGCAGGGAAGAAAATGACGGTACCTGACTAAGAAGCCCCGGCTAACTACGTGCCAGCAGCCGCGGTAATACGTAGGGGGCAAGCGTTATCCGGATTTACTGGGTGTAAAGGGAGCGTAGACGGCAGTGCAAGTCTGAAGTGAAAGCCCGGGGCTCAACCCCGGGACTGCTTTGGAAACTGTGCAGCTAGAGTGTCGGAGAGGCAAGCGGAATTCCTAGTGTAGCGGTGAAATGCGTAGATATTAGGAGGAACACCAGTGGCGAAGGCGGCTTGCTGGACGATGACTGACGTTGAGGCTCGAAAGCGTGGGGAGCAAACAGGATTAGATACCCTGGTAGTCCACGCCGTAAACGATGACTACTAGGTGTCGGGGAGCAAAGCTCTTCGGTGCCGCAGCCAACGCAATAAGTAGTCCACCTGGGGAGTACGTTCGCAAGAATGAAACTCAAAGGAATTGACGGGGACCCGCACAAGCGGTGGAGCATGTGGTTTAATTCGAAGCAACGCGAAGAACCTTACCTGCTCTTGACATCCCTCTGACCGCTCTTTAATCGGAGCTTTCCTTCGGGACAGAGGAGACAGGTGGTGCATGGTTGTCGTCAGCTCGTGTCGTGAGATGTTGGGTTAAGTCCCGCAACGAGCGCAACCCCTATCTTCAGTAGCCAGCGGCAAGGCCGGGCACTCTGGAGAGACTGCCAGGGATAACCTGGAGGAAGGTGGGGATGACGTCAAATCATCATGCCCCTTATGAGCAGGGCTACACACGTGCTACAATGGCGTAAACAAAGGGAAGCAGAGTCGTGAGGCCGAGCAAATCCCAAAAATAACGTCTCAGTTCGGATTGTAGTCTGCAACTCGACTACATGAAGCTGGAATCGCTAGTAATCGCGAATCAGAATGTCGCGGTGAATACGTTCCCGGGTCTTGTACACACCGCCCGTCACACCATGGGAGTCAGTAACGCCCGAAGTCAGTGACCCAACCGCAAGGAGGGAGCTGCCGAAGGTGGGACCGATAACTGGGGTGAAGTCGTAACAAGGTAGCCGTATCGGAAGGTGCGGCTGGATCACCTCCTTTCTAAGGAAGAAAGAAGTAAGGATTGAAAGAAGTCTATTGTTTAGTTATGAGTGTTCTGAAAAGAACGAAAAGCTTCTGGTGGCGATGCGCTGAGGGGAAACACCCGTACCCATCCCGAACACGATGGTTAAGACCTCAGCGGCCGATGGTACTGCACTGGAGACGGTGTGGGAGAGCAGGTGGCTGCCAGATTTATAAAAAAGATACTGGATTTACCAGTGATCAGAAAACTGAAAAGATTTAGCTTTCTGATGACTGATAAAACAGTCAATATGTACCTTGAAAATCGCATACAGAAATGAAATGATAAGAAAAATATCAAGACATCCGAGGTGATCATGGAAGCTTGCAAGAGCAGAAATGAGAACTGATTCGAGAAAACGAATAAAAACAACAAACTATTGCCAACGCATATCACGCTAGATATGTGTAGCGGAGTCCATACCCGTGGACGAAGCAAGTTGGTTATGCTAGAAAGAGCGTATGGTGGATGCCTTGGCACTAAGAGCCGATGAAAGACGTGATAAGCTGCGAAAAGCTTCGGGGAGGAGCAAATATCCAATGATCCGGAGATATCTGAATGGGGAAACCCGGCGGAGCAAACCTCCGTCATCTTAACGCCAATACATAACGTTAAGAAGGGAACCCGGTGAACTGAAACATCTAAGTAGCCGGAGGAAGAGAAAGAAACATCGATTCTGTGAGTAGCGGCGAGCGAAAGCGGAAGAGCCCAAACCGGGATGCGTGCATTCCGGGGTTCGGACTGCGTAAGTGATGAGTAAGCCTAGTAGAATGGTTTTGGGAAAGCCAGCCAGAGAGGGTGAAAGCCCCGTACATGAAAGGCGAGCGAGCACGGCAGGATCCAGAGTACCACGAGACACGAGAAACCTTGTGGGAATGAGCGGGGACCACCCCGTAAGGCTAAATACTCCTTAGTGACCGATAGCGCATAGTACTGTGAAGGAAAGGTGAAAAGGACCCCGGGAGGGGAGTGAAAGAGAACCTGAAACCATATGTTTACAAGCTGTGGAACATCTTTATATGATGAACCGCGTACTTTTTGTAGAACGGTCCGGCGAGTTACGCTGGCTGGCAAGGTTAAGGACTGAAGGTCTGGAGCCGAAGGGAAACCAAGTCTGAACAGGGCGTGAAGTCAGTCAGAGTAGACCCGAAACCGGGTGATCTATCCATGTCCAGGTTGAAGTTGCCGTAAAAGGCAATGGAGGACCGAACCCACATCCGTTGAAAAGGGTGGGGATGAGGTGTGGATAGGGGAGAAATTCCAATCGAACCCGGAGATAGCTGGTTCTCCTCGAAATAGCTTTAGGGCTAGCCTCATACGAGTCTTGCGGAGGTAGAGCACTGAATTTCCTAGGGGGCGTCAAAGCTTACCGAAGAATATCAAACTCCGAATGCCGCGTAGATGATGTATGGGAGTCAGACTATACGAGATAAGTTGGATAGTCGAAAGGGAAAGAGCCCAGACCACCAGCTAAGGTCCCAAAATGTGTGTTAAGTGGAAAAGGATGTGGGATTTCGAAGACAACTAGGATGTTGGCTCAGAAGCAGCCATACATTCAAAGAGTGCGTAATAGCTCACTAGTCGAGAGGTCCTGCGCCGAAAATGTCCGGGGCTGAAACACACTACCGAAGCTGTGGAATTGAGTAATCAATTGGTAGAGGAGCATTCTTAAAGGGAAGAAGCTGTACCGGAAGGAGCAGTGGACTTTTAAGAAGAGAGAATGCCGGAATGAGTAGCGAGAGGAAGGTGGGAATCCTTCCGGCCGAATATCTAAGGTTTCCAGAGTAAAGCTGATCTGCTCTGGGTAAGTCGGGGCCTAAGGCGAGGTCGAAAGACGTAGTCGATGGACAACAGGTTGAAATTCCTGTACTATGATATAACAGAACTGTGGGGACACGTGTGGAGAGCGGGAGCCGGGAATGGAAAGCCCGGTGCAAGCGAAGTAGGAGAGGAGTTGGCAAATCCGCTTCTCAATCTGAAGACGTGATGCGGACCGAACTGAGAGTAGGGAAGCCCGTGAGCCATGCGTCAAGAAAAGCCGCTATTGTTTATATCATACCCGTACCGTAAACCGACACAGGTGGATGAGGAGAGAATCCTAAGGCCGACGGGAGAAGCATTGTTAAGGAACTCGGCAAAATGACTCCGTAACTTCGGGAGAAGGAGTGCCAGTGAGAACTGGCCGCAGAGAATTGGCCCAAGCAACTGTTTAGCAAAAACACAGGTCTATGCAAAACCGAAAGGTGAAGTATATGGGCTGACGCCTGCCCGGTGCTGGAAGGTTAAGGGGAGAGGTTAGCGTAAGCGAAGCTTTGAACTTAAGCCCCAGTAAACGGCGGCCGTAACTATAACGGTCCTAAGGTAGCGAAATTCCTTGTCGGGTAAGTTCCGACCCGCACGAAAGGCGTAATGATTTGGGCACTGTCTCGACAATGCACCCGGTGAAATTGAAATACCAGTGAAGATGCTGGTTACCTGCGCCAGGACGGAAAGACCCCATGGAGCTTTACTCCAGCTTGATACTGGGATTCGGTATTGCATGTACAGGATAGGTGGGAGACTGAGAAGTATTTACGCCAGTAGATACAGAGTCGCTGTTGGGATACCACCCTTGCAGTACTGGGTTTCTAACCAGCAGCCGTGACCCGGCTGGGGGACAATGTCAGGTGGGGAGTTTGACTGGGGCGGTCGCCTCCGAAAGGGTATCGGAGGCGCTCAAAGGTTCCCTCAGAATGGTCGGAAACCATTCAAAGAGTGCAAAGGCAGAAGGGAGCTTGACTGCGACACCGACGGGTGGAGCAGGTACGAAAGTAGGACTTAGTGATCCGGTGGTATAAAGTGGGATTGCCATCGCTCAACGGATAAAAGCTACCCTGGGGATAACAGGCTTATCACTCCCAAGAGTTCACATCGACGGAGTGGTTTGGCACCTCGATGTCGGCTCATCGCATCCTGGGGCTGAAGTAGGTCCCAAGGGTTGGGCTGTTCGCCCATTAAAGCGGTACGCGAGCTGGGTTCAGAACGTCGTGAGACAGTTCGGTCCCTATCCGGCGTGGGCGTAGGATATTTGAGAGGAGCTGCCCTTAGTACGAGAGGACCGGGGTGGACTGGCCGCTGGTGTATCTGTTGCACTGCCAAGTGCATGGCAGAGTAGCCAAGCCGGGACGGGATAAACGCTGAAGGCATCTAAGCGTGAAGCCCCCCTCAAGATGAGATATCCCAACGCAAGTTGTAAGACCCCTTGAAGACGACGAGGTAGATAGGACAGAGGTGGAAGTGCAGTAATGTATGGAGCTGACTGTTACTAATCGGTCGAGGGCATAACCAAGTGGTGATAGGAGAATGGATGGAAGAGAAAAACTTAGAAAAGTAGTTGACTGTATGTGATTTTGAAGGTATAATATCTTTAGGTTAATCCTCAATAGCTCAGTCGGTAGAGCACTCGGCTGTTAACCGAGTTGTCGTTGGTTCGAGTCCAACTTGGGGAGTTTAGAAATAATCATTTCTAAAAGTGAAAAGACGAATAAGGCTCCTTGGTCAAGCGGTTAAGACATCGCCCTTTCACGGCGGTAACACGGGTTCGATTCCCGTAGGAGTCATTTGAGCATAAATGATTCATTTGGCTCATATAATAAATTATATAAGTTATGGCGCCATAGCCAAGTGGTAAGGCAAAGGTCTGCAACACCACAAACTAAGGAGTCAAATAATATATCTATTCCTCCTTAGCTCAGTCGGTAGAGCATGCGGCTGTTAACCGCAGTGTCGTTGGTTCGAGTCCAACAGGGGGAGCTACAAACCCAATAATTGTGCAAAATAACTAAATACGGCGCAGTAGCCAAGTGGTAAGGCAATGGTCTGCAACACCAGTATTCACCGGTTCAAATCCGGTCTGCGCCTCTTAAAAAGCCCAGAAAATCAAGGTTTTCGAGGCTTTTTCTTTTTTCAAAATCCTATAATTCTGTCTAAAAAAATAAGGTGGCAAAATTATAGGAAAGAAAAAGTTCACAATTTTTTCTACAAGTCCATTTTTCCATAATCCAATTCCCTTTTTTAAAAAATTAATTCTAAAATATAAGTTTTCATGCTTTAATATTTATAGATATGTCCGCCAAAAACCGTTAAAAACCTTATAAAATCAAGTAAAATCGTTTCGTAAGGTGGACGATAAGGTGGCAGAATTTTGGTTGTTACAGCCTGTGCCATCATACTGTAGACAACCATTACCTCTGTTAAGCGGATGATTTATGCAATCATAGCATCAATTAAACTTACCTTACGTTCACTGTCTGTATGAACATAAGTACGCATGATCACCTCATAGTTATCGCCAATGATTTCAGCAGCTTCCTTTATTTCTCCCATATTGTGAGTCTGCCGGATCAGATTTGTTGCAAAAGTGTGCCGTAGTGCATGAAGATTATATTCTGGAATCTCAGCACGCTTACAAATTTTCTTTAGCGTATTGGCTAAATTTTGGATTGTAGGGCTGACACCATTTTGCGTAGATAATATCAAATCTGGAAAAACCCGATTTTTATCGTATAGCTCCATCATACATGATAGTGAAAATTCAGCTTCCTTGTTTAATGGAATAGTCCGTAAACTATTTGGGTATTTTGGAGGAGTCAAAATCATTTTAGTCTTTTTTTTGGAACCGGCCTCTCTGTTTTTAACCCTGCTAAGCGTATGTGTGATTTTAATGCCACGCCGTCCTAAAAAGGGCACGATAGAAGATTGACCTAATGCAAGCAATTCACCACCACGTAAACCTGTGTTTAAAAGGAATACAATGGCAGGACCATATCTATACAAATAGCGTTCATTTTTATTTGGACTGGGTTCCATTGCAATTTCTTTTATGATCTGCTCATGTTCTGGTGGGATGATTGAGATTTCCTTTGTTTCTACAGGAAGAACGGATTCTTCCGGCATTATCACCCGATTTAAAATATCAGAAAAGTTTTTTGGCAGTTCGCCGAGAGAAATTGCTGTTTTAATCATTGCAGACCAAAATAAGTAAATTTTCTTTAATGATGAATAACTCAGGATTTCCTTTTTGGCATTAATCGTTGCTGTAATATCATCAGCAGTCAGATTAGAAAATGTTTTGCTAAAAGCATCCGTATCTTTTAAATGATTTTCGTATGTTTTTTCTAATCGATCTAGGCTGGTTTGTTTGAATTTGCCAGCTTCAACCATGAGACTTTTGCGGAATAAGTATTTGTTCGCATAGTCCTGTACTTTGATGTTTGAAGTAATTGCGTCTTGTATTGCCACTTTTATCTTCCAGTCATCTAATAATGCTTTCGCTTCTCCTTTGGTAGGAGCATTAAACTCCTTGTCCGGTAGCCCTTTTTTTCTATATCGGGCAGTCCATCCTCCTCTCTTATTTGGAAATAGTGATCCATCCCCTTTGGATCTTCTTTTTTGTTGTGTACCTTTCGTTGTTCTCGCCATGAATAGTTCCCTTTCTTTAATGAGATATTCATGCCAAATCAGGTATAAGGTCTATTTTAATATAGCCAAGCCTGATTGACAATAACTTTCTAAAGGGCCTAAAAGAATATTTGCTTTCCTATGTTTTTCTTGAGAAACTCCTGAATAGAAGCTGGTGAAGTAAAATATTGCCGCCCAACTTTTGTAACGGGAAGAATTCCACTGTCAAGAAGTTCCCTGGTTTTTGTTTTTCCAATGCCGAGCATGGATGCTATCTCCTGAACGGAGTATGCTTTAAAGAGATTGTCTGTTTCACTCAATATAATCACCTCTATAAATTAGATTAATGAAAGAGTAGACATATCAGGAAACCGTTTCCTATGCCATGTTTCATGCACGTATGAGGTGTTACTATGTAATCATCAAGCTGCAGGCGTGCATTTATGCGACACTATCTGCAGCACCTATATACATTTCCTGATAAGGTATAAAATTATCAAGGTACAATAGCGTAAGACTTGGTTTTGTCTTAACAATTTCATTAAGTAATTAACTGAGATTTTTTCAGATTGAACAGATTATGTACTTTTTATTAAAAATTTTTCTATAAACTTGAAAAAAGAGAGATGGGATACGTGATATTTCAATATTCTAATTGAAGTCATATATGCAAAGCATAGTATTTAAAAACATACAATATATTGTGCATGAAGATTGACATATACTATATCATGTGCTACTATACTGCTATAGTTAATTTTATGCGTACCCATAGGGGGAGTTTTGGATTTGTATAAATCCGAAGACTCAAGGAGAGCAGTAAGGCTGCTTATTCCGCATAAGTTGTTTATGATTGTATAAAGTGTCACTATCTGTCCTTATGGGGCAATAGCGGCACTTTTGTTTTTTCGGTAATATTATCAGGGATATGAGAATGGATAGCGAAGGAATACTTCACTTTTCATTCTTTTTTTATGCCCTAATGAAAGGCAGGATTGCCACAATCAGCTTTGGCTGTTTATGGATAAATAAATTTAAGAAAGGTGGTACACACATGAAAGAAACAAAGATTTATGCAGATGAGTTTTGCACTACATTTGCAAGTACAACGGAGATGCTGGAATTTCTGGCTGAGAGGGCAAAGCAGTCCAAGTGGATTCGTAAGCCTACCAGGATGCTAAAACTGGTTCCATTGGAAAAGGAGGCAGAAACCATTGAAGAAGCCTGTGAAAAAGAACTGGAAGGAATAGTAGAGGATACAGAAAAGAATACCCAGTTGGTATTAAAAGTGAACAAGGATTTTTATCCGGTTCGTGACTGTGCTATCCATACAATTCTGAAAAGAGCCGGCATTAATGGAACAGGATTAAAGAAACTGGAGAAAGCTACTTATGCAAAGGTAGTAAACTACTGTCTTCAGGTAGCGAAAGGAGATGCCTTAATCAAGGTGGCAGATGGAAAAGTATCTGCAGTACATGGCGGTGATGATCATGATTACTGTGTACTGGATATGCAGACAATCTTCAATATGACAAGTGATTATCTGAAAGCACATTTTAAGGGAAGTACTTATCTGGAGGGTTCTGGAAGTTTTGACCATTCCATTGTGTCTGCTATGTGGACTTTAGGAGGAAATCAGGAACTTTTGGATACTTATCACCAGGCTTTGGAAGATCATGGAATTGAGGATAAGAGCCTAGCTCCTGCACTGCGCCTGACTACTTCTGATGTAGCAGTAAGTGGTGTGAATCTGTATCCCATGATGCTCTCGCAAACCAGTAACCGTGTCATTAACCTGGGAAGTCCTATCAAACTGTCCCATGATAGAGGGGCGACCTTACAGGATTTCCGGAATAATCTGGACAAAATTTTTTCCCGTTATCAGGAAGCAGTTAAAGGAATTGTTGGTTTGATGGATATAGATATCCAAAACCCTGTAAACTGCCTGCATCTGATTATGAAGGAACTTAAAATCAATCAGAAAATCCGAAATGAAGTAGTAGATCTTTTTGTGGGACAATATGGAGAAGAACCATGTACCGCTCATGACCTTTATTTTGCCATGCACGAAGCTGCTTTCTTTGCTGCTTGTGAAGGGTTTTCTGCACCACGGATTTTAAAATTGGAAGAAGACATTGCAAAAACACTGGTCTTTGACTGGAAAGGGTTTGATGTATATGGAACGATTAAATTATAAGGAGGAAATGAGATGAATACAGCATTAAATTATCAGCCGGAAGTTCTTGTTGATACAGCAGATTTGAGCCGAGAAGAGTGGTTGGATTACCGGCGCCTTGGCATTGGAGGAAGCGATGCAGCGGCAATCATGGGCTTATCCCCATTTGCGACAATCAGGGATTTGTATTTCGATAAAATTGGTGTTACGCCAGTAATCGAAGAAGAGGAAGAAAACTGGGTAGCGAAAGAAGTGGGACACCGCCTGGAAGATTTGGTTGCCATGATTTTTGCAAAGAAGACGGGGCTTGAAGTTTTCCCTGTACGAAAAATGTTCCGGCATCCGCTATATCCGTTTATGTTGGCGGATGTGGATTACTTTATCCGTTTCCCAGATGGAAGCATTGGAATTTTGGAATGTAAGACCTGCAATTACAATGCAAAAGACAAATGGGCAGATGATGGGATTCCTGAAAACTATGTTTTGCAGGTTCGTCATTATCTTGCAGTCATGAATATGAATAAAGCATATATTGCCTGCCTTTATGGAAACAATGAAAATGAATTTGTTTATCGGTGTCTGGAACGGGATAGAATGGAGGAAGAAGAACTTATTGAACAGGAGAAATACTTCTGGGAAGAATATGTGGAGAAGAAAATAGAACCACCGTATTCCGGGAAGCCAGATCTCATTTTGGCTAGTATCCGGAAATATAAGGGTTACGCAGACAAATCAATTCCTGAAATCAGCATATCTAGCTTGGAATCACGCAGTCTTGAAAAATATCTTAAATTATCTGAAGAAAAATCCCAATTGGAAAAAAGAAAAAAGGAGATTGAAGCGGAACAACGTGCATTGAGCGTACCGTTTGTCGAGCTTCTTGGACAAGGGTGTAAGGCAGTGATCGAGGATGGGAGTTTCCGTTACCGGATTACTTATAATCCTACGATACGCACCCAGATTGGAAAAGAAAATATGGAGAAACTGAAAAATCAGCATCCGGATATCTACGAAGAATACACAAGTACTACAGAAAGCAGGATTTTCCGGATTAAAAAGGAGGTTGCATAATGTTACAAGGAAAAAAGGCATATATCTGTTCTCCGCTGTCTGCCCCGAATCCAGAGGGAGTGCAGCATAATATGGAACTGGCAAAATACTATCTCATGCAGATGAAAAGGCTGTATCATTGCCGTACTTTTGCTTCACATGCTCATCTTCCATTAATGTTAGATGACCGTATCCCGGAAGAACGGGAAACTGCAATGCAGATTGCAGTTTTGATGTTGGATTTATGTGAAGTATTGATCATTTGTGGTTCACATATCAGCGAGGGAATGAGAAGCGAGATTCAGACAGCATTTGTAAAAGGAAAGGATATTTATTGGTATGACTCCAAGATGAAACCAGGGGAATTGATGAAAGTAGAGAACTGGAGGGACATAGACGATGAGGTGCAAATATATACGTAAGATTTTTCAAAATGAGGAAAACGGATATACGGTTGCATTATTTTCCACACTGAATCAGGAAGTTCCTCTTTCTGCCAGGGATAAGTTTTGGGCAGAGAAAAAAATCATTGCGTTTACTGCCAAAGGATATGACCTTCCGCTTACGGATGAGATCGAAATTGAGATGGAAGGCGAGTGGGAAACAAGTTCCTATGGGACACAATACAAGGTGGAAACTTTTTTAGAGGTTGTACCTAGAACAAGGGAAGGTATCTTAGGATACCTTTCTTGTGGTTCTTTAAAAGGAATTGGTCCCAAAACGGCAGAAAGGATTGTCAATCGTTTTGGTCTGGATACCTTAGAGGTGATGGAAAAATATCCACAGGAATTATTAAAAATTCAGGGGATATCTCAGCAAAAACTGGACCGTATTGTGGATTCCTTTGGAAAAAATAAAGTATTCCGGGAATTGATGACCTTTTTATCACCATTTCATGTTACTCCTAAAAAAGCAAATATGATTCTTCAGAAGTTTCGGGATCAATCCGTAGAAATCATTCGGAAGCAGCCTTATATCCTTTGTGCTGTTAAGGGGTTTGGTTTTCTCACTGTGGATGCCATTGCAAGGCAGTGTTGTGCTGCAACGAATGATCCTATGCGCATTTCCGGCTGTGTCAGTTATGTGTTGCGGGAAGCCATGAAGCAAAACGGACATTTGTATCTGGAGCAGGAAATTCTGGTAAAAGATGCCTTGAAAGTTCTAAATAAAGAACCGGATCTTCAGCCGGTGACAGAAACAGAAATTTTAAAAGTGATCTATCGTCTGGTTATGCAAGACAGTATCGTGGTAGAAGAAAATAGGATTTACATTACCAAACAGTATCAGGAAGAAGATGACACTGCTTCTATGATTGCAAGAAAATTGTATGAGCGAATTCCAGTTCTTACGATTGAAAAGGAACTGGAGGAAGCACAGAAAGATTTAAACATAACATTATCCGAACAGCAGAAAGAAGCAGTACGTATGGTTTTTGCAAACCCGATCAGCATTATTACTGGAGGACCTGGAACCGGTAAAACAACGGTTTTAAAGGTCATTTTGTATATCTATCAGAAAAAATGCGGGAATAAAGTCCAACTGATGGCACCAACTGGTCGTGCCGCAAGGCGAATGGCAGAGAGTACCGGAAGTGGGGATGCAACTACGATGCACATGGCACTGGGGCTTTTTGGTGACGGAGATTATGAAGCACTTATAGATGAATTGTCCGCAGATTTTATTAATGTGGATGAGGTATCTATGGTAGATATGCACCTTGCCTATGAATTTTTTTACAAGGTAAAAGCAGGAGCCAGAGTGCTTTTGGTCGGAGATGTCCACCAGCTTCCTTCTGTAGGAGCAGGAGATGTGTTCCGTCAGCTTATTTTGTGTGGGAAAATACCGGTTACTGTTTTAAATCTGGTCTATCGTCAGGGGAAGGACAGCAATATCCCCATAAATGCCCAGCTTATCAACGAAGGAAAAACAAATCTGCAATGGGGAGATGATTTCCAGATGATTGAATGTTCAGGAGCAGATGCAGCAGCACAAATTGTTAAGAATATTTATCTCAAGGAAATTCAGGTGTATGGTATGGAGCAGGTACAGATACTTTCTCCATACAAAGTGCGAAGTGCAGCCGGTGTCTTGGAACTGAACCGCAGTCTGCAGGATGATGTAAATCCTCCTGTATCCGGGAAACAAGAGCTTCATCTTGGCGGTGAGATATTCCGAGAAGGTGACCGAATCCTTCAAAACAAAAATACAGAAGTTGCCAGTAATGGAGATTTAGGTACTTTGGTACAGATTTCTGAGGATGAGGATAACAACCCAATAGTTCAAATCGTATTTACAGACGGACGCAGGGTGAAGTATGAGGCAGAGCAGGTGGAGATGATGGAACATGCAAATGCCATAACCATACACAAAAGCCAGGGAAGTGAGTGCCACGTGGTTATCATTCCGTGGCTAAAAGCTTTTTATCCCATGCTGAAGCGGAATATTTTTTATACAGGGATTACCAGGGCGAAGCTGCGCGTTTATATTGTTGGGGAATGGAAAGCTGTTTGTCAGGCAATTCATACAGATGATACAGGTACCAGAAAGACGATGCTGGCGGCAAAAATACAACAGTATTGTGAACGGTATCAGCCACAGAGTAATAGACAGATCCCGACAACAATTTGCAACCGGGCTGTGTAAAAAAATAGCAAAATAGTTCAATGTTGAGAATTGGCAGGTTATTACTTTATAAAGGGATGTCCTGCCGGTTCCAAAGAAAGGAGCAGGCAATGAGCGAATTATTATATAACAAGTCAAAAGCAGTAGAAGAACTGAATAAAGTGGAAGGATTTTATCCTCTGGAACTTGCCAGAGTTATTTCTAATGAAGGGCAGGAGGAACAACGGTATCTGGATGTGAAATATCGGAAGCTGTGGTTCCGTCTGGTAAATCCTACAGGCAAGATTATCAGCCGGATTGTTCATTTTACAGAAAATATGGCAGTTGTAGAAGCCAGGATTTATCTGGATAAGTGTGATCAGGAGAATAATTATATTGCCAATTCCTTTTCGCAGAAATTTCGTACAACAGATACACAGTTTGGAGATAAATTTCTTGAAATGGCAGAAACCGCAGCGATTGGGCGAGCTTTGGCAGATGCGGGATATGGTCTGCAATTTGCTGATGTAGGGGAAGGTAATGATCCCATGCAGGTAGATGCAGGAATTCCTGTAAACCAGGGAACTTCGATGCAGGCTGCGATGCCGGCACAAAATCCGGCACCTGCAATGCAACAGACACCGAATCAGCCGGCAGGGGCGATGCCAGCATTTCAGACGCAAGCAATGCCAGGACAGCAGATGATGGAGCAGTTTTACCAGGAAGCACAAGCGAATGGAAATACAATTAGCAGGGCAACGGGGAGTGGACAGATGACTAATCCGGTAATGAGTTCGGCAAGTGGTGGTGTTGCACCAACTATGCAGCAGATACCTCACCAGCAGCAGATGCCATCTAAGCCGCAATCTCTGGCTCCCAATATGCCGGTGGAAGAACTGGTGAAATGGATGAGTTATGAGCAGGCAATCCAAGTTGCCATAACAGGAAAAGGAAAATTTAGCGGAAAAACTATGGGGCAGGTTGCGATGGAAAGTCCTTCCAGCTTGCAATGGTTCGCAGAGCAGTATCATGGACAGAACCATTTTATACCGGCAGCAGCCAGAGTAATTCTTGCAAAAGCATAACAAATAGCCGGTGATCATCATTCTTTCCACAGCCTTTATTGGCTGTGGAAGAAAGGAGGAGCCATAGAGTGTATGATATGTCAGGCTTTAACTACGATATCACAGATGTTGTACATTTACTGCAGCTTAGAGTACGGCATAAGAATTCTTCATCGATGGATGTGAATTGTCCATTTTGTGGAGAAACAAAAGGAAAAATGAATGTTAATCTTCAGAAAAATGTGTTTCGGTGTAATCGGTGTGATGCTTCCGGCGGAATGCTGGAATTATACGGAAGACTGCATGGTGTTTCCAGCGCAGAGGCAAATCGGCAAATCCGGGAAGCTCTGGGAAAGGGAGAGTACAGAACAAATTATCAGGTAGCTCCTAAAAAAGAGCCTGTAGTAATTTTCAATGCCGAGTTGGCAGATGCAGATGTCATTGACCGAACATATCAGGAGATGTTGTCCTTATTGACATTAAATGATAAACACCAGGAGGATCTTAAAAAAAGAGGGCTGACGGAAGAACAGATCGAGATACAGAGGTATCGTAGTGTACCGTTGTTTGGAATTAAAAATATGGTACAGAAACTGTTGGAATCCGGACAGACAGTAAAAGGTGTGCCTGGATTTTATGAAGATCAAGATGGGAAATGGACAATTAATTTTAGTTCTAAAAATTCCGGGATTTTAATACCAATTCAATCCCCGGAAGGAAAAATACAAGGATTTCAGATTCGGTTGGATCAGGTAATGGAGGGACGGAAGTATATCTGGCTTTCCAGTGTGAAATTTAAAAATGGAGTATCATCAGGAAGTCCGGTACATGTCATAGGAAACCTGGACGCAGAACAGATCTATTTAACAGAAGGCGCATTAAAAGGCACGATAGCTCACTATTTATCAGGGGATACGTTCATTTGTGTTGCAGGTGTGAATCAATACAGAAATTTAAAGCCAGTTTTGGAAATGTTGAAAAGCAGGCATCTGCAGCACCTATATGAAGCGTATGATATGGATAAAAAAATGAAGGTATATTGTGACGGGGATTCCGAAAAATGTGATGCCTGTCAACGTAAATCAGCCACTTTTTATTGTCCGCATAAGATGCAGAAACGGCAGATTCTACAGAACGCTTGTAGAAAGGTGTATGAAATCTGTAGTGGATTGTCTATTTCCATGAGCCGTATGGTTTGGGACATGGATCCTTATGGTGAGTGGAATGGACAGATCAAAGGAATTGATGATTATTACTATGTATTGAAAAATACAGGGTGAATATGGACCGGGCAAGTTGTCCGGTCTTATGGAAGAGGAGGATTCGATGAAACGAAAGAAAATTTACGGTATATTTATGCTTGTAGCCATTGCTGTTTTTTTATTTGCAGGAGGAAGGATACTGCAAATTTATTTGAATTATCAGGAAAGTCAAAAAGTCTATGAGCAGATGGAAGGGTTTACACAAAAGATAGAGGATCAAGACCTGTCACCAGAAGCGGTTCCAGGGGAAACACCAGAGGAGGTCGCAGAGCAGGGAGTCCTACAGGTGGATTTTAACAAGCTGGAAGAAATCAATCCAGATGTCATTGCATGGATTGAGATTCCTGGTTTGGAAATTAGTTATCCGGTAGTCCAGGGGAGGGATAATGACTATTATCTGCATCACCTGATTACGGGAGAAAATCATAAAAGTGGCAGTATTTTTATGGACTTTCACAACCAGGAGAATTTATCAGACAGAAATTCCATTATCTATGGGCATAATATGAAGGATGGGAGCATGTTTGGAACCCTGGATCAGTATCAGTCACAGGCACTTTATCGAAACTATCCCTGTTTTTATATGTATGTGCCAGGATATATTTATGAGTATCAGATTTTTTCCTGTTATGCAGCACCGACGGATCATCCAGCATATACTTATGATTTTCCTACTTCTGAGGACTATGAAGTTTTTCTGGAAACACTACAAAGAAGTGCTGAGTATAACACAGGGATGACAGTTACCGAGGAGGATCAGGTAGTGACCTTATCAACTTGTGTAAATACCCGAAAGGATTATCGCTATTTAGTACATGGAAAACTGAAACAGAAAATAAAAATGGAGGAATAACAGATGTTAGATTTTGAATATGCAAAGGCATTGGCAGAGGTTGTGCTGGATACAACTTGCAGCGAAAAAGAAAGAGAAGTACGGCTGGAGTGTTCAACCCAAATATTTGGCAGAGCAAATGCTTATTTAAAGAAAGGCTTCTTACCCGATGTGGTAGA
Source organism: Faecalimonas umbilicata (assembly GCF_042846195.1). Classification (NCBI taxonomy): domain Bacteria; kingdom Bacillati; phylum Bacillota; class Clostridia; order Lachnospirales; family Lachnospiraceae; genus Faecalimonas; species Faecalimonas umbilicata. The sequence continues at coordinate 184,775 of NZ_AP031411.1, forward strand.
GGCTTTTTTTGTGCGAAAAATGAAAGGTTTGCCACTGGTATCGACAAAGCAGGATATGCAGGATTTTTTGAAAGTCAGTACACCCCATTATTTTGGCGGGAAATTTACAGTTAGTAATATTCCGTATTATTCAGAGGAAGAAGAACTGCTACTTTGGTCAGAAACATCACTTCGTGGTCCATTGATTACAGCCGGATACGAACGCTATATGGAACTGTTTAAAAAGATTTTGCCTCAAAAGGCAGAACAGATTAATTTTTTATAAAGAGAAATAATTCGAATGAGGACTGGAAATATATGGTGGTTTAAAGATAAATGTTAAAAATTATTATATAGGAAGAAAGCATCTGTCTGTAGCAAAATGCTGCAGACAGGATATTTTTTTGAAAAAAAGTTGCTTTGTACGGAAGCTCTGCGTACAAGAGAAGTATAAAGAAAAAAAGGAGAGATGATTTTATGATAAAAAAAGTTCGGATTGCGGTAGACCATGGCAATAGAAATATGAAAACCTGTTCCCAGGTATTTACGACAGGGCTTACCATTCAGGATAAAAAGCCTGCCAGAGGGGAAAAGTTCCTGTTCTATGAGGGAAAGTATTATGTGCTGAGTGAAAATAGGATTCCTTATCAAAGAGATAAAACGCAGGATGATCGATTTTTTATCCTTACTCTATTTGCAATCGTAAAAGAGCTGGAGGAAAACCCTCAAATTCAGCCGGAGGATGTCATTCAGGTGGATCTTCCGATTGGGCTGCCACCCAAGCATTATGCAGAACTTTGTGAACGGTATGAAGCATATTTTAAAAGACAAGGGAAAATCCATGATATCAATTACTGTGGTAGGACATATCATATCACCATTGGAGAGGTAATGGCATTTCCACAGGACTATGCGGCTATGATGACTATGATTGAAAAGCTGCAGCAGATTCCCAAAGTAGTAGGAATTGATATAGGAGGATTTACTACAGACTATCTGCTGATGCGGAAAGGTAATCCGGATATGGAAGCCTGTGATTCTATGGAAAAAGGTGTGATTACCATGTATAACAAGATTATTTCCGGGATTAACAGTGAATATGATATTTTGTTAGAGGAAAGTGATATTGACAGTATCCTTCAGGGAAACACAGAGTTTTATGAAGAGGCTGTAGTCCGTATGACAGAAGGTATGGTGCAGGATTTTGTAAAGGATCTGCTGAACAGTATTCGAGAAAGAGGCATAGATACCAAAGCAGCATATACGGTATTTATTGGAGGCGGGGCAAAGCTATTGAGCCATTTTCTGGAACAATCGGACCGTCTGGGGAAATATACCTTTATTGAGGATATTTCTGCCAATGCCAAAGGATATGACAGACTGTTTCAGATTATGTAGAGGAGTGTGATAAATGTGGAGAAAAAGAATCCCTATAAATTCACACTTGGATTTGATAAAACAAAGCCGACACATGTATGTGCGGCAGAGATTTTAAATTCCGTAAGGGATAAAGCCGACTTAATCGCATCAGCAGTGGTTGCTCATATAGATGGCGGCAGTACAGAAAAAGGGGCTGTATTGAACCAAGAAGCTTTGCAGATTATGATGTTGGAATTGGTAAAGCAAGAAGTGGAAAAAGCAATGCAGAATTATTTTTCAAAACAGGAGAATGTTCAAGTGGAAGAAGAAACAGAGGAAGATGTAATAGAGAAACAGAAGATATCTGAATTTGTCCTTGCACCTGAAGTTGCCAAAAGCGTTAGAGATGCAATGAGTGCATTTAGAAATAGATAGAAAAGAAAAAAGAAGCATCGGATTTTGAGTGCTTCTTTTTTGTTGCACATTTATGCCAATTCACAGGAACCCCACAGATTTCGCACAGGTTTCTCACAGATTTCATCCGTATAATCAAAAGTCAGATATTGTCAGAAAAAGGCTTAATTGAGTGGATCCTTTTCTTTCAATGCAGAAAGAAGCCCACGCAAGGTGCGTAGGGCAATTTGCCGCTCGTCTTCAGAGCAGTTTTGCAGTTCTTTCATAATCTGATAAGTAGTAGTGTCCGGTTCCTTTCGTTCATCCTGAACAGCTGCATCAATTGAAATATTCAGAAATTGAGCGATTGGGATTAAAGTTGCAAGTTCCGGATTGCCATTACAGGTTTCAATATCAGAAATGGTCCGGGTGGACACACCGGCTTGTTCTGCAAGTCTTGATTGTGACAGACCACGCCTTTCTCTTTCACTTCTTACCATATAGCCTAATTTTTTCTTGACGGTATCCATCAGCATCCGCATCACCTCACTTATTGTTTTATTTTATCGTAGATTGATAGTAAGAGAAACGCATTATAGTGCATGAAGATACGCAATATAATGTGAATTGCGGGGCAGGAGAACCTACAAGGGAGGAGCATCTATGTTGCAAGGAAAGACAAGGCACTTGTGTAATGATTCGTCAAAAAAATCTTGCTTTTGCAGGGGTGCCAAAAGGGTTATTTATATGCAGTATATGCGTTAATATATGAAGTCACCGTGCAGGATGATGCATGGGATAAGAAAGATGTCGAGCCAGAAGAAATGTGGTTCGGCGTTTTCTTTTACCAAAATAAAAATATCCTTCACAGATGCAGATCTCCACCTCTGAAATTTGGAAACTTATTGATTTCAAATTTCGGAGGTAGAAAATGAAAGAAGAACAAAAATATAATGGATCTAAAACAAGAAATTATTTCACTGCTTACTTGCTGGCATCTATAAGGGGAAAAAGACTTCGGTATCTGGAAAAGCAGCAGAAAATATTATTTGCAGAGGAAAATCTGGAAGATAAAGAATATACAGATGCGGATATTTCTCCAGAGGAAAGGCTGGAATTGGAACAGAAAGAACAACTGCTTATGGAAGAAGCACAGGGGATATATCCAGAGTGGAACGAAATGACGGATATAAGCCTTATAGAAGCCATGTTTTCTTTGCAGGAAGAAGAACGGAAGCTTATTTATCAGCATGTCTTTGAGGAGCGTACTTTTAAGGAGATGAGCATCTTAAATCAGATGACGGAAGAACGCTGTAAAGGTGCGTATTATTGGGCTATCCGCAAAATACGAAAGAGAATGGGAGGAAAGAAATCATGAATTTTAAAGAATTGTTATATCGGGCAAGACAAGGGGATGAAGATGCTATTCTGGAAATATTTGAAATGTACCGACCACTCTTGATTAAAAATGCCTTGGTAGATGGAATCTTTGATGAAGATCTGTACCAGGAATTGACAGCAGAATTGTTGAAGTGCATACGGTATTTTAGGGATGTAGAATAGAATTATAGGAGGTGTAGCGGTATAATCCATACACCTCCCTAGAGCATATTCTGCCATTTTTAGTAAATGGATTACATAATTATAATTGCCAATTAGGCAATAAAAAACGCAATTGAAACAAGAATACTAGACGGGATAAACTAAAATCCCCTAATATAGTAAAAAATAGTAGGAGGAAATTTCGATGGAGATGAACCAAAAAGAATGTGGAATAGTGTGCAAAGAAAATGGTACGGAGCAAATAGAAAAAGTAACAGAGGAAGAATGGAAATTATTAAAACAATATAGAAATTTGTGTGAAGAAAATAAATTAACCATCAACATTTTGATCCAGCGATTATTAGCACACGAGAAAGGCAGGGAATAAGTTGATTAAAGTGGCATTATGTGATGATATTATTGACTATAATAAAAAAATGGAGAGTTATATCGAAAAATATGGAAATGAAAATCATGTAGAAGTCAAAATTACTTCGTATGGAAGTGGCAGTCAGTTATTATTGAATTATCAGAAACGAAAGTTTGATGTTATATTTTTGGATGTGTCTATGCCTGAAATGGATGGATTTGAAACAGCAGAGGAGATTCGGAAGAGTGATACTGATGTTTCAATCGTTTTTTGTACTTCTTATTATACAATCACTAATGCAGGGAAAGGCTTTGAAGTTGCGGCAGAAGATTTTTTATCAAAACCTTTACTGTATAGAAAAGTTGAGAATATCTTAAACAAAATATATAAAAAGAAATTGTTGAATGCAGAGGAAAAATTATTTTTGAAATGTCACGATGGATTGATTACGCTGCAACTTTCCGATATAATCTATATACAAACAGAAAACAAGCTGTTGATCTTACATACAATTCATGGAGATGTGCAAAGTAGCCAAAGAATGAGTGAACTGGAGAAGCGTTTAAGCAAAAAGCAATTTTTTCGCTGTCATAATAGTTATATGGTCAATTTTGATTATGTTGAAGGGGTTAAGAAAGATAGTGTGTTAATCAAAGATAAAGTTCAGAAGTTAAAGACTATTCCAATAAGTAAATATAAGAAAGAAGAGTTCATGAGAGCATTAGCTAGATATGTGGGAAAATGGGAAAACTGAAAATCTATGTCAAAAATATGTTGATTTATACAAAGAATATTGTTGTATGGAAAAAAATGGATTATAGTCCTCATATACTAAACAGAAAGGAGAAAAAACATGGTTAATACTGAAACAACAGAAGAGTTCGTAAAAGAACTGGATTTAACAGAGGAAGAAATAGAAAGTTATACCGGATGTTCTGAAAGAACGCAGAGATGTTTAACTGATTGCCCATGGCCATTTCCAGGGGCATACATTAATGAAGCTAGTTAAAACAAAGAACCGTGTAGCCTATCGGATATGATAGTCTGTGCGGTTTCTTTTTTGGAGGAAAGTATATGTATACAATTACTTTAGAAGTAAACCAAATATGTAATTTACGTTGTACATATTGTTATCTTGGAAGAAAGACAAACCAAAAGATGTCCGAACAGATAGCATACAAAGGATTGGAAATTGCATTTTTAAATGCGGAAAATCATAGAGATCGAAGATTATGGGTGGATTTTGTAGGTGGAGAGGCACTCTTAAGTCTTTCATTTTTAAAGCATTTGGTGGATTATATAGAGGGGCAGGCATTAAAAAGAAATATTTTAGTGACATATTCTATCACGACAAATGGAACTATTTTAAATGATGAGATTTTAGCATGGCTGATTAAATATAGAATTCATTTAAAAGTAAGTATTGATGGAGATGAGGAAACCCATAATAAAAACAGAAAGAGGATTGATGGTGTTGGAAGTTATTCTAATATTATTGAAAACTGTATGTATTTCAAAGAATACGAGAAGAGAACCAAGCAATATATTCAGGCAGCACATGTTGTTACACAGAATAATTATGGGGAAACATTTGAATCTGTTTGCCATTTAGTTGAAAATCTAAATTTTAGCATAGTGGATTCTTCTATTGATGTTATGAATAGATGGACAACCGATCAGTTGGATGGTTTGGCTGATGAATGGGAAAAAGTATTACGTTACTATTTAAAAAGGAAAAAAGCAGGAAAAGCATTTCTTTGGGGACCAATTTTAGATTTGAAGAAATACGGAGAAAATAATGGAGAATCAGGATTTTGTGGTGTAGGTCTTATTCAAATATATATAAAGGTGGATGGGAGAATCTTTGGTTGTGCGGCAAATTTAGAAGATAGTGGGTGCATTGGAGATGTTGAAAATGGATTGTCTAAGGAATGTATCAAAAGATTGAGGAAAATAGGAAAAGAAGGTAATATGTGTTCAAAATGCAGCTTTGCTGTGAAGTGCCAAAGCAAAAATTGCATCATGAACAGTTTGGCATATAGTGGAACAGTAGGTGAACATAATCCTGATATGTGTTATTTTGAAAGGAAAAAGAGGAATCTATGGGAGATATATGCTCCTCAATTATAATTTTTTGAAAATAAAACTTGAAATATGGGTAAAAATACGCTATTTTTATTATAAATACCAACTTATGAAGTGACTGGTAGTAAGTGTTTTATTATATTGATGTGGTGGTGAAAATGAATATAATTAGGCGAAAGAGAAAGGAATTGGGGATTTCTCAAAAAGAATTAAGCGAAAAGTTAGGTACGAGTCAACAGACAATCAGCAGGATTGAAAAGGCAGATATTGAAAATATTCCCTGTAGCTTATTGGTGAAACTGGCAAATATATTTGACATACCAATAGATGTTTTGGTATATGGAGATAATAGTGATTTGTGTAAAAGTCAAATTGAAGAATTATGGGATGTTTTTCAAAAGTTAGATGAGATAAATAAAGCTACGTTATTGTTGATGGGAAGAAGGCTAAATGAAGCACAGATGGAAAATATGCTGAAGAAGCAGATAGGTGATATGAGTGATAAAAATAGCGATATGTGATGATGAAAAATATTTTGTAGATACAGTTGAAAAAATGCTAAAAATTTATGCAGAGAAAAATGGTAAGGACTTTTGTATAAAAAAATATACAAAGCCGTTGCAGTTAATGGAATCTTTAAAAGAAGAATTCCAAATTTTCTTTTTGGATATAGAGATGCCTGCGATGGATGGCATGGAGTTGGTGGATATTATCCGCAGACATGATGAAAAATATAATGGTATCGTAATTTAAGACACTTCAAGAGACATTTCTTAATGAATCTGATATACTGTAAACACTACAGAAAGAAGGATTATTATTATGTCTCGAACAAGAAGAAATTTCTCTGCCAAATTCAAATCAGAATTAGTGATTGAACTGCTCAAAGGAGAAAAAGACTTAAATACAATCGCAACCGAAAACAATATTCAGCCGAATCTTCTCCGCAACTGGAAGAAGGAGTTCCTCGATAAAGCATCCGTGGTTTTTAATGACACACGAGAGGATAATCTGAAAGAAAAACTCGCTTTAGAACGCAAGGAAAAAGCTGAATATGCGAAAAAAGTTGGCCAGCTCACCATGCAGGTGGATTGGTTGAAAAAAAAATCTGAAGAAACACTTGGACCTGACTACGAGAGTAAATTTAGTCCAAAACCTTTTGAAGACTAAAGAACTTCCAGTTAAAACAGGAGCTACACTTCTTGATATCAATCGTACCAGTGTTTATTACAAGGGCATGCCCATATCTCAGGAGGAGTTGGATTGCAAATCGATCATAGATCGATTACACACGGATAATCCGGCCTGGGGAGCACGACAACTGTCTGCTCAACTGAAGAAGCGTGGGCATCAGGTTGGTCGCCGGAAAACGCGCCGTTATATGAATGAAATGGGGATTGATCCAATTTATCCAAAAATGAACCTTTCTAAACGTATGCGACAGGCTAAAGTCTGCCCGTATCTGCTACGTAACGCCGTTATCGACCGTCCAAATCAGGCATGGTCAATCGACATTACATACATCCCCATTAAGCGTGGATTTCTGTATCTGACCGCTGTGATTGACTGGTACAGCCGCTGTATCGTTGGCTGGGAAGTCGATGATACTCTGGATACCAGAATGGTCATAACTGCGTTAAAAAAGGCGTTTATAGTGGCAAAACCTGTTATCCTGAATTCAGATCAGGGCTGTCAGTTTACAAGCAATGAGTACATGAATTTCCTCAAAGAGAACCAGATCCGTCAAAGCATGGATGGTAAAAGCCGGTGGGCTGACAATATCATGATTGAACGATGGTTCCGAAGCTTCAAGTACGAGGAAGCATATCTGACCCAATATAACAATATCAGAGAAGCACGGAAGGCAATCGGTAAATATGTGCACACTTACAACTTTGAACGTTGTCATTCTGCACTCAATAATCAAACACCGGCATCCTGCTATTATCCGATTCTGTTACTGGATGATCATGCAGCCTAAGGGGGGATTTTCTCCCCTACCCAGTTACATATATCAGTTCATTATAAAAAGCTTAGATTTTTGTCTTGACAACTGAACCACTATAAAATCAATTATTCTTTATGTATCATCTCATAATGAATTTTTAGGGGTTGGATATAAGTATGATGTCCAAAATTTTATTACAAAACCAATTACACAAGTACAGATTAATTGTGAAATGAATAGAGCATTAAGAAAACTAGAGTCATATGAGCAAAAATACATAGCAGTAAAGAATGAGAAAGGATACTTTAAACTATTTCTTTCCGATATAGAATACATTGAAACCGTGAAACGAAAGGTTTTATTTCATCTACGAAATGGAAATCAGGAAGATGGATATTTTAAAATGAGAGATTTAGAAGAACGCTTGGAAAAATACTATTTTGTACGTTGTCATAATGGTATTATTGTAAATGTCGATTGTATTGAATCATTACATGATCTTACCACTACACTTTATTCCGGAGCTAAAATTTATATTACACGGTCTAGAAAACAAAACCTAATGAAAAAAATGGCAGAACGGGGAGGAAGTGTATAGTGTGTATGCACAGAGTATTATAAAGAATCTTTTTTCAATAATTAATATTTTTCTGATTACATATTTGTTGATTGATAGAAAAAACAATCAAGAGTATCGAAAGAAAAATTGGTATTCCTATGTTTTGTGCATTGGAAGTATTTTTCTGGTGCGGGTAATGGAGAATGGGGTATCCATACATATCGTTTATAATTATATTACGATTGTGATTATTGTCATGTTTATAGGACATTTTTTATTTCAACGGAATATGAAATATTGTATTTTGATAGGCAGTATTTTCTTATCTATTTCGTTATTAGGGCAATTACTAAGCAGTATTTTCCTATATCCATATAGTGGAAATAGAGTATTAGCTGAATTACCAGGAATATACCAAGTGGTGATGATGGTAATTGCAGAAAGTGTTATTATTGCCGGATGTTTGACATTAAAGAAAATTATAGAAAGAATTCCACCGCATTTATCAAGCATTAATGTGATGACAATTTTCATCCCGTTATTGCTTAATATTATAGTTATGGCAGTATGTACCGATAACCTATATAATGATAAAAAGGTAATTATTGGAAACATATGGTCAGTTATTACAATATCAATAGTTCCTATTGTTATGTTTTTAGGAACTGTCTGTAACATAGTGATTTTGGAGAACTACTTAAATGTAAAAAAAATCGAAAATGAAAAAAAGCTTCAAATAAGTGAGATGAGCTTGCAGTATGATTATTATATGAAACAATCGAAAGATATGGAAAATATCCGCAGGCTTTCCCATGATATAAAAAATCATTTGGAGGCATTGAAAGAAAATATAGAGCCAGAACAAAAAATAGAGTATATTAATGGTATTGAACGTAAATTAAATAAGTATCAAAGTTACTATAAATCAGGGAATACTTTTATTGATAATTTGCTTCATACGAAACGATTGGAGGCTATCGAAAAGGGAATTGAATTTAAGGTGTTTGCCGATTTTACAGAGTTTCGACAGATAAGAAATGAGGATTTATGTGTCATAATTTCGAATACAATAGATAACGCATTAAGAGAATGCCGGTTAATGAAAGAAGAAAATCCTATGGTAGAGTGTTTAGTACAGTTAAAGGCTAAAAAAGTAAAGGGGTTCTTGTCAATTTTATGTGAAAATAGCCTAAGAGATTCACAAGTACGTTATCTGCGAGAAAATGCAACACTGGAAACATCAAAGGAAGATAAGAAAAATCATGGGTTTGGTGTCAAAAATATTAAAAGTGTGGTGAAAGATTATGGAGGAGAAGTATCATTTAGTGTTTTAGATGATATGTTTTCTGTTTCTGTGATTATTCCGATAGAAATATAGTGTGACAAGATGGTGCTTATGGAAAATAAGTGCCATTTTTATTGGTCCAGGCAGGGCATAAAAAATGCAAACTAAACAAATTATATGTTTTTTCTTGAAGCAGGATGTAAAATAAAGAAAAAAGAAGAGGAGGCATGGGTATGCGAAAAAAAATGAAACTATTTATTGCCATGGTATCAGTGGGGGCTTTATTGGGAACGATGCCAGTTATGGCAGCGGAACAACCAGAACTTCCAACGAAAGTGCAGGATATTGCGAATGGTTCTGATGAACTTTACGGGGAAGGAGTTCCGATTGAGCATGGCACAAATCCAGATGAAAGATTTTCGTCTGGTGGGGTAGATCATACACATCAGTATATTGTTGCAAACGCACTTAAAATTCTGAGCAATGATAAAGGAAATAGTGCATTCTATAATGGTATCGTAATTTAAGACACTTCAAGAGACATTTCTTAATGAATCTGATATACTGTAAACACTACAGAAAGAAGGATTATTATTATGTCTCGAACAAGAAGAAATTTCTCTGCCAAATTCAAATCAGAATTAGTGATTGAACTGCTCAAAGGAGAAAAAGACTTAAATACAATCGCAACCGAAAACAATATTCAGCCGAATCTTCTCCGCAACTGGAAGAAGGAGTTCCTCGATAAAGCATCCGTGGTTTTTAATGACACACGAGAGGATAATCTGAAAGAAAAACTCGCTTTAGAACGCAAGGAAAAAGCTGAATATGCGAAAAAAGTTGGCCAGCTCACCATGCAGGTGGATTGGTTGAAAAAAAAATCTGAAGAAACACTTGGACCTGACTACGAGAGTAAATTTAGTCCAAAACCTTTTGAAGACTAAAGAACTTCCAGTTAAAACAGGAGCTACACTTCTTGATATCAATCGTACCAGTGTTTATTACAAGGGCATGCCCATATCTCAGGAGGAGTTGGATTGCAAATCGATCATAGATCGATTACACACGGATAATCCGGCCTGGGGAGCACGACAACTGTCTGCTCAACTGAAGAAGCGTGGGCATCAGGTTGGTCGCCGGAAAACGCGCCGTTATATGAATGAAATGGGGATTGATCCAATTTATCCAAAAATGAACCTTTCTAAACGTATGCGACAGGCTAAAGTCTGCCCGTATCTGCTACGTAACGCCGTTATCGACCGTCCAAATCAGGCATGGTCAATCGACATTACATACATCCCCATTAAGCGTGGATTTCTGTATCTGACCGCTGTGATTGACTGGTACAGCCGCTGTATCGTTGGCTGGGAAGTCGATGATACTCTGGATACCAGAATGGTCATAACTGCGTTAAAAAAGGCGTTTATAGTGGCAAAACCTGTTATCCTGAATTCAGATCAGGGCTGTCAGTTTACAAGCAATGAGTACATGAATTTCCTCAAAGAGAACCAGATCCGTCAAAGCATGGATGGTAAAAGCCGGTGGGCTGACAATATCATGATTGAACGATGGTTCCGAAGCTTCAAGTACGAGGAAGCATATCTGACCCAATATAACAATATCAGAGAAGCACGGAAGGCAATCGGTAAATATGTGCACACTTACAACTTTGAACGTTGTCATTCTGCACTCAATAATCAAACACCGGCATCCTGCTATTATCCGATTCTGTTACTGGATGATCATGCAGCCTAAGGGGGGATTTTCTCCCCTACCCAGTTACATATATCAGTTCATTATAAAAAGCTTAGATTTTTGTCTTGACAACTGAACCACTATATTCAATGGTGAGCTGAACTCATCTATTCTTATGGAGGCAACCGACTGGCCGGATAAACTTGGAAATGAAACAGATGCAGGAACTTTTGCAGGACACTTTTATGATCCTGATACTGGAAAAAACTGGCTTGGTCAAAAATCTCCGACAGCTAGGACAAGAGCAGAGTCATATTTTCAGGCAGCAGTAAATGCGTATCGTGCAGGAGATGTACAATTGGCTATGTCAAACTTAGGAAAAGGCACCCATTATGTATCAGACTTAAATGAACCGCATCATGCATCGAACTTGACAGCAGTAAACAGCAATCATTCCGCTTTTGAAAAATATGTTGATAAAAACCGTAAATCTTACACAATAGCAGGAAATTCGTTTGGCTCATCCGTATATACAACCGCATTAAATACATCAACAGGAGATTTGATGTATTCCGCAGCAAAACATGCGAAAGGGCTTGCGGCGGATGCTCAAAAGGAAAGTTCCTATGATAGTGCAGGCAGACAATCTGTGCAGCATGCTATACAGACGGTAACTCAATATATGTATAAATTTGGAAAAGAAGTTGGAATCTATTAATAAGAGTTTTTCAGGTCTTGGTATTAAGAATATCGAGGCCTGTTTTTTATGCCATTTAGACACTAAAATACGCAAAATAATCAAAATATATGGCGAGATAGGAGAATTTGATTAAAATTGTTTTTAGTATATTCAAGAAAGGAGTAGACAGATATGTATAATTTCACATTATATATGACAACAGATTGTAATTTTAAATGTCAGTATTGTTATGAAGACTACCATAACCATTATCAGTTGAATGAAAAAACACTTGTGGACTCTTTGGAGTTTATGATGAATTATGGGGATAGAGGGAAAGTCTTGATTGATTTTTTGGGCGGTGAGCCTTTGCTGAAGAAAGATTTAATTTACAAGGCAGTAGCCTATATCAAAGATAATTATCCGGAAAGGGAAGTAAAGTATTATATTACTACCAACTGTTCCATGATGGATGATCGGTTCATTGCATTTATGAAAGAAAATCATTTTACAGTACGCCTTAGTTTTGATGGGAATAAGGAAACCCATGATTTGAACAGAGTTGCGAAAGATGGAGTTTCTTGCTATGAAAAAATTTTTGAGAATATCATGAAGGTAAAGGATAGTGGATTGAATTTTTCTGTAAGAATGACGGTCACAGAAAATACCATTCCGTATATGTTCGAAAATATCTGTTACCTGCATGAGCATGGATTGGATAACATCTGTATGATTATGGATGTATATTTAAAAATATGTGATGAGCTGAAGGCAGAATTTGAAAAGCAGGTGGGACAAATTTTGCGGTACTATTTGGCTGAGGCAGCAGCGGGCAGAGTTTTTACTATAGATCAATTTGATGGAAAAATGTTTAATATGTTGTGTGATTTTGGGAACTGCTTTGGCATGTGCGATGCCGGAATTGGAAATTTCAAGATCTTTCCGAATGGTCAGATATATCCATGTGGATTTCTTACAAGTAATGAAAAATATTGTATAGGTAATATCAAGGAAGGCGTTGATATAAGAAAGGCAAAATTAATAGCAATGTCGAACTTTGATAAAACCGATCCGAAGTGCAAGGGATGCACAATCCGAGATTTTTGTCATGGTATGAAATGCGGATATATGAATTTTATCAATACAGGGAAGATTAATGTACCATCGGATGCAGAGTGTATTTTTGAACATATCTTTTATAAGGCAATGGTGCAGATTCTTGAATATTATTTACAGCAGCCGATTGAAATAGTTAGAGAAAAATTAGGAGTGTATATAGACTATATCCAGGAGGAAGATTTAAAATTCAGTGAGTTCGGAGAGAAGATTGCCAAGAGGTTAAGCGATGAAAAGTAAAGAAAGCCGTCCATATCTTGGATTTTTAAAAGAGTATGCTTTTAAGAAAAAGTTACTACCTTCCTATATTTTAACAATAGCAACGATTGTGTTAACGGCGGGAGTTTCTTTGGTGCGTCCGGAGCTGCAGGGAAAAGTGATAGATGATTTGGGGAATCCACATAGTACCAGTTTATCTGCGTTTATGCTCCTTCTGGTGGTGTTCCTGGGCATGTTACTGCTGAACTACCTTATGAATTATGTACAGCGTTATATCGTGGCTGTTATTTCGGAAGAGATAGCAGCAGATATGCGACAAAAGGTAGAAGATAAATTATCAACAGTAAGCGTGAATTTTTTTGAGAAGATAAAGCTAAGTGACATTTTGCTGAAAGTAGATAAAGATGTTTCAGCAGTGAAACAATGTGGAATCACAAGTATTATCACATTGGTTTCCAATATTGTTATCCTGGTGGTTGTTCCTCCATATATGTTTTCTATCCATAAGGGGATTGCCGTATCCAATATTATCTTACTTGTCAGTGTTCCTTTTATTAGTAGAATCCTGGGGAAATTGATACAGGAAACCAGTGGTCAAGTTTTGGAAGGATATAACAGCATAACCAATGTTCTGACAAACACCTATGATAATTGGTTTATTACAAGACTCTTTCAATGTGGGCAATATGTGCATGATATGTACTTTGAGAAAAATCAGAAATACAAAAAAGAGACGAATCGCCAGAATTTGTTGTACATATTGAATACATCTACGATACTCGTGATTCAGTTTATAGGAACAGTCATAATTTGGGTAGTCGGTGCACAAGAAGTATTTAAAGGAAATATGACCATAGGTACCATTATGGCCTTGATGAATTACCAGACAATTATTATGAATCCTATTATTGGAATCGCACAGTTTGCTAACGAGTATCATACAGCCGTAGTTTCCTTAAAGGATATCAATGGTTTGCTTCAGTATCCGGATCAGAAACAAGGAGATGGAGAGAAAGTAACAACAGTTAACAACATTTCCTTAGAAGAGATGAGCTTTTCTTATACAGAGTCGAATAAGAAGGTATTTGACCGGCTCAATTTGAAGTTCGAAAAAGGCACTCTTTACGGAGTTCATGGAAAAAGTGGACAAGGCAAAAGCACTCTGTTCAAAATTATAACAGGTGTGTATCAACCGACAGAAGGAAAAGTAGTTGTGAATAACACAGATTTGCAGGAATTAGATATTAACAGCTATTGGGAAAATACAGGATATGTTATGCAGCGTACACAGTTCTTCAATGATACGGTAAGACGGAATATGGGATTACTACATATTGTTTCGGAAGAAGAAATGGATACAGTGGCAAAGTGCTTGGATTTGTATGATGAAATCCATACTTTAGAAATGGTATGGGATACCGAGATAAAGATAGATCCATGCAATTTCTCAGAAGGACAAATGCGGCGTTTAGATATTATGAGGAATATTTTGAAAAATTCACAAATTCTGATTTTTGATGAAGCGACAGCAAATATTGATGAAAAACGAAGAGGGCGTTTTTATCAATTATTGCATGCGTTATCAAGGGAGAAAATTATTATTTTTTCTACGCACAATCTGGAAGAATTGCGAGAAGCAGATATTATTGTGGATTTGGAGAAGCTACATATAAGGCAGGTGAGTGAAAAGTGAGGATAGGTGTGTTGGATTCCAATGGATCTTTTGATAATCCTTTTTTTCAGGATAAGAAAATTGTAAAAATAGACTGCAAGTGGAAAGGTCAGGAATACAGTAAAGATGCCTTTGGATTTACCCATGCGGAATATGTCTGTTCTTTTATTTTAAAGGAAAACCCAGAAGCTGAAATTGTTCTGGTACCCATTGTGAGGAAGAACAAAAAGAGTACGGTTCTGGATATGATAGAAGGTATTGAATTACTGATAGAGGAACAGGTAGACATAATTAATATGAGTATGGGAGATGAGTACAAATATCACAAAGAAATAGAGGAGGTATGTAGAGCAGCTACAGAAAAGGGGATTTTGATTGTGGCAGCATACTCTAATCAGCAAGTAGAAGCAACCTATCCGGCTTCCTTCCCTTTTGTAATGGGAATAAGATGCCTGGACATAGAGAATCCTTTACAGGTTTTCCAATATGATGGGATAGGAAAGGATGTGATTTTTTCCTCTAAATTTTTTTCTCTTTATCATTTAGGCATTCCTAAGTTTTATCAGGGCAATAGCTTTGGGTGTGCTGTAATAACAGGGTATTTAAGCAATTATGAGGATGAACATGAACAGGCAATTTTACAGTTTACTCTCAACACTTTGAATCACTATTATCCATATCAAACATTGAAGCAGAAACAGTGTTATTTTCTAACGAACCGTATAGAAGAACCTTTAGAGCAGCGTTTCATACGGGAAGTAACGAGAACAGAGAGATGTGATACTTTTGAAAGTGGAATGGAAAAATTGAGAAATATAAAAACAGCAGAACAGTATCCGGTGCTATTTATTGATCACAACAATTATCAGGAAATATGTGAGTATAAAGAGAGAATCAGGGTATATGCCATGGAAAATCCGAAGACAGAAATTATTTTGCGATATCCCTTATTTAATATGGTGGAAAGATTGGATTTCCAGAAGAAAACAAATAGAAATTTGAACCAATTTACAGTTTAGGAGGCAGGAAAATGTATACATTGTCATTAGAGATCATAAATAAGTGCAATTTGAATTGTACTTACTGCTATCTGGGCGAGAAGAAAAATACATACATGAGTTTAGAAACGGCTCAAAAGGCAATCGATATTGCTGTGCATGAAGCAAATAAACAGCATGATCGGACACTTATGGTTTACTTTATTGGAGGGGAACCCCTTATGGCATTTAATCTGATGAAAGATGTGGTAGATTATGCGAAGAAAAAATGCCAGGAAACAAACTTAATATGCAAGTTCAGTACTACGATAAATGGAACGTTAGTTACAGATGAAGTAATTGATTTTTTTGTGGAAAATACATTTGAGGTGAAGGTGAGTTTAGATGGTCCTGAGTATGTTCAGAATTTGAACAGGAGAGATTATGCAGGAACCGGAAGCTTTGAAAAAATTATGAAGAACCTTCCGTTATTGAGAAAATATGAGCAGGAAACAGGAAATCAGATTTCGGTAGCCAGTGTTGTGACAAGTAATAACTATCAATATTATGCAGAAAGTTTCCAGTTTTTGCTTGATTTAGGAATTAAAAAATTAGAGTCGGGAATTGATTATTATTGCTCCTGGAGTGATGAGCAGATACAGGGATTACGAGAACAGATAGAGAAGGTATTTGGTTTATATAAAGCACATATACAAAAAAATCAAGAAGTAATCTTTTGGAATCTTTGGGAACAATATCTGAAATCTTTCCTGATTCCATGTCCATTTTACGCATGTAAGGCAGGTTTGACAACTTGCTATGTAACAACGGATGGTGGGATTTATACTTGTGCGGAACTTCCAGAATTTAAAATCGGTTCTGTAGAAGCCGGGTTGGATGTTCCGAGGATTCGAGAGATTATTTACCTAGAGGATCAAGAGGATACAATGTGTAAAAAATGTCAATACATTAGACATTGTAAAACAAGAGGCTGTCAGGTGGCAAATTATGAAATTCACCAAAATGTATATCAACCTATAAAAGTGAATTGTGAAGTGACGAAGTGGATGTACCATCTGATTCAAACAAACTTAACTGAAAAACAGCTTGAAAAGCTGAAACAAGAATATGAAAGGAGATATTTACGTCATGGAAAGTAAGATGAATGAGTTTATTAAGATAACTGAGGGAGAAAAAGTGGCTTTAATTGATCCGGTAGGAAAAGTCTGCCTGGGGGTAAGTAAAAGATTTGCAGACAATTTAGATAAACCAGAGTTTCAGGAAAAGTTATTCCCTGTATGGGAGCAGCAAACTGAATTTGTAAAAGAAATAGAGAAGAATCATGAGAAAATCAATACGGTATATTTGATGGTAACCAGGAAATGTAATATGAATTGTGATTTTTGTGCGATCAGTGCAAACGACAAGCTTCGTCCAGAAAAAGAATTTAAGCTGGAGGATATACAGAATAAGGTGATTCCGTTCTTTCAGAAAAATAAACCACATAAAATGATTCTTACAGGTGGAGAGCCACTGATTAAAGATCAAATTGTGGAAATTGCAAAAGCATTAAGAAATGGTTTGACTTGCCCAATTACACTACAGAGCAATGGTCTTGCGATTACCGAGGAATTAACAGAACAACTCAAAGGATATATAGATGAAATTGATTTCAGTACCATGCACATGTTCGGAACACCTGAAAAGGAGCAGCAGCTAATTAAGCATATAGAGATGTGTCAGCAAGCCGGAATAAAGGTAGTCCTTACTTTCATTTATGAGAAAACCAATGAGATGGATTTGTATCGATTGATTGATATAGCTGCGAAATATGACATAGATGTTCTTTTTAATATAGTTTCATCCGTGGGTAGGGCGAAAGAAAACTCTGAAATTTTAACAGATATGGAGCATCTTGATATGAACCTGAAGATAGTAAAATATATATTGAACCAGGGATACGAGGATAAAAAAATTGGGGGAGCTTTTTATCAAAGAGTTCAGGTAAGAAATTCTTGTGGGGGCTATGGAAAAGTTATGGCAATTTTCCCGGAAGGCGATATTTACATGTGCCAGTGTATGGAGCAGAACCAGGTTCGAATGGGAAATATACTGTCCGATGAGCCACAGAAAATTTTACAGGAATTAGAAAATTTATTGAAAAAAGATGAAATTAAGAGGTTGTTCTGTGCTGAATATAAAGAAATATGTAAAGAATGTGATTATCGCTATATATGCGGTGGGCATTGTCTAGCATCAGAAGAACCTTATGATTATCGGTGTATTTTCTTAAAAGCAGTATTAAATTATGTGCTGTTTTACTATGATTCTAAAGCAAATAGAAGGAAAAATTTAGAAATTTATATTGAGTATATGGAGGAGGTAAAGAGAAGATGGGAGGAAGAACCCAACTAGGAAGAAAAAAGAGCAATTTAGACAAGAAATATAGATAAAAGGTATGTGAAAGCGTATAAATATAGGCATAAGGAGGTGAGTTCTATGGAAGAATTCAATACAGAAAGAAAATCCTCAGAACTTAACAAAGAGGAAGTAAATGTTTATACGGATGACTGCGGTGTGACAAGGTATAATTGTGTAACAGATTGTTTTTGGGTATTAGCTTTAGTTACAGCAGCGGAGTAAATTCGGAAAGGAGACAGTAGACTATGAACGAATTAAAAGAAAAAGAAGCTCAGGAATTATCAAAAGAAGAAATCAATGTTTATGCAGCAGGCTGTGGAGAAATTCAGAATCATTGTAAAAATGACTGCTTTGGTGGCGGATCTTTTCTGAATCCGGATTATTAAAGAGGAGGATCAGTGTCATGGAAGAAAAGAGAATAGAAGTAACTGAAAACGAAGAGTTATTAAAGGAAGAAGTTGATATTTATGAATTGCCAGACTGCGATATCGTTCGTAAGAAATGTGAAAATGATTGCATCGGTGGCGGAGCGTTTTTAAATACAACTAAGTAATACATACAAAAACATGGAAGGCTATTCGAGAAAATAAAATCGAGTAGCCTTTCATTGATATATAGATACGAATTAAAGAATGAATTGAAAGGAGAAATAAATTATGAAAGTATTGGAAGCAAGAAATATAAAAAAATATTATGGAAAGGAGCCTAATATAACAAAGGCATTAGATGGAGTAGATTTTAGTGTTGAAAAGGGAGAATTTGTAGCTATTGTTGGTACATCCGGAAGTGGTAAATCTACCTTATTGAATATGTTGGGAGGATTGGATATACCTACCTCTGGGGAAATTAAAATCCAAGGAAAAAAATTGTCAGACTTAAATGATGAGCAGCTTACAATCTTTCGAAGAAGGAATATAGGCTTTATTTTTCAAAACTATAACTTACTCCCCATGTTAAATGTTTATGAGAATATAGTTTTGCCAATTGAATTAGATGGGCAGGAAGTTGATCAGGTATTTTTGAACGAAATTATTAATATGCTCGGTTTAAAGGAGAAACTGAAAAGTATGCCGAATATGTTATCTGGTGGACAACAGCAGCGTGTTGCCATTGCAAGAGCCTTGATTACGAAGCCGGCAATTATACTTGCAGATGAACCTACAGGAAATCTTGACAGCAAGACGAGCCAGGATGTACTGGAATTGATTCAAAGCACGAGTAGAAAATTTGAGCAAAGTGTTGTGATGATTACTCATAACGAGCACATTGCAGATTTAGCAGAACGAATAGTGAGGATTGAAGACGGAAAATTTTTGAAAATTGGAGTTGGTGAAGATGAGAAAACAAGGGGATAAAAAAGCAATAAAAAATATTGTACAGAGGAATCTTCGGTCTGAAAAGCGAAGAAATATTATGTTAGTGATTTCTATAGCTCTAGCATCATTTTTGATATGCTTTTCAGGACTAATTGCGACTTCACTGCTGGAAGTACAAAAAAAACAGATTCAGGATACATACGAAGCAGTATACATGAATGTTTCAGAAGAAAAACTGTTAAAGCTAAGAGAAGAAACGGGATTTGAAAGAGTAGGACAATACTACATTGTTGGGGATATACCGTCTGATAAAACATATACTGCTGCTTTTTTTTACATGGATCAGCCAATGCTCTATATGATGAGAAACCAGATGAGTTTATTTAGTGGAGAACTTCCAGAGGAAGAAGCTCAAATTGTCGTATGTAAAAAATGGTTGGATAAATATGATAAAGATAAAAAGGTAGGAGATAAGATTACATTAAACACGGAACAGCTATCAGGAAAATACACGATTTCAGGGATTCTTGATATGGCAACTAGTGGAGAAACATTTCCATTTTTAATATCTTGGGAAAAACTGAAAAATTATGAAGACTATAATGAAGACTCCAGCATGGTTTATGTGCATGTGAAGGAAAAAAATGCTGAAGAAATAAAGAAATATTGCAGCGAAATTGGTGAAATAAATAATCTACCTGTAGCATTTAATAATCGATATTTTCGGTACGTTAATCAAATGATTTCTGCAGATCAATTAGGTATCTTAGGAATATTAATTGGACTCGTTTTGATAGGAAGCTATACTGTTATAAAAAGCATTTTCCAAATTTCTATAATTAATAAAATACAAAATTACGGACAACTTAGGACGATAGGAATGACACAAAAGCAGATAAAAAAGATTGTAAAAAAGGAAGGAAGGTATTTAGGTGTTAGAGGAATACTGATAGGTATTACATTAGCAGTTCTTTGTTCAGCGATAATACTAGCAAAAGGGATTAATATTAGGAATTATATCGTATGTGCAATGATAACCGCAGCTATCTGTAGCATTATTGTCAGCATCTCTATAAATAAACCAGTTAAAATAGCAATGAAGGCCTCACCGATGGAATCTGTGAGGATGACAGCAATTAGTAATATAAAAATATCAGCACAAGAAAAAAATAGAAAGCTTACGCCAATATCTTTGGGAATAATGAATTTTAAGAGAGAACCCAAAAAAGTATGGAGCATTGTTATATCATTAAGCCTCGGAGGAATTATTCTGTTAACGGTATCTTCAGCTTTACTTTTACAGTCTCCGGTAAAGATGACACAACACTATTTTGGTGATGCTGATTATAAAATATATATAAAGTCAGATAAAGAACCTACGGAACTATTATATTCCGGGAATCCCCTTAATGATAATTTGAAAGAAGAAATTGGTAGTATTCCAGGCATAAATGAGATGCAAACATTAAGAAAATCAGCAACCTTTACCTTCGAATATAAGGGATATGGAGGAAGAGGAATGTGTGATATGATTACCACGCAAAATAAGAAAGAAATTGAAGATTCATTAGTTGCAGGGCGAATGCCTGAAAATTCCCATGAAATATTAGTAAAGACTGGTTACGAAGATTTTGGGGAAGAAGTAAAGGTAGGAATGCAATTTGAGATATCCTTTGGGAAAGAGAAAATCCCAGTAACAGTATCAGGAATTTTCCAATCAACTAAATTTGCATCTGCACTAGGAAGTGGGCGTGGGGGATTTAATGCTGCGATGATGTGTATGACGGAAGATGCTTTTAAAGAATTATTGCCTGGAATAAAAAATTTTGATTTCACATGGGGAATAAACATTGATCCAAAGGAACAGAGCAGTGTTGATGAAAATCTTCGAAATACGATTTCAAAAAACGAAGATATTGCAATCGAAAGCTTTAGCGAAAGAGTGAAGGGATATGAGAAAGACAATACAATATATTTCGTTTTGCAGGTAATTTCAATCCTAATTTTTCTTTTTGGTGTGATAAATTTGATTAACACAACATTGTCAAATCAATTATTTAGAAGACGTGAATATAGTGTTTTACGGTCTATAGGATTGACAGAAAAGCAGCTTTATAAAGTTATTATCGGTGAAGGTATGTGCTATTCTATCTTAAGCATTTGTATGACTTTGCTAATTGGAACTCCTATTGCAATGTTAATTTGTCGTCAAATGAGTATAAGCTGTTATGGGAAAGTGGTAGAATATTCATTTCCGTTTTTTTATATGGGTATATACGTATTGGTGCTTCTGTTAATACAGGTTATATTATCTATTTATCAAATAAGAGAACAGAAGAAAAAATCAATTATTGATCAACTAAGAATGGAATAGTTATCCAAATAGAAAGAAAAAAATGTAATCTGTACATAAAATATGGAGATGAAATTTTAAAATAGTATACTGATGTTATCAAAAATATTAATAGGAAGGAGGAAAGTCGGATGAAAGAGCGAAGAGATGAACAAGAGGCAAGAGAACTCCTTATGGCAGAAGTAAGCATTTATACGGATGATTGTGGAGAGATTCAGTTTCATTGTTTAAATGATTGCTTGGGCGGAGGTGCTTGGCTCAATATTGAATACTAATAATAACTGAATAAATTTATACAGAAAGGAAAAAAGACATGGAAAGTGAGAGAATAGTAAAAAATAATGAAATAGAGATAGAAGAAGTGAATGTATATACAGACGATTGTGGCACAACAAGAAAAGCGTGTGTAACAGATTGTATTGGTGGAAGTGCTCTTATAACCCCTATGGAGTAATATTGAGTAGGAGAAATTCTATATAGACGATTGTACATTAACTAAATGCCAATATTGTCAGCTACGTTTTAGATATGTGCATAATTAAAAGTACGGAATGAAACAAGGAGGATTTTTATGAACGATGTAAAATTAGAGAATGTTGAATTACAGGAAGAAGAAGTCAATATATACACTCCAGCCTGTGGAGAAACAAGATATAAGTGTATAGCAGATTGCCTTATGGGTAATTGTTTCATTACCTGTGATTACTAGATCATAAGATAAGAAAGGAGCAACGTTATTCGTAATAGATTACGTTGCTCCTTTAATAGGTACTCCACATATATCCAATTCCATATATTGTCTTAATATAATGATGATTTTCGGTATCAATTCTTTGCCGTATGCGGCAGATCATACTATTGAGAGAAGTTTCTTCTACATAATTCCCATTTCGATCCCATAGAGAATATAAAAGATGTTGTCTGGTTAAAACGGTGTTTGGATTTAAAGAAAGCAGTTTGAGTAGCTTAAATTCCAATGGAGTAAAAGAAGTAGCAGTACCTTCAATCACTGCGGTCAAGGAGTCAAAATTTAAAGTTATGTGGCTGTCTTCATACTTTGTGGTTGGATGATGGTTACTAAATAAGATATCCAATTTTTTCTGTAAAAGTGCTGGTGATGAGAGGGTCGAATATAAATGGTCATCGGCACCTGCTTCATAGAAATCCAAAATAATTTGTTCTGGAATATTGGTAGCGCATAAAAACAGAACAATAATATTTGGGAAGTGCTTTTTTGCAGTCTTACATATGATAAGACTATATTCATGTAACAGTGTGAAATCCAAGAGCAAAGCATTATAAGAGTTAAATGGTATGCTGCCGATTTGTTTTGGTACGGTGGAAATAAAATCGGTATGATAATTTTGCTTTAAGATATTCTCCAGATTTTTCCCCAAGACGGACGGGTTGCTAATCAATAATAGTTTTTTCATAAGCATTTCTCCTCCCCTATAAGCACTAGTATATTTAAAAGAAAAGAAATTGTAATATTGTTTGTATAGATTGACTTTTTTTCGGTATAGATGTGTGGAAATGATGATAGTAATACTACGATATACTATGATACATAGTAGTAATACTCTTAAACGAAGTAAAATACAGGCGTATTTAAGTGTAAAATGAGTGTATCGGGAGGTGTACGCTTGTGAATCGAATATCTGAATTAAGAAAAAAATTAGGCCTGACTCAGACGAGATTAGGGGAAGAAATAGGAGTCAGTCAGCAGACAATTAGTAAGTATGAAAAGGTAGACGAGAATATTTCTGGTGATATGTTGCTTGCATTATCCAAATTCTTTAAGGTCCCTGTTGATTATATATTGAGGAAAGATGAAGAGGAACAGCAGAGAGAGCAGGATAATAAAAGAGAAATTATGGAATTGTATAGGGATATGGATCAGTACAATAGAGATACTTGGATTATTATAGGAAAGCGTTTATTGGGCGGTCAGTTACACAAATACAATGAAGATAGTATCGTAGAAAAAAGGCTAAAGGAATAATTTAATAAGATTTCTGCAATAATTCGGATGTAAACTTAAAGTATAATGATAAATGATATGAGGAGATAGAGGATGGGAGAATTATTATACTTTAAGAATTGTGAGGAAAGAAAAAAAGCAGAGGAATTATTAAAGAAATGTTGGCCGGAAGTATCTTTTGTAGTTATGCGATTAGATATGCAAAATATATTAGAAGAAGAAAGAATTCATTTCGGAAAATGGGATATTGAATTTGACAAGAAAAGGATGATTTATAATGGTACAGAAATTGTAATTACTGATATGCAATGGGAGATTTTACAACTGTTGATGAGCGATTCAGAGTTGAGTTTTTCAATTAGAGAAATTGCATACGCCATGAATATTGAAGTGCATGAAGCTCAAATATATGTAGAAGAATTGTTAAAAACGATACAAGAACAAACGGGTTCTGCAATTGTGCAAAAGAAAGAGGAAAGATACTCATTTGTGGAAATAACAGATTAAGTGATGGAGAAAAGGCAGTGGACGACACTGCTTTTTTTATGGGGAGAATGATGTATGCTAAAAATATATAAGATTAAAATAGGCAAAGAAAAAATCAAAATATACAATAGATATACCAGACTTGCTTAAAGTGGTTTATGATGAAATTGGTATGGTGCCTTAGATACAAATAAAATAGAGGTAACTTCTCATTGCTATTATTTTTTAATGGAGATAAGAAATGAAAAAGATATTGTTAATAGAGGACGATAGTAATTACATTTGGCATATAAAAAACTTTCTACAGCGAAAAGGATATCATGTATTAGTTGCATTTACAGTATCACAAGGAAAAGAGCTTATAGAAAAGGAACAAATACTCATTATAGGCTCGGATTTGAAATTGTCAGATGGGAGTGGAATGGAGCTGCTAGAATACTTGCGGGAGAAAACATACAAAATTCCATTCCTTTTCTTTACATGCTATGACAAAAAATATTATGAGAAAGAAGCATTGGAAAAGGGAGCTAAGATATGCATGAATAAATTACAATTCGATTTAGTGAAGGAAACATTATTGGAATATGCTTATAAAGAATCCAATGGAGAGGGAGCTACTTTTCATAAGATACTTCTTGTAAAAAAGAATTCGGAAATCACGTCTATTATACAAACAGAGCTTCTTAAAAAGGGGATATATATGATTATGGTAGAAACTATATGGGAAGCAGAGAATAAACTATTAGAATGTCAAGATATTGAATTGATTCTGTGTGATTTGTTTTTACAAGATGGAATTGCTATGGATTTTTTTCATTCTATGAAAAAGCTTGCTGGAATATATCAAAACACGAAGGAGCCAATATTCAGAGAGTTGCCGTTTTTTATATTCACTGATAATAAAGATTTATCTTTAGAATATCAATATCGCCATGAGGGTGTAAGCGACTATATAACCAGTCCTGTTAATATTCCAGAATTAATCAGACGGATATGTTATTTCGTAGAAGAATAGAAAAGTTATTTGGTTTAAAGATAAAACCAACCGGACAGAAAAAAGTACAATGTAGACAAAAAATATAGTAATAATAGTAAAGATATTTTATGTTATTGACAAATATGAAATATTGATACAAAGGAGAATTTACTATGGAAAAAAGAATATTTACCTCAGAATCAGTAACAGAAGGGCATCCGGACAAAATTTGTGATGCCATATCAGACGCCATATTGGATGCTCTTATGGAGAAGGATCCGATGAGCAGAGTGGCCTGTGAGACTGCAATTACAACGGGTATGGTATTAGTGATAGGAGAAATCACGACCAATGCGTATATAGATATGCAGCAGGTGATAAGAGAAACGATTAAAGAAATTGGTTATGACAACGGAGATTATGGATTTGATGCACATACCTGTGCCGTCTTAACGGCAATTGATGAGCAGTCAGCAGATATTGCTTTGGGTGTGAATAAGGCATTGGAAGCAAAAGAACACAAAATGTCAGAAGAAGAGCTTGATGCAATTGGTGCTGGGGATCAGGGTATGATGTTTGGTTACGCATGTGACGAAACGAATGAATTTATGCCATATCCAATTTCACTGGCACACAAATTGACTCGGCAGCTTACGCAGGTCCGTAAAGATGGTTTGTTGAATTATTTAAGACCGGACGGTAAGAGTCAGGTTACTGTAGAATATGACGAAGCAGGTATTCCGCACCGGTTGGATGCAGTGGTTCTGTCAACACAGCATGATCCAGATGTGACACAGGAGCAGATCCACGAAGATATAAAAAAATATGTATTGGAACCGATTATTCCAACAGAACTGGTAGATGAGAATACAAAATTTTTCATCAATCCAACAGGGCGTTTTGTCATCGGTGGTCCTCACGGAGATAGTGGTGTAACAGGACGCAAGATTATTGTAGATACCTATGGTGGTATGGCACGGCATGGCGGCGGAGCTTTTTCTGGAAAAGACTGTACGAAAGTAGATCGTTCTGCATCTTATGCTGCTCGTTATGTTGCGAAGAATATTGTGGCTGCAGGTCTAGCAAAAAAATGTGAAATTCAGTTGTCTTACGCAATTGGGGTGGCTCATCCGACCTCTATTATGGTAGACACCTTTGGAACCGGGAAAATTTCAGA
The DNA here is from genome assembly GCF_042846195.1 of Faecalimonas umbilicata. Taxonomy (NCBI): domain Bacteria; kingdom Bacillati; phylum Bacillota; class Clostridia; order Lachnospirales; family Lachnospiraceae; genus Faecalimonas; species Faecalimonas umbilicata. Next base: position 211,363 of record NZ_AP031411.1, read on the forward strand.
TGAGAGTCTGGTAGATATGATAAGAAAAGAATTTGATCTGCGACCAGCAGGAATCATTCAGACGTTGAATCTCCGCCGTCCAATCTATAAACAGACGGCAGCCTATGGACATTTTGGAAGAAATGATCTCAACCTTCCATGGGAAAGATTAGACAAGGTAGAAGAACTGAAAAAATATTTGAAATAATTTACTTAGGAGGGAGCGTATGAGAAGATACAAAAAGCAAATCTCAAGAATTGTGACGGTTGCGATGCTGTTTGCATTTTTGGTAGGGAATTCTAATATGGTATATGCTATGGGAGCAACACAAGTTGGATATGCGAGTAAATATATCACGGTGAAAGGGAATAATATGCATCTTGCTTTGTATGGAAAATTGGATGCAAGTGGAGAAACATTTGCAGATGAAGGAAAAACCACATTGGTGATGATGCCGGCTCTGGGAGTTCCATCACCGCATATCTACTTCAAACCTCTGGCACAATCTTTAGATGAGAGTTTTAACATAGTGATTGTAGAGCCGTTTGGATATGGGCTTAGTGATGTTGCAGCAACGGATCGAACTGTAGATAATATCAATAGTGAATTGAATGCTGCACTGGACACCATGGGAATTAAGCAGTGTGTATTGCTGGTACATTCGATTTCTGGAGTATATGGACTCAACTTTGTACAGAATTATCCCGAAAAAGTAAAAGGTTTCATTGCTGTTGATAATACGGTATATGATGAAGAACTGGCAGAGGCTATGGAAATGGAAAAGAAATATATGCTGCAGGGAATTGATGAATTTCAGAAAATCAAGAATTCTTTTTCTTCTTTGGAAGAATTCCAGATGGCACTGAAAACAGATCCAGATAAATATGGGGCAGCATTACCACAGGTTTCCGGGTACACTTATACGGAGAGTGATAGGGAGGAATACATTCAGGCATATTCTTTAAGCAGCAACGATACGATTAGAAATGAAGTGAACGGGATGGATCAATCATTACTCTCTATAAAGAATAAAAAATTCCCATCGGCACTTCCTGTATTAACCATGATTTCTTCAGAGAATGTACAAAATGTTCCGGCATGGGAGACTGCTCATAGAAATCAATTGGATTTAGAATCTGGTAATCACCAGTTATATATTGTAAATGGAGGACATTATATCTGGTATACCAATTTAACGCAGGTTGTCCAGCTTATCGATGAATGGAGAATAGAGAATCATTTTTAAAAGGAATCTGTGTGATGAGATTTCTAAATAAGAGAAAACAGAAGGGAAGTGTAGCTTGGGGAAAGTAACTATTTCAACTGTATTGGGATACAAAGAATATGTAGTGGAAAATATAAAAAACATCCGGGGAGAGGATGAAGAAAATTCCGATTTTAGGATTTATCCGGATTATCATAAGATTTATAGAGGACAGACGGAGATCGTCTTAACGAAAGCAGAGTATGAATTGTTTATGCTTTTGTCAGGGAGACCAGGTGTGATATTTACCAAAGAAAAAATTTTTGAGATTCTTTATAACGAGGAATTGCCGGAAAGCATTGATAATATTGTGTACTGTCTGGTATCCAGTATGAGAAAGAAAATTGAACCGGAGCTAAAGCAGTGCCGCTATATTAAAACAGTGAGAGGTGTAGGATATAAGTTTGAAGGAAAAAAGATGGACATCTTTCCAGAATAGTTGATCTGAAGACAGAGGAAATTTTTAAAAACCTCTGTCTTTTTTTGTTGCTTTTTTATGCCATCTTGCGTACAGAAGTAGTGAAAGTCACCTCCCAAAAAGTATGCTTTTTGATGGGAGATGTAATAGGCTATTTTTTTATTTCCAAAAAGTATATAAGAAAGTTTTGAGATATGCCAAAATATTTTAAGACTTTTTGGGAATGTATAAAGGGGGATACGTATGGCATATTATGGGTATCACAGAATCAGTACTAAGGAACAACACTTGGACCGAGGTATTATAGAAATAAAGAGGTTCTGTGAAAATCAGAAAATTAAACTGGAAAGTATTTTTACAGATAAGATAACCGGTAAAAATTTTGACAGACCACGTTATACCGTTCTTGTGGAAGATGTTTTACGGGTAGGGGATACCCTGATTATTACAGAGCTGGACAGACTTGGCAGGAACAAGCAGGAGATTTTAAAGCAGCTACGTTTTTTAGAAGAAAAAGGGGTTCGGGTAATGGTATTGGAACTTCCTACCACGTTGTTTGACCTGTCTCAGATGGAAAATAATCTGGCAAAGATGATGATAGAAACAATCAATAATATGATGATTGAACTCTATGCATCCATGGCACAGGCAGAGATGGAGAAAAAGGAGAAGCGACAAAAGGAAGGTATGGAGGCAAAAAGGCTTCGGGGTGAATGGGATGAAGTAGGAAGACCACGGGCTATAGAACAGGAAAAGTTTAACCAGGAATTTATGAGGGTGGTACAAAAGAAGGTAACACCGACACAACTGCAGCGGGAGTTGGGGTTAACTTCTTCTACCTATTATCGGTATCGGAAAAACTTTTATGAAATTTTTCCGGAATTTCTTCAATCTGTATAGAGATGAGGTAATTACTAAGTAAAAGAAAAATTTAAGGAGGCAGATATTATGAGTGAACACAGAGAAGGTACATTGTTTTATGATACTGAAACAGGGAGGTATGATATACGTTTTGATTTGGAATCTTTTTATGGAGGACTACATTGCGGGGAATGTTTTGATGTAAAGGTGAAAAATGTTTGGGTTCCGGTCCGAATTGAAATGGGAGATGACTGGTATCTGGTTGGACTGAACGTGTCGAGATTAGATGGATTGAGAGTACGTATGTAAATAGGAGGATAAGCCTGATGAGGGGAAGCACAATGAGAGAAAGTGTTACGGATGTTCGCATTATACTGGAATGCTTACAGGAAGCATATCAAATGGAAGGAGATATGGTACGATCCGGGAAAAATATTCATGCGACTATGATATATCCATTTGTCCGTATGCTGCAGGAAAAGTGTAGAGATTTAACAGAGGAACAGATACATAAGACACTTTGGAAAGAATATGAGATTTCAGGGGCAGACAGGATGTTTGTGGAGAGGGCTTCAAAGATTTTAGAGCCATACGAAGGAGAATCTGAAGATGAGAAATAGTACAATGGAATATAAAGTAAATCAAGCCTATGAAGAACTAAAGCGTTTAATACAGTGGAATCCGGATAGTGAAGAAAAATTTTTACAGAAAATGGTATGTTTATTGTTACCTGGACAAAGAAAATGTTGGTCAGAGGCTATCCGTGATTTGAGGCAATCTTTTGAAGCTGAGCAGGGGATGATATTTGTTGAAAAATACAGAGGAAAACTGGAATGGCTGAATAGCATATCTTTGGCAGAACTACAAAGAAAGATAGGAGAAATTTATTTTGTTGATCATTACAAGATGATAGCAGATCAATTCCTATATAAAAAGGATTTTGAAACTTCCTTATTTTTGAGAATTGCAATGGAAACAGGGATAAGAAGTGCAGATATTCCATGTATAGAATGGTCCTGTATGCATGGAAAAACTATTATTTTGGAAGAAACCAAAAGAGGAGATTTGTATAAAAAAGTTAATGGAACGTTTCCTAAGATTTCAACTCAGTCGTTACGGATTATGAAGTTATTGCACAGGAAGCAAGGGAAAATATTCACAAAATCAAACGAGTACTATGTTCGCAAAATTTCTTGTGCTTGGGGAATGCCTGGGTTTCGTATCCATAGTTTTCGGGATTATAGGAGAAAGATAGAAATGGGAATTACAGCAGGAGTACAAGTTCCAAGGATCATTCCATTATAAAGAATAGGCTGGATTGGAAAACGTTATAGGATGCTATATGAGCTGCTGTTGCAGTTCTAGTGAGTTTCAATAAAAATACGCAAATATAGTATTTGCGTATTTTTTATTGAAATTACAAATATATTTGCAAATAGATTGAATTATAAATAAAAACAATAAAATAAACGCAAATATAAACTTTGCGTTTATTTTATTGTTTTTATAGGTGCTATGTGATATACTACGAAAAGAAAGTAGGTGTAGTATGAATAGCAAAACAGCATTAGAAAAAAAATACGAGATAATCAAACAAAATCTTGGGAATCAAACTACCTTTTATACAGATGAAGTAATTCCCCTTTTCCCGGAGTTAAAAAAGTCTACTTTATATTGGAATCTTTCTAAATTAGTAGAGGCGGGTTACATTAAGAGAGTGCGAAACGGTGTATTTTCCTTCAATGATTTGAAAGGCAGACAGGGAATTATTTTATGTGAAACAGCCCAAAAATTGAAAAATTACATGGATGAGCTGGGATTTTATTATTATATATCCGGTTTGGATATTTTGGCAAAATATATGTTACACATACCAGAACAATATCCTGTCATTGCATTTATTGAAAAAGCAGCAAAAGAGGAAATATATAACAATTTATTAGCAGAAGGATTTGAGGTGATAGAACCACAATACACGAAAAAAATGTATGAAGATGCTATGTTTTCAGGTAGCCATAATATGCAGGTGATTTTATACACAACGGAGGATTTTCAGTACAGTAGTGAAGGTCTGGCAAGTATAGAGAAGGCTTTTGCAGATCTTTATTTTGCAATAACGAGAAACGGATATCCACTATCATTGCAAGAATTGGTAAGAATTTATCAGAATCTCAGCAGATTGGGAAATATAGATAAAAAGAAGCTGATAACAGTAGCATCAAGAAGGAATATACAATATGATATTCGCTTTATCGTTGAAAATCGGTTTATTACAGATTCGGCAATAGAGTTTGGAAAAATACTTAGAAGGGAAGAATAAAATTTGGATTACAAAAAGTTATTTCATAAAGAGGAAGCATTTCAGAGAGAAACCTTTCAGAAGAGAATGGAAGAATTTGGGTTTAAAAATATGGCGAGAATGGAACTGTTTTTATGGGATCTTGAATTATTCTTGCATATTCAGAAAATACTAGGAGATAAAATAATATTGAAAGGTGGTGCAGCCACGCAGTTTTATCTGCCAAGGGATGCTCAAAGAACAAGTGTAGACATTGATATGTTATTTTTTGGAACAGAAGAGGAAATAAAGAAAACATTGAGGAAAATCGAAGAATATTTGGGGACAGAAGACGAATTGTTTTACTTTCATAAACATAGCCCTAAGAATCCGAAAACAAATCTTCCATTACATACATATTACACGAAAGTTCCTTCTGTACTATCCAATGCAGAACGTAATATGGAGAGAGAGAGTATTCCCTATCAGGAATTAAAAATAGAATTTATTCTCCAGCCAGAAAAATGGGAATATGAAAGAAGAACGGGAGAAAACATATTTGCGGTAAACAGTTCATGGAACTATCAGATCCTTCCATTGAATTATTTATTTGCGGATAAGCTCACCACATTAGGTTGTAATACGATTGGCGTACAAAATGAAAGGCTGGATGAACAGGTGAAGCAGTTCTATGATATTATGATGTTGTCCAGAAACTGTATATCCGAGATGCAATGCTCTGTTGTGAAAGAAAAGTATTTAAAACGGGCAGAACAAGAATGGAATACAAGGAAGATTACACTGGGGAGCACGCTGGAGGGAAGAGATTATGAACCTAAATATATCGTAAAAGATGTTGAGAAACAGCTTTTGCGTTATCAACAAGCCGATAGCGGTGAAGATGCAGAATTGAAAAAGTTTATTAATGATTTTCATTCGTTATATTTAAACAGGAAAGTGCAGTATGATCCCAAAACGGTTGCCTGCGGAGCATCCCTGGTTCGCTTGATGTATGAACTGATGATTTCAGGCATGGGTTGGGATAAGGTAAAACAGGCATTAGAGATTGAAAAAAAATTAGGTATGGAGCATTTATCGGGACCAGAAAAAGGACAAAAAATTCGTAAACTCAGAAATCAGTTTATTCAGGAATTTGGTAAAGATTCGGTAATCCCGGCATCAACTTTGAAAGGGAAAGATTTAAAAAGAGTGTTCTGGGCAGTTGTAAATATTGATAATTTAAACAAGATTGAGGGAATGATATAAAATGAGATATTATATTGCAGATTTACATTTCTTTCATGAAAATTTGAATACAAAAATGGATAAACGTGGATTTGCAAATGTAAATGCAATGAATGATTATATGCTGAAACAGTGGAATAGTAAAGTGCGTAATAGGGATGAAGTTGTTATCTTAGGGGATTTATCATGGGGGAAATCTGAAGAAACAAACCAGTTGCTTCAGAAATTGAACGGACGTCTATATCTGATACAGGGAAACCATGACCACTATGTCAAGGATCCAAACTTCGACAGTTCACGCTTTGAGTGGATTAAAATGTATGAGGAACTTAGCGATAATAAGAGAAAAGTGATACTTTGTCATTATCCTATTATGTGTTATAACGGACAGTATAAATTGAATGCAGAAGGAAACCCAAAAACCTATATGTTGTATGGACATGTACACGATACGCAGGATCAGAGATTGCTGGAAAGATTTCAAGGAATCACATCTGAAACAACATTTCTGAATACACAGGGGGAAACACAGCATATTCCATGTAATATGATTAACTGTTTTTGTATGTATTCAAATTATCAGCCGCTTACTTTGGATGAATGGATTGCGTGTGATAAGAACAGGAAACAAAAGAGCTGCCAGAATGTAAAGTGATATGAAAAAGAGCCGTCCAAAACTGGTCGGCTCAAAGTATTTATAGTTGTTTATGATTTCTTAGGAATGTCAACAGTTCCTAGTGTTTCAATTAAGGATAGGATTGCATCTGAATTTTGCTGAAATTGCGTTTGAAAATCTTCTGTAATATCATAGTTCAGATACAGAGTTATCAAAGTAGCATTCCATATTGAAATCATGGTCTTTTCTGATATGTGTTCTTCCAGAAATTGTAGATGTTTGCAGAGTGTTGCCTGTGTTCTTGTCCATGTAAAGAAATAGTCATCTTTTAGTGGAATGTTAAAACTACGAAACCATTCCCGGACGGTATGTGTTTCGATTCCGTCTCCGCACTCAGGATTATTAAAGATATATCCAACAGACAGTTCTTCTGGATTTTTCGGAAAACTATCATCCGCAGAAAGGGTAAGATACCGACCAATCGGAAACATGGCACAGACAGTCGGTTTTACATCATGAACCAAACATTTCTGATCCTTTAATAAAGGGCAGCGTTTGACACTTCCTTGTGGTCTCAGGCGGACTATCGGGAAACGGGAGTTACATCCAATATAAGTTTCACAATATTGTTCCAAGGCTTCCGCTGGTGTAATTTGAAATTTTTTTGCTATGTTAAACAGATCTTTCGGGGATAAGAGAATATCCTCCCGGTGAATGCAGCACTTTCCGCATTGGGTACAGTGAAATGTAAATGTATCATCGAGACCGATTTCTTCATATCCTAATTGTTCTTTTAGTTCTTTTATTGAATTCATAATCATTCTCCTTAAAAAAAATATTTTTATGGCGGTTCTATTATTTTGTGTCTGAACACATTGCTTTTTCGTATTCTAGGATTTGTTTCCATGTCAACCATTCTGGTTTCCCATCATCCGGAAATTCATTCCAGAGTTTTTTCATGGCGGCAATTTGTTTGCTTTCATTGTGATAGTACAGATGTCCAGTACAACGGTTTCCGTAATTCAAGTAATACTCACAGTCGCTTTGTAAACGACTAAGCATCATGTACTGAAATTCATAAGGATTTTTCGGTTTATCTGTTAAAATTCTAAATGGTTTCCGGATAGGCATATCCGGTTCTCCATCAAATTCATTTCCGACTGCAGAGTGCAGATGAGGAATTTCAAAGTCACCAAGTTCTACATCTTTCCACAACTTCCCATATTGATCCTGGTATACCGGGCGAGCCCATTCGTCTGTACCAATATAATGAAGAAGACGAGAGGGTTCTTCTGGAATAGAAATCAGTTCATCCGGGGACATAATCACTTCATCCAAAGCAAGATCATCCAGTTTTTTTGGCATATTGTAAAGAGAAGAAAAGCGTTCCTCTAGTTTCCGAATGTCTGCTTCAGACTCAGGAAAATCAAAGCAACAGTGAATATCAGGAGTCAGATTGTCGGTTTCTTTATCTTCGCCGGTATGAATTTCCAAAATAACACCATCCAATCCTGCATAATCGCTGGCATCGGTTGTCCGCACACGTTGTCCAGGTTTGAAGATGACATCTCCCCATTGTAATTCAGTTGTTGTATTGTTCATGTAATTCTTCCTTTCTTGATGGGAATTGGCATTGACAAAAGAGGGAATAGAATAAATCCATACCCCTTTTCCGTAACATCACATCTATGCCAATTCTCATAAATTCATAAATTTTCACTAATTCAGTGCTGTGTTTTTCGTGATCCTTCTAAATAAAAAGAGACCACTCGCAAGTAGTCTCTTCGTAAACATAAATTTAATTAAACTTGTATTGTTCCAATAAATAAATAGGCAGTGTTTCTGTTTTTCCGTCTATTCCTCCTTTGGTTGCCCCTTTTAAATAAAGAAGCTTATCTGCTTTTCCCTGAGCCAGAGCTTTCTGGGCAGTGGAAGCAGTCCCTTTTCCGGCTTTTACTTCTATTAAATATCGGGTGGAAGAAGATAGGCTTTGTGCCAAAAAATCAATTTCTCCGCCTCGGTAAGTAGCAAAAGCTGGGGTTTCAAAGGAAATTTCCGGTGGAAAATCCTGGCGTTTCTTCAGGTTGATATAGACATAATTTTCATTTAATGTGCCTGCAAGTACACGGGAATCGGTACCGGTACGTGTCAGATAATAATTTGCCAGCCCCATATCCATGAAGTAGCAGCGGCTTGCAGACTTAAAATCCAGAATGTCCATTTCTGTTATTTTTGCACAGAATCCAATGATTCCAGAAAAGTACAGCCAGCTAATGGCACGGTTGCAGGTAGCCTTTGAAATATTGCTGGAGTAGTCTTTGGTTACCAGTTTTTGCAATTCTTCACTGATGCTGTCTTCTGAAAATCCTTTCTTTTCACGATTTAAAATACGGCAGATGGAAAAGAAAATATGGGTAAACACTTTGGTATACAAAATATCCGTAAAATAGCGAATGGATTCATTGGTAAAGGTATCAATGATTTTTACGAGTTCGCCTTGAGCTTTTACGATGTTCCGGTTTTCCAGATAGTTTTCGACCACTTTGGGATAGCCACCAATCTGGCAGTACAGCTCATAGGTTTCCTTTAAGCGATTATAGACTTCTGCTTCAGAGGAAACAAGAGATATTTTTTTGTAATCGCCATACAGATTCTGATCATAGGCCATCAAAAACTCCTCAAAAGAAAGCGTATAGATGGTGAGTTTGGTGACATCGCCGCTGGAATAACGGAATTCTGGATCATAAATCCGTCCAAGGTAGCTTCCTGTGATGATGAAATGGGCTTTAAAGTGACGTGTAAACTCCCGGATACGGTTATAAATTTCGGAAGACTCCTGGATTTCGTCAATAATGATGACGGTATCTTCAGAATCAATAAAGTCCGGTTCATATAACTGGAAGGCATCGTGGAGAGGATGCTCCCGCCGTTTTGTTCCAGGTGTCCAGTCGGTTGCCTGTTTATAACATTCCATAAACTGTTTGCCGCTTAATTCAAACAGGTTAATATAAATTTTGTGTTTGTAGTTTTCGTCAGCGAATTTCTGTATCAGGTAGGTTTTTCCAACCTGACGGGCTCCACCGACTTCCAGGGTACTATGACCTCCTTCATTTTTCCAATCCAGAAGACGGTCATAGACAAAACGCTTCAGATACATAAGCACAAATCCTTTCTTTAAAATCTATCTTTCATTATAGCAAAATATTTGCAGTTCATACAGTGCAAAATTGGATAAATTATGTTTTAACATTCAAATTGAAGCTTTGCACGTATATCCATAAGAATTTTGCCCAGATGATTTTCGCCATGACCATTTACAGAACCCCAAAAGTAATCTCCCCAGTTGTTTCCTTCAACAAGGTGACAATTCCCAGTAGCAAGTAATGCTTTACATAGGGTAGGATTCTGCATGAATTTGCACATACAAATTTCATACATGTACATAAGCTTTACACTTTCCCAGTCTGAACGGAGCTGCACTTCTCTTCCCAGTTTTTTTGCATCTTTTGGATTCCTTAATTTGGTAAATTGAAGCTGTTCTTTAGGGGAAATGGTCTTTTGTGCCTGGAAAGCAGCCTCATTATTTGCATACCAGTAGCCCCGGTAATATATCCGGGAAGGATAGAAGTTACTAAGAAAAGCGTATGCTCCATGAAAGTGGTCAATTGTTTGCTGGTAATGATTCGAATAGGTATTAATATACATGTAATCCCTTCTTTCTTATACAAAAAAGGAACCGCTTATGGTAAGCAGTTCCTTCTTAAACATATTTTTTTGTTTGTTATTTGTTTATTTGTGCTTCTTCTTGTTCTTCGTAATAGCGGTCTGCAATATAGCCGGCAGATTCCGCCCAAAGAGTATTTTCTGTATTTTGTAGGGCCTTGTAAGTTTTTGAATGATAAAATTTGCCCATGGCATCCGGAAAGGAAAGATTACTCTTTTCCATAATAATATCGATAACATCCCGGATCTGAATATACAGATTCATTGAAATATCTTTTCCGTTAAAAAAATATTTACCTTCCATGTTTTACACATCCTTTCGAGATTCCAATACCAGATGTTCAAGAGCAAGTGGGGTGTGAAAGGAAACCTGATTATTAACCTTATTATACCGAAGCCTTGTAACCGCTTCATCCACGCTCAAGATACCGGACAAATAAAGTTGTACAGTTTCCATGGTATTATCATCCGCAACAGGCCCAATTACAACATCATAGTGATGCTGGATATCGCCGACAGTACGGTTGAGTTTGACAAACTCCAACCATTCCTTGTCCAAGGTGGCAAAATGTTTGATTTTTAGTTCCTCGGATTGCTGGAAGATATACCGATACACATATTTGCCGCCAGTATGAGTACGCAAGTACAGGCGGTTCGCCCATTCATTTGCCTGCTGTTCGAGAACTGTGCAATAAAATCCACGACCAAAATCACGACGGTTATGTGATTTGTTCAAATCGATTTTATCAAATGCAATATTGGAGCCATGGAAAAGAACAAGCGTGGGCGTATCTTCTTCTATAATATCTTCTACGTATTGAAAAGTATCATGAATATCTAATTGGTGCAACGTTTCGTGTTGTACCAGTATTTTTTCAAATACTTGATGTTTGTAGAAAATATTAAAGGCATCGTCTTCTGATATTTGGTGCTTTTTAGCATAATATTCCAGTGCTTCAATTGATAGCATCTCTATATCTGATTGAATACTCATATACGTTATCCCTCCATTTGCTTTCATTATATCAAAAAAGAAGGTGCTTTCCAACGGTAAAATAACTATAAATGTAAAGTTGCAAAAGATGTTTGAAATGGGGCGTCACCCCATTTCACTATCCCCAAACTTCGCCCATGATTTCCACAAGAAAATCATCTAATGGAAAATCGGGAGGAAGTAATTCACCAAACGTTTCTTGAATTTCTTGGATAACTTCCGTATAAGAAGAATACGCCTGTGAAAATAAGTGGGAAGAATTTTTAAGTTCAATGATATAAAATTCTTCTCCTGGATTTAAGTCCAGTTCTTCCTGATCTTTGATCCTCCATACCGTCATAGACTCAGCAGTGCCATAACGACAGCCATCAAGTTTCTCACAAAGATATTCCTGAAAGGCTAAGAGTGATTCTGGATCAGAGAACTCTTTGTATAAATCAGGAAAAACTTCCTCTGTATATCGAAGGATAAGATTAGCAGCCTCTTCTGTAATAAGAAATCCATAGATATGAAAAACGGATGTAATGATACTCATAGATTTCTCCTTACGCAATCATTTCAAGAAACTCATCTTCAGATAAAATCTTAATGCCGAGAGACTGGGCTTTTGCTAATTTACTGCCGGCTTTTTCCCCACAAATTAGATAATCTGTCTTTTTTGTGACAGAACTGCCGGCTTTTGCTCCAAGCTCTAAAATCTTCGAGTTGATTTCATCTCTTGTAAAATGAGCAAGTTTTCCTGTTGCAACGATAGTACATCCTGTAAATACATTTTCTTTCATCATAGTATTCATTTCCTTTCTTTCTTCAAATATAAGTTCTTTTTGGAGTTCGTGCCAGAGAATTAAATTGTTTTCATCAGAAAACCAGTCATGGATATTCTGATTCAGAGTATCACCAAAGTCATCTAACTGGGTGAAATCATAGTCATCAGAGGCAGCATCAAAAAATTCCTGTAGACTGCCGTGGAATACTGTATCCAAAATCCTGCTTTTGGTCCTTCCGACCATAGGAATATCCATGGAAACCAGGAACCGGACAAAGGTAGTATTCCGGCTGGAAGTAATGGAATTCCATAATCTTTCAAAGGATTTTTTACCGAAACCTTCCAACTGTAAGATTTCTTCCTGATGTTCATTTAGATGGTAAATATCCGGAAATGTCTGGAGATAACCCAAAGTCAGGAATTTTTCCAAGGTAGTTTCGGAGAGTCCCTCGATGTTCATTGCTTTTTTTCCAACGAAATGTGTAAAGCGTTTTCGGATCTGGCTATCACAGTTGGGATTGTCACAATGCACCGTTTCAATGAGACGCCCATCATTTCCTTTTCTTTGATAGATACGAGTCTGAGAACCACAGCATGGACATACAGGAGGAACTGCATCTACGTAATGACCACGTTCCAGATTTTCTTCAATATGAGGAATGATCATATTACGTTTTGATACAGAAATTCTACAACCTGGCACCAATTCTAATTCTTTGATAAAGGTCAGATTGTGAAGGGTTGCTCTGGAAACAGAGCATCCGTCAATTTCCACAGGGTCAAAAACTCCCACAGGTGCAATTTCTCCGAAACGGGTGGGTGTCCATTCTATATTGCGAAGAGTGGTTTCGTAAGTTTCGTCTTCAAACTTAAAAGCCAGTCCATCTTTATAATGATGTCCGGTACGCCCGCAGTTTTTGGAATAGTCCAGACTGTCGAAAATCATTACAATTCCGTCAATAGGCAGATGTTTTTTGCCTGCCAGATCAGTCAGCCTTTCAATATACTGATTTACAAGTTCCGAGGTTAAGGGATGGTTTGCAGCAATATAAGGACAAGGCTGAAAACCATAGTCAAACAGGCTGGAAATTTTCATAGCTCTGCTGTCTGGAAAGAGAAATGGAGAGTCCAGACCTTCCAGAACATTAAAAGGCATAAAGTGCAGACAGCGTCCTGCACAATTTGCCGGATCAAGACTTCGCACAGAGCCAGAAGCCAGATTTCGCCCATTTTTGTAAGGTTCTCCTTTTCCATCTCGGAGGGTTTCTTTTAAACGCTCAAAGTCATGGGTTGGGATGAAGGATTCTCCAACAATCACCAGCCGGCCTTTATATGGAATTGAGAGAGGGACATCAACGTATGCAGGGATGTTATGGGTGATAAGTTCCCCAATTTCTCCGTCGCCACGCGTGGAAGCCTCTACAAGTGTTCCATTTTCGTAGACTAATTTAGTCGTTAATCCGTCCAACTTCAGCATAAACAGAACTGGCTGCTTACCGGCAAAACTTATCAAGTCCTGTACCTGCTTTGTCTTATCTAAAGAGAGCAAAGGGACCGGATGCTTTACTTTGGGAAGTTCACTGATGGGAGTATAGCCTACGGTTTGTGTCGGTGAATTGGATAAGACAAAGCCTGTCTGCTTTTCTAATTCCACTAATTCATCGAAGATTCGGTCATATTCCGCATCACTGATATTCGGACTGTTCTCATTATAATAAGCGTTACGCTGTAAATTCAGATGGTCCACCAGTTGTTTGATTTTTTCCACGTTTGATAATTCATTAGAGTGGTTCATTTTATTCTTGTCTCCTTTTCTATGGTATAGTTGTAATTCTTATTTGTTCCGGTTTTTCTTCCTCCTTTCTTTGCGTTCAGGCATAAAAAAAGAGAATGACACGGATGTTCATTCTCTAATGCGTGCAGTTTCCTGCAAAATAAAAAAGCCAGAAGTCCCTGCTGGTAGCGTGGTATACTTCTGACACTTTTACAAACCTAAACTGCGTGCGTATATCCTTTCCGGATGACACAAATAATAATTACATAGTAAGTGTAACACTATATGTAGTATGTGTCAATATAAAAGCACTATATATTGTTTATTCTGAGAAGAAAATTACTATATATAGAGGAAGCATGGATATGGAAAATATTATCTCTTGATTTCAGAACGTATGTTCTATATAATGAGATATAAAGGAGGGGAACGTGAGTTTGGAAAAAGTGATTTTTCATATAGATGTAAATTCTGCCTTTTTGTCCTGGGAAGCGGTATATCGGCTGCATCATTTGGGATGGAAAGGCGATTTAAGAGAACAGGTGTCAGCGGTAGGTGGGGATATGGCGATGCGTCATGGAATCATTTTGGCAAAATCCATTCCAGCAAAGAAATATCGGATACAGACAGGTGAATCAATCTTGGAAGCAAAACAGAAATGTCCAAATCTTATCTTAGTGCCTCCGAATTATGGATTGTATGAGAGGTGTTCCAAAGCTTTTATGGGAATTTTGCAAGAGTATTCTCCCACAGTGGAACAATACTCGATAGATGAGGCGTTTGTAGATATGACTGGAACGGAATTGCTTTGGGGGACACCAGTGGAAGCGGCGGAGAAGATGCGGAGACAGATTAAGGAACGGCTTGGATTTACAGTGAATATCGGTATTTCAGAGAATAAACTGTTAGCTAAGATGGCAAGTGATTTTCAGAAGCCCGACAGAGTGCACACACTATGGAAGTCTGAGTTACAGAAAAAGATGTGGCCATTGCCGGTAAGCGACTTGTTTTTTGTAGGACGGGCAACAACAAAGACACTTTTCAAGTTGGGAATTCGGACCATAGGAGATTTGGCAAAGAGTGATCCGAGTTACTTAAAACAACATTTGAAGAAACATGGGGAAGTTGTCTGGGGGTTTGCAAATGGGATTGATGTGTCTGTAGTCCAGTCGGCCCCGCCTGCTAATAAGGGATACGGCAATTCTACAACGATTCCTTTTGATGTGACAGATGCATCTACAGCAAAATTGGTGCTGTTGGCTTTGGCAGAGACAGTAGGAAGCAGACTTCGTGGAGCAGGAGTCAGGGCAGAAGTGATTGCAGTAGGGATCAAGAATTATGATCTCAGTTATGCCAGTCACCAGATGACGCTTCAGAATGCAACCAATATTACGATAGAGATTCATCAGTGTGCTTGCCAGTTATTTGACCAGCTCTGGGATGGGACACCCATCCGGCATCTGGGAATCCATACCAGCCGCATCAAGGATCAGGTGAATATGAGACAACTAAATCTGTTTGATACGAATGATTATGAGAAACTGGAAAAAATGGATGAAACGATAGATCAGATCAGAAAACGGTATGGGAATGATTCGGTAATACGTGCGGCTTTTTTAGGTGGGTGTATTGATCACATGAGTGGTGGCATTTCACGGGAAAAACGTTCTGTGGACTATGAGAAATTAAAGACAGAATAGCGGGAAGGGGGAAGGAAAGGTGGCATTTGGAATCGGAATAAATACAGAGCATACAGAGCAGGAGCCTTTATCCGGAACCTATCATGAGGTGGCAGTCCAGTGCTGGTTCACAGCTACCGGAAAATCTCTGCCATTGATGCTGAAGGTAAAAGGGGAGGATGAAGAGATTATTCAAATCAATCATATCCAGGTTCTGACTGTAGAAAAGCAGTGGTATGCGGGAATTTTGAACTGGAAGTATAGATGTCAGGCGGTACTTTTGGGAAAACAAATCAATTTTGTGCTTCTCTTTTGTCCGGAGGATTGTGCATGGAAACTGGTTGTATAAGATACCAGGGATGAAGTAAAATAGGAAAAAGGAGGACAGAAAATGTGCGGAAGATATTATGTGGATGATGAAACTTCACGGGAAATTGAAAAGATTGTAAGGAAACTGGACTAGCGTTTAAAGATAGAGCATGGACAGGACATCCACCCGTCTGAATCTGCAGTCATTCTTACAAAGGAGTGTAAGGAAGTGGCTGCGAGGCAGATGCAGTGGGGCTTTCCGGGGTTCCAGGGAAAGGGACTGCTTATCAATGCAAGGGCAGAGGCGATACTGGACAAGAAGACCTTTCGGGACAGTGTGCTGCATCGAAGATGTGTGATTCCTGCCCATCACTTTTACGAATGGAGTAAAAACAAAGAAAAATATACTTTTCAAAGTCCAAAGCAGGATGCCACATTATTTATGGCAGGGTGTTATCAAATCTATAATGGTCAAAATCGTTTTGTAATTCTGACTACGCAGGCAAATGCTTCCGTAGCACCAGTGCATGAACGGATGCCATTGCTTTTGGAACGACAAGAACTGGAAGATTGGATTATGGAGGATGCAGCGGTAGAATTTATTCTTGCTAAGAAGCCCATACTGTTGAATCGGACAGCAGAATATGAACAACTGAAATTATTTTCATAAGAAGGGAAACCCATAAAAGTTTCCCTTCTTGACATAAAAATTTTTGAATTTAGAATCCATTGTTTATTTGTTCTGTTGCTGCAGGCATAGGAGGACTAGATTTTACATAGATTAATAGTTTCCCATGCAGATCCAAATTCTGTTTACTCCATTGCCCATTCTCATAAACCTTTTGGGTAATTGTATTGTAGATAATTGGCGTATCCTCTATACGTTCCATATCAACGACAAGGCAATCCTGAAGGGCAATATATGGATATAGAGCATCTTCAATATATGTCCTTAATTTTAATGCCTGCCTGTGCAGTAGTTCCACATCATACAGTTTTGATAAGGTATAGCTCATTTCTTTGAGCATCCCGGATGTTGTAATTGCCTGTTGGATAACAGAAATCTGCTCTTCCAGAGATACATCTGGATTTATCATAAGCTTTGATAATGTAATTTCTTTTACAAAAGCTGTTGCTGTATCACCAATTTGCTTTTTTAGGCTTTCATAAGGAATCCGATACTGTGTTTGTAAAATTTCAAGTGGAACGTATTCTCGGTTTTTCTTCAAAGTTGAAAGCAATTCACAAAGCCTGCTTCCCAATTCATATATGTTATTCAAGCACACATCACTTCCGATACGGTCTCTGGTGTATGAACCAAATGGTAAATGGTATTTTCTGTTTCGAAAACGATACTGTCATTTGATACTTCCAAAATCGTTAGGATAGGAGATGTCAGAATAGAGAAACCATTGACTCCAGAAATAATAGCACGTTCCCCAACCCGTAGCGAAGAATGAAACCATCCTGAGAGTGTCGTTATTTGTCTATTTTTCACATGGTGCTTTCGATTTGTCATAGTGTTCACACTCCTTTTGTAGCGTCATAGAAAATCTGTTTTTCATGGCTCGTTTTTATGTAACAGGGTAACTCAAACGAAAATATCCTTTCGATACAGGTATATATTCGTCTGGGTGTTCATATAAGGTGGCACGGATACGTTCCTGATAATGCGGATTCTTTTTCGCTTTTGGGTGTTCCTTTAATAAATCGTACAGGTCTTTTAAAGCCCCTCTTCCTCCAATACTCTCCATTGTCATCCGGATTAGATGATGCCAAGTCAGTGCAAGAATATCTGTATTTTGTACATAAAACACACCTTCTTGCCGGATGCTGAAGGGGATAATGAAAGAATCTGTTTTTTTCAGCAACAGAGCATATTCTGTCACAATGGGAATGAAAGGCTTTTTGTACGTCCGATTGTCAGAAACACAATTAAACTGGCCCTTTACCAGAAAGGATTCAAAATCACCCATCCGCATTAAATCATTCTGCATACTATAGAACTTACCATGGAGCCGCATATCGCCTACCAGTATGGCAAGCCTCCCACCTTTCCGAAGTGCCAGGAAAAATTTCCGGATACAGTGATTTAGTTTTTCAAGAAAATCCGAATAGTTTTCACAGCGGGATAGGTCGTCCGGGTGAGGGGTTCCCCAGATATTTCCGGAATACTGGATCATATTATGGTAGGGTGGATGGAAAAAGATGAGATCAGCGGAATCCTCTACTTCATCTTTTAGAGCATTCCAGTTACCTTTTCCATACGCAGGTGCCGGATTTAGATCATAGAGCAGGGAGCGTACCTGATAACGGTCAGCAGCCGCCTTTGAAGTCCCAGAGCCACTCATAGGATCTAAGAGGGTAAAGGTGCTGGTATCTTTTCCGTAATATCGCTTATCGTCCAGGCAATAGCGTAGAAGTGCTGCAACCACTTCGGGGGAGCAGTTACCACGCCACTGGCTGTTACCGCCTGCTCCACGTTCTGGGTATGCCATGAAAGAAGTCAGTTCCTTTCCTACACGTTTTCGCAATCCTTCCGTTCCAAGCATGTCAGCGACAGTACGCCATTGGGGACCAAATTCAGCTTCTAATAATTGTGCTGCCCGATGCAGCATTAAGTCATTCATTTTATGTCACCTTCCTTTCATAATTTTGTTGGATGTAGCGGGAAATCGCCGCCGCAGTCATTTTGGCACAGCCTAAATCCATTTCGCTGAAAGGCTGTTGGTTTTTTGCACATAGTAAAAGACCCAACGTTTCACCAAATTCGTCTTTTTTAGAAATAGGGAAAAAGACTGATATGGGATATTTTCCTGTCATAGTAGGGTATATGCGTTCCTTTTCAGAGAATAATTTCATCTTTCCCTGTTGCAGAAGCCTTTGAATACTTTCTGTTACAGGCATATTAAGTGCTGTATGATAATTCTTGGAAGCAATGATTTTGGAATCATTACATAACAGGATCCGGCAAGGGACATTACTATGTAAAATATCCAGAAAACTGTCTAACCGGATATCCATAGGGATATGGGAGTCGCATTTACGAAGACAGATGTTGCGTGTGTCAGCTTCCAGCATCAATACATCGCCTGTATGAAGCTGTAGGGCTTTTCTTACTTTGGCAGGAATAATGATCCGCCCTTGTTGGTCAATATTTAGTGTTGTGGCATAATCCATAGAAATCTCCTTTCCTTTATAAAAAGAAGCAGTCTTTTCGGCTGCTTCTTTGTTGAAATTCTTTAAGCGACATACATACCATTCAGATATTGTTCTTGTGGTTGTTCTTGCATATAGGAAGACATTTCATGCGGCTGTATATTTTGTGCCATTCGTGCGTCCTGTTGTTTTTTAAATTGTTGTTTGCCGTTTTGAATCAGGAAGGATGCAACGTAGTTTTCCCAATTTACGATATAGGAATCAGCACGTTTTAACAGCATATAAAAATCCATATCTGTCAATTGGATAAAAGCACTTTTTTCAGAGATAAAACTTTGAGCCTGCATATAAGTGCCGCCGTTATGATTCTTTTTCTTGATACCTTTTCCGTTATTAATTTGAATTCTCCATGGGCTGGTCAGTATTTCCTGCTGGTTGTTATATACGTGGCGGGAAATAAAAAACTGTTGTGCAGTAGAATAGCCATTGCCATCCGGCACACCAAATATTTTGCTTTGCGACCATTCAAATTCAGGAAAGCCAGCGGTAACTCTGGACAGCAGAAATTGAATTTGTTCGGGTGCCAGATGAAAACGGGTGATAATATTTTTATCACCGGTACCACTAGAGTAATCCTGTATGGAGATTCCAATAAGGGAGTGAACTTTATGACCATTTTCTTCAAATTCTCCTTTTGCATGAAGCTGTGCATAGCTGTTATAACTTGTGTAGCGGAGACGGTCATACAGTGCAATTAATTTTTTACTGGTCTGTACTTTGCATATCTGATCTGTAATTGAGTTTTGATAATTTTCACTCATGTATGTTTTCCTTCTTTCTATTTCAAATATTGTTTTACAAGCTGTGTCATATTTTTGGGCAAATCTTCTAATTTGGTAATATCTAAAAAACCATCCTGATAGATTCTGCGGATGTTTTCTTTGTCATCACCAATTGCTGCAGCAAAGATCACAATGCCACGTTTACGATATTCATTCTTGATACCACGAAGATCTGCTTCTGCTTCCGTACCACTGTACCCACAATCTGCGGGCTGTCCGTCAGAGATTATGATGAGGAGTTTTTGTGATTCCGGACGCTTTGCCAGGTGTTCCGCAACATAACGAAGTGCAGCTCCATCCCGGTTGCCATTACGGGCAGACATATCCATCAGCCGGTAACGGTCAGAGGCATCCAGAGAATCAAATTCAGCATAGGAATACAAAGCAACCCCCTTAGAATCTGTAGAATGCCCATAAATGGTAATAGGAATTCCCAGGCTCATACAGAAATCATACAGCACGATTGCAGTTTTCCGGGCATGGGTAATACGATCTCCCCAGCCCATAGAACCACTTTCATCAACCAAAAGTCCCACGGAAAGTTTTTGTTCTTCATCCGGAAGCCTGGTTCTGGTAAAGATACCGCCGTCCTTTCGGTGTAAAGCCCGCATATCCAGCCTTTTACCAAATAACAGGTTTTTTTGTTTCCCGCCTTCTGCCTCTTCTTTTAATAAAGGAAGAATGGAACTTTGCAGCCTTTTGGAGGTCCGCAAAAGAGGGGAAGCAACTGTTTGATAAGATTTGATAAAAAAGTCGGAAACTGGATTGATGCGGTGGATTGTTACATGGATGCCTGCATGGGCATTTCCGTAATGTATTTCATCCGCCGATTTTTGCAAGTCTTCTGTTAATTCCTGTTCATAATCATTTTGGGCTTTTTCCGTAGCAACATCATTTAGGATGCGTGCAAGATCATTCGCTGCATTTTCATAACCGGAACCGGCATACTGTGATGCGTATGTGATTCCTGGATTATTTCCATCTAATACTGCTGTAGTTTTAGCAAGTTCAATTCTTCCTCCTTCTTCCTGCAGTACCTTTTCTGCCTGGTTGATTGCATCTTGCCTGTAATTTGGATCAAGACCAGATAAGTCACAGGTTATAGGAGTTTTTGATTTTACTGTAGGACCTGGAATGTTTTTAGGGATTCCTCCGTTTTTACCAGTTGGAAGAGGAGATCCGCTACCTGATTCTTTCCGCAGCAGATCCTCCAGAGCATCGCCAACTTGGGTACTATCCTGCTTTTTTAAAGACTCTCTGGTTAACTCTACCATAGGCTGAATATAGTTCCAGCAAAGTACTAAAAGATAGTTGGAAGCACGTAAGCGTTCTTTCCCCTGTGTGGCAATTAAAGCATCGTCAATATAATCCATGCAGTCTGAAAGGGTGTCTGTGTATTCTCCAGAATAATTCGTGCGGTTATTTATATTACCAGTCCGGCAATAAGACAAAATTAAATTGCTCATAATGGAAAACGGCTGATAGCCACAGTCAATTTGTTCCTGTATAGAAGGAATCAATTCAGACATCCGCAGATTATTGATCTGTATTCCCTGCTTAAAAGTTCCGGGATATTCTTCACACATCCGGGCTTCAATGTAGATGTCCTCCAGTATATTATTATACTGTGCAGCACAGCGGGATAGCGTCAGACACGTTGCGTTATCTTTTTCTTCCATGGCATCTAAGATGTCCTGCAGATTTGCCTTGTATCCAGAAGGCAGATTGTCTGGTGCTTCTGGATAGAAGGAACCATTTTCCATATTGGTCAGATAAAGCTGTAGTGATGCAAAATCAGAGTAACGCAGATGTCCGATTTCATGTCCAGTTAGACCAGTCAGGCTTTGTGACCGCAGAAATCGGGAAGGAAAGCTTTGGGTTATCGAGTTTGCGGCGTTACAGTGAATTCTATAATTATCTGTATAAGCGATGTCTGCATTTTCAGAACTGTCCCATTCCATAAGCACCTGAAGTCCATAGCGAGAACGGCCAGTAGCCGCTTTCGCCAGAGATGTTTGGTATTTTTGGAAAGCCGATGAAAGAAAGAGTTCTTCATCAGTGATTTTTGACTCCGTATCCCGGATCATTCTTTTTAAAGCTTTTTGAGTGTTATTCAATTTTTTCACCTTTCTTTCTTTTTCATATTTTGGGTTAGGAGATCTTCCATTGTACAGCCGTAATACTGGGCTAACCGAAAGACGGCGTAAGCAGATGGAAGCGTATGCCCATTTTCATAGTTCATAATTGTTTTTTCCGGTAGATGCAGAAGTCTTGCTACGGCTTTCTGAGAGAGTTTCGTCTGCTTGGATTTTCTTAAATAAACGAGATTTTCTGCCAGAGTTTTGCGTAGTTCGGCTTCGGTATAAAAGGTGTTCCTCAATAGTGTGTTATGATGCAAGAACTGTATCCAAGCAAGAACCTTCAATTTCGATACGGCTTTCAGAATCGGCAGTGACGGAAGATAAAATGGTATAATGAGCAGCTTCCTGTATATCGCCACATACCATAAAAGACTGAACCCAGGCAATTAATTCCCGGACTCCACAGCAGCCATCTGTTATCAGGTTATCCTGACAATACTGTGCGATGGAACGTACAATCTGTGTCATGGTACGTACTGATTTTTTATCGGAACATCCGGTAATAGCAAGAACACGCTCTACCATGGTCTCTTCATCCGGTTCATCCATATCTATGACCATATTCATCCTTGAAATGACAGACTGGTTCATGGGACGACAGCCGGCATAGTCATGATTAGTTGTGACTATAATGGTAGTATCCGGATGCCGATGGATGACTTCCCCGTTTGGCAGAAATACGCTGTTACAACGGTCCAATAGGGAATTAAGTCCTACCAGTACACCAGGATTGGCAATCACCGTAGGCTCCTGTATTTCTACCAGATAGCCGTTTCGGATGGCTTCAACCAGTGGTGTATCCACATAGCGGAACTGTTGGCTGCTGGAGGTAGCAGCTTGTTTCTGCTTCATTTCCTCAGATATATGATGGATCAATTCTTCATAAACTGTATTTTCTGATACCTTTTCATCATAAGTACCCGTTAATTTTTCATAGGCAGTAGCCGGATCGAGGGTAATGTCTTGAAAAGAGGGCAGTTCCCCTACCAAAGAAAGCTGTTTTTCATCTACATCAGGTAAAATCTGTCCAAGAAGGTCAAAAATTTCTGTATTTGCCGAGCAGGTGATGCATCGGTAAGGAAGGTGAAGTCCTGCAGCAATGGCTTTGGCACCTTCGGTCTTTCCCGTTCCAGCAGGCCCACGGAGCATAAAATTCCTCATAGGCTGCTTGCTGTCAGTTGTTAATTTGGCATGTTCGCATATTCTTTGGATTTCTTTTGGGATTACATACCAATCTTCGAGAATAGGAACGGTTGATTCTTCTTGGGGAGTTAATGTCCGAGAATTGGACAGGATGTATTTATCGACAAAATCTTCTTTGGGAATTGAAACGGCGGAAGCAGTATAGTGATGTCCACCTTTTAATACCTGAAAGGTACCCTGGATAATTTCCGTTGGTGCATAAACACCTTTTTGGATATTCAGTGGTGTAAGTCTTTGGAGCACGCCATTTGCAGGAGTGTCAACTTTGATGTTCCCGATAGGAAGGGAATCACCATAACGGATCCTGCGGTACACGTTATCACAAAGAACCGCAGCCGTTTCTGCAGCTTTGGGCAGGTCAGGAAAACCGTCATCACGGTGTTGCTTTAATTCCTGATATTTTTCATTGAATTCGTCATCTGAAAGGAAAGTAGGCATTAAAGCAAAATAAAGAGCACTTCCGGAATCTTCATCTTTTTTAAACTGATATGGCTCTGGTTTACTGTCCAGATCCAAAGGTTTTTCATACTTTCCGGCTATAAATTTCCCAGTCATACGGTTGTAGACCACTACATGCAGCAACCCGGTACGGCTTGGATATTCTGCGATTGTAAAATTGTTTGCCTGGCTTCCAATGGCTCCGAGTTCTTCCTCTGCTTTTCCAGCAGGTGGATTTTCCAAATTCATATAAGAAAAAACTGCCTGCAAAGTAGCAGAATGGAGAGTAGCCCGTTTTTTAGGCTGATTACAGTATTTGGAAGCGATGTCTTTCATCACTGCACTTTTCCCGGAATAGCTGTCAAATGGAGATGGTAGCGTTCTTTCAAAAGTCCAGTTAGGGACAAAGTTTGTATTTGGCATAGTATTTCCTCCTTTATTCTTTTATCCAGGATAATTCTAGTGCCTGGTCCTTTTCTTTTGCGGTCAATTCATCTTTTTGGAAGATGGAAATGAGAATATCCCAATAGTTTCGTGGCGGGAAATAATCAAAACAATCCTTGATTTCCGCTGTATCACCATTTTGGATGTAAATTTGCCCGTTTTCATTAATATAGAGTTTATGGTGTCCTTTCGCATGGAGCTGTCCGATAAGGTTCTCCAGTTTTTTCTTGCCAATTAAGGAATACCAGGATTCCGGATCAGCAAAAGGAACATCGTCCTCATCGGTAACTGTGACAGTCTTTTTGAGGCTGGCAATGGTCAGCATTTGAAGTTCCAGATATCCGTATTGGTTCATACGTGCTTCCGCAAAGTTGTAGTCCTCCGTATGAAAGGTTCTCAGACGTATGGGATTTCCGCAAAGAAGCTGCTTCATGGATGGCGGCTTCTGGAATTCCCATGTTGCATTTGGAAATGCAGCCTGTAGTTTGTCGGTAATCTGATAGCTGATTTGTCTCCAAAGCAATTCTTCTGTTTCGGAAACTGGCTCAGATGATTTCAAAGAAGACCAAGGGCTTGTTTTGCCCTGGTTCTTGAGTAGGTTTAGAGTCAGTTTATAGATTTTAGGAAGAAGTGTGGAAAGAAATAGCAGCAGGATGCCAAGGATTCCGATACTTGCGACTGCATTACGATTTCCATTTCCTGGTATGAATATAGTTGCAATTAACAAAATTATTGTGAGCATACTTAGAACTTTAAGAAATTTCTTTTGTGTATTCACTTCATTTCCTCCATGTTTGTTTCAATAGAAAAAGGAATTGCAGCAGACCAGTAGATACTGGAAAGTCGCAATTCCTTCATTTTAGGGATCTTTGATAATTTACGGGAATGGAAGCTGCTGTGGTGGTGTATTTTCCGGAATATTGGTAAATCCATCACCAGATACATTGCCAGCCGTAAATCCCTGTGGTGCATAAGCCGATCCCCCTGCCGGAGCATAAGACATCTGTTGTGCGGCCTGTGGCATCATATTGTTATTGACTGGCATTGCGCCAGTAGGCACGGTACCGGAAGGATTCATTCCCGGGTTTCCATTATAAGTAGCACCGTTTGCTGGTACTGGTGGAACATTTGGATTTCCGACCATTGGATTCCCCGGTACAGGTGTTGCTGCATTGGTATCATTACGATTCGCAGGTAAGAACTGCCAGTCCTTTACCATAATTTGCGGCGTGATAGCTGCTTGACCTGCATTATTGCCTTTCTGGTGAATATACGGATGGAGTTCTAAATCTCCGTAGACCATGAGACACGTTGATTTTTTGACACCGGCTTTTATCAGTCGATCTGCAAGAAACTTGTTGCAGTAACACTGATAGAAGATGGGTTCTTCCTTTCCGCTTTGACCTCTCTGGTTGGTAGCAAGCCCCAGACTGATGTATTCAGTTCCGGAATTCTTTGCTTGTTGCATAACCGGATCGGCAGTTACCCTTCCTGTTACAATGATAATAGATGACATAAAAATTCTCCTTTCTGCCCTTTGGGCGATAAAATAGTGATAAATAAAAAAAGTGCCATTATAGCACCGTATAAAACGGCATTATAATGACACGATTTTCCAACTTAAACTGCATGTGTACTGGAGATAGTATCCAGACACCCTATAAAGGGATAACACAAAACTTAAATACAATATCATAGTAACACAAGATATAGCGAAGGTCAATGATAAAATACCATATATAGTATTTTGCGATTCGAAATAATAATTTTTGTGTCAAAATGCTTGGAAGTGTAGTATTTTATGAGGATAATCCCAAATAGATATAAAATTTTCATAAAACACTACTACCTTTTCAGAGTAGATAAAATGTGGTAGAATGAGGAAAAATTATTAGGAGGATGCATTATGGCAAGACGAAAAAAACTGGAAAACACATCTTTGGAAGAGCAACTGGAGTATGTGGAACAGGAGATTCGTACAAAAGAGTCCGATTTAAAGGAACTGCGTCATAAAGCAAAAGAGATTCAAAAAGAGATAGAAGAGAAGCAGAAAGATGAGCTGTTTAAGGCTTTGGTAGCATCTGGGAAAACCATTGATGAGGTTATGAGATTTATAAAGGCAACAGGAGAAGATAAAATCGAATAAAAAAAATGAAAGATGCCGTTGTGGGGGAGTGAATCTGCAACGGTGTTTTTTATGGTCAGCTGAAATACAAATGATTTTCATAGACCACAATCACCGTTACCTTGGAAAGGAATATGTAGTGGTTCGAAGTTGTGTCTTTGCATTTGTAATTCGTAGATTTAATATATACTGCGTGGAAGTTAAGCCATTGTAGTGTCTAAAACTACGGATAACTCAGATGGTGCTTGGACGTATGTGATAGTTAATGAAGTGTTTGTGCCTGAAAAAATTGTTGAGGGTATACCTAGTTGTTTGAAAGTATGAAAAAAGTGAATAGGGTAAAAAATACCGTTACAGATTAATCTTTGTAATGGTATTTTTTGCGTGAATTTATTCTAACGGTGTAATTTATAACCTATTCCCCATACAGTATCGATATAAGGGGCTTGGTTTCCTATATGCTCTAGTTTTTTTCTTAGTTTGCTTATATGGACATTGAGAGTATTATCATCTGAAATATAATCTTTTCCCCAAATAAGTTGATATAAAGATTCCTTTGTAAAAGTCTGTTTTGGATGTTTGATTAGTAGCTGTAAGAGGTTATATTCGGTAGTAGTCAGAGTAAGCTCTGTGTTATTTACAAGTACTTTGTGATCATCCACATTTATGCGAATATCTTTAAAGGAATATTCCGTTTGGGGACTTTCGCTGCAACGGCGCAAAACACTTTCTATTCGTGCGAGAACTTCTTCATGATAAAAAGGTTTAGTTATATAATCATCTGCACCGGATCGGAGAAGGTTTATACGAATCTCAGGCTGATTTTTGGCAGATATAACAATAACTGGAATAGAATTGTTGTGTTTTTTTAGGTGAAATAGTATTTTTTCACCAGGCAAATCGGGAAGCATCAAATCTAATAACATTAAATCATATTTTTTAGAGGAAAGAGCTTCAATTGCTTCTATCCCATTGTGATATGCTGAAACATTGTAAGGGTTTCTTTTTAATAATTCTGTAAGAATAAAGCAAATTTCTTTATCATCTTCTACTAATAATATATCAATCATAATAAACTCCTTTGGTAATAGGTATGGTAAAAATACTAACATGATTTGTAATTTCATACAAGTTACTGTTTTAAATAATTTGAAGGTTTCATAGGCGAGTGGGAAAATATAAAGATAAATTTATAATTTTATGGAAATTTAAGAACTGATTTAAGAGAAATGTTAGAATTAGACATTATCATTATCATTATAGGATTTAAGAAACGAGGGAAGTGATTAGAATGAAAGAACCCGAAAAAATATTGGAAGCAAAAGATATTTGTAAAGCATACGGAAAAAATATGGTACTTAATCAGGTAAATCTTACGATAAAAGCGGGCGAGATATATGGACTGGTTGGAGAAAATGGTGCAGGAAAAAGTAGCCTGATGAAAGTTATTACAGGACTAACAAAGCCGACTTCAGGTGAGATAAGTTTATTTGGTAAAAAAAATCTTGAAGATGAAAGAAATAAGATAGGATGTTTAATTGAAAATCCAGCTTTGTATATGGACATGACAGCACGCCAAAATTTGGAAATCCAGCGTACTCAACGAGGAATTCCAGGAAAAAGTAGTATTGATGAAGTTCTGGAAATAATGGATTTAAAGGACGCTGGAAATAAAAGAGTGAAGGCTTTTTCTTTAGGGATGAAACAGCGATTAGGAATTGCAATTGCATTGCTTGGTCGCCCACAGTTGCTAATTTTAGATGAACCAATAAATGGCTTAGATCCAACCAAAATTAAATATGTGCGAGAAGTCTTAAAGAATATGAATGAAGAAGATGGTACAACGATACTTATATCCAGTCATATTTTGCCAGAGTTACATCAACTTGCAACTGTATATGGATTTATACATCATGGAAAAATGTTACAACAGATTACAGATAAAGAATTAGATGAGAAATGTCGTCGTCATGTTCATATCGAAGTAGACAATGTGGAAAAGGCTAGTTGCATTTTAGATGAGAGGTATCCAGAAAGTCAAATAAAAGTTTATTTAAGAAATGTGATTAAGGTATTTGGTTATAATAAAAATATTTCTGATATAACAAAAGAATTAGTATATGGAGGAGTTGGTGTAGAAAAAATAGGATATGAAGGAGAAGACTTAGAAGAGTATTACACAAATCTATTATCGGAGGTGAAATCGAATGAGACAGCTTAAAGCAGAGTACTATAAAATGAAATATTCGCGAGCCTCGAAGTGGGTTTTAGTATTTATGGCATTTATTTTTTTTATACCGTTCGTTGTGGGAAATGATACATTGTTTATGACTTTTGGTGATTATAGAAATATAGATAGCATTGGTTGGATTTGCTACATAGACGACATGAATAATGTAAAAGCTGCAGAAATCGCAAGATTTGCATTATCAATTAATTTTTTTTCTTGGATTGGATTAATTGTCTATATTACGACAATGGTATCTGCAGAATTTCATCAAGGAACAATAAGAGCTTCTGTCGTATATGGGATAAATCGAACCAAATTATTTTTAAGTAAATTACTGGTGATAAATGTTCACTTTTTTATTCTCTATTATATTGTGGAAACTGCATTAGGCTTAGGATTAGCATGGAAGTATGGTTTTCATTATAAAGGTGAGGAATTTTTGATTTTTATCGGAATGGTTACCTTAAATATGATAGCTATGATTGGAATGGAAGCTGTGGCGGTTTTGATTACGGTTTTAGTAAAGAATACAGGAATTGTGGCAGCTTTATCATGTGTATATTTCTTTGCAGGTGCGATTACTTATCCTATGGTATATGAGAATTTTCAAAATCAATCAGTGCTTCTTAAAGCATTTTGTGTTATGAACCCGACCACTTATATGTATAATATTTGTGGATATCGGATGACAAATGGGATTGTTGTTGGAACTATTATGTATGGTATGGGTGCGTGCCTGGTGGGGATAGTTTTAATGCATTTTGCATTGAAACGTCAAGAACTTTAATTTGTGTTTCAAGTAGCTCTTACTACTTTGAAATAAATAAATAT
Organism: Faecalimonas umbilicata; assembly: GCF_042846195.1. Taxonomy (NCBI): domain Bacteria; kingdom Bacillati; phylum Bacillota; class Clostridia; order Lachnospirales; family Lachnospiraceae; genus Faecalimonas; species Faecalimonas umbilicata. Next base: position 240,683 of record NZ_AP031411.1, read on the forward strand.
TTTACAGGAGGATATTGCAATGAAGTGGATTAACAAAGCATCAGAGGACAAAAGTACAAGAATCTGCTGGGTTTACAATGATAAAGGTTGTGGATCTAAAAAGGCTACATGTGTAATTCGTTACTAAAGATATTTGTAGTCAGTAAAGGAAAATGTGCTCAGCAATATGCTGGGCACATTTTCATTATTGCAAAGAACACTGTGAAAACAAGAGATTAAGAAAAGAGGATATAATAATGAAATTATCAAGATACAATATAGAGAAAAAAGAAGATAAAAGTTGTTTGATTTACAATACGGTCACATCTGCAATACTGGAATTAGATACTGATTATGAAAAATCATATTATGAAATGAAAGAAGGGAAAAAATGTTCAAAGCCTGATTTAGAGTCAGCATTATTAGAGGGTGGTATGCTAGTTGAAGATGATAAAGATGAATTTGCAGAATTGCTTATAAGAAATAAAATAGAAAGGTTTGCGGATTCAAATCTTACATTAACTATTGCCCCAACTATGGCATGTAATTTTTGTTGTCCCTATTGCTATGAAAAAGGGAGAGAATATATTACTATGTCTGAGACTGTTCAGGATCAATTAACATCGCAGCTCAAAGAAAAATATCAGCATATACATGAATTAACGGTATCTTGGTATGGAGGGGAGCCATTATTGGCAATTGAAACTATTGAAAAATTAACCAAAAAGATAAAGTCTGTTTTGCCACTTGGTTGCAAATATAATGCGGATATGGTCACAAATGGTTATAAATTGACTAGAAGAGTAGCTGAAAAATTAAAAGACATGGACATCCACTATATTCAAGTTACTTTAGATGGTTCAAAACAAGCCCATGATAGTAGAAGGATTCTCCATAATCATCAGCCTACCTTCGAACATATATTGGACAATATAAGAGAATGTGCGGATATTTTGAATATTTCGATAAGAATTAATGTTGACAAGACAAATATAAACGAAGCAACAGAAATATTTGATTGGCTAGAAAGATATGGTTTAAAAGGTAGAGTTGGTTATTATTTAGCACCAGTAGATGATATTAATGGAGTATGTAATAATCATATATGTATGGAACGACCACAGTACGCAAAAGAAGAGATTGCGTTTTATAAAGAAGGGATTAAGAGAGGCTTTATGTACCAAGGTGTTAAGCCGAGCAATTATGGTGTATGTGGAGCAATTAGCTTAAATTCATTTGTGATAGGTCCAGATGGAGCGTTGTATAAATGTTGGAATGATATTGGATATAGTGAACGAAGTATCGGTAATTTGGAAAAAGGAATCAAACTTACAAATAAATTTGTAGAATGGCTTTCCTATGATGTCGTAAAGGATCAAGAATGTAAAGATTGTTCATTTTTTCCAGTATGTTATGGTGGGTGTGCTGCTTATAAAAATAAGATTTGTTCTTCAGTAAAATGGAATGCAGAAGAGATGTTGGAGCTGATGAAAGAAATGGCTCAATGAAATAGCAGGGAGAATTGGAATGATAAAATTTTGCAGTAAATATGTTTTTCAATATAAAATAGAATATGGGATATATTTTTTGTTGGGTATTATACTGTGCGGGTTAAATACATTTATACCGGCTGCTATGGGACAATTTATTAATATGTTTAATGTGGAAACAACATATTCAGCAATGTTAAAATTCATATTTTTATTACTGTTATTGTATGTTGGTAAGGAAATTGTCTGCTATGTCAATAAAATACTTTATATAAGGATACAGACTAATGCAGCATTTTCATTAAATTTCGAAATTGTAAATCATTTAAAAAAAGTTTCGCCACTCGTAATTGGCAGAACTGATTTATCGTACTTATCTCAAAGGATAAACAATGATGCGAATGATGTACTTATTTTTTTCATCAGCTCCTTGACTGAATTGATATTTTCAGTTTTTTCAGCGGGTATAATCTTATTTATGATTTGGAAAATGGATTCGATTGCTTTTATAGTTACAATGTTTTTATTAGCACTTTATTTTTTTATATATATTGGCTTCAAAAAGCGTATTTATAATTGCAGTTATGGAATGAAAGAGGAGAAATCCAATTTCTTCTCCAGACTGCAGGAACAATTAGAAAAAATAGAGTTTATAAAAATACATAGTATGGGTTCATTTTTTTCAAATAGGTTAGTAGCATCATATCAAAAATTATATCGATCTATATTTAAACAACAAGCGACTATCCAGGCATTTGCAAATCTTGAAGGGATTGTAGGGGCAATATCTGTATGCATTTTACTTTGGATTGGAGGAAAAAAGATACTTACTGGAGATATGCAAATAGGATATTTCTATATGATTTCAGTATATTTTAATATGATTTTGGAATATGGAAAAGAAATAGTGGCATACGGTCAAGAATACCAAGAGGCTTATGTATCCTTTGAACGTATAAAATCTATTTTAGAAATTAAGGAGCAGTCTAAGGGGTGTATAAGACTTAATGAAATCAAACAAATTAGAATTCAGGATTTGAATTTTGCATATGACCAGAAAGAAACCATAAAAAGTTTTTCTACAAACTTAAAAAAGGGGAAAGTTTATGGATTGAAAGGAGAAAACGGATGTGGGAAAAGTACACTTATTAAAATTTTAATGGGTATGTATGTAGATGAATATCAAGGGAATATAATATGGAACGATACAGAAATGAGAAATTTAGATATGGATTATATAAGAGAACATGTAATCAGTGTAACAGAACAGGAGCCGACTTTAATAGCAGATACAATATATAATAATATTGCTTTATATCGAAAGCTTGATGTAAAATGTATACAGAGAGCCGTTGATTGCTTTGGTGATAGTATTTTGAAAAGAGATAATTGGGATTTGCAAATTAATGAAAAGTCAAGTAATATTTCCGGTGGAGAAAAGCAAAAAATTGCAATTATTCGCCAAGTAGTGCAAGACGGTCAGGTAATGATTTTTGATGAGCCTACCTCAGCTATGGATGAGAGTGGAAAAAAACAATTTTTACAGTTGATCGATCAAATTAAAAATCATAAAATAATTATTATTGTTTCACATGATAATGCAATCTTGAATACATGTGATGAGATTCTAATATTATAAGGAGATATGAAGTTTGCTAGTTGTCTTTTTAATAACAGGAGTGTTTATATTATTAGGCATATTATACATTTTTCATCTGAAGAGGGAAATTAGAAGAATTATAGAATGGATAGAACATAATGAGCATATCTACTCGGTCAATGTATTTGATAAAGATATTGAGAACCTTGCACTTAGTATCAACAAGCGAATTAAAGAAGATGAACGAAAAGAACATCAGCTAAAAAAACAGGATAAAAATTTTAAAAAGATGGTAGCAAATTTATCACACGATTTACGTACTCCATTAACTGTTATTATTGGTTACTTGCAGTTAATTAGATTAGAAAAAAATGTGAATGAACCTGTTAATAGCTATATAGAACATATTGAAAAAAAGGCGGATTATTTAAAAAAATTAGTAGACGATTTATATTTATTGTTTTGGAGTGAAGCAATAGAGAGCGAAGTTGATATGAAATCAGTCAATATTACAGAGGTAGTCACTTCTTTGTTAAAGGAATATATTCAAAATTCAAAACGTGCCTCAGAACAATTAGATATTAGACTGCCACATGGAAACATTTGGATACTTGCTCAAGAGAAAATATTAATTAGAATTTTATGTAATTTAATAGATAATGCTTTAAAGTATAGTACTGGTGATATAATGTTTTACATGTGGGGAGAATCCGAGTATTGTCATATACAAATAAGCAATCCTTCTGATTATATTAGTGATGAAGAATTAAAATCTATATTTGATTTGTTTTACACAAAAGATGAAGCAAGGACAAAAAGCAGTGGTATCGGATTGTATGCTACTAGAAAGCTAGTAATACAAATAAGTGGTGATATTCAAGTGAATTATGAAGCGGGAATTTTCACTGTCAGTATAAAGTTGCCCTTAATATGAAAAAATTGGTCACAGTAGAAAAATAAAAGATATGGTTACTGCATTTTGAAACCCTGAAAGTGAAAGCACTGTCTATTTTTTGAAGAGTCTTCTGGAATACAATAGATTATTATTCCCTGCGATTGCTGTTATGCTGTCATCCTTGAGACAGAATACGTGGTAGTTCGGAGTGGTTTTTGTCATTTCACTGGGACGGCAGAAGGAAAACTTATAAAGCATAATAGAAGTGGGTATGTGAAAGTGGCATATCCACTTCTATTGTATTTAGAGAAGAAATCTAAGAGTTCTTCGGGGAAACATCTTCATTTAGGGATAATTCCTCATACGCAAGTAAATCCGGAGTAACCTTTTCTTCACCCGAAAGGTTTGCTACATTCCGGAAATATAGGCGATAATAATGTCCAGATAAAAGGCGGATATTTTTATCGAATGTAAAGTGATATTCTTTCTGGTCAGTGGAACGGAAAATAATTTTCTGTTTCTTGGTAAGTGGGCTGACTTCACGTTTTGTACAGGTTCCAGTTAATTCGGTATAGTCATGCATCTTGATGGTATGTAGCAGACTCACAATTCGTATGGCAGTTCCAACACCGATGCAAAGACTCATAAGGAGAAATATCTGGTCGTCTGTTATAAATCCGTAAATACATCCAAATAGGACACAGAAAAAGCCGATTGCCCCATGGACAATCAGCTTATTAAGAAATGGTTTTGGCATAATTTGCTCCTTCCTATAATTTTTCAAATGCAATCTGTTTATTGAGGTACAAATTACTGATGGCTTCCAGTACAGGATAACCGGCATGGGTGAATTGGATATCCTGTGCCAGGGTACGGAATGTTGCATCCGAGGTTTCATAGAGCTGCGTCAAAAGTTGCTCTGTATTTTGTGGATGGATGCCCTGTTCTACACAGGTTACAAGCTCTGCCGTAGAAATCTGTACTTTTTTTGCTATTTGGAGTACCGTGTCCTCTATAGCAGTCCGTGCCGGCTTTTTTAGATAATGGATCAGTTCCTTTGTGTGCAGTTTTTTCTTCATGCAGAGATAGATGCAGGTAAAAAGCCGTACTGAAAAACTGTCCTGCAATGGGCTGATATAAAGTTCTCCTAAGAGGCGGTACAGGGCATCCACACCAGTTAAACCATCCCCTTTTACAACCAGTCCTCGAAGCAGCAGCCGATTCAGGTAAGGTTCAATGGGGATATTTTCCGAACGGTGATGTTTTTTCAAGCGTTCGGAAAAAGCAGACTGCAATTCATGGATCTGTCGGATTTGAAATGCGAGGCTGCTCCACAGAAAGAATTCTTCTTCTGTCAGTCCGTATTCCTGCCGGTTATTGATAACAGTCGGTGTTTTATGTTCCTTTATGGAATCCTGGAATCGTAGGATTCCGACTGCAGTATAAAGTGTCAGCATAATCGTTCTCCCTTCAAGATAAAAGAGTATATAATTTGGTATCCTGCTGTAAGTATTTCCGGGCTTTGCTTTGCCATGCCCGGACATGATTCATTGGGACACCATAATGTTTGGAAATTTCTTGGTTGGTATATCCTTTTTGCTGCAGGAGCAGGGCATGTATTCCTTTTCTTAGTGTATTGCAGCTTCTCGCTTCTAAGGACTGCAGGTGCTTATAAATGGGTTCCTGGTTCATACATTGTTCCTGCCATAGTTCGGTTTTTTGGTCTACAAGCAGGGGTTCCATGTCAAATTCGGAAGATGCATACATGGAACAGGTGTATTTTCGTTCTTTTTGCAGTTTTCTCCAATAACTGTAAATGGCATTTCGTATGGCAACTCTGGCGTAAACTGCAAAGGGACGGGTGTTGTCATAGTTCATGGCGGCTTTGCATAAAGCTAAGTTTCCGGCTTGCAGAAGGTCTTGCTGCTCATCGTATGAGACATAAGCACAACGAGTAGTCAATTTTTTTACCATTTCAGGTACCAAATATAAGTACTCCTCTGTCAATCGGCGTTCATCATCTGTCATCGGGATGATCATACATATCCCCCCTTTCAACCAATGGCCCTGAGAGGGATATGGTTATTCTCCAGAATCTTCATGGATTCCAGAATTAGTTGATCACACATATAAGTGCTAAATTCTCCGATGTGTGCTTCCTTGGCAGTCAGACAGAATTTATCAGCAATCCAGCGGTAAGCCTCCGATTTCGTAAAGATGTGGTTTAGCCATATCTGGTCAAACACCCGGTGTGCTTGGATCCTTTTTTGCCGAAGCTCTTTGTTTGCCAGTTTTCCTTTGGCATTGGTAGTGCCAGGATGAACTCCTACATAAGAATTACACTGTGGGAAGTGACTGCACACATAGAGTTTTCCATCTTTCGCTTTATTTCCATATACATAGGACGCATCCCTTAAAATTGCGATGCTGCCGCAGTATGGGCAGCGGATTTGTTTCTGTTTCATAAAGATTCACCTCGCTTACGTGTTTTATACGTATATTGTAAGAAAGCAGGTGATGAATTCCCATAGGATGGGCATAGAAACTACTCCCAGATTCGGACTAAATGGCACAAAATGGCAGAAAATCTAAGAATAGAACAGTGCCTTGATAAGCGGAAAGAAACCGCTGTCTGCAAAACGTGAGTAATTTACTGGTGTAAAGATGAACCCTGCACAGAAAATCCGGATGACATAAACAGAAATCAGAGCTATACATAGCCGATACAGATTTCTGGTGCGTCTGCTCCAGGGCTTTCTCGGACGAAACTTCAGGTACAGGATTAAAAGTGCAGGAATAAAAATTAAGTTCGTAAATATTGTATCGATTCCTTGAATCATAGCAGTGAAATTCAACATAAAATCGCCTCCTTTCTTATCCTGTACGCAGAAAGTACCAAAAGTGCAACCTTTTACCAGTAATAATGGGATGCTTCCTGATGCCGCAGTAAAGCAAAACAAGGACATGGCTTATCGGTCAATGCTTCTTTTGCAAAGTAGAGTCCATATAAGGACTGAAACTGTTCCAGTGTTATGGCGGACAGGCATTCCGTTGGTTCCGGTATGCGGGAGAAGAGCATACGGGCATCTGCCATGGGCAGGATACAAGGACTGCCGTTTTCATCTGGATGATATAAGAAGTGTGGGCCATTACAATAACCTGGGGTTTTACAGGAAACGCAGCGAACATAAATACAGGAATGCCAATTTCCATCACAAATATCTAAAAAATGCCGGATGTGCTTGGCATCGGCATTACAACGAGATTGTTCCATATTCATCACCTTTATAGCAGGCAGCCGTAAGAAGCTGCCTGTGAGCATATTTATTGATAGTTACTTATCTTTTTTTCGCTTACGGATATATAAAATACCAAATCCGGCAGCAAAGAGGAGTGCGGCACCTGCCAGTAAAAGATAAGGAAGAATGGTTGTTTCATCTCCAGTCTTGACTGGTTTGGAAGGTTCCGGTGTGTCTTTTGGAACTTCCGTAAGTTTTATCGTCTGTCCTTTATCGTCCAGATCCTCATGGGAAGCAATTTCAAGTGCTGTTTCTCCTTCAAGGGAAAAAAGTTTTTCAAAAACGACTACATCATGACCAGCCAATGTGCTTCCATCAAAAGTGAAGATGACTTCGACAGAACCATTGGAATCCTTTGGTGTAAATTCTGTTTCTGACGTGACAGGTTTTCCATCAATCAGAACTTCCTTTTGGGTTGTTTTGTCCATCAGTGTGCCGACCAGTTTGTATGGAGTATCCGGAATCAGATTTTGGTAGGATACGGTGTCAATGATGGTTACTTCTTTCGTAGCAACGGCTTCCTGATCCCCATCCGCTTTGTCCTTCGCAGTAGTTCCAATTCCTGGGAAGTAGATAGACTGTTCATGGTCTTCTATATCGGCGTGAACAGCAATCTCTTTTTCCTGATACGTTAAAGACTCAAAGACAACAATTGTTTTGCCGGACAGGATGCTGCCATCAAATGTAAAGGTAAGTTCAATACTGCCAGAGGCATCTTCAGGAGTAAAGGTCGTAGTGGCAGTAATCGGTTTACCATCTGCCTGAAGAGGCTCTTTTGTCTCTTTGTCCATCAAGGTACCGGTAAGTGCATACTCTTTTCCTGGAATTAGGTTACTATATTTAACCGTGTCAACGATGGTAATCTCTTTATCGGTTTTGGTAAAATGATCTCCGTCTGCTTTATCTTTTGCAGTAGTAGCGATTTCTGGGAAGTAGATGGTCTGCCCATTATCTTCAAGATCTGCGTGTGTTGCAAATTCTTTGCCGTCATAAGTAGCAGATTCAAAAACAACTACGGTTTTTCCGGCAAGGGAGGTCCCATCAAAAGAAAAAATCACATCTACCGTTCCAGAGGATTCTTTAGGAGTAAATGTGGTTTCGGCAGTAACCTCTTTCTTATCTATTTCGACAGGTTTTCCGGTTTCTTTATCCATAAGGGTTCCAGTCATAACATATTCTTCGCCGGGCAGAAGATTTTTGTAAGCTACCGTATCTACAAGGGTAACTTCTTTATCTGCTTGGGAAAGATTCATATCTGTTTCCTTATCTTTTGCAGTGGTCCCGATTTCTGGGAAATAGATAGTCTGATCCTGATCTGTAATGTCCGCATGAACAGCCAGTTTTAAATCCTCCTGGTACAGTTCCTCAAATACTACGATTGTTTTGCCCTTCAGAGAAGAGGCATTGAACGTAAAGGTCACTTTTGCAGAACCAGAAGATTTTTTTGGTTTGAAGGTGGTTTCTGCTGTGACAGGTTTTCCATCTATTTCAATTGGCTTTCCGGATTCCTGATCCATCAGTGTACCGATGAGCTTATAAGACTGTCCCTTCTTTAAGCCTTCGTATTCTACGGTATCAACCAGAGTGATTTTTTCTTCTGGTTTGGCAAAGTGGGAGTTGCTGTCTTTGTCAAGGGCAGTAGTTCCAATGGTAATCTGATCATCCGTTAAAGTTCCCATATCCACGACTACGTGATTTTTGTATACAGAGACCTCAATTTTTAAGAGGTTCATACCTTCATTGGAATCGCAGCGTTGTTCTTCCAAAATATAGGTATCATAAATCAGGGCTCCTTTGGCATCATCAGGTTTAGAAGCGCCAAACCAGATTCCGTCTTCAGAAGTTTCCCCACGATTGGTATTTGTAGTGTGCTTATTCCATTCTGAGGAAGTACTGGCATAGCCATTTTTGTCTGTTACAATGGTATGACTTTCTCCTGTAGTTTTGGAGGTAATGGAAAATGGGACATTTGCCAGCCGGTTTAAATCTCCGTCAGAGACCTTTACGAATTCTAAATCGCCACGGATTACCTGATTGGAAATCGCTGTTTCTTTTGCAGTTAAATCCAAAATTTTCCCATTTTCTGTGATATGAAACTCCTGAGAGAGTTTGCCCTCGTTCAAATAACCTTCCGGTGCTTTTGTCTCATCAACCCGGTAATGACCATAAGGGAGCGTATCTTTTTTGGTGGAAGCAAGCCCCTTTTCATCTGTCTTCAAAGTGAGAACTACTTGATCTTTTTCGTAAAGGGTTCCATCCACAAGAACAGGATTTGGACCAAGATTGGTGATTGTAAATTCTGCATCCTTTAAAGAAGCATTTCCCTGTGGTTTGGCTTCTCCTGTTTCCAGATCCCGTTTTTGGATTTTGACACCGCCACGGATAATCTGGTTAGAAACAGAAGTCTCTTCTGTTGTTAAATCTACGATTTCTCCATTTTGGGTGATGTCAAATTCAAGAGCCTTTGCACCATCGGTTAGGTATCCGGAAGGCGCTTTGGTTTCTTCTATCCGGTAATGTCCAAGGGGCAGGGCATCAGCGGCACTTGCAGCAATACCATGTGTATCCGATTTGATTGTAAGCACTGCCTGACCATTTTCATAGAGCTTTCCACCTACCCATACTGGCTGTTTGTTCAGAGTGGTAATGGTAAATTCGGCATCTGCAAGAGATGCGGTTCCTTGTGCTTGTGTTCCCTGAGTTTCCAGATCCCGCTTCTGAATTTTGACGCCGCCTCGGAAGACCTGTTCTTCGACAGAAGAAGCGTTATAAATAGAGATAGTTTCTTCCGTACCGGTACTGGTGATTTGCTGCACGAAAACAGATTCGTTTGGAAGATAGCCGGCAGGGGCTTTGGTTTCCTGTACGGTTACTGTACCCAGTGGGAAGCAGACGGTCTTTCCATCACTGGCATAGAAAAATTCATCCCCGGATACCAAATAATCTTTTGTAAAATGGATTTCTCCAGAGGCATCTGTTTTCAATATCCAGGTGCGAACCGGTTTCTTACCATTTGCTCCGGGATCGGTAGCTGACTGCTCTGTATAGAATTTTATTGTAAATTCGGCATTGGCGAGAGAGCCGGTTCCCTGTGCAGAATTTTGCTGTGTGTCAGCATCCAGCTTTTTAAGGAGCAGTTTTACGGGATTATTTTGAGGAATATCCTTTACTTTTACGGTAGATGTTCCTTCTGCTTTTACCGTAACATTATGGGCGGAAGTATCTATAGCAAATCCTTCTGGGGCACTGATTTCTTTGACGGTGTAACTTCCTTCAGCCAGTTCTTTGGATTTTGCATATCCTTTTTTATCGGTAACAAGAGTTTCTACCAGTTCTTCCCCTTTGTAGATTCCGTATTTGGCTCCTTCTAAAGAGTAATTGCCATTTTTATCGGAAATATCGGTATTGGCAGAGGATTTCTGCAGTTCGATAAAGCCGTTTGGAACCTGATACCAGCTTCCTGCAAAAGTTTGGGAAGCATTGCCAGGAACGATAAAAGCACGGAAGGATTCTGGTGGGGCAGGAAGCCCTTCAATGGCGTTGGCAACTTCCAATGCTTTGTCAATATAATTTTGAGGTGCGCCATGGAAGGCACCGGTGTCCCCGTTATTTCCAGCGTGGATATAGGAAACGACCAGATGACCAATGACATAAGAGTTGTCATCGGACCATCCTTGGAAATATTGATCTTTTATGAGCTTTTCGTAGCCGTATCCACCATTGACATAGTAGAGTGCTTTTCTAAGCGGGGAATCCTTTCCTAAAAGATTATAAGGATATTGTCCGGAAGCAGGTGTTTTCTTTAATGGTTCAACGCAATAAGCTGTATTATTACCATCAAAACTCATGCGGGAAGTATAATAGTCCCCGTATGGAATTTTGGCTCCTGCCTTATAATCAATGGTTCCATCTGCAGCATAAGCGGTATGGGCATTGAAAAAGAGTGTGCTAAGAAACATCGTGACACAAAGAAAAAGGGCGGTTAGCCGGATATGAGGTTGTTTTGCTGGTTTTAACATAAATCTCCTCCTTTGTTAAAAAGAAAAGCAGCCATATTCGGGCTGCAGGTAACATTAACCGACTTTTTTATCCTGGCGTTTCAAGATTTCCAGGAGTTCCTGTCGGTCTGTGGTAATTAATTCTTTTTCCAGGTTGGAAGCTTTAAATTCCACAGTGATATTATTGTTGTTTGTTGAAATCAGTCCGTTTCCACGTTGGAAATGGGTGATATTCATAACTTCGGTTTCGGAAAGACGAAGAATGGTTTTTACACGTTGTGCCTCTTCATCTTCCATGTTAAGAATAATTTTGGTTTTACAGTTATTGATAATGCCTTTTCCATATTTTCCGTCATCAAGAGCAAAAAAGTCGTTGAGGTCCTGGGTTGCAAAAATACCGGCACCAGAGTATGCCCGGATGATCTTGGCGATCTCCAAAACGAATTCAGCGGCCAGACGGTTACTGGAGGCACCGATGAGCTGCCATACTTCATCTACGAAAATGGCTTTTTCTTCGGTACGATTTTCTTTGGCTTTATCCCATACATAGTCCAGAGCAACAAACATCCCTACCGTTAAGAGATCACTGGAACCAGTCAGCTCTGAAATGTCCAAAACGGTATATTTATTGGTCAGATCTACATTGGTCTGCTGGTTAAAAGAGGAAGCAGAGCCATGGACAAGACGGTTCAGGATGTGAGCCAGTCGTTTGGTATCTTCAGTTTCCATCAAAACATCATATACATCTCCAAGAATTGGCATCGCTTTATAATGATCCGGGTGTTTGGGATCAATGAGGGATTCATTCTTATGGGTGATTCCCTTTCTTGCATAGGTTTTAATCAGTGCTTCGTCCAAAAGCTGTTTTTCCTCATGGCTCATATCTGGAATGAGCAGAGAAAAGAAAACGTGCAGACGTTGAATCTTACTGGCTAAGGCAGATGCGTCTAAAGTTGGACCGTCCAGCAGCTCATTGACAGAGTTATCTACTTTTCGGATTTCCATGACATTGATGCAGTTTTGGCTGGCAGGAGAAATCTGGATAAAGGTTCCTCCTACATTTCTGGCAGCCCGATAAAACTCATGACCTTTTAACGGTGCGATGATAAATACCTGGATTCCTTTACGCCGCATACGAAGTGCCATAGTCTGCATGGTAAAGGTTTTTCCGGATCCAGAAGTGCCAAGAATCGCAATATTGGAGTTTTTATATTGTTTGGAGTCAAAAATATCAGCAATCACTAAAGAGTTGTTATGCTTATTTACTCCAAATAGGATGCCGTTGTCATCGCAAATGCTGTAGCTGACGAAAGGATAGCAACTGGCAGCTCCGGTGGTTAAGACATTTCGTTTTGAGAGTTCATAGAGCTTCTTATCCAGGTTTACAAGAGGAAGGGAAGATAAAAATCCCTGTTCTTGCAGGAAGTAACAAGACCGCAGATCCATATCCTGTGAGATGAGAAGTTTTTTCATCTCCTGAATCCGCCATTGCAGTTCTTCCAGATCACCTGCCGTAATCGTAATCAAAAGATTCATGTAATAGAAATCTTCATTATTAGCAAGTCCCTGTTTGAGGAAATAGCCGGAACGGATGGCAGAATCCAGATCATCAAAATCCGCATTGGTATCAGAGGCATCTTTGATCTTTGAACGGTTGATCCGGATTTGCTGTCCAAGACGTTGCTGGATCTTATCTTTGGGCTGTTTATGCAGAAAAAAGTCAATGTCAATTCCTTCGCCAGCATTGATAAGCAGGGACAGCCAGCCTGGCATTACTTTTGCTTTGTAACCATCGCACGGCACCAGCAGGTAAGAATGGTAGATGCCATTTACCAGCACATAGTTACTGTGCTTAAAGTCCAAAGACTCTGGTGCAATGAATTCATTGATATGGATGTTATCCACTTCCTGCTCACGACCAGATTCCATATAGCGGGTCAGTACCTGGTTAATCCGTTTTGGCAAAGGGGTTTCGGTACATTTGGTACGGTTCAGTAAAGTGTAGAGTACATCGGTTGTAAACTCATCTTCATTGTCATGAACCAGCACATCGTTGCCGCATTGATATAGAAAGGTTTTTGCGGTCTGTGCAGCAGTTTCCAAAGCTGCCAGGATTTCCTTTTCCTCCACCTTCCGATTCACATTGAAAGGTTCGTATTCAAAGATTAGGAAAAAACGTCTGGAAACCGCTTCTCTGGAACTTAACTGCCGGACAAATTGGATATAGTCTTTTTGTAACTGCCGGCAGTTAGGATCTGATTCCCGTTCCATTTCCAAACGGGACTGTTCCAGATGTTTGTTGATATCCGCTTTTTTGGAGATCATCTTAATCTGCAGTTTCACAGGGCTGATTTTTAGGTAGGAGATGAAGCTGAAAATGATCCCCTGTTGTTCCCTAGCACTGCGTAAGAGGAAATTGATCGGTTCAATCTCCAGGATTTTTACATAACGATGGTCTGTCGTGTAGATAACACCATTGGCAATCTTATCAATAGGAAGATAATCTTCCAAGGTGATTTCTTTTCGTTTTTTCTTTTTGCTTTTCCCGGAAGCAGCAGATGACTGGTTGGAAGCTTTATTCGCAGTTCTTTCTTTTTTTCGTTCCTCCAAAAGTTGCTGCTTTATCTGTTGTTTTTCAAGTTTTGCCTGCCTTTTCGCACTTTTACGTGCAACGTTTTGTTCTTTTTTTAATTGTCGGGACTCAAATTTAAGAATCCGGATGTCTTCACGAGCCTGTTTGCGTATTCCACGTTTTGTAGAAGTATCAAACTGCCGACGTTCTTTTTTTTTAATAGCAGAGGATTCTTTTGTCTCCTCTTCGGAAGACATCTGTGAGCAGTTCTCTTCAGAAGAAGATTCTGCAGGTTGTTTTGGATGCCGTTTGCGTTTCTTGGTTTTTGGTTCTTTGTTGCGGGGCTTTTTTATCCGGTACTTTTTTTTCGGCTCCGGATGTACATCCATACGGTAAATAACCCGGCGGTTTTTCAGAAAACGCAGAGCGTTCATTAAAAACGCAGTAATGCTTTCCCCACCGATTCCAATTAGAGAAATCATAGCTGCAGGCAGAGCAGTCATACAGAGAATAATAATCCTGACAGTGAGTGTCAGAGGCAGATTGATAACAGGAATGGTGATCAGGATTGCCAGGATACCGCCTTCGATGGCATTACGGATTTTAAACATTCCGCCCATAAAGGTCCCTTTTTCTATAAAATTGCGAGGGATGAAGACAGGATGTTGTTCTTCAGTATTGTTCATGGCTGCACCTCCTTTGGTTCTTCCATGGAAGGAGTTTCCGGAACTTCTGTGACAGGGGCAGCTTTTTCCGAATTCACTGAGGTATCATCATAACCGCCTTCTTGCAACTGTTCAATTTCCTCTGTTGTGATGGAAGGAAGTTTGTCATCTGTCGGACGTTCATAGATGATTTCTTTTCCAGAATCAGGGGTACGTTCCTCACCGAAAAAGAATCTTCCAGTAGAGGAAGTGTAGTACACAGGAAGAACGGACTTATCCGGAAGCTGGAACGAAAAATTAATATCAGAAGCATTGGGATAGGTAGTATCATCAGCAAGGAAACGGATGGAAGTTAGAGACATCTGTTTTACGTTTTTAAGATAGGAGGTCAGTTCTTCCTGAAAAAGTTTCACCTGTTCCTTGGAGAAAAAGTCTTCCAAAGCTTCAAAATCCTGAAAGCTTATGGATTCGTTATTTTCTGCTTGTTCTGTCTCGGTATTTTCATTATTATCGTGTTGAGTATTTTCTGTCTCGGATTTTTTGTTTCCTTTTTGGGATTTCCAGATGGAGGGAAAGACAAATCCGATGATAATTAAAAAGGCCATCATAAAGATAGCCAGAATTGCTTTTTTTCTGTTCATAAGTGTCTCCTTTATTTTTTAGCGAAGATCCAATAGGCATTTGCGGTTGCATGCACTTCCGTCATCATATCGAATTCACGGTTGATGTAGTTTTTGGAGGAACTGTCATTGGGATCATTGACTAATACTTTACCTCCAGCCGTTACACCACGAAGGACAATAAAATGTCCGCCACTGGTAAAAAGCCCAGCTCTTTGGGAACTGATGACCGGATGACCTTCAGATAAAGCCTGAAGTACCTGGTTGGGATCACTGGTCTGTGTGACAGCCCCACACCCAAAATGATCGGACGCTGCCTGGAAATAAGACCAGTAAGTGCCGACTCCTGGTTTGTAATAGGAATTTCCGCACCAGGATATTGCATCAATAGGTGTAATGGTAGTGCCTGTAAGATAACTGGCAATCATAGCAAAGCTTGTCGGACCGCATCCGCTGCTGGCGATGGAACCCCCGCCGTATGGAATGTTTCCATAGTCTGTCTGGAGATAGTGTGGAATCTGCATACCGTTTGCGGGATAGCTGCCACCACTGGCAGTAATTTGGTAATACCGAAGGACATGATCCACATATTCTTTATCACCATACAGGTCATAAGGCCAGCTTGGTCTTGCACACATCATATCAGAGTAGGCAATCGCATTTTCCTTGGTATAACCACCGTCACGCTCCATTGCCCAGTCAATGTATGCAGAACCGTAGTTGTAACCCTGAAGAGCCAGTTTAATCCGGTCTAAGTCCGTAGGTCCGGTACAGCCGGCTTTGTCGAGGGCATATTTTAATTCCTGTACTCCACATTCAATGGAGTATTCAGGATCTGTAATCCCATTTGGCACATGGGGATAGCGGGTATTAAATCCACCTTCCGCTGCTTGCATAACATCCAGCCCTCGTCCGCCAGATTCCTGCATCATGACTGCCAGAATTAAATCCACATAATCACTCATACCATATTTCGCAGCAGCTCTTTCTACAGCAGGGCGGTAGGACAATACCTCATCGCTAAGATTGATAGCAGCTACTATGCCGGAAGAAGCAGTACCAAAGAAAGCAGTCAGGTTTTCGGCATAGTTTTTGGCAAGTTCTTTCTGCTTGTCTGTAAGATGGAATACATGGTCTGCAAAATAGGAATCTCCAGCATAAACAACGGTATAGGTGTGTTTCGTAAAAGTAACCGTCTGTGTTTGTGCCTGCCCCTGTTCTGTGCCGGCTTCTCCTTCTGCATCGCCATCAACGGTAACTTCCATGGTAACTGTCTCGGTTGCTACATCATAAGAAAAAAGTCCTTCTTTGTTTTCACGGATGAGTTTCTTTAATTGGTTTAGGTTGATGTTTTTATAGTCATCCTGGCTGGCACAAAATTGTGAAATCAGCAGATTGGCATTGACGGAGATGCTGTATGTATAGGGGTCATTGATGGATGCAGTATCACCTTGTGGAAGACGGGAAATTGCTGCATGGATCTCTGCCAGAATGTCTTCATGGCTTTCTTCTAACACTTCAACGATGGCTTCACGGGAAGCACGGATGTTTTCACTGATCATAGAGTTGCTGTTCAGTACATCGCTTTGTTCGGTCAGACTTCCAAAGATCAGACCAGGGAGCATCACAATAAATAAAACCGGAAGCAGCAGTATGGCGAGAATAACAAGGAGAATTTTAGCGAACTGATTCCGGTTGGCTATGACTGCTCCAATCGCTGCTGAAAAAGGCCCGCCAAGGGCTGCACCATATCCTGCTTTGGAGAAAGTGGCTGCTGTTTTTAAGGACTTTAGGTGAGAAATGGTACTGGAGCCTACATCCATTGCTTCGTCAAGTCCAGAGCGTTCTGTATCCATCACTAAATCCGATCCTTTCTTGGAGGAGTAGGAGGAAGCTTTTGGACAATGGATTCGTTGTAGGCTATCTTTCCATCGCCAGCATCATAAGGAATTTTGGATACCGTATTTTCAGCATACTGTTTGTACCAGGTAGCTCCGTCTACAGATTGAACAGTTTCATAGGTTCCATGGGTAGGAGCCGTATATTGATCGGCATGGTACATAGCAAATTCCCGGCTGTCTCCATTGGAACCGGACTCAACTCCTGTTATCCTGCCGCCGCCAATTTCAACATTGGTATAGGAATGATCTGTTTTATCTTCATTTTGAATTCCCATGTAGGATTGAAATGCAGAAACAGCCCCATCACCTTTGATCGAGCCAACTTGACCATAGTTTCCCTGAGCAATATTGCTGATAACGTTATTGGCAAAATCTCCGCCCTTTTCAAGGGAAGACTGATAGAGTGCATTTCCGATACTTGGTCCTTCGGTATATCCGGTGGCTGCATTTACCGCAGAACGCTCTGTCTGCCTTCCAACGGCTCCGGCTAATCCTCCGGAAAGGAAAGAACTTTGTACTGCAGCACTTCCGGGAGAGGAAGAATGGGAACTACTATGGCTTCCACCTCCATGCCCTCGAAAGGAACTTGCAAGACCTCTTCCGGCGATTAAAAGTTCAGCCATCATATTTCCACCAGTATTTCCAACATTGACTCCCAGACTTGCCATAAAGCTGTCAATCTTTTGAGAAACCTTCAAAAAAGCAATGGCACACAGAAACCAGATAAAGACATTACCGGTGACCGTTTCTTTTCCCTGTGCATCTACAGCTTGCTGCACCTCTGCTTCTGTAAGTTCAGCGGCAAAGACCGGCATGGAAGTTACAAGAATCAGACAAGAAATCAATAGCAGGCTGCAGAGCAGTGTTTTCTTATGTTTCATAATCTCCTCCTTCCTAGAGTGATAAAGGGTTTGCAAGGAATGTTCCGACCATGGAAGTAAACAGCCGCAAACACCAGGCGTTCATTAAAAGCAAAAAGAACTGTCCGCCGAGCATACGGCACCAGCTCTTAAAAACATTTCCGGTAGCCTGGGAAGCACCCGTGGAAAACGCAACAGGTGCGGTGTAGACCAGAACTCCAAGTAGTATGTAACGTTCCGCAGCTTCAAAAAGCAGCTTGATGTAATTCCAGGCAAGGATCAGTACCAGTATGAGGGCAACAATGGCAACAGCACCATTGGCACATACCCCCAGGATTACTGTGATCACAGAATTGAATTTGGCAAATTCCAGTGGTGGAAGATCTTCAGTCAGAATCCAGCTATACGGGGTTCCTGCAATATTCAATAGAAGATCCACGATGTCCTTGGCATAGAATGTCAGGAAAAGGAACATAAATGTCCGCAGTGATAATTTGATTGGATCTTCAGCATCAATCCCTGTCCCCATAAAATAATTCTTAAAAAGCTGCCAAACCCAGTTTAAAAGGATGAGTCCGATAGCCAGTGCCAGAAAAATCTGGTACATTGTTTCCGCTGCTGGAAAATAACGGAGAAAAGTATCCATGGAACATCCCAGTGCACCCAGAACAGAAGTAGTAATCAAATCCAGAATGTTCATGACCTGTTCGGCAATCCATTCTACAATTCCGTCAAGTATTCCCATGACAGAGCCACCTCCTTATCTGCATTATCCATTCCACTGCCCGCCGGCAAAGAACGGTGTAATGTAAGCCATGATAAATCCCAGACCATTGAGAATCGCCCATGTAATGATGATTCGTTTGAGCCATGCCCTGGATTCATCCACGGTTTTTCCAGATTTGGAAAAATTCATCAAGAGCAAAGCAACCGATGCAGTTACAACAGCCGCAATGGTGGAAATCAGAATAATCTGGTTATATACGTCTTTCATGATTTCTGAAGCTTTGTCCCAGATGGTAGCAGCCATAACGGGTTGTACATTACAGGCAATCAGAGTGAAAGCGAGGAAGGCAGTATAGAGATATTTTCCATAGTTCCGATGATGTTTCATGCCCGGTGGGGCTTCTTTGTGTACATGGTTTTTCAAGTAAATGAACCTCCTTCATAAAAAGAGGGCAAAGTGAGATCTTTCACTTTGCCCTGGCTTATAGTTTTCCTGCCTCATAAAAGCTTCAATCCGGTCAATACGGAGGAACGCTTATTCTATATTTAGTTGTGATACTCCTTTCCATGCACTAAAAAACGCAGCTTGTACCAGAGAAGAGGCATTCCCTGGAAAGCTACGTTTTCGCTACATATAATTTTGACAGTATCATTCTAACATGGGTAGATTTCCCTGTAAATCGCAGAAGTGTGCCAAGTTGGGACATAAAAAGGAATAGTATGCGCCAACGAGGAAAGAAAAAAGACAATGTAGACAAAAAATATTACTAAAAAAAAGAATAAGGGTATATTGAAAATGTCTTAGATAGTTGAACATAAAAAATAAGCATATAGATTGATACTGGGATATAGCTTCGGGGATTAGGATTTATGTTTATGTGAATATGAATTTTAAAAAAGAGAATGAACGTATGGAATAAGATCTAAAATGAAAGGGGGAATGAGTATAATGAGGATTGGTGTGATTGATTCAGATGCCATATTTCAACACCCGTTTTTTTATGGCAAAAAGATAGAAATAAAAAGAATGAATCCAGGATATTGCATTAAAAATAAAAATTTCCCATTTTCTCATGCGGAATATGTATGTGCATGTATTTTGTTGGAAAATCCTACGTCTGAGATATTACTTTATAATATAATAGGTGGCAATGCTGGGAATGAGGGAGAACTACTTTACAGAAGTTTGGAAGCATTAATTGAAAAAAATGTAGATATTATTAATATTAGTTTAGGAGTAGAGATTCCATTCTCAAAAGAGCTGTATGATTTATGTAAAAAAAGTCCAGTGCCAATAGTGGCAGCACATGCAAATAATAACCAAACTGCATATCCTGCATCGTATGATAATGTTATTGGTATTAGGCGTGAGTTTGACGGAAATGTTATTCTCAAAAGGAGTGGAAATCAGAATTTATTATTGAATAATAAGACTTATGTTTCGTTTAAACAGTTAGATCAAGAACATTTGATGCAAGGCAATAGTTGGTATACAGCGAAACTTACGGGAATAATAAGTTGTTTTAGAGAAAACAAAAATCTGGGGATTGAAGATATAGTTGATTTAATAATGTCTTCTAGTCTGAACCAGATAAGTAGCGTTAAACAGAATAATTCTGAAAATGCAATTTTGGTAACTAATAGGAGTGATAACCAGAGGCAAAAAGAATTTATCAAACAATGTTTTTCTAAAGTTCATATTATAGACATAAATAATTTAGAAGCACAAAAAATAGTTGGTTATTACGATAAGTTGTTTATAGATATTGATAAATATAGCGATTTTATGTCAGCTAAAAAGGATTTGCTAAATTTTGTATATGATATCCGTGATGCTTATAAGCACTGTTATATTCGATATCCTTTTTTGGGGTATTATGATAGATACAGGTTTTTGACTGAGAAAGGAATTTTAATAGAACAGCTATATTTTTAGTAGATGATAGGAGAGTAAATGTATTCATTAACATTAGAAATTACTAAAAGATGTAATTTGAATTGTTCATATTGCTACGTGGAAAATAAAGAAAAAGTGAATATGAAATGGAAAACAGCACAATTGGCAATAGATATAGCTATGCGTGAGGCCATCAAGCAGAAAGATAAAACTTTAAGTGTGTATTTTATTGGTGGAGAACCTTTGCTTGCTTTCGGGCTTTTGAAAGAGATTATTTTTTATATAGAAAAGAAAAACGAACAAATTGGATTAAATATTTTTTATAGTACCACTACAAATGGAACTGTATTTACAACAGAGATTATAGAATTTATGATTGAAAAAAGAGTACGATTCAAAATTAGCATAGATGGTTTAGAGGATGTTCATAATGAAAACAGGAAATTTGTGAATGGTGTTGGAAGTTATAGTGAAGTTAAAGAAAAACTTGTATACAAAGAAGAATTTGAGAAAATGACAGGAATTGCTGTACATGCAGCACAACTTATTAATACTAATACGTATACTAAATTTTCAGCTTCATTTAGGCATTTACATGAATTGGGATTTCGATATATAGAAACGGAGATAAATGCCTATCAGAAATGGAATAAGGAAGATAAAATTTGTTTGTTTCAGCAAATTGATGAGGCATTTGAGTATTACATTTCTTCTAGAAATAGAGGACAACTATGGGTATGGAAATTTTATAATGATATGTTAGAAGGCTTTGTAGCAGATTATTTGCCTTTTTTCCCTTGTAAAGCAGGATTGGTTTCGTTATTTGTAACAGTGAAAGGAGAGTTATATCCTTGTATAGAAACTGGGAAAAAATATATGATAGGAAGTGTAGACAAGGGGTTAGATGCAGAGTATATAAGAAAAATTATTAAAATAGAGAAAACGCAAAATACGAGATGTTTACAGTGTAAAGAGTATAAAGAAAATAAATGTAGAATTTGCAGTTGTTTATTTGGAAATTACGAAAATACAGGAAATTGTTATATACCTTCTGAAATTAACTGTGAACTTACTCGACATGTAAACAATATATTTCGAGAAAAATATAGTGAAGAACAAGTAGCAATGCTTCGAAAGCATTATAGGAGAGAGTTGTAGTATGGGATATAAATATAGGGTGGTGGAAATTGGAGAATATGTTCTAATTATCCAAAGAGAAAAAAATATTTGTTTTAAAATGAAGAAAAAAGAATTTGAAGAAGAGGGTGACATAAAGATTCGGGAAATTATAGATGGAATTTCAAAAATGCGAAAGAAATATGATGTGACATTTCCTGAGAATAAAAAACAGATGAATACAATTTATCTATTTGTTACGGATTATTGCAATCTGAACTGTGAATTTTGTGCTATGCGTTCTAATAATAAGGATATCAAAAAAGAGAAATTGTCTCAACTTGAAGTAAAAGAACATGTAATTGATAAAATTAGGAAGGCTAACCCTAGAAAGTTAATAGTCAGTGGTGGGGAACCGTTTGTCCTAGAGGACATACTAGATATTCTTAAAGAGTTGAAGGAAAATATTAATACAAAAATAATTGTTCAGACAAATGCGACTCTATTAACAGAAAAGACTATTAAAAGCCTTAATGGAATTATTAATTCCATAGAAATTAGTACAGCCCATTATAAAAATACTGAGCAATTAAAAGAAAAGATTGCTTTATTGAATAAATACAAAATAGATGTAGTGTTAACATTTACATATCAGAATGAAAAGGAAAAGATGTTGCTTCGAGAAATCATAGATATGGCTGCATATTACGATGCTGATTTTTTGTTGCATTTTGTAGATTATGCAGGGAGTGCAGCAGATAGAGGTTATCCATTATTAAATTATCAAGAAAGGTTAAAGGTATACTGCTATTTTGCTAAATATATCATAGAAAAGGGCTATACGAATAAACGTTTTGCCGGAAATCTTTTTCATGCGGTAGAATTGAGCCATCCATGTTCAGCATTTGGAAAAATGGCTGCTTTTTTCCCTGATGGAAATATATATTTGTGTCATTCTCTGGTTAAAGAAAAATATCGAATAGGCAGTATAGAACAAGAGACGGATATAGAGCAATCGATCGAAAAAATATTGTCTAATGACAATGTGGAAAAGTTATTTTATATGCCTAATGAAAAATGTAAGACTTGCAAATTTAATTGTGTTTGTGGAGGAATGTGTCCAGCACTTATAGAAGAAGGAGTAGATTCTGACTGCACATTAAGAAAAATTATGTTTATATATAGCATGTTTATATTTGATAAAAATGAAAATATAGCAATAAATTTGGAAAGATTTATAAAATTTTGTGAAGAGGAAGAGTATCAGCAATTTTTGTGATATGTATATAATTAGTGAAAACTATTTATATAAATTTTTAATGAAAGGAGGAGTCAAAATGCTGGAACATAAAGAGAATAAGGAATTAACAGAGGCAGAAGTTAATGCGTATGATCTCGTCATTATTTGCTACGGTAAACTGAGAAAAGATTGCTTAACTGATTGCTTAGACGGTACTTATTGGTTATCACCAGAGCAGTAAGATGTGCTAGGAAAAACCCATTTTCAAAATCAGAATTTGGTTTTGAAAATGGGATTTTTCGTAAATTTATATAGAATTGAGGTAGGAAAAATGAAAGGCAATAATGAAAAAAAGGTAATAGGGCATTTAGCAAGACAGGATTTGAATAGTGTGAGGTTAAAGAAGTTTTGTGGCATTTTAACGATAATATTGTCAACAGCATTAATTATAGTGGTAACACTTTATTTTGTACAAACACAACGTTTTTCAATTCAAGATGCTGAAGGTCGGTATCAAGCGACATTTATGGATGTTAATTCTAAGGTTGTCAATAAAATGAAAGCCATGAAGAATGTTGAAATGGGAGAAACTAGAACACTGGGGACATTAAACCAGGGGACTTATAAAATTACTATAAGAACAATGACAGAGTCGTTACTAAAGTTAGGAAGATATCCCGAATTAAAGGGGAAATTACCTGAAATGGAAAAAGAAGTTGTAGTAACTGATTCATATTTAGAAGAGGTTCAATCAAAGGCCAAAATAGGTGATTCTATAGAGATAGATTTAGGAGATGGAAAAGAAAGCTATGTTATTGCAGGAATTTTACCTATGCAGAGTACTGCAGATACACATTCGATATATGTATCTGATAAATTGATTGAAAGAAAAATGCCAGGGGCTTTATATAGCATATATTTTAAAATTAACGATACTCAAGGCTGGAACGAAGCCGGAATAAAGAGTGAAATTGATAAAATAGCACAACAATTAGATGTACCAAAGGATAGCATTGTTTATTCATCTTATTATTTTTCTCTTATTAGTCAGAAAAGTATTCAATATATAAGTGTTATTTTGGGCGTGAGTTTAGTCATTGCAATTATATCAAGTATAGTTATTTATAGTATATTTTTTGTTTCTGTTTTGGAGAGAATTGGAAAATATGGACAGATGAGAACATTGGGTATGACTAAAAAGCAAATCAGAAAAATAATAAAAATAGAAGGGAATGTTTTAACTCTAAAAGGTTGTTTTTGGGGATGTGTTTTTGGGGGTATTATAGCTTACTTTATTCAACCAAAAGGATGGTATTTAGTGAATACTATTTTAATATCAGGTATGGCGAGTGCGTTTGTTTATTTTGTTGTAATGTTATCTCTTTATAAACCAGCAAAAATAGCATCTGCAGCCTCTCCAATAGAAGCATTACGATATTTTGCAGATACAGAGGTAAATATAAATAGGAAACATTCATATAAAAAAATTACATTGTGGAGATTAGCATTGTTAAGTGTGCAGCGTAATAAGAAAAAAACGTTTTTAACAATACTTTCTTTAGGAATTTGTGGAATAGTTCTTATGGCTAGCTCTTCCTACTTAAATTCTATTGATCCATATAATATGGCAAAAAAATCAATGCCAAATGGTGAAATAAAAATTGAACTTGGAACATACGGACCACAGTCTTATACGAGTAAACAATATTTTGATTTACAAAAAAATAATATTTTAAATCAAGAGTTGCTAAAAAAATTAGAGGATATGCAAGCTGTCGAATCAATTAAACAGTATAAAGGAACAGTTTGTGACATAACATTACCGAATGGCGATACAGATATTTTTGTTGTGGACGGAATACAATCGGGGGATATTACTAATTTAAAGAAATTTTTAGTAGATGGTGAAATAGATTTTAAGAAAATGCAACAGAAAAATGGAATTGTAGTTTCGGAAGCAAGTGAGTGGGAAACTTTATGGGATTGGGAAGTTAAAATTGGTGATACAATTAATATTTTAGATAGCGAGGGTGTACCAGTAAAATATGAGGTTGTAGGAATTGTAGAAAATGGTGCTGATTATGGCGGCTACAATATGGTGTATATGCCTTTATCTAATATGGAAGAATTAAGAAAAGATGTATTAAATTTAACTTATCAATTGAGTATAAAAACAACAAGTGATACAAATGTTTCAAAAACAGAAGATATGATTAGAAAGATGTTTCAAAATGAAATGCCTATCCAATTTACTACCATAGATGATGTTGCTGCTTCATATAAACAAAGGATAGATGCATATAGAAAGCCAGTTTATGGTTTAGTTATATTTGTAGGAATTTTT
The DNA here is from genome assembly GCF_042846195.1 of Faecalimonas umbilicata. Taxonomy (NCBI): domain Bacteria; kingdom Bacillati; phylum Bacillota; class Clostridia; order Lachnospirales; family Lachnospiraceae; genus Faecalimonas; species Faecalimonas umbilicata. Next base: position 265,885 of record NZ_AP031411.1, read on the forward strand.
GGTATTGTTAATTTGCTAAATATGCTGTTTTCAAATATGGCAACACGTAAACGAGAATATGGAATGCTACAATGTGTAGGTCTAACTGATAAACAATTATCATCTATAGTAGTAAAAGAGGGAATCTTATATTCCGTTGGTTCGATTTCAATTTCTTTGATTTTTGGAACTATTTTTGGGATTATACTGTGTAATGTATTTAGTTCCTTTAGTGTTTTTGGAAAAGTGATATATCACTTCCCATTTAAAGAAATGACGGTATATTTTTCAATACTTATTATTGTTCAAATGATATTTGCCTATATAATTATTAATTTTTACAAGAGAGAGAGTCTGATAGATAGAATAAAATAGAGTATATCTACTAATAAAAGAATTTTATAAATTAATATATGGGCATTGTATTTGTTCTTTTGCTTCATAAACTGCAATATATTTTTGGTTTGAAAATTGAGTATGAGGGTGAGAAAAGATAACAGAAAAGGTAGGAAAGCGTTCAGTTGATTTCCTACCTTTCACATTATGGACTGTTAAATACTCTGTTTAATAATACGAGTGATAATCCCCACTGCAACATTCCGTTCTTCATCAATATGTGTCACAACAAAGGACACCTTATCTTTCTTCCCAACGGTGCGGCTGTCGTAGCAACTGTGAGCAATGGCGTTGACGCCCAATTCTAACCGGACAAAAACAGTTCCTTTGTGGATGTCTTCCACCGTTCCGGCATATTTTCCCTGTACCCGACAACTTTTCAGATTTTCTTTGCTGGTGTTGCCTTCCACGATTTTTACATCTGCATGGATGGAGAGCGTTTCTGGGGAATCTCCCGGGATAGTTAAGATTCGGACCAGAATATGTTCCCCTACCTGGAATCGTTGTCAGATTATTCTAGTATGGGTGAATTTTTTTTAATTGTAGAGGTTTGTCAAGTTGAGATGAAGAAATAAAAATTTGATATATAAAGAGTTAGCCAAAATGGTTCGATATATGAATTACAAGAATATTGTAAGATACAAACGGTTAATATAGTGATAAAATAATTACCAATATAATTGTTGCAATCAATTTGAAGAGATATACATATTACTGGAGGCTTGAGATGAGAAAAGATATTATAATTATTGATGATGATAGGGATTTATGTACACTCTTGCAAGAGAGTCTTTTGCAAGAAAATATTTGTGCAGATATTTCATGCAACGGTTTTGATGGGATAAAATCAGTAAAAGATAAGGAATATCAATTAGTTGTATTGGATGTGATGATGCCAGGAATCAGTGGTTTTGAAGTTTTAGAAAGAATACGAGACATGAGTAATGTACCAATACTAATGCTTACAGCGAAAGATGACAGCACCTCAAAAGTAAAAGGGTTGCGGGCGGGAGCTGATGATTATTTGACAAAACCTTTTGAAATGGAAGAGTTTTTTGCAAGAGTATTATCTCTAATAAGACGTTACACACGTTTAAATAATATGGCTAGTAAAGCAATTTTGAAATATGGCGATTTAAGAATTGACTTAGAAAGTGGCATAGTAGAATTGTCTGGTGAAGAGCTTAAATTATCTGCAAAAGAATATGATGTACTTATATATCTTGCAAAAAATCAAGGAAAAATTCTCACGAAGAAACAAATATACGAAAATGTTTGGAACGAAGAGTATGTATATGATGATGATAACATAATGGCAGTTATTAGCAGATTGAGAAAGAAAATAGAGCGAACAGCAGAAAATTCGTATATTCAGACTGTAAGAGGTCTTGGATATAGATTCAATAAGGAGTTATGAGATAAATGAAATTATTTTATGTGGTGCTAGTCATACTTTTATTTTATAATTTGGGATTGACACTTTATGTGTTTAAAATTAATAGAAGACTAAAAGAGTTCAATCAAATACTTTTAGAAATAGAGAAAGGTCAAAGCAAACAAAAGTTTCTATTGAAAAAAAATAATAGGATAGATCAAGTTGGATTTAGAGTAAATTCTATATTGTATAAATATGAAAAAAGGATCGAAGAGAGTAACATAGAGTTGGAAGCAAATAAGCAACTCATGACAAGTTTATCACATGATGTCAGAACACCCATGACAACCTTAATAGGGTATTTGGACGCTCTAGATTTAAAACTGGTAAGTTCAGATAAAGAGGAACAATATCTAAGACTAGCGAAAGAAAAGGCGTATGACTTAAAAAAATATATCGAAGTGTTATTCGAGTGGTTTAGGATTAATTCAGATGAGGAACAGTTGGAAATAAAAGCAGTTGACATTACTGAAGAAACCAGAAGGATTTTTTTGGATTGGATCCCTATAATAGAAGAACATCGAATAGGATATAATATAGAAATTCCTGAGAAAGCTATAATTGTTGAGATTGATGAGGATTGTTATATGAGGGCTATAAATAATATTGTGCAGAATATTTTTACTCATAGCAAAGCAGCAAACATATCAATAACAGCATCAGAGGGGAATGGTAAATTTAGACTCGAGATAGGTGATGATGGGATAGGGATAGCAAAGGAAGATTTGAATTATATTTTTGAAAGATTATACCGGTGTAATAAAGGAAGATCCGGAAAAGGGAATGGACTGGGATTAAATATTTCAAAATTATTGCTAGAGAAAATGGGTGGGACAATTAGTGCATTTAGTGAACCGGGTAAAGGAACAGTATTTTGTATTGAATTTTCAGTTATACAAAGGTAACAAAAAAGATGATACGTTCGAGTATCATCTTTTTCGTATTAAATAAATTACAAGGTTCTTGTCAGGTTTCTGTCAGGTTCCTGTCAGAAAAATATATTATACTGTAAAACATAGAAGATTCTGAAAGGAGAAAAACCAAATGTCACAATACATTATACAAACACGTGATTTAACTAAAACATATGGAGAACAGAAAAGTGTTTCCAATCTAAATATGCATGTAAGAAAGGGAAAGATATATGGACTTTTAGGGAGAAATGGAGCTGGAAAAACCACAACTATGAAAATGCTGCTAAACCTCATAGAACCGACATCAGGTTCCATACGTATTTTTAATAGAGATATAAGGCTTGAAGAGAAAAAAATATTACCTCGAATAGGATCACTGATTGAAAGTCCTGGATTTTACCCTAATTTGACAGGTACGGAAAATCTTAGAATTTTTGCGAAATTGAGAGGAATCCCAAGAACTGATGCTATCGAACAGGCATTAAAACTTGTTAATTTACCATATAAAGATAAAAAGTTATATTCGCAGTATTCATTAGGAATGAAACAGCGATTAGCTATAGCATTAGCGGTAATGCATGATCCAGAAATATTAATTTTGGATGAACCAATTAATGGCTTAGATCCGATAGGAATCGCAGAAATAAGAACATTTATAGAAGATTTATCTAAAAATAGAGGGAAAACTATATTGATCTCTAGCCATATACTTTCAGAAATTGCTGTTTTAGCAGACGATATTGGTATCATTGATAAAGGCGTACTCATTGAAGAGGGAAGTATGAAGGAATTAGAAGAAAAAAATGGAAAATATATACACTTCAAGGTTTCTGATAATGCCCAAGCAGCAAGAATACTGTCAGTGTATTATAAAGAATCAAATTTTAAGGTATCAGGAAACCAAGATATAAATGTGTATAATCTCAGTATATCAATACCAGATATAGTTCGTTCCTTTGTTCAAGAAGGAGTAGACGTGATGGACGCTCATTTGTGTGAAGATACTTTAGAGGACTATTTTAAAAAAGTGACAGGAGGGGAAGGAATTGCTTGATTTAGTCAGATGTGAGTTTACAAAATTGAAAAGAAGGAAAATCACGCTCATGCTGATTGTATTATCATGTTTTTTCCCCTTAATTGTGGTTATGACAACTAAGAACGGGATGTCTGGTGATCTGAGCACACATTATTTGAAAATGAGGTTTGATTTATCCTTTACTATGACACAGGGCTATGGTCTTGTATTCCTTGCACCTTGTTTAATAGGAATGCTTGCGACAATCTTGTTCTTTATGGAACGAGATAATGATACATTTAAAAATATTAGAACAGTGCCCGTGACAATTACCAAAATGATCCTTGCAAAGATCTGTGTACTTTTTATATATGGTACTCTTTTTAGCCTGGCGAGTGTATCATTTACAATATTCTTTTCATGGATATTGAAGGTTGGTATTATATATGATTTAGCATACAAGCTAGGATTTAGTATTATATTTGGGCTTGTGATAACGATAGCGTCACTTCCTATTGTGGTTATAATAGTATATTTTAATAAATCCTATTTAGTGTCTACATTGTTGGCATTTTTTTATTCGATTCTAAATTGGGGAATTATCGGTTTATTTGAAACAATGGCAGTGAAAGGTACCGCAAAATTTCTAAATCTATTTCCAGTTATATGTGCGATGGACTGGACAAGCGGTAAACTGGTAGATCATGTAATAAAAGATAATTTGTCAAAAGAAGCATATATTATGTTTCCGTCAGATATTTATGCATTTTTGGTATTAGGAGTAACATTGTTCTTATCTTTAATGCTTATGATTAGATTTTATAAAAAATGGACGAGGTAATTTAAATGGGAAATATTATATCAACAGAGTTATTAAAAATTAAAAGATATTCAGTTGTAAAAGCTGGATTAGTTATGATGTCGCTATCTGTGTTAATGAGTTGCTTTTATTCAATTGCAAGCACAAATAAAGTATGGGATTTTCAGTATTTTATACAGCAGGTAATTATTAGTAATTGTACATTATTTTTCCCGATTATTATTACATTAGTCGCTGTGTACATTATTTCCAGGGAAACAACAGATGATACATTAAAATCTATTTTAACAGTACCTATTTCATATAAAAAGTTACTTATTGCTAAATTTTGGCTGCTTTTATTTTTAACTATAGTTTTTAGTATTTTTAACGCTCTTTTGTCAATATGTTTTAATGCTTTTTTAGGATTTTCTGGAATGAATATTCATATGATGCTGATGTCAGCCGCTCAGATTATTGTATCTGACATATTGGTGTATATATCAGTACTTCCCATTATTATTGTTTGTGCTTTTGCAGAAGGAAAATCATTGCTGGGAGTTGCCGTTGCATTCATCTACGGATATTTTGCAACAATGGAAGGAAGTATGCTTAATTGGTTTCCAATCAAGGCTGCAATGATACTTGTTGATCCTAAATGCGGAAGCGAATATGGAATAACATATAAAATTCCTCCTGCGGCGATGTCTATAATTGGGGTTTTGGTGGTTTCCATACTATTGTTTCAAATGCTAAACAGAACCAAAAAGAATGTTTATATGAAATCAAAAAGAAAAGTAAAGGTAAAACAAACAAGACGGAAAGGGTGGTAAAAAATGGTGGATTGAATGTAAAGAAATGTTGTCCGTAATCATAAACAATTTTAATATATGTTTGTAAGGAAGGAGAAGAGAAAATACATACTGCTAGTCAAGTGAACTTAACAGAACCTTTTAAGGAAATGAGAAATGAAAAAATAAATATCTTAGGATGAACCTGAAGGGTTCTGTATTCCTGCAGTATTTTGTGAAAAATTAAATCGTATAGATATAGACATTTTGAATTTACATATGGTATCTATGCAAGAAGCAGTTAGGAGCGTGCCTTATGAAGAAAAATTATAGAAATCCAATGACAAGACCAGAAAATTTCATGAATCCGGCAGGAAATGTAATGAAGGAAATTAAAGAGGCGGATTTAAACAATTTTTCCGCAGGTGCTGGTGAACCAAGAGTTTCCGATGGGTCTCAGTTCTGTACATCAACAAAAGAATGTAACTGGGGAACAATTATGTTTGTTTGCTGTTAGTTTATGAGAGTGGTATGAAACCACAGGTATGATGACTACTGAATGAATAGGTTTGGCTTCTATGCATAGATATCATATGCAAATTCAAAATTTTTTACATAATGGAGGAGATTATTATGGATAAAAATAATTGTGACAATAATTCCTATTTTTATGAAAGAAATTATTATAAGGATGTTCCAATCAAAGATACTCAAATATTAGAATATTGGAATAACATTTTAGGTAAAGATGTTATTGAATCAATAGATAAGGCTTATGGGGTTTCTATAGAGCAGATATTATTTTCAGAGTATTCGTTAAATCATAAATATATTAGCTTTGCAACGTTAAATCAGGAATATTCTGATATGTGTAATGAGAAGGCTATATCCTATTTGACTAAAAAAGGGACAAAAGTATTATTTGATCAATTTGTTCTCAGGTTTCTGGGATATGGGAAACGGGTTTTAGAAAGAAAGAGTAGAAAAGGATATATTGTTAAAGTAATTCAGGACTGTTTTTTGAAAAATTTAGCGGAAAGGATTTTAGATGTTTCTTTAAGCACTCTTATTTTTGAAATGTATTTAGCAAAAGAACAAGGAGAACTTAGAGGAAATGATGAAGCAGAAGAATATAACGACTATAATCAGAGATTTCTTGGTAATGATAAGTATATAAAAGAATTATTTTCCATATATCCAGGTCTTAAAAGAATGCTGATAGAATTAATGGAAAATTTGGCAAATAATTATATATTATTGCAGGAAAGAATGGAAAAGGATACTTTACTTTTAGAAGATAAATTTGGTGGGAAAAAGAGCTGGACTGAAGTAAAAGATATAAGAACGAGTGGTTCAGATTCACATAAGAAAGGAAATAGTGTTTTTTTAATTCAGTTTCAAGATGGAACAAAAATAGTTTATAAACCACACGGACTGAAGGTGGAGAAAGCATATCAGTCATTTTTGGAATTTATTTCTTCCAATTGTAAAAAGGACTTTAGGCAATTTTTGATTCTGGATTGTGGGGACTATGGATGGGAAGAATTTGTAGTTAATCTTCCTTGTAACAGTGAGGCTGAAGTCAGGAATTATTATTATCGGATAGGAGTGCTTGTTTTTTGCAATTATATATTAAATGTCAATGATATACATACTGAAAATCTTATTGCTAATGGGGGATATCCGGTTGTTGTAGATGCCGAGACTGTCTTAGATAATAAAAGGGACAAAAAGAAAAAATCAGGTAGAGAAAAAATTTACGATAAGATACATGAATCAGTGTTGTATTCTGGAGTACTGCCTTTTTATAAATACACTAAAAATGGAAAAGGTATAAATATGAGTGCTCTTAATGGCCAAGAGGGAGAGCAATATCCAATACTGATTCCAAGATTAAAAAATGCTGGGACATCAAATATGCATTATGAATATGAAAGACCTATTACTCAAGCTAGTAATAATTTACTGAGACTGGGGGAAAAGGTAAAAGAACCTAATCAGTATATAGATGAGATATGCGAAGGTTTTTTTGACGCATATACATTTTGTTTGGACAATAAGAAGCTTATATTAAACTATGTTTCGATATTTGAAAATATTGAAGTTAGGCATTTAGTCCAAGATACTCAGCGGTATTCCATGCTATTGCACACATCATACAATCCGGATTTTCTTCAAGATGCGAAAGATAGGCAACTATTTTTGTGTGCAGTGTTAAAAAATGTGGAACAGATGCAAGGGAATATGGAAATTGCAAAACTGGAAATAAAGGATATGCTGAATATGGATATTCCATATTTTTATAGCAATACTTCAAAAGAAGATCTTTATGGATCAGAAGGGGAAGTGGTGAAGAACTATTTTGCTGAGTCTAGTATTCAACATCTTAGAAATAAGATCTGTTCTATGGGCAAGAAAGATAGAGAAGAACAGATTAGATTTATAAAAATAATTTTAACAGATTTGAATGATGTAAAAGTTGAGAAACCTAAAAAAGATATAAATGAACTTTGTATAAGTAGAAGCGATAATGAACATGGACAAAAGGAATATAAAAAAAATGCCATATTAAAAATTTTACATACATTAGAGCAAAAAGCTTTTTATGGTGATGATGGGCAGGATATAAATTGGATAGGAATAACATCTATTGGAAATTCTGAAAATTCTTCTTGGAATATCCAACCATTAGGGGTTTATTTATATGAAGGATTAGGAGGAATTGCCCTTTTTTATAATGCACTACAGCAATCAGATTTTGATGTGGATTTGTCAGCAGCCTGCAAAGCATTTGAGACCATGATGTTTCAATATACCGATGATATGTTGGAACGATCCACGGATTTAGAAAAGGAAAGTAGCGGTGCTTATGCGGGGGAAGCTTCTGTTATATATGTATACGAAGTTTTATATAAGATAACAGGAAAACAAAAATATTTAGAATATGCAGAAAAACATTGCAAAATTTTAGAGTATGCATTGAAAGCAGATGAAAATAATGATCTGATTTATGGTAATGCAGGTGCCGTTATTGTTCTTCTTAATCTTTATCACTTAGCTCAAAAGGATATATATTTGCAATTGGCGTGCGAAGCAGGGAACATTCTTATAAAAAATCAGAATAAGGGTAAGTGGTGCTGCGGAAACGGGCAGAGCTTATCTGGGCTGTCACATGGAATTACAGGTATAATTTATGCTCTTACAAAGTTAAATAATGAGCAATTTCATATTGAATATCAAAAGGCAATACACTCTGGATTAATATATGAAAATACCATGTATTCTGATAAATATAATAATTGGTTAGACAATCGGGAGGAGGCAAAAAAAGAAGAAAACTCTGATAATAGATGCATGGCAGCATGGTGTCATGGGGCACCAGGGATTTTATTGGCAAGAAGTAAGATGTATAACCTGGTTAAAGACAGTAGTGATTATATAACAGTACAATGTGATATTGAACGTGCACTATTTGCGACAAAAATGTATGGATTTACAGATAATGACTGTCTATGTCATGGGAATTTGGGGAATACAGAAATATTACTTGAATATTCAAAAGAATGTAATGATGAAGAAGTAAGACATATGATGTTGTCTGCGAGAACACAAATTGCTATGGATATTATAAATGAAAATTACGATTGTGCAAGGTCTTATTTGCATGGGTATAAGATACCAGGATTTATGACAGGAATCTCAGGAATGGGATACTCTCTATTAAGAGATTTGTACCCAGAATTACCATGCATTTTGGCTCTGGAGATTTAGGAGCGTAATTGCTAAGTAATATTTAACAAAGGGAGGAACTTGATGTTTCAAAAAAAAGTGCATTATGTTTCACAGCTAGGAAGCATGGATTGTGGCATAGCATGTCTGACAATGATTCTTAATTATTACGGGTGTAAAAGTGATATCGTGGACATAGGGGCAGAGATTCAGATTGGCAGAGACGGTATGACCTTAGCTCAAATGAAAGAATTAGCAGAAAAGTATGGATTTAAATTTGCTGCATACCAGTATAATCATGAAGAAAAAAACTTAATAGAGTATCTTCCAGCCATTTTGTGTAATGATTCCCACTATGTGGTAGTTGATAAAACTAAGAAGAAAGGAAAATATATTCTGTTTGATCCAGCAAATGGAAAAAGAGTTGTCGATTTTTTAGAATTAAAAAACGGATACAAGGATATTCTTGTATCCGTTATTCCAAGTAGAAATATTAAGAAAATAAAAAAAACCAAATTTAAAATAGAGGTAAAATTCTCTCAATTTATGATTGCAATTATGTTGATGCTTATGTGTCAACTTATTACATTAGCTGTTCCAATGGTTGTGCAAAAAGTAATAGATAGTTTATCTTCTGCCCATATTACAATTCATATATGGAAAATTACACTTTTAGTTCTTCTGATTATGTGTGCCCATTTTGTATTGAGCTTACTAAGACAGAAAATTTTATTGAATATTAACATGAAACTTTTTAAAACAATGATTTCTAATATGATTCATAAAATTTTCCGTTTGGATGTAAGTTTTTTTGAATGGCATTCCGCAGGTGACATAGGGAACCGTTTCAATAGTATAAATCAGTTGAACGACATTCTTACCAATGTATTTATAAACATTATAATCCAAGGGATTACATCCTTGGTATGTTTAGCTGTTATGACCAGTATATCTCCATATTTGACTGCATTTGTTCTAGTTGTTTCTATTATACAGATCGCCATAATGATTTTATTAAATGGTAAAAATCTCATAAAGACGAAAGAGTATATATACTCACAGAGTACAATACAGGGAGAACTGATAGATACTCTGGAGAATATAATGGAAATAAAATGTATGGGGATGGATAATGCAGTTAAATCAAATTTACAAAATTCTTATAGTAAGTTAATAGAAAGATTCAAGGGAAAAACTCGAATTAGTAATTTGATGAATAGTTTTTCCTCAACCTTAAACTTGATTTTCCCTTTAATGATTTACGTGATTGGAAGTTATAGTGTGAAGCAAGGAGGGTTAACGATAGGACAACTTATAGCCTATGCAACCTTAGTGGGATATTTTACAGCACCTTTTACTACCGTTGTATTGTTGTTACCGAGTATCAATAGTATTAAAGAAGTGCTTTTACGTTATAAGGAACTAATGATTTTTAGAGAAAATTATCATACGGGAGTTCTTGTACCTGGAAAATTTGAAAATTTAAAAATAAGTTCGGTTTCATATTGCTACAATAGTGGGCAGGCATACGCATTGAATAATGTTTCTCTTGATCTTAGGCGAGGCGAGAGAATTGCTATTGTTGGTTTATCGGGTAGTGGAAAATCAACCTTGATAAAAGCCATACTGGGTGCCGTGGATATTAATCAAGGATGTATTGAGATAAATAATTATGATATCAGATCAATGTCGAAGGAACAGATTTATAAATGGTTTTCAGTAGTTACTCAAAATCCTATGTGCTTAAATGCAAGTATAAGAAAGAATATTGATATTATAGGTGATGCTCCGGATGAGAAAATATGGAAGGTACTAGACATTGTAGCATTAAAAGAGGAAGTTTTAAGTATGCCGTTGGGATTGGATACACTTGTTGGAGAAGGAGGACAAAATATTTCAGGTGGTCAAAAACAGCGTATTGCCATAGCAAGAGCTCTGCTTAGCGATACGGAGGTAGTTATTTTTGATGAAGCTACCAGTAATCTGGATCAGCTTACAGAAAAGAAAATTTATGATAACCTAAGGTCTACCAATAAAACGCAAATTATCATTACTCATAGACTTTCCTCTATTCGAGATACGGATTATATCTATGTATTGAACAGGGGAAGCATCATTGAACAGGGAACACATTTGGATTTGATGAAGAAAAAGGGATGGTATTTTGAGAGTATTCAATGACAGATAGGAATTAAATTATGATATGAAAAGCCATTGTATGGGGAGGTATTACAGATGAAGAAGAAAGAGATAGTTATTGGGGTGAGCGTACTGATTAGTGCATCACTTCCCATTTCAGTTTATGCTGCTTCAAATGAAAGTATGAGTTCTAGAGGTTTTATAATTGATGAAACTAATGAGTTTGAGGATATCGTTAAGCAAATTTTAGATGTTAAGTCAAAACATCCGGAATGGAGTGAACAGCAGATAAGTGATTTTATGGATCAGATTCATGCTATTAAGAAAGATGGCGTCATAGACATTTGGAACGCACTTACTTCTTCTGAGAAAAAATTAGTGATTCGATATCCGTTTGATGCACTAAAAGTCAATAAAGCAAAGGAAATTGCCACTAAACAAACCGAAAGAAAATTCGGAAAAAATGGTTTGGGTGACAGGAGTGACGCATTTAGACACGGAATATGGAATGCCGAAATGACAGTTTTGATAGGAAGTGAAAAAGCAGAGCTTTTTGCGACAGCACATGAAGATAAAGATACTACTGGAAACGAAAGCGATGGATATACAAAAGATGAGCACAAAAAAATGGATTTACATAACAATGAAATAGGGAGGAAATTAGGTGCAGATAACCTATCTGCACCAGAAGAGAAAATGGCGGAAATCATATATGACGAGATAATGAGAGAAGATTCGCTGTTTGTATGGCTGCATGAATGAAAAAGTTAGAACGTATGAACTGAAATGAAATATATCTCTAAGACAGTCGCAGATATTTTATTGATGTTTAGATATCTGTGACTGTTTTTGAATAGAAATAATAGTCGTTAAAAATGTCTGCTCTGACTAAATTTGAAAGAAGAATCAGAATGAGAACCAAGTACTAATGTATAGCCATGAATTAGATGTGAAATCTGTTAAATGATGGTCAAATGAGAATGAGGGGGCTGTAGAAAAATATTTATCAACATATTATTTGTCGATTTAGTTTAAGTAATGACAATAACAATAATAAAGGGGGACTTGATTTCTCATATCCCCCAGTGTATAATCTAATTAAGAAAGGTAATCAGATGCAAGATCTGATGCCCTCAGTAAAATTTAATTTTTTTCTATGTTAAGACATAGCATCCATCAAACTTTCTCAGGGTTTATCGTGGATGCTATTTCTTATCATGTCGATTATCTATGTAAGTCAGAGCCGCAAAAACTACTAAAAGCAATGTGAGTACTTCCATTGTGTTCATGGGCATCACCCTCCTTTAAAAACTAGAGGGCTGGTCGAAATTGCATCCGCATCTCTTTCTCGATTAGCTATACTCGCTCAGTATAGCATGGAATATCTTGTATCGCAATAAGAAATGGATGTAGTGAGCTCCTTTTCATATTGCTTTTGGTAATCAGATATTTTGTTTGATAATCCTTGTAATGATGCCAACAGCAACATTCCGTTCTTCATCAATATGTGTCACAACAAAGGACACCTTATCTTTCTTCCCAACGGTGCGGCTGTCGTAGCAACTGTGAGCAATGGCGTTGACACCCAATTCTAACCGGACAAAAACAGTTCCTTTGTGGATGTCTTCCACCGTACCGGCATATTTTCCTTGTACCCGACAATTTTTCAGATTTTCTTTGCTGGTGTTGCCTTCCACGCTTTTTACATCTGCATGGATAGAGAGCGTTTCCGGGGAATCTCCCTGGATAGCTAAGATCCGGACCAGAATATGTTCCCCTACCTGGAATCGTTCCCTGGCATCACCCAGCCAGTCAAAAGACAGATCTCTTGCAAGGATGGAAGTTTCTACACCAAAGATTTCTGCCCGGACTACTTTTTCAGCAACGGCAATGACTCTGGCCTGCACAATACGGTCTTCGTGGATTTTATTCTGTCCGGAAGAGTCCTGATCAAAATAGAAAATCTGACGTTTCTTCAGCATAGCATCTTTCCGGCTGGCAACGATGCTTCTGGATTTGGTATCCAGTCCTTTGATTACAAAGTCGATTTCACTACCAAGCATGTTATTAAGGACTTTGTTCTGTCTAAGAGAGAAATCTCCGTAATCATGAGTTTCATCTTGGATCAGATTGATCATCATTTCCGAGATAGGGATGACTGCCCGATAATCTTTATAGTAAATAATTGCTATTAAGCTGCCGGCTTCGGTCTTTTCAATACCTCCCAGAATGCCGGTGAGAATTTTCCGGGTACGATAGGCATTTTGGATGTCATGCCAGATTAAATCCGCTTTTGATTGAGCAGTTTCTAATACAGTATCGGAGTCAAGGGTTAAAATAGGGGTGTTCAGGTTCATTGTTTCGTTTGCCATAAATGTTATCTCCTTTCAAAATGTGTTATGACATGATGGAATCTTTATCTAAAGGAACCATGCCAGAGTCGGGGGAATCTTCTATAAAATTTTCCTGAAAGAAATCCTCCATAAAATCATCGGGAGTAGGTTCCTGATAAACGGGTTCGGATGTAAAATGTGGTTTCTGTTTTGCTATTGACGCAGAAGATGAACGGCGTTTCCTTTTGGCTGATCCGGGTGAGGGCTGTGGTCGATACTCTGTTTCTTCCGAAGACCCATTTTTGCGCCATTCAGGTATGTGTTCCGATGCTTTTCTTGGTGTCAGCTTTTTGGCATCTGGATGCAGGGTATAATCGTACTTTTCTACTTTTAGGACTTTTTGCCCACGTAGGATAACCAAAGCAGTATCAAGCGGGAGCCGCAAGATTTCATCTGGTGTTAAGAGTTTTCGTTTGCCGATAGATTTTGTCTGCCGGTATTCCGGTGTATAGTCGGATACCCGCCAGCTATTGAGCTGCTTGGCTTCGCTGCTTACCCCTACGGTCACATCGCCGCTGCGGTTGCTGATAAAGGTAGCAGTAACTTCATCTGTGCAGCCCAAAAAGAGCTGGGTATCACAGTTGCCAATGATTTCCTGCCATTGGTTATAAGGATAGCGGTTCTGCATCTGGGGCAAATTCTGAAAGATGCAGGAAATGCTGAGATTCCGGCTTCGGATTACACTGATTTTCTTATTCAGTTCCAGGATAGCTCCGGTGTTGGCAAGCTCATCAGCCAGTATATGTACAGCAACAGGAAGTTTTCCTTCTTCTCCATACTTATCTGCATAACGGACCAGTTTGATGAAGATGAAGGTCATAAACAGGGAAGATAAAAAATCGAAGGTGCTGTCCTGGTCTGAGGTAATGCAAAAGTAAGCACATTTCTGTTTCCCTGGAAGTGTCAGATCAATCTCATCATAAGAGGTAATCTGCCGAATGAGTTTATTCTGAAATACCTGAAGTCTGGCACCCAATCCGATAATAACTCCGCTTCGCACGGTATCACTGGCTTGTTTGTAGATGCAGTAAGGAACTTTTGCTGGATGGGACACTGGGAGCAGATCAAAAAGACTGTTCAGCTCCTTTTCGGAACTCATGGTCAGCAGCTTATAAACCTGTCCAATATTTCTGGCTTCCGGCGGAAAGCCCTGATCTACATAGAGAACCAGGGCTTTTAGCAGGTTCATCTCCGCATTATCCCAGAAATGATCTCCTTTTCCGGAACCTGTATTCTGGATAATGACATCTGCAAATACCTGAGCCATCGTTTCTTGTCCATTGATTTCACCCAGACAATTCCAACTATCCGAGTTTTCCGGATTGACCAGATTAAATGCTTTTACTACATAGCCCTCATTTTCCAGATAAGCAGACATGCTTTCATAGAGTTCGCTTTTGGGATCGGTAATGATTAAACTTTCCCCGGAAGCGTTGTTGCCTTCCTGCCCTCTGGCGACACACTGGAAAATCATATTCCTGGCAAATGCCCTGGATTTCATGGAACCGCTGGCACCATACACGGCGATATTTTTATTCATTCGTGTTTGATATGGAAGACATACGGCTTTGCCATTTAATTTTCCTAAAATGGTTCCTTTATTTTTCTTGACATCTCCGGTCAGTTCCAAAACTTTCATCATTTCATCTGGAGTCATGAATCCGGATGTACCGTAGGTTCCTTTTGTAGAGTAATTTAAGTTCCGGTCATGGTCACTAATTTCCCCGTTTCTGTCATATCCCATACGCATAAGTAAAAAAGTAAGAAGCCCAAAGAGAACCAGGCAAAGAAAAATCCCATACAAATTGTATGGGAAATCGGTAAGGGCGGTATGAAAGCAGACCAATGGGTGTAAAGAAGCTGCTTGCGGATAGGTTCCGTTGCCGGCAAAGTTTCCGGCAGAAGTCCATTCCTGATAGTTTTTAATAAATTGTGCTGCGTATCCTCCGGCATACAGAGTGCAGACGCTTATGGGAAGCAAAAACAGGAACTTCCACCATTTACGGTTCATTGAAAAACCTCCTTTTAAACTTTTGAAAATCAATGCTGGAGAAGTGTATATCTGCAGTTAGGTATTTTTTCAGGCAGGGAAGCTGAAAGTCAAAGCAAATCAGGTTCCCGGATAGCCCATATACATTTAATCCAGTATTGAAGCGGTTGATACGCTGCATGTCAAAATCATACGCAAGCAAAATAGGATTTTCCTGGCTGTCTATTCCATCATGTTCAATTGGCAGATCCTCACGCTGGGGAAAACAGTCGGACAGTAGTAGCTGATTGAGCTGCATCATACGCTGGGGTTGTACCAATAAACGGAGCAGGTATTCTCCGTAGCTGTTATTGGGCAGGAAATAGAAGTGTTCATACGAAGTATCCAGCATGAACAGTGTTTTTTTGTATCCACCGGTACTGGTAAGGAGCCGGAAAGCCATATCCATATCACTGCCAGTCATGATGGCATAAACGGTAGGTGGCCCATGGTAAGGAAGTCCCTGAAGATAGTGCTGCAAAAAAGCATTGAGTCGGACTTCCGTTTTGTATTCCCATTTTAGAAGTGTATTTCCGGTATTATAAACAGCATAGACACAGTGAGGAGCCATCAGGATTCCTATACAACGGGAATTTTTAATTTTGGTAGTGGATGCTCCAAGATTTTTTATTTCTCTGGAAGAGTAAAACAGAGGAAGGCTTCGCACAGGAAACGTAGCCGCTTCGCTGGATTCAGAAAAAAGCAGCGGCTTTTCATCTGGAAAGAATGGGATTCCGGCATGTGAAAGCGTTAAATAGGTTTCTGCTTTTTGATGAAGTCGCAGCCGTCTTGGTAATTCACTACGTATGAGGTTGGTTTCTGCATTTCCGGTTAAATAGTTTTGAAAACGACAGGGATTTTGCGAAAGCAGCAGTTCTTTTGCCCGTTTGGTAAGGCGATAACCTCGTAGGCCATCTTTATAGTGTGTTCTTATAAGCTTACTCTGCTTTAAATCTGTAACCACCTTCTCTGCATAGGAATCACTCTCAATCAATCTGTTAAGCTGTCCGGAAGGGAATTCCCCACATAGCCCAACCATTTCCAAAAGCTGATATTTTATAGAATCGGTTTTTATCAAATAAGCATCACCTCAGTTCGATTTTTACCTATGACAGCCTATACTTGGGTAAAGTAAGGGCGGTATTAAGCATAAAAAATGCAAAGAATATGGCTTCTTTGCAGAAAAATTACCCATATCGGAAAAAGAAAGAAAAATATCAGGAAATTTCCGATATGGTTTTGATAGACTCTTTTCTATCTTTCAGCCAGCCAGGAAAGATTTCCGGTTCCATTACAAAGATAACGGTGTGATCGTAATTCCCCAGTTCCGTAGTGTGATAGGAGTCGCAAAAGAGTCCCGTATCATCAACCAGAACATAGGAAGCGATAGTATCTAAAATCTGTTTGAACTCCAAATTATCGTAATCACGTATCCGTTGTAAAGAAAGGCTCTGGTCATAAATTTGACTAAAACAGACCACACATCTTTTATATAACGGAATAGAATGTTCTGTCACATAAGTCTGCAAGGCAAGGTTTAATGGCTCATGTAGAAAAGCGGTGTTGGTTCGCAATTTACGTTTGGGCAGTAGTCCTGGCATGGTAATGGAAAGAACACTATTTGAAAAAGAGATTTTGATTCCCTGCACAGCCGCAGCCTGTTTCAGATAGTCTTTCTTTCCAGTGTCAGTTGTGGTATATACCAGATTTCTGAGCTGGCAGGCAATCCTTTCAGAACGTAGGGCAGCACTGATACTCAGCTCTTCGTATTTGTCGGCATACGCTTGAATATCTGTTGTTTTCAATGCAAAAATAGTGTTGTGAAGTTTTTGGACTTCATCATCAATGCTCTGTAAACGGTCAAAAACAGTTTTGGTGTTCATACATACCTCATTTCTTTGCATAATAGCTGACAGATCCGGTAGAGGAGTCTACAAGGCAAAAGGCAATCACGCCTGTGATATGAATTTTTGCAGCCTGTTCTTCTGTTTCTAATACAACCAGCCGTTTCGCATCGCTTTTTGTCTGGCTTTCCATGACATGATTGATAAGATATTCTTGTTCCTGGGGGACATAGAGGACTTCATACCACTCATCTTTAGAGAAAAAGTTCAGTTTCACAGGAAATTCACCGTCAGTATGGTACACAATGGCTGTTTTGAAGTCCAAAAGCACCCAAAAGGATGCAATCATGCCATAATCAGGATTGTTTGCAGATTCCTGGCTGTCGAAGAGAAGCCCGTTCTCCTTATCATAGATAATGCGTTTTTGTTTTACCAGACTTGTGATCAGAGATTTGATAGACTCTCTGTTTTTGGAAAAGAGCCGTAAGACCTGTTCATATTGCAACGAATGGTAAGTTGTAATGAACCGGAGCAGTTGGGCACCTTCCCCTTGATAGATTTCATTTCTTGTTTTCATGGTAATCTCCCTTCATTATATAATAGGAAGTTTTACTTACACTGTACGCACAGAATACGTTTTATTTTAGGGGAAGTACGCTGTACGTACTGTGTAAGTATTGGCTACTGTCAGCGAAAGGTTTACGGGTACAAAAAAAGCACCGATTAAGGTGCTGGGGAAAATAGGAATACTATAAGCAATACCTATTGTAACATGGGTAAAATTACCCTTCAATCGCAGAAGTGTGCCAAGTTGTGGCATATTTAGGAAATGATAAAGACAGTTGAAAACCAATTAGGAAGAAAAAATGTCAATCTATACCAAAAATAAAGACGAAATTCGGAGATAGGATATAATAAAAATCAAGATACTTAGGTATCAAAAGGTCCTAGTTCTGAAGAAAGGAATGGTGGATATTATGAGAAAATTTGACAGAACAAATATGAAATATAACAACCCGGCTGGAGATCTTTTGACAGAATTAGAAGCAGCAGATTTGACAAGTAACAAAGTTGATAGTTTAGCTTCATCAGGTGTGGTTTGCACAATTTCTGTTGAATGCGGAAGTATTTTTACACTTGCTTGTTGCTAATTAACCAAAGATGATTTTAGAACTAGGGCCTGGATTAAGAGAAAGGGAGATAACATGAAAAAATCTAGTTATTTATCTGAAAGAGTGTATGATGCTATTCCGTCTGAAATAAATATGGAGTCTTTAGAGTATTGGAAGAAAATACTGAAGGAGGAAGGATTACAATATGTAAAGAAAAACCACCTTGAGTATTTTTTTGGTTTTATAAATAATTGTGCTTTTAGTAGCCACGAGAAGAGTCAACCACGAAATTTTGTGAAATTGTCTTTGAACAAAAAGGCGTTTAGGCATGAGGGTGAGAAAATGGTTTTCGGAGCATTTTATGATCCTTTTGTGCAAGAGGCAAATAGACAGCTTAGAGAAATAGTTATACAAAGACGATATATCAATGAATCGATTCTATTTGATTTTCAGCAATTTTTGTTTAATTCGCTTAATAATCTTTGTATCCGAACTTTAATTTATGAAATGCATATATGTGGACAAGAAGGCGTGTTAAGGGGAAATGAATCTGAACAGTATCAATATTATATCGACCATTTTTTAAAGGATAAACAATATTTGAATGATTTATTTTCGCTTTATCCAGTGTTAGAAAGAAGGATAAATGAAATTATACAAAATGCGATAGATATTTACAAAGAAGTGATAGAGCGCATTGAGAAAGATGCAGATGTTTTAATGAAAAAATTTAATATCACTGAAAAAGGATTTGTCGTAAACCATCTTTCGACAGATTTTTCTGATTCGCATAAAAAAGGGAGAAGAGTATTTTGTGTGGAATTTGTATCGGGAGATAAAATTTTATATAAACCACGAAGTTTGCAAAATGAGATTAAGCTACAAGAGATTACAAATTATTTCTATAGAATATGTAATTTGGGAAGTTATGAGTATTCTATACTTGATAAAGAAATGTATGGTTGGTGCGAAATTGTAATACAAAGAGATTGTAAGTCTATAGAAGAACTTTCAAGATATTATCAAAGAATAGGGATTATTTTGTTTATAAATTATCTTTTGGAAGGAGGAGATATTCATTTTGAAAATCTCATTGCATGCAATGAATATCCAGTTATTATTGATGCGGAAACATTTATAGGAAATATAGAAGAGAATAATGGGAAAAGTGCAGCAGAAAAAGTGGCTAGTCTTTTAAGAAAATCGGTGTTGTATTCAGGAATACTCCCCTTTTATTCATGGAATAACGCAGGAGATACAGGAATCAATATGAGTGCCATTAGTGGAGAAGAAGGACAAAAATTCCCGATAAAAATCCCCTTTATTATCAATCCGAAGTCGGTTAACATGAGGGTTGTCTATGATTATCCAGTATCGAAAGGAAATCACAATTTGGCAATGCTAAAAGGAAGGTTTATTCAACCCTCCGAATTTGCAGATAAAATTATCCAGGGATTTGAAAGTGCATACTTAGGTGCAATGGAAAATACAGAAACACTATTAAGAATCATACAACAATATGGTGAATTAGAGGTGAGATATCTGATTAGAAATACACAACAGTATGCAATTGTGTTGAGTAGTTCATATCATCCTGAATTATTAGTGGATGGAGGAGCACGAAATTTATTTTTTTATTCATTGGCAAATGGAAATCTTCAAAATCAAAGGAGTAGATCTCTTATTGAGTATGAAATTGAAGATTTATTAAGTGGTGATATACCGTATTTTTATTTTCGTGGAAGTAAAAAAAACATTTATACTTGGGATGGCAGAGAAGTAAAGGATTTCTTTAGTAAGCCAGCTTTGCAGCAAATTGAGGAAAATATACAGAATTTGTCCTATAAGAATTTAGAACAACAGACGCAATATATTAAAATTACTTTTAATATGGAGAATGCAGGAACAAGGAAAATAAAGAATAAAAGGTTAAAACTAGATCTTTATAGTAATATGGCCAAAACGGCAGAAGAATTGGCAAAAGAGCTGCTAGATAAAATAGGAACAAATGCGATTTATAGCGAAGATGGAGCAGACGTTAATTGGATTGGCGTAAAATTATTTGGTATAAAAGAAAATCAGTGGATGATCCAGGCATTACCGAATACATTATATGATGGTACGGTTGGGATTAATTTGGTATTCCATTTATATGAATGGATATACCATGACAGAAAATATCATAAGATTTGTGAGGTTTTAGATAATCGTTTGTTGAGGTATATTGATACTATAAGTGAAGGGGAACAGAATATCGAAGACTTTAATACAGGAATCTTTAGCGGCGAAGGTTCGATTTTATATACGTTGGGTATTTTATATGAAATATATGATGATATCAAGTATAAGGAATATTTCGATAAGTGGCTAAATTGTATGGAAACACTTATCTTAGAAGATCGTTTGTTCGATATGATTTCGGGAAATTCGGGAATAGTTTTGGTTCTGATTAATATGTATAGAAAAACAAAAAAGCCTATTTATCTACAAAAAGCTATACAAATAGCAGAACAATTGATAGAGAATATGATTACTGAAAATGGAAAAGTTGGTTGGAAATCAGAGGTGGTTCCTGAAGTATTGGCGGGATTTGCACATGGAAACAGTGGTTTTATAGAACTATTTTCAAGATTATATGAGGTATATCCACAAACAAAATATTTAGATATCCTTTCAAGTTTAGTAGAATATGAAAATTCTTTATACTCAGAAAAGGATAATAATTGGATTGATTTAAGAAAGTTTTCAGAGGTTGATCAGCATAAGAGTCAACCAATAGCGTGGTGCCATGGAGCTGCGGGTATTCTGTTATCCAGATTAACCTTATATAATGCCATCAAGAATTTAGGAGAAACTGCATTGCTTCAGCAAGCTATTAAAGATATAAGCCTTGCTAAAAATAAATTAATTGAAGACGGGTTACATGCAGGTTTCTGCCTATGCCATGGAAACATGGGAAATTTATTGATTTTAAAAAGATATGCAGAAATTTTTGATGATAAGCAGGTAAGAAGCATTTGTGATTCTCGATTTGAACAGATTTTGGAATTCCTTAATGAGGAAAATATATTACCAACAGAATTATACAATCCAGGTTTTATGACTGGTTTATCAGGAATCGCTTATGCTTTGTTAAAATATAAGATGCCCAAATTACCATTGCTTATAGGAGTTGAGGGAATATATGATAGAAATGAAGTTTAGTAAAAATGATGAAGAAGATGGGTTGTTCCGCATAAGTTCGAGAGACATAGTTGGATTTTATAATTGTAGTAGTAAACAAGAGCGTAAGATAACAGACATTATAAAATGCTATGGAACAACAAAAAGCATAAAAGAAGTTGAACTGAAAAACATGAAGCCAGAGGATAATGTTACAGTATCTCGGTATATAGAGAGAAATGTAGGTTCAATTATAAACAAAGATTATGTGATTGAAGGCTTTCTGGGAATGGGGAAGTTGTCCGATTGTAAAGACGAAATGGTTAGCAGATTGGATATATCTAAGAGATACTGCTTAGAAATATTAGTGGCATTTCTTCAAGAAGCAGACATTATTATTTTGCATGAAATGTTTGAAAATGTTTGGAATCATACTATAGAGGAAATTTTAGTTGAATTTTCACTAAGAGGAGCAGTGGTTGTGTTCTCAGAACATGGTGAAGAATCATTGATGAAATTACCAATGCACAGTTACGACCTAAGTGGTAGGTGTGTTGGATGGTAGAATAATTGGGGAATATGATTTTTCATATTCCTTGAGATATATAGGGTAGAAAATATATTTAGCTGCAATGTTTTGTCCCTCCATAGTTAACGAATCTATCTAAATAAGAAATAGGTTATATCAAACAGATTTTACAAAGGAGAAATACATGGAGAGAGTTTTAATAATATCTTATATTATCAGTATGATACTTACGGCAGGCTTTATTTATTGTATTTATAGAGAGAAATATTGGGTTTTTGAATTTGTAAACAGAATAAAGAAGCCGATACAGCAACTTGTTTATGTTTTTCTTATGCTCCTATCATCGTATGCCTATATATGCTTTTCGTTACTCATAAAGGCTGATTTTAATGCTGTGATATGTGCGGTGCTATTACTTCTTTTGATTTGGGCTATGGACTATCTGTTTTCTTTATGTTTTAAAAAAAATGATTTGGGGATAAGTGAAAAAAAACGCTATATTTTTATGGCGTATGTGGGAGCCTGCATATCGGGATTTATTATTGCAAGTCGTGATGCTTCGAAAATGGCTTTAGAAATTCCAAATATAACAATTAGCGTTTTGATCGGAGCTTATGTACCTTTTACATTATTATTAGAGGATGGGAAAAAAGGGAAAGTAGAATTGCAAAGTATGAAAGAAGAATGGGAGGAAAAGTATAAGAAGACATTTCGTGAACGTAAGGTCAAAGACATTCTTTCTGCTCTACTATTTGCGATGGTATATGGCGTTTTACTGGTAGGGGCGTTATCTCCTGCTCAAAATATCATCAATGATATTGCTTCAGGGATAGGAATGGGGATGGCTACAGTGGTTGTTGCCTTTGTAGGGTTGGTTGAAGTGAAAAACAGGTTAACGAAAAGGAGGAATAAAAGAGAAGACGCAGATCAAGAGAAATCCGATACAGAGTAGAAGGGGCAAGACAGCAAGGAGTATTTAGCCGGAATTATTTCAAATGTACCTCACAAGATTGGATGTTGATGCGATATAAATGATATGATATACTGAAGTCCATATTATTAGATTTGTGGAGAAATAGGGATAGCCAAGAGAAAAAATATAAAATTAAATTTTGCAGAAAGAAGGCATTTTTATGAAACTTGTAGGAAGCAGAAAATTAACATGGGGAATTTGCAGTATTGGTGTTTTATTAGCAATAGTAAGCGTGTTTTTCTTACCTCAGATTATTCCTGTTCATTTTGCAAATGGGATAGCAGATGATTTTGGAAATAAGGTAGAGATTTTTTTATTTCCTATTTTGTTAATCATAATTACACTTTTGACTGGAAAAGAAAACATTAAATATTTCCTGACACATTCAAAAACATTTTTGACAGATATACAGTATAATTTGATGATAGATGGCGTTCTCGGAATTGTTTTGATTGCAGAAATTTATGTTATTTATGCTTCATTTGTTTAAGTGTTTCAACAAAAAATTCCAGTTTCTATAAAGAGCAAAGGAGAATGGTCATGATTGATATGCAGAATCAAGAGGAAATTCCGATCTTAGAGGATTTTGCGGCATATATTAGAAATCCAGTATTTATGAAATTTTGTTCCGAGATTAAAAAGAAGTACAGGTGCCATGAAAAAATAGAATTTAGCCGTTGTAGTTTAGAACGTGGTTGGAATGTAAAATTTAAAAAGTCTGGGAAAAGCCTGTGTACGATATATCCAAGAGAAGGGTATTTCACAGTGCTGGTTGTGATTGGTTCAAAAGTAAAAGAAGCAGTTGAGAATATTTTATGCGACTGTGCCCCAGAATTAAGAGAACTTTATGAAAAAACAAGATGGGGAAATGGACAAAAATGGCTTATGATTGATTTAGAAGATCAAGGAGAAATGTTTGCGGATGTACTTCAGCTTATTGAAATTCGCAGGGGATAATCAATTTTGGAGTGTGGAACAAGGAGTAAAGACGGAAGACTGCGAGGTAAACGATGAAGACGTATGAAAATAAAGAGGAACTAAAGGCAGAAATCAAGAGGGCTTACGACAAATATATTGCAGAGTTTAAGGATATCCCGGAATCCTTGAAGGACAAACAATGTATGGAGGTAGATCGAACACCTGCAGAAAATCTTGCATATCAGGTTGGGTGGACCGCATTAGTATTGAAATGGGAAAATGATGAACAGGCTGGACTTCCAGTGAAAACACCATCGGATGGTTTTAAGTGGAATCAATTGGGGGAATTGTATCAGTGGTTTACCGATACCTATGCCCATTTATCTCTAAAAGAACTAATGGGCATGCTGGATGATAATATACAGAAAATTTTTACAATGATTGATTCTATGACGGAAGAGGAGCTATTTTTACCACATAAAAGAAAGTGGGCAGATGAAGCTACCAAAACAGCAGTATGGGAAGTTTATAAGTTTATTCATGTAAATACAGTAGCCCCTTTTGGAACATTTCGGACAAAGATTAGGAAGTGGAAGAAGCTTTTACTTTGACACACAGATAGAGTTTTAGAAAATATCGTGCTTTTTTGTGCAAAAGAAAATAAATATATAATGCTATTTGGAGTGCATATTCAGTTTCAGGATATGCACTTTTTTAATAAAATAAAAGAGACAAACATTATTCAGATTCAAAGGGTAAGAAATTGTGATAAATCTATACGGTATGCTTTAATGGTTTTGGAATTTAACTTTTTTATGGTTTCACATGTTTTGAGATATTCGGATATAAAATTTGATAATTGATCCATAATAGGCACCCTCCTTTGTTTTTTTCAATTATGAGTGCCTATATGGAAAATGTCGATTTTATTTTGGGAAAAACTTATTTAAAGTTTCCAGTGTCCCCTTTGCAGAAAATCCCCATAGTATGCTGCTAAGAGCGTTAATAGCAGCCTGCCTCCTTCGGTAGTACGTCCGGTAGGAGATACTGGGAACGTGCTTTTCCAACTCTTCCAGGATTTCCTCTGTATTTTTCAGTTCATGGGGAGACAGAAAGGCGTAATATAATATCCAGTAATATTCTTCCCCATGCTTATGATTTTTCCGGAGCAGATCCACAGAAGAGAGAAGCAGCTTTATCATTTTGTTACTGCGGGCAATGCTTTTTGCCCATTCTTCAATCTGGCTGTCTCCCAGATCTGCTCCTGCAGCATAGATGGAATCTAGAAATTCGTCTACACTGGTGTTGTATTCCAGTTGGAATTGAATTTCCACCTGCCGGACAGCAACCATCAGGCTATAAGTAGAATCCCGGTAACAACGGAGCAGCTTATAGGTATCATGGTACAACGGATTATTTTCTACTTCAGCAGAAACAGGGTGGTGATTTTTCTTTGCCATTATACAACCCCTCCTTTCAACAGAACTTCTGGGATTTCAGCGAAGGCAGGTAAGGTATGCTGCAGAGGCGGAGTATGCCCTGGGACGTTGGTGACGGCGTGATTTTCCGGTTTTAGTTTTAATTCAAACTGATAGGCTGCTTTCCCCCAGGGGCAGATAATACGTAGTGAATATAGATATATACTATCCTTGCAGGCTGATAAAGGAGATAATATATACTTTGTTTTGGGGCATCTACAACAAGAAATGCCTTGTATTTCCAGTATTTCAGCGACTTTGCGAACAATGACTTTGATGTGTGATTCTGGAACGCAGGAGCCTTCCTGTGAAACGATGATTTGTTCGTCAGTAATAGATTCTGAAACGCATTCAGAATTGTTTTTGTCAGGCAAGGTATCTTCGGTTATATGTATTGGCAGTTGCATTTTCATGGCAATTTCCTCCTTATCAATCATGACATCACTGATATTAAACATAACGGACAGATAATTACGCAGATATACCATGCTACCATGTTTCCCGGAATAGGAAATCAGTGTGATCATGTCGGTATCTTCAAGTTTTTTAAGCAGACGGGATACAGAAGATTTCGACTGTTTCCAACGTCTGGCAAGTTCCTGATAACTGAACAAGGGATTTCCAGTCTGATTGCGAAAATATACTACTGGACCGGCATCAGAGCCTTGCACAGATGGATCATTATAGACTGCATGAATCCAAAGATCCAAAAGAGCATCCATTTCTGAACATTTTCCCAGTCCGATTAGTTTATGAACATCTGCGATTGGAAAAAAGAAAAACCCGATGTCTTTTTTGCATGGGTAATTATAGGAAAGGGCAGTATTATCTTTTGGCCAGTCTTTGATCTTGTATTGGATAATCTTATTTTTTTCGTGCAGTGAGTAGGTTAAAAGGTTTTGCTCAACCAGGGTATCCAATATGGATATGACCTGGTGCTGGAATTTTTGGCGGAAGTGAATCTGGAGTTCTTTAAGAGAACAGATCCATTCGCCAGGAACAACTTTGTAAGTAAGGTGTTCGATGTTCCGATAAGAGGAGCTGTAATTTGCATAAGAACATAAAATGAGAAAATAAAAAAGACAGGAACCTCCGTTGGTACGGATGCTTCTGTCTTTCATAAGGGTTTGTATAAATTCCCGGTAAATCCGGCAGCGTGGAAAATCCACAATTTGTTTTAATTCTAATTGATAATTCACGATAAACCTCCATATAATATTGTAGTTGTAGTAAAATAATTGTAGACGAAAGATACTAAAATGTATATAATATGCCCATAGGGGTGCTAAGTGGCATAGATTTGGCACAGTAAAATACCTGATATGGCATGAAAGCAACATGAAAATTAGGGTGGATATAAGGTGGACAGTTTGGAAAACCTTAGAGTTTTAGAGGGTTCCGAGGTTTTTTTCCGGGGTCTGCAACACCTCTATCACCAGTTCAAATCTGGTTGGCGCCTTAGAAAGTATCGAAGTGATTCGGTACTTTTTTTGTGCGGTAAAAGTTCTTTGGATTTTGTGTAAGAATGATTATGTCAAAGATTTTTAACAATTTCATGAGAAATGAAAAGAGAGGGCAAACGGATGTGCCCTCTCCTTTTTAGTTATTGGGTAAGATTTTTAAAACTCAAGCCCAAAATTCATTTCATAGTAATTTCCTTCGCTGTCACGGTAAGCGTATGCTTTGCCGTTCTCATCCTTCATTTCTTCCGGCATATAGAAGTCTTTGTCATATCCCGGTACGTCGTTGCGAGATACGCAGACACCGTCGGCATTGACAGCGAGAACACTGTCATCTTTTGGAAGGGTGATCGGCATTTTTCCGCTTGGAGTATAGGCACCGGTAATAATATCAATCGTTGCTTCCGGGAAAGTGTCAAATCCAGCGAGCAGTGCGTCAGAATAACGTTCGACATTTCCCACCATCCATGCGAGTGTAAAGTTAATATTAGAAATCACTTTTCCTCCATTTGCATGGATTGCTTCTGAAATCACGCGGATCTCATCAGTGCCAAGAAGTGTTGTTTCTTCGTGTGTCGCCTCAGCTGGTCTTCCGAGATCGTCAACATCGTGGACAGTTTTGTTCTCGCAGATATCCAGTTCGAGATATCCTTTTGTTGCGTTGAAGTATTCTCCGGAACTTGGACTTGCGAAGAGGAATGCATAGTCAGCATCCTCGTAATGATCTGTAAGTGTCACTCCTGGAGTTTCGGCTAAGATGCTGTGCAGTTTTTCTGTAAGCGCCTTGGCAGTATCTTCTTTTGATGCAAATCCTTTTGCAAAGATTTTTTTGTCTGCAAGTTTTTCTGCTGTCAGAGGGAGAAGCTGTTCTTTGTTTTTCAGAAGGACAACAGATTTGCGGTGTACGTCATCGGCATGTTTCCAGTGTACCGGATTTGCAATCACTTCTTTTGCAGTCTGCGGATCACGGTATGGGTTTTCAAAGACACCAAGTTCGAACATTTCTTTTAATGTGTGTGCGGCCGCAGTTGTGAGAGCTTCTTCAGACAATGTGATCTGCTCTAATGTATATCCGTCAGGAATTTTGTGCGCACCGTCTGTATAGTAGCCATTTGTTCTTCTATCTAAAGCTTCTTTTGCGGCAAATACATCAAAGGAACCGCTGATGATATCGACACCGGAATTAACTGCAAGTGCGATTCTTTCAGGAATGTCAAGTTCTTCCACACCCCATGCCATATTGATGGTGATACCGGAGTCGCTGTTGATATAGCCTTGGAAGTTCATCTGATTTTGCAGAAGTTCCTTTAAGAAAAACTGGTTAAACGCAAATCCAACTGGAATCATTTCAATCGGATTTCCATTCATGTCGTACTGGATGCCGCTCTTTTCAGCTGCAGGTTTTGCATAATAAGGCATGATAGAGGATACGTGGTTTGCAATAGAAGATCGGAATCCTGGCAGATGGTATTTCTGTAAGCTGTTTTCTGTCTGGTAGACATTCCATTGTCCTTGTTTGTAGTGTGGGTCAAATCCATTTTCACGAGCACCGCCGCCAGGGAAATGTTTGACAGTCATTGCAACACCATCTGTTGTTACACCATCTTTGCTTCCCTGAATGCCTGGAACAAGGCGGTCAAAAATATTGTTGATCAGTTCTGGATCTTCGCCGAACGTACCGTAAGTACGCTGCCATCTCGGATCAGATACGACGTCTGCCATGTACATATATCCTTTTTTCATTCCGGTTGCATCCCATTCTTCACGGATGCATTCTGCAAAATCATCGATCAGGTCAAGGCTGCTTCCTTTTACGGCAGCGGCAATTCCCATTGTTCCCGGCCATGTGGCAAATACACCAGCGGCATCGTTCATACCGAAGACGATCTCTCCGTTTTCGTTTCGTGAGTTTGATACCATGAGAACCGGAATCGCATGTGTTTCGCCTTCAGCAAGTGCATTCAGTTCGTTCATCCAGTCTGCCAGTTCGTCCGGTTTTGGATTTTCGCGCAGGATAAAGTGTCGGATTCCCATATCTTTTACTGTATACGTGGTTCCGTGATATTTTTCGGCGTTAAAGATCGTAGTGTCTTTTTCAATTACTTTTTCATCAAAAAGTCCGGTTGCATCGACTGCCTCTTTGTCTTCCTGGTAAGCTCCCATTTTTAAAGAATTGATGAAGAGCAGACCGATCTTTTCCTCGGAGGAAAGTTCCTCTGCAAGTGCTTTGGCACGTTCTGAAGGAGTTTTTCTCCAGTCTTTGTAAGTATTTAATGTTCCGTCACCGTTTAAGTCTTTGAAATAAAGACCATCGGATTCGATCACATCTTTGGCTGTTACACCAATCGTAGGCCCATTTGGGTTCTTATAGTAGCGAATCATTTCTGTTGCCTTTTTTGTTGACATTATTTTTTCTCCAATCTTATAAATTTATTCTTTCAGAAATATTTGTGGCAAGTAGATTCCAATTAGCAATCACTTGGAAAATCCGGAAGAATATACTTTTATTTTATCGTATTTTGTGAGATGAGATATTAAGAAATATGCTATAATATTATTGAAATATGCTGTCAGATGAAAAATAGCGGACAGTAAAAGGTATGTAAAAATAAGTCTGATTTTCTAAAATAAGGTTTAGGAAAGAATAGGGCAGCTTAGGGGGAAGAAGAGTTGTGAAAGGAGAGGAAACATGAAAACACATGAAGAACTGGTGCAGACTGCCAGAGTGCTGCACAAGGCGCTGAAGGTTGACCTGACAATCTACGGCGGTGACAGAGACTGTATTGTGAAATTCACAAAAAACCCATATCCCGAGGAATTGTGTGGAAAACTTTGGGATCATCCGGAGAAAATGTGGAAACATCTTGGGAAAGCGAAGGAAGATAGTGTTTCTTATCAGTATTTTCCAGAATTTCATCTCGTCTGTATGAATCTGAAGGTCATAGAGGAGGATGAGAGTTATTATCTGTCAGCAGGACCATTTCTGACGGAGCATTATTCAGAGCAGCTTGTCTTGAAAATTCTTCATAGCCAGAAGCTGTCACTTTCCAGAAAAGGGAAGTATGAACTCTTGTATTCACAGCTTCCATATTTTTCAAACCGGGTAAAATCGATGGCAGATGTCCTTTCGTATCTGATCAAAGTTTGTCCTGAGTGGAAACAGATCCCGGTCATATATGAGGAGATGCCCGGACAGGAGGAATGTGTGAAAGAAACAAGGAGAGAAAGGGAAGGGCTGTTAGAGAAGACAGATGTTTTGCTAAATTACGAGACGGAACGGCGATGGAGGGCTGCGGTGGAACAAGGAGATTTCCAGATGGCAAGGCGTGGAATCTCTCAGATGAGTAAAGGAGAATTTTTCTATCGAACCCCGGATAATCCGCTTCGTTCACAGAAGAATCTTTTGTTTACAGTCAATACGATCTGCAGAATCGCGGCAGTGGATGGGGGAGCAGATGTTGTGAGAGTACACGAGATCAGTGATTTGTTTGCGATCCGCATCGAGCAGGCGAGAAGCGGGTTGGAGACAACGATGTTGGAAGAGGAGATGTTGCGCGCATATTGTCAGATTGTGATGGAGACGAAGACGAGAGGACATTCAGCGCCTGTGGCAAAAGCAATCCAGTATATGTATGCACATTTTGATCAGCCGCTTACAATGGAGAAAATTGCGGAGGCGATTCATTTTAGTCCGGGGTATTTGTCGAGAACTTTCAAAGCAGAGATACATGTGACAGTCGGAGAATATTTGAACCGGCTTCGCATTGAGAAGGCAGAGGGAATTTTAAAAACAGGAGATTTCCCGGTTATGGAGGTCGCGATTATGACTGGATTTTCCAGTTATGCGAAATTCAGTGTAGAGTTTAAAAAATATACGGGAAAAACAGCGCGGGAATATATGGCAGCCATTCATTGACTATCCAAGGAGAGTTTGCTATGATTTCATAAAATAAATGAACAAAGGAGGACGCTATGAGACAAAAGATAAAGGACCGGATGCGGGCACTGAAAATGGAGATTCGGGAGCACAAGAGTTCTTTTATAGTGTATGTGACCCTTCGCGCACTTGTGATCCTTGTGATGATTCTTCAGATATTCAATCGAAATTATGAAGGGGTTTTCTACTGTATACTGACCTTGATTCTTCTGATGATTCCAAGCTTTATTCAGATGGAACTGAAGATAGAACTTCCGACGACACTGGAGATTTTTATATTGATCTTCATTTTTGCGGCGGAGATACTGGGAGAAATCGGTTCTTACTATACAAAGGTAGCGAACTGGGATACGATGCTCCACACGATCAATGGATTCCTTGCGGCGGCAATCGGATTTTCCCTTGTAGATATTCTGAATCGGAATGAAAAAGTGAAAGTACAGTTATCACCTCTTTTTATGGCAGTTGTGGCATTTTGCTTCTCTATGACGATCGGTGTCATGTGGGAATTCTGGGAGTGTGGAATGGATTTGTTTTTGGGTATGGATATGCAGAAAGACACGATCGTACACAGTATTTCCACTGTGATGCTGGACCCGACCGGAGGGAATCGGGTAGTGCATATTGATAATATTAAAAATACTGCCGTCAATGGGATGGAATTGGGCTTAGGAGGTTATCTGGATATTGGGCTGATCGATACGATGAAAGACTTATTTGTCAATTTCATCGGTGCGGTTGTATTCTCAATTATCGGATTCTTTTACGTAAAGCAGAGAGGAAAGGGAAAATTTGCAAACCGCTTTATCCCAAGAATCAAAGATGAGAATGCAGATTTCCTGAAAATTGTGGAAGAGGATAGAAAAGCTGAAAAAGTCCAGAAAGAGGATTCTGACAGCAATCCCTAGTATATAATAGAGCCAAGAGAGAATAGACTACATAGGGAACGGGAAAACTGAAAGAAAGTTCCGAGATGCATATAAGAAGCGAAATCGGCATAAAAAATTAAGATAAGAAAAGAAGCGGGAATCGAATGAGAAAGAGCGTGTGGAAAAAAAGAAGAAGGATCATTTTGATAATCTGTGCAGGCATTTTCGGGGGAATCACGCTCCTGACGGGGACAGGAAGCGGTGGAAATGTATTCGCACAGAGGTTCGATGAAAACGAGACAACTGCATCTGGGGAAGCCAGACAGGATGATAGTATCCAGAATGATCGTGTTCCGGATGATAGTGCCCGAAATGAGAATGTTCTGGGTGATGGAGACCAGGCGGAGAAATCTCAGGAGGAACAAGGGGAGATTTTTGTAAAGGATGTGCTGGAAGAACTCACCTATATGAGAGTGAGGCTTGGCAGACGTTATCTGGGGAGAGAGGCAGAGTATGATATTTACGGAGCAAGAACGATTGTGCAGCCAAATGAGGGAGAAAAGCAGATTATAATCCGAGATGGGAATTGTGCAGAAATTTTTTATGGGACATACAGAGGTGTGAAAGAGTATGAGTCTTACACAGAGCTGTCAGATATGTTGGATGCACAATTCTTTTTACTTCCCATTATCAATTTGGAATTGACGGATCAGAGGATCAAAGAACAGAATTATGAGATGGAATTTACAGAGGAAGAGCAGCTCGAAGGATTTCTGACGGCACTTTCTTATGTGGGAGCAGTGGATATTGAGGCAGTACAGCTTACGGCAGTGCGAATTCGGTTTGATGAAATGTATCGGCCGGAGGAGGTACAGTTTCATCTGCAGTCAGAGACGATTGCGGAGGAGGACCTTCGGACTGTGGAGCAGGAACTGCAACAGCAGTATGCTTACGATGATGTTGTGGAAGAAGTATCCTTTGAGGACAGGTACAATGAAATTTTGCTGAAGATACAGGAAATTGTCCCGGAGAAGGATGTGACGGCAGAACAGTATATTGAAGATTTGTCAAATGTGGCGCGGGCAGCAGATGAGAGTTTTCTTGCGATTTTGAGAGACCAGTCAAAGCAACTGATAAAGAAGGATGGCTGGGATCGCCGAGCAGTATTTGCCTATCTGGAAGCAATCGATGCAAGATTCGGGGAATTTCGGGAAGATTCTCTGACAGAGATCCCTCAGGAAACCTATTTAAAAGAACTGGAAGATACATTTGCAGAAGTACACAAGGTTGGCTCGGGTGTCTACACCTATATGTTTGAAGTCAGTGGGCTGAAAGCGAAAGAGAAGGCGCAACTTGTCATCTCTCAGATGGGTGGCTATATGGATGGGAATGAGATGCTTCAGTTGGCAGGTGAGTATCAGTTTGACAGTGAGATGCCGCCGCATGCGGAATTTCTGGAGTCCTATGCTGCCTGTGTACGGACTGCATGGCAGAAGAAGAGTGGATCGTATAAAATACTGGATGATCAGAAAGTGCATCAGTTTCGAATGTACATCGACAGGCAGAATATTCAGTATGTGCGAAGTCATTTTGCCGGGAAGACTGATTATGAAAAGCTGCAAAATTATGCGAAGCAGTATGAGTTTTCTCTATATTATGGGGAACCTTCCAGACATCACAATAAGATTCTGCGCAAAGGAAGATTTGAAGTGCAGGAATATGACAAGGTGCTGACACCGAACCGGTTGTCAGAATTTATTATCGACGTGCAGACAGGAGCCTTTATTACGGAGTGGGATATTTTGAAAGTGGATGAAGTAACAGGAATTGTGAGTAACTCGGAGGCATATCCAAAGCAGAAGACGATCGAAGGCAAGACAATTGTTGACACAGAGTCTTTTAACTATGCACCTGCAAATTATGAGGAGGCTCACCAATGTCTGGATGTGCTGCCGGCCTCTCCGGACAAGAAAAAGGGGGATGCAACCTATCTTGAGAATCAAGTGAAGAAGACAATGAAAAAAGTGTGGAAGAGTCCTGAAAAATATCATTACAGAGAGCGGTATCGTTCTGCGAAGGATTATAAAAAGGAAAAATAAAAGGGCAGTAGGAGGAAACCAGGATGAAAAAGGAGAGAAAGTGGCTGTGTGGTATACTGGCTGCAGTGATATTGGGCAATATGACCGGCTGTGCAGAGCAGATTTCGGGCAAGACAACGGTAAATCGTATTCTGGCAGAAGAATCTTATATTAATGTCATACTTGGAGAGGGCTATCATCAGCAGGAAGTGCGGTTTGATCTGAAAAATGACAGAGCAGTGATTCCGAAAGATGTGCAGTGGGGGATGCACAGTTATCGAAACGGAACTGAGGTCGGAATTTCCTACGGAGAGAGCGAAGGGTGTGAGATCTATGATTCAGATCCGGAAGTAAATCCAGAACTGTATGAAGAATCTTATTTGGATTCTATTCGAAAACTCAAGTTGAATGTGTCGGATATCCGAAAAAATAATTATAATATCAAGGTTGTTAAAAAGAAGCAGCTGGAAGCATTTGAACAGGAACTTGCGCTGATGTCGGGAGTTGTGATCAAGGGGGAATATGAACTGACAGGAGTCAACATTGAATTTGACCGGAGATTCCGACCAGTCAAAAAGACCTTTCGACTTCAGGCGCTGGATGAGTCGCAAATGCATGAAGAGAAAAAAGACGAGAAAAAATGTATTCAGGAATTTGGGTATAATATAGGAAAAGTCCGGTTTCAGACTTCTTACCGCGATGTTGAAAAAAAGATACAGAAAGAGTGGAAGAAAATTTTGGAAGCGGAAAGAACTGAGGCACTTCTTCCCTACAGGAATCAATAATTGCAATCAAGCCATGAATGTGCTACACTCCAACTATACAAAGGAAGCTTTGCGTATGAGGAGGTGAAAGAGAAGCGGTTATGGCAAAAAAGCAGGAAAGATCAAGGAAAAAAGGAAAGAAGAAAAAATCAGGATTGCTGAGCAATCTTATTTTGATACTGGCAGTGTGCGTATTTGTATTTTCCGGCTATCAGCTCTACCAGATTTTTTCCGAGTACCATGAAGGAAAGAAGGAGTACGAGGAGATCAGAGAACTTGTCATTCAAGAAGAGCCAAAGAAAGAACCGGAAGAAGAGAAAGAACCGGAAGTTCAGCCACGCTTTACAGTTGATTTTGCGACATTGCAGCAGATGAATCCCGATACTGTTGGATGGATCCGCTTTGAGGAGCCGTCAGAGATCAGTTATCCGGTTGTCAAAGGCAGAGATAACGAAGAATATCTGACGAGAACTTTTGAGGCGAATGACAACAAGTTAGGAACACTTTTTGTAGATAAAGATAATACCGGTACTTTTACAGACCGTAATACAATCATTTATGGACACAATATGAAAAATGGAACGATGTTTGCTCAGCTGTTAAAATATAAAGAACAGGATTTCTTTGAAAAATATCCGTATTTTTCTATTTATACTCCTGATGGAAAAGAATCAAAATACCAGATTTTTGTGGCGGGAGTTGTAGAGGACACTGCTGTAAATTATCAGTTTGCATTTCAGTCGGATGAGGAGTTTTTAAATTACATTGAGACGATCAAAGGAACATCACTGTATACGCCGAATGTGGAAATCAACGCAGCATCTCAGATTGTGACACTTTCTACCTGTACAAATGTTGCTGATGAGGAGCGATTTGTCGTGCAGGCAGTAAAAGTCAGTGAACAGTAAGACAGACAAGGAAGGAAACGGCAGAGGAGGGACAAGAGATGGCGAATGTATATGAAGTCGGGGACATCGTCCGCATGAAGAAAAAGCATCCGTGTGGAAGCTACGAGTGGGAGATTCTTCGTGTCGGAGCAGACTTCCGTTTAAAATGCACAGGTTGTGGACATCAGATTATGATTACAAGAAAATTAGTAGAAAAAAACACAAAAGAAATCAGAAAAAATGCTTGAAATCAGTAGAATCTTATGGTATAGTATTGACTTGTGATATATTGTTGTTTGCAGACAAGCGTCCGCGAACGATATTTCCTTGTTCCTGACAAGGTTCAGGGACCAAGAGACCATAAGGAGGTGCAAGAACATGAACAAGTATGAATTAGCTGTTGTAGTCAGCGCAAAAGTTGAAGATGACGTTAGAGCAGGAGTAATCGAAAAAGTAAAAGAGCTTATCGCTCGTTTCGGTGGAAATGTGACAGACGTTGATGAATGGGGTAAGAAAAGATTAGCTTACGAAATTCAGAAAATGAAAGAAGGATATTACTATTTCATCCACTTCGAATCTGATTCTACTGTTCCAGCAGAGCTTGAGAGCAGAATGCGTATCATGGAAAACGTTATCAGATTCTTATGCGTAAAACAAGAAGCATAGAGAAAAGAGGATAAATCGTATGAATAAAGTAATTTTGATGGGACGTCTGACAAGAGATCCAGAAGTGAGATATTCACAAGGTGACAGCGCAACTGCTGTTGCAAGATATACATTAGCAGTAGACCGCCGCTTTAAACGTGACGGAGAGGCAAGTGCCGACTTTATCAACTGCGTAGTTTTCGGAAAATCAGCAGAGTTTGCAGAGAGATATTTCCGCCAGGGATTAAAGGTTGTTGTAAGTGGTCGTATTCAGACAGGAAGTTACACAAACAGAGATGGTGTGAAAGTTTACACGACAGATGTTGTTGTAGAAGATCAGGAATTTGCTGAGAGCAAAGCTGCAAGCGAAAGCAGCATGGGAAGCTACCGTCAGGCAAGTCCAAGTCCATCACCAGCTCCAAGTGCAGATATTGGAGATGGGTTCATGAACATTCCAGATGGAATTGATGAAGAATTACCATTCAGTTAGACGATACAATGAGTAGATTTGTATAAATATAGGAGGTAATACCACAATGGCTTACGATAAAGGTAACAAAGCTGATTCTCCAATGAAGAGAAGAGGCGGACGCAGAAGAAAAAAAGTTTGTGTATTCTGCGGTAAAGAAAACAACGAAATCGATTACAAAGACGTAGCAAAATTAAGAAAATATGTTTCTGAAAGAGGAAAAATTCTTCCAAGAAGAATCACAGGAAACTGTGCAAAACATCAGAGAGCTCTTACAGTAGCAATCAAGAGAGCAAGACATATCGCTTTAATGCCATACGTTCAGGACTAAGAAATGCAGAGGCTAAAATCTCAGAAAAGAGGTTTTGGTCTCTTTTTTTGTCTATTTGTCAAAGGCTGGGGAAAAAGAAGTTCCCTTGCAGTTCGGTGTAAAAGTACATTTTGTATGAGAAAGAACAGCTTTCCTAGGTTTGTATTATCTAAATAATATTCGCTATTGAAATGAATGACAGATAAGTCTATAATAAATCCATATAACTCGAAAAAATCAGACAACTGCAAAATGTACAGGAGGTACTGTGTATGGTGAAATTATATAATCAAGGAGTGTATCTGCTAAATGGGTCAGAGATTGTGCCAGATGGAGAAGATGCTGTAAGGGAGATAGAAGGCAAGGTGGGGCATGTTGTTTCCAAAGAGGAAGCGGCAAAGGAGACTATTGCATACCGCATTCTGAAGGAGCACAATACGTCTCCGGATATGGAGCACCTCAGAATCAAATTTGATAAACTGACTTCGCACGATATCACTTTTGTGGGAATTATTCAGACGGCAAGGGCATCGGGACTGGAACGGTTTCCGATACCGTATGTGTTGACGAATTGTCATAACAGTCTGTGTGCGGTCGGTGGGACGATCAATGAAGATGATCATATGTTTGGACTGACCTGCGCGAAGAAGTATGGAGGAGTGTATGTTCCACCGCATCAAGCGGTAATCCATCAGTATGCAAGGGAAATGCTTGCAGGCGGAGGCAAGATGATCCTCGGCTCTGACAGCCATACACGCTATGGTGCACTCGGTACAATGGCAATTGGCGAAGGAGGACCGGAGCTTGTCAAGCAGCTGCTGAATAAAACATATGACATCCGCATGCCAGAGGTGATCGCGGTATATCTGGATGGACAGCCTTCAGTCGGTGTGGGGCCACAGGATGTAGCGCTTGCGATTATCAAGGCGACTTTTGCAAACGGATATGTGAATAATAAAGTCATGGAATTTGTAGGACCGGGAGTAGAGAAATTAAGTGCGGATTTCCGAATCGGAATTGATGTGATGACGACAGAAACGACATGTCTGTCTTCTATCTGGAAAACAGATGCTGTCATAGAGGAGTTTTTTGAGATCCACGGAAGAAAAGAGGATTTTGAGAAGCTTTCTCCAGGTGAGACAGCTTACTATGACGGAATGGTATATGTAGATCTTGACAAGGTTGAGCCGATGATCGCGATGCCGTTCCATCCAAGCAATGCCTATACAATCCGCGAACTGAATCAGAATCTGAGCGAGATTCTTCATGATGTGGAGCAGAAAGCGCTGGTAAGTCTTGGAGGAGATGTGAATTTCACATTGCAGGATAAGGTGCGGAACGGAAAGCTTTATGTGGAACAGGGCATCATCGCCGGATGTGCAGGTGGAGGATTTGAAAATATCTGTGCTGCTTCTGAGATTCTTTCAGGATGCGGAATCGGAGCAGATGAGTTTACACTCAGTGTGTATCCGGCAAGTACACCGATCTACATGGAGTTGGTGAAGAATGGGGCTGTTGCAAAACTGATGGAAGCCGGGGCGGTTGTGAAGACAGCATTTTGCGGTCCGTGTTTCGGTGCAGGGGATACCCCGGCAGATGGGGCGCTCAGCATCCGGCATTCTACAAGAAACTTCCCAAATCGGGAGGGATCAAAATTACAGAGTGGACAGATTGCTTCTGTAGCTTTGATGGATGCAAGATCGATTGCGGCAACTGCGGCGAATAAGGGATACCTTACATCGGCGGCAGATATGATGGACAGAGAATATCAGATGCCGAAGTATCATTTTGATAGTAATATTTATGCGAATCGTGTCTTTGACAGTAAAGGAATTGCAGATCCGTCAGTCAAGATTAAACTTGGACCAAACATTAAAGACTGGCCGGAGATGCCGCCGCTTCCGGAACATCTCCTTTTGAAGGTGGTATCAGAGATTCATGATCCAGTCACGACGACTGACGAACTGATTCCGTCTGGAGAGACTTCCTCCTATCGGTCCAATCCGCTTGGATTGGCAGAATTTGCCTTGTCGAGAAAAGATCCGGCATATGTAGGCAGAGCGAAGGAAGTACAGAAGGCACAAAAAGCAATTGAGCAAGGACAATGTCCGCTGGAAGTGTTGGAAGAGCTGAAGGATGTGATGGAAGTTGTGCGCAGGAGATATCCGCAGGCAGGTGAGGGGACACTTGGAATCGGAAGTACGATATTTGCAGTGAAGCCGGGCGACGGATCTGCGAGAGAGCAGGCAGCCTCTTGTCAGAAAGTACTTGGCGGATGGGCAAATATTGCAGAAGAGTATGCTACCAAGCGCTATCGCTCAAACTTGATCAACTGGGGTATGCTCCCGCTTTTGACAGACGAAAAGGAAGAACAACTATCGTTTCACAATGGAGACTATATTTTCTTCCCGGATATTTTAGAAAAAATCAAACAAAAGGAAAATAAGATTACAGCTTACATTGTAAAAGATGATCTGGTGGAGGTCACATTCCGGTTGGGAGAAATGACGGAGAATGAGCGAGAAATCATCCAGAAAGGCTGTCTGATCAACTATTACAGGGACCAGAACAGGTAAGTGCTATAGGATCCTGATTAGATTATGAGGAGAAAAAACAGATGAAAGAGAAGTTATATACGATTCCGGTAAATGATGCGTTTCGGGAGGACTGTGAATGTCCTCTCTGCAGTATTTACCACAAGCTGGAACAGGATGCTCTTGAATATACACTGCGTCCATCTACTTATATGGTAAGTGAGCGCAGGGAAGAGAGTGATAAAGTAGGATTTTGCAAAAGACATGCAGCGATGTTAAATGAGATGCCGGATCGGCTGGGGCTTGCACTGATCTATAAGACGCATATGGATTCTTTTATCAAGGAAATTGAACAAAGGCAGAAAGAACCGGTAAAGCAGGCATCGTTTTTCAAGAAAAAGACAGAAGCCTCAGGATTGGCTGCTTATATCGGGCAGTTGGAGAAATCCTGCTTTGTCTGCGAGAAGATCGAGAAAACTTTCCATGATTATTTAGGTACAATCTTTCATCTGTATAAGAAGGAGGAAGAATTCCGGAAATTGTTTACCTCCTCGAAAGGATTTTGTACAAAACATTACGGGATGCTGTATGAGATGGCGCCGGAAAGACTTGGCGGCGCTTTGCTGGATTCCTTTATCAGTGAATTGAATCAGCTCTATCTGGAAAATATGAAGCGCGTGCGGGATGACCTTAGCTGGTTTGTCGATAAGTTTGATTATCGATTTAAGGACGAACCGTGGAAAAATTCCAAAGACGCGCTTCCAAGAACTTTGACAAAAGTAAATGGCTTATAAAAGCAGAGCTTTCAACCGCTTCTGGATCGTAAGACCGGCGAAGAGGGCAATCAATATTTTTGCAATATCAAAAAAGAGATAAGGAACTACTCCGATCATCAGACCTTCTGCAAAGGATAGGTGGAGTTGTACACAGAGCCAGACAGTTCCAAACAGATAGTTTACTGCGGAGCCGAGCAGCATTCCGATCAAGATGACTGCAGGTTTTTTTAAGAATCGCTCTGCGATCCACCCGGATAAGATTGTGAGAAAGATCATTCCGACAAGGTAGCCTCCGGTCGGTCCTGCGAGTTTTCCGAGACCTCCTGCGAATCCGGAGAAGACAGGAAGACCAATAGCTCCGAGGAGAAGATAGGCGAGGTAGCTTACAGTGGCGGCTTTCCATCCCAGTATAAAGATACTGATGTATAAGACCAGGTTGGTCAGAGAGAGGGGAACCGGGCTAAATGGCAGCGGGATGGAAAGCGGCGCTAAAATGCAGGTGATTGCGGTAACAAGTGCAATCCGTACAAGCAGGTGCGTTCTGACTTGTGGATGTTTGGTAGTTGCTGAAGGTATTGGATTCATAAGTGTTGTAAGATCCTTTCTTTTGCTAAAATTTATGGAGATCAAATATATTGTGTATCCCATATGAAGCATATTATAATTTGGGGAAAACTAAATGTCAACATATTTAAAAATAAAGTTAACAATTAAA
This sequence comes from Faecalimonas umbilicata, assembly GCF_042846195.1. Lineage (NCBI taxonomy): Bacteria > Bacillati > Bacillota > Clostridia > Lachnospirales > Lachnospiraceae > Faecalimonas > Faecalimonas umbilicata. Next base: position 306,964 of record NZ_AP031411.1, read on the forward strand.
ACCGGAAGTGTATGTCCAAAAGTCTGTGACGGAATAGAAATGAAATTAATTGATAATAAAATTAAAAATAAGATAAAAACAGAAAATATAATTATATAAAAAGAAAAATAAAAAAACATATAAAAAACTGTTGACAAAACAGAAAATATAATGTATTATAAACTCAACAAAAGAAATCCAAAGAAATTAAAAAAGTAATTTTCATACAAAATTTTCTAAAGATTCTAGAAGAATTTGAATATGACAAGTAGACGGAAAAGGAACTTTTGAAAATATTTCAGATAACCGGAAGCGGATACTTGAATATAAAAGAAAAAATGAGAGTTTTGATTTATGAAGACTTAAAGAAATTTCAGAGGATGGATGATCGGAAGGAGGCTGTTACCATTGGATATGACATCGTTTACAATTCAATATGTGAGTGGTCGGGCAGATAAAAGTTCCTGCGAGAACGGCCTTTATCATAGATAGTTCGATGATGAAAAAATAATGAAGAAAGTAATCGGAGAAAGAAAAGCTACCATATGATTTAGAATTGCAGAACATATTGAATAAAGAAAATAGACCAAAGAAGTTCGGAGAGTTTAGAGGATGTGTAAAGAAACATCTAATAAAAAATCAGAAACAATATATAATCGGTACAGAGAGAATTAATTTTATATGAGTAGCGAAAAGAGTATTGATATGAAATGATTTGAAGGAGGAAAGCAATCCGATTATAAAAAACGAACGAGAAATGGTATCGGAGATTTGGAAATCGGAGACCTTAAGAAAAATCGAAATCAATTAAAGGTTGATTATGAAAAGAATGAAGGCCGGCAGGAACAGAAAGTGTTAGCTTCTCCGCTGAGAATAAATAGAATGGATAAGGATAAGATTTAGATAGCCATTATAATTTCAAAGAAAATTATAATGGCTATTTTTTTGACAGAATGGAGTTGGTGTGATAAACTATGATAGTATTGGAGTAAGCAAATATAAGAATGGGAAGTAAATTATAATAGATGAGGTGATTGTATTGGATAAATATGAATATCGCGTAAAGACAGAGCAGATGCTCGAGTATATGGAACAAAAAGCATATGGGAAGGCGATGGAGATTGCAGATACGATTGATTGGCGTAAAGTAAAGAATGCGTCTATGCTCTGTTCTGTAAGTGAGATTTACGAGCAGAATGAAAAGTATGAAAAAAGCCGCGATGTCCTATTCATCGCATATGATCGCACCCCGGGAAGTAGAAAGATTATATACCGGCTTGGAATTTTAGCTCTCAAGCTGGGAGAGCCATCGGAAGCGATGGACTGCTATGAGGAATTTGTATCAGTCGCACCGAAAGATCCGAACCAGTATATTTTACGTTATAAGATTCTGAAAGCACAGAATGCTCCAATTACACAGCAGATTGAAGTACTGGAAGAATTTAAGAAAGCAGAATATATAGAGAAGTGGGCGTATGAGCTTGCAAAATTGTATGATGAGGCAGGGATGATCACGGAATGTCTGGAAGAGTGCGATGATCTGATTCTTTGGTTCAGTGAAGGAAAATATGTGTATCAGGCCATGGAACTGAAGATGAAGTATAAGCCTTTGACATCTTTACAGCAGGAGAAATACGATCAGAAACCTGGCGGACCGATGACGCCGAGCCAGAAGTTTGTTCAGAAATTAAGAGAGAACCAGTTGGATACGTCTACAGCAACGATTCCGACTGGAGAAGTGAAGGAAGCAATAAAGGAACCACAGCTTCAAAAGCAAGTGACAGGTCAGATGAAGATTGAAGAAATCCTTGCAAGCTGGGAAGAAAAGCAGAAAGAAGTCATGGAAGTCATCGAGCAGAAACGTCAGGAAGCAGAGGCAGACAAGGAGATTGTGGAACTGAAGTCTGAACCGGAAGCAGCAACTCCGGAGGATGTTCGCCGACTGATGGAAGAGCTGGAAGGAAAGAAAGAGGATGAAGCTTTAGAGGAAGCATCTGCTTCAGAGCCTATGGAAGAGGAAGCGGAACCGGAAGTCATCGAGGAACCAATTGAAGAGCAGACATTTGCAGAAGAAGATTTTGAAGAATGTTTTGATGATGAGATTGATGAGGAACTCGAAGAGTTTGAAGAACTGGACATTCCTGAATGGGATGAACAGGAGATGGAGGCGATGACAGAAGATCCGGTGGAGGTGATCGAAGAATCTGAGGAGGAAGTGATCGAGGAACCGGAGAGTATTTTTGAAGAGATGTCGGAAGAGGATGCTGCTCAGGTGCTGTCGGAAGAATCGGAAGTACATGAGGAGACAGAACTGTACGAAGAGGAAGAAATTTCGAAAGATCTGTCAGAAGGACAAGAAGAGATGGATCCGGAAGACGATGACGAAGGCAGCTTTGATCCGAATGATTTTGAAGAAGTAGAAGATGGATATGATATCCGTGACTTTGAAGAGGAAATAGCAGCTTTTGAAAGAGAGAGAAAGGAATCGGAGGAGGACGACGACGATGATTTTGACCTTCTGAATGAGACGATCCCTCTTTCGAGAATTGAAGTGGCAAAAGCGGCAGCAACTGGTAAGACAGGAAAGATTCCAGTAGATGAGATTGCAAATGCACTGGGAGCTACGGGAACTTTTGGACAGGGAACAACCGGATTTACTGTTCAGGCAAAATATGATCTGGAAGCACAGAGTGAAGTGGGACTTCGTGCCGGATTGACAGAAGAGCAGAAGAAATTATTCTCTTATTTTGTACCAGTAAGAGGAATGAGCGAACAGCTGGTAGATGTTTTAGAGCAGGATAAGCAGTGTACGAATCGACAGGGAACGTCAAAGACAGGAAACTTGCTGATCATTGGGCGAAAAGGTTCCGGTAAGACGGTTCTGGCTGTGGATGTGGTAAAAGCAATTCAGAAACAGAGAAAATTAAAGCAGGGAAAAGTAGCGATTATTACCGGAGATTCTCTGAATAAGAAAAAGATCAAAGAGATCGTATCGAAGTTATATGGAGGCGCTCTGATCATTGAGAAGGCCGGAAGAATGAATGAAAAGACAGTTCAGCGGTTGAATAAGGCTATGGAGAGAGATACCGGAGAGCTTCTGATTGTTTTGGAGGAGCAGAGAAAGCCTTTGGATCGTCTGTTATCTTCTAATAAAGAATTCAGAAGAAAATTCACCTCTCGTCTGGAAGTGCCGATCTTTATCAATGATGAGCTTGTTACATTTGGTCAGACATATGCAAAGGAAAATGGATTCAAGATTGATGAAGTAGGTATTCTCGCACTGTACAGCCGGATCGATATGCTCCAGAGAGAGGATCATGTTGTGACAGTAGCGGAAGTCAAAGAGATCATGGACGAGGCGATTGAACATGTGCAGAAGACAAATGTCAAGAAAATCGTCAAGAGAGTGTTAGGAAAAGGAAGAGATGACGCAGACCGCGTGATCTTGTCTGAGAAAGATTTCAATATATAAGACGGGAAAGAGTCTGGATACAAAAGAAAAAGGTAATTTTTCAAGAAAAAAAGAGAAAATTTTTGGAGAAAAATTACAAAAAAAGAGTTTTGACAAGGTGAAAAATTGTCAAAACTCTTTCTTTTTGTATGGGTCTAAAGTATAATGAAAGAAATATCAGTAAATGGACTGGAAAGGTGAATGATATGGGAAAAGCAATGAAAAAGAATACGAAAATGTCGTATGAAATAGGAGAGCTGGATCAATATCTGTTTGGACAGGGTACACATTATGAAATTTATAAAAAGCTAGGTGCGCACAAAGCAAAGAAGGGAAAGAAAGAAGGAATCTATTTTGCAGTATGGGCACCTCATGCACAGGAGATATCTGTCATTGGTGAGTTTAATCAGTGGGATCGAACAGCCAGTCCGATGAAGCGACACGAACCTCTTGGAATTTATGACTGTTTTGTGCCGGAAGCAAAAGAAGGGATGCTGTATAAGTTCTGCATTCGGACACAAGAAGGAGAGTATTTATACAAGGCAGATCCATTTGCAAATTATGCGGAAGTAAGACCAGGTACCGCTTCCAGAATTGTGGATATCGAAGATTTGAAGTGGACAGACAGTAAGTGGATGAAGGACAGAGAAACCTGGGATCACAATCATGAACCGGTGTCGATTTATGAGGCACATATCGGTTCCTGGAAGCGTCATCCGAGGGAAGAGGAAGATGGATTTTATACTTACCGGGAATTTGCCCACGAGGCTGCCGCCTACATAAAAGAGATGGGATATACACATATTGAACTGATGGGGATTGCAGAGTATCCATATGATGGATCCTGGGGATATCAGGTGACCGGGTATTACGCACCGACTTCCCGCTATGGAACACCGGAAGATTTTGCGTATATGATCAATTATTTCCACAGGAATAAGATTGGGGTAATCCTCGACTGGGTTCCGGCACATTTTCCGAAAGATGCACATGGCCTCGCAAATTTTGATGGGGCACCATTGTTTGAATATGCAGACCCCAAGCAGGGAGAACATCCGGACTGGGGTACGAAGATTTTTGATTATGGCAAGGCAGAGGTAAAGAACTTTCTGATTGCCAATGCACTGTTCTGGGTGGAAAAGTTCCATGTGGATGGGCTTAGAGTGGATGCGGTTGCCTCGATGCTTTACCTGGACTATGGAAAGGAAGATGGACAGTGGATTGCCAATAAATATGGTGGAAATCAGAACCTGGAGGCGATAGAATTTTTCAAGCACTTAAATTCCGTTGTGCTTGGAAGGAATCAAGGGACGATGATGATTGCAGAAGAGTCGACAGCATGGCCGAAAGTGACTGCAGAGCCCGAGTATGATGGTCTTGGATTCAGCTTGAAGTGGAATATGGGTTGGATGCATGATTTTACAGAATATATGAAGTTGGATCCGTACTTTAGAAAAGGGTGCCACAACCAGATGACGTTTGCGATGAGCTATGCTTACAGTGAGAAATATGTACTTGTCCTTTCTCATGATGAAGTTGTTCATTTGAAATGTTCTATGATCAATAAAATGCCGGGACTTGGCTTTGACAAGTTTGCAAACTTGAAAGCGGGATATGCATTTATGATGGGACATTCCGGCAAGAAGCTATTGTTTATGGGACAAGACTTTGCACAGCTACGGGAGTGGAGTGAAGAGAGAGAGCTGGACTGGTACCTGCTTGCGGAGGAAGAGCACAGGCAGATGCAGGCATTTACAAGAGATTTGCTCCATCTCTATAAGAAGAACAAAGCATTGTATGAATGTGATGTTATGCCGGAAGGGTTTGAGTGGATCAATGCAGATGACAGGGAGCGAAGTATTTTCAGCTTTATCAGACATTCGAAAGACGATAAAAAGAATTTGCTGTTTGTATGTAATTTCACACCGGTGGCAAGACCAGATTACCGCGTGGGAGTATCAAGAAGAAAACAGCTGAGATTAGTGTTAAACAGTGATGAGAAGCAGTATGGGGGAACCGGTGCAGAACGTCCGGTGATCTATAAACCGAAGAAACAGGAATGCGATGGAAGACCGTATTCCATCGGCTACGATCTTCCACCATATGGTGTGGCAGTATTTGAATTTTAATAGGTTAAGAACGGGTATAGGAGAGCATCTCCAGAATACGTTTTTTTAAGACTTGTCTGGAAAGAATCCCGCTCATCATACCGAGCGCTTCTCCGTGGGAAAAAAGAAGGAATGTGGGTACGATTTCGATCCCGCATTCCTTTGTCAGTTTTTCATATTTTTCTGTATCAATCCGGACTACTTTCAGGTCTTTGGCAAAGTCGTTCTCAATCTCATCGACAAGAGGAAGCATCATATTGCATTTGGGGCACCATGTCGCAAAAAAGACGACAAGTACAGGCTGTTTTTCTTTGAAAATATAAGAATGGAAAAAATTATTTTCCAGAGCAGCAGCCATGTGGATCACCTCCGGGACATCTGCATTTTGCATTTAAAATGTGATATACTTCTACCCAGGATCTGCGGATCGCACAGAGCTTTTTCTTTAGAAATGGCTTGTCATACAGATAACAGTTCATCTTACATTTCATACGGTTACAGCATTTCATAAAAAGACTCCTTTTCTTCTTACTATATGCATTGGAAAGAACTGCGTGATGCGATCAGTTTGTGGATCGGGTTGCCCATGGATGAGAATTTCTGTTCATATTCCGTCATTACATTTCCTTCATTCATGACAGGATCATGGTGAAGGTCGAAAGTGTGAGCATTCAATGTCCATCCTGCTTCGGTCACTTGTTCCAAAGAGAAGTCAAAGAGCGGACGGTTGTCTGTCTTAAATTCTACTGTGCCGTCGGCTGCCAGCACACGATCGTAGCGGGCAAAAAATTCTTTGGAAGTCAGTCTTCTTCTTGCATGGCGTGCTTTCGGCCATGGATCTGAGAAATTCAGATAGATCTTTTCCACTTCTCCTTTTTCAAATACCTCAGAGATATCTGCAGCATCCATGCAGATAAAGCGGATGTTCGTCAGTCCTTCGTACTCCTCGGAGTCGAGCTTTTCAAGAGCGCGCAGAAGAACACTGGAGTAGCGCTCAATCCCGATGTAGTTGATCGTTGGATATTTCTTTGCGAGGGTAAGCAGGAACTGTCCTTTTCCCATACCGATCTCGATGTGGATCGGGTGGTTGTTTCCGAAAAGGGTATGCCAGTTTCCCTTCTGTTCTGTCTCATTTTTGATCGCAGCAGCATGTGCTAAAATCACGTCATCTGCATGCGGTATATTTCTAAGTCTCATAGATATCGTTTCTCCTTCTGTTTCAAATCGGATTTTATTATACCATTTTTGTGTGAAAAAGCAAAGAAAATCGTATCAGTGGAAATGTGAAATTATACAAAAGAAATTTTATGTCAAAAAATAAATTTGTTAAATTTCCCGATGGATATTTTCGAAAATGAGAGTATGATAATACAATAGATAAAATAAGGAAAGGGAGGCAGAGTATGGATTCGATTATTAGTAAACTGTCAGAAGTAGAATCTGCAGCAGAGTTGATCGTGCAGCATGCAGAGGAACAGAAGCATATACTTGATGAGCAGATGAAGGAAAAAACGGACAAGTTTGACCGGGAACTCGCTGCGGATACAGAAAAGAAACTAAGTGAAATACGTGCCGGTATGCAGGGCAGTATGGACTTCGAGCTGGAACGGCTCAGAGAAGAAAGTGCAAAAACGATCAATGCATACAAGAGAGAATATGAGTTGGAGCATGAGCGGTATGCGCAGGAGATTATAAAACGTATAACTGAGGTATAAGACATGGGAAATTTGCTTGTATATAGTGGGATCACTACAAAGATACGTGCTATGAGATCGAGACTCTTGTCTGAGAAAGATTTTGAGGAAATATCAGCGCTCCACAATGTACCAGAAGTAGTCGCTTATTTGAAGAAACACTCGGCATATGCAGATGATTTTGCCCAGATTGATGAGAACAAACTTCACCGCGGAGACGTAGAGAAAATATTAGTTCAGTCACTCTATGATGATTATTCAAGACTGTACCGTTTTTCGGGAATAGAAGTACGGAAGTTTATGAAACTATATCTGAAGAGATATGAAGTCGATCTGATCAATTATTGTCTGCGGATTATTTTTAACCATTATGAACAGCCGTTTGATTTGAATTATAAGCGAACTTTTTTTGACAGATATTCACAGATTTCTATTGAAAAACTGATTACTTCCAGAACGATTGAGGAGTTCGTGGACAACTTGCAGGGAACTGAGTATTATGAACCGCTCAGAAAGCTCAGGGATTCCAATGCATCCACACTGTTTGATTATGATCTGGCACTGGATCTGTATTACTACACAACGCTGTGGAAGGAGAAGAAAAAGGTCTTAAAGAAAAGAGAATTAGAGATCTTTACAAGAGATATTGGTTCTAAGATCGACCTTCTGAATCTTCAGTGGATCTACCGCGCAAAGAAATATTTTAAGATGCAGCCGGCAGATATTTATTCGATGATCATCCCGATTCATTTCAAGATTCATCGGGATACGGTGAAAGAGCTGGTGGAGACTGCTTCAGTGGAGGAGTTCATCGCGCATGTTGCCAGCACATATTATGTAAAAAGATATGATTTCGATGATCATCATACGATAGAAAGAGTCTATTTTGAATGTATCCAACGGTTATATACGGTGGATGAAAGACGGAATCCATATTCCATTGCTTCAATTAACACATACCTTTTCTTAAAAGAAGAGGAGATTAAGCGATTGACCAGTACATTAGAATGTATCCGTTATGGATTGACGCCGAAAGAAACATTAGATTATACAGGGGGTGTTATACAGAAATGATAGTAAAGATGAAGTTCATAAGTATTACAGGACCGAAAAATGACATCGACCGTGTAACTGACCAGTATCTTTCCAAATATGAGATTCAACTGGAAAATGCGCTTTCTGAGTTGAAAACTACAGAGAATCTTCAGCCGTTTGTGGAGATCAATCCATACCGGGAAGCATTGGAAAAGGCGAAACAGCTCGCCTTGTATGTCAAGGATCAGAAGCCGGAAGATACACCGGAACTTTCCATTGAGGAGATATTCCACACAGTGCGCGATGCGAATCATGATTACATGGAACTGCGTGCAAAGGAAAATGACTGGAAGGTAGAGCGGGAGATGTTAAGAGAACGTCTGCTTGCACTTGCACCGTTCCGTCCGTTGAATTTTAACCTGCACAATGTTCTTCAGTTCCGCTATATTAAGTTTCGGTTCGGAAGGGTTCCGGTGGATTATTACCATCGCCTTGAAAAATATGTGTACAGTGACATGGATGCATTGTTCATTGAAGGCGGGAAAGATGACAGCTATGTGTACGGAGTGTATTTTGTAGCGAATAAGGCAGCCGATAAGACCGATTCGATCTTCCAGTCGCTGCATTTTGAACGGATTTATCTGCCGGATGAATATCAGGGAAATACAGAGGAAGCCTATCAGAAGCTGGAGCGAGAGATTGAGGAGATCACAGCAAAGATTAATGGGATTGATGACGAGATCAAGCTGACGCTGGCAAAGAAGGCCGGACGTCTTTTGGAGGCGAGAAACCGGCTTGAGATGCTCTGTGAGAACTTCGATGTCCGAAAGGTTGCGGCTTGTGTAGAAGATCAGCATGAGGACTTTTATATTTTGTGTGGTTGGATGGCGGAAAAAGATGTGGAATCTCTTCTGAAAGAAGTGAAAAATGATCCGAATATTTTTATTTTTGTAGAGGAGGATAATTCCGGATACTTTGGAGCGCCTCCAACTAAGCTTGAGAATCCAAAGTTGTTTAAGCCGTTTGAGATGTTTATCAAGATGTATGGACTGCCGGCACACAATGAGATGGATCCGACAATCTTCGTGGCACTGACTTATACATTTATCTTCGGTGCGATGTTTGGAGATGTAGGACAGGGTCTCTGTCTGTTCCTTGGAGGAGCAATCCTTTATAAGTGGAAGAAACTGAACCTTGCGGGAATTGTATCTGTCGCTGGACTGTTCTCTACATTTTTTGGCTGGATGTTCGGAAGTATTTTCGGATTTGAAGATATTATCGAGGCAAAATGGTTAAGACCAATCTCCCATATGACGAATCTTCCATTTATTGGAAAGCTGAATACAGTATTTATTGTCGCAGTTGCATTTGGTATGGGAATTATCCTGTTATCGATGGTGTTTCACATTATCAATGCTCTCAGGGCACACGATGCGGAAAACGCATGGTTTGATGCGAACGGACTTGCCGGACTTGTATTTTACGGTTCTGTGACAGCGGTTCTTGTGTTGTTTATGACAGGGCATAAGACACCGGCAGGAATCGTGATGGCAGTGATGTTTGGAGTGCCTTTGATTCTGATGGTATTGAAAGAGCCTCTGGCAAAGAAAATTGAAAAGAGCACTGAGAAGATGACAGAAGGAAAAGTGATGTTCTTTGTGCAAGGATTTTTCGAATTATTTGAAACATTACTGAGTTATTTCTCAAACACATTATCGTTTGTCCGTATCGGGGCATTTGCTGTCAGCCATGCGGCGATGATGGAAGTGGTCCTGATGCTTGCAGGCGCTGAGGCGGGGACACCGAACTGGCTGATCGTTGTACTCGGTAACCTGTTCGTATGCGGTATGGAAGGGCTGATCGTAGGGATCCAGGTACTCCGTCTTGAGTATTATGAGATGTTCAGTCGTTTCTACAAAGGAAATGGACGAGAATTTAAACCATACAAAATCATTAAGAAACAATAGGAAAATTTCATTAGGAGGCTATTATTATGACATTAGCAACAAAATTAATTCTGATCGCAACTTTAGTATTAAGTATCATTCTTCCATTCGGATATTATCTGATCGGAGAGAAAAACAAGAAGCGTTATAAAAGAGCAATCGGAACAAACGCATTCTTCTATTTTGGAGCATTTCTTGTGGCATCGATCATGATGTTCGGAGGAAATGTACAGGCTGCAGAAGCTGCTACTTCTGCTTCTATCGCAACAGGTCTTGGATATATCGCTGCCGCTCTTGTTACCGGTTTATCATGTATCGGTGGTGGTATCGCCGTTGCCAGTGCTGCTAGCGCTGCTCTTGGAGCAATCAGTGAAGATTCTAGCGTACTTGGTAAATCATTGATCTTCGTAGGTCTTGCAGAAGGTGTCTGCCTGTATGGTCTGATCATCTCCTTCATGATCTTAGGTAAATTATAAGCCGATGAAGATGTATTTGATTAGTGATAATGTAGATACCTACACAGGGATGCGTCTTGCGGGTGTAGACGGAGTCGTCGTGCATGAGCGCGGCGAACTCTATGAGGCGCTTCAGAATGTCATCAAAGATAAGGAAGTAGGAATTGTCCTTCTGACCGAAAAATTCGGACGAGAATTCCCGGAGATCATTGATGATATTAAATTGAAGAGAAAGATGCCTCTGCTCGTGGAGATCCCTGACAGGCACGGAACCGGCCGTAAGAAGGACTTTATCACATCCTATGTAAATGAAGCCATCGGGCTGAAACTATAATGAAACAGAGGGCGATGACATGACTTTAGAAGAAAAAATTGAAAACTTGCAGGCAGCTTCGATGGAAGAGGCGAGAGCCCAGGGAAATGCAATCATCCAGAATCACAAAGAAGCGCTGGAAAAACTTTATAACGAGCATACAGAGACTGCACTCAGACAGGCAGAACTGAAGCTGAAGGCAGAGACGGCAAATGCAAAGCATGAGGTCAACAAAGCCATGGCAAAATCCCAGATTGATCTGAAGCGTGAGCAGGGAAAATGCCAGACAGAGTTAAAGAACAGACTGTTCCGCAGAGTGCATGTTCTTGTAGATGAATACATGCAGACAGAAGCGTACACAGAACTTCTGTCTTCTTATATCCACAAAGCAATGGCATTTGCCGGTGGGGAACAGGTGACGATTTATATTAATCCGACAGATGAAGATAAAAAAGCAGAATTAGAAGAGCGCACGGGAGCTTCCTTGACCGTCAGCAGAGAAGACTTTATCGGAGGGATCCGGGCAGTCATCCATGCGAAGAACATTCTGATCGATCACTCCTTTAAGGCGTCCCTTGCAGAAGAATACGAGAAATTCTTGTTTTTAGGAGGGAAAGAAAATGCTTAGAACGGGAAAGATTTACGGGATCAATGGTCCGGTTGTTTACCTGAAAGGAAACACGGGATTTAAGATGTCGGAAATGGTATATGTTGGGAAGGAAAGACTTGTCGGGGAAGTGATCGCCCTTGATAAAGAACGGACAACGATCCAGGTGTTTGAGGAGACGACAGGGCTTCGGCCGGGTGAAACGGTTGAGGCGAGTGGAGATGCGATCTCTGTCACACTGGCACCAGGAATCCTGAACAACATTTTTGACGGAATTGAAAGACCGTTGGAGCGTATCGCTGAAAACTCCGGTGCATATATCAGCAGGGGTGTCAGTGTAGACTCACTTGATAAGACAAAAAAATGGAGCACACATATGACGGTTTCTGTCGGGGACGAGGTTCACGGCGGACACATTATCGCGGAAGTTCCGGAGACGGCGGCGATCGTGCACAAATGTATGGTTCCTCCAAATATCAGCGGAATGATCACAAAGGTAGTGCCGGATGGAGAATACACGATCGATGAGCCACTTGTGACGGTGGAATTGGAGAGTGGAAAGACGATCGACCTTACGATGACACAGAAATGGCCGATTCGTGTGCCGAGACCGACGCATCACAGATTTCCGGCATCCAAGCCGCTTGTGACCGGACAGCGTATTCTGGATACGATGTTCCCAATCGCGAAGGGCGGAACAGCCTGTGTGCCTGGTGGATTTGGTACTGGAAAGACAATGACACAGCATCAGATCGCAAAATGGTCGGATGCCGACATTATCATTTATATTGGATGTGGAGAGCGTGGAAACGAGATGACACAGGTATTGGAAGAATTTACTCAGCTTGTGGATCCGAAATCAGGAAATCCGTTGATGGATCGAACAACATTGATCGCCAATACATCCAACATGCCGGTGGCTGCCCGTGAGGCGAGTCTTTACGCAGGTCTGACACTTGCAGAGTACTACCGTGATATGGGATATGATGTCGCGATCATGGCAGATTCCACTTCTCGTTGGGCGGAGGCGCTCCGTGAGTTGTCTGGACGTCTGGAGGAGATGCCGGCAGAAGAAGGATTCCCGGCTTATCTTGCATCAAGACTTTCTGCATTCTACGAGCGTGCCGGAATGATGCACAATTTAAATGGAACAGATGGTTCTGTATCGATCATCGGTGCGGTATCTCCGCAGGGTGGAGATTTCTCTGAGCCGGTTACACAGAATACAAAGAGATTTGTCCGCTGCTTCTGGGGACTGGATAAGAGTCTTGCATACTCCAGACATTTCCCGGCGATCCACTGGCTGACAAGTTACAGTGAGTATCTGATGGATCTTGCACCGTGGTATGCAAAACATGTCTCAGATAAATTTATTGATTACCGGAATCAGATGATGGCACTTCTCAATCAGGAGAGCAGTCTGATGGAAATCGTAAAACTGATCGGAAGCGATGTGCTTCCAGATGATCAGAAGCTGGTACTGGAGATTGCAAAAGTGATTCGTCTTGGATTTTTACAGCAGAATGCATTTCATGCAGATGATACATGTGTCTCTCTGGACAAACAGTTTAAAATGATGGAGGTCATCCTTCACTTATATGATAAATCAAAGGCATTGATCACGATGGGAATGCCAATCTCGGTATTGAAAGAGGAAGACATCTTTGAGCGTGTCATAGCGATCAAGTATGATGTCCCGAATGATAAACTGGAAATGTTTGATGACTACATGAAAGCCATCGATCAATTTTATGACCGTATTATGGAAAAGAACGCATAAGGAGGCTGTGTCATGGCAATAGAATATTTAGGACTGAGTAATATCAACGGCCCTCTTATCGTGCTTGAGGGCGTAGAAAATGCTTTCTATGAAGAAATCGTAGAGTTTGTTGTAGAGGGCAATCAGAAAAAGATCGGACGTATTGTTGAAATCTACGAGGACAAAGCGGTGATCCAGGTGTTTGAGGGGACAGAAAATATGTCCCTGACTAATACGCATACAAAGCTGACTGGACATCCGATGGAAGTTGCATTGTCACCGGATATGCTGGGACGTACATTTAACGGTATCGGGGAACCGATCGATGATCTCGGACCGATCACTTCCACACTCCGCAGAAATATCAACGGACTTCCGTTAAATCCGGTAAAGAGAGAATATCCGCGTAACTACATTCGCACAGGAATCTCAGCGATTGACGGACTCACCACACTGATCCGAGGACAGAAGCTGCCGATTTTCTCCGGCAATGGACTTCCGCATGACCAGCTGGCGGCACAGATTGTAAAACAAGCGTCGCTGGGAGATGATTCGGATGAACAGTTTGCGATCGTATTTGCGGCGATGGGTGTGAAACATGATGTTGCAGAATTTTTCCGCAGAACATTTGAAGAGAGCGGGGTTGCCGATCACGTTGCGATGTTCTTGAATCTCGCAAATGATCCGGTGGTAGAACGTCTGATCACACCGAAGGTAGCATTGACTGTGGCAGAGTATCTTGCATTTGAGAAGAACATGCACATTCTTGTTATTCTCACAGACATGACATCTTTTGCGGAGGCGATGCGAGAAGTATCTTCTTCCAAAGGAGAGATTCCAAGTAGAAAGGGATTCCCGGGATATTTATACAGCGAACTGGCAACAATCTATGAGCGCGCCGGAATCGTGGAAGGTGTCAACGGTTCTGTGACACAGCTTCCGATTCTGACAATGCCAAACGATGATATTACGCATCCGATCCCAGACCTTACAGGATACATTACCGAGGGGCAGATTGTTCTCGATCGAAACCTTCATGGACAGTCTGTCTATCCGCCGATCAATATCCTCCCATCTCTTTCCCGTCTGATGAAGGATGGTATTGGAAAAGGATATACGAGGGAGGATCATCAGGATCTTGCAAATCAGCTGTTCTCTTCTTATGCAAAAGTAGGAGAGGCGAGAAACCTTGCATCGGTTATCGGAGAAGATGAACTTTCGCCGATTGATAAAAAATATCTCGAATTCGGTAAGGAATTTGAGGCAAGATACATCGGACAGGGTATGGAAGAAAACCGGACAATCGAGGAGACACTGGATCTTGGATGGGAACTGCTTCGTATGCTTCCAAGAGAAGAGCTTGACCGAATTGACACGAAGATTCTGGAACGCTTCTACGAGAAGAAGGAAGCATAAAAAAAGAAAGAGAAGAAGATTAGAATATCTGGAAAGGAGCCGAGTGTGTTATGGATCCACGTACATTTCCCACAAAAGGAAATCTGATTCTTGCAAAAAATTCTCTGGCACTTGCGAATCAGGGATATGAGCTGATGGACAAGAAACGAAATATTCTGATCCGTGAGCTGATGGATCTGATTGATCAGGCAAAAGAGATTCAGGAGAAAATTGATTCGACATTCACATATGCTTATAAATGTCTGCAGCGTGCGAACATCGAACATGGGATCAATCTCGTATCTCAGATTGCCTACACCGTTCCAATTGAAAAATCAATCCGGATCAAAAGCCGAAGTATTATGGGAACAGAAATTCCATTGGTCACTTATACGCCGGAGATGGAGGCGCCGACTTATTCTTTCAGTACGACAAAAGAATCCATTGATGTGGCGCGTGAGGCCTTTAAGCAGGTAAAAGATCTGACAATCAAATTGTCGATGGTAGAGAATGCTGCGTACCGCCTTGCGGGAAATATTAAGAAGACACAGAAACGTGCCAATGCATTAAAGAATATCACAATACCGACTTATACAGCACTTGTGTATTCTATTTCCAATGCGCTGGAGGAAAAGGAGAGGGAAGAATTTACCCGTCTGAAAGTGATCAAGCGGATGAAAGAATAGGATCGTTTCTAAAAATAATTTTGGGAAGTCCGATTTCGTTCTTGAATATTTGAATTGAAAATGATAGAGTATACTTTAGAAAAGCAGAAGAAGGTATACTGTCATGAGAAGAGTCGGAAAAGTCAGAAGTGAATATAGAGAAAAGAAGCAGGTCGGGAAGGCCTGCTTCTTTTCACTTTATCCGGCTAAATGATTAAAGAGAAGGAGTGGGACCATGAAAGAGGCGACAAAAGCAGAGTTAAAAGAAGTCTTCAGCTTAAAAAGAATTATGTGGGTGCTGATCGGAAATACGATCTATTCTTGCGGAATTGCCGCATTTGTATTGCCGAATGACTTGATCACAGGAGGAACAACAGGAATTGCGTTGATACTGGAACATTATTTCGGTCTGCCGATCGGATTGTCTGTTGCAATTTTTAATATAGTAATGTTTATCCTGGCAATCTTGATTCTCGGGAAATCATTTGCGCTCACAGCGCTGATCAGTACGTTTTATTTCCCGTGGATCTTATCGCAGTTTCAAAAAGTACAGTTTATTCAAAATATGACAGATGATTTTCTGCTCGGAAGTATTTTTGCAGGACTGATGCTGGGACTTGGAGTTGGGCTTGTCATCAGAGCCGGAGCTTCCACTGGAGGTATGGACATCCCACCGCTGATCTTAAATAAGAAATTCGGACTTCCGGTATCTATTGGGCTCTATGTATTTGATTTTACAATTTTGATCATTCAGATGTCCTTCAGAGACAAAGAGCGGATCTTATACGGAATTTTACTTGTTCTAATTTATTCAACACTGGTAGACAAAGTGCTTCTTATGGGTAAGACACAGATGCAGGTAAAGATCATCAGCGATCATTACGAAGAGATCAATAAAGTGATCCAGGAGAAACTGGACAGAGGTTCTACCTTCTTCAAGACGGAATCTGGATATCTCAGAAAAGATTCTTTTGCAATCATGACAGTCGTATCGTCAAGAGAATTACCGAAGCTGAACGAACTTGTGCTTGAGATTGATAAGCAGGCATTTATTGTGATCAATCAGGTCAATGAAGTCATGGGACGAGGGTTTACACTGCATAAACAGGCAGAGTAATTGTCCGGGAAATAGTTTGCGGACGGCCGGAGATTATATGGAAGAAATGTGATCTCCGACCACGCAAAAAATATTTCAAAAAATTTGAAAAAATTTAAAAAATTGCTTGCATTCTCTAAAAAACTGTTATATAATATCACTTGTGTTAAGGAAACACAAAAATAAAATAAAGAAAATGCGCGATTAGCTCAGTTGGTAGAGCACCTGACTCTTAATCAGGGTGTCCAGGGTTCGAACCCCTGATCGCGCAGTTGGGAAGCACTGTTTTTGCAATCTTTGAATTGTGGGGGCGGTGCTTCTTTTCGATATTTTTCATAGATTTTTAAGAAATTTCTCAACATTTTAGAATGCAGTTATGATATAATGCTGAACAGTGGAGTGAAAGGAGACGGAAATGTTCGGATATGTGACGGCATATAAGCCGGAGATGAAGATGAAAGATTTTTATAAATATAAGGCATACTACTGTGGACTGTGTCATGTGCTGGAAGAACGACATGGACTTAGAGGTCAGGTTACACTCACATATGATATGACATTTCTTGTGACGCTGCTCACTTCCTTGTATGAGCCAAAGACGGTTCATGAGAAGCATCGGTGTATGGTGCATCCGCTAAAAGAGCATGACATGCTTTTCAATGAGATTACAGAATATGCAGCGGATATGAACATTGTGCTGACGTATTACCATTTTCTAGATGACTGGAAGGATGAGAAGAGCAAGACGGCGCTTGTAGGACTTCATACTTACCGGAAATTATACCGGCAGGTAGAAGAGAAGTATCCGGAGAAATGCAGAGTAATCCGGAAATGCCTTTCAAAGCTTCAGAATTATGAGAAGGCGGGCGAGACGGATATCGATGCGGTTTCAGGCTGTTTTGGGAAATTGATGGGAGAACTTTTCTTATTTCGAAAAGATGTCTGGTCGAAGAATCTCTGGAAGATGGGGTTTTATCTTGGAAAATTTATTTATATTTTAGATGCCTATGACGACTTGGAGAAAGACCGGGCGCAGGGCAGTTATAATCCGCTTTTGAAGATGGCAGACGAAGAAGGATATGAGGAGAGATGCAGGCAGATGCTCACGATGATCCTTGCAGAGTGCAGCAACTGTTTTGAAATGTTGCCATGTGTGGAAAACATAGATATTCTGCGAAATATTCTGTACGTTGGCGTTTGGAATAAGTTTGAGGAAAAGTCTGCGGCCGAGGACACGGCAGGAAAGAGTAGATTAGAGAAAGAAATAAAAGGAGAAGACAGAGGAGAATTATGATTACAGATCCATACAGTGTGCTGGGAGTGCCGTCGAGCGCTTCCGATGATGAAGTAAAGAAAGCGTACAGAGAACTGATCCGGAAGTATCATCCGGATTCCTATGTGAACAATCCGCTTTCTGATCTGGCGGAGGAGAAGTTTAAAGAAGTGCAGGAAGCTTATGACCAGATTATGAAGCAGAGGGAGAATGGAGGGTATTCTGGAGGCTATGCGGGAAATTATTCCGGAGGGTATTCTAGTGGTCAATCTTATTCTTCCGGCAGTGAGGATGATGTGAAGATGCAGGCGGCATGCAATTATATCAATGCAAGACATTACCGGGAAGCTTTAAATGTACTGTCAAGCATGTCGAATCAGAATGCGCGCTGGTATTATTGTAGTGCGATTGCCAACTATGGTGTGGGAAATAATCTTGTGGCAATGGAGCATGCGCAGCGTGCAGCATCGATGGAGCCGGGCAATCCGGAATATACAAATCTAGTCAATCAGTTCCAGTGGAGGGGACAGCGTTATCAGAATACCGGATATGGTTATGGCAGACCGACATTTGGAACTGGAAATATGTGTTGTGATCTGTGGTGTGCGGATCAGATGTGTGAATGTATGGGAGGCGATCTTTGCTCATGCATGTAAATGCAAGAAAAATAGCATTGTCAGGGGTACTGGCTGCATTTGCAGTCGTGCTGATCGTGCTGGGGAGCATATTTGAAACAAGTACCCTGTTTCTGCTGGCTGCAGCGGCATTTTGTGTTGGAATAGTGGTCAGAGAGTGGGGGATTGCTTACGGCGCAGCATTTCTTACGGCATGTACTCTGCTTGGTGTGATCGTTTCTCCGCAGAAGATGTACTGTGTGACATTTGCGGCAATGGGAATCTATCTTCTGCTTGCGGAGGCCGGATGGGAAGCGCTTGCGAAAGCAGAACGCATTCAGAAGAAAAAGATAATTTTGTGGGTGTGGAAATATCTCGTATTTAATAGTATGTTTCTTCCGGCATTGTATTTTTTTCCATCCTTACTGGTTGCCAAGAAGATGACGAAGACGTTGTTTTTCGTTATGGCAGCAGCGGGACAGGCCGGTATTTTTATTTTTGACAGAGCACACATTTATTTTCAGGCAGAAGTATGGGGCAGGCTTAGAGGAAAGGTAATGAAACAGTAAGGGAAGCCGGTGAGGAGCTTTGTTTACAGAAGTTCCCATGAAAAGTTTTCGGCACGATTCTTTAAAAAAACGAAAAAACATGGTATAATAAAAATGTTACAGGAAAATCAGCAGGAAAAGGAAAAAATTATGTGGATAGATGATGAAGCACTGGCGAGAAAGGACAGGAATCAGAAGCGCAAGTTTGAAATGCTGAAGAAGATTGCGATGACTCTCGCAGGGATCGCACTTGTGGCAGGGCTCGCAGCAGGAGGAGCTGTCGGTATTTTCGTTGGAAAGAGGACAGAAGCAAAAGCAGTTGATGCCAAAGTTGCGAAGGCAGTCAAAGAAAGTGAAGCCAAAGCGGCAAAGCAGAGTTCGGATAAGAAAGAGAAGGACACTGTTGATGAAGAGAAGAAAAAAGAGTGGAATTTGACATTGGTGAATAATACACATCCGCTGGATGAAAATTATCAACCGGAACTTGCGGAAGTGGAGAATGGTTATACATTTGATGCAAGAGCAGCAGAGTCGCTCAAGGAGATGCTTGCAGCGGCCAGAGAAGCGGGACTTAGTCCTCAGATTTGCTCGGCATATCGTACGATCGAGGAGCAGAAGGCAATCTATAATCAGACGATGCAGGAGTGGATCGATCAGGGAATGACCTATCTGGAGGCATTTGAGGAGACAGGAAAGTCGGTGGCATACCCGGGAACGAGTGAACATGAGCTGGGACTTGCTGCGGATATTGTATCTTCTTCTTACGGGATGCTGGATGAAGCTCAGGCAGACACCGAAGAGGCAAAATGGCTGGAAGAGAACTGCTATAAGTATGGATTTATTTTAAGATATCCACCGGATAAGATTTCGGAGACAGGGATCATTTATGAATCGTGGCATTACCGGTATGTCGGAAAAGAAGATGCAAAGAAGATCATGGACAGTGGTGTGACACTGGAAGAATATCTGGGAGAAACTTATTAAGAATTGTTTCCAAGGGGAAATGTCTGCAATGGCAGAGAGAAAAAATTCGCATGCAGACAGAAAATAGGCAGTAAAAATAGGCATAGAAACTTGTATAGGCAGGCAGTATAAGGGGAAACTACACTTATACTGCTGCTTTTTTTGAAGAGGAAGTCATAAAGAATTTACGTTCTGTTCTCTTTACCTTTTTTCTATTGTCTGATAAAATAGAACCCAAAGAATTGGCGATAGATTTCATATCCTTAAATTTTTTAGAAAAGAAGCGAGTGTGAACAAAGTGAAAATAGAGGTAATCGATACGCAAAAAGAAGACCGGACGGAAAACCTGCAAAAGAAGCTCAGCGGTAAGACGATGTTGGAGAGGAGATATGAGCAGGAATTGATGAAGGTGAAAGCGGCGGCAGACGCAGAACTGGAAGACCGTGACAAAGGAGAAGTGAACCCGTATACAGGCAGAGAATATGATACAAATACAGTCCGGGTACACGCAGATAAGATTGGATATGTGCAGGTGTATGACCGCAGTATCCATGGGTGGGAGACCATGACGGAATGGGCATTTCTTGGGAAGGAAGAACAGAAGAAAGTGACGCTGGGGGATGCCTATGAACCACCAGTATTCGTGTAATCCGGCAAGAGAAGAGGAAAAGGAGCAAATATGGAAAGTTACAAAGAGTTTTTAAAAAGTGAAGTACAAGAATTTAGAAAAGCAGGACACAGATTTTTGGAGAAGGAGATCAGCAAGGCAGAATTTAAAGGTATTTCCGGTGGGATGGGTGTATATGCGCAGCAGGATCAGAAGTCCTTTATGATCCGCCTGCGGACACCGTCGGGATTGATTTCCAAGGAACACTTAAATCTGATTCTTTCTTATGTGCACAAGTATGGTCTGGAGAAAGTACATTTGACGACGAGACAGGCAGTGCAGCTTCATGATCTGGATATTGACAGTGTATGCGATATTATGGAAGATGGGATCGATCATGATCTGTTTACAAGGGGAGGAGGCGGTAATTTTCCGCGGAATGTCTCCTTGTCTCCGCTTGCGGGAGTGGAAAAAGCAGAGGCATTTGATGTGACACCGTATGCGCTGCAGGTTGGAAACTATTTCCTTGGAAATGCTCCTTCATACAAGCTTCCGAGAAAATTGAAAGTGGCATTCTCTTCGGATGAGAAAGATACGGCGGCTGCGTCTATCAATGATATGGGATTTATGGCAGTGTCTGAGAAGGGGATTCCGATGTTCCGCATGTGGCTTGCCGGTGGGATGGGACAAGGTCCGGCAGTAGCAGTTCCTTACCCGTCACTGGTCCGTCCACAGGAAGTGCTGTATTACGTTGAGGCGATGATCCAGCTGTTTATTGCAGAAGGGGATTATGAGAATAAGGCGAAGGCACGTACGCGTTTTATTCCGAGAAGAATGGGGACAGAGGCGTTCTTAGAATGTTTTGAGAAACATCTGGAAGAAGTGAAAAAAACACATCAGTTCGAGGAGATTGCGCCGGTTGCGGCAGAAGGAATGTCTTCTTGTGAAGACTTGAATGGTACTTGCATCGCACAGCGTCAGGAAGGTCTTTATACAGTGATACTTCACCCGGTATGTGGTCAGCTTGCGGCGCAAGATCTTGAGAAGATCGCAGCATTTGTGGAGCGAGTGGAAGCGGCTCAGATTAGACTGAGCATGGAAGAAGAGATGTATGTCCGCAACTTGACACGGGAGCAGGCGGAAGAGCTTCAGGCGATGATGGCGCATATGATGCAGACACCGGTTGCACGTACACTGAGTTGTGTCGGAACTCCATCTTGCCAAATGGGAATTTTGCAGAGCCAGAAGCTTTGCAGGGGAATACTTGCGGCAGTGAAAGAAGCCGGACTTTGCGAAAGCCGGCTGCCAATGATTCAGATCAGTGGATGTCCGAACAGCTGTGCAAGGCATCAGGTGGCAGAGATTGGATTTGCGGGAAGAAAAGTAAAAGTCGGAGATCGGTCGGAAGATGCGTTCCAGCTTTTCGTGGGCGGTTCTGTTTCCGGAGCAGATACACGTATGGGAGAACTTCAGGGAGTAATGCTTGCAAGTGAGATTCCGCAATACATTGTAGAATTAGGAAAGCTTTTGGAGCGGGAAAAGAAGACTGTGACAGAGATCGCAGAGTGTGAGTGCTTTAAAGAACTGACAGAGAAATTTTTAGTTTCATAGAAGGACAGAGCGTGTTTGAAGGTGCAGAGAAGCTGAAGTTCAGACACGCTCTGGTTCTTTTTTCCCTGGCTTGTGCATAGATTAAGAAAAAGACAAGTTGAGGGATGTTGCGGAAATATGGGACAGCAAATCTGTTATTTATATGAATATAAAGAATCTGTACCAGTGAGAAATGTTGGCTTTATCCGGGCAGAGCAGAAAAGAGACGGAGCTGTTTTTAGCATCAGTGCGAAAGGAATCGTGGAACATGCAAATGAGAAATTGGAGATTTTTGGATTTTGCATGAAACATGGAAGTTGTGAAACAGTCTCTCTTGGGGAGCTTCCGATCGTGCATGGGAGTGTATCGCAGATGGTGGAGACAGAGGAACGGCTGGATGGTCTGGATGGGCTTTTGATCAAGTGTGAAGAGAAGGTTCTCTACGCGGCGGTATGGGAGCCGGTAAAAGTAAATTTTACCGGATGCGTCAGAAGAGAAAGCCAAAAAGAAGAGATAGCAGAAAAGCCAAGTGAAGAAAATGACGCAGAGGCGGAAGAAAGCTTTGCGGAAGAAAGTGTGCTGGAACAGGAGATTGATCCGGAGCAGTGTGCGTGTGCAGGGGGACAGACAGACTATGAGGAGTGCGGTGGAAAGGAACGTCTGCAATGCAGGAAAATTCGGAGAAATGATCTGGGGGAACTTGCGCGCGGAGAGTGGAAGCTAGCGAACAACAGTTTTTTGCTGCATGGTTACTACAACTATCATCATCTGCTTCTGATTGAAGAGGGGGATGACTGCATACTTGGTGTGCCGGGGATTTATCACCGGAGAGAGCGGCAGGCGGCAGAGTGCTTTGGTTTTTTGGAATTTCGGGAAGCAGAAGGATTGCCGGTCACACTTTCTGAGCAAGAGCGAAATGATTATGAGAGATTTGGATATTGGTGCAGAAAAGTAGAAAAAGGACAGTAGAAAGAGAGCAGAGGAAACAGGAAGATGAATCAGGATGAAAAGTACATGAAAGAGGCAATTCGGCAGGCGAAGAAGGCATATGCGCTGAAAGAAGTGCCTATTGGCTGTGTGATCGTATATCAGGATAAAATTATTGCAAGAGGATATAACCGGAGGACGATTGACAAGAATACGCTTGCCCACGCGGAGCTGATCGCAATCAGGAAGGCGAGCAGGAAGATGGATGACTGGAGGCTGGAGGATTGTACTATGTATGTTACGTTGGAGCCATGTCAGATGTGTTCGGGAGCGATCGTGCAGTCGAGGATGAAGAAAGTTGTTGTCGGATGTATGAATCCAAAAGCGGGATGTGCAGGGTCGATTTTTAATCTGCTGCAAGTGCCGCAGTTCAATCATCAAGTAGAACTGGAGATTGGAGTGTTGGAGGAGGAGTGCAGTCAGTTGATGAAATCTTTCTTTCGGGAGCTGAGAGAAGAAAAGGCGAGAAAGAAAGCGGAGGAAAACTCCGTGGAATAAGAGGGCGATTTGTGGAAAAGAAAGCAAAAAAACAGAAGGTACGTGGATAACTTTCCAGTGCCTTCTGTTTTTTTAAAATTATAATGCGAGTGAGCCCATTGGATCCCAAGGTTCGAGGAGGATCGGTTCAGATTCATATTCTTTGACAAATTGTTCCGGAAGGTATTTTTTATTGACAACAACCTGGTACATATATTCGTCAAACCATGCATCACTCATGACATAGTAGCCTTTCTTACCGGATTTTTCTCCCCAACTGTTCTCGACACGCCAGCGATCTGGGTTTCCGTTCTCGTCTAGATTGACACCCATAAATGTCATTGCGTGTGTCATAAGGCTCTCATGATAGTCCAGACGCTCGGCTTTTGTCATATGGTAGGTGGTACCGAGAAGTTCTTCCGTCTGATAGAGGTCAAGATCCATCACACCGTTCTCGCCGCAGGAATATTTTCCGACATCACAGCCGAACCATACCGGGGAACCGTCCTGCATCTGTGCGATTGCGGCTTTCTTTAATTCTTCAATTTCCAGATTTAGGTAGCGAACCGGGCGTCCTTCTTTGACATTTCCAAGATATTTGACGCTGTAGCTGCGGTGGTATGGTTTGTCGCTGGTTGGAGCATTGATCAGGCTAATATAGTCATCGAGATTCAGACTGATGTACTTTTCGTAAAATTGCTGCGGAGTGATCTGTGTATCGCGATGGAAGTTCTTATCTTTGTCGCGCACTTCAAAATCGAATGTCTTCGGAGGTTCACCGAGACAGATGCAGAGAATGCGGTAGATTTCATTCATCATAGATTCTTTCTGCATGCGAAGTTCATCGATAGAAGCCCCGGATTCGTTCGCTTTGCGGAGGGTGCAGGCAAATTCACGAAGTTTTTTTGTCATATATCCTGCCATTTCGCGTGTTGCAGAAGAGCAGGCTGTCTCCGGCATCGCATCCTTCGGGACGAGACCGTATTTGCGGATAATGCTGCACAACATATCCCATTGACCACCGTCTCCGAGCGGGTCTGTAAGAAGGTGGGAGATCAGTCTTCCATTTACAGGTTCCTTAAGTGTGTCAAGAATGCTTTCTAAGAAATAATTTGCTTTCTCAAGTTTGTCGTAGAATAAAGTATAATTCTGTGACAGCTCAAATGTCTCGAGATTCAGTTTTTTCATGACTTCAAAGCGGAATGTGTTGAGTGCGGCGAACATCCAGCAACGTCCACTCTGCATCTGATTGGTAATCTCTCCTTGTTCAAGGGAGATGGAAAATTCGTGTCTTGTGCTGCGGGCTGCCTCGCTGTTTCTGGATGATTTTAAGAGTCCATTTACAGTGACGGCATTTTTCGCAACAGTGTGAAGTGTGTTTGCGCGGAAATCATTCTGAAATGCTTCCAGTGTTTCTTTTGTGAGTGATTCCTTCATTTGATAACCTTCTTTCTGCTCATTCGTTGTGTTAAAGATTTTGTCTATCTGTATTTTACCACCGGAGAAATCTAGTGTAAATGAGGAAATAAACAAAATAAAAAGTGATTATTACCAAGTGAAGATTGAGATTATTTTTTATGTAGATTTTCTTAATGCTTTCTATATGAAAAGTAAACTTTGTGAAAAATAGTATTCCTTATTTTAGATTTAGTTAGTGTTTAGAAAATGTGTTTTTATTCAAATTTTTCATAGAAAACATCAATAATTACATTGCAAAAACTGATTGGACTTTCAAAAAAACACTTGCTATAATCAGTTCTAGTAATAAATCAACTGGTTGTGAAAGGGTGGAAGTATGGGCTTGAAGGTTGATACTAAGCAGATTTTGGCAGATTCATTTTGCAAATTGCTAGAAAAAAATTCTATTGAGAATGTTTCTGTTCAAAATATTGTTGATTATTGTGGCGCATCGAGGACTACTTTTTACAATCATTTTTCGGATAAATATGAGTTGATGATTTGGATTTATAAAGAGGATATGAAAAAAATTTGGACGGGATGTTTAGGGGATTGGAAAGAAAATGCAATAAAAGTATTGGAATATTTTAAGGAAAAACGTTCTTTTTATTTAAACATATCTCAGCATGCAGGTCAGAATTCAATTCAAGAAGAAATGACAGAAAGATTAGTGCTAAATGCGGAGAATTATTTAAAAGAAAAGGCGGGTACAAATTTGTTTAGGGACGAGATAGAATATGCTATTAGGATTTATAGTAGAAACGTGATAGATGAAATTTTTAATTGGTTAAAGTCTTCAAATGCATGTTCTACTCAAACAATGGTTAAAAATATGTCAATGTGCATGCCGTTTGTATTAATGAAATATTTTGTGGATAAAAGAGTATAAAACATAAAGGAAAGCTGTAATGGCTTTCTTTTTTATTGTTTAACTTTTCATCATATCATAAATTTTTTGAAAAATAACTTTACAAAAAAATAGAAATGTAAATTTGTTTTACAAATATACTTATTTATCAATTCTCATTAAAATGAAAGCTTATTATAATTAAGTTGTACAAAATAATTTTAAAAGGAAATCTTGAGGAGGAAACAAATGAAGAAAAAAGTTTTAGCTCTTTTTCTTGCTTCACTTATGGTAGTGGGAGTATTTACAGGATGTGGAGCTGGGAATGAGAAAAAAGAAAACAACACAAAAACAGAAGAGACGGCAAAGAAATCTGAAGGGAGTACATTAAGAATTGCAATGGGTTATAAACCGAATTCACTTCAGCCAAGTGCGCAGAGTAGTGATGACCTTGTGAGTGCAATTCGACCAATTTATGAGCCTTTGTTTGCAGAAACAAAGGAGGGATTAGAGTATTATTTGTCTGATAACCTTGAGATTTCTGAGGATGGGTTAACATATACACTTCATATCAATGAAAATGCTACATGGAGCGATGGAAAGCCGGTAACGGTTCAGGATGTAATGTTTACGATTAATTATGGAGTTGAGACATATGGAGGGCCAACCTCTTTTACCCAGATTAATGGGAAAGAAGTCCTTTTTAATGAAAAAGATGATAAAACATTAGAAATTGTACTTCCAATGGTATATGACAATTATACAAGAACTTTGGCACAGTTTTATCCAATGCCGGCACATGCATTTGATAATGACCCGACAAAAGTTGATGATAGTAATTATTTTAAAACTACAGAGATGGCTACGTCTGGTGCGTATGTTGTAAGTGAAATTAATGAGGATAGTTTTGTATTTAAGGCAAGAGATGATTATTATAGAGGAACTCCTACCGTTAAGACAGTCATAATGAAAACAATCGGAAGTGGAAGTACAAAACAGATTGAATTTGAGAATGGTCAAATTGATTATATGCGTGTGACTTCAGCAGAGGAGTTGAAAAAATATCAAGAAGCAGATGACAAATACAATATGTATAGTGTTTCTGAAGCGCGTTTAAATTATATTCAGCTGAATCCAAATGGGTCAACTATGTCAACGTTATCGGATGATGCAAGGAAAGCAATTTTTCTTGCTCTCAATAAAGATGATATTATTCAATTTGCATGGGGAACAGATGAGCTTGCTAAGCCAGCAAACAGTCTTCTGACTCCGGATCAATCTCTTTATAATAAAGAGTGTAAAGGATATGAATATAATTTAGAAGAGGCAAAAGCACTTGCTGAATCATCAGGTCTTGCTGGAAAGACATTGACTTATATTTATAATGCGGATAGAGCAAATATGGAAGCGGTTGCAACCGTTGTGCAGCAGCAGTTAGCAGCAATCGGAGTAAATGTTGTTATTGAAAGTTGTGATACATCAACATTTTTCCCGAGATTTTTCGCGAAAGAGGATAGTGAATACGCAAATACATGGGATCTTGGAACAAACGGATGGGATTCGCAGAGAGGAACAAACTGTGGACAGACAATTAGTTATCTTACAAACCGTCTTTCAGATTGTGGCTATAGTGAGGAAGTTTCTGGGCTTGCTACAAAGGCATTGAGTACTGTAGATACAGATGAAAAGCAGGATCTTTGGAATGAAATTCAAGATAAAGCACTTGCAGAATGCTGGGAATATCCATTGACTTATACAAATTATGTTATGGTTTCACAGAAGAATGTTACGGGACTAGATGGATCTTCTGTAATTCCAGAATTTATTGATTATTTGTCAATTGAAGTGAAGGAATAATCAGTAATACAAAATTTAAAATGAGTAAAGGAATGTGACTTTGTTGAAAAACGAGTCACATTCTTTCTCATTAGATTTTTATGGAGAAAAAATTATATGGGAAAATATTGCTTTAAAAAATTAGTTCGAATGATTATAGTTATGTTCCTTATTTCATTTTTTTCATTTGCAGTAATATATTTTGCTCCAGGTGATATTTCAGATATGTATGTGACGGCAGATATGACAGAGGAACAAAGAGAAAATCTAATAGCAGAATTAGGACTAGATAAAAGTATGGTGGAACAATATGGAGCATGGGCAATGAAAATGTTACGTGGTGATATGGGAGTTTCTCTGTCAAATAAATCTGCTGTGTGGCCACAGTTTCAAGAAAGACTTCCGGCAACTGTACTATTGATGGGGAGTTCGATTATTTTATCGCTAGTGCTCTCGATTCCACTTGGATTATGGTCTGGTTATAAGAAAAATACTTGGGTAGATAATTTAATTAGTTCAATTTCATATATAGGTATGTCTTTGCCATCGTTTTGGTTTGGTATGCTATTGATTATTTTCTTTTCTGCTATTTTACATTTGCTTCCTTCGTCTGGTATGCATACGGTAGGAAATGAATCTGTATTTGACACATTTAAACATATGATTTTACCTTGTATTACATTAAGTATTGGTCATGTGGCAGTATATATTCGTTACATAAGGGCTAATACAATTGGACAGTTGAGTGAAGAGTATGTATTAACAGCAGAAGCAAAAGGAAATTCTCAGAGAAAAACATTATTTGGACATGTTTTCAAAAATACATTATTGCCTATTATTACATTGCTTGGTATGAATCTCGCATCTTTAGTATGTGGTTCCTTTATTGTAGAATCAGTATTTGGATGGCCAGGTATTGGAACACTTGCGATGACGGCAATCGGAGCAAGGGATTATCCAATTATTATGACATATGTCATGCTTTCAGGTTTCTTGCTCGTGATGGGAAATTTTCTCGCAGACTTATTGTATGCTTTTGTAGATCCGAGAATTAAGCGGGGAGGTACAAGAAATGGAAGATAGAAAAGAAATTGATGAGAAGTTATTTCGGCAATTGGAGAGAAAAAATTCTCAGCAATATACAGCAAAATATCAAAACGTATGGGTCAGCATTTTGAAAGAATTAAAAGCAAATAAGATTGCAATAATCTGTTTGGTTTTGTTAATGATTTTGGCTATAGCGGTATTATTGGCTCCATTAAGTCCGTATGATCCGTATGCATTGGACGCAACACAACGACTTCAAGGAATCTCGAAGGCCCATTGGTTTGGAACAGATGAATATGGAAGGGACTATTTCACTAGAACGCTGTATGGGGGAAGAGTATCATTGTTAGTAGGATTTATGTCGATGATTATGACGATTGTGATTGGAACGTTGATAGGTGTATTTTCTGGATATGTGGGAGGTAAAATAGATACACTTTTAATGAGTTTTACCGATATTTTCCTTGCATTACCAAGTATGCTTTTAATGGTAATATTGAATACATTTTTGAAACCGGGGCTATCAACATTAATTGTGGTATTGAGTCTATTTTCATGGGCATCCGTAGCAAGAATCACACGAGCAGAAACAATGTCATTGAAAGAGAGAGATTTTGTTGTTGCAGCAAAGAATCTTGGTGCATCTAATTGCCGAATTATTTTTGTACATATTATTCCTAACATTGTAGGTCCGGTAATTGTAGCTGCAAGTTTAAGTGTCGCAAGCGCGATTTTAACAGAATCTTCACTCAGCTTTCTTGGGCTAGGTGTGCAGATTCCGATGGCATCGTGGGGAAGTATGCTTCAGGCAGCGCAGACTTATATTTTAGATTATCCTTTGTTGGCAATATTTCCAGGGGTCATGATTTTAATTACGGTGCTTAGTTTTAATTTACTTGGTGATGTGTTGAGAAATGCACTGGAACCTAAGATTGTGGATTGATTTATTTCGTGAATCCAAAAGAAAGGAAAAAAGAGAATGAGTGATTTGTTAGAGATGAGGAAGGTTTCAGTAACTTATGATACATACAGTGGTATGGTTCAATCGGTGAGAAACATTTCGTTTTGTGTAAAAAAAGGAGAGACGGTTGCGCTAGTTGGAGAATCAGGTTGTGGAAAATCAGTGACAGCTAAGAGTATTATGGGATTAATTAAAAAGCCGGGTAAAATTTCAAAAGATAGTGAAATTATATTTTCGGGAACTAACATTCAAAAGTTTTCAAAAGATCAATGGAGAAAGTTTCGTGGAAAAGAATGCTCTATGATTTTTCAGGATGCTCTTGTGTCTTTGAATCCGACAATGAAGATTGGAAGACAGATTATAGAAAACTTAGACAATCATGCAAAAGAGCTATCAAAAGAAGAGAAGGAACAAAAAGCAATAGAGATGCTAACGCTTACAGGAATTCCAGATGCAAAACAATGCCTGATGAAATATCCACATGAGCTTTCAGGAGGTATGAGACAGCGGATTATGATTGCTATTGCATTAATTACTCATCCTAAATTGTTGATTGCAGATGAACCTACAACTTCCTTAGATGTAACGATTCAAGCACAGATTCTGAAACAGATGAAAAGTTTGCAAAAACAATTAAATATGGCAATTTTGCTTATTACACATGATCTTGGGATTGTCGCAGATATTGCAGATAAGGTAATTGTGATGTATGCAGGGAGAATTGTAGAGGAAGGGGAATGCCGTGAGATTTTTTATCGTCCGGCACATCCATATACAAAAGCTCTTTTAGAATCTGCACCTAGATTAGATCAAAATGGAAAACAAATGCTTCGAGCGATTGAGGGAAGTATTCCGGATATGACAAATCCCCCAGAGGGATGCGCGTTTTGTATGCGCTGTCCTTACGCAATGGAGGTGTGTGCAGCTTATATACCTGAAGAGAAAAAAATATCGGAATCGCATCGCGTATCCTGCTGGTTAATGGATAAACGTGCAGAAAGGGAAGGAACTAATAATGAAAGATCGCAAAAAAATCTTTGAAATAAGACACTTGAAAAAATATTATTCAGTGTCACAGAAGCAGTGGTTAAAAGCAGTAGATGATGTTTCTTTTGATATTTATGAAGGAGAAACACTTGGGATTGTCGGTGAATCAGGATGCGGAAAAACGACTTGTGGAAAAACTTGTCTTGGAATGATTGAAAAGAGTGGAGGAGAAGTTTTGTTCATGGGACAGGATGTTCATTCTATGAAAAGAAGAGAGCATTTTGAATTTACAAAAAAAGTTCAGATGATTTTTCAGGATCCTTATGCATCACTAGATCCCCACCAGAAAGTATATAATATTATTGCAGAGGGGATTCGTATTCATAAAATGGCCAAAGGGAAAAAAGAAGAAGAAAAAATGGTTTCAGAACTTTTGGAAATGGTCGGCTTGAATGCAGAACATGCATCTAGAAATGTCCATGAATTTTCAGGGGGACAAAGACAGAGAATAGGAATAGCAAGAGCGCTTTCAGTAAATCCAGAATTTCTTTTTTGTGATGAACCAATTTCGGCATTGGATGTATCTATTCAAGCTCAAATCATAAACTTACTTATGAAACTTCAAAAAGAGAGAAAGCTTACAATGCTTTTTATTGCACATGATCTTTCAGTTGTTAAACATATTTCGGATCGAGTTGGTGTTATGTATTTAGGGAGGATGGTAGAACTGACAATGGCAGATCAATTGTATATAAATCCTAAACATCCCTATACACAGGCTTTGCTATCAGCTATTCCAATTGCGGATCCAGATGAATGTAAAAGAAAAGAAAGAATTATGCTAGATGGAGACGTCCCGAGTCCTATAAATCTTCCATTGGGATGTCGTTTTGCAAGTCGATGCAGTAAATGTATGGAGATATGTAAAAGTATAGAACCCAATATGATAGAAGTTGAACAGGGACATTTTGTTGCTTGTCATTTATATAAATAAAAATAAGGAGAATGGAGAGGAATAATATGAAGTATGATTTTGTATCTATTATTGATCGTCAGGGCAAAGATGCTATGGCTGTGGATGTAGTAGGAAAATTTTCCGGTTTTGAATTGCCACAAGAAGGATTTGATTTTATTCCGATGTGGGTTGCAGATATGAATTTTGCAACAGTACCTACAGTTCAGAAAAAGATTTTAGAAAGAACTGAACATCCAACTTTTGGATATTTTATTACAAGAGATGAATATTATGAAGCGATTATAAACTGGCAAGAAAAAAGAAACAATGTTGCTAGGCTTACAAGAGAATGCATTGGTTATGAGAATGGTGTATTGGGGGGAGTTGTATCGGCTTTAAATGCTTTTGCAACTCCGGGAGATAGTATACTTGTTCATAGTCCTACTTATGTGGGGTTTACAGGAAGTATTACAAATGCAGGATATAAAATTGTGTTGAGTTCGCTAAAAAAAGATGAAGAAGGCATTTGGCGTATGGATTATGAAGATATGGATAGAAAGATAAAAAAGAACCGAATTCACGTTGCTGTATTTTGTAATCCGCATAATCCTACAGGAAGAGTATGGGAACGAGAAGAACTTAGAAAAGCTCTTGAAGTATATCGTAAAAATGATTGTATTGTTATCTGCGATGAAATTTGGTCTGATATTATTTTAAATGAAAATCAGCATATTCCTATGCAATCTTTAGATGAAGATGCAAGAAACAGAGTGATTGCTCTTTATGCGCCAAGTAAAACTTTTAATTTAGCAGGATTGATTGGAAGTTATCACATAATTTATAATCCATATTTGAGAGATCGTGTGAGAGCGTGTAGTAGTAAATCTCATTACAACTCTATGAATGTACTTTCAATGTATGCATTGATTGGAGCATATAGTAAAGATGGTATGGAATGGGTAGATGAATTGAGAAAAGTACTTTCCCAAAATATTAATTACGCATACGATTTTATTAATAAATATTTTGAAGGAGTGGAACTGAGTAAACCGCAGGGAACTTATATGTTATTTCTAGATTGCAGAAAATGGTGTGAAAAGCATCATATAAGTTTAGAAGAGATTTTGAAGAAAGGACATCGTGTTGGAGTGGGTTGGCAAGATGGAAGACCGTTTCATGGGGAATATGCAATTCGCATGAATCTTGCACTTCCCTTTACAAAAGTTCAAGAAGCACTTAAAAGGCTTGCAGAATATGTTTTTTGCTCAAAATAGCATTATTAGTTGGAAATAAATCATTCGATTTTTGCCTATCAATTAGAATACATCGAAAAATAGGAATAGTAGTAAAGATCACCTATTATGAGAGTAATATCGTCAACTTAAAACATATTCAAAATAGATAAAAGCACTTGACAAGATGTAAAATATGTTGCCTCGCATTGATTTGATATGCTCAATGCGAGGTGTTTTTATGAATACAAAAATTATGGTATATTTCTTTTTGAAAAATAATAAAAGAAAGAGCAGGATATACAGCTTGGTATATCCTGCTCAGAATGGGCATTGTATTCAATATATTAATTAATGATATTGATGTTATTTGCCCAAGTAAGTCCATATTTTTTTCGTGCGTTACACTTCGAACTTACCTCCCGAACGTTACCTCGGTAGTTAACTCAGCCCAGGCACCCTTACGGCACCCGGAGGTCTCTGCTTAGTGCTGCTTCGTTCCCGACCTGACACGGTTCACAGAGTTCCGTCGCGTAAGACCCAAGCCTCAACGCCACTTTCCGAGGGCAGCTTCACAAGCATAAGCCCTCCGTGTAACATCACCCCCACTATAGCGGATTGTGGGTACAAGGTACCGCTAACACCCCGGCTGCACGAGTCTATATTTTACCTTGTTTATGTGAAAATGTCAACTGGGAATTGCGAAAAAGTACAATATATAGTAAAATAAAACAATATTTCAGGCGCAGATTTGCCGCAAGGTACAGTTGGCGCAGAAAAGAGGCGTATATGAACATTTTATTAACAGCGATTAATGCGAAATACATCCATTCCAATCTGGCCGTGTACAGTCTTCGGGCGTATGTGCCGGAATATCGGGAAGAGATACAAATTGCGGAGTATACGATTAACCAGCAGGTAGATAATATTTTGATGGATCTGTACCGGAAGAAACCGGATATTCTTTGCTTTTCCTGTTATATCTGGAATCTGGATTATGTAGAGCAGCTTGTGAGGGAGGCAGGAAAGATTCTTCCAGGAGTGCCAATCTGGATCGGAGGCCCCGAAGTATCTTATGACAGTCCGACAGTTCTTCAGAGACTTCCGGAAGTATTCGGAGTGATGAAGGGAGAAGGGGAAGAGACATTCCGGGAGTTGGTACATTACTATATGGAAGGTGGAAGTCTGGAGAAGATTGACGGGATCACTTACCGGGGAGAAAAAGGGCAGATTCTGGAGAATCCATGGCGCCCGGTAATGGATCTGAGCAAAGTCCCATTTGTCTACCATGACATGAAAGATTTTCAGAATAAGATCGTTTACTATGAGACAAGCAGAGGATGTCCGTTTTCCTGTAGTTACTGCCTTTCTTCAGTAGACAAGTGCCTGCGTTTCCGTGATTTAGAGCTCGTGAAGAAGGAATTACAGTTTTTCCTTGATGAAAAAGTGCCGCAGGTGAAATTTGTAGACCGGACGTTTAACTGTAAGCACGGACATGCGATGGAGATTTGGAGATATTTGATTGAGCATGACAATGGGATTACGAATTTTCATTTTGAAGTGTCGGCTGATCTCCTGAATGAGGAGGAACTTTCTTTGATCAGTCAGATGCGACCGGGACTGATCCAGCTGGAGATCGGCGTACAGTCTACCAATGCGAGGACGATCCGGGAGATCCGCCGGACGATGAAATTTGAAGAGGTGGCACGCATCGTCAGACAGATCAATGCTTACGGAAATGTCCATCAGCATTTGGATCTGATCGCGGGGCTTCCGTATGAAGATTACGAGAGCTTCCGAAAATCTTTCAACGATGTCTATGCGCTTGCACCGGAACAGTTACAGCTAGGTTTTCTGAAAGTGCTGAAAGGCTCCTATATGGAGGAACAGAAGGAACAGTATGGGCTTGTGTATAAGAGCAGACCACCGTATGAAGTGCTTTACACAAAGTGGCTCCCTTACAGCGATGTGCTTCGCCTGAAGAGGGTGGAAGAGATGGTAGAAGTTTACTATAACAGCAGACAGTTTTCGTACACACTTGGGGCGCTTGAAAAGGCATTTCCGGATTCCTTTTCGATGTATGAGCAGTTGGGCGCATATTATGATGAAGAGGGACAGACCTTTTTAAGTCACGCGAGGGTGACACGGTATGAGATTCTGTATGCATTTGCGAAGAAGATAGATCCGGAGAGGGAAGAATTGTATCGGGAACTGCTTATTTTTGATTTTTATCTCAGGGAAAATGCAAAAAGCCGACCGGCATTTGCAGGAGAAGAGACGGTGAAAAAAGAAGAGCAGCAGCAATTTTATGATGAAGAAGCAAAAGCACATAAGTATCTTGTCGGATATGAAAAATGGGACAAACGACAGTTGCGGAAGATGACACATATCGAACGGTTTGGCTATCGAGTGACCGAAGATGTTGCCAGAGGAGAAACGGTACTTTTATTTGATTATCAGAATCGGAATCCACTGAACTATGAGGCGCGTGTGGTAGAAGTTTGTGAGATGGAAGAAGAAACAGTATTTTAGAAAAAGATTCGGGAAAATCCGCTTTTGGTTTCTTGCAAAAGAGGAAGAAACGGTATAGAATGAAGAAATATCTTCCGGCAGGAAGGGAAGAAATGTGCAATAGTAGTTGGTGGAAGAAAGGAAGAAGAACAATGAATTTTTATAATAAGAAATTTCGAAAGATTGCATCGGTGATCATTATCGTAATTATTGTAGCAATGATTCTGACCGGAGTTGTGCCATATTTGTTCTAATCATATAGGAGCAGAGAACAGATGATGGGCAGAACAAAAGAAAGGACTGGGAAAGCATGAAAATAGGGAATGTGTCAGGAACTGTGCTGAAGCGTTCTATTTTAAAACAATTACATACTGTCAGAGATGAGTCGATGTTTGAACCGACTTCTGAGGAAATGTGTGCGGGGATCCGTGTAAAAGAGTCGGCTCCGGTGATTTTTTCCGGGACTTCGGTGTATGGAAGTGCGAAAAGTATCGGCATATTTGCGATGGCGCGAGCGGTAAATGATATCGCTGCCCGAGGTGCAGATCCAATCGGTGTGGATGTGCAGATCCAGCTTCCGCCTTATGCATACGAATCCAGATTGAAGGCGATGGTAGAATGGATGGAGCAGGCGGCAGAGAGGCAGAATCTTCAGATCCTCTGTGCCAAGGCAGAAGTAAGTCCCGCCATCTGCGAGGCGATTGTGCATGTCAATGCAGTTGGAACGGCGGAAGAAGAGATTCCTCAAAAGATGGTAGCAGAGGCAGGGCAGGATATTGTGCTTGCAGGATGGATCGGGCTTGAGGGAATGCTGCGGGTTGCAGGCAGGAAAGAAGAAGAGCTGGCGAAGAGATTTGTTCCGGCATTTTTGAATCGAATCAAAGGGATGGAGCAGGAATTGTTTGCGCTGGAACAGATCTGGACTGCCAGAGAGCATGGCGCTTCGGCAATCTATCAGATCGGTCCGGGAGGAATTCTGGCGACACTGTGGGAAGCAGCCGAGGCAGCTGATGTAGGGCTGGAAGCAGATATGAAGAAGATGTCTATTCAGCAGGAAACAGTAGAAATCTGCGAATATTTCCGCTTGAATCCGTATCAGATGACGTCAGTGGGAAGTCTTCTGATCTTTACACAGAATGGAGAGGCGCTTGTGCAGAAACTTCAGGAGGCAGGAAAGCAGGCAGCGGTCATCGGACATACGACGAACAGGAAGGAGCGCGTGTTGTCTGGGGGAAGCGAGCGGCGTTTTCTGGACAGACCTCAGCCGGATGAGCTTGCAAGGATCTATGAGTCATTTATCGAACAGGACAGGAAAGAAGGGAAAGTATAATGAGAAGAGAGATTTTAAAATATCTTGAAAGGAACAGCAAAATAAATCTGCAGGAGTTAGCAGTACTGCTCGGCTCAGATGAGGTGATGATTGCAAATGAGATCGCGCCGCTGGATGCCGTGCTGAGCACAGCGACCCATTTCGTATTGAAGAAGTACAAAGATCATGGAGCAGTACTTGTGGCAAAGACAGAATCAGAAAGGATGTTGGTGACACCGTAATGAGGAATCCGTTAGCAAAAAAAGTAGTAGAAATAGAGCCTTCGGGAATCCGTAAGTTTTTTGATGTCGTCAATGAGATGAAAGATGCCATTTCTCTTGGAGTTGGGGAGCCAGATTTTGACACGCCTTGGCGGATCCGGGAGGAAGGAATTTATTCTCTGGAAAAGGGAAGGACATTTTATACATCAAACTCTGGGCTGAAGGAATTAAAAGAAGAAATCTGTAATTATATTCAGAGAAAAACATCTGTCGTATACGATCCAAAGTCAGAGGTAGTCGTGACAGTCGGCGGGAGCGAGGGAATTGATATCGCAATGCGTGCAATGCTCGATCCGGGCGATGAAGTGCTGATCCCACAGCCGAGTTATGTATCGTATCTTCCGTGTGCGGTACTTGCAGGCGGTGTGCCGGTTGTGATCCCTCTTCAAAATAGAAATGAGTTTAAGCTGACAAGAGAGGAGTTGGAGGCGGCAATAACACCTCGCACAAAGATTCTTGTCCTGCCATTTCCAAATAATCCAACGGGGTCGATCATGACGAGGGAGGATCTGGAACCGATCGCAGAAGTGGTAAAAGAGCATGATCTGTTTGTGATTTCGGATGAAATTTACTCAGAATTGAGCTATCAGGGAGAGCATGTATCGATCGCAGAGTTTCCGGGTCTCCGGGAGCGGACGATCATGATCAATGGATTTTCCAAAGGGTTTGCGATGACCGGATGGAGGCTTGGGTATGCGTGTGGTCCGGCGGAGATTATTGAGCAGATGATTAAGATCCATCAGTTTGCGATTATGTGTGCGCCGACAAACAGCCAGTATGCAGCGATCGAAGGACTTAGAAACTGTCAGCCGGAAGTTGATGAGATGCGGGAAGCTTACAATCAGAGAAGAAGATTTCTCATGCATGAGTTCAGAAGGATCGGGCTGAAATGTTTTGAGCCGTACGGAGCATTTTATGTGTTCCCGGATGTTTCCGAGTTTGGAATGACATCAGAAGAATTTGCCACGAGGTTTCTCGAGGAAGAGAGGGTGGCAGTTGTGCCGGGGACTGCCTTCGGGGCAAGTGGAGAAGGATTTATCCGTATTTCTTACGCGTATTCTCTGGAAGATCTGAAGGTGGCGCTTGGAAGGCTGGAAAGATTTATTGAACGTCTGAGGGAGCAAAAGAGATAAAGGAGGCAGAAGAAATGTTAAATATCGTGTTATTTGAGCCGGAGATCCCGGCGAATACAGGAAACATCGGGAGGACGTGTGTGGCAACAAACACACGACTGCATCTGATCGAACCGCTTGGATTCCGACTAAATGAAAAAGCAATCAAACGGGCCGGTATGGATTACTGGGACCAGCTGGATGTGACAACCTATATTGACTACAATGATTTTCTGGAGAAAAATCCGGGGGCAAAGATCTATATGGCGACGACAAAGGCTCCAAATGTCTATACGGATGTAAAGTATGAGCCGGATTGTTATATCATGTTCGGGAAGGAGAGCGCAGGGATCCCGGAGGAGATTTTAGTCCACCATAAAGAAGACAGTATCCGTATTCCGATGGTAGGGGATATCCGCTCACTGAACCTTGGAAATTCTGTGGCGATCGTACTTTATGAGGCACTTCGTCAGAATCAGTTCGCAGGAATGAATTTAGAGGGGCATTTACACCGGTTAGAATGGGATATATAATCATAGGAAGATTCACTAAAATTATAGACAGAATTAATAAAGAAACTGTAAAAAACCTAGACAAGAACCCTAAAAATGTTATAATAAAAAGGACAGGAAAATATGAATTGAAAGTAGGGATCGAGTTATGAAGTATAAAAGAAGTGTGTATCGTACATTTGCACTTATTACACAGCTTGGATTAAGTATGATCACCCCTATTTTTTTGTGCGTTTTTCTTGCGGTGTTTTTGGAAAAAAAGTTCTCCATTTCACTGTTTATCCCATTGGTGATCATGGGTGTGCTGGCCGGAGGACGCAACACATATTACTTGGCAAAACATGCAAATGAAGATCCAGAAGAGAAAGAGGAACATAAAGATGAATAGTGCAGACAATACAGTGAAGGAACTGGCGGCTGGCATAATTGTATATGGAATTCTGACACAGATCATCTGTCTGGTCGTGACGGATAATACGTTGTCTGTTGCGGTTGGTCTCTGGATCGGAATTGCAACGGCACTCGGTATGATGATACATATGAAGCGGTCGATCGAGGATGCTCTTGACTTTGGGGAAGAGGGTGCACCGAAGCATATGCGTAAGACATATGTGATCCGTCTTTTTGTTGTTGCAGTCGTATTTGGAGTGACAGCTTACTTTCAGGTAGGCAACATCATTGCGGCGCTGATCGGCGTTATGAGTCTGAAGATCTCGGCGTATCTCCAGCCGTGGACGCACAGAGTATTTGTAAGACTCCAAAAATCTAAGTAAAGGAGGGTGATCATGTGGGAACTGGCTTAGGAATTTTAGCTGCAGACGGACCTGATTTTATGATACACGGGCTTGTCAAATTTCACTTGTTTGGGCAGGAACTGTGGCTGACAACGACACATGTCAGTGTACTGGTTGTGTGCGTACTTCTTATCATTTTTGCACTCATTGTCCGCAGTAAGCTCCGGGATACCGAAGGGGAACCTGGAACATTGCAGAACATTGCAGAGATGGTTGTGGAAGCGCTGGACGGCATGGTAAAAGGCAGCATGGGGAAAAATGGAATCCCTTACCGGAATTATATCGGAACGCTGTTTTTATTCCTGATCGTCAGCAACCTGTCAGGGCTTCTTGGACTTCGTCCACCGACAGCGGATTACGGTGTAACACTTCCACTTGGTGTGATAACGTTTATACTGATCCAGTATAATAACATTCGTTACAACAAGGTCGGAGCATTCACCGGATTGTTTAAACCGCTGCCAATTTTATTCCCGATCAATTTGATCGGTGAGATCGCGGTACCGTTCTCGCTTTCATTGCGTCTGTTCGGAAACGTTGTATCCGGAACAGTTATCATGGGTCTTTTATATGGCCTGTTATCGAAGTTCGCAATCGGATGGCCAGGTATCTTGCACATATACTTTGACATCTTCTCAGGATGTATTCAAACATATGTGTTCTGTATGCTGTCAATGGTATTTATCAATGATAAATTACCGGAAGCAGAATAATCAGCCTCTTAGCAGGCAGGGAAATTTTACGAAAATGAATTGTAAAACAGGAGGAATTTATTATGAGTCAAATTACAAACGAAGCATTAATCTTAGCGTGTTCAGCAATCGGTGCAGGTCTTGCGATGATCGCAGGTATCGGACCTGGTATTGGACAGGGTGTTGCAGCAGGTCATGGTGCATCTGCAGTTGGTAGAAACCCGGGAGCAAAATCAGACATCACATCCACAATGCTTTTAGGACAGGCCGTAGCAGAGACAACAGGTCTTTATGGTCTTGTTATCGCGCTGATCTTATTATTCGCTAACCCATTATTAGGTCAGTTATAAAAAAGAGATTCCGTACAGAAGCAGATTGAAAAACGGAAGAGATGAAAATAATAGAAGGAAGGAGGCTGAACCTTGGAACGTTTATTTAACCTGGATGCACAACTGCTGTTCGATGCGTGTACACTTGCAATTGCGATGTTCGTACTTTTCACACTGTTGTCCTACCTGTTATTTGAACCGGTCAGAAAGATGCTTGACGAGCGTAAGAGACGGGTAAAGGAAGAACAGGATACTGCAAAGAAAGAGAGAGCAGATGCTGTCGTATTCAAAGAAGAATATGAGACAAAGTTAAAAGAAGTGGACAAAGAAGCGCAGGTCATCCTGAGCGAAGCCCGCAAGAAAGCGATGAAGACAGAGTCACAGATTGTTGCAGAAGCGAAAGAAGAGGCAGCCCGTATTATAGCGCGTGCAAACGCAGAGGTTGAATTAGAGAAGAAACGTGCATTGGATGAGATGAAGCAGGAGATGGTAGCAATTGCTTCTCTTATGGCAGGAAAAGTCGTAAAGGCTTCGATCGATACAAATGTACAGGAAAGTCTAATCGATGAAACATTAAAAGAAATGGGTGAACGTACATGGCTAAGTTAGTTTCTAAAACATATGGTGATGCATTGTTTGCCGTTGCTGTTGAGGAGAACAAGATGGATCTGTTCTTCACAGAGGTTCAGGATGTGCTGGAAGTTTTACGCACAAACGAAGAACTGAGCAGATTAATGAATCATCCGAAGATCATCAAAGAAGATAAAGTGAAGATCATCGAAGAAACATTCGGCGGTCATGTATCCCGCGAGATCATTGGACTGATGACATTATTGATCACAAAAGGTCATTACCCGGATACAGTGTCCGTATTTGAATACTTTATCGGACTTGTAAAGGAAGAAAAGAAGATCGGTATCGCAAATGTGACGACAGCTTTTGCGCTGAGCGACAAACAGAAAAGTGATATCGAGAAACGTCTGCTTGAGACAACACAGTATGAGACATTTGAGATGAATTACGATGTTGATGAAAGTCTGATCGGAGGCATGGTGATCCGTATCAAAGACCGTGTTGTGGACAGCAGTATTAAGACGAAGCTCTATGAATTATCAAAACAGTTGAGAAAGATCCAGATTCACTAGAGCACAAAAAATAGAAGGAAGGTGGATTCGCTCCATGAATTTAAAACCAGAAGAAATCAGCTCTGTCATTAAAGAACAGATTAAAAGATATGCATCAGAGTTAGAAGTATCTGATGTTGGAACGG
Source organism: Faecalimonas umbilicata (assembly GCF_042846195.1). NCBI lineage: Bacteria > Bacillati > Bacillota > Clostridia > Lachnospirales > Lachnospiraceae > Faecalimonas > Faecalimonas umbilicata. The sequence goes on from NZ_AP031411.1 coordinate 348,659, forward strand.
TTATTCAGGTAGCCGATGGTATCGCGCGTATCCACGGACTGGAAAATGCAATGCAGGGAGAATTGTTAGAGTTCCCTGGAGAAGTATATGGTATGGTATTGAACCTTGAAGAAGACAACGTTGGTGCGGTTCTCTTAGGTGATAACAGAAACATCAACGAAGGTGATACTGTAAAGACAACAGGCCGTGTAGTAGAAGTGCCGGTCGGTGATTGCATGTTAGGCCGTGTAGTAAACGCGTTAGGTCAGCCAATCGATGGAAAAGGACCGATTCAGGCAACATCTTTCCGCCAGATCGAAAGAGTTGCTTCCGGAGTTATTTCTCGTAAATCCGTAGATACTCCATTACAGACAGGTATCAAAGCGATCGACTCCATGGTGCCGATCGGAAGAGGACAGCGTGAGTTGATCATCGGTGACAGACAGACCGGTAAGACAGCAATCGCAGTCGACACAATTATCAATCAGAAAGGTCAGGGCGTAAAATGTATCTACGTTGCGATCGGACAGAAAGCATCTACTGTTGCAAATATCGTTCAGACTTTTGAAGAACATGGTGCAATGGATTATACAACAGTCGTTGCATCTACAGCAAGTGAGCTGGCACCTCTTCAGTACATTGCACCATATGCAGGATGTGCGATCGGTGAAGAGTGGATGGAAAATGGAGAGGACGTTCTCGTAGTATACGATGATTTGTCCAAACATGCGACAGCTTACCGTACACTCTCCTTACTGCTCCGTCGTCCACCAGGACGTGAGGCTTATCCGGGAGATGTATTCTATCTGCACTCTAGATTGTTAGAGAGAGCAGCAAGATTATCTGACAAATTAGGCGGAGGTTCTCTGACAGCACTTCCGATCATTGAGACACAGGCAGGTGACGTATCTGCATACATCCCTACAAATGTTATCTCTATCACAGATGGTCAGATCTTCCTCGAAACAGAGATGTTCAATGCTGGTTTCAGACCGGCGATCAACCCGGGTATTTCCGTATCCCGTGTTGGAGGTTCTGCACAGATCAAAGCGATGAAAAAGATCGCAGGACCGATCCGTATCGACCTTGCACAGTACCGTGAGCTTGCTTCTTTCGCGCAGTTCGGTTCTGAGCTTGATGCAGATACGACAGAACGTCTTGCACAGGGTGCCCGCATCAAAGAGATGTTAAAGCAGCCACAGTATCAGCCAATGCCGGTAGAATACCAGGTTATCATCATTTATGCGGCAACACAGAAACATCTGCTGGATATTCCGGTAGAAGATGTGCTTCGTTTTGAAAAAGGACTGTTTGAATTTATTCAGACAAAATATCCGGAAATTCCAGAAGCAATCCGTACAGAAAAAGTAATTTCTGACAAGACAGAAGAAGCACTTGTAAAAGCAATCAATGAATTTAAAGCAGAATTTTAGTGCGGTAGCGATTACCATTCAGGTGAGAGGAGAACTATATCATGGCATCAATGAGAGAGATTAAAAGACGTCGAAGCAGTGTGCAGAGTACACAGCAGATTACAAAAGCCATGAAACTTATTTCTACTGTAAAGCTGCAAAAAGCAAGAACCCGCGCGGAAAATTCAAAAGCATATTTCGAATGCATGTATGCGACGGTGACTTCCATGCTTGCAAAAGCAGGAAACATTGAGCATCCATACTTGCAGAAGAGCGACTCTAAGAAAGTCGGAATCGTAGTTGTGACATCAAACAGAGGTCTCGCAGGCGGATACAATTCTAATATCGTGAAACTGATTACTGGAAGTGGAATCGAGAAAGAAAATATCCGTCTGTATACGGTCGGACATAAAGGTGCGGAAGCATTGGAGAGAAAGGGATATGAGATCGTGGAAGATTTCTCTGACGTGATCGAAGAACCTTCTTACAGTGATGCACAGGCGATCAGCAAAAGACTTCTGACTGATTTTGCGGCAGGGGAGATCGGTGAGATCTATGTGGCATACACATTCTTCAAGAATACTGTAAGTCATATTCCGACACTTACAAAATTACTTCCGGTAGACACCGCTGCAATCGCAGAGGAGGAAAAAGAGGGAGAAAGTTCTGTGGATAAACTGACACTGATGAACTTTGAGCCTGAAGAGGAAGTGGCAGTCGGACTGCTTGTTCCAAAATATATGACAAGCATTCTCTACGGAGCCTTTGTAGAGGCCGTTGCAAGTGAAAATGGTGCGCGTATGCAGGCGATGGATTCTGCGACAAACAACGCAGAAGAGATCATCGAAGACCTGGCATTGAAATATAACAGAGCCCGTCAGGGTGCGATCACTCAGGAACTGACTGAGATCATCGCGGGTGCAGAGGCATTGTAGTATTGGAAAACAGATTAGGAGTGAAAAGATGGCAGAGAGAAATATAGGTAAAATCACTCAGATCATCGGCGCGGTATTGGACGTAAAATACGCCGAGGGCCAGCTTCCTGAGATTAACGAAGCGATTGAGATCACAAGATCCAATGGCGAAAAGTTAGTTGTAGAAGTTGCGCAGCATCTGGGAGATGATACAGTAAGATGTATCGCCATGGGTCCGACAGACGGACTTGTGCGCGGAATGGATGCGGTTGCGACAGGTGCACCGATCACAGTACCGGTTGGAGAACATACATTAGGACGTATCTTCAACGTACTTGGAGAAGCAATCGATGAGAAACCGGCTCCGACAGACGTGGAATATGAACCGATTCATAGAAAAGCGCCTACATTCGAGGAGCAGGCAACCGAGGCAGAAATGCTGGAAACTGGTATCAAAGTAATCGATTTACTTTGTCCATATCAGAAAGGTGGTAAGATCGGACTGTTCGGTGGTGCCGGTGTAGGTAAAACAGTATTGATCCAGGAACTTATCACAAACATTGCAACAGAGCATGGTGGATATTCTGTATTTACAGGTGTAGGAGAGAGAACCCGTGAAGGAAATGACCTCTACTACGAAATGACAGAATCAGGAGTTATCAATAAGACAGCCATGGTATTCGGACAGATGAATGAGCCACCTGGAGCTCGTATGAGAGTTGGTCTGACAGGTCTGACAATGGCAGAGTATTTCCGTGACAAAGGTGGAAAGGACGTACTTCTGTTCATCGATAACATCTTCCGTTTCACACAGGCAGGTTCAGAGGTATCAGCGCTTCTTGGACGTATGCCTTCAGCCGTAGGTTACCAGCCTACACTTCAGACAGAGATGGGAGCTCTTCAGGAACGTATCACATCTACAAAGAACGGTTCTATCACATCCGTTCAGGCTGTATACGTACCTGCCGATGACTTGACTGACCCGGCTCCGGCTACGACATTCGCCCATCTGGATGCGAAAGTCGTACTTTCCCGTGCGATCACAGAGCTTGGTATTTACCCGGCGGTAGATCCACTGGAGTCTTCATCAAGAATGCTTGATCCACATATCGTAGGCGAAGAGCACTATAATGTAGCCCGCGGTGTGCAGGAAATTCTTCAGAAATACAAAGAATTACAGGATATCATCGCAATGCTTGGTATGGATGAGCTTTCCGAAGACGATAAGCTTACTGTATCCCGTGCGAGAAAGATCCAGAGATTCTTATCACAGCCGTTCTTCGTTGCGACACAGTTCACAGGATTTGAAGGACGTTATGTACCGATCAGTGAGACTGTTCAGGGATTCAAGGAGATCCTCGAAGGAAAACACGATGATATTCCGGAAGGTTACTTCCTGAACGCAGGAAATATTGATGACGTACTTGCTCGCGTGAAGTAGGAGGGAGTTCCTATGGCAGAGAGATTTGAATTGAAGATCATCTCTCCGGATGAAGTATTCTACGAAGGCGAGGGGACATTCCTCGAATTTGTATCGGTCGAAGGAGAGATGGGTGTATATCAGAACCATATTCCGCTTACAACGATCTTAGAGCCTTGCGTTATGAAGATCCACAATGAATCGGAAGTGAAGAAAGCAGCAATCCTCGGTGGATTTGTTGAGATTCAGAAGGATAAGATCACGGTACTTGCAGAAGATGCACAGTGGCCGGAGGAGATTGACGTAGAGCGTGCAAAGAAAGCGGAAGAGCGTGCAAAAGAGAGACTTGCAAAGAAGGACGGAATTGACATACTCCGTGCAGAAGTCGCATTAAAGAAAGCGATTGCAAGGCAGAATGCAGTAAAATAACAAAGATTGACGAAACAGAATACGTTCTGAATGAGAGTAGATTTCATTCAGAACGTATTTTTTTGTATTTTTCACGCTTTGGATATTTTTTCATATAGTAAATTAGATGAAACAGGAAAGCGCAGGTATTTTTATGGATTATCGCTTACCATATTATATGGCATATCCTATGCCGCTTCAGTATGATGACGAAAGAATTGAACGTTACGATTTTGAGTATATGAAAAGTATGTATCCACAGACGGCAAAAAAGGTTCTGCCTTATGTAGAGGATGAGTGCGACCGGATGGAATATGAGGGGAGCATGATGTATGATGAATATCCTGACCAGCTTCAGCTCCGTTTGATGTGCAGGCGGGTATACGACAGAATGATGCGGGAAGAAAAAGAGGAACTGGAGATGGCAGATGAAGAAGATGTAGAACAGCAGTATCTGCAGATGGGGCGTCAGCAAAACGGAAGAAATCGAAAGGATAGAGATCAACATCTAAGGGAAATTATTGAGATTCTGTTATTCCAGGAATTGTTTAAGAGGAGAAGTGATCATAGAAAAAGAGGGAGAAGATACTATTAAAGTGCAGATGAAAATTGTATGCTAAAACATAGAAGAAAAAATTTTTCCTCGGCTGTCTGCGGACGAATGTGCGGCGTGCAAGAAAGATGAGCGGGACATGAGAACAAGTGTGCGCTGGACGGAGAGACAAAAATATGGTAAAATACTATAGAGATGCGGGACAAAACGAGAAAATGAAAATTTTAGAAACCGTTCCGGTATCGTATATTTGGAGAGTTCTTTTGACATGATAAGTATTAAGCAGAAAAAAGAGTGACAAAGAAGAGGCAAATTTCGGGGCTGAAAACAGAAGGACTGATCAGAGAGAATGAAAATTGTTTTACAAATAAGAAATATGTGCTATAATACTCCGTGGACTAAAAAGAAATTACAGGTTATTGTCCCGTAGATAAGAGATAGGGATTCGACAGTTAGGATGGCAGAAGGGACGATAACGATCACTTGAAAATCAGATGAAGTAAAATAAATGGAACAATAGAGGTGCGATATGGAGCAATATATAATCAAGGGCGGCAGTCCGCTCGTAGGTGAAGTGGAGATTGGCGGCGCGAAGAATGCAGCACTTGCAATTCTTGCAGCAGCGATTATGACAGATGAGACTGTGACGATTGACAATTTACCAGATGTAAATGATATTAATGTACTTTTAGAAGCGATGGAGGGCATCGGAGCCCAGATCCAGAGAGTTGACAGACATACAGTGAAGATTAACGGAAGCACAATCGGTGATTTTAGCATAGACTATGACTACATCAAGAAGATCAGGGCTTCCTACTATTTACTTGGGGCTCTGCTCGGGAAGTACAATAAGGCAGAGGTTGCGCTTCCGGGAGGATGTAATATCGGTAGCAGACCGATCGATCAGCATTTGAAAGGATTCCGTGCGCTCGGAGCAGAAGTTGAGATTGAACATGGAAAGATTCTTGCAGAAGCAGAGACACTGAAAGGTACACATCTTTACTTTGACGTAGTATCCGTAGGTGCAACGATCAATGTTATGATGGCAGCGGCGATGGCAGATGGGCTGACTATTCTTGAGAACGTTGCGAAGGAACCACACGTCGTTGACATGGCGAATTTCCTGAACAGCATGGGAGCCAACATCAAGGGAGCAGGAACTGATGTGATCAAGATCCGCGGTGTGCAGAAGCTTCACAAGACAGAATATTCTATTATTCCGGATCAGATCGAAGCCGGAACATTCATGTTTGCAGCGGCAGCGACAAAGGGAGATATCACAGTATTAAATGTAATTCCAAAGCATCTTGAGGCAACGATTTCTAAATTAGAGGAGATGGGATGCCAGGTAGAAGAATTTGACGATGCAGTCAGAGTTGTGGCAAACAAGCGCTTAAAGAGTACACAGGTAAAGACACTTCCGTATCCGGGATTCCCAACCGATATGCAGCCACAGATTGGCGTGACGTTAGCTCTGTCAAAAGGGACAAGTATCATTACAGAGAGTATTTTTGAAAATCGCTTTAAATATCTGGATGAACTTGCAAGAATGGGAGCCATCATCAAAGTAGAAGGAAATTCTGCAACGATCGAAGGGGTAGAAAAGTTCTCAGGTGCTCGTGTCAGTGCGCCGGATTTAAGAGCAGGAGCGGCACTTGTGATTGCAGGACTTGCGACGGATGGAATCACGATCGTAGATGATATTGTCTACATCCAGAGAGGATATGAACAGTTTGAGAAGAAACTGCAGGGGCTTGGTGCGATGATCGAGAAAGTTGCAAGCGAAAAAGAGATTCAGAAGTTTAAACTGAAAGTAGGATAAGGACTAGTTCAAATAAAAATAAATACAGATTATGCAGCAGTGAAAAGCAGCCTGCCAGAGCAGATCGGTCGAGGAGACCGGGTGTTTTGGCAGGCTGTTTATTTTGGTTCTTTGTAAAGTGAAATTTATAGATAATATGAATGAGTATTATAGAAATAAACAATTTTTCATCCTTAAGGTTCCATGTTATAGTGAAGGTTAAAGAAAATCGGAGAAACTTTTCTTTGCAGTATAGAAAATATGGAAAGAAAGAGGATACGAGGGATGAAAAACAAGAAGAAACTACTTTTAGTCAGCCATTGCATTCTAAATGTGCGTTCTAAGATTCAGTATGCGGTGGAGTTTGAAACGGAGGAGGAGAGAAACAGGAAAGCATTTTTGAAAAAAGTGATTGAGGAGGATATTCAGCTGATACAATTACCGTGCCCGGAATTTTTGATGTACGGTGGAAGACGGTGGGGACATTCCTCAGAACAGTTTGATAATCCTTTTTTCAGAAGACAGGCGAGAAAGATGCTGGAGGATATTGTGCTTCAAGTGAAGGAGTATCAAAACTGTGCAGAGCGGGTGGAAGTGCTTGGAGTAGTAGGAATCAATGGCAGTCCGAGTTGTGGGATCGAATACACTTTCTCTGCGGATTGGGGAGGAGAGTTATCTTCACAACCGAATCTGGAAGCATATCTGAAAAAGGGAGAGCGGAAAGAAGCGATGGGAATCTTTATGCAGGTGCTGAAAGAGATGCTGGAAGAAGAAGGAATCATTCTTCGGATGGTTCCGCTGACAGGGAGGACACTGGAGGAACTGGAAGATGAGAATTAGACTGGAGAATCTTACCAAACGGTATCAAGAAGTGACTGCAGTAGATCACTTGAATTTGGAAATTGAGGATGGAGATCTTGTCTGTCTGCTTGGACCGAGTGGATGTGGGAAAAGCACGACTTTATCGATCATCGCCGGGCTGGAGCAGGCAACAGAAGGAAGTATTTATTTTGATGAGGAAAATGTCGGAGGACTGGAGGCGGAAGAGAGGGACATTGGAATGGTGTTTCAGGATTATGCGCTCTATCCTCATATGACTGTGCAGGAAAATATTGCATTTCCTCTGAAAATGCAAGGATGGAAGAAAAAAGACCGGATAGAAAAAGTAAAAGAAGCGGCTAAAATGCTTCAGATTGAAGAATACTTGAAGAGAAAGCCGGGGAAATTATCGGGTGGACAGCAGCAGAGAGTTGCGATTGCGCGTGCCATCGTAAAGAATCCGAAGATCTTACTTTTAGATGAGCCACTGTCAAATCTGGATGCAAGACTTCGCATTGAACTGCGCGATGAGATCCGGCGTGTGCAGAAACAACTGGGGATCACGACTATTTTTGTGACACATGATCAGGAAGAGGCGCTTAGTATTTCGGATAAGATTCTTTTGATGGAGAAAGGAAAGATCAGTCAGTATTCTTCTCCAAAAGAGATGTATATGGAGCCGCAAAATATGTTTGCGGCGAAATTTCTTGGAAATCCACCAATGAACTTTGTTCCGGGAGAAAAAGTAGAAGATGGAATCTGTCTGCTGTTAGGTGATGAGAATGTGATCGTGAAAAGAGGAACAGTACACGAGGCAGGAGAACTGAAAGGAAATGTTTGCGTTGGCATCCGTCCGGAGGCATTAGAGTTGTGCAGTACAGAGGAAGAAGCGATTTCGGGAGTAATCACCGGAATACAGACACTTGGAAAAGATATGTACATTCATTTCCGAGCAGGTGAACAGGCGTTGACGGCCTGCGTAGGATGGGAAAAGACATTTTCAGAAGGGGAACGTGTGTCATTTCGTGTCAAGCGGCTTCATTTGTTCCCAGGGGAGGGTGACAGATAATGAAGAGAAGATGGAAAATCAGAAATCCGCAGTTTCGGGCATTTCTGTATTTGCTGCCTGCACTTTCTGTCATAGCAGTCTTTCAATTTTATCCAGTGCTGAAGTCTTTTTTTATGGGGTTTTATACGAAATTTGATTATTTGACAGATACGGTGGAAGCAGTCGGTCTCGACAATTTTCTCTACGTATTGAAAGATCCGGAGTTTGCTCTTGCTATGAAAAATACGGCAGTATTTGCGGTGATCTCGGTACCGCTTGGAATCATTACGGCATTGGTATTTGCCCTGATTTTAAATTCCAATATCCGGTTTCAGAAATTTTTCAGAAGTGCATATTTTCTTCCATTTGTCACATCGACGACCGCAGTGGCTGTTGTGTGGCGGTGGATGCTCAACAAAGACTATGGAATGGTCAATGCACTTCTCTCAGTGCTTGGGATGCCAAAAGTAGCGTGGCTTACAGATGCGCAGATGACCATCCCGATCTTGATTGTATTAAGTGTGTGGAAAGGGCTTGGCTATAAAATCATTATTTTGCTGGCTGCACTTCAAGGGGTAGATGAAAGATATGTGAAGGCAGGACGGATGGATGGCGCAGGGTCATTTAGAAGGATCTGCCATATTATTCTTCCAATTTTAAGACCGACGATTTTATTCTTATCTGTGACATCACTGATCGGAGCTTTTAAGATCTTTGATGAAGTTTATATTATGTACGGGCAGAAACCGGGGCCGCTTCAGAGCGGGCTTACGATTGTCTATTATATTTTTGATAAGTTTTACAGACACTGGGAGTTTACTACCGCATCGGCGGCAGCATTTCTTCTGTTTCTTGTGATTCTATTTTTTACGTTGCTCCAGTTTCTGTTTTCGTCAGAAAGGAGGAAGTCATGAGAAAAGGGAAAAAGATGGTGACAGTTCTGTCCTATGTCATTCTGGCTGCGGGACTTTTGTGGGTCAGCCTTCCGTTTGTCTGGATGGTTCTGACAGCATTTAAGCCGGCAAAGGAAGTATTATCGATGCCGCCAAAATGGATCCCATCTGTCTGGCAGTGGGAAAATTTCAAGATGGCATTGCAGCAAGTACCGTATGCTAGATATTTTTTCAACAGTGTGTTTACAGCAGTGATGGTGACGGTGGGGGAAGTATTTACAACAATACTTGCGGCCTATGCATTTGCATATATTCCATTCCGGTTTAAAAATGCTCTGTTTTTGGTTCTTGTAGCGACCATGATGGTTCCGGGAGAAATCCTGATGATCCCTAATTATATTACACTGAGCAACTGGGGATGGATTGACAGTTATAAGGCGCTGATCATTCCCTGGTGTGCAAGTATTTTTTCGATATTTTTACTGAAACAGCAGTTTGAAAGCATTCCGATTTCTTATTATAAATCGGCGAAGATCAATGGTTGCTCGGAATTGCGATTTTTATTTACTATTTTAATTCCGTGTTCCATACCGACACTTGCATCGATTGCTATTTTAAAATTCATTAACTGCTGGAATTCCTACATGTGGCCTCTGATCACGACAAATTCAGAGGAGATGCGGACGCTTCCGGTAGGAATGGCAGCATTTTCAACCGAGGCGGGAACAAGATATCATATTTTAATGGCCTTTTCGATCCTGGTGATTGCGCCGGTGATCATTTTATATTTATTTACACAAAAATATATTGTGAAAGGGGTAAGCAAATCAGGACTGAAAGGATAAAACGAAAAGAGAGAGGAAAAGAAAGATGAAGAAAAAAGTATTGGCGGCACTTCTTTGCACGACGATGGCAGCATCCATGCTGACCGCATGTGGAGGGGAGAAAAAAGAAACGGAGAAGAAAGAAGAGACGAAAACAGAGTCGTCAACAGAGAAAAAAACAGACACAAAAGTGACAGAAAAAACAGAGATTACATTCTGGCATGCGATGTCAGGATCTAATGAGGAGGCAATCCAGAAAATTACAGATGATTTTATGGAGCAGAATGAAAATGTATCCGTAAAATTAGTGAATCAGGGAGGATACATGGATCTGTTTGACAAATTGATGGCCTCTGCAAAGGCAGATCAGCTCCCGACAATGACGCAGATTTATTCCAACAGATTATCCTGGTATGTTTCCAAAGGGCTTGTGGCAGATCTGACACCATATATGGAAGATGAACAGACAGGATTTACTGAGGAAGACCTTGCAGATATTCCGGAGATGTTCCTTGCAGATGGAATCTGGGATGGAAAACAGTATGCAATCCCGTTTAACAAAAGTCAGATGGTTTTATATTACAATGAAACTATGTTCGAAGAAGCTGGTGTAGAAGTTCCAAAGACATGGGACGAGTGGACAGCGGCAGCTGAGAAACTGACGGTAGACGAGGATAAGGACGGCGAGCCGGAAGTGTATGGATGTGTATTTGCAAATAACCTTTCCACAGATATTGCACCTTGGCTGAAACAGGCAGGTGGAAGTACGATGAATGAAGAAACAAATGAATTGTATTTTGATACACCGGAGACAAAGGAAGCAATCGAATTTTTAAATAGTATGTTCCAGGCAAAGACAGCAAGATTTGCCGGAGATGATGAAAATGCAAATGTTCCGGTGCAGGATGGACGAGCTGCAATGTGTGTAGCTTCTACATCCGCACTGCCATACATAGAAGAAGGAACGATGGAAGGTATTACTATCAATGCCGCAGCGCTTCCAGGACATAAGACAGATGATCAGCTGTATTACGGAACAAATGTGGCAGTATTTGATTCTGCAACAGACATGCAGAAACAAGCTGCATGGGAGTATATTAAATTCCTGACAAATACAGAAAATACAGCATATTTTGCGGCAGAGACAGGATATATTCCAGTGCGTGTATCTGCACAGGAGGATCCGGTGTTCGCAAAAGTACTCGAGGAAAAACCGATCAAACAACTTTCGTTGGAATGCTTTGACAAAGGTTTCCAGGGAACAAGAAATATCGGCGGCAAGAATGCGTTAGATGAACTTGGAAAACAGCTTGATCTTGTATTCAGCGGAGAAAAAGGAATTGACGAAGCGCTCAAAGATGCCCAGACAAACGGAGAGCAGGCAATGAAAGAGGCACAGAGTAACTAGAAAAGTTTTCTCAAAAAGACTCTTGACGGTCCTGTCAATCAGTGTTATGATTTCTAACGGAACAAGAACAGAATAATAGAAACTTTCTCTTATTCAGAGCAGTGGAGATACAAAGGATCTGTGAAGCTGCGGCAACCCCGTGAACGGAAGGTGCCAGCCTGAGCGAGTAATCGAACAATAAGAGGATTGATTTATGAGTATAAAGCAGTCCGAATGTTGTCGGGCTGCTGTTTTTATCTCAGAGAGTTTTGGTAAATGACTTTTTATCAGAGAAAGACAGAACAGTCCGGCGAAAGAGAAAGAGAAAAAAGAAAGGAACGTACGAATGGAAAAATTATTATTTACTTCAGAATCAGTAACCGAAGGTCATCCGGATAAGATCTGTGACCAGATTTCAGATGCTGTGTTAGATGCGCTGATGGAGCAGGATCCGATGAGCCGTGTGGCATGTGAAACAGCGATCACAACAGGACTTGTCCTTGTTATGGGTGAGATTACAACAAATGCATATGTAGATATTCAGAAAATCGTAAGAGATACTGTGGATCAGATTGGATACAACAGAGGAAAATATGGATTCGATGCACATACTTGTGGTGTGATCACAGCAATCGATGAGCAGTCTTCTGACATTGCAATGGGTGTAGATAAAGCTTTAGAAGCAAAAGAAAACAAAATGTCAGACGAGGAGATCGATGCAATTGGAGCAGGAGACCAGGGAATGATGTTCGGATATGCTTCGGATGAGACAGAAGAATTGATGCCATATCCAATCGCGCTGGCACACAAGCTGACATTGCAGCTGACAAAAGTCCGCAAAGATGGAACACTTTCTTACCTCAGACCAGATGGTAAGAGCCAGGTGACAGTAGAGTATAACGAAGAGGGAATCCCGGTGCGTCTTGATGCGGTTGTATTATCTACACAGCATGATCCGGATGTAACTCAGGAACAGATTCATGAAGATATTAAGAAATATGTATTTGATCCGGTACTTCCACAGGAGATGGTAGATGCGCAGACAAAATTCTTCATCAACCCGACAGGAAGATTCGTAATCGGTGGACCACACGGAGACAGTGGTGTGACAGGACGTAAGATCATCGTAGATACTTACGGCGGAATGGCACGTCACGGCGGTGGAGCATTTTCCGGAAAAGACTGTACAAAGGTAGACCGCTCTGCAGCATATGCAGCACGTTATGTTGCAAAGAACATCGTTGCAGCAGGAATTGCAAAGAAATGTGAGATTCAGCTTTCTTATGCAATCGGGGTGGCTCATCCGACATCGATCATGGTAGATACATTCGGAACCGGAAAACTTTCTAACGAGAAGTTAGTAGAGATCATCCGTGAGAACTTTGATTTAAGACCGGCAGGAATCATCAAAATGTTAGATCTTCGCCGTCCAATCTACAAGCAAACAGCAGCTTATGGACACTTTGGACGTAACGACTTAGATCTTCCATGGGAAAAACTGGATAAAGTAGAAGCATTAAAGAAATATTTATAAGAGACTTCGATCATCAGATGAGAAGGATGGCTGCTCCACAGATAAGGGAAAATCTGTGGAGCAGTTTTTGCATACTGGGTCGTACGAAGGTTTACAAAAATTTTATAAATGTTTATAGATGTTTTGGTGTATTTAACAAGGTGGCATGATATAATAATGAAGTCAGATTGAGACAAGCATAGAAAGTATATAGAACAAGAGGTTGGACACGATGAAATTAAAAACACGACTGGTCATTGCTTTTATGACGATCATTATTTTGCCGGTGTTCTTGACGAGCGCCGTATTTTGTGGATTCGCACAACTTCAAATTCGTTCGATCGAGAAGACATATGGAATTACAGGGACCACCTATGAAGCACTGTTAAATAGTGTACAGGTGCCGAGCCGGATTACGAAAGAGGCATATCATGAGCTGGAGAAGGCAGCGGATAAGGATCCGGAGAAGCTGGAAGATGCTTCTTATCTGGAGCAGTTTAACCAGAGGCTTCGGCAGAAAGGATCCTATCTTCTTGTGAGAAAGGATGATATTATCGTATATATGGGAGAAGATCCGCAGAAGACGGAGGTGGTGATCCCGGATTTACCGGCTTATGAGGAATACAATGCAGATTCCGAGAATGGTGTATATATTGGCGGAGAAGCACAGGTACTTGTAAAGCAGGTGGATTTTGTCAGTGATGACAAGAACAAGTGCAGTGCATTTATTGTAACAGATGTAACGAGCATGCTGCCGGAAGTATCACAATTCTTAAAAGACATTCTTGTGGCGGTCATTGTGATCCTTGTCATTACCGGAGCGCTGCTGGTTGTTTGGATTTACAGAGGAATCAAGATTCCGCTTGTGAAGATGCAGAAGGCGACGAAGAATATTAAAGAAGGGAATTTAGATTTCCGGCTGATTCCGGATACCGATGATGAACTCGGACAGCTTTGTCAGGATTTTGAGGAGATGCGGAAGCGGCTGAAAGACAATGCGGAGGAGAAGCTTGCCTATGATAAGGAGAGCAAGGAGCTGATCAGTAATATTTCCCACGACTTGAAGACACCAATCACAGCGATCAAGGGGTATGTAGAAGGAATTATGGATGGTGTTGCAGATACACCTGAGAAGATGGAGAAGTATATCCGGACGATTTATAATAAGGCAAATGAGATGGATCTTCTGATCAATGAACTGACACTTTACTCTAAGATTGATACGAATCGAATTCCATACAATTTTACAACACTGTCAGTCAATGAATATTTTGATGATTGTGCAGAAGATCTGAAGTTGGAATTGGAGCAGAGAGATGTCGAGTTTGGATATTTCAATTACGTAGAGGAAGATATCCGCATCATCGGCGATGCCGAGCAGTTAAAGCGAGTCATCAACAATATTGTGACGAATTCTTTGAAATATATGGATAAGAAGCGGGCGCGGATTAACTTGCGGGTGAAGGACGTCGGTGATTTTATTCAGGTGGAACTGGAGGACAATGGGAAAGGAATTGCCGCCAAAGATCTGCCGAATATTTTTGATCGTTTTTACCGGACAGATGCATCGAGAAATTCTTCTAAGGGCGGAAGCGGTATTGGACTTTCGATTGTGAAGAAGATCATCGAGGAGCATGGCGGCAAGATTTGGGCGACAAGTAGAGAAGGGACAGGGACGGTCATGTATTTTGTAATCAGAAAATATCAGGAGGTACCGGTAAATGAGTAGAATATTAATCGTAGAAGATGAAGAAACGATTGCAGATCTGGAGAGAGATTATCTAGAACTGAGTGGGTTCGAGGTAGAAGTTGCAAATGATGGAGAGACGGGGCTTGAGAAGGCGCTGACGGACCAGTTTGATCTGGTGATCCTTGACCTGATGCTTCCGGGAGTGGATGGATTTGAAATCTGCAGAGAAGTACGTCAGAAGAAAAATACACCGATCATTATGGTCTCTGCCAAAAAGGATGATATCGATAAGATCCGGGGACTTGGACTTGGCGCAGATGATTATATGACAAAGCCATTTAGTCCGAGCGAACTTGTGGCGAGAGTCAAAGCGCATCTTGCAAGATATGAGCGTTTGATCGGAAGCAATGTACAGACAAATGATATTATTGAGATCCGTGGCTTAAAGATTGACACGACAGCGAGAAGGGTGTGGGTCAATGGAGAAGAGAAGGCATTTACGACGAAGGAATTTGACCTTCTGACGTTTCTTGCAGGGCATCCGAATCACGTATATACAAAGGATGAATTATTCAGTGAGATCTGGGATATGGAATCGATCGGGGATATTGCGACTGTGACAGTTCATATTAAGAAGATTCGGGAGAAGATTGAGTACGATACTTCCAAACCGCAGTATATTGAGACAATCTGGGGTGTGGGGTACCGATTTAAAGTATAAGAGAAGAAAAGAAGGGCCGTAGTCCGGAAATGAGGGCTGTCGGCAGCGTGAGGGGTTCCTGTGCTGTTGGTACAGGGATTCTTTTTTTAGGACTGTTATCTTTTCGGGAAGTGTAGTATAATTGATTCAAAAAGCATAAAGGGAGAAAAGTGAAAGAAAATGTTTAAGTGGAAAGAAAAAAGTGTAAGATTAAGCACGATGCAGATGCTTGCAGCAGGCTTCTTGCTCGTGATCGTGATCGGCGGAATACTTCTATGGCTTCCGGTCTGCAATCAAGAGCCGATTGCATTTACAGACGCACTTTTTACATCGACATCGGCAGTTTGTGTGACCGGGCTTATGACAGTTGTTCCGGCAACGCAGTTTACGCTTCTTGGCAAAGTGGTACTGCTTGTTCTGATACAGATTGGAGGACTTGGTGTAGTCGCAGTATCGACATTTTTTCTTGTTGTGATCGGAAGGAAGATCACGGTAAAAGAGCGTGTGATGATTCAGGAAACGTATAACATGGAGTCTTTGTCAGGTATGGTGAAATGGATCTTGCGTATTCTGAAGGGAACCTTCGTTGTAGAAGGAATTGGAGCAATCTTTTTTGCATTTCAGTTTATTCCGGAGTATGGATTTTTGAAAGGAATTTGGTATAGTGTGTTTCACTCTATCTCAGCATTTTGCAATGCGGGAATTGATATATTAGGGGCAGATAGTTTTGCGGCATATGCAAGAAATCCGTTGATCAATCTGACAACGATGATATTGATCGTTGCAGGAGGTATCGGTTATACCGTGTGGTTTGACATCACTGATAACATTAGAAACTTTCGCAAAAAGGGTGAGAGAAGACGTGGAATGTTTAAGATTTTAACCTTGAACTCCAAGGTTGCACTGACGATGACGGCAATTCTGATTGTGACAGGTACAGTCAGTTTTCTGTTTCTAGAATTTTCTAACCCGGATACGCTTGGAGAATTTTCTTTTGGAGACAAGGTGATGGGAGCGGCATTTCAGTCAGTGACAACGAGGACGGCCGGATTCTTTACCGTGCCGCAGGGAGATCTAAGAGAAGAATCGGTATTCATTTCCTGCCTTCTGATGTTTATCGGAGGCTCCCCGGCCGGTACCGCCGGAGGGGTGAAGACGACAACGATTGCAATGTTATTCCTTACAGCGGTTACTGTCGTAAAAGGAAATAAGGATACGGAGTGCTTTGGAAGAAGAATTCCGGAAGAAAATATTCGGACGGGGATTTCAGTTATGCTGATGTCTTTTACAATCTTGATGATAGGGACTATAGCTGTTTCAGTGATAGAATCGGCGGGATTTCTTGATATTTTGTTTGAGACGACCTCGGCAATTGGAACAGTAGGTCTTTCCACGGGGCTGACTCCGGCGCTTCACACCGCAAGTAAATTTGTGATTATGATCTTAATGTATGCAGGGCGGATCGGACCGGTTACAATGGCGCTGGCATTCGGATTAAAGAAAAATCCGATGAGCCAGGTGAGACAGCTGCCGGCGAAACGTCTGATGATTGGATAGGGGGATAAGAAAATATGAAAAAGCAATATGCAGTATTTGGACTTGGAAAATTTGGTTCCAGTGTGGCAGTGACATTGGAGAAACTCGGATGCGAAGTGATCGCAGTAGATATTGCGGAAGAAAAAGTACAAGAGATCGCAGATCAAGTATCTTACGCAATGCGCGCGGATCTGCATGACACGGGAGTGATCCAGTCTCTGGGACTTCGCAATCTGGATGGTGCAGTCGTGGCGATTGCCGATAACATGGAATCTAGTATTATGGCTACGATTTTGTCAAAAGAGGCAGGGATTCCGTATGTGCTTGCAAAGGCGCAGGACGAGCTTCATGCATCCATCTTAAAAAGGGTCGGTGCAGATGCAATCGTATTTCCGGAGATGGAGATGGGAAGAAGAGTTGCCAAAAATCTTGTCTCCACAAATTTTGCAGATTGGATCGAGCTATCACCGGATTATAGTATCGTAGAGACAAGGGTTCCGGAAAAATGGATCGGGAAGACTTTGCGTGAACTTTGCATCCGTGAGCGCTATGGATTTAACGTAGTCGGTATTAAAAAGGATGAGAAAGTTGATGTCAATGTAAGGCCGGAGATGCCGCTGGAAGAAGGAACTATTATGATTTTCATCGGAAGTAATGAAATGTTGAATAAATACAAAGGGGAATAAGTATGATTACAAGCACGTCAAATGCGAGAGTGAAGGAACTGGTGCAGCTTCAGAAAAAAAGCAAAGTGCGGAACGAGCAGGGAGTCTTTCTTGTGGAAGGAGTCAAGATGTACCAGGAGATTCCACAGGAGCAGCTTGTGAAAGTCTATGTATCCGAGACATTTGCAGACAAACAGAAAGAAGAAATCAACAGGCTGAAAGACAGAAGGAAGTTAGAATATCTGTCAGATCATGTTTTTCAATATGTTTCTGATACAAAGACACCACAGGGAATCCTCTGTGTCGTACGCCAGTCCACTTACTGTCTGGAGGATATTTTAGAGGCAGAAGATGCACATCTTCTTGTTTTGGACAACCTTCAGGATCCAGGGAACCTTGGAACGATTCTGCGAACCGCAGAGGGAGCGGGGGTGACAGGAATCATCATCAGCAAGGAGAGTGTGGATATTTATAATCCGAAAGTTATCCGTTCAACGATGGGTTCTATTTACCGTGTTCCGTTTGTCTATGTGGAAGATTTAAAAGAAGCGATCGCAAAAGTAAAGGCGCACGGTATTTTTACATATGCCGCACATCTTGATGGGAAAAATAGTTACGACAAGGAAGACTATACGAAAAAGACGGCATTTTTGATTGGAAATGAGGGAAACGGACTTCGAAAGGAAATCGCGGATTTGGCAGATACATGGATCCGCATTCCTATGCAGGGGCAGGTAGAATCACTAAATGCAGCAATTGCCACCTCCGTGCTGATGTTCGAAACTGCGAGACAGAGAAGAAATCAGAGATAAACAAAGAAATAAAGATAGACAAAGAGTATCATTAAAAAGGATAGCAGTTGATCTTGAGGAAGTTCCAAAAGATCAGCTGCTTTTTTGTATGGAAAATTCATTTGATATTGTGTGAGAGAAAGAGACAAAAGGGGATGGATCTTGGAAGGAGAAAATTTCCAGAGCGGAAAAGTTGACAAATGAAAGAAAAGCTGTTAGGATGTTCCTACAAACAAAATGTAATAAGTTTGTAACAAATGTAATAAAAATGAATTAAAAGAGTATAATATAATTAACTTTTAATTCGTTTTATTGCAAAATCAGGAGGAAAAGTATGAGAAAAGAGAATAAGAGGATGCTGGCAGTAGTTTTGTCTGCGGTTTGTGTGCTCACAGCTGCAGGAATGGACGGAAGTATATCTGTGGCATCAACTGAAACTCGGCAGACTGACAGTATAGAGAAAACACAAACAATTTCATCGGCATTGGCATCAGCGCTGGAGCAAATACCGGAGGTCGCAGCAGTTGCAGTATCCACGCAGGAATGGCACCAAAAGGCAGTATCCAACGTGGATGGGGAGACTGATGTACTGCTTGCGGGAGAAGAAGGAAGCGAAGTTGTTGGAAAACTATACCACAACACAATTGTAGATGTGGAAGAAAAAGGGGTTGTATGGACAAGAGTTTCCGCAGATGAGGTGAACGGATATGTGAAGAGCGATTCCCTTGCATTTGGAACGGATGCAGTCAGAAGGGCAGATCAGGTGTGTCCGGTTGTAGAAAAGCCGATGGAAGACAATGGAGCAATTGTCCGGACAAGGGAGTCTGAACCAGCGAAAACGTTAGCGCAGATTGAAGAAGAACAAAGAGCGGCAGCGCAGGCGGCGGAAGAGGCAAGAAAAGCAGAGGAAGCAAAAAAGAAAGCAGAGGAAGAGGCGGCAGCAGCGCAGGCGCAGCAGCAGGCACAAGAAGCACAGGCTTCCCAGCAAGCAGTGACAGCTGCCACCAGCGGGGAGCAGGCATTGCTTGCAGCGTTGATCTTCTGTGAGGCCGGGGGAGAGCCGTATGAAGGTCAGGTTGCAGTAGGGGCTGTTGTTATGAACCGTGTAAGAAGCGGCATTTTCCCGAACTCAATTACAGAGGTCATTTATCAGAGCGGACAGTTTGGACCGGCAATTACCGGCAAGCTGGATGCGGTACTTGCCGACGGGCGGACAACGGCAAGTTGCTATCAGGCAGCGGCAGATGCCCTCGCAGGAGCCAATCCGATCGGGGAGGCACTTTATTTTGGAAATGGTGATTACGGACAGCTGATCGGAAATCACTGGTTCCACTAAAAAAGAAAATAGGGGAGTAAAAAAATGTCTGGAGTTCTGCAGGAGATGTGAAAACATCGAAAACGCAGGATTCCAGACATTTTTTATAAGTCATAGATTTCGCAGATAATCTTATAGGAAGTATCTATAATATTATAAAAAATAGCAATTTGACTTCGTTTTAAAACGACTATATCATCATAAGTAAAGGTCGAAATATGGAGGAAAACTAACATGGAAGTGATTAAAGAATTACCAGAAGTATTTGAAGAGTTTGCCGAGCAGCGCAAAAACTCATTTCTTGCTATGAAGCAATTAAAAGATAAGGGAATCCCGGTAGTCGGAGCATATTGTACATATTTTCCAAAGGAAATCGCAACGGCTATGGGAGCAGCGACAGTTGGATTATGTTCTACATCAGATGAGACGATTACAGAGGCAGAGAAAGATCTTCCGAAAAACTTATGTCCGCTGATCAAATCCAGCTATGGATTTGCGAAAGCGGATAAATGTCCGTTTTTCTATTTTTCAGATGTAGTTGTCGGAGAGACGACTTGTGATGGAAAAAAGAAGATGTATGAATATATGTCAGAGTTTAAAGATGTATTTCTGATGGAACTGCCGAACACACAGAGTGAGGAAGCACTGAAATTGTGGAAGAGCGAAATCATCCGTTTCAAAGAATATTTAGAGAAGAAATTTGAAGTGACGATCACGGAGGACGATATCCGCAAGGCAATTCATGAAGAAAATAAGGTCCGCAAGTCTTTAAAGAGATTTTATGAAGTGATGAAACATGATCCGGCGCCGATCACAGGTATGGATCAGTTTAAGGTACTCTATGGAAGTGGCTTCAAATTCGACAGAACAGCGATCCCGGCAGAGGTGGACGGAATTGTTGAAAAAATCGAGAGAGAATATGCAGAAGGAAAGATGTTAAACAAGAGACCTAGAATCCTTTTGACTGGATGTCCGGTAGGGGGAGCAAGCGAGAAGGTGATCAAAGCAATCGAAGAGAATGGCGGTGTCGTTGTGACTTACGAGAACTGCAGTGGTGCAAAATCTATCGATAAGCTGGTTGATGAGGAGAATCCGGATGTATACGATGCACTTGCGAGAAGATACATTGATATCGGATGTTCTGTAATGACACCGAACCCAAACAGACTGGAATTGTTAGATCGTCTGATCGATGAGTACAAAGTAGACGGAGTTGTAGAGATGACACTTCAGGCATGTCATACATATAATGTGGAGACACTGGGAATCCGCCGTTTTGTCAATGAGAAGAAGGGAATTCCTTATATTAATGTAGAGACAGACTATTCTCAGGCAGACATCGGTCAGCTCAATACAAGAATCACAGCATTCCTGGAGATGCTGTAACATGTCAGAAGAGGTAAGAAACGTGAATTATGTAGGGATTGATATTGGCTCCACCGCATCGAAGGTAGTAGTAAGAGGGACATCCGATATGCAGTTTGTGCTTCCTACGGGGTGGAGCAGCAAGGAAACAACACAGACGATCAAAGAGAAGTTAAAGGAAAATGATGTGGATGTTCTGGGAGATGAGACGAAAGTCGTTGCGACCGGGTATGGCCGGATCGCAGTAGATTTTGCCGACTATGTGATCACGGAGATCACCTGCCATGCAAGGGGCGGAAGAGAATTGGCGGGAGGAGACTGTACGGTCATTGATGTCGGAGGTCAGGACACGAAAGTCATACTGATCGAGAACGGAATGGTACAGGATTTTCTGATGAATGATAAGTGCTCAGCAGGAACTGGAAAGTTTTTGGAAATCATGGCAAACAGGCTTGGTGTGACACTGCAGGAACTTTTTGATCTGGCAGAAAAGGGAACCGTGCTCCCAATCAGTTCTCTCTGTACTGTTTTTGCGGAATCAGAAGTTATCAATTATATTGGAGAAGGCAGAAGCAGGGAGGATATCGCAGCAGGTGTTGTGGACTCTGTTGTGACGAAGGTAGCGCAGCTTGCTATGCGAAAGGCAATGACAGACCGTGTCATCCTGACAGGAGGACTGAGTCACAGCGCATATTTTACAAGACGCCTTTCTGAGCAGATTGGAAAGAACGTGGAGTCGACTGCAGATGGAAGGTATGCGGGGGCGCTGGGCGCAGCGATCCTTGCAGAAGAAAAGTCAAGAAGAGGGAGATAGAGGAGTATCGGTTTTTACGGAAAAGCCAGTACGTTATTAAAAGGAAGAGAGGAAATAAGAGTGGCAGAAAATTCTGCACTTCTTACAAAAAAGATACCGAAATTCAGACGGTATCTTTTTTGTATCTGACTATTGTATTTGGAAGAAAATTATAGTAAGATAAGGAAAATAAATAACACAATAGATTCTGTCTAAAAGAGAGACGGATCGTTGAAAGGGGGACTTTCTATGTATTACGCAACAGGAAGCATCATGACGATGGTGCTTGGAATTGTTTTTCTTATCATTATTGTAGGGCTTCTGATTTCGTGTATTAAGATTGTGCCGCAGGCACAAGCGATGGTAATCGAAAGACTGGGTGCTTATAAGACAACATGGGGAGTAGGATTCCATGTCAAAGTGCCGATCATCGAGAAGGTAGCAAGAAAAGTGGACTTAAAAGAGCAGGTAGTAGATTTTGCGCCACAACCGGTGATCACAAAGGATAACGTTACAATGCAGATTGACACAGTTGTGTTTTATCAGATTACAGATCCAAAGTTATTCTGCTATGGGGTGGCGAATCCGATCATGGCGATCGAGAATCTGACCGCGACAACCCTTCGTAATATCATCGGTGATTTGGAATTAGACGAGACACTTACCTCCAGAGAGACAATCAATACGAAGATGCGGGCATCCCTCGATGTTGCAACAGACCCTTGGGGCATTAAAGTCAATCGTGTAGAGTTAAAGAATATCATTCCTCCGGCTGCGATCCGTGATGCTATGGAGAAGCAGATGAAGGCAGAGCGTGAGAGACGTGAAGCGATTCTGAAGGCAGAAGGTGAGAAGAAGTCTACAATCCTTGTGGCAGAAGGTAACAAGGAGTCTGCAATCCTTGATGCAGAGGCAGAGAAGCAGGCTGCGATCCTTAGAGCGGAAGCAGAGAAAGAGAAGA
Organism: Faecalimonas umbilicata; assembly: GCF_042846195.1. Classification (NCBI taxonomy): domain Bacteria; kingdom Bacillati; phylum Bacillota; class Clostridia; order Lachnospirales; family Lachnospiraceae; genus Faecalimonas; species Faecalimonas umbilicata. Next base: position 371,446 of record NZ_AP031411.1, read on the forward strand.
TGATTCGTGAAGCAGAAGGTGAGGCAGAGGCGATCCTCAAGGTGCAGAAAGCCAATGCAGACGGTATCCGTTTCTTGAAAGAGGCAGGAGCAGATGAGGCAGTTCTGACGATGAAGAGTCTTGAGGCATTTGAAAAGGCATCTAATGGAAGAGCGACGAAGATTATTATTCCTTCTGAGATTCAGGGAATCGCAGGACTTGTGAAGTCTGTGACAGAGATTGCAAAGACAGAGAAAGAACAATAAAGAAATAAAAGAGGAAAGTCATAAGAGGAAGGCGGCTGCTGCAAAGGATTTTGCGGCGGCCCCTTCGCTTTCCACCTGACAGGAGGGGATTTTGTGAAACCGGTGATAGATCTTGAGAAAACATATGGAATTGTATTTGACGGTGGAGGCGCCAGAGGAGCATATCAAATTGGAGCGTGGAAGGCGATGCGGGAGGCCGGTGTCAAGATCAGTGCAGTGGCAGGCACATCGGTCGGAGCTTTAAACGGTGCACTTGTCTGCATGGGGGATCTGGAGCGAGCGGAGAAAATCTGGGAGAAGATCACTTTTTCAAGAGTCATGGATGTAGATGACCAGATCATGCAGGAATTGTTTGACAGAAAACTTCCGCTCCACGAAGCAATCCATGAAGTGCTCACTGTGATAAAAAATGGGGGAGTGGATGTTACACCGCTGAGGGAACTGATCCATGAAATGGTGGATGAAGAGAAAATCAGACAGTCAAAAATTGCATTTTATCTGCTTACATTTTCTTTGTCAGATATGAAGGAGCTGGAGCTTGGAATCGAAGATATTCCGGAAGGACTGCTGGAGGATTTTCTTCTGGCGAGCGCTTATCTGATTGGGTTTAAAAACGAAGAACTGCATGGGAAGAAGTATATGGACGGGGGCGTGATCAACAATGTACCGCTTGGAACACTTGTTGAGCGCGGGTATCAGAATATTATCGAAGTGCGGATTTTTGGTCCGGGAAGAGAGCCAAGGGTATATTTACCTGACGATGTGACAGTCTATGAGATTGCACCAAGGGTGAAGCTTGGGAGTATTATTGAATTTCAGGAAAAGCGAAGCAGGCAGAATATGAAGATTGGATATTATGATGCCAAACGAGTAATCTACGGACTTGCGGGTACGATTTACTATATTGAACAAACGAAAGAAGAGTGGTATTATGAAAAGAAGTTTGAGGGCCTGACAGAGCATGACCGCAGGGAGATTGCATTCTGGCTGAAGCTTCCGCTGCGCACAAAGGAAGCAGAGTTGTATCTTGCAATGTTGGAGGCGAGCGCAAAATATCTGCATGTCCCAAAGTACCGGATCTATACCGTGGAAGAATTATTTGATCTTATGAAAGAAAAATATGAAAAGAAAGACAACAAAGAGGCTGTTCCATATTTTACGGAACTGCTCCTTGCGATGGGAAAGGAAGAATAGTATGAATTTAAAAGGACGTCATTTTTTAACATTAAAAGATTTTACCGCAGAAGAGATTACATATTTTCTTGATCTGGCCGCAGAACTGAAGGAAAAGAAAAAGCAGGGTATCTTGACTAAAACTTTGCGCGGGAAAAATGTAGCGCTGATTTTTGCAAAAACAAGTACGAGAACCCGCTGTTCTTTTGAGGTGGCTGCCCACGATCTCGGAATGGGAACGACCTATCTGGAACCGGCTGCGTCACAGATTGGGAAGAAGGAGAGTATCAAGGATACTGCACGGGTGCTTGGAAGAATGTTTGATGGGATTGAATACCGCGGATATGGACAGGAAATCGTTGAGGAACTGGCAAAGTATGCAGGCGTTCCAGTCTGGAACGGGCTTACGAATGAATATCATCCGACACAGATGCTGGCAGATCTGTTAACCATCCGGGAGCACTTTGGAGATCTTGCGGGAAGAAAGCTTGTGTATATGGGGGATGCCCGCTATAATATGGGAAATTCTCTGATGATCGCCTGCGCGAAGATGGGAATGCACTTTGTGGCATGTGCACCGGAGAAATACTTTCCGGACCAGGCACTTGTGGAAGAATGCCGGAAATTTGCAGAGGAATCTGGCGCAACGATCACACTGACAAAAGATGTCAGCGCAGGGACTAAGGATGCAGATATTATTTATACAGATGTATGGGTATCTATGGGAGAGCCAGACAGTGTGTGGGAAGAACGAATCCGTGATCTGACCCCGTACAAGGTGACAATGGATGTGATGAAAAATGCGGGAGAGCAGGCAATCTTTCTCCACTGTCTGCCGGCATTTCACGATTGGGAGACTGAGGTCGGAAAAGAGATGGGAGAACGTTTCCAGATTAAAGAGATGGAAGTCACCGACGAGGTGTTTGAGTCTGCACAGTCGAAAGTATTCGATGAGGCGGAGAATCGTATGCATACGATCAAGGCAGTGATGGCTGCCACTCTGGGAGCATGATCATGAAGGCAGAGATATTAAAAGTGCTTCGGGAAAGCAGTGGGCATGTCTCCGGGCAGGAGCTGTGTGAACGGTTCCAAGTGTCCCGGACTGCCATCTGGAAAGTAATCTCACAGCTGAAGGAAGAAGGATATGAGATCGAGGCGGTGAGAAACAAAGGATATCGACTCCAAGAGAGCCCGGATGTGCTTTCTAAAGAAGAGATGGAAAGCAGGATTGAGACACGGACAATTGGAAAGTGTGTAGAATATTATGCAGAGACAGACTCTACGAACATTCGTGCAAAGCAGGCAGCCGGGCAGGGAGCTGTGCATGGAACACTTTTTGTGGCAGACAGGCAGAGTGCCGGAAAAGGACGCAGAGGAAGAAGCTGGGATTCCCCAAAAGGAACTGAGATTTTTATGTCTTTGCTGCTGCGACCGCAGTTTGCTCCGGACAAGGCGCCGATGCTGACGATCTTGATGGCGATTGCCGCGGCGGAGGCAGTAAGAGATAAGACTGATCTTGAGGTAAAGATTAAGTGGCCAAATGATCTTGTGATTGGCGGAAAGAAGATCTGTGGGATTCTGACAGAGATGAGCGCAGAGATTGATTACATTGACTATGTGGTTGTCGGAGTCGGAGTAAATGTAAACCGGAAGGAATTTCCGGAAGAGCTTAGAGAGAAGGCGACGTCCCTTCTGCTAGAAGGCAAGGTTTCCATAAAGAGATCTGAGTTGATCGCAGAGATCATGCAGCGGTTTGAGACGCTTTATGAAGCGTTTGAAAAAGAACAGAGCCTTCGTTTTGTGCAGCAGAGATACAATGAGCAGTCAGTAAACTGTGGACGGAGAGTGACAGTTCTGGAACCAAAGGGAAACTGGGACGGCATAGCACTGGGGATCAATGAAGCTGGAGAACTGCTAGTAGAAAATGAAGCGGGAGAGATTTGCACGGTTTATGCCGGGGAAGTATCGGTGCGCGGAATTTACGGATATGCGTATTAGCATAAATGAATTAGAAAAATGGAGTAACAAAAACATGTACGAAGAGAAAGTAGTATTGTGCGGGGCGAACTCGTATGAAAAAAAATATTATCTAAATCCGGATTTTGAGGCATTGCCGCAGGAAATTCAGGATGAATTGAAGATTCTGTGTGTACTTTACACAGAAGATGTGGGGGGGATCCTCACACTCGTCTTTGAAGAAGATGGAACACTTTGCTTTGAAGTGACGACCGAGGATTTTGATCCAATGTTTGATGAAATTGGAAGCAAGCTCAAGATCAAAGAGATACAGCAAACAAAAGAAGAACTGTTGAGATCTTTGGAGCTTTACTATAAAGTATTTTTCTTAGGAGAAGAAATTTAATGTTATTGGTTATAGATGTTGGAAATACAAATATTACACTGGGTGTATATAAGGAAGAAAAGCTGGAAGCGAAATTTAGAATGACAACAAAGCTTCCGAGAACATCAGATGAATATGGGATTTCTCTGTGTGATCTGATTGAACACCAAGGGTTTGAGATCCGGCAGATCGATGCAGTCATCATTGCTTCTGTCGTGCCGGATATTATGCACTCTCTGACAAGTGCGATTATTAAATATCTGGATGTATATCCCCTTGTAGTCTCAAGAGAGATTGAGACGGGAATTAAGATCGGGATGGATAATCCGCGCATGGGACCGGATCGGATTGTAGATGCAGTTGCTGCATATGAAAAATATGGCGGTCCGGTGATCGTCGTCGATTTTGGGACAGCGACGACCTATGATATGATCGCAGAGGATGGTTCCTTTATGGGAGGATGCATTGCAACGGGAATCCGTACCTCTGCACGGGCTCTTTGGGGCGGGGCAGCGATGCTGCCAGAGATTGAGATCAAGAAGCCGGAAGTGATCATGGGACAGGAAACAATTACAAGTATGCAGGCGGGACTTGTATATGGGTATATCGGGCAGACAGAGTATATTGTCCAAAAGATGAAAAAAGAAACAGGATTGGAGAATGTAAAAGTCATTGCGACCGGAGGCCTTGGTAAGATCATTGTCTCGGAGACAGACGTTTTTGATGCCTATGATCAGAATCTGACATTGGACGGACTTCGGATTCTGTATGAGAAGAATAAGAAGTAAAAAGCAGAAAGGAAAGAGATGATACACAAAAATAGATTGAAAATAGGGACAGTAGAGCTGGAGAATCCATATATACTGGCACCGATGGCAGGAGTGACCGACCTGCCTTTTCGCTTGCTCTGCAAGGAGCAGGGGGCAGGACTTCTCTGCATGGAGATGGTCAGCGCGAAGGCAATCCAGTACAAGAATAAAAATACACAGGACCTTCTTCGGATCCACGAGGAAGAACGACCGGTTTCTCTTCAGCTATTCGGTTCTGAGCCGGATACGATCAGTGAGATTGCAAAGCAGATTGAAGAACTTCCGTTTGCGATCCTCGATATCAATATGGGATGCCCGGTGCCTAAGATTGTCAAAAATGGAGAAGGTTCTGCGCTGATGAAACAGCCAAAGCTTGTCTATGAGATCGTGAGCAAGACAGTGAAGGCGATCCAAAAGCCGGTCACTGTTAAAATCCGGAAAGGATTTGATGATTCTTGCATTAATGCAGTGGAAATCGCAAAGGTGATCGAGGAGGCAGGGGGCGCTGCAGTGGCAGTGCATGGCCGGACAAGAGAGCAGTACTATTCTGGAAAAGCAGACTGGGAGATCATAAGGAAAGTGAAAGAGGCAGTATCCATCCCGGTCATCGGAAATGGAGATGTGACTTCCGCAGAAGATGCTGTGCGGATGCAGAAACTGACTGGATGTGATGGAGTAATGGTAGGAAGAGGCGCACAGGGAAATCCATGGATCTTTCGAGAGTTAGTAGAATATGATAGAACCGGAAAGATTCCGCCACGCCTATCGCTGGAAGAATTAAAGGAGACTATGCTGCGTCATGCAAGGCTTCAGATCGAGTATAAAGGAGATTATCTCGGGATCCGGGAGATGCGGAAACATGTCGGATGGTATACGACTGGATTAAAAGGAGCAGCGGCTTTGCGGGCAGAAATCAATCAAGTGCAAAGTTACGAGGAATTGGAACAATTACTTGGAAACAAATTGACATTATAGGCAAAAACATGTATAATGTTGAAATTGTGAAAATAGAATTATTTTACAGGAAATATTCGCTGAAAAGCTGACAAATAATAGGGGAATGTTATAAGCATACAAGGAGGTAATATGCAATGGCAGACAAAAAAACAATACTTACTTATGCAGGGTTAAAGGCATTGGAAGAAGAGCTGGAAAACCTCAAAGTAGTAAAACGTAAGGAAGTTGCAGCAAAGATCAAAGAAGCAAGAGAGCAGGGCGATTTATCAGAGAATGCAGAGTACGATGCTGCAAAAGATGAACAGAGAGATATCGAAGCAAGAATCGAAGAGATAGAGAAGATTTTAAAGAATGCAGAAGTTGTTGTAGAGGATGAAGTAGATTTCGATAAGATTAATATCGGATGTTCTGTACTCGTATATGACAAGGAATTTGACGAGGAAATTCAGTTTAAGATCGTAGGTTCCACAGAGGCAAACAGCCTTCAGGGTAAGATCTCCAACGAATCTCCGGTAGGACAGGCACTGCTTGGCAAGAAAGTCGGAGACGAGATCCAGGTAGAGACGCAGGCAGGCGTTATGGAATACAAAGTGTTAAAAATTGAAAGAGCAAACTAAGGAGTGAGAGAAGTGGCTGAACAGAAGAAGGTACAGGAGCAGGACGTAAACCAGCTCAGACAGGTGCGCCGGGAGAAACTGGCAGATCTGCAGGCAAGTGGAAATGACCCGTTCGTCATTACAAAGTATGATGTGACACATCATAGCATGGATATCAAGGATCATTTTGAAGAGATGGAAGGAAAAGACGTAGCGATCGCAGGACGTATTATGTCCAAACGTGTGATGGGAAAAGCGTCTTTCTGCAATGTTCAGGATTTACAGGGCAATATCCAGTCTTATGTCGCAAGAGATAACATCGGAGAGGAAGCTTATAAAGCATTCAAAAAGATGGATATCGGTGATATTGTCGGAATCAAGGGAGATGTGTTCCGCACAAAGATGGGAGAGATTTCTATCCATGCGCAGGAAGTGACATTGTTATCGAAGAGTCTTCAGATCCTTCCTGAGAAATTCCACGGTCTGACCAATACAGATTTACGTTACCGTCAGAGATATGTAGACCTGATCATGAATCCGGACGTCAAAGATACATTTATCAAACGTTCTAAGATTCTCAGCGCGATCAGAAAATACTTAGATGGACAAGGATTCATGGAAGTAGAAACTCCAATCCTCGTTTCTAATGCAGGAGGAGCAGCAGCAAGACCATTTGAGACACATTTTAATGCACTCAATGAAGATTTCAAACTGCGTATCTCCCTGGAATTATATTTGAAGAGACTGATCGTTGGTGGTATGGAACGCGTCTATGAGATTGGACGAGTATTCCGCAACGAAGGACTTGATACAAGACACAACCCAGAGTTTACATTGATGGAATTATACCAGGCATATACAGATTACAACGGAATGATGGATTTGACAGAAAATCTTTACCGTTTTGTGGCACAGGAAGTTCTTGGAACAACGAAGATTACTTACGGTGGAGTAGAGATGGATCTTGGAAAACCGTTTGAGAGAATTACAATGGTAGATGCGGTGAAGAAATACACTGGTATCGACTGGAACGAAGTGACTACACTCAAAGAAGCAAGAGAACTCGCCAAAGAACATAAAGTAGAGTTTGAAGAGCGCCATAAGAAGGGAGATATCCTTTCTCTGTTCTTCGAGGCATTTGTAGAAGAACATTTAATCCAGCCTACATTTGTGATGGATCATCCGATCGAGATTTCTCCGCTGACAAAGAAGAAACCGGAGAATCCAGAATATACAGAGCGTTTCGAATTCTTCATGAATGGATGGGAAATGGCAAACGCATACTCAGAGTTAAACGATCCGATCGATCAGAGAGCACGTTTCAAAGCACAGGAAGAGTTGCTTGCACAAGGTGATGAGGAAGCGAACACAACAGACGAAGACTTCCTGAATGCACTGGAGATTGGTATGCCGCCAACAGGTGGTATCGGATTCGGAATTGACAGAATGTGTATGCTTCTCACAGATTCCGCAGCGATCAGAGACGTTCTCCTGTTCCCGACAATGAAGTCACAGGGCGCTGCTAAGAACGAAGCAAACAATGCTGCACAGTCAACAACAGCAGCTCCAAAAGCTGTAGAAGCACCGGTTGCAGCTGAGCCGGCTAAGGTAGAAATCGACTTTTCTAATGTAGAAGTGGAACCATTATTTAAAGATATGGTAGACTTTGACACATTCAGCAAATCAGATTTCCGTGCGGTAAAGGTAAAAGAATGTGAAGCAGTTCCAAAGAGCAAAAAACTTCTGAAATTTGTATTAGACGATGGAAGCGGCGAAGATCGTGTCATCTTAAGTGGTATCCACGATTACTATGAGCCAGAATTCTTAGTAGGAAAGACATTGCTTGCAATCACAAACCTTCCACCACGTAAGATGATGGGAATTGATTCTTGCGGTATGATTATCTCCGCTACACACCTTGTAGAAGGAAGAGAAGGACTCAATGTTCTGATCCTGGATGATAAGATTCCAGCTGGAGCAAAACTGTACTAAGAGCAAGAAATTTTAAGCTATATTTTAAACAGAAAAACAGGTTACTACACCACATTTACACCAAATTTTTTAAAAGTCTAAGAGAAGGACTCTGCAAAAGAATGGTGTAAAAGAAAACTAGTAATAAAAGATACAGTTGAGTGTACCAAAAAAGTTGGTACACCCAGCTGTTTTTTGTTTTATTAGAAATATCTAAATATCAAAATGGAAGTAATCAGTGTTGTAGGTGGTTATTTTTTATTCTATATCGCACATCAGAAATTCTAAAACTTTTATAAATTTCTCAGAAATTCCTGTAAAAATGCCTCTCAGCAATTCGTTATGTAGAAGGATATATATAACAAGTTTAACGAAATGTTAGAAGTAAATCATTATTCTTACAAATGAGGAAGGATTATGGTACACAACGTTCCTGAATCTGTGTAAATAATTTCCTGTCGTAAAAGAAGAGGGGGAAGTGCCTACGAAGCAGGAGGTTTCCATCTAGGGGAAGAACAATTTGACTTTAGAAGAAGCGGCTGTTTACTGGAGTTGGTATTAACAAATTGTCTGATGATGGGAATTGTAGGTTTATGCTCTGGATTGGGCAAAAGACTAATTAAACACAGACAGCTTGACGTGTATATTAAGATGAATGTGTTCGTTGTAGTGAATGATATGATAAAATGAAAAAAATATTGCGTTTTAAAGTGAAAGGTGGTGGTATTACAGTATGCCAATGGAGAAAGGAAGTATCATTATGAAAATACAAGCAGTATTGATTGATGGATTTAAAAATTTATCAAATGTTAGGATTAATTTTGATAATATTACTGCATTGGTATCATTGAACAATTTTGGAAAATCCAATGTTTTGTCGGCGATAGATTTTGGATTGACTTATATTAAGAGTAATATCGAAGATAAAATTGATATGATGGGAAGGGATAAAAGTATAATAAGCTTATCAAAAGAAATCAAGAAGAGGCATTTTATAAAAGTTCAGAAACAGGAAGATGTTCATCCAAAATTAAAGTGGAAGATGCAAAGCGTTTTTATCAGCCTGATCCTATTATAAGAAAAGGATTAGAAGATGTGATGATTAATGCGGAAAATTTACCAAGAGTAATTTATCAGCTCAAGGAAAAATATCCAGACAAATTTGAATTGCTTAAAGATGTATATTCTCAGTTGTTTCCTGATATAGAAGATATTGTTGTAAACAGTTTAAGTTAAAGGGCAGTGAAAATGATAAATTACCAGAGAATGCCCCTTTCATAATAGCAAATTCGATTCATGTTTTATTCGTTAAAGATAGGAATTTAAGCCATCCAATAGGGTTTGAAATGATGTCGGATGGAGCAAAAAGGGTATTTATGATTTTGGCAAGAATCATTCTATCGGGAACGAGTAACGTGTCTTTGATAGCAATAGAAGAACCGGAAAATTCTGTGCATCCTAGTTTGTTTCAGGCATATATAAGAATTATTAGCCAGTTGCTTGATGATTGTAAGATCATTATTACAAGTCATTCACCATATATTGTAAGCTATTTGGAGCCTTCGTGGATACATGTTGGAATGAACAGAGAACCCGGAATTGCAGAGTTCTTTACGTTTAAAAAGTCAGGGCAGAAATTGCTACAGCAAGATGCCGAGTCGTTTAAAATGAGTATGGGAGATTATCTGTTCTCATTATTGGCAGATTCGGAAAATAATTTGAATGATTATTTGGAGTGTGATGCGAATGAGTAAATGCCTTGTGCTATTTGTTGAAGGAGAAACAGAAGTAGAATTTTATAAACAAGTTATTGCTAATGCACGTAAAAGCGGAAATAAAGCCAGATTTTTTTATTTTTCGTAGTTTGGCTCGTGAAATTCCTGCCCTGCGTTCTAATTCTGCGAGATTAACTTTATCAGGATTAAATTTTTCTCCCATTTCCCTCTTCATTTCATTAAGGGCATGTGCTATTATTTCAGTTAAGTCATTGTGTTTTTCTTCCATTGTGATTTCTACTGATGCATTGGCATACATCATTTTAGAACACGAAGAGAAAAATACAATGACTTTTCTATTCGACTAAAAATGGTTAATTCTAAGCGGCTTTAGGTGGTCAATTTTCCCCGCCCCTAACAAAAGTATTATTTTGTGTATATTCTATCTTGTTTTGTTTATGGTGTATACACATACTAAACGGTAAAATTAAAGTGAATTTAGATATCATTTGTGACAAAGCGCACTTCAAGTTTATCAGGGCGTGAATAACTTTCTGTATATTCAACTAAATTCCCATTTTCATCGTATCCTATGAATTCAATATAGTTGACGATAGAGGTGGCACTTGGAAGATGAAGGTGCTTTTGAAGTTTTTCGCCAGCTTCTACCATCACCATTGTCTCATTAAATTTTACAGGCAAATGATTTTTGGATTTCATATAATCATAAAGCGATATGTGCTCAAAATTGTAATTATCGATATCTGAAAAAAAATGAATAGGAACATAGGTAAACTCAATTGCAAGAGGTTCCTTGTTTCCAAGACGAATTCGATGAATACCGTATATTTCATCTTCTTCAGAAAGTCCAAGTTTATCTGCAAAGTATTTTCTGTTTTTGATTATACCTGTGCCTAAGCATTTATTGGAAATTTCAATACCAAAGTTACGAACTAAAGAGGTAAAGCTGGCATTTTTTGATTCATTTAGTACTCCTAAAGCAACTCGATTTTGTTCGGGTTTGCGGACAAAAGTTCCCTTTCCGTGAACGCGAATTAAGTAATGTTGGCTAATTAATTCGTCAAAGATGTCATGAATCAAATACCGACTTACACTATACATTGTTGCAAAATCCCGTTCGCTAGGAAGCAACTCCCCAGGAAGATATTCCTGTGTTTTAATTTTTGTAATGATACTAGATTTTATTTGTGCGGCTAATACATCATCATTGCTCATAAAACTACCTCCCTGATAAAACCAAAACGATCAATTAGCATATTATTTTCAAAAAAGACTGCAAGATGTCCTTGTTTATCATACATGAGCCCTTTGTATTTCATTAAAGGGCTATCAACAGGAATATTTAAAATTTGAGCAGTCTTTATGTCTGCGTAAAGTAAGGTGACTTTTTGATTCGATTTTGCCAAGGTTATTTGACAATTGTTTGTAATCAAATCAATTGCAGGAGCAGAAGCAGCAATTTGTTGGGTGAGATCTGGATAGATGTATTCAGGAATATAAGTTGTATTGATACAAATTAGTTGAGTACCATCTGAATAAAGCCAAACAATTTTGTATATTTTCGATTTTTCAGGAAGTAACATTTCGCTTGCAAGATAGTTATCTGCTTCTATTTTTTTGAAATCATATAATTCGTAAGTTAATTGTCCGCTATCTTCCTCTGAATGTAAGGAAAAATTACGAATGGATTGTAAAATGCGTTTAGGCGCTACGTAATAACCACTTCGTGGTTTTGAGATAATTGTTTTATCTTGAAGTAACAGATTCAAGGCTCCACGAACAGTTAAGCGTTGTACATGAAACAGCTCTGCCAGCTTTCGTTCCGAAGGCAGTTTGTCACCTGGAAGATAGTGTTCTTCCTTTAGCATGTATTTGATTTCTTTTGATAATGCAACATCTAAAGTTAATAAATTTTTTTTCATAAGAACTCCTAATATTATAATTTACTTGTAAATTATAATCAAATTATACGTTGTCAGTTCTTAAAAAGCAAATGGAAAGGAAAAAAGAAATGAATAAATAAAAAATAAATATAAAAACTGGTATAGTAAGTTTGAAATGTGTTTCATACCAGAATAAAAGAAATATATGCATTATGTATAAATAAATGCATTTATATTTATAAAAATACAACAATATTCAATATTCTTTACATGAAGTATTGAAAAAAATAAAAAAAGTGGTATATTAAATTTAAAAATAGTCGCCAATGCAAAGGAAGAGAAAGGGGAAAACACTATGTTGAAATTTAATGAACAGAAACAGATTGAAAGTGTGAATGGAGCGCTTGCTCTGAGAAATCAAATTAATGAATTGATTGATGGAATTTGTAAAGAAGGATACAAGAATATTTGTTGGCTCGGTATCGGTGGAACATATGCATCTTGCCTCCAGGCAGAGGTTCATATGAAAGAAAAATCAAAACTTTCATTTTTTGTTGAAAACGCAGCAGAGTATTTGACAACTGGAAATAAAAAAGTTGGAGAAGGAACTATTGTAATTATTTCGTCTGTTACAGGAACAACTTCTGAAATCGTAGATGGAGTAAAAAAAGCACAGAAGAGTGGAGCAAGGGTGATTGGTTTTATTGATGTTGCTACTGCAGAACTTGCAAAACTTGTAGATTATGTGATTACATATCCTGCCAATGAACAATTGAAATTTTATATGGTAGCAGATAGATTTATGTACAATGCAGGAGAATTTCCAGAATATGAGGATTTATACAAGGAGTTGGATCAGTATTTGGCAACTGCACTTGTGGAAGTTGAAAAGGAAGCAGATGCTTTCGGAGAAGAATTTGCAAATCGTCATAAGGACGACAAAATTCATTATTTTGTTGGGGCTGGGAACCAGTATGGTGCCACATATTCTTATGCAATGTGCTATTGGGAAGAACAGCATTGGATTCGTACAAAATCTATCCACAGTGCAGAATTTTTCCATGGAATGTTAGAAGTAATTGACAAAGATACACCAGTTACAGTATTTATTGGGGAAGATTCTCAGAGATCATTGAGCGAGCGCGTTGCAAACTTCTTGCCACGCATTTGTGGAAAATACAATATTATTGATACCAAGAAATTTGAATTAAAAGGAATTAGTCCAGAGTACAGAGGATATATATCACATTTAGTGATGCATGCGGTAACACAGAGAATTGATGCACATATGGAAAAAGTCAATTGCCATCCTATGGAAATCAGAAGATATTACAGACGTCTGGACTATTAAGGTGGCAAAATGGACAGAAAGATAAGAGTAGCAGCAATAGGAGATAATTGTATTGATTATTATGATTCATTGAATGAATCTTATCCAGGGGGAAACCCAGTGAATGTTGCTGTATACATAAAACGATTAGGTGGAGAAAGTTCTTATACAGGTGCTGTTGGAACTGATTCATTCGGAAAAATCATGATAAGTGCAATTCAAAATAAAGGAGTCGATACTTCTCATATTCAAGTGCTAGATGGAAAAACCGCAGTTTCACATGTTGACATTGTAGATGGAGATAGAGTGTTTGGAGAATATGAAGAAGGTGTTTTGGCAGACTTTAAGCTAAGAGAACAAGACATTTCCTTTATAAAGAAACATGATTTAGCGGTTACAGGAATTTGGGGAATGATTGAAGATGAGCTTCCACTTATTTCGAAAGAAATTCCAGTTGCATTTGATTTTGCAAATAAATTTGCAAATCCAATTGTTGAGAAAGCGATTCCATATGTGACATATGCATTCTTCTCTTTTGACGAGGAATCACGCAATGAGTTTAGACAGAAATATCATAGCATGGGCTTAAAAGAAAAAGAAAATTGTATGGAACAATTAAAGGAATTCATGAAAGCAATGCAACAAAAAGGACCTAAAGTCATTATTGCAACATTGGGGAAAAATGGAAGCATTGGGTATGATGGAAATTCTTGGTATCGATTTGGAATCATAGAGTGTAAAGTTGTTGATACAATGGGTGCAGGCGACAGTTTTATTGCCGGATTTTTATATGGGATTTTGAATGGATTGAATGTTCAAGATTCGATGGAAGCAGGAGCTCAGAATAGTGCGGTAACAATAGGGTATCGAGGAGCATGGTAGAAGGAGAATATAACAAATGAGAAAAAAAATAGTGGCAATTTTATTGACAGCTGCGATGGCAATGGGTATTGCAGCATGCGGAAATCAAAGTGAAAGCAATAAAGAGGCAAAAAAAGACGATAATACAATTACAGTATGGTGTTGGGACAAAACATTTAATATTTTTGCAATGGAAGAAGCTGCAAAAATTTATCAAGAAGCTCATCAAGATGTGAAAATTGATATTGTCGAAGTTGGAGATGTAGATGTACAGTCTAGACTTACTACGGCTGGTACATCAGGAGATCTAAGCACATTGCCAGATATTTTTTTGATGCAAGACCATGCATTCCAAAAAAATGTATTATCTTATCCGGATATATTTACAGAAATTTCTGAAGAGAAAATTGATTTTTCAGAATTTGCCTCTGGTAAAACAGATTTTTCTGTTGTAGATGGAAAACACTATGGAGTGCCTTTTGACAACGGAGCAGCAATTGCTTGTTATCGTACAGATATTTTGCAAGAAGCTGGAATGACTTTAGAAGATTTTACAGATATTACTTGGGATGAGTGGGGTGAAAAAGGCAAAGTAGTACTGGAAAAAACAGGAAAACCATTATTGACAACGTTAGCAGGCGAATGTGATTTGCTTACGATGATGTTACAGTCTGCAGGAGCATCTTTGTTTAATGAAGATGGAACAACGAATATTGCAAAAAATGACACTTTAAAGAAGGTAATTGATACATATTGTAAAATGAAAGATTCAGGTGTGTTACAGGAAATAAATAACTGGGATGAATACACTGGCTCAATATTGAACGGTGAAGCTGCAGGTGTGATTAATGGGTGTTGGATTATGGGAACAATTCAGACAGCTGAGGATCAGTCAGGAAAATGGGCTATTACAAATATTCCAAAACTTACAAATGTAAAGGGTGCCACAAACTATTCAAATATTGGAGGTTCTTCCTGGGCAATCTCAGGGAATTGTGGAAACGTAGAGTTAGCAGAAGATTTTCTTGCGTCTACATTTGCTGGAAGTACAGAGTTATATGATAATATTCTCTCTTGTGGAGCAATTTCTACATGGACACCAGCAGGAGATTCTGATGCATATGCAGTACCGAATGAATTTTTCTCTGGTGATGCAGTGTTTGAAAAAATAGTTGACTATTCAACAAAAGTTCCTTCTATTATTACGGGACCATATTTCCATGAAGCAAGAGACGCAATCTCTGTTGCGACAACAAATATTACAAATGGTGCAGATTTAGAGGAAGAGCTTAAAAAAGCGGAAGATACTGTTAATTTTAATATGGGACAGTAAGAGAGATTCCTATCATACAAGGGGATGGAATGTAGAACCATCCCCCTTATGGATAGAGAGGAGGGGTTTTTGTGTCTAACAAACCAAGAAAAATGACGTTAGAAAAAAAGCATAATTTAACAGGATGGGCTTTTTTGGCACCAGCAACATTTTTGATTGCGGTGTTTAGTTTTTGGCCAATGATCAAAGCGTTAGTTTTATCTTTTCAGACGGGGAAAGGTACAAATATGCAGATGGCTGGATTTACAAATTACATCAGAATGTTTCAAGATGATGTATTTATTCAGTCAATAAAAAACACATTTTTTTATTTCGTTCTTCAAGTGCCCATTATGCTTGCAGTAGCGTTGGTGTTAGCTTGTATTCTAAATAAAAAAGACTTACGGTTTAAAGGATTTTTCCGAACAATGATTTTTTTGCCGTGTACAACTTCATTGGTTGCGTATTCAATTATTTTTCGGTCTTTGTTTGCAAATGATGGATTAGTAAATTATGTTCTAGTGAATTTTGGAATTTTGGATAAACCATATAATTTTTTGACACAACCATTTGCGGCAAAAATGGTTATCATATTGGCTCTTTTGTGGAGATGGACAGGATATAATATGGTATTTTTCCTTTCTGGATTGCAAAACATTGAATCTTCAGTATACGAAGCTGCAAAAATTGATGGAGCATCAGCAATACAGACATTTTTTAAGATTACTGTTCCAGTATTAAAACCAACTATCTTGTTGACAGCAATAATGTCAACAAATGGAACATTACAGTTATTTGATGAATCAATTAACTTGACCGATGGAGGTCCTGCGAATGCTTCAATCTCTATGTCACATTACATATATAATTTATGTTTTAAGTATGTGCCGAATTTTGGATATGCAGCAGCGATGTCCTTCTTTATATTACTGTTGGTTGCAGTATTAGCATTTATACAAATGAGGGTGGGTGATAAACGTGATTAAAAAGATGAAAAATATAGGAATGTATGCATTCTTGATTTTGGTTACTTTTATTTCAGTATTTCCTTTGTACTGGATGGTAAGTGCATCCACAAACAAAAGTGTGGATGTATCAAGAGGTGTATTATCGTTTGGCTCTCATTTGGGAGAAAACTTGAAAAATCTGCTGGCAAATCAAGATGTAGGGGCTGCATTGGTCAATTCATTTAAATATGCAATATTACTTACAATAGTTTCGATGGTGATATGTTCCTTGGCGGGATATGGATTTGAAATTTATCATGATAAAGCAAAAGATGCCGTGATGGTTGTGATTCTTCTTGCAATGATGGTTCCATTTATTACGACATTGGTCCCATTGTTTCAGATGGTTTCAAAAATGAAAATGTTAAATAGTACGTTGGGATTCATTTTACCAACGGTATCAACCCCATTTTTAATCATGATGTTTCGGCAGAGTGCAAGATCATTTCCTCATAATATTATTGAAGCTGCCAGATTAGATGGACTTTCGGAAATTAGAATCTTCTTTCAGATGTTTATTCCTACAATGAAATCAACATATGCAGCAGCTATGACTATTACATTTATGAATGCTTGGAATAGTTATTTGTGGCCGAAAGTAATCATGACACAATCCAAGAGCATGACAATGCCAATGGTTGTAGCAAATCTGACAGAGGGATATGTAACAGACTATGGAATGCTTATGTTGGCAGTCTTAATATGTACATTGCCTACCGCCTTAGTATTCTTTATTTTACAGAAGAATTTTGCAGAAGGTATTACTGGAGCTGTAAAATAATAAATGATATCTATAAAGAAAGGGATTAGAAATGAAATATAAAAAAATAAATATGCCAGGTCTTCTGCATGGTGGAGATTATAATCCTGAACAATGGTTAGATAGACCGGATATTCTTGAAGAGGATATCCGGTTAATGAAATTAGCGCATGTAAATAATGTTTCACTAGGAATATTTTCGTGGGCATTTTTAGAACCAGAAGAAGGAAAATATCAGTTTGACTATTTAGAAGAAATTATTAACCGTTTATATGACAATGGCATCTATACAAATCTAGCTACACCAACAGGTGCAATGCCAAATTGGATGACTCAAAAATATCCTGAAGTAATGCAGACAGATGAAAACGGGATACAGAATTTACCAGGAAAAAGGCATAATTTTTGTTACACGTCTGCTGTTATGAGAGAAAAAACTAGAAAGTTGGATTTGAAATTATCAGAACGCTTTGGAAAACATCCAGGAGTAATTCTTTGGCATATATCAAACGAATACGGAGGAAATTTTAGGGATGCTTCTTGTCATTGCGAAGAATGTCAAAAAGCATTTCGGAAATGGTTGAAAAAAAAATACAAAACATTGGATGCATTGAATCATGCATGGTGGAGTGCGTTTTGGAGTCATACTTATACCGATTGGGAACAGATTCATTCACCTTCTCCGAGGGGAGAGGATGAATTACACGGTTTGAAATTGGACTGGAAAAGATTTGTGAGCGAACAGTTACAGGACTTTTGTAGAGAAGAGATTCGAGCTGTTAAAACATATTCGGATCTTCCAGTTACAACAAACATGATGATGTATTTTTCGCCATTGGATTATGATAAATGGGCAGAGGAGTTGGATGTGATTTCTTGGGACTCTTATCCGAGTTGGCATACAAAAGAAGATGAAGTACCGATTGCTGTGTGGGCAGCCTTTATGCATAACCAGATGAGAGGATTTCAGAAGAAGCCATTTTTGATGATGGAATCAACACCATCACTTGTGAATTGGGATGAGGAAAATAATGTAAAAAGACCGGGGATGAATTACTTATCTTCAATGCAGGCAATTGCGTTAGGTTCTGATAGTGTTCTTTATTTTCAATGGAGAAAAAGCAGAGGATCGAGTGAAAAGTTTCATGGAGCGGTTGTTGATCATGATGCGTCAGAAAAGAATAGAGTTTTTCAAGAAGTTGCTTGGATTGGCAAAGATCTAGAAAAGCTAAGCAGTCGAATACTAAGTACATGTAATAGGGCGAAGGTAGCTATTATTATGGATTGGGAAAATTGGTGGGCTCTTTCTGACGCACAAGCAATATCGAGAAAATTCGATTATACGGAAGAGCTTTTAAAATATTATCGGGTTTTTTGGGAAAAAGGAATTGAAGTTGATATAATTTCCATGGATCGAGATTTGTTAGATTATCAGCTTGTGGTTGCTCCGACCTTGTACTTGTATAAAAAAGAGTATATTCATAAAGTAGAAGCATACGTGGAAGCAGGTGGAATATATGTAACAACTTATTGGAGTGGAGTAGTAAATGAAACAGATTTATGTTTTATTGGAGAGAGACCACATGAGAGATTGCTAGGATTATCAGTTGATGAGATTGATGTGGGGAATGAATATTTTCCAAATACTTTCTCCTATAAAGACGGTGTATATAAAGCCGGTGTGTTAAGAGAAGTTGTGACACTTCAAACTGCAAAGCCGTTGGGAACATACTTGCAAGATTACAATGCAAATACTCCAGCAATTACAGAAAATGCGTATGGCAAAGGAAAAGCTTACTATGTTGTTGTTCAACCAGATCTGGAATTTTTGAAAGAATTTTTGGGCGATGTAATTGAGGAAGCAAATGTGGAAGCAAATTTGACGGAAACATTACCTTATGGAGTTACTGTTTCAAAAAGAAGTGGAAAAGAACAGAAAGATGATGTATATTTTCTTCAGAATTTTAACAGACATCCTGTGAAGATGGTTTTGAATGAATGTTATACAAATTTGATTACTGATGAAATCCTTACAGGTTCAATAAAACTGCAAACATATCAATGTATTGTGATGCAAAAGAAATAAGATTCCGTAATAGGGAGGAACTCACATTGAAATCAAAGGCAAAGACATTTTTAATTGATATTTTACTTGATATTGTAGGTGGTTGTTTCATTGCGATTGGAGTCTATAATTTTGCAGTGGCATCTGGATTCCCGGTAGCAGGTATATCAGGTATTGCAATCGTGTTTTATTATTTTTGGAAAATTCCAATTGGTACAATGACGACAATTTTGAATATTCCAATTATTTTAATTTGTTACAAGTTGTTGGGAAAACAATTTTTTTTAAAATCAATAAAGACAATGTTAATTTCTAATATACTGATGGACTGGGTTGTTCCATTGTTTCCAGTTTACCAAGGTGATATGATGTTATCTTGTATTTGTATGAGTGTATTCTCAGGAATCGGATATGCATTAATTTACATGAGAGATACCTCTACAGGTGGAGCAGATTTTGTTTTGATGGCAATACACAAGGCAAAGCCACATATTTCTGTAGGAAAAATTATCATTGTTATGGATTTTATTATTGTAATTGTTGGTGGAATTCTGATGCGTGGAAACATTGATAAGATTATTTATGGATTAATAGGAACGTATATTCTATCATTTGTCGTAGATAAGCTAATGTATGGCGTTGATGCTGGAAAACTTGCTTTGATTGTAACAGAAAAGGGACCACAAATTGCGGCAAAAATTGATGAGCTATCACAACGAGGGGCAACTTTGATTAAGGCAGAAGGAAGTTATACAGGACGTGAAAAAGAAGTATTAATGTGTGCATGTAACAATAAAGAAATGCATACGATTCAAGAAGCTGTAAAGAAAGTAGATTCATCAGCGTTTCTTGTTATAATGGAATCGAATGAAGTGCGTGGAGAAGGATTCAAGCCACATTAAAAGAAATATAATATAAAAATTAAGAAGTTCTAGCATGGATCGGTATAAGATTGGATCCGGAACATTATCTTTGATTATGGAACGTTATCACGCGGGAGGTTTATGAAAATTCAGAGGTTTATCCAGTTGCATATGTGACCAGTCAATATCTTTCGGAAGAGGATTATAATACCCTGGAATTTCCATATAATCAGACAGCATTTCTTGACTTTGCTGTTGTGAAAAACAGAAGTTCCTGTGCCGGATGGAAGGAACAGCTTCAATCAAAGATACAGGAAGTAGATATTGGATTTCAATATAAAGAGATAGATAGCAGGCAGTCAGTGACAAAAGAATTTACAATTCCAAAAGCCCAAAAGGGAGATTTATTTTTGCTTCAGTTTGATGTAGAAAACCAAGATACTTCAAAGGATGTATCTGTAGATGTAGAAGGTATTCGCAATAAATTAACGGAAAAAAATCATATTTACTATAACGAAAACGAAACCTTTACTTATGCTGTTACGCTAGAAGATGGTCAGTGTCTTTGGTTTGCTGTTATTTTGTAAGCGCAAAATATTGCTACGCTGTCCATGAATCACGCTTGCACCAAAATGATAGATGCAAGCGTTTTACTCTATGTTTAGTTTTGACAGTTCGCTTTCGCAGTCTCGCTCCATGGGGCAAGCTGTTCCAGCTGTTCATCTGACATTTTAGCGTCTGGCCGCTGTGATAAGAGGTATGTCAGATATTTGTAGGTATTCAGGTCATTCGCTTTTGCCATCTCAACCATTGTATACACAATAGCGCTAGAGGCCGCTCCCTTCGGACTGGCACTGAACAGCCAGTTCTTCCGCCAAGAAAGATGATGGGAATCGATTCCTGTGGTATGATTATCTCCGCAACTCATCTGGAAGAAGGAAGAGAAGGATTGAATGTCTTGATGGTAGATGACAGAATCCCAGCAGGAGCAAAACTCTATTAATGGAAAATAAATATTGATTGTTGAGGGCACTTTTTGAAAGAAAAAACTTTCAGGGAGTGCCCTTTTTATGTTTATAATCTGTTATACAAAAAGTGGATGAATATTTTTAGAAATTACATGAAGAACATGATGAAGTATACAGCCTTGCAGAAGAAAATCTGCAAGTGTATAATTTACATAAAGTTAATTTATGAAATTTTCAAGGAGCAAAAAACTTATGAATAAAATTTTGATCATAGAAGATGATGCTGATATAAATGTTATTATAGCGGAGGCGCTCACCAAAGCCGGATACAGCTGCACACAGGCGTTTTCGGGAACAGAAGCTTTGCTTTATCTGGACAAAGAGAATTACGCACTTGCTGTTATGGATTTGATGTTACCAGGGTTATCCGGTGAAAAACTACTTCCTAAGCTGAAAGAAAAGCAGCAGATACCTGTGATTGTAGTTTCTGCTAAAGATAGCCTTGATAGTAAAGTGAACCTTCTGACAGAGGGGGCAGAGGATTACTTGACAAAACCTTTTGAGCTTGAAGAACTTATTGCAAGAGTTGGTGTTCAGGTTCGTCGTTTTGCAAAAGAGTATAATACAGAGAATAACTTGTTAAAATATAAAAATCTGGTTCTGAATTTAGATACATTTACAGCTGAAATTAACGGTACAGAGATTATATTGACAAGACAAGAGTTTAAAATATTGGAACTTTTCATGTCTCATCCCAATAAGGTGTATGCAAAGCAGGATATATACGATTATGCCTGGGATGATATTTATGTTGGAGAGGATAAGACTATTAATGTACATATCAGTAACATACGCAAAAAAATAAAAATTGTTACAGAAGAGGAATATATTGAAACGGTATGGGGAATTGGATTTCGTCTGGTTAAATAACTTTAACTTTTCTTTAACTTTGCTTTGCGTTTTATTGTCATTTTATCTGTAAACTAGGAAGCATAAAGTAAAGGAGGAGTTGAAATGAAGGATTTGTTAAGTACAAACGGTCTTACGAAAAAATTCGGAAGATATAAGGTCGTAAATGCAGTAAATATTCATATCAGACAAGGTGATATATATGGGCTGATTGGGAGAAATGGAGCAGGGAAAACAACGATTCTTAAAATGATAAGCGGACTTGCAGCTCCAACAGAAGGTGATTTTTCTCTATTTGGGAAAAGTGGAAAAGCTGCCTATCAGTATATGTCCCGCATCGGTACATTGATTGAAGCACCAGGAATTTATCCGAATATGTCTGCTTATGAAAATATGAAACTGAAATGCATCGCAATGGGTGTTAGAAAACAGGGTGTGATTGAAGAACTTCTTAATACTGTAGGACTTGGAACTGTTGGAAAGAAAAAGGTCAAGAACTTTTCTCTTGGTATGAAGCAAAGACTTGGAATCGCACTTGCACTTGTAGGCGATCCAGACTTAGTGATTTTAGATGAACCGATCAATGGTCTTGATCCCCAGGGAATTGCTGAAGTAAGAGAAACTTTATTCAAATTGAATAAAGAGAAGAATATTACCTTTATTATTTCAAGCCATATTCTTGAAGAATTATCAAAGATTGCAACAAACTATGGTGTTATTCATGATGGTGTTCTAATTAAGGAAATGACACGAGAAGAGCTTCTTGCAGAATGTAGTGAACGAATAGAGCTTAAGACAGATGATACAGGAAAAGCCTGCACTGTTCTTGAAAATATGGGAATCCATCAGTATAAGGTAGTAGATGCTGATACAATCCAGATTTTTGAGAGACTGAATGATGGTGGAAGCATCACGATGACATTAGCGGAAAATGGTGTAAAGACTGTAGGGATTACTATAAAGAACGAAGCTTTAGAAGATTACTATTTAAATTTGACGGGAGGTGCTTTAAATGTTTAATCTTATAAAAATGGATATTCACCGACTATTACATTCAAAATCTACATGGATTATGATCTGTTTTGTAATTGGTCTTGCAGTGTTCAGTGTAACGATGACAAATTCAGATATAGAATTTATGAAAGATGATCCAGCGGCAGTGACAGAAACAATGGAAGAACGCCCGGTAGGTATCTATGTGGAAGCACAGCCGGAATGGGTAAATGGTACTATTGAAATTGGAAGTGTCGTCAGTGTTGAAATGAGAAGTCAGTTACTTGCAATTTTATGTGTTATTTTTGCGGCAATTTTTACCAATGCAGATTATAAGAATGGATATATAAAGAATATTGCTGGGCAATTTCCAAGACGGGAACAGCTTGTTGCATCGAAATTTATCGTAATTGCATTCCAAGTGCTAGTGATGGTTGTTGTATTTACAATATCGATAGTTGTAAGTGGGTACGTAATGTGGGGAAGTGATTTCTATTTAGGAAGTGTAACAGAACTGTTTCAGTATTTAGGGGTACAATACTTGCTTCATTTAGGAATTGCTACAGTAATGATGTTACTTTGTATTCTCACTTATAGTACTGCGTTTAGTATGACCAGTGGGATTCTTTTGTGCTCTGGACTTGCAGTGCCTATTTATTCACTAATAAATAAAGCAATTAATGGATTGAAAACAGGACTTGAATTTGATATTAACAAGTATATACTTGATGGTAATATTACGATGTTATTGTATGATAGCACATCAGAAGTTATGGTAAGAGGTGTTGCCGTTGGAGTAGCATTTGCAATTGTATCTTTATTCATTTCTACGATAATTGTAAAGAAACGAGATATTCGATAGAGGTTTTATATGATTCTATGGGCTGTTTTATCAACAGTGTTGGCTGTTGGATTAATATTTATACTGTTAATGTACAGGCGACAGGTAAAGAATACCTGCCGCCAACTTGGGTTTCTAAAAGAAAATCAGACAAATCTTCGCCTTACGGTAATGGTTCCTTTTAAACAATTCGAAAAGCTTGTGGACAGTATCAATCAAGTACTTGACATGTCGCAAGAGATTAAGAACAATGCACGGAAAAATGAAGAACATTTGAAGGAGACAATTACAAATCTTTCTCATGATATTCGAACACCGCTGACATCTCTTGATGGATACTTTCAATTGCTGGCACAAAGTGATTCAGAAGAAGAGCAGCGACATTACATAGAAGTAATCCAAAGCAGAATTTCAAGTTTAAAGGATATACTGGAAGAATTATTTACATATACAAAACTTCAGAATGAACAGTATGAGTTGAAGATGGAAACAGTTGATTTTGGTAAATGTGTGTATGATACAGTATTTTCGTTCTATGATGAATTTCAGACAAAAGGCCTGGAACCTGAGATTGATTTTTGTGAGGAGAATATTCTGATAGAGGGAAATACGGAAGCAATTAGAAGAATATTGCAGAATATTATAAAAAATGCATTGGTGCATGGCAGTCAAAAGATCAGAATGAAGCTTTTCAGTGAGAATAATGACATAATTTTTCTATGTGAAAATGATTTGGAAAATCCAGGGGACATTGATATTAAGAAGATTTTTTCAAAATTCTATAAAGCCGATACAGCACGAACAAGTAATACTACAGGGCTTGGTCTTTCAATTGCAAAAAGTTTGGTAGAGCGAATGGACGGAACGATAATTGCTGAGATAGAGAATGATATGTTCCTAATAAGAGTTATGTTTTTTAGAAAGAAACTTTAAATATGTATATCCCTTATCCTTATGCCAGATGGGGAAAGTACAGTAATTTGGAGACTTTAGGCAAATTCTATTATGAATTCTTCTTGCTTTCATAAGGAAAGTAGATTAGAATATACGATTAGATTAGTAAATGTAGAACTTTTTCAAGTATACATAAAAGGAAATACGACTAGAGTAAATTCTACAAGGAAGAAAAATATCATTTACAAGAGAGGAAAACATGGTCTTTATTGTTATATTTTTGGTACTTGCTATCGGTGGGCGTTGGGCATGCTCTGCGATATGTCCATTGGGAATTATACAGGAAGTGATTTTTCAAATTCCTTTCCCTAAAAAGTTACTTCAGTTGCCTTACGAAAAGTATTTGAGAAAAATAAAGTACATTATTTTTTTTGCATTATTGTTTTTTATTCCCATTGTTTTTTTGCCAAATAAGGAAAATTGGAGGGAAGCATTTCTTTTTATAAAAGTATTTGGATTCACAACTATTTTTATATTGTCACTTTTTATTTATCGCCTGTTCTGCAAATATTTCTGTCCATTCGGTGTGTGTTTGGGATTCTTTCAGAAAATATCACCTTTCCGCTATAAGGTAGAGTCTTCTTGCAATCGTTGCGGACTATGCAAACGTAAGTGCAAAATGGGAATCAAGCCTTATGAGAGCCCGAATCATATGGAATGTATTCGATGCGGAGCATGTTTGAAGGGGTGCCCACGGAATGCAATAAGGAGAAGGAAAAATGAATAAGATTTTGATGATCGCATGGATACTGGCAGGAATCTCATCGTTTGTTGTGCCGCCAGATATGGAATATTTGAACTATATTGATTTTCATACACTAGGGTTACTATTTTGTCTGATGGCAGTCATGGCAGGCCTGAGCCGGGAAGGAGTATTTGGACAGGCGGCTGGAAGATTGATCACAGTTGTGAAGAATAGTCGGCAGATGGAACTGATTCTTGTGTTTTTATGTTTTGTGTTTAGTATGTTGATCACAAATGATGTAGCTTTAATTACATTTGTGCCATTTGCAATACAGGTGCTGGAGATGGCAAATATGAGAAAACGAATTGTTCCGGTAATTGTCATGCAGACAGTTGCGGCAAATTTAGGAAGTATGTTTACCCCAATTGGGAATCCACAGAACCTTTATCTGTATTCCAAATCAGGAATGACATTGAGTGCATTTTTTAAATTGATGCTGCCGTACACACTACTTGCAGCAGTGATGTTGCTTGGAATGATTTTGTTGAGAAAATGTGTTGTGCTTGGTGATTTACAAATGCGGGAAAGCGAAGAGGTGAAAAATCCGTGGAAAGTAGCTATTTATGCAATAATTTTTCTATTGTGTCTTCTTTGCGTATCGCATTTGCTTCCTGTTTGGGTTGTAATGCTCGTGACAATTTTGGCAGTGTTTGTGATGGACCGTGGAACTTTTAAAGAAATCGATTACTCTCTTCTTCTTACTTTTGCAGGATTTTTTATCTTTATCGGAAATATGGGGCGAATTTCTATGTTTTGTAATTTCCTAAAGAGTATTTTGAATGGGAATGAAATATTGACTGCGGTCATTTCTTCGCAGGTAATCAGCAATGTTCCGGCAGCACTATTACTTTCAGGATTTACAGATCAGTGGTCGGAATTGATTATCGGAACAAACCTCGGGGGATTGGGAACTATGATCGCATCCATGGCGAGTTTAATCTCGTATCGTTTTCTCATAGCGGCCTATCCGGAAGAAAAAAGAAGATACACAATGCATTTTACAGTTGTTAATCTCGGGTTCCTGCTAGGATTTCTGATTGCTATGTGGAGCATTCGTATTTGGTGATGGAAAAGTCAGTTAAAATGAAAGAAAAATAGATGTTAACGGTGTTGAATAGGATTGGGAGGAAAGAAGATGCTTGCATATACATACAAAGAGCAGGGGAAATTTATGTTGGAAGAAAAAGAGAAGCCGGTTCTTCAAGAGGAAGAGGATGCGATCGTCCGCGTAACGCTGGCGAGTATTTGTTCGAGCGATATTCATATCAAACATGGAGCAGTTCCAAGGGCGGTACCGGGAATTACAGTAGGGCATGAGATGGTTGGCATTGTGGAGGAAGTAGGAAGCAAGGTGACCAAAGTAAAACCTGGAGATCGTGTAGCTGTAAATG
Source organism: Faecalimonas umbilicata (assembly GCF_042846195.1). NCBI lineage: Bacteria > Bacillati > Bacillota > Clostridia > Lachnospirales > Lachnospiraceae > Faecalimonas > Faecalimonas umbilicata. The sequence goes on from NZ_AP031411.1 coordinate 398,156, forward strand.
TAGAGACTTTTTGTGGAAATTGCTTTTTCTGCCAAAATGGTTATGTGAATAACTGCACAGATAAAAATGGCGGATGGGCTTTGGGATGCAGGATAGACGGAGGGCAGGCAGAATATGTGCGTGTGCCTTATGCCAATCAGGGATTGAATCGGATTGGAGATGCGATTACGGATGAAGAGGCATTGTTTGTCGGAGACATCCTGGCTACGGGATACTGGGCAACAAAAATTTCTGAAATTGGAAGCGAGGATACTGTAGTCATCATTGGCGGGGGGCCAACGGGAATCTGTACACTTTTATGTGTGATGTTGAAAAATCCTGAAAAGATTATTTTGTGTGAGGTGGATCACGAGAGAATTACATTTGTGAAAGAGCATTATCCGAATGTGCTTGTAGTAAATCCAAAAGAAACTGATGTCGAGGAATTTGTCAGACAACACAGTAGACATGGTGGAGCTGATCGCGTGCTAGAAGTAGCGGGAGGAAGGAATACTTTTGAGCTGGCATGGAAGGTAGCCAGACCAAATGCCATTGTGACTGTGGTGGCTCTTTATGAAGAAGAACAGATCTTGCCATTGCCACAAATGTATGGAAAAAATCTCACGTTCAAGACCGGAGGGGTAGACGGATGTGATTGTGATGAAATTTTACGGTTAATAGAACAGAAGAAAATCGATACGACACCGTTACTTACCCATACATTTCCGCTAAGAGAGATTGAACAGGTATATGATATTTTTGAAAATCGAAAAGAAGGTGTCATTAAGGTAGCTATTCGACCGTAGACAAGAAAAAAATGATTTCTGCTATCACGGCCTCTTCATTAATGCAAAGAGAAATACAAATAGTTCTGTTGCGGGATATGCCAGCCAGACACCGGTCATTCCAAAGCAGCAAGAGAGTATCCATGACATTGGTATTAAAACAAAAAAGCTGCGGAGTATGGAAATGATCTGTGCCGGAAGCGGATGGTTTATGGAAATAAAATAGGTCGAAAGAACAATGTTAAATCCGATAAACGGGCAGGCGGTAAAGTAAAGTCTTAAGCCGGGGATTGCATAGCTGGCTAAAATCAAATCTTGTTCGCTGTTAAAAACAGAAACGAGACGGGGTGCATGAAAGAAAATAATCCCATATATCACAATGGATAAAAGGATAGAAGTTATGAGGGAATAGCGCAAAAGCGTTTGCACATTTTTCTTATTTCCTGCCCCATGATTCTGGCTAATTAATGGCTGTATTCCCTGTGATAAACCGGTATACAGGGAGATTACCACAAGCGAAATCACGCTGATCACACTGAATGCTGCGACGCCTGTGTTTCCGGAAATTCTCAGAATAATAAAGTTAAATAAAAACATCACAACACCGGAAGCGGCTTCGGTCAGAAAAGGCGGAATACCATTTGCAAGGATGTTGGCAGTAGTTCTTTTCATTTGAACAAGATTCGGAATTGTCAAATGAAAAGAATTCTTTTTTTTCAGAAAATATGGAAGCAATACTAGCATACTTATCACTGGTGACAGTCCGGTTGCAAGGGCAGCCCCGAAAATGCCCATATGAAAAGGGAAAATAAAAATGTAGTCTAAAACAATGTTGGAAAAACTTCCGGTTATCATAGCTGCCATGGAAAGTGAAGGATTCCCATCATTTCTGACAAAGCACTGAAGGAAATGGTTTAATAAAAAGGCAGGAGCAAATAGCATGAGAACTTTCAGATAACGATTTGTTGTTTCAAACACCTGGATGTCTGCACCTAGAACTGTTACAAGATGCTGGGAAGCAAATAGTCCTGTAAAAAAGAAAATGGAAGCAAACAAAAGTACCAGTATAAGTCCATTGGTAAATACTTGATCAGCAGTGTTGGATTCATTACGGCTTTTCAGGATAGAAAATCGGGAACTGCCTCCAATACCAATCATAAGTCCAGTTCCGCTGATAATACAAAATACAGGAAAAGCAAGATTCAGTGCAGTGAGCCCGTTTGTGCCAATGTCCGCAGATACGAAGAAAGTATCTGCCAGCGTATAACAGGAATAAGCAATCTGCCCTAAAATATTGAAAGAAACATATTTAGAAAAATCTTTAAAAATAGTTTTATTCATATAGCCTCCCAAATATAAATGGTAATTTAGACAAAAACACGCTCCCGGAAACAAAGTAGCCTTTGCATTCGGGAGCGTTTCAAACCGTGGTTACAGAATAACATAGAAAGGGAGAAAGTGCAAGAAGTGGATAGGAATAAGTACTTTGATATGATTCTGAGCGTGTTTCTTATTTATAAATCATAGATTAAATTCGTTCTGCATATCTTGTATAAACAAATTATACAGGGGTTTCTATGAAAGATTATATCGAAGAGCGTGCCGCTGCGATCGCGAATTATATTATTGAAGAAAATGCAACAGTGCGGCAGACTGCGAAAAAATTTGGGGTAAGTAAAAGTACGGTACATAAAGATGTAACTGATCGTTTGCTTCAAATTAATCCTGCGCTTGCAGTGAGTGCAAGAAAAGTTCTGGATCAGAATAAATCAGAGCGTCATATTCGGGGAGGAATGGCGACGAGGGAAAAATATCTGCACATTGCGCATAGATATTAACCGTTTCGGAAGGCATTGTAAAAATATAATTTCTAGAGAGGGGTATTAGAAAATCATCTTCCTTAACACAATTATGGATGATATAGATTATTTGTGAGAAGGGAGATGATTTTATGTCAGGCTACATACTTTTAAGAAGAGGAAGTTCCAAAGTCATTTAAATCTTCTTTCAGATAATGAATCGCGTCCTCCAGGCGTTTTTGGCGGATTGCGTCTAAAATTAAATCGTGATATTTCATATCAGCCGGGATATTATAGTGGCTCCATTTATTCCAGTGTAATTGTGCATAGGCGCGCCATAACATATTCATACAGCTTTTCAGCTGAGCACAGGCATAGTCGTTGCCGCCGAGAGAAAGCAGTGCAATGTGAAAATCCATATTATAAATCCAATGCTCCATGACATCCTCAGTATTTTTGCTGCAGAGAGAAGAGAGCTCATCAAGATGCAAAAGCTGTTTTTCAGTGATAGTGTCGAAGCAGAGGCGCAGCATTCCGGTTTCAAGTACCATTCGATATTCTAACATTTTTTGTATGTCCTCGGAGGTGAGTGCGATCACTTGGTAACCACACCTTGGAATGTTTTTTAAAACGCCCTCGTGGCAGAGGGCAGTCAAAGCTTCACGGATTGGTGACTTGCTGTAACCGTATTTTTGAATTAGTGAAGTCTCTGTGATAATTTCATTTGCACGGTATTCAGAGGAATAAATGCTGTTCAATACCGAATCATATACAATTTCTTTTAAATTCTTTTTGCTCATAATGCTCAAGTCCTTTGTTTTGAATAAATAGTCTTAATGAGATTCCATCCTTATCCATGAATAAATTGGAGAAATAGATCGTGCTATAAAACCTTGTGTTTGCAGTAAGAAATTATATCATGAATCACACAGAACAAAAAGAGAGAAGTAAATATTTATCAGAGATGATTGTATTTTATTTTGAGAAAGGATTCTTGATTGACGATTAATCATATTAGTGATATTATCAGAAGAAAGAGCTGGTATGACTACTGATATGATTTATATCAGTACAAGGCAGAAAAAACGAATGAGAAGGTAGAAACAGGAAAAATCACAGTTAGAAAAGAGGATGGAAATGAACCAGGAATTGTATCAGAAGTATGTAGAAATTTTGAAAAGCGAGCTTGTTCCGGCGTTGGGCTGTACAGAACCGATCGCTCTGGCGTATGCAGCAGCGGTGGCGAGAAAGGAGCTGGGACAGTTTCCAGAGAAAGTGGAAGTGTTATGCAGCGGAAATATTATTAAAAATGTAAAAGGGGTAAAGGTTCCAAATTCCGGAGGAATGAAAGGCGTAGAGGCTGCGGTTATCTTAGGAATTGTCGGAGGAAAGGCAGATCGAGAACTAGAAGTTTTACAGAGTATTTCTGAAGAAGACCGGGAAAAGACACGGCAGCTTTTTAAAGAGGGATACTGTGAGTGTAAATTAAAAGAAGGGACTGCAAACCTTTATATTGAAGTGAGGGTATGGGCATCAGGCGAAGAGACGGCAGTTAGAATTGAACATGCACATACAAACATTACAAGAATTGAGCATAATCAAAAAGTGGTATATGAGAATGAAGAAAAATTTACAGCACATGAGCTGGATAAATCTTGTCTGAATATCAAAGATATTACGGCTTTTGCAAATGAAGTGGAGATTGCGGATGTGAAAGATGTCCTGATGAGACAGATTGAATACAATTATGCGATTTCAGAGGAAGGCCTTCAAAATACATGGGGAGCTCAGATTGGAAAGATTATCAGGGAAGAAGAAGGAGATCAGCTGAAGTGGAAAATGATTTCCAGGGCAGCGGCAGGATCCGATGCTAGAATGAGTGGCTGCTCTCTTCCGGTGATTATCAATGCAGGTTCTGGAAATCAAGGAATGACTTGTTCTCTTCCGGTTGTCGAGTATGCCAAAGAAAAGGGGAAGACAGAAGAAGAACTTTTGAGAGCATTGTGCGTTTCCAACTTGATTGCTCAGGATCAAAAGAGGTATATTGGTGCTCTTTCGGCTTATTGTGGAGTGGTATGTGCAGCGGCAGGAGCAGGCGCGGCAATCACATATTTATGTGGGGGAGATGAAGAACAGATTGAAAATACCGTGATCAATACGATTGCAAATATTGGAGGGATGGTCTGTGACGGTGCGAAGCCAAGCTGTGCGGCAAAGATTTCCTCTGCGCTTCAGTCAGCAATTTTAGGACATGAGATGGCAATGAGAGGTATCCGCTTTGAAGCCGGAGATGGAATTGTCATGGAGAATGCGGAAGATACTGTAAAGGCGGTCGGCTATATGGGAAAAAATGGAATGAAACAGACAGATGTGGAGATTTTGAACCTGATGATCGGAAAGACAAAACTTTCATAAGAAACAGCAGGGGGAATAGAAAAGTACTTTCAGAAGTGGATTAGGAATACCTATTGTGACTACAGTAGAGATTCCTTTTCCGCTTCTTTTTATCAGAGGAAGAAAAGAGCGTCAAGACAGAGAACTATATGTAATGCAAATGGAAGATGCAGGGAAAAGAGAGGGGAAAATTAGGGAAGAGAAAAAGAGCCTTGTCTGTTATTTTTTTCGGACGTATAATAAAATAGTCAGATGGATATCTGATAAAACACAAGGGGCGGCAGAGAGAGGCGCTGTACTTTGTGGATTGTCAGAATCAGGTTGGGTGTTGCAAGAGATAAATCGGGACTATGACAATACATATGGCAGGAGGAGATGAGAGATGAAAATAAGTAAAGAAAGGCAGTTGTTTGATAATAGAGCGCTGGTTGCGTTGATCATTCCGCTGATTATCGAACAATTTTTAGCTGTTCTCGTAGGGATGGCAGATTCTATTATGGTGGCGAGTGTCGGGGAGGCGGCAGTGTCTGGCGTATCCTTGGTTGATAATATCGTTGTACTGCTTATCAATATTTTTTCGGCTTTGGCAACTGGTGGGGCTGTTGTCGCAGGTCAGTATCTTGGAAGGAAGAGGGAGGAAGAAGCTTGTAAATCTGCGGGACAGCTTGTGTGGTTTGTCACAATCAGTGCGGTGGGAGTGACAGCGATTGTATATCTATGCAAGAGTTTTATTTTACACGGTGTATTTGGAAAAATAGAGGCAGATGTTATGGAGCATGCCAATACGTATCTGCTGATCGTAACTGCATCCATTCCGTTTATTGCTCTTTATAATGGAGGAGCCGCTATTTTCCGTGCAATGGGTGATTCGAAAATACCCATGATCGTGTCCATGATCATGAACGTGATCAATGTGAGTGGAAATGCAATTTTAATTTATGGCTTCCACTGCGGAACAGAAGGTGTGGCAATTCCTACACTGGTTTCCAGAGCAGTTGCAGCGATTCTGATCACCATTCTTTTATGTAATTCCAAGAGGGTGCTGCACTTGGAAAAAACATTCCGCTATCGGTTTGATGGTGCGATGGTTAAAAATATCTTAAAGATCGGTGTTCCGAATGGACTGGAGAACAGTATGTTCCAGTTGGGGAAAATTCTTGTATTGAGTCTGGTATCTACTTTTGGAACATATGCTATTGCGGCGAATGCGGTTTCAAATGCAGTGGCAATGTTCCAGATTCTTCCGGGAATCTCAATTAATCTAGCAATCATTACTGTTATCTCAAGGTGTGTTGGAGCAAGGGATTATGAGCAGGTAAAATATTACACAAGAAAACTGCATATTATCACTTATGCATGGATGATCGTTGAAAATATTATTATTGCTCTGCTGATTCCTACTATTTTAAAGGTATATCATTTATCAGATCTCACAGCACAGACAACGGAGCAGATTCTTTTGTTCCATGCAGTTGCAGTTGTGACGATTTGGCCATTATCATTTTCGCTTCCATGTACACTCCGTGCAGCAGGAGATGTCCAGTACACAATGTATATGTCGATCTTTTCCATGTGGATCTTCCGGATTGCGTTTAGCTATGTCCTTGGAAAGTACATGGGACTAGGCGTATTTGGAATCTGGGTTGCAATGGTCATCGACTGGATTTTCCGCGCCATCTGCTTTGTGATTCGATATCTGGGTGGAAAATGGAAGCATAAGGTGACAGTATAAAATGGCAAATACATGTAGGATTGATACAAAAGAAGTAGATTTTTTGGAAAAATATGGAAGAAAAGAAGAAATGCAAAAGGAAAGTGATAGTTTAACTTGTAAAACAGCAAAACCTACTTTATAATAATGACATTGGCAACAGAACATCACAGACAGTTTGCAGGAAAAAGAGCAACTGCAGGGAACTGACAGGCATGCAAATCAGGAAATCTTATAGCTAAGAATACTGAAAGAAGTGCGTGTCAGAATTGTTATCAAGAGAAATGAAAAAATGCAAGGAGGAAACATAGTGAAAAATGAAACAGTCATCGTTCTTGACTTTGGCGGGCAATACAATCAGCTGATTGCAAGACGTGTAAGAGAATGTAATGTATACTGTGAAATCTATTCTTACAAAAAAGATATAGAAGAAATAAAAGCAATGAATCCAAAGGGAATTATCCTGACTGGAGGACCGAACAGCGCATACGAAGCAGATTCACCGACATATTCCACAGAGTTATTTGAACTGGGGATTCCGGTTCTTGGTATCTGCTACGGATCTCAGTTGATGATGCATTTGCTGGGCGGACATGTATGTAAGGCACCAGTTCGCGAGTATGGAAAAATCGAAGTGAATGTAGATACGACATCGAAATTATTTAAAGATGTATCTGAAAAGACGATTTGCTGGATGAGTCATAACGATTACATCGAGCAGGCAGCACCAGATTTCAAAATCTCAGCCTATACAGCAGACTGTCCGGTAGCGGCAGTTGAAAATGAAGAGAAAGGACTCTACGCAGTGCAGTTCCATCCGGAAGTACTTCATACACAGGAAGGAACAAAAATGCTGTCCAACTTCGTATACAATGTATGTGGATGCTCCGGAGACTGGAAGATGGATTCTTTCGTAGAATCATCTATTCAGGCAATCCGCGAAAGAGTTGGAAATGGAAAAGTTCTCTGCGCACTTTCCGGTGGAGTAGACTCTTCTGTAGCAGCAGTAATGCTCTCCAAAGCAGTCGGAGAACAGCTGACATGCGTATTTGTAGACCACGGTCTTCTTCGTAAAAATGAAGGTGATGAAGTAGAAGCGGTTTTCGGACCAGAAGGAAACTACGACCTGAACTTTATCCGTGTTAACGCACAAGAACGTTTCTATGAGAAACTAAAAGGTGTAGAAGAGCCGGAAAGCAAGCGTAAGATCATCGGAGAAGAATTTATCCGTGTATTTGAAGAAGAAGCAAAGAAAATCGGAGCGGTTGATTTCTTAGTACAGGGAACTATTTATCCAGACGTAGTAGAGAGCGGACTTGGCGGAGAATCTGCTGTGATCAAATCTCACCACAATGTAGGAGGACTTCCTGAGTATGTAGATTTCAAAGAAATCATCGAGCCACTTCGCGATTTATTCAAAGATGAAGTACGTAAAGCAGGACTGGAATTAGGAATTCCAGAATATCTCGTATACAGACAGCCATTCCCGGGACCGGGACTTGGAATCCGTATCATCGGAGAAGTAAATGCTGAGAAAGTAAAAATCGTTCAGGATGCAGACGCAATCTACCGTGAAGAGATTGCCAATGCCGGACTTGACCGCAGCATCGGACAGTATTTTGCAGGTCTCACAAACATGCGAAGCGTTGGGGTTATGGGAGATGAGAGAACTTATGACTACGCAGTAGCGCTCAGAGCTGTAAATACAGTTGATTTCATGACTGCAGAAGCAGCAGAGATTCCTTACGAAGTACTGAATAAGGTAATGAACAGAATTATCAATGAAGTCAGAGGCGTTAACAGAGTCATGTACGATCTGACAAGTAAGCCACCGGGAACGATTGAGTTTGAATAGTACGCGGTAGGCTAAAAAGCCTTTATTTACGGGCTTTGTCGGCATCGATGACTCTGGATTGCATTATTATTGCATTTTTATATTTTCCTGTGATACGACGCAGTAAACTGGTTATGTGTATAATCAGCGATGCTTTCGGTAGCAGGAGTGAAGTTAATAACTCCGCCTAACAGTTTGGCAACCTCAAAGTTGCTGTTAGGATATAGATGTCCATAGGTCCCTAAAGTTGTCTGGATTTTTTCGTGTCCCAGACGGTCTTTGACGATCAATGGATTCACCCCCATGCTGATTAAAAGTGCTACATGTGAATGTCTTAATGCATGGATTTTAATGCGGTGAACACCGGCAAGCCCTGCCAGCTTTTCCAGGGCTCTTGGCAGGGTATGCTTGCTGGTGGGAATCCCACTATAGCTCAGTACAAAATTACAGTCTTTCAGAACTTTCTTCTGCACTTCCCTCCAATCTTTCAGTTCCCTTATGGTATCTTCATCAAGCACAACGGTCCTGATGCTGGCAGATGTTTTGGGATCTACAAATTTGTATTCATTCATAGATTTGTAATATAACGTTTTTGTCACGCTGAGTAATCCGCTTTCAAAATCGATGTCATCCCACTGTAATGCAGCAGCCTCTCCAATTCGTAATCCTGTTGTGAACAGGAGCCAGAAACAGATAAACAAATAATGTTCGTAGTAATCTCCTTTGTATAAAAGAGAAATTACTTTCTGGAATTCTTCCAATGTCCAAAAATCCACTTTTACTTTCTTATATTTAATATTGCCGACCATACGTGCGGGATTTTTCTTGGCAAGGCCGAGGATGATTGCACGGTCAAATGCCAGAGAAAGCATACCTTGTATAATTCGTACATAATTAGGACTGTAGTCTTTTGCCAGTTTTAGCTGCCAGGTTTGTACATGAATCGGTTCTATTTCGTTTACCTTTTTCCGATAAAAAAATTTAAAGTGTTTTTCGATAGTATTTAAACGGTTTCTATAGGTACTCTCTTTGACTTGTGTTTTATACCATGGAAGATAAATTTCTTCAATAAATTGTTTAAATGAGGGTTGCTTCTTTTCCATTGCCAGTTCATCTTCAGCAGCGATGATGAGTTTGGAATATTCTGCACGGGCCTCTTTTTTTGTAGAGAAACCACTTCGATATTTCTGAATCTGCTTTCCAGTTACAGAATCATAGCCCAGATTTGCTCTGAAATAGTAAGTTCCATTGTTTGCCCTTTTAATTGGATCCTTTGCCATAAAAATTCCTCCTTTGCATAAACACACAAGAAGTACTATTGGTTTTGTTCGTCTGGCAATTTAATCCCCAGAATTTCTTCAACGGCTTCTTTGGGTACCCTGTCTAATTTTCTTGACTGGTAATAAGTATGTCCACGTTCAATCATAAGAATTTTGGCCTGTCTTATAATGTCTGAAGAGAAAGATGGACCATACCCCAGTGCAATCAGATCTTTTTTTGTAACAGTAATCATATACCTCCCTTCTATGAACAGGGTAATCATAATACCTGTTCATTATTATAACAAATTTTGAGTAATTGTGTAGGCAGAATGACTTCTTGCTGAAAAATAAAAGTATCTTATCAGGAAACCGTTTCCTATGCCTTGTTTCAGGCACGTAGAAGGCGTTACTATGTAAACATCAAGCAGCAGGTGTGCAATTATGCGACACTATCTACAACACCTATATACATTTCCAGATAAGGTATGAAGTTATCAAGGTACAAAGGCGTAAGACTTAGTTTTGTCTTAGCAATTTCATTAAGTAATTAACTGAGATTTTTTCAGATTGAACAGATTATGTACTTTTTATTAAAAATTTTTCTATAAACTTGAAAAAAGAGAGGTGGGATACGTGATATTTCAATATTTTAATTGAAGTCATATATGCAAAGCATAGTATTTAAGAACATACAATATATTGTGCATGAAGATTGACATATACTATATCATGTGCTACTATACTGCTATAGTTAATTTTATGCGTACCCATAGGGGGAGTTTTGGATTTGTATAAATCCGAAGACTCAAGGAGAGCAGTAAGGCTGCTTATTCCGCATAAGTTGTTTATGATTGTATAAAGTGTCACTATCTGTCCTTATGGGGCAATAGCGGCACTTTTGTTTTTTCGGTAATATTATCAGGGATATGAGAATGGATAGCGGAGGAATACTTCTCTTTTCATTCTTTTTTTATGCCCAAATGAAAGGCAGGATTGCCACAATCAGCTTTGGCTGTTTATGGATAAATAAATTTAAGAAAGGTGGTACACACATGAAAGAAACAAAGATTTATGCAGATGAGTTTTGCACTACATTTGCAAGCACAACGGAGATGCTGGAATTTCTGGCTGAGAGGGCAAAGCAGTCCAAGTGGATTCGAAAGCCTACCAGGATGCTAAAACTGGTTCCATTGGAAAAGGAGGCAGAAACCATTGAAGAAGCCTGTGAAAAAGAACTGGAAGGAATAGTAGAGGATACAGAAAAGAATACCCAGTTGGTATTAAAAGTGAACAAGGATTTTTATCCGGTTCGTGACTGTGCTATTCATACAATTCTGAAAAGAGCCGGCATTAATGGAACAGGATTAAAGAAACTGGAGAAAGCTACTTATGCAAAGGTAGTAAACTACTGTCTTCAGGTAGCGAAAGGAGATGCCTTAATCAAGGTGGCAGATGGAAAAGTATCTGCAGTACATGGCGGTGATGATCATGATTACTGTGTACTGGATATGCAGACAATCTTCAATATGACAAGTGATTATCTGAAAGCACATTTTAAGGGAAGTACTTATCTGGAGGGATCTGGAAGTTTTGACCATTCCATTGTGTCCGCTATGTGGACTTTAGGAGGAAATCAGGAACTTTTGGATACTTATCACCAGGCTTTGGAGGATCATGGAATTGAGGATAAGAGCCTTGCTCCTGCACTGCGCCTGACTACTTCTGATGTAGCAGTAAGTGGTGTGAATCTGTATCCCATGATGCTCTCACAAACCAGTAACCGTGTCATTAACCTGGGCAGTCCTATCAAACTGTCACATGATAGAGGGGCGACCTTACAGGATTTCCGGAATAATCTGGACAAAATTTTTTCCCGTTATCAGGAAGCAGTTAAAGGAATTGTTGGTTTGATGGATATAGATATCCAAAACCCTGTAAACTGTCTGCATCTGATTATGAAGGAACTCAAAATCAATCAGAAAATTCGAAATGAAGTAGTAGATCTTTTTGTGGGACAATATGGGGAAGAACCATGCACAGCTCATGATCTTTATTTTGCCATGCACGAAGCTGCTTTCTTTGCTGCTTGTGAAGGATTTTCTGCACCACGGATTTTAAAATTGGAAGAAGATATTGCAAAAACACTGGCCTTTGACTGGAAAGGGTTTGATGTATATGGAACGATTAAATTATAAGGAGGAAATGAGATGAATACAGCATTAAATTATCAGCCGGAAGTTCTTGTTGATACAGCAGATTTGAGCCGAGAAGATTGGTTGGATTACCGGCGTCTTGGTATTGGTGGAAGCGATGCAGCGGCAATCATGGGCTTATCCCCATTTGCGACAATCAGGGATTTGTATTTCGATAAAATTGGTGTTACGCCAGTAATCGAAGAAGAGGAAGAAAACTGGGTAGCGAAAGAAGTGGGACACCGCCTGGAAGATTTGGTTGCCATGATTTTTGCCAAGAAGACTGGACTTGAAGTTTTCCCTGTACGAAAAATGTTCCGGCATCCGCTATATCCGTTTATGTTAGCGGATGTGGATTACTTTATCCGTTTTCCAGATGGCAGCATTGGGATTTTGGAATGTAAAACCTGTAATTACAATGCAAAAGACAAATGGGCAGATGATGGGATTCCTGAAAACTATGTTTTGCAGGTTCGTCATTATCTTGCAGTCATGAATATGAATAAGGCATATATTGCTTGCCTTTATGGAAACAATGAAGATGAATTTGTTTACCGGTGTCTGGAACGAGATAGAATGGAGGAAGAAGAACTCATTGACCAGGAGAAATACTTCTGGGAGGAATATGTGGAGAAGAAAATAGAACCACCGTATTCCGGAAAGCCAGATCTCATTTTGGCTAGTATCCGGAAATATAATGGTTACGCAGACAAATCAATTCCTGAAATCAGCATATCTAGCTTGGAATCACGCAGTCTTGAAAAATATCTCAAATTATCTGAAGAAAAATCCCAATTGGAAAAGAGAAAAAAGGAGATTGAAGCGGAACAACGTGCATTGAGTGTACCGTTTGTCGAGCTTCTTGGACAAGGGTGTAAGGCAGTGATCGAGGATGGGAGTTTCCGTTACCGGATTACTTATAATCCTACGATACGCACCCAGATTGGAAAAGAAAATATGGAGAAGCTGAAAAATCAGCATCCGGATATCTACGAAGAATACACAAGCACTACAGAAAGCAGGATTTTCCGGATTAAAAAGGAGGTTGCATAATGTTACAAGGAAAAAAGGCATATATCTGTTCTCCGCTGTCTGCCCGGAATCCAGAGGGAGTGCAGCATAATATGGAATTGGCAAAATATTATCTCATGCAGATGAAACGGCTGTATCATTGCCGTACTTTTGCTTCGCACGCCCATCTTCCGTTAATGTTGGATGACCGCATACCGGAAGAACGTGAGACTGCAATGCAGATTGGACTTTTAATGCTGGATTTATGTGGAGCATTGATTATTTGTGGCTCACAGATTAGTGGGGGAATGAAAAGTGAGATTCAGACAGCATTTGAGAAAGGGAAGGATGTTTATTGGTATGATTCCAAGATGAAACCAGGCGAATTAATGAAAGTAGAGAACTGGGGGCGCATAGAAGATGAGATGCAAATATATACGTAAGATTTTTCAAAATGAGGAAAACGGGTATACGGTTGCATTATTTTCCACGCTGGACCTTGAGGTTCCTCTCTCGGCCAGAGATAAATTTTGGGCAGACAAAAAAATCATTGCGTTTACTGCCAAAGGATATGATCTACCTCTTACGGATGAAATCGAAATCGAGATGGAAGGCGAGTGGGAAACAAGTTCCTATGGGACACAATACAAGGTAGAAACTTTTTTGGAAGTTGTACCTAGAACAAGGGAAGGTATCTTAGGATACCTTTCTTGTGGTTCTTTAAAAGGGATTGGTCCCAAAACTGCAGAACGGATTGTGGATCGTTTTGGGCTGGATACCTTGGAGGTGATGGAAAAGTATCCACAAGAATTATTAAAAATTCAGGGGATATCTCAGAAAAAATTAGACCGTATTGTGGATTCTTTTGGAAAAAACAAAGTATTCCGGGAACTGATGACTTTTTTATCACCGTTTCATGTTACGCCTAAAAAAGCAAATATGATTCTCCAAAAGTTTCGGGATCAATCCGTAGAGATTATTCGTAAGCAGCCCTACATTCTCTGTTCAGTTAAAGGATTTGGTTTTCTCACGGTGGATGCCATTGCAAGGCAGTGTTGTGCTGCAGCAAATGATCCTATGCGTATTTCCGGCTGTATCAGCTATGTGTTGCGGGAAGCCATGAAGCAGAATGGACATTTATATCTGGAGCAAGAAATACTGGTAAAAGATGCTTTGAAGGTTCTGAATAAAGAACCGGATCTTCAGCCGGTGACGAAAACAGAGATCTTAAATGTGCTGTATCGTCTGGCAATGCAGGACAGTATCGTTGTAGAAGAAAATAGAATTTACATTACTAAACAGTATCAGGAGGAAGAAGATACAGCCTCTATGATTGCCAGAAAATTGCATGAGCGAATTCCAGTTTTTACGATTGAAAAGGAACTGGAGGAAGCACAGGAGGATTTAAACATAACATTATCCGAACAGCAGAAAGAAGCAGTGCGTATGGTTTTTGCAAACCCGATCTGCATTATTACTGGAGGACCTGGAACCGGAAAAACAACGGTTTTGAAGGTCATTTTGTATATTTATCAGAAAAAATGCGGGAATGAAGTCAAACTGATGGCACCGACTGGACGTGCTGCAAGGCGAATGGCAGAGAGTACTGGAAATGGAGATGCAACTACTATGCACATGGCACTGGGGCTTTTTGGTGACGGTGATTATGAAGCACTTACGGATGAGCTATCCGCAGATTTTATTAATGCGGATGAGGTATCTATGGTAGATATGCACCTTGCCTATGAATTTTTTTACAAAGTAAAGGCAGGAGCCAGGGTGCTTTTGGTTGGGGATGTCCATCAGCTTCCTTCTGTAGGAGCTGGGGATGTGTTCCGGCAGCTTATCCTGTGCGGAAAAATACCGGTTACTGTTTTAAATCTGGTATATCGTCAGGGCAAGGACAGTAATATCCCCATAAATGCTCAACTTATCAATGAAGGAAAGACAAACCTGCAATGGGGGGATGATTTCCAGATGGTTGAATGTTCAGGAGCAGATGAGGCGGCACAAATCGTTAAGAAGATCTATCTCAAGGAAATCCAGATGTATGGTATGGAGCAGGTACAGATACTCTCTCCATACAAAGTGAGAAGTGCAGCCGGTGTCTTAGAATTGAACCGCAGTCTGCAGGATGAGGTAAATCCCCCTGTATCCGGGAAAAGGGAGCTTCATCTTGGCGGTGAGATATTCCGGGAAGGTGACAGAATCCTTCAAAACAAGAATACGGAATTTGCCAGTAACGGAGATTTGGGTACACTGGTACAGATTGCTGAAGATGAGGACAATAACCCTTTGGTAAAAATTGTATTTACAGATGGCCGCAGGGTGAAGTATGAGGCAGAGCAGGTGGAAATGATGGAACATGCAAACGCCATAACCATACACAAAAGCCAAGGAAGCGAGTGCCAGGTGGTCATCATTCCGTGGTTAAAAGCTTTTTATCCTATGCTGAAGCGGAACATCTTTTATACAGGAATCACTAGGGCAAAAAAGCGAGTTTATATTGTTGGGGAATGGAAAGCCGTTTGTCAGGCAATCCACACAGATGATACGGGAACCAGAAAGACGATGCTGGCAGTAAAAATACAACAGTATTATGAACGGTATCAGAGACAGGAAAACAGACGGATCCCTACAACAGTTTGTAATAGAGCTGTGTAAAAAATAGAAAAATGGTTCAATGTTGAGAATTGGCAGGTTATTACTTTATAAAGGGATGTCCTGCTGGTTCCAAAGAAAGGAGCAGGCAATGAGCGAATTATTATATAACAAGTCAAAAGCAGTAGAAGAACTGAATAAAGTGGAAGGATTTTATCCTCTGGAACTTGCCAGGGTTATTTCTAATGAGGGGCAGGAGGAACAACGGTATCTGGATGTGAAATATCGGAAGCTGTGGTTCCGTCTGGTAAACCCTACAGGTAAGATTATCAGCCGGATTGTGCATTTTACAGAAAATATGGCAGTTGTAGAAGCCAGAATTTATCTGGATAAGTGTGATCAGGAAGATAATTATATTGCCAATTCCTTTTCGCAGAAATTTCGCACAGCAGATACACAGTTTGGCGATAAATTTCTTGAAATGGCAGAAACAGCAGCGATTGGGAGAGCTTTGGCAGATGCGGGATATGGTCTGCAATTTGCTGATGTAGGGGAAGGAAATGATCCGATGCAGGTAGATGCAGGAATTCCTGTAAATCCGGGAACACCGATGCAGGCTGCAATGCCAGCACAACCCCCGGCCCCTGGAATGCAGCAGATTCCCAATCAGCCGGCAGGGACAAACCCATCATTTTCGCCTCAAGCAACTCTGGGACAGCAGATGATGGAACAGTTTTATCAAGAAGCGCAAGCCAATGGAAATACAATTGGCGGGGCAACAGGTACAGGACAGATGACAAATCCGGTAATGAGTCCGGCAACTGGAGCCGTACCAATTATGCAACAGATACCATCGGAGCCACAGTCTCTGGATCCCAATATGCCAGTGGAAGAACTGGTGAAATGGATGAGTTATGAGCAGGCAATACAGGTAGCAGTAACCGGCCAGGGAAAATTCAGTGGCAAAACTATGGGACAGGTTGCAATGGAAAGTCCTTCCAGTTTGCAATGGTTCGCAGAACAGTATCATGGACAGAACCATTTCATACCGGCAGCAGCCAGAGTAATTCTTGCAAAGGCATAGCAAATAGCCGGTTCATCATTCTTTCCACAGCCTTTACCGGCTGTGGGAGAAAGGAGGAAACATAGATTGTATGATATGTCAGGCTTTAACTACGATATTACAGATGTCGTGCATTTACTACAGCTTAGAATACGGCATAAAAATTCTTCATCAATGGATGTGAATTGTCCGTTTTGTGGAGAAACAAAAGGGAAAATGAATGTCAATCTTCAGAAAAATGTGTTCCGGTGTAATCGGTGTGATGCTTCTGGCGGAATGCTGGAACTATATGGAAGACTGCATGGTGTTTCCAGTGCAGAGGCAAACCGGCAGATTCGTGAAGCTCTGGGAAAGGGAGAATACCGGACGGATTATCAGGTAGTTCAAAAAAATGAATCTGTAGAAATTCTCAATGTTGAGCTGGCGGATGCAGATGTCATTGACAGAACATATCAGGAGATGTTGTCGTTATTGACTTTAAATGATAAGCATCAGGAGGATCTTAAAAAAAGAGGGTTAACGAAAGAACAGATTGAGATACAGATGTATCGTAGTGTACCGTTGTTTGGAATTAAAAGTATGGTACAAAAACTGTTAGAATCCGGACAGACAGTAAAAGGTGTGCCGGGATTTTATGAAGATCAAGATGGGAAATGGACAATTAATTTTACTTCTAAAAACTCTGGGATTTTGATACCGATTCGATCCATGGAAGGGAAAATCCAAGGATTTCAGATACGGTTGGATCAGGTAATGGAGGGACGGAAATATATCTGGCTTTCCAGTGTGAAATTCCAGAGCGGAGTGTCTTCAGGGAGTCCGGTACATATCATAGGAAGCCTGGACGCAGAAAAGATCTATTTAACAGAAGGTGCATTAAAAGGTACGATAGCCCACTATTTATCGGGAGATACATTCATTTGCGTTGCAGGTGTGAATCAGTACAGAAATTTAAAGCCAGTGTTGGAAACACTGAAAAGCAAGCATCTGCAGCACTTATATGAAGCTTATGATATGGATAAAAAAATGAAGGTATATTGTGATGGAGAGTCCAAGAAATGTGATACCTGTCAACGCAAACCAGCCGCTTTTTACTGTCCGCATAAGATGCAGAAACGGCAGATTTTACAAAATGCCTGTAGAAAAGTGTATGAAATCTGCAGCGACTTATCTATTTCCATGAGCCGGATGGTTTGGGATATGGATTCCTATGGTGAGTGGAATGGGCAGATCAAAGGAATTGATGATTATTACTATGCATTGAAAAATGCGGAGTGAATAGGAACAGGGATATCTATCTGGTCTTATGAAAAAGGAGAACTCAATGAAACAAAAGAAAATTTATGGCATATTCATGCTTGCCGCAACTGCTATTTTTTTATTCGCAGCAGGAAGGATGCTGCAAATTTATTTGAATTATCAGGAAAGCCAAAAAGTTTACGAGCAGATGGAAGAATTTACGCAGAAGATAGAGAAGCAAGAACTGCCCTCAGTAGAAGTTCCGGGGGAAATACCAGAGGAGAATGCAGAACAGGGATTTCTACAAGTGGATTTTAACAAGCTGGAAGAAATTAATCCAGATATCATTGCATGGATTGAGATTCCTGGTTTGGAAATCAGTTATCCGGTAGTCCAAGGGAAGGATAATGAGTATTATCTGCATCATCTGATTACGGGAGAAAAGCATAAAAGTGGCAGCATTTTTATGGACTTTCACAATCAGGAGGATTTATCAGACAGAAATTCCATTATTTATGGACATAATATGAAGGAGGGGAGCATGTTTGGAACCCTGGATCAGTATCAGGAACAGTCGCTTTATCAAAACTATCCTTGTTTTTATATGTATGTGCCGGGGTATGTTTATGAGTATCAGATCTTTTCCTGTTATGAAGCACCAACGGATCATCCAGCATATACGTATGCTTTTGCTGATTCTGAGGACTATGAAGTTTTTCTGGAAACATTGCAAAGAAGTGCTATGTATGACACGGGGACGACCGTTACCAGGGAGAATCAGATAGTAACCTTATCAACTTGTGTAAATACCCGAAAGGATTACCGCTATTTAGTACATGGAAAACTAAAACAGAAAATAAAAATGGAGGAATAACAGATGTTAGATTTTGAATATGCAAAGGTATTGGCAGAGGTTGTGTTGGATACAACCTGCAGTGAAAAGGAAAGAGAACTACGGCTGGAGTGCTTAACCAAAACATTTGGCAGAGCAAAGGCTTATTTAAAGAAAGGCTTCTTACCCGATGTGGTAGAGGCTTTTTTTGTGCGAAAAATGAATGGTTTGCCACTGGTATCGACAAAGCAGGATACACAGGATTTTTTGAAAATCAGTACCCCCAATTATTCTGGCGGAAAATTCACGGTTAGTAATACACCGTATTATTCAGAGGAAGAAGAACTGATGCTATGGTCGGAAACATCATTTCGTGGTCCATTGATTTCAGCTGGATATGAACGCTATATGGAACTGTTTAAAAAGATTTTGCCTCAAAAAGCAGAACAGATCAAGCTTTTATAGGAGAGAGTACCTCTTATCCGCTTGGAATTTGTAGCGTGTATAAGGAAATCCACAAATAAGCATAAGGATATTACTATCTTACAGGAGAACAAAGAATCGGCTGTATGTATTGCTGTTTTAGTGTCAATCAGGAAGAAGAACCAACCACTTACAGAGAAGGATGCTTACCTATCCAAAGTGCTATGCGTTTTGTATGAAGGTAGAAAAAGGTGGTCCGGGACTAAAAGACGTGTTGCGATACATGGAGATGCCGTATGAAACTTGGGAATCCGTTGGACAGATGTCCTGGATTTTGATGAAGAAGGATTTTTATCCTGAATATAGAATTGAGTAGGAGAAGGAAGTTCCTGTCTGTGGAAAAAATGCTACAGACAGGATATTTTTTGTGGAAAAAGTTGCGCTGTACGGAGGCTCTGCGTACAAGAGAAGTATAGGATAAAATAAAGAAAAGGAGATAAGCCTTATGATTAAAAAAGTACGAATTGCGGTGGATCATGGGAATCGGAATATGAAAACATGCAGTCAGGTATTTACTACTGGACTAATTATTCAGGATAAAAAGCCTGCCAGAGGTGAGAAGTTTATGATCTACGAGGAAAAATATTATATTTTAAGTGAGAATAGAATTCCGTATCAAAGGGATAAAACACAGGATAATAGATTTTTTATACTTACCTTGTTTGCTATTGTAAAAGAATTGGAAGGAAATTCACAAATTCAGTCGGATGATGTCATTCAGGTGGATTTGTCCATAGGTTTGCCTCCAAAACACTATGCGGAACTTTGCGAGAAGTATGAAACTTATTTTAAGGGTGGAAGTCGGATTCATAAGGTGACTTATTGTTCCAACGAATATCATATAACGATTGGTGAAGTGATGGCATTTCCGCAAGATTATGCAGCTATGATGACGATGATTGAGAAACTGCAGCCAATTCCCAAAGTAGTGGGAATTGACATCGGAGGATTTACTACAGACTATCTTCTGATGAGGAAAGGAAACCCGGACATGGAGGCCTGTGACTCCTTGGAAAAAGGAGTGATTACCATGTACAACAAAATTATTTCGGGCATTAATAGTGAATATGATATTTTGTTAGAAGAAAGTGATATTGATAGTATTCTTCAGGGAAATACCGAGTTTTATGAGGAGGCGGTAGTGCATTTAACAGAGAATATGGTGGAAGATTTTGTAAAGGATTTACTGAACAGCATCCGAGAAAGAGGAATTGATACAAAATCAGCTTATACAGTATTTATTGGAGGTGGAGCAAAATTATTACATCACTTTTTGGAACAATCGGATCGTTTGGGGAAATATGTTTTTATTGATGATATTTGTGCGAATGCCAAAGGATATGACAGGTTGTTTCAGATTATGTAGGGGAGTGTGATAAATGTGGAGAAAAAGAACCCCTATAAGTTCACGCTTGGATTTGATAAAACGAAACCGTCTCATGTACGAGCAGTAGAGATTTTAAATTCTGTAAAGGATAAAGCTGATTTAATTGCTTCAGCAGTAGTTTCCCATATAGATGGTGGCAGAACTGAAGAAGGGACTGTATTGAATCAAGAAGCTTTGCAGATTATGATGCTGGAATTGATAAAGCAGGAGGTGGCAAAGGCTATGCAGAGCTATCCTGTAAATCCGGCGAATGCTCAGAATGAAGAACAGGAAAATATCATAGAAAAAAAGATGGTATCTGGATCTGTCCTTGCACCTGAAGTTGCTAAAAGTGTTAGAGAAGCAATGAGTGCATTCAGAAACAGATAGTAAATAAAAAAGAAGCATTTCGGCTGATGCTTCTTTTTTATTGCACTTTATGGCAATATACAGGAATCCCACAGATTCCGCACAGGTTCCTCACAGATTCCATCCGTATAATCAAAAGTCAGATATTGTCAGAAAAAGGTTTAATCAGGTTGATCCTTTTCTTTTAATGCAGAAAGAAGCCCACGTAAGGTACGCAGGGCAATTTGTCTCTCATCTTCAGAGCAGTTTTGCAATTCTTTCATAATCTGATATGTAGTAGTGTCCGTTTCTTTTCGGTCATCCTGAACAACGGCATCAATTGAAATCTTCAGATACTGAGCGATAGGGATTAAAGTTGCGAGTTCCGGATTGCCATTACAGGTTTCAATATCAGAAATGGTCCGGGTAGAAACACCGGCCTGTTCTGCAAGTCCTGATTGTGACAGACCGAGTCGTTCTCTTTCGCTTTTTACCATATAGCCTAATTTTTTCTTGACGGTATCCATCAGCATCCGCATCACCTCACTTATTGTTTTATTTTATCGTAGATTGGTAGTAAGAGAAACGCATTATAGTACATGAAGATATGCAATATAATGTGAATTGTGGTGCTGGAGAACCTACAAAGGAGGAACATCCATGCTGCAAGTAAAGAGAAGGCATCTGTGTAATGATTCGTCAAAAAAATCTTGCTTTTACAGGGGTGTCCAAAGGGTTATTTACATGCAGAATATGCGTTAATCTATGAAGTAACCATGCAGGATAGTGCATGGATTAAGAAAGATGTCGAGCCAGAAGAAATGTGGTTCGGCGTTTTCTTTTACCAAAATAAAAATATCCTTCATAGATGCAGATCTCCACCTCTGAAATTTGGAAACTTATGGATTTTCAAATTTTGGAGGTAGAAAATGAAAGAAGAACAAAAATACAGTGGTTCTAAGACAAGAAATTATTTTACTGCTTACTTACTGGCATCTATACGGGGAAGAAGACTCCGGTATCTGGAAAAGCAACAGAAAATATTATTTGCAGAGGAAAATCTGGAAGATAAAGAATTTACAGATACGGATATTTCTCCAGAAGAAAGGCTGGAACTGGAGAGAAAGGAACAGCTGCTTATGGAAGAAGCACAGGGAATTTATCCAGAATGGAATGAAATGACAGATATAAATCTTATGGAGGCATTGCTTTCGTTGCAAGAGGAGGAACGGAAATTAATCTATCAGCATGTATTTGAAGAACGTACATTTAAAGAAATGAGCATTTTAAATCAGATGCCTGAAGAAAGATGTAAGGGTGGCTATTATTGGGCTATTCGGAAAATACGGAAAAGAATGGGAGGAAAAAAGGCATGAATTTTACTGAATTGTTGTATCGAGCGAGACAGGGGAATAAGGATGCCATCTTAGAAATATTTGAAATGTACCGCCCACTTTTGATTAAAAACGCTTTGGTGGAAGGGATTTTTGATGAGGATCTTTATCAGGAGCTGACAGCAGAATTGCTGAAGTGCATACGGTACTTTAGGGATGTAGAATAGGATGATAGAAAGAGGCGTAGCGGTATAATCGTTACGCTTCTTTAGCATATTCTACTATTTTCAGTAGACGGATTATATGATTATATTTACCAATTAGGGAATAAAAAGTGCAATCGAGACAAGAATAGTAGACGATTACTATACTACTACTTAATATAAAAAATAAAGGGGGGATTTTATGATGACTCAACAGAAGGGATAACCCATATTTGGAAAAATCGGTAATACTATAGAACAAGAATTAACAATAAAATAGAGAAACCGTGTAGCAGTGTAATGGCAAGGAAATTGAGTTATACATTACGCTGATTGTTCTAGTATTAGATTTTTGGCATGTAGTTATCTAAAAAATAAAAAGTGAAAAGATTAGCTCGTATATATTGCTATTTGATATCATAAACAGATAAAAAATTTTAAAATTTAGATGGTATGAATATCAAATCAAGGGAAGGCAAGCGGAAGAGTATATCTAGAGACTGAAACCTAAAGAGGTGGTTATAGTATATAACTTATTGATAAAAGAAAATATTATAGTGGAGGAAAATGAAAAATAGATTATTAAAATATTTGACAGGTCTATTATTTATGGGTCTGGGGACTGTACTTATGCTAAAAAGTGAGTTGGGGGTGGCTGCGTTTGATGCACTGTGTATGGGATTATCTGAAAATATACATTTTTCAACGGGAACGTGTTGTATGGGATTAGGGATTCTCATAATTTTGATCAATTCGATTATAGAGAAAAGAATACCAAGTTTTTTTTCGTTTTTAACGAGTCTAATTGTAGGAATGTGTATCGACTTATGGATGAAATTGATTATATATATTCCTTATACAAGTTTATGGCGACTCTTTTTCTTAATAATTGGTATGTTAATAAATACTTTCGGGATAGCCTTATATATATCAGCGGAGTTATCTAGGGGACCAATAGATCAGTTAATGCTGAACATAAGCAATTTAATGAAGACAAGTATTTGGATTGGAAAAACGTGTATGGAAGTTTTTTTTCTGATAATAGCATTAGGATTAAAAGGACCGATAGGTGTAGGAACAATTATTGTTACTTTTTCATCAGGCGTTCTAATTCAAAAATTTTTAGACATGATAAAAGAAAGGAAAGACAAGAATTATGGATATATTACAAGAGAAAAAAAATAAAGATGTAGCCGTTTTATTTTCGGGTGGAATTGATTGTAGTTTAGTTTCCTTACTGTTAAGGAAAGACGGATATAGAGTGCATTTATTACATTATAATCATGGGGCAAACATTTCTAATGGATTACATAGGATTAGATTCCAAGAATTAAAGAATTTGATGGGGGAAGAGAATATTTTATTACAGGAGTTATCGCATAGGGGACTCTTTCGGAAACTGGCTTTAGCTAATATAGAAAACGATTTTGCAAAATATAAAACAAATATGATTTGTTTGGGATGTAGGTTAGCGATGCATATAGAGTCCATTATTTATTGTATCAAAAATGATATACATATAGTAGCTGATGGTAGTGTAAAATATCAAAATGATTTTCCAGAGCAAAATGGTGTAGCTATAAAAATATTTAGAGAATTATATAAAAAATATGGAATAGAATATAGAACTATATTGGCAGAAGTCAGCTCTGCAAAAGAGGTAAAATATAGATTACTAGATAACGGGATTTCTATACAATCAATGGAAGATACGTGTTTATTTAGTAACACATTTAATAAAGCAGAAGAAAACGCCATAAAGGAATATTTGAATGAAAGACTATCCATTTGTGATACATATATAGAGGAAAAATTGTGTCTATTAAAATAAGGAGAGGTACATATTTATGATAGATAAAGTTGGTGGCATAGTTATTAAAGATAAAAAGGTATTGGTTGTTCGTAAAAAAACAAAAGAGAATTTTCTGGAGTTTATTATTCCTGGAGGAAAAAGAGAATCCGGAGAAACTGATTTGGAAACATTACAGCGTGAAATGCAAGAAGAGGTCAATCTTAAAATTATCAAAACGGAGTACTTAGGGGAATATAGAGACATAGCAATTTTTGAGAATATTCCCATTGCCATGAAAGTATATTTGTGTGAGGTGGAGGGAGAAATAAACGTACAAAATGAAATAAAAGAATTTTGTTGGATCGATAAAAATTATAAAGAGAAGGGGATAAAAGTGGGATCTATTTTGGAGAAATTTGTTCTCCCCCAACTCATAAAAAGGGAATTGATTTAATTAGGAGACAATAGTGCTATGGATAATTTATTTGTTTTTGACTTAGATGGAACGATAATTATGGATAATGAAAAGATAAATCCACTAATTTGTCAAGCATTACGAGTGTTACATAATAAGGGAGAAAAAGTAGTTTTTGCAACTTCGAGATCCTTGAGAGGTGTAAAGGAAGTGCTGCCCATCCAATTACTAAAATTTCCGTTGATTTTATGTAATGGAGCGTTTGCAGTTGTAGATGGTAAGTTTTTTTCAGCGGGGGTAATATCAAAAGGAGAGTATGAAAGAATAGTATGTTTTTTAAATAAAAGCAGTATCCCGTTTTATTTAGATATGGGAAATGAATTGTTTATCCCAGCTGGTGTTGAACATGATTTTTTGACATTATTAAAACAAGAGGCAGAAGGAGAAAAAATAATTCACGAACTAAGTGAGATAAAGTCCAATGTGTATAAAATTGGTATTGTCCAACCAGTTAGGTCAGATGAATTGAAGAAGATAGAGAGTATTGGTGGAAGGATAAGAATTTACCAGCATACAGATAAAACAGTAGATATAGTTCCATTGAACTGTTCAAAATGGAAAATGCTACAAGAACTTAAACTGAGCCAAAATAGAAAAAGAGTTATAGCATTTGGGAATGACACGAATGATATAGAAATGATAAAGCATGCGGATATAGGAGTGGCGGTTTGTTCTTCGAATAAAGAATTGTCTGATGAGGCAGTTATGCAAGTATTTGATAATACACCAGAAAGTTTAGTGAAGAAAATAGAAGATATATGTAAATATTTAAGAGAATTAGAAATGAGAAAATAAGAGTTTTAGTAAGGAAAACGGACAGAGTTACTGTTAGCTCTATATTAGAATAAGATGATAGAAAGAGGCGTAGCGATATAATCGTTACGCTCTTTTGCGAATGATTTTAAACTAAGTTTAAATTTGCTTAAAGTAATTACCAAGTAGGCAATAAAAATGGCAATCTATACAAGAAAACTAGACTAGTATAATTAAGGACATTTATTATTAAAAAATAAGGAGGATGTATTCATGGGAACAGAACGGAACAAAACGAGTTTTGACAGGGAAAAAAGAAATCATGATGAGAAACAGGATATAACGGAGAAAGAATGGATATTATTAAAGCAGTATAGAGAGTTGTGCGAAGAAAACAAATTAACAATAGACATTTTGGTTCAACGATTATTGATACATGAGAAAGGCAGGGAATAGGTTGATTAAAGTAGGTTTGTGTGACGACATCATAGATTTCAATAAGAAAATGGAAAATCATCTAGAAAGATATGGAGAAGAAAACAACTTAGAGGTTAAAAGTATTTCATACGGAAGTGGATCACAACTATTGTTAAATTTTCAAAAGGGAAAATTCGATATTATTTTTCTGGACGTTTCTATGCCAGAATTAGATGGTTTTGAAACAGCAGAACGGATACGGCGTATGGACGAAAATGTATCTATTGTATTTTGCACATCATATTATACAATTTCTAATGCAGGAAAAGGTTTTGAAGTAGCAGCAGAGGATTTTTTGGCAAAACCGTTATTCTATAAGAAAATAGAAAATATATTGGATAAAGTGTATCAAAGGAAACTGGTGCGTGCAGAAGAAAAGCTGTTTTTAAAATGCCAGGATGGATTGATTACGTTACAGATTTCCGATATAATTTATATACAGACAAGGAATAAATTATCAATATTACACACAACATCTGGAGAGGTACAAAGTAACCAAAGAGTAGGAGAATTGGAAAAACGGCTGAGTAAAAAACTATTTTTTCGGTGTCATAATAGTTATATAGTGAATTTTGATTATGTAGAAGGATTTCAAAATGACAATGTGTTCATTAAATACAAAAACCAGAAGATAAAAGAAATTCCGGTGAGCAAATACAAAAAGGAGGAATTTATGAAAACCTTTGCTATATATGTAGGAAATCAGCTAAATTGAAATTTATACTAAAAAAGTGACAATTTAAACATAGAATATTGTTATCTGAGAAAAAACAAGGTATAGTTTTTTCATACTTACTGAAATGAAAGGAGTAACAAATATGCAAAAAAATAAGACAGAAGAAGAATTTCAAAAAGAGGTGAACTTAACGGAAGAAGAAATCGAAAGCTATTCTGGGTGTACTGAAAGAACACAGAGATGTTTAACAGATTGTCCATGGCCGTTTCCAGGCTCCTATATCAACGCAGCAAGCTGAGTCAAAGAACCGCATACCTATCAGAGAGGATAGGTTGTGCGGTTTCTTTTTTGGAGGAAAGAAATGTATACAATTACTTTAGAAGTAAATCAGATATGTAATTTACGATGTGATTATTGTTATCTGGGTGAGAAAACAAATCAGAAAATGACAGAAGAGACAGCTCATAAAGGTCTGGAGATTGCTTTTTTGAATGTAGAAAAACATAGGGATAGAAGATTATGGGTTGATTTTGTAGGCGGGGAGGCTTTCCTTAGTTTTCAATTGTTACAGAACTTAGTGGAATATATAGAGAGAGAAGCAAAGAAAAGAAATGTAACGGTTTCTTATTCTGTCACAACCAATGGTACTATCATAGACAAAAGTATACTAGATTGGTTGGCTAAGTATAGATTTCATTTAAAATTAAGTATAGATGGAAACAAAGAAACACATGACAGAAACCGGAAAATAAGTTCGAATATGGGAAGTTATCAAAGTATAATGGAAAATATGTGTTACTTCAAAGAATATGAAGAAAAAAGCGGGCAATATATTCAGGCAGCCCATGTGATAACTCAAAATAATTATTGGGAAGCAGTTAAATCTGTTAAGCATTTAGTAGAAAATCTTCACTTTAGAATTGTAGATTCCTCTATAGATGTTTCCCATAGCTGGACACATGAGCAGTTAGACAAGTTAATTGAGGAGTGGGAAAGTATTTTAGGTTATTACATGAAGGAGAAGAAGATAGGAAGGGAATTTTTATGGGCACCAGCATTAGATTTGATGAAATATGGGGAAATGGTAAAGAGTTCAGGGTTTTGTGGGGTAGGATTGATACAGATATATGTTAAGACAGATGGTAAAATATATGGTTGTGCAGCTAATTTGAAGCCTAGTGGATGCCTGGGGGATGTAGAAAAAGGGCTTTCTGTAAAAAAGATTAAGGTTTATCGTGAATTAGCTCTAAAAGACGAAATGTGTTCAGGATGTAGCATAAATCAAAGATGCCAGAGTCAAAAGTGTATTATGAATAATCTGTTTTATAGCGAGAACATTAATGAACACAATCCAGATATGTGTTATTTCGAACAGAAGAAAATAAATTTATGGAAAAAATTTTTTTAAAATAAGATTGAAGAAAAACTAGAAAAATAAGTAAAAATGTGCTATTTTTATTACAAAATACTTGATTTATAAGTGCTTGCTTTGAAAAGAATAAGATGTGTGTGGTGGTAAAGATGAATGTAATCAAACAAAAACGCAAGGAATTGGGAATTTCTCAAAGAGAACTTAGCGAAAGGCTAGGAACCAGTCAACAGACGATTAGTAGAATCGAAAAGTCAGATGTTGAAAATATTCCAAGCAGTTTGTTGATAAAATTGGCAGATATATTCCAGGTTCCGGTTGATTTCCTTATCCGTGGAGAAAAAAGTGATTTGTTTTCTACGAAAGGAGAGGAGATGTGGGAAATATATAAGCAGTTGGACGAAGAAAATAGAACTACGCTAATTGTGCTTGGAAGAAGATTAAATGAAACGCAAGCAGAAAATATGTTGAAAAGACAGACAGGTGAGAAAAGTGATAAAAATAGCAATATGTGATGATGAAAAATGCTTTATAGATGCAATTGAAAAAATGTTAAAAACCTATGCAGAGAAAAATGGACAGGACTTTTTGATAAAAAAGTATACAAAACCATTGCAATTAATGGAAGCATTAAAGGAAGAATTCCAAATTTTCTTTTTAGATATTGAAATGCCTGCCATGGATGGGTTAGAATTGGTAGATGTTATACGAAGGCATGATGAAAACTCCGTAGTCTTGTTTGTTTCTTCGCATAATGAATTTCTGGGAGTTGGATATACGTATGATGTCCAGAATTTTATTACAAAACCGATTACGCAAGTACAAATAAACTGCGAAATGAATAAGGCACTTAGAAAACTCAATACATACGAGCAGAGGTATATTGCAGTAAAAAGTGAAAAGGGTTATTTTAAGCTGTTTCTATCAGATATAGAATATATTGAAACAGTAAATCGAAAAGTAGTATTTCATTTGCGAAATGGCAATCAGGAAGCTGGATATTTTAAAATGAGAGATCTGGAAGAACGATTAGAACCATTTTTCTTTGTACGTTGTCACAATGGTATTATTGTGAATGTGGATTGTATTAAATCATTACATAATCTTACGCTTACGCTTTATTCTGGGAATAAAATATATATTACCTGTTCGAGAAAACAGAAACTTATGAAAAAGGTGGCAGAACGGGGAGGTTGGGTGTAAAGTGTATGGACAGATTATAATAAAAGATATATTTTCTATATTCAATATTCTTTTGATTGCATATTTATTGATCGATCCTAAGCCAAACCTCGGTAACAAGCAGAAAAATTGGTATTCATACATTTTGTGCATTGGAAGTTTAGCTACAATAAGAATAATGCTAAACAATGTATCATTACACATTGTTTACAACTATATAACAATTATTTTTATTGTCATGATTATAGGCCATTTTTTATTTCAACGTAGCATAAAATACTGCCTGCTAATTGGAAGCGTTTTCTTATCAATTGTTCTATTAGGTCAGTTATTAAGTTGCATTTTTTTCTATAGATATAGTAGTAACGCAATATTGGCAGATCTTCCAGACAGTTATCAAGTATGTATGATTTTAATTGCTGAAATAGTTATTGCTGTTGGAAGTTTAGTTATAAAAAGAATAGTAAGAAAAATTCCCTTACTTTTTTCTGGAATACATATAGCTACAATTATTGTACCACTATTTATTAATATTATAGTGATGGCAATATGCGCAGATCAACTGTATTATGAAAAAGAAATGATAGTGGATAATATGTGGTCAATGGTTACGATTATGGGCGTTTGTATTTTTATGTTCATGGGAACAATATGTAACATTGTAGTCTTAGAAAACTATTTGAATGTTAAAAAGATTGAGAATGAAAAGAAATTGCAGATTAGTGAAATAAGTATGCAGTATGACTACTACGTTAAACAGTCCAATGACATGGAAAATATACGAAAACTTTCTCATGATATTAAGAATCATTTGGAGGCGTTAAGGGGAAATATTGATTATTACCAGAAGATGGATTATATTGATGGTATTGAACGTAAACTGAGTATTTATCAAAGCTATTATAAAACTGGAAATACTTTTATCGATAATGTTTTGCATGCAAAAAGGTTAGAGGCTCTGGATAAAAAAATTGAATTCAAGGTATTTGCAGATTTTTCAGTTTTTAGAAGAATAAAGAATGAAGATTTGTGTGTAATTGTTTCCAATACAGTGGATAATGCTTTACGAGAATGTCAACTTATGAAAGAGGAAGATTCAGAGGTAGAATGTTTAATACAACTAAAAGCAAGGCAATTAAAGGGATTTTTATCAATTATATGTGAAAATACTTTAAGAGAATCTCAAGCGGAACTTCTAAAAGATAATGTAACATTAGAAACATCAAAAGAAGATAAAAAGAATCATGGATTTGGAGTAAAGAACATTAAAAGTGTCGTGAAAGATTATGGTGGAGAGGTATCATTTCATGTAGTAGATGGCATGTTTTCTGTATCTGTGATTATTCCTATCGAAGTGTAGAAATAAAAGTGGTATTTACGGAAGGTAAATATCACTTTTTTGCATCTAGATAGGAAGGAAAAGGGACAATTTAAGTAATTTTTATTTCTTCTTTTCTATTAAGAGATAAGATATAGAAAAAGAAAAAGAAGAGGAGGCATGGGTATGCGAAAAAAATCAAACTTTTTATTACTATGGTATCAGTAGGAGTTTTAATGGTAACGATGCCAGTTATGGCAGCAGAACAACCAGAACTTCCAACAAAAGTGCAAGATATCGCAAATGGTTCTGATGACATCTACGGGGAAGGTGTTCCCATTGAACATGGAACAAATCCAGATGAAAGGTTTTCATCCGGTGGAGCAGACCATACACACAAGTATATTGTAGCAAATGCTCTTATAATTCTTAGCAATGATAGGGGCAATAGCACATTTAATGGTGAATTAAATTCATCTATTCTTATGGAAGCAACTGATTGGCCGGATAAGTTGGGGAATGAAACAGACACAGGAACTTTTGCAGGGCATTTTTATGATCCTGACTCAGGGAAAAATTGGCTTGGACAAACTTCGCCAACTGCAAGAACAAGAGTGGAATCTTATTTTAAGTCTGCAGTAGATGCATATCGCTCAGGAGATGTACAGTTGGCGATGTCAAATTTAGGAAAGGGTATACATTATGTATCAGACTTAAATGAACCTCACCATGCATCAAACTTGACGGCAGTCAATAGCAATCATTCCGCTTTTGAAAAATATGTTGATAAAAACCGAAAATCTTATACAATAGCAGGAAATTTATTTAGCGAGTCCGTATACACAACTGCGCTAAATACTTCTACAGGCGATCTGATGTATTCAGCAGCAAAACAGGCAAAGAGTCTTGTAGGAAGTGCCCAGAATGAAAGTATGTATGAGAGTGTAGCAAGGCAGTCCATTCAGCATGCAATACAAACGGTAACACAATATATGTATAAGTTTGGAAAAGAAGTCGGTATTTATTGGTGGTATTTAAGGAGACTTGATATTAAGAAGTTAATATCAAGTCTCCTTTTAACATTAGACATTAAAAGCGATAAAATAAACAAGATATATAGAAAATTATAGAAAATAGTTTTAAATTATTTGTATTAAACAAAAAGGAGAAATAGATATGTATAGTTTTACATTGTATATGACAACCGATTGCAACTTCAAATGCCAGTATTGTTATGAAGACTATCATAACCATTATCAATTAAATGAGAAAAAGTTGGTAGACTCTTTGGAGTTTATGATGAATTATGGAAATAAAGGTAAAGTTTTAATTGATTTTTTAGGTGGGGAGCCTTTGCTGAAAAAGAATTTGATTCATCAGGCGGTAGAGTATATTAAGAATTTTTATCCGGAGAGAGAAGTGAAATATTATATTACGACCAACTGTTCTTTGATGGATGATGTATTTATTGATTTTATGAAAGAAAATCAATTTACGATACGGTTTAGCTTTGATGGAAATAAGGAAACCCATGATTTGAATAGAGTGGCAAAAGACGGTATATCTTACTACGATAAAATTTTTGAAAATATTATGAAAGTAAAAGACAGTGGATTGAATTTTTCTGTGAGAATGACTGTGACAGAAAATACAATTCCTCACATGTTTGAAAATGTCTGTTATTTACATGAACATGGTCTGGACAACATTTGTATGATTATGGACGTGTATTTAAAAATGTCAGATAAATTGAAAATGGAGTTTGAAAAACAGGTAGCAGTAATATCGGAGTATTATTTGGCGGAGGCAGCAGTAGATAGAAGCTTTACTATAGACCAATTCGATGGAAAACTGTTTAATATGCTGTGCAATTTTGGAAACTGCTTTGGTATGTGTGATGCAGGAATTGGGAATTTCAAGATATTTCCGAATGGTCAGATATACCCATGCGGATTTCTTACAAGCAATGAAAAATATTGTATAGGAAATATCAAAGAAGGCGTTGATATAAGGAAGGCAAAATTAATAGCAATGTCTAACTTTGATAAAAGCGATCCGAAATGTAAGGGATGCACAATTCGAGATTTTTGTCATGGTATGAAATGTGGATATATGAATTTTATCAATACAGGGAAGATTAATGTACCATCGGATGCAGAGTGTATTTTTGAACATATTTTTTATAAGGCAATGGTGCAGATTCTTGAGTATTATTTACAGCAGCCGATTGAAATAGTTAGAGAAAAATTAGGAATGTATGTGGACTATATCCAGGAGGAACATTTAAAATTCAGTGAGTTCGGAGATAAGATTGCCAAGAGGTTAAGGGATGAAAAGTAAAGAAGGACGTCCGTATCTTGGATTTTTAAAAGAGTATGCGTTTAAGAAAAAGTTACTTCCTTCCTACATTTTAACAATAGCAATGATTGTGCTAACAGCGGGGGTTTCTTTGGTACGCCCGGAGCTACAGGGAAAAGTGATAGATGATTTGGGAAATCCGCAGGGTACCAGTTTATCTGCGTTTATGCTCTTACTGGCGGTGTTTCTGGGAATGTTGCTGCTGAACTACCTTATGAATTATGCACAGCGTTATGTCGTAGCTATTATATCGGAAGAGATAGCAGCAGATATGCGACAAAAGGTAGAAGATAAATTATCAACAGTAAGCGTGAATTTTTTTGAGAAGATAAAGCTAAGTGATATTTTACTGAAAGTGGACAAAGATGTTTCAGCAGTGAAACAATGTGGAATCACAAGTATTATCACACTGGTTTCCAATATTGTTATCCTGGTAGTGGTTCCTCCATATATGTTTTCTATCCATAAGGGAATTGCCGTATCCAATATTATCTTACTTGTCAGCGTTCCTTTTATCAGCAGAATCCTTGGGAAATTGATACAGGAAACCAGTGGTCAAGTTCTGGAAGGATATAACAGTATCACCAATGTTCTGACAAACACCTATGATAATTGGTTTATTACGAGACTCTTTCAATGTGGGCAATATTTGCATGATAGGTACTTTGAGAAAAATCAGAAATATAAAAAAGAGACGAATCGCCAGAATTTGTTGTACATATTGAATACATCTACGATACTTGTGATTCAGTTTATAGGAACAGTCATAATTTGGGTAGTCGGTGCACAAGAAGTATTTAAAGGGAATATGACCATAGGTACTATTATGGCTTTGATGAATTACCAGACGATTATCATGAATCCTATTATAGGAATTGCACAATTTGCCAATGAGTACCATACAGCCGTAGTTTCTTTAAAAGATATCAATGGCCTGCTTCAGTATCCGGATCAGAAACAAGGAAACGGAAAGAAAGTAACAACAATTAACAGTATTTCCTTAGAAGCGCTGAGTTTTTCTTATCCAGAGTCAAATAAGAAGGTATTTGACCGACTCAATTTGAACTTTGAAAAAGGCATTCTTTACGGAGTTCATGGGAAAAGTGGACAAGGTAAAAGCACTCTGTTTAAAATTATAACAGGTGTGTATCAACCGACAGAAGGAAAAGTGATCGTGAACGACACAGATTTGCAGGAATTAGACATTAACAGTTATTGGGAAAATACAGGATATGTTATGCAGCGTACACAGTTCTTCAATGATACGGTAAGACGGAATATGGGATTAGTACATATTGTTTCCGAGGAGGAAATGGATACAGTGGCAAAGTGCTTGGATTTGTATGATGAAATCCATACTTTAGAAATGGTATGGGATACTGAGATAGAGATAGATCCATGCAATTTTTCAGAGGGACAAATGCGACGTTTGGATATTATGAGGAATATTTTGAAAAATTCGCAAATTCTGATTTTTGATGAAGCCACAGCAAATATCGATGAAAAACGGAGAGGACGTTTTTATCAATTATTACATGAGCTATCAAGAGATAAAATTATTATTTTTTCTACGCACAATCTGGAAGAATTGCGAGAAGCAGATATTATTGTGGATTTGGAAAAGCTACATATAGGGCAGGTGAGTGAAAAGTGAGGATAGGTGTGTTGGATTCTAATGGATCTTTTGATAACCCTTTTTTTCGGGATAAGAAAATTGTAAAAGTAGACTGCAAGTGGAAAGACCAGGAATACAGTAAAGATGCTTTTGGATTTACCCATGCGGAATATGTCTGTTCTTTTATTTTAAAGGAAAACCCAGAAGCTGAAATTGTTCTGGTACCCATTGTAAGGAAGAACAAAAAGAGTACGGTTATCGATATGATAGAAGGTATTGAATTACTGATAAAGGAACAAGTAGATATAATCAATATGAGCATGGGAGATGAGTACAAATATCACAAAGAAATCGAGGAAGTGTGTAGGGCAGCTACAGAAAAAGGGATTTTGATTGTGGCTGCATATTCCAATCAAAAAGCAGAAGCAACCTATCCAGCTTCCTTCCCTTTTGTAATGGGGGTAAGATGCCTGGATATGGAGGACCCTGTACAAGTGCTTCAATATGATGAAAAGAAAAATAATGTAATTTTTTCTTGTAGGCTTTTCTTTTTATACCATTTAGGAATTCCGGTACTTCATCCAGGAAATAGCCTTGCCTGTGCTGTAGTAACAGGCTATTTGAGTAACTATGAGAAACAGTATCAACAGGCAATTTTACAGTTTACTCTTAACACTTTGAATAACTATTATCCATATCGGACATTGAAGCAAAAACAGTGTTATTTTCTAACGAACCGTATAGAAGAACCTTTAGAGCAGCGTTTCATACGGGAAGTTACGAGAACAGAGAGATGCGATACTTTTAAAAGTGGAATGGAAAAATTGAGAAATACAAAAACAGCGGAGCAGTATCCGGTACTCTTCATTGATCATAATAACTATCAGGAAATATGTGAGTATAAAGAACGAATCAGGGTATATGCCATGGAACATCCGGAGACCGAAATTGTTTTACGATATCCCTTATTTAATATGGTGGAAAGATTGAATTTCCAGAAGAAAACAAGTAGAAATCTGAACCAATTTACAGTTTAGGAGGCGGGAAAATGTACACATTGTCATTAGAAATAATAAATAAGTGCAATTTGAATTGTACTTACTGTTATCTGGGAGAGAAGAAAAATACATACATGAGTTTAGAAACAGCTCAAAAGGCAATCGATATTGCTGTGCATGAAGCAAATAAGCAGCGAGATCGGACACTTATGGTTTACTTTATTGGAGGGGAACCTCTTATGGCATTTAATCTGATGAAAGATGCGGTAGATTATGCGAAGAAAAAGTGCCAGGAAACAAACCTAATATGCAAGTTCAGTACTACAATAAATGGAACGTTGGTTACAGATGAGATAATTGACTTTTTTGTGGAAAATACATTTGAGGTGAAAGTGAGTTTAGATGGTTCTGAGTATGTCCAGAATTTGAATAGGAGAGATTATGCAGGAAATGGAAGTTTTGAAAAAATTATGAAAAACCTTCCGTTATTGAGAAAATATGAACAGGCTACAGGAAATCAGATTTCTGTAGCCAGTGTCGTAACAAGTAATAACTATCAATATTATGCAGAGAGTTTCCAGTTTTTGCTTGATTTAGGAATTAAAAAATTAGAGTCAGGAATTGATTATTATTGCTCCTGGAGTGATGAGCAGATACAGGGATTACGAGAGCAGATAGAGAAAGTATTTGGATTATATAAAGCATATATACAAAAAAATCAAGAAGTAATATTCTGGAATCTCTGGGAACAATATCTGAAATCCTTCCTGATTCCATGTCCATTTTATGCATGTAAGGCGGGTTTGACAACTTGCTATGTAACAACGGATGGTGGGATTTATACTTGTGCGGAACTTCCAGAATTTAAAATCGGTTCTGTAGAAGCTGGTTTGGATGTTCCGAGGATTCGAGAGATTATTTACCTAGAGGATCAAGAGGATACAATGTGTAAAGAATGTCAATACATCAGACATTGTAAAACGAGAGGCTGTCAGGTGGCAAATTATGAAATTCACCAAAACGTATATCAACCTATAAAAGTGAATTGTGAAGTGACGAAGTGGATGTATCATCTGATTCAAACAAACTTAACCGAAAAACAGCTTGAAAAGCTGAAACAAGAATATGAAAGGAGATATTTACGCCATGGAAAGTAAAATGAATGAGTTTATTAAAATTACAGAGGGAGAAAAAGTGGCTTTAATTGATCCGATAGGAAAAGTCTGCCTGGGAGTAAGTAAAAGATTTGCAGATAATTTAGATAAACCAGAGTTTCAGGAAAAGTTATTCTCTGTATGGAAGCAGCAAACTGAATTTATAAAGGAAATAGAAAATAATCATGAGAAAATCAATACGGTATATTTGATGGTAACTAGGAAATGTAATATGAATTGCGATTTTTGTGCGATTAGTGCAAACGACAAATTGCGTCCAGAAAAAGAATTTAAGCTGGAGGATATACAGAATAAGGTGATTCCGTTCTTTCAAAAAAATAAACCACATAAAATGATTCTTAC
This sequence comes from Faecalimonas umbilicata, assembly GCF_042846195.1. Lineage (NCBI taxonomy): Bacteria > Bacillati > Bacillota > Clostridia > Lachnospirales > Lachnospiraceae > Faecalimonas > Faecalimonas umbilicata. Next base: position 435,122 of record NZ_AP031411.1, read on the forward strand.
AGGTGGAGAGCCACTGATTAAAGATCAAATTGTGGAAATTGCAAAAGCTTTGGGAAATGGTTTGACCTGCCCAATTACACTGCAGAGCAATGGCCTTGCTATTACCAAGGACTTAACAGAACAACTCAAAGGGTATATAAATGAAATAGACTTCAGTACTATGCACATGTTTGGAACACCTGAAAAGGAGCAGCAGCTAATTAATCATATAGAGATGTGTCAGCAAGCAGGAATAAAGGTGGTTCTTAGTTTCATTTATGAGAAAACAAATGAAGTGGATTTGTATAGAGTGATTGATATAGCAGCTAAATATGACATTGATGTTCTTTTTAATATTGTTTCATCTGTGGGTAGGGCGAAAGAAAACTCTGAAATTTTAACAGATATGGAACATCTTGATATGAACCTGAAGATAGCAAAATATATATTGAAGCAGGGGTACGAGGATAAAAAAATAGGAGGAGCCTTTTATCAAAGGATTCAGGTAAGAAATTCTTGTGGGGGTTATGGAAAAGTTATGGCAATTTTCCCAGAAGGCGATATTTATATGTGTCAGTGTATGGAACAGAACCAGGTTCGAATGGGAGATATACTTATAGATAATCCTGAAAAGATTTTAAAAACTCAAGAGTGTTTATTAAAGCAATCTGAAATAAAGCAGTTATTCTGTGTTGACTATAAAGAAATATGTAAAGAATGTGATTATCGTTATATATGTGGGGGGAAATGTATGGCTTCGGAAAACGAATATGACTATAAATGTACTTTTGCAAAAGCAATGTTTAAATATGTGCTGTTTTATTACCAATCCCAAGAGAAAAATAGAGAAAAACTTGAAAGTTATGTTCAATATCTTGAAAAAATAAAGAAATGCATATGAGAAAGATAGAGAATCCATATAGGAAGAAAAAAATGCAAAATAAACATAAGTTGTGGCTGATACATCAGAAAAGGGATATATTTAAAATAGTTTTACATACGGAAAATTAAGGAGGTAATAGCATGAATGAAAAGTTGGAGCTGACAGAGGAAGAAGTTAATGTGTACAGTGATGATTGCGGTAAAATACAGGTAGATTGTTTAAATGATTGTATTGATGGAAGCGCATGGCTAAGTATCGAATCCTAAAGAATTTACGATGACATGATGATTAAGGAGATGTAATTGAGGTAACAAGTATCTTTAAAGTAAAAAAATATTATAATTTTATGTAGGCAATAGGAGGAAGTGTACATGAAATTTTCAAAGTTTAATTTGATAATCAAAGAAGGGGATAAAAGAATTTTATTTAATACGCTTTCAGGAGAGTGCTTTAAAATATCTATAGATGTTGCAGAAATGATTGAGAATAATTTACTGGATCAACTCAATAAAGAATTATATGATGATTTTGTGGAAAAAGGAATTATTGTGGATGATCAGGTTGAAGAAAATAGGTATTTCAGTTATATTCAAAACCAAACAAGGTTCAATAATAATGCATTATCATCGACAGTACTGCTAACCTGGGCATGTAATTTAGCATGTATATATTGCTATGAAGGAGCAGGATGTAGAACGATAAGAATGAATAAAGCAACAGCAGATAGATTTATAGGATTTATGATAAACCAAGCAAAGACAAGAAATTCAAAAAGTATGTATATTAATCTGTTTGGTGGAGAGCCATTACTTAACATAGATTGTGGATTTTATATTTTAGATGAGTTAAAGAAATTCTGTGGGGAAAAAAATATAGAGTTTGCATCAGGGATAATAACAAATGGAACTTTATTAACAGCTAAAATAGTAAATCAATTAATAAACTATAATTGCCAACAGATACAAATAACTCTTGATGGTATGCCTGATACGCATAATGCAAGAAGAAAATATAAGGATGGAAAAGGTTCATTTGAACAGATTATTTCGGCGTTAGAATTGCTGAACAATAAAAGTGCTGATATACATACTGTTATAAGAATCAATGTGGATAAGAATAATTTGGATGAAGTGAGTTTGCTTTTGGAGTATCTTGGGAGTAATGGAAAAGGTTTAACAAATTGCAATGTTGACTTTGGAATCGTTAGAGGTTCTACACAAGCATGTTCTGCATATTCGGGGAATTGTTTAAGTGAAAGTATTGTAGGAGAAGTATTGAGTAAACTATGGAGTAAGGCTGAAATGGAAGGGTTTACTTTATATACAAAACCATTTCATAGATGGATTTATTGTGGACTATATGCTGATAGTCAGTTTACAGTTACTCCCAATGGTGAATTATATAAATGTTGGGAACATGCAGGGGATGAGCAACATTTGATGGGGAATATTAATGAGAACGGTAATATTGATAACATAAAGTATTCATATTATGATTGGATGTCTCATAACCCATTAGAGAATGAAGAATGTAAAGAATGTGTATATTTGCCAGCTTGTGGTGGTGGATGCGGGGTCGTTAGCTATAACGAGACTAATAGCTACCATTCGAAAGGGTGCTTTAAAGTAAAAGGCGTACTTGAAAAGCAAGTGTTACGGTATTTTAAGGGGAAAATATAAAATTGGAGGTAATATGTATGGAGGCTTGCACCAAAGGAACAGTAATTTCAACTAATAGATTATGGTGGTTGAAAATTAATAAAAAACCTATTAGAACACATTTATTAGATGGAGCTGATTTTCCTACGGTTATTACTGTGCAATATAGTGTTTCCGGTGTTAATTATAAAAAAAGAAAATTTATTGGCGTAGGTACTAATTGCCCCAAAAAAGGGGAAGAATTGTCAGTATTCTATTTTATGGATAATCCCAAAAAGGCCAGAATAAAATTGTGATTAGTAATCTGAGGGAGAAGTTATGGTAAGCATTTTTAAAATGTGTAGAAAGTATCTGATTAAAAATAAGTATTGCGTGATTTGGTATGGATTTCTGTGTCTAACAAGTAGTATATTTTCTATGATTTCTCCCTACATAAGTGGCAATTTTATTGATTATTTGATAGTGGCTGATGATATCAGTAAAATTTATCAATATTGCTTTGTTTTTTTCGGGCTTTTTGTTATTAATCAGTTGATAGGGTATATTGTTAATAGAGTATACATAAAGATGCAGACTCAAATGGGCTATGAATTGAATAGTGATGTGATACGTCACATACAACGTTTGCCAGTTTCATTCTTAAAAAAGCAGAACATGGCTTATTTAAACCAAAGAGTCAATAATGATTCTAATCAGCTCATCACATTTTGTATCAATATTGTACAGGGGATATTAATAAATAGTTTAAAACTTTTATTTTCCATTTCTCTATTGGTGCAATTTAGTAGCAATATTACATTGTTATTCGTAGCTATAATAGGTGCGTATGCATTGTCGTATAAAATATTAAAGAAAATCCTTTTCGAAGCACAATTTATTTTGACAGAAGCACAAACAAATTATTTTTCGAAATTATTCGAACAATTTGATAATATCCTTTTTGTAAAAATGCAGGCTATATATGAATCTTTTTTAAGTCGGTTAAAGAGAGAGTTTCAAAATATTTTAAAAGTAAGTCTCCAATATCAAAAAATTTCGTATTTATTTTCAAGTTTGGATTCTTTAGTGATGTCCTTAGCTCAAATAGGAATTTTTATAATGGGAGGGGCATTAGTTATTAGAGGTAAACTTAGTGTAGGTCAATTAACAATTATGTTGAGTTACTTTGGGATAATGATGGAAGCTTCGAGATATTTCTTTTCGTTAACAAAGACAATACAGGACAATAAAGTAGCATATACAAGATTAAAGCAGATATTAGATTTAGAGAGTGATGAGAATGCTGGGGTAGAGTTAAAGGATATTGGTCAAATCAGACTGAAGAATATAATGTTTTATTATGGTAAGAAATGTATTTTCCGTGATATTAGTTTAGAATTTAAAAAAGGGAAAATATATTCCATCATCGGAAAAAATGGAATAGGGAAAAGCACATTGGTAGATTTGATTATAGGGTTCTATAATAGAGAATATGAAGGTGAGATATATTATGATGATTTATCATTAGATCAGATTGATGTTTATAAAACGAGAAAAATGTGTTTTGGAATATGCGAGCAAGAGCCAGTGTTATTAGCGGATACAGTAAAATATAATGTATCAATGGATGGTGAGGGTGGCATAGATTTAAAGCGATTATTTTATATAGCAAAAAAGATAAATTTGTATTCATTCATAGAAAGTCTGCCACAGAAATTGGAAAGCACCATTGAAGAAAAAAATTCAAATTTGTCTGGAGGAGAAAAACAAAAGCTTTCTATAATGAGGACATTTTACAAAAATTCACCGGTAATTATTTTAGATGAACCGACATCTGCATTAGATGAAGAGAGTATAAGATGTTTACAAGCCTATTTAAATGAAATAAAAAAAGATAAAATAATTATTTTAATATCGCATAATTCCGATTTTATATCTATATCAGATGAAATAGTAGATTTAGATAAATTAGATATGGACGTATAGTATAAGTTATGAAAGCTAAAACGGTATACTGAAGAGCTGGCATGGTTATTACATGTTATGGCTAATATATTATTTATATAACGAATCGCATACTTATTCAGGAAAGGAGAAATGTTATGGGTAGTGAATACATAGGAAATGGATATGGTCAGTCTAAAGCTGGTGGATGTGTCGGAGGAGTTGGATGTTTAGCCGATGTAGGATGTGGTGGAAATGCCTGCGGAGCGGCAGCATGTGGAGCTAATGTTTGTGGGGTAGATGGTTGCGGAGCAGCAGCATGTGGAATTAATGCTTGCCCACTTAATGGGTGTGTGGGAGATGCATGTGCAGCAAACTTTACGCCATTGCCGGGACCGTTTTCAAATAGTGATAATAAATAAACAGAAAATAAGGATATATTAGCAAAAAGTATGCGACTCGTACTGAGCCTTGAAAGGGTGCAATTATAGCAACCTTTCAAGGCTTATTTTTAGTACAACAAAAAAGATTTTTAAATCCATTTGAAATGGAAGCAGAAAAAACACAGCATTACTTGGAGGTCTCAAAATCCTATACGATAATGATATCGGTTTTGTATGTTTTAGTTATAATTCTATTTCGTAAGCGCAAAAATATTGCTACGTTACTCGTAAATTACGCTTGCACCAAAATGATAGATGCAAGCGTTTTCCTCTATTTTAGTTTTGACAGTTAGCTTTCGCAGGCTCGCTCCATGGGGTGAATATTCTTGCGGCTCGAAATCACGAATTCGGAAATTTGGAAATCAGAGTTCTGGTACTCGGAAATCGCCTTTTTTGTGCTTGATTACGGTTCCATTTCTATGGGAATATTTGTCAAGGCCTTGCCGCATCTGCGGTGCGTAGCAGCCTTTACGAATATTCTTGTAGAAATTATGATTCAGTATGTACAAAAGTGAATCTAAAAAGTGATTTCCATATCGCCGGACAGCTGATGGAAACTTATCGGAATAATCATGGGGCCAGCTGTTCCAGCTGTTCATCTGACATTTTATCGTTTGGTCGTTGTGATAAGATATGTCAGATATTTATAGGTATTTAGATTATTCGCTTTTGCCATTTCAACCATAGTGTACACAATAGCACTGGCAGTGGCTCCTTTTGGACTGGCACTGAACAGCCAGTCCTTCCGGACAACAGTAAATGGTCTGATTGCATTCTCGCTGAGATTGTTAGATAAACTACAATGACCGTCTTCCAGATAGGTCATCAGAGTGTCTTTCCGATTTTGGGCATAGTTCACCGCTTTCGCCAAACGAGCCCCCTTGTTTGGGCGCTGTTGTTCCAGCCAATTCCAGAACGCATCCAATATCGGCTTTTCTTTTTCAAGACGAAACTGTTTCTTCTGCTCCGCAGTATGATTATGATCTGTCAATCCACTTTGACGGCATTCCATGATGAGACGGTATTGTTCTTCTGTAGGTATTCTTTTGCTTCTCATGAGCAGTCCTCCATAAATCGAATCGAGTAAAATGCTCTCACCTATCATTTCTAGCAACAGAAGATGAAGTAAAGTGCTTGGATTTTCTAATGATTATTATGGACTGAATTTTAGGGCAAAGCAATCCGTCGAATTATTTTGCGTTTACTCTATTTCTGAAAAAGATTGAAAATCCGTTAACAATTACTGAATCATAGTAATACCATGGTATACCACGATATATAGTAGTAAAACAATAAATGATAGTAAAACAAGGTGTATTTATGTGTACAATGAATATATGGAGGTGTATACTTGTGAATCGGATTGCTGAATTAAGGAAAAAATTAGGTTTGACGCAGACAAGACTTGGAGAAGAAATAGGAGTTAGCCAGCAGACAATTAGTAAATATGAAAATGGGGATGAGAATATTTCAGGAGATATGCTACTTGCATTATCTAAATTTTTTAGGGTTCCAATTGACTATATATTGAGGAAAGAGGAAGAACAGCAACAGCAGGAGCAAAATGACAGAAAAGAAATTATGGAATTGTACAGGGATATGGATCAATATAACAGAGATACTTGGATTATTATTGGGAAAAGATTATTGGGTGGTCAATTACATAAGTATAATGAAAATTGTATTTTGAGGAAATAGTTTGGGCAGGTAATGAACATATTGTTTATACAATGGAGCGGTGGTCTTAGAGCCACTGCTTTTTTCAATGAAATAATTATGCCAGTTAGGAAATTTCCAACGAGGCAAATAAAATGTTGATTTAAACAGAAAGTCTACACATTTGTTGGCAAATGAAATATGATATTTTTGTTATTATAGTATAAAGAAATTTTTATAAAGTGATAGAATAATCCTAAAATTAATGGAGGTCTAAGAGAAATTATTAAAAATACTATAAAAATATATAATGTAAGGAGAAAATTACTATGGAGAAAAGATTATTTACCTCAGAATCAGTAACAGAAGGACATCCGGACAAAATGTGTGATGCTATATCAGATGCCATATTGGATGCTCTTATGGAGAAAGATCCGATGAGCAGAGTGGCCTGTGAGACTGCAATTACAACTGGTATGGTATTAGTAATGGGAGAAATTACGACTAATGCATATATAGATATGCAGCAGGTGGTAAGAGAAACAATCAAAGAAATTGGTTATGATAATGGAGACTATGGATTTGATGCACATACCTGTGCCGTCTTAACAGCAATTGATGAGCAGTCAGCAGATATTGCTTTGGGTGTAGATAAGGCATTGGAAGCAAAAGAACACAAAATGTCAGAAGAAGAACTTGATGCAATTGGTGCTGGGGATCAGGGTATGATGTTTGGTTATGCATGTGATGAAACGAACGAATTTATGCCATATCCAATCTCACTGGCACATAAATTGACTCGTCAGCTTACTCAAGTCCGTAAAGATGGTATATTGAAATATTTAAGACCGGACGGTAAGAGCCAGGTTACCGTAGAATATGACGAAGCAGGTATTCCGCACCGGCTGGATGCAGTGGTTCTGTCAACACAGCACGATCCAGATGTGACACAGGAGCAGATCCACGAAGATATAAAAAAATATGTATTGAAACCGATTATTCCAACAGAGCTGGTAGATAAGAATACAAAATTTTTCATCAATCCAACAGGACGTTTTGTCATCGGCGGACCTCACGGAGATAGTGGAGTAACAGGACGTAAGATTATTGTAGATACCTATGGTGGTATGGCATGCCATGGCGGCGGCGCTTTTTCCGGTAAGGATTGTACAAAAGTAGACCGTTCTGCAGCTTATGCAGCTCGTTATGTGGCAAAAAATATTGTGGCAGCAGGTCTTGCAAAAAAATGTGAAATTCAGCTGTCTTACGCAATTGGCGTGGCTCATCCGACCTCTATTATGGTAGACACCTTTGGAACTGGGAAAATTTCAGATGAGAGTCTGGTGGAGATGATAAGAAAAGAATTCGATTTGCGACCAGCAGGAATCATTCAGATGTTGGATCTTCGCCGACCAATCTATAAGCAGACAGCAGCCTATGGACACTTTGGAAGAAATGATCTCAACCTTCCATGGGAGCGCTTAGACAAGGTAGAAGAACTGAAAAAATATTTGAAATAATTTACGTAGGGGGAAGCGTATGAGAAGATACAAAAAGCAAATCTCAAGAATTGTAACGATTGCGATGCTGTTTGCATTTCTGGTAGGAAATTCTAATATGGTACATGCTATGGAAACAACACAAATAAGATATGCGAGTAAATATATCACAGTGAAAGGGAATAAGATGCATCTTGCTTTGTATGGAAAATTGGATGCAAGTGGAGAAAAGTTTGCAGATGAAGGAAAAACTACATTGGTGATGCTGCCGGCTCTGGGCGTTCCATCACCCCATATCTACTTTAAACCTCTGGCAGAATCTTTGGATGAGAGTTTTAATGTAGTGATTGTGGAGCCATTTGGATATGGACTTAGTGATGGTGCATTGACAGATCGAACGGTAGATAATATCAACAGCGAAGTGAATGTTGCACTGGACACCATGGGAATTGAGCAGTGTGTATTGCTGGTACATTCGATTTCTGGAGTATATGGACTCAATTTTGTACAGAATTATCCGGAAAAAGTAAAAGGTTTCATTGCTGTTGATAATACGGTATATGATGAAGAGCTGGCAGAGGCTATGGAAATGGAAAAGAAATATATGCTGCAGGGAATTGATGAATTTCAGAAAATTAAGAATTCTTTTTCTTCTTTGGAAGAATTCCAGACTGCATTGAAAACAGATCCGGATAAATATGGGGCAGTATTACCACAGGTTTCCGGGTACACTTATACGGAAAGTGATAGGGAGGAATACATTCAGGCATATTCTTTGAGCAACAATGATACGATTAGAAGTGAAGTAAATGGGATGGACAAATCATTACTTTCTATAAAGAATAAAAAATTTCCATCGGCACTTCCTGTATTAACCATGATTTCTTCAGAGAATGTACAAAATGTTCCAGCCTGGGAGACTGCTCATAGAAATCAACTGGATTTAGAATCTGGTAATCACCAGCTATATATTGTAAATGGGGGGCATTATATCTGGTATACCAATTTAACGCAGGTTGTGCAGCTTATCAATGAATGGAGAATGGAAAATGATTTTTAAAAGGAATCTGTGTGAAAAGATTTCCACATAAAAGAAACAGAAGGGAAGTGTAGCTTGGGGAAAGTAACTATTTCAACTGTACTGGGATACAAAGAATATGTAGCGGAAAATATAAAAAGCATCTTGGGAGAGCATGAAGAAAACTCCGATTTTAGGATTTATCCGGATTATCATAAAATTTTTAGAGGACAGACGGAGATTGTCTTAACGAAAATAGAGTATGAATTGTTTATGCTTTTGGCAGGAAGGCCGGGTGTGATTTTTACCAAAGAAAAAATTTTTGAAATTCTTTATAACGAAGAATTGCCGGAAAGCATTGATAATATTGTGTATTGTCTGGTATCCAGTATGAGAAAGAAAATTGAACCGGAGCTAAAGCAATGCCGCTATATTAAAACGGTGAGAGGTGTAGGATATAAGTTTGAAGGAAAAAAGATAGACATCTTTCCGGAATAGTTGATATGAAGACAGAGGAAATTTTATTAAGCCTCTGTCTTTTTTGTTGCTTTTTTATGGCATCTTGCGTACAGAAGTAGTAAAAGCCATCTCTCAAAAAGTATGCTTTTTGGAATATGCCAAATAAAAGCTGTTTTTCGTTTCAAAAAGTATGCATTTCTTGTTTTGGGATATTCCAAAAAAATGTGGACTTTCTGGAACAGATAGCAGAAGGATGTGGATAGATTATGGCAGTATATGGATATCACCGCACCAGTACGAAAGAGCAGCACCTGGATCGAGGTATTATTGAGATCCAGAATTTCTGCCGGGAACATCATCTGGAGTTGATTGATATTTTTACGGATCAGATGACCGGGAAAAAGTTTGATCGGCCGGAGTATCAATTCTTAAAGAAACGAATCTGTCTCGGGGATATGCTGATTATTACAGAACTGGATCGACTGGGAAGAAACAAGCTGGGAATTTTGAAAGAGCTTCGTTATTTTCAGGAAAAAGGAGTGCGAGTCATGGTATTGGAACTTCCGACCACCCTGATTGACCTGTCCAAGTTCAGTAACGAACTGGCACGTATGATGATTGAAACCATCAACAACATGATGATCGAGCTGTATGTTTCTATGGCGGATGCAGAAATGAAGAAGAAAGAAAAACGTCAGCGGGAAGGATACGAAACAAAGCATATGCGGGGAGAGTGGGATGAGATTGGGAGGCCGGCTGTGATGGGGTGGGAATTATTTTATCAATATTTTGAAAAGGTTGTTGCCGGAGAGATCACCCCTACGGAGCTTCGGAGAGAACTGAACATGACGCACTCTACTTTTTACAGGTACCGGAACATGTATTATAAGAAATATGTGAAAAAATTTCAATCTGAGGATTAACAGGACTATTACATATATAGAAGAATATTTTTAGGAGGAAATTAAAATGAGTGAAAAAAGAGTTGGCAATTTGTTTTATGATGCAGAGATAGGGCGCTATGATATTAGGTTTGATACAAATTCTTTCTATGAAGGACTACATTGTGGAGAATGCTTTGATGTTAGAATAGAAAATTCATGGATTTCTGTAAGAATAGAAATGGACGACGATGGCTGGTATCTGGTAGGGCTTCCCGGAATAAAACTGGATGGCCTTACTGTACGGATGTAAAAAAGAAAGTATGAATAAGTATTTTTCAACGGTTGAAAAATGGAGCGATACAGAAATAAAACAAAGAGCAGGTATTCTTGCAAGTAAATTGATGAAAATATATCCATATTTTGATGAAACAATCAATAGTAGTGATTTGTCAAGTGTAACTGGAACAAAACCTTATTCGTTAGTAGTTCTTGGACAAGAATTTAATGTAAAGACATGGGCAGATGTTTTAATGTATACATTGAAAGTTGTATCTGATTTAGCCCCGGATAAGCTTGAAAACATAGAAACGGATTATCCATCGCTCGTTGGAAAAAATGCAAAAATTTTTAGAAGACCTAAAGAGTTGTGCAATGAATATTATTATGAATCAAATTTAAGTGCAAGTCATATATACAATTTCTGCAAACAGTTAGTCAATGTAATGGAGCTGTCAGAAGATGAGTGGAAAACAGAAGTAACAAATTAGAACAGAATGTTGATAGCTCAAAGAAACATTGACATAGGTATATTTTATATTATTTTATGCGATTAAATGAAATATTTTGGAATAGACAATAAAATATTGACACCATATACGATACCAAATATAATATAGATAGGAAGTATAAAAAATGTCAAAGTGGGATAAACTGATAGCACGTATATGTAATTTATCAAAAGACCTCCGATTTGATGAGTTACGAAAGGTATTGGAAAGCTACGGATACGAAATGAATGCACCAAGAAGTGGAAGCAGTCATTACACTTTTAGAAAGCAAGGGTGTATGCCGATTACAGTACCAAAGCACGAACCAATCAAGAAGGTGTATGTAGAAATGGTAAGGCAGATTGTAGAAAGTGAGGCGAAGAATGATGAAGACGCTGAATGATTATATGGCAATGTCCTATCGTATGGAAATTGTGGAAGACAAAGATGAAGGCGGATTTGTAGTTTCTTATCCGGATTTGCCTGGATGCATTACTTGTGGTGAGACAGTGGAGAGGGCGGTAGCAAATGCACTGGATGCAAAAAAAGCATGGATTGAAGCTGCATTGGAAAATGGTTTAGAGATTCATAAACCAGACAGTCTGGAAGATTATTCTGGACAGTTTAAATTAAGAATTCCACGAAGCCTACACAGATCACTGGCAGAGCATTCTCAGAGAGAGGGAATCAGCATGAATCAATACTGTGTGTATCTACTTTCCAGAAATGATGCGGTGTTTTCAAAATAAATGTTGTCAAGTTTATTTACAGCATTTATAATGCTCTGACAACAAATTGGCAACAGAAAATCAGCGAGCCAAAATAATATATGTAACAGAAATAAAATAACGGCAAAAAAGACATAAAACTTAAACAAATATATTAAAGAATATTTTTGAATTTGCCGAGTTCGAATAAGATTAGGCGTTGTCAGATTCGAATAACAGACAGAAAACCTCGGATGCCCATTTTATAAGGGTTTCCGAGGTTTTTTTATGCCTGTTGGATCTATTTCTTTTGACGGAGTATTTTTTATGCGTTAATACCGAAAAACTTCTCCATATCCTCTTCCACAGTGCCAATTCCTGCAATGCCGAAGTTCTCGATCAAGACCTTTGCAACATTCGGGCTGAGAAATGCCGGAAGTGTAGGGCCAAGGTGGATATTCTTCACACCAAGATATAAAAGAGCCAGAAGAACGATAACTGCTTTTTGCTCGTACCATGCGATATTATAGATAATTGGCAGATCGTTAATATCGTCAAGCCCAAAGACCTCTTTGAGTTTCAAGGCGATTACAGCAAGGGAATAGGAATCATTGCATTGACCTGCATCCAGAACACGTGGGATGCCATTGATATCGCCTAAAGGCAACTTGTTATATTTATATTTTGCACAACCGGCAGTAAGGATGACAGTGTCCTTCGGCAGAGCCTTAGCAAATTCTGTATAGTAGTCGCGGCTCTTTGCTCGACCATCACAGCCCGCCATAACCAGAAACTTTTTGATAGCACCGCTTTTTACAGCTTCTACAACTTTATCTGCCAAAGCCAGAACCTGTGCATGGGCAAATCCGCCGATGATTTCACCGGTTTCGATTTCACTCGGAGCGACACATTTTTTTGCATGCTCAATAATCGCAGAAAAATTTTTTTGTTCGCCAATTTCTCCCGGAATATGTGTACATCCCGGATATCCCGCAGCGCCGGTAGTGTAAAGCCTGTTTTTGTAACTATCCTTAGGAGGAACAATGCAGTTGGTTGTCATTAGAATAGGACCGTTAAAGGATTCAAATTCTTCTTTTTGTTTCCACCAAGCATTCCCATAATTACCAACAAAGTTAGGATATTTTTTGAAAGCGGGATAATAATGAGCTGGCAACATCTCGGAATGCGTATACACATCCACTCCAGTTCCCTGTGTCTGTTCTAACAGCATTTCCAAATCGCGCAGGTCGTGGCCGGATACCAGAATGCCGGGGTTCTTTCTGACACCGATATTTACCTTTGTAATTTCGGGGGTTCCATAGCTGTCTGTGTTAGCCTTATCCAGCATTGCCATACCGGATACTCCGTATTTTCCTGTTTCCATTGTTAGAGCAATCAGATCTTCTACACTAAGGTTGTCATTCAGCGTGGCAGCCAGTGCTTTCTGAAGAAATGTGTCAACTTCATCGTTGTCCTTCAACAGCACATTTGCGTGCTTCGAGTAAGCGGAAAGTCCCTTCAAACCGTAGGTGATTAACTCGCGCAGAGAGCGAATATCCTCGTTTTCGGTAGAAAGAACACCGACAGTTCTGGCTTTTTCTTCCCAGTTTTCAGATCCGTTCCACTTTGCGGCTTCAGGCAGAACAGTCAGATTGGTAACTTGCTTTAGCAGAACTTCCTTTTCGGTCAGTGTAGCACGGATTCTTGATTCAATGCTCTCTTTATCAAAATTTGCGTTGGTAATGGTAGTGAACAGATTCAGAGTAATCAAGTGATTGATTTTGGCAGATACCTGCTTACCTTCCTGACGCAATGCAGTCGTAATAGCCGAAATTCCTTTTGTGACATAGACCAACAGATCCTGCATGGCCGCTACATCAGGTTTCTTTCCGCATACGCCGGACATGGTGCAGCCCTTGCACCCGGCGGTTTCCTGACACTGATAGCAAAACATTTTTTGTTCCATAATATGCCTCCTAAAAACTATTAAAATTTGAAATAATGTGGTTTCTTCTCAATCAAAAAAGCATATAGACGCGTTTGAATTAATCTTCCCAGGCGATTGCAGACACAGGACACGAGTCGATGGCCTCCTGTACAGCACCTTGATTTTCAGCGTTTGCTGGTTGATACGCTTCCGCCTTTCCCTGCTCGTTCATACGGAAAACCTCGTCGCAGATCCACAGCAAAGCCCACAGCCAATGCAGAGATCCTTATCTACTTTTGTTGCTTTCATAAAATCACCTTCCTTTGTCAATTTTGCGTTTGATTAAAATACAACTACTAAAAGCATCTTGAACGCTTCCTGCCCATATACCGCATGGGGATGGCCTGCTGGCATGACAATAGATTCTCCTTCGTGCAGCAGATATTCAACGCCATCAATCGTGATTTTTCCGATACCATCCAAGCAGGTGACGAAGGCGTCCCCACCCGATTCATGGGTGCTGATCTCTTCGCCCTTTGCGAATGAGAACAGGGTAATACTTACTGCCTGGTTTTGTGTCAAAGTTTTGCTGACAACCTGCCCCTCCTGATAAGAAATTTGTTCTCTCAGCATCAGTACTTCTGATTGAGCAATGTTTTTCATTTTTTTACTCATAGTATCTCTCCTTTTATTCCAAAATTTTACCACCCAACGAAATCGTAACAATCTGCCAAGGAATGAATTTTCCGCTTGCCTGCAACGCTTTTTTGGCAGCTAATTCCAGTCCGCCGCAGCAGGGAACTTCCATGCGTACAACCGTCACACTTTGAATGTTGTTGTTTTGAATGATCTGCGTCAGCTTTTCGCTGTAGTCTATGCTGTCAAGCTTTGGACAGCCGATAATCGTAATTTTCCCACGCATGAAATCCTCGTGCATTCTGGCATAGGCGTATGCACTGCAATCCGCTGCAATTAACAATTTTGCGCCGTCAAAATATGGTGCATTAGTCGGTACTAGTTTGATTTGGCATGGCCATTGTCCCAACTGTGATTCTGTCTGTACCCGGGCAGAAGGAGTTGTTTCTTGTGAATGTTGAATACGCTGCATTCGACTGCCGGGGCAGCCTGTATGGGGAACAGCGGCATGATTGCTTTTCGCTTTTTTTCTCATATTTTCCTGCACAGCTTTTTCATCATAGGCGGCAGCTTCTCTCTCCACAAAGGAAATTGCACCTGTCGGGCAGGTTGGCAGACAATCTCCCAAACCATCACAATAATCATCTCGCAGAAGTGTTGCTTTGCCGTTTACCATGCCGATTGCACCCTCGTGACAAGCTTCGGCACACGCACCACATCCGTTACATTTTTCTTCATCTATTTGGATAATTCTTCGAATCATTTTATACCATCCTTTCTCTTGTCTTTCTGGGCATAGTATATTATAATTAAAAATAAAAATCTGTTGTTATAACAACGAAAGGGTAAAAAATATGAAATTATCCGATATGCAGCTATTCCGTGGGTTAGAAGAAGATGACATCTCCTCGCTTTTAAGCTGTTTGAATAGTGTAAAACGCAATTATAAAAAAGGAGAAGTAATTCTTTCAGAAGGGAGTATTATAGAGAATATCGGCATTGTACTGTCAGGCATGGCAATGATATCTTGTAACGATATTTGGGGGAATACCAGCATTTTAGGAAGTGTTGCACCTGGTTCTGTATTTGCTGAGGTATATGCCTGTATTCCGGGACAGCCGATGCTGGTTACAGTGTCTGCCGTGGAAGATACCTCTGTGTTGTTTATGAATGTGGGACGTGTTCTGACTACCTGCACAAACGCCTGCCCTTTTCATACAAACCTTGCACGAAATCTACTGACTGTCTGTGCTCATAAAAGTCTGCAACTTTCACAAAGGATTTTGCACACCAGTTCCAAATCCATACGAGGCCGATTGATGTCTTATTTTTCAGAATGCGCAAAACATGCCGGAAGCAATTCTTTTCTGATTCCATATAACCGCCAGCAATTAGCAGATTACTTGAATGTTGACCGCAGTACTATGTGCAACGAGCTTTCTAAAATGCAGAAAGATGGCATGATTGAATATAAAAAAAATCGTATTTTGCTCAAAGACTGAGATTTAAGGAATGGTATGAATTTGAATAGGGATTGATTTTTTAAGCAAAATCGCTTATGATCTGAAATAGAATATAGTGCTATTATCCACAGTTACAGAGCAAGTGTTATCAACACCGATAACAAAATGATAACATTAGCCTGTATAGGCAGGATAATATGGATAAATCAAATAATCAAAAGAACTGTAAACACGACAGAGAATAATCTCTAAACAAAATTGATTAGTAATTGTCGAATTTGAATAATAAACCAAACCCCAGAGTGCCCTATTTTTTTATTCCGTGATGTTAAAACTCAGAAATTTCCGCTTTTTCCGCATAATTTCTTATATTTCGGTATGGTTGTATTGGCCATAAAATCATCCAATTTTTCTATGCTGCCATTAACCATCTCGCACGTACTGATCGCATCCGAAAAAACAGCTAGAACAAAATCCTTCATATCCGGATCCGGCCTGAAGGTAGAAATAATATGAATGATTGAATCGCCAAAAGCTATCAAATCAAGATATGCTGATATAGGATATCCGTACAACTCTTCACTATCTATATTAATTCCATATTTGGAGAAAATATTTTGGTTGTTCTTTTTTATATGTTCGTTTCCATCATCTATTGATTTTTTGAGAAGATACTGGCTTGCTTTTGATAGTGGAGAGCCAGGAACCATATCAACAAAGATATCGTTAGGAATAATAGAATTTGTTTTTCTCTCTTTTTCGTATTCTTCCTGCCTAATCATCACTTCTGTTTTATCGGCAAGAGCCTTATCGGAATCCGGATACAAGTGAGAATAAGTATCCCATGCCGGCTATATCTTTCCCCGAACCAGCATGGCAGTTAAGGGCCTGGTGTGCGAGCTGCCGCCCGTGGATTCTGGCTATCGTGGAGAGAGCCATGCCATTATCAGCAATGTCAGCAACCAAATTCAGGAACTCACCAAAGGCTCCCGTGTAGGGCAGCTCGTAATTGCCCCGGTTGTTATTGCAGATTTTGTGACGGATCTGGGTGCGGAACGTGGTACAGGAGGATTCGGCAGCACAGGGCAATAAGAATACCGTTTGATATGCGCGCACAGTTTAAGTGTGCGTTTTTCTTACCCAAAATCTAAAAAAATGAAGGAGGCTATATGCAGATAGAGGAATTTAACCAATATGTGAAAGACCACATCAAAGAATACCTTCCCCCGGAATATGAGACTGCAAAGGTTTCTATCCAGGAAGTTACAAAAAGCAATGACCGTATGTTGAACGGGCTTACCATTCTTCGAGAGGGCGAGAACTTTTCACCTACGGTCTATCTGGAACCTTTTGCGGAGCAGGTGGCACAGGGGTGCTCCTTGGAAGATACCCTGCGCGAGATTACAAAGATCCAGACCGTTCACCATGCACATGTACCGGTGAACATTTCCACTTTTATGGATTATGCTGAAACAGGTGGAACGGAGCGAACTATCCGCAGATACCTTTATGGAAGGGATCACGGAAATGTGCCGGGAACTGGTAAAAGAACATACTGCACCGGAGGAACGATTTGCCAAACTGTTCCCGGACGCTAAAGGAAAGCAGGATGCTGTCGGCACCTGTCCCCGCTGTGGTGCACCTGTGTATGAGGGCAAAAAGGGCTTTTTCTGTGATAACAGGGATTGTGCCTTTGCTCTCTGGAAAGACAATAAGTTCTTCACTTCCAAGAAGAAAACCATAACCAAATCCGTTGCGGTTGCTCTATTGAAATAGGGCTGCATTTCCATATCCGGGCTTTACAGCGAAAAGACTGGCAAAACCTATGACGCGGTAGTGGTGCTGGATGACACGGGTGACAAGTATGTGAATTTCAAGCTGGAATTTCCAGCAGCAAAAGGCAGGCGGAAATGAGCGGCCCGGCATCACGGGAACTGACACGATCTGAACGGGCAGCGATCCGGCGGCTGGTAAACAAATGTGCCAACTATGACAGCACGGATAAAATCTGCCTTCTGCTGGACTGCCCTTGCTATAGAGTACTTCCATAGTCTACTTGTAAGCCGTTAGAAAGGACTCACTATGAGGCATGAAAATCTGACGGGGTAAATAAGTTCCTGTGAGGTGAATAAAATTAGTGGCTACATTTTGGCTACAAAAACATTACGGACGAAGTGGATTATGCGGATAATCAATCATAAAACACACATAAAACGAATTGATAATACACTTTATAAGCATTTGTACGAATGTAAAAGACGAGTTCGAATAAATTTGTGCCAACAGCATATAATTTTAATGGATAGTTCTCTTGACTTTCCGCTTTGTACTTGTTAGTATATTGTTACAAAGAAAGTTTACCACTGACCGATATGTGGTATATAAATGGTCGGGTTGAAAGTTTACCGCTGACCGATATGCGGTATATAAATGGTTGAGTTGAAAGTTTAGTCCTTTGCCGAAAAGCGAGGGACTTTTTCCATATTTCCGCAGAGAGGATGGACAAATGAAGAAAACAGGGTTTTACATCATAAAGGACAGATTTTTTGAAGATATGCCTGATCCGTATCTCAAGGGGAATAAGGCAGGTAATAGACCACATTATTATTGTTTTGAAGATAAGAATACGGGAATTTATTGGATGATACCATTCAACCTCAAATTTGAGTAAGTGAAGATTTGAAGTGGCATATAAAACATATAACAATTCTGTTTGTTTGTGAGGAATATGCTTTGTGCGGTTGGGGAGGGGCTGGAGGGGATTGTGAATTTAAAAAGATATCATTCAAATAGAGATGAGTAACTACTTCATATTTGATAAACCTAGATTAGGAGGATATATTTTACGTGAACTATAAAGAAAACACTTTATGTTATGAGGAATATTGTAAACTTCGTGAAAGCGTTGGGTGGATAAATTTTTCAAGAACACAAACTGAAAAGTCACTCCAAAATAGTTTATATACAGTGGCAGCAGAAGAAGACAACCAAGTAGTCGGTATGGGAAGATTGATTGGTGATGGAATGTATTATATGATAGTAGACATTGTAGTACAGCCGGCTTATCAACAAATGGGCATTGGCAGTAAAATACTTAATATGATAATTGAATATGTCGATAGTGCAACACCAGACGGAGGCCGTTGCAGTATTCAATTGATTGCAGAAAAAGGAAAAGAAACATTCTATGAATCAAGAGGATTTAAAATAATTCCTCATGAATTTTGTGGATCGGGTATGAGGAAAGTTATTCGTAAGTGAAGTTTAGGTTGTAGAAGAGTTGGAGTGTCGTCTAAAAGTATTTAAACATTGTAATATAAAATCATCACATGAATTTTGAGATATGCAGTGTATGTTGTTAACAATACAATTTGACGAAGGAATAGCAAATATATATAAAACAGTTCAAAAATGGATTGATTTAAGGCAAAAATAAGGGATAAGCACTACCAAGCAAAGAGAAGTTTACAAGTTTGAATATATGAGCCAAGAAATGCCTATTTTACGGGCTTTCTTGGCTCTTTCTATGTTCGTTGACAATCAAATGACAATACTTTCAAATCTTAGAAAAGAATATTATTTACAAGCTTTTAAAACTTCCAGCAAAAATCTCCATATGCGTTCTACAGAGGCAAGGTCTAATTTTTCATTGATGGAATGAATATCCAGGATGTTTGGACCAAAGGAGACAGAGTCAAGACCTTCACAGTGACCGCCGAAGATGCCACATTCCAAACCGGTATGAACAGCCTCCACTCTAGGTTCTTCTTCGAACATTTTTACATAAACATCACGCATAAGAGGGCGTAACTTAGAGTTTGGATCGTATCCCCATGCTGGATATTCGCTGTCAATGATGTAGCGACCGCCAGCAAGTTCTACCAATGCACCAACTCTTTCGCAAAGGGATTGTTTCTTTGTTTCGATAGAACTTCTAAGAAGGAATTGCATGAATACAGAATCTTCTCTGGTAACTGTAACGCCAAGATTCAAGGATGTTTCAGATTGTCCCGGAAGGTTGCGATCGGAGCAGATTAGCCCTTGGGGTACTGCATAGATAAATTTCATAATTCTGGAAGAATCTGCTGGAGCAATCACCGCAATGTTCTTTTGACCTGCATTTGTAATCTCGATGTTCAGACCGGTTTCGTCATTGCTGAATTCTTTTTTCCAAATGGCTTCTTCTTCTCTGACAGCTGTGATAAATTCTTCCGCCTGAGCGCTGTCTACCAATACTCTCATTTTAGCACTATAAGTGATGACATTATCTTTTTCACCACCATCAATAGAAATCAAATCCATAGCAAATGTTTTTGATAAATGGATATACATACGGGAAGAAAGTTTTACTGCATTCCCTCTTTGTTTGTGGATGTCAGAACCAGAGTGGCCACCCAACAATCCTTTGATCCAAAGTTCGATTTCAGTACCTTCTTTTTCTACTTTCTGGAAATCAAATGTAACATGTTGACGGAGACCGCCTGCGCACCCACATGTCAAAACACCTTCTTCTTCGGAGTCGATATTAAGAAGACGACGTCCTTTCAAGAGAGACATGTCTAATTTTTCGGCACCTAACATAGAAGTTTCTTCATCTACAGTAAAGACGGCTTCGATTGGTGGGTGAGCAATAGTGTCACTGGCAAGAACTGCAAGTGCGTAAGCAATTGCAATTCCATCATCACCGCCAAGACTTGTATCCTGTGCATATAAGTAACCATTTTCTACTTTCAAGTCTAAAGGATCTTTCATAAAATCATGAGTGGAATCCAAAGTTTTTTCACAGACCATATCTAAATGTCCTTGTATGATTACTGGCGCTGAGTTTTCAAATCCTTCTGTACCATCTTTGTAGATGATGACATCATTATATTCATCTTGTACATAGCGAAGATTGTGATCTTTGGCAAATTGTACACAATAATCACTAATTGCTTTTGTATTTCCTGATCCATGAGGAATTTTGCAGAGCTCCTCAAAATAGCTTAATACGTTTGCTGGTTCAAATCCTTTTAAAACTGACATATTCAAAAAATCCTCCTGTCATTTATGATGTTTTTTAAAAAATTCCCACACCGGCAATTCAGCGTGGGAATTTATGTGCTACCTTAGTGTAGATTATCGAAGTAATGTTCCTACAAAGATTCCGTAGTAGT
Source organism: Faecalimonas umbilicata (assembly GCF_042846195.1). Classification (NCBI taxonomy): domain Bacteria; kingdom Bacillati; phylum Bacillota; class Clostridia; order Lachnospirales; family Lachnospiraceae; genus Faecalimonas; species Faecalimonas umbilicata. The sequence continues at coordinate 456,180 of NZ_AP031411.1, forward strand.
TACCAATTACATATCCTAATGTACCAACAAGGAGTGCTGGGACGATTAAGGCGTTCCATCCCTTTGCAATCGCAAGAGCAGCAGCAGTTGTTGGTCCTCCAATGTTTGCATTGGATGCAATACAGATTTCTTCCAGATTGAACTTGAAAAGTTTTCCAAAGAGGAAAGAAATCAACATGTTTGTTGCAACGATGATCGCACAGAATACAAGAAGCAATGGTGCCTTTGTAAGAATCAGGTAGATAGAAGCTGGAGCACCGATGACACCAAAGAAAATGTGGATCATAAATGTACCGATTTCTTGAGCACCTGCGATTTCACCAACCTGTGTTGGGAATGCAGTAGCTAAAATCATTGTAAGCGTTGTCATGATAAGATATTTGTTACCGATCAATCCATTTAACAGAGCTAATACAAAATTAGATGTTGGGATGATTCGTCCAAAGAACGCAGCAATCTCAGTAGAAACAGCAACAATCACAAAAGAGAGTGCAAAGGTAAATGCAATATCTTTGAGAGCGACCGGTTTCGCTGTCCAATAGCTTTGTGCGTGATTCTGACTTTCGCCATTTGCAGTACGTTTGTCAATTTCATCCTGAAGTGGGTGCCTAAAATGTTTTCTAAAGAAGCTTACTGTTGGGATTGCGATTAAAGCGAAAAAGTAAAGTGCCATTAGCAAGTTGTCAGCGACAACGGATGTAGATACTAATTCGCCACCTGCATCAAATGCATCTGCCATAGCAACAAGGTTTACGCTTCCACCAGTATATGTTCCGACCATCATGGCAGTTGCCTTGTTGAGTTCAGGAATAAAGTTCTTTAACGCAAAGAATGCAAGAAATCCTCCGGCTACTGTTCCGATTCCGCTGATCAGATATATAATGATCAGACGTCCAGAGTCCTTTGAAATTTTCTTAACGTTAGCTTGCAAAAGTAGCATTGGAATTGCAAGTGGAACAACGTAGTCCCAAACGAAGTCGTATGCTGCTGCTTCTGTTGGAATAATTCTTAAGTTTGATAAAATAAGACATCCAATAAGTGCCAGCACGCATCCTGTGATTTTTGAAGCCCATTGGTATTTTTGCTCCAAATAGATTGCTAATGCAGCAACCGCTACCAAAATCGCGAATAACCCCCAAGTATTTTCCGCACTGATTAAGGTTTTCATGTAATTCACTCCTTTTTTGATATATTATATGAATACTTTCTTAATACATATGATAACTCTTTAACAGAATAATCGCAAGCATTTCGAACAAAAGTCAATCAAATTAGAAAATATATTAATATATCTTGCACAAATAATGTGTTTTGCTGACAATGGGAAGGAGTATTGTTTTTTGGGGTTCCGGAAACTACAATAAAAATAGTTTCTGAACTTTTGGAAGAGGCAATTGATTTGATAGAAGAAAAAACATGCCTATTTCAAAACAGAAAAGGATTCTCTATGCACAGAAAACTTGGAAAATGGGATTGACAAGAAAACTTGGCGGAGATATAATTGTGACAACAAAACTTGTCAATTTGAGATGGAGGTGCTGATATGGAACGAGATGAGATTTTGAAAATGGCACAGAAAGAAAGTGAACATTATGATGAGAGGGAAGTATTTATACAAATGAAAGGGTACAATTATGGGATGGTCGCCTCAGCGATTGTATTTGCTTTTATCGTGATACTGAAAGCTTTTAGAGGAGAGCCGATGTATGATATTCTTGCAATGTATGAGACAACACTGGCTGGATTTTATATATACAAATATAAAATGGAGAAGAAAAAAAAGGATTTGTTTTTGGCTATATGTTGGGGAATGACAACGATTATCAATTTGTATCTGGCTATTTGGAGGCATTAATATGGATGGCGAATTGATATTGAAAAACAACTTAAAGAATGCTAGAGCTGAGAGAAAACTATCTCAGATGGAGCTTGCAGAGTTAGTTGGAGTGTCGCGAAATACGATTAGTTCTATTGAGACAGGTCAGTTCAATCCTACTGCGAAACTAGCATTACTTCTGTGTATTGCTTTAGAAAAAAAGTTTGAAGAACTGTTTTATTTTTAAATTGAGGCTTATGAAGAAATGAATGAGGAGCGCAAGTCAAAGCGCTCCTCATTTTACTATTCTGTGTAGTTGAAAGGTTCCGCGGATGTTTCCATATTGCAACGAGAAAGTCTAGCTGTCTTGAGCTGATAGAACAGTGCGCAAAGACCTGTAACTACAAGTGCTACAAGAACCCATCCAAGACCCAGAGAGTACAGTGGAAGTGCATGGAGCAATTTGCCGGCAAATCCAAAGGAAACTCCAAGATTTTCAAGTGCATATGCAACGCTGAGGATACTTACTGCACCGATGGTGCATGGATAGATATAAGTGATATTTTTTATCCAGCGATGACATAATCCAAGTAAAATCAGAGTGATGGAGACTGGATAGATAGCATCCAACACCGGAACGGAAATGCTTAAAATCATATTTAATCCCTGATTACAGATGATAAAAGAAAATCCCGCAATCAATAATACCCATTGACGATAAGATAATTTTGTAGTCAATGTCGAAAAATATTGTGAGATGGAAGTAATCAGTCCAACACAGGTTGTCAAGCATGCTAATGTGAAGATTGCTGCCAGTAAAACTGCGCCGGTATCACCAAACAGTTGGTGAACAATGCAGCGGAGTGTCCATGCACCATTTTCCTGGATTGGGAAGACACCTGAGGAACTCATTCCCATATATGCCAGAGATAAGTACACGCATGCAAGAATTGTTCCGGCAAAGATTCCGGTCATGACAGTGTATTTCATTACACCTTTTTTCTCTTTCACCCCTAAACTTCTGATTGTAGTTGCAATTACAAGTCCAAAATTTAAGGCTGCAATGGTATCCATTGTAAGATATCCTTCTAAAAATCCTTTGACAAGTGGATTGCTGCTATAACTTACTTGAGCAGGATTGACTTTCACGGTGCCTCGGAATAGGAAATTGACAAATACAAAAAACAGTAAAAGTAGCAGTGATGGTGTCAAAAATTTTCCGATTCGTTCTACCAGTTTATTTGGAGCTAATGCAAGCCAGCTGGCAGTCAGGAAAAAGACTAAGGAAAAGAGAAACATAAATACAGTCAAATTCGCATTTTCCGGAAGGTATGGTGCAACTGCCATCTCAAACGGGAGAGAAGCCGCACGAGGAATTCCAAGGCCAGGTCCGATAGACAGGTAAATCAAAATAGTAAAGAAAATGGCAAATTTAGGATTAACCTTTTTTGCGAGCTGCTCTAGTCCATCAAATTTCGCAACAACAACAACACCCAGGACAGGCAATGCCACTGCTGTAATTAGGAAGGTTGCAATTGCAAATGGAGTTTTGTCTCCTGCGTTTTGTCCCAAAAATGGAGGGAAAATCAGGTTCCCTGCACCAAAGAAAAGGGAAAACAACATAAAGCTGACGAGTAAAATTTGTTTCTTTTGTAGTTTCATAGATAACCTCCTTAAAATAAAAAAAATCGCCCTAGAAAGGACGATTGAAGACCGTGGTACCACCTTAATTCCTGAGAAAATCTCAGCTCATATCCGCATCATCTAATGCGTCTCACCTGTAACGTGGCTTTACTCCGGCGCTCCTACTTTGTTTCAGTTTGCTTCTCAAGGATGATTTCATCTGTCAGGTTCATTGGCAACTCGCACCACCCGTTACCTCTCTGAAAAATCCGCTGAAGACTACTTGTTCCTATCAAATGAATTTGGAATATTTTTCTGTATTATAGGACAAGATGAGAGAAATTGCAAGAGATTTTTTTGAAAAAAGTAGAAAAAGTAGAAAAATATGTTTGTTGATACGGGAGAGGGGAAAGTGAAATTTGAAAATAGTATGGTTTTAAGAGGTTAATAAATGGAAAATGACATTAGGTGTACAGATTTTTGCACATCTATTTTTTTATAATACAAACATAAGAAAATGTCAGAAAATTATATCATATGGCAGGGAAAGGAGTAAAAGATAATGAGAGTTGTGAGTATGCAAAGTAAAGCGAAAGTCTATCACCGCGAAGAATGTAGATATGCAAAAAAGATTCTTCCTAAAAATAGAATGCAGTTAAGCAGTGAGGCGGCGGAAAAAGCGGGGTATCATATTTGTCCGTACTGTGATGGAATGGATGCATTGTTTCGCATGAAGAAGGAACAGATTTTAAAATATGCAAGAAAGAATCATATGGAGGTAGATTTGTTGAATCATGTTCTGTATGTACGAACAGATGTTGGATGTTGGAAAATGATTTATAGTATGAGCGAACAGAGGTTTTTACTTTATCATAAAAATTATATGCAGGGAGTGCTCTCGCTTGATGAGGTTGAAGAAGGAGCTTATCATAGGCAAAGAGATGTTCCTTTTTCAAAAAGTATAGAAAAATATCTTTTTTATATAAGCAAACATGATGCAGCCCGGAAAATAGAGATGATAGATTATAGATTGCTTCCTAATAGAACAAAAAAGGAGAAGCGATATTTTGCCAGCGCGAGGGCAAGGAGTAACAGAAGATCTCAAAGGCGCTTGGAGGAATTATTTACAATGATTGAGCAGGGAGCATAAGGAAAAAGATAAACAGATCGGACTTTAGGGCAAGAAAATTATGTTATAATAATACCAATGAGATTTGAGACTTGTTTGGGAGGAAATGTGTTATGGGAGTGTATGAGACGAAGCTTAGAACGCTATATGTAATGCGGATTTTAGCAGAAAATACAGATCAAGATCATATTTTGAATGCTACAGATATTTGTAAGCTTTTGGAGCAACAGTATCAAATTCACGCCGATCGGAGAACGATTTACGGAGAAATAGAAGCGTTGAGAATGTTTGGGGTAGATATTATACAGCAAAAAGGAAAAGCATCTGGATATTATATTGGGGAAAGAAGCTTTGAATTTCCAGAGCTGAAATTACTTGTAGACTCTGTTCAGTCCTCTAAATTTATTACAGAGAAAAAATCAAGAGAACTTATTTTTAAGTTGGAGAAACTTTGCAGTACGTTTCAGGCAGAACAGTTGGCAAAACAAGTAACTATTTTAAACCGATTGAAGACTGAAAATGAAGAGATTTATTACAGTGTAGATAAAATTCATTCCGCGATATATAACAACAAGAAGATTCAATTTCAGTATGCAGAGTGGACGCCAAAAAAGGAATTGAGATTTAGAAAGAATGGGATGTTTTACAAAATTAGTCCTTGGGTACTTACTTGGGATGATGAAAAGTATTACTTAATTGCATTCGATGATGTGGCGGGGAAAGTAAAGCATTACAGAGTCGATAAGATGAAGCATTTGGATATTTGTGAGGAAGACCGGGAAGGTCAAAAACAATTTGAAAAATTTGATCCATCTGAACTTACAAAGAAAACATTTGGTATGTATGGAGGAATGGAAATAGGAGTAAAACTCTTATGTCAAAATAGTTTGGCAGGAGTGATATTGAACAGATTCGGGAAGGATGTCTGGATGAGAACTGTCGATGAAAATCAATTTATAGTCCATGTAAATGTGGTAGTCAGCCCTCAGTTTTTTGGATGGATTACGGGAATAGGGGCTCATATGAAAATTGTGGAGCCCATGGAAGTGAGGGAGGCATACAGAAAATATTTGGAGACGATATTAGAAGGATATAGGGTGTAGATTAAAATTCATATTTGTAAAAAGTAAAAGGTGATAATAAATTTACAAAAAATCAAAAAGATGAAAGGAATTCAAAAATTATGCAATATATAGCACACATAGATCTGGATAGAATTCAGTCAGTCAAGGAACATTTAGAAGGGACGGCAAAGATTTCTGGAGAGTTTGCGGGGAAATTTGGGAAACAAGACTGGGGCTACTGTAATGGGATATTACATGATATTGGAAAGTATTCTGTGGATTTTCTGAAAAGGATTACAGGGGAAAGCAATCAGCGGGTGGATCACTCTACAGCAGGAGCGAGAGTTTGCAGGGAGAAAGGCGGAAAGTACAGTTTTTTAGAATATTGCATTGCGGGGCATCATGCCGGACTTCCGGATTATGGAAGTAATTATGATAATGCAGGCGATCCTACTTTAATGGGGAGAAGAAAGAAAAAGATCAGTGACTATCAGGCATATCAGAAAGAAATTGATATTCCAGAAATCGTAACGGATCCATTTGATTTCAAGAAGACAGTGAATCCAGATTTTTCTATGAGTGTTTTTATAAGAATGCTTTATTCTTGTTTGGTCGATGCTGATTTTTTAGATACAGAAGCATTTATGAGTCGTGGGCAAAAAGTAAGAAATTCTGGAGAGCCGATGGAAGCACTTCTTGAGAAATTGGAAAAGCATGTTTCGGAATGGTTGAAAAATCAAGATCTGGATACAGTAAATGGAAGAAGAACAGAAATTTTAAAGCATTGTTTAGCAGAAGGTAAATCTGAAAAAGGGCTGTTTCGCTTGACAGTTCCGACTGGTGGTGGAAAGACAATAGCTTCTTTGGCCTTTGCATTACGTCATGCGGTGGAAAATCAAATGGATCGGGTAATTTACGTCATTCCATATACAAGTATTATTGAACAGAATGCGAAAGTGTTCAGAGAAATTTTAGGAGACGAAAATGTGTTGGAAAATCATTGTAATGTTGATTACGAAAGTTCGGAAGAACTTCAGCCAATGCAGCTTGCAGCTGAAAACTGGGACAAACCGGTTGTTGTCACAACAAACGTACAGTTTTTTGAATCACTATTTGCAAATAAGTCTTCCAAATGCAGAAAATTACATAATATTGCAAACAGTGTAATTATTTTTGATGAAGCGCAGATGTTGCCGAATGATTACCTAAAACCTTGTATCGCAATGATAGAAGAACTTCTCAGTAATTATAGAACCAGTGTTGTTTTATGTACAGCAACTCAGCCGGCTTTAAAATCATTTTTTCAGAGAAATGTTTCAGCAACAGAGTTGTGTCCTAGAATGGATGAACAATTTCAATTTTTTAAGAGGACATTGTTTGAAAATATCGGAACAGTAACGGAAGATTGTTTGATAAACAAGTTAAGAGGGGAATATCAGGCGCTTTGTATTGTTAATACGAAAAAGAGAGCGCAAAATATTTATCAAGAGTTAAAAGAAGAGGGGGTATACCATTTATCTACAAGTATGTATCCGAAACATAGAAAACAGGTTTTGGAAGAAATAAGAGGAAGACTTAGGGAAGATAAAAAATGTATTCTCATTTCTACAAGTCTCGTAGAGGCAGGAGTCGACCTTGATTTTCAGTCAGTATATCGAGAACTGGCGGGAGTAGATTCTATGATACAGGCGGCAGGACGGTGTAACAGGGAAGGCCATAGAAAGGCAGAAGAGAGTAAGGTTTTTATTTTTAGATTTGAAGAAAAAGAGAGTGTTTTAGGACAGCGACAGCAGATCGATGTGGCAAAAAGTCTGATAGCAGATGGAAGGGATCTTTCAGATAGGGAGACCATTACAAGATATTTTGAAATGCTATATCATATCAAGGGGGAAAGTCTGGATAAGAAAAAAATCATGGATGAGTTTACGAATAAGAAAATAAAATATCGGTTTGCAAAAGTCGGGAAGGATTTTCGATTGATTGAACAAAATACAAAAACAATTTTTATAAATTGTGAGGAGGATGCAGATGAGATTCTTCGCGAATTAAAAGAAAAAGGATTTACAAGATCGGGAATGCGAAAGGCGAGTCAATATTGTATTACCGTATATGACCAGACTTTTGACAAGATGTACGGTGCCGGCATGCTGAAACCGATAGCGGAAAATATGGAAGATTTTTATGAATTGGCAGATGAGAGTAGATATACAGAAGAGATGGGTTTGAAGTTAGAAATTGATAATGGTATGGCATTGTTTCTTTAAAGAATTATGAAATAGAATGAGAAATGAAAGAAGCAGTGAATATGCAGAACTTTGAGGAGTTCTATCATAAATACTGCTTCTTTTGCAGTAGTTAAAGCTACTACTAATATTTTAAGACACAGTCTAGTTTGACAGGATAAGTATAGTATTTGAAGGTTCAACAAATTGTTAAAATACTTATAATAAATTTTTTTGTAAAAAGTATTTTAACGAAATATATTTTGGGGTTAATTAGTACGAAAAAATATGATATATTGACAATATGAGAAAATAATTAAAATGGTCAGAATAATAAAGTGAAGTAAATAAGAGGAGTATGCGAATGATTTTATATCATGGAAGTAATGAGAGAGTGGAATATCCTGAGATTCGGAAAACGAAATATAACAAAGATTTTTATTTTGGATTTTATTGCACACGATGTCAGGAACAAGCAGAACGATGGGCTACGAGATATGGGAAAAAGGGGTATGTTAATCAATACGAATATGAGCCAAATGAAAAATTGAATTATCTTTTATTTGAAGAAATGACAGAAGAATGGTTGGATTTTATTGTAGCGTGTCGTCAGGGGAAATCTCACAAATATGATATTGTGGAGGGACCAATGACAGACGATACGATTTATAATTATATACAGAATTTTATTGATGGGAAAATATCAAGAGCGGCATTTTGGGAGTTGGTAAGGTTCAAGTATCCTACTCATCAGATTAGTTTTCATACGATTTCTGCTCTGGATACACTGAAATTTGTAGGATGTGAGGTGGCACATGGCAAGAAAAAATAACAATCATTTATTTTTTACATGTAGTTTGATTGAATACATTGGAAGAAAAGTGAAAAGAACACGAAAGCAGGTGGTGGATTTTCTTGGGGAAGAACGGATTGAGAGAATTTATGAGTACGCAGATGTGTTCCATTGTGAGCCGATTGAAAAAGTGGCGGATGAATTTATAGAAGAAAGTAAGATCACATTGGGAAATTTTGACAATGAGAAGGAGTGTAGGTATTTAGTTCCTGATTACTGGAATATAGGAGAAGTATATGAGCGTTTGATAGAAGATTCCTATGACGATGAGGAAATTATAAAGGGAATTTGGGAGGTGTATCATTCATGGATCGATGAGCATATTTCAGATTATAATACAGACTTTTATTATCAGCCGCGAGATTATATTGCAGCGTGTTATGAGGAAGGAGTGATCTTATGATGAGACTGAAAAAAGAGGTGAGAATATGGGAATGGGAGTAAAGGTAAGAGTCTGGGGAGATTATGCATTATTTTCACGTCCTGAGTTAAAAGTAGAACGGTATTCTTATGATGTAATGACACCCTCAGCGGCGAGAGGAATTTTGGAAGCCATCTACTGGCATCCGGGGCTGCGGTGGATCATTGATAAGATATATGTAAAAAATCCGATTCAGTTTACAAGTGTGCGAAGGAATGAAGTGAAAAGTAAGATTTTAGCCAGCAATGTACTGTCTGCATATAACGGGGGAAAGAAACCACTTTATATAAGCAGTAAAGAAGAGATTGTTCAGAGAGCCTCTATGATTTTAACAAATGTAGAGTATGTGATAGAGGCGCACTTTGAGATGACAGAGAATGCAAATAAAACAGATAATCCGGGAAAATTTAAGGATATTATGATGAGACGTCTGCGGAGAGGAGAGTGTTATCATATGCCTTATTTTGGGTGTAGAGAGTTTCCGGCAAACTTTGCATTATGTGAGGAAGAGGAAATTAAGACTGCTTTTGACGATGTACCTGAAAAAGATTTTGGATTGATGTTGTTTGATATGGATTATAGCGATAAAGAAAATATCAGTCCAATGTTTTTTCGGGCGGTTATGAAGCGTGGAGTTATAGATTTGCAGAATTGCGAGGTGATACGATGATTTTGCAGGCACTTGCGAAATATTATGAAAATCTGGCAGAAGAGGAAAAGGTACCTAAGCCGGGATGGTGCAGTGCAAAAGTATCTTATCAGATTAATCTGTCTGAAGAGGGAGATGTAAAGGGAATCATTAGTTTGAAGACAGAGGAAGAGCGGGGAAAGAAAACAGTTCAAGTTCCTCAAGTACTGCTAGTACCCGAGATGGTTACAAGATCCTCCGGTGTATCTGCTAATTTTTTGTGTGACAATGCGAAATACTTACTTGGGATTAGCCAGGAAACAGATGAAAAAAACAAAAAGAGAGCAAAAGAGTGCTTTGATGCTGCCAGAGAGAGACATCTTTCTATATTGTCTCAGATAAAAAGTACGATGGCAAAGGCAGTATGTCTGTTTTTTGAAAAATGGAATCCTGAGGAAGCAATGGAGCATCCGGAAATCAGAGAAAACTGGGAAGAAATTACAGATGGAAGCAATTTGATTTTGGGAATGGGAATGGATTATGCTCAGGATGATGCAGACGTCAAGAAGGCTTGGGACATTCATAATTCCGGGGAGAGTAAAGATGTTCAGGGAATTTGTCTTGTGACGGGAGAAAGGGCAGAAATAGCAAGAATCCACAGGGGGATTAAAGGAGTCCCGGGCGCACAGTCAAGTGGTGCAGCACTGGTTTCCTTTAATGCACCTGCATTTGAGTCGTATGGAAAGGAGCAAAGCTATAATGCTCCGGTAGGGATGTATGGAGAGTTTGCTTATACAACAGCATTGAATTATTTGCTGTCGGACAGAACATATTCATTACAAATTGGGGATACGATGGTCGTTTTCTGGGCGGAAAGTGCAGAGATAGATTACCAGGCTGTATTTATGGGATGTATGGATTCTCCTACTGATAATCAGGAGGAATTAAAGAGCCTTTTTAAACGGATACAGTTAGGACAGCCTATAATATATCAGGGGAATGAATTGGATCCGGAACAAAGATTTTATGTTCTTGGATTAGCACCGAATGCGGCAAGATTATCCGTGCGATTTTTCTATGAAAATTCATTTGGAAATATTTTAAAAAATATTTCTGCCCATTATAAGAGGATGGAGTTGATCAGACCGAAATGGGAACAGAAAGAATATCTGAGCGTGAGGGAAATGCTGTTTGAAACAGTGAATAAAAAATCAACCGATAAAAAACCAGTATCAAACATGGCTGCCATGACTTTTCGGGCAATTTTATCCGGCAGCAGATATCCGGAACGCTTGTATTCAGATACCTTGATTCGCATCCGTGCAGAGCAGGACGAAGGAAAACTTAATTGGAGAAGAATCGCTATTATAAAGGCATATTTAATGAGAAATGGTAACTGGGAGAAAGGAGAGGATTATATGGGATTGAATGAAGAAAGCAATGATATTGCGTATGTACTTGGAAGGTTGTTTTTTGTTTTGGAAGCGATACAGATAGAAGCAAATCCGGACATACAGGCGACAATCCGAGACCGATATTACAATTCAGCATGCGGAACACCTGCATCTGTATTTCCTATTTTGATCAAGCTCAAAAATAGTCATTTGAAGAAAATAGGAAGAGAAAAAGACGGAGCTAAAAAATATTATGAAAAACTTTTAGCTGAACTTATGTGGAAGATAGATTGTCAGAAAGGCTTTCCAAAACGATTGTCGTTGGAAGAGCAGGGAATGTTTGCAATCGGTTATTATCATCAGAAACAGAAAAAATATGAAAAAAGGGAGGAAAAATAAATGAGTGAAGTGATTAAAAATAGGTATGAATTTGTAGTTTTATTTGATGTGGAAAATGGGAATCCCAACGGGGATCCAGATGCGGGAAATATGCCGAGAATTGATCCGGAAAGCGGTCTGGGGTTAGTCACAGATGTCTGTTTGAAAAGAAAAATCCGGAATTATATTGAGACGGTTAAAGAAGATGCAGAAGGCTATAAGATTTATATAAAAGACGATGTGCCTCTAAACAGAAGTGACCGTGAAGCATGTGCAAGTGTTGGAGTGGAGGAAACAGATGAGAAAAAGGTAACAGAATCTTTGAAAAAATTAAAGAAAAATGATGACAATGTTGATATCAAAATCCGGGATTATATGTGCCAGAACTTTTTTGATATCCGAACATTTGGTGCTGTGATGACAACTTTTGTAAAGGCTGCTTTAAATTGTGGACAGGTAAGAGGGCCGGTGCAGCTTGGATTTGCACGAAGCATTGATCCAATTGTTTCTCAGGAAGTTACAATCACGAGAGTAGCGATCACCACGGAAAAAGATGCTGCGAACAAGAGTACTGAAATGGGAAGAAAGAGTGTAGTACCTTATGGACTGTATCGTGTAGAAGGGTATGTATCTGCGAATCTGGCACGGAAAGTGACAGGATTTTCAGAGGAAGATCTTCAATTACTGTGGGAAGCGATTATTAATATGTTTGAACATGATCATTCTGCCGCAAGAGGAAATATGGCAGTTCGGGAACTGATTGTATTTAAACACAGCAAAGAATTAGGAGATTGTCCAGCTTATAAATTATTTGATTCTGTGGAGGTGCGAAAAAAAGAGGAAGTAGAATATCCTAGAAGTTATAGAGATTATATTGTTGAGGTTCATGAGGAAAATATACCAGATTCAGTAGAAATGAAAAGGATGATTTGATGGAATATGCAGAAGATGATTATTTAATGCTGTCAGGTATTCAACATTTCAAATTTTGCAGGAGGCAATGGGCACTGATCCATATTGAACAACAGTGGGCTGAGAATGTCCATACAGTTGTTGGAGAATTGATGCACAAAAAAGCACATGATCCTTATCTTGTGGAAAAGAGAAAATACTTACTTGTAGCCCGTTCTCTTCCGATTGCCTCAAGGAAAATGGGGATTAGCGGAGAATGCGATGTTGTTGAATTTCACAGATGTGAAGATGGAATAAAGTTGCATGGGCATAGAGGGAATTATTCGGTTTATCCGATAGAATATAAAAAAGGGAAACCTAAACTTACAGAGGAAGATCGTCTGCAGTTGGCAGCTCAGGCGATGTGCCTGGAAGAAATGTTTTCTACGGATATTCCTGAAGGAGCATTATTTTATGGAGAAACGCGGCGACGTGAAGCTGTGGAGATTACGGAAGATTTACGCCAGGAAGTAAGGAATATGTTTCGAGAAATGCATCAGTATTTTGAAAGAAAATATACTCCGAAAGTAAAATATAGTAAATCGTGTACTGCATGTTCACTTAAGGACATTTGCCTGCCGAAACTTGGAAAGTCAGGTTCAGTAAAGGATTACATTCATCAGATGCTAAAGGAGGATGAGGAATGAAAAAGTTATTGAATACATTATATGTAACCTCTGAGAATAGTTATCTGGCATTGGATGGGGAAAATATTGTTGTTTTGGAAGAAATGACAGAGGTGGGACGCCTGCCTTTGCACAATTTAGAAGGCATTGTTTCCTTTGGGTATAAGGGGACAAGCCCGGCTTTAATGGGAGCATGCGCAGAGAGAAACATCTCTCTGTGCTACATGACTCCGCAAGGAAAATTTCTGGCAAGGGTAACGGGGAAGGTAAAAGGAAATGTAATATTAAGAGAACAGCAGTATGCCAGCTCGAAAAATGAAGAACAAAGCCTTGAGATTGCAAGAAATTGTATTTTAGGGAAAGTGCATAATGCTAGATGGGTGCTGGAGCGTGCAACACGAGATCATAGCTTGCAAATCAATGTGGAACGAGTAAAGGAAGCATCGGGGTATCTGAAAAAATCTTTAAACTATATTCAGAACAGTCAGTCAAAAGAACAATTGAGAGGATATGAAGGAGAAGCGGCAAGTATTTATTTTGGAGTATTTGACGAGTTGATATTGCAGCAGAAAAAGACTTTAAATTTCAGGGGAGAAATAAAAGACCACCGCTGGACAATGTAAATGCATTATTGTCTTTTGTGTACACCTTATTGACAAACCAGATTACTTCGGCATTGGAAAGTGTTGGCTTGGATCCCTATGTAGGATATCTTCATACAGAACGTCCGGGAAGAGCTTCATTGTCATTAGATTTAATTGAAGAGTTAAGAGCGGTACTGGCAGACAGATTTGTTTTATCACTGATTAATAAGAAAGTAATTACCGGGAAAAATTTCATAACAAAAGAAAACGGTGCCGTACTGATGACGGATGATTTAAGAAAAAAGCTGTTGGCAGAATGGCAGAACAAAAAGAAAGAAACATTGACACATCCATATCTCAAGGAAAAAATAGAGTGGGGGATGGTTCCTTATGTGCAGGCAATGTTACTGGCGAGATATTTAAGAGGCGACTTAGACAGTTATCCGGTATTTCTTTGGAAATGAGGCGAAAATAGGTATGTTAGTGCTGATTACATATGATGTAAATACAGAAACAGCAGCTGGAAAGAAAAGGTTACGCCAAGTGGCGAAACAATGTGTAAATTATGGTCGGCGAGTGCAGAATTCTGTTTTTGAATGTATTCTGGATAACGCACAGTATGTGATGCTTAAGGCAAAGCTAACAGATATTATTGATGAAGAAGTAGATAGTTTGAGATTTTACTATTTGGGAAATCAATATAAAACAAAAGTAGAACATGTTGGTGTAGATAAAGGAATTGCAGCAGATGGAATACTGATTCTATAAATGAATGTGCGAGTAGTAAGTGAACATGAAAATCCAGGGAGATTCGCACCAGAAAAAGTGCACAAAAAGTAATAAATGTTTCTTTTCGTTAAAAGTAAAGAGAGACTTTCTAAGGTTTAATTAGGAAATTGATGAAAGAAATTAAAAAATAAAAGTCCTAAATTGGACAAAATTGCTGTCACTCCCTTCGTGGGAGTGTGGATTGAAATCATATCCATTCGCCCCTGCCCAGTTGGTATAATTGTCACTCCCTTCGTGGGAGTGTGGATTGAAATTCCTAAATGACTCTTTACATTCTCTGACTACTGTGTCACTCCCTTCGTGGGAGTGTGGATTGAAATGAGCAGGCGGCAAAGTATATCCGCCAGTAAAAGATGTCACTCCCTTCGTGGGAGTGTGGATTGAAATTGCTAGTGGCTTCGGTCTGTCGAATATCGATTTCGTCACTCCCTTCGTGGGAGTGTGGATTGAAATTTGCATAAATTTCTGACTTGTAAACTGGTACATCGTCACTCCCTTCGTGGGAGTGTGGATTGAAATACGGAGGCATGAAGTCAACGAAAGCATATTTTATGTCACTCCCTTCGTGGGAGTGTGGATTGAAATTACAAAAGATTTAGTGAATGCGTGTGGGTCTTCGGTCACTCCCTTCGTGGGAGTGTGGATTGAAATCGATCTTGAGCTATTAAGCATTGGAATGGTAAATGGTCACTCCCTTCGTGGGAGTGTGGATTGAAATAAAAGTTGGCAGAGATTATCACGAATCTCGTGAAGTCACTCCCTTCGTGGGAGTGTGGATTGAAATTTAGTTCGCTCACTTTAAATGCATCGACGAAGTGTCACTCCCTTCGTGGGAGTGTGGATTGAAATTTATGTCAGGCTATGTTTGATGAGACATTGAGATTGTCACTCCCTTCGTGGGAGTGTGGATTGAAATTGCCTTTGTGTCGTACAAAACATAAGGCTTTTGCGTCACTCCCTTCGTGGGAGTGTGGATTGAAATGGAAAGCGGATACCCAAGGGGCAAGGCTTGACTGGGTCACTCCCTTCGTGGGAGTGTGGATTGAAATTTCTGAAGACACCGAAAACATGTTGAAAGAGGCTCGACACTCCCTTCGTGGGAGTGTGGATTGAAATCGTAAAAAGAGAAATAGGAAACATCACACAGCTTGTCACTCCCTTCGTGGGAGTGTGGATTGAAATTTGGTTTAGTGGGTCGCTTGAAGGTGCTTGCTGAGTCACTCCCTTCGTGGGAGTGTGGATTGAAATTTTTAAAAATGCAGATGCGGCCATCGAAATGATTCGTCACTCCCTTCGTGGGAGTGTGGATTGAAATGCATAAAATTTGCAAATATATGCGGACGGCATAGAGTCACTCCCTTCGCAGGAGTGTGGATTGAAATCCAAAACATAAAATTGGAACATAGACAAAAGATATCACTCTCTTCATGAGAGTAATAAATGAAATTTTTTGCAATATTTTAGAGAATACAAATATCAATAAAATAAATTTCATCATCTGTTACATATAGAAAAAGGAATTTATACTTTTTATTTCCGAAACATTTATTCATATAAATTGTAAGCAATAAAACAAATTGCAAATGCTCCCCCTCTATAGTATCATATTACTCATAACCATTTTTGAAACAAAAGGAGAAATATCATGAGTAATGAAGTTTTAGCAGTCGTTGCAGGTAAGGAGATTACAAATGCGGAATTGGATGCATTTTTACAGAATGCTCCAAGAGAACAGCAGGCATATGTTACAAATCCACAGTTTAGACAGCAGTATTTGGAGCAGCTGATTTCTCTGCACTTATTTGCGCAGGCAGGGGAGGATGCAAAGCTTGAGGAGACTGAGGAATTTGCGAAGATTTTAGAAAATGCGAAGAGAGATATTCTTGCGCAGCTCGCGATGAGAGAGACATTAAAGGATGTAACTGTGACAGATGAGGAAGTGGCAGCTTACTATGAGGAAAATAAGCAGCAATTTACAAAGGGAGAGACAGTTAGTGCAAAACATATTTTAGTAGATTCAGAAGAAAAGTGTACTTCTGTTCTGGAGTCTATTACAAGTGGAGAGAAAGCATTCGAGGATGCTGCAAAGGAAGCGTCTACCTGCCCATCTGGTGCAAGAGGAGGAGACCTCGGAGAGTTTGGAAAGGGTCAGATGGTCAAAGAATTTGAGGAAGCAGCATTTGCAGCTGAGATTGGTCATGTGGTAGGACCGGTAAAGACACAGTTTGGTTATCATCTGATCAAAGTTGAGAAGAAAAATGAGGCATCTGTGGCAGCATTTGATGAGGTAAAAGAGGCGATTAAGAGAAATTTGATTCAGCAGAAGCAGAATGCAGCATATAATGCAAAGGTTCAGGAACTGAAAGAAAAATATTTACAAAAATAAATGAGTGATACAAAGAATGCCGTAAAAGTGGTCGTAAGAAGCACTTTACGGCATTTTTCATATAGTTCAATTATTTTTACAAACCTGTTTATTTCTATCGGTTATTTTTATGTAGCTATGTAACTTACATTACTCCACTTGCATTACCCGATTCATATTCTTGGGCTGTTGTATTCCCAGCATCTGTTTCATCTTGCGGACGGTTGCATTGTATACAATCCAGATGATCAGGACAAGTAAGAATAAGAGTGCCAGGCACACAAGCAGTGAGGCAATTTCCGTGAAAGAAATGGTGCCGTCATTTGCGTACATGATCATGGAAAAGAAGAAGTACATAGCGACCATTCCAATGATGGAAGGGGTAAAGAAGATTTTTCTCGTCTGTGCTTTTACTTCTTTTGTGAGGAATGCAGGGGAAGCGCCGAGTCGTTTCAAATCCTCAAAGACGTAGCGGTTGTTCAGGACGATGGAGATGCTTCTTGTATAGCAGATGATCAGCGCTGCCATGACACAGATAATGGTGATAAAGAAGAACAGCATCAGATAAACTGCCGTTGTGCGAACAAAATCAGTGGAGTCCAGCATTTTGAAGGAAGGCATGTATTTCCATCCGAATCGGAAAGTGCTGCCGTCACAGTCTGCATAATCTACTTTTGCATCGGCTGCATACTCAGGTTCATCGAGAAAGTAACTTTTCCCATTGACGGAACGACCATATTTTACAACGCGGTCATAGTTGGATGAGATTGCGTATTTTTCTCCGAGTGCATCCATGAAAACATGGAATAATTTGTCGGCAAATTCGTAGTTGTCTTCTCCATCAATGTTAAACAGGATTTGATGTTCCTTCCATTCATCGCCTAGACCGACTTCCATATTTTCGTAGTCTGTATCGTTTAGAACATAATAGTTTGAGCGCCCGGAGAACAGACTGTAGTGCAGATAGCCGTCAAAAGTAACTGGAAGTTTTTTCATCGTCGTCATGTTGATGATTTGATCTGAGTCGGAGGTGAGCCAGTAGGTGTCGGTCTCGTCCTCATTGGAAATTGCTTTGTATGTTCCGGGTGCAACTTCTGTCTTCTGTCCGGTTAGAAATTCAAAAGCGGAAGCGGTAAGGAAGGTTCCCTCATTGGCAAATTCCTCATAGACAGTGTAGAGTTTTCCGTCGTCCGTAGTTCGTTCTACCGTGGTTGACATGCCGAGAAGGATGGTTGCTTCTTCCTTGTAATCTTTAATCGAGAGGTCATAATCTTTGGCAAGATCTGCAATTTCTTCTTTCCCTGGAACCGGCTGACCGATGGGATAGTGGAAAGAATAATCATATGGAGTGGATTTTACTTGCATCGCCTGACTGGTCTGTAGCGTTGGGATATAGAACAGTGCGAAGGCGCCGCCAGCCACGAGCAGTGCGATGACCATCATATTATTTACAGTCTGTTTTCCATGAAATTTCATCATACTGCGTGAGATAATCCCTTTGTATGGATGCTTTTTATGATTTCCGAACCCGCGTACCACAATGTGCAAAAGAAACATATACAGACCGATGAAGAGCGGTATGTAAAGGAGGGGTAAAAATGGGGATGAAAAGCGCCGGAATACTACTTGATAAATCGTTGGTCCAAAATATCCGGCGGTTCCTCCGAGAATCATCAGCAAAATACCGACGGAGGCATACCATGGCTTTACATCCCGCACGGGTTCGTTTTTGTGTTCTTCATTCACGACATCCATAATGTTGGTGCGGTAAAGTGTCCGTCTTCCAAGGAGAAATGCAAAAAGTAAAATGATCAGGATAAAGGCCGCCGGAATCAGGAGACAGCGAAAGTCCAGAAATAAACGCATCTCAGTGCTATCTACAACAAGCAGACGGAACAGCTGCCAGATAGACCAGGCAAATGGAATCCCAAGTGAGGTTCCGAGCAGGGAAGCGCTTAAGGAAGTGATAGCAGTGTCCTTGTACAGATGATTTCGAAGTACTTTTTTAGAAGTTCCCAGTGCGAGGAAGATTCCGAGTTCTCTTGACTTCATGCGGAAGAAGATATTTCCGGCATAGATGGTAAAAATTACGCATCCGATGCAGGCGAGTGCGAAGATCATCATTGCCTGTTTTCTGCTGTCGCCGCCTTCTGGAAGAACGAGAAGGACAGTCGGCGAAGTCAGGATCGCGGAGTAGGCTGTGATCAGTAAAAGCGCTGTAAAGTTACAGATAAAGTACAGTGTGTAATTTTTCCGGTTCTTTTTTCTTAAGGCAGAAAAAGTATCAGTTAAGGTTTTCATCGTTCTCTTCCTCCTCTTCTAACGTATTCATCTGTTTTAATTCCTCTAAAAGTGCATCGTGAAAAGCATGCTGGGAACTATTTCGTTCCATATTTTTATAGACAACTCCATCTTTGAGCAGGATGACACGGTCGCAGAAGGAGGCGGAAAAGCTGTCATGAGTCACCATGAAGATGGTTGCTTTCAGAGAAGCTTTTGCCTCTAGGAAAGAATCAATGACAGCGCGGCTGGATTTCGAGTCAAGATTTCCGGTCGGTTCATCTGCGAGGATCAGAAGCGGGGAGTTGATCAGTGCTCTTGCAACTGCGGTCCGCTGCCGTTCTCCACCGGAAATTTCTGCCGGATATTTGCCTGCAATCTGCGCAATACCAAATAAGTTACAGAGCCGGTCTGCCATCGTCTCTTCCTTTCTTCCCACATTTCCTCGGATGATCGCAGGGAGGAGGATGTTCTGCCGTACGGTTAGTCCGTCAAGCAGCATAAAATCCTGAAAGACAAATCCTAGTTTTTCGTTTCGGATATGTGCAAGAGCATCTTCCGACAAGCCTTTTAATTCTTTTTGTCCGAGTGTAATCTTGCCCTCCTCAAATGGAATGTAGCAGGAGATGCAGTTTAAAAGGGTGCTTTTCCCGGAGCCGGACGGGCCCATGACAGCGACAAATTCGCCTTGTGCAACGCTGAGACTGACGCCTTTTAACACCTCATAGCTGGTCGCTCCGACCTGATAAGATTTATGAAGATTTTTTACATACAGCATAGAAATACCACCTTTCTGAATTGTTTGAATGAAATCTGTATGGACAGAATCCGGAGTTTATGGAAATTTATGATCCCGGATTGTTCTTTTGTGTTGCTGTTGAAAAAAGTATAGCATGGAAAAGAAGAAGTAAAATTTGGGATGGAAAGAATGGCAGTTCTGATGTAATGTTTGGAGGGGGATGAGGAGAAATGTAAAAAATAGCAGCCGGAATGTAAAGTTTTGTATTCGGAGAGAGAAAAGCAGGAGGCGCAGAGACAAAGATTTATGTTATAATGCATAGGAAAATAGATGTGTCAGGAGATGGGGGGCACAATGGAAATATGTAAATGTCGCATGGAGACAAGGTATTCGGTGTGTGATAGTTCTTAATTCTGTGGACATTGAGGAGGTATAGATCATGTTAAGAATTGGAATCTGTGATGATGAATGCTATGCAAGAGATGCGCTTCGGTTGGAACTTGAGAAACTCTTGGAAGAAACCGAGGAGATTGTCTATGAGTTTTCCGGGGGAGAGACGGCGGTCAGTTGGCTGAAGAAACATCCGGGTGAGATTGACCTTCTGTTTCTGGATGTGGAGATGAAAGGGGTTAACGGAATCCGGACAGCGGAGCAGATCCGGGAATTTGATACAAGAATCCAGATCGTGTTTGTGACTGGTTTTCGGGATTTTGTGTTTGAGGGGTACCGTGTGCAGGCAGTTGATTATCTTGTAAAGCCTGTGGATGCGGACCGGCTTTCCAGTGTGCTTTCGCGTGTGCGCAGACAGCTGGAGCAGGTGCGGCAGAAGCAGTTTGTCTTTCAGAATGGGGACGGCGTATACAGGCTTTACCAGGATGAAATACAGTATTTTTACAGTGAGAAGAGAAAAGTGGTGGCGGTGACAAGGGAAAAGGAGCTGTCCTTCTATGCCAAACTGGATGAGGTGGAAGCTCGGGTCGGGAGAACTTTCGTGCGGATCCATCAGCGCTACCTAGTCAATGCAGATGCGGTGTCCTATATCGGCGCATCTTCGGTGCGGATCGGAAGCGAGGAACTGCCGATCAGCCGGGCGCTGAAGCAGGATGCGGTTGCAGCGCTTGCGAAAGCCATGATCGGTGGTGATCTCTCATGATAGAAAAAGTGATTCTTTCGATTGCGGAGTATTTCAGGGTGTTTCAGATAATCTGCTCAATCTTTATTGCTTTGGCAGTCAGCTTTACGATCGAACGATTTTTTGTGGTACGCCGACAGTGGTACTGGAAGCTTCTGCTCTTTGGATGCAGTTGGCTCCTGAGCTCTATGCCGTTTTTTATCGGGGATCTGGTGAACCTCCCTCCGACGGTGCTGATATTTGTGGCGGGAATCCTGCTCGGATGTGAAGGAAGTCTGTTAAAAAAGCTGTCACTTTCCTTTATGATTATCAGCCTGACATCTTCTTTTAGTGTGCTGATAGATAATTATCTATTGTCGGCTGACAGTGGAATACCGACGGAGCAGGAAAGAATCGTCTATCTGTCTGTAAAACTGCTTTTTTACCTGATGATCTATTGCAGTGTGAAAAAATTTGTCCCGAAGAAATTCTATGAGTTGTCCAATCGGCTCTGGAGTCTTTTGGGACTGTTGACGTTGACACCTTTTTGTACCGTTTTGTTGGTTGTGTTGTTTCAGGAGTACAATGGTGAAATTCTTACAGCAAATGCGGCGTTCAATAAGACGATCCTCTGTCTTTGTATCCTTTCATTTGTCGGTCTGATCTGGGCAGTCGTCGTGTTATCCCATCAGTATGAGCTGGAGCAGAGCAGCAGGCTTTTAGAAATGAATCAGCTCTATTATGAATCATTGGAGCGGCAGCAGCTGGAAGTCAGAAAACTGCGGCACGATATGACAAATCATCTTCAGACACTTGCAGGACTTTCCGGGGAGGAACACAAGGCATATCTCGACAAACTTCTGGATCGTCCGGGGATCAAAAGGAATGTACAGTATTGTGAAAATCCGGTGATCAATGCCGTGCTGAGTACAAAGACCGGCAAAATGGAGCTGGAACAGATTGCATTTGCGTATGATCTGCAAGTGCCGTCCAAAATTGACATGGATTCGGTGGATCTCTCGGTGTTGTTTGCAAACAGTCTTGACAATGCGATCGAGGCGTGTGAAAAATTGCCCGGACAAAAAAGAAAAATTTCTCTGCAGGCCAAGAATGAGAAAGGATTGTTTGTGATGAAGATAGAAAACACTGCAAAAAGTGAAGGAAAAATTTCGGAAAAGGCTGCGCCGTGCCTCCTTCCGCAGACGACGAAGAAAGATCGGAAGCTGCACGGATATGGGTTGAAGAGCATTCAGGAGATCGTACAGAGATATGGGGGAAGCATGGAAATTACAAAAGAAGAGGAGCGGTTTGTGCTGTTTCTGTATATTCCGGTGATGATATAGCGCCCGGGATGGAACTTTATCTGCCCCAAAAGCTGTGCGGCAGACTTATCTTGGATCTGCAGACCGCACTCCCTGCGAGATAAAAAGAAGGACTGGTCGACTTATCCCTCTTTCTGTGATATGATAATCCTTGTATTAACAATCACAGAAAGGGGGATTTTCATGGAAAATATGTCTGAGGACAGAGAAAAAAATACGGCGAAAGAGCCGTCAAATCATATATGTATCGGGTTGTTGGCCCATGTAGATGCAGGAAAGACAACCTTGTCGGAAAGTATGCTCTATCTGAGCGGAAGGATCCGGCAGCAGGGAAGGGTGGACCATGGGAATGCCTATCTGGATACTTATGAACTGGAGCGTGCGAGGGGAATTACGATTTTTTCCAAGCAGGCAGAGCTTGTGTTTGGAGAACTGAAGGTTACACTGCTGGATACGCCGGGGCATGTGGACTTCTCAGCAGAAATGGAGCGGACACTCCGGGTGCTTGATTATGCAATCCTTGTGATCAACGGAGCGGACGGTGTGCAGGGGCATACGGAGACACTGTGGAAGCTCTTAAAGCAGTATCGGATCCCGGTCTTTTTGTTCATCAACAAAATGGATCAAAATGATACGGATGCAGAGAAATTGCTGGAGGAACTGCGTGTGAAGCTTTCAGGAAGCTGTATCCGGTTTGGGGAAGCGGAAGATTCGGAAGAATTTTTGGAAAATGTAGCTATGGCAGAGGAGCAGGTGCTGGAAACGTATCTGGAACATGGTACGATCGAACGGGGGGAGATTTCCAGACTGATCTGGGAGCGGAAAGTATTTCCGTGTTATTTCGGCTCTGCGTTAAAAAATATTGGGGTGAAGGAATTCCTTGCCGGCTTGGAATGCTATGCCAAAGAGCGGTCCTACCCGGAAGAATTTGGCGCAAAAGTCTATAAGATCGCGCGGGATCCGCAGGGGAACCGTCTGACATATCTGAAAGTGACCGGGGGTGTATTAAAAGTCCGGGATCTGATACGATATCAGGATGTAGAGGAGAAGGTTAGCCAGATCCGGATTTATTCCGGTGAGAAATATGATGCGGTTCAGGAAGTGCGTGCAGGGCGCGTGTGTGCGGTGACCGGGCTTACGAAAACGTATCCGGGAGAAGGACTTGGGGCAGAGCCGCCATCGGAAGGGCCGGTGCTGACTCCGGTTTTAAATTATCAGCTGATACTCCCGGAAGGATGCGATACCCACGGAATGCTGCTCAAGCTTCGCCAGCTGGAGGAAGAAGATCCGGAGCTTCATATCGTGTGGAATGAGGAACTTGGGGAAATTCATGCGCAGTTGATGGGGGAAGTACAGACAGAGATTTTACAAAGTATGATCCGGGAACGATTTCAGACAGAGGTCACGTTTGGACCGGGAAATATTGTATATAAGGAGACGATCAAACGTCCGGTGGAAGGTGTCGGGCATTTTGAGCCGCTGCGCCATTATGCGGAAGTACATCTGCTTCTAGAACCAGGAGAATCGGGAAGTGGACTTGTGTTTGCGGCAGACTGCAGTGAGGATGTCCTTGACCGAAACTGGCAGCGGCTGATTTTAACACATTTGGCCGAAAAAGAGCATAGGGGTGTGCTGACTGGATCTGCGATCACAGATATGAAGATTACGCTTGTTGCAGGCAGGGCACATCTGAAGCATACAGAAGGAGGAGATTTCCGTCAGGCAACTTACCGTGCGGTTCGCCAAGGGTTAAAATCGACAGAAAGTGTGCTTTTGGAACCGTACTATGAATTTCGGATGGAGATCCCGGCTGAATTTGTCGGAAGAGCACTGACAGATATTCAGAGAATGGCAGGAGAATTTCAGACACCGGATACAGAGGGAGACTTTGCGGTGATCACCGGGAGCGCTCCAGTATCTGAGATGAGGGATTATCAGCTGGAAGTGACAAGTTACACGAAAGGAAGAGGACGACTGTTCTGTACTTTAAAGGGATATGCACCTTGCCACAATGCAGAGGAAGTGATAGAGCAGATCGGATATGATTCAGAGGGAGATCTGGACAATCCGACCGGATCCGTTTTCTGTGCGCATGGAGCAGGTTTTCATGTCAGCTGGGATCAAGTGCCGGATCATATGCATTTGGAATATGTGTGGACACCTGAGGCAGAAAAAGAGAAATCGGCAATTGAGGCTAAGAAAGGTCAGGGAAGCGTACAGAGTGGAAGAGTTTCGAGTAGTTTTTCAAGAAGTGTTGAAGAGGATAAAGAACTAGAGGAAATTTTCCTTCGTACCTATGGAAAAATAGAGAGAAAACGTCCGATTGCTGAGCGGCGAGTAGAGAGCCCGGAGGAAAGACAAAAGCGGATTCGAAAGGATCAGATGGAAGAATATCTGCTTGTAGATGGATACAATGTGATTTTTGCATGGGAAGATCTAAAAGAGCTTGCAAAAGTCAATATCGAAGGGGCGAGAAATAAACTGATGGATGTGTTGTGCAACTATCAGGGATTCAAGAAATGTAATCTGATTCTTGTGTTTGATGCATACAAGGTGCAAGGGCAGGAATTAGGGGTTCAGAAATACCATAACATCTATGTCGTGTATACGAAAGAAGCGGAGACTGCAGACCAGTATATTGAAAAAGTTGTTCATGAGATTGGAAGAAAATACCATGTAACGGTTGCTACTTCGGATAATGTAGAGCAGGTTGTGACACTGGGGCAAGGTGGAAAGCTGTTATCTGCCCGGGAGCTTCGGACAGAGGTGGAAGAAGTGCAGCGCCAGATAAGAGAAGAATATCTGAATCGTCCGCAGAAGGGGAAAAACTATCTGTTTGATTATCTCGATGAAGAGATTTCCGGTCAGATGGAAGAGGTACGACTTGGGAAAAAAGAGCTAAAGGATGTCTGGGGAGAGTGAAGATGCACGAAAGTGATGAATGGATGCAAACAAACTTGATATCATTCATTCCCACTTTCGTGTTTTTGTTTTATAACATTTCTTCCAGTGTCTGATAAAGTGATAGGGAGTTCATTTCGTCGATTGTAAATTCTTTTGTAAAAGCGATGATTCCATCTTGAATCTCCTGGCGGCTGTAATTGTGATCCGATAAGAAATTATCGGTATATTCGTTAATATGCGAATAGAACGTCAGTCCCATCAGCAGATAGTCTTTGCTGTCAGGTTCGACATTTGCGTATAGAAGGTTCTCGGCTTCGTTGATTTTTCCGCCGTCTGCGAGGGAAAGGATCCGTGCGAAAATATCATCGCATGGGGTGTAAAGCCCATCAGAGGGCAGTTCATAGACCGTATCTGACTTCCCAGTGATCAGCTTGATGAAGAAGCTGACGATACTTTTGATCATCCGCATAATATAATCTTGCTCAAATTCCATAGAGACCTCTCCTTATTTCTGAAGCATAGTTTCGGTGTGATGTAGTGTTACAGTTGTAAGCATATCAGGCTGGACTTTGCCAACGGTGTTGTACAATTTCGATCAGTCAAGAAAATCTGTGTCATCATCGAACTGTCTGGCCAGCTTTTTCTGGCGATACTTTGTGAAAGTTCCCATTAGAAACAAAACTACAAACATCAAAAAGAAAATACTGATGGCAAACAGGGCGCAAATGGACAGTACATGTTCAGAGCCGTTGCATGCGAGACCTGCGCCGAGTAAAAAGGTAAAAATCAGTGTTCCAATCAGGCTGGCACTAAGATAAGTCTTCATACATGGTGTAGAGTCATATCCCCAAAGCCCTTTTTTCACACAGCCGATCACAACGATCAGACATCCGACCAGAAATGAAATATTTTCTCCGGCAATCTGCTTTGGACCTGCCCCGAGAAAAAGTGATTGCACCAGAAGTGACAGAAGGAGTACGCCCCACATAATCCAGAATCCAGTGCGTTCTACTTTCATCATTTCCAGTTCCTGACGTTCGTCAATAATTTTCTTCATAGCTACTCAACCTCCCAAAATAAATCGTCTAATGTTTTGCCCAAAGCCTTGCAGATTCGGATACATAGTTTCAGCGAAGGATTGAAATCTCCGGCCTCAATCATACCGATCGTCTGTCTGGTCACATCGGTCATCTCTGCAAGCTGGATTTGCGAAAGCCCTTGTTCCATGCGGGCAATCTTTAGTTTCATATTTTTCATATACGGTTAAGAATCTCCCTTCCAGCCAGTAGATGCAATGCATGCTGCTGACTTGATTTCTGTCTTCTTGTCTTCAGTATATGAAATATGTAAAAGTATGTCAAGTATATATTGCATTTTGTGTAATATAGTTTGCATACAGGGCGCCGTAAAAGTATTATTTTGAAAACAAAAGAAGACAGAAACATTGTAAAGCAAATACGAAAAGTCTTGCTTTGCTCAGTTTCTGTCTTCTGTATCAAATTTGCAAAGGTATCTGTCTGACTAGCAGATTAATTCCGCCTGTCAAATCCATGGATCCAGTCTGCTTTAAAATAGTAGATGATAAATAAAATCGAACTTAATGTCCAGGTGATCGGGTATGCCCAGAAGATGACTTTGATATCTGGGATGATCCGGACAGCGACGGTAATGTAAGATACACGGATTATGCACCAGCAGATCAGCATAACGAACATCGGTATCGTAGATTTTCCAGCCCCGCGGAGGATTCCGGCAATACAGTGCGAAAATGCGAGGAGGAAGTAGAACAAAGTAATGGTACGTGCCTGTGCAGTTCCAAAAGCTACCACCTGTGGATCATTGTTAAATGCGGCAACAAGGTATGGAGCGGTAAAGAAGATAATGATTCCGACAATCTCTGCCATAGTAATGGAACAGAGCACACCGAATTTTGCGCCTTTTTTTGCACGTTCGTACTGTCTGGCGCCGAGGTTCTGGCTGATAAAGGTAGTCAGAGACAGTGCAAAGCATGTGATCGGCAGGAAGCCAAATCCCTCGATCTTTGAGTAAGCACCGCAGCCGGCAACAGCCATTTTCCCAAAGGAGTTGATGTTGGACTGCACGATGACATTTGCGAAAGAAATGATCGAGTTCTGGAAGCCAGAAGGAAGTCCGTTAGAAATAATCAGCTTTAGCATTGGAAAGTCAAAGCGGATTTTCTTTAGGTGAATTTGATAATCTTCTTTGCAGCGCATCAGATGGATCAGGCAGAGGATTGCACTTAAAAACTGTGAAAGGATTGTGGCGACGGCTGCGGATCCCACACCAAATCTGAACACACCGATAAAAAGCAAATCTAGAACTACATTTGTCACAGAGGAAATGATCAGGTAGATCAAAGGATGTCTGCTGTCACCGACAGACTGAAGGATTCCAACAAAAATATTATAGAGTACAAATGCAATGGATCCGAGGAAGTAGATGCGGAAATACAGCACTGAATTTTTTAATACATCTGCGGGAGTCCCCATCCACCTAAGAAAAGTAGGTGTCATGATCAGTCCGATGGCAGTCAAAAGAATTCCTGCCACAATTCCAAAAGCAACGGTTGTGTGAATGGCATCCTGTACTTTTTCTTTCTCGCGTGCGCCAAAGTATCTGGCAATGACGACGCCGGCACCAAGTGAGATACCATTGAAAAAGCCGACCATTAGAAAAATGAGACTTCCGGAGGAACTGACAGCGGCAAGGGCATCACTTCCAAGGAAGTTTCCAACGATCAGGGAGTCGGCGGTGTTATAAAGCTGCTGGAAGAGGTTTCCAAGGAACAGCGGAATGGCAAATAGGATCATCCGTTTCCAAATGGGCCCCTCAGTCATTAAAGTAGACTTTGTTTTCGTATTCATAATTCAGATCTCTCCATTCCTAAAATAATATCTTTTCTTATTATAGCATGCCTTCTGATCAGTGAACAAAAAAGTTGTATGAATGAGAAAAATATATTATAATACACAATAATTTACAACGATTGTGGAAAGAGCCAGACGAGATAAAGACATTTACAGAGGAGGAAGAAAATATCTCGAAAGAAAGGGTACAGAGAATGGAAAAGAAAGGGATTATTTTTGATTTAGACGGAACGATTTTGGATTCGATGCATATCTGGGAAGAAATTGATAAGAAATTTCTTGGAAAAAGAGGACTGGAAGTTCCGGAAGATTATTTGAGAAGTATTGCGCCTCTTGGGTTTGAACGGGCGGCAGTCTATACCATTGAACGGTTTGGATTTTTAGAAACACCTGAGCAGATTATTGCAGAATGGTACCAGATGGCAACAGATGCTTATGCAAATCAAGTACAGCTAAAGCCGTCAGCAGAGGAATATCTTCGTTATCTGAAAAAACGGGGGATCAAGATTGGAATTGCAACATCCTGTGAACCACAGATGTTTTTGCCGGCATTGGAGCGAAATGGAATTTTGGATCTGTTTGAGTCCTACACAACTGTGCGAGAAGTACCGAGGGGAAAAGAGTTTCCGGATATTTATGAGAGACAGGCTGAAAAGATGGGACTTTTGCCGGAAGAATGTGCAGTATTTGAAGATATTCTAAAAGCGGTACAAGGGGCGAATGCAGGAGGATTTTATACGGTAGGTGTGTACGATGCACATTCAAAAGATGAATGGGAAGAAATCCAAAGGCACGCAGACAGCTTTATTTACAACTATAAGGAGTTGATCAGATGAAGAAGATTATTTTAGCTTCCGGTTCGCCGAGACGCAGAGAGTTGCTCGAGCAGATCGGATATACATTTGAGGTTGTGACAAGCGAAAAAGAAGAGGTATATCAAAGCACGGAACCGCAGGAAATCGTAAAGGAACTGGCGCTTTTAAAAGCAAAGGACGTGGCGGAGAAAACTGCATCGGATAGAGAAGAAGATTGTGGCCGGATAATCATCGGTGCAGATACTGTTGTGGCGCATGAAGGGAAGATTTTAGGAAAGCCAAAAGATAAGGAAGATGCAGAGCGCATGCTGGAAGCACTTCAGGGGGATGCCCATGATGTTTATACCGGAGTAGCTGTGATCTGCTATGACAAGGAGGGGAAAGAAGAAGTCATTTCCCATGCGGTCCAGACAAAAGTATATGTAGATGTAATGACAGAGGAGGAGATTCAGTCCTATATTGCGACTGGGGAACCAATGGATAAAGCGGGCGCATACGGAATACAAGGCAGATTTGCAGCACATATTGCAAAGATTGACGGGGATTACTATAATGTGGTCGGACTTCCGGTGTCTTATATTTATAAAGTGCTTCGGGAAAAAATCTGATTATTAAACATGGAAAAAGCCTTTGTTTTTGCGATTTGAAGGAAGTTATAGGGTAAAAAGCAGGAAAAAATAAAAAAACATAGGAATGTAGAAGAAAATCTTTTACATTCTCTTTGTTTTATATTATAATACTGTTGCAATATGCAGAGATGCCGGATTTATGATTCTGACATCCTGTGCAGGAAGCAAGTAAATTAAAGAAATAGATTTGGAGAGTGCAAAAGATGGAACGTAAAGTAGGTACTATATCAAGAGGAATCCGCTGCCCGATCATCAGAGAAGGCGACAACCTCGCAAATATTGTAGTAGAAAGTGTATTAGATGCAGCAACAAGCGAAGGCTTTGAGTTAAGAGACAGAGATGTCATCTCCCTGACAGAGTCAATCGTTGCAAGAGCACAGGGAAACTACGCTTCTGTTGAGGCAATCGCAAGTGATGTAAGAGAAAAATTAGGCGGTGAGACAATCGGTGTTATTTTCCCGATCTTATCCAGAAACCGTTTTGCGATCTGCTTAAAAGGAATTGCGATGGGCGCAAAGAAAGTAGTTCTTATGCTGAGCTATCCGAGTGATGAAGTTGGAAATCAGCTTGTATCTTTAGACAAGCTGGATGAAGCAGGAATCAATCCATACAGCGATGTACTTACTTTGGAGAAATACAGAGAACTGTTCGGAGAGAATAAGCATGAATTTACAGGTGTAGATTATGTAGAATATTACGGACAGCTGATCAGAGAAGCAGGTGCAGAAGTAGAGATTATCTTTGCAAACAATCCGAGAACAATCTTAGATTATACAAAGAATGTAATGACTTGTGATATCCACACAAGAGCAAGAACAAAACGTATTCTCAAAGCAGCAGGTGCAGAGCGTGTATGCGGAATGGACGACATCCTGACAGCGCCGGTAGATGGAAGCGGATGCAATGAGAGATATGGATTGTTAGGATCTAACAAGTCTACAGAAGGCATGATCAAGTTATTCCCAAGAGAGTGCCGTGATCTTGTAGATGAGATTCAAAAACAGATCTTGGACAAGACAGGAAAACATGTGGAAGTAATGGTATACGGAGATGGAGCATTTAAAGATCCTCAGGGAAAAATTTGGGAATTAGCTGATCCGGTTGTATCTCCGGCATTCACAGACGGACTTCGCGGAACTCCGAACGAAGTAAAATTAAAATACCTTGCAGATAACGATTTCAAAGATTTAAGCGGAGAAGCTTTAAAAGAAGCAATTTCCAAGAGAATCAAAGAAAAGAGTGACAATCTTGTCGGAGATATGGCTTCTCAGGGAACGACACCGAGACAGCTCACAGATCTGATTGGTTCCCTCTGTGACCTTACAAGTGGTTCCGGAGACAAAGGAACACCGGTTGTGTTAGTGCAAGGATACTTTGATAACTACACAAACTAGTGTAAAAAGCAGAAACGATACAGCAGTAAGAACTGTTAAAAGTTTATAAAGACTGGAAATGAGGCATTGTCGATGATCAGAAGATCATTTGGCAATGCCTTTTTCAATAGTTCAAAAAATGCAATATTTTGTATAAAAAGCACAAGAAAATGTGAAAGAAAGGTGATACGATACAGTTAGATGAAACAGCAAAGGGAGGAAAAGAACTATGGAAATTAAAAAAGAGAATATGGAGTGGCTTGCAGAAGCGATGCACTATGTAAAGAGCAAAGTGAATGAGAGTCTGCCAAAGTATTCAACAGTTTTTCCGACATCAAGTTCCGAAAACCTGATTTATGGAGAAATGGGGAATAAAGATTAGACAGAAGGATTTTGGACAGGGATTTTGTGGCTTTTGTATGAAGACACAAACGAGGAAAAGTATCTTTCTGCATTGGAGACATTGCTCCGCACATTTCAAGAGAGATTAGATCAGAACATTGGTTTAAATACACATGATATTGGATTCTTATACTCTTTATCCACACTTGTGGGTTATAAAATTACAGGAAATGAAAAGGCACTGGAGTTCTCGGTGCGCGCTGCAGATTATCTTATGGAACGATACAGTGAAAAGACTCAGATTATTCAGGCATGGGGCGTTTATGGATTTGCGCTCAGCTATGCACATACGGGAATTCTTGCATGTGGGCTTCTGGAATTAAGTAAGCACCTTCCGGTCTTAGATCCAAGAAAGAAAGAATATGAGGAAACGGCAGTTCAAATTGTGAAGTCACTGTTTGAAAATTATACAACGGAGAAAGATCTTTCAAATGGGATTATCAAACATGGAGTATATGCAATTCCATTCCATGTTGGAGTCGATGAATGTTGTATCTGGGGAGACTATTTTTATGTGGAAGCATTAATGCGTTTAAGAAATGTCTGGAATATGTATTGGTAAGGGAGAAGAATGAGATGATTCTGCATGCGTTGGAAAAAGTAGCATCCGAAAAAGGGTTTTCGGTAGACAATTATGGGATGTATTCTGCAGAAGACGAGTGTCAGTTGACATATGTGCAGGTTGGGATTCTTGCAGCAGTTTTATTAAATGCAGGGGCGGCGGACTATGTGATCACCGGATGCGGAACTGGTGAAGGAGCTATGCTTGCATGTAATTCTTTTCCAGGTGTGATTTGTGGACATGTAGAAGATGCATTAGATGCTTATACATTTGCACAGATCAATGACGGAAATGCAATTGCAATCCCATTTGCAAAAGGATTTGGATGGGGTGGAGAACTGAATTTGGAGTATATCTTTGAAAAACTATTCGCAGAAGAGAGTGGACAAGGATATCCAAGAGAGCGTGCAGTTCCGGAACAGAGAAATAAGAGGATTTTGGATGAAGTAAAAAAAGTGACTTACAAAGATCTGCCTACAATCTTAAAAGAACTTGATCGTGATCTTGTGAGAGGGGCATTGCAGGGGAAAAGATTTGAGGAACTTTTCTTTGCGAATTGCAAATGTGAAACGCTGGCAGAATGTGTGAGAGAAATTTTGAAGGAAGATTAAGATGTTAAAAGTAACAATAAAAAATGCCGAGGGACAAGAAATATTAAGTAAAGAGGGAGAGCAGGAAATTGCATTTCTCTGTGAACGAACTTATGAAGAGGGGGATCGTATTGTAGTGGAAAGCAGTGAGAAAAACTTACCGAAATCTGGCGCTGAATGTCAACAATCAGTCATGTAGTACAACTTGTTATCCACATGTATCTGCAAATGTAGAAACGAGAGGAGAAGCTGTCTTTGCAGCAGTCAATGTAGTTGACGGAGTGACTGCAAATGAAGGACATTGGAAGTGGCCGTTTCAATCGTGGGGAATTAATCGTCGTGAGGATGCGGCGATCAAGATTGACTTTGGAAGAGAAGTGGAGATTGATCGGATTATTCTCTATACGAGAGCAGATTTTCCGCATGAATTTATGATTGAAAAAAGGAAAGTGAGCTGGATAGAATTGTGCGATCTGATCAAAGCAGACGATCCATCTCCATTTCCGGCGCTGACACAGATTGAAGTGTATGGAAACGACTTGTAAGTGAAGAAAATTCCAAAAAAGTTACCACATCCTTCAGGATTGCGTTAACTTCTTTTTGTTGCGGTTTTATTTGGGTTTGCAGGATGCTGTGTGTCTAAAGCTGCTCGGAATATTAAGAAGAAAACTGAGAGTATTTCTTTGGTGAGATGCCGACTGCCTTTGTAAATGTCTTCAGGAAGTTACTGTAATCGTTGAACCCGCATTCCTCACATGCCTCATTGACCGATTTTCCTTCAGCAAGCAATGACTTTGCGATCGTGATTCGTTTGGCAGTAATATATTTGTTGATCGTTGTCCCGGTCGCAGATTTGAAAATGCGGCACAGGTAGGAAGGACTCAGATAGAAATTTTCGGAGAGTTCTTCGATTGTCAGTGGATTCTGAATGTGCTGGTTGATATAAGTCAGAATCCGGTCAACCTGCTGGTGCTGTGTCCAGCGCACAGAAGATGTGACAGGAAGATTGTTGTCAGAGAAAATTTTATTCAAAAATACCATTAATTCTGTGAACGTGGCTTTCTCTATAAGATCTGCGCCGAATCCATCTGTGCTGACAAGTTTATGAATGAAGTACTGAAAGAGCTTTTGCTCCTCGGCATTCAGAGAGCGCTTGTGCAGATTTGGATTGGAAGCATCACGAGAAGAAAAGCAGTTATCCAGGTTGGTCTGCCCAGAAGAAAGCTGTTTTAAAAAGTCTGGGAAGATAGATAAAACAATCCGCTCATGGACTTTCTCATCAATATAAGTTAAATGGTGGCTTTCATACTGATTAATGAAGAAAATATCCCCTGGTTCGATGCTGTAGAACCGGTTATCATCATTGTATAAGTGGGAAACAGCAAAAGTTTTCTGATCTAAACAAGAAGCGATTGCTTCTTTACATGAACGTTGTAATTCCATATCAAACCTTCTCAAAATTTGATAAAATTATAGCAGATTTTGTGGATTTTTACAATTCGTCTTTGGGTGATTGTACTCTTTTAAAAAGTATTTGCTGCCTTTTTCGGAAAACACCTGCTGCCCTATATTGACATTCTAGGAGCGTCAATTTATAATCAACAATTAGGGGACTAACAAATGGAGGATAATATGGAACGGGACATTGCGATTGGCAGAATAATCGGCATTTTGTCAAATCAGATCAAGAGACAATTTGACAGTTCTGCCTCAAAGACAGGTGTGACCGGAGTGCAGGGACGGGTGTTGCATTATCTTTTGGGACAGCCAAGAGAACAGGAGATTTTTCAGAAGGATCTGGAGGAAGAGTTTAATTTAAGAAGATCTTCAGCTACGGGTATCTTACAGCTTATGGAGAAGAACGGATATATCGAACGGGTTCCGGTGGAATATGATGCGAGATTGAAGAAAATAGTAGTACTTCCGAAAGGGCTGGAGGCAAGTGCGGCAGTGGATGAGGATATACGATATGTAGAATCTAAGCTGCAAGATGGCCTGACAGAGGAAGAATTGGAAATTTTTCGACGGGCAGCAAAGAAGATGCTAAGAAATCTTCAACAGTCGAGGGATGGAGAAGAAAAAGGATAATTTTATCTTGTAAGGGAAAAGAGCGGATAGCTGCAAGGCTAAAAATAGAATTGACAAGTGAAAATAACCGTGCTATTCTGTTACGGTGTAAAATAAAGTGCCGGATGGGCTATAAATTTTTTCTGTTTCTGATTTAAACAGAAAAGATTTATAGCCTTTTTGTGTACTAAAAAAGGAAAAGATAAAGGAGGAATTGTTAAATGAAACAATCAGAAAATCAAATGGGAACGAAAGCAATTTTTCCTCTCTTGATGGGGATGTCTGTTCCGCCGATGATTTCGATGCTGATTCAATCTTTATACAATATCGTAGACAGTATTTTTGTAGCTAAGCTGGGAGAGGAGGCGCTTACAGCAGTCTCTCTCGCTTATCCGCTTCAGAATTTAGTACTTGCCGTGGCGGTAGGACTTGGTGTAGCAACGAATGCAGCGATTGCAAGAAATCTTGGAGCAAAAAAAAGTGAGGAGGCAAATGATGCGGCGGCACATGGGCTTGTACTGACAGGTATTCATTCGATATTTTTTATTTTGCTTGGAATCTTTTTTACAAAACCATTTTTGCAGATGTTCACAGATAATCCGACTGTGCTGGAATGGTCCTGTCAGTATTCTTATATTGTAATCTGCCTTTCGTTTGGATCGCTCTTTCATATTGAAATTGAAAAGATGTTTCAGGCGACAGGAAATATGTTTTTACCGATGATCATGCAGGGGGTGGGAGCGATTGTGAATATTATCCTTGATCCGATCATGATCTTTGGACTGTTTGGATTCCCGGCGATGGGAGTACGGGGAGCAGCGACAGCGACGATTCTTGGACAGTTTTCCGCGTGCATGTTATCCATCATCTTGTTTTGTAGACACAGTGGAGGGCTTCAGATTCATATGAAAGGATTCCGCATGAAAGGAAGGATTGTCAGACAGCTGTATCTTGTGGCAGTTCCATCTACGGTGATGATGTCCCTTCCGTCTATCCTGATTGGTGTTTTGAATGGAATTCTAGGAGCTGTTTCCCAGACAGCAGTTGCGGTACTTGGAGTATATTTTAAACTTCAGATGTTTGTCTATATGCCGGCAAATGGAATCATTCAAGGAATGCGTCCGATCATCAGTTACAATTATGGAGCAGGGGCTAAGAAGAGGCTTCATGAGACAATTAAAGTTAGTGTGCTGGTGACAGCGGTCATTATGACAGTGGGAACGATTTTGTTTATGGGATTCCCGGAGCCGGTTCTTTCTTTGTTCAGTGCCACAGAAGAAATGCAGAAGATGGGAGCACAGGCGCTTCGGATCATTGGAACTGGATTTATTGTATCTACATTAGGAACAGTATTTGCCGGTGTGTTTGAGTCGATGGGAAAAGGAATTGCATCGCTGATCGTATCTCTGTTACGACAGCTGGTCATCATTGTTCCATGTTCTTTGATGCTGATCAAGGTGATGGGAGTTGCGGGAGTGTGGTTGACATTTCCAGTATCAGAGGCAGTGGCAGCAGTTGTTGCCTCTATTCTTCTGTACCGTATGATGAAGAAAATTTAGCATGCATAATTTTGGGCGATCGGATAGTACTTGTTCACAATCTTAAAGAAAGATTCAGAAAAACAAGGTGGAATTTTTCAGAAAAAAGTAGTAGAATATAGAAAAGATACAGAAAATAAAACCGATACGCACAAGAAGGGGGCGTCAGTATGAATCAGGAATTGATCAGACAGTTAAAATATGTGAAGCAATGCATTGTAAACAAAGAAATGCGTGGAAATGACTGGGAGGAACAACAGGAGGCTGTCAACAAGTTGGAAGAAGTCATTAATTATCTCAAAGATGAAGAAGGGAAAGCGGTCGAGTTCGATTCTTGATCGGCGAGACGTGGCAGCCGACTGAAAGAATGTGAATCGTATATAGAAGAAAGTAACGGCAGAGAAGGGAAGACCGATTTTGCCGGATGGAAAATCCCCCTGGGCAGACAAGGCGATAAGCGGAAATCTGCTCGGGGATTTTTTGTTCCTGTTTCCAGTTGTGGACAGGAACAATTTTTATTTGCGGAGGAAATTGCTGAGATATTGCTATTCACTTTCGGGATATGATATAGTTGTTGTGTAAAAGGAATATACTGACCATTTTTGGAAGGACAAAACAGAAGAGAATAAGGGAGAGACATATGGCACAGAAGAAGATAACAGCATTGATTTTTGATATGGACGGACTGATCTTTGACTCAGAGCGCGTTGTGCAACGTTCCTGGAACCGAGCAGGAGAGGTGCTCGGAATTCCCAAAATGGGAGAACATATTTATCATACGATTGGATTTAATGTGGTGAGAAGAGAACAATATTTTCGCACAGCCATCCGGGAAGATTTTCCGATGGATAGGTTTAATGAACTGACAAGAGCATTTTTTAAAGAAATCGTAGCATCTGAAGGTCTGGCGATGAAACCGGGGGTGAAAGAGCTGCTTGCCTATGCAAAAGAGAATGGGTATAAGCTTGCGGTCGCCTCGTCTTCGAGAAGAGAACATGCGGTGAACTTGTTGACAGAAGCAGGAGTATACTCGTATTTTGACGGTAGTGTTTTCGGGGATATGGTAAAAAATGCGAAGCCGGATCCGGAAATTTATCGGACTGCCTGTGAAGTGATCCAGGCAGTGCCGGAGGAGACGGTAGCATTGGAAGATGCACCGGCGGGTGTGAAATCTGCATCAGGGGCAGGTCTTCGGGCGATTATGATCCCTGATCTTGTACAACCAGATGAGGAGACGATGAAGGATGTCTGGAAAAAGTACAATACACTTCTGGATGTCTTGGAGTTATTAAAAGAACAAGAGGCAGATGACAAAAGGAATACGTCCGGGGGGAAGGAATAAAAAGAGAAAAAGGAGAGGGAAATGAAAATGAGAGAAAAATCAATGGGAAATCATAGTGGAAGTCAGGCTTTGGCAGGACATCGCAAAGCACTTTTTCTGACGATTCTTGCGCTGGCATGGCCGACACTTTTGGAACAGATGCTGCAGACACTTGTACAGTATATTGATGCGGCGATGGTCGGAAGAATCGGCGCAGAAGCCACGGCAACGGTCGGGATGAGCACGTCGGTCACATGGCTTGTGAACGGACCGTTGTTTGCAATGGGAATTGGATTTATGGCATTTATTTCAAGGGAAATGGGAGCAGAAGCATTTGATAATGTGAAGAGGGCATCTGTGCAGGCAGTGATCGTTACCGTGGTGACCGGAATCGGAGTTGGGGTATTGACACTTGCTGTCAGTCCGATTCTTCCAACGTGGATGGGAGTAGATCCGGCGATCAAAAAGGATGCGTCCCTCTATTTTGCGATCATCTGCCTTCCGATGCTCTTCCGGAGTGCGATCATTATTTTCGGAGCGCTGCTTCGGGCAGTGGGAGATACAAAGACACCAATGTATGTCAATGTTTGTATGAATCTTGTGAATATCGTCCTGAATTACCTTTTTATCTATGATACAAGAATGATCAAAATCGGTGGAGCCAGTGTGAAGATGTTTGGATTCGGATATGGGGCAGTCGGAGCCGGAATCGGAACGGCAGTCTCCTTTGTAGTTGGCGGAATCTTTATGACGATTGCACTTTATAAAAACCGATATGTATCTCCGGCGGGATGTGAAATCCGCCCGGAGCGGGAAATTATGGAACCTTGTATTCGCGTTGGATTTCCGGTTGCGATGGAACGCATGGCTACCTGTCTTGGTCATGTCGTGTTTGCATCGCTTGTGACAGGACTTGGAACAGTGGCTTTTGCGGCGCACTCGATTGCGCTGACAGTAGAACAGGCGTTTTACATCCCAGGGTATGGGATGCAGGCCGCAGCAGCTACTTTGGCAGGAAATGCCATTGGTGCAAAAGACCAGAAACGGCTGCACGAATTGACAAGGATGTTGATCGTGATCATTCTTGTGATCATGACTGTATCCGGAGCACTCTTATTTTTCATGGCACCACAGCTTTTGCAGCTGTTTACGAAGGAAAGTGATGTCATTGCACTCGGAACGGTTGTCCTTCGTATGGTTGCAGTATCAGAGCCACTATTTGGTGTATTGATTATCCTCGAGGGAATTTTCAATGGGGTAGGAGATACGGTAAAGCCGTTTTACTATGCGCTATTCAGTATGTGGTGTGTGAGAGTGTTAGGAACATTCTTCTGTGTCAAAGTATTCCATCTTGGACTGTATGCAGTGTGGGGATGCATGATCGCTAATAATGTCTGTCTGGGAAGTTTGTTTATCCTTCGATATCTGCGGGGAGGCTGGAATCCACTGAATAAAGAAAAAAGTAGAAAATAAAAATAGTAGTAGGAATCGTGATAAGTTCAGGAAGGCAATGTGGTAGTGAGGCGATCATATGAAGAAAATTGTAATAATCCCAGATTCTTTTAAGGGAACGATCAGCAGCCAGGAGGCAGGAAGAATTATTGAGGAAGAGGCAAAAAAGAGATGGCCGGATGTGGAAACAGTTCGGATGGAAATAGCGGACGGAGGGGAGGGAAGCGTGGATGCTTTCCTCTCTGTTTTAGATGGGGAGAAAAAACAAGTCAAGGTGAGGGGACCTTATGGCGAGCAGGTGGAAAGTTTTTATGGGAAAATAAAAGAAACAGCAGTCATTGAAATGGCAGCAGCGGCAGGACTTCCTCTTGCAGGCGAGTGCTTAAATGCCGGGGAAGCTACAACTTATGGGGTCGGAGAGTTGATTTTAGATGCGCTTCAGGGAGGAGTGAAGAAAATCATATTAGGACTTGGGGGAAGTGCTACAAACGAAGGGGGTGCTGGTGCGCTTGCGGCATTGGGAGTTAAATTTTTGAATGAAAGAGGAGAAGAATTTATTCCGGTTGGGAATACTTTACATTGTATTAAAAAAATTGATTTGTCAGAGCTTGACCAACGAATAAAGGAAACGGAAATTTTGGTTATGTGTGATGTCAGTACCGTTTTGTGCGGAGCAAACGGAGCAACTGCAATATTTGGACCACAGAAGGGGGTAGAACCGGAGGAAGTTTCCAGATTAGATGACGGATTGAGCCATTTTGCAGAGAAAATATATGAGGTGACCGGAAAGGAAATTTTGCAATTAGAAGGAGGCGGAGCTGCCGGGGGAATGGGAGCTGGCATTGCAGCGATTCTTGGGGGAAAGCTGATGAGTGGAATTGATATTATGCTGGATACAATCACATTTGAGGAGGTTTTGAAAGATACATCCATGGTAATTACTGGGGAGGGAAAAATTGATGGACAGAGTTCCTATGGAAAAGTAATTTCAGGGGTAGCGAAACGGGCAAAGAAATATCAGGTTCCGGTGATCGCACTTGCGGGGGCAGTCACAGAAGATGCAGATCTGTTGTATGAGATGGGAGTCAGTGCAATGTTTGGGATTAATAGAAGAGCATTGTCATTTGAGGAACTAAAAGCGACAACGAAAATGGATTTGAGAAAGACAGCAGAATCAATCTTCCGTTTGATGGATCTGTCCTCAAAAGTTTAGTTTTTTTTCACTTGACGATGAATGAAATTTGACAGATAATAGAGTTCGATTTAGAGAGAGGAACATAGCAGGACGAAACAGGCGCACTTGCGGCTGTCGGAAGAGGAAAGAAGAAAAAATATATTGAAATAGAATGAAAGAAGAGGAGAATTTATGAAGAGTTTTTATACAAATGGAACGATTTTGACCATGGAAGATGACGCACTGTATGCAGAGGCAGTGTGTGTGGAGAATGGGCGGATCAAGGCGGTCGGAACAGCCGGGGACGTGTTGAAGCTTCAGGAGGATGCAGATGAGATGATTGATCTGAACGGTGCGGTGCTGATGCCGGGATTTATTGATGCACATTCTCATTTTGTCGGTGCAGCCAATGCGATGACACAGTGTGATCTATCTCTTTGTAAGGATTTCGGAGAGATCATAGAATTGATGAAAGCGTTTAAAGAGAAGAGAAATCTGCCGGGGGATGCATGGATCATCGGATGTAATTATGACCAGAACTTTCTTGCAGAAGGAAGACATCCGGATAAGACGGTGTTAGATCAGATCAGCAGTGAGAATCCAGTTCTCTTAATCCATGCATCTTCTCATATGGGTGTGACAAACAGCCGTGGACTGGAGGTT
This sequence comes from Faecalimonas umbilicata, assembly GCF_042846195.1. Classification (NCBI taxonomy): domain Bacteria; kingdom Bacillati; phylum Bacillota; class Clostridia; order Lachnospirales; family Lachnospiraceae; genus Faecalimonas; species Faecalimonas umbilicata. The sequence goes on from NZ_AP031411.1 coordinate 496,853, forward strand.
CAGGGGATTACGGAAGCGACAGAGGACTGTCCGGGTGGACGTTACGGAAGAGTCGCAGAAACGAGAGAACCGGATGGTTACATGGAAGAGAAAGCATTTCTGGCATTCCAGGAAAAGCTTCCGATGACATCGATGGAGGAGTTGATGCGACTGATCGGGGAAGCGCAGAAGATGTATGCAAGCTACGGGGTAACAACGGTACAGGATGGAATGGTTGCAAAGCCGTTGTTTCAGCTGTTAAAGTATGCATCGGGTGCAGGACTTCTGAAGCTGGATGTCGTTGGCTATGCTGATGTAATGACTGCAGCAGATTTGCCGGAGACGGAGCCGGAATATGCGGGACGGTATAAAGATCATTTTAAAATGGGCGGCTTTAAAGTGTTCCTTGATGGTTCTCCGCAGGGAAGAACTGCGTGGATGACAACGCCTTACGAAGGAGACGACACATACTGTGGGTATCCGATCCACAGCGATGAGAAATTAAGGGAGTATATTGCAGTCGCTTTGGATAAAAAGCAGCAGCTTCTCGCACATTGTAATGGGGATGCGGCGGCAGAACAATATATCTCGCAGTTTGAGAAAGAATTAGAAGCAAGAGGAGAGAAAGACAGCAACCGTGCAGTGATGGTACATGCGCAGCTTGTCAGAAAAGATCAGCTGGGACGAATGAAAGCAATCGGGATGATTCCGAGTTTTTTTGTGGGGCATACTTACTACTGGGGGGATATCCATATCAAAAATTTTGGAGCGCAGAGGGGAAGCCAGATTTCACCGGTAAAAGATGCGCTTGAGGATGGAATGAAGTTTACATTTCATCAGGATACACCGGTAGTTCCGCCAGATATGATGCGGACAGTTTCCTGTGCAGTGAACCGTGTGTCAAGAACCGGTCAGGTGATTGGGGAAAATCAGAGAATCCCGGTGCTTGATGCGCTCAAAGCGATCACAAGTTATGCGGCATACCAGTATCACGAGGAGCAGGAAAAAGGAACAATCGCTGTTGGAAAATATGCGGACTTTGTCGTGCTTGATAAGAATCCTCTGGAGACAGATGTGAAAGCACTCGCGGATATCCAGGTGCTTATGACATTGAAAGAAAATGAAGTAGTTTATCGCAGAGAAGAAGTGCAAAAAGAGAACGTAAGAGAAGGAGAGGCAAGTCATGAATAAGCGCAGCAAAGGGATTGCACTGGCAGTGATCACTGCAGTTATGTGGGGGATTATGGGGATTTTCGTGAGAGATCTCTCGAAATACCAGTTTTCCAATATTGAGATTTCTTTCTTCCGATGTGCTCTGGCGGGGGCGGCGTATTTTGTATTCCTTCTGATCACAAAGCCGGCAGCGCTTAAAATCAATCTGAAAGGGATTATTATTTGCATCGTGTATGGGGCAGTCGCCTACAGTATCAGCTTTGTCAGCTATAGTGTGGCAGTATCGAGAATTCCGGTTGGAGTTGCGACAGTACTGATGTTTATGAGTCCAATCTGGGTTGCAATCCTTGGAAGGTTTATGTTTGGGGAAAAACTCGAGAAAAGTAAGATTATTACGATCTTTGTCTGTCTGATTGGCGCTATACTCGTGGCAAATCTGATCGGAGGAGGAAATATCAAACTGGATGCGATCGGTATTCTTGCGGGAGTGGTCAATGGAATCGGTGTCGCGTTGCAGATCTTGCTTCCAAAGTTTTTCGCGAAAGATTATGACCGAGATACACTGCTTGTCTACGGATTTCTTGGAGCGGCAGTGGCTCTGTTGTTTGGAATGGATTTTGGTGCAGTTGCAGGACATTTTGCGGCGGCTCCGGTGACCAATCTTTTGTGGGATCTGTTTGGGATTGGAATACTCTGTACGATGGTGGCGAATGTGGCATGTGTGAAATCTACTCAGTATGTAGAGGCGACAACGACCAGTATTTTATCTGCACTGGAAGTTGTTGTAGGGACATTGGTTGGATTCCTTGTGTTTCATGAGCATCTGACTATTTTGCAGATGATCGGGGCAGTCATTATCGTTGTAGGTGCGATTGGATCCGAGCTGGTTCAGGGGAAAAAGAAGACGGAATTTAAAAAGTAGAGTGAAATAAAAATAAAGTGGACAGCTTGCAAAATCTGATGAAATCTTATAAAATGCAGAGGTAATTTTGCAGAAAGATTTAGAAAGGGGATATTTATGCCAGACATCAGAAGTACATGCAGCTGTCCGTTAATCTTTACACATCGTATACTGGGAGGAAAATGGAAGATGAGAATTTTGTGGCATATCATACACGGAGAAAATCGTTTTTCCGAATTAAAAAAAGCACTTTCCGGCATTTCAGAGAAGGTACTTTATACAAGTTTAAGAGAACTGGAAGAGGCAGAGATACTGGTCAGAGAAGTTGAACAGGAACAGAAGCCGTCCATTATCCGCTACTATCTGGCGGAAGAATACGCGGAGGTGAAAGAAATGGTCCGTGCTGCTCACAGCTTTGCCGAAAAATATGTCAGAAAGAATGAGATCAGACAGTGTGGGGACTTACAAAAAAGTAAGGTATTGCAGGAAAAAGAAAAACTGTGTATAGTTGACACGGAATAAGAAATGAATATATTTTTTTACCCATGAGTTAGTGTAAACTAATATATGTAAAATAAAACTAATCGGAGGTGGTGTTATTAAAAAATATATATCAACGATCATTCTGGCAGTGGCGCTTGTGATCTTATCGATCGTATCACTTTTTATCGGCGTGATCGACACAGATCCCGGAGCGTTTTTGACAGGAAATCCGGAGACTGTGAAATTGTTTCTGATCTCGAGAGTGCCGAGACTGCTTGCAATTTTATGTACTGGAATCGGTCTGAGTACGGCGGGACTGATTATGCAGCAGCTCTGCATGAATAAATTTGTCTCTCCATCCACAGGAGCCACAATTTCATCTGCCCAGCTTGGGATACTGCTGGCGCTTGTATTTCTGCCGAATTCCTCACTGTGGGGCAGAGCGGCTTTTGCATTTGTGGCAGCGATACTCGGAACATGGATTTTTGTATGGTTTATCCAGCACATTCAGTTCAAAGATGTGGTACTCGTTCCGCTTGTAGGAATTATGTTTGGAAATGTGATCGGAGGCATTACAAATTTCATCGCATATAAGTATGAGATGACACAGGCGCTTTCTACATGGCTTGTGGGACACTTCTCAATGGTACTCAGAGGCAGATATGAGATCGTATATATGGCGGTGCCGCTGGTGATTCTTGCTTTCGTGTTTGCCAATCACTTCAATATTGTGGGAATGGGAAAGGACTTTTCAAAAAACCTCGGTGTTCCGTATAATTTTATTCTGTTTATGGGAATTACGATCGCTGCGATGATCACAGCCTCTGTGATTGTTGTAGTTGGTTCTGTTTCCTATATTGGACTGATCGTACCGAACATTGTTGCGATGTTCAAAGGAGACAAGATCCGCGGTACTTTAATCGATACGGCTCTTTTCGGAGCGTTATTCGTGCTGGTGTGCGATATGATCGGGAGAGTTGTGATTATGCCGTACGAGTTGCCGATTGAGCTGATCATCGGAACAGTAGGAAGTGTTCTGTTCGTGATCCTGCTATTGTATCGTCTGAAGAACGGAAGAAAAGCAGTCCGGTTTGGGAAAGGAGGGATTGGCAATGGGCAGTGCGGCGCATAGAAAAAACAGACGGAAGCTGGCATTGCTGGTATTTCTTGTGGTTGTGGCTGCCGCTGCATACCTGTTTACCGACGTGTCATTTGCAAATGAGCGGCTCTTCCGCTATGCGATGAAGATAAGGATTCCGAAGCTGATCGCAATGCTTGTCACGGCGGCTGCGATCGGAGGGGCCTCCATTGTATTCCAGTCTGTGATCAACAATACGATTGTAACGCCTTGTCTTCTGGGAATGAACTCTCTGTATACACTGATCCATACCGCGGTCGTGTTTGTGGCGGGATCGGGAAGTTTCCTTGTGGTGAACGGGAACATTTCTTTTGCGGTGGACCTTGTTTTGATGGGAGTGGCGGCGACAGTCATTTACAGTTATCTGTTCCGTAAGACGAATCATAACATTTTGTATGTGCTTTTAATAGGGACGGTACTGACATCGTTTTTTGGGAGTATTCAGAGTACGCTTGTCAGAGTGATGGATCCGAACGAATATGACAGTCTGCTTGCGTCGCTTGTGGCAAGCTTTAGCAATATCAATTCGGAAATTATTGTGTTTGCGGTACTGCTGCTGGCAGTTCTGATATTTGCACTACGAAGAGAACTTGCGCTTCTGGATGTTCTGACACTCGGAAGAGATCAGGCGGTCAATCTCGGGGTGGACTATGACCGGGCGATTCGAAGACTTTTACTTGGAGTGGCACTCTGTATTGCGATTGCCACAGCGATGGTAGGTCCGATCTCATTTCTGGGACTGATCATTGCGAACCTGTCCAGACAGCTTTTGAAGACGTACCGCCATTCACAGCTGATCGCGGGATCAGCACTGTTTGGGATGATTGTTCTGGCAGGAGGCCAGATGATCGTAGAGCAGGTGTTCGTCTACGCAGTTCCGGTTAGTGTATTTATTACAGTAGGGGGCGGGATTTATTTCCTGTATCTTCTGCTTGGAAAAAGGAGGGTTAATTTTTGAGAATCCATGAGTTGAAAAAACAGTATGATGGGAAGACCGTTGTGGATTCCGTTTCCTTTGAGATACAGAAAGGGAAAGTGACTGCCCTGATTGGCCCGAATGGTGCCGGAAAATCCACGGTTATGAGTATGATCTCACGTCTGATCGCAAAAGATGAGGGGCTTGTGGAAGTAGAAGGAAAAAGCATTGAAAAATGGAAGAGCAAGGAGTTATCCAAACATCTGGCGATCCTGACTCAGAGCAACCATATCCAGATGAAACTCACTGTCAGAGAACTGGTGGCATTTGGGCGGTTTCCTCACACAGGAGGAAGGCTTACAGAGGAAGATGAAAAGATCATAGACCAGGCAGTTGCCTATATGGAACTGAAGGAGTTTGAAGACCGTTTCATCGACGAGTTGTCAGGAGGACAGAGACAGAGGGCATACATTGCCATGGTAATTGCGCAGGATACCGAATATGTGCTTCTCGATGAGCCGACGAACAATCTGGATATTTACCATGCGACCAACCTGATGAAAATGGTGAGGAAATTAAGTGATGATCTCGGAAAGACTGTGATACTTGTACTGCATGAGATTAACTATGCATCTTTTTACTCGGATTATATCTGTGCGTTTAAGGATGGAAAAATTGCAAAATACGGAGCAGTCGAGGAAGTTGTGACAAAAGAGGTGCTCTCAGAGATTTACCAGGTAGATTTTGAAATATTGAGGATCGAAGGGAAACCACTGTGCATCTATTATTAAGGCAAAGAGAATTACGGTAAAAGAAACAGAAAATAAAAAGAAAGCAAAAGAAGGAAGGAAAAGGAGAAAACGATGAGAAAATTAACAGGAGTATTACTTGCGGGAGCAATGGCGGTCAGCCTGGCAGCATGCGGACAGGCGGAGGAGAAAAGCAATACCTCCAAAAAGGCGGAGACAGAACAGACAAAGGAGCAGACACCGGAGAATGTGATGATCAAATCCTTTAATGGAAACAAGGAAGAGGTGAATCTGGAAGTTCCGTACGATCCGGAGAGAATCGCGGTGCTTGATATGGCATCACTTGACATTCTCGATAATCTGGGAATGGGAGACCGTGTTGTAGGTTCCGCTTCTACCTCTCTGGAATATCTTACTGATTATGTGGATAATGAAGAGGTAGCAAATCTGGGAACGATCAAAGAAGCGGATCTTGAGGCTGTTATGGAGTGTGACCCGGATGTGATTTTCATCGGAGGACGTCTGGCATCTTCTTATGACGCGCTCAGTGAAATCGCACCGGTCGTATTCCTCTCCACAGACAGTGAGCTCGGCATTGTAAAGAGTGTGACAAAAAACGCGGAGACCATCGCATCTATGTTCGGTCTGGAAGATGAAGTATCGAAAAAGACAGAAGGGTTTGACGAACGTATTAAGGCACTGAAGAAAACAGCAGAAGGCAAAACAGCGTTAGTTGGTATGACGACAAGCGGAAGTTTCAACTTGATGGGGAATGATGGACGCTGCTCGATTGTTGGAAGAGAGGTTGGATTTGAAAATCTTACTGCGGCAGAGAGCACATCGACACATGGAAATGAAGCATCTTTTGAGACGGTAGTGGAGAAGAATCCAGACTATATTTTTGTTATGGACAGAGATAGTGCGATTGGTGCAGACGGGGCACAGACCGCGAAAGAAATTGTGGAGAATGAACTTGTCATGGGAACAGATGCATATAAGAATGGACGGATTATCTATTTGGAACATCCAGCAGTGTGGTATACAGCAGAAGGGGGGATCACAGCACTTAACATTATGCTTTCTGACCTGGAGAATGCACTGTAAGAGAACAAAAGCATTGTAAAATACTGTTGCAGAGTGATAAAATTATAGAGAAGGAAAAGGTATTTTCCGGCTACAGAACATGTACCGGAGGATGCCTTTTTTGAAGTTACATTTCTACAGAGCATTGCATCTGTTTTTAAAGCGACTGGATCGATGTATTTGTGCAGGGAACCTGGTGGGAATCTGACAGAAAGACAGAGGAGACATGTCCGGCAACCGTAATCTGGAGACAATACCTTGACAAGTATATACTTTATCTCGTATGCTTTTAGAAAGCCCTTTCACGGGGAAATGTAATAAGGAGAGGAAATGGAATCAAGAAACATGAACATTTATGATATAGCAAAAGAAGCAGGAGTCTCAATCTCTACGGTGTCGAGAGTGCTCAATCATAAGGGCAACGTGAATCCTGCGACGAGAGAGCGAGTAGAGGAGGTACTTGAACGCAATCACTATACACCAAGTGCCATTGCACGAGGCATGGTCAGTAAGTCTATGCGTACGGTTGCAGTGCTTACGGTGGATATTCGTGTGCCGCACTATGCTCGGACGGCATACACGATTGAGCGGGAATTAAGTCACAGAGGATATGAGGTTACTCTCTGCAATACAGGTGGAGAGGCAGAGGAGACAGAGAAATATCTGCAGACGATGTTGGAGAAAAAGGTAGATGGAATCGTTCTAGTCGGATCTGTGTTTAATACGATCTGTAAGAAACCAGAAATTAAAAAGCTTCTGCGGACGGTTCCGGTTGTTTTGGCAAATGGAAAGCTGGAAATGGATAATTCCTATTCGGTTCTCGTAGACGATAAGTATGGAATTGCACTTGCGGTAAATGAATTGCTCAAAAAAGGACACAGAGATATCTATTATGTAAAGGATATGGATACCGTCAGTGCCCGGCTCAAATGGGAAGGATTTGTCGATACACTGCAGCGTGCCGGAATTGCTGAGGCAAAGAAGAAGGTATTACATACAACATCTGATCTGGAAGGCGGAATGCGGGCAGTCAGAGAGCTGATCCAAAGCGGAAAGAAATTCTCAGCATTGGTCTGTGGAGAAGATATTACAGCGGCAGGTGCAGTGAAAGCACTTTTGCAGGAAGGTTACCGGATTCCGGAAGACGTGGCTGTGACAGGGTACAATAATTCAGAATATGCAAGGATCTGTGAGCCGACACTTACAACGATCGACAATAAACCGGAACTTGTTGCGATGTTCAGTGTACAGCTTTTGACAAGTCTGATCGAGAAGACAGATGCATATTCTTCCTGCACAATCCAGCCGGAACTTGTAGCGGGAAAGACAGTCTGAGTTCTTCAGGCCTTATAGGCTGAAGAACTCTTTGATCTGTTCTGCGATAATGTTCATTAGTTTTGTCCTCGCTTCGATACTTGCCCATGCGATATGAGGTGTAATAAGAAGGCGGTTACTGTCAGAAAAGCCGCGGAGCGGATTGTCTGTGCACATGGGCTCTTCAGACAGGACGTCTAGACCGGCAGCTCGTATTTCGTCTGTTTCCAGTGCCCGTTTCAAATCTTTCTCCACGACGATCGGACCGCGACCAAGATTTAAGAAAATAGCGCTTTTCTTCATTTTTCGAAATGCCGAAAAATCGATGAGATTTTCCGTATACTTATTTAACGGTGCATGTACGGATACAATGTCGGCAGTCTCAAGGAGCAGATCAAGGGAAACTTGATGAAAACCTTCTTGAGGAGCCGCGCCTGAAGGTGAAGAGTAAATCACGTTTGCTCCGAATGCGTTTGCAATGGAGGCAACTCTTCGACCGATATTTCCAAGACCAATGATTCCCCATGTCTTGCCTTTCAGTTCATAAAAGGTCTTCTCAAAATGTGTGAAGATCGTATCATTTGTATAATGGTCATTTTTGACATAATCGTCATAATATCTCAAATGTTCCAGAAGATAAAACAGCATGGCAAAGGTGTGCTGTGCAACCGATTCCGTAGAGTATCCGGCAACATTCCGCCATGCAATGCCACGTTTGTCTAAATATTCTTTATCAAGATTGTTCGTGCCGGTAGCTGTTACGCAGACTAATTTAAGCTTTTTTGCAGTTCCAATCGAAGCCTCGTTGATCAGGATCTTATTTACAATAATCACATCAGCATCCAAAACGCGCCCGGGAACTTCCTCCGGAGTAGAAAAAGAGTATTTGACAACCTCTCCGAACTGGTCAAACTGGGAGAGGTCAAGATCATCGCCGATTGTCTTCGCATCTAAAAATACAAGTTTCATATAGTAGTCTCCTTTCTGTTCGCTGCATGGCAGGTTGTTGCCTGTAGACAGTTTCTGTGACAGCGATAGTTTATAAAAGTTTACCATGAATGTACTAGTTATGTAAATTCTTTGTTTTCGAATATCTTTGAGAACGCCATTGGTGCGACAAATTTCTGATGTAGAACAAGATATTGTGAAAGCCCTTTCTTAAAAATGATTTAAAAACCTTTCAAGAACATAATAAACGTTAAAAATAAATCGTTATTTTGCACTAAAATAAATACAAAAAATAGACAAAATGACGAAAATAGTTGTTTTTCATCACATATATTGACAAAATATGATAGATAACTATAATGAAAAATAAAGAAAGCGCTTTTATAAAGTTTCAAAAAATAATTAGTTTGTTTTGAAATTGACAATTGTAAAAGGCAAAATGTTTCAGAAAGTTGAAAGGAGATCACATAATGAGAGTTCAATATGATGTGATGGTGCAGGAATTTGCACGTGTATTAGAGAAAAAAGGATTTCGGAGAGAGGATGCAGAGAGTGCAGCAGTGATTTTTGCACAGAACAGTCTGGCTGGTGTGTTTTCTCACGGACTCAATCGCTTTCCGCGTGTCGTAAGTTATCTGGAAAAAGGAGAGATCGATCCAGATGCGCGCGCAACATGCGAGATGAGTATGGGTGCAATTGAGCGATGGGATGGACATCGTGGGTTTGGTCCGCTGAATGCAAAGCGTGCAATGGACCGAGCATGTGAACTTGCAAAAGAATATGGAATCGGATGTGTTGCTCTTGGAAATAACAATCACTGGATGAGAGGCGGCACTTATGGATGGTTGGCAGCGGAGAACGGATGCATCGGAATCTGCTGGTCTAACACAATGCCGAATATGCCTGCATGGGGTGGAGCAGACAGAAAGATCGGAAATAATCCGCTGATCATGGCAGTTCCTCGCTCGAATGGAGAACATGCAATGGTAGACTGTGCCGTGTCACAGTTCTCTTACGGAAAGATTGAAGACTGTCGTCTGCGCGGTGTGCAGCTTCCGGTTCCGGGTGGATATGACACAAAGGGAGAACTCACAACAGATCCGACAGAGATTGAGAAAACATGGCGCGTACTTCCGATGGGATATTGGAAGGGAAGTGGACTTTCTATTATGTTAGATTTGATTGCGACGGTTCTGACAAATGGAAATTCAGTACAGAAAATCGGAACATTCGGAGACGAAGTCGGGCTGACACAGATTATGATCGCAGTTGATCCGACAAAATTCCAGACAGCAGAAGAGACAGATAAGATTGTGGACGAGATTCTTGCAGATATCAAATCTTCAGAGCCGGTTACCGAAGGCGGAGAAGTCTTCTATCCGGGTGAACTGGAATTGAACAGCATTCGTGACAACAAAGAACATGGAATCCCAGTTATTGAGGAAGTATGGGAATCTGTTCTGAAAATGTAAAGTGACAGATACTAGGAGGAAAAGTTATGGAATATATCATTGGTATTTTGCTGCTCATCTCATTTGTCGGACTGGCAGTCTATGCGGTTCGCGGTGGAAATTTGATGATGGGTATGCTCATTATGGGAGTGATCTGGACAGTTCTCCCGCTCATTGGAAATACATTTGCAACAAATCCTGATTTTATAGCGGCTTACCCGGGAGTGACGGATATTTCTTTTGTAGATGCGATCACGAAAGTCTTCCAGTCAGGACCAGAAGGATGGGGAAGTGTACTTGTAAACGTTGTGTTCGGCGCATGGTTTGGACGTGTGCTGTTAGAGACTGGTATTGCGGATGCATTGATTCGAAAAGCCGTAGAGCTTGGCGGAGATAAACCGATCGTTATATGTGTGCTTCTGTCAACAGTGACAACAGCTATTTTCTCTACATTATTCGGAGCAGGTGCAGTAGTTGCAATCGGTGTGATCATTCTTCCGATCCTTATGAGTCTTGGGATTCCGAAAACGCTTTCCATCGGTTCGTTCATGATGAGTGTCGGTGCAGGAATGTATTTAAACCCGGTGCTTTCTGGTCAGTTCCTCGCATTCTTCCTCGGGGAGGATGGAAAACAACTGATCACATACGATGATCCTGCACGCTTAAGATGGGCGGTGATCGGCCTTGCAGTACAGCTTGTTCTAGTAATCACAATGTGTGCATTTACACTGAGAAAGAAAAAGACAGTACATGCGTGGAGTGCTTCGGCGGCGAGAAAAGCCCGTCCGGGATATGTGCCGACACCGGCTCTGATCGCTCCGATTCTTCCGGTGCTTCTGCTTGTTATTCTCAATGTGCCGATCATTCTTGGATTTATTATAGGAAGTTTCTACGCACTGATCATCTGTGGAAGATTAAAGACATTCCGCGGGGCATGCCGTGTGCTGAATAAAGATTTCTATGACGGTGTAGTAGACACTGCTCCGCTTGTAGGATTCCTTCTGATGATCCCGATGTTCAACAAAGCAGCAGAACTTTGTGTTCCGTATTTCAATGCACTGCTTGGAAATATTATTCCGAACAACACACTAATCATCAGCATCGCATTTGCAGTACTGGCACCGCTTGGATTGTTCCGTGGACCGTTTACCTTATTTGGATGTGGGGCAGCTACGCTCGGAATTTTAAAAGGAATCGGATTTTCCACACCATATCTGTATGCGCTGATGGTCATTCCTTCGATCACGATGAATGTATCAATCTGTATGACACAGAGCTGGATCGCATGGGGTGTAAGCTATGCAAAAGTTTCTACAAGAGAACATTTGAAGAAGACATTGCCGGTTGCATGGATCATCTGCGCAATTATGCAGGCAATCACATATATCATGTTTGGTTAAGGAGAGGGTGAAAATGAGTAATAGAAAAGTACGCATGGGAATAGATGTCGGCGGAACCCATACAAAGGCAGTTGCGATCGACAATGCAACACATCAGATCATCGGAAAATCTTCCGTGAAAACATCGCACGATGACAAAGCAGGTGTGGCAGCCGGTGTTGTTCAGGCATTTCAAAATTGTCTGAAAGAAAACCAGATCGATCCGAAAGATGTTATCTTCGTTGCCCACTCTACGACGCAGGCAACCAATGCGTTGATCGAGGGTGATGTGGCGCATGTAGGTGTAGTCGGAGTCGGACCGAAAGGGGTAGGAGGATGGCTTGCAAAAGCACAGACAAATATGAAAGACATCAATCTAGGGTCCGGAAGATTTATCCATCTGCACAATCGCTTCATTTGTGATGAGAAACTGTCTGACCAACTTGTGACAGATACGATCAAATCTCTCGTAGGAGAAGGGGCGCAGGTAATTGTTTCCAGTGAATCTTACGGTGTAGACGATATGGAAAATGAGACAGGGATCTGTGCGATTGCGAAAAATATGGGGCTCGAAGCGACGGCGGCAAGTGAGATCACAAAGCTTTACGGACTTACACGCCGTACACGGACAGCTGCGATCAATGCTTCTATCCTGCCGAAAATGCTGAACACTGCTAATTCTACAGAGCAGAGTGTCAGAAGCGCAGGTGTGGAAGTGCCTCTTATGATCATGAGAGGTGACGGCGGTGTTATGGAGATCAGCGAGATGAAGAAACGTCCGGTACTGACGATGCTTTCCGGACCGGCAGCCTCTGTGATGGGAAGTCTGATGTATCTGCGCGCTTCTAACGGTGTATATTTTGAAGTAGGTGGTACGACAACGAATATCGGTGTCATCAAAGACGGACGTCCTGCCATCGATTATTCCGTTGTAGGAGGACACAGAACTTATATCAGCAGTCTGGATGTGCGCGTGCTCGGTGTAGCAGGTGGAAGTATGGTGCGTGCGGATAGAGGCGGTATCAAAGATGTAGGGCCACGTTCGGCGCATATCGCAGGGATGGATTATGCTGTATTTACTCCGGAAGAAGAAATCGTAGATCCGAAAGTTGTCTTCTTCAGCCCAAAGGAAGGAGATCCGGATGACTATGTGGCAATCGAATTGAAGAGTGGGAAACGGATCACAATCACAAATACTTGTGCGGCAAATGTCCTTGGATTGATCAAGCCGGAATATTTCGCATATGGAAATGCCAATGCAGCAAGAAAAGCAATGCAGCCGCTTGCGGATTACATGGGAAAAACAGTGGAAGAAGTCGCAACACAGATCCTGACAAGAGCTTACGAAAAGATTCAGCCGATCATCATGGATCTGGCAGAAAAATATCGTTTGGAAAAAGATCAGATCAGTCTTGTCGGAGTCGGCGGAGGTGCCGCATCTCTGATCGGGTTCTGTTCAGATAAAATGGGACTTCGTTACTCGATTCCGGAAAATGCGGAAGTAATTTCTTCTATTGGTGTTGCGCTCGCGATGGTGCGTGATGTTGTAGAGCGTGTTGTGCCAAATCCGACACCGGAAGATATCCGCTCCATCAAGGCGGAAGCAATCGACAAGGCGGTAGAAAGCGGTGCGGCAGCCGACAGTGTGGATGTCCACATTGAAATTGATCCGCAGACATCGAAACTGACTGCAATCGCACTTGGATCTACAGAAGTGAAGACAACAGACTTATTGAAAGAGTGTACGCCAAAGGAAGCATGCGAGCTTGCGGCAGAAGATTTAAAAGCATCCAAATCAGAAGTCAAAGAAGAATGTGCGACAAAGAACTTCTATGTATTTGGGATGGAACGAAAAGGAAAACATCCAGTCCGTATCCTCGATAAAAAAGGATTTATCAAAGTGCAGAGAAATGATGCAAAAGCAGTGTTGTGCAAGGCAGGAAGTTATCGTAATATTGTTTCTCAGCTCTGGGAGGAACTGGCCATTTATCAGCAGGATGCAATCTTAAGACCGGATTATTATATTTGCGCCGGTGCGAGAGTCATGGACTTTGCAGGTTCTATTGACCTGGATAAGATCATGATGCTGATGGAAGTAGAGATGCAGATGATCAATCCGGGAGAGGATGTGATCATCGTGGGAGCAAAGAACAGTTTGTAAAAGAGAAAGGGGTGCCTTTTATATGGAAGGAAGCAGAAAAAAAGAAAAGTGGAATCGTTTGGTAGATGCATTTTCCTTAAAAGGCACTTCTTATGTGGTTCCGCAGTATCCTCAGGTGGAACCGGAGCAGATGGCAGAGGAATTGTCAGAGATATCAGAAACAGTCTGGGGAATGTATGCCTTTGCACGGGAACCACTGGAAGGAAGATTTACAAGAGAGCAGAAATGCCATTATATCGCAAAAGCCAATGTCTGTGGAAGAGAATGGGCAGATAAAGTTGCCAAAGAGTATGGGACAAACGATCCGAAACTTCTGGCAGAACGGATGGGAATGAAAGTCTTAAAGAAAAAGACACCGACAGGAGGCGGAATCGTGTTGTTTGCACAGTTTGTCCAGCCGGATGAAATCACAATCTTTACAGACTGTATCGCAAAGGCACAGCGTATCTACAAAGTGTGCGGCTGTCCGCTCTTAGAGGCAGAAAAACTGACCTCGGTACTGCTTTCCCATGAGCTCTTTCATGCGGTGGAAGAGAGGCATGAAAAAGAAATCTATACCCGCACGGAGAAGGTAGAGCTGTGGCGCCGCCCGTTTTCCAACCGTTCATCGATCGTCTGCCTGTCTGAGATTGCAGCAATGGCATTTGCGGCACAGATGACAGGGATCGAGGTATCGCCTTATATGCTCGATGTTCTGCTTGTGTATGCTTATGATCAAAATGCTGCGTGGGGGCTGTACGAGGAAGTGTGCAGTCTGCGGGCAGAAGAGCAGAAACTGCAGGAAAAAAGAGAAAACAAGAATACTTGTCTGGACTGAGATCCGGACAGACAGGGGGCAAATCATGCTGACAACAACAATGAAATACGCTGAAAAATATAATTATCTTGATGAGAAATTTCAGAAGGCATTCTGCTTTCTGAGAGAGACAGATCTTCTGGCACTGCCTGTCGGGAACGTTCCGATCGACGGGGAAGAGATCTATGCAAACGTGCAGAGCTATACGACAATGACACCGGAAGACTGTCCGTTTGAAGCACATCGCAAGTATTTCGATATTCAATATGTCGCAGAGGGGGAGGAAGTCTTCGGTTATGAGCCTTTGGATAATCTGACTCCTGCGATGGAATATGACGAAGAGAGAGATCTGATTTTCTATGAAGAGCCGGATCAGAGCGGCTCCATCGTCTTAAAAGCAGGAGATTTTGCGATCGTGCCTCCGGAGGATGGTCATGCACCACGGAGAATGACAAAAAACGGAGCATGCCAGGTGAAGAAAATTGTAGTTAAAGTAAAAGTATAAGTAATGTCATGAAAGAAAAAGTCTTATGCCAGTTGTGGTGTAGGGCTTTTTTTCATGGGAATCACTATGGGATTCTATGTGATAAGAAACATGTGTTGCGTGAAAAAAATCAGCAGACTTTGTAGAAAAATAGGGAGGAGTATGATAAAATGAAACCATATTTTTATGAGGAGGGATTACTATGAAATATTGTCAGCAATGCGGTGCACAATTGGAAGAGGAAATGAAGTTCTGTGTATATTGCGGTGCGAGTGCGGAAGATAGTGCGAATGCACAGCAGGAGCAGAATCCATGGAACAACTACAACAGCAGTCATCAGTCTCAGGAAACGTATGGCCAAAATCGGTCTGAACAGAACGGGCAAAATATGAACTGCCAGAATAATGGCTTTCAGAATAATAATGCCGCAGGTTATGGCCAGATGCCGGGACCTTACGGAGGAGGTATTCATGGGATTGAGAGAAGAAGTATTCCGCTAAGTGTCATTTTGACGATTGTCACATGTGGACTTTATGGATTATACTGGATCATCAAATTAAATGATGAGATCAATCAGCTTGCTGGAGAGCCGAACGCAACTTCCAGCGGAATGGTAATCTTACTTTCTATCGTCACATGTGGAATCTATGAGTTTTACTGGCTGTATAAGATGGGAGAGCGCGGCGATAAGATCAAAGGAGTGAATTCAAGTTCCGGTATCCTTTATATTGTCATTGCTATTTTAGGACTGAGCATTGTTGACTTGTGCCTGATCCAGGATACGGTCAATAAGAAGGTGGGAAATTAGGAACGGTTTAGGAAAAGAGCAAGATGAAGAAAAAAGCAGGGACAATATGGACCGTGCTGGCAGTCGGAGTGATCTATTTTTGTTGGCTGAAGGTGACAGGGATCGGGATTCCGTGCATATTTCGTAAGATCACAGGGTGGTATTGTCCGGGATGTGGGATAACCACCCTGATTTTATGTATTTCTGAGCAGGATTTTGTGGGGGCTTTTCGGGCAAATCCATTTTTGTTTGTGACAAGTCCGTTTCTTCTGGGAGAACTTGCTGCAGAGTGGATCCGGGTAAAAAGAGGGAAAAAGATGCCAGGATGGAATGAAAAGCTGTTAGTTGTGTATACGATTTTTTTGTGTGCATTTGGAATTTGGAGAAATGTAGCATAGATTCGGTGTTGTGGTGGCAGAGAAAGAGGATTGACGGAAGCTTTTGAAAATGTTAAGATGAAGCAGTTTCAAAAGGAGGAAAAAAAGATGAAAGATAAAAAGAATAAAAAAATATGGATTGCCCTTGCAGTCTTTGTAGTTGTGATCGCTTTATTTGCAGGAGCTTACATGATGTTCCGGCCGCAGGCACAGGAAGGAAGCAAGTCGGTGACGATCACAGTTGTAAATAAAGATGGAGAAAAGAAAGAGTATCAGATCAAGACAGATGCAGAATATCTTCAGCAGGCGATGGATGAGGCAAAAGAAGAAGGGCTTACTTATTCAGGGGAAGACAGTGAGTATGGTCTTATGGTAGATACGGTAAACGGTGAGGAAGCCGTGTTTGAGAAAGACGGTGCCTACTGGGGCTTTTCTGTCAATGGTGAATACTGCAATTACGGGATTTCAGAGCAACCGGTAGCAGACGGAGATGCATTTGAGATTGCGTATACAGTAGGAGAATAGTAATGAAAACAAGAGAGCTTGTTGGAAATGCATTTCTTGCGGCGATTCTGGTCATAGTCCAGGTCGCCTTTTCTTTCCTGCCAAATATCGAGTTTGTATCACTTTTGATCATTCTTTATACACTTGTATTTGAAAAACGTACAGTAGTGATCATCTATCTGTTTGCGCTTCTGGAGGGAATCCTCTATGGCTTCGGGGTGTGGTGGATCATGTATCTGTATGTGTGGACGATTTTATATCTGCTTGTGCGGATATTCAGAAAGAACAACAGCCTGCTTCTGTGGGCGGTTCTGAGTGGATTTTTCGGACTGGCGTTCGGCATGCTGTGTGCAGTTCCATATGCAGTGACAGGAGGAATTGGAGCCGGAATTGCATGGTGGATCAGCGGGATTCCGTTTGACATTCTGCATGGAATCGGCAATTTTATCACGGTTCTTATTTTTTTTAGACCACTTCAGTATATCCTGCGGAAAATCAAGTAAAAAAACTTGACAAATCCGCAGGGTGCATGGTAAGCTATACTGGCGAATGGAAGTAGGTCTTTTTTTTATGCCTAAATTTGGGTAGTCTCGCAAACTACCATGTAACACAGAATTCAATTTAAAAAAAGCGAGGTGGAAGTTGTGCGCACAAGAATCACATTGGAATGTACAGAATGTAAACAACGTAATTACAACATGACAAAGGATAAGAAATCTCATCCGGAACGCATGGAAACAAAAAAATACTGTAAGTTCTGCAAATCACACACATTACACAAAGAAACGAAATAGTTGTTGAAAGGAAGTGAATGTTATGGGCGAAAAAACTAAGGATAAGAAAAAATCCGAGAAAAAAGCTCAGAAGACAAGCTGGTTTCAAGGCATGAAAGCTGAGTTTAAGAAAGTTATTTGGCCAGACAAGAAAACACTTGCGAAACAAACGGCAGCAGTCGTTTCAGTGTCCGTTTTTTTAGGGGCATTGATTTCAGTTATCGATGTTATCGTAAAATACGGTATTGATTTATTGGTGAAATAGGAACGGATATGTGAACTGTTAGCAATAATGAAAGGTGATTTTATGTCAGAGGCAAAATGGTATGTAGTTCATACCTATTCTGGGTATGAAAACAAGGTGAAAGCCAACATTGATAAGACAATCGAAAACAGACATCTGGAGGACCAGATTCTTGAAGTCCGTGTTCCGATGCAGGAAGTGATCGAGCTGAAGAACGGTGCCGAGAAAGCGGTTCAGAAGAAGATGTTCCCTGGATATGTTATGATTCACATGATCATGAATGATGACACATGGTATGTCGTAAGAAATACACGAGGCGTGACAGGATTTGTAGGACCGGGATCTAAGCCGGTTCCGCTCACAGAAGAGGAAATGCTGCCGCTCGGAATCCAGAGTGAAAGCATTGTCGTTGATTTTGAGGAAGGCGATACAATCACTGTTGTTGCCGGAGCATGGGAAGGGACAGTCGGAGCAGTTCAGACAGTAAACCCAGCAAAACAGAGTTTGACAATCAATGTTGAATTGTTTGGTCGTGAAACACCAGTCGAATTAAGTTTCACAGAAGTTAAAAAGATGTAACAATAAGATATGGTCTTTGGAACGGAACAAAGACTATCACTTAACAAATCGAGTGGGAGGGAAATCCCCGCGAATACCACAAGGAGGTACTGAAAAATGGCAAAAAAAGTTCAAGGTTATATTAAATTACAGATTCCAGCAGGAAAGGCAACACCAGCACCACCGGTTGGTCCAGCTCTTGGTCAGCACGGTGTAAACATCGTTGAATTTACAAAACAGTTCAACGCAAGAACAGCAGATCAGGGAGACCTTATCATTCCTGTTGTGATCACAGTTTACAATGACAGAAGCTTCAGCTTCGTAACAAAGACACCACCGGCAGCAGTATTGATCAAAAAAGCATGTAACATCAAATCTGGTTCAGGTGTACCGAACAAGAACAAAGTTGCTACAATTACTCAGGAACAGTTAAGACAGATCGCTGAGACAAAAATGCCAGACTTAAACGCTGCAACAATCGAAGCTGCTATGAGCATGGTAGCTGGAACTTGCAGAAGTATGGGTGTTAAAGTAGAAGAATAAGAAGATTGTAAACAGTTAATGTGGGAGGGCTAGCTCCCGATACTACCACTAGGAGGTTATTTAATATGAAAAGAGGAAAAAAATATATTGAGGCTGCTAAGTTGATCGAGAGAGGAAATCTCTACGACAAAGAAGAAGCAGTAGCATTAGTGAAAAAATCTGCAGTAGCAAAATTCGATGAGACAATCGAAGCACACATCAGAACTGGATGTGACGGACGTCACGCTGACCAGCAGATCCGTGGTGCGGTTGTATTACCACACGGAACAGGTAAAAAAGTTCGTATCTTAGTATTTGCAAAAGACGCAAAAGCAGAAGAAGCAAAAGCAGCTGGAGCAGATTACGTTGGAGCAGAGGATTTAATCCCAAGAATCCAGAACGAAGGATGGTTTGATTTTGATGTTGTAGTTGCTACACCAGACATGATGGGTGTTGTAGGACGTTTAGGACGTGTACTTGGACCAAAAGGTTTAATGCCAAACCCGAAGGCTGGTACAGTAACAATGGACGTTACAAAAGCAATCGCAGATATCAAAGCCGGTAAAATCGAGTACAGATTAGATAAAACAAACATTATCCATGTGCCATTAGGAAAAGCTTCTTTCACAGAAGAACAGTTAGCGGACAACTTCCAGACGCTTATTGATGCAATCAACAAAGCAAAACCAGCAGCAGTTAAGGGACAGTACTTAAAGAGTGTGACTCTTACTTCTACAATGGGACCTGGTGTAAAAGTAAACCCAGCAAAATTAGCTTAATTTGTTATTGACATCAAATATATAAAGATGCTATAATAGCAGAGCAATAACTGCCGAAGACAGTAGGTGCCGTAAGGCATAAGGAGAAAACGCCTACCGAGGAGATGTAAATTCTAAATATGAATTTTCTAGCCTCTCTGTCTTTTGACAGAGAGGTTTTTATATCGGCGGTATAAATCTATAAGGAGGTATACCATTCATGGCAAAAGTTGAGTTAAAACAACCGATCGTACAGGCTATCGCGGAAGACATCCAGGGTGCTCAGTCAGCAGTTTTAGTTGATTATCGTGGATTAACAGTAGCAGAAGATACTGAGTTACGTAAACAGTTAAGAGAAGCTGGTGTAATCTACAAAGTCTGCAAGAACACAATGATGAGAAGAGCATTCGAGGGAACAGAGTTCGCTGAACTTGATTCTTACTTAGAAGGACCAAGCGCGATCGCAATTTCTAAAGACGATGCAACAGCTCCGGCAAGAATTCTTTGCAAATTTGCAAAAGACGCAAAAGCATTAGAATTAAAAGCTGGTGTAGTAGAAGGAACTGTTTATGACAGCGCAGCTTTAAACGAGTTAGCGAAGATTCCTTCAAGAGACGAATTACTTTCCAAATTCCTTGGAAGCATTCAGTCACCAATTACAAACTTTGCTCGTGTTATTAAACAAATCGCTGAAAAAGATGGCGAAGTTGTAGAAGCGGCAGCAGAGGAAGCAGCTGAAGTAACAGCTGAATAATCTATAAAAATCAAAAAACGAAAATAAAGCAAATTTTATGGAGGTAAGTAAAATGGCAAAATTAACAACAGCTGAAATGATCGAAGCGATCAAAGAATTATCAGTATTAGAATTAAACGAATTAGTAAAAGCATGTGAAGAAGAATTTGGTGTATCTGCAGCAGCAGGTGTTGTAGTTGCAGCAGCAGCTGGAGACGGAGCTGGAGCAGCAGAAGAGAAAGATGAGTTCGACGTAGAATTAGTTTCTGCTGGAGCATCTAAAGTTAAAGTAATCAAAGTTGTTCGTGAAATCACAGGACTTGGATTAAAAGAAGCTAAAGAAGTAGTAGACGGAGCTCCTAAGGTAGTTAAAGAAGGCGTTTCTAAAGCAGAAGCTGAAGAAATCAAAGCTAAATTAGAAGCAGAAGGTGCTGAAGTTAACTTAAAATAATTGTATTGTGAAAACACTACAATAAAATAAGATGAGGCTGTCATCCTTGCAGAAAATGCAGGATGGCAGCCTTATTTGCATATGGGGAAAAGTGCTTTAAACTTTAAAGAAGTATCTTGTTGAGTTATAAAATGAGGTGCTATAATGAGAAAAGAGCAGATAAAAACAGATGAAAGAGAGGTGGGGAAACGATATGTTTACACAAAAATTTATGCAGGAGATAGAGCGTAGCTTTGAAGCGCAGCTGAACCGTCTTGGAGAGAGGAGAACAGAGGTGGAGACTGCCCTTTCCAAATGCAGTGACGATGAGGCGGAGGCGCTGAAATGTCTTTATGCTTCGATGCCGGTCAGTGATGCGGCAGATTATGAGGCGGAATTGTTTTTATCTTATGCAAAACATGGAGTGTTTTTATGGGAGGCAGGTCCATTTGCAGGAACGATTCCGGAGGAGATTTTTGCGGGCTATATACTCCACCATCGAGTAAATAATGAAGATCTGACACCGTGTCGGCCGTTTTTCTATGAAAAGTTGCATAAGAGGATTGAGGGGCTTTCGATGGAGAAGGCGATTTTAGAGATCAATTACTGGTGTGCCGAGGAGGCGACGTATCGCACGACAGATGACAGAACTGCAAGTGCAGAGTGCGTGTACCGTTCCGCATATGGCAGATGTGGGGAGGAGTCCACCTTTGCAGTATCCGTGTTCCGAAGTGTCGGGATTCCGGCAAGGCAGGTGTATGTTCCGCTTTGGTCTCACTGTGATGATAATCATGCGTGGGTGGAAGTCTGGAGCGATGGCATGTGGAAGTTTCTGGGAGCATGTGAGCCGGAGGAAGTTCTGAATAAGGGGTGGTTCACGAATGCATCCTCCCGGGCAATGATGGTACATTCCCGCTGGCTGCTCCCGGTCAGACCGAAGGAAGAGCTGGTCGGACGAACAGGTATGGCTCTTGTGGCTAATCAGTTGAAAACGTATGCAAAAACGACTAATGTGGAAGTGACGGTGCTCAATGCTGACGGTACTCCGGCTTCGGGAGCAGAGATCCGCTTTGAGGTGTTGAACTATGCAGAGTTTGGAGAAATTGCCTGTGCCCGTGCAGATGCAAAGGGAAAGAAGGTGCTGGAGACTGGACTTGGCACTTTGCAGGTGACTGCATACAAGGATGGAGCCTATGCGGAACAACTCGTAGATGTGGCAAAGCAGCACAGCTGTATACTGAGACTGGGGCAGACAGACTGTCAGCTAGATGCATGGACGGAGATGATCGTGACCGCTCCGAAAGATTCTCCGGTCAATCGTTGCGTGCAGTCGGAAGAAGAAATTTTGTTTGGAAGAGAAAAAAGCAGAAAAGCGACAGAAAAACGCATGGCAAAGGAAGCGGCTTTTTATGATGAAGAGGTGGCGGTAAAGGCAGCCGAATGTATGCCGGAACGGTTTCGGGCGCGTGCAGTGGAGATTATGAAGCTTGCGTGTGGAAATCAGAGGGAGATTGCAAAATTTCTTGAAAAGGAGATGGAACCTGCACTCAAGATGGAGCTGTTAAATAGTCTTCGGGAGAAAGATTATCTGGATATTACCGCAGATAGTTTAGAAGAACATTGCAGGCAGGCGGCAGTCTTTGCGGGAAAATGGGACAAAGAGTTATTTGTACCGTATATCTTATGCCCGCGCGTGGATAATGAGATGATTCGTCCATTCCGAAGGTTTCTGCTGTCATGGCTCTCGGAGGAAGAGAGGCAGAAGATGGCGGAGGAGCCAAAGTATGTGTGGGAATTTGTCTGTGCACATCTGAAGTCCGATGAGCAGTTAGCGTATGGAAATCTGATCACTTCTGCACAGGGAGCATTTACCACCGGATATGGAAGTGCACTGACCAAACGGGTAGTAAGTGTGCAGATATTAAGAACACTTGGAATCCCTGCCCGTCTGAATCCATCTGATCGCATACTGGAAGTGTGGAAGGACGGTGCATTTGTGGCATTGGAAGAGTATGAAGGACAGTCGGAAGTGCGGACAGCAGGGATTGTTGTCGAGCAGCAGGAAGGAAAGACATGGACATACTATCAAAACTGGACGATCGCGAAATTTGATGGAACGAAATATCAGACATTGCGGCTGAGTGATGAGAACGGGCTTCCGGTCTATGGGGAGATCCCTCTGTTCCCGGGACAGTATAAGATTCTCACAGCGAACCGTCTGCCAAATGGAAATGTGTTTGCCAAACAGTTTGTGTTTGTATTGAAAGAAGGGGAAAAACGGCATATTGTTCTCGAACAGAAGGAGGCAGATGTCAAAGACATGCTGGAAGAGAATGAGATCACAGACTTTACAGTGCAGAAAGAAGACGGAACGCAATGTCATCTTTCGGAACTGGTAAAAGAAAAGGAAGGGCTCTTCCTCTGGCTGGAAGAAGGAAAAGAGCCGACCGAACATCTTTTAAATGAGATCCGACAGAGGAGTGAGGCATATAATCAACTGCCTGCGAATCTGTATTTTGTAGTCCGGGATATGGAAGTGAAAAAGGATCCGACGCTTGCGAAAACACTCGCAGAACTGGAGCATGCCCAGTTTCTTGTAGACGACTTTGGAGCAGATATGGAGACGCTGGCAAGAAGGATGTATCTGGAGCCGGGCAAACTGCCGCTGATTGTCATTGTCGATCAGGAAATGAGAGGAATCTATGGTGTTGCAGGGTATAATGTGGGAAGCGCAGATATGATTCTGAAAATTTTAAATAGATAAAGGTGAGAGGATAGATAGAAAAAGGAAATGTGACGGGTGGATTTCCATATGTGGGAAGTTTAATCGATTGAAAAAAGCAGGAGTTGTCTTAAAGGGCAATTCCTGCTTTTTCACAACAGAAGATTTTTATTCTCGGACAAGCGAATCACGGTTCGGTTGAGGTTTGCGCTCCACAAGTTTTTTGCCGGAAGAGAATGCAATCAACAAGCCAAGTCCCATGAGTAAAAGAGCAAAGAATAATTGTAATCCATCTGTTAAGAAGGCAAATCCTCCGGTTACGAATATTTTTTTGCAGATGGAGTAAACGCTCATTCCTAAGGATGTCATGGTCACAACTAACATCATTGTCATTGGTGCGTATAACATGAATCCCTTTCTGCCTGTCACTTTTAAGAACACAGATAAAGAAATCAATACCATAGCGGCTAATAACTGATTTGCAGAACCAAACAGTGGCCAGATGTTATTATATCCACCTAAGCTTAACAGATACCCGCCGGCCAGTGTGATGATTGTTGCAAAGTATTTGTTTGTCAGAACTTTTACAGCCGGTGAAACTGCTTTGCCTTCTTCGATTTCAAATAATTCCTGAAAAGAGAGTCTTCCGATACGTGCAACAGCATCTAAGGAAGTTAAAGCCAAAGCAGAAACGAACATAGTCATGATGCATAATCCCCATTCTTGAGGCATTCCAAGCTTACTGATCAATCCCGTTACCCCTACGGAGAATTTCGTAAAAGGAGTAGCGGTGTCTGCCAATGCCATAGCGGCCAGATCATTATTTAATACACCGGTGTCGGCTAAATTTGTCAAAGAGCCTACAATTACAATTACTAATACAGCTAACAGAGATTCCAGAAGCATACTGCCGTAGCCCACTTGCAGCATGTCTTTTTCATTTCGAATCTGTTTGCTGCTCGTCTCGCTTGATACTAAAGAATGGAATCCGCTTACTGCACCGCAGGCAATGGTGACAAACAGTGTCGGAAATAAATAACTTCCATTCGCAGAGACAAAACCGGTGAAGACCGGTGTTGAAATCGTAGGATTTGAAATCACAACTCCGATGACAGCTGCAATGATCATTCCTACAAATAAGAAGGTAGTCAAATAATCACGCGGTTGTTTTAAGAGCCACATAGGGGTGACACTTGCGAAGAAAATATAAACAAACACTAAATATAACCAGCTTTGCTTTTGCAGATAAACAGGAAAAGCAATTCCTGCTGCAAGCATAGCGACAATTAGTACGATTCCTAAAACAGCTTGTTTCCAGCCGTCGATTTTCGTTTTGCGTAAGAATAATCCAAATGCAATCGCCACAAAAACATAAAGAATAGAAATGGAAGCAGCCGCAGCATTTGGTTGTAATTTGGAGCCGTCAGCGCGAAAACCATGAAAAGTTCCCGCAACCATATCTGCGAAAGCCGCAATGACCAATAATGTAAATAACCAGCAGAATAAGAAAAATAACTTTCTTCCGGTCTTTCCAATATATATTTCAATAAGCTGGCCGATTGATTTCCCATCTGATTTTACAGAAGTATAAAGGGAAGCAAAATCCTGAACGGCTCCAAAGAAAATACCTCCGACTATGATCCATAAAAATGCAGGAAGCCAGCCAAACATCATTGCCATCACAGGACCGGTGACAGGACCCGCGCCGGCAATAGAAGAAAATTGGTGGGCAAAGACCTCCCATTTATTGCTCGGGACATAGTCAACTCCATCCTCTTTTTTTACTGCGGGTGTTTTAGCAGTTACATCAATTCCCCACTCTTTTACTAAGTAGCGGCCATACAGCAGATAAGCTCCGATTAATACAACAGCCGTAATTCCTAATAATAATAATCCATTCATACAGTTCCTCCTTTGCATATTCCTTTTTGATAACAGCATGAAATAAAAATAAAAAACTTCGTCTAGCCTCACAGAGGAGAAAACGAAGACAAAATCACAGATTTGTTTTGTAGTACTACTTAGATTGCATAAAAATACAGTGTAACTTTTGGCCTATTTCTTGCTTTATCCCAGTGCTGAAAGCTTTTGTGAAGAAAAAGCAGGAAAAAAGTTATCTTGATATTGTATTTGTATTCATGCGTTGCGTATATATTACAAGAAAAAATACTAGATGTCAATTATTTTTTTGGATAAAATCAAATTGAACTACATATTGAGAAAATACAAAGAAATGTCAAACGGTTATTGACAAAAAAGAGGAAAAAGGTGTAATCTGATAACTAAATAATTTTAGGAGGAGTTACAATGGAAGTAAAATTTATACCCGCAGAACAATTAAAAGAAAAGCCGGATGAGAATGCGTTAGGCTTTGGAAAATATTTTACAGACTATATGTTTACGATGGACTGGACGAAAGAAAAAGGCTGGCATAATGCAACGATTGAGCCTTATGGACCAGTTTCACTGGATCCGGCAACAATGGTTTTACATTATGCGCAGGAAACCTTTGAGGGATTAAAAGCATATAGGACAAAAGAAGGAAAGCTACTTTTATTCAGACCAGAAATGAATGCGAAAAGGTTTGCAAATTCCAACCGCCGTCTTTGTATGGAAGTATTGCCGGAAGAACTGTTTGTGGATGCGATTGCTACTTTAGTCTCTTATGAAAAAGACTGGATCCCAACGGCGGAAGGAACTTCTCTTTACATTCGCCCGTTTATGTTTGCAACGGAACGTGCGGTGGGAGTACACCCAAGCAATGCATATAAATTTATGATCATTCTCTCGCCGGTTGGGGCATATTACCCGGAGGGAGTGAATCCGGTTAAAATTTATGTAGAAGATGAATACGTGCGTGCTACGAAAGGCGGTACAGGATTTGCAAAGTGTGGTGGAAACTATGCTGCAAGTATAGCGGCTCAGGTGAAAGCGGAAAAGTTAGGGTATACGCAAGTATTGTGGCTTGATGGAGTAGAAAGAAAATATGTAGAAGAAGTAGGGACGATGAATGCGATGTTTATCATCGATGAAAAAATTGTGACTGCACCGTGTGATGGAACGGTTTTACCGGGAGTCACTCGTGATTCCGTGATCCAATTGTTAAAATCCTGGGGATATGTCGTAGAAGAGCGTCATTTGTCAATTGATGAATTAATGGAAGCAGGAAGAAATGGAAAGCTGCAGGAAGCTTTTGGAACCGGGACAGCAGCTGTCATTTCCCCAATCGGCAAATTAAGTTATAAAGGGGAAAGTATTACCATCAATGACTTTCAAACCGGAGAAATCACACAGCGATTATATGATACATTGACAGGAATCCAGTGGGGAAAATTAGAAGATTGCTTCCACTGGACGTATGAAGTGAAATAGTGTCGTTCATACGTCCCAATTTTTTAGAGCATAATATTAAAGCGGGTTATTTGCACGTGTTGCGATCAGTTCGCCTGCGATGCTGACTGCAATCTCGGCAGGAGTCTCCGCGCCGATGGAGAGCCCGATCGGGGACTTGCAGCGGTTAATCTCTTCCTTGGTAAATCCGTCAGCCAGAAGTTTTTCGCGGAGTGTCTCGCATTTTCGTCGGCTTCCCATGATGCCGATGTAGGAGACGGGTGTCTGCATCACTTGTTTTTGGACAATGTAGTCACAGAGATGTCCGCGAGTCATAATGCAGACATAGTCTTCCGGATGAAAGTCGATCAGATTTGACAGCTGCTCAAAGTTTCCAGTGATGCAGCGGCAGGCAGAAGGGAATAGTTCTGGGTTGGCAAATTCTTTTCGGTCATCGAAGACGACACAGCGAAAATCCAAATGTGTCAGTACCGGAACAAGTTCCTGCGCCACATGTCCGCCTCCAAAGATATAGACAGTTCCGGCTTTGATGAGGGGTTCGATGTAATAATGCCTGCCGGCAATACTATATTCGGATGGCTCTTCTGGAAGTGCATATCCAGAATCTGTCAAATTGCGCAGTGAGGCGTCTATGGTATCGGTCATATACTGGAAGGTCCAGTTGGATTCTTCTGTCAGATCGAGGAGGAGCCAGAGTTGTTTTGCCTGATCCCAGTTGGCGAGCAGTGAACGGCACTGATCTAGAAAGACTGTATTCTCATGGGAGACATATTGAAAATAGGCAGTGATCTGACCGCCGCAAATCATTCCGAGATCGGCAGCATCATTTGGTCTTAA
Organism: Faecalimonas umbilicata; assembly: GCF_042846195.1. Lineage (NCBI taxonomy): Bacteria > Bacillati > Bacillota > Clostridia > Lachnospirales > Lachnospiraceae > Faecalimonas > Faecalimonas umbilicata. The sequence continues at coordinate 524,404 of NZ_AP031411.1, forward strand.
GACAAAGTCTTTCAAAAAGGAAGTCTGCTCTTGGATCCCGAGAAGCGCCTGCTTTGTTGCTTCGTATTCAATGGAGCCTCCGCCAATCGTTCCGTGGGACGTTCCGTCAGCGAGGACGATCATGCGGGAGCCGGCGCCGCGGGGAGCAGAGCCGGAGCTTTTTGTCACAGTCACGATCATACAGTCATTTTCGGATTCTACATGTTCTAAAAGGATTTCAAAAAGTTCTTTCATAGTTTTCATAAGATTCTCCAATCTAAATTTTTAATAGTTAATCTTTTTCCCCAATCTAAATTTTTAATTAGGAATCTTTTCCTCTAATCTAGGTTTTTAAGAGGTGTTTTTTGTCCGGTAAAAATTTCTTGAAACAGTTCTGAGGCATAGGCAGAAAGCTGTTCTTCTGCGCGCAGATAATTCTGTAAAAATACCGTTCCCTCTTTTGTGAGAGAGGAGGAACCGCCTCCGCCCCCGCCTGTTTTTGTGTGCAGCAGAGAAAAGCCGAGATGACTTTCCACGGACTTGATCGTCTTCCAGCCTTTGCTGTAAGAAATTTGCATATGCCGGCACGCGGTCTGCATGGAACCGGTATGCTCGATCAGCATCAAAAACCGGGCTGTCTCGGATGTGAAAAATGGGATTTCTCGGCAAAGCTGAAATTCTCCGACGGCGTAGATTGGAAGTGTCTCATTTTTATTGAAGCGTTCAGTATCGGAATCTACGGTGTCTGCGGATAAAATGATGCCGGAATCGCTGACGGAAACTTCTGCTGTGCGGGCGGCGATAGACGGTTGGCGCAACGCACCGCGCAGTCCGTTTTCACCGGTGTATGTCAGTATTTCTGAAAATAATTCTTCCCGGAGCAGGATCGGATGGCCCCGGTGACCTTCAAAGACCGGGCGGACGCAGGGGGCATCCTCAGACAGCATGGTCTCCAGTGTCTGTGACAGAAGGATCGGATATTTGGCAGGGAGGATAAATACGCTGTCGCAGAGATCCTCCATGTAGTTAAGCCCGGTACAGATTTGGTCAAACATAGAGAGTGTTTCATACTGAGGACTGTACAGACAGATCGTCTGCAGCCCGGATATTTCTTTTTCCACCTGGTCGGCTTCTTCTCCGGTGATCACGGTAATTGGGGAAATTCCTGCCCGTTTTAGAGCCAGGATCACACGGCGGATGACAGAGACGTGATCCAGTTCCAAAAGTGGAAGGAAAGTGCTGTCCTGCTTCCCTCTCTTTGCCGCTAAAATAATCGCACCTGTTTTCATAAAGTCTCAAAAACTCCTTGTAATTTCTAAGAAAATTATATATGATGTATTTCGATATGTAAATAAAAACATAACGAACGGAGTGAGAAAATTGAAATTATGTAAAACAGAAGAGGCAGTCGGACAGATTTTGTGCCATGATATCACACAGATCATTCCGGGTATCGTAAAAGATGCCGTGTTCCGAAAGGGGCATGTGATCAAAGAGGAAGATATCCCCGTACTGTTAAGTGTCGGAAAAGAACATATTTATGTGTGGGAAAATGATGATACGATGCTTCATGAAAATGAGGCAGCAGAGGTTCTATACGAGATTTGCAAAGGGGAAGCGATGCATGGCTCGGAGGTAAAAGAAGGGAAGATCGAACTGATTGCAGACTGTGACGGCGTGCTGAAGATTGACAGAGAGAAGCTTTTTGCAGTCAACAGTCTTGGACAGATGATGATTGCTGCAAGACATGGAGATTTTCCGGTCAAGGCCGGGGAGAAGATTGCAGGGACAAGGATTATTCCGCTTGTGATCGAGAAGGAAAAGATGGAGCGGGCAAAACAAGTGACAGAAGGCGGACCGATTTTTTCCATTCTTCCGTATGTGCAGAAGAAGATCGGGCTTGTGACGACTGGAAGTGAAGTCTACAAGAGGAGAATTCAGGATAAATTTTCACCGGTGATCAAGGAGAAGCTGGCAGAATATGGCATGGAAGTGGCAATGCATGAGATCTGCAGCGATGACCATGAACAGATCACAGCTGTGATCCGGGCGATGCTGGATGCCGGGATGGATATGGTCATCTGTACTGGGGGGATGAGCGTCGATCCGGATGACCGCACGCCGCTTGCGATTAAAAACACAGGCGCAGAGATCGTCACTTACGGAGCGCCGGTGCTGCCGGGAGCGATGTTTCTTCTCGCCTACTATGAGGGAAAAAGACCGGTTGTCGGATTGCCGGGCTGCGTGATGTATGCGAAACGGACCATCTTTGATCTGGTGCTTCCGAGGCTTCTGGCAGGAGAGAAGATCAAGGCAGAAGAATTTTACGCACTTGGAGAAGGCGGGCTCTGTCTGTCCTGCCCGGTCTGTACATTTCCAAACTGCGGATTCGGAAAAGGAGGATATTAATGAGCGGATTTACACATTTTGATGCGAGTGGCCATGCTGTGATGGTCGATGTCAGCGAGAAGCAGGAAACACAGCGCGAAGCGACAGCGAAAGGAAAGATCTATATGAGTCCGGAATGTTTTGCGCTTGTTAAAGCAGGAGAAATGAAGAAGGGTGATGTCCTCGGTGTTGCAAGGATTGCCGGGATCATGGGAGCCAAAAAGACATCTGAGCTGATTCCGCTCTGCCATATTTTAAATCTTTCTAAAGCGGAAATCACATTCACATATCTGGAGGAAAGCTGCGCGATCGAGGCGGCGTGCACGGCAAAGACGGTCGCTAAAACCGGCGTGGAGATGGAGGCGCTGACGGGAGTTAATATCGCGCTGCTTACAATCTATGATATGTGTAAGGCGGTGGATAAGGCAATGCGTATTTCCGATATCCGGCTGTGCAGAAAGACCGGGGGCAAGAGTGGGACACTTATTTTGGAAAGCGAGGACGAATAGGTGAAAGATTCGTATGGAAGAGTCATTGATTATATGCGGATTTCCATCACGGACCGATGCAATCTGAGATGTCGCTACTGCATGCCGGATGGGATCAAAAGCATTCCGATGGAGCAGATCCTTACACTGGAAGAGATTGCAGAAGTCTGCCAGATTGCTTCGGAACTTGGAATCACAAAATTTAAAGTGACCGGAGGGGAACCGCTTGTGCGGAAAGGCTGCATCGAACTGATCCATATGCTGAAAGCACTTCCGCACACAGAGCAGGTGACGTTGACGACAAACGGGATTCTCCTTGCAGTGTATGCGAAAGAATTAAAAGAAGCGGGGCTCGACGGCGTCAATGTAAGTCTGGATACGCTGTGCGCAGAAAAATTTGCGGAGATCACCGGATATGACAGGCTAAAGGATGTGCTGGAAGGAATCCGTACCGCACATGCGCTTGGACTGAAAGTCAAGATCAACACGGTACTTCAAAAGGGCGTCAATGAGGGAGAATGGGAAGCGTTGCTCCAGATTGCAAAGGAAACACCGATCGATATACGGTTTATTGAGATGATGCCGATTGGGCACGGCAGCAGGAAGGCATCTGTCTCCAATCAGGAGTTGTTGGAAAAGATCCGTGGAAGATATGGCGAAATGACAGAAGAAGCAAAGAAGCAGCAGAGCGGTGGGCGAGGAGCATTTTCTGGGCATGGCAATGGACCGGCAGTGTACTACCAGATACCGGGATTTCAAGGAAGTGTTGGATTTATTAGCGCATTGCACGGAAAATTCTGTGACAGCTGCAATCGGATACGAATGACAGCGGAAGGCTTCATAAAGCCATGCCTGTGTTATGATACCGGGATTTCAATAAAAGAGGCGGTCAGAAACCATCAGCCGGAGAAAGTGAGGCGGTTGCTTGCACAAGCAATTTCAGAGAAACCGGAAGCACATTGTTTTGAAAAGAAAGAGGAAATCACAGAAAAGCGGGAAATGTCCCGGATAGGAGGATAATATGGGAATCATCAGGGGAATCTGTACAAGCGATATCAGAGGAATTCAAAAAAGCGAAGTGCAGGAAGCAGATATTGAAGTAGACTGGGGGATTGTTGGCGATGCACACGGGGGGAAATGGCACCGTCAGATCAGTCTGCTTTCGTTGGAGCGCATTCAGGAATTTCGTGAGCGAGGGGCGGATGTGGAATTTGGCGCATTCGGAGAAAATATTATCGCGGAAGGGTACGATTTTAAAAATCTTCCGGTTGGTTCGCGCTTCCAGATTGGTGAAGTGATCTTGGAGATGACACAGATTGGGAAAGAATGTCACAGTCATTGCCAGATCTTTCAGAAAATGGGGGACTGTATCATGCCAAGAGAAGGCGTGTTTGCACAGGTGATCCACGGAGGACATATTAAAGTCGGAGATGAGATCAGGCTGCTGGAGCAAAGTGAATAAAAGAGAAGGGAAAAGGTGGATTCGATGCATCTGAGGAAAATGGTGGGAAGCGGAAAGAAAACATGGAGACGGGCAGGCGCCCTATTGCTGGCAGGATGCCTTTTGAGCGGAAGTGCGGTTGGGCTGACCGGCTGTGCCGGAAAAAATGAAAAGACGGAACCGCAGGGGAAACAAGCAGAAGCAAAAGCAACACAGAAAAAGGGGAAAGCAGATCCCGGCAAGAAAGAAGAGACGGAGATCCAGGTATTTATCGCTGCGAGTCTGAATACGGTCATGACAGAACTGGCAGAAAATTATGAGAAGGAGCATCCGAAAGTGAAGATCACTTACAATGCGGATAGTTCGGGGACCCTTCTCACACAGATTGAAGAAGGATACGAATGCGATATTTTTTTCTCCGCAGCGCAAAAGCAAATGGATCAGCTTGAGGCAGACGGGCTGATTGTGGATGGGACAAGAAAAAATGTAGTGAACAATCAGGTTGTCCTTCTTACAAGAAAGGACAGCGGTACCGAGGTTACCGGACTGGAAGATCTGGACAAGGCAAAGAGCATTGCCCTTGCCGGGGGAAGTGTACCGGTTGGAAAGTATACAAGAGAAGCGCTTGTCAATATTAGGATCCTTCCGGAGACAGAGGATGTATCAAAGATTCGGACAGAGGAAGTGTCAAAAGCACTCGGAGGCGTGGAAATCAGCGAGCAGGATAATGTCAGCAAAGTTCTGATCGCTGTCACAGAAGGTTCCTGTGAGGTTGGGACAACTTACTATTCAGATACATACGGCTATGAGGATCAGGTAAAGGTACTTCAGACAGTCAGTTATGATCTGACGGGAAATGTCATTTATCCAATCTGTCAGGTGGAAAATAAGGAAGCGGATGATGCACAGAAAGAAGCGGCTGCAGAGTTCTTAGAATATGTCGTCTCAGACGAAGCAAAAGCGATTTTTGAAAGTTATTATTTTGATACACAGGTAGAATAGAGAGAGTATCGTATTAGGAGGAAGGAAACATGGAAGAAGTCAGAAGGATTATGGCAGAACTGGACTGGAGTCCGCTTTGGATTTCTATGAAAACCGGTGTGGTTGCGACAGTAATCTCGTTCTTTTTAGGAATCTACGCGGCTAGAAAATCTGTTCAGGCGGGACCGAGACTAAAAGCGGTTCTGGATGGTATACTGACACTTCCGATGGTACTTCCTCCCACGGTTGCAGGTTTTTTCCTGCTGCTCATATTCAGTGTGCGGCGGTCGTTTGGGGCATTTCTATATGGCAATTTTGATATCAAGGTCGTACAGTCATGGGCCGGATGTGTGATCGCTGCGACGGTGATTGCATTCCCGCTGATGTATCGGAATGCACGGGCGGCATTTGAGCAGATCGATATCAATCTGATCCATGCGGCGCGGACACTTGGAATGTCAGAGTTTCGTATTTTCTGGACGGTAGTTATGCCGACCGCAGGTCCAGGAGTTACAGCGGGAACGATACTGGCATTTGCCCGGGCGCTCGGAGAATATGGGGCGACTTCGATGCTGGCGGGAAATATTCCGGGAAAGACGGGAACGATCTCCCAGAAGATCGCGATGGTCATTCAGGATGGTGATTATCTGACGGCAGGTGTATGGGTAGGGATCGTGATGGTGATCGCGTTTGGAATGATCTTCGTGTTGAATCTTTTGCTTGGAAGACGGATGAGACATATCAAGAGGTGGTAGTATGGCGATAGAAGTAAGGATACATAGAGAATTTGATGATTTTAAGCTGGATGTGCAGTTTCAGTCGGAAAGTAGAAGAATCGGGATCCTCGGAGCATCTGGATGTGGAAAGAGTCTTACACTAAAAAGCATTGCAGGGATTGAAAGACCTGAAACCGGGAAGATAGAATCCGCGGGGAAGGTCTTTTTTGATTCTGCAAAAAAAATATGGATGCCGCCGCAGGAGCGAAATGTCGGTTACTTGTTTCAGAATTACGCACTTTTCCCGACGATAACTGTGGAAAAGAATATTGGGATTGCACTTCGTTGTGGAAAAAAGGAAAAAGAAAAAAAAGTGCGGGACATGATTGACCGATTTTCCTTGCAGGGACTGGAAAAAAAACTTCCGGGGCAGTTGTCAGGAGGCCAGCAGCAGCGGACGGCGCTTGCGAGGATCATGATTTATGAGCCGGATATGATTCTGTTGGATGAGCCTTTTTCAGCATTGGACAGTTATTTGAAGGAACAGACACAGAGAGAATGTCTGGAACTGCTTCAAGATTATCCGGGCACTGTTATTTTGGTTTCGCACAGTCGGGATGAAATTTATCGTTTTAGTGAAGAAGTACTGGTGATGGATGGCGGAAAAGCTGTTATCCAAAAAACGGTCAAAGAGTTGTTTGAGCATCCGCAGAAAGTAGCTGCAGCGAAGCTGACCGGATGTAAAAATATTGAAGAGATTGTATGGAAAGACGGGAAACACCTGTATGTGCCGGGATGGGATATGGTGATTCCTGCTGGAATGGGAAACGTAGGCGATGCACAGGCAATCGGGATCCGGGCGCATGAATTTACAACAGAGCGTACAGAGTCAGACGGTGAACTTGTATTTCCGGTTTACAAACCGGAAGTGAAAGAGGATTTATTTGAGTATCATGTACAGTTTTTCACATCGGAACGTGCAAAAACTCCAGTTGTGTGGAAAGTTTCCAAGAAACTCTGGGATGTTGGGGAAAAAGGTGTGCCGAAGTGGCTGCATCTGAAGAGAGAGCATATATTGTTTTTGGAGAGAGAGTAGGAAGTTTCCGGAAAGAGTAGAAAATATGCTAGAAAAAGCGTATGATAGCAGAAAGAAGCATATGGAAAGAAATTTTGAAAAATGGGAGAAAGAAATATGAAGTTATTTGACTTACATTGTGATACACTTGTTACCTTGGGAGAGAAAAAGGCAGATTTTTTCTGCCCGGAAACACAGTTCTCATTATGTGAGCTGGAAAAGTTCAGGTGCTTTTGCCAAACGATGGCGATTTTTATTCCGGATCAAGTCCGAGGAGAGGATGCATTTGCATATTTTCTCAAGTACAAAGAATATTTGGATCAGCTTTTGCAGAGACAGGCAGAAGTTGTGGAAAAAATCAACTGTGGAGCAGATATCAGACGGATTACCGGGCAAGGAAAGTGCGCGGTAATTTTGGCGGTAGAAAGTGGTGCGGCGCTTGGAGGAAGGATAGAACGTATAGATGATCTGGCGGAGAGCGGCGTAAAAATCATGACGCTTGTCTGGAATGGAAAAAATGAGCTTGGGTCAGGACATGATACCGGGGAAGGGCTTACGCCGTTTGGAAAAGAAGTAATCAGAAAAATGGAAGAGAGGAGAATGATCGTAGATGTCTCTCATTTAAATGATCGAGGATTTGATGAAGTCTGTGAAGTGGCTGCGCGTCCGTTTGTTGCAACTCACTCGAATTTACGGTCAATCTGTTCGCATCCGAGAAACTTGAAAGAAGAACAGTTTTGTGAAATGGTTATACGAGGAGGATTGGTAGGGATCAATCTTCATCAACCGTTTTTAAGTGATACAGGAGAGGGGAAAGAGGAGGAGGTGTATCGGCATATTGACCGCATGTTGGAGCTGGGTGGAGAAAATGTGATCGCATGTGGAAGTGATTTCGATGGAGCGGATATCCATTTGTCGTTAAATACGCCTGTGAAATATGCAGAACTTGCAGAGAAGATGTTAAAAAGAGGGATCAAAGAAGCGGTAGTAGATAAAATCTTTTTTGAAAATGCAGAGCGATTTTTCAGAGAAAATGTATAGAGGGATGTGCAGGGTGGGAAAAGTCCTGCCCTTTTTAAATTGCTGAAAAAAACACTTGACAACAGAAAGTTTTCATGATACAGTTAAAAATGCGCTATTGTGGATAATAATGCCCGTAGTGCGCATATGAAAACACTCATAAATGCTTGTTTTCATTGTATATTCAAGGAAAATACAACGCAACCAAATAAATATACAAGGAGTGAAACGTCAATGGAGAAAAATAGAATTCGTCCCATCACAAATGGAAAAAGTTCCCGTATGAGCTATTCTAGACAAAAAGAAGTATTGCAGATGCCGAACTTGATCGAAGTCCAGAAGGATTCTTACCAGTGGTTTCTGGATGAGGGATTAAAAGAAGTATTCCGCGATATCTCTCCGATTGCTGATTACAGCGGTCACTTGAGTCTGGAGTTTGTAGACTTTACATTATGCGAAGATGATGTGAAGTATACGATCGAGGAATGTAAAGAGCGTGATGCAACTTATGCAGCACCGCTGAAAGTCAGAGTAAGACTTTATAATAAGGAAAAAGATGAGATCAACGAGCATGAAATCTTTATGGGAGATCTGCCGCTCATGACAGCGACCGGTACTTTTGTAATCAATGGTGCTGAGCGTGTTATCGTAAGCCAGTTAGTTCGTTCCCCTGGAATTTATTATGCGATTGCCCATGACAAAATCGGGAAAGAATTATTTTCATCAACAGTTATCCCTAACCGTGGGGCATGGCTGGAGTATGAGACAGACTCCAATGACGTTTTTTATGTTCGTGTAGACAGAACAAGAAAGGTACCGATCACAGTGCTGATTCGTGCACTTGGATTTGGTACGAATGCAGAAATTATTGAATTATTCGGAGAAGAGCCGAAGATTCTTGCAAGCTTTGGAAAAGATACGGCTGAGAATTATCAAGAAGGTCTTCTGGAATTATATAAGAAGATCCGTCCGGGTGAACCTCTTGCAGTAGACAGTGCAGAGAGCCTTATCACAAGCATGTTCTTTGACGCGAGACGCTATGACCTTGCAAAGGTTGGACGTTATAAATTCAATAAAAAACTTGCACTGAAGAACCGTATTTCCGGACAGAAAGCGGCAGAGACAGTTGTAAGCCCTCTGACAGGTGAAGTGCTTGTAGAGGAAGGACAGCTCATTACAAGGGAACTTGCAGAAGCAATCCAGAATGCAGCAGTTCCATATGTATGGGTACAGGGAGAAGAACGTAAGATCAAAGTTCTTTCCAATATGATGGTAGATTTAAAGGCGATCGTAGATATCGATCCAAAGGAAGTTGGAGTGACAGAGGCAGTCTTCTATCCGGTACTGGCAGGTCTTTTGGAGGAAACTGCAGGAGATGTAGAAGAACTCAAAGATGCAATCCGCAAGAACATCAATGAGTTGATTCCGAAACATATTACAAAGGAAGATATTCTTGCTTCCATTAACTACAATATTCACTTAGAGTATGGACTTGGAACAGACGATGATATCGACCACTTAGGAAACAGACGTATCCGTGCGGTTGGAGAACTGTTACAGAACCAGTACAGAATCGGTCTTTCCAGACTGGAGAGAGTTGTTCGTGAGAGAATGACTACACAGGATCTGGATGGTATTTCTCCACAGTCTCTGATCAATATCAAGCCTGTAACGGCAGCAGTGAAAGAATTCTTCGGTTCTTCACAGCTCTCACAGTTCATGGATCAGAACAACCCGCTTGGTGAGCTGACACATAAGAGACGTCTCTCTGCACTTGGACCAGGTGGTCTGTCACGAGACAGAGCCGGATTCGAGGTGCGTGACGTTCACTATTCTCATTATGGAAGAATGTGTCCGATCGAGACTCCTGAAGGTCCGAACATCGGTTTGATCAACTCTCTTGCAACCTATGCGAGAATTAACGAATATGGATTTATCGAGGCTCCGTATCGTAAGATTGATAAGACAGATCCGGCGAACCCGGTTGTCACAGAAGAAGTTATCTACATGACAGCAGATGAAGAAGATAACTACCATGTAGCACAGGCGAATGAGCCTTTGGATGAAGAGGGACATTTCCTTCACAAAAATGTTTCCGGTCGTTACCGTGAAGAGACACAGGAGTACGAGAGAAAGATGTTCGATTACATGGACGTTTCTCCGAAGATGGTGTTCTCGGTAGCGACAGCACTCATTCCTTTCCTGGAAAACGATGATGCCAACCGTGCGCTGATGGGATCCAACATGCAGCGTCAGGCAGTGCCGCTTCTTACAACAGAAGCGCCGGTAGTCGGAACAGGTATGGAAGTGAAAGCCGCTGTCGATTCTGGGGTATGTGTTGTTGCAGAGCAGGCAGGAACTGTGGAGCGCTCTACATCAAAAGAGATTACGATCAGACATGAAGATGGAACAAAGAAAACATATAAATTGACAAAATTCCTTCGCAGTAACCAGAGCAACTGCTACAACCAGAGACCGATCGTAGTCAAAGGAGAAAAAGTAGAAGCAGGTCAGGTAATCGCAGATGGACCATCCACATCAAACGGAGAGATGGCCCTTGGTAAGAACCCGCTGATTGGTTTCATGACATGGGAAGGATACAACTACGAGGATGCTGTACTTCTGAGTGAAAGACTTGTACAGGATGATGTTTACACATCTGTACATATCGAAGAATACGAGGCAGAAGCTCGTGATACGAAGTTAGGACCGGAAGAAATCACACGCGACATTCCAGGTGTTGGAGATGATGCACTCAAGGATCTTGACGAGAGAGGTATCATCCGCATCGGTGCAGAGGTGCGCGCAGGAGATATTCTTGTCGGAAAAGTAACTCCGAAGGGAGAGACAGAACTGACAGCAGAAGAGAGACTGCTCCGTGCAATCTTCGGGGAAAAGGCGAGAGAAGTAAGAGATACTTCCCTGAAAGTACCTCATGGAGAATACGGTATCGTAGTAGATGCAAAAGTATTTACAAGAGAAAATGGTGATGAGTTATCTCCTGGAGTGAACCAGGCAGTCCGCATTTACATTGCACAGAAGAGAAAAATCTCTGTCGGTGATAAAATGGCCGGACGTCATGGTAACAAGGGTGTTGTTTCCCGTGTACTTCCAGTAGAAGATATGCCGTTCCTTCCAAACGGACGTCCGCTTGACATCGTGCTGAACCCACTTGGTGTGCCTTCACGTATGAACATCGGACAGGTACTTGAAATTCACTTAAGTCTTGCTGCGAAAGCATTAGGATTTAACATTGCAACGCCGGTATTCGACGGTGCAAACGAAAATGATATTATGGACACTCTGGATCTTGCAAATGATTATGTAAATCTCGAGTGGGAAGAATTTGAACAGAAACATAAAGAAGAGTTGCTGCCGGAAGTTATGCAGTATCTGTCAGACAACAGAGAACACAGAAAACTCTGGAAAGGTGTTCCGCTCTCAAGAGACGGTAAAGTTCGTCTCCGCGACGGTAGAACCGGAGAATATTTTGACAGCCCGGTTACGATCGGACACATGCACTATCTGAAGCTGCATCACTTGGTAGACGATAAGATCCATGCACGTTCTACTGGTCCTTACTCACTGGTAACACAGCAGCCATTAGGTGGTAAGGCACAGTTCGGTGGACAGAGATTCGGTGAGATGGAAGTTTGGGCACTGGAGGCATACGGTGCATCTTACACACTTCAGGAAATCTTAACTGTAAAATCAGATGACGTTGTCGGCCGTGTGAAGACATACGAGGCAATCATCAAGGGAGATAACATCCCAGAACCAGGAATTCCGGAATCCTTTAAAGTACTCTTAAAAGAACTTCAGTCACTTGGACTTGATGTCAGAGTACTCAGAGAAGACCAGACAGAAGTAGAGATCATGGAGACAATCGATTACGGTGAGACGGATTTACATTCAATCATCGAAGGAGACAGAAGATATAATTCAGAAGAAGAATCTTACGGGGAACACGGGTTCAGCAAACAGGAGTTTGACGGAGAAGAACTTGTGGACATCGAGGAGGATCTGACGGATTTTGATGCAACTGATGACATCGATTTTGAAGCAATTCTTGACGAAGAATAGAAGAAGGGAGTGCCACAAATGACAGCCACAAATAATGAAACATCATATCAGCCAATGACGTTTGATGCAATTAAAATTGGATTGGCATCACCTGAGAAGATTTTAGAGTGGTCAAGGGGAGAAGTTACAAAACCTGAGACAATTAACTATAGAACATTAAAACCAGAGCGTGACGGTCTGTTCTGCGAAAGAATTTTCGGACCAAGCAAAGACTGGGAATGCCACTGTGGAAAATACAAAAAAATCCGCTACAAAGGCGTTGTCTGCGACCGCTGTGGTGTAGAGGTAACAAAGGCGAGTGTCCGCCGTGAGCGTATGGGTCATATTGACCTTGCCGCTCCGGTGTCTCACATCTGGTATTTTAAAGGAATTCCGAGCCGTATGGGACTGATCCTTGATCTTTCTCCGAGAACACTTGAGAAAGTATTGTATTTTGCTTCCTATATCGTACTGGATAAGGGAGAGACAAACTTACAGTACAAACAGGTGTTATCTGAGCAGGAATACCAGGATGCAAGAGAGGCATGGGGAAATAATTTCCGTGTCGGAATGGGAGCAGAAGCAATTCAGGAATTGCTTCAGGCAATCGATCTTGAGAAAGAATATGTAGAGCTTCAGGCAGGATTAGAAGGAGCAACTGGACAGAAGCGTGCAAGAATCGTGAAGCGTCTGGAAGTTGTAGAGGCGTTCCGTGATTCCGGAAACAAACCGGAATGGATGATCATGACTGTGATCCCGGTTATTCCGCCGGATTTACGTCCGATGGTACAGCTTGATGGTGGACGTTTTGCTACTTCTGACTTAAATGATCTTTACAGAAGAATCATCAACAGAAACAACCGTCTGAGAAGACTGTTGGAGTTAGGTGCGCCTGACATTATCGTCCGCAATGAAAAGAGAATGCTTCAAGAAGCAGTAGACGCCCTGATTGATAACGGACGCCGCGGACGTCCGGTAACAGGACCAGGAAACAGACCGTTAAAATCACTTTCCGATATGCTGAAAGGTAAATCCGGACGTTTCCGTCAGAACCTGCTCGGAAAACGTGTTGACTACTCTGGACGTTCCGTTATCGTTGTAGGACCGGAACTGAAGATTTATCAGTGTGGTCTTCCAAAAGAGATGGCAATCGAGTTATTCAAGCCGTTCGTAATGAAAGAGCTTGTAGCAAACGGTACCGCTCACAATATTAAAAACGCAAAGAAAATGGTTGAGAGATTACAGCCGGAAGTATGGGATGTCTTAGAAGACGTGATCAAAGAGCATCCAGTTATGTTAAACCGCGCCCCTACTCTTCACAGACTTGGTATTCAGGCATTTGAGCCGATTCTTGTAGAAGGTAAGGCAATCAAACTTCATCCGCTTGTATGTACAGCGTTCAACGCTGACTTCGATGGTGACCAGATGGCTGTTCACCTTCCGTTGTCTGTAGAAGCACAGGCAGAGTGCCGCTTCTTACTCTTATCTCCAAATAACCTTCTGAAACCTTCAGACGGTGGTCCGGTAGCAGTTCCTTCCCAGGATATGGTACTTGGTATCTATTACCTGACACAGGAAAGACCGGGAGCAAAGGGAGAAGGAAAGTACTTTAAGAACTTAAATGAGGCGATCCTCGCGTATGAAAATGGCGTGATCACGCTTCACTCTAAGATTAAAGTGCGTGTTACAAAGACAATGCCAAACGGTGAAGTGAAGACTGGAAATGTAGAATCTACACTGGGAAGATTTATCTTTAACGAGATCATCCCACAGGATCTTGGATTTGTAGATAGAAGCATTCCGGGAAATGAACTGCTTCTGGAAGTAGACTTCCATGTAGGAAAGAAACAGAATAAGCAGATTCTTGAAAAAGTAATCAATACACACGGTGCAACAAAGACAGCCGAAGTATTAGACTTAATCAAGGCGACAGGATATAAGTACTCTACAAGAGCAGCGATGACTGTTTCGATTTCTGATATGACAGTGCCTCCGCAGAAGCCGGAGATGATTCAGAATGCACAGGATACTGTGGATAGAATCACAAAGAACTTCAAGCGTGGTCTGATCACAGAAGAAGAACGTTACAAAGAAGTTGTAGAGACATGGAAAGAGACTGATGATAAGCTGACAGAGGCACTGTTATCAGGACTTGATAAATACAATAACATCTTCATGATGGCAGATTCCGGAGCCCGTGGTTCTGACAAGCAGATCAAACAGCTTGCAGGTATGCGTGGATTGATGGCCGATACAACAGGACGTACGATCGAGCTCCCAATCAAGTCAAACTTCCGTGAAGGTCTTGACGTATTGGAATACTTCATGTCTGCCCATGGAGCTCGTAAAGGACTTTCTGATACAGCGCTTCGTACAGCCGACTCTGGATACCTGACAAGACGTCTTGTTGACGTATCACAGGAACTTGTTATCCGCGAAGTAGACTGTGTGGAAAAAGGCGCTGAGATTCCAGGTATGTATGTAAGAGCATTCATGGATGGAAACGAAGTTATTGAAAGCTTACAGGAACGTATCACAGGACGTTATTCCTGCGAGACTATCTGTGACAAAGATGGAAATGTGCTTGTAAAAGCAAATCATATGATTACACCGAAACGTGCAGAGAACATCATGAAATACGGTGTGAATGCACAGGGCGGAGAGATTACAGAAGTGAAGATCCGTACGATTCTTTCTTGTAAGTCACACATCGGAATCTGTGCAAAATGCTACGGTGCAAACATGGCAACGGGAGAGCCGGTACAGGTTGGAGAAGCAGTCGGTATCATTGCTGCTCAGTCAATCGGTGAGCCGGGTACACAGCTTACGATGCGTACATTCCATACCGGTGGTGTTGCCGGTGACGATATCACACAGGGTCTTCCTCGTGTCGAGGAGCTTTTTGAGGCAAGAAAGCCGAAGGGTCTTGCAATCATCACAGAATTTGGTGGAGTTGCAACCATCCATGATACTAAGAAGAAACGTGAGATCATTGTGACAAACAACGAGACAGGAGAATCCAAAGCATATCTGATCCCTTACGGTTCCAGAATCAAAGTGCAGGATGGAGCAGTATTAGGAGCAGGTGATGAGCTGACAGAAGGTAGTGTGAACCCACACGATATTCTGAAAATCAAAGGACTCCGTGCAGTACAAGATTACATGATCCAGGAGGTACAGCGTGTATACCGTCTCCAAGGTGTAGAAATCAACGATAAGCATATCGAGGTCATTGTACGTCAGATGCTGAAGAAGATCCGCATCGAGGAAAAGGGTGATACAGAATTCTTACCGGGAACAATGGTAAATGTACTTGAATTTGACGATGTGAACGAGAAGATGATCGCAGAAGGAAAAGAGCCTGCAACAGGTGTTCAGGTAATGCTTGGTATTACAAAAGCTTCTCTTGCAACAGATTCCTTCTTATCAGCAGCTTCCTTCCAGGAGACAACAAAAGTCCTGACAGAGGCGGCAATCAAAGGTAAAGTGGACCATCTGATCGGTGTGAAAGAAAACGTATTGATCGGTAAACTCATTCCAGCAGGAACAGGTATGAGAAAATACCGTGATGTAAAACTGGATACAGATATGGCAATGGAAGATGAGATTTCTTTAGAAGACTTTGAGACATTTACATTATCTGAGGAAAGTGTAGCAGAGCTGGAAGCACAAGATGTATTGGTCGAGGATTTATTTAATTCGATAGAAGAATAAAAGAGGAGGGTGAGGCTGAAAAAGTCTTGCCCTCTTTTGCTGCGCGGAAGACATTCTGCTGGATATCACATAAGAGGTTTGAAGAAGGAGACATGTATGGTTGACTGGATCATAGGAATTGGAGTTGCTGTGCTGGTTGTTTTGATTATCCGACAGCAGTTTCGAAAGAAAAGAAATGGACAAAGTGGATGTGGATGAGGCGGTTGCAGCGGTTGTGCCGGAACTTGTCCGACGGACAGAAAAGATCAGAATTGACAGTAGAAAGAAGAAGAGAATATAATAAAAAATAGAGGGTTCTGCTGGGAGAATTTATCAGTGAAAGGAGAACCAGACAGAAATAGATTAAGAGATAGCAGGAGGAAGAAAAATGTTTCAAGATAAGCTGAACCGTGTATTGAATGCGATGAAAGACGCAGGACTGGAACAAATGATTGTTGCAGATCCTGCATCGATCTACTATCTGACAGGAAGAATGATCCTGCCGGGAGAGAGGATGCTAGTACTGTATCTGAACCAGAATGGAGATCACAAGCTGATCCTATCTAAACTTTTCCCGCAGGAAGGAGAAGTTGGAGTGGATGTCATCTATTTTGATGATGTGGAGGACAGTGTGGAAATCCTTGCACGATATGTGGAAAAAGAGAAAAAAGTAGGAGTGGACAAGATTTGGCCCGCAAAATTTTTACTTCGTCTGATGGAACTGGAAGCAGGAAGTGCGTTTGTCAATGCTTCTTTTGTACTGGACGATATTCGGCAGATCAAAGATGCAGATGAGATTTGTAAAATGAAAGAAGCTTCCAGACTGAATGATATGGCAGTGGAGCGACTGATACCGCTTGTGAATCAGGGGATGACAGAACAAGAGTTGGCAGAAGAATTGCAGAAGATTTATCTAGAACTGGGTGCAGAAGGATATTCTTTTGAGCCAATCTGTGCTTATGGGGCAAATGCGGCAGATCCACATCATATGACAGATACGGTCAGTGTCGGCAAAACAGGAGATTCGGTTGTGCTTGATATTGGCTGTAAGAAGGATGGATATTGCTCTGATATGACGAGAACCGTCTTTATCGGTGAGGCTTCTGAGCAGGCAAGAGAAGTGTATGATACCGTGCTTCAGGCAAATCTGAGGGCGATTGCGGCAGTAAAACCAGGTGCGCGTTTCTGTGATGTGGACAAAGCAGCCCGAGATTACATTACAGAGAAAGGCTATGGACCATATTTTACACACCGCACCGGACACTGCATCGGACAAGAAGTGCATGAGGCGGGGGATGTTTCTTCTGTGAATGAAAACGTGTTGAAGCCGGGAATGATCTTCTCCATCGAGCCGGGCATTTACCTTGAAGGGAAAGTGGGAGTCCGTATCGAAGATCTTGTTCTTGTGACAGAAGAAGGGTGCGAAGTGCTGAATCGAGCAGATAAAGCCTTGAGAATTATCTAAGATGGTAGTAAAAAATATGTTGAATATGCAGCTGATGATCTTTCTTCTTGTGATCATTGGTTTCTGCATCCGAAAAAAGGGGATTGTGGGCACAGAGGGGCGGAAGAACATGGTAGACCTCTGTCTCTTTGTCACACTTCCGTTTAATATTATTCATTCATTTTTTATGGAATGGGATTGGGGGATGATGGTTTCCTGCGCGATCGTATTGTTCCTGTCAATTGGATATAATGTAGTCAGTATTGTGACGAGTTTTGTATGCTACCGAAAAGAACCGCATTACAGGCAGAAGACACTTCGGTATGGGACGATCGTGTCAAACGGTGGTTTCCTCGGAAATCCAATTATTGAGGGGATTTACGGAAGCAACGGACTTTTTTATGCATCTATTTTTATGATCCCTGTCCGGATTGTGATGTGGACGATTGGAATGTCTGTGTTTATGAAAGGAAGCGGGCAGGAAGAAAAAGCAGGGAAACACAGCCTGTTTCGAAAAGTGATGACCAATCCCTGCATTGTGGCGGTCTATACCGGGGCAATTCTGATGGGGAGCGGGATCAGCCTTCCGACTTTTCTGGAAAATACTATTTCGGGGATCAGCAGCTGCAATACACCGCTCAGCATGATGCTGGTAGGGATGATGCTTGCCGAAATGAATCCGAAGGGACTTTTGACCAAGTCCGTTGCATTTTACACATTTGTCCGGCTGATTGTTGTGCCAGGGATTGTGTTTGGATTGACGGCGCTGCTTCCGATCGATCCGCTTCTTCGGGGAATCACAGTGATCATTGCGGCGATGCCGACACCGATTACAGCAGTACTTCTGTCAGGAAAACATGGAGGAGATGAACAGTGCGCTGCGGGAATGCTGTTTGTATCTACGCTTCTGTCACTCGTGACGTTGCCGATCTGGTGCATGTTTTTATAGAAAAGCAGGGAAAGCAGAAAAAAGTTTGCAGGATTGCGACTTTTTTTTGCTTTTTTTGTCTGGGTGCTTGACATTTGGGGAAAATCGTAATAGACTAATAGAGCGTGCATAGGAATATGTATATTTTTTATGCACAAAAAGAGTGAATAAAAGCTCAGCAACCAGGAGTTCTTCGCGAAAAGAAGAACAGGAAATATCATAGGAGGTGAAAGGAATGCCAACATTTAATCAGTTAGTAAGAAAAGGACGTCAGACATCTGTAAAGAAATCTACAGCTCCAGCTCTTCAGAAAGGTTACAACTCTTTAAAAAAGAAAGCAACTGACACATCTGCACCACAGAAAAGAGGTGTGTGTACAGCAGTTAAAACAGCTACACCTAAGAAGCCTAACTCAGCTCTTAGAAAGATTGCCAGAGTTCGTCTTTCTAACGGTATCGAAGTAACAAGCTATATCCCAGGAGAAGGACACAACCTTCAGGAACACAGCGTTGTTCTGATCCGTGGTGGTAGAGTAAAAGACTTACCAGGTACAAGATACCACATCGTCAGAGGAACACTTGATACAGCAGGTGTTGCTAAGAGAAGACAGGCGCGTTCTAAATACGGTGCTAAGAGACCGAAAGACGCAAAGAAATAAGAATCAGTAACAAAAATCGTATCACAAACAGAACTATGATTCCAGTAGGTTGCGGGTTATATCGATAGAGATAGTAAGTCCCGCACGAACACATTATCATTAGAAAGACACATGTGAGTACCGATGAATTAATTAAGTAATTTTGAACATTTCAAAACAATGATTAAGGAGGGAAGGACCGTGCCACGTAAAGGACATACTCAAAAAAGAGACGTATTAGCGGATCCATTATACAATAACAAAGTGGTTACAAAGCTTATCAACAACATCATGTTAGATGGTAAGAAAGGTGTAGCTCAGAAGATTGTATACGGAGCATTTGAAAGAATCGAAGCAAAAGCTGAGAAACCAGCGATTGAAGTATTCGAAGAAGCAATGAACAACATTATGCCAGTGCTTGAAGTAAAAGCAAGACGTATTGGTGGAGCAACATATCAGGTACCGATCGAAGTAAGAGCAGACAGAAGACAGGCTTTAGCACTTCGTTGGATCACATTGTATTCTCGTAAAAGAGGAGAGAAGACAATGGAAGAAAGACTGGCAAACGAACTTTTAGATGCAGCTAACAACACAGGTGCATCAGTGAAGAAGAAAGAAGACATGCACAAGATGGCAGAGGCTAACAAAGCATTTGCTCATTACAGATTCTAAGGGAGGAAAAAGTCTTGGCTGGAAGAGAATATCCATTAGATAGAACTAGAAACATCGGTATTATGGCTCATATTGATGCTGGTAAAACAACAACAACTGAGCGTATTCTTTACTATACTGGTGTTAACCACAAAATCGGTGATACTCACGAAGGTACTGCTACTATGGACTGGATGGCTCAGGAGCAGGAAAGAGGTATCACAATCACTTCAGCTGCTACAACATGTCACTGGACACTGCAGGAAAACTGCAAGCCAAAAGCTGGTGCGTTAGAGCACCGTATCAACATCATTGATACTCCGGGACACGTTGACTTTACAGTAGAGGTTGAGCGTTCACTCCGTGTACTTGACGGTGCAGTTGGTGTATTCTGTGCAAAAGGTGGAGTAGAGCCTCAGTCAGAAAACGTATGGCGTCAGGCTGACACATACAACGTACCAAGAATGGCATTCATCAACAAGATGGACATCTTAGGTGCAAACTTCTACGGAGCAGTAGAACAGATCAAAACAAGATTAGGTAAAAACGCAATCTGTATCCAGCTTCCAATCGGAAAAGAAGATGAATTCAAAGGAATCATCGACTTATTTGAAATGAAAGCATATATCTACAACGATGATAAAGGTGATGATATTTCCATCACAGATATCCCGGAAGATATGAAAGAAGACGCAGAGCTTTACCGTACAGAATTAGTTGAGAAAATCTGTGAATTAGATGATGACTTAATGATGGAATACCTGGAAGGAGAAGAACCTTCAACAGAAGCATTAAAAGCAGCTTTAAGAAAAGGAACATGTAGCTGTGATGCTGTTCCGGTATGCTGTGGTACTGCTTACAGAAACAAAGGTGTTCAGAAACTTCTTGATGCAGTTATCGAATTCATGCCTTCACCACTTGACGTACCTGCTATCCAGGGTATTGATGAAGACGGAAACGATGTTGTAAGAGAATCATCTGATGAAGAACCGTTCTCAGCATTAGTATTCAAGATTATGACTGACCCATTCGTAGGTAAGTTAGCATACTTCAGAGTTTACTCTGGAACAATGAACTCAGGTTCTTACGTATTAAATGCAACAAAAGGTAAGAAAGAACGTGTTGGACGTATCTTACAGATGCATGCAAATAAGAGAGAAGAGCTTGACAAAGTATACTCAGGAGATATCGCAGCAGCGATCGGATTTAAGTTTTCTACAACTGGAGATACAATCTGTGACGAGCAGCACCCGGTAATCCTTGAGTCTATGGAATTCCCAGAGCCGGTTATCGAGTTAGCTATTGAACCAAAGACAAAAGCTTCTCAGGGTAAATTAGGTGAATCTTTAGCAAAACTTGCAGAAGAAGACCCGACATTCCGTGCTCATACAGATCAGGAAACTGGTCAGACAATCATCGCTGGTATGGGTGAGCTTCACCTTGAAATCATCGTAGACAGACTTCTTCGTGAATTCAAAGTAGAAGCAAACGTAGGTGCACCACAGGTTGCTTACAAAGAATCCTTTACAAAAGCAGTTGATGTAGACAGCAAATATGCAAAACAGTCAGGTGGACGTGGACAGTACGGACACTGTAAAGTTAAATTTGAACCAACAGACGTCAACGGTGAAGAGACATTCTTCTTCGAGTCAACAGTTGTCGGTGGTGCAATTCCGAAAGAATACATCCCGAAGGTTGGAGAAGGTATCGAGGAAGCTATGAAGTCTGGTACACTTGGCGGATTCCCGGTAGTAGGTATCAAAGCTACTGTATATGATGGTTCTTACCATGAAGTCGATTCAAGTGAAATGGCATTCCACATTGCAGGATCTTTAGCTTTCAAGGAAGCTATGGCAAAAGCTGCACCAGTTTTACTTGAACCAATCATGAAAGTAGAAGTAACAATGCCAGAAGAATACATGGGAGATGTTATCGGTGACATCAACTCTCGTCGTGGACGTATCGAAGGTATGGATGACCTCGGCGGTGGTAAGATCGTTCGTGCATATGTTCCATTATCTGAGATGTTTGGTTACTCTACAGACTTACGTTCTAAGACACAGGGACGTGGTAACTACTCAATGTTCTTTGAGAAGTACGAGCCAGTTCCGAAGAACGTACAGGAGAAAGTGTTATCTAACAAAAACGCTTAATCAACCGTAAAATATATCGTATCTGACAACCGGATATGGCTTCTGAGATTTTCTTAGGCAGATTCGGTTGTTTGATATAAAAAAATCAGAAAAAGGCTTGAAAAACAATGCGATTTGAAATATAATCGAAGTAGTCGAGTTAAACTGAAACTAATAGAATTGTCTTCGTTAAGAAGACATATAATAAGGAGGATTATTCAAAAT
The DNA here is from genome assembly GCF_042846195.1 of Faecalimonas umbilicata. Lineage (NCBI taxonomy): Bacteria > Bacillati > Bacillota > Clostridia > Lachnospirales > Lachnospiraceae > Faecalimonas > Faecalimonas umbilicata. Next base: position 546,264 of record NZ_AP031411.1, read on the forward strand.
GGCTAAAGCTAAATTTGAAAGAAGCAAACCACATGCTAACATTGGTACAATCGGACACGTTGACCATGGTAAAACAACTTTAACAGCTGCTATCACAAAAACTCTTGCAGCAAGAGTAGAAGGTAACACAGCAACAGATTTCGAGAACATCGATAAAGCTCCAGAAGAAAGAGAACGTGGTATCACAATCTCTACATCACACGTTGAGTACGAGACAGAGAACCGTCACTACGCTCACGTTGACTGCCCAGGTCATGCTGACTACGTTAAGAACATGATCACAGGTGCTGCTCAGATGGACGGTGCTATCCTCGTTGTTGCTGCAACAGATGGTGTTATGGCTCAGACAAGAGAGCACATCTTACTTTCTCGTCAGGTAGGTGTTCCTTACATCGTAGTATTCATGAACAAATGTGACATGGTAGACGATGAAGAGTTATTAGAATTAGTTGAAATGGAAATTCGTGAATTATTAGACGAATACGAATTCCCAGGAGATGACACTCCAATCATCCAGGGATCTGCTCTTAAAGCTCTTGAAGATCCAAACGGAGAATGGGGAGACAAGATCATGGAACTTATGGCAGCTGTTGACAGCTACATCCCAGATCCAGAACGTGAAACAGACAAACCATTCTTAATGCCAGTAGAGGACGTATTCTCTATCACAGGACGTGGTACAGTTGCAACTGGTAGAGTTGAGCGTGGTACACTTCACGTATCTGACGAAGTTGAAATCGTTGGTATCAAAGAAGAAACACGTAAAGTTGTTGTAACAGGTATCGAGATGTTCCGTAAACTTCTTGACGAAGCTCAGGCTGGTGACAACATCGGTGCATTACTTCGTGGTGTTCAGAGAACAGAAATCGAAAGAGGACAGGTTCTTGTTAAACCAGGTAGTGTTACATGTCACACAAAATTCACAGCTCAGGTTTACGTATTAACAAAAGACGAAGGTGGACGTCACACACCATTCTTCAACAACTACAGACCACAGTTCTACTTCAGAACAACTGACGTAACAGGTGTTTGCCACTTACCAGAAGGTACAGAAATGTGCATGCCTGGAGATAACGTAGAAATGTCTATCGAACTGATCCATCCAGTAGCTATGGAACAAGGTTTACGTTTCGCTATCCGTGAAGGTGGACGTACAGTAGGATCAGGAAGAGTTGCTACAATCATCGAATAATTAAAAGATGAATAAATTTTTGAGGGATTGCCGTAAGGCAGTCCCTTTTTGCATGACAGGTTGCCAGTTTGTATGATAAAATATTTTTGTATTTTAAGTAAGAGAGAAAAGGGATAACTACAAAATGTTAAAACAGTCGTACACATTTCAAAGTCCAATCGGTATCCTGACAATTTCAGAAGCAGATGGATATCTGACAAATCTTTTTTTAGAAACGGAAAATGTTATTTTGTTATCGGAGAAGCAATCCGAACATCGCTATCATCTGCATTCGGATATTCTATATGAAACGTACTGTCAGATTCAGGAATATTTCGCGGGAGAGCGAAGGAATTTTACAATTCCAATCAAGGCAGAAGGGACAGCGTTTCAAAAGCGAGTATGGGAAGAACTACGCAAAATCCCATATGGGGAAACGAGAAGTTATGCAGATATTGCAGCAGGTATAGGAAATCCGAAAGCAGTCCGCGCAGTCGGACAGGCAAATAATCGGAATCCGATTTTGATCCTTGTTCCATGCCATCGTGTGATCCATAAGAATGGAGATATATCTGGATTTGGATGTGGGGATGATGTGAAGCGATATTTACTGGAACGGGAAGGGAGAAGAAACGAGAGATGGAAATGAGAGTAGATGGGATTATTTTTGATGTAGACGGTACGCTGTGGGATTCGACAGAGATTGTGGCAGGTGCATGGAATCAGGCAATCATAGAAGAGGGAATCACAGACGTTCATCTGACTGGAGAGATTTTAAAGGGATTATTTGGGAAGACGATGGATGTGATTGCGAAAAATATTCTTTCAGAGGCTACAGAAGAACAGAGGGAGCGTATCCTGGAGCGATGCTGTCGATATGAGCACGAGGCGCTGGCTGCCAGCGAAGAGGACATTACTTATCCACAGGTAATAGAAGTTATGCGAACACTGGCAGAGAGGTATCCTCTGTTTATTGTCAGCAACTGTCAGAGCGGTTACATTGAGTTATTCTTAGAGAAGACAGGGCTTGGCAAGTTTGTGACAGATATGGAATGCTTTGGGAATACAAAACGTCCAAAGGGAGAGAATATCAGAAGCGTTGCAGATAGAAATGGACTAGATTTTCCGGTCTATGTCGGAGATACGCTCGGGGACTATAAAGCGTGTGAGATTGCCAAGGTACCGATGATATTTGCGGGATACGGGTTCGGTGAGGCGCCGGATGCTGAGGCAGAAATAGGGCAGTTTCAGGAACTTCTTGAGATCTTTTAAGAGCAGTTTATATACTTTTTGCAAAAGGATAAAGGATATAAGAAAATGACTTTTTGCAAAACAGGATATGATATGAGAAAAATATAGAGGTTTTTCGGTAAAAAAGTGTTATACTAAAAGGAGTATGACACTTTTTCTGTATTAGGAAAGATAGGAGCAAATGGATGACACAAAAGAATAATTTATTGAGAAATGCCTCTTTTTTGATGATTGCGGCGTTAATTTCAAAAGTGATCGGGTTGCTGTATAAAAGCCCACTGTCGGAGATTGTTGGAGAAATTGGGATTGGTTATTATGGGCTTGCACAGAATGCGTATCTGATTTTGCTGATGATCGCATCTTTCAGTATTCCTCAGGCAGTATCGAAAGTGATTGCAGAACGGCTGGCATTTAAGGAATATAAGAATGCACAGAAGTTCTTCAGAGGTGCGCTGATCTATACAATGATCTTAAGTGGTGCAAGTGCGCTGTTTTGTCTGTTTGGAGCAAAATACATGATTCCAAGTAATCAGCCGGGAGCGACTCTTGCACTTCAGGTATTAGCGCCGACGATTTTCTTGTCAGGGATCCTTGGGGTATACCGTGGATATTTTCAGGCGCACAGCAATATGCTTCCGACCTCTTTGTCCCAGATTATTGAGCAGATTCTCAATGCGGCAGTCAGCATCGGGGCGGCATGGCTTTTTATCCATTTCTTTTCCGATGGAACAAAAGAAGGAATTGCAAAATGGGGGGCAGCAGGAGGAACCGTTGGAACCGGAGCAGGTGTATTGATCGCGTTGCTTTTTATGGCAGCTGCCTATGAGGTCAACCGAAAACAGATCGCACGGCATGTGAGAGCAGATCAGACCGGGAAGGAAGATAGTTATCGAGAGATTTTCCGTGTTTTATTTCTGATTGTAACACCGATTATTTTCAGTTCGTTCATCTATAATATCAACGGTTATATCAACGGTGTCATGTATTCCGAACTGGCAGGCAGGCAAGGGGTAAACTCGGAGGTGGTGAGTACACTCTATGGTGAGTATTCGGTCTATTTTCTTACGATTATCAATATTCCTCTGACGCTTGCTGGAGCGGCGCCTACATCGATGATTCCGGAGGTGTCCGCACTGTATGCACAGCATAGGAGGAAGGCTGCCAGAAGGAAGATCGATGAGGCGACTCAGTTATCGATGTTTATTTCAATTCCGGCGGCTGTAGGGCTTGCAGTATTGGCTTATCCGATCACAAGACTGTTGTTTTCGAATACGAATGGAACCGCCGGCACTTTGCTGCTCATCGGCGCAGTAACGATTATTTTTAATACAAATTCAAATGTATCCAATGGTGTTCTGCAGGGAATCGGCAAGGCAAATCTGCCGATGTGGAATGCGGCGATCGCATTGGTCATCAATGTCGGGCTGCTTGTTGCGCTTCTTCAACTGACTTCACTTGGGATTTATGCAGTGCTGGTGGCAACGATTGTCTATTCAATTGTCATCTGTATTTTAAATGATATTTCAATGAAGAAGTACATTCATTATAAAAACCCATGGGGAACTGCCTATCTCTGTCCGCTTCTGGCATCTATTCCGATGGGAGTGGCAGCAGGTGGGATTTATTATCTTTTGGAGCTTGTTACCGAATCTAATCTGATCAGTCTTTTGTTTGCAATTGCCATCGGAGGAATGATTTATCTGAGTTTTTATACAACGATCATGACTAAGCTGAAAGCTATGGAGAAAAGGCGGCGTATGGAACAAAGATACAAAAGGGAACGGGCAAGAGAGAGACGGTAGATGAAACAAAGTGAGATGTTCTGCATAGAATAATGATAAAGAAATTTATCGGGAGTAGAAACATGCCATATTCAATTATGTTAGATGCCGGGCACGGTGGACGTGACCCGGGAGCAGTATATAACGGTAGACAGGAGAAGGATGATACACTGAAGCTTACGTTAGCGATTGGGCAGATTTTACAGAATAACGGATTAGATGTAGAATATACAAGGACAACAGATGTGTATGAGTCGCCGTATGAGAAGGCAATGGAGGCGAACAAAGCCGGAGTAAATTTTTTTGTGTCCATTCACCGGAACTCCTATCCCACTGCCAACGCAGTATCAGGGGTAGAGTCACTTGTCTATGACAAATCTGGGATTAAGTATGAGATGGCACAGAATATCAATGAGCAGCTAGAATCCATTGGATTTGTGAATCTCGGGGTCAAGGCAAGACCGAATCTGATCGTGTTGCGCAGAACAAAAATGCCGGCAGTTCTTGTGGAAGTTGGGTTCATCAATTCAGACACAGATAATCAGTTGTTTGATGATAATTTTCAGGATATTGCAGAGGCGATCGCGTCAGGTATTCTTGATACCTTGGAGAGCAGCAGTGGCGGAACCGTGCCGGGAAGTGGTGGAACTGCCGGAGGAGCAGGAGGAAGATACCGTGTCCAGGTCGGAGCATTCCGGAATCAGGTATATGCAAATAACTTGTTAAGAGAGCTTCAGGAGCAGGAATATCCCGCAAGAATTGAAGACTCTAACGGGTTTTACCGTGTAGTGGTCGGGAGTTATCCGACTTTGCAGGAGGCAGCGCAGATGGAGCAGCGGTTAAAATGGGCAGGATATCCAACGATTGTGATCCATTAAGCAGTAAAACTACATGGCAATAGAGCATAATGCTTTACAAAAGCAGTGAAAATAGGTAGAATAGGGAAATATACAAAGCAGAAAAGAGGATAAAAGTATGAGTGATAGATTAGAATTTCGGGAGAAACTAGGAGGAATTCTTCAGAAGGCTCAGGGAGCGCAGAATGTACTTTCGGTAAGAGAAGTAGAAGAATATTTTGCAGAGGACGGACTTTCCAGAGAACAGATGGAGTTGGTCTGCGACTATCTGCTGTCGCAGAAAGTAGCAGTCAAAGGCTATGTAAAACAGGGAGGAACTGTTACTGAGAAGACAGAAGAACAGGCAGAGGAGCACTATACAGAGGAAGAAAAGCGTTATCTCGCATGCTATATGGAAGAAATCAAAACAATAAAGGCAGAGGAAGCAGGCGAGCGACAAAAGTTATTTGCAGCCTCGATAGAAGGAGATGCACTCGCAAGGGGAAGACTGATCGAGCTGTATTTGGAGAAAGTTGTGGAAGTAGCGAAAGAGATGTATCACAAAGAAGTATTTCTCGGAGATCTGATCCAGGAGGGAAATGTAAGCCTGATGCTTGCACTGGATGAATTGAAATCCGCAGAGGAAGCGCATGGGAAGATTATGGAGGAAGTACGCGCGGGAATGCAGATGCTGATCGAGGAGCAGACAGAAGTGAAGCGAAGAGACCATACGCTTTTAGAGAAGTATACAGATTTAGATGATAATATCAAGAAACTGAAAGAGGAAACAGGAAGAGATGTAACGATAGAAGAAGTATCTGCCTTTCTGGATATGTCGGAAGAAGAGATCAATGATATTCTCAATCTGGGAGAACAATAGGTGAATGCATAGAAAATAAAAATGTTGCTGTAAAATGGTAAGATACCATATTGCAGCAACATTTTTGTTAGATTAGAAGTCGAAAGAGTCTTCTTCTTTCCGATCGTAGAATCCTTCCGGAATATATAAGTGAACACTTTCTACACGATTCTTCTGGAGTGCCTCCACGACGAGCCGGATTCCATCATCTGTCGTCAATTCATCCCCCTGTTCAGGAAGACGGTCAAGATGTTCGATGATGAATCCACCAAGGGAATCGTAGTCTTCAGAGGAAAGATTTAATCCGAGGCTGTCGTTGAGATCGTCAAGATTCATGGAACCTTCAATGATATATTCCCGGTCATTGATCTGACGGACAAACTCCTCTTCGTTCTCATCGTACTCGTCATGAATCTCGCCAACAATCTCTTCGAGTAAGTCTTCGAGGGTAATCAGTCCGGCAGTTTCTCCATATTCATCGAGGACGATGGCGATGTTGATCGAAGCCTGTCGCATTTCTACTAGCAATTCAGAGATGCTCTTATACTCGTAAGTAAAATAAGCTTCTCTTAAAATATCTCTGACATGAAATTCCTTCTTGTCATTGTAATTGTATAACAGAAGATCCTTCATATTGATTGTACCGACGACATTGTCAGTGGTCTCTTCGTAGATCGGAAGTCTTGTAAACTTGTCCTCACGGAAAATCTCGATCAGTTCATCGTAAGTGCTGTTTATATCAGCGAACGTCACATGGACACGAGGCACCATAATATCTTTTGCTTTGGCATCTCCCATATCAAATACATTGTAGATCATTTCTTTTTCTTCTGATTCAATCACGCCGTCCTCATGGCTGACATCCACGATGGTCCGAAGTTCGTGTTCGGTCATTGTGTTGACCTTCTGATCCGGATTGACACGCAGAAGAAACAGAACTCCCATGGAGAGCTTGTTCACAATAAAAATGACCGGGGTAAAAATCTTCATCAGAAAATGGATCAGCGGTGCATAGAGCAGCGCCATCTTTTCGGAATGGATCGTTGCCAGTGTCTTTGGAGAAATTTCTCCGAAGATCAAGATCAATAAAGTGATTACACCGGTCGCAATACCGACCCCAGAATTTCCGAATAGCTGAATGATCAGAGACGTCGTGAGCGCGGTTGCCGCATTGTTCACGAGGTTATTCCCGATCAAGATCGCACTCAGCATCTTACCAGAATCTTCTGAAATCTTTAGAAGAATGCGGGCGCGCTTGCTTCCCTGGTCTGCCAGAGATTGAATTTTTAGTTTGTTAGAGGTTGTCAAAGAGGTCTCTGCCGATGAAAATAATGCTGATAAAAGAATCAGTACGGCTAAAATAATTAATTGTATGACGACACTCGAGTCCAATGATAAGTTCACTCCTTTTTTGCTTTACATTTTGCTTCTAATATACCGTATTTCGGGAGATTTTGCAAGTGTACATTGAATTTGCGGGGGCTTTATAGTATGATAAAGATACTGCCCGGAGGAATACTTCGGGACAGGATGAATAGGAACAGAATGAATGATGCATATAGATAGAAGCAGGAGATAGAGCATGAAGAAAGAATTTTATGACGCATTGATACAGCTGACCGAAGAAAAAAATGTGCTGACAGACGAACCGTTGAAAAACCATGTGACGTTCCGTGTCGGAGGAGCAGCGGATTACTTTGTATCACCGGAGAGTGCAGAAGAAGTACAGAAGATTATTCTCTTATGCAAAGAGGTAGGAATGCCATATTATATTTTAGGAAATGGAAGTAATCTTCTTGTTAGCGATCAGGGCTACCGAGGGGTTATCATACAGATTTACAAATCCATGAGTGAGATTTCTGTAAAAGGAGAATTTGTGACAGCGCAGGCAGGTGCGCTTTTATCGGCAATTGCAGCAAAGGCAGCAGGAGAGTCGCTGGCTGGATTTGAGTTTGCTTCCGGAATTCCCGGAACAATCGGAGGAGCTGCAGTGATGAATGCCGGAGCATACGGCGGTGAGATGAAAGATGTGCTGGAGCAGGTGACAGTTCTGACAAAGGAAGGAGAACTGCTCACGATTCCGAAAGAGGAACTGGATATGGGATATCGCACAAGCAAGGTTGCGAAAAATCAGTACATTGTACTGGAAGCGGTAATCCATCTTGCACATGGGGAGCAAGAAAAAATCCGGGAAAAAATGAATGAACTCAAAGAGAAGCGCACGACAAAGCAGCCGTTGGAATATCCAAGTGCAGGCAGCACCTTCAAACGTCCGGAAGGATATTTTGCCGGAAAGCTGATTGAGGAAGCCGGGTTACGAGGATTTCAAGTAGGAGGCGCACAGGTATCAGAAAAGCACTGTGGGTTTGTGATCAATAAGGATAATGCGACAGCTTCGGAAGTACGGGAACTGATCCGCCAGGTATCGGAGCGCGTAAAGGCAAATTCCGGGGTGACACTGGAACCGGAAGTAAAGATGTTAGGAGAATTTTAAGATGAGATTTGTGATCGTTACGGGAATGTCCGGTGCGGGAAAGAGCACTGCATTGAAGATGCTGGAAGATGTTGGATATTTTTGTGTAGATAATCTTCCGATTCCTGTGATTCCGGCTCTGGCAAGTCTTTTGAGTGGGGCCAATTCAGAGATTGATAAGCTGGCTCTTGGGATTGACATTCGGGATGAGCGGAATTTTACAGAATTAGAAGAAGTGTTAAAGAAGATTGATGACACTGGATTTGCTTATGAAGTGTTGTTTCTTGAGGCAGGGAATGATGTGCTGATCAAGCGATATCAGGAGACAAGGCGGACTCATCCGATTGCAGGAAATGAGCGGCTGGATAAGGGAATCGAACTGGAACGTGAGAAATTAAAGTTTTTAAAATCCAAAGCAACATATATTGTAGATACAAGTAAAATGCTGACAAGGGAACTAAAGGGTGAACTCAACAAAATTTTTGTAGAGAATAAAGAATTTAAAAATCTGTATATTACAGTATTGTCGTTCGGATTTAAGTATGGAATTCCTAATGATGCAGATCTGGTATTCAATGTGCGTTTCCTTCCGAATCCATATTATATAGAAGAGCTCCGGCCGATGAGTGGAAATGACAGTCCGGTCAGTGAGTATGTGATGAAGGAACCAAAAGCACAGGAATTTTTAGAGAAGTTAAAAGATATGGTTACCTTTCTGATTCCAAACTACATTATAGAGGGAAAGAATCAGCTTGTCATTGCAATTGGATGTACCGGGGGAAAGCACCGATCTGTTACACTGGCAAATGAACTGTATCAGTTTTTGAAGCAGGATGACAGATATGGAGTAAAGGTAGAACACCGGGATATTGAAAGAGATTCATAGGGAAAAGTAAAATAAATGGAAAAAATGTCATTTTCAGCAAAAGTAAAAGAAGAACTGTCCACGCATATGAGCAGTGCAAGACATTGTCAAATTGCAGAACTTGCGGCGATCATAAGTATCTGCGGGAGAATTTCCATCTCCAGTTCGGATAGATACCGGGTGACAGTACATACAGAAAATATAACTGTTGCAAGAAAGTACTTTACATTAATCAAAAAAACATTTAATATATGTACTGAAACTTCTATTCGAAAGAACCTTAAAAAAGGAAGTGTTTTTTATTCCGTTATCATTGCAAGGCACGAAGAGGCAGTGAGAGTGCTTCAGGCAGTGAAGTTATTGGATGATACGGGTGAAATTAGAGAGGAACTTTCCATTGTAAAGAATGTGGTGATTCGTCAGCTATGCTGTCGGAGAGCGTTTCTAAGGGGAGTGTTCCTTGCATCAGGTTCAATCAGTGATCCTTACAAATCTTACCACTTTGAAGTGGTATGTGCGACTGAAGACAAGGCGAAGCAATTACAGTATATTATGAACAGTCTGCATATGAGTGCCAAGATCGTGCTTAGAAAGAAATCCTATGTTGTCTACCTCAAGGAGGCAGATCAGATTTCGGATATGCTAAATATCATGGAGGCACATGTTGCACTGATGGAGTTTGAAAATATTCGTATTTTAAAAGATATGAGAAACACCGTGAATAGAAAGGTAAATTGTGAAACTGCCAATATTAATAAAACCGTTTCCGCAGCAGTCAAACAGCTGGAAGATATTGTATATATCAGAGATGAAATCGGTTTTGAAAAATTAGCAGACGGATTAAGAGAGGTTGCTCTTGCGAGAATCGCCTATCCGGAAGCAACATTGAAGGAACTAGGTGACGCACTGACACCGCCAGTCGGGAAGTCGGGTGTGAATCATCGGCTAAGAAAGTTAAGTGAGATCGCTGAGAAGGTAAGAGCGAACAAGGAGGTACACAATGATTAGGAAACCAGTAACAATTCAACTTGACAATGGACTAGAGGCAAGACCAATTGCTCTGCTTGTTCAGGAAGCAAGTCAATATGCAAGCCAAATCTATATTGAGATCAAGGAAAAAAGAATTAATGCCAAAAGCATTATGGGAATGATGAGCCTGAACGTTCACAGCGGAGAAGAGCTGACAGTAGTTACTGAGGGTGAGGACGAAGAAAAGGCAGCACAGGGTATTGAATTGTTTTTAAATAATGTAAAGTAAAAGAGGTAGGAAAAAGAGCATGTGATATGCTCTTTTTTATCCTATAAAAATAGTAGAAAGGAGAACGCGATGAAGAAATTATTATTTATTTATAATCCGAACGCAGGGAAGGGATTGATCAAGCCAAAACTGTCAGATGTACTTGATATTTTTGTGAAAGCAGGATACGAAGTGACCGTTTATCCGACACAGAAGTACCGGGATGGATATCACAAAGTGCGTCACTTTAAGGAAGAATATGACTTAGTTGTGTGCAGCGGTGGAGATGGCACGCTTGATGAAGTCGTAACCGGGATGATGAAGAGAAAAGAACAGATTCCAATCGGTTATATCCCGACTGGGACGACGAATGATTTTGCCAGAAGTTTACATATTCCAAAAGATATGCTAAAGGCTGCAGATACGGCAGTGAATGGAATTGTCTTTCCGTGTGATATCGGGAAATTTAACCACGATTTTTTTGTGTATATCGCAGCATTCGGGCTTTTTACAGATGTTTCATATCAGACAAAGCAGGAAGTGAAAAATGTTCTCGGACATCTTGCATATGTGCTGGAAGGAATGAAGCGCCTTTATAATGTGCCGTCTTACCGGATTAAAGTGACGCATGATGATCAGGTGATCGAAGATGAATTTATCTTCGGGATGGTAACAAATTCCAGGTCGATCGGCGGATTTCGAAATATGGTTGGAAAGAGTATTGTATTTGATGACGGAGAGTTTGAAGTGACTCTGATTAAGACGCCAAAGAATCCGTTAGCATTGCAGGAGATCATCGCAGCGATTCTGATCGAACAGATTGATACAAAACATATGTATACATTTAAGGCAAACAGCTTGAAACTGGAGTCTCTGGAAGAGATTCCATGGACACTGGATGGTGAGTTCGGAGGGGAACATGATGAAGTGATGATTGAGAACCAAAGACAGAAATTAAAGATTATGGTACCTATCGATAAAGTCAAATCTCTGATGAAGGAACCAGATACGTTACAATTAGAGGAAGGAATTGAAGAGGATTAATGGAAAAGAGAGAAAAATTTTCATCCCGGTTGGGGTTTGTATTGATTTCAGCCGGTTGTGCAATCGGTCTTGGTAATGTATGGAGATTTCCATATATTACGGGAAAATATGGAGGGGGAGCATTTGTACTTGTATATTTGTTTTTCTTATTTATACTTGGTCTGCCGATTGTTGTTGCAGAGTTTTCAGTAGGGAGGGCGAGCCAGAGAAGTATTGCTACTTCCTTCAATAAATTAGAGCCAAAAGGGACAAAATGGCATTGCTATCGTTATTTTGGAATGGCAGGTAATTATTTGTTGATGATGTTTTATACAACCATCGGTGGATGGATGCTTGCGTATTTCTTCAAGATGCTCAAAGGAGAATTTACAGGACTGAAGCCAAAGGAAGTTGAGCAGGTATTTGCTACATTTACATCTGATCGAAATGCGATGATCTTCTGGATGTTATTAATTTCAATAGCAGGATTGTGTGTGTGTTCTCTTGGACTTCAGAAAGGCGTGGAGGGAATCACAAAGATCATGATGTCTACGCTGTTTGTAATTATGGCGGTGTTGGCGGTGAAGTCACTAACACTTCCAAACGCAATGGACGGTCTCCGTTTTTATCTTGTACCGGACTTCGGTAAGATGAAAGAGGCAGGGATCGGTACTGTGATTTTTGCAGCCATGGGACAGGCATTTTTTACACTGAGCATTGGAATCGGGGCACTGTCAATTTTCGGAAGCTATATTGGGAAAGAACGAGCACTGACTGGAGAGGCCATCAGCGTTGGTTTACTTGACACAACAGTGGCGATTGTTTCTGGTCTGATTATTTTTCCAGCATGTTTTGCATTTGGAATCAATCCAGGAGAAGGTCCGGGACTTGTATTTGTAACATTGCCGAACGTATTTAACGAGATGGCAGGCGGAAGAGTGTGGGGAAGTCTGTTCTTCTTGTTCATGACATTTGCGGCATTTTCTACGATTATCGCAGTGTTCCAGAACATTATCACATTTGCAAGAGAGATGTGGGGGTGGTCCTTACAGAAATCTCTGCTCATAAATGGTGCGCTTTTGATCCTGTTAGGACTTCCGTGTGTACTTGGTCTGACAGATTGGTCTGGAATACAGATCCTTGGAAAGAATATTATGGATTTTGAGGATTTCCTTGTCAGCAACAACCTGCTTCCACTCGGATCTTTGATCTATCTGTTATTCTGTGTGACAAAATATGGGTGGGGATGGGATCATTTCCTGAAAGAAGCCAATACCGGAACCGGAATCAAATTCCCGGGTGGCCGTCCGATGAAGTTGTACCTTACATTTGTTCTTCCGGCGGTAATCTTGTTTATCTTTGTGCAGGGATATATGTCTATGTTTGCCGGAGGAATGTAGGAAAAATCAGCAGCAGAAGCCGAGGGGCGAAAAGCGCCTGGTTTCTGCTGTTGAATCTATAAAGGGAAGGTTTGGGCGATAGATAAGAATTGTTCAAGTATAGAAGCAAAAAATAGAAAAACAAAAAAGTTTAAAAAATTTGAAAAAAATTGAAAAAAAGACTTGCATAATCCCCAAAAGTGTTCTATACTATACAGGTACCAAACAAATGGCTCCATGGTCAAGCGGTTAAGACGCTAGCCTCTCACGCTGGAATCAGGGGTTCGATTCCCCTTGGAGTCACTTTTGGGATTGGCGGAAGACCTTTAAAATGAAAGGGTTTTTCGTCTTTTTTTGTTTGCTGGAAGATATATAATATTTGTCTTACGTTTTCTCAGATTTACGGAAGGTTCTGCACTAGATATAGTGGATCCTTTTGTTTTGCTATAATAAAAGGTTCTTCTATGATTTTTATTTTATCAGAGTAGAACCTTTTGTATTTTATTTAGGAGAAAAAATTTTATACTTTTATGCTCAAGAAATTATACGGAATAAACAAGTAACTCTTCCATGTGCACATTTAGGAGTGAAGATAAGGCAAGCAAATTATCCAGAGAAGGAAGAGACTTCCCGGAAAACCAATTATAAACAGACTGATTGCTGATATTAAACAGTCGTTCAATTGCACAAGCAGAAAGATTATTTTCCTCGCATAGAGAACGAATATTTTCCCCAGTTTTTATCATATCTATCTGGGGATAATTAAAAGGTACAAAAGTCGTCATCAAAATCACCTTCACAATCATTATTGATATCATCATCATCTTCCTCATCCCAATTCCAATTCAGACCATCCGCTTCTTCCTTATCCCAGTACAAGTCATCTTCCTCTTCAGAATCATCAGATAAGAAGTCTTTTAAATCTTCTGCAGGAAATAGGGAATAAGGAGTAAAGACTTCATCATCATTTTCCATTTTGACATCGGAGTCTTTTCCAGTGTCGATATTTTCTGAAATCAGTTTTGAGAAATTACATAAGTTTCTTTTTAAAGTTTGATAATGCTGTTCTCCAAGAAAGTCTTCGACCGTATCCAATAAATATAAAATACTGCTGCGTGCAGCAGGAATAGCCATATCTAGTGTAGCCATTGCATATGTGCATAATGAAACAAGTCCTTTTTTTGAATAGGAAGAATCGTTTCCCATTACAAACCCTTCTTTAGGCTGCAAAGCATAGGCAAAAAGTTGGTCGACGGTTTCTTTGAAGTATTCGTTGACAGTGATATAGTTCTCGGTATCTTTTTTGCATGACAATATATCGATGAGTAATTTTGTGAGTTGATACAAGTTTGTTATATGTAATTCTGATAAATATCTTCGATAGAGCTTTTTCTCCTTTTTTGTCATGTATTTTGCTGGCGTCATTTTAAATCCTCCTTATTTGAAAACAATATGTTAGTAGTTCTGTTGTGATCACACTTATAGTATACGGGTGGGAGAAAAAACTCGAAAGAGAGTATAAAAAATATTTTTATGGGTGTTCCAATTGGTAGTTGGAGTATTAGATTGTGTAGCATATAGGGTGTTTTTTGTCAAGGGGATAGGAAAAATATTTTTAAAGTGTATAAACCATTTTTTAGTGTCCAGTTTGTGATTGAATGTGGAAATCAGAAAAATTTGATATGCTTGATGTAAGTCACAAGAAGAACTAGAGTGACATATTAAGATGAGTCTATGAGTCACTATGGTGAGGAAGTTTATGGGCAATATTTTGAGGAGTGATTAACAGAACTATATGACTATTTTGAGAGAGAAGGCTATGATCCATTACTCTATTCAGAACTTGAAGTTGGCATTTATGTGCATGATAAGAAGATTGAAATATTAGGGGTAAAAAACAGTACAGGTTAGCAGTAGAGAGGTGACAACAATGATTTATATTACAGGGGATACCCATGCAAATTTTAGGCGTTTTTTAAGAAAACAGATGCCTTATCATTTGGAAGAAGGCGATTATATGATTGTGTGTGGAGATTTCGGTCTGTTGTGGACGAAAGATAGGACCTTTCAATATAATTTAAAATTTTTTGAGCAAAGAACATACACAACCCTGTGGGTAAGTGGAAACCATGAGAATTATGATATGATAAAAGAGTATCCAAAGGAACTTTGGCATGGAGGAATGGCGAGACATATTGTCAGGGATAAAGTAATCCTACTTGAGCGAGGGCAGGTCTTTGAGATAGAAGGAAAGAGATTTTTCACATTTGGAGGAGCTGCAAGTCATGATATTCAAGGAGGAATTTTAGATTTGGATGATCCGGAATTTATGGTGAAGAGACAGCGGGCAAATCGATCCTACCTTCCATATCGGGTGAAAAATATTTCATGGTGGGAAGCGGAACTTCCCACAGAGGAAGAGATGAAAGAGGGAAAGGAGAATCTGGAAAAAATCAATTATAAAGTAGACTATGTGATTACGCACTGTGTATCCAATCGGATTCAAGATAAAATAGAAGAAAGGTATTATGGTGGTGGAACTTATGGCAGAAGTTATTTCCCAGATATTCTGACAGGGTATTTGGAGGAAATAGAGGGGAAATTGCAGTATCAACATTGGTTTTGTGGACATTATCATATGAATGAAGAAATAGACATGAAGCATACAGTTCTATATGAAAAAATCATTCCGCTCAATCAGTATGAAATGAAAGGGATCTTTCAAAAATAGGAGTAGATGGAGAAATGGATAAGATTATGTTGTATAATAGAAAAATGTTCTCCAGTCTTTGATGGGCTGGTACAGTTTTTTATGGGTAGATTAGAGGGGGTGAAAGCCACTGGATGGAGAAGATATTCGTGGATGAAGAAATAGCAGTTCGCTTTATCTGGTTTAAAATAAGGTATTTTCTAATCAGGAAATACAAGCTACAAGGTGTCTGTGGAAAAGAGAGAATATGGGCATAGAAAGGAAATGGCTGGAATACATGTTTAGCGTGGGGGGATTCGATTCACCTCATAAAAGGAAGAAAGAAGAGAGTGGGACAGATAAAGACGGAAGAAAACGATAGGATTATCCCAAAGAACATTTTTCGGAAGGTGTGGTGGAAACGTACTGGTGGATAACACTTGGAGAACATGAAAAAGAATTAGAGGGACTGTCATATGAGATGATCACATGTCTGATATAAGATATCCCTGGGAGGAAGGATAGATGTTTTTTGTGAAGAATGAAAAAGGAGAGTACATTTGTGCAAGATGCGGATGTGGTGGGAAGATTACAAAGGATCATTTTATTCCGAAATCGTGTGGAATGACTGTAAATGAAGAAGGAAATTATGTCGGCATTTGTGAGAAATGTAACAGGGAGAAAGGAGATGACATTGTATTACCTTCGTGGTATTCTTTTCTTCCGAGAGGGCAGCAAGAGGAACTGAGGAGATACTTAAGATATGCGAGAAGTTATGTTTTGCAGAAGTGTAAAGATGAGGAAGTTGAGAAGTATTTGAGGGAAATGAAGAGGGAGTAGAAGATGCCGGATTGCTTTGCAATCCGGTATTTTTGTTAAGAAAAGATTGTTTGTCATAGATTAAAAATGAAAAAATTTCGAAAAGTATTGACAAACAGATTGTTGATGTATATAATAAAAGTCAGTGAAGTCAGCAATGTCAGCGATGTCGGCTTTGTCAGATGAGTTGTTTTAAAAACTACATTTAAAAAGGAGGAATTTAGTGTGCGAACAGAAGCGGTTGCATTAAGAGTGGTGAATTATGGTGGAGATGTCCCTCGGGATATCATCAATCAGCATTTTAAAAAACTGAAGTTATCTGGCCGGGTTTATTATTCAACGGGGGTTATTTTTGAGGAAAGTAAACTCCGGGAGATCAAAAAGTTGATTCTTTTTTTCGAAGAAAACAACTGCAGGCGGTATGTTGTTGCCGATGTTATCAAATCTTTGAAATATAATCTGAAAAAAGAAGATTCAAGCCAGTGCATTCCAAAGGATAGTTTTTTATGGAGCGTGAAGAAATATGAGAATATAGCTGCAAATACTTGGTTTTTAATAGAATCTTTGAGAGTCCCAAGCCAAGAAGAGATTGATTCTTTTCAGGTTAAATACATGGCTGAAAATCAAGTTTATGTTAGACGGTTGGAAGATGTACTAGACGCGTCTACGCGACCTAACAGAGTCTATTGTTCTCGGTTTTATGATTGTAGTGAAGAAATTGAAGACGAATTCTGTTTAGTTTAGGCCCTGAGGGATAATTAACAATTTTTCAATGACAGATTTCTCTAGAGATCAAAGGTAACTAAAAAATTATTTGTAAAAAAGGGGTAGTTTTTGATACTATCTATTTAATGATGGAGGTTTGGATATGAACAATTTTTGGCTTATACCTATGGATTTTAGAACCTGTAATTATGAACAAATGAAAGAGGAGTGGGATGAAAATAAAAAAATCATGTGGGAAGCACCTGGAAAACCTACGAACAAAAACGGTGAATGGACTGTCGAAAATACTATGGCTAAATCGTTAAAAAAAGGGGATGTGGTGTATTTTTATGTTACTAATTTACCGTCAGAAAGTAACGTCAAGCTAAGCAGAATTATGCTAAGGGGAAAAATAGAAGATGAGCCCTATCCGATAGAAAAAAATAAGGTTTATAGGAGCTTAAAAGAAACGACGATGATAAGTGGTTTTTCTATTGGCTCTATTTCAACTTTACATAAAGAGCTACTAGAAAATAATTTATTTTTGAGTTTAAAAGACTTGAGGAAAAGAGATAATAATTTTCAATATCCACGAGGAAAAAATTGGCCTGACAAAAACAGTAAAAAAAGTTTCAGTCAAGATTTGATTAAAACATTAGAAGAAAGTTTTAAAGTTGGTATGCGAGAGAATGATTTTGAAGTATTAATGAATCATTTTAATAAAAAATGTTTCTTTTGTGGAAAAGATGGAAATGGACATAAGACATTTGTGGGGAGGAATGGATTAGATTACTTTGAATATCATCACTTTATTCTACAATGTGTAGCTAAAAAATTTCCGGAATTGCAGGATATTATAGATTCACCGACTAATAGATTATCCTTGTGCTCAAATTGTCATAATAAATTTCATTATGGAAGAGTTGAAGAAGTGAGCAGAATGATAGAAATAGTTTTGGAGGACAGCGAAATTAATAAAATGTTAGAGGAATTTGATTTTCAAAAAAATATAGGAGAAAATAAGGATATTTTTGAGTGGTTTCAAGAAGTATATAGCGTAAAATAGGGAAATTAGACTATGAAAAAAGTTTATAAATAAGATCTTCTATGATAATGATAGGTGAAAGGCTTGATTAAAACTAGCTTTTCACCTTGATTTATATATAGCAGTTATAAAATTTTATATCAAACAGGAGTAATTTTTCTGTGGAACAACACTCTTCTTAGATTCAGCAGTTTCAGTACTCTTTTGGGTACTGTTAATGGTCAGCTAATGAATAGTATAGATACCAGATAGCAGCCTATTTTTGATTAATTTTCCAAGATTTGTAGGTTCATATCCGTACACATTACCTGTTAGATTCAAATTTCTACAATCTTTTGAGTAGGTTGCTGTAGCTTTGTGTTCATATCCGTGGATATTGATTGTCTATGGGAATCCGATGATTGTCTTGTGAGAAACTTTTCAATAGTTTCAACGCTAAGTCCACATGTTTTTTGTAATAAACTGGTCTTGGTGGATATTCTTATCACTTCCTCGTGTGGTCGTAAGTGTTTTTCATTTAGATTATCCAAAATTACGAAACTTTCCACCGGTTTCCCATACCATTCTCTTAGCTATTGATCGATTTCATTGTTGCGATGCACGTTCTCTGAGAATGGAGTTCGATCCCCAAATTTTAATCCAAATTCTCGAAACTTATTCTGCAAAACCCTAAAAAGTCGAAATTCCCGTTTGCGAAAAAACATTTTCTAGAATATAGGTGTTCAGGCATATCTAATCAAACTGCCAGGCAGACGATAGTATGATTTTGTCATCAGCACGATTTACCAATTGCTTTCATTTCCCAAAGCGCCTCTCCGTTCTTATTAAAAAATACATTTTTGAGTAGGTAGGAAAGTATCAATGAAAATATCATACGGAAACGTATTTTTCAATTATGCTGCAACTGGAAATAAAAAATCTACTGTCGAGAAAATTTATGGAAATTGAATTTGTTCCAACTATGGATTGATGTCGGTTTCAGAGTGAAAATGGTATCCTAATATCAAACAAGGAACAACTTTTTGATTACAGATAATACAAATATATTTGTAGGAGAAAGTTCTATTATGGAAAATAGATTATTGATTACACAGGCATTGGATGAAAGAGATTTGCCGGTAAAAAGATTACGTCTAAAATTGCAGTATTTTAGTCGGCGGATGCAAAAAAGAACAATGAAGAAAAAGTTTTGGAAAACAGTATAGGAGAGGAAGCAAGCTTTCAAAAAAATATGGGAGTTTTTAAGAACCATTTATTCCACTACCCCAAATTAGATAAACAGTTTTTTCTATAAAAGATAGTGGTATTCACAAAGAAAAGTTAGTTATAAATATGGAGGTTGGATTTACAATGGACATTACAAAAGAAATTTTAAGACGTGCAACTATACAAGGTATTACAGAATATTTGCTCTATGGATCCGCGATCGAGGCAAAACAGACAGAATTAGATTATAACAAAAAGTTAGAAGAAAGTTATAGTAAAAATGAAGAGGTATTAAGAGAACATGGAAACAAAACAGTTTCAGAACTGATAGATTCAGCAAATGAAATGGCAAGTGAGGTTTCCGAAGTTTATACTGCGCTTGGTCTACAAGCGGGTATGAAAATCATGCAGGAACTGTTGAAAGGCATGAATAAATAGCAAATTTCCTTGTTTGTTTACATTCAAAAAACAGTGTCTTGCAGGATGCCCCGAGCAACGGATTCTAACAGGTTGGTGGGGCATCGGGGCAAGCGTTACGCTGACAGAATATTATGGGTTCTTTCTATTTGACAATCCGAGCATATAATCAGCAGATACATTGTAAAATTTGCATAACGCTATCAGATAATCAATAGGCATTGGTCGCTTTTCTAATTCATATTGAGAATAAGTTGTTTGAGCAACTCCTAGCATATCAGCTACTTTCTTTTGAGAAAGATCGTTATCTTGTCTTAAATTTCTCATTCGTTCAGCATAATTCAAAGTTATCACCTCAAATTGATTTTATTATAGAAAGAATTTGAGGATTGACTTTCAAGTCGGTGCGAGTTAGAATAAAAATATAACTCGGAACGAGTTAAAAATGTGTTGAATTTAAGGATGATAGAAGAGGGGATAGAATTCGGGTTCTTAAATATTGTCTTTAGATTCATGAAGGCAAATTTTAGGAGGAGATACAAATGAGAAAGAAATTTGTTGTTGCGTTGGTTGCTGCTATGTCTTTGACTGTTGCAGGAACGGGAACAGTATTTGCGATGGATAAAGTATCAGCAATAGCAAGCGAAAAAGAGCATGTACATGGGGATAATTGCGAGTGGGTAGTGGATAAGGAAGCGTGGCAGGAAACTATTCACCACGAAGCAGAATACAAGACGGTTCATCATGAAGCTGAAGGATATTATGAAAAACAACAAGTACAAGTAGGTACTAAGCCTATTTACGAAAAACAGAAGCATGCAATTTGTCAAACATGTGGTGGTATAGATATAGGTCTTTACGAAGATCCTGTAGAAGGCGGTTTATCTAAAGAGTATGGAGAACATATCGGATATCATGCGGATCGTGGTGAATTCCGTATAACAATAAAGGCTAAATGGGTTGATGTACAAGTTGGTGAGGAGCCTATTTATGAAGAAAAGGATATCTGGATTGAAACAAAGCCGGCATGGGATGAACAAGTTCTTGTAAAAGAAGCATATGATGAGGTGATTAATCACCCGGAAGAGGGGCATTGGGTATGTAATGGAGAATCACAAGAGCCAGATCAGAAACCGGAACAGCCGGAGAACCCAGATCAGAAACCGGAACAGCCGGAGAATCCGGAACAAAAGCCAGAACAGCCAGAGAACCCAGATGTAGAAACACCAGAAGTACCGGAACAGAAACCAGAAGCACCAACAACACCAGAAGAAAATAAGGAAAATGTTCAGACACAAGCAGCAGAAACAAAGAAAGAGGGAACAACACCAAAAACTGGTGACACAGCTTCCTCACTTCCGGTTGCAGGAGCAGGAATTGCTTCACTCGGAGTTGCTCTTGCAACAATCTTAAAAAAACGGAAATAATTTGATAATTTTATTTGATCGAAGCCTAATCGCTTATGCGTGAGGGCTTCTTTGTATGGGACGTTGTTTACTAAAAAATAGATGAGCATAGGAAAGAAAGAGCGGACGTATGATTACACCCACTTGTTTTTCTATTTTAATTAAAACAGCAGGCAAGATACGACCGGAAAGTTTCTGTGATAAAAAGGTTTCCTTTTTTTTACATATGCGGTATAATAGGGCATGTGAAATAACGTAAAAGAAGCGGAGGAAGAAACATGTTAGTATCAGCAAAAGAAATGTTAGAAAAAGCAAAAGCAGGTCACTATGCAGTTGGACAGTTCAACATTAACAACCTGGAATGGACAAAATCTATCTTATTAACAGCTCAGGAATGTAATTCACCGGTAATTCTCGGAGTATCTGAAGGTGCCGGAAAATATATGACAGGTTA
Source organism: Faecalimonas umbilicata (assembly GCF_042846195.1). Lineage (NCBI taxonomy): Bacteria > Bacillati > Bacillota > Clostridia > Lachnospirales > Lachnospiraceae > Faecalimonas > Faecalimonas umbilicata. The sequence continues at coordinate 567,880 of NZ_AP031411.1, forward strand.
TAAGACAGTAGTAGGTATGGTAAATGGAATGTTAGAAGAACTGAACATCACTGTTCCGGTAGCACTTCACTTAGACCACGGAAGCTTTGAAGGATGTATGAAGTGTATCGAAGCAGGATTTTCTTCTATTATGTTCGACGGTTCTCACTACCCGATCGAAGAGAACGTTGCAAAGACAAAAGAGTTAGTAGCAATCTGTGCTGAAAAAGGAATGTCTCTGGAAGCGGAAGTAGGTTCTATCGGAGGAGAAGAAGACGGAGTTGTAGGAAAAGGTGAGTGTGCAGACCCTCAAGAATGTAAGGCGATCGCAGATTTAGGCGTAACAATGCTTGCAGCAGGTATCGGTAATATCCACGGAAAATATCCGGAAAACTGGGAAGGACTTAGCTTTGAGACATTAGATGCGATTCAGCAGCTTACAGGGGCAATGCCGCTTGTACTTCACGGAGGAACAGGAATTCCGGAAGATATGATCAAAAAAGCAATTGACCTTGGTGTAGCGAAGATCAATGTAAATACAGAGTGTCAGTTAGCATTTGCAGCAGCAACTCGTGAGTATGTGGAAGCAGGAAAAGACCTTCAGGGAAAAGGATTCGATCCTCGTAAATTATTAGCTCCGGGAGCAGAAGCAATCAAAGCAACTGTAAAAGAGAAAATGGAATTATTCGGATCTGTAAACAAAGCTTAATATTTGCAGAAGAATTGTTCAGAGATAATTGAAAAGAGATTTCGGAAAAAAGATCAGTGTGACTGCACCGATCTTTTTTCCTTATCAATATTTATAAGAAATTACAAGTGTTAGGAACCTTGCTTTTTTTCTGAAATTAGAGTATCGTATTAAAGTGTATTTGAAAACGAAAACAAAAGCGAAACAAATATTTGGAAGGATGGGAATATGAGCGAAGTAATGAAGGTAACGGAAATCTTTGGGGAAAATGTCTTTAATGATGCTGTCATGCAGGAACGTCTGCCGAAGAAAGTATATAGAGAATTAAAGAAGACGATTCAGGAAGGAAAGGAGTTAGAGACTTCCATTGCTGATGTTGTCGCACATGAGATGAAAGAGTGGGCGATCGAGAAGGGGGCAACACACTACTCTCATTGGTTCCAGCCTCTGACAGGAGCGACAGCAGAAAAGCATGATGCATTTATTTCTGCACCGAAGCAGGACGGAAAAGTACTGATGGAATTCTCGGGCAAGGAACTTGTCAAAGGGGAACCGGATGCTTCCTCCTTTCCTTCCGGAGGATTGCGCGCCACATTTGAGGCGAGAGGATATACGGCATGGGATTGTACTTCTCCTGCATTTGTGAAAAAAGATGCAGAGGGAAACGGAGCAATTTTATACATTCCGACAGCATTCTGTTCGTACAATGGAGAGGCGCTCGATCAAAAGACTCCGCTGCTGCGCTCGATGGAGGCAATCGATAAGGAGGCAATGCGGCTCCTTCGTCTGTTTGGAAATACGACCTCTTCTAAAGTAATCCCATCAGTAGGGGCAGAGCAGGAATACTTTCTTGTAGATCGGGAAAAGTATTTAAAGAGGAAGGATCTTGTATTCACAGGAAGAACACTGTTCGGAGCAATGCCGCCGAAAGGACAAGAACTTGACGATCACTATTTTGGTGCGATCAGAGAACGAATTGCAGCGTTTATGAAAGATGTGAACAAGGAACTGTGGAAGCTAGGAGTATCGGCAAAGACGCAGCACAATGAGGTGGCTCCTGCTCAGCATGAACTTGCTCCGATCTATGCACAGTGCAATGTGGCAGTGGATCATAATCAGCTTGTCATGGAGACATTAAAGCAGGTGGCATACAAACATAACCTTCAGTGCCTGCTTCATGAAAAGCCGTTTGCAGGAGTGAATGGATCAGGAAAACATAATAACTGGTCGCTGACGACTGATGATGGAATCAATTTGCTGGATCCAGGAAAGACGCCGCACGATAATATCCAGTTTCTTCTTGTACTCACTTGCGTATTAAGAGCGGTAGACCGCCATGCGAAACTTTTGAGAGAGTCGGCAGCAGATGTGGGAAATGATCAGCGTCTCGGGGCAAATGAGGCGCCGCCGGCAATTATTTCTGTCTTTCTTGGAGAACAGCTGGAGGATGTTTTGGAGCAGCTGATCAGTACCGGGGAAGCGACACATAGTCTGAAAGGCGAACGATTGCACACTGGTGTGTCGACACTTCCTGATTTTACGAAAGATGCAACAGACCGAAATCGTACTTCACCATTTGCGTTTACTGGAAACAAATTTGAGTTCCGTATGGTTGGTTCCAGAGATTCGGTTGCAGCGCCAAATGTCATTTTAAATACAATTGTGGCGGAAGCATTTTCGGAGGCATGTGATTATCTGGAAGCGGCAGAAGATTTTGACAGAGGTGTCCATGATCTGATCAAAAAATATGCTTACGAACACCAGAGAATCGTTTTCAGCGGAAACGGGTACTCAGATGAGTGGGTTGAGGAAGCAAAACGGAGAGGACTTCCGAATTTAAAAACAATGGTAGATGCGATTCCGGCATTGGTAGAAGAGGAATCGGTTGAAGTCTTTGAAAAATTCGGTGTATTTACAAGAGCAGAATTAGAGTCAAGAGCGGAAATCAAATATGAGGCATATGCCAAAGCGGTAAATATCGAGGCGAGAGCAATGATCGATATTGCAAGCAAACATATCATTCCGGCAGTGATTACCTATATTACATCGCTTGCGAAGTCTATCAATGAAGTGCGTCAGGCATGTGCAGTAGCGGTGATCGATGTGCAGGAAGAACTTCTTACCCAGTCATCGAATCTTCTTGCAGAAACAAAGAATGCGCTAAAAGAGCTGGAGAAAGTAACAGAAGAAGCTGCAAAGAAAGAGGAAGGAATGGAGCAGGCATGCTTTTTTGAACGTCATGTTGTGCCTGCGATGGAGCATTTGCGCCGTCCGGTCGATCAGCTGGAGATGATTGTTGATAAAAATATTTGGCCGATGCCATCTTATGGAGACCTTCTGTTTGAGGTATAGTATAGATCTTTTGTTGTGAAGATAGAATCGTGGAAATTGTAAAAATTCTTAGATTCTTTTAATAAAATATTAAGGATGTTCCTATTGGATTCAAAAGAAGTTTATGTTATTCTTTATTTTGAAAGAAGATAAGAAACATCAGACAGTCCCCCGCCTGGTCTGCCTGGCGGGGGACTGTTTGTCATAAGGGACTGTGACTGCATGGAAGGCATTCTCTTCGGCATTTGTTGTGGGAGTGTCAAGTAGATACAGGAAATCTGGGGGAAATAGATGAATAGACATGAATTTTTAAAACAGTTGGAGCATGCTTTGGAAGCGGAGATGAATCCGGCAAAAGTCAGAGAGCATGTGGACTATTACCGAAGTTATATTGTAGAGGAAGTCAAAAATGGAAAGTCAGAGAAGGAAGTGATGGATCTTCTCGGGGATCCGTGGGTGATCGCAAGGTCTATCATTGACTCTCCTTTAAATGAAACGGAGGATCAATACACATATGCCGATTATGAAGAGGCAGAGCAGGAGGCACCATTTGGAACACCGGAGATAAAGATTAAGAAAATTACCGGATGGAAGATAGCGGCAGTTTGTGTCGGGATTGTGCTGATTTTGGTGCTTGTAATTTCGCTGCTCACTGGGTTGATCAGTATGTTGGCACCTGTGCTGGTTCCTCTTCTTGTGATTTGGATTGTGCTGCGAATCGTAGAAAATCACAGACGGTGAGAAGAATCTGAAAATAGTAAAAATGGGGAAAAGTGGGGAGAGCAAGCCTGAAATAGCAAAATAAAAGACCGTTGGGGGAGCCAACGGTCTTTTGAGGGGAGTATAAATAATTAATAAGGGGTTGTAAGAAGTTTCCTTCCTACAAGCAGTAGTATAATATAATACGAAATAAAAAGCAAGCTTAAATTAGAAAAAAAGCAAAATATTGGCAAAATTTACAAATGCAAAACCTCCGGAAGCTGCATAGTTTTTTACGGAACAGGGATAATAAGAATGTAACTATTCACGAGTGAGCAGCAAATTGCAGGAGGAAATTTAAAATGGCAAAGAATGCGAAAACAACAAACAAAGCCAAAAACAGTGAATCTTATTCATCTTATTCTGATGGATATTCCGGAAACAGCAGTAAAGCTTCAGATCGAATGACATCAAAAAATAGCAACAAGACATCGGATCGCATGACATCAAAAAACAGCAGCAAAGCATCTAACAAAAATAAGAATTCAGAGAGCAACGAAAATTCTTACGGAAATTGTGATTACTAATCAGCAGAAACGAGCCAGTGCTGTAATACTTCAAATGTCTTAAATAGGAATACTTTTAAAAGAATCTGACAGAAAGCCTTTGGTAGTATGAAAATACCGCCGGAGGCTTTTTTATTGATGCGAAAATAGTTGTGCATCCAGACAAGTTGCGGTATCATAAAAATGAAATACAGAACATCGGGAGGAAGAAGATGGAGAAACTGGAACTGATTGCACCATGCCATTTTGGGCTGGAAGCAGTTTTAAAGAGAGAAATACAAGATTTAGGATATGAGATTATAAATGTAGAAGATGGAAGAGTGACTTTTGCCGGGGATGCAAGTGCGATTTGCCGGGCGAATGTGTTTTTGCGGACCGCGGAGAGAGTGCTGCTGAAGGTTGGAAGTTTCAAAGCAGTGACGTTTGATGAATTGTTCGAGCGGACCAAGGAGATCCCGTGGGGAAAATATATTCCGGAGGATGGAAAATTTTGGGTGGCCAAGGCCGCTTCTGTAAAGAGTAAATTGTTCAGTCCTTCAGATATTCAGTCTATCATGAAAAAGGCGATGGTTAACCGGATGAAGCAGCATTATCATATTGACTGGTTCGAAGAGAATGGGGCGTCTTATCCGGTGAGGGTATTTTTAATGAAAGATATCGTGACGGTAGGAATCGACACTTCGGGAGTTTCTCTTCATAAGAGAGGATATCGTCAGTTGTCCAGCAAAGCGCCGATTACAGAGACATTGGCAGCCGCTTTGATTTTGTTGACACCGTGGAAAAAAGACAGGATTTTTATAGATCCATTCTGTGGAAGTGGGACATTTCCAATTGAGGCGGCGATGATCGCTGCCAATATCGCACCGGGGATGAATCGCTCTTTCACGGCGGAGGAGTGGACAAACTTGATTCCGCGAAAACTCTGGTACGAGGCGGTGGATGAGGCGAATAGCCTGATTGACGATGATATTGAAGTGGATATTCAGGGATATGATATTGATGGGGAAGTTGTAAAAGCGGCCAGAGAGAATGCGAGAGAGGCAGGCGTAGAGCATTTGATTCATTTTCAGGAGCGGGCAGTAAAGGATTTAAGACATCCAAAGAAGTATGGATTTATCATCACCAACCCTCCATATGGAGAGAGACTTGAGGAAAAGTCTGCACTTCCGGCTCTGTATAGAGAATTCGGTGAGAGCTTTAAGAAGCTGGACAGCTGGTCGGCATATATGATTACGAGTTATGAGGAAACGGAACGGTATTTTGGAAGGAAAGCAGACAAGAACCGAAAGATTTACAATGGAATGCTAAAGACGTACTTTTATCAATTCCTCGGTCCAAAGCCGCCGAGAAGGAAGAAATATCCGGAAATTTAGACAGAACATAAATAGAAAGTGAATGACAATGCAGGATATGGATGTGCAAAGAAAAGGATCAGTATCCTGCTTGCAAAAAGGGACAGGGAGAAAGAACATGGAAAGAAAGATCATATTTGCGACAGGGAACCAAGATAAAATGAAAGAAATCCAGATGATTTTAGAGGATCTCGGAATTGTGGTATCCTCAATGAAAGAGGCTGGGATTGACGTGGATATCGTAGAAGATGGAACCACATTTGAAGAAAATGCGATGATCAAGGCAGAAGCGATTGCAAAATTGACAGATGCAATCGTGCTGGCAGATGATTCGGGATTGGAAATTGATTATTTGAATAAAGAACCGGGTATCTATTCGGCGAGATATGCAGGAACAGATACTTCTTATGAGATTAAAAATAATCTTTTGCTGCAGCGTTTGGAAGGAGTTCCAGATGAGAAGCGCACAGCAAGATTTGTCTGTGCAATCGCAGCAGTATTTCCAGATGGAAGCAAAGAGACTGTAAGAGGTACTATTGAGGGGCGGATTGGATATGAGATTGCCGGAGAACATGGATTTGGATATGATCCGATTTTTTATCTTCCAGAATACGGATGTACAACTGCAGAACTGGACCCGGAAAAGAAGAATGAACTTAGCCACAGGGGAAAGGCACTCCGTTTGATGAGAGGGATTATCGAACAAAAAATGCAGCAGGAAGATTAGGATCCAAAGAAATAAAAGGTTCGTGTTCCGAAAAAAGGAAACGCTAAAATAATATTCGAAGAAAATGACAGGTGAAAGAATGAAGATACTGATCGTGAGCGATACGCATGGGAGACACCGGAATCTGGAGGAGGTTCTGGACAGAGAGGGACCGATTGACATGCTGGTCCATCTTGGAGATGTAGAGGGGGGAGAAGACTACATCTGTGCACTGGCAGACTGTGAGACGCATATTATTGCGGGAAATAATGATTTCTTTTCAGATCTGAGCAGGGAGCAGGAGTTTTTTATAGGAAAGTATAGAGTGTTTATCACACATGGGCACTCTTACTATGTCTCTATGGGAACGAAAGAACTGAAAAAAGAGGCAAGAAGACGAGGGGTAGATATTGTAATGTATGGACATACTCATGTGCCGCATCTGGAAGTAGATGGAAATCTTACTGTGCTCAATCCGGGAAGTCTTTCTTATCCAAGGCAGGCAGATCGCCGTGCAGGGTATATGATTATGGAAATAGATCACAATGGAAAAGCATATTTTGAGCAATGTTTTGTATAAAGTGCCAAATGAATAAAAAAATAAAAAAAATTAGAAAAAAGTGTTGACTTTTGTTTGTTGCTATAATATAATAACTCTTGTCTTAAGGACAGAGACAAAAACAAAAACACAAAATAGCAACTACGGGGTGTGGCTCAGCTTGGCTAGAGCGCCTGGTTTGGGACCAGGAGGTCGCAGGTTCGAATCCTGTCACCCCGACTCCGCGGGTGTAGTTCAATGGTAGAACACTAGCCTTCCAAGCTAGATACGTGGGTTCGATTCCCATCACCCGCTTTCCTAGAGCCTTAGCTGTTAGGAAGAAAAAAAGAATGCGTGTTTGTAGCTCAGTTGGATAGAGCAACGGCCTTCTAAGCCGTGGGTCAGGGGTTCGAATCCCTTCAAGCACGCTTATGGTGGGTATGGTGCAGTTGGTTAGCGCGCCAGATTGTGGTTCTGGATATCGTGGGTTCGAGTCCCACTATCCACCCTTATTTTTTGCCTATTTTTAGGCGATGCATGATGGGCTATCGCCAAGCGGTAAGGCACAGGACTTTGACTCCTGCATTCGTTGGTTCGAATCCAACTAGCCCAGTTGAAGTTTTATATTATGGAGCATTAGCTCAGTTGGTAGAGCACTTGACTTTTAATCAAGTTGTCCGGGGTTCGAATCCCCGATGCTTCACTAGAACAAGCCTAGGCTTGTTCTTTATTTATGCGGATGTGGCGGAACTGGCAGACGCGCTAGACTTAGGATCTAGTGGGAGACCGTGCAGGTTCGATTCCTGTCATCCGCAGCCTAAAAAGCACTTGAAAGCTGATTTTTTTATTAAGCTTTCAAGTGCTTTTTTATTTTTATTCAGTATCCTGAAAATAATTTGATGATCAGAGAAAAATGTTGATATACGTATACGTATATGATATTATATACTTGTAGGGAGGTGAGAGGTGCGCATGCAAAACAGTGAGGAAAAGAAAAACAGACCGCAAGATAAGTGGGATGAGAAAGCAGGGTTGGTTCCGAAGACATACAAAGTCGATAAGGAAGTAGCTGAAGAGTTCAAAGAAGTTTGTAAAGAAGTAGGTGTTGCGATGGGCACACAACTTACAAGGATGATGAAAGAATTTATTGAAGAAGTGAAAAAATAAATAGTAGTGAGGCAATTGAGAAAGGATAAGGAGAGTTCAGATGGAAAAATTATTAGAACAGATTTTGCAGGAACGCTATCAAAAAACAATCAAAGAAGCATCGAACAAAGAAATCTATACAGCACTTTTTATTCTCACGAAGGAGAAGATGAAAGGTGCAAAGCGAAATGAAGGAAAGAAGAAGCTTTATTATATTTCAGCAGAATTTTTGATTGGGAAATTGCTGTCAAATAACCTGATCAACCTCGGATTGTTTGAGGAGACAAAAGAAGTGTTGGAAAAGCACGGACACCAGATCACAGAGATCGAGGAGATCGAGCAGGAGCCTTCTCTTGGAAACGGGGGACTGGGACGTCTTGCAGCATGCTTCTTAGATTCGATTGCCACACTCGGATTGAATGGAGACGGTGTTGGTCTGAACTACCACGACGGGCTGTTCCGTCAGACGTTTGCAGACCATAAGCAGAAGGAAGAGAAAAATCCATGGATCACAGATCTTAGCTGGCTCATAAAGACAGACGTGCAGTTTGAAGTGCCGTTTAAAGACTTTACACTGACTTCCACGATGTACGATATCGACGTGCCGGGATATAGAAACGGATGCAATCGTCTACACCTGTTCGATGTAGATACGGTAGACGAATCCATTATCCGGGACGGAATCGATTTTGATAAGACAGATATCCCGAGAAACCTGACACTGTTCCTCTATCCGGACGACAGCGATGAGGCAGGACAGTTACTCCGCATCTATCAGCAGTATTTTATGGTGAGCAATGCCGCGCAGCTGATCTTAAAAGAGGCAGAGGAACATGGATATGACCTTTACAGACTGCATGAGCATGTGGCAGTGCAGATCAACGATACCCATCCGACAATGGTGATCCCAGAACTGATTCGTCTTCTGATGCAGAGAGGATTTAATATGGATACCGCCATTGATGTTGTGAGAAAGACATGTGCATACACAAACCATACGATCCTTGCAGAGGCATTGGAAAAATGGCCGGTCGCTTATCTTGAAAAAGTAGTGCCGCATCTGATGCCGATCATCCGGGAACTGGATGCGCGTGTCAGAAGAGATTACCATGACGAGCGTGTGTATATCATCGATGAGATGGACCGTGTACATATGGCACACATCGATATTCATTTTGGATATGCAGTCAATGGGGTTGCAGCGCTTCATACACAGATTTTGGAAGAGTCTGAACTGAAACCGTTCTATGATATTTATCCGGAGAAATTCAATAATAAGACAAATGGGATTACCTTCCGAAGATGGCTCGTGCACTGTAATCCAGAACTGGCTGCCTATCTGAAAGAACTGATCGGATCGGAATATATGGAAGATGCCAAGCATCTGGAGAAATTGCTTGCATACAAAGATGACGAGCAGGTGCTGAAAACGTTAAGAGAGATCAAAATGCACTCCAAACAGGGGCTTGCGGATTATCTGAAGCGGACACAGCATGTGGAGATTGACACCAATTCTGTATTTGACATTCAGATCAAACGTCTGCATGAGTACAAGAGACAGCAGATGAATGCACTCTATGCAATCTATAAATACAAAGAGATCAAAAAAGGGAATCTTCCGAAACGTCCGATCACAATGATCTTCGGAGCAAAGGCAGCGCCGGCTTACACAATCGCAAAAGATATTATCCATCTGATCCTCTGTCTGCAGCAGCTGATTGAAAATGATCCGATCGTGAGCAAACATATGAAGATTGTCATGGTAGAGAATTATAACGTGACAAAGGCAGAAAAATTGATTCCGGCATGTGATATTTCTGAGCAGATTTCCCTTGCATCCAAGGAAGCATCCGGAACCGGAAATATGAAGTTTATGTTAAATGGCGCAGTCACACTTGGAACGGAAGACGGGGCAAATGTGGAAATCCACGAGCTTGTCGGCGATGAGAATATCTATATTTTTGGAAAGAAATCGGAGGAAGTCATCAAACTTTATGAGGATGCTTCTTATTGCTCGAGAGAGATTTATGAGAGTGATACCACCGTAGAAGAACTTGTGGACTTCATTATCAGCAAGGAGATGATTCAGATTGGAGATCCGGTGAACCTTGGAAGACTCTACAAAGAAATCGTGTCCAAAGACTGGTTCATGGCGCTTCTGGATATCAGAGAATATATTCAGAAGAAAGAAGAAATGCTCGCAGATTATGAGGATCAGACCGCGTGGGCAAAGAAAGCGCTTGTCAACATCGCAAAGGCAGGATATTTCTCCGCAGATCGTACAATCGCTGAGTACAACAGAGATATCTGGAAATTATCATAAGAGGAAACGAACATGAGAGAAACGGGGATATTGATGCCCGTATCTTCGCTCCCGTCACACACGGGAGTCGGAGAACTGGGAAAAGAGACAGAAAAATTTATTGGATATCTGAGTGCATCCGGTGTGAAAATATGGCAAATTTTGCCGCTCAATCCGGTTGGCTACGGAAATTCTCCATATCAGCCATACTCTTCCTGCGCTGGAGATGAGATCTATATCAGTCTCGAAAAATTGTGGGAACAGCAGCTGTTAAAGGAAATTCCGATGTCAGAGCTTGCAGGAAGTACGAGGGTGCAGTATGAAAAGGTCCGGGTGTGGAAAGAAATGTATCTGCGGGAGGCATTTCAGACATTTATCGAAAAAGGACTGGATCAGACAGAGGAATATCAGACGTTTGCCACACAAAAATGGGTGCAGGAATACGCACTGTTCCGTGCATTTAAGAAAGAAAACGGTGGATCCTGCTGGAATGACTGGAAGCCGGAACATAAAAACTGGCCGGAACACAAAACGGAGGTTGCAACAGTAATCAGAGAAGAGGCAGACTATCAGATTTTCTTACAGTATCTGTTTTACTGTCAGTGGATAGAAATAAAGAGCGTAGCAAACGCAAATGGGATTCGCATTATGGGAGATGTGCCGTTCTATGTTGGTGTAGATTCTGTAGATGTGTGGGCGGGAAAGGACAATTTTCTTCTCGACACAGACGGAAGGCCGATCTTTGTGGCGGGCGTGCCGCCGGATTATTTCAGCGCGACCGGACAGAGATGGGGGAATCCAATCTATGACTGGGAGTATCTGAAAGAACAGAATTATCAGTTCTGGGTGGATCGAATCGGGTACAGCAGCAGCCTGTTTGACATTATCCGTATCGATCATTTCCGGGCATTTGATACATTTTGGAAAATTCCGGCATCTTGTCCGACAGCTGTTGAGGGAGAGTGGATCCTGGCGCCGGGATACGAAGTGATCGACACCCTTCTGGAGCAGATCCCGGGAGTGAACCTGGTGGCGGAAGATCTCGGGGATCTTCGGCCGGAGGTGTTGGAATTAAAGGAACACTATCACTTAAAAGGAATGAAGATCCTGATGTTCTCCATCGACACTTCGGGAAAATATGCAAAAGACAGTTTTGACGATGTGGAAAATATGATCATCTACACCGGAACCCATGACAATGATACGCTGATGGAATGGTATGGTGATCTGTCTGTGGCAGAGAAACGAAAAGTGCGCCGTTTCCTATCAAGAGAAGGTATTCGGCAGGGATCCGTGAAAGAACGTCTGCTCACCTACACGTTAAAGAGCAGGGCGGAGTATGCGATCATTCCGCTTGCGGATATTCTCGGAATGGGAAAAGAGGCACATCTGAACACGCCAGGAACGGTGGGGAGTCCAAACTGGGAGTGGAGAATGCCTAAACTGGAGAAAATTGAGAGTGGACTGAAAAAATATAGAAGGCAGTTTATTGACAGATAAGAAAGAATTATTTATATAGAAAAGAGATTAAATTGCACAAGGAGGAATTGGCTCGTTTGGGTCAATTCCTCCTTGTATTTTGGTGTAATTGTTAGAGGTTTTTGAAAGCAGTCTCTTCTGCATTCTTTATAACCTGGCGGATGATATCATCGCTTCCGTATAATTTCTGAATGCGCTCTAATTCATGGGCCATCGTTGTGTTGCTGACGGTGCGGTTGTCGGTGTTGACACTGACTTTGACGCCTGCATGTAAGAAGGTATCGAGTGGGTAATTGTTCCAGCTGTCGATAGCATGTGTCTGGAGATTGCTTGTCGGGCACATTTCGATTCCGGTTCCTCTTCGGGCAATCTCCTGCATCAGGTCCGGATCTTGAATCAGTGCAAGACCATGGCCGATGCGGGCTGCGCCGTACTCCATGGCTGTGCGGATATTTTCCACATTGCCAGTCTCACCAGAATGGATGACAAAAGGAATCTTTCGGTGTCTTGCCTCCTCAAAGAGTTCATGAAAAAGAGGATTTGGAAACTTTGACTCATCTCCGGCAAGGTCAAGCGCGCAGACACCGTGTCCGACATATTTTTCCATACTGTCAAGGAGCTGCATATTCTGTTCTGGCGCAAAATGGCGCATTGCACAGGTGATCACATTATAATCAATTCCTGTCTCAGATTTTCCTTTTTCCAGTCCCCGCAGGACACTCTCAATCACGTCTTCACAGGAGAGACCATCCTGCGTGGAGAGTGTAGGGGCAAATCGAACTTCGATGTATTTCATCTGGTCTGCGGCAAGTTCTTTTAAGAATGTGTATGCAGCCAGTTCTAAGTTCGCTTTTGTCTGAAGACAGTGCAGCGGGAGATCGAATTTCTTTAAATACTCCGTGAGGGAAGTGCAGGAATCATCTACCGAAAGTTCGGAAAAATCTGGTGTACGATGCAAAAAATGGGAAAGTGTAGTGGCGGAAAGGGATCCGTCCAGGTGACAATGTAAATCTGTTTTTTTCAATTCTTTTATATTCAACATAAGTCCTCCTCTATATTCAGTCTGTTAGTTGCTTTCAGTATAACTGATTGCGAAGGGGGATACAAACATTTTCGTGTTGACAACCTTTGAAAAATTGTGATAAAGTGTGGATAGATTCAGAAGAAATAGTTTCTCGGAATCAATAAGAAGAGGATAGGAGCTGGAAAGATGAGCAGTATTTCTTGCAAATAGTAAAAACTAAACAGGCACAAGAAGGAAAAATAGTCTGCCAAGAATCGTTGGATGGGCAGATTGTATTTTGTATGTTTGTGCATTTGCAGGAAAATCTTTCGCAGTCTTATTATGTTGCGGCACAAGCTGTAGCGCAGAGATATAATAACAAGAGAACATAAGCAGTATGCTCATAACCGCAGATGAGCAGGAGTGGGATGTTTGAAGATGCAGAAAGTTTTTGAAGCGTTCTGTGTCTTTTTTTATTACGCAGAAACTTTCTTCGGAATACTATGGGATGTGACAGAGAGGTTGTAAGGAAGGCAACGAACTTTGGAGGATCTGCAGAGAATTATCTTTGATGGATACCGATGCAGAAGTGTTGTACCGTCCGTTTGAGACACTCAGCAACGGAGAGCAGACAAAGGTACTGCTGGCAGTACTGTTTGCAAAGGAGAATGCATTTCTGTTAATAGATGAGCCGACCAATCATCTGGATCTGGATACAAGGGAGATTGTAATGGCATATCTGAAAAAGAAGAAAGGATTTCTTTTAGTTTCCCATGATAGATATTTTCTGGATGGATGTGTGGATCACATACTGGCAATTAACAAAGACGGAATTGAGATCTGCCAGGGGAATTTCACTGTGTGGCAGGAAAATAAAGAGCGAAAAGATGCTTATGAGGCTGATGAACAGGAGCGTTTGAAAAAAGAGATTGGAAAGCTTACAAAGGCGGCGGGAAGAACAGCAGGATGGTCGGATCAGATCGAAAAAAGTAAGGTCGGGAATGGTCCGGTAGACCGTGGGTATATCGGTCATCAGGCGGCGAGGATGATGAAGCGGGCGCTTGTGATCGAACAGCGGGCGCAGAAGGCAGTAGAGGAGAAGAAAAAACTGTTGAAAAATCTAGAAAAAGCGGAAGAATTAAAACTGTTTCCACTCAGACATCACAGAGAAACGGTAATCAGGGCAGAAAATCTGGAGCTATTTTACGGAGAAAAGAAGGTGACAGGTCCACTGAATTTTGAAGTGAAAAATGGGGAACAGGTCATTCTAAGAGGGAAAAATGGATGTGGAAAATCAAGTATGCTAAAGCGGATTCTGGGAGAAGCTATTTCTTATCGGGGCAAATTAGAGGTTGCCTCCGGCTTGGAAATATCTTATGTTTCTCAGGATGCAGAGCAGCTTTGTGGGATGATTGATGAATTTGCAATAAAAGAAAGAGTGGATCCAACACTTTTGAAAGTGTTGCTGCGAAAACTGGATTTTTCCCGGGTGCAGTTTGAAAAACCAATCGAATCTTACAGTGGAGGGCAGAAAAAGAAAGTACTGCTTGCCAAAAGTCTCTGTGAGCAGGCACATCTCTATATTTGGGATGAACCGCTGAATTTTATTGATCTGTTTTCCAGAATACAGATCGAAGAGCTGATACAGACCTATCGTCCGACGATGCTTCTAGTGGAGCATGACAGATTTTTCGGGGAGAAGATCGGGGCGAGATATGTGGAAATCCAGTGTACGCAGGATTGATCAAACTGTGAGGATACCGTGCATCGGCATTGCTATTTTCACGGAAATGCGTTATGGTAGAAAAAAGATAAAGGAGGTATTTTTCACATGCGTTTAAAAGGAAAAGTTGTACTGATCACAGCTTCTACAAGAGGAATTGGACTGGCTTGTGCAGTCAGATGTGCAAAAGAAGGAGCGGTTGTCTATATGGCAGCGAGAAATATGGAGCGTGCAGAGGCGCGTGCAAAGGAGTTAAATGAGCAGGGTTATACAGTGAAGACGGTATTTAACGATGCTTCCGACAAGGACAGCTATCGCACAATGGTAGAGGAAGTGATCCGCCAGGAAGGAAGGATCGATGTTCTTGTCAATAATTTCGGAACATCCAATCCGAAGAAAGATTTGGATATTAAAAGTACAGAATACGAGGAATTTATTGGAACATTGGATATGAATCTGGCGAGTGTATTTCTTCCGGTACAGACAGTGATCCCACATATGGCAAAGCAGGGCGGTGGAAGTATTATCAATATTTCTTCCGTCGGAGGACTTCGTCCGGATATCTCGCAGATTGCTTATGGAACGAGCAAAGCGGCAATTAATTATATGACAAAGTTGATCGCAGTGCAGGCGGCAAGAGATAACATCCGCTGTAATGCAGTGCTTCCGGGAATGACGGCAACAGATGCGGTCAAAGATAATCTGTCAGATGATTTCCGTGAGTTCTTCCTAAAACATACTCCGATCCGCAGGATGGGAGAACCAGAAGAAATTGCAGCAGCGGTTGTCTATTTTGCGAGTGATGATGCAGCCTATACAACAGGGCAGATCATGGATGTCTCTGGAGGATTTGGGATGCCTACACCGGTATACGGAGATATGATCGAGCGGACAGATAGAAGATAAAGCAAGGTGATTTCAGAAAGAACGGAAAATAGGTTTACAAATGTGCTTATAAAAGGAGACGAAAAGAGAAAAAATCTTTGTAATTTTTGATGCTTACTGCTAAAATAATATAAAGAAATTACAAAGAAATGGAGAGAACGAGTGGATAAAGAATACAAGATTAAGATTGGAAAGATTATTTTTCAAGCAGCGAAGATTGCAGTTGGAAGCTGTGGGGCGATTTCTATTGCAATGGCACTGAATTTGGAGTATGCAACGACGGCAGGGATCATTACACTGCTTTCAATTGTACCGACGAAATGGGATACACTGAAGCTTTCGATGTATCGGGTCATTACTTTTTTGTTGTCGGTGATTGTTGCGTGGACCTTTTTCCAGCATATGGACAGTGAGTGGCTGGCATACGGATTGTTTATATTTCTTCTGGTTGTGTTCTCAGAATGGACGGGATTGAAAGCGACGATCTCGGTCAATGCAGTAACGGGAACTCATTTTTTGATGACACACGATTTCAGTCTGGAATTTATTCTCAATGAATTTCTTCTTGTACTGATCGGGATTGGATTTGCAGCGGTGTTGAATCTGTTTCATTATAATAATGCGCAGCAGAGAAGTCTTGTGGAAGATATGCGGTATGTAGAGAGAAAACTTCAGCAGATTATGGAAGAGTTGGAGAAATATCTCCGGAACATTCCGATGGATGAGAATGTGTGGGATGATATTATCTCGTTGGAGAAGAAATTGGAATACCATGTAGAAGCCGCATATGAATACCAGAACAATACATTTCAGTCTCATCCGGGATATTACATCGACTATTTTGAAATGCGTACAAAGCAATGTAATGTGTTGCACAACCTGCATTATGAGATGAAAAAGATTCGTTATATCCCGAAAGAAGCAGATATCGTTGCGGATTACATCTCCTATCTGCGACCATTTGTGACAGAGAAAAATGATCCTACTCCACAGATCGAGAAATTACATGAATTATTTGATGAAATTCATTACTATGAATTGCCAAAGACAACGGATGATTTTGAGAGTCGGGCAAAGTTATACCATATTTTGATGGATCTCGAAGAATTTCTCATTTTTAATCGAAGATTTGTGGAAGGCTTGGATGAGCGACAGAGAAGAATTTACTGGGAAGAATAGAGTAAGCACAAATGTAGGTCAAAAAGAGAACAGCATTTCTGTAAAATAAAATATGAAAAAACTTGGGGCACTTAAGATTTCTTCCCACAATCTTAAGTGCCTGTTTCTTTGCGCTAGAGAAATCAGTGTATAAGGAAAGAAAACTGCTTGACTTTTGGAGAAGAGTTTCTCTTATAATAGAGAGGACATACTGGATTACGAAAGAGGGTGTGTCCTCTCTATCTGTGTACAATCGGAAATAAATAGAATTGGAGCGATAAACTATGGCGATCATACTTGATTATCAACTGAGAGAACAAATTCCCCATGATGTTGAAAAATTTCCTATTACATATTTTTGTGATGAACTTGCTGCGCTTCCCAACTGGGCAGGACCTTTACATTGGCATCCTGATTTTGAAATTGCCACTGCGGTAAGTGGTGTGCTGGATTTTCAAGTTGGGCAACATCATGTGATACTGAAAGCAGGTGACAGTATATTGGTTAATGGAAATATCCTGCATGGAATCAAGCAGTTATCTGGCGATATTCCTGATCCGATGCCGAATATTGTCTTTTCGGGTGCTTTAATTGCATCTGAAACTAGTGATATTTATCAAAAATATATTCAACCTGTCGCAAACTGTGATGCTTTGCCTTTTATTGTGTTTGATCAAAAAAATAGTTGGCACAATGAAGTGAATCAGTTGGTTAAAAATGTTTACGGTCTGATGTCTGAACAAAGGCAATGTTACGAAATGGCTGTGCAACGCGAACTTAGCAGTATATTTCAATGCATCTTTTCGAATTTTGATGAATTACCTAAAACAGAAAATACACGCATCCAAATCAATACTCAAATACGCATCCAAAAGATGCTCTCGTATATCCGGGAGCATTATGCAGAAGCCGTCACACTGGAAGAGATTGCCCGATCTGCCAGTATCAGCCGCAGCGAAGCGGGACGTTGCTTTAACGCATATGTAGGATGTTCTCCAGTGGATGCGTTGATTCAGCATCGACTTCAAGTTGCACACAGACTTATAAAAGATACAACGCGGTCTCTTCAAGAAATCAGTTATTCCTGTGGTTTTAATTCGGTACACTACTTTAGCCGTCAGTTTCGGAAAACCTATGGGTATACACCGGGACAATATCGTGCTTTGGGTAAATAGTGCTTTTATTTGGGTCTTTTGTGACTTTGTTTTGATTGGATATGATGATATAATGCAATCCGACTATAATATTACATTCATTTTAAAGGAGCAGTTATGACAAAACAAAAAAACTACAAAAAAACACTTATAGCTTGCCACCTCGGTTTTGTTACCCAAGCGATATCTGCAAATTTCACTCCACTGTTATTTTTGACGTTTAAGAACACTTATGGAATTGGATTTGAAAAGATTGCGTTGATTCCGATGGTATTCTATCTCACACAATTACTGATTGATCTTGCTGCTACAAAATTTGTTGACAAAATAGGATACCGTACCTGTGTAGTTTCGTCTCAGGTGTTATCCGCAGCAGGGCTTGTTTCAATGGCTATTCTGCCTGAACTGCTTCCTGTTTCCTTTGCGGGTATTCTGATTGCAGTCATCCTTTATGCTATGGGCAGTGGTCTTATTGAAGTATTAGTAAGTCCGATTGTGGAAGCTTGTCCTTTTGAAAACAAAGATGGGATGATGAGTTTACTACACTCCTTTTATTGTTGGGGGGCTGTAGGTGTGATTTTAGGTTCCACCCTCTTTTTTACAGTATTTGGTGTAGAAAATTGGAAGATACTTACAATGATTTGGGCAGTGGTGCCGTTATATAATGCATTCAATTTCATCTCTTGTCCGATGGAACGTTTAGTGGAAGATGGAAAGAGTATGCGGATCAGCCAATTGCTTAGATTGCCGTTGTTCTGGTTGATGATATTGCTTATGGTATGTTCCGGTGCATCTGAAGCGTCTATGGCTCAATGGGCATCTTCGTTTACAGAATCTGCGATGGGTGTTTCTAAAACGGTTGGTGATTTGGCGGGGCCTTGCCTGTTTGCGGTATTTATGGGAATATCCGGAATAGTATATGGAAAAATGAGCGAGAAGCTGGACTTGACTAAAACAATGTTGGTATGTGGTGTGTTATGCGTAATATGCTATTTGATGGCATCTCTGTCTTCAACACCAATGATCGGATTGGCAGGTTGTGCCCTTTGCGGACTTTCGGTTGGGATTATGTGGCCGGGAACGATCAGTATTTCGTCACAGAAGTGTCCAAGGGGTGGCACGGCAATGTTTGCATTTTTAGCTCTGGCAGGAGATTTAGGCGCTACGATCAGTCCTGCAATGGTAGGAAATGTTTCTAATATGTTTGGCGGGAATCTCAAAGTGGGATTGTTTGCTGCGACTGTATTTCCACTGATACTGATTGTCGGATTGGCTGTACAGCTGAAAGGAAAGAGGAAAGAAAAAACGGCATAGCCAAAAAGGCATGCCGTTTTAAAGTGAAAATTTGAGAGATAAAATCATTGGGGCACCTTCCGAAAGGAAAGTGCCCCAATGATTTTATCTCTGTTCAAATGTATGCGGAAAATGGGACTTGAACCCACACGTGGTAACCCACACTAGAACCTGAATCTAGCTCGTCTGCCATTCCGACATTTCCGCTAACAAAATGTATTTTATCATATGGAAAATGAAAAAGCAAGAGAAAAATAAAAAAATGTTGACAAAATTGATTATTGTGATATACTTTGAATATCAAAATATTTTAAAACAAAATAATAAGAAAGAAAAAGTAAAACAATGGTAGGAAGAGTGACAGGAACCGGCTCGTATGTGCCGGAGAACTATTATGACAATTATGATTTAGAGAAGTTTGTGGATACGAGTGATTCATGGATTCGGGAACGGACCGGAATCGCAAGACGACATATTATATCAGAAGAAGAGACAACGGTCACGATGGCATGGAAAGCTTCCGAGAGGGCGCTGGAAGATGCAAAGATCCATGCAGAGGAAATTGATCTGATCATTGTAGCGACGATTTCTTCGAATGTAGTCCTTCCGTGTACCGCATGTGAGGTGCAGAAGAGACTTGGCGCGAAACATGCAGTCTGTTTTGATCTAAATGCAGCATGTACAGGATTTCTATTTGCTTACAATACTGCGCAGACTTATATTGCAGCGGGACTTGCAAAATGCGCACTTGTTATAGGAACCGAGAGTTTGTCTAAGCTTGTGGACTGGACAGACAGGAGTACTTGTATTTTGTTCGGTGACGGAGCAGGAGCCGCTATACTTCAGGCAGAAGAGGGCGATTTTCCGTCGATGGTATTCCATTCAAACGGGGCACAGGGGGAGGCGCTCTCCTGTGGCAGTAGAGCAGACTATATTCATATGGATGGACAGGCGGTATTTAAATTTGCGGTCCGACAAGTGCCTCTATGTATCAGTGAATTGTTAGAGAAGGAGGGGCTTGCACCGGAAGATATCGATTATTTTATCCTGCATCAGGCGAATCAGAGAATTGTAGAGGCAGTTGCAAGGAGGCTTGGACTTACAGTAGAAAAATTCCCAATGAACCTTCAGGAGTATGGAAATACTTCCTCGGCAAGTATTCCAATCCTGCTTGCTGAGCTGAAGCAATCAGGTGTACTGAAACAAGGACAGAAGATTGTGCTGGCAGGGTTTGGAGCAGGACTTTCCTGGGGAGCCACATTGATTGAGTGGTAATAAAAAGGGTAATTCCCGGAGAAATGAAAGATGTTTCTGCCGGATTACAAATAAAATGAAAAAATGAAAAACGCATGCAGACCATCTGGATGTAAGAGAAAAAGGAGAATATTCACTATGTTAGAAAAGGTAAAAGAAATTGTAGCAGATTCATTAGGAGCAGATGTAAGTACATTGACTGCAGAGTCATCTTTTAAGGAAGATCTGGGAGCAGATTCCCTTGACTTATTTGAGATGGTTATGGCTTTTGAGGAAGAATTTGGAAGAGAGATTCCGACAGAGGATTTAGAACAGCTGACAACAATCGGAGCAGTTGTTGCATACTTAGAGAAATAAAAAAGACAGGAAAAGGAAAGGTGTCCGTATGAGAACAGATGTGACAAAACTACTTGAAATTGAATATCCGATTCTTCAGGGAGGAATGGCATGGGTTGCAGAGCATCATCTTGCAGCCGCTGTATCCGAAGCCGGAGGTCTGGGATTGATCGGAGCAGCGAGCGCGCCGGGAGAATGGGTGCGGGAGCAGATCCAGAAGGTGAAAGAGCGAACAGAGAAGCCGTTTGGGGTCAACATTATGCTGATGAGTCCATATGCCGATGAAGTAGCGAAAGTCGTGGCGGAAGAAGGTGTGAAGGTTGTGACGACCGGCGCAGGAAATCCGGAAAAATATATGAACCTGTGGAAGGATGCGGGCATCAAAGTTATTCCAGTTGTGGCATCCGTCGCGTTGGCAAAGAGAATGGAACGGTGCGGCGCAGATGCGGTTGTGGCAGAAGGTTCTGAGGCGGGGGGACATATCGGAGAAAACACGACGATGGTACTCGTTCCTCAGATTGCCGATGCAGTATCCATCCCAGTCATTGCAGCGGGAGGAATTGCAGATGGGCGCGGGGTTGCAGCATCCTTGATGCTGGGGGCATCCGCAGTGCAGGTTGGCACACACTTTGTCGTGACAAAGGAGTCGGTGGTGCACGAGAATTATAAGAAATGTATTATCAAAGCGAAAGATATTGATTCAAAAGTAACAGGAAGAAGTACCGGACATCCAATCCGTGTACTGAGAAATCAGATGACAAAAGAATACCTTCGGCTGGAAAAAGAAGGAGCTTCTTTTGAAGAATTAGAAAAGCTTACGCTTGGAGCGCTTAGAAAGGCAGTCGTGGAAGGAGATGTAGTCAATGGCAGTCTGATGGCAGGATTAAGTGCAGGTCTTGTCAAAGAGGAATTCAGCTGTCGGGAATTGATTCAAAAACTGATGAGCGAGGCGGAAGCGTGTCTGAAAGGGGCGAAGCTTTATGAGTAAAATAGCATTTATTTTCCCGGGACAGGGTGCACAGAAGACTGGTATGGGAAAAGATTTTTATGAACAAAGCCAGAGGGCAGCAGAAATTTATGATGCTGCATCTAAGAGGCTAAAAGAAGAAATGGAAATAGACATCAGAACTCTTTGTTTTGATGAGAATGATAAATTAGACCAGACAGCTTACACACAGGCAGCACTTGTGACCACTTGTCTTGCGATGGCAAGGACCTTGGAAGAAAAGGGTGTTCGTGCAGATGTAACGGCGGGTTTAAGTCTAGGGGAATACTGTGCTATCGCAGTAGCAGGCGGAATGTCTGATCTGGACGCAGTCTGGGCAGTACGAAAAAGAGGAGTCCTTATGGAAGAGGCAGTGCCGACGGGAGTTGGTGCAATGGCAGCAGTTCTAGGACTTTCTGCAGAGCAGATTGAGAAAGTAACAGAGGAGATCAAGGGAGTGACGGTCGCAAACTATAATTGCCCGGGACAAGTGGTGATCACCGGGGAAACGGACAGTGTGGATGCGGCAAAAGAAAAGCTATTGGAGTGTGGTGCCAAGAGAGTACTTCCGCTAAATGTGAGTGGTCCATTTCATTCGCCGATGTTAAAAGAGGCAGGAGAAAAACTGTCCGAGGTGCTTGACCAGATCCACTTCCATGAGCTGGAACTTCCATATGTGACAAATGTGACAGCAGAACCGATCACAGATATTTGTAAGACAAAAGAACTGCTGAAGGAGCAAGTGGCGGCCTCTGTCAGATGGCAGCAGAGTATGGAGCGGATGATCGAAGATGGTGTAGATACTTTTATAGAGATTGGTCCGGGAAAGACACTGGCAGGCTTTTTAAAGAAGATCAATCGAACGGTCACGGTTATGAACATTAGTTGTATTGAAGATGTGGATAAAGTAGCTTCGGCAGTAAATCTATGTGGAGAACTTTAATGGGAAGAAAAGCGCCTGGCAGAATCTGACAGAAAGGAAGCAGAGAGGATAGCATTCTCTGGTACGAAAAAAGATGGATAGAAAAGAAGAACAAAATCAGGAAAGAAATGGACAGAAAGAAATTTTTGCGGGAAAAGTTGCGGTTGTGACTGGAGCTTCTCGTGGGATTGGACGTGCAATCGCTCTGGAACTTGCCCGAAAAGGAGCAATGGTTGTGATCAACTATAACGGATCGGAAGAGCGAGCGCAGGAAGTACAGAAGTGTATCGAAGAAGAAGGAAATGAAGCAGCCATCATGCAGTGCGATGTATCTGACTTTCAGGCATGCGAAGCATTTTTCAAAAAGGTGATCGAACAGTTTGGAAGGCTGGATATTCTTGTAAATAATGCGGGAATTACGAAAGATGGATTGTTGATGAAGCTGTCTGAGGATGATTTTGACAGTGTGGTGGATACAAATCTGAAAGGAAGCTTTCACTGTATGAGATTTGCGGCAAGACAGATGATCCGGCAGAGAAGTGGAAGGATTATCAATCTGTCCTCTGTTTCCGGTGTAATGGGAAATGCAGGGCAGACAAATTATTCTGCGTCAAAAGCAGGCGTGATTGGGCTGACAAAAGCGGCAGCGCGGGAGCTGGCGGCAAAAAATATTACAGTGAATGCAATTGCACCTGGATTTATTTCAACAGATATGACAGAAAAACTTTCCGATCGCGTAAGAGAAACGGTGGTGACACAGATTCCGATGGGGCATTTCGGGACAGTGGAAGATATTGCACATGCGGCAGTATTTCTTGCTACAGAAGAAGCGGCATATATTACCGGGCAGGTACTCTGTGTGGACGGCGGAATGGCAATGTAGAAAATGAGGGAGAACGACATGAAAAGAAGAGTAGTTGTGACAGGATTAGGAGCAGTGACTCCGATCGGCAATAATGTGGAAACATTCTGGAATGGAATCAAAGAGGGGAAAGTCGGGATCGGGCCGATCACAAAGTTTGATACAGCTGAGTATAAAGTAAAGATTGCGGCGGAAGTGAAAGGGTTTTCCGCAAAAGAACATATGGATTTTAAAGCAGCAAAACGAATGGAATTATTTTCCCAGTATGCAGTGGCGGCGGCAAAAGAGGCCTGTGCCGATGCCGGACTTGAGATGGAAAAAGAGGATCCGTATCGGGTAGGAGTTATCATAGGATCTGGGATCGGAAGTCTTGCGACAGTCGAGAAAGAGTATGAAAAGATACTGGAAAAAGGGCCGGCAAGAGTCAATCCGCTCATGGTGCCATTGATGATCTCTAATATGGCAGCAGGAAACGTGTCGATTCACACTGGAGCTAAGGGAAAATGTACAAGTGTTGTTACAGCCTGTGCATCTGGAACCAATTCGATTGGAGATGCGTTCCGGGCAATCCAGTATGGCGATGCAGATGTGATGTTTGCAGGTGGAAGTGAGAGCTGCATCTGTCCGACCGGAGTTGCAGGGTTTACGGCCTTGACTGCATTGACAACAACAGAAGATCCACTTCGTGCCTCCATCCCGTTTGACAAGGAACGGAGCGGATTCGTACTCGGAGAAGGAGCGGGCATTGTTGTGCTTGAAGAATTAGAACACGCAAAGGCAAGAGGAGCGAGAATCTACGCAGAAGTCATCGGATATGGCTGTACTGCCGATGCATTTCATATCACTTCTCCGGCGGAAGATGGAAGCGGCGCCCAAAAGGCAATGCAGCTTGCGATGGAGGAGGCAGGAATTGCGCCGGAAGAGGTGGATTATATCAATGCACATGGAACAAGCACCCACCACAATGACTTGTTTGAAACAAGGGCAGTGATCGCTGCATTTGGAGAGGCAGCACATAAACTTAAGATCAATTCTACAAAATCGATGATCGGTCATCTGCTCGGAGCGGCAGGCGCTGTGGAATTTATTACTTGTGTCAAATCCATAGAAGAAGGGTTTATCCATCAGACTGTGGGAACTACGGAGGCAGATCAAGAGTGCACACTTGATTATGTGCTCGGTGCGCCTGTCAGACAGGAAGTGTGCTGTGCGATGAGTAACTCACTTGGATTTGGCGGACATAATGCAACACTTCTGATCAGAAAGTATCATTAGTACGATCGGATTCGCTTTCAGAAAGTCATTGGGAAAAGAGGTACAAGAAATGGAAACAGAACAGTTAATACAGCTGATTCAGGCGGTGTCTGCATCGGAACTGACACAGTTTAAGTATGAAGAAAAGGGAGTGAAGATCTCTCTTAGAAAAGGAGAAAGAAGGACTGGATGCCATACCGGTATAACTGCAGAAGGAGATATGGAAAGTCAGATCAGTTTCTCTGGAAATGCAACTTCCGGGAAGAAAATGGTAGAGGAAGAGGCAAGCAGATTGGATTCGCAGAAAGAAAAGAAGCAAGAAAATCTGGCACAGAACTGCGAGGGAGTTCAGGAGGAACCAGAAGGAACGATTGTGACCTCACCGCTTGTCGGAACATTTTATGAAGCTCCGGCAGAGGGAGAAGCGCCTTATGTGAAAGTGGGCGATATTGTTCAGAAAGGGCAGATGCTTGCAATCGTGGAGGCGATGAAGCTGATGAATGACATTGAAAGCGATTTTGCAGGTACTGTGGCAGAAATCTATGTGGCAAATGGAGAGGTGGTTTCTTACGGACAACCGTTGTTTCGAATTGTAGAAGGGAAGTAGAGAGATGAAACGATTGAATGTAAAGGAAATAGAAGCGATTATTCCACATCGCCATCCATTTCTTCTGATTGATTATATAGAAGATTATGAGCCGGGGAAATATGCGGTCGGATATAAATGTGTGAGTTATCGGGAGGAATTTTTTAAAGGACATTTCCCGCAAGAACCGGTGATGCCGGGAGTATTGATCGTGGAGGCACTGGCGCAGGTCGGAGCTGTAGCCATTTTGAGCATGGAGGAAAATCAAGGCAAAACAGCTTATTTCGGAGGAATCCAGAAATGTCGCTTTCGTGAGAAAGTGATTCCGGGAGATCAATTGAAGCTGGAAACAAAAATCATTAGACAGAAAGGACCGCTTGGAATTGGGGAGGCAGTAGCAAGTGTGAATGGGAAAATCGCAGCGACTGCAGAGCTGACGTTTATGGTAGGATAGGAAAAAGGGTGGAACTATGATAAAGAAAGTATTAGTCGCGAACCGCGGAGAAATCGCGGTGCGTATTATAAGGGCATGTCGGGAGATGGGAATTGAGACAGTTGCAGTGTATTCGCAGGCAGATGAGGAGGCGCTTCATACACAGCTTGCAGATGAAGCAATCTGTATCGGACCGGCACAATCTTCAGAAAGCTATCTGAATATGGAGCAGATCATCAGTGCCACCTTAGTATCCGGGGCAGATGCCATTCATCCAGGATTTGGATTTTTATCGGAGAACAGTAAATTTGTGGAACTGTGTGAGAAATGCAACATTACGTTTATCGGTCCTTCCTCTGAAGTGATTCAAAAGATGGGGAATAAAGCACAGGCTCGGAGCACAATGATAGAAGCGGGTGTTCCGGTCATTCCGGGAAGTAAGGAAGCAGTAAGAGACGTTTCACATGGCGCTGAAATTGCAGAGGAGATCGGTTATCCGGTAATGATCAAGGCGGCGCTTGGAGGCGGCGGCAAGGGAATGCGTGTGGCAGAAACCCGCGAGACATTTGCGGCAAGCTTTCAGACGGCTCAGAAAGAAGCACAGATGGCATTCGGAGATGGAACGATGTATCTTGAGCGATTTGTGAGAAATCCACGTCATATTGAATTTCAGATTCTGGCAGATTGGTACGGGAACGCAATCCATTTGGGAGAGCGTGACTGTTCGATTCAGAGAAATCATCAGAAGATGATTGAGGAGTCACCGTCTGCGGTGATTGATGAGGAACTTCGCAGTAGAATGGGACAGGCGGCAGTGCAGGCGGCAAAGGCGGCAGGCTATACCAATGCAGGAACCATTGAATTTCTTCTGGAAAGAGATGGTCAGTTCTATTTTATGGAGATGAATACGAGGATTCAGGTGGAGCACCCAGTGACAGAGTGGGTGACCGGAATCGATCTGATCCAGGAACAGATACGGATTGCATCCGGACTGCCTCTATCTTACCGGCAGGAGGACATCAAGCTTTCCGGGCATGCGATTGAGTGCAGGATCAATGCGGAAAATCCGGACAAAAATTTCCGCCCATCTCCGGGTACGATCACAGATCTTTATCTGCCGGGCGGAAAGGGCGTGCGGATTGACACGGCGATTTACAGCGGATATACAGTTCCGGCATATTATGATTCTATGCTGGCGAAGCTGATCGTACATGCAGATACAAGAGAACAGGCGATCAGCAAAATGCGTACTGCGCTTGGCGAAGTGATCATCGAAGGAATTGACACGAATATTGATTATCAGTATGAAATTATGAATCATCCGGATTATCAATCCGGAAAGATTGATATTGAATTTATCTCTAAATGGCAGAGGTAGGAGTGAAAAGACATGAAGCTGAAAAATATGTTTAAGAAAACCGGTGCAAAGAATTATATTTCCCTGACGGAAGGAAGAAAGCCGGAAGTACCGGAAGGGCTTTTGCGAAAATGTAATAACTGTAAAGCTGCAATCATCGCGGAGGATGTCAGAAGAGGATATTATATCTGTCCAAAGTGTCATGCGTACTTTCGTATGGATGCATGGAGAAGAATTGAGACAATCGTAGATCCGGATAGTTTTGAAGTGTGGGAGGAAGCAATTTTAGATGGAAATCCCATGGGATTTCCGGGGTATGAAGAAAAATTACAGAATGTGCGGGAGAAGACCGGACTTGATGAGGCAGTTGTGATTGGAAAGGCAGAGATTGAAGGAAGGAAAGTTGTACTTGGAGTCTGTGACGGAAGATTTCTCATGGCAAGTATGGGGGAGGCTGTCGGCGAAAAGATCGCGAGGGCAGTAGAGCGTGCGACAAAAGAGAAACTTCCGGTCATTCTCTTTGCCTGCTCCGGTGGGGCGAGAATGCAGGAAGGGATTTTTTCTTTAATGCAGATGGCAAAGACGGCAGCGGCATTAAAACGTCACAGTGATGCGGGACATCTGTATATCTCGGTGCTTACCGATCCGACGACCGGAGGTGTGACCGCAAGCTTTGCGATGCTTGGGGATTTGATTTTGGCAGAGCCAAATGCGCTGATCGGTTTTGCGGGTCCTCGTGTCATTGAACAGACGATCGGACAGAAACTTCCGAAGGGCTTTCAGCGGGCCGAGTTTCTTTTAGAGCATGGCTTCATTGATCAGATTGTAGAGCGGGAAAAGCTGCGTGAAACATTGGGAAAAATCTTGAAATTACATCCGGGACAACCAGATCGTACTGCGCAGACTAAAGCAGAGGAGATGCAGAACAAAAAGCAAAACGAGAAAGAAGAGGAGGAACTGTGTCAGATACGGGAAATGACACCGTGGGAGCGTGTACAGGTTTCCAGAAAAAAAGATCGCCCGGTTGGATCTGACTACATCAGGGAGTTATTTGATGATTTTGTGGAACTGCATGGAGACCGTCTTTTTGGAGACGACAAGGCGGTTATCGGCGGGATCGCACAGTTCTGTGGGGAACCAGTCACGGTCATCGTACAGGAAAAAGGGACAACGACAAAAGAAAATATTGCGAGGAATTTTGGAATGCCGTCACCAGAAGGGTATCGAAAGGCATTGCGCCTGATGAAGCAGGCGGAAAAATTCCATCGTCCGGTTCTCTGCTTGGTCGATACACCGGGGGCATTTTGCGGCCTAGAGGCAGAAGAGCGAGGACAGGGAGAGGCAATTGCAAGAAATATCTATGAGATGTCTGCGCTCAAAGTTCCGATCCTCTCTGTGATCATCGGGGAGGGTGGAAGCGGCGGTGCACTTGCACTGGCGACAGCAGATGAGGTGTGGATGATGGAAAATTCAATCTACTCGATCTTATCACCGGAAGGGTTTGCATCAATTTTGTGGAAGGACAGTAAGCGGGCAAAAGAAGCCGCGGAAGTTATGCGACTGACTGCAAAAGATTTGTATGAGGCAGGAATTGTAGAGCAGGTCTTTGCAGAACCGGAAGCATTCACAAGTGAGACATTTGCTCCGGTGACAAAGAAACTTCGAGAGCATATCAGAAGATTTTTGAAAACGTATCAGGGAATGGAAGAGTCAGAGCGCACAGAAAGAAGATATCAGAGGTTCCGGAGACTGTAAGAGAAATACACATCGAAAATGAGTAAGCAAAGAGATAGGTATCAGGTATGAAGTTAGAAGAAAAAGGATTACGAATTGGGGAAAAGCAGCTCAAAGTTCCGATCCTCCAGGGAGGAATGGGAGTCGGGATCAGTCTTGGCAGACTGGCCGGGAGCGTGGCAAAAGAAGGTGCGATTGGTATCATTTCAGCAGCGCAGATAGGGTATCAGGAGCCTGATTTTGACACAGATGCAAGAAAGGCAAATTTGCGTGCAATTGAAAAAGAGATGGAGGAAGCAAGGGCAATCTCGCCGGATGGGATTATTGGATTTAATATTATGGTAGCGATGCGCCATTATGAAGACTATGTCCGGGAGGCTGTCCGTGCCGGAGCAGATCTGATCATTTCGGGTGCAGGCCTTCCGACAGAACTTTCGAAATATGTGGCAGAGAGCAACGTACAGATTGCACCGATTGTCTCCACGGAAAAATCAGCGAAAGTCATTCTGAAATATTGGGATAAGAAATATCAGCGAACGGCAGATGTGCTTGTGATCGAAGGACCGTCTGCCGGAGGGCATCTCGGATTTACAAAGGAACAGATTACATATTATGATGTAGAAACTTATGCCGGGGAAATCAAAAAGATCAAGAATGTTGTCCGAGAATACGAAGAGCGCTATGGAAGGAAGATTCCTCTGTTTTTGGCAGGTGGAATTGAGAATCACAGTGATGTAAATCGGGCACTTTCACTTGGTATGGATGGTGTACAAGTGGCGACAAGATTTGTGACAACAAAAGAATGTGATGCCGATCAACGATATAAAGAAGCATATTTAAATGCAACAGAAGAGGATATCGTTATTGTGAAAAGTCCGGTGGGAATGCCGGGACGTGCGATTTTAAACTCGTTTATGAAGAAAGTGATGGCGGGGGAGCAGATCCCTCACAGTCCGTGTCATGGATGCATTAAAAATTGCAGACCGCAGGAGATTCCTTATTGTATTACGGATGCGCTGATCGCGGCGGCAAAGGGCGATATTGAACATGCGCTGCTGTTTTGTGGAGCATATGCTTACCGGGCACAAAAAATAGAAACCGTGAAAGAAGTCATTGCTTCTTTGATGAATCCGTGTGTATAATATCAACATAAGAATGTCGGCAGCAGACAAAAACAAGATGTTGGTAAAGGAGCCGGAGACAGTGAATACATATGAAACAATCAATCATGTTCTCGTTCATTTGTTTAATGAAATATGGGAGCTGGAAGAAAAGGCGATCATCACAGAAGAATACAAAGATATCAGTAACAATGACATGCATATCATCGAAGCAATCGGGCTGGGGGAAGGAAGTACGATGTCTGTGATTGCAAAAAAACTGAATATTACCGCAGGATCACTTACGACATCGATGAACAGTCTTGTGAATAAGAAATATGCAGTCAGAGAGCGGAGTGAGCAGGATAGGCGTGTCGTTCATATCCGTCTGACCAAAAAGGGAGAGCGGGCATTTTATCACCATCAGGAATTCCACCGGAAGATGACAGAGGCAGTGATCAATTGTCTCGGGGAAGAGGAACTGCCGGTGCTTTTAAAGACACTGGATAAATTGTCGGAATTTTTTAGAGAATATCCGATTGAGCAGGGAGAGAAAAAGGAATAGGAGGAATGCTCGTGGAAGAGGAAAGCAGACACGAGATAGAGCGGTTACAGAAGATGATCGATGAAAGTCAAAAAATTGTATTTTTCGGCGGCGCAGGGGTATCTACGGAGAGTGGGATTCCTGATTTCCGAAGTGCAGACGGGCTGTATCAGCAAAATTATAAGTATACCCCGGAGCAGGTTGTGAGCCATAGTTTCTTTGTGCGCAATCCGGAGGCATTTTATGAATTTTATAAGGAGAAAATGATGTTTTTGGAGGCGGAGCCGAATCCAGCCCACGAAAAGCTGGCACAGTTGGAGTATGTGGGGAAACTGACTGCGGTGATCACGCAGAATATCGATGGTTTGCACCAGAAAGCGGGGAGTGAACAGGTGCTGGAACTGCATGGAAGCATTCATAGAAATTACTGTCAGAAATGTGGAAAGTTCTATGACGCAGCCACCGTGAAGGAAGCAGAAGGAATTCCGAGATGTATCTGTGGAGGAATCATTAAGCCGGATGTTGTTCTGTATGAGGAGGGCTTAGACAGCAGTGTGATCCGGCGTGCGATCCGGGCGATCAGCGAGGCAGATATGCTGATCATCGGGGGAACATCCCTTGTTGTTTATCCGGCAGCTGGATTTATTGATTATTTCCGTGGAAAATATCTTGTGGTCATTAATAAAAGTGAGACAGCGAGAACTGTGGAGGCAGATCTTTGTATCCGCAGGCCAATCGGGGAAGTATTTGCACAGATTCAGCTGTAAATTGAGATGATTCATCTGGCGGGGAATATCTCCATTCTTTTTCATATAAGAATGTAACATAAGAAGGATTTGGAATTTTGCCAAATCCTTCTTATAATTTTGTGTCATATTTTTCTAGAGTGCAAAGACTATTGTGGTTCGGTCATCGTAAATGGATTAAGCAGCACATCTGCTTCACTTGGGCATAGAAGCCCTTTTTCGATGACGAGTTTGCGAACCGGAATTCCAGTCTTTAAAGATTCTTTCGCAATCTCAGCAGAAGGTTTGTAACCGATCGTTGGGCATAATGCAGTGGAGATTCCAACACTTGCATCGACTAATTCTTCGCAGTGCTTCTCATTTGCGGTAATTCCAAGGATACAGTTATCTGTCAGAGTCTGTACTGCTGATGTCAAGGTTTCAATCGATTCAAATAAATTATAGAAGACGACCGGTTCGAAGGCATTTAATTCTAACTGTCCCGCTTCCGCAGCCATCGTGATCGTGCAGTCATTACCGATAATGTTAAATGCGACCTGAGATACGACTTCCGGAATGACTGGATTGATCTTTCCAGGCATAATCGAGGAACCGTTCTGCTTTGGCGGGAGCGTGATTTCGGCAAAACCAGTGCGTGGACCACTGCTCAGAAGGCGAAGGTCATTACAAAGTTTGGATAAGTTGACGGCACAAGTTTTTAGAGAGGAAGAGACCGTCACAAATCCGTCCAGATTCTGTGTCGCATCAAACAAGTCATCTGCGGATGCGAACGGAAGTCCAGTCAGTTCTGCAATTTTCGGGCAGATATGCTGTAAATAGGAGTGGCTGACATTGATTGCAGTTCCAATGGCAGTTCCCCCCATATTCAGGCGGTACATTTCTTTCTGAGCGTTTTCCAGACGATGGATATCTCTTTGGATCACGGAAGCATAAGCATGGAAAGACTGACCGAGTCGCATCGGCACAGCATCTTGAAGCTGTGTACGTCCCATTTTTAAAATGTGGTCAAATTGCTTTGATTTCTCTAACAGTGCATTCAAAAGCCGTTCCAGTTCTCTGAAAAGAGGAACAAGCAGTTTTAATACGGTTAGTTTTCCGGCGCTTGGAATGATATCATTTGTGGACTGAGCCATATTGACGTGGTCATTAGGATGTACATGCTGATAGGAACCTTTTGTTCCGCCAAGTAATTCGTCAGCACGATTAGCAATAACTTCGTTAGCATTCATATTTGCAGAAGTTCCGGCACCACCCTGAATGGCATCTACGATGAACTGATCAAAAAGTTTCCCCTCTAAAATTTCGTCGCAGGCAGTGCAGATCGCTTCGGACACTTCGCTGGAAAGTTCGCCCGCATTTTCATTTGTAAGTGCGGCAGCCTTCTTTAAAATGACGATGCTTTTGATAAACTCCGGATGGAGTGGTCTGCTTGTAATGGGAAAATTGTGCTTGGCGCGAAGGGACTGTACTCCATAATACGCATCAGCAGGGACTTCTAAAATACCTATAGAATCAGCTTCTAATCTTGTTTTCATAGTTTCTTTCCTCCGTAATCTCTTTCAAAACGCTGTCTGCCGGTAACATATACTTACAGACAAATTTCTTCTGACTTATATATAACACGGACAGAGAAAGGAGAAAAGGAGAAGAGAAAAAGTGTGAAAAGAAAGAAAAAATAAAGTATAAGTAGTTAGAAATGTTAATATGAAACGATAAAAACTTTATTTTTTTAAGAAAGATTTAGGAGAAAGTTTTTGGCAAAATTAGTAGAAAGGATTGTAATTCTTTGAGAAGTTCTCTATAATGGCAGGAAGGAGGAAGGATGATGGATCAGATAGACAGAGAGATCATGAATATGCTGCAGAAGAATGCGAGAATACCACTGAAGGCAATCGCACAGGAAGTACACTTGTCTATTCCTGCAGTTTCAGCGCGGGTAGAGCGATTGGAGCGGGAGAATGTCATCTGTGGATATACAATGATCGCAGATCCGGTGAAGATGGGATACCATATTACTGCATTTATCAATATGGAGTTAAAACCGGAACAAAAGGATGGATTTTGCAAATTTATCCGGGGGGTTCGGAATGTGGCAGAGTGCAATCATATTACAGGAGCCTACTCTATGTTGATCAAAGTACTGTTTCCAAGTACCATGGAATTAGATCGGTTTGTTGGAACGCTTCAGAAATATGGAAAGACACAGACACAGATCGTATTTTCTTCGATTGTAAGTGCAAGGAGTATAGGTCCGCTTGAGCAGGAGGAGTCGAAGAAAAAAGGATAGTCTTCAGAAGGAATAGAAAAAGATAAGAATAAGAATATATAAGGCGTCTGTAATAGAAGAGGCAGTTACAAAATGGAAAAAATCATTTTGTAACTGCCTTTTTCAGAAAATCTAGTTCTATTTTCCGCAAATACTGCATCCAAGCGCACATCCGGTTGGAGTTCCGGCGCATCCGCCCATAGCTGTTTCCCGCAGTTCGAATGGAAGGCTTTGCCCGACACGGTGCATAGCTTCTGCCATTTCGTCAAATGGAATCGGATGTTTCACACCACTTAATGCGAGCTCTGCACAGGTGATCGCATTTGCGACACCGATCGCATTCCGGCTTTGGCATGGGGATTCTACAAGACCTGCAATTGGGTCGCAGACGAGTCCGAGTAGATTGGAAAGTGCAAAGCTTGCAGCGTGAAGACACATCTCAGGAGTTCCCCCCATGATTTCAACGACAGCGCTGGCAGCCATTGCAGAGGCCGCGCCTACTTCTGCCTGACATCCGGCTTCCGCACCGGAGACAGAGGCATTTCGCATTAAGATATAACCAATCGCGCTTGCATTTAGAAGACCGTCGTAAATGCTGTTATCCGGAAGGGCATGTACTTCCTCCAGAGCGAGCAGGACACCCGGCAACACGCCTGAAGAACCGGCAGTTGGTGCTGCAACGATCAGTCCCATGGAAGCATTGACTTCAAGAACAGCCATACTGTAAGCAATTGCTTTTGATAGCATAGAACCACATACACTGTTTGGGGAGGAGGAATGATCTGCTACTTTCTTCGCTTCTCCGCCGAGGAGACCGCCGATGGAACGGACTGGTTCTTTTAAAGGCTTATGAACGGAATCTTTCATGATGGCAAGCACCGTCTCTAGTTTTACCTGAATTTCTTCGGCAGAGAGACTGCCCATAGTAATCTCGCGCTGCTTCATGGCAGAAGAGATTGATATCTTTTCTTTTTGACATAAATCTAATAAATCTTGTCCTGAATAAAAATCCATAATGTCTCCTCCTACATCTGAATGAGCATCAGATCAGATACATGCTCATGTGTTTTGATTTTCTCTAATACAGACGATGGAATCGTCTCATCGGATTCTACAACGGTAAATGCATTGGCGCCTTTGTCCTCGCGGAAGAGACGCATAAATGCGATATTTACATTTTCTTCGCTCAGACACTGGGTAATGTGGGCTACTACGCCAGGTTTGTCTGTCTGACTGACGATGAGGGTGCTGTATTCTCCCGTGAACTCTACATCGATCTGGTTGATCCGGACAATTTTCATCTTGCCCCCTCCGATCGATTCGCCGCGGATCGATAAGGTATGCCCGGTCACGCCTATAAGATCAATGTCGGCAGTGTTTGGGTGATTCGTCATCGTTTTCTCATCAATGATATATTCGTACTCCACACCTCGCTCAGTTGCAATGGAAAACGCATCACGGATCCGTTCATCATCGGTAGAAAAACCGAGAATTCCCCCCAGCAGCGCACGGTCAGTTCCATGTCCGTGGTAAGTTTTGGCGAAAGAGCCATAAAGGGTGAACGTTACTTTTTTCACTTCTTCCGGAAACATTTTTCTTGCGAGAAGTGCAATCGATACGGCGCCAGCCGTGTGTGAACTGGAAGGACCGATCATGTTAGGGCCGATCACATCAAATATACTTAAAAAGTTCATAAACTATCCTCCTGAGAGATTTTTTGCATAACTATTTATAGTATAGCATAAAAGGAGCAGGAAAATAAAGAACCGGGAGCAGAATTTGTTGAGAGATTACGAGGAACCGTTCCAAGGATAGAAAAGAGGATCAGATTCCAAAAGTGTAAAAAGAGAGTGAAAAAATCGTCGGATAGCACAAAAAGGATATGGCAAAATAACCAAAATAGGATGGCTAAAACTATGGAGAATATACAAAAAGACGAAGCGGAAGGGGAAATTGATTGACAGTATCATCACATGTATATAGAATGTAAATATGTTTATAGAGTCGGATGATAAATTCGAGAGAGACTACACGGGAAACCGATGTGGCGCCGAAGGGGAAAGGAGTACCAAAGCTCTCAGGCAAAAGGATTGAATTTGGACGAGCTCTCTGGAGAACGCGAGTATGCGTACCGAAGAAGAAACTTGTGAAATACGGAAGTTAAGAATGATAATTGAAGTAAAACATAAGGAAACTTTCAGGTTCGAGGACAGAGATGAACAAAAGTATAGGCGTGCTTTGTTTGTCTGTGTCTTTTTTTGTTCGCATTTTCCGGGAACAGGAACTGCAAAAGAAAGAGGAGGCAAAAGAATGGCAGTAATATCAGGGTTAGGGTTGTTGTTAGTCACACTGGCGGCATTTTCGCTGTTTAGTATGAAGGCACCGAAAGGATCAGAGGCGATGTCCGGGATGGCAAGTGCAGCGGTGGCTACATTTCTTGTGGAGGCAGTACACAGATATATTTCGGGTGACTTACTGGGAGTCAGCTTTCTAGGTGAAGTAGGAAGTACAGCCGGAAGCTTAGGTGG
Source organism: Faecalimonas umbilicata (assembly GCF_042846195.1). Taxonomy (NCBI): domain Bacteria; kingdom Bacillati; phylum Bacillota; class Clostridia; order Lachnospirales; family Lachnospiraceae; genus Faecalimonas; species Faecalimonas umbilicata. The sequence continues at coordinate 603,789 of NZ_AP031411.1, forward strand.
AGTTGCAGCAGCGATCATGGTGCCGATCATGATGGGAGTAAATCCGGTATACGCAGTTGTTGCGGGGGCAGCGCTGGGAGGATATGGAATTTTACCGGGATTTATTGCAGGATATGTAGTTGGATTTGTTGCACCGCTTCTTGAGAAATATTTACCGACAGGGCTGGATGTGATTGTCGGAGCGCTCTGTGTGGCACCGCTGGCAAGAGGAATTGCATATATTTCCGATCCAGTTGTAAATGCAGCGATGGAACACATCGGATCTATGATCACAGCAGCGACAGATCAGTCACCAGTATTGATGGGATTTATGCTCGGAGGCTTGATGAAAATGATCTGTACCTCACCGCTTAGTTCTATGGCGTTGACGGCGATGCTTGGACTGACTGGACTTCCGATGGGAATTGCATGTATCGCATGTGTCGGTGGGGCATTTACAAACGGAATGATTTTCAAAATGCTCAAATTAGGGGATAAGAGCAGTACGATCGCAGTTATGGTAGAGCCATTGACACAGGCTCACATTGTGACGAAACACCCGATCCCAATTTATGGATCTAATTTCTTTGGTGGAGGAATTGCAGGTATTGGAGCGTCCCTACTTGGAATTGTATGTAATGCGCCGGGAACAGCATCACCGATTCCGGGAGTGATCGCACCATTTGCGTTCAATTCACCGGTAAAAGTAATCCTTGCATTAGCTATCGGTGTAGCAGGCGGGATCTTGGCAGGATATGTGGGAGGACATATTTTCAAAAAGCATTACGCAGAATCTGACGCACACATGGAAGGATAGGGAATCGGAGAGATACCGAAGAGAAGTAATCCGTACAGAACGAGCAGGCCTATTTTTTGCAATCCGTAAACATAGGGAGAAAAGTGGCATAAAGTAAAAAGAGGCAAATATGTAAAAAGAAGAAACCGCGAAACCTCTGGGGAGAGGCGACGATGTTTCTTCTTTTTGTATTGCACAAAATATGAAAAAGATGTTTGTTGTACTATAAAATACTAAGAGAGATCAAATAATTCAATACTGCGGAAAAGGATCCCTTTCATCTGTGCGATCGCAATCCCGTAATTTGTGATTGGGACATTCTGATCTTCGGCACAGGCAATCCGGTATTTCATCTCGCGGTCATTGAGCATACAGCCACCACAGTGGATGATCAGCTTATATGGGGATAGATCAGCTGGAAATTCTGTGCCGCTTGTAAAGTGAAATTCCGGTTCACAGTTTGTATAGCTGCGAATCAGGCGTGGAAGTTTCACAGTGCCGATATCTTCGCATTGCCGATGATGCGTGCATCCCTCGGAAATCAGTATTTTGTCTCCGTCAGAAATAGAATCCAAAGTGTGGGCGCCGTTTACGACAGTGGAAAGATTCCCTTTATGCCTTGCAAACAGGATTGAAAAGGAAGTAAGAGGGATATCTTTTGGCGTCTGTCGGTCTACCTGAGCAAAAGCCTGACTGTCGGTGATGACCATTCGTGGTTTGACAGACAGTTCGTCTAATGTCTGGCGAAGCTCCGTATCCTGTACGCAGAGCACACGCCCATGATGATCCAAAATATCCCGGATGGTCTGCTGCTGTGGAAGGATCAGACGTCCCTTTGGTGCAGAGGCATCGATCGGAATCACGAGAATCACAAGATCCATGGGGGAGAGCAGATCGCTGACGATCGGAAGTTTTGTTTCTTCGCTTGGCTGGATTGCGCCGAGCAGGTCTTTGAGTGCAGAAATCTGAAATCCGGAGGCAGCACTGATAGAAATAGCTGATCCGTTTTTCGAGGTGTCTGTAGTCGTATCTGGCATCTGGGATTCGCTAGTCGGGCAAAGATCACATTTATTGAATGCGATGACATAGGGAATCTGTTTTTTCTGGATCTGTTCCAGAAGAGCGAGATCTTCCTCCGTCATCCCGATGGTGCCATCCACAACAAGGATGGCAATATCGGTCTTATTTAACATTTGGTAGGTCTTCTGAACGCGCAGCTCTCCGAGTGGTCCGTGGTCATCAAGTCCCGGAGTGTCGATGAGTACGACAGGACCAAGCGGGAGAAGCTCCATGGATTTTAATACCGGATCCGTTGTTGTCCCTTTGATGTCGGAGACGATTGCGAGATTCTGACCGGTCAGTGCGTTGATCAGGCTGGATTTTCCGGCATTTCGTTTCCCGAAGATTCCGATATGTAGGCGTTCAGAGGAAGGGGTTGCATTTAAACTCATGTCAGTTACAGTCCTTTCCATGATAAGTAGAGTATCGTGTTACAAAGAAAAAGTATCAGTGACCAAAGCGGTACGTTTGAGAGATGTTAGAAACGGAAATCTCTCCGATTTTCTTCTTCAATCGCGCGTAGATGGTCAATAACGATTGCGCGTACGTTCTCATTTGGAATCTGCTCCAGTTCTTTTAAAATCAGTTTTTCTCCGACTTCTTTTGTCGCAGGAGAAGCATAGTCTGTCAGATATTCTTTCAGTGTCATCAGTGCATTTGGCTGGCAGCAGTTCTGGATCTGACCGGATTTGCAAAGAGACATGAAACGGTCGCCGGTGCGGCCTTCCCGGTAGCAGGCAGTACAGAAGCTTGGGATGTATCCCATTTCCATCAGCCACTTGACAATATCATCGAGTGATCTTGTATCACTGAGGTCAAACTGTGCAGAGTTTTCTTCTTCCGGCTCCGGCTCTGCATATCCGCCTACACTTGTCTTGGAGCCGCCACTGATCTGGGAGATTCCAAGGTGCAGAACACGCTCACGGGATTTCTGGCTCTCGCGGGTAGATACGATCATGCCGGTATAAGGCACTGCAATGCGGATGCATGCCACAAGTTTTGCAAAAATATCATCGTTGATCCCGTTGTCAAAATCATTTGTGTCAATATCGTCGGCTGGACATAAGCGCGGCACACTGATCGTATGAGGACCCACACCGTATGCAGCTTCCAGATGTTCTGCATGCATCAGAAGTCCTGCAAATTCATAGCGGTATTTGTCAAGACCGAACAGCACACCGATTCCGACATCATCAATACCTGCTTCCATTGCACGGTCCATCGCGGTAGTATGGTAGTCATAGTCGTGTTTTGGTCCGGTCGGATGCAGCTCCAGATAGCTTTTTTTATGATAGGTTTCCTGGAATAAAATGTAAGTTCCAATTCCTGCTGCCTTCAGTTTCCGATAATTTTCTACCGTTGTTGCCGCAATATTGACATTGACACGGCGGATTTCTCCGTTTTTATGTTTGATGCTGTAGATGGTGTCAATACATTCGAGGATATATTCGATCGGATTGTTCACAGGATCTTCCCCGGCCTCCAGCGCCAGACGTTTGTGACCGAGATCCTGGAGCGCGATCACTTCCTGACGGACTTCTTCCTGCGTCAGTTTCTTTCTTGCGATATGCTTGTTCTTTAAATGGTACGGACAGTAAGTACATCCGTTGACACAGTAGTTGGACAGATAGAGCGGCGCAAACATGACGATACGGTTTCCGTAGAAATCTTTTTTGATCTGTTCTGCAAGTGCATAAATTTCTTCATTTTTCTCTTCGATATCACAGTCAAGAAGAACGGCAGCTTCCCGGTGGGAGAGCCCTTTTCGTTCTTTGGCTTTTGCAATGATCTGGTCGATCAGTTCCACGTTATGTTTGTTTGCCTCTGCATAGGAGAGGGTTTCCAGAATTTCCTCGTGGTTGATAAATTCCTCTGGATTTTTTGATCTGACATCGTACATGGTGATGTTCCTCCTCTTGAATATGATAGTTTTGGCATGAGTTCATGCAATTAGTTTACTGGTGGGATTGTTTCGGTATTCAAAGAATCTCCGCGGGCTACGACAACATGGTAGCCGATTTTCTCCATCCGCTTTTCCATACAGTGCCGGCATTCAGCAGCTTCATCTCCTGTACAGATTTTGTTGTCGTAGAGCGCATAATCTTTTCGCACATCGGTTGGAGAAAGGTTTGGCATAACGACATTTGCTCCGGCAAGAATACCAAGCTCTCTTCCGTTTGGATCGATCGTTCCAAGCGCAGTTGTCGAAGGCAGCAGAAGCTTTGGAATCATCAGTCGCAGAAGTCCGAGCATAAATAAGGTCAGTTCCAGCGTGCCGGCCGGCTGTGCGGCAAATGGGGTATCATGGTGCGGAATAAAAGGTCCGATTCCGACCATATGTGGATTCAGTTGTTGGATAAACAGCATATCTTCTGCGAGATGCTCGGCAGTCTGGTAAGGAGAGCCGACCATAAATCCGGTTCCGGTCTGATAGCCGATTTCCTTCAGATCATACAGACAGCGTTGCCGGTGGGCGGCGGTCAGTGCCGGTGGATGCAGTTTGCCATAGTGGGTGGAATTATATGTTTCGTGCCGCAGAAGATAACGATCCGCCCCAGCATCAAAAAATGCCTGATAACTTTCTCGTTCTTTTTCGCCGATGGAGAGTGTGATAGCACAGTCCGGAAAGTCTGTTTTAATCTTCTCGATCAGAGAGATGATTTTTTGATCTGTAAACCAGCCATCTTCTCCGCCTTGAAGGACAAAGGTGCGAAAGCCCAGTTCATATCCGGTACGGCAGCAGTTTTGGATATCTGTTTCACTCAGTCGGTAGCGACACGCATTTAGGTTGCTTTTCCGGATGCCGCAGTAGATGCAGTCATTTTTGCAATAGTTTGTAAATTCGATTAGACCGCGGATATACACATCATGTCCATAATGTTGGTGCCTGACTTCGCGTGCCTGTGAAAATAGATATTCGCTCACATCGCGGGTGCGGTTTTCAATCAGAAACATCCACTCTTCTTTCGAGAGGAGATGGGTGTCACGCAGTTGATCGATCAAGGTGATCAAAGTTTGTTCTGCTATTTTATTCATAGAAAATACTGCCTTTCTTAAAGTTCCGCGGAAGTTGTCTTTGCATAAATTGTCTTGCTGGAAATACCGGGAAGCATTCCGATTTTCCCAGATAAGGCGCTGATCACGTTGTTGGGTGCATCCATAGCAATGCTGATGATGGAGAGGCTTTTCTCACGGTAAGGGATTCCCATTCTTCCGATGATATAGTTGCCATACTGGCTGAGCAGGCTGTTGAGCTGTTCGACAGAATCGCTGTTTTCCACGACAATACCGATCAGAGCGATTCTGGTAGGTGTTTGTTCCATAAAGACCTCCTGTAATTCTTATGTGGTAATCGTATCATATCGGGATAGCTGAGGAAGAGTGATGTGATCTTTTTAGAAAAAAAGACTCTGCGAGAAGGCAAAGTCTGATGAGGGTTTTCCATATGGTATCATGCACAGTTTCAGGAAGGATACCGTATACGGTCAGTCATTTTGTTGTCCTCTTCGCCTTTTCACTCAGGAATTCCTTTATGATCAGTACGTTTTTTTCAGTATAACATGTGGAAGAGCGGACGGCAATAAAAGTTTATTGTTTGACGAACTTGTGTGAAAAGGGGTTTACGCGGGGAAAAGAATTCGTTACAATAAAGAAGAGTCAGAAAAAGACTGGAGAGCCGGGGAGAGGCCGGCAAAAATCAGAGAAAAGAGGAGACAGATTATGGCAAATCCAATCGTAACATTTGAGATGGAAAACGGAGATGTGATCAAGGCAGAATTATATCCGGAGATCGCACCAAATACAGTGAATAATTTTATTTCTTTAGTACAGAAAGGATTTTATGACGGACTGATCTTCCACAGAGTGATCCGTGGATTCATGATCCAGGGAGGATGTCCGGACGGAACAGGAATGGGCGGCCCGGGATATCAGATCAAGGGAGAATTTAAGCAGAATGGATTTATAAATAACTTAAAGCATGAGCCGGGAGTTCTCTCTATGGCAAGAGCAATGCATCCGGATTCTGCAGGATCACAGTTCTTTATTATGCACGAAACTTCTCCGCACTTAGACGGATCTTATGCTGCATTCGGAAAGGTAACAGATGGCATGGATGTCGTAAATAAGATCGCAGAGACAGCGACAGACTACAGTGACCGTCCGTTGGAGACACAGAGAATGAAGAAAGTGACTGTAGATACAATGGGAACAGAGTATCCGGAACCAGAGAAAAGATAAGAAATATCTTTGGAAATGAAGAAAAGAGCTGCACACCAAAACAACCGGTGGGCAGCTTTTTCTCTTGCAATACGACTTGGCTTCCAGTACAATAAAAGGCAGCTGGCAACAATGAGTAGAAAGCGAGGAACAGCCATGCGAATGATTCAGACAGAGAAACTTGTATATGAATATGAAAAAAGAGACGAAGAAGGAAATATAATCGGAAGTCATCGGGCGATCAATGCGGTCGATGTTCATGTGGAGCCGGGAGAGTTTGTTGCGATCCTTGGTCATAATGGTTCAGGAAAATCTACACTGGCAAAACATATGAATGCGATCCTGACACCGACAGAAGGTACGATGTGGGTAAATGGCAGAGATACGAAAGAACCAGATAATCTGTGGGAGGTCAGACAGTCTGCGGGGATGGTATTCCAGAATCCAGACAATCAGATCATCGGAACCGTGGTAGAGGAGGATGTCGGATTTGGTCCAGAGAACCTTGGAGTGCCCACAGAGGAGATCTGGAAACGTGTTGAGAAAAGTCTTGAGGCGGTTGGGATGATCGAGTATCGGCATCATTCCCCGAATAAATTATCTGGAGGGCAGAAACAGCGCGTTGCGATTGCAGGAGTTGTGGCAATGGAGCCAAAATGTATTGTACTGGATGAACCGACTGCGATGCTTGACCCAAATGGGCGTAAAGAAGTGCTGCGTGCCGTGGAAGAACTTAGACGTCGGGAGAAAGTGACAGTGATTCTGATCACACATTATATGGAAGAAGTAGTTGATGCTGACCGGGTAATCGTCATGGATCAGGGAAATGTTGTGATGGAAGGAACACCGAGGGAGATCTTTTCCCGGGTAGAGGAATTAAAGAAATATCGATTGGATGTGCCGCAGGTCACGCTGCTTGCCTATGAATTGCAGCAGAGAGGTCTGCCGCTTGCAAACGGCATTTTAAAGACAGAGGAATTGGTGAAAGAATTATGTCAATTACATTAGAACATATCAATTATACATATAGTGAAGGGACAGCCTATGAAAAAAAGGCGCTAAAAGATATCAATTTGGAGATTCCCCACGGGCAGTTTGTAGGGATCATCGGACATACAGGTTCCGGGAAGTCTACACTGATCCAGCATTTCAATGGATTGATCAAGGCCACGAGCGGGGTGTTGAAGTATAATGGGGAGAATATTTACGGGGAACAGTATGACTTGCGAAAGCTGAGAAGTCAGGTGGGGCTTGTGTTTCAGTATCCAGAACATCAGTTATTTGAGACAGATGTGATCACAGATGTCTGTTTCGGACCGAAAAATCAAGGATTGTCTCCCGAAGAGTGTAAGGAGCGGGCAAGAGAGGCATTAAAACTTGTCGGGTTTCCAGAAGAGTTGTATGAAGTATCTCCATTTGATCTGTCTGGCGGACAGAAACGAAGAGTTGCGATCGCAGGGGTACTTGCAATGCATCCACAGGTACTCGTACTTGATGAGCCAACCGCAGGGCTGGATCCGAAAGGGAGAGATGAGATCTTAGATCAGATTGCCCTTCTCCATGAAAAGAAAGATATGACGGTCATTCTCGTATCTCACAGTATGGAAGATATTGCGAAATATGTGGAGCGAATCATTGTGATGAATCGCGGAGAGAAGATGTATGATGGAACTCCGCGGGAGGTGTTTGCGCATTACAAGGAGCTGGAAGCAGTAGGGCTTGCGGCACCACAGGTTACTTATATTATGAATGCTTTGAGAGAAAATGGGATTTTGGTATCATCCGAGGCGACAACGGTGGAAGAGGCTGCAGACGAGATTCTGCGTGTGGTATCCGGGGAGAAGAAAGAAGCAGACAGCAGAGATGGGCAGGTGAGAAAATGATTCGAGATATAACAATAGGACAGTATTATCCGGCGGACAGTATTTTGCACCGCCTGGATCCGAGAGTAAAGATATCTTGTACATTATTGTATTTGATTTCTTTGTTTCTGTTTAAGAGTGTACTTGGATATGTGATTGCCGGGTGCTTTCTTGCCGGAGTGATCTGGTTATCAAAGGTTCCGGTCAAATTTATTGTAAAAGGATTAAAGCCGGTTGTAATGCTTTTAATGATCACAGTGATTTTTAACTTGTTTTTGACAAATGAAGGGGACGTATTAGTCAAAGTCTGGATTTTTAAAATCACGGAAGGAGGACTTCGCACAGCGGTATTTATGGCAATCCGTCTTGTATTTTTAATCGCAGGTTCTACGATCATGACATTGACAACAACGCCAAATGCGTTGACAGACGGGATTGAGAAGCTATTAAGACCGCTGAATAAGATTCATGTTCCAGTGCATGAGATTGCGATGATGATGTCGATCGCGCTGCGCTTTATTCCGATTCTGCTGGAAGAGACAGATAAGATTATGAAAGCACAGATCGCAAGGGGGGCAGATCTGGAGAGTGGAAATATTATTCAAAAGGCAAAGAATATGATTCCGATCCTTGTGCCGCTGTTTGTCTCTGCTTTTCGTCGTGCCAATGATCTTGCAATGGCGATGGAGGCAAGATGTTACCGCGGTGGGGATGGAAGAACAAAGATGAAACCGCTTGTATATCATTCACGGGACTATCTGTCTTACACAGTGATGGCAGTCTATCTTGTCGTCGTTGTTGGAATCGGAAGATATGTGCCGTTTCATCTGTGGATATTTTAGAGGGTGAGTTATGCAGAAAAAGAGAATCAAACTGACGATCGCGTATGACGGGACAAATTACTGTGGATGGCAGGTACAGCCAAATGGAATCACAGTGGAGGAAGTGATCAATAAGGCACTTTGTAAACTGACTGGGGAAGATATTGCAGTGATCGGCGCCAGCCGCACAGATTCTGGGGTACATGCCCTTGGAAATGTGGCAGTGTTTGACAGTGCGACAAGCATCCCGCCGGAGCGGATCGCGATGGCATTAAATCAGAGACTCCCAGATGATATTGTGATTGTAAAATCTGAGGAAGTAGCCACGGATTTCCATCCACGGTATTGCGATTGTGAGAAAACATACGAATACCATATTATCAATACGCGGACGCCAATTCCGACCAAGCGACTGACAAACTATTTTGTTTCCTACGATCTTGACGTAGAAAGGATGCAGCAGGCGGCAGATTATCTTGTCGGAGAGCATGACTTTGTCAGTTTCTGTAATGTGCGGACACAAGTGGAAGATACTGTGCGGACGGTGACCGAGCTGGAAGTCTTGAGAGAAGGGGAGGAGATTACGATCCGGATCAGCGGAAACGGATTCCTCTATAACATGGTTCGGATTATCGTGGGAACACTGGTTCGCGTAGGAAGAGGATTTTATACCCCTGAGAAAGTGAAAGAAATTTTGGAGGCAAAAGACAGAAAGGCTGCAGGAGTGACTGCTCCGGCACATGGTCTGATGCTGGTGGAAATCCGTTATCCGAAGAAATAGAATAGTGAAAAGAAGGAAGCTAAAGAAATGTATTTTGAGGTTGTGAAATTTTGAAAAATCAGAAAGAAACACCCTATGAAATCATAACTCTTTAGCTTTTTTTATTGAGAAAAGTCAACTTTGTGTCTCAGATTGCAGTAGGGGGCAGAGAAAGAAGCAAGAATTCCGTTTGATGATTTAAAAGAAATACGTTAGAATAGAGGGGGTTAAGTTAAAAAGTTCAAAAATATGATGGATAAAAATAAAGATAAAGGAGCAAAAAATGAAAGCATTAGTAATCGCGGAGAAACCTTCCGTTGCGAGAGATATTGCGCGTGTATTAAAGTGTACAAAAAATATTTCTGGTGCGATAGAGGGAGAGAAGTATGTAGTGACATGGGCGCTCGGTCATCTTGTGACGCTGGCAGATCCGGAGGAATACAGCAAAGAGTATAAAGAGTGGAAGATGGAAGTTCTTCCAATGATGCCAAAGCCGATGAAACTGATTGTGATCCAGAAGACGGCGAAACAATACCGTGCGGTAAAGGAGCAGCTGTTTCGGAAAGATATCGGGGAGATTGTCATTGCAACAGATGCAGGAAGAGAAGGGGAGCTTGTGGCGAGATGGATTCTTGAGAAAGCGGGATGCAAAAAGCCGATCAAGCGCCTTTGGATTTCTTCTGTGACAGATAAGGCAATCCGGGAGGGATTTGCAAAGCTTTGTGACGGCAGAAAATACAATGATCTTTATGCAGCAGCGGTATCCCGCGCAGAGGCAGATTGGCTTGTCGGGATCAATGCGACACGGGCGCTGACCTGCAAATATAATGCACAGCTTTCTTGTGGGCGTGTGCAGACACCGACATTGGCAATGATCGCAAAACGAGAAGAAGAAATCCGCGCATTTCGCCCGCAGGAATATTATGGTCTTCAGGTGCAGGCGGGAAAGATTCAGTGGACATGGCAGGATCAAAAGTCGGGAGGTTTCCGGTCGTTTTCAAAAGAGCGGATAGAAACTATCAGCAGTTTTGTTTCCAATGAGAAACTGTCTGTGAAAAAGGTGGAGAAAGCAGCGAAAAAGAAATATGCGCCGGGGCTTTATGATTTGACGGAACTGCAGCGAGACGCCAATCAAAAATTTGGATTTTCTGCAAAGGAAACGTTAAATATCATGCAGCGACTCTATGAGAATCACAAAGTGCTGACGTATCCTCGGACGGATTCCAGATACATTGGCACGGATATCGTAGATACGATCAAGGACAGACTGCGCGCAATTAGTGTTGGGCCATATAAGAAGCTGGCAGGAAGTCTTGTGATGAAGCCGCTTCGCACGAACAAGTCGTTTGTAGATGATAAAAAAGTAAGTGACCACCATGCGATCATTCCGACAGAACAGTATGTCCAGCTGGAACATATGACAAGTGAGGAGAGAAAGATTTACGATCTTGTTGTGAGAAGGTTTTTAAGTGTGCTCTATCCTCCGTTTGAGTATGAGCAGACCACACTGCATGCGGTGGTTTTAGGTGAACATGCAGGAAAAAACAGTGAGGAACATTTCGTTGCAAAAGGAAAGATCGTAAAGGAAGCAGGATGGAAAACCGTCTATGACTGTGAGGAAGAAGAGGCGGAGGAAGGACTGAAAGAACAGTCTCTTCCAACGATAGAAGCCGGTGACAGATTGCCGGTGGAGCGGGCGGCTGTGACAAGAGGAAAGACAAAACCGCCGGCACATTTTACCGAGGCGACGCTGCTGTCTGCGATGGAAAATCCGGTCAGATATATGGAGAGCAGAGATCAAAAAGCTGCCAGAACACTAGGGGAGACCGGAGGGCTTGGAACGGTTGCCACGCGAGCGGATATTATTGATAAATTATTTTCTTCATTTTTGATGGAGCTAAAAGGAAAAGAAATCCATATTACGTCCAAAGGCAAGCAGCTTCTGGAGCTTGTACCGGAAGACTTAAAGAAGCCTGAGCTGACAGCAGATTGGGAAGGAAAGTTGTCAGCGATTGCAAAGGGGAGCCTAAGGAAAGAAAAATTTCTTGAGGAGATCAGGAACTATACGGAGGAGCTGATAGAGGAGATTAAAAAGGGAGACGGAAAATTCCGCCATGACAATGTGACAAATAAGAAGTGTCCGGAGTGTGGGAAACCGATGCTTGCGGTCAAAGGGAAAAATGCAAGAATGCTTGTATGCCAGGACAGAGCCTGTGGACACAAAGAAGTGATCGCCCGCATTTCCAATGCAAGATGCCCGAATTGTCACAAGAAGATGGAAATTATTAAAAAAGGTGATGAAGAGCAGTTTGTATGCGCGTGTGGACATAAGGAAAAGATGTCTGCATTCAAGGCACGGAGAGCCAAAGAGGGTGCAGGGGTAAGCAAGAAGGATGTCCAGCGGTATCTGAAGCAGCAGAAAGATGAGCCGGTCAATACAGCGTTTGCAGATGCATTTGCGAAGCTGAAATTGTAAGATGGAAGGATGATCGGAAAAGGGAAACGATGCACAAGAGGCTGAGCATTTTTATAGTGTTCCTATGTGAGAAAATGTTGTATAGATGTCTTTGCGTGTAGTATAATAACATACAGTAAAAAAGAAGGAGGCGCAGGGAAACCGACGCGCAAAGGTGTGAGTTGATGGCGCGCCGTACTCTGCAAGAAGGACAATGCAGATTAAAAATGTAAAAGTATTTACAGAAGAAAAACAGTTTCAACAAGGAGAGATTGCAATCGCAGACGGAGTTTTTGCAAAAGAGGCAGACGGAGAAGTGATCGATGGAGAAGGTTGTTATGCGATTCCGGGAATGGTCGATGTTCATTTTCATGGCTGTGTAGGGTATGATTTCTGCGATGGGACAGAGGAGGCGATTGCCGAGATTGCTAAATACGAGGCAGCTCAGGGAGTGACTACGATCGTTCCTGCAACAATGACACTTCCGGAGGAGACACTGATGGAGATTTCAAAGATTGCCGGAAATTATAAGGCAACGGAAGGAGCTGACCTTGCAGGAATCAATATGGAGGGGCCGTTTATCAGCCCTGGAAAGAAAGGGGCACAGGCATCCACACATATTGTAAAACCGGATATTGCGATGTTTCGCAGACTGCAGGAGGCTGCAAATGGACTGTATCGTTTGGTAGATATTGCGCCGGAAGTAGATGGGGCAATGGAATTTATTGAGGAATTAAAAGAGGAAGTCAATATTTCTTTTGCACATACACTTGCAGATTATGATATTGCGAAGAAAGGATACGATCTGGGAGCAAATCATGCCACACATCTGTACAATGCAATGCCTCCATTTTCACATCGGGCACCAGGAGTAATCGGGGCGGCACATGACAGTGCACATTGTATGGTAGAATTAATCACAGATGGGGTACATATCCATCCATCGGTTGTGCGTACTACTTTCGATATGTTTGGAGATGACAGAGTTGTTTTGATCAGTGATAGTATGAGAGCGACTGGGATGCCAGATGGAGAGTATACACTTGGAGGACAGGCAGTACAGGTGAGAGGAAATCGAGCTACATTGGTAGAAGGAGGTGCGTTGGCAGGCTCCGTGACAAATCTGGCAGACTGTATGCGCGTGGCAGTGAAAGAGATGCAGATACCGCTTGAAAGTGCAGTGGCAGCAGCAACGATGAATCCGGCAAAGAGTGTGGGACTTTATGATAAGTATGGTTCAATCACAGAAGGAAAAGTTGGAAATGTTGTGCTGCTTCGGGAAGATTTATCACTCAAGGCAGTAATCCAAAATGGAAGAGTGATTCGTTGGGAAGAATAAGTTTGATAGGAAAGAAGTAATTATTTATAAAAGAAAAAAGAGGAGACAACAGGAAACCCGAGAGGGGAACCGGTTGTCCTTTCTTTTTTTAGTACAAATGATAATAAATATCAAAATCATATTGAAAACAGGAAAAGCATATGGTAATATAAACGATATTGAAAATTATATTCAAAATTGTTTTTAGGTTATAGAAAAGGAGCTTATTATGTTAAATATATTGCTTTCAGTAACAGCCACAGTATTATTTGTACTGCTCTGTGTTATTTATCCGCTTGGAATTCTTAGATTTTCAGAAAAATCCAAGGAAAAGCAAAGAAAGAGTGTGGATTGTTTTTTGCGGAAAATACATAAAAAAATGGGAGTATGGATAATCGTAGTCTCGCTGCTTCACGGAATTGTAGAAATCAAAGCCGGAAATTTGGATGGAATGTTCAGTGGAAAAATCTGTTTTCTACTTCTGATCTTATTATGGTTGAGTTATGGATTGAAACGGGTTCTTAAGGAAAAATGGATGATCGTGCACCGGATACTTGCAGTGCTCACAGTGATTGCAGTCATCGTTCATGTAGGAGGTATGTGATGAAATTTATTTATTTGACAATCGGATTTTTTGCATTTGTGCTTGGTTGTGCAGGAATCGTGCTTCCGGTACTCCCGACGACACCGTTTCTGCTTTTGGCGGCAGTGTGTTTTACCCGGGGAAGCAGACGGGTAGATCAGTGGTTCAGACAGACAAAGGTATATAAGAATCATTTGGAAGGATTTGTGAAGAACCGGGAGATGGAAGGAAAGACAAAAGTGGTGATACTGACATTTGCATCAATCTTTCTTCTGATTACATTTTTTATGATGGAAAATGTATATGGGCGCACCTTCATTTTGTGTCTGATACTATTGAAATATTACTATTTTATATGCAGGATCAAGACGGTAAAGAAAAGAGAAAAGAAAGGGATAATATACCATGATGATCAACAAGCGATTAATTAAAGAGATGGGGGAGACAAAGCAGTATATCGGAATGCAGGTACTGCTTCAATGGGCAGCGCTCCTTTGCAATATTTGTCTCATATTTTACATTTCCAATGTTCTTTGGCAAGTGGTAAAAGGAAATGCCGGAAATATTTCCTTGATTTTGAGCATAGGAGTATTTGCCGGTGTCATTGCAGCACGTCGTCTGTTTTTGAGGCTGGAGGCAGCGTATTCCCATCGTTCCAGTGAGTATGTAAAGAAGAAACTGCGTCACCGGATTTACGAACATATTTTGAAAGTTGGCGAGAAGTATGAGAAAACATTTTCTACTTCTGAAATTCTTCAGGTGGCAGCTGAGGGCGTAGAACAGCTCGAAATATATTTCGGGAAATATCTTCCGCAGTTATTTTACAGTCTGCTGGCCCCGATCACACTTTTTATTCTTGTTTCCTTTATGAGTGTAAAAGTTGCACTAATCCTATTTTTATGTGTACCTCTCATCCCGGCTTCCATCATTGCCATACAGAAATTTGCAAAAAAATTACTGGCAAAATATTGGGGCAGTTATGTGCAGTTGGGAGATCATTTTCTTGACAATATTCAGGGACTGACCACATTGAAGGTTTATCAAAGTGATGGCTATAAAAATGAAGAGATGAACAAAGATGCAGAACATTTCCGGAAAATTACAATGAAGGTTTTGACGATGCAGCTAAACTCAGTGACTTTGATGGATTTGATCGCTTATGGGGGAAGTGCGCTTGGAGTTATTTTTTCCTGTATGGAACTGCGGGCAGGAAACTTAAATATGATGCAGGCGTTGGCAATCATTTTGCTTGCGGCAGAATTTTTCATTCCACTACGGCTGCTCGGTTCATTTTTCCACATTGCGATGAATGGAATGGCGGCAAGCGATAAGATGTTTCGGCTGCTGGATATGGAAGCAGAGGAAGTGGATATGGACAATAAGCAGGAGAGAGAGAAGGCTGGAGAAAAAAATGACCGTGTGCCGTATGCAGTTTCGGCAAGGCAGGTTACATTTGCCTATGAGGAAGAACAGCCGATTTTGAAAGAGGTGACAGTGGACATCCCTTCTCGTTCGCTCGTGTCAGTTGTCGGTGCATCTGGTTGTGGAAAGAGTACACTGGCATCACTGTTTATGGGGTATCAGACTGCGCAGAGTGGAAAGGTGCTGATCTGTGGCAAGGATATTCGGATGATCCCGGTAAAGGAGCGCATGAAACAGATGACGCTTGTATCTTTCCAAAATTATCTGTTTAAGGGGAGTGTTAGAGAAAATCTGTTGATGGGAGATTCATCTGCAACAGAGGAAAAGCTTCTTGCGGTACTTAAAAAAGTTAATCTGTATGAGTTTTTCCAAACGCAGAACGGATTGGATACAATGCTCGATGAGCAGGCGGCAAATTTGTCTGGTGGACAGAAACAGAGACTTTGTATCGCGAGAGCGCTTCTTCATGACAGTGCACTCTATATTTTTGATGAGGCGACAAGTAATATTGATGTAGAGAGTGAAGAAATTATTTTGAAGTTGATTAGAAACCTTGCACAGGAGAAGACGGTAATTCAGATCACACACCGCCTTGCCAATGTGGCAGACAGTGACCAGATTTATATGATGGAAAAAGGCTGTGTGATTGAGAAAGGAACGCAGGAAGAACTTCTTGAAAAGCAAGGCGCATATGCAGACATGTATGAACTGCAGAAAGCGTTAGAACAATATCGGGAGGAGGCAATATAATGAAGAGGAGAAGTGGAATCAAAATCGTCATGCAGTTGATTGGACTTGTAAAACCGATGTGGCTGATTATGACAGGGGCAGTCATTCTTGGAGTGATTGGGTATCTCTGTGCAACATTTATTACGATCCTGGGAGGATACGGTCTTCTCGGAGTGCTGGGAGTCCAGACAAAAATGTCCTTACATACCGTTTTTATCGTTGTGGCAGCACTTGCGGTTCTTCGAGGAGCGCTCCGCTATGGGGAACAGGCGGGTAACCATTACATTGCATTTCGTCTCCTGGCTCTGATTCGGGATAAAGTATTTCAGAAACTTCGTAAACTGGCTCCGGCGAAACTGGAAGGAAAAGACAAGGGAAACCTGATTGCAATACTGACAAGTGATATTGAACTTTTGGAAGTATTTTATGCACATACGATTTCGCCGGTCTGTATTGCTGTGTTGACTTGTGCGGTGATGATTGCCTTTTTTGCCAGCTATCATCCGGCACTTGCGCTAATTGCCTTGGCAGGCTATGTGACAGTCGGAGTCATTCTTCCGATGATCACAAGTAAGATGGGAAAAGAGGATGGAAATCGCTATCGCAATCAGTTCGGGGAGATCAACACTTATTTTCTTGACAGTATCCGAGGTCTTCGAGAGGTCATTCAATACGATTGTGGAGAAGAGCGATTGGCAAATATAGATCAGCAAAGTGAAGCGCTGACAAAACTGCAGGGCAGATTAAAGAACTGCGAAGGCAAAGCAAGAGCAAACTGCGATTGTGCAATTCTCGCTTTCTCGTTTCTGATGTTAATGACTTCTGTATATCTCTTCCAGAAAGGGATGTTAAATACAGAGGGGGTTGTGATCAGTACGATTTCGATGCTTGGCTCTTTCGGACCGGTGACAGCACTCAGCAATCTCGCAAATAACCTGCTTCACACATTTGCGAGTGGTAACCGGGTATTGGAACTGCTAGAAGAAGAGCCGCTGATCCAGGAGGTAGAAGAAAAAGGAGCAGAACCTTCTTTTGATGGCTTCCACATAAAGGATCTTACGTTCTCTTACAAACAGGGTGAGGAGGAAGAACAGATCCTGTCGGATGTCTCTCTGGAAATTCCAAAGAACGGGATACTTGGAATCGTAGGAAAGAGTGGTTCTGGAAAATCAACTTTGATCAAATTGCTGATGAGATTCTGGGATGCAGAGAAAGGAGAGATAAGCATTTCCGGCAAACCGATCAAAGAGTGGAGTACAAACGGTCTTCGCGCACTGGAGAGCTACGTGATTCAGGATACATATTTATTTGAAGATACCATTGAAAATAATGTAAAGTTGGCACGGCTTGGAAGTACTCATGAGCAAGTGGTGGAAGCATGTAAGAAGGCAAATATCCATGAATGGATCGAAAGCCTTCCAAATGGTTATGACACAGTGATCGGAGAAGGAAATCATCAGCTTTCCGGCGGAGAGCGGCAGAGAATTGGAATTGCAAGAGCATTTCTGCATAATAGTGAGGTTATTCTTCTTGATGAACCAACAAGTAACCTAGACAGCTTAAATGAAGCAGAGATTTTAAAAGTGCTTAAAGAACAACAGAAAGATAAGACCATTATTCTCGTATCCCACAGACAGTCTACAATGAAGATTGCAGATCGTGTCATCCGGATGAAAGAAGGACGCGCTTCTTAAAAGAAGGGGGAAATTCATCAAAGAGTCATTGACGCATTTCTTTCTAATAGTGTAGAATGAAGAAAGAAATATAAGAAAGAATATAAAAAATAAAGTGTCGCAGGATGTGGGCTGCGGCACTTTTTGATTTTAATAGTATAAAAATTTAAGAAAAGATTTAAAAAGGTATCTTCTAGTAGAAGTTATACGGTCTGTTCCGCTACTTTTGTTACTTTACTGGGTTCCCTCATATATACGAGAACATACATCACAGCGCCCATCGCACCGGCGAGAAGTACATCGATAACAGAGTGCTGTTTTAAGAACATTGTTGATAAAATGATCAGTACAGTCAATGCGAGAGAGCCGTAGTGGATCAGCGTGTTCTCCCGGAGCTTTTGATTGTGGGAGATGGCGATGTAGGCACCAAGGGAATTGTACACATGAATACTCGGCAGAATATTTGTCGGCGTGTCTGTAGCATAGAGGGTACGAACCATATCTACAAATATATTCTCTCTGGCAAAGGTATCCGGTCTTAATAACTGACCATTTGGATATAGCGTGGATACAATCAAAAAGATAGTCATTCCTGTGAAAAGGAAGAGACAGAGTCTGTAAAATTCGTTCGTATTACAGAAGAAAAAGTATCCGATCGTCACAGTGATAAAAGCGAACCAGAGCATATATGGAACTATAAAGTATTCGATAAAAGGAATCTTATCATCCAACGGGGTGTGGATAACATGAAATTTTGTAGTCACATGCTGCTCTAAGTAAAAAAACCATGGCAGATAGATCAGTCCATAGAGAAATACCCACGCATGCTTATATTTTTTCAAAAATGTTTTCATAGTTTTTACAACTCTCTTTCGTCATTGTCGGATCACTGCCTGACAGAGCCTGTAACAACAGGGTAAAGGCAGTTTAAGTTATAGGAGATTATAACATGAATGAAATGGAACAACAACTAAGTTCATAGTATCTTAATAATTTTCCGGAAAAATTTTATAAATTACTTTTGTATTGTCTGTGGTGCGATTATGAGCAGGCGTTCTTGTTCACAGGTGACGGAGATGGCATCCTGAAGAAAGGCAGACTCACCGTCTGCATGTACCGGCATAGGAGCGCTGGTATGGATCTGGACTTGTTTGCATCGGAATGTGTCGACGCCTTTTAGAGAGGTATGCCAGCCAAATAATCCGATTGCCATCAAAAATAATAGTTTTATCTTAGAGACATCGTGGATCATACAGAGATCTAACTTGCCGTCATTGTTCTGAGCATTCGGACAGAAGCGAAATCCTCCGCCTTCGAAAGGTTGGTTCATCACGGCGGCAAAGTGAAGCTTCTCGAAAGTGACTTCTGTTCCGTTGTCAAACGAAATGCGGCAGCGGCAAGGTTTGTGCAGCGCAAGTTCGCGCAGTGAAATAAATGCGTAGGAAAGCTTACCTAAGTGGATACGGTTCAGTAAGACTTTCAGTCTGGACACCAGAGCCAGGTGACAGATTGCGGCGTCAAAACCGATTCCGGTGCTGACGGCGAACTTCCGTATTTTTTTCGTGTCTTTTTCAGAATATTTGAGAACTCCAATGTCAACGGTTCGGTAACTGTTTGGAGACAGTATCAGTTCCAATGCTTTTTGTGGATCCGATGGGAGAGCCATTCCCTTTGCAAAATCATTTCCGGAACCGGTTGGGATATATCCCAGGATAATATGCTCCGGATGTTCTATGCCATTTAATACTTCATTGACCGTTCCGTCACCGCCTACAACAATCAGTGTTGTGCGGGAAGAGAGGTCTTTCGTAAGCTGTTGTGCAAGTTTTGTGCCATGTCCTCGGTGAGAAGTGAAATATACGCGATATAAAATGTTCCGTTCTTTCAGGAGTGTTTCTATTTCTGTCCAGATCTGGCTCGCATGTCCGGAGCGGGAAGCTGGATTTACAATAAATATGTACATGAGTCTATACTCTCCTCGTATCTGCTGTTTTTTCTCAAGTATACAACAAAAAAAGAGGAAATACTACTTTTGTTTGCTAAGATAAAGTTGACGAATAGAAGATCGAGGGATAAAATATTTATAACAGAAATATTGGTATAAAACAGAAAAGAGGAAACTATGGAACGGACAGAAAATTTGAACTTTAATCAGACAGACAGGGTGGCGGCAATCGGAAAGGCGCTTTCATCCGAAATTCGGATACAGATTTTAGAGGCACTCGAAGAACAGGAACACAATGTCAATGAGCTGGCAGAACTTCTGGAACTTCCGGCTTCTTCGACGGCAATGCATGTCCGGGTGCTGGAGGAGGCAGGATTGATCGAGACGGAACTTCGAGCGGCAGTGCGTGGTTCTATGAAGATGTGCAGGAAAAGTGTCGACAGCCTTATGATTCAGCTTCGGAAGGAAAAGGATGAAAAGGTGGAGAAGATCAGTATGCCGATCGGAAATTATGTGGATTACCATGTGGAACCGACCTGTGGAATTGTATCGGGAGATGGACATATTGATATGGAAGATGAGCCGGCAGTATTTTACAACCCAAGAAGAGTAGAAGCAAAGCTTCTCTGGTTTGGGAATGGGTATCTGGAATATCGCTTTTCTAATGCTTCACTCAAGAAAAATACACTCCGTAAACTGGAAATTTCAGCGGAAGTATGCGCGGAGGATCATGAATATAATATGGACTATCCGTCCGATATCACCGTATGGGTCAATGAGATCGAAGCAGGCACTTACGAATGTCCAAGCGATTTTGGAGGAAGAAAGGGAAGACTGACACCGAACTGGTGGCCAGAGCAGAACACGCAGTATGGAGAACTCAAGACATGGTGTTTGAAAAAAGATGGAACATACCTCGATGGAAAGAAAGTGACGGAACATGGGCTGGCAGAATTTAAGCTGGAAGAGC
This sequence comes from Faecalimonas umbilicata, assembly GCF_042846195.1. Lineage (NCBI taxonomy): Bacteria > Bacillati > Bacillota > Clostridia > Lachnospirales > Lachnospiraceae > Faecalimonas > Faecalimonas umbilicata. Next base: position 624,379 of record NZ_AP031411.1, read on the forward strand.
AGGAATATATTTCAGTCAGGATTGGAGTCAAAGAAGATGCGGTACACAAAGGAGGCATGAACCTGTTTGGCAATGGATTTGGAGATTATCCGCAGGACATTGTCATGAAGATGTGGTTCTCGTAATTGCGGCAGAATAGATTTTACAAAATATGGAAAAAGAAATCCGAGAATAAAAAAACAGATATATCACAGAGAAAAAAAATCCTATGGATATATCTGTTTTTTGTTGGTCTTTGCTGAGACTGTTATACGGATTTTATCTAGCTTTTCTTTGCATCAATATCTCAGAAGCAAAGAAAGTTTTCTAGCGAGGTCGTTTTGGCATCTCCCACGCATTATGATCAGTATGAAGCAACAGATGTGCCTTGTGTGAGAGTGGTTTGCCCATAAAGTCTTCGTACAGTTTTAATACATCTTTGTTCTCATGTGAGAATCGGATATTTGCATTTTTATCGAGGAAGTACAGATTCTTTCCACGTTCAAGGGCGAGCTCCTGACCATCGTGGATCGGTTGTCCGCCGCCGCCGACACATCCGCCCGGACAGGCCATGACTTCTACAAAGTCATAGTGGACATCACCGCGCTCGATCATTTCAATCAGTTGTCTGGCATTGCCAAGTCCGCTGACAACAGCTGCTCTTACAACTGTATCACCGATTGGAATCTCTGCACAGACAGCACCGTGATTTAAGTTGTTGCTTCTGACAACAGAGAATGCATCGGCATCCGGGTTCTTTCCGGTTACGAGGAAGTATGCGGAGCGAAGCGCCGCTTCCATAACACCTCCGGTTGCCCCAAAAATGACTCCGGCGCCGGAACCATCCTGCATCAGCGTATCACAAGGGGCATCTACCAGAGTAGATGGTGCGATGTGAGCGGAGCGGATCATGCGCACTAGTTCACGGGTTGTCAAAACGATGTCAACATCATGGCCGGCATATTCTTCATAGAAGAGTTCCATATTGCGTTCGCCTTTCTTTGCAAGACAAGGCATGATCGATACCGTACAAATATTTTCCGGATCTACACCAATTGATTTCGCAAAGTATGTTTTCATGACCGCACCGAACATCTGCTGTGGAGATTTTGCGCTTGATAACTGCGGCACAAGGTGCGGATATTGGGATTTAATGAAACGGATCCATCCTGGGCAGCAGGAGGTGAACATCGGGCGGTCTTTGAGTTCGCCGTTCTGGAGCCGTTCTAAAAATTCTGCTCCTTCTTCCATGATCGTAAGGTCAGCAGAGAATGCTGTGTCAAATACATAGTCAAAACCGATCTTTCGAAGAGCGTCGACGATCTTTCCGACCGTTGCCTCTTCTCGTTTCATGCCGAGTGCTTCCCCCCAGGCTGCACGAACAGCAGGTGCGATCTGTACGACAGTGATTTTTTTCTTGTTGGCAAGTGCAGACCAGACTTTTTCAGTGTCGTCGCGTTCGCGAAGTGCACCTACCGGACAGTGGGTAATGCACTGACCACAGAGCGAACAGTCAGCATCTTCAATCTTACGATTCTTTGATACGTGTACAGTTGTGCGGGATCCGGTGCTTTCTACATCCCAGATATTCAAACTCTGGATCTTGTCACAGACTTGAATACAGCGCATACATTTGATGCATTTAGAAGAATCGCGGATCAATGGGAAATCTTTGTTCCACGGAGTCTGTTCCAATTCTTGTTGAAACGGCACTTCAAGAATGTTCAGGTCATTTGCGATTTTCTGGAGAGTACAGTTTCCGCTCTTTACGCAGGTTGCACAGCGGCAGTCATGCTGAGAGAGGATCAACTCTACTGTTTTTCGCCGGTTCATGCGAACTTTCGGACTGTTAGTGTAGATGACCATGCCCTCTTCTACTTTATTATTGCAGGAGATGATCAGTTTATCTTTGCCCTCCAGTTCGACTACGCATACACGGCAGGCGCCGATCTCGTTGATATCTTTTAAATAACATAATTTTGGAATCGGGATTCCATTATGTTCGGCTGCTTCCAGGATCGTTGTGCCGGCTGGCACAGTGATCGGTTTATTGTCGATTGTAAGATGTACAAGATTTACCATAATGTTTCTCGACCTCCTTTAAATATGCCGAAGCCGAAGTGATCACAGCGAAGGCAGCGAGATGCCTCCTGCTTTGCTTCTTGTTCGGTCATACAGATTTCTACCCCGTCAAAGTCGTGGATACGTTTACAGACTTCACGTTCTGTCATATTTACTCTTCCGCAAGGGGTTCTGTCATCCAGTCTTGGTTCCGGAATTTCTACATCAGCAGAAATGATATGGTGGAATCCAAGATATTCATCAATATTAGCTGCAACAACCTTTGCTGCTGCAATCGCTTTGATGACGGAGGCAGGACCAGTTGCACAGTCTCCACCGGCAAAAACGCCAGGGATGTTTTCGAATCCGGCATTTTTCTCGGACATGATCCGTCCACGCTGTACCGGGACACCAGCCTCTTCAAAGTGCTGGAATTCAATATCCTGACCAATCGCAACGATCAGTGTTGTACAAGGGATAAACTGATCTTCCTCGCCAGTCGGACGTACACTTGCACGACCATCTTTGATCTTACTGATCATCTGTGGTGTGACATAAAGTCCCTGTACATGACCATTTTCATCCGTGACAATGCGGGAAGGAGATTTCAGTGTCTGCACTTCGATTCCTTCTGCAACAGCGCCTTCGATCTCTTCCGGAAGGGCAGTCATATCAGCCACACGTCTCCGGTAGACGATGCTAACTTTTTTTGCGCCGAGACGGACAGCAGTGCGGACTGCATCCATGGATACATTTCCGCCTCCGATGACAGCTACTTCCTGACCGGTTAAGTCAGTAGGATTACCGTTTCCGACATCTCTTAAGAATTTTACAGCGGAGAGAACTCCTTCTGATTGTTCTCCGTCGATTCCAAGCTTCTTGTCTGTACTTGCACCGATTGTGATCAGGACAGCATCATATTGTTCGCGAAGGCTTTGTACAGTAATATCTTCGCCGATTCTAAGTCCGTGTTTCACTTCCACGCCTGTTTCCAGGATTGCCTCAATATCCTTATCAAGCTGCTCTTTCGGAAGACGGTAATTTGGGATTCCATAGCGGAGCATACCGCCAAGTTTTGGAAGCATCTCATAAACAGTCACCTGATGTCCCATCAGCTGAAGGAAGTAAGCACTGCTAAGTCCTCCAGGTCCGCCTCCTACGACAGCAACTTTCTTGCCGGTAGATTTGGCGCATTTCGGAGGTGGAACCTTTCCGGAAAAATCTGCGGCAACGCGCTTCAGTCCGCGGATATTGATGGAGTCGTCTACCATGTTGCGACGGCATCTGGCTTCGCAAGGATGTTCACAGATATATCCGCATGTAGTTGGAAATGGGTTGTCTTTGCGGATCAGTCGTACTGCATCTGCATAGCGGCCTTCTCCTACAAGTGCGATGTATCCAGGGATATCAACCTTTGCCGGACAGAGCGAAACACAAGGTACTGGTTGGTGGAACGTGCAGGTACAGCGTCCCTGACGGATATGTTCTTCGTAGTCTTCCCGGTAGCCGATAAGGCCTTTGTATACCATATGTGCGGCTTCATAGCCGATTGCACAGTCAGCAGAATCCATGATGGAAAGCGCAAGATCTTCCATCAGATCAAGTGTTTTCAGAGTTGCCTTTCCGTCAAGAACATCTGTGATCAGATTTTTAAGCTGTCCAAGTCCGATACGGCAAGGGACACACTTTCCACAAGTCTGTGCATGACAAAGTTCCAGAAATGCTCTGGATATGTCGACCGGACATAAGCCCGGAGGACTGGATTCGATCCTTCTCTCGAGGTCTTTGTAGAGACCTTCCACAACAAGCTGGGCCTTATCCGGAGTCGAAATCTCAAGTCTGCTCATAATATCACCTCTCATAAATATTTGTCGTTTTGAGTTTATAGAAAGCTTCTTCCATCGAAAAGAAAATTTATATAAAGCAAAAAAGACTCTCTTACAGCGATTGTAACTTATGCTGAATAAAAAAGCAATAAAAGTTAAAAGATAGTCAAAATTGTTAATAAACAGACAAGAGCAACAAAAAATCCTTTGACACGCCTGCGATCTATGATATAATAAACAGAGAAAGTGTTTTAAAACAAGAATATTAAAACAAAAGAAAGGAAAAAGAAGAATGACGGCAAAATTAGTGGAGAAATTTCAGGAACTTTTTGGCGCGGAAGGAGATATCCGCACTTACTTTGCACCTGGGCGCGTGAATTTGATCGGAGAACATACAGATTACAATGGGGGACACGTGTTTCCATGTGCACTGACACTTGGAACATATGGGATTGCAAGGAAGAGAGAAGATAATAAGCTTCGGTTTTACTCAGTAAATTTTGAACGGCTTGGAGTGATTGAATCATCTCTGGAGGATCTGAAACCATACAAAGCTGCAGAGTGGACGAACTATCCAAAGGGAGTGATGTGGGCATTTGAGGAGAGAGGATACAAATTGCCGAACGGACTGGATATTTTATTATATGGAAATATTCCAAACGGTTCCGGATTGTCTTCTTCTGCTTCCTTAGAAGTGTTGACGGGCGTGATTTTAAAAGATATGTTTGGATTTGATGTCTCTATGACAGATATTGCTCTGATCGGACAGTTTTCAGAGAATAATTTTAATGGATGCAATTGCGGAATCATGGATCAGTTTGCGAGTGCGATGGGAAAGAAGGACAATGCGATTTTCCTTGATACGAATACACTTCAGTATGAATATGCACCGGTTGTTCTGGAAGATGCGAAGATTGTTATCATCAACAGCAAAGTAAAACATAGTCTTGTAGATTCTGCTTACAATGACAGAAGAAACGAGTGCGAGACGGCGTTGAAGGAATTGCAGGAAGTGGTTGCTGTGCAGACATTGGGAGATTTGACAGAGGAAGCATTTGAGAAGCATAAAGATGCAATCAAGAGCGAAATCAGACAGAAGAGAGCAAGACATGCTGTTTATGAAAATCAGAGAACGATCCGTGCGGTGGAAGCTCTGAAAGAAAATCGAATTGAAGAATTTGGAAAACTGATGAACGAGTCACACAGATCACTGAGAGATGACTATGAAGTTTCTTGTAAAGAGATCGATATTCTCGTGGATCTTGCATGGGAAACAGAAGGTGTGATCGGATCTCGTATTACAGGAGGCGGATTCGGCGGATGTACGGTCAGCATTGTGAAAAACGATGCAGTAGATGGATTTATTAAAAACATCGGAGAGCAGTATCTTGCAAAAGTCGGACATGAGGCAGAATTTTATGTAGTAGACATCGGAGACGGTGCAAGAGTGCTGAATGGATAAGCCTGATTGAAAAGCGGACAGGAAATAGGATGAGTTTTAGGAGAGAAAATATGTTATCAGAAAATATTAAAAGATTAGTACAGTATGGGATCGATGCAGGATTGACACCGGAGTGCGAGCGAATCTACACAACAAATCTTCTGCTGGAATTATTTCATGAAGATGACTATGAAGAAGTAGAAGTAAACGGGGAAAAAGAGTTAGAAGAGATCTTAGGGGAACTGTTGGATGAGGCGTGCAGTCGTGGAATCATCGAGAACAGTGTAGTATATAGGGATCTGTTCGATACGAAGATGATGAACTGCCTGATGCCTCGTCCGGTGCAGGTGCAGGAGACTTTCTGGAAGAAATATGAGGAATCTCCGGAAGCTGCCACAGATTATTACTATAAGCTGAGCCAGGACAGCGATTACATCCGTCGTTACCGGGTAAAGAAAGATTGGAAATGGACGGTGGACAGCCCATATGGTGAGATTGATATTACGATCAACTTGTCAAAACCGGAGAAAGATCCAAAGGCGATCGCAGCGGCAAAAAATGCGAAAGCAAGCAGTTATCCAAAATGTCTGCTCTGTGTGGAAAATGAAGGATATGCAGGAAGAGTCAATCATCCGGCGAGGGAAAATCATAGAATCATGCCGATCACAGTCAATGACAGTGCATGGGGATTCCAGTATTCTCCATACGTATACTACAACGAACACTGTATCGTATTTAATGGAAAACACACACCGATGAAGATCGAGAAGGAAACATTTATGAAATTATTTGATTTCGTAAAATTATTCCCGCACTATTTCCTTGGATCCAATGCAGATCTTCCAATCGTAGGAGGATCGATTTTAAGCCACGATCATTTTCAGGGAGGACATTACACATTTGCGATGGCGAAAGCTCCAATCGAAAAACATTTTGAAGTAAAAGGATTTGAAGATGTGGAGAGTGGAATCGTAAAATGGCCACTGTCAGTGATCCGTTTAAGAAGCAAGGATGAGAAGCGGCTGATCGAACTGGGAACACATATCCTTGATGCATGGAGAGGCTATACAGACGAAGAAGCGTTCGTATTTGCAGAGACAGATGGAGAACCACATAATACGATCACACCGATTGCAAGAAAGGTCGGGGAGATCTATGAACTGGATCTGACACTCCGCAACAATATTACTACAGAGGAACATCCGCTGGGGCTGTATCATCCACATGCCGAGTATCACAATATTAAAAAAGAAAATATCGGATTGATCGAAGTAATGGGACTGGCAGTATTGCCGTCCAGATTGAAACAAGAACTGGAGACACTTGCAGAGTACATTGTAGAGGGCAAGGACATTTCTGAAAATGAAATGATCGAGAAACATACAAAATGGGTAGAGAAATTCCTGCCGAAGTATGATACAATTACAAAAGAGAATGTAATGGACATTTTAAAAGAAGAAGTCGGAATTGTCTTTACAAAAGTATTAGAAGATGCAGGTGTTTACAAATGTACAGAAGAAGGAAGAACAGCGTTTGCAAGATTCCTGAACACATTATAAGAAATAGAAGGCAGGCTGCATGTCAAAGATGCAGTCTGTTTTTTTCTGGAAAAAATCATTGAAAGCACCAGGCAGAGAACCTATGCAAAATGTGAATGGCAGACAGAAGGAGAGGAAATATGCCGTATAAAATTATGCTGGTAGATGATGAGGAAGAAGTCCGCACAAGCATTATCCGTAAGATGGCTTGGGAAGCACTGGGATTTCATGTAGTGGGAGATGCAGAGAATGGGGAAGACGCACTTGAGAAGATACATATTCTTGATCCGGATGTGATTATCACGGATATTCACATGCCATATATGGATGGACTTCAGCTTGCAGAGACAGTGAAAGAAAAATATCCGGGGAAGGAGGTTGTCATTTTTTCTGGATACAATGATTTTGAATATGCGAAGCAGGCGATGAAGTGCGGAGTGACAGAGTACATTTTAAAACCGGTAAACAGTGAGGAATTAGGGGAGATTCTTCAGCGGATCCGCGAGAAAAGAGACAAGTATCTTGAGCAGCAGAGAGACATCCGGATTTTAAGAGAGAATTATCGGAAGAATTTTCCGATTTTAAAAGAAAAGTTTTTAAATGACTGGATGGAAGAAAAAATCGTCAAGGAAGAGTTCTATGAGAAGCTGGAGGAATATGTTCCGGAGATTCGGGATTCTGATAGGTGGATCGTTGCGATGTTTTGTATTGAACAGGAAGAAACCGTAGAGGGAGGTGCAGTGGTAGAGGAAAAAGAATTGCACCAGGTGTCAGTGGAAAAAGTAATCGATGAATATTTGACAGAAAAGTACCCATTTGCACGATTTATCTGTGAGAAGGAGATTGGAGTAGTGATTGCGCTTTCGCAGGAGCAGACGGTTAACGAACTGCTCGGCGTGTTTGACCAGATTCAAAAAGTATGCAGACAAGTGTTTGGACTTCAGATTTCCATCGGAGTCGGAAGCAGGAAACAGTGGATCAGACAGGTGCCGCAATCGTTTATGGAAGCAAAAGAGGCAAGTGGATACCGGGCAGTTCCGGATATGGGAAGTGTGATCTATATTCGAGATGTGGAGCCAAAGAAGACAGAGACACTGATTTTTGAGGAGCAGGAGAAAAATGCACTGATCCATGCTGTCAAATTTGAACAGGAAGAGGAGATTGCGTGTGAACTTACGAAGATTATCGGTCGGATTGCAGATGGGAAGATTTACTCCAGGCAATGTAAGAGCTATGTCATCAGTGTATTGAATAGTATTTTGCAGGTTGTATGGAGCAATGAACTGGAAGAACAGAGGATTTTTGAATATGGCACAGACTGCTATGAACAGGTGCTGCATATGAAGACGACAGAGGAAGTAGAGCAGTTTCTTCTGAAACTTTGCTGTGAGATCCATACGCAGCTCGTGCAGAGAAGAGAAAATATGACGATTGATATCATTAAGGAGGCAAAAGAGTACATCCAGGAGAATTATGCCAATCCAGAACTGTCTGTTGAGATGTTGTGCAGTAGTCTGCATCTGAGTCCATCTTATTTTTCTACTGTATTTAAGAAGGAAACCGGACAAAATTATGTTGCCTATCTGACGGATGTACGGTTAAATAAAGCGGTGGAATTGTTGAATCATACAGATGACAAGACGTATATCATTGCTGCGAAAGTCGGATATCCGGAGCCCAATTATTTCAGTTATGTCTTTAAAAAGAAATTTGGTGTATCACCAAGCAAATACAAAGGAAAATCATAATGAATAGAAAATTTTATCAGAAGTGGAACGCATTTTATTCAAAAGTCAGCCTGCGCTATGTGATCTGGGGGGCATTTACACTCACAGCGCTTCTCGGTGCGGTGCTGATGGGGACTTCTTTTTATAACCGATTTTCGCTTCAGCTTCAGGGAATTGTCGAAAAGCAGAATCGGGCGCTGATTGAACAGGTCAATAATACGTTGACATCAGAACTGCGGAATATTATGAGAATTTCAGATTCTCTTTACTTTTCGGTTTTGAAGTCTGAGGAAAATGTTCCGGTGGAAGAGGGCTTTGCGCTTTTGTACGATACGAACAAGTCGTCTATCCAGAACATTGCCCTGTTTTCCAAAGAAGGGGACTTACTTGTTTCCGCACCGGCAGCAAAATTAAAGCCTGGGGTAGATGTGACGAAGGAAGCGTGGTTTCAGAATGCAGTGACACAGACAGAAAATCAGCATTTTTCCAGGCCGCATGTACAGAATTTGTTTGTCAACAGCAAGGGGAATTATGCACATGTACTGACGTTGAGCAGGATGGTGCAGGTGCCTGATGCCTATGAGGTGCAGGATGGTGTACTTTTGATCGATCTGAAATACGAACAGCTGGAGAGTATTTTCAAAAATATTTCCCTTGGGGAAGAAGGGTATATTTATCTGGTAGACGGAGCGGGGAATTTAATTTATCATCCGCAGCAGCAGTTGATCCTAGATGGGATTGAGCAGGAAAATCATGAGAAAGCATCTGCATACAAAGACGGGGTTCATGATGAGGTGTTTGAGGGACAGCATCGGAAGGTGACGATCAAGTCTGTCGGATATACAGGATGGAAAATTGTTGGGGTGGTTTCTGATAAGGCGGCACAGCTTTCCACAGTGAAAAATATTATTTTCCTGATCGCGCTTGTCATGTCTTTTATGTTAATCTTGTCAATTATCAACTCTTATATATCAAAGAAAGTGACAATCCCGATCGAGCATCTGGAAGGCGCTGTGAAGCGGATTGCGGAGGGGGATCTGGAAACAACGATCGAGGAGCGCGGAGCATATGAAATCAGTCATCTGGGACGTTCGATTCGCAAGATGAAAGTGCGGATCAAGAAATTGATGGAAGATATTGTGAGGGAGCAGGAGATTCAGAGAAAGAACGAACTGGATACGCTTCAGTCACAGATCAATCCACATTTTCTTTATAACACACTGGATATTGTCGTGTGGATGGTCGAGAATGAGAAACCACAGGATGCAGTACGCGCACTGACGGCTCTTGCACGTTTTTTTCGAATTGGATTGAGCAAAGGGAAGACGGTCATTACAGTCCGAGATGAGATCGAACATGTAAAAAATTACCTGACGATTCAGAAGATGCGTTATAAAAATAAGTTTGAATATTACTTTGAGGTGGAGGAGGAAATCCTTGAGCTATCTACGCTGAAGTTGATCCTGCAGCCGATTGTAGAAAATGCAGTTGCTTATGGAATGGAGTTTCAAGATGGGGATGGAGAAGTTTTTATCAAAGCATATTTGAAAGAAGAAAAGTTGATTTTTCAAGTTGTGGATAATGGTCCGGGAATTATGCCGGAGCGTCTGGAAGAGATTCGCGCGGGGAAAGTTGTCTCTTCGAAGAAAGGTTCGGGGATCGGTATGCGAAATGTCGGAGAGCGGATCCAGCTTGCATATGGAAAAGAATATGGAATCCAAATTGAGTCGGAGCCGGACGAAGGCACTTGTATTACATTGACGCAGCCTAAAATAGCGTATGGGCAGGAGGGAGAATTGCTGTGAAGAAAGCAGAAAAAATAGGAATTATCGCGGCGCTCTGTGGAATTATCCTTCTATTTTTAATTGCATCCACAGATTTTGTGTTGGAAGAGAACAGAAAAGAAGTGTATACCATCGCATTTGTGACTGACGGAAGTGCAGATGACCGCTTTCAATCCCTCCGGAAGGGTATGGAGAAGGCTGCGAAGAAGTGGAATGTAGATCTAGTTGTGGATGCACCATATCTCAGTGGAAATGCTGCAGAGCAGGAGGCTGCGATCGAAGAGGCGGTGGAAAATGGCGCGCAGGCGGTGATCACAGTGCCGGCAGACCAGGTACAGATGGAAAAATTTCTGGATCAGAGTAAGCTTCAGGTTCCGGTGATCACGCTGGAAAAGGAGCTTCATTCGGAAAAAAAATTTGGAGCCTATATTTATGACAGTGAAAAGTCAGCAAAAAAGCTGGCGAGAGCTGTACTGGAAGAAAAGAAAGACGCAAGCGTTGCTCTTTATGCATCAGATGTCTCGGCAAAAGAGACTGCAAATTGTCTGGATATATTAGAAAAAGAATTGGAAGACGGAGGCTGCACTGTGATCCGCAGGCAGTACCGTCAAGGATTTGAGATCGAAGGAGAAGTTATCGTTGCAGCAGATCCATACACGTTTTCGCAAATCGTCAATTTACAGAAAATTCCCGACAGGCTTTACGGAATTGGCTGTTCGAACAAGATGTTAACTTTGCTTGAAGAAGGAAAAGTGTGTGCGGCAGTGATCTGCAACGAATATGATAAAGGATATCTGAGTGTGGAGGCGGCGATGAAAAGTATCCAGAATGGGACGAGACAGCGGACAGTAAAGATGGAGCAGGTGCTTGTAAGACAGGAAAATCTCTACGACAAAGAATATGAGGCATTGTTGTTTCCGATTTCATAGTGGAAGGTCAGGGAAAAGTGATGAGAGAGTACAAAAAGTGGAAAACACAGATGGGGCTTTTGGCAGTGACAGTGGCAGTGATCTGTGTGGCAGCAGCGGGCATTTCAAGAAGAAAAGAAAAACAGAAAGAAGAGGACACACTCAAAGTCGGGATCTCGATTTATCAAAGTGATGATACGTATGTAAATTTGTTGAGGAAAAAAATAGAGCGGCAGTTGAAAGCATGCGAGAAGCAGCAGGGGATCAAGATTCATTGTAAGATTGTATCCGCAGAAAATGATCAGAATGAACAAAATGAGCAGGTGGAACATTTCGCAGCGCTTGCGTATGATGTCATCTGTGTCAATGCAGTGGATCGGACAAATGTGTCGACGATGATCGATCGTGTGGAGAAATCAGAGATTCCTCTGATTTTCTTTAACCGCCAGCCGGTACAGGATGATCTGAGAAAAGGGCAGCATATTTATTATGTAGGATCAGATGCACAGGAGTCAGGGAGATTGCAGGGAGAGCTTGTGGCATCAGTATATCGAAAGGATCCTGCGGTGTTGGATAAGAACGGAGACGGGGTTGTAGGGTATGCCGTTTTAGAGGGGGAGACCGGGCATCAGGATGCCATTATCCGTTCCGAGTGGTCAGTAAAGACAATGACATCTTCTGGAGTTCCTGCAAAAAGGATCACAGGAGGGGTTGCAAACTGGATGAAAGAGCAGGCGGCAGCAATCGTTGGACGGTGGCTGAAGGAAGAAGAGGGGGAGCTGGAACTGATTTTATGTAACAATGATGATATGGCACTTGGCGCGATCGAGACACTTCGCCAGGAGGGCAGGACAGATATCAGTGTGGTAGGCATCGATGGCACGGAGGAAGGGCTTATGGCAGTCAGAGACGGGAAGATGCTTGGAACCGTGAAGGCAGACTCTGACATTTATGCGGAATATATTGCACGCATGGTATGCGGGCTAAAAAAAGAAGGAACGGTGCCAAAGGAAATCTTGGAAGGACATGATCGGGAAGTATGGATTCCATGGGAAATTAAGATCTGTCCAGAATTGGGAGAATAGAGAGTGTAAATATGCACAAATATGTCAAATAAAAATTATATAAAATGTTTAAAATGATGATAAAATCAAAGAAAATTCATAGAATACCATAGAAATCTGTATGGAATTCTATGAATTTTTTGCTTATAATATAGTCATCAAGAACAAGAGTCGTGTTTTTAAAGGAGGAAAAAAACTATGAAAAAGAAAATCGTATGTGGAATGTTATGTGCAGCAATGTCACTTTCATTACTTGCAGGCTGCGGCGGAGGCAGTGAGGAAGGTGGAAAAGATGCAAAGAAAGACGGAGACGCAATCAAATTAGGTGTTCTCGTGTACAAATATGATGATACATACATTTCTACAGTACGTTCTGCAATCGAAAAATATGCAAAAGAAGCAGATGTTGAGATTAAACTGGATATGCAGGATGGACAGGGAGACCAGTCAAAGCAGAATGACCAGTTAGACGTTCTGATTTCTAAAGGAGTAGATGCACTTCTGATCAATGCAGTTGATACAGGTTCTGCACAGGGACTTGCAGATAAGGCGAAAGCAGCAGACATTCCGGCAGTATTCTTTAACAGAGAGCCTGCAAAAGAAGTTGTAGAATCTTGTGAAGGTATCTTCGTTGGAACAACAGCTTCAGAAGCTGGTGTAATGCAGGGAGATATGCTTGCTGATATGTATGAGGCAGACAAAGAAGCAATCGACAAAAATGGAGATGGAAAAATTCAGTATATCGTATTCAAAGGAGAACCAGGTAACCCAGAAGCTGAGGCACGTACAGAATATGCTGTAAAACAGGCAGAGGAACGTGGACTTGTGATGGACAATATGGGAATCGAACCACTTGTTGCAAACTGGATGACAGACCAGGCTCAGACACAGATGGAAGCTCAGATGTCTGCAAATGGAGATAAGATTGAAGCTGTATTCTGTAACAACGATGACATGGCACTTGGAGCAATCGCTGGTATCAATGGAAAATCAGATGCTCCGGTATTCGGTGTGGATGCAACAGAAGCTGGTATGGAAGCAATCAAATCAGGAAAAATGGCTGGTACTGTAAAACAGGATGGAGATGCAATGGGTAAGGCACTTGTTGCAATCGGTGCAAATGCAGCTCAGGGTAAAGACTTTATTGAAGGAACAGATTACGAAATGGCAGAAGACGGATTCTCAGTTCGTATTCCATATGCACCTATTACAAAATAGTTTTAAGATTCATTTGTAACATGTAACAAATAACTGAGGTGGTGCAGGAGGCAATGATTCTTGTACCACCTCTCATAGAGTGTATCAAAGGAAAGAGATATGCTCTGGAGTGTATTTGAAAGTTCTTTTCCGCAATTTTCAAACGCACTTCGCAGTATGAGGAAGAGTGGTGAGCGAAAAAATGTCAGAATATATTCTGGAAATGACGAACATTGAAAAGCAGTTCCCAGGTGTCAAAGCACTCGATAAAGCAAATTTAATGCTGAAAAAAGGAAGCGTCCACGCTCTTATGGGAGAGAATGGAGCAGGAAAAAGTACATTAATGAAATGTCTGTTCGGTGTCTATGTAGAGGATGCCGGGGAGATCAAAATTGATGGAAAACCAGTGCGTTTTACAAATCCGAAGCAAGCGCTTGACAATGGGGTGGCAATGGTACATCAGGAGCTGAACCAGGTATTGCGGCGCAGCGTAATGGAGAACCTGTGGCTTGGAAGATTCATTAAAAAGGGCGGCTTTATTGACGATAAGAAATGCTACGAGGAGACAAAGAAAATTTTTGAGGATCTTGATATTGATGTAGATCCAAAAACAATCATCGGTGAGTTGTCTGTCTCACAGAGGCAGATGGTAGAGATTGCGAAAGCAGTATCTTACGATGCCAAGATCCTTGTACTTGATGAGCCTACATCTTCCCTGACTAAGGAAGAAGTTGGACATTTATTTAGGATCATCAACCGTCTGCGCGATCGTGGAGTTGGTATGGTATATATTTCCCATAAGATGGAAGAGATTCTGGAGATTTCGGATGACGTTACGATCATGCGTGATGGAAAATGGATCGCAACAAAGTCTGCAAAAGATATCACAATGGATGAAATCATCAAGTTGATGGTAGGTCGAGATTTGACGGAACGTTTCCCGGAGAAGACTAATAAGCCGGGAGAAGTGTTGATGAAAGTAGAAGGGCTGACTGGAAAATATATGCCAAGCTGTATGGATGCTTCTTTTGAACTGAGAAAAGGAGAAGTGCTTGGCGTCGCAGGGCTTGTAGGTTCCAGAAGAACAGAGTTGCTTGAGACGATTTTCGGAATTGCACACAGAGAAAGCGGAAAGATCGAACTGCATGGAAAGGAAATTTACAATAAGGATTCCCGTCAGGCGATTAAAAATGGATTTGCACTTCTGACAGAAGAACGGCGTGCAACTGGTATCATTCCGCTTCAGAGTATTACGTTTAATGCAGTACTTGCAAACATGAAGTCTTATCTGAAATGTGGTCTTCTCTCTACAAAGAAGATGGAGAAAGATGCCAAATGGGTGATTGACAGTATGCATGTGAAGACACCTTCGTCTAAGACACATATCAAATCTCTCTCAGGAGGAAATCAGCAGAAAGTCATTATTGGACGCTGGCTTCTGACAGAGCCGGAAGTGCTGCTTCTGGATGAACCGACAAGAGGTATCGATGTCGGTGCAAAATTTGAGATTTATCAGCTGATCAATGATCTTGCCGCAAAGGGCAAAGGAGTCATGGTAGTTTCTTCAGAAATGCCAGAGCTGATCGGTATCTGTGACCGTATCCTTGTTATGAGCAATGGTCGTGTGGCAGGTATCTTAGATATGAAGAAGGATTATCACGGACAGGAGCAGGAAGAAATCATGCGACTGGCTGCAAAATACATTTAACACAGGGGGTGTCGACGTGGAAAAGAAAAAATTTAATCTCAACGAATTTTTATTAAACTATGCGTTATACATAATTTTAGGATTGATGATCATCGTAGTCATCATCATTGAACCGGGATTTTTACATCCGTCAAACTTTATTAAGATTTTAACCCAGGCGTCTACAAGAGGTATTCTTGCACTCGGTGTTGCAGGTATGATCGTACTTGCCGGAACCGACCTCTCTGCAGGACGTATCCTTGGATGTTGTGCTGCTGTATCAGCTTCTCTTGTACAGGCAACAACATATGCTTCCAGAATGTATCCGGAGATTACAAAAGATCTTCCGTTAATCTTACCACTGGCAGCAAGTATTCTGATCGGTGTTGCGTTCTGTGCACTCAACGGATTTGGTGTTGCAAAATTAAACTTGCATGCATTTATCGTCAGCTTAGGTACACAGACAATCGCATTTGGTGCAACATGTATTTATATTGACAGCCAGGAAGGCGGAGCACAGGCATTGTCTTCTTTCAATGAAAAATTCTTGAACTTTGTCAACGGATCTTTCAAGATCGGAAGCTTCGAACTTCCATACCTGATCATTTATTTTGCACTTTCTGCAACAGTTATGTGGGTGATCTGGAATAAGACAACACTTGGAAAAAATATGTTTGCAATCGGTGGAAATAAAGAAGCTGCCGCAGTATCCGGTGTAAATATTACAAAAAACATTATGGGTGTGTATCTTGTAGCCGGTGTGCTCTACGGACTTGCAGCTTTCTTAGAGGCAGGACGTATCCAGTCTGTCAATACAGGTACAGGTTTAAACTATGACCTGGATGCGATTTCAGGTTGTGTAATCGGTGGTGTATCATTCAACGGTGGTGTTGGTACAATCCCGGGAGTTGTTCTTGGTGTAGTTCTTCTTCAGGTAATCAACTACAGCTTTAACTTCCTTGGAATCAACCCATACTTGCAATATATCATCAAAGGTATTATCATTATCCTTGCAGTATCCATCGACGTAAGAAAGTATCTTGCAAAGAAATAAAAGATAGAAGGACAATAGCAATTCCTCATGTAAATCTCGTGATCTGCATGAGGAATTTTTTAGAAAGGGGCAGGCTATGAGCGAAGCACAGATGAGAAGCGCAGAAGAGGAAATAGAAGAAAAGGAAATCACAGAGAGCAAAACAGAGGAAATAGCGGAACAAGATGGGGAGAATATGCAGGAAGAAAAGCCGGAAGAAGAGAAGAAGACCGGATTTTTAAGCAGAGAAACACTTTATTCCAAAATCAATATTTCACTGAAATCTATGGACCGTTTCATTGCGATACTCATTATTCTTCTGATCGTACTGCTCGGTGTGGGGATTTTCAGTTAAAAGTTTTGGGGACGATCTAAGAAAGCTACAACAAGAAATACAGAACAAGCAAAAAAGGAAAGGCAGGGTCTTCATAGGAGGAAAGCCTTTCCTTTTCTGATAGGAATTTGATTTTGCGTTTGAACCGGGAATAAGCTATAATAAAGCGTAACAGTATAAAAAGCAGAGAGGAAAGAACAGTATGGATATGATTCAGAAACTCACAGAAGAGCTGGAAGTAAAGAAATGGCAGGTAGAGGCAGCAGTCAGACTGATCGATGAGGGAAATACGATTCCGTTTATTGCGCGGTACCGGAAAGAGGCAACCGGCTCTCTGAATGATGAGCAGCTTAGAAGTTTACATGAGCGGCTGATATATTTACGCAATCTTGAGGAGAAGAAGGAGCAGGTACTCGCTTCAATCGAGGAGCAGGGGAAATTGACAGAAGAACTGAGAGTGCAGATTATAAATGCCCAGACGCTTGTTGCTGTGGAAGATCTGTACCGACCATATCGGCCAAAAAGGCGGACAAGGGCGACCATTGCAAAGGAGAAAGGACTGGAACCGCTGGCGACACTTCTGATGCTGCAAAAGATACAAAAGCCTTTGGAAGAAGAGGCGCAAAAATATATTTCTGCAGAAAAAGAAGTACATACAGTGGAAGAGGCCATTGCAGGTGCAAAAGACATCCTTGCGGAGACAGTTTCTGATGAGGCAGATTACCGGAGTTTTATTCGGAATCTTACGGTGAAAGAAGGAAAGATGATTTCTTCGGCAAAAGATGATAGTGTGCAGTCTGTCTACGAAATGTACTATTCTTTTGAAGAACCAGTCAGCAGGCTGGCAGGACACCGGATCCTTGCACTGAATCGTGGAGAGAAGGAAAAGATTCTGAACGTGAAGATTGAAGCGCCGGAGGAGAAGATTCTGCGGTATCTTGAGAAGAAAATCATTGTTTCCGAAAATCCATATACGTCAGAATATTTAAAAGAAGTGGCAGAAGACAGCTACAAACGACTGATTGCTCCGGCAATTGAGCGGGAGATCCGGAGTAGCCTGACAGAAAAGGCAGAGGATAGTGCCATCACAGTATTTGGAAAAAATCTGGAACAACTTCTAATGCAGCCGCCGATCGTTGGACAGGTTGTGCTTGGATGGGATCCGGCATTTCGGACCGGATGTAAGTTGGCTGTTGTAGATGAGACTGGAAAGGTACTAGATACGACGGTAATCTATCCGACTGCCCCGACGACACCACAGAAGATCCAGGCGGCAAAGGATACGTTAAAGAAGCTGATCCGCAAGTACCATATTACGCTGATCTCTGTCGGAAATGGTACGGCATCGCGGGAATCGGAGATGATCCTTGTCGAACTGTTAAAGGAGATCCCGGAGAAAGTACAGTATGTGATCGTCAATGAGGCGGGCGCTTCTGTCTATTCTGCAAGCAAGCTGGCGACAGAGGAATTTCCGAATTTTGATGTGGGACAGAGAAGTGCGGCATCCATCGCTAGAAGGCTGCAGGATCCGCTTGCAGAACTTGTGAAGATTGATCCGAAGTCAATCGGTGTCGGACAATATCAGCATGATATGAACCAGAAGAAATTGAGCGAGGCGCTTTCTGGAGTGGTAGAATCCTGTGTCAACCGGGTAGGAGTAGATTTAAATACTGCATCGGCACCGCTTCTCTCTTATATTTCCGGAATCAGCAGTGCAATCGCAAAAAACATTGTGGCGTACAGAGAGGAACATGGGAAATTCCAGTCAAGAAAGGAACTGCTAAAAGTTGCAAAGCTTGGACCGAAAGCATTCGAACAGTGTGCCGGATTTCTCAAGATTACAGATGGGAAAAATCCGCTGGATGCGACAAGCGTTCACCCGGAGTCTTATGAGGCGGCGGAAAAACTTTTAAAACAGCAGGGATTTTCAACGGAAGAGATCCGCAGAGGGGGACTTCAGGGACTTTCTAAAACAATCAGAAATGAAAAGAAGCTGGCAGAAGAGCTTGGAATCGGAGAGATCACCCTTCAGGATATTGTAAAAGAACTGGAGAAACCGGGCAGAGATCCTCGTGAGGAGATGCCAAAACCAATTCTTAGAACGGATGTGCTGGAAATGAAAGATTTGACGGAGGGGATGGTCTTAAAAGGAACCGTACGAAATGTGATTGATTTCGGCGTGTTTGTGGATATCGGAGTACATCAGGATGGACTTGTGCATATTTCGCAGATTACCGATAAGAAATTTATCAAACATCCACTGGAGGCAGTGAGTGTCGGTGACATTGTCGATGTCAAAGTCATGAGTGTCGATGTACAGAAAAAGCGGATCCAGTTAACGATGAAAGGGATTTAGAAGAAAAAGGAACAAGGAGGAAGCGGCATGGCGAAATATGTAATGGCGCTGGATGCTGGGACAACAAGCAATCGCTGTATTCTTTTTAACGAAAAAGGACAGATATGCAGTATGGCACAGAAGGAGTTTACACAGTATTTTCCGAAGCCAGGATGGGTGGAGCATGATGCCAATGAGATCTGGTCCTCCCAATTGGGAGTGGCAGTGGAAGCAATGACAAAGATTGGAGCAACTGCGGAAGATATTGCAGCGATTGGAATTACCAATCAAAGGGAAACTGCGATTGTGTGGGACAAAAAGACTGGGGAACCGATCGGACATGCAATCGTCTGGCAGTGCAGAAGAACATCCAGGTACTGTGATAAGTTGAAAGAAAAGGGACTTACAGAATCATTCCGGGAGAAGACGGGACTGATGATCGATGCTTATTTTTCGGGGACAAAGGTAAAGTGGATGTTGGATCACATCGAAGGGGCCCGAGAGCGGGCAGAGCAAGGAGAATTGCTGTTTGGGACAGTGGAGACATGGCTGATTTGGAAACTTACGAAAGGGCGTGTGCATGTCAGCGATTATTCGAATGCTTCCCGTACTATGCTGTTTAACATCAAAGAGCTGAAATGGGATGATGATATATTAGAAGAGCTTCAGATTCCAAAAAGTATGCTTCCAAAGGTGTGTCCATCCAGTGAAATCTACGGCTATGCAGATGCAAGCTATTTTGGAGGGAAAATCCCAATCAGCGGAGCGGCAGGCGATCAACAGGCAGCGCTTTTTGGGCAGACCTGTTTCCATGCAGGGGAAGCAAAAAATACATATGGAACCGGGTGTTTCCTTCTGATGAATACAGGGACAGAACCGGTGTATTCTGACCACGGTCTTGTGACGACGATCGCATGGGGACTGGATGGTAAGGTGACGTATGCACTGGAAGGCTCTATATTTGTAGCAGGAGCTGCGATCCAGTGGCTGCGGGATGAGATGAAGCTGATAGATTCTGCGAAAGATTCGGAATATCTTGCCCAGAGAGTGGAAGACACGAACGGCTGTTACGTCGTGCCGGCATTTACCGGGCTGGGAGCTCCGCACTGGGATCAGTATGCCAGAGGTGCGATCGTAGGATTGACAAGAGGTGTGAATCGATATCATATTATCCGGGCGACATTAGAGTCTATTGCGTATCAGGTAAATGACGTTGTGCATGCAATGCAGGCAGATTCGGGAATTTCGCTGAGTACACTCAATGTTGACGGAGGTGCCAGTGCAAATGATTTTCTGATGCAGGTACAGGCGGATATCTGCAATGCCCCGGTCAATCGACCGGAATGCGTAGAGACAACGGCAATGGGAGCGGCATATCTTGCCGGGCTGGCCGTTGGATACTGGAAGGACAAAGAAGACGTCGGAAAGAATTGGGCGATTGATAAGGTGTTCTATCCAAAATTAAAGGAAAATGAACGGGAAGAAAAAATTCATGGCTGGGAGAAGGCTGTAAAACGCTCTTTTGGATGGGAAGAAGAGGAGTAAAACAGTAAAGATACACGCAGATGTGGGACTGAGAAAAGAGAGGGAAGAACAGATGAAAAAAAGGAGTTGGGTAATCGCGCTGTGTATAGCGCTTTTGACAGTGCTGCTTCCTGCAGGGCAGGTGGAAGCGCAGCAGGTGGAGGAAGAAGAAAAGAAAAAATCCGGAAAACGTGCGATCGATGTAGCGAGGGAAAGTGGCTATCAGTTGGACGATCGTTATCAGCCGGCAGGTTCTATCATTACAGAGATCCATACCGGGCAGATTTTGTGGGAGGAGAATAAAGATGTTTCCTGGGCTCCGGCCAGTATGACAAAATTGATGACAATTTTGCTCGCATATGATGCGATGGAGGAAGGAAAATTTGAAAAGGACATGCAGGTAGCGGTGAATGAAAAGTATGTAGATATCGCCGGAAGGTATGTGCTCAGCAACAATGTGATGCAGATGGGAGCAACCTATACGGTGGGAGAATTGATCGATCTGATCATTGTCCCATCTTCGGCGGCAGCCACGTATATGCTTGCAGATTTAGTGGAGCCGGATCCGGATAAATTTGTAGCGCTGATGAATCAGAAAGCAAAAGAGATTGGGATGACGCATACTACTTATTACAATTGTGTTGGTGTCACAAATGACCTGCTGTATCCGTATGCTCCGAAAAATCTACCGGCAGATGCAGATAATGTGACTTCCCCACAAGATTACGCACTGCTGTGCAGTTATTTTGTAAAGACTTACCCGGATATATTGACACATACGAGTTCTCCAGAAATTGTAGTGAAAGAAGGTACCCCGTATGAAGAACATTTTAAGTCGTATCAGATTTCTCTGGAAGGGGCAAAGTATGGTCTGAAAGGGACAGATGGGTTGAAAACTGGTTCCAGCGGAAGAGCAGGGTTTAATTATTCCTCTACTGCAAAACGTCAGGATACGAGGCTTGTGGAAATTGTGATGGGGGTTTCGGACTGGACAGACCAGACCGGAGAAGAACTTCGTCATCTTGTTGGGAATGCAATTATGGAACAGGCATTTGAGAAATACGAGTATCGAAAGGTTCTGCCAAAAGGAACACATCAGATTGGAAAAGAGAAAATTGTAACAAAGAAAGACCTGTGGGACTGTGTGCCAAAAGAAGAAAAAATAAAGTTTAAGATGGAAGATGGCAAAGTATTTGTTGATCTTGAACGGCAGTATCTTCCGGGATACGCAGCGCCTTCCGTTACCTATCAGCAGAAACAGATAGTTTCGGAAGCGAAAAGCGGACTGGGCGCGATTGGAAAAGGAATACTCGCAGTATTGCTTGCCGGAGGTGTTGCACTTGTAGGAAGAATCGCATATGTGGATGCGGTCAGAAAGAAGAGACGAAGACGGAGAAGGAAATAGGTCTTGCACAATTTTTAAAACCGTCGTATAATAGGCGATATGAAAAAGAATAGGAAAATTCTTCGGGGTAGGGTGCAAGTCCCAACCGGCGGTAAAGTCCGCGACCTGCCTGGGAACAGGTGGCTGAACTGGTGAGATTCCAGTACCGACAGTATAGTCTGGATGAGAGAAGAATCATTTGATCGCAAATCAGATCGTGTGATAGCGGATAGATTTTTGCGCGAGAATCAAAGTTCCCCCGGAAGTTATTTCGGGGGAATTTTTACTTTGCAGGAAATGTAGGTGCAATTCTTTCACCTTTTGGGGTATGGAGGAAAGCTGATCAAAGATTTCCGGAAGATTTTCTTTCTTTTAAATTTTAGAAAAAGAAGGAGAGAAGAAAAATGAGTACAAATGTAGCAGAGAAGACAAAGGTGAACACAAGGACGCTTGTTCAGATTGGGATGTTATCGGCACTTGCAATTATTTTGATGCAGTTTGAGATTCCGCTCCCATTCGCACCGGCGTTCTATAAGATTGATTTCAGTGAGGTTCCAGTGTTGATCGGATGTTTTTCGATGGGACCGTTTGCGGGGGTTTTAATCGAATTGATCAAGGTGATCCTAAATGTTGCAATCAAAGGAACGATGACGATGGGGATCGGAGATGCAGCAAATTTCCTGATTGGATGTGCATTCTGCGTTCCAGCGGCGCTGATCTATCAGAAAAAGCGTACGAAGAGTGGAGCGGTGACGGGGATGGTAGTTGGAACTGTGATCATGACTATTCTCGGATGTGTTCTGAATGCTTATATTTTGCTTCCGGTGTATGCAAAAGCATTTGAGATGCCCTTGGATGCTCTGGTATCGATGGGCACAGAGGTAAATGGTGCGATCACTGGTCTGATGACCTTTGTCCTTTTTGCAGTGGCACCGTTTAATTTGCTGAAAGGGATTTTGGTATCTTTGATCGTATTTTTTGTCTATAAGAAAATCCGGCAAGTGTTATTGTAAGGAAAAGGGTGGTATGTTATAATTTTATAACATACCATTTTGCGTATGAGACAGAAAAAGTAATGGAGGGATTAAGCAATGTCAGTGAAAATGGATGTTCAGATGACACCGAGAGCAATGTATGACTTTTTGCTGTATCACACATACAGCCATCTCAGTGGGCTGATCGGAGCGATTTTTGGAGTTGTTGTACTTGGACTTGGAATCCGGGCGATGGCACAGGGAGATTATACCGCAGGTATGATGTTTTTCTTTTTTGCCGCAGTTTTTCTTGTTATGACACCTCTCACACTGAAGTCAAAGGCGAAGGCGCAGGTAAAGACAACGCCGATGTTCCAAAAGCCAATCACATATGAGTTGACCGAAGAAGGAATCACCATTTCCCAGGAAGATCAGCAGACAGAGGTGAAATGGGAAGAATTTCAGAAGGCAGTTTCTACGAACCGGACATTGATTCTTTATATCACGCGGGTACGTGCGCTTGTTTTTCCGAAGGAAGCGCTAGGAGAGCAGTATACAGCAGCTGTGCAGATGATCTCAACACATATGGCGCCGGCGAAAGTGAAGATCCGTCAGGTACGGTAAGAGGGAAAAGGAAGGAAAACTATGGTAATAGAGACAAGAAGTCCGAAGGAGACGTTTGAGTTTGGGAAAAAAATCGGAGAACTGGCAAAAGCAGGAGAGATCTATACACTGATTGGCGATCTGGGCGTGGGGAAGACTGTATTTACGCAGGGATTGGCAAGAGGGCTTCAGATTGAAGAGGCGATTAGCAGCCCGACATTCACAATCGTACAGGTATATGAGGAGGGAAGGCTTCCGTTTTATCATTTTGACGTATATCGGATTGGGGATATTGAGGAAATGGAAGAGATCGGATATGAAGATTACTTCTATGGTCAAGGAGTATCTCTGATTGAGTGGTCAAATCTGATTGAAGAGATCTTGCCACAGAGACGGACAGAGATTACTATTGAGAAAGATCTGGATCAAGGGTTTGATTTCCGACGGATTACGGTAAGAGAACTTGGAGTATAGGAACGAGAGAAAAAAGAAGTTGGAAAAGAGGTTGCGTTAGAAATAGTGACCTTTCTAAAACAGATGATAGACAATGAAAAAGAAAGAAGTGAAACTATGCGGATATTGGCATTAGACAGTTCTGGTTTGGTGGCGTCAGTGGCAGTTGTAGAGGAAGAACAGACAATTGCGGAATACACAGTGAATTATAAGAAGACTCATTCACAGACGCTGCTTCCAATGCTGGATGAAATCGTAAAAATGACAGAGATGAATCTTGGTGAGATTGATGCAATCGCAGTGGCGGGAGGACCTGGGTCCTTTACCGGGCTGCGAATTGGATCGGCGACGGCGAAAGGACTTGGACTCGCGTTAAAAAAGCCGTTGATCCATATTCCTACGGTGGATGGACTTGCTTATAACTTATATGGAAATGAAGGGGTGATCTGCCCAATCATGGATGCAAGGAGAAATCAGGTTTATACCGGAATTTATCGTTTCCGGGAGGAATTTGTAGTAGAAGAGCCGCAGATGGCGATAGAAATATCAGCTCTTGCAGAGAAATTGAATGAACGAGGAGAGCGGGTGACATTTTTAGGGGACGGTGTTCCGGTATACAAAGAACAGTTAGAGCAACTTTTGCATGTTCCGGTAAGATTTGCCCCATCTCATATGAATCGGCAGCGGGCAGCAGCTGTTGGGACACTTGCAGTTCAGTATTGGAAAGAAGGAAAGATAGAACGTGCGGAGGATCATCAGCCGGATTATCTTAGAATGTCACAGGCGGAACGCGAGCGTTTAGAGCGAGAAGAGAAGGAGCAGCAGGGAAAATGATCATTCGAGGAATGAAAGAATCCGACATCATGCCGCTATATGCGCTGGAGGAGCAATGTTTTTGCCCATCCGATCGGTGGAGTATGGCGGACATTAGAAAGGCATATGAGCTGGAGCATTTTTTTGTCCTTGTGGCAGAAGAAGCAGAGGAGATCTGCGGATATTGCATTGTCTATGCGGTGATGGATAGTGCGGATATTGGGAAAATAGCGGTGGCTCCCAAAGCGCGTGGAAAAGGAATTGCAGGAAATTTGTTGGAACATTTATGGAAAGTTTGTGCTGAGAGAGGAATCAAGGATGTGATTCTTGAAGTGCGGGCAAGCAATGATGCTGCGAGGTGCCTGTATACAAAGTATGGATTCGAGACGATTTCCCTGCGGAAGGATTATTATAAAGAACCTATGGAACATGGATTGACTATGCAAAAGAACCTATCTGAATAGGGGTTGGGGCATTGTAAGAACATGGAAAAAAAGGAAACAGTTCCCGCTAGGAATCTGTTTTAAAAATCAATATAATAAAGGCGTGACAACAAGAAAAAAGAAGGATTTTTCATAGGAGGAATTGTATGCGCCAATATAAAAAAGTTGAGACGACGGAATTAGATAAAGTATTTTGCAACAAATGTGGAAAAGAAATTCTCAGAGAGGCAGATTTCCTCCATGTAGAGAAGCGCTGGGGATATTTCTCGGGAAAAGATAACGAAGTACACGAGTTTGATCTCTGCGAAGAGTGTTACGATGCATGGATTTCAGACTTTTCGATTCCGGTAGAGAAGAAATAATAGAAGGAGAATCACATGTTAGATGTTTGTCTTCTCGGAACGGGCGGGATGATGCCACTGCCTTATCGGTGGCTGACTGCTCTGATGACGAGATTTAATGGAAGTAGTCTGCTGATCGACTGTGGAGAAGGGACGCAGATTGCGATCAAAGAGAAAGGCTGGAGCTTTAAGCCGATTGATGTGATTTGTTTTACTCATTATCACGGAGATCACATCAGTGGACTGCCGGGGCTTTTGCTTACAATGGGAAATGCAGACAGAAGAGAACCGTTGACGTTAATAGGACCGAAAGGGCTTGAGCGTGTTGTGAGCGCTCTTCGCGTCATTGCGCCGGAACTTCCATTTCCGATCATATACAAAGAAATTGAAGGACCAGAGCAGACTTTTGAATTAAATGGATATCGTCTGAAAGCGTTTCGTGTCAATCATAATGTGCTTTGTTACGGGTATACACTGGAGATTGACCGTGCTGGAAAATTTGATGTAACAAGAGCGATGGATCATGCGATTCCAAAGCAATATTGGAAGCATTTGCAAAAAGGTGAGACGATTGAGCATGAAGGAAATGTATTTACCCCGGATATGGTGCTGGGTGCTCCGCGCCGTGGAATCAAACTTACCTATACGACAGATACAAGGCCGACAGACTCGATTCGTGTGAATGCGAAACATTCCGATCTGTTTATTTGTGAAGGAATGTACGGGGAGAAAGAAAAGGCATGCAAGGCGGTAGAATATAAGCATATGACATTTTACGAAGCGGCGCAGCTTGCAAAAGAGGCCGAGGTAAAGGAAATGTGGCTGACACATTACAGTCCGTCTCTGACGCGCCCGGAATTTTTTATAGAGGAAGTGCAAAAAATTTTTCCGCAGGCAAAAGCCGGCAGCGACAGTATGTCTGTGGAACTGGATTTTCCAGAAGAGGAGTAAGAAGATGAAAGAAAAAGAAATCACAATACTGGCAATAGAAAGTTCTTGTGATGAGACAGCGGCAGCAGTCGTGCGGGGAGGAAGAGAAATCCTCTCCAATGTCATTTCATCACAGATTGAATTACATAAATTATATGGAGGGGTTGTTCCGGAGATTGCATCCAGAAAGCATATTGAGAAGATCAATCAGGTGATTGAGGAAGCGTTGAAAGAAGCAGGGGTAACATTGGATGAAATCGATGCAATCGGAGTCACTTATGGACCGGGGCTTGTAGGAGCGCTGCTTGTCGGGGTTGCAGAGGCTAAGGCGATTGCATATGCAAAAGGACTTCCTTTGGTGGGAGTACATCATATCGAGGGACATATTTCTGCAAATTATATTGAAAATAAAGACTTAGAGCCTCCATTTGTATGTCTTGTAGTATCGGGAGGACATACACATCTGGTTCGTGTGAAAGATTATGGAACTTATGAAATTATCGGAAGAACAAGAGACGATGCCGCGGGCGAAGCATTTGATAAAGTGGCGCGGGCAATTGGGCTTGGATATCCGGGTGGACCGAAGATAGATAAGTTGTCTAAGGAGGGAAATCCGGAAGCGATTGTCTTTCCGAAAGCACATATGAGTGATTCGCCGTATGATTTTAGTTTCAGTGGTGTGAAATCGGCGGTATTGAATTATATCAATGGCTGTCAGATGAAAGGGGAAAGTTATTCTCAGGCGGACATCGCAGCATCTTTCCAGAAAGCGGTGACAGATGTACTTGTAGAAAATGCGATGAAAGCAGTGGATGAGTTTGGATTAAAAAAATTTGCGATTGCTGGTGGGGTAGCATCGAATAGCGCCCTCAGAGCTGCGATGCAGGAAGCGTGTGATAAGAAAGGAGTCAAATTCTATCATCCATCACCAATTTACTGCACGGACAATGCAGCAATGATAGGAGTTGCAGCTTATTATGAGTACCTGGCGGGAACAAGACATGGATGGGATCTAAATGCTGTGCCGAATTTGAAACTGGGAGAACGGTAGACTCTGGTTGTCAGTAGGGAAAAGAGATTCGGGAAAGGATGTGCAATGCCAGATGAAGCAGAAAAAGGACAAACGAGAAAAAAAATGTACGGCGATCGTGTTGGCAGCCGGGAGTGGAAGCCGGATGGGGACGGCGATTCAGAAGCAGTATTTAGAATTAGAAGGAAAGCCGGTGTTGTATTATTGCTTGCATGTATTCCAGGAGTCCAGATATATTGATGAGATCGTTCTTGTCACAGGAGAACGTGAAATAGACTATTGCAGAGAAAAGATTGTACAACAATATGGTTTTGACAAGGTGGTACAGATAGTGGCGGGAGGGAAAGAACGCTATGAGTCTGTGTACCATGGATTAAAATATGTGGAAGATGGAATTGTGTTCATCCATGATGGGGCAAGACCGTTTGTGGATGAAGAAATGGTAGAGCGGGCATACGAATGTGTTTTGAGAGATCAGGCGTGTGTCGTAGGTATGCCTGTGAAAGATACAATTAAAATTGCAGATCAGAATCAGTATGCTGTTCAGACGCCGGACAGGGCATATGTCTGGCAAGTGCAGACACCTCAGGTATTTGATGCAAAACTGGTGCGTACTGCTTATGAAAAATTAATCCAGAGTGGATGGGAGAAGGCGACAGATGATGCGATGGTTGTCGAAAGAATGACAGAACATCCAGTCAAGCTTGTTTTCGGTTCTTATGAAAATATAAAAATTACAACGCCGGAAGATCTGGAAATTGCAGGCCTTTTTCTCAGGAGGAGCCTTGTTGATTGTTGTTAAATATACTACACTGACTGTAGCAGTTCTTAAAGAGAAAACCGTTCGATGTGCTGCTCATCAAGGCACTCTTTTGTACATTGACAAGATATGAGATTGCAATACGAAATTCGTGTACTGCGTAAAATCTTAATCGTAAAGACATTATTACTGTATGGCATGGGAAGTTTAGTACCTGATACAGTTACAGATGAGCATATCTTATCCGTAAAGGGTGTTGTCAACCACCCTATGATGTAACGCCACTTTAGATAGCAATATCTTTTGGGGTTAAAAGTCGGAGACGTATGTCGTTCGTACGACTGGGCAGTTACAATCCCATGACCTTTAGGTCGTGGGTAGTTGACATAGCGAGGATCCGGTTGGACAATGGTTTATTACTTACTTCCAGGCGATTTTTAGATATAAAAATGATACCTGAAATCGCCGGAAGGGCAGCGAGATTAAAGGTTCATGTTAGCAGAAAAATTCCCGAAAAATAAAAAAATAAAAAAAGTTTAGAAAAAGTGTTGACAGTTGGAAATATCCGTGATAGAATACATCTTGTCTTCAAGAGATGACAAAAACTTAATAGATGCAGAGGTATCGAAGTGGTCATAACGAGGCGGTCTTGAAAACCGTTTGTCCGAAAGGGCGCGTGGGTTCGAATCCCACCCTCTGCGTTAGGAAAACCACCAATCAATCATCGGTGGTTTTCTTATGCCAAAAGAACGAAAGGCGTTTTGGAGAAATACCCAAGTGGCTGAAGGGGCTCCCCTGGAAAGGGAGTAGATCGTTAATAGCGGTGCGAGGGTTCAAATCCCTCTTTCTCCGTTTACCATAAAGTATCAACAGATAGATGACATGGTGAAAAATTGACAAGTGAAGACGGTATGAAGTTGAAATGTTGAAAATAAAAACAGTTGACAAGTACTGTTGGAAATGTTAATATAAAAAGCACTCAATAGTGTGACAGGAAAACAACAAAAAGCATCGGAGATATGGAATCGAAAAAAGGCTATGAAAGTAGAAAAGAAAAGATTTCAAAAAAAGATGAAAAAGTTGTTGACAAAGATAAAAAGATGTGATAATCTAATATAGCTGTCGCAAGAGAGCGAAACAAACAGAACATTGATAATTAAACAATAGACAACACAACCCTGAAAATTTCGAACAATTGAGAAAATTTCAGAACAGACAGAAATGTCAACCTAAAAACAGTAAAAGGGATAGGATTGCTAGTAGTGATTCTTGACTGGAAACAAACACTTTTAACGAGAGTTTGATCCTGGCTCAGGATGAACGCTGGCGGCGTGCTTAACACATGCAAGTCGAACGAAGCACTTGAATGGAATTCTTCGGAAGGAAGCTCAAGTGACTGAGTGGCGGACGGGTGAGTAACGCGTGGGTAACCTGCCTCATACAGGGGGATAACAGTTAGAAATGACTGCTAATACCGCATAAGCACACGTGATCGCATGATCGAGTGTGAAAAACTCCGGTGGTATGAGATGGACCCGCGTCTGATTAGCTAGTTGGTGGGGTAATGGCCCACCAAGGCGACGATCAGTAGCCGGCCTGAGAGGGTGAACGGCCACATTGGGACTGAGACACGGCCCAAACTCCTACGGGAGGCAGCAGTGGGGAATATTGCACAATGGGGGAAACCCTGATGCAGCGACGCCGCGTGAAGGATGAAGTATTTCGGTATGTAAACTTCTATCAGCAGGGAAGAAAATGACGGTACCTGACTAAGAAGCCCCGGCTAACTACGTGCCAGCAGCCGCGGTAATACGTAGGGGGCAAGCGTTATCCGGATTTACTGGGTGTAAAGGGAGCGTAGACGGCAGTGCAAGTCTGAAGTGAAAGCCCGGGGCTCAACCCCGGGACTGCTTTGGAAACTGTGCAGCTAGAGTGTCGGAGAGGCAAGCGGAATTCCTAGTGTAGCGGTGAAATGCGTAGATATTAGGAGGAACACCAGTGGCGAAGGCGGCTTGCTGGACGATGACTGACGTTGAGGCTCGAAAGCGTGGGGAGCAAACAGGATTAGATACCCTGGTAGTCCACGCCGTAAACGATGACTACTAGGTGTCGGGGAGCAAAGCTCTTCGGTGCCGCAGCCAACGCAATAAGTAGTCCACCTGGGGAGTACGTTCGCAAGAATGAAACTCAAAGGAATTGACGGGGACCCGCACAAGCGGTGGAGCATGTGGTTTAATTCGAAGCAACGCGAAGAACCTTACCTGCTCTTGACATCCCTCTGACCGCTCTTTAATCGGAGCTTTCCTTCGGGACAGAGGAGACAGGTGGTGCATGGTTGTCGTCAGCTCGTGTCGTGAGATGTTGGGTTAAGTCCCGCAACGAGCGCAACCCCTATCTTCAGTAGCCAGCGGCAAGGCCGGGCACTCTGGAGAGACTGCCAGGGATAACCTGGAGGAAGGTGGGGATGACGTCAAATCATCATGCCCCTTATGAGCAGGGCTACACACGTGCTACAATGGCGTAAACAAAGGGAAGCAGAGTCGTGAGGCCGAGCAAATCCCAAAAATAACGTCTCAGTTCGGATTGTAGTCTGCAACTCGACTACATGAAGCTGGAATCGCTAGTAATCGCGAATCAGAATGTCGCGGTGAATACGTTCCCGGGTCTTGTACACACCGCCCGTCACACCATGGGAGTCAGTAACGCCCGAAGTCAGTGACCCAACCGCAAGGAGGGAGCTGCCGAAGGTGGGACCGATAACTGGGGTGAAGTCGTAACAAGGTAGCCGTATCGGAAGGTGCGGCTGGATCACCTCCTTTCTAAGGAAGAAAGAAGTAAGGATTGAAAAAAGTCTATTGTTTAGTTATGAGTGTTCTGAAAAGAACGAAAAGCTTCTGGTGGCGATGCGCTGAGGGGAAACACCCGTACCCATCCCGAACACGATGGTTAAGACCTCAGCGGCCGATGGTACTGCACTGGAGACGGTGTGGGAGAGCAGGTGGCTGCCAGATTTATAAAAAAGATACTGGATTTACCAGTGATCAGAAAACTGAAAAGATTTAGCTTTCTGATGACTGATAAAACAGTCAATATCAAAAAAATAGATGCGAACCTCAGGAACTACGTTCCTTCGGTCATGGCATTACATGCCAATGCATGAAAAAGCAATCGTGCTTAGACAAGCAAGCTTGTCACACACAATCGTTTTTCAGGCGCTCGCATCTTTATGTACCTTGAAAATCGCATACAGAAATGAAATGATAAGAAAAATATCAAGACATCCGAGGTGATCATGGAAGCTTGCAAGAGCAGAAATGAGAACTGATTCGAGAAAACGAATAAAAACAACAAACTATTGCCAACGCATATCACGCTAGATATGTGTAGCTAAGTCCATACCCGTGGACGAAGCAAGTTGGTTATGCTAGAAAGAGCGTATGGTGGATGCCTTGGCACTAAGAGCCGATGAAAGACGTGATAAGCTGCGAAAAGCTTCGGGGAGGAGCAAATATCCAATGATCCGGAGATATCTGAATGGGGAAACCCGGCGGAGCAAACCTCCGTCATCTTAACGCCAATACATAACGTTAAGAAGGGAACCCGGTGAACTGAAACATCTAAGTAGCCGGAGGAAGAGAAAGAAACATCGATTCTGTGAGTAGCGGCGAGCGAAAGCGGAAGAGCCCAAACCGGGATGCGTGCATTCCGGGGTTCGGACTGCGTAAGTGATGAGTAAGCCTAGTAGAATGGTTTTGGGAAAGCCAGCCAGAGAGGGTGAAAGCCCCGTACATGAAAGGCGAGCGAGCACGGCAGGATCCAGAGTACCACGAGACACGAGAAACCTTGTGGGAATGAGCGGGGACCACCCCGTAAGGCTAAATACTCCTTAGTGACCGATAGCGCATAGTACTGTGAAGGAAAGGTGAAAAGGACCCCGGGAGGGGAGTGAAAGAGAACCTGAAACCATATGTTTACAAGCTGTGGAACATCTTTATATGATGAACCGCGTACTTTTTGTAGAACGGTCCGGCGAGTTACGCTGGCTGGCAAGGTTAAGGACTGAAGGTCTGGAGCCGAAGGGAAACCAAGTCTGAACAGGGCGTGAAGTCAGTCAGAGTAGACCCGAAACCGGGTGATCTATCCATGTCCAGGTTGAAGTTGCCGTAAAAGGCAATGGAGGACCGAACCCACATCCGTTGAAAAGGGTGGGGATGAGGTGTGGATAGGGGAGAAATTCCAATCGAACCCGGAGATAGCTGGTTCTCCTCGAAATAGCTTTAGGGCTAGCCTCATACGAGTCTTGCGGAGGTAGAGCACTGAATTTCCTAGGGGGCGTCAAAGCTTACCGAAGAATATCAAACTCCGAATGCCGCGTAGATGATGTATGGGAGTCAGACTATACGAGATAAGTTGGATAGTCGAAAGGGAAAGAGCCCAGACCACCAGCTAAGGTCCCAAAATGTGTGTTAAGTGGAAAAGGATGTGGGATTTCGAAGACAACTAGGATGTTGGCTCAGAAGCAGCCATACATTCAAAGAGTGCGTAATAGCTCACTAGTCGAGAGGTCCTGCGCCGAAAATGTCCGGGGCTGAAACACACTACCGAAGCTGTGGAATTGAGTAATCAATTGGTAGAGGAGCATTCTTAAAGGGAAGAAGCTGTACCGGAAGGAGCAGTGGACTTTTAAGAAGAGAGAATGCCGGAATGAGTAGCGAGAGGAAGGTGGGAATCCTTCCGGCCGAATATCTAAGGTTTCCAGAGTAAAGCTGATCTGCTCTGGGTAAGTCGGGGCCTAAGGCGAGGTCGAAAGACGTAGTCGATGGACAACAGGTTGAAATTCCTGTACTATGATATAACAGAACTGTGGGGACACGTGTGGAGAGCGGGAGCCGGGAATGGAAAGCCCGGTGCAAGCGAAGTAGGAGAGGAGTTGGCAAATCCGCTTCTCAATCTGAAGACGTGATGCGGACCGAACTGAGAGTAGGGAAGCCCGTGAGCCATGCGTCAAGAAAAGCCGCTATTGTTTATATCATACCCGTACCGTAAACCGACACAGGTGGATGAGGAGAGAATCCTAAGGCCGACGGGAGAAGCATTGTTAAGGAACTCGGCAAAATGACTCCGTAACTTCGGGAGAAGGAGTGCCAGTGAGAACTGGCCGCAGAGAATTGGCCCAAGCAACTGTTTAGCAAAAACACAGGTCTATGCAAAACCGAAAGGTGAAGTATATGGGCTGACGCCTGCCCGGTGCTGGAAGGTTAAGGGGAGAGGTTAGCGTAAGCGAAGCTTTGAACTTAAGCCCCAGTAAACGGCGGCCGTAACTATAACGGTCCTAAGGTAGCGAAATTCCTTGTCGGGTAAGTTCCGACCCGCACGAAAGGCGTAATGATTTGGGCACTGTCTCGACAATGCACCCGGTGAAATTGAAATACCAGTGAAGATGCTGGTTACCTGCGCCAGGACGGAAAGACCCCATGGAGCTTTACTCCAGCTTGATACTGGGATTCGGTATTGCATGTACAGGATAGGTGGGAGACTGAGAAGTATTTACGCCAGTAGATACAGAGTCGCTGTTGGGATACCACCCTTGCAGTACTGGGTTTCTAACCAGCAGCCGTGACCCGGCTGGGGGACAATGTCAGGTGGGGAGTTTGACTGGGGCGGTCGCCTCCGAAAGGGTATCGGAGGCGCTCAAAGGTTCCCTCAGAATGGTCGGAAACCATTCAAAGAGTGCAAAGGCAGAAGGGAGCTTGACTGCGACACCGACGGGTGGAGCAGGTACGAAAGTAGGACTTAGTGATCCGGTGGTATAAAGTGGGATTGCCATCGCTCAACGGATAAAAGCTACCCTGGGGATAACAGGCTTATCACTCCCAAGAGTTCACATCGACGGAGTGGTTTGGCACCTCGATGTCGGCTCATCGCATCCTGGGGCTGAAGTAGGTCCCAAGGGTTGGGCTGTTCGCCCATTAAAGCGGTACGCGAGCTGGGTTCAGAACGTCGTGAGACAGTTCGGTCCCTATCCGGCGTGGGCGTAGGATATTTGAGAGGAGCTGCCCTTAGTACGAGAGGACCGGGGTGGACTGGCCGCTGGTGTATCTGTTGCACTGCCAAGTGCATGGCAGAGTAGCCAAGCCGGGACGGGATAAACGCTGAAGGCATCTAAGCGTGAAGCCCCCCTCAAGATGAGATATCCCAACGCAAGTTGTAAGACCCCTTGAAGACGACGAGGTAGATAGGACAGAGGTGGAAGTGCAGTAATGTATGGAGCTGACTGTTACTAATCGGTCGAGGGCATAACCAAGTGGTGATAGGAGAATGGATGGAGAGAGAAAAAACTTAGAAAAGTAGTTGACTGTATGTGATTTTGAAGGTATATATAATAGTATATAGGGGATTGGTCAAATGGTATGATAGGAGTCTCCAAAACTTTTGGTGGGAGTTCGATTCTCTCATCCCCTGCTTTGAAAAGCCTTAAGAACAGCGTAGAATTGTTGTTTTAAGGCTTTTTTTATTTTAAATTTTAAAGAGTAGTAATCCCTGCAGGATAATGTATGGAACACAGTTCTAATGAAATAGCTGCACGATAACTCTATGCTTTTTAAACGATTCAACAACCAAAAGAATTTCCCTTAGTGCTTTTTCTTTAGGAACATAGAAATCAGCATCGCCAAGATCCCTAAGAATAAATAGACCAATGCATATAAGAGAAATGCCTTTTCACCTATATCCAAAAACAACCATGTACCAGCCAAAAAGAATAACGCTGTAAGAATTGGTGATGCGCATAATTTTTTTATGTATTTACCAGCATATACTCCGGCACAAATTGCGTAAATAGGGTTCAATGCAAAAAGTAGAATAAGGCAAGTTGCCATTCCGCTGTCATCTTCTAGAAAGGTAACCGCAAGACAAGGCAATCCCAACATAATTCCCCCTGATGCTAGTATCCAAGGTAAAAATTTCTTCATGTGCGCAAGCTCCTTTACCAATTCAATCTTCTTATTGTTTTTACTTCCTATCAAAACGTGTCAATTCCAATGTTGTAAACCGCTATGTATCAAATTCTAAAAGATACATTATATCCGTATCTAAATCATATAGTGCTAAAGAAAAATTGAAGGAACCTCTAAATATATTCGTGTCATCTTTAGTATCTTTGCTGTTTGCATATCTATCATAAAAATAATAATATCCATTCTTAATTTCAGGAATATTTGAAGCATCAGCCAGATTATAATTATAAAAATGATCTTCTTTTTCACCTCCATACATTAAAAGCTGAAGATTCTCTGTCAATGGAAGGATTTTCCATTCCTTTGTATATTCCAATGCTTTTTCTTTATTTTCAGAGCAATCTAATATTAGAACGTAATCTCCATCTCCATGAAAACCTCTGTGACTATCTGTTTCTTTTAAAACCTTAAACTCTTTTTTATTAAAGCCAAAGGTATCTTTAATGAAATGATTCCGTTTTGCTTTTAATATGTAATCAAATAAAAATGGGCTACTTAAAGTGATGATCACCAACAATACAACAACTAGTTTCCAGCGTTTCATAGAACATCTCCTTTCGTTCCTTTTGTCATCGTATTTACTATGTTTCGTTTTTCACAGTATATCATATTTTTCTACAAACATTTCTTAATATTTTTTTATTTTTGCTTTCAGAAGCTCAAATGTGTAATTACTCTGCCTATAAATACTTAGCAGAGTACCACGCCCATAGCATACTTCGCATGAGCGTGGGTGAATGCGGTTAATTTTTGCTTCCTTGGTTTTGAATGTATTTTTGTACAATCATTCTGGTATTATCACCGATGTTTCTTGGTGCTCCACAAATGCCACATTACAAAAAGAAAGGATCTGTATCCGGGTTACATTTTACAAATCAAGATTGTGCAATTCGCGACAACAATGGCAAAATCTATTTGAAGTTTCCACATTTTCATGGCGACTACCTTCCAATTGGTTATGTAAGTGGCTCTTTGAAAGAGGTACGTGTAAGACCTTATTATAGTGATTTCCTTGTAATCTGTGTTTATGAAACTGAGTCAACAGAACCATTACCAGAAAACGGTAATGGTTGCGGCATTGATTTTGGAATTTCAAACATCGTAGCTCTCGTAAGCAATACACAAAAGTGCATGCGCTACAAAGGCGGTGCATTAAAAGCACAAAATCAATGGTATAATAAGCAACGTTCGTACTATCAGTCCATTGCGATGCAAGGACACGAGGCAAAAGAAGCAAAACAACAGGGGGTGTTGAATACCAGGCGTATGGAACAATTGAATCGTAAAAGGAATCAATTCTTTCATGATGCATTGCATAAAATTGCATCTGATGTTGTAAAATTTTGCCTCGAAAATGATATACGAGCTATCGTACTTGGTAAAAATAAGAATTGGAAACAAAACTGTAATCTGGGACACCACAATAACCAGATTTTTGTTCAAATGCCTATCGCAACGCTTAGTTATTGCATCAAATACAAAGCAGAAGAGAATGGCTTATTTGTAATGGAACAAGAAGAATCTTACACACCAAAAGCAAGTCTTGTTGATGGAGATAAAATCCCAGTTGTTGGTATCAGGAAAAACCTTCTTTTTCAGGTAAGCGTGTTAGTGGTAGACTATATTGCACGAAAGAACAGATGCTCATTAATGCCGACTTAAATGGTGCCGGCAATATTTTAAGAAAGCATATTCAACAGCTTTTGAAGGTATAACAGATTATCGCCTCCTAAATAAAATGATTGTAAAAAAATACAATACCATGTATTCCAGCAATGGATAGCAACCCTCATGAGCGGGCTTGTATTTGCGCAAGCGGTACGAAACCACTTCCATTTTTTGTTAGAGAAAATGCAAGTGGTAGTTCATAAAATTTAAATTACAATATATCCCTATAAGAGCTGTTTTTGTATTGTGCCGACTTGACATTCCCCACAGCTAAAGCAAGGGGTCTACGACACATTGGATAATCGTCGTCACCAGACAACAAGCCTATCACACGATTCTCTTCTTATACCTTCACAGTCAAAAAATAATTAAATATTTAATTAAATTTTCGGTGAAAAATATTAAAAAAATATAAATAGTACGAATGGATATTGACATTTTTTGTATAGAAAAATAAAATATTAATTAAACAATTAACTAATTTAGAAAGGAGAGACAGAATGGGAGAGAGTACACAGTTATTGATGTGTCATGTGATGCACCTGTATTTGCAGAGAAGCATTTGTCTGTTTAAGGAGTTAGATATACATCCGGGACAGGCGGGACTTTTGTGGGCATTGAATTGCAAAGATCAAGATCACAGAGGCATGGCACAGAAGGAACTGGCAAAACATATCGGTGTAAAGCCTCCTTCGATTACCGTAATGTTAAAGAAGTTGGAAGCGGAAGCGTATATAGAGAAGAAGCAGGATGAAAATGATCAGAGGATCATGAGAATTTTTCTTACGGAGAAAGGAAAGAATATTGCGGCAAAAATGGAAACTGTGATGGAGCAGTTGGAACAGGAAGCGTTCGCAAATATGAATGAGCAGGAAGTAATGCTTTTTCGCAGACTCTTGCTTCAGATGAGAGACAATTTAAAGAGTGCAGGCAGAAAGGAAGATTAAAATGGGAAAATTATTTAAATTTATGAAGCCGTATGCAGCAACCATTCTGATGATTGTTGTGTTTCTTGTACTTCAGGCTTACTGTGACTTGTCGTTGCCGGGATATACATCAGACATTGTAAATGTCGGTATCCAGCAGGGCGGAATTGACACGGCGATACCAGAACAGATTTCTGTGGAAGATATAGACAGATTATTTTTGTTTGTTTCTGAGAAGGATCAGAAGACGGTTCTAGACGCGTATGAAAGAGATACAGATACTTATGAGTCTGAGGCATATGTGCTGAAGGATGGAATTTTGAAGAATGAGAAGAGAACAGATAAAATCGGGGCAATCTTAAGTAAACCGATGATGCTTGTGACTGTGTTTTCATCAGACAGTGAGGAGACAAAGGAAATGACAGATGCGATGTTTGCCAGTCTCCCAAAAGAAATGTTAAGCGAAGACATAACAGTTTTTGATGTGCTTGGCATGATGCCAGAAGAACAGCGGGCGCAGATGGTGACTCAGATTGGAGAGAAGGTCGATGAGATGCCGGAGACGATGTTGGAACAGGCGGCGACCATTTATCTCAAAGAAGCATATAAAAACTTGGGAATGGATACAGATAAGATTCAGACCGGTTATATGTTGCGCACAGGAGGAAAAATGCTGGCGCTTGCTGCGGTTGGAATGATTGTCAGTATGATTGTTGGATTCCTGGCATCCAAAGTAGGTGCTTCGACAGGGCGAGATCTGCGAGGAAAAGTATTCCGTAAGGTGGTAGAATTTTCAAATGGAGAATTTGACAAGTTTTCAACTGCATCATTGATTACGAGAAGCACAAATGATATACAGCAGATTCAGATGCTGACGGTGATGATTTTGCGAATGGTACTTTATGCACCGATCATGGGAATGGGAGGTGTATTCAAAGTATTCCATACGAATGTGTCTATGTCTTGGATCATCGGGCTTGCAGTTGTCCTGATTGCGATGGTCGTAATGGTCTTATTTGTTGTAGCAATGCCGAAATTTAAGATCTTGCAAAATCTGGTAGACCGATTAAATCTTGTTACAAGAGAAATTCTTACTGGATTGTCTGTTATCCGTGCGTTCAGTACAGAAAAGCATGAGGAAGAGCGATTTGATCAGGCAAACAAAGATTTGACAAAGACAAACTTATTTGTCAATCGTGCTATGACCTTTATGATGCCGACGATGATGCTGATCATGAATGCAATCTCAATCCTGATTGTATGGGTAGGTGCAAATGGAATTAACGATGGTCAGATGCAAGTTGGAGATATGATGGCATTTATTCAATATACAATGCAGATTATTATGGCATTCTTGATGATCTGTATGATCTCAATCATGCTTCCGAGAGCGGCGGTTTCTGCAACGCGTGTGGATGAAGTGTTGACAAGTACAACGCTGATCAATGATCCGAAGCAGCCGAAACATCTGAAAGAAGGCAAGGGGATGGTAGAATTTAACCACGTATCGTTCCGGTATCCGGGTGCGGAGGAAGATGTGCTGCATGATATTTCCTTTACAGCAAAACCGGGTGAGACGACAGCGATCATCGGAAGTACCGGAAGTGGTAAATCTACAATGGTAAATCTGATTCCAAGATTTTATGATGTGACAGAAGGAAAAATTACGATTGATGGGGAAGATATCCGAAATGTAACACAGCATGAGTTGAGAGACCAGCTTGGCTATGTGCCGCAGAAAGGAGTTCTGTTCTCAGGAACCATTGCAAGCAACATTTTGTATGGGAATCCAGACGGAAGTGAAGAGACGATGATGGAGGCTGCAAAGGTGGCTCAGGCAGCAGAATTCATTGAGGAGAAGCCAAAATGTTACGACAGCAGAATCTCCCAGGGCGGAGGAAATGTTTCTGGTGGACAGAAACAACGTTTATCGATTGCAAGGGCAATTGCGAAAGATCCAAAGATATTTATTTTTGACGATAGTTTTTCTGCTTTGGACTATAAGACCGATGTAACATTGCGGAAAGCATTAAAAGAACATACTGTGAACAGCACAGTCATCATTGTTGCACAAAGAATCAGCACGATCCTCCATGCAGATCAGATTATTGTTCTGGATGAAGGAAAGGTTGCGGGAATTGGAACGCATAAAGAATTGCTGAAAAATTGTGATGTATATTATCAGATTGCGGCATCTCAGTTATCGGAAAAAGAACTGGAACGAGATCTTAATCAGGATGAACAGGAAGGGGGCAGATAGGCATGAGTAAAGGACAAAGACATGGTGGTGGCCATATGGGCGGCATGCGAGCCGGAGAGAAAGCAAAAGATTTCAAAGGCACAATGAAGAAACTCCTGAAATATATGAGCGCATATAAGTTGGGAATATTTGCAGTGATGCTTTTTGCAGTCGGAAGTACGATATTCACTATCGTAGGACCGAAGATTCTTGGAAAAGCCACAACAGAAATCTTTCATGGACTTGTAAGCAAAGTGTCAGGTGGAAGTGGAATTGATTTTGACAAAATTACGCAAATCCTTCTGTTTCTGTTAGGATTGTATGTGTTGAGTGCGCTGTTCTCCTTTATTCAGGGATTTATTATGACAGGAGTGTCCCAGAAGCTGACTTACAAACTCAGAAAAGAAATTTCTGAGAAGATCAACCGTATGCCGATGAATTATTTTGATACAAAGACGCACGGCGAGGTGCTTTCCAGAGTTACCAATGACGTGGATACATTAAGCCAGAGTTTGAACCAGAGTGCGACACAGATCATTACTTCTTTTACGACGATCATAGGTATTTTGGCTATGATGCTCAGCATCAGTCCTCTGATGACTGTTGTAGCATTGTTAATTCTTCCGGTGTCAATGCTCCTGATTTCCACGATTGTAAAGAAATCACAGAAACACTTCAAGAATCAACAAGAGTATTTGGGACATGTCAACGGACAGGTAGAGGAGGTCTATGGAGGCCACAGCATTGTCAGAGCATTTAACAAGGAAGATGATGTCATCCGGGAGTTTACTGAGACAAATGAAATTTTATATCAGTCTGCATGGAAATCTCAGTTTTTCTCGGGGATGATGATGCCGATCATGCAGTTTATTGGAAATCTTGGATATGTGGCAGTAGCAATTTTAGGTGGATATCTGGCAATCAAAGATGCGATTGAAGTCGGAGATATCCAGTCCTTTATCCAATATGTAAGAAGTTTTACGCAGCCAATCACACAGGTGGCACAGGTGGCCAATATGTTACAGTCTACAGCGGCAGCTTCTGAGAGAGTTTTTGAATTTTTGGAAGAAGAGGAAGAAGACCAGTTTGCAGAGCATCCGGTTTCCGTAGAGGGATTGAAGGGAGATGTAGAATTTAAACATGTTCATTTTGGATATAATGAAGATCGTATAATTATCAATGACTTCTCTGCAAAGGTGAAGGAAGGACAGAAAATTGCCATTGTAGGACCGACCGGAGCAGGAAAGACAACAATGATCAAACTTCTGATGAGATTTTACGATGTCAACAGTGGAGAAATTTTGATCGATGGACATAATCTGAAAGATTTTAACAGAAGTGAACTTCGACAGATGTTTGGAATGGTGCTGCAAGATACATGGCTGTTCCATGGATCGATCAAAGACAATATCCGCTATGGAAAGCTTGATGCGACCGATGAAGAAGTCGTAGAGGCAGCAAAGGCAGCATATGTACACCGGTTTGTGCAGACCCTTCCAGATGGATATGATATGGAGTTGAATGAGGAAGCAAGCAATGTATCACAGGGACAAAAGCAGTTGCTTACGATTGCAAGAGCGATTCTGGCAGATCCAAAGATTTTGATCTTAGACGAGGCGACTAGCTCAGTGGATACAAGAACGGAAATCAGGATCCAGAAAGCTATGGATAATCTGATGAAGGGCAGAACAAGTTTTATCATCGCGCATAGATTGTCTACAATCCGTGATGCGGATTTGATCCTTGTTATGAAGGATGGAGATATCGTAGAGCAGGGAAATCATGAAGAGCTGTTGGAAAAAGGTGGATTTTATGCAAATCTCTATAATTCTCAGTTTGAGCAGACAGGTGCATAGAACTATTTCGGATAATTGCAGAGAACAGAGTTGGAGAGTAATGATAAACAGATACTAAAAAGAAAATAAAAAAGACCCGTACGGTAAGAGAGAAATCCTTGAAAATCTGATTTTTAGGAATCTTACCGTACGGGTCTTTTTTATTGTTCAGAATTAATGATAAAGTTTTTTGTTC
This sequence comes from Faecalimonas umbilicata, assembly GCF_042846195.1. NCBI lineage: Bacteria > Bacillati > Bacillota > Clostridia > Lachnospirales > Lachnospiraceae > Faecalimonas > Faecalimonas umbilicata. Next base: position 666,428 of record NZ_AP031411.1, read on the forward strand.
TCATATTTTGCTTCAGAAGTCAGCTGGATGGAAAGCTTTTTGAATTGCTTGACGTCAACTTCGGAGAGCATTACGGATGTATGAACCTGACAGCCTCTTAATTTTGGAATCTGATCTAAGGCAAGCTGTGCGGTTTCATTTGTTGCGGCGCTGATGGAAAGTGCAATCAGAACTTCATCAGTATGAAGGCGCGGATTTTTACTTCCCAGATAGGAAGTTTTCAGTTTTTGGATCGGTTCGATAGCAGATGGAGAAATGATGTGCACTTCATCCTCAATGCCGGCGAGCTTCTTCAGAGCATTTAAAAGTAATGCAGCAGATGCTCCGAGAAGGTTGCTTGTTTTTCCGGTAATGATACTTCCATCAGGAAGTTCTAAAGCGGCAGCAGGAGCACCTGTCTCTTCAGCACGCTTCAGTGCGGCATCTACAACGGTACGGTCATTGACTGTAATATGCGCCTGTTTCATCAGAAGTTCAATCTTAAATACTTCTTCTTCGGTGGAAGTTCCTTCTGCGAGCCCATTCAATGCCTGATAGTAGCGGCGGATAATTTCCTGATTGGATGCATCACGACACGCTTCATCGTCACAGATACAGTTTCCGGCCATATTTACACCCATATCTGTCGGGGATTTGTAAGGGTTTTCTCCATATATTTTTTCGAAAATAGCACTGAGCACCGGGAAAATTTCCACATCACGATTATAATTGACAGTTGTAATGCCGTAGGCTTCCAGATGGAATGGGTCGATCATATTGACGTCATTTAAATCAGCGGTAGCAGCCTCATAGGCAAGATTGACCGGATGTTTTAAAGGAATGTTCCAGATAGGGAACGTCTCAAATTTTGCATATCCGGCGCGGACACCACGCTTATGCTCATGATAGAGCTGAGAGAGACAGGTTGCCATCTTCCCGCTTCCAGGTCCAGGAGCTGTGATGATTACAAGTGGTCTGGAAGTCTCGATGTAATCGTTCTTTCCATAACCTTCGTCACTGACGATCAGCGGAATGTTAGAAGGGTAACCTTCGATCACATAGTGGATATATACACGGATGCCAAGCTTCTCCAGTCTTGTTTTAAACAGATTGGCGCTGCTCTGACCGGTATACTGAGTGATCACAACACTGCCGACAAAGAGTCCTTGCTCGCGGAAAGATTCAATCAGACGGAGTACATCTGAGTCGTAGGTGATTCCGAGATCTCCGCGGACTTTATTTTTTTCGATGTCACCGGCACTGATGACAATGACAATTTCGGCCTGATCGGATAACTGCATAAGCAGTTTCAGCTTGCTGTCCGGTGCGAATCCCGGAAGTACTCTGGAGGCATGATAGTCGTCAAATAATTTCCCACCGAATTCCAGATACAATTTGTTGTCAAATTGATCAATTCTTTTTCTGATATGTTCTGACTGCATGGTCAGATACTTATCGTTGTCAAATCCAATTTTCATAGCGCATTCAGTCCTTTATCTCATTCTTATATTATAATGTTACTAAAAAGTTGTATATAATAAACATACGTCAATAGTATACTATAAAACAATTGTGTTTTGCAAGGAGAAAAATTTCCTAATGGGAAACAGGAGGTGCAATGGGGAAATTCACAAAAGTTTTAGAAATGCAGTGCTGATTTCACAATGTTTTTATTGATTTATGAGGAGACCATACTTATAATAAAAGAGATGATAATTAGGAGGAAAAGAATGGACAACCAAAACAAAAATAACCAGAAGAACAACAAACAGGGCTTTGGGATTATTATAATTACAACATTGATTGCGGCGGTCATTGTGCTTGGCCTTTATCAATTTATGGAAGAAAGCACATCAAAGGAGATTGCGTACAGTGAATTTCTGAAGATGGTAGATGACGGTAAAGTAGAAGAAGTTCGGATCGGCGCCAATGAGCTTATAATTACTCCGAAAGAGGAGAAAGTTCCAGGGCTGAAAGTAAAATATTTTACTGGAAAAGTAGAAGATGAGAATCTTTCACAGCGTCTCTATGAAGCGGGCGTTAAGTATGGGGCAGAGATTCCAGATTCGACTTCAGCAATGCTTTTTAATATTCTGATCAGTATTGTACTTCCATTCGCATTTATTTGGATCGGTTTGAGTTTCCTGATGCGTCGGATGTCCAAGAGCGGCGGAATGATGGGCATTGGAAAGAGTAATGCAAAGATGTATGTAGAGAAGGAAACCGGAGTTACCTTCCGTGATGTAGCAGGAGAAGATGAGGCGAAAGAATCACTTCAGGAAGTGGTGGATTTTCTTCATAATCCAGGCAAATATACCGGAATCGGTGCAAAGCTTCCAAAAGGAGCGCTTCTTGTAGGACCTCCGGGAACCGGTAAGACATTGCTTGCAAAAGCGGTTGCGGGAGAAGCAAAAGTACCGTTCTTCTCTCTGTCAGGTTCTGCATTTGTAGAGATGTATGTCGGTGTGGGTGCATCGAGAGTGCGAGATTTATTCAAAGAAGCTCAGGCGATGGCTCCGTGTATTATTTTCATCGATGAGATTGATGCGATCGGTAAGAGCAGAGATAATGCGATGGGAAGCAATGATGAGCGAGAACAGACTTTAAATCAGCTTCTTGCAGAGATGGATGGATTTGACACGGACAAAGGTCTGCTGATTCTTGCAGCGACAAACCGTCCGGAGATCCTTGATCCGGCGCTATTAAGGCCGGGACGTTTTGATAGACGGATCATCGTAGATAAGCCGGATCTGAAAGGACGTGTGGACATTTTGAAAGTTCATGCAAAGGACGTCAAAATGGATGAGACAGTCGATTTGGAAGCAATTGCACTGGCAACATCAGGGGCAGTCGGTTCAGATCTTGCAAACATGATCAATGAGGCTGCGATCAATGCAGTCAAGCATGGAAGAAAAGTGGTATCGCAGGAAGATCTGTTTGAAGCAGTAGAAGTAGTTCTTGTCGGAAAAGAGAAGAAAGACCGTATCATGAATGCGGAGGAGAGAAGAATCGTTTCATATCATGAAGTAGGTCATGCGCTCGTCAGTGCACTTCAGAAAGATGCAGAGCCGGTACAGAAGATTACGATTGTACCAAGAACGATGGGAGCGCTTGGATATGTTATGCATACACCAGAGGAAGAAAAGTTCTTAAATACAAAGAAGGAGCTGGAGGCAATGCTCGTTGGTATGCTCGGGGGAAGAGCTGCGGAAGAGATTGTATTTGATACAGTTACAACTGGGGCTTCCAACGATATCGAGAAGGCGACACAGGTGGCCAGAGCGATGATCACTCAGTATGGTATGTCAGAGAAGTTTGGTCTGATCGGTCTGGAGTCTATTCAAAACAGATACTTGGACGGACGTCCAGTTATGAATTGTGGTGAGGCGACAGCAGCAGAGATTGATACAGAAGTTATGAGAATTCTGAAAGAAGCTTATGCTGAGGCAAAGAGACTTTTATCTGAGAATCGCAGGGCTCTGGATGAAATTGCAGCATTCTTGATTGAAAAAGAGACGATTACCGGAAAAGAATTCATGGAGATTTTTCACAAAGTTCAGGGAATCGAGGACGGTACTCAGGAAAAAGAGGCTAGAATCTCAATGAAGGAAGTTTCCACAGCAGATGTGGCACAAGAGGATGTCACGGAAGAAAACGAAGCAGAAAGAAATACTCTACAAGAGAGTGCCGCACAAGAGGATGCTGCACAGGAGAGCGGGCAGGACCACTAATATAAAAAAATAAAGAGTATCTGATATTGCTAATAATGGTCAGTGAAAATAGAAATCATAAGTTCACAGGGAAAACAGCTATGGATCAGATGTGGTGGAAAAGAGGAGTGCCTTTCGGCACTCCTCTTGCGTTAAAAACATTTTGTGGAATCAAAATCATATGCGTTTATTCGATATATGCAACTGTAGGGAAAGAGATGAAATTAGGGAGAAAATAATGTTTAATATAGAAGAGGAATTAAAAAAGCTTCCATCAAAACCGGGAGTCTATCTGATGCATGATGAGAAAGATGATATTATTTATGTGGGAAAAGCAATCAGCCTAAAGAATCGTGTACGGCAGTATTTTCAAGCAAGCAGGAATAAAGGAGTGAAGATTGAGCAGATGGTCACACATATTTCGCGCTTTGAATATATTGTGACAGATTCGGAGCTGGAGGCGCTTGTACTGGAATGCAATCTGATCAAGGAACACAGACCGAAGTATAATACGATGCTGATGGATGACAAGACGTATCCGTTTATTAAAGTGACGATAGAGGAGGCATATCCGCGGATTCTGTTTGCAAGAGAGATGAAAAAAGATAAGGCGAAGTATTTCGGACCATATACAAGCGCAGGAGCAGTGAAAGATACGATTGAACTGCTGAGAAAACTGTACCACATAAGGAGCTGTAACCGGAATTTGCCAAAAGACATCGGGAAAGAGCGACCATGTCTGAACTATCACATTAAGCAATGCTATGCACCGTGTCAAAATTATATTAGTCAGGAAGCATATCGGGAATCGGTGCAGAAAGCAGTAGAATTTCTGAGCGGAAAATATGATCCTATCCTCAAAGAACTTCAAGAAAAGATGGAATGTGCATCAGAAGCGATGGAATTTGAGAAGGCAATGGAATATCGAGATCTGCTTGCCAGTGTAAAGCAGATTGCGCAGAAGCAAAAGATTACGAACAGTGATGGGGAGGATAAAGATATTCTCGCGGTGGCAACGGAGGATCGGGATGCAGTGGTGCAAGTGTTTTTCATCCGGGGAGGAAGACTGATCGGAAGAGATCATTTCTATATGACGATTGCCGACAGAGAGCCGAAGGCAGAGATTCTTACAAGTTTTATCAAACAGTTTTATGCGGGGACGCCATATGTGCCACGAGAGTTGATGATCCAGCAGGAAATCGAAGACCAGGAGGTGCTGGAGGAATGGCTGTCTGAGAGAAGAGGGCATCGGGTTCACATTCGTGTGCCGAAAAAAGGGGAGAAGGAGAAGCTGGTGGAACTTGCGAAGAAGAATGCACAGCTTGTTTTGAGTACGGATAAGGAGCGCTTAAAGAGGGAAGAGGGAAGAACGATCGGAGCGGTAAAAGAGATTGAAAAATGGCTGGGAATTGCATCTGTGAAACGAATCGAGGCATTTGATATATCCAACACAAATGGATTTAATTCCGTTGGTTCTATGATCGTGTATGAGAAAGGGAAACCGAAGCGAAACGATTACCGGAAATTTAAAATCAAAGGGGTACAGGGTGCAGATGACTATGCAAGTATGCGGGAAGTATTGACGAGAAGGTTCGAACATGGAATGAGGGAGAGAGAAGAGGGGAAGGATCACGGAGGCTTCCAGACATTTCCAGACTTGATCATGATGGACGGGGGAAAAGGACAGGTCAATATTGCATTAGAAGTGCTGGATCAACTGGGAATTGTGATACCGGTATGTGGGATGGTGAAAGATGATCATCATAGGACAAGAGGGCTATATTACAATAATGAAGAGATTGGGATTGACAGAAATTCAGAAGGATTTCGTCTGATCACGAGGATTCAGGATGAAGCACACCGGTTTGCAATCGAATTTCACAGAAAACTGAGAAGTCAGGGACAGGTACATTCCATTCTTGACGATATTCCGGGAATCGGGCCGGCAAGAAGGAAAGCGCTGATGAAGCATTTTATGAGCCTGGATGCGATCAAAGCGGCAACGATAGAGGAATTAAAAGAAATTCCATCTATGAATGAAAAATCTGCAAATGAAGTATACAACTTTTTCCATTGATGATATACTAAGGAGAGAATAAGAATGAAGAAGGAGAGCATTATGGGAAGCGTAGAGTTACAGAAAGTTGCAGAGAAAATGAATTTAAAAAATCTGACTCCGCAAATTGGTCTTTTAGGAAAAGAAGTCAATGTGCCGGATATTAACCGCCCGGCGCTACAGCTCACAGGCTTTTTTGAACATTTTGAATCCGATAGAGTACAAGTGGTAGGATATGTAGAGTATACCTATCTTCAAAAGCTCAGCGATGATAGAAAGGAAGAAGTATACCAGTCACTATTATCCTATCCAGTGCCTTGTATCATTTTCTGCAGAGATCTTATGCCAGATCAGAGATTTTTGGAAATTGCGGTCGAAAAAGATGTGCCGATTTTTCTGACAGACAAGACGACATCTTCTTTCATGGCGGAGATCATCCGGTGGCTGAATGTGGAACTGGCCCCGTGTATCTCCATCCACGGTGTGCTTGTGGATGTCTACGGTGTCGGTGTGCTGATCATGGGCGAGAGCGGAATTGGAAAGAGCGAGGCTGCTCTGGAACTGATTAAGAGAGGACACCGCCTTGTGACAGATGATGTGGTTGAGATCCGAAAAGTCAGTGACGATACATTGGTTGGAACTGCTCCGGATATCACGAGACATTTTATTGAACTGCGAGGAATTGGTATCGTAGATGTTAAGACGTTGTTTGGTGTTCAGAGTGTAAAAGAGACACAGACGATAGATCTTGTGATCACACTGGAAGACTGGAATAAGGACAAACAGTATGACCGGTTAGGATTGGAAGAAGAGTATACAGAATTCCTTGGCAACCGTGTTGTATGTCATTCCATCCCGATTCGTCCAGGAAGAAATCTTGCGATCATAGTAGAATCTGCATCTGTAAATCATAGACAAAAACAGATGGGATATAATGCAGCACAGGAACTGTACAGGCGTGTGCAGGAGAATTTGACAAAGAGAAAATAGGAGACGAGAGAAATGAATTATTGCTTTGGAGTGGACATTGGAGGAACAACAGTAAAGTTAGGACTATTTGAATTCAACGGGACAATCGTGGATAAGTGGGAGATTAAGACCTATACAGAGAATGAAGGTGCAGCAATTCTTCCGGATGTAGCAAAATCAATTGCTTCCAAAATGGAAGAACATCAGATGAAGAAAGAGCAGATTCTTGGAATTGGTGTCGGGGTACCGGCTCCGGTGGCAGATGGAATTGTAAATGGAAGCGCAAATCTTGGATGGAAGTATAAAAATGTGAAGGCGGAGCTGGAAGAGCTGACTGGAATCAAGGTGAAGGTTGGAAATGATGCAAATGTAGCTGCGCTTGGAGAAATGTGGAAAGGCGGAGGCCAGGGAAATAAGGATTTGATCATGGTTACACTTGGAACGGGAGTCGGAGGAGGAATCATTGTCGACGGACGTATTTTAGGGGGATTTCATGGAGCAGGCGGAGAGATTGGTCATCTCTGTGTAAATTATGAGGAGACAGAAGTGTGTGGCTGTGGAGGTCGTGGATGTCTGGAGCAGTATGCATCTGCTACAGGTGTAGTAAGACTTGCCAAGAAAAGGCTTGCGAAAAATGATGATGAGACAATATTGCGCGAAGAAGAAATTACGGCAAAAGCTGTCTTTGATGCAGTTAAGGCAAACGATGCAGTTGCAATGGAGATTGCCGAAGAGTTTGGACGCTATCTTGGATATGCACTTGCCAATCTGGCAACAGCAGTTGATCCATCGGTGATCGTGATCGGTGGAGGGGTATCGAAGGCAGGCGAAGTACTTCTCCAGTATATTGAAAAATATTTTCGTGAGAGAATGTTCTTTGCAAATGCAAAGGTGCAGTTTGCTCTTGCAAAGCTTGGAAATGAAGCAGGTATCTGCGGAGCTGCAAAACTGATTTTATAAAGTAAAAGCTTATATACGAAAAGATAACAAAAAGAAGACAGAACTGAATGTGAGTATTAGTAATATCATTTCTGTCTTCTTTTTTGTTCGTGTATAGAAAATTGATTTTGAAATCCGGGAATACTATTCCTCTGGCGTGATAGAGCCATCCCCCTGATCAGGTGGGGAGGTTTCTCCACCACCGTGGTCTTCGCCATTTCCGTTTTCGTTGCCAGTTCCACTCTCAGATCCATTATTTCCATTTCCAGAACCGTTGTTTCCATTTGGATTTCCGGAATTTGGATTTTCTGGGTCAGGTGTTACTGTTTCATTGTCAGTTGATTCGTCTTCTGACTCGTCCTCAGCGGAACTGTCTGAGTGAGTGTTAGTAGAAGGCATATAGTAGCCTTCGTGCTTTCCATCACATCTTTGACCGGAATCTGTTGCAACATATTCTGTCACTTGTGGACAGCTGGACAACGGCAGCTTTCCAGAACTTGCACAGACGGCAGTCTTTTCAACTGTGTCAGGCATCACAAAATCTTTGTATTCTAGACCTTCGTGTACTCGCTCCATAATGCTGTTCCACAGTGTCAGGTGCCATGAAGTATTATCCATAGGCTTGTTGGAGTCATATCCACCCCAGACAGAAGCAGTGTAGTATGGAGTATATCCGGAGAACCAGATATCTACATTATCGGAAGTTGTACCAGTCTTACCGGATACTGGCATATTGCTGAGTGCAGCACCGGTACCGGTTCCTTTTGTCACAACATCTATCATTGCATTTGTCAGCAGTCCGGCAGTAGAAGCCTTTACGACTTGATGCGTCTCGGAAGTGTTATCAATCAGTACATTTCCAGAATGATCGAGAATCTTCGTATAGAACTTTGGTTTTGTGTAAGTTCCGTTATTTGCAAGGGACGCATAGGCGGCAGTCATCTCGAGGTTATAGACACCGTGCGTGATACCTCCGAGCGCAGTTGCCTGCTGGATATCGCTGAAAGTCTGTCCGTTGATTACTTCCTGATCTACAACAGTGGAGAATCCAAAGCTCTTCAGGTAATCAAATCCAGTCTGCTCTCCAATCTCAGTGAGTGCTTTGACTGCAACGACATTCATAGACTGTTCGATCGCTTTCCTTACAGTCACCCAACCTTTGTAGGAAAAATCCCAGTTATTGACTTCTTTTCCGTTTTTATAGCGGTATGGTTCGTCTTTGATCGAGGTGTGAAGTCCCATTGCACCAATATCAAGTGCAGGGGCATAAGTTGATACAATCTTAAAACAGGAACCAGGCTGTCTTGCAGATTCCGTCGCACGGTTGAGAGAAAGGCTTTCCGTCTTCTCGCCGCGTCCTCCGACGATTGCTTTTACTTCCCCGGTGTATTGATCCATAATCACAAAAGAAGCTTGTGGTTGTGGAACGATCGTCTTTTTTTCCACCTGAGTGTCTCCTTCGCGGGAGATTGTTGATTTGTATTCATCAATCGCCGCCTGAGCAAGTTCAGGGGTAGAGAAGACGAGCGGATAAGAGTCATTTCTTGTCTGACGCAGATACTGCTCGAGCATCTCTTTGCTGAAGTTTTCGACAGTTCCATCAGAGCGTGTGATCGTGAGCTGATAGTCGATCAGGCCAAATTCTGTATTGTACGGATAGTTATTCGGGTTTAAAAACTCTTCATCACAGATTTGCTGAATTCTTGCATCCTGAGTTGCGTAGATGGAAAGACCACCGCTGTAAAGAGCATTATAGGCTTGTGTCTCCGTATATCCCAGCTTTGTCTGTAAGTCGGAAATGACTTGTTTAGAAAGCTCATCGATAAAATAAGTGTATGGAGTGTCTGTGGATGTATCGGCATTTGTAACCTGAATCCGGTCATAAACGGGATCAGCCATGGCAGTATCGTACTCTTCCTGGGAAATATATTTCTGTTCTAACATGTTGCCGAGAACAAGTTTGCGCCGCTTGGCATTTTCTTCCGGGTTGACTGTAGGGTCATATCTTCCAGGATTCTGAGTAATGCCGGCGATCACGGTACATTCTGAGAGTGTCAGCTGCGATACGTCTTTGTTGAAGTAGCGTTTGGCAGCGGATTGAACTCCGAGTGTGTTCTGTCCTAGGTTGATCGTATTCATATAATTTTCCAGAATCTCTTCTTTGCTCATCTGCTTTTCCAACTCCAAAGCAAGGAACTGTTCCTGAATTTTACGTTCGACACTGTCTAAGAATGTCTTTTCCTGTGAGAAATTCGGAAAGACATTATTTTTTATCAATTGCTGGGTAATCGTGCTGGCACCTTCAGAAAAGTCACCGCTTGTGATGCCGACAAGACCGGCACGAAGAATTCCTTGCAGGTCGATTCCGTTATGCTTGTAAAAACGTTCATCTTCGATCGCTACAAAAGCGTCCTGAAGGTCTTCCGGTATTTCGTTGATTGTTTTATAAATACGGTTGGAACCGGAAGTAACAAACTTTTCTAATTCCTGTGAACCGTCTGCGTTATAAACAGTTGTGAAGTATCCACTCGGTTTGACAGAAGCAGGAGAGATCTTCGGAGCTTTGTCAAGAATTTTCTTCAAGAACAGACCGCCGCCAATCATACCGATGATAATGAGCAAGAGAAAAACAATTAAAAATCCTTTGAAAATCCGGACACCTGCTCGTTTTTTCTTCATCTTTGATTTTGAAGATATTTTCTTCTGTTTTTTGACAGAATTTCGTTTTCCATAATTCATGAATGGTTTCCTCCTTTATCAGGTAATTATATCAAATTTATGTATTGAAATAAAGCATAAAATAAAATCTTCATATTTCAAGGCAAAAACTTAAGAAAAACTTGTGAAAACAGAGTTCTGTTGATATAGTATAAACAGTTTCAGATAAAATGTAATTAGAAAAAGGGTGATAGTATATGTTAAGTAAATTTCATACAGTCTATGAGGGGGGAGAAGCAGAAATCATTGAGAAGAAGTCCCGCTTCATTGCGACAGTACTTCCGGTCACCTGCGAGGAAGAGGCGCTGGAATTTATCGAGTCTATGAAGAAAAAATATTGGAATGCCACTCATAACTGCTATGCTTACGTGATCGGGGAGCGATTTGAGACACAAAGATGCAGTGATGACGGAGAACCGCAGGGGACAGCAGGGAAACCGATGCTCGATGTGTTGCTGGGGGAGGAGATACACAATACAGCAGTCGTAGTGACAAGATATTTTGGAGGTACGTTACTTGGAACCGGAGGGCTTGTGAGGGCTTATTCTGGAGCAGTCAAAGCAGGATTGGAAGCCAGTAAGATTATTACCAAAAACTGGGGGATTAAACTGGAAATACAGACAGATTATACCGGACTTGGCAAAATACAGTATATCCTTGGACAGAGGGGGATTACGGTTCTGGATTCTGTCTATGCAGAGAATGTGATGTTGATTGCGCTCATTCCTGAAGAGATGAATCAGGAGGTGATAGCAGAGATCACAGAGGGGACAAACGGACAAGCAAAGATGGCACAGAAGGAAAGCTGCTATTTTGGAACAGTTGATGGTGAGATGAAAGTGTTTGATACAGAATAAAAATCCCTCCCGGTAATGGAAAGGGATGTCCATTGCCGGGAGGGAAGGAAATGTCTACTGAAATTCCGGTTCGATCAAACCGAAAGTACCATTCTTTCTCTTGTATACAACATTGACTTCTTCTGTCTCTGCGTTGAAGAATACGTAGAAATCATGTCCAAGTAAATCCATCTGGATACACGCATCCTCAGGGAACATTGGTTTGATTCCAAATCGTTTTGTACGGATGATCTTAATCTCATCATCTTCTGAAGAAGTATCTTCTGATTCAAAAAATTCTTGCTTGAAGTTGCTGCCTTCTTGATTTCTGGCAACTAATTTATTCTTATATTTGCGAAGCTGTCGCTCAATCACCTCTTCTACGAGATCAATCGATACATACATATCATTACTGCTTTGTTCAGAACGAATGATATGTCCCTTGACAGGAATTGTGACCTCAATCTTCTGACGTTCTTTTTCTACACTTAGTGTTACGATAATTTCTGTTTCAGGAGTAAAATATCTTTCTAGTTTCCCTAACTTTTGTTCAATGCAACTCTTTAAACCTGGTGTTACATCGATGTTTTTTCCGCTAATGATAAAGTTCATGCTGCCAACCCCTTTTCGGTATATTCTACAAATAATAGAAATAAAAATGAGTTATTTGTAGTATGTTTGTATTATACATCAAAATTCCGCGAAGAGCAATAAAATATTTGATAAAAATATAAAAAAATAATAAAAGACTGACAAAAGAAAGGTTTTATGGATAGTGTTCGCAGAAAAGAAATCAGGTGTCCATTTGGACACCTGAAGTAAATTAGTTTTGAGTGGAAGATGATCGATGAAATTTTTTTAGAATCCATGGATAGAGGAAGATTACCCATAGAACTAAAAGAAAGTAAGTGAACATATCTGCCGGAAGGGAGTCGCCGAACAGAAATTCTATCCCGATTTTGAAGGAAACGGCGACGAGAAGACCGATAATGAGTTTTCCAATCTGAAACGGGATCGATCCTTTGACGGAAAAATTCACATAGCGATTTTCAAGATACCAGCCGACACCGAATCCAATCCCTGCAGCAGATGCTTTGCAACAGTCAGATGCGTAGTGAAGTGAGATATCCCCATGGGAAAGTAGGAATAAGGCATAGATACTGACAGCAGAAGAAAGGAGCAGGAGTGACAGAAGAATCAGCCTTCTGTATCGCGTGGAATCCAGAAGGAAATCGCTTGCTTTATACACGGCAAAGGAAATACAAAGTGAAACTGCCATAGATACAACTACATCTTTCGGTGTGTGTACCCCGAGATACATGCGGGAAAATCCAATCAGTAAAAACATAAAGGCAAACAGGAGCTTAGAAAGCAAGCGTTTGCTTTTGAACATGAATGGAGCGAACAGGCAAGTACCACCCTGGGTATGTCCACTTGGAAAGGAGTATCCGGTCGCAGCAGGTACGGCGCTTTCCACTGGAGAAAAGCTTGGATCTAATATCCAGGGCCGTGGGATCCGGAACGTGATCTTTAATGTCTGTACACACAGACCGGCAAGAAAGTAAGTAAATCCCAGCTGATAAGCAAAGCGCTTATCCACACACCAGTAGAGTGTGCAGATAACCGCTATGATGATGACTTCCTGCCCAAAATAAGTGACAAACTGAAAAAAATGTTCCCCGAAAGGAGTGCGCAGTTCTGCCAGAACGTGTAAGAAGTCCATTATTTATTTCCTCGTTTTCTCATCTTTGAATCTAATATTTTTTTGCGGATGCGCAATGTCTCTGGAGTTACTTCCAAAAGTTCGTCTGTGTCGATGAAGTCCAGTGCCTCCTCGAGACTCAGTGTTCTAGGAGTTGTCAGTTTCAAGGCATCGTCTGCTCCTGAAGAGCGAGTATTGGTAAGATGCTTTGTCTTGCAGACATTCAGCTCGATATCCTCTGCCTTTCCATTCTGTCCGATGACCATTCCGGCGTAGACTTTCTCGCCGGCGCCGATGAATAACGTTCCGCGTTCCTGTGCGCTATACAATCCGTAAGTGACAGATTCACCAGTTTCAAAGGCAATGAGAGAACCTTGCTTACGGTACTGAATATCTCCTTTGTATGGTGCATAGCCGTCAAAGGCAGTATTTAAGATTCCGTTTCCTTTTGTATCTGTCATAAACTCTCCGCGGTAGCCGATCAGTCCTCTTGCAGGGATTGAAAATTCGAGCCGAGTATAGCCACCGTTAGACACACCCATATTCTGAAGTTCTCCTTTTCGTTGGCTTAATTTGTCGATGACAGTTCCGGTAAATTCATCTGGGACATCGATGTAGGCCGTTTCAATCGGCTCTAACAGCTTACCGTTTTCATCTTCTTTGTAAAGGACTTCTGCCTTGCTGACTGCAAATTCATATCCTTCCCGGCGCATATTTTCAATCAGAACGGAAAGGTGGAGTTCACCGCGGCCAGATACTTTGAAGCTGTCTGTATTTTCTGATTCCTCTACGCGCAGACTGACATCGGTATTCAGCTCACGGAACAGACGGTCTCGCAAATGTCGGGAGGTAACATATTTTCCCTCCTGTCCTGCAAACGGGCTGTCATTTACAATAAACTGCATAGCGATTGTCGGTTCGGAAATTTTCTGGAAAGGAATTGCAACCGGATTTTCCGGGGAACATAAAGTGTCTCCGATATGGATGTCTGCGATTCCGGAAATTGCCACGATAGAACCAATCGTTGCTTCTTTTACTTCTACTTTATTCAGTCCGTCAAATTCATACAATTTACTGATCTTTACACGTTTCTGTTTGTCCGGCTCATGGGCATTGACAAGCATGACTTCCTGATTGACGGCAATCGTACCATTGTCGACTTTTCCGACACCGATTCGTCCAACATATTCATTGTAGTCGATCGTGCTGATCAGTACCTGTGTATCTGCATCCGGGTCGCCTTCCGGTGCAGGAATGTAATCGATGATCGTCTCAAAGAGCGGGATCATGTTTTCAGGATTGTCTGTCAGATCAAGGATTGCATGACCAGCCTTGGCAGATGCATAGACAAATGGACAGTCAAGCTGCTCGTCAGATGCGTCAAGATCCATGAAAAGTTCTAAGATTTCATCGATTACTTCGTCTGGGCGTGCTTCCGGGCGGTCAATCTTATTGATGCAGACAATGACCGGAAGGTCAAGCTCGAGCGCTTTTTTCAGAACGAATTTTGTCTGTGGCATTGCACCTTCGAAAGCATCTACAACAAGAACAACCCCATTTACCATTTTCAGTACACGTTCTACTTCACCGCCGAAATCAGCGTGTCCTGGTGTGTCGATAATGTTGATCTTTGTATCCTTATAGTATACGGCAGTATTTTTTGAGAGAATCGTGATTCCACGTTCTCTTTCAATGTCGTTAGAATCCATGACGCGTTCTGCCACTTCCTGGTTGGCACGAAATACACCACTTTGTTTTAAAAGCTGGTCGACCAGTGTTGTTTTTCCGTGGTCAACATGGGCGATGATTGCGATGTTTCGGATATCTTCTCTTTTTGTTTTCATAAATAACCTTCTTTCTATTATAAATCCATGAATAAGCACTAATAACTCATACAGTTTACCACATTGGCAATAGATTACAAGTCCTTTTTAAAAAAACACATAATATGGAAAGAACACAGAAAAATTGAGGGAAGCATATCTTGCGGTCGATTTCTGTCGATGAAAAGTCCGGGGAATGTCCAATCGGATGGTTATAAATCCGTTATCATAGAATAAAATAATAAAGACAAAAAAATACAGCAAAGAGGAGAGAGATAAATTATGTCCGATAAGATTATTGAAAACAACCAGGTAACAATTATGGGAGAGGTGGCATCCAGATTCACATTTAGTCATGAAGTATTTGGAGAAGGATTCTATATGGTAGATGTCCTCGTTAAGAGACTTAGCAATTCTGAAGATCGGATTCCACTTATGATTTCCGAGCGTCTGATAGATGTGACCAAAGATTATACAGGGGAATTTATCATGGCAAGTGGACAGTTCCGGTCGTATAACAGACACGAGGAACATAAGAATCATCTTGTACTTTCCGTGTTTGTTCGGGAGGTAGCATTTGTGGATGAGGAACTTGATGGGGCGAAGACAAATAATATTCTTTTAGATGGATACATCTGTAAAGCACCTGTTTACCGCAAAACCCCTCTTGGGAGAGAAATTGCAGATCTTCTGCTTGCAGTGAACAGACCATATGGGAAATCTGACTACATACCATGTATCTGTTGGGGAAGAAATGCAAGATATGCTTCCGGATTTGCAGTGGGAGAACATGTGCAGATTTTAGGAAGGATCCAAAGCAGAGAATATGTGAAAAAATTGTCTGAGACAGAGACAGAAAAACGTGTGGCATACGAAGTGTCAGTCAGCAAGCTGGAATGTATCGGTGCTGAAATAAGTGAAGAAGAGTAGTAGGAATAGCTGTGGCTCCATTGACATTAGAAAAAAATGATGATAAAATTTCAGACAAGAAATCGCTGATGAAATGAAAAAAATCAAAGTAAAACTGATGTTTAGGAGGATAAATATGGCAATTTTTACAGGAGCAGGAGTAGCGATCATAACGCCGTTTCATGAAGATGGAAGTATTAATTATGATCAGTTAAAGAAGCTGGTGGATTATCATTGTGAGAATGGAACAGACAGTATCGTAATCTGCGGAACAACAGGGGAATCTGCGACAATGACGGAGGAAGAACATCTGGAGTGTATTAAACGCACGATTGATTTTACTGCAGGAAGGATTCCGGTGATTGCAGGGACGGGATCAAACTGTACTGCAACAGCGGTAGAGCTGTCCAGAGAGGCTGCAAAAGCAGGAGCAGACGGACTCCTTGTTGTAACTCCGTATTACAATAAAGCGACGCAGAAAGGGTTGATCGAACATTATAAGGCAATCGCAAGAGAAGCAGATGCGCCGATCATCATGTACAGTGTGGCAAGCCGTACCGGGTGTAATATTGAACCGGCGACAGTTGCGGCGTTGGTAAAAGAAGTCGATAACATTGTGGGCGTGAAAGAAGCCTCCGGTAATATTTCACAGGTGGCAAAGATCATGCAGCTGACACAGGGAGATATCGATCTGTATTCTGGAAATGATGATCAGATCGTTCCGATTTTGGCTCTGGGAGGAAAGGGAGTTATCTCTGTATTATCCAATGTGGCTCCAAGAGAGACGCATGAGATCTGTGCAAAATTCTTTGCAGGAGATATTGCAGGAAGCAGAGAACTTCAATTAAAAGCGATTCCGCTGATCAATGCACTGTTCAGTGAAGTTAACCCGATCCCTGTTAAGAAGGCAGTTTCTTTGATGGGAATGGAAGCCGGTGGACTGCGGATGCCGCTGACAGAGATGGAAGAAGCAAATGCACAGAAATTGGCACAGGCAATGAGAGCGTTTGGAATTCAGCTCGCATAGAGAAAGCATAGAGGAGCTGCCATAGGATGGAAGCTGTCGGAAGAATGTAGTATTGTAGGAAGAAAAGAACTGCATTCTGTCCGGACAGTCATTCTGTGGCAGCCCCTTTTGTCAATTGTATCGCAAAACCTCGCACATTCGCTGTGAGGGCTGTAAAACATAAGAAAATGGAGGAGAAGATGATGGTAAAAGCAATTATGCACGGATGTAATGGGAAAATGGGGCAGGTAATTTCCAATCTTGTAAAGGAAGATGATGGGATTGAGATTGTTGCAGGAATTGATAAATATACAGGTGTGAAAAATGAATATCCGGTTTTTACGGATATTGCGGACTGTGATGTGGAGGCAGATGTCGTGATTGATTTCTCCAATGCACTTGCAGTGGACGGACTGCTTTCTTACTGTGGAGAGAAAAAGCTTCCGGTGGTACTTTGTACTACTGGATTGTCTGAAGAGCAGCTTGCACAGGTACAGTGTGTTTCTGAAAAGACAGCAGTGCTGAAATCGGCAAATATGTCGCTGGGAATCAATATGCTGTTAAAGCTTCTTCAGGATGCTGCCAAAATTCTTGCTCCGGCAGGATTTGATATTGAACTGGTGGAAAAGCACCATAATCTGAAAGTAGATGCCCCAAGCGGGACAGCGCTTGCACTGGCGGACAGCGTAAATGAAGCGCTTGGAAATGCGTATGAATACGTTTACGACAGAAGCAAAGAACGCAAAAAAAGAGAAAAGAAAGAAATCGGAATCTCGGCAGTGCGCGGCGGAACGATTGTAGGAGAACACGAAGTGATTTTCGCCGGAGCAGATGAAGTGATTGAATTTAAGCATACGGCATACTCGAAAGCAGTCTTTGGAAAAGGTGCTGTGGAAGCGGCAAAATACCTTGCAGGGAAACAAGCCGGACTTTATGACATGAGTGATGTGATTGAATCTTCTTCTGAAAATCAATAGAAAAAATTACCATTACTTTCCGAATGTATAGAATGGCAGGGAATGCAGACAATATTGGCGAGAAGCAATTCTTACTACATTTCAGGAAAGGAAGATAGCCAGATGAAGAGAGCAAAGAAAATGATACTCAGTATTTTGTGTGTGAGTGTTCTTTTGTGCATGACAGCGTGTGCAAGGGGAAACAAAGATAATGTGGCAGATGATAATACTGCAACGGGAACAAATGAAGAGAAGAAAAATGACAGTGAAAGAAAGCGGGAAGAAACAAATACAGATGGAGAGGCGCCGCGTGACGGAGTGCTTGAAGATGTAGGGGATGCCGTGGAAGATGGAGCAAGAGATGTCAAAGACGGAGTAGAAGATGTCCTTGACGGAACAGACCAGAATGACGGACGTACGGAAAAACGTATAGACGATAACAAGGATGGCGGAAATGCGGATACAATGAACGGTGCGACGGACAATACCGGACAAACGAACACGGCAAGATAGCAGAAACTGTATATTTTTTTGATTTTGGACGCCCTGCGGCTGTATGCCGTGGGGCATTCTTGCAGAGATGGCAGAAAAATGATGAAAACTCAAAAAAGAATGGGGATATTTTGCGGGAGAACAGAATGCTTTGTGGAAAAAATTTAACAAAGGTGTAAAGAAGATGGGAAGAGTTTATGAACAGTTGATAAACTTGTTGAAGAAGCGAAAGGATAGTGTTAAAATAAGAAACAGAGTAAATTTGGATAAATTAAGGAGTAGGTCATGGGTTTATTAGAGAAGATATTTGGGACGCACAGTGAGAATGAATTGAAGCGTATTTATCCGATCGTTGACAGAATTGAGGCGATGGATGAAGAAATGCAGCAATTATCCGATACAGAACTGAAAGGGAAAACAGCGGAGTTTAAGAAACGTCTGGAAGAGGGCGAGACATTAGATGATATTTTACCGGAAGCATTTGCAGTCGTAAGAGAAGCAGCTTCCCGTACCTTACATATTAAGCATTACAGAGTACAGCTGATTGGTGGAATCATTCTTCACCAGGGAAGAATCGCGGAGATGCGTACCGGAGAAGGTAAAACATTGGTTTCTACACTTCCTGCATATTTGAATGCTTTGACTGGAAAGGGAGTTCATATTGTAACAGTCAATGACTATCTGGCAAAGCGTGATGCAGAGTGGATGGGGCAGGTGCATGAATTTTTAGGACTGAAAGTCGGGGTTGTACTTAACTCGATGGATAATGATGAGCGAAGAGAGGCATATAACTGTGACATTACTTATGTGACCAACAATGAATTGGGATTTGATTATCTGAGAGATAACATGGTCATCTATAAAGAGCAGCTTGTGCAGAGAGGACTGCATTTTGCGGTTATCGATGAGGTTGACTCGGTATTGATTGATGAGGCGAGAACACCGTTGATCATTTCCGGACAGAGCGGAAAGTCTACAAAGCTTTATGATGCCTGTGACATTCTTGCAAGACAGCTTGTAAAAGGAGAGGCAAGCGGTGAATTTTCCAAGATCAACGCGATCATGGGAGAGGAAATCGAGGAGACAGGTGATTTCATCGTCAATGAGAAAGAAAAGAATGTCAACCTGACAGAAGAAGGTGTGAAGAAGGTAGAGAAGTTCTTCAACATTGAGAACCTTGCAGATGCGGAGAATCTAGAGATTCAGCATAACATTATTCTTGCTTTGCGTGCGCACAACTTAATGTTTAAAGATCAGGATTATGTTGTGACTTCTGACGGAGAGGTAATGATCGTTGATGAGTTCACCGGACGTATTATGCCGGGAAGACGTTATTCCGATGGACTCCATCAGGCCATTGAGGCAAAAGAACATGTAAAAGTAAGACGGGAAAGTAAGACGCTGGCAACAATCACCTTCCAGAACTTGTTTAATAAGTTTGAGAAAAAGAGCGGTATGACAGGTACTGCGTTGACAGAAGAGAAAGAATTCCGCGATATTTACGGTATGGATGTTGTTGAGATTCCGACGAACAGACCGGTGCAGAGAGTTGATTTAAACGATGCGGTATATAAGACAAAGAAAGAAAAATTTGAAGCGGTGATCGAGGAGATTATCGAGGCACATGCCAAAGGTCAGCCAGTTCTTGTCGGTACGATCACGATTGAGACATCAGAACTTCTCAGTAAGATGCTGAAGAAGAGAGGAATCCAACATAAGGTGTTAAATGCCAAATTCCACGAGAAAGAGGCGGAAATCGTAGCAGATGCAGGTGTGCATGGCGCTGTAACTATCGCTACGAATATGGCCGGTCGTGGTACTGATATTAAGCTGGACGATGCGGCGAGAGAAGCAGGAGGACTGAAGATCATCGGTACAGAGCGGCATGAATCAAGACGTATCGATAATCAGCTGCGTGGACGTTCTGGACGACAGGGAGATCCGGGAGAATCCAGATTCTACATTTCGCTGGAAGATGATCTGATGAGACTCTTTGGTTCGGAACGACTGATGAATGTCTTTAACACACTCGGTGTGGAGGATGGAGAGCAGATTGAACATAAGATGTTGTCCAGTGCGATTGAGAAGGCTCAGAAGAAGATTGAGAATAATAACTTTGGAATCCGTAAGAACTTACTTGAGTACGATCAAGTTATGAATGAACAAAGAGAGATCATTTACGAAGAGCGAAGAAGAGTACTTGACGGAGAAAGTATGAGAGATTCTATTTATCATATGATCACGGAATACGTGGAAAATGTTGTGGATTCCTGCATTTCTCCGGATGTAGATTACGAAGAATGGGATCTGACCGAGCTGGATGTCAACCTGCATGCAACACTCCCGATCAAGATTCCGACAATCGAAGATGTCAAAGGTATGAACCAGAAAGAATTAAAGCATCTTTTGAAAGAGCGTGCCGTAAAAGCTTATGAGGAGAAGGAAGCAGAATTTCCGGAGCCGGAGCATTTAAGAGAGATTGAACGTGTGATTCTTCTGAAGGTTATCGACGCAAAATGGATGGATCACATTGACGATATGGATCAGCTGCGACAGGGAATCGGGCTTCAGGCGTATGGACAGAGAGATCCACTTGTAGAGTATAAGATGATGGGTTACGATATGTTTGGAGAGATGACAGCGGCAATTGCAAAAGATACAGTACGTCTCCTCTTTAACGTAAGAATTGAACAGAAAGTAGAACGTGAACAGGTTGCAAAAGTGACTGGAACAAATAAAGATGAAAGTGCAGCACATACGCCGATGAAGCGGGAGGAGAAGAAAGTATATCCGAATGATCCTTGTCCGTGTGGAAGCGGCAAAAAGTATAAACAGTGCTGTGGTCGTAAAGCATAAAAGAAAGGAAATTTCTCTGCGGGCAGATATCTGCCTTCGCGGGAGAAATTTCTTTTTACAGATTTTTAGATAAAAATTTTGAAAATTGGAAAGAGGTGATCAAGGTGGTAGCATTGGATGAGATTAAGAGTATTTTAAATACATATGAGGCACCGCTGAAAGAACTGAGGGATTCACTTTGACCCGGAAGGGAAGAAGCAGAGAATCGAGGAATTAGAAAGAAAAATCGGAGAGGCAGACTTTTGGGATGACGCAGAACATTCTCAAAAAGTGATGAAAGAACTGAAAAGCCTGCAAGATTCGGTGAAAAGAACTGAGGAACTGTACCGGCAGTATGAGGATATTCAGATTTTGATTGATATGGCATACGAGGAAAACGATGAGAGTATGATCAAAGAGATCGATACAGAGTTAAAGCAGATCGAGAGCACATATGAAGAACTGCGGATCGAGACGCTTCTGTCAGAAGAGTATGATAAGGATAATGCAATTGTTACCTTACATGCGGGAGCGGGCGGTACAGAGGCTTGTGACTGGGTGAATATGCTGTACCGAATGTACAATCGCTGGATTGAGAGCAAAGGATTTACAACAGAAGTGCTCGATTATCTTGACGGGGATATTACAGGGATCAAGACAGTAACCTTTGAGGTCAATGGAGAGAATGCATATGGATATTTGCAGTCAGAAAAAGGAGTGCACAGGCTGGTACGGATTTCTCCGTTTAATTCAGCAAATAAAAGACAGACTTCGTTTGCCTCATGTGATGTGGTGCCGGATCTCGAAGATGACATTGATATTGAGATTAATGAAGATGAATTGAAAATTGATACTTACCGGGCGAGCGGCGCCGGCGGACAGCATGTCAATAAAACATCATCCGCGATTCGTCTGACACACCTGCCAACCGGGATCGTGGTACAATGCCAGAATGAGCGTTCCCAGCACAGCAATAAGGAAAAGGCAATGCAGATGTTAAAGGCGAAGCTTTATCTGCTGAAGGAACAAGAACAGGCAGAAAAAGTATCGGGAATCCGGGGTGAAGTAAAGGAGATCGGGTTTGGAAACCAGATCCGTTCCTATGTGATGCAGCCTTATACGCTTGTGAAGGATCACAGAACGAATGAGGAAAGCGGAAACGTTACAAGTGTGCTGGATGGGAATCTGGATCCGTTTATCAATGCTTATCTAAAGATGCGAAATGCAAAAAAGGAAGAAAAATAAAAGTCTGGTGATCCAGACAAGGAGAGTGGAACGTTATGGATAAGACAAAGTATTATGTATTAAAGAAAAAGGCTGTTCCGGAAGTACTTTTAAAAGTCGTAGAAGTAAAAAGGCTTCTTGCTGCTGAGCGGGGGCTGACCATTCAGGAAGCGACAGAGCGAATCGGAATCAGCAGAAGCTCTTTCTACAAATACAAAGACGATATATTTCCGTTTCATGAAAATGAAAAAGGGCAGACAGTGACGATGGTCATTCAGATGGATGATACACCGGGACTTTTAGCAGAACTTCTCAGAGAGGCGGCAAAGTATCGTGCGAATATCCTGACTATTCATCAGAGTATTCCGATCAACGGAATTGCAACATTGACACTTAGTATAGAAATTTTATCGACAACAGGAAATATATCGGAGATGGTGGACGAGATGGAAGAAAATGAAGGCGTCCATTATCTGAAAATTGTAGGCAGGGAGTAGACTATGATAAATATTGCAGTATTAGGATATGGAACAGTAGGCTCCGGGGTAGTAGAAGTGCTCGACACAAACAGAGAGTGTATCAGCCAGAGAGTCGGAGAAGAAATCCGGGTAAAATATGTGCTGGATCTCAGAGACTTTCCGGGAGATCCGGTACAGAACATACTGGTCCATAATTTTGAGGAAATCATCCGGGATGAGGATGTTAAAATCGTTGTAGAAGTTATGGGAGGGATTGAGCCTGCATATACTTTTGTGAAGCGCTCGCTTCTCGCTGGAAAGAGTGTGGCGACATCGAACAAGGCGCTTGTAGCAAAGCACGGAGCAGAACTTTTATCAATCGCAAAAGAAAAGCAGATCAATTTTTTATTTGAGGCAAGTGTGGGAGGAGGAATCCCGATTATCCGCCCGCTCAATTCTTCTATGACCGCAGATGAGATTGAAGAGATTACAGGGATCTTAAATGGAACAACAAACTATATGCTGACGAAGATGTTCTATGAAGGAGCAGGGTACGAAGAAGTGCTCCGGCAGGCGCAGGAAAACGGATATGCAGAGAAGAATCCGGAAGCAGATGTAGAAGGTTATGATGCATGTCGTAAGATTGCAATCCTATCCTCTCTGATCTCGGGACATCAAGTTGATTTTGAGGATATTTACACAGAAGGGATCACAGAAATCACAGAGAGGGATATGGAGTACGCAAAGCAGATGCAGATGACGATTAAGCTGCTTGCGAGCAGTAGAAGAAGCGGCGAATGCTTAAGCGCGATCGTGGCACCATGTCTTCTTGAGAATACCCATCCTCTTTTTGGAGTCAATGGAGTATTTAATGCGATTTTTGTACATGGAAATGTACTTGGGGATGCGATGTTTTATGGAAGTGGCGCGGGAAAACTTCCGACCGCGAGTGCAGTTGTGGCAGATGTTGTGGAGGAAGCAAAGAATCTGAACCGCAATGTTATGACCATGTGGAAGAGTGATAAGCTAAAACTTCAGGATAAAGGCGATACAATCCGAAGATTTTTTGTGCGGATCACAGGAAATGCGGAGGCGATGAAGACTTATATCGAGAGTATTTTCGGACCGGTTCAGATTGTGATGCTTCCGGATGTGGAGGAAGAGTTTGGATTTCTCACAGGGCGCATGACGGAGCGGGCATATGAGGAGTGTGCGGCAAAATTTCCGAATATTATCCGTATGATCCGCATGCAGGAGCAGAGCGGGTCCAAAGAGTAAAAGATTCTTCGGAATGTCTGGTACGAGAACAAGGAGAAAGGAGAGTCTGTTCGTGTAAAATAGAAAGCGGACAGAAAAGTGATATGCTGATAGTGAAAAAATTTGGCGGCAGTTCCGTTGCGAACAAGGAGCGGATCTTTCGGGTCGCAGAGCGATGTATAGAAGAATATAAGAAGGGAAATGATGTTGTAGTTGTACTGTCCGCAATGGGAGATACGACTGATGAACTGCTTGCAAAAGCTGCTGACATCAATCCGAATGCACCAAAGAGAGAGCTGGATATGCTTCTGACGACAGGAGAACAGGTTTCTGTATCATTGATGGCGATGGCAATGCACGCACTCGGAGTGCCGGCAGTTTCTCTGAATGCGTATCAGGTTATGATGCATTCCACCTCTAGATATGGAAATGCAAGATTTAAGCGAATTGATTCAGAACGGATCAGACACGAATTGGATTCTCGGAAGATTGTCATTGTCACCGGCTTTCAGGGAGTCAATAAATATGATGATTATACAACACTTGGAAGAGGTGGTTCGGATACAACTGCAGTGGCGCTTGCAGCGGCATTGCGCGCAGATGCGTGTGAGATTTATACAGATGTAGATGGAGTATACACAGCAGATCCGCGTGTTGTAAAAAATGCGAGAAAATTAAAAGAGATTACCTATGATGAAATGCTGGAATTAGCAACTTCGGGGGCGAAAGTGCTTCATAATCGCTCTGTGGAGATGGCAAAAAAATATGGCGTACAGCTGGTAGTCAGATCTAGCATGAATTTAGAAGAAGGAACGACTGTGAAGGAGGTAGCGAAGATGGAGAAAATGTTGATCAGTGGGGTAGCAGGGGATAAGAATACAGCACGAATTTCAGTACTTGGAGTCAGTGACCAACCGGGAGTGGCATTTAAGATCTTCCACACGTTGGCAAAAAATAATATCAATGTGGACATCATCCTTCAGTCTGTCGGACGGGAAGGGACAAAGGACATTTCTTTTACTGTTTCTCAGGAAGATCTAAAGCCGGCACTGGCAATCCTGGAGGAATATCAGGAGCCAATGACAATCCGGGAGATCAAGTGGGAGGATACTGTTGCAAAAATATCAATCGTGGGAGCGGGTATGATGAGCAATCCGGGGGTTGCGGCAAAGTTATTTGAATCGCTCTACAACAATGGAATCAATATCAACATGATCTCTACTTCAGAAATACGTATTACGGTTCTGATCGATGAGAAGGAAATTGACAAGGCAATGCAGGCAGTCCATGATGGGTTTGGACTTGGAGATGTGTAAGAACGAGAGGGAAAACAAAAAAGAGAGGGTGAAGTAGGACCCTCTCTTGTGTATTTGCAAAAAGATTTTGCTAAGATCAGAGCAGTTTCATCTGACTCAGAGCGCTGTTGTGATATTGTGGACAGAACGTTACATCTTCGCCAAACCAGTCAGGCGGAGTGAAATGTTCAGCGGACATTGCATCTGCAAATTCAACTTCTGCAATTTGGAGTCCGGAGAGCTTGCCGGAAAAAATATCCAGTTCGATGGTAAGCGAGTCGGAGAGCGGAATCATATAGCGAGTTTTTTCGATGCAGATTCCGTCAATCTTTGTCTTAAGATGTTCGTAGCCTTCAGCGGTCAGAGGAAGATTGTGTTCTTCTCGGATCATCATGCCGCGGGATTTGTAGGTGAGTTCATAGCGGTCGTTATCCTTTCGGATACGCACGACGGGGTTTGTGCAGAGATAGCCCTGTTCAATCGTGCGAAAGGGAAAGGAAGACAGATCGAAAGGGATTGTGTGGATCAGATATTTACGTTCGATTTCCATAAAAAATACCTCCAGTGATTTTTACATACAGCGACAAATTTGTGTCGGTTGTTTAAAATAACAGTTCAAAATACTCTTCGGTATCATAGTACAGATAAATGAAAATGTAAAGCAGTCATGGAAAAAATACGTAGGGAAAGGAAAGGTTGATATGAAAAAAGAAGCTGTGATCTTTCTTGCAGAAGGATTTGAAGAAGTGGAAGCACTGGCAGTTGTGGATGTACTGCGCAGGGCGGGAGCCGTTGTTCGTATGGTATCAGTCAGCGGCAAGAAGTATGTGGCAGGTTCTCATCAAATTTGCGTGCAGGCAGATGAAGTGTTTGGAGAAAAGACTTATGAGGAGGCAGATGTGGTGATTCTTCCGGGAGGCATGCCGGGAACACTCCATTTGAAAGCACATGAAGGAGTAAGAAGTGTTGTAAAAAGGGCAGCCAAAGAAAAGGTTGTGGCTGCAATCTGCGCGGCTCCTACCGTGCTTGCGGATATGGGGCTGTTGGAAGGAAAAGAGGCAACCTGCTATCCGGGGATGGAAAAAGACATGTGCAAGGCTGTCTGCCGGGAGGAGAAGGTAGTACAGTCGGGAAACATCATTACCGGAAGAGGGCTGGGCACTGCAATTGATTTTGCGTTGAGGTTGACAGAAGTATTGTTTGGCAGAGAACAGGAAGAGAAAGTCAGAGAGACTATCGTATATTCTGCGCAGGAATAAAACAAAATGGAAATGAGGTATCTATGCGGAAACAGAAAAGGATCATGATATGTTTTTGTCTGCTGCTCGGCATGAGTTTGGTCGGCTGTGGAGTATTGAAAGGATTTGATGCAGAAGCCTATACGGAGGCAGTTTTAAAGCAGCGGCTTTCGGGGGATACAAAAGCAATTGCCAGACTTACCGAGGAGATGTCAGAAGAAGAACTGACCGCACAGTACGAGAAAGAAGTGCAGACGTTTGTTGCGGGATATATCACAAAGGATGTGTCGATGGGAGAAGAATTGACAGAAAAATATACGGCATTGTGTTCCGAAATTTTTAAAAGTCTGAAGTATGAAACGGCGAAAGTCGAAAAGAAGGATAAGAATACTTATGATGTGAATGTGTATATTTATCCGACGGATATATTTGTGACTTTTTCAGAAAAATTAAAACATCCTGCAGATGAAATGATCCAGAAGGCAGAAAATGGTGAGTATAAAGGTACTGAGGAAGAAATCAAGACCCAAATGCAAAGCGAGTTTTTAGAATATTCCTATACGCTCTTAGAAGAGAGTTTCGAGGGAGCGCAAAATGGCAAAAAAGAAACGGTAGTGTTGACGATCAGCAATAAGGAGAAAAAGGGATTTGCAGTTGAAGAAGAAAGCTTTTCAAACTTTCTTACAGCAATACTCAGACTTGATGAAGTGAAATGACCTGGCAGGGAAATGCAAAATAATTTGAAATACACACTAGTAATTTCAGATACTTTATGCTATAATTTTTTAGTGACTCTGAGTAGGAGTAATTATACGAAGTGAAAAACAAAAGTTACCATATATAAGGAGGAAACTGTAAATGAGTTTACAAGTAGAAAATTTAGAAAAGAACATGGCGAAGCTTACAATCGAAGTGTCCGCTGAAGAATTAGAAAAAGCAATCCAGGGTGCATACTTAAAACAGAAAAATAAAATCAGCGTACCAGGATTCCGTAAAGGAAAAGTTCCGCGTCAGATGATCGAGAAAATGTATGGAGCAGAGATTTTCTATGATGATGCTGCAAACGCACTCATTCCGGAAGCATATTCCAATGCTTATGATGAAAGTGGATTAGAGATTGTTTCTCAGCCAAAAGTAGAAGTAGTTCAGTTAGAAAAAGGAAAACCATTTATTTTCACAGCAGAAGTTGCAGTAAAACCGGAAGTAACTCTCGGTGAGTACAAAGGTCTTGAAGTAGACAAAGTTTCTAACAGAGTAACTGCAAAAGAAGTTGAAGAAGAGATCAAAAAAGAACAGGAAAAGAATGCAAGAACAATTGAAGTAGAAGACCGTGCAGTACAGGACGGAGATGAAGTTGTATTAGACTTCGAAGGATTTGTTGATGGTGTTGCATTTGAAGGTGGAAAAGGAGAAAACTATCCGTTAACAATCGGATCAGGATCTTTCATCCCAGGATTTGAAGAGCAGTTAGTAGGTGCTGAAAAAGAAAAAGAAGTAGAAGTAAATGTGACATTCCCAGAAGAATATCATGCAGAAGAATTAGCAGGAAAACCGGCAGTGTTCAAGTGTACAGTACACGAGATCAAAGCAAAAGAACTTCCGGAATTAGATGATGAATTCGCAGCAGAGGTTTCTGAATTTGATACATTAGACGCTTACAAAGCAGATGTGAAAGCAAAGATCAAAGAGAGAAAGAACACAGAAGGAAGAAGAAAGAAAGAAGATCAGGCAGTAGAAAAAGCAGTTGCAAACGCTACAATGGAGATTCCGGATGCGATGATCGACACTGAGGTAAGACAGATGGCAAATGATTTCTCACAGAGAATCATGCAGCAAGGACTTACTATGGAACAGTACTTCCAGTTCACAGGAATGACAGCAGAGAAGATGCTCGAAGAACTTCGTCCACAGGCTGTAAAACGTATTGAGACAAGATTAGTTCTGGAAGCAATCGCAAAAGCTGAGAACATTGAGATCAGCGATGAAAAATTAGATGAAGAATTAGCTAAAATGGCAGAAGCTTACAAGATGGAAGTAGAAAAACTGAAAGAATTCATGGGAGAAGCTGAGAAGAAACAGATGAAAGCTGATATGGCAGTTCAGGAAGCTGTTACATTCTTAGTAGAATCGGCAGTAGAAGCTTAATTCATTTTGGCATTGCAAAAAAATAGGAGGGATATACATGAGCTTAGTACCTTATGTCATTGAACAAACAAGCCGTGGAGAACGCTCTTACGACATTTATTCAAGACTATTAAAAGACAGAATTATTTTTCTCGGAGAAGAAGTAAACGATGTGTCTGCAAGTGTGATCGTTGCCCAGTTATTATTTTTAGAGGCAGAGGATCCAGAGAAAGACATCCATCTTTACATCAACAGTCCGGGTGGCTCGGTAACGGCAGGAATGGCAATCTATGATACAATGCAGTTTATCAAATGTGACGTATCGACAACATGTATTGGTATGGCGGCAAGTATGGGAGCCTTCTTATTAGCCGGAGGAGCAAAAGGAAAAAGATATGCTCTTCCGAATGCGGAGATCATGATCCACCAGCCGTCAGGCGGTGCACAGGGACAGGCAACAGATATTAAGATCGTAGCTGACCATATCTTAAAGACCCGCACAAAATTAAATAAAATTTTAGCAGAAAATACTGGTCAGGATTTATCTGTGATCGAAGTAGACACAGAGAGAGATAACTATATGTCTGCTGAGGAAGCAAAGGCATATGGACTGATTGACGAAGTAATTATTAAGCATTAGACTAAGGAGGGGTTGTTCCGGGTGGGCATCCCCTTTCCGTGTAAAAATGAGGTGAGCATATGGCAGGAAAAATGAGCGATGATCTGATAAGATGTTCGTTCTGCAACAAGACACAGGCGCAGGTGCGTAAGCTGATTGCAGGCCCGAACGGGGCATATATCTGTGACGAGTGTATTGATGTATGTGCAGAAATTATAGAAGAAGAATTTGCTTACGAGGACGAGAGTAAATTTAGCGGAATCAATCTGTTAAAGCCGGAAGAGATCAAAGCATTTTTAGATGATTATGTAATCGGACAGGACGAAGCAAAAAAAGTGTTAGCAGTTTCCGTGTACAATCATTACAAAAGAATTATGGCAGAGAAAGACCTGGGAGTGGAGCTGCAGAAGAGTAATATTCTGATGTTAGGACCAACCGGGTGTGGAAAGACATTTCTCGCACAGACGCTTGCAAAGATTCTGAATGTACCGTTTGCGATCGCAGATGCGACTGCGTTGACAGAAGCAGGATATGTAGGAGAAGATGTGGAAAACATTCTTCTGAAGATCATTCAGGCGGCAGATGGAGATATTGAGCGCGCAGAGTATGGAATTATCTATATCGATGAGATTGATAAGATCACGAGAAAATCAGAAAATCCATCGATTACAAGAGACGTATCAGGTGAGGGAGTGCAGCAGGCGCTCTTAAAAATCCTTGAGGGAACGGTTGCCTCTGTTCCGCCACAGGGAGGAAGAAAACATCCTCACCAAGAACTGATCCCAATCGATACGACAAATATTCTGTTTATTTGCGGAGGAGCTTTTGAGGGCATTGAGAAGATCATAGAGTCTCGTGTGGATAAGAAATCAATCGGGTTCAATTCTAAGATGACAGGTGCCAATGAGCATGATAAAGACAAGCTGTTAAGTCAGGTGCTTCCGCAGGATCTTGTGAAATTTGGATTGATTCCAGAACTTGTAGGGCGAGTTCCGGTGACGGTAACTTTAGAACAGCTTGACGAAGATGCGCTGATCCGCATTTTGACGGAGCCAAAGAGTGCGATCGTCAAACAGTATCAGAAGTTGCTAGAACTTGATGGTGTAGATCTTCAATTTGATGAAGATGCACTGAAAGAGATTGCGAAGATTTCTCTTTCTAGAAAGACTGGTGCGAGAGGCCTTCGTGCAATTCTGGAAAATGTCATGATGGACACAATGTTTAAAGTGCCATCAGATGATAAGATCAAGACATGCAGAATTACAGAAAATGTAGTAAAAGGACTGGAAGATCCAGAATATGGATATGAGCGTGTACTTCTTCCAAAGAGGGAGAAAGTGGCATCAGAAAGTGCATAGAAAAGAGAAAGGGACGGGGGAAGCGGATTCTCCTGTCCTGTTTTATAATAGATAACATTTGGAGGAAATATGGAGAAAATACTGGAAAGCCTGCCGATGATTCCGCTTCGCGGCATGACGATCCTTCCAGAGATGGTCGTACATTTTGATATCAGCAGGAAAAAATCGATCGAAGCCGTGCAGGAAGCGATGGTGGGAGATCAGAGAATATTTTTAGTGACACAGCGGGAAGTGGAAACCGAAGAGCCACAGCAAAAAGAATTGTTTGAGATCGGGACGATTGGTACAATCAAGCAAGTGATCAAGCTTCCGAAAAAGATTTTGAGGATTCTTGTAGTAGGAGAAGAGCGGGCAATGCTTCGCAATATTGAGTGCGGGGAGCCATACATGAGGGCGCTTGTGGAAGTAGAGCGTGAAGAAAAAAAAGAGTTGCCAGAGGAGGAAGGAATCCAGGAACAGGATCCGCAGACCGAAGCACTTGTGAGAAATCTGAAAGAAATGTTTGCAGAATTAGGGGTGAAAAGTCCGAAAGTCAGCAAAGAGACCGTTGCACAGATTCTTGATATTGACGATCCCAAAAAGCTGATCAGACAGATTTGTGCAAATATTCCGCTTCCTTATCGGGAACTTCAGGAACTATTGAATGAAGGAGATCCATGGAAACTTTACGAGCTGCTTAGTTTTAAGTTGGTCAATGAACTTCAGATTATGAATATTAAGGAAGAACTTCAGGTCAAAGTCAAAGAGCGTGTCGATAAGCACCAGAGAGAGTATATTTTAAGAGAACAGTTAAAGCTGATCCGGGAAGAACTCGGTGATGATACGACAATGAGTGATGCTGAAGAATTCGAGGCTGCGACAAAGAAAATGGCAGCATCCAAAGAAGTCAAAGAGAAGCTGATGAAAGAAATCAAGCGTTTTAAAAATTCTATGGGAAGTGCGGCAGAGACCTCGGTCATCCGAACTTATATTGAGACTATGCTGGAGATGCCGTGGGATAAGAAGAAAGAAGAAAGTTATGACTTAAGCTACGCAAAAGAGGTTCTGGAAAAAGAACATTATGGATTGGAGGAAGTCAAAGAGCGTGTGTTGGAATATCTTGCAGTCCGTACACTCACACAGAAAGGGAACACACCGATTCTGTGTCTGGTAGGACCTCCGGGAACTGGAAAAACTTCCATTGCACGGTCGCTTGCAAAAGCTCTCCACAAACCATATGTGAGAATTTCGCTCGGCGGCGTCAAAGATGAGGCGGAAATCCGGGGACATAGGAAGACGTATGTCGGTGCAATGCCAGGAAGAATTGCAAATGGGTTGAAGACAGCAGGAGTCAAAAATCCGTTGATGCTGTTAGATGAGATAGACAAAGCAAGTTCCGACTATAAGGGGGATACTTTCTCAGCACTTTTGGAAGTGCTTGACAGTGAGCAGAATTATAAGTTCCGGGATCATTATCTTGAAGTTCCAGTGGATCTTTCGGAAGTATTGTTTGTCACAACTGCAAATTCACTCCAAACTATTCCGAGACCGCTGTTAGACCGTATGGAGATCATTGAGATTAGCAGTTACACAGAAAATGAAAAAGAGCATATTGCAGACAGACACTTGATTCCGAAACAATTGGAACGTCATGGATTATCCGAGGAACAACTTCAGATCAGTAAGAATGCCGTAGGAAAGATGATCCGTTCTTACACGAAAGAAGCAGGGGTGCGCCAATTGGAGCGAAAGATTGGGGCTATTTGCAGGAAATCTGCAAAAGAGATTCTTGAGAAGGACAGAAAGAAAATCCGGGTGACGGAGAAGAATATTGAAAAGTATCTTGGAAAAGAAATCTTCACGTATGAGATGGCAAATGAAACAGACGAAGTCGGAATTGTGCGCGGGCTGGCATGGACAAGTGTCGGAGGGGATACACTTCAGATTGAAGTGAATCTGATGCCGGGAAAAGGGGAATTACTTTTAACCGGACAGCTTGGGGATGTCATGAAAGAGTCGGCGATGGCCGGGATCAGCTATATTCGCTCGATCAGTGAAAAATATGGAATTGAGGCAGATTATTTTGAAAAACATGATTTCCATGTACATATTCCGGAGGGGGCTGTTCCAAAAGACGGACCATCTGCCGGAATCACGATGGCGACGGCAATCTTTTCGGCAATTCTGAATCGAAAAGTGCGTGCAGATGTTGCGATGACAGGAGAGATCACACTGCGTGGAAGAGTGCTTCCGAT
The DNA here is from genome assembly GCF_042846195.1 of Faecalimonas umbilicata. Lineage (NCBI taxonomy): Bacteria > Bacillati > Bacillota > Clostridia > Lachnospirales > Lachnospiraceae > Faecalimonas > Faecalimonas umbilicata. Next base: position 699,165 of record NZ_AP031411.1, read on the forward strand.
TGGAGGTCTGAAAGAAAAATTGTTGGCGGCCAAGAATGCCGGGATCAAGAAGGTGCTGATCCCAGCAAGGAACAAAAGAGATGTGGAAGAACTTTCAGCAGAGATTACAAAAGGACTGGAAATCATTCCGGTAGAACAAATGGAAGAAGTGTTAGAACATGCATTTGTTCCGGAATAGGAAGGAAAGGAAAAATTATGATTATCAGAAATATTAATTTAGAGACTGTCTGCGGGATCACAAGTAAGCTGCCGGAAAATGATAAGCCGGAGATTGCGTTTGCAGGGAAATCAAATGTGGGGAAATCTTCGTTGATCAATGCGCTGATGAACCGCAAATCCTATGCAAGAATTTCAGCCACACCAGGAAAGACGCAGACAATTAATTTTTATAATATCAATGAAGAGATGTACCTTGTGGATCTCCCGGGATATGGATATGCAAAAGTGTCGGAGAAAGAGAAAATCCAGTGGGGAAAATTGATTGAAAAATATCTGCATACATCAAAACAGTTACGGGCAGTGTTTCTTCTGATCGACATCCGGCATGAACCATCAGCCAATGATAAGATGATGTATCAGTGGATCGTGGATCAAGGATATAATCCGATTATTATTGCGACAAAATTAGATAAAATCAAGCGCAGCCAGGTGCAAAAACATGTTAAAATGATAAAAGAAGGTCTGCAGCTTGTGCCGGGAACGACAGTTATTCCATTCTCTTCGGAGACAAAACAGGGAAGAGATGAGATTTGGGACCTGGTCGAGCGAGAATTTCTAAATGACGAAGAGACATTACAGGAAACTGAAAACTAAGAAGCAAAGAAAGCTTACTGATTCATAAAAAAGAGGTGGAGCATATGGAAGACAGAAGACCTTACTGGAAAGTGGCGGCAAGTCTTTTGGTCAGTCTGATTGGAACAGTCGTGTTTGTGGTGGTAGGATTTCAACTGATGAGGTATTTTATGCCATTCGTGATTGGATGGGTAATCGCAATGATTGCCAATCCGGTCGTGCGATGGCTGGAAAAGCGGTTGAAGATCGTAAGAAAGCTGGGATCAGCGATCATTATTGTAATGGTGCTCGGTCTGATCGTGACAGGACTTTACTTTGGATTCAGCAAGGCGTTTACGGAAATCAAAATTTTTATTGACAATTTTCCGGAGATGTATCAGCAGTTCGAGGAAGATTTTCGACAGATAGGAAGAGAATTCCAGGGGATTTTTCATTTGTTGCCAGCAGAACTGCAGGTGGGCTGGGATGAGATGGTCAACAATATGGATCAGGGAATGGCAGATTTGATCACGGGGATCAGCGAGCCGACAGTGACTGCAGCAGGAAACTTTGCAAAGCGTCTTCCATCTATTTTGATTGCAGTAATCGTGACGGTCATTTCTGCTTACATTTTTATTGCGGAACGTGACGAGATCATTGTGTGGAGCAAGAAGATCGCTCCAAGTGCAGTTCAGAAAAAAATGACGATGGTTGTGGACAATTTTAAATGTGCAGTGGGGGGATATTTTAAAGCGCAGTTTAAGATTATGATCGTTGTTGCACTGATCTTGAGTTTGGGCCTGGCATTCCTAAAAGTCAAGTATGTGTTACTCTGTGCAATTTTGATTGCACTGCTTGATTTTCTTCCATTTTTTGGAACCGGGACAGCAATGATACCGTGGGCTGTATTCGAGTTTCTGACAGGGGACTATAAACTTGCAATCGGTCTGATTATTTTATATGCTACCACACAGCTTGTAAGACAGCTGATTCAGCCTAAGCTTGTGGCAGATAGCATGGGACTGACGCCGCTTGTGACATTGGTTCTGCTTTATGTTGGTTACAAGATGGGAAGTGTATTTGGCATGATACTGGCAGTTCCGGCAGGAATGATCGTTATTAATATGTACAAAGCAGGAGCCTTTGATTATATTTTAGATGATGTGAAAATATTGCTCAAAGGGATTCAAAAGCTCAGAGAGCCTTAAGGGAAACCAATCCGACCGGACGTGTCTGGGAAAGATGGGAATTAGAAAAGGCGATGGAGATTTATAAAGAGAATGACGTCTATGTGATTTCCGATGAAATCTGGTCTGATCTTGTTCTCCATGGAAATCAGCATATTCCGACACAGTCTGTATCTGAAGACGCGAAAAATCGTACAGTAGCTCAGTATGCTCCCTCTAAGACATTTAATCTTGCGGGAATGGTAGGAAGTTACCATATTATCTATAACAAATATATCCGCGAGCGTGTGGAAAAAGAATCTTCCTTATGCCATTACAATTCGATCAACCTCTTATCGATGTATGCGCTGATGGGAGCTTATTGTGAAGAGGGTGCAGAGTGGACAGATGAGCTTCGCGAGGTGCTTGGTGAAAATGTAACATACGCATGTGATTTTATTGAAGCACATTTCCCTGGGGTAAAAGTGTCAAGACCGCAGGGAACGTATATGCTGTTTTTAGATTGTACGGAGTGGTGCAAGGAACATGGAACTACGATCGATGAAGTGCAGGCCAAAGGATATGAAGTAGGTGTTGTCTGGCAGGATGGGCGTGCATTCCACGGTCCATGTGCAATTCGTATGAATGTGGCACTTCCATTTAGCCGGGTAAAAGAGGCATTTGACAGACTTGCAGAGTATGTATTTTGTTAAGGTAGAAGCGGTGAAAGTTTAGATTTCCTGCTAGTTTTCAGAAGAAAAATGCGACCGTAGAGGAAATTGGGATATGGATCTGTGACAGAATATTCGATTTGAAAGAACAGGACTGCGACCTATCAGGGGGAAATGAGGAACCCAGATAGGTGCGGTCCTTTTGTTATAGGAGTGTTTCTAAAATAAAGGGAAAAGTTAACCGAGTGCTACATCCAGAATCATCATGACACAGAAGCCGACTGCAAATCCGATTGTGGCAATGTTGGAATGTGTTCCTTCACTTGCCTCAGGGATGATCTCTTCTACGATTACATAAATCATAGCTCCTGCCGCAAAACTTAGCAGGTATGGAAGGAGTGGAATCAGAAAATCGGAGAGCAGGATTACTGCGATTGCCCCAAACGGTTCCACCAGACCGGAAAGCGTACCGTAGAGAAATGATTTTCTGCGGCTGATCCCTTCTGATTTCAGTGGCATGGAGATGATTGCCCCTTCTGGGAAATTCTGAATTGCAATCCCGACAGAGAGAGCAAAAGCAGAGGCAAGAGTTACCTCTGTACCGGCATTTTTCAGTCCGGCAAATACGGCACCGACTGCCATCCCTTCCGGCAGATTGTGGATTGCGACTGCAAGAATCATCATAGTTGTTTTTTGAAGACTGCTCTTTGGTCCTTCCGGTTGCGTTTGATTGAGGTGTAGATGTGGAATCAGGCGGTCAAAGAGAAGCAGGAGCAAGATGCCGATCAGAAGACCGGATATTGCTGGGAGGAAGCTGAACTTTCCCATGCCTCTTTCGGTAGACAGATCCATTGCGGGAATCAGCAGAGACCAGACGGATGCGGCCATCATTACCCCGGAAGAAAATCCGAGCAAAGCCTTCTGCAAAAGAGGATGGATTTTGTCTTTCATAAAAAACACCATAGCTGCGCCGAGGGTAGTTCCGACAAATGGGATGGAAACCCCTGCAATTGTATTAAAATCTAACATAGAACCTCCTTGTACTTTTTGATAAAAATGAAATGTTTAATGGAAAAATTATATTGTTATCATATTGTGAAGTGTGAAAAATGTCAATGGCAATGGAAAAAGAAGAAACAGAACAAACATTCGATTTCTTCTGTACTTTTATTTTATATTCTGATATAATAGCGTAAAAGAAAGAAGATAATAGTATTACGAAGAATCCGGTTATTCGAAAAATTTGAATGACGGTGAGAACATAAAGGAGAAATAATGGAGCACTTTGAGTTAGTATCAGAATATGCCCCAACCGGTGACCAGCCACAAGCCATCGAGCAGCTTGTCAAAGGTTTTCAGGAAGGAAACCAATGCCAGACGCTTCTTGGAGTTACCGGTTCGGGGAAGACATTCACAATGGCGAATGTCATTCAACAATTAAACAAACCAACATTAATTATCGCCCACAATAAAACTTTGGCTGCTCAGTTATACGGCGAATTTAAAGAGTTCTTTCCTAATAATGCGGTAGAATATTTTGTATCCTACTATGACTACTACCAACCAGAAGCCTATGTCCCATCTTCGGATACCTACATTGCAAAGGATTCTGCCATCAATGATGAGATTGATAAGCTTCGACACTCTGCGACAGCTGCACTGTCGGAGCGAAGAGATGTGATTATTGTGGCGAGTGTATCTTGCATCTATGGACTGGGTTCACCGATTGATTATCAGGAGATGGTGATCTCGCTGAGGCCAGGTATGATCAAGGACCGAGATGAGGTCATTGCAAAGTTGATTGAGATTCAATACGATAGAAATGATATGGATTTTAAGCGTGGAACCTTCCGTGTAAGAGGCGATGTACTGGAAATCTTTCCGGCAATCTCGGAAGATTATGCAATCCGAGCAGAGTTTTTTGGAGATGAGATTGAACGGATCACGGAGATTGATCTTCTGACAGGAGAGATTAAGAGCGAACTGAGCCATGTTGCAATTTTTCCGGCATCACACTACGTCGTATCGAAGGAGAGCATTGACCGGGCAACGAAGGCAATCGAGGAAGAACTGGAGGAGCAGGTTCGGTACTTTAAGAGTGAGGACAAGCTGCTGGAGGCACAGAGAATCGCAGAACGGACGAATTTTGATATCGAGATGATGAGAGAAACTGGGTTCTGTTCGGGAATTGAGAATTATTCCAGACACCTGACGGGATTAAAACCGGGAGAAGCGCCACACACATTGATTGATTATTTTCCGGATGATTTCATCATTATGATCGATGAGTCACATAAGACAATTCCGCAGATTGGGGGAATGTATGCGGGGGACCGCTCCCGCAAGAAGACTTTGGTGGACTATGGGTTTAGGCTTCCTTCGGCGTTGGATAACCGACCGCTGAATTTTGAAGAATTTGAAAGTAAGGTCAATCAAATGCTGTTTGTCTCTGCTACGCCGGGAGAGTATGAGGAACGCAATGAACTTCTGCGGGCAGAGCAGGTAATCCGTCCGACAGGACTTCTTGATCCGGAGGTGGAAGTACGTCCGGTGGAAGGGCAGATAGACGATCTTGTTGGCGAAGTGAATAAAGAGATTGCGAAGAAAAATAAGGTGCTGATCACAACGCTGACGAAGCGTATGGCAGAGGATCTTACGGATTATATGCGAGAACTTGGAATCCGGGTGAAATACCTTCATTCGGATATCGACACTTTGGAGCGGACAGAGATCATTCGCGATATGCGTATGGATGTGTTCGATGTTCTTGTGGGAATCAATCTTTTGCGAGAAGGGTTGGATATTCCGGAAATCACACTTGTTGCGATTCTCGATGCAGACAAGGAAGGATTCCTTCGTTCGGAGACATCGCTGATCCAGACGATTGGTCGAGCTGCAAGGAATGCAGAGGGTCATGTGATCATGTACGCGGATACGATGACAGATTCTATGAAGGCTGCCATTGAAGAGACAAAGCGAAGACGTCAGGTACAGATGGAATACAATGAGAAGCATGGAATTACGCCGAAGACAATACACAAATCCGTACGGGATCTGATCAGTATTTCAAAAAAGGTGTCTTCCGAGGAGATGAAGCTAGAAAAAGATCCGGAATCTATGAGTGAAAAGGAATTACAGGCTGCAATTAAGGATATTAATAAGAAGATGAAAAAAGCCGCAGCAGAACTGAATTTTGAGGTGGCAGCAGAACTAAGAGATCAGCTGATAGAATTTAAGAAAAAGCTGTTGGAGATAGAGGAATCATAAGGACAAAGAAAAGAAGAGGTAAGAAATGGCACGCAAAGCAGAAAAGAAGCAGTATATTAAGATTAGAGGTGCAAACGAACACAATTTGAAAAATATTGATGTGGATATTCCGAGAAATGAGCTTGTAGTATTGACAGGATTGAGTGGTTCTGGAAAGTCTTCTCTGGCATTTGATACGATTTATGCAGAGGGACAGAGAAGGTATATGGAGTCATTATCCTCCTACGCGAGACAGTTTCTAGGACAGATGGAGAAGCCGGATGTAGAGAGTATCGAAGGCCTTTCCCCGGCGATTTCGATCGATCAGAAATCTACGAATCGAAATCCGAGGTCGACAGTTGGAACGGTGACGGAGATTTATGATTATTTTCGATTACTGTATGCGAGGATTGGTATCCCACATTGTCCAAAGTGTGGAAAAGAGATTAAAAAGCAGACAGTGGATCAGATGACAGATCAGATTATGGAACTGCCGGAAGGAACGAAGATTCAACTACTTGCTCCGGTAGTCAGAGGGCGCAAGGGAACCCACGCAAAACTGTTTGAGAAAGCGAAGAAGAGTGGATATGTTCGTGTGCGCGTGGATGGAAGTATGTATGAACTGACCGAGGAGATTATACTGGATAAGAATATCAAGCATAATATTGAAATTGTTGTAGATCGTCTGATCGTACGGGAAGGGATTGAAAAAAGACTGTCAGATTCGATTGAGAGTGTACTGACATTGGCGGAAGGATTGCTTCAGGTAGATGTGATCGGCGGAGAAACATTAAATTTCAGCCAGAGTTTTTCCTGCCCAGATTGTGGAATCAGTATAGAAGAGATTGAGCCGAGAAGCTTTTCTTTCAATAATCCTTTTGGAGCATGTCCGGATTGTTATGGTCTTGGATATAAGATGGAATTTGATATTGATTTGATGATCCCAGATAAAACACTCAGTATCAATGACGGAGCGATTACGGTGATCGGATGGCAGTCTTGCACAGATAAAGGGAGTTTTACAAGAGCAATCCTGGAGGCACTCTGCAAAGAGTACGGGTTTGATCTGGATACGCCGTTTGAGGACTATCCGGAAGCGGTGCAGCATGTGCTGATTCATGGTACAGATGGAAGGGAAGTGAAAGTATACTATAAAGGACAGCGGGGCGAAGGTGTTTATGATGTCGCGTTTGAGGGACTGCTAAGGAATGTAGAGCGCCGATACCGGGAGACTGGCTCTGAGACGATGAAAGCAGAATATGAATCTTTTATGCGGATTACCCCGTGTCATACTTGTGGGGGACAGCGTTTGAAGAAGGATGCGCTTGCAGTGACTGTCGGCGGAATGAATATTGCGGAGGTAACCGCATTATCAATCGAAAAATTGCAAAAATTTCTTGCAGAACTCGTGTTGACAGAGACACAGGAGCTGATCGGCGGACAGATTCTAAAGGAGATCAAAGCGAGGACAAATTTTCTGATGGATGTTGGGCTGGATTACCTTACCCTTTCTCGGGCGACAGGAACACTCTCCGGCGGTGAGGCACAGAGAATCCGACTGGCGACCCAGATCGGTTCCGGACTTGTAGGTGTGGCCTACATCCTTGATGAGCCGAGCATTGGACTGCACCAGAGAGACAATGACAAGTTGTTAAAGACGTTGAAGCATTTAAGAGACCTTGGAAATACACTGATTGTTGTAGAACATGATGAAGATACGATGAAGGAAGCGGATTATATTGTCGATATCGGTCCTGGGGCAGGAGAGCACGGCGGAGAAGTTGTAGCGGCAGGTACGGCAAAAGAGATTATGAAAAATAAAAAATCTGTGACGGGCGCGTATCTGAGCGGTCGGAAGAAGATTCCGGTACCGGAAGAAAGAAGGGAGCCGAAAGGATTTCTTAAGATTCTTGGAGCAAGAGAAAACAATTTGAAAAATATTGATGTGGAGATTCCACTGGGGGTCATGACATGTGTGACAGGAGTCTCGGGATCTGGAAAGAGTTCTCTTGTGAATGAGATTTTATATAAAGCACTGGCAAAAGAACTGAACCGCGCCCGGACAATTCCCGGAAAGCATACGCGGATCGAAGGGCTGGAACAGGTAGATAAAGTAATCAATATAGACCAATCTCCAATCGGAAGGACGCCGAGATCGAATCCGGCAACTTATACGGGAGTCTTTGATCTGATCCGTGATCTGTTTGCGGCAACAGCAGACGCAAAGGCCAGAGGGTATAAGAAAGGAAGATTCAGTTTTAATGTCAAGGGAGGACGATGTGAAGCGTGCAGTGGAGATGGGATTCTGAAAATCGAGATGCACTTTTTGCCGGATGTCTATGTACCATGTGAAGTTTGTCATGGAAAAAGGTATAACCGTGAGACGTTGGAGGTAAAATATAAAGGAAAAAGTATTTACGATGTACTCAATATGACTGTGGAAGAAGCACTTCATTTCTTTGAAAATGTGCCGAGCATCCGCAGGAAAATGGAGACGTTGTATGATGTAGGACTGTCTTACATTCGTCTTGGACAGCCATCCACCACATTGTCGGGAGGAGAAGCGCAGAGGATCAAATTGGCGGCGGAATTGAGTAAGCGCAGCACCGGAAAAACGGTGTATATCTTGGATGAACCGACAACTGGACTGCATTTTGCGGATGTGCATAAGCTTACAGAAATTTTGCAGAAGCTGTCTGCAGATGGAAATACAGTGGTAGTCATTGAGCATAATCTGGATGTGATTAAAACGGCTGATTATCTGATCGATATCGGTCCGGAAGGAGGAGACAAAGGAGGGACGGTGATCGCAAAAGGAACACCGGAACAGGTTGCCGCTTCCGAATGCTCTTACACCGGAAAGTATATTGCACCGCTGTTGCGGCAGGGGGAATAAACAAAAAATCAGACAGACAAAAATGAGGAAAGGGGAATCGAGATGTCGGCAGATATCGGAATTGATCTGGGAACTGCAAGCGTACTCGTGTTTATAAAAGGCAAAGGGGTTGTATTAAAGGAGCCCTCTGTCGTGGCACTGGACCGGGATACGAAAGAGATAAAAGCCATTGGAGAAGAAGCTAGACTGATGCTTGGAAGGACACCGGGGAATATCATCGCGATCAGACCTTTGGAAAAAGGTGTTGTATCAGACTATACGGTCACAGAAAAGATGATTAAATATTTTGTGCAGAAGTCGCTCGGAAGAAGGATGTTAAAGAAACCTAGAATCAGCATTTGTGTTCCGTGTCAGATCACAGAAGTGGAACAGAAGGCCGTGGAGGAGGCTGCTTATGTAGCAGGAGCAAGAGAAGTCTGTCTTGTGGAAGAACCGGTGGCGGCAGCGATCGGAGCTGGTTTGGATATTATGAAACCATTTGGCAATATGATCGTAGATATTGGCGGCGGAACAACGGATGTGGCGGTGATTTCGCTGGGGGCAGCAGTGGTCCATACTTCTGTGAAGACGGCGGGGAATGATTTTGATGAGGCAATTGCACGCTATATGAGAAAAAAGCAGAATCTGCTGGTTGGTGATCGTACGGCGGAGGAGATTAAGATCAAAGTGGGAACGGTTTATCCGCTTGAAGAGGAACTGGAGATAGAGATCAGAGGACGGAATCTTGTGACGGGATTGCCGAAAACAGTTACGGTGACTTCCTCAGAGACAGAGTCTGTCCTGAGGGAAGTGGCAGACCAAATTGTAGAGTCGGTGATACATGTACTGGAGCAGACACCACCGGAATTGTCAGCGGATATTTTGGAGCGTGGAATTATGCTGACCGGAGGAGGTGCACTTCTGCGGGGGATGGATACACTGATGGAGGAGAAGACGGGAATCCGGACGATGGCAGCAGAAGATCCGATGAAAGTTGTTGCAGTGGGAAGTGGACAATTTGCAGAAGTTACTGGGATGAGAAGAAATTCTTAGTCAGGTTTAGATTTTACAAAAAACATTGAAAATAATAGAGCATAAGCTGCCGGGAAGTAAGGAATTCGGAAGAACAGACAGAGGAAGGGAAATCCTGTGAAAAAGTTTGGATGAAAGCTTTAGTTCACGGCAGTTTTTTTTATATATTTTGTGTGATAGAAGGAGCATATGTATTTTCTGAAAAGCAATCTACAAAGGAGTTTTCATGCTTTTAAGAACATGGTACGATAGAAACAGATTTAACAGAAAAGGAAAAGAGCAGGAACATGGAGAAAATAATCGGATATGTGGAGCACATTGTGTTTCGCAATGAAGACAATGGTTATACGGTGTTTCATCTGCACAATGAAGATGGGGATCTGACTTGTGTCGGGATGTTTCATTATATTAGCGAGGGAGAGTTTCTGGAGGTATCCGGAGAATATACGAATCATGCGGTGTATGGATCACAGCTTCAAGTACAGGAGTATCGGGTAAAAGAGCCAGAAGATCTTCATTCTATAGAAGTTTATCTTGGTTCCGGAGCAATCAAGGGACTTGGAAGTGCGCTGGCAGGCAGAATTGTAAGAAAATTCAAAGGGGATACCTTCCGCATCATCGAAGAAGAGCCGGAACGTCTCGCAGAGATCAAAGGGATCAGCGAGAGAATGGCAAGAGAGATTGCAGTGCAGGTAGAAGAGAAGAAGGAAATGCGACAGGCAATGTTGTATTTGCAGAAATATGGTATTTCAACAACACTTGCGGCAAAGATTTATCAGCATTATGGACAGAGCATTTATCGCGTGGTCGAACAGAATCCGTATCAGCTGGCAGATCATGTAGAGGGGGTTGGATTTAAGACTGCCGATGAGATCGCAGCAAAGGTAGGGATCCATACAGACTCTGATTTCCGAATCCGGAGTGGTATCTTTTATACGTTGCTTCAGGCAGTTGGGGAAGGACACGTGTACCTTCCGGAACAGACACTGCTTGCGCGAACAAGCCAACTTTTGCAGGTGAAAATTGAAGATATGGAGCGGCATCTGATGGATCTGTGTATGGAAAAGAAGATCGTCGTCAAGGAGAAGCCAGAGGGAAAGAGAGTGTATGCTTCTCATTTCTATTATCTGGAATTAAATACTGCAAAAATGTTGTACGATCTAGATATCAAAAATGAAGTGGGAGAAGATTATCTGGAAAAGCGCCTGAGCAAGATTGAGGCGTATGCAGAGCTATCTTTGGATGAATTGCAGCGGACAGCAGTAAAAGAAGCAGTAAAAAATGGTCTGCTTGTGCTGACTGGAGGGCCAGGAACTGGAAAGACAACGACGATCAATGCGATGATTCATTTTTTTGAGAGCGAAGGGCTGAATATTTATCTGGCGGCACCGACCGGACGTGCGGCAAAGAGAATGACGGAGGCGACTGGTTGCGAGGCGCAGACATTACACAGACTGCTGGAGGTCAATGGCAATCCAGAGGGGGAACAGACAGGAGGATTTGGAAGAAATGAAGAGAATCCGCTGGAGGCAGATGTGATCATCATAGATGAAATGTCAATGGTGGATCTATCTTTGTTTCATGCGCTTTTAAAGGCAGTGATGGTTGGGACTCATCTGATCCTTGTGGGGGACGTCAATCAGCTTCCATCAGTGGGACCGGGAAGTGTGTTGAAGGATATGATCAAATCAGAATGTTTTCCGGTTGTGCGGCTCAATAAGATTTTCCGCCAGGCGGGGGAAAGTGATATTGTAGTCAATGCGCATAAGATTAACAATGGAGAGCCGGTTGAGCTGAAAAACAAAGGAAGAGATTTCTTTTTCTTAAAACGGCAGGATGCAAACGTGATCATCAGCATCGTCATCCAGCTTGTAAAGGAAAAAATGCCGAAGTATGTGGATGCTCCGATGCATGAGATCCAGGTGCTTACACCAATGAAAAAAGGATTGATCGGGGTAGAGCGGCTTAATGTGATCTTACAGGAATATCTGAATCCGCCGGATCGAAAGAAAGAAGAAAAAGAATATGGAAATAAGAAATTCCGGGTTGGCGACAAGGTCATGCAGATTAAGAATAATTACCAGCTGGAGTGGGAAGTCAAAACGAAATATGGGCTGACTGTGGACAAAGGAGTTGGCATTTTTAACGGAGATATGGGAATCGTCAAGAAAATCGATCATTACCAGGAACTCATGACGGTGGAGTATGAAGAAGGAAAGCAGGTAGAATATTCCTTTAAAATGCTGGAGGAGTTGGAGTTGGCGTATGCGATCACGATACATAAATCCCAGGGGAGCGAGTATCCGGCGGTTGTGATTCCGCTTCTGCCGGGCCCAAGACTGCTATATCACAGAAATTTATTATATACAGCGATTACAAGGGCAAAAAAGTGTGTTACACTGGTAGGAGATGAGCATACTTTTTATGAGATGATTGAAAATCAAAGTGAGCAAAAACGGTATACGAGTCTGGCGGAAGCGATTCGTGAGCGGTATGAAAGTATCTTGTGATACAAAGAATGAAAAAAACAGAGAAACAGAAGAACAGAGAAAGAAAAACAGCAGAAAAATGGAGAGCAAAACTTATAGGGCACAGGATTTTAGAATTACTTTATCCGACCACTTGTGTGTTTTGTGGAACAGTAGCTTCTGAGGGGATTTGTGAAAGCTGCCGGAAGGAAGTAAAGATACTGCAGGAGCCTCTCTGTAAAAAATGTGGAAAACCAGTGCGCTATGAGGAGCAGGAATACTGCTATGACTGTCAGAAAATCATACATTTCTATGAGCAGGGAAGGAGTCTGTGGCTCCATAAAATGCCGGTTTCGCAATCGATTTATCAGTTTAAGTATAGAAATCGTCGCGTATTTGCACAGTACTATGCGGAACAAATGGCAGGACAGTTTGCAGATCTGTTAAGAAAATGGCAGATCGAGGTGATCATTCCTGTACCAATTCATAAAAGTAAGCGGAGAAAACGAGGATACAATCAGGCAGAAGTTTTGGCAAAAGAGCTTTCCGGACGGTTGGAGGTCCCTATGGAGGCATTTGCAGTCCGAAGAGTTCAAAAAACAAATGCATTGAAAGAGATGAATCCAAGTGAGAGAAGGAGGGCACTTTCCGGAGCCTTTGCCGTGGAGGATGACTGGAAGCCAAAGAAAAAAGTACTTCTGGTCGATGATATCTATACAACGGGAAGTACTGTGGATGAGCTTGCCCGCATATTGAAAGAAAATGGGGTACAAAAAGTATATTTTCTGACTATAAGTGTTGGACAAGGTTTCTGATTATATGCTATACTAAAAATAGTGTTTGGCTGAGGGGAAAAACAGAGACAGAGGTGACGAGATGTTAAATGAGGAACGAGTCAAGATGATGATAAAGCTGGCCTCTTATGAAGAAGGACAGGGAAAAGAAGATTTTAAAGTGAACAGCTATTATAGAAAAGATTATGTGAGTTTCCGTACAATTGTCACATTGATTTGGACGACGATTGGGTATGGATTGGCAGTCGGATTATTTTTTCTTGTGAATCTGGAGAGGATTTTTGAAGACCTGACACTTGCAAAGTTTTTTTTGCTTGGTGTGCTGGTTGTGATCGGATATATTGCAGTGTTGATCATCTATGGGATGATGGCTGGAAGTTATTACAAAAAGAAACACAATGAAGCAAAATTGAGAGTAAAGAGATATTACAGGAATTTATCGCGCCTGAGTAAGATGTATAAAAAGGAGAATATGTAGATGAATAGTTTATACGTGTGGAAAGAAGAGATGCAGAAATTATATGCGCGGTATGCAAAATATATCGATAAAGTACTTCAGCTGATTCTTGGAATTCTCGTATTTGGGATGATCAACTCTAAGCTTGGCTATATGGAACTGGCGGCATCCAAATATGTGACGGCAGGTCTGACAGTGTTCTTTACATTTTTGCCATCAGTGTATATGGCGGTGGCAGCAGCAGTTTTGATTTTGCTGCATTTGTTTTCGTTGTCAATGGCAGTGTTTGCTGTAACGGCAGCCGTGTTTTTGATGATGTTTATTTTTTATTTTCGATTCGCACCGGGGACGGCGACTATTTTGTTGCTGACACCTCTGGCATTTGTATTAAAAGTTCCGTATATTATCCCGGTTGTCTATGGGTTGATCGGAACTCCGGTCTATGTTGTACCGGTTGCATGTGGGACAATTGTTTATTTTATGTTGCATTTTGTATCGTCATCAGCGACTGCATTTAAAGGCAGTGCAGGCGCAGAGGGATTGATGAATGCAGTGACAGAATTTACAAAACAGATTTTTACTAACAAAGAGATGTTGATATTTGTACTTGCATTTTCGGTGTGCCTGCTGATTGTGTATGCAATCCGCAGAAGTTCCTTTGACTATGCATGGAAAGTGGCGATCGCTGTTGGGATTATCGCCAATGTTGTGCTCGTTGTAAGCGGAGAACTTGTCTTTGATGTACATATTCCATATGGTGGTATGATCGGTGGGAATATAGTAGCAGGACTGATTGCAGTTGTGTTGGAATTTTTTGTATTTACAGTGGACTATTCCCGGACGGAACAGATTCAGTTTGAAGATGATGAGTATTATTACTACATCAAGGCAGTTCCGAAGATTTCAGTGCCGGCTCCAAGAAAGACAGTGAAAAAGATCAATGAGAGACAAGAGACAACAACACTTCCGGCGGATGAGATCAGAGGAGCAGGGGAAGTGTTTGATAGAAATGAAGAGGAGGATCAGCAGGATCTTCAGAGAATGATTGAAAAAGAATTAGAAAAATAGTCTTCAAAAATAAGTACAGGAGGTGATAAGATGGGGGCACAGTTTGAGAGATTCCTTGAAAAATATATTTCCGCATGGTATATACCAGAGATTAAAGTTGTCGATATTATTGAGATCATCATTATTTCGGTATTGGTCTATGAGATTATGGTGTGGATAAAAAATACAAAAGCATGGATGCTGTTGAAGGGAATGCTTGTACTTTGTGCATTCATTCTTGTCGCTGCAATTTTTGAGATGAATACCATTTTGTTCTTGGCGAGCCATGCGATCGATGTGCTGGCGATGGCGGCAGTTGTTGTCTTTCAGCCAGAGCTTCGAAGGGCACTTGAAAAACTCGGAGAGAAAAATATTTTGTCTTCGGTTGTGCCTTTGGATAAGAAGAAAGAGTCTGTCAGATTTAGCACAGAGACTATTGATGGTATTGTCAGAGCATGCTTTGAGATGGGAAAAGTTAAGACAGGAGCGTTGATCGTTGTAGAGAGAGCGATCAAACTGACGGAGTATGAAAGCACAGGGATCCGTTTGGATTGTCTTGTTTCCAGTCAGGTGCTGATCAATATTTTTGAACACAATACACCGCTCCATGATGGTGCGATCATTATCAGAGGAGACAGAATCGTCTCAGCAACCTGTTATCTTCCTCTTTCAGACAATATGAAGTTAAGCAAGGATCTTGGAACAAGACACCGTGCGGCAGTGGGAATGAGCGAAGTGAGCGATGCGCTGATCATTGCAGTATCAGAAGAAACCGGGGCAGTTTCCATTGCGATGGGAGGACGTCTGGAGCGTAATGTACGCCCGGAACGGCTCACAGAGAGATTGATTGATGTGCAGGATCGTACGGTAGAGCGGAAACGTCTGATTCCATGGAAAGGAAGGCGAAAAGATGAAAGAAAGACTGACAAATAATTTGGGGCTGAAATTCATCGCAGTGTTCTTCACAATAGTTTTGTGGCTTGTTGTTATGAATGTCGAAGATCCGATTGATACACGGACTTTTAAGGGAATTTCTGTTGGAATACGGAATGATGATATTATCACATCCAAAGGGAAGACGTATTCGGTTGTCGGAGAGCAGTCTGTGGAAGTCACGGTTAAGGCAAAAAAATCTATTTTGAGTGATCTGAAGGAACATCCAGAAAAGATAACCGCATATGCAGATATGCAAAATCTGGAAAACAGGGCTTTGATTCCAGTAGAGGTAAGTATCAGCGGATATGAGGATGAGTATGAGGAGGCCTATACCAATCCGAGAAATCTGGAAGTAGAAATTGAGAATTATCTGTCCAAGAGATTTCCTATTGTCGCAGAGACGAGAGGCACTGTGAGAGATGGATATGTGCTCGGACCGGTCACGCCGAATCCGGCTTATATTACAATCCAAGGTGGTGTCAGCGCTATCAATCAGATTAACAAAGTTGTGGCAAAAGCAGACGTGTCGGGCATGTCAAACGATGGAGAAGTTCCGGCAGAATTGATTCTTTATGATGCCGGCGGAGGAGTCATTGATCAGTTCCAGTTTGAAACGAACCTTGGAGAAAAAGGAGTATCTGTTGATGTGGAATTGCTTGATACGAAAAACGTAAAGCTGGATGTACTATATAATGATGCCATTGTAGAGGGATATGTGGTAGAGGAAGCTTTGATCGAACCGGCTGAGGTACAGATTGCAGGAAGACCGGATGTGTTAAAGGAAATCGATAAGATCACAATACCGGCAGAGGCATTGGAAAATACAGAGATCAGCAGTCGTACGGAAGTTGGAATCGATGTGACGCCATATCTTCCGGAAAATACAAAACTGGTAGATGAGAGTCAGAAAAATATTGCAGTGACGATTTCTGTCAGCGAAGGTGGAAGCAGAAGAATCCATATACCGGTATCTTCGATCATTCCGAGAGAACTGGAAGAGGGACTGAAAGTCAGCTTTGATTCTGAACAGATTGAATTGGCATTTACAGGTTCCGAAGAGAATTTGAAGAAACTTGATGCAAGCAAGATCAATGTCTATATTGATATGAAAGATTATAATACGCCGGGAAAATATCAAGTAGTTCCAGTCGTGGAAGGATATGGAGACTGCCAGTATAAGGGTGAGAAGATCAATATTACAGTCGAAAAGAAAAAGTAAAAAACAGGAGGCAGAGATGATCAGGCAGGTAGTGACAATCAAGAATCCAACCGGGCTTCACTTGAGTCCCGCCGGACTTCTGTGTAAGGCGGCAATGCAATTTGAATGCAAGATCACATTTCAGGCGAAAAATTCTACTGGGAATGCAAAGAGTGTTCTGAGTATTTTAGGGGCTTGTGTGAAATCTGGAGATGAGGTAGAATTTATATTTGAAGGTGAAGATGAAGAAGCAGCAGCCCGAGAGATTATAGAGATGATCGAAAGTGGTTTAGGAGAATAAGATAAAAATAGTCGAGATAAATGCTCGACTATTTTTGCAAAAGAAAAGGAGAAGAAAAATGAACAGAGCGACATTGGTAATTATGGCGGCGGGTATTGGAAGTAGATTCGGTGGCGGAATCAAGCAGTTGGAGCCAGTCGGACCAAATGGTGAGATTATCATGGACTATTCGATTGCGGATGCGATGGAGGCAGGTTTTGATAAAGTCGTATTTGTGATTAGAAAGGATCTAGAGAAAGATTTTAAAGAAGTCATTGGAAATCGGATTGAAAAGGTGGTAAATGTAGCGTATGCTTATCAGGAGCGAGAAGATATCCCAGAACAGTATCGCGAACGATTTGCAGAGCGAACAAAGCCGTGGGGAACCGGACAGGCAATTCTTTGCTGTAAGGATGTTGTAAAAGAACCGTTTCTTGTGATCAATGCAGATGATTATTATGGAAAAGAAGCATATGCAGAAGCTTTCGGATATCTGACAGCAGAGAAGGAACAATCAGAAAAGCAAAAGCTGTGTATGGTGGGATTTGTTCTGAAGAACACATTAAGCGAAAATGGCGGTGTGACAAGAGGAATCTGCAAAGTAGACGAACAGGGAATGCTGACAGATATTGTGGAGACACATCAGATTGAAATGGTACCGGAAGGGGCGGCAGTGCGTACAGAGGAAGGAATGCAGCCGATTGATATCGAGTCTCCGGTGTCAATGAACATGTGGGGACTGACTCCAGAATTTTTCCATATTTTAGAAGAAGGCTTTGAGGAGTTCCTTTCTCAAATACCAGAGTCGGATCTGAAAGCAGAATATCTTCTTCCAACGATCATTGGTGAACTGTTAAAAGAGCAGAAGGTGGAAGTAAAAGTGCTGAAATCACATGATAAGTGGTTTGGGGTTACTTACAAAGAAGATAAAGAGGCAGTTGTAGAAGCGATCAGGAGCCTTGTGGCAAATGGGGTATATCCGGAAAAATTATTCGGATAAGTACTAGATAGAAAGAAAGTAGAAGGCAGAAAATACATGCATACAAAAATAAAAAATACTGTTTGGAAAGGATTGGCAATTTTATTGTCAATCCTTGTAATTGTTTTGAGTGGTTTGGGAATTGTATTGTTCAATGCATCCAGATGGGTGATGGATACGTGGGGGCTGATTACATTTGATGAGATTATTTTTCATCTGAAGGTACCGATGGAGGGAACAAATACGGATATGATATTTGATTTTATCAATCAGTGTCTTCCGGCTGCAATCTTGGTAATGTTATTAGAACTGGCAATTTTTATTGCTTTCAGAAAAAGGAGAAAAAAATATGCTGTAGTTTGCACGGCAGGAATCGTTGGGGCAGTTGTCTTATCGGTGAGTGCGGCAAATTATCTCTGGGTGAATCTGGATATTGGAACGTATCTGGAAACACAGGGCAAAGATTCGACATTTATCCAGGATCACTATGTAGATGTGAAAAATACAGAACTCATTTTCCCGGAGCAGAAGAGGAATCTGATCTATATTTTCCTGGAATCTACAGAGGCGACCTTTATGGGAAAAGAAGATGGAGGAGCCTTTGATCAAAATGTGATTCCGGAACTGACGGAGGTTGCAAGAAATAATATTAGTTTTTCCAATTCAGATTTGCTGGCAGGAGGTGCCTATCCGGCATTTGGTTCTACGTGGACGATGGGAGGAATGTTTGCACAGACTTCAGGACTTCCGTTGAAGATTCCGATTGATGGAAATGCGATGTCTAATCAGGATTTATTTATGCCGGCAGTTACAAGTATTGGAGATATCCTGGCAGAGCAGGGATACCGACAGTCACTTCTGATTGGTTCCGATGCGGAGTTTGGCGGAAGAAAAAATTATTTTGAGCAGCATGGAAATTATGAGATGCTGGATTACGGATGGGCGAATGCAAATGGGAAAATTCCGCCGGATTACCGTGTGTGGTGGGGATATGAAGACCAAAAACTGTTTGATATCGCGAAGGAAAAGCTAACAGAGATTTCGATGACAGGGCAGCCGTTTAACTTTACAATGCTGACTGTTGATACACATTTTGAAGATGGATATTATTGTGAAAAATGTCAGCCTGTGACTGAGAATCAATATGCAAATGTATACTTGTGTGCGAGCCATCAGCTTCAGGAATTTCTTACATGGATCCAACAGCAGAGCTTTTATCCGAATACAACGATCGTTCTGTCAGGGGATCACTTGACAATGGACAGTGATTTTTGTTTGAATATTGATCCGTCATATGAAAGAACAGTGTATAATGCGTTTATCAATCCGGCAGTTATGCCAGTACAGACAAAGAACAGACAGTTTACGACGATGGACATGTTTCCGTCTACACTTGCAAGTATGGGTGTGACGATTCAGGGAGAACGTCTGGGACTCGGTACGAATCTGTTTTCAGCAGAACCGACGCTGGCAGAGCAGTACGAAATAGAAACAATCGATGAAGAACTGGTGAAAGAATCAAAATTCTTTGATAATTTTGTCAGTGATATCAAAGTGGAGGGAGAAGAATAATTCATGAGGAGTGTAGTAATAATAGGGAGAAAATCAATTGAGAGAATGCTCGGTCTGCTGTGTATCATCGCGGCAACACTTATTTTTGGAATGTCCGTAAAGGCAGCAGGACCGGAAGAAATTGCGTATGTATATCTGGACGAAGATGTTGTGGGCACATCAGGAGTACAAAATATCGTTGTCGGTTTTCAAAAGGAAGAAATGGTGATTGGGGGTGCCAGATTATTCTATCAAACGGAATCCGGAACTGAGGGTACTGTGGAAGCTGCACAGATTTTAAATAACACCGTTCTCTTTCAGAAGGAGGGGATGGAAGAAATCGGGACTTATCAGATCACAGGAATTGCATATCTTGATGGATCAGGTGCGGAACAGATGATTTTGTTTGCGGAAAAAGGAATCACAGCTTCTTTTCAAGTAGTGCAGGATGAGGCACTGTTCGTTCCGGAGTCGGGCGCTCAGGTGGAAACTTATTCGATGAATGAGGGAAAGCAGATGGTGCAGGCAGGAGCAGAGACAGCGGAGGCCGCAATTTCAGAAACGCTGGATGAGGCGGGAGTTACTGAGGCAGCTGTCCTAAGTGCCAGAAGTGGAGAGCGAAGAGAAGTAGTTGTTGCAATCGGTGCAGGTCATGATGCAAACCATCCGGGAGCATCTGCAAATGGATTGCGGGAAGAAGTGCTGACATTGAAAGTGGCAAGATACTGCCAGCAGGAATTGTCACAGTATCGTGGGGTCAGAGTTGTAATGATCAGAGAAAGCGAAAGCTGTCCTTATAATTCAACATCAAGCTATTGTCTGAACCAGAGAGTAAAAGATGCAAAAAATGCCGGAGCAGATCTTTATGTAGACCTTCACTTTAACAGTGGTGGAGGAACCGGAGCAGAGATTTACTATCCAAATAAAAACTACCGTCCGGACTTGTCGGAAGAAGGACTCAGTGTGTCAAATAAAATTTTAGAGCAGCTCTCTGCGCTGGGACTTCCAAACCGGGGAGCCAAGATCAAGGACAGTACACTGGCGGGACCGTCCGGGCAGTATCCGGATGGAAGTAAGGCGGATTATTTTACGACAAATGTGCTGGCAAAAGAACTTGGACTGACAGGAATTATTGTAGAGCATGCGTTCCTCGATCATGGATATGATGCGGCAAAACTTCAGGATGAAAACTTCTTGAGACAGTTAGGGATTGCAGATGCGACAGGAATTGCTCAGAAATATGGGCTGGTGAAAGGAAACGAGTCAAAGAAGGGGCTGAATCTGAAAGCACATGTACAAGAACTTGGGTGGCAGAGTACTGTGGGAGATGGAGAACTCTGTGGAACAACTGGAAGAGCACTTGGCTTAGAAGCGCTTCAGATGAGCATTGCCGGAATGGAAGGCGTGGGGATTGAGTATAGTGCCCATGTTCGTGACATTGGATGGCAGGGAACCGTCCGTGATGGTGAGACAGCGGGAACAACAGGAAGAAATTTACAGATAGAAGCATTGAAAATTAAATTGACCGGAAGCAACGCAACAAAGTATAATATATATTACCGAGGACATGCCTCCAACATAGGATGGCTTGACTGGGCAAAAGACGGACAGGCAGCGGGAACACAGGGATATGCTTATCAGTTAGAAGCAGTTCAGGTTCGGATTGTACCGGCAGGAAGCGCCGCGCCGGGAGCAACAAATAGGCCGTTTTTAGACAAAACACAGGAACAGCCAGCGGTGACGCTTTCTTATCAGGCACATGTTTCTGAGATTGGCTGGCAGAATGCAGTGGGAAGCGGAGTAACTGCGGGAACAGTTGGAAGAGCACTTCCGATAGAAGCGCTCAAAGTGAATTTAAGTGGAATATCGGGCATTCAGTATCGTGCACATGTCTCTGAGATTGGTTGGCAGAGCAATGTGACAAATGGAAAGATGTCAGGAACAACCGGAAGAGCACTTCCGATGGAAGCATTGGAGATGAAACTGACTGGCAATGCGGCTGCGAAGTATGATATTTATTACAGGACGCATTGTAGAGATTTTGGATGGCTTGCGTGGACAAAAAATGGTGGAAAGTCAGGGAGTGCAGGATATGCAAAATCCATAGAGGCAGTAGAAATCCAATTGATTCCGAAAGGACAGGCGGGTCCGTCTACATCAGGTACAGCTTTTAAAGAGCGATAAAAGTAAAATGCATCAGATAGGAGGTAATATGAGAAAAACAAAAAGAAAAGTTGCGGCATTTTTGTTGGCAGTGGGCATGAGTCTGACGAGTATTCCTATGTCGGCATATGCACAAGAGGTGCAGGAACCATCTAATCAGGAACAGGAAAGTCAAGAGGTTGTTCAGGAAGAACAGGCAGAATCTGTTGAAGAGCAGGAGACAGTCGAGTTTCAGGGAGAAAATCCGGAAAGTAATCAAACTATTACGAGTATGGATCTTGATGGAAATGTTACAGAAGTTGTAATCGAAGATGGAACAGTAGATAGTTACGCTGCAGACAAGGCAAGGATTGGGGGAGGACAGATTGTCAACTTCAATACAGGAAGCAGTGGTGTGACAGAATATGTAGAAGAGGGGTCAAACACTTCAGGATATACACATGGATCGTATGGAGCGGATGCCGCTTACCTTGGGACAAGCGGCGGGAAAGTAAGATTTATGCTGTCTGGGGTTATTGGCCTTGTAGATGCCAATAAAGTTCAGGTTGTCAGTGCAGCAGCAGCGCAATCTGTAAGTTATTATGCTGTCACAGGAGGAAGACTGATTCATTATATTACGATAAATGTAAATAAAAGTTCCTATGCGAGTGTACTCGATAATGGGGCGGCTCCGTCTTATTTGTCAGAGGGCACAAAGTATTACAGCTATGATGGACATTACTTTTATCCAGAATCAGCATTTCAACAGATGTTGGAGGATTATAAAAATGGAAACCGAAGCAGATCGGTAAATGCAAGTGCGCCATATTACAATTATTATCAATATCTTCCGTTTCGAAGCACAACGAATTATGGAAGTGATCTGAATGCGATGATTAATGCGAGGGTAACTGCAAGTTCAAAAATGAGAGATCTGGGAAATTCGTTTATCAATGCGCAGAATACATATGGAATCAATGCATTGCTTGCTGTTGGAGTAGCAGCCAATGAAAGTGCATGGGGATCCAGCTGGATTGCACAGAATAAAAATAACTTATTCGGTCTGAATGCGATTGATACTTCGCCAGGACAGAGCGCAGATTATTTTGCCAGTCCGACACAGTGTGTCAATGAATTCACAGAGACATTTCTTTCAAAAGGATATATGAATCCACAGGATTGGCGTTATTTTGGAGGATTTCTAGGAAACAAAGCGAGCGGAGTGAATGTAAAATATGCCTCCGATCCGTACTGGGGTGAGAAAGCTGCAAATGTAGCCTGGAGTTTAGATAAGGCAAATGGTAACAGAGATGCGGGGAAATATACAATTGGAGTCAAAGATACGCTCAGTAATCAGCATACAGATCTGAATGTGAGACAGGAGAGAAGCGCTTCTGCAACAAAAGTATATTCCACCGGCACACAATCCAGCCATGCGTTTATTTTACTCGAACAAAATCCAACATCCGGCTTTTATAAAATTCAGTCAGATCCAGTATTAAATGGGAGCAGAAGCGGAATTCATTCCGGAAGTGGTCGGTATGACTTTACAAACATGTATGCTTATGTAAGCAGCGATTATATTACAAAAGTTTCTATCGGAAACGGGGATTCAGGAAACAGTAATTCTGGTAATGGAAATTCTGGAGGCAACAATGGAGGAACATCAGTGGATCCCGTGTCAGTGCCGGAGGCTCTGAAAAATGTGATCAGTTACTCAGCTCATGTACAAGATATCGGTTGGCAGGATGCGGTATCAAATGGTGTGATGGCAGGAACAAACGGAAGAAATCTTCCGATGGAAGCGATTAAAATTCAGACAAGCGGTGTGGCAGGGCTAGGTGTGAAATACAGTACACATACGAGAGATTTGGGATGGCTTGAATATGTGAGTGACGGAAGTGTTGGCGGGACAACGGGACAGGCGAAGCCAATCGAAGCTATTAAAATTGAACTGACAGGAGAAAAAGCGGCAGATTATGATATTTACTACCGGGTTCATGTACAAAATTTTGGATGGCTTGATTGGGCGGATAATGGTACTGCTGCAGGAAGTCAAGGATATGCTTATCATATAGAAGCGATTCAAATCGCAGTGCTTCCAAAATGGAGTAGTGCACCGGGGAAAACAGATACTCCGTTTCAAGTGAAATCCGTAGATCTTCAGTACCGTGCACATGTATCTGAAATTGGGTGGCAGGAGTATGTCGGAAATGGAACACTTGCAGGAACGGTAGGTAAAAATCTTCCGGTAGAGGCTCTTCAGATTGCAGTGAAAAATGCGGGCAATTTAGGAATAAAGTACAGTGCTCATGTAAGAGATATTGGATGGCAGGATTACGTAAAAGACGGCCAGACGGCAGGAACAACGGGAAGAGCACTCTCAGTGGAAGCTCTTAAGATTCAATTGACCGGATCGGCAGCGGCTAATTATGATATTTACTACAGAACACATGTGCAAAATCTTGGCTGGCTCGATTGGGCGAAAAATGGAGCAGCATCAGGAAGCGCAGGGTATGCATACCATGTGGAATCTCTTCAGATTATTATTATGCCAAAAGGAAGTGCTGCACCAGGGAAGACGGCGAATGCTTTTCAAGAGAAAGGGATAGAAATACAATATCAATCACATGTACAAGACATCGGCTGGCAGAATTGGGTAAAAAATGGCGAGTTGAGTGGTACGACCGGACAGGCAAAAGCGATTGAAGCAATGCATATTTCCCTTGTAAATGCAACAGCAGGAGGAAATATAGAGTACCGTGCACATGTGCAGGATATTGGCTGGCAAGGTTGGGTGAAAAATGGAGCGCAGACCGGTACAACCGGAAGGGCACTTCCGATGGAAGCGGTGAATATTCGCCTGACAGGAGCGTTGTCAGAAAAATATGACATTTATTACAGAACGCATTGTAGAGATTTTGGATGGCTTGGCTGGGCGAAAAATGGCGAGTCAGCAGGATCAGAAGGGTATGCAAAAAATATAGAAGCTATAGAGATCAAACTGGTCAAAAAAGGAGAGCAGGGACCATCAAGCGGTGGAACTGCCTTTAAAAAGAAATAAAAGCAAAAAAATGGCGGTGAATATCCGTCATTTTTTGTTGTGATTCTTTATTGAGAATCAATGAAAACAATGGTATAATAACTTGTTAGTGTAGAAAAGATTAAAAAAATGGAGAAAAAATGAAGAAAACAATCATTCAAAAGATATTTATCTCAGATGAGACAACTACAAAAAGTAATTTTTTGTGGAATACGATTGGAACGGGAATGTTGGCCGCAGCTACTATGCTTTTTACTGTGATTGTGGCACATCTGTCAGGAGAGAAAGCAGGAGGGCTGTTTTCTTTTGCACTTACAATCGGACAATGGATTGGAACAATTGCATATTTTGAACTCAGAACATTTCAGGTAACCGATGTTGCAAGAAGGCACTCGTACGCTGAATATTTTTATGCAAAAGTTTTCTGTTGTATACTGGCGGTGCTGGCAGGAGGCGGTTATATAATGCTCCGTGGAGGCACAGTGGAGAAGGCTTTCTTTATCTTTCTGCTTTGCATTTATAAAATTTTGGATGGATATTCAGATCTGTACGAAGGAGAACTTCAGAGATATGGTCGGATTGACGTTGCAGGGAAATTGTTGTTCTGGAGAGTTGCCGGAGGAATTTTGATTCTGACTGCAGGGATTTTACTTACACAAAATCTGACCGTGGCGGTTATTGCCATGATTGTATATTCTTTATTGATGATTTTTGTTGTAAATGAAAAAGCACTTAGAGTTTTTGAAAAAGGGAAGCTGACATTTAGGAAAAAAGAAGTAGGGACTGTTTTGATAGAATGTCTTCCTCTATTTCTCAGCAGTTTTTTGAACACTTATGTATATAGTGCTTCGAGAATGTCCGTGGATAAAGTGCTGGATGCAAGGTATCAGTTGTATTATGCGGCAATTTTTATGCCGGTAATGATCATTAATCTATTTAGCACATTTGTTTTTAAACCGTTGCTTTCCGTTATGGCAGAAGACTATGAACAGAAGAGGAAAAGACAGTTTTTTCTCATGATTGTTAAAGTGTGTGCAATTATTGTTGCAGTTACGGTAGTCTGTGAGCTAGGTGCTTATTTGCTAGGAATTCCGGTATTGTCTATTTTATATGGCATCAATTTGGGAGCATATAAAATTGATCTGCTGATTCTGCTTCTTGCAGGTGGGATTAATGCATTGGCATTTTTTATGTATTATATTCCCATCTTTGACAGTTAGGAAGAGCAAAAATCGCTGTATCCCTTGTGGTTACTGGGCTGCAGCGATTTTTGCTGTTGTTACGGACTATAGTATTTTATTCTTTCCCTTTACTTTTTTTCTGAATATTTCTCATTTTACTTTTTGTTATGAACTGATAATCTGTTCGGAAACCACACACGTCATGAAGATCATCCGTAATTCTTTCTCGTTTGTATAAAGGAATGAATCCCTGTTCCTGTATTTCGGCGAAATTCATTTCTTTTAGAATATCTAATAATTCTTCACATGTATATTTAGCATCCAGTTTTTTCTCAAGGAAGCGGTATATTGTCAATGCAAGAAAACAGATTAGAAAATGTGCTTTGATCCGGTTTTCATCCTGTAAATAGACAGGTCTTGCAGAAAAATCCGTTTTCATAATCCGGAAACATTCTTCTATCTGCCATCTTCCTTCACTTACTTTCAAAATATCACCAACTTCGTCATCTAAAAGATCTGTGCATACTGCGTAAAATCCATCATACTGGGTTTCTTCAGAAATCTTAATTTCATCTAGATACTGCTTTACATCAGCAGCTTCGCCTTCCTCTGTTACAGCCATAGTTCCGATGAAACGTGCTGGATCATTTGGATTTTTTCGGTTCTTTTTTGTGCTCCCTGAATCCAGCATCTTTTGTGCCCGTTCAATCTGTTTGTCTCGAATAGATTTTTGATAAAGGGCATATTTAGGAGAATAGGTAATGATCAGGCGTTGATGTAGCTTCTTTGTGGTGTAGGGTTCGTCTTTATAATAAAGTCCTTTATCATCTTCGGGTAGTTTTGTGATATCAACAGGGGTTCCATCTGATACTCTTTTAAATCCCTGTAAATTTAATGCCCATTCTTTTTCTTCTTTCTTCAGCTTCTTGATGGACTGGGTTACGATATAAGCCCGTTCCCCCATGTGATTGTATTCCCGGATTGATTCAGAGCCAAGACCGGCATCACTGCAATAAATAAATTTCTGACAGCCAAAATCTCCAAGGACTTTCTTTTCTAACGGTTTGAGAGAGGTCTGCTCGTTCGCATTTCCCGGAAAAAGAGAAAAAGCAAGGGGAATCCCGTCTCCATCCATAAACAATCCCATTTGGATGATCGGGTTTGGCCTGTGTTCTTTACTTTTCCCGTATTTTTTATTTCCATCTTCCTGTTCAATTTCAAAGTAATAATTCGAGCAGTCATAATAAAGGACCTTATCATTTCTTTTTCCAAGGAAGTGGGAGTTTTTATAAACTTCAGACTGAATAAGATCACATTCCGCACCAAGTACATCCAATGCCCGGTAGACATCATGAAGTTCGTAGGATGGTTTTTCTAAGAATTCAGATGCAACTTTGTAAGAAGAACGTTTGCTGCAAGGTTCTAAGATTCTTGCATAAATCAAATCCGAAAGGATCGCATTGATATCATACTTGAATTTATATTTCTGTTTCAGTTTCCGGCAGATTTTATTCATTTGTAGTTGATAATAAATGGATTGGAGAAACAGATAGCCACCACGGAAGAAGACCTGCTTGTCATAATCTAATTGTCTATCCGCATGGAATGGTATCAATACTGTCTGTGCTTCTTTTTCTTTTTTATATTTTTCAGTTTCTATTTTCACTTCATTTTTCGCCCATGCAACGACATCATCTCTTGTAGGACCATGTTCAGGCAAAAGTTGTTCTAAGGTTCCCAGCTTGCGGACGATAGCTGAAGTAGTGCTGCCATTTGATTTTGTATAAGATTTACAGATATAAAAGGACTCTGCATTTTTTGATTTTGTTATATGAAGATTCATCTGTCATCCCTCCTATCCCTTATTATACCATACAATAACACAAAATAACAGCTATAAAAACGGAAAATTTGACATAAAAAAAGCAGGTTTTATGCGACCTGTGAGTACTTTTTTCGATATTCAACTGTCAAACTCCCGTGTGTGCAATTATTGTTGCAGTTACGGTAGTCTGTGAGCTAGGTGCTTATTTGCTAGGAATTCCGGTATTGTCTATTTTATATGGCATCAATTTGGGAGCATATAAAATTGATCTGCTGATTCTGCTTCTTGCAGGTGGGATTAATGCATTGGCATTTTTTATGTATTATATTTTGACTATTATGAGAAAACAAAAATATGCGTTGATTGGTTATGGAATGGAAGCGGTGGCAGCATTTGTCATTTCGGATTGGTTAGTCAGAAAGTATGCAATCAGAGGAGCAAGTGTGAGTTATCTGATAGCGGTAACCGTTTTATTGACAATCTTTGTGCTATTTATGATCTATAATATATGGAGAGGGAAAAAGGAAAATGGAAAATAAACATACATTTGCTATTTGTGCATATAAAGAAAGTAGTTTTTTGGAAGAATGTATCAAGTCTTTAAAGAACCAGTCGATTGAGAGTGAAATATTTATTATAACATCAACTCCTAACAGTTATATTGACAGAACAGCGGAGAAATATGGGATTCCTGTATATGTGAATACCGGAGAAGCTGGAATTGTTCAGGACTGGAATTTTGCTTATAAAAAGGCGCAGACAGAATTTGTGACAATTACTCATCAGGACGATGTGTATTTTGAAAAATATGCGGAGCATGTAGTGAGAGAATTTGAAAAATCTTCAAAGCCATTGATTTTCTTTACAGACTATGCAGAAATGCGTAATGGAGAAAAAGTGACGGATAACAGACTGCTCCGAATAAAACGCCTCTTGCTTCTGCCCTTAAAAGTGAAAGTGTTTAGAAAAAGTAGATTTGTGAGAAGAAGAATCTTGTCGTTAGGTTCTCCAATCTGCTGTCCATCGGTTGCTTTTGCGAAGAAAAATCTGCCGGAAACAGTATTCAAGCCGGGATTTGCTTCGGATGAAGACTGGGAGGCATGGGAATACATATCTAGATTCAAAGGTGAATTTATATATGACAAAGAAATATTGGTAGGACATAGAATTCATGAAGAATCCGAAACATCAAAAATCTTAGGGAACAATGCGAGAAATAAAGAAGACTATACGATGTTCTGCAAATTTTGGCCAAAGCCGATTGCCAAAATATTGGCAAGGTGGTATGCGGAAAGTGAAAAGTCAAATGAGTTGTCGTAATGTGGATGGGAGAACATATGAAAAAATTAATTATTATTCCAGCTTATAATGAGCAGGAAAGTATAAAGAAGACAGTCGAAGATATTATAAAAAATGCACCGGAGTTTGACTATATTGTAATCAATGATTGCTCTACTGATAGGACAAAAGAAATTTGTGAGACAGAAAAGTTTAATGTTGTGCATTTACCTGTGAATTTGGGAATTGGGGGTGCGGTTCAGACAGGGTACTTATATGCCGCAAGAAATGGATATGATATTGCTGTCCAAGTAGATGGAGATGGGCAGCATGATCCAAAGTTTTTAAGTAAAATGGCAGAGTTTATAGAAGCTGAACATGCAGATATGGTAATTGGCTCTCGATTTATTAATAAAGAAGGGTTTCAGTCATCAGGGGCAAGGCGTGTAGGAATTAAATATTTTACAATGTTAATAAAGTTACTTACAGGAGCAAAGATAACAGACCCAACGTCGGGGTTGCGGATGGTAAACAGAGAGATAATAGAATTTTTTGCGGAAGAATACCCAAAAGATTATCCGGAACCTGAAAGTGTTGTAGCTATTTTGAGAAGAAAGAAAAAAGTGTTAGAGTTACCTGTAATTATGAGAGAAAGAAGTGGGGGAGTGTCTTCTATCTCAATGAAAAAATCAGTGTATTATATGATAAAAGTATCACTTGCAATTTTGATTGAAAGGATTAGAAAATAGGAGGAGAAAAATGGATATCAAAATACAGTTGATTGTAGTGGTTATCATTGCTATTGCAATGGGAATTGTGGTTATGATGATTAGAAATAAGCAATTAGAGTTAAGATATGCCTTATCGTGGTTTGTGCTTGGTGTAGGGATACTTATTCTTGATTGTTTTCCAGATTTAATTACAGAATTGTCTGAAATTATGGGAATAGGAACACCGATTAATATGCTATTCTTCTTTGGATTTTGTTTTTCCTTAATGGTTATATTTGTTCTGACTGTTGTTGTATCAAAACTTACAGTGAAAGTAAAGAGACTTGCACAAGAAATTGCACTAATGGAAAATAAAGGTGAAATAGATGGAAAATAGAAAAAAAGGAAGTAAAATAATTGTAGCTTTTTTTGTGGCGATTTTGCTGTCGTTGGCAATTTCTACATTTATAACAAGCCATATGTGGGAAAGTGCTTCTATCATAATCGCATTAAGAGATATGAGAAAACAGATTATGTTAAATCGAGCGATTGTGCTAAGTCCAATTATCTTTTTTATAGAGCTTCATTTCGTAGTTGATATAAATACACTGTATACAAAAATATTTCGATATAGATGGATTTTGGGAGGAATAGTCTTAGTATTTCTTGTTATAAACAAATATAATGGGGATTCATTGGCTTGTTATAATTATATTCAACCTAATTTTCAAACAGAATTGGGGGAGCCATTTATTGGAGAGGAGAGATATATACGATCAGATGAGTACAGAGTGAATTCGCCTTCAGTATTATCATCGGGGAAAGGAGAAAATCCATACGGTCAGTATACAGATATCGCACGAGGAACAAAAACAGTAAACGGTGTATATGGGGTTAGTGCTAGATTAGGAACAGTTGCACAGGCGCCATGGAAATTAGTATTTCTTATATTGCCATTAGAATATGCCTTCAGTTTTTATTGGTATTTTCCTATTATTTTAGCATTCCTTGTAACGATTGAATTGTTTATGATTATTTCGAGAAAAAATGCACTGGTTTCTACGATGGGAGCATTTTTAGTTGTATCTTCAGCTTTTTGGCTTTGGTGGAGCTTTCCATTCATATTCATAGCAGGAGAGGCTAGTATCATATGTACATATTATCTTTTGGAATCTAAAGTGGTATGGAAGAAAATTTTATTTGCAATTGGATTTTCATTAGCGTTTAGTAATTTTGTGGTAAACTTGTATCCAGCATGGCAAGTCCCACTTGGATATTTGTTTTTAGTGATTGCTATATGGGTGATTCGAGAAAAATGGGATGAAATAAAGGCGTTAAATTGGAAACAGTGGGGAATCATAATAATAAGTATTCTAGTATCTATTGGACTAATTTTTTCCTATTTTTTTGATAATATTGAATATATACAAGCGATTATGCAAACGGCATACCCAGGAGATAGAAGACAGAGTGGTGGATTTAGTATTAATAAAGTGTTTTATTATGTCCAGTCACTATTTTATGCTTATAAGGATGTGGGAAATGCGTCAGAAGCAGGTGTGTTTTTTAGTTTTTTCCCAATCCCCACATTAGTAGCAGGATATTGTTGGATAAAATCAAAAAAGAAAGATTGGCTTGTAGGAGGGCTTTTGCTGATTAGTATTCCTATGCTTATATATACAACTGTAGGATTGCCTGCAACTATAGCTAATATTACATTGTTAAGTTATAGTATGCCAGAAAGAGTAGTTGATATTATAGGATATATACAAATATATTTTATTGTAATTCTAATGTCTCGTTATGCAAAAAAGAGAAAATTTTCAATAGGCACAGCAAGTATTATTGCTATAGCTGTAGCTGGTAGCGCAGTATTCTTTTCAAAACAAAGCTATCCAGAATATTTATCTGGGTGGTCACTGCTGATAATGGTGTGTATCATTAGTGCGGGAGGTATAGTTCTATTATCTAATTTTAAGAGAACTATAAGCAAAATTTTTTGTATAGGAATGATTATAATATCGGTTATTACTGGTATTTATATCAGACCTATTTCAAAAGGTTTGGATACCATTTATGAAAAACCAGTAGCTCAGCAAATAGAAAAAATTACGAAAAAAGATCCAGATGCTAAATGGATTGCTCTCGGCGGGACAGGAAACGCTTCTTTTATAACTATGTGTGGAGCTAAAACTATAAATTTTGTGAATTTTTATCCTAATATGGAACTTTGGGAAAAATTAGATGTAAATCACAATTACCAGAGAATTTACAATAGATATGCGCATATCGATATTGACTTTGTAGAGGGAGTAACAAGATTTCAAGAAGTTAGCCCAGATGCAATTCGAATAAAATTGGCATACAGTGATATAGAAAAGACAGAGGTTAAATATGTTTTTTCACAAGTCCCGGTAGAAAGTAATGAGAAGATAGAATTTTCAGAAATATATGGTGAAGATGGATGCTGGATTTATGAAGTGATTTATAAATCGCAAGGATAAATAAAGAAAAAAACTTGAATATAGGATGTTATGTGAGTATAATGACTATAAGAAAGTTTGAAGATGGAGGATAACTATGAGAACATATTTAGTAACAGGTGGAGCAGGATTCATTGGTTCAAATTACATTCATTACATGTTTAAGAAGTATGACAATGAAATTCGGATCATTAATGTTGACAAGCTTACTTATGCAGGAAATCTTGAAAATTTGAAAGATGTAGAAGATAGAGAAAATTATACATTTGTAAAAGCAGATATTTGCGATGCAGAAGCAATCAATAAGATTTTTGAGGAGAATGATATTGACCGCGTTGTACATTTTGCGGCAGAGAGTCATGTTGACAGAAGTATTAAGAATCCAGATGTGTTTGTAAAAACAAATGTACTTGGAACATTAGTGATGCTCAATGCGGCAAAGGCTGCATGGGAGTTAGAAGATGGAACATTCAAAGAAGATAAAAAGTTCCTTCATGTATCTACAGATGAGGTATATGGATCACTGGAAGAAGAAGGAGAATATTTCTACGAGACAACTCCTTATGATCCACACAGCCCATATTCAGCAAGTAAAGCATCTTCTGATATGCTTGTGAAATCTTATATGGATACTTATAAATTCCCTGCAAATATTACGAATTGCAGCAATAACTATGGACCTTATCAGTTTCCAGAAAAGTTGATTCCACTTATCATCAATAATGCCCTTCAAGGGAAACCACTTCCTGTATATGGAGATGGAAAAAATGTCAGAGACTGGTTATATGTAGAGGATCATGCGAAGGGAATCGATATGGTTCAGGAAAAAGGAAGATTATTCGAGACATATAATATCGGTGGACACAATGAGAAGCAGAATATCGAGATTATTCATATTATTCTTGATACACTTCAGGAGATGCTTCCGGAAGGTGATCCGAGAAAAGAACTTGTCAGTGAAAATTTGATCACATATGTGACAGATAGAAAAGGTCATGATAGAAGATATGCGATTGCTCCGGATAAAATTAAGAAGGAAGTAGGCTGGGTTCCGGATACTATGTTTGCAGAGGGAATCAAACTTACGATCAAGTGGTTCTTTGAAAATGAGGACTGGATGAAAAATGTCACAAGCGGTGACTATCAGAAATATTATGAAGAAATGTATAAATAAGAATTAAAAGACCGTACTTTTGTATGCAGATGATAGTATACAAAAGTACGGTTTTTAAGTAAATTAAAAATTTTTCCTGAGTTTATTTAATGCGTGACGAAGAGGAGCAGTAATTTTCCATGAAGTAGAATTAGTAATGGTATTGAGTGATGAGGATAAATAAGTCACCTGCTCCTGAAGTTTTTTCAAATGACTCTCGCATTGTTGAAGCTCTTCTGTCAATGATTGGATTTTATCTGTGTGATGTTTCGCATTTAATAAAGCGGTTTGAACAAATGAGTCACAGAAAATGTGTTGGTTACTGAGTGCATAGTAGGAAATTGGAGTAAAGTGATAGGAAGCTTCAAGAACTTCAGCAGTTTTTGGACAGGCTAACAGTTCTCCGAGTTTCATGATTCCAAGAATTGGATTTTGTTTTCCACCATATTTGCAATCGCAAAGTAAAAAGGCCTGTTCGCAGAGAAGTTCTTCCGGAGTAGCTGCGTGAGGATTACGAAAATAAGAGTGAAAAGTGCGTACAAATAATTCGGTATCCATATTTTCAAAAAAGTGGTTGCGGATCAGTAAATATTCATTTAAGTATCTGGTTGTATCAGATTCTGTGGTGGAACTTGTATTTAAAGTGGAGGAGGATAAAAATCGTCGCATGATAGTCAGATTTTCCTCTATAACAAAAATAGGATATTTTTGGGCAATGCGGATCCAGTAATCAAAGTCGTGAGCTTGTCGGTAAGCCGGATTGAAGTCTCCGATTTCTTTTTGGATTTCGGTTTTCATAAGCACGGAAGGATGAGAAAGGCAGTTTCCGTGAATGAAGAAAAATTCCAGCCAGTGTTCTTGACAGGATGGATGGCTACCGTTGAATAAGTTGTAAAGCTCTCGTTCAGAATCGTTGATACTATTTCCATGTTCGTCAATTAAATCCGTCCATGAAAAGCAAATATTACAATCTGGCGTTTTTTGCATGAAGTCTAGCTGCTTTTGCAGTTTGTTGGGATACCAAAGATCGTCGCTGTCGATTCTCGCAAGATATTCACCAGTCACTTTTTGGAAACCAAAGTTGGTAGCGTGACAAATATGTTGATTTTTTTCTAAAAAATAATATTCGATGCGGGGATCCCTACTGGCGTAATCTTTTATGATTGTCTGGGAACAATCAGTAGAACCATCATCAACTATAATAAATTGGATGTTTTGATAAGTCTGCGATAAGACACTTTCAATTGTTAGTGAGAGATGGGCTGCATGATTGTAGTTTATCATTAAAACACTTATTTTTGGATAAAACATAGAGAACCTCCTAATTTAATATTGATGTCAGCGTATCACGGTCTGACAAATTTGTAAAGAGAGCATAGGCGGGGAAGAAGAGGATTCTTGAAAGAATTTGAGAATCTTAAAGAAATGTGAAAAATATCTCAGAGATTGAAAAAGACAGAAGGAAGTGCTATAATACAACGTGACTTAATGTGCAGTTGCCAAAAACTACATCATGTCGGAAACCGAAAAGTTAGAAATGTGTATATAAAAAGTAGGAGGTACTTAAAATGAAAGGTATTATTTTAGCAGGTGGTTCAGGGACAAGATTATATCCACTGACAAAAGCAGTGTCAAAGCAGATCATGCCGGTCTATGATAAGCCGATGATCTATTATCCGTTATCCATTTTGATGCTGGCTGGAATTCGGGAGATTCTTGTAATTTCTACACCGAGAGATCTTCCGGTATTTGAGGAGTTACTTGGAACAGGAGAGGATTTAGGATTGAAGATGTCCTATGCGGTTCAGGAAAGTCCTAGAGGATTGGCAGATGCATTTATCATTGGAGAGGAATTTATTGGAAATGATAGTGTAGCTCTGATTTTAGGAGATAATATTTTCTATGGACAGAGTTTTTCGAAAATTTTACGAGAGGTGGCTTCACGGGAGTCCGGAGCAACAATTTTTGGATATTATGTAAGAGATCCGAGAGAGTATGGTGTAGTAGAATTTGATGAAAATGGAAAAGCGCTTTCGATTGAAGAAAAACCGGAACATCCAAAATCAAATTATGCAGTACCAGGATTATATTTCTATGATAATGATGTTGTGGAAATTGCGAAGAATGTAAAGCCGTCTGCACGTGGGGAAATTGAGATTACAAGTGTCAACAATGCATATCTTCAGAGAGGAGATTTGCGTGTAGAAACTTTGGGACGCGGTTTTGCGTGGTTGGATACTGGAAATCATGATGCACTTTTAGATGCAGCAGATTTTGTAGCAGCATTCCAAAAACGTCAGGGATTGTATATTTCGTGTATCGAAGAGATAGCATATAAGAGAGGATTCATTGACAAAGAGCAGTTGATTAAACTTGCACAGCCGTTATTGAAGACTGCATATGGAAAGTATCTGATGGAAGTGGCAGAAGGATTATAAGATTCGTCTGTAAATAAAAAGAAAGAAGGAAATTTCAATGGGAAAAATTACAGTAGAAACATGTGAAATCGAAGGACTGAAAGTGATTACTCCTACAGTATTTGGAGATGAACGTGGATATTTTATGGAAACATATAATTACAATGATTATAAAGAAGCGGGAATCGATATGGAGTTTGTTCAGGACAATCAGTCAAGCTCTAAGAAGGGAGTATTAAGAGGATTGCATTTTCAGATTAATTTTCCGCAAGATAAGCTTGTGCGCGTAGTGAGCGGAGAAGTGTTTGATGTCGCGGTTGACTTAAGAGAGGGATCCAAGACATACGGACAGTGGTATGGTGTGTTACTTTCTGCTGAAAATAAGAAGCAGTTTTTCATTCCGAAAGATTTTGCACATGGATTTTTAGTTCTTTCTGATACAGCAGAGTTTGCATACAAATGTACTGATTTTTATCATCCAAATGACGAGGGCGGACTTGCATGGAATGACCCGGATATCGGGATTCAGTGGCCGATTCCGGAAGGAATGGAACTGACCATTTCTGAAAAGGATCAAAAATGGACAGGGATCAAGACGCTAAAGAAAGACAAGTAATTGGAGGATAAACTGTGTCAGTATATATACAGAATTTTTTGAAATTCCGACCACTTTTGATGGAGTTGGTCACAAGAGATATTAAGACAAAGTACAGACGTTCTATTTTAGGTGTATTGTGGACACTTTTGAACCCGTTACTCATGATGCTTGTATTGTCGGTCGTATTTTCGCATATTTTCAAATTTCAGGTGGAAAATTATCCGCTATACATTTTAAGCGGACAAGTTGTGTTTAACTTTTTTTCAGAGTCAACATCAAGTGCGATGTCATCGATCATCAATAATGCACCTTTGATCAAAAAGGTGTATATTCCGAAATACTTATTTACACTTTCCAGAGTTGCATCGAGTGTTGTCAATGTGATGGCTTCTTTCTGTGCGCTTATTGTTGTAATGGTATTTTCTGGTATTGAATTAAACTTTACTGTATTGCTTCTTGTTGTTCCAATGGGGATACTGATTATTTTTTCAACGGGGATTGGTCTGCTTTTGGCAACAGTAGCCGTAAAATTCAGAGATATCATCCATTTATATGGGGTATTGATTACTGCATTAACTTATTTGACACCGGTTATTTATCCGATTTCTATCTTGCCGGCAAAAATACGTTTCTTCGTAGAATTAAATCCGCTGACAGGAATTTTAAATATGTTTAGAAATCTAATGTTCTATAACACGCTTCCGACAGTGGGACAGCTTTTGACAAGTGTTACCATTGCAATCGGCACATTCCTACTTGGATTGTTCGTATTTTACAAGAATCAGGATAAATTTATTCTTAATATTTAGGAGAGAAAATATGTCGGAAATTATGGTAGAAGTTTCAAATGTTTCTGTAAAATTTCATCTATCACGGGAACGGATTGACAGTATCAAAGAGTATATTATTAAAAAAATTAAAAACCAGATTGAGTATGATGAGTTTATGGCGCTTCAGGATGTCAGCCTTACTGTGGAAAAAGGAGAGTCTGTTGCGCTGATCGGTTTAAATGGCTGTGGGAAAAGTACACTTTTAAAAACAGTTGCTGGTGTTTTAAAGCCGTTTAAGGGAAGTGTGAGAGTTTATGGAACGGTAGCGCCGCTGATAGAATTGGGGGCAGGATTTGACCATGATCTTACAGCAAGAGAAAATGTGTTTTTAAATGGAGCAATCCTTGGATACGATCGTAAGTCTATGGAAAAACACTATGAGGATATTGTGGAATTTTCAGAACTGAGAGATTTTATGGATGTGCCGATCAAAAACTTTTCCTCAGGAATGTTGGCAAGACTGGCATTTGCGATTGCAACGATTGGTACACCGGATATTTTGATTGTAGATGAAGTGCTCTCTGTTGGAGATTTTCGTTTCCAACAAAAGTGTGAGAAGCGTATCCAACAAATGATGAAGAAGGATACATCGATTTTATTTGTTTCTCACAGTATTGATCAGGTGAAGAAACTGTGTACAAAAACAGTGTGGATTGAAAAAGGAAAGGTCAAAATGATCGGACCGACAGAGGAAGTCTGTGCTCTTTATGAACAGGCATACTAAAAGA
Organism: Faecalimonas umbilicata; assembly: GCF_042846195.1. Classification (NCBI taxonomy): domain Bacteria; kingdom Bacillati; phylum Bacillota; class Clostridia; order Lachnospirales; family Lachnospiraceae; genus Faecalimonas; species Faecalimonas umbilicata. The sequence goes on from NZ_AP031411.1 coordinate 737,024, forward strand.
AGAACAGAAGTGAGGTTTATTATGAAAAAAATAGTAAAAACAATCATCATGATACTTCTGATGGTAGCTGTCGGTGCAGTTCATGCATATGGGCAGTGGAAGCAGCCGGTATATGATACAACGGTAGATGCAGCCGAATATCAGAATGTAGGTGAGATTAGCGGGACAGCAAAGATTGAGCAGGAATTTACGGCAGAGTATAACGGAATGAATGGGCTGTTTGTTCGCACATCTACATGGGGACGAGTGAACGATAGCAAGATGACGTATGAGCTTGTCAATATAAAAGATGATTCGGTAATCGCAGAAGGAGTACTGAAAGTTTCTGAAGTGACAGACAATGATTACAAAGAGATTACTTTTCCAGAGGTGAAAGAAAGTAAGGGAGAAGAGTATCGCTTTACAATTGCAGCAGATGGAATCAACAACGGAGAAGGAATCAGTATTTTTACGACGAAGAAGGCAGAGAGTGCAGAAGTGCTGAAAGTAAGTGGAAAGGAACAGGATCAGGCACTTGTAATGAAAGTGCAGGCAAAAGAATTTAATTGGGAAGATTTTATTGTTCTGATCGGATTACAACTCTATGTCGTTGGCTTCGTGAAGTTGTTGTACAGATTTTTGAAATAGAAGGCAGATTGGAGGAAGCATGCAGTATAAAAGTTGTATTGACGTAATAAAATACCGGATAAAACCTGAAGAAGCTTATATAAGGATTAATGGATGGGCATTTGAAAAAAATGGACAGCCATTAGAAATAATTACTGAGATCAATGGGAAGGTAGTTCCAAACAGATTAAAGAAAATCAAGCGTCCGGATGTGGCAGAAAAGTTTAAAAAGATGAAAGTAGATAAGATGTGTGGATTTCATATAAAAGTTTATGTGGATCCTCAAAAGGACATCGAAGATTTTCGATTTTATCTCCAGTCTGGGAAAGAAAAAAAACTTATCAAAAAGCTTGACAAGAAGGAAATAGAAGAGATTATTGATCGTAGCACGATTTCACACAATGTAGAGCAATATTACATTGATCGTGAAAAAATTGTGGTATCTGGATGGGCATTTTCCAATGCAAAAACAGGAAAAATGAAAATTCAGGTGTTTGATAATACTGAGACTGAAAAGAAAGTAGTACTTCAGGTCTTAAATCGTACTGATTTGATAGAAGCAGGATTTGTTTCCAAGGAAAATTGTAGATGTGGATTTCATTTAGAATTTCCATATGAGAGAGAAAAAAGATACAAGTTGCGTTTGTCAGATGGAATAAATGCAATTAATGTCTATTTAGAACCGCAGAAACTGTTAAAAAAGCAGAGAATCAAATCAACAGTTGGTTTTATTAAACAGGGAATTAAAAAAACAAATCCAAGAACCGTAAAGAAAGTGGTCAAATATATTCGTGTCAATGGTGTCAGAGGATTAAAAGCTTATATCATACAGGGAGTCAACCGAACAGAAAAGTCGTATGCGGAGTGGTTTACAGAAAATCTGCCATCTAGAGAAGAATTGGATCAGCAGAGAAAAACTGTTTTTGATAAACAGCCTAAAATCAGCATTATTGTACCGACTTACCGGACACCGGAAGTGTTTTTAAGAGAGATGATTGATTCTGTTGTGAATCAGACTTATGGAAACTGGGAACTTTGCATTGCAGATGGCAGTGAAGGGGATCCGGTTGTAGAAGCAATTCTGGAGGACTATACAAAGAAGGATTCAAGAATTAAGTATCGTTTATTAGAGAAGAATCTCGGAATTGCAGATAATACAAATGCTGCATTAGAATTGGCAACGGGAGATTATATTGGATTGTTTGATCATGATGACATTTTGGCAGAAAATGCATTATATGAGATTGTCAATGCCCTGCAGGAAGATGATTATGATATTTTGTATACTGATGAGGATAAGATCAGTGGAGATGGGAGAGAACACAATGATCCGAATTTTAAACCGGATTTCAGCATGGATCTTTTCCGGTCCCACAACTATATTACACACTTTTTTGTAGTAAAGCATTCCATCATGAACAAAATCGAGGGATTCCGGTCAGAATATGATGGATCGCAGGATTATGATCTGATGTTTAGATGTATTGAAAATTCAGAAAAAATCAAACATATTCCTATGATTCTTTACCATTGGAGAATTCATCAAAATTCAGTAGCAGGTGATCCGGCAAGTAAAATGTATGCATATGATGCAGGAAAACGCGCAATCGAGGCTCACTTAAAGCGGATGAATATTGCGGCAAGTGTAGAGCACCAAGGGCTGTGGGGAATGTATCATGTGAAATATGAGACACCAGGAAACCCACTGATTTCTATTGTGATTCCAAACAAAGATCACACTAAGGATCTTGATGTCTGTATTCGATCTATTCAGGAGAAGAGCAGTTATCGAAATTTTGAGATGATTGTGGTAGAAAATAATAGTACAGAGAAAGAAACTTTTTCTTATTACGAAAAGATTCAGGAAGAATTTGAAAATGTAAAAGTAGTTACATGGGAAGGCAGCTTCAATTATTCTGCGATCAATAACTTCGGGGTGAAGTATACAAACGGTGAATATTTGTTGTTTTTAAACAATGATACGGAAATGATTTCAGAGCATGCATTAGAGGAAATGCTGGGATGTTGTATGCGAGAAGAAGTGGGAGCTGTTGGTGCTAAACTTTTATATGAAGATGATACGGTGCAACATGCAGGTGTTGTTGTAGGTTTTGGAGGATATGCAGGTCATGTCAATACAGGAATTGGCAGGGATGACTATGGCTACATGGTAAGAGCGATGATCAATTGTAATTACAGTGCTGTGACAGCGGCATGTATGTTGACCAAAAAAGAGTTGTTCTTACAAGTAGGCGGCTTTGATGAACAGTTTGTAGTTGCATGTAATGATGTGGATTATTGCCTTCAGCTCCGCTCGTTGGATAAGCTGATCGTCTATAATGCGTTTGCAGAATGGTATCATTACGAATCGAAGTCAAGAGGATATGAAGATACACCTGAAAAGCTGGCACGGTTTGAAAATGAAGTGAAAAAATTCCAAAAGAAATGGCCGGAGATATTGGAAAAAGGGGATCCATTCTATAATCCTAATTTCCCTGTCACACAGGCACCATTTACTTTGGGGTAAAACAGATTAAAAATGGAGGGCGCAGATGAAAGTATTAGTAACAGGGACAAAAGGACAGCTTGGATATGATGTGGTAAATGAGCTGGAGAAGAGAGGACATACAGCAGTTGCAGTTGATATTGAAGAGATGGATATTACAGATGCTGTTTCAGTTGAGAGGGTTATTACGGAAGCAGAGGTAGAGGCAGTAATCCACTGTGCGGCTTACACAGCAGTTGATGCTGCGGAAGATAATGTGGAAATCTGTCGGAGAGTCAATGCAGAAGGAACCAAGAATATTGCAAAGGTATGTAAAAAACTAGATCTAAAAATGATCTACATCAGTACCGATTATGTATTCGATGGAGAGGGTGAAAGACCATGGGAACCGGATGATGAGAGACATCCTCTAAATGTATATGGACAGACGAAATACGAAGGAGAACTTGCAGTAGAAAAGTATCTGGAGAAATATTTTATTGTTCGTATTGCATGGGTATTCGGTGTGAATGGAAAGAACTTTATCAAGACAATGCTGAAGCTTTCAGAAACTCATGAAGAATTGAATGTTGTGGACGATCAAGTAGGATCCCCGACGTATACTTATGATCTTGCGGTATTGCTTGTGGATATGGTAGAGAGCGATAAATATGGAAGATACCATGCGACAAATGAAGGACTCTGTACCTGGTATGAATTTGCAAAAGAGATTTTCAGACAGGCAGGTGTAGAGGTGAAAGTAAATCCGGTTACAAGCGATATGTTCCCTGCAAAAGCAAAGAGACCTAAGAATAGCAGAATGAGCAAGGAGAAGCTCGATGCAAATGGATTCCACCGACTTCCAACATGGCAGGATGCGTTGGAAAGATATCTTAGCGAGATTCGCTAGAATGAAGGAAGGTATTTTCATGAAAAGCAGATGGAAACAGATGTGCATTTTTCTCGTATTGATCCTGAGTATGATTGGATGTGGACAGAAAGAAACGGAGCCGAAGGAAGAACAGACTCAGACAGAAGATACAAAAGACGAAGAAAGCACGCAGGAAACACAACAGAAGGAAGAATCAACTCAGTCTGCAGAGCCAGAGCAGGGAAGCCAGTCACAGAAGGAAATCAAAATCTATTTTGCAAATAAAGATGCGTCTGGTTTTGAAACGGAAGAGGTTGCAATGGAAGACGTATCAGCCGAAAAGATTTGGGAACAACTTGTGGCAAAAGGAGTTGTACCGGCAGATACGCAAGTAATCAGCTGTACAGAAAAGACTATTGATGGGGAAAAGGCATTGCAGTTGGATCTGTCTGAAAAATTTTCTACTTATCTGAATGGGCAGGGTTCCTCTGGAGAGTACTTGACAGTAGGGTGTATCTGTAATACTTTTTTGGATGCTTTTGATGGAGAGTCGATACGGATAACCGTAGACGGGAAAAAACTTGAGACAGGTCATGCGGAATATCCGGGATATTTGTCAAAATATGAATCCGAATAGAAGGTTTTAGAAAAATATGAGTGAAAAAGAGACAAAGACATTTAAAATTAAATGGACAAAAGTCTTGAAGAAAGTATCCCCTTATAACATTAAAAAGGGGATACTTTATTTAAGGCATTATGGTCCGAAAGAATTTTGGGTAAAACTTACGGAGCGATTCCAGGCAGATGATGTAGATTATGAGCAGTGGTATGAGAATCATAAGGCTTTGCCCGAAGAACTGGAAAAGCAAAAAAACGAAAAATGGAAAAGAAAGCCATTGATCAGCATTGTAGTTCCTGTTTATAATACTCCGCAGGTATTTTTGCGGCAAATGATTGAATCAGTTCAAAACCAGTCCTACTCCGAATGGGAACTTTGTATTGGAAATGCAAGCCCGGAAAATAAGGAAATGAAAAAGATTCTGGAGGAATATAAAAACGATGCGCGGATCAAAGAAGTAGAAATTCCGGAGAATAAAGGAATTTCGCAGAATACAAACAGAGCGATGGAGATTGCTTCCGGAGAATTGATCGGTCTTTTGGATCACGATGATCTTCTCGCTCCGAATGCACTGTATGAGATTGCGAAAGCGGTAAATGAGCATCTAGATGCAGAAGTGATCTATACGGATGAAGATAAGGTGACCACTGATTTGAAAGAACATTTTCAGCCGCACTTAAAGCCAGATTTCAACTTAGATCTTCTCCGTTCCAACAACTACATCTGTCACTTCTTCGTAGCCAGCCGTGATCTGATCAAGCGTGTAGGAGGATTCCGCCCGGAATTTAACGGAGCGCAGGACTATGATTTGATTCTTCGCTGTACGGAGCAGGCGAAGCAGATTGTGCATATTCCAAAAATTTTGTATCACTGGCGTGTCCATAAGGCGTCAACTGCAGATAATCCGGCTAGCAAGATGTATGCGTTTGATGCGGGAAAGCGTGCAATTGAGGAACATCTTATCCGCTGCCGTACAAAGGGAACCGTACAGCATACGAAAGATCTTGGATTTTACCGGGTAAAATATGAAATCTGCGGGGAACCACTGGTATCGATCATTATTCCAAATAAGGATCAGTCGGAAGCGCTGAAAAAATGTCTGGATTCGATTCGAGAAAAGACAAGCTATCGGAATTATGAGATTATCATTGTAGAAAATAATAGTGAGGAGCCGGAAACATTTGCCTTCTATAAAAAGATTGCAGGGGAGAAGATTAAAATCGTCACCTGGGAAGGGGAATTTAATTATTCCGCGATCAACAACTTCGGTGTTCGTCATGCGAGAGGAGATTATCTTCTGCTTCTCAACAATGATGTGGAGATTATTAACGGGGACTGGCTAACAGAGATGCTTTCCCATTGCCAGAGAAAAGAAGTGGGAATTGTCGGGGCGAAGTTATATTATCCGGATAATACGATCCAGCATGCAGGAATCATCATCGGGATCGGAGGCGTTGCAGGAAGTGTCTTTGTAGGACTTCCAAGAGCGTTTTCAGGATATCTTCACAAGGCATCGATCCAGCTTGATCTCAGCGCGGTCACTGCAGCATGTATGCTTGTAAAACGCTCTGTATTTGAGCAGGTCGGCGGGCTTGAGGAAAAGTTGAAAGTAGCGTTTAATGATGTGGATTTCTGCCTGCGCGTCAGAGAAAAAGGGTATCTTGTTGTCTATGATCCGTATGCAGAGCTGTATCATTACGAATCGAAGACAAGAGGTGCTGAAGATACGAAAGAGAAAATCAGACGGTTTCAGACGGAAATCGAATATATGAGAAGCCACTGGATCGGGCTTCTGAAAAAAGGCGATCCGTATTACAATTGTAATCTGTCACTGACAAAGTGGGATTATTCGTTGAAAAATAATCAGAGGAGCTAAGAGATAGATGTACGATGTGTCAGTCGTTATACCAAACTACAACGGAATAAAGTATCTGGAGCATTGTCTGGAGGCTTTGGAAAAGCAGAGAGAGGTTGCCTTTGAGACGATCATTGTAGACAACTGTTCGCAGGATGGAAGCGCCAGCCTGGCAAAAGAGAAGTTTCCACAGTGCTGCTATCTGTCGCTGGATCAGAATTATGGCTTCTGCCGCGCGGTCAATGAAGGAATCAAAAAGGCAGCGGCTCCGTTTGTAGTGCTTCTCAATAATGATACAGAAGTGGAGCCTGAATTTTTGAAAAATCTGTTGGATTGTATCAGTAAGGATGAGCGGATCTTTTCGGTGGAGGCCCGGATGATGCAGTATCACAGAAGAGAACTGATCGACAGTGCGGGGACATCTTATTCAGCGCTCGGATGGGCATCGGCAAACGGAAAAGATAAGACAAAAGAAAAGTTTCTGACTTCCCGGAAGGTGTTTGCGGCATGCGCGGGAGCGGCAATTTACCGGAAATCGGTCTTTGAGGAGATTGGATATTTTGATGAGGAGCATTTTGCATATCTGGAAGACATTGATATCGGATATCGTGCAAGGATTCATGGATATTACAATGTCTATGAGCCGTCAGCAGTTGTCTACCATGTGGGAAGCGGGACGAGCGGCTCCAGGCACAATGAATTTAAGGTGAAATATTCATCGAGAAATAATGTCTATCTGATTTATAAAAATATGCCGCTCCTTCAGATTTTATTGAATAGCCCATTTTTGCTGATTGGTTTTCTCACAAAAACGATCTTTTTTGCCGCAAAAGGATTCGGGAAAACTTATGTAAAAGGACTTGCAGAAGGAGTACGCCTTTCTCGAAATAATCGGGAGAAAAAGATTGTTTTCCAGAGAAAAAATTTTGACAGTTACTGGCAGATTCAAAAGGAACTGTGGAAGAATCTGCTTGTATATTTTCAATAGGAATATAAAAAGTAAAGGAATGAAAAGGCTGTTGCAGCAGAACATTTGCAAAAACGATGGGCGCCGGAGGCGTTTCAGGAAGAGGCAAAGAAAAGCTGCAATAGCCTTTTTTGTTTCGGTTAAAAAAATAAAATGCAACCTTTTCCGCTTGCGGCACGTCTAATAGTTGAAGAGAAAAATCATTTACAAGAAAAACAACGGGAGGAGGGGCAAATGTGATACAGCTTGTAAGAAGAGCAAAGAAAAAAGATGATCAGGCTTTTATAGAACTGATTGACCGATGCAAAGGGGATCTTTATAAAGTGGCGAGAAGTTATCTGAATAATGAAGAGGACATTGCGGATGCGATTCAGGAGACGGTCATAGATTGTTACGAGAAGATTGGAAGCCTCAGGGAGGCAAAATACTTTAAAACATGGCTGACAAGGATCCTGATCAATAATTGTAATGACATATTAAGATGTGGAAGGAGGGAGTGTCCTTTGGAGGAAGCAGCACAGATCAGAGGAGAGAGCAGGGAGTTGGAGAGATGTGAGTTTGAGGACGTTCTGGATGCGTTGGATGAGAAATATCGGATCATTCTTGTGCTGTATTATGGTGAGGGATTTAAAATACGGGAGATTGCACAGATTCTGGAATTGGAAGTGAATACCGTAAAGTCCAGGCTTTCCAGAGGAAGAAAGCAGTTTGAACACATGTATTGTATGGAACCAAGTATGCAGAGGGGGTAATGTAGATGAAGAAAGAATTTGACGAAGAAGTAAAGAAAAAGCTGAGGGAAGATGTGGATGTGCCGGAATGTGTAGATGAGGGGATTAAGAGGGCATATGATATGATCGGGATTTCCGGTGAGAAAAAGGTAATACGGCGAAGAAAGAGAATATGGCCGGCAGCTGCGGCAGTTGCCGCGTTGACAGCAGGGATTTCCATTACAGCAGTAGCAGTGAATTATTATCTGAAAGTTCATCTGAAAGAAGAGGGACAGGTTCTGAAATATTATATTGAAGTGGATAAAGAACAGAAAGAAGCGCACCAGATTGAAGTGAATCCGACGTATCTTCCGAAGGGATTTGAAGCAGAACAGGCAGAAGAAGGGGCGGCAAAGAAACTCTACGGGACAGCGGAGGGAGATAGTATTTCCATTATCTCTTATAATGCGGCAGAACTTTATCGGATGTCGCAGCTCGAGGAGAATGTTTTTGCCGAATATCAGAAAGACAGCTATACCGCAGTCGAGGGAGAACAGAAGTTAGATCTGTTTACGAGAAAAAATGAAAAGGTAGACAGCGACAGGGAGATTACAGATGTATATCTGTTTAGTGAAGAAGAGGGATATGGAGTCTGGATTTGGAGTGAGAGCAGTCTAGAGCAGGAAGAACTGGTGAAAATTGCAAACGGGCTGGAGATTACTGTCTTAGAGGAAACTGTGCCATATCCGTCTGAGGCGGAAATTGCAGAAGAACGGCAAAATGACAAAGATGCAGCCAAAAAAGCCGAAGCAGAGCAGGAGTATCGGAGCAGCAATGGGGTTTCAGAAGAATTGGTTTATCAGGTTGGCGAAGAAGTAAAAGACACAACGAGAGAGATGATGGCAGAGGCAGATCCGGATTATCTGAATGAGGTGGAGGATATCAGGTTTACTGTTCTTAGTGCAGAAGTGTCAGATACACTTCCGGCAGATACATTTTCGCAGCAATATTTTACAACAGATATGGAAAGCTGGATGAACGAAGATACGTCGCTAAAAGCACATCAGAGATATCGGCTTGGAGAAGAGGAAGGACAGACGACTCTTGATGCGCTGGCAGACAAAGAGGCAGAGACGGTGAATGCAAAGTATGTTATTGTGAAGATGAAAGTGAAAAACGCATCTGCATTTCAGACAGAGTGGAATAAGACAGAAGGGGTGTCGATCGCTCCGACGCTTACTGCGATGCATACAGGAGAAGAGGGAAAGCTTGTGTATCCGCAGGAAACATTCTGGTCGGCAAATGAAGGATATGATCTCCAATGGGGAGCAGAAAGAGGAGGATCATTCCCAATTTATTTTGACAAGCCATATTTTACAGAGGGAATCAAGGGAGTAAAATCAAGGCTGTTCTGTCCGCTTGCTCCGGGGGAGGAAATGGAATATACATTAGTCTATGTGGTAGACGAAGATCAGCTTTCAAATATGTATCTGCATTTTTATCCGCAAAATGAGATGGAGATGAATGGAGAGTATCTGACAACTCCGTATGTGGACATCAGCCAGTAAAGAAAGCAGACAGAAATCTGAATGAAAGATTCAGATGATAAAAAAGAACTTGTGTGGATGGGAGAAAAGAAAGAAAAATCTCCATCGCATAAGTTCTTTTTTGTTACAAAAATATTACAAAGACTACACTTTTTCTTGTGATTTTTAAAACTTTATTGTATTATATATAGGATAATGGAAAAAAATAGATATAGAATCAAATGAAATAAACAATAGATGAGAAACGGGTGAATGAATTTTGATCAAAGATAATCAGAAACATTTTAACCGGATGCATGTTGTGCTGGATGCATGTGTGATTATTTTTTCTTATGTTCTGGCATGGTATCTTCGGTTTAAGAGCGGACTGTTTCAGCAGGATCCGTGGTTTTTATCTCTTCATGAATATATGGGAGCACTTCTCTACATTGTTCCGGGCTACTTAATGTTGTATTATTTATTCCAGCTTTATACGCCGAAGCGGGTACGTGGACGGAGACTGGAAGCATGGAATATTCTGCAGGCAAACACGATTGGGCTGATGGTGTTCACATTCGTGTTGTATATTATAGAGCAAGCAAACTTTTCCAGAAAAATGATCGCGATTTTTTTCTGCGTGAATATTGTGACAGAGATTTTTATGAGAAATCTTGTGCGGCATTTTCTGCGGGATATGCGGAAGCGCGGTTATAATCAGAAACATATGATTTTGATTGGATACAGCCGGGCAGCGGAGCAATACATTGACCGGATCAAGGCAAATCCAGAGTGGGGATACACCATCCGGGGAATTCTGGATGACAATCAGCCGAGAGGAATGGAATATAAGGGTGTCAAGGTGATTGGTACGATTGAAAATCTAAAGATCATCCTGCCGCAGAATCGTTTGGATGAGATTGCGATCACACTTGGAATTAATGAGTATTCCAAGTTGGAATCCATCGTTGCAATGTGCGAAAAATCAGGAGTGCATACGAAGTTTATTCCGGATTATAATCACATCATTCCGACCAAACCGTACACGGAGGATCTTTTGGGACTTCCGGTCATCAATATCCGCCATGTACCACTCAGCAACACATTGAACCGATGGATGAAGCGATTGATGGATATTTTCGGAGCCATCGTCGCAATTATTTTATTCTCTCCGGTCATGCTGCTTGCAGCAATTCTTGTCAAGACGACATCAGAAGGACCGCTGATTTTCAAGCAGGAGCGTGTGGGACTTCACAACAGACCATTTTATATGTATAAATTCCGATCAATGGTTGTGCAGGATAAAGCAGCAGAGAAAGGAAAGTGGACCGTCCAGAATGATCCGCGCGTGACACCGATCGGCAAATTTATGAGAAAGACAAGCATCGACGAACTTCCGCAGTTGTTCAATGTCCTGAAAGGTGAGATGAGCCTTGTGGGACCAAGACCGGAACGACCGTTTTTTGTAGAGAAATTTAAAGAAGAGATTCCGCGCTACATGGTCAAACATCAGGTACGCCCGGGGATTACTGGGTGGGCACAGATCAATGGCTACCGGGGGGACACTTCTATTATGAAGCGAATCGAATATGACTTGTATTATATTGAAAACTGGACTATCGGGTTGGATATTAAAATATTGATTTTGACGTTCTTTAAAGGCTTTATCAATAAAAATGCATATTAGTAAGGAGATTATAGATGGGAACAAAGAGACCATCCGGGAGACGATATCCGGAAGATGAAAGAGAGATGAGAGCAGCAAGATCCGCTTCGGAGCGGAGACGACTTGCACTGGAGGAGAAGAGACGGGCGAAGAAGAAAAAGAGGAGAAGAAGAATCGGTATTTTAGTAGCTGAAGTGATTATCCTCAGTGTATTGTGTGTTTTTGCATATGCGACAGTAAAGATGGACAAGCTTGATTTCAATTTTCTGGATGAAGATAAGCTGGAAGTATATAAGGACACCGGACCGTATACAAATATAGCGCTGTTTGGTCTTGACGCCAGGGAAGGTGAGAGCATTGAGAGCGGTGTGCGAAGCGACAGTATGATGGTCGCCAGCATCAATAATGAGACGAATGAGGTAAAAGTCGTTTCTATTTTCCGAGATACACTGTTAAAACAGCAGGACGGTACGTTTGACAAGGCGAATGCGGCATATTCGTATGGAGGGCCGCAGGAGGCGATTGCACTTCTGAACCGAAACCTGGATCTGGATATTAAAAACTACATGAGTGTGGACTTTAAGGCCCTCTCTGATGTGATCGATGCACTCGGTGGAATGGAATTGGAACTGACTGCAGAGGAAGTTGTACATATGAATAATTACTGTGTGGAAACTTCAGAAGTGACTGGCAAAGATTACGAGAGAATCGAGCCGGAAGTGGCAGGAACTTACCATTTAAATGGTGTGCAGGCGACATCCTACGCCAGAATCCGTGCCACGGCGGGAGGAGATTACAAGAGAGCGGAGCGCCAGCGGCTTGTGATCGAGAAGATTGTAGAGAAAGCACAGAAGGCAAATTTAAAAACATTGGATAAGATTATAGACGTCGTATTTCCGCAAGTATCCACGAGCTTTTCTTCTAAAGATCTGATTGGGATTGCAGCGAATGCACTCTCTTATCAGTTGGGAGAGACACAGGGATTCCCATATAGTATTGCAGATACAGATGTAGTGGATGGATATGAAGGCTCTTATGTAGTTCCTTCAGATTTTGACGGGGATGTCAAAAAGCTGCATGAATTTTTGTTCAATGAGAAAGACTATCAGGTATCGGATACGGTCAAGGAAATCAGCCATGAGATTGACGTGATGTCAGGAGCAATTGTGGAAGATGGATATACCGATGAGTATGGGACCGATGAAGGATATTCGGAAGAACCATACGGTGGTTATGAGTCTGACGGTTACGAGACTGATGTTTATGAAAGTGAAAATTACGAAGGCTCTTACTAAGAAGAGAAAAAGAGCAGGAAGACAGGGGACACAAGTGTAATAATGTTAGAAGAAAGAAGAAAAAGAGCTGATGTCATTATTCCGGTCTATAGGCCGGATGAAAAATTAAAAAAACTGTTGGAAGGGTTAAGAAAACAGACGCATTTGGCAGAGCATATTTTTCTGATCCATACAAAGACAGAGGGAGTCTCGTTAGAGTGGTGTAAAGAATACGAAACAGTACAGGTTATAGAAATCAGGCCAGAAGAGTTTGATCATGGAGGAACAAGACGGATGGGCGCAGAACTGTCTGACGAGGAATTCCTGATTTTTATGACACAGGATGCAGTGCCGCAGGATCAGTACTTGATCGAAAAACTGATGGAACCTTTCCAAGACCAAAAAGTCGGAGCAAGTTATGCAAGGCAATTGCCGGATAAAGACTGCCGGATGGTGGAATGCTATACGCGAAGCTTTAATTATCCACAGGAAAGCAGAATAAAAACGATTGAGGATGTGGATAAACTTGGAATTAAGACGTTCTTCTGTTCAAATGTATGTGCCGCTTATAAAAAGTCAGTTTATAAAGAACTGGGGGGATTTGTACCGCGGGCGATCTTTAATGAAGATATGATTCTGTCAGGGACAATGATAAAGGCAGGATATGGCATCGCATATGCGGCGGATGCAAAAGTAATCCACTCTCACAATTACAGTGGGAGACAGCAGTTTCACAGAAATTTTGATCTTGCAGTTTCGCAGAAAGATCATCCGGAGATTTTTGCTGGGATCTCATCCGAGAGCGAGGGAATCCGCCTTGTGATTTCAACAGTCAAATATTTGCTGAAAAATAAGAAAGGGATGGAAATTCCCGGTCTGATTGTACAGAGTGGGTGCAAGTTTCTGGGATATAAACTGGGGCTGCATTATGAGAAGCTGCCGGAATGGCTTATTTTGCGCTGCACGATGAATAAAACTTACTGGAAATCACAAAAAAACGCATAAAGTCATTGTAGTTCGCTGATAAGTGCGATATGATAAAAGATAGCTTACGGATAAAAACATAGAAGAACAGTTGTAGGAAAAGAAGAAAGGATACAATTATGACACAGAGACAGTCAAGAAGAAGACGTGCAAGGAGAAGACGGAAGCATGGATTTTCCACATGGTCACTGGGAAAGAAGATTTTATTAGTTTTTGTCATTGCATTGCTTTTGATGATCACGGTAGGTGTTGTCTATGCGGCAGATAAGCTTGGCAAACTTGAGCAGACGAAGCTGGACACAAAGAAATTGAGTATTTCAGATGAAATTGATCTTGGAGATGGATATACGAATCTTGCATTGTTTGGACTGGATTCCAGAGATGGGGAGTTAGGCGAAGGTGTCAGAAGTGACAGTATTATCATCGCAAGTCTGAACAATAAAACAAAAGAGATTAAGATGGTTTCTTTATACCGTGACACGCTGTTAGAACTGGAAGACGGAAGCCTGAACAAAGCGAACTCGGCATATGCATTCGGAGGCCCAGAAGAAGCGGTCGCGATGATCAATAAAAATCTGGATCTGAATATTGAGGATTATATTGCAGTGAATTTCAACGCACTTGTCGATGTCATCGATGCACTTGGCGGCATGGATGTGACATTGTCTGATGCGGAAGTAGTGCATATGAATAATTATTGTGTGGAGACTTCGGAAGTGACAGGAAAGTCTTATACAAAGATTGAACCAGAAGTTGCAGGAACGTATCACCTGAATGGAGTGCAGGCGACATCGTACGCACGTATCCGCTACACAGCCGGAGGAGATTTTGAAAGAACAGAGCGTCAGCGTTTTGTCCTGGAACAAATAGCGGAGAGCGCAAAAAAGGTAAGTTTTTCTTCGTTGAATTCCATCATGGATAAAGTATTCCCTCAGGTGGCAACAAGTATGGAACTTGGGGAAATGTTAAAGTATGCCAAAATAGGAACCAGTCTTAAGATTGGCGCTACGAAAGGATTCCCGGAAGCCAATACGAGTGATACATTAAGTGGTGTCGGAAGTGTAGTAATTCCAGACAGTCTGATCCAGAGTGTCAGAGAATTGCATGAATTTTTATTTCCGGATCTGGAGTATGAAGTGTCTTCCACTGTGACCGCGATAGATGAAAAAATAAGAAATAAATCTTTGGACCGTTCGGATGGATCTGATTTTGTGGAAGATGAAGTAAACTTCTATTCGGAACCGCAGTATTATGAGTATGGAAGTCCGGAACAGGATGTATGGACTGGCGGAGAGACTCAGACACCAGATTATGGAACAGGAGATTCTTCGGGAAGTATCGAGGGATCAGGAACTGGAGAATCAGGTTTGCCGGGAGGTGACGGAACCATTTCACCGGACGGAGGTGGAAGTGATCTCGGCGGTGGAGATGTAGGAGACAGTATGGGAGGCGGAGAGACTGGCGGTGTTGATACCGGAACCGGTCAAGAGATGACGCAATAACAAGAAACATACGATAAAGAGGATAAGAGGATGAAGATAGCAAAGAAAACAGCAGCATTTTTATTGGTATTATTTCTGGGAATCCAATGTATGCCGTTGACTGCACTGGCGGCGGACGGAACATTGTCATTCTCAGATCCTACTGCAAAAGCAGGAGAAACGATAGAAGTAACTGTCAAGATCAACACAGCAGAGGGACCGATCGGGGATGGTCAGGTACAGGTTACCTATGATCCGACCTATCTGGAATTTGTCAGTGGAGTCAATGCGACTGGAGAAGCAGGAACGATTACGCTTTCTGCATCCGGAAATGGGATAGATTCTGAACTCGCATACAGCATGACCTTCAAGGCTTTGGCAGAGGGAGAGACAACTTTGCAGGCAGTGGGATATACAGCGTATACGTTTGGCGGTGAAGAATTGAATCTGACACTTGGGACATCTGCGGTTAAGATTGAAGCGGGAGATGGCACACAGCCGGCCGCTGCACAGCAGCCAGGCACACAGACTATGATTGAGCTGGATGGAAAGCAGTATTTTATTGCAGACGATATTCCAGAAGCGCTGATCCCGGAAGGATATGAGAAGAGCCAGCTCACATATGAGGGAAGCCCACATACAATCCTTGTGCATACCGGAAGCGGTCAGAAGATGATTTATTTGATGGATACGCAGGGTGAGGGAAACCTGTTTTTATATGATAGTGAGACAGATCATTTCTCTGCGTTTGAAAAGATAGACTTATCAAGTGATTCGTATATTTTGATCACAGATGACAAAGAAAGTGCAAATATTCCGGAAGATTATGAGGAAACAACAATTCAGATCAATGGGAAAGTATTTCCTGCATGGCAGAATGTAGTTGACACAAAATTGGCTGATTTCTGTCTGGTATATGCAGTGGATAATGCTGGTAAAAAAGGGTTATACCAGTACGACAGCACACAGAAGACCTACCAGAGATTTCTTCCTCCAACGGCAGAAAAAGAGAAACAAGATGGTTCTGTTGCAAATAAGGTGACAACATTTGTAGAGGAGAATCTTCCGAAAATCATGGTAGGGGCTTGGGGAGTTTTCCTGATGATGTTGCTGCTCATTGTGATCCTTGCTGTAAAACTTCGCCATAGAAATGAAGAACTGGATGATTATTACGATCAGGAATATGACGAAAATCCGCGTGCAGCGAGAGGGTTCTCGTCAGAGGATTATGATGAGTCCGACGACGATGACTATGATTACGAAGAGGATTATGACGAGTCTGACGAAGATGACTATGATTACGAAGAGGATTATGACGAGTCTGACGACGATGACTATGATTACGAAGAGGATTATGATGAGTCCGAGGAAGATGACTATGCTTATGAGGATGCTTATGACGAGTCCGAGGACGATTATGAAGATGACTATGATTACGAAGAAGACTATGAGTCGGAAGATGCTTATGATGATTTGTTAGATTATTATGATGATGACGATGATGATGAGTTGGAGCGGGAGATTCTGGACGAGGATGAAGGATTTTTCGATAAGAGAAGCGGTAAAAAAAGAGGAATCGATTTAATCTAACCAGTAGTGTAGAAAGAAAAGTTTCAATGAAAGGGGAGTACGAAGCATGAAGATGAAGAAAGTAAAAGCAGTTTTAGCAGCATTTGCGCTGATTGCTATGATGCCGTTTCAGGTAATGGCAGCAGATGGAAGTATTATGTTTTCTGACCTGACAGAAGAAACGGGAAGAAGCGTAAAGACAGGTGAGACGGCTGAAATTAAATTTGCGGTAGCCTCTACAGCAGGTGCAATTGGAGAGGCCAATGTCACTTTGACTTATGATGCCAGCGCGCTGCAGTTTGAGGGCGCAGAAGGTGTCACAGAGGGAAGTGAAAAAGGATCGCTGGTCTATACGGGAAAAGGGGATGGAACAGTAGCAGAATTAAGAACAACTCTGAAATTTAAAGTATTAAAAGCAGGAGATTTGTCGATCCATGTCGCATCTTACCAGGTGACCTCCAGTGTGGGAGCACAGCTGACTGAAGTGGAAACAGGAAGTTCTGCAATCACAGCACTTCCAGGGGAGACAGAGGTGGCAGAGCAAACTGGCAGCGAACAGCAAGGACAGACGACAGGAGAAGCAATTGAGATTTCAGATACATACAAGATCACGCTTCTCACAGAAAAGCCGGATACAGAACTGCCGGAGAATTATGTAGATACAGAATTGACATTGAATGGAAAATCTTATCCGGTATGGCAGGATGAGAATAAATCTTCTTATTACATCGTCTATGCAGAAAACAGTGATGGTGAAAAACAGTTATATCAGTATGATTCAAAAGAGGGAACTTACCAGAGATTTATTGCGCCGGAGACAAAAAAAGACAGCGCATCGGGAATCAAAGGGAAGATCAAAGGTGTGTTGGAAGGACATCTGATGCAGGCAGTTATCGGAGTGGCTGCGGTTGTCGCATTCCTTCTTCTGATGGTGTTGATTCTTGCAATTAAATTGCACAGACGCAACCGAGAACTGGATGAGATGGAGCTGTTCGGTATGCAGGAAGACGATGATTTTGAAAATGACCTTTCAGACTATGAAACAGATGCTGATGAGGCTGAGTTTGATGACGATTATGATGAATATGAAGAGGATGATTACGAAGAGGATTACGATGACGAAGACGACTTTGATGATGAGGACGACTTCGAGGATGACTTTGATGATGAGGAAGATCGCTCTAAGACATTTTCCATGGACTTCATTGATCTTGATTAAGAATACATTTTAGTATGAGAATCTAATACTGTGCAATCATGACAGGATAAAAGCTGTTGTGGAACAAAAAATTATGAAAATGTGTGCATAGATAAAATCTGTGAAACAGTTTTCTAGTGTAATTTTGTTCTGCGGCAGCTTTTCTATTTGAGAAAATGCTTTACAAAATTCGATATTCTTGCTACAATACAACACGAAAATGCAAAAAAAACGGATGTTTGTGCAAAAAAGGAGGACTTATACCATGTGTGGGATTGTAGGATATATAGGAAATGAACAGGCGGCACCGATACTGTTAGATGGATTATCCAAGTTGGAATACCGAGGATATGATTCTGCGGGGATTGCTGTCTATAACGGAGCGGAGATCGCAGTTGCAAAGTCTAGAGGAAGATTACATGTGTTGAGTGAATTGACACAAGAGGGGAAAGGTCTTCCGGGGACAAGTGGGATTGGGCATACGAGATGGGCGACACATGGTTCACCATCGGATCAGAATGCACATCCACATGTCAACAAGGAAGAAAGTATTGTGGTAGTACATAATGGAATTATTGAGAATTATTTGAAACTCAAGAAGAAATTAGAGAAAAAAGGATATGAGTTCCAATCGGAGACAGACACGGAAGTGATCGCGCATCTTTTGGATGATTATTACAAAGGCAATCCGTTGGAGGCGATTACAAAGATCATGCATCGAATGGAAGGCTCTTATGCACTTGGAATTTTGTTCAAAGATCATCCGGGAGAACTTTACGCTGTGAGAAAAGACAGCCCGCTGATCGTAGGGCGTACAGACGGTGGAAATATCATTGCATCTGATGTTCCCGCTGTCTTGAAATATACAAGAGATGTGGTGTTTATTGAAAATGAGGAGATTGTAAAGATGACAAAAGAAGAACTGTCATTTTTTACAGCGGATGAAGAACCAATTGAGAAAACAACAACAAGAATTGAGTGGGATGTAGATGCGGCAGAAAAGGGCGGATATGAGCATTTTATGCTGAAAGAAATGTATGAACAGCCAAAAGCAATTACAGATACTGTTGCACCGAGGATCAAAGAAGAACAGATTGTGATTGAAGAATTAGGTATGAGTGATGAGGAAATCAAAAGCATTCAAAAAATTATGATCGTTGCCTGTGGATCGGCATATCACGCAGGTGTTACGAGCAAGTACATTTTTGAAGGGCTGGCAAGAATTCCGGTAGAGGTAGATGTTGCATCGGAATTTCGATATCGGGATCCAATCCTTGGAGACGGTACACTTGTACTGATCATCAGTCAGTCAGGAGAAACGGCGGATTCACTGGCGGCATTGCGCGAAGCAAAGAGAAAAGGAAGTAAGGTACTTGGGATTGTCAATGTTGTGGGAAGTTCGATTGCAAGGGAAGCGGACAATGTGATGTATACATGGGCAGGACCGGAGATTGCAGTCGCTACTACGAAGGCATATTCCTCTCAGCTTGCAGCACTGTATCTTCTTGCAATGAAATTTGCGGGTGTGAGAGGAAAAATAGCACCAGAATTACAGAGAGAAATGTTGTCAGATTTAAGAAAACTTCCGGAACAGGTAGAAGTACTCTTAAAGCAACAGGAGAAAGTTCAGAAATTTGCAAACAGATATCTGGCTGCAAAGGACATATTTTTTATCGGGCGTGGAATTGACTATGCGATTTCGATGGAGGGATCCTTAAAGTTAAAAGAGATTTCCTATATCCATTCAGAAGCCTATGCGGCAGGAGAATTGAAACATGGAACGATTTCTCTGATCGAGGAAGGAACACTTGTGGCAGCGGTATTGACACAGGAAGATCTGTACAAGAAAATGATCAGCAATATGGTTGAGGTAAGGACGAGAGGTGCTTTTGTTCTTGCAATTACAAATGAAGGCAATACGGAAGTAGAGAGAGCCGCCGATTACGTTCTCTATATCCCGAAAACAAATAAATACTTTACAAATTCACTTGCGATCATTCCGCTGCAGTTATTTGGATATTATGTGTCAGTCGGAAGAGGGTGCGATGTGGATAAGCCGAGAAATCTCGCGAAATCGGTGACAGTAGAATAAACAAGATCTAAAAACACTTTTTTTTAACGAAGAGAACACAATTCCATCACAAATATCGCTTATACTGATAATCACAAAAGCGAAAGAATATGTGAAAAGGAAGGGAGACTTGTTTATGGATAATCAATATAATTATAATACACCAAATGATCAGTTTCAAAATCAGGCAACGGGGAATGGAGGACCGGATTTTCATTTCGGACAGACAGACCCGGATTTTTCTCACAGAAAAAAAGAAAAGAAACCGCGAGATCATAAAAAAGCAGCGAAAATTGCAGGAGGGCTCTGTTTTGCAGTTGCATTTGGCGTGATTGCAAGTGCGGCGTTTCAGACAACAAATTTCGTGGGAAATGCTCTTTTCGGAGAAAAAGTAAAGACAGAAAAATCTTCTGAGAAGAAGGTCGACAGTACATCTTTGACAAGAACATCAAGCACAGTGACATCTGATGTGTCAGAAGTAGTAAACAGTGTGATGCCATCGGTTGTATCTATCACAAATATGAGTGTACAGCAAGTACAAAGTTTCTTTGGAGGAACAAGCAGTCAGGAAGTACAAAGCAGCGGTTCAGGAATCATTGTCGGACAAAATGACACAGAACTTTTGATCGCGACAAACAATCATGTTGTGGAAGGAAGTACAACATTGACTGTCAGCTTCATCAATG
Organism: Faecalimonas umbilicata; assembly: GCF_042846195.1. Taxonomy (NCBI): domain Bacteria; kingdom Bacillati; phylum Bacillota; class Clostridia; order Lachnospirales; family Lachnospiraceae; genus Faecalimonas; species Faecalimonas umbilicata. Next base: position 757,589 of record NZ_AP031411.1, read on the forward strand.
AGTCAAGTGCAGAAGCAAAGATTAAAGGAACAGATGCATCAAGAGACCTTGCAGTCATTGCGGTTCCACTGGAGAACATCGAAGAAGAGACGATGGGAGAAATCAAAGTAGCAACCTTGGGAGATTCCACAAAGCTTCAAGTAGGGGAGCCGGTAATTGCAATTGGAAATGCACTTGGTTATGGACAGTCAGTGACAACAGGAATTGTCAGTGCATTGAACAGACAGATTGATATGGAAGGATTTGATGCAGAATTGATTCAGACAGATGCTGCAATCAATCCGGGAAACAGTGGTGGAGCCCTTGTCAATGCGAATGGAGAGGTGATCGGAATCAATACAGTGAAAGTAAGCAGCGATGCGGTAGAGGGAATGGGATATGCAATTCCAATTTCTGATGCAAATGAGACGATCACAACTTTGATGAACAAAGAAACAAGGGAGCAGGTACCGGAAGATGAGAGAGGATTTTTAGGAGTTGAAATCACAAACGTGGAGGCAGAAAGTGCCGAATTATACGGTATGCCGACCGGTGTTTATATCAGAAATGTCATCGAAGGAACCGGAGCGGAGAAAGCAGGACTTGTGCGTGGCGGAGTCATTACAGAGCTTGACGGAAGCAGTGTAGACAGTATGACAACACTCCAGAATTTACTTTCTTACTACCGTGTGGGTGAAACTGTGACACTGACGGTAGAGATGCCGGGAAAAGACGGTTCATATGAAGAAAAAGAAGTGGAAGTTGTCTTGAGTGAAAAACAGACTGAAACAGCAATTCCAAAGAGATAGGAAAAGAAGATAATAAAAAAGAGCATCCTTCAGAAAACGAAAACATTTCCATGAATGGTTTTCTTAGAAGGATGCTCTTTCTCTTTTAGAATGTTATTCAGTGTCGCATTTGAAGCAAGATTTCATATCAAATTCAGGATTGAACGCATAGAAGTTTTTGCTGTCCAAATGATCTTGAACGATTCGGAGACTTTCGCCGAAACGCTGATAATGAACAATCTCACGTTCCCGTAGAAAACGGATTGGTTCGCAGATTTCAGGATCTTTCACCAACCGGAGAATATTGTCGTAGGTGGTTCGAGCTTTCTGCTCTGCGGCCATATCTTCATGGAGGTCAGTGATTGGATCCCCTTTGGATTGGAAATAAGTTGCAGTCCAAGGTGTTCCTCCGGCAGACTGAGGCCAGAGTGCGAGAGTATGGTCGACATAATATTTGTCAAAGCCAGATTCTTTGATCTGTTCCGGAGTCAGATCTTTCGTCAGTTGGTATACGATTGCGCAGATCATTTCCATATGAGCAAGCTCCTCGGTACCTATATCTGTCAATGTTCCGATTACTTCCCGGTATGGCATTGTATATCGCTGGGAAAGATAACGCATAGATGCAGCGAGTTCGCCGTCGGGACCACCAAATTGACTGATGATGACTTGTGCGATCTTTGGATTGGTTTGCGTGATTTTGACGGGATACTGTAATCTTTTTTCATAATTCCACATGAACTAACATCCTCCTTCCTGCCACGGCCATGGTTCATTGATCCAGTTCCACCTGTCTGTACAGGAGGTCATAGTCGTATCAATCGTCAGCGGTCCGTAATATTTTGCATATTCTTTGAGCGCCTGATTCCGAAGCTTACTGTATTCGTGGAAGTAGGCCAGCGCATTGGCATCGCAAGGATGAGTGTCAAGAAAAAGTTTGACATCATCTACGGCAAAACTGACACGGTTGATCAGGCAGAGAAGATCTTTGCGGCAAGGTGCGTTGTTTGTCATCGATTACAACCTCCCATCCCATGAAATGGTTTGTCGAGTTCTTCAAAGATGGTTCCCCGGCAAAATCCTTTTTCGGCCTCGTAAATGCGCTGCCAGATCTGCCATGGAACATAAGCCATTGCAAGTGGCATGCCGTCCAGACTGTCTTCTCTGTCGCAGCATGGAGTTGCCTGCGGGCGGGAAACATATTGTGTGGAAGAATATCTTCCATAGTCGGTTGTCTGCCTGCAGCCACAGTTATTCTGATGATAATTTTGCATATGGAAAGCTCCTTTCTTCTTCTATCTGATATTATTGTATGTTTTAGCAGAGAAACCGTGCGTTCACAGAAAGAAAACCGGAGGAATGGCAGAAACAGAATAAAAAAATTGCAATCAGTGAAGAGGAAGGGTATAATAAAAAAGTATAATTTGGAAACAGAACAAAAGGAGAGTATAACTATGTGTGGATTTACAGGATTCGTCGGAAATATTGACAACAAAGAGCAAGTGCTTGAAAATATGATGAATACGATCGTGCACCGTGGACCGGACAGTGCCGGACAGTTTCTGGATGAGGATGCGGCACTTGGATTTAGAAGGTTAAGTATCATTGATATTTCCGCAGTTGGAGACCAGCCATTGTATAATGAGGACCGGACAAAAGTACTTGTATTCAATGGGGAAATCTATAACTATCAGGAACTTCGCGAAGAACTGATCGCTGCAGGACATACTTTTACGACACATACAGATTCGGAGACCTTGCTGCACGGATATGAAGAGTGGGGAGAACAACTTGTAGACCGTCTCCGGGGCATGTACGGATTTGTGATCTGGGACAGGGTAGAGAAGAAGCTCTTTGGCGCGCGTGATATTTTCGGAATCAAGCCGTTTTATTATGCACAGATGAACGGCACATTTTTATTTGGATCAGAGATTAAATCATTTGTGGAGCATCCGAAGTTTGATAAGGTATTTAATGAAGATGCGCTTGCAGACTATTTGTCATTTCAGTTTGTGCCGACAAACGAGACATTTTTTAAAGGGGTATTTTGTCTCCAGCCGGGACACTATTTCACATATCAGAATGGAACGCTTTCCATCAGCCGTTATTATGAACCGGATTTCCATGGAAAGACGGACAAGCCGTTTGAGGAGATCGTTGATGATGTGGAACGTGTGATGAGAGAATCTGTCAAAATGCATAAGATCAGTGATGTGGAGGTAGGTTCTTATCTTTCCAGTGGTGTAGATTCGAGCTATATGGCCTATTTAGGAGAAGTAGACCGGACGTTTACAGTTGGTTTTGGACAGGAACAATACAGCGAGATCAAAGATGCGAAGGAGTTTGCCGACAGCATCGGTGTAAAGAATGACAGTAAGATTATTGAGCCGGAAGAATACTGGGACAGTCTTTCAGATATACAGTACTATATGGATGAGCCAGTGGCAGATCCGGCGGCAATCGCACTGTATTTTCTGAGTAAAGAAGCGGCCAAGAAAGTAAAAGTAGTACTTTCAGGAGAAGGATCGGACGAGTTGTTCGGAGGGTATCAGATTTATTGTGAGCCGATCGAGTATACTGGATTTAATAAAATCCCGCGTCCGATCAGGAAAGCGCTCGGAGTATTTGCAGAAAATTGCCTTCCGCGAGGAATGAAAGGTCGGAGTTTTCTGATTCGGCATTCAAAGACACTGGAAGAGCGATATATTGGGAATGCATATATTTTTACAGAGAAGGAAGCAGGAAGACTGTTGAAAAATAGCAGAAGACCAGATACAATGAAAGTGACAGCGCCGATCTATGAGCGAGTAAAAGACAAAGATCCGGTGACAAAAATGCAGTATCTGGATATGCATTTATGGCTTGTTCATGACATTTTAATGAAGGGCGATAAGATGGGAATGGCAAATTCACTGGAAGTAAGGGTACCTTTCCTTGATAAAGAAGTGATGGAGGTTGCACAGAGCCTTCCTCTGAAATATAAGATTGACGCACCTCGCACGAAGATTGCACTCCGTGCGGCAGCAGATCGTGAGATCAGAAGTTATACAGCAGAGAAGAAGAAGCTTGGATTCCCGATTCCAATCCGTGTCTGGCTCAAAGAAGACCAATATTATAACCGTGTCAGAGCGATGTTTGAGACGAAGGAAGCGGAGCAGTTCTTTGATACTGCTTATCTGAAAAAACTTTTGGAAGAGCATCGTGCCGGTAAATTTGACAACAGCAGAAAGATATGGACGGTCTATATTTTCCTGCTTTGGTATGAACGCTTTTTTGCAAATGGGAAACCAGTGCATCCGGCGATGAGCAACAAGTAGAAAAAGTACAGAACAGGAGAAGTAGATGGCAATACGTAGGAAAGTCCTGCGGGAAGGGACGAGAAAGAAAATTGAATATTTTGACTATAACCTGCTTGCGGTTTTGATTTTTATTATCTGTTTCGGTTTGATTATGCTGTACAGTGCCAGTGCCTACAATTCTCAGGCGGCGAACAATGGTGATGGAATGTATTTGTTCAGAAGACAGGCAATGGTCACGGCAGGAAGTTTTGTTGTGATGCTTGTTATTTCCAAGATTGATTACCATCTCTATGCCCCGTTTGCAAAAATCATTTATTATATTTCGATTTTTCTGATGGTACTTGTGCGCTGGTCGCCGCTTGGACTTGAGGCAAATGGATCAAAGAGATGGCTTGGTATTAAAGATACCCCGTTTCAGATGCAGCCATCCGAAGTGGCGAAGATTGCAGTGATCATATTCATTCCGTATATTATCTGTCAGCTTGGGAAATATCTTAAGACAAGTGCCGGGATGACGCGAGTGCTTGTCTATGGAGGATTTGCTTCGTTCAGCGTATTTTTCTTTACCGATAACTTAAGTACGGCAATTATCGTGGCAGGGATCGTGTGTGGTATGATTTTTGTGGCGCACCCGAAGACAAGGCCTTTTATCAAGATTGCAGTTGGCGGAATGGTGGCTGTTGGAATTTTTCTGGTGATTATTTTAGTGCAGCTTTCTTCCAGTGATAATTTCCGTATCCAGCGTGTCGTTACATGGCTTCAGCCGGACAAGCATATGGCAGAAGGCGGATATCAGGTAATGCAGGGATTGTATGCGATTGGTTCCGGAGGATTCTGGGGCAAAGGACTTGGGAACAGTGTTCAGAAGCTTTCGGCAATTCCGGAGGTACAAAATGATATGATTCTTGCGGCAATCTGCGAGGAACTTGGAATCTTTGGCGCAATCGTTATTTTAATCCTTTTTGGCATGCTTTTATATCGCCTGATGTTCATTGCACAAAATGCCCCGGATTTATACGGCTCTTTGATCGTAACTGGAATTTTTACGCATATTGCGCTTCAGGTCATTTTGAATATTGCGGTTGTAACAAACTTGATTCCGACTACTGGAATCACACTTCCGTTTTTTAGCTACGGAGGTACGTCGATTTTGTTCTTGATGTCAGAGATGGGGCTGGCATTAGGGGTATCGCGCACGATAAAGTTTGAAGAAACTTAAGAAAAAACTTTTCATATAGCAGGCAGTGTGGTATTATAATGTAGTATTGAAAACTACATGAAAACATGATTGAGTATCATGAGAGCTGGTATCTGGGAGGGATGAAGAATGAATTACAAGATTGTCGTGGACAGTTGCGGAGAATTGACAGAAGAGATGAAACAAAGCGGATATTTTGAATCTGTTGCGATGAGTATAGAATTAGAAGGAAGTACGATTGTAGATGATGAGACCTTTGATCAGGCAGACTTTTTAAAACGGATTGCAGCCAGTGGAGAATGTCCGAAGTCGTCTTGCCCATCTCCGGAACGTTATATGGAAAGCTATGCTGGAGAAGCGGAACGTGTATACGTTGTAACATTGGCAGCAGAACTTAGTGGTTCGTATAACAGTGCAGTGCTTGGGAAAAATCTGTACGAGGAGGAATATGGGAAGAAGCAGATCCATATTTTTAACTCCAAATCTGCTTCTGTCGGGGAAACTTTGATCGCGCTGAAAATTCAGGAATGCGAAGAAGCTGGCATGACATTTGAGGAGGTCATTCAGACAGTAGAAGAATATATAGAAAGTCAGAAATTATATTTTGTCCTGGAAACTTTGGAAACTTTAAAGAAAAATGGAAGATTAAAGGGAGTCAAAGCATTGGTTGCCAGTGCATTGAATATAAAGCCTGTAATGGGAGCTACTCCGGAAGGAACAATTTACCAGATCGGTCAGGCACGTGGAATTAAGAAAGCATTGGCGAAGATGACAGAAATGGCTGCGGAAGGAATTCAATGCGGGGAGAATAAGATTCTTGGGATTGCACATTGCAACTGCAGGGAGAGAGCAGAGGCGGTGGCGGAGATGATCAAAGAAAAGAAAAAAGTGAAAGATGTGATCATCTCAAATACAGCAGGAATCAGCAGTATGTATGCAAATGATGGGGGAATCATTGTTGTAATATAAGAGAAGATGTTGCAAAGGAGCTGTGAAAGAAATGAGTCAGGAGAAAGTAAACAGATATAAGGAAGAAAAAGCCAACAGAAAGAAGATGCTGCGCCGCCAAAAAGTTATGAATACAGTTCGAAAGACTGTAGTATCTGTTGTGTGTGTGGCGGTTCTGGGATGGATCGGTTATTCGGTATACAGTACTTATACAGAGAGCCAGCCAAGAGAATCCTATGAAGTGGATTACAGTGCGGTAACAGAATATTTGCAAGGTGCATAATCGTGAAGGGAGTCGGAGAAGAGAGTAAGATCTTTTCTGGCTCTCTTTTTAAAATGAAAACTAGAAAACTGAAAAAAAGTCTTGAAATCAAGTAAGAAGTGGGGTACAATGAATCTAAGTGGTAGAAAGTGGTGAAAAGTGGTACGAAATGGAAAGGAAGTGGCAGACCATTTCGAGAGAAGGTGACCTTCATGTTGACTGGAGAATATAATCATAGTATTGATTCAAAAGGCAGATTAATTATCCCTGCCAAGTTTCGAGAGATACTTGGTGACAGTTTTGTAATTACAAAAGGGTTAGATAACTGCTTATTTGTGTATCCGGACAATGAGTGGAAACTTTTTGAAGAAAAGCTCAGAACCTTACCGCTTACAAACAAGAACGCAAGAACTTTTACGCGCTTTTTCCTTGGGAGTGCAGTGGAAGGCGTACTTGACAAACAAGGAAGAGTTTTAATCTCTTCAGCCCTGAGAGATTTTGCCGGTCTTGAAAAGGAAGTCGTTCTGGTAGGGGTGCTGGATCGAGTTGAGATTTGGGATAAGGCAAAATGGGATGAAAGTAATGCTGAAGTAGAAGCAAATATGGATGATATTGCCGGTCACATGGAAGAATTAGGGCTTGGCATCTAATTCATGACAATAGAAAGAGAGCAAGTGATGCTTTCTATCGTTAGAAATGGAGGACAATATGGAATTCAAGCATAAGTCAGTATTACTGGAAGAGACGGTAAATGGTCTGAACATCAAGCCAGACGGCATTTACGTAGATGGAACGCTTGGTGGTGGCGGGCATGCCGAAGAGGTATGTAAGCAATTAAATGACAAGGGGAGTTTTATAGGAATAGATCAGGACGCAGCGGCGATTGAAGCAGCAAGTGTCCGGTTGGCCGGCTTCGGGGAGAGAGTCACGATAATCAGAAGTAATTATTGTGATATGAAGTCGAGACTTCGGGAAAGAGGAATTGACAAAGTCGATGGGATAATCCTTGATTTGGGCGTATCATCTTATCAGTTAGATACGGCAGAAAGAGGATTTTCTTATCGTGTTGATGCCCCGTTAGATATGAGGATGGACAGGCGTCAGGAAAAGACGGCGCGTGATATCGTTAATACATACAGCGAGATGGAGCTATTTCGAATTATCCGTGACTATGGAGAGGACAAGTTCGCAAAGAATATTGCAAAGCATATTGTCATGGAAAGAGAGAAGGCGCCGATCGAGACTACGGGGCAGTTATGCGAGATTATCCGACATGCAATTCCGATGAAATTTCAGAAGAACACGGGACATCCGGCAAAGAGAACATTTCAGGCGATTCGTATTGAACTGAATCGAGAACTGGAAGTACTCAGAGATACATTAGATGAGATGATTGAGTTACTCAATGATAATGGAAGGATCTGTATCATTACATTTCACTCATTGGAAGACCGGATCGTGAAGGGAATATTTAAGAAGAATGAGAATCCTTGTACTTGTCCAAGCCATTTTCCTGTATGCGTTTGTGGAAATGTATCGAAAGGGAAAGTGATCACGAAAAAACCGATCTTGCCTGGCGAACAGGAATTAGAAGAGAACAGTCGGTCAAAGAGCGCGAAGCTTAGGATTTTTGAGCGGCATGTGAATACGAAAGTATAAAAAGAAAGAGGAGAGATTGTAATGGCGATAAGAGAAGAAGCTTACGTATATGGAAACACTGTACGACAGCCGAGAGTCAGTATAGATAGACAGACAGCATTACAGCCTTCAGAACCAAAAAGGGTGAGTAAACAAGTACATAAAAATAGAAAAAGAGCATTGGATATGAATAAGGGATATGTGTTGTTTTTATCTATAGCTGCCATTGCAGCGCTCTTTATTTGTGTAAGATATCTTCAGATTCAGTCTGAGATTACGAACCGTTCCGAAGCGATCGCTGCACTTCAAAGTGAACTGACAGAGCTGAAAGAGGAGAATACAGCAATGTACAATGCTGCGACAGACAGCGTGGACTTAGAAGAGCTTCGCAAACGTGCTGTAGAAGATCTGGGGATGGTGCCGGCTACGCCGGATCAGGTCATGGAATATGACAGCCCGACGAGCAGTTATGTGAAACAGTACGAAGAGATACCGGAAAATGGAATATTAGCACAGTCAAGTAAAGTTTCTAAGTAAAAGGTGAGAAAATGTCCAAAAGAAAAAAGCGAAACTCATTTCATTTTTTAAAAAGAAAATTTTCGAAGATTATGCAGAAAAAGCTAGTACTATTATTTTCATTAGTTGTGCTGGCTTTTGCTATTTTAATTGGAAGAATTATACAGATCAATGCCATGAATGGCGAAAAATATACGAAGGTCGTTTTAGATCAGCAGCAGTATGACAGCAGGGTGATTCCTTTTCGAAGAGGAGATATTGTGGATCGCAATGGAACAAAGCTTGCAACCAGTGAGCGCGTGTACAATGTTATTCTGGATGTCAAGGCAATGCTTGAGAAAGACGAATATCAGGAGCCTACGATCAAAGTTTTAAAAGACTGCTTTGGAATCGCAGAGGAGGATGTGGAGGAACTGGTCGAATCGAGTCCAGAAAGCCGTTATAATATACTTCTGAAAGGTGTAGATTATAATACTGCGAAGGAATTTGAGGCGATCGATGAAGACGAAGAGAAGCATCCGAATGTTAAGGGAATCTGGCTGGAAGAGGATTATGTGCGGAAATATCCGTACAATTCACTGGCGAGTGATGTAATCGGATTTTCCAATGCAGACGATGTGGGAACAATCGGTCTTGAGGCATCTTACAATGCAATTTTAAATGGAGTAGACGGAAGAGAGTACGGTTATCTGGAAGAAGGAGCGCTTCTGGAACGTACAATCAAGGAAGCGGAGAATGGAAACACGATCGTATCTACTATTGACGCGGAACTCCAGAAGATTGTGGAAAAACATATTTTAGAATTTAATGAAGCTTATAAGGATAATGCAGAGAAAGGAAACGGAAGCTTGAATACAGCGGTGATCATTGCAGATCCGCAGAGTGGGGAGATCCTTGCACAGGCATCTTACCCGAACTTTGATCTGAACAAACCGCGTGATATTTCTGCCTACTACACAGAGAAAGAACTGAAGAAGATGAAAGAGGAAGAAAAAGTGGAGATCCTCAATAATCTTTGGAGGGATTTCTGTGTCAGCGATTCGTATGAACCGGGATCAACAGCAAAACCGTTTACTGTTGCAGCGGGACTGGAAACAGGAAAGATAAGGGGAAATGAAGTATATACTTGCGGAGGATCTCTCGTTGTTGCGGAGGATACAGAGCCGATCAATTGTCACTACACAGCGGGGCACGGTACGCAGACCATTGCGCAGTCGATTGCAAATTCTTGTAACGTTGCAATGATGGAAATGATCAAAGTGATTGGAGCTGAAGATTTTTATCGTTATCAGAGTATCTTTGGATTTGGCGCTCAGACAGGGATTGACCTGCCGGGAGAGGCAGAGGGGATCCTGCAGGATCCAGAGCTGGTAGGTCCGGTAGATCTGGCAACTAATTCCTTCGGGCAGAATTTCAATGTGACGATGGAACAGATGGTTGCGGGAATGTCAGCCTTGATCAATGGAGGCAACTATTATGAGCCGCATGTTGTCAAACAGATTCAAGATGAAAACGGAAATGTGATTGAGACGAAAGAATCTGTTTTGAAGAAACGTGTGATTTCTGAGCAGACGTCGACAATGCTGAAACAGTATATGAAAACGGTTATGGAAGGAACTGGAACAGGAGCCTCAGCAGCGGTGGAAGGATATGACATCGGAGGAAAGACTGGTACTGCTGAGAAATACCCTAGAAACAGTGGAAAGCATTTACTTTCTTTCATTGGATATGCACCGCAGGATGAGCCGGAAGTGCTGATTTATGTTGTGATTGATGAGCCGAATACAGAGTCCCAGGAAGACAGTTCTCTCGTGTTGAATCTGGCGCGAAGTATTATGGAAGAGGCATTTCCATATATGAATATTTCTACGATTGACGGGCAGCCGGTTGTAGCTCCGGAGCAGCCGGAGGAAGATCAGCAAGAGGTAGAACCACAGGCGGAGAATGAGACGGAAACCGAAAGTCAAGAAGAGGTTTCGGGAGAACCTTCCTATGAAGGGGAAGCTGTCGGGGATGTTTCTTACGAAGGGGAAAGTTATGACGATGGTGCTTACGGAGATGGAACTTACGAGGACGGCTCTGGGGATATGGAGTCTGGATATTGATTGAACGATTTTATGAAAATTTTGTCCAAGGAAATGTGAATAACCTCACAGAAGTGTTAATAAATTATAAAAACAACTTCTGTGAGGTTTTTTTATGAAAAATAAGACCTATAATAAGAAAAAAGTGCTTGTGGTCTTTCTCGCAGCGGTCACAGTGATCTTAGGATTGATCGGACGGCTGTGTTATCTGATGATTTTTGATGCAGAATATTACCAGAAAAAAGCGGAGGCGCTCCATGAACGGGAACGTGAAATTAAAGCCGCAAGAGGAGAAATTGTAGATCGGAATGGAACAGTGCTTGCGACGAATCGTACAGTCTGCACGATTTCTGTGATTCACAGCCAGATCAAGGATCAGGAGCGTGTCATTGAAGTGCTGGCAGAGGAGCTGGAGTTGGAACCCAAGGTGGTGAGAAAACGAGTAGAAAAAGTTTCGTCTATGGAGAGGATCAAAACGAATGTACCGAAGGAAATCGGGGATAAGATTCGTGAATATGATCTTGCGGGGGTAAAAGTAGATGAAGATTTCAAGCGCTATTATCCATATGAAACGCTGGCATCAAAAGTGCTCGGATTTACCGGAGGGGATAATCAGGGAATCATCGGGTTGGAAGTGAAGTATGAGAAGTATCTGAAAGGACAGAACGGAATGATCCTCACGACAACAGATGCCCGTGGGATTGAACTGGATGGGATTGCAGAAGACCGCATCGAACCGGTACCGGGGAATACATTGCAGCTCAGCATAGACTATAACATTCAGAAATATGCTGAGCAGGCGGCACAGAAAGTGATGGAGGAAAAGCAGGCAGATGGGGTGTCTATCCTGCTGATGAATCCTCAAAATGGAGAAATACTGGCGATGGTGAATGTGCCAGAATTTAATCTGAATGATCCTTTTACACTGACGGAGGAATTTCTGGCAGCAAATGCTGAAAAACAGCCTGCAGCAGATATGAAAGATCCGGAGAAGAAGCAGGAACTCCTGAATCAGATGTGGAGAAATCGCTGTATTAACGATACTTATGAGCCAGGGTCGACTTTTAAGATTATTACGTCCTCTGCCTGTCTGGAAGCAGGCGTAGTGAAACTGGATGACACTTTTCAATGTCCGGGATATCGGATGGTGGAGGATCGGAAGATCCGATGTCACAAAGTAGGAGGACATGGAACGGAAACATTTGTGCAAGGAGTTCAAAATTCCTGTAACCCGGTATTTATCGACATCGGTCTGCGACTCGGTGTGGATAAGTTCTGCGAGTATTTTAAACAGTTTGGATTGCTGGATCTGACAGGGGTAGATCTTCCAGGAGAAGCAGGAACAATCATGCATAAGAAGGAAAACATCGGTGCGGTAGAGCTGGCAACGATGAGTTTTGGGCAATCCTTCCAGATTACGCCGGTGCAGATGGCGACAACGGTAAGTTCTCTGATCAACGGAGGGGTTCGTGTGACACCACATTTTGGCATGGGAATTGTGGATCAGGAAGGAGAAAAGCTGGAGCCTTTTTCTTATCCAGAAAGAAAAGGAGTGGTATCGAAAGAAACGTCGGCGACAATGCGAACGATCCTTGAGAGCGTTGTAGCAGAAGGATCTGGGAAAAACGCATATATTGAAGGATATCGGATCGGAGGAAAGACAGCAACCTCGCAGACACTTCCGAGAAGCGCCAATAAATATATTTCTTCTTTTATCGGATTTGCTCCGGCAGACAATCCACAAATACTAGGAATGGCGGTGATCCATGATCCGCAGGGAATTTATTATGGGGGAACGATTGCGGCTCCGGTAATCCGTGATATTTTCGACAATATTCTTCCATATATGGGGATAGAAAGAGGGCCGGTTAGCGAAACAAAAGAGGAGGAGTAGTTGAAAATGAGGGGGAAATGAAGTATACTATATAAGTTGAATTAAAATGAGAACAAAAGAGTGAAAGGGTGTATCTATGGATTATAAATTAATTGTACCAGTGCTGATTTCTTTTGCATTGAGTCTGCTGATGGGACCGGTCGTCATTCCGTTTCTGAGAAAACTAAAGATGGGACAGACAGAACGGGTGGAAGGTGTACAGTCACATTTGAAGAAGGCAGGAACACCGACAATGGGCGGTGTGATCATCCTTGGAAGTGTATTGCTCACTTCAGTTTTTTATATAAAAGAATATCCGAAGATCATACCGGTGCTGTTTGTGACACTTGGTTTTGGATTGATCGGATTTCTCGATGATTATTTGAAAGTTGTGATGAAACGGTCGGATGGGTTGTTTCCAAAGCAGAAGATGGCGCTTCAGATTGTTGTGACGGCAGTGTTTGCCTACTATCTTGTAAAAGTGACAAATGTTCCAATGACACTACTGATTCCATTTTCCAGTGGAAAATATCTGGATATCGGATGGCTTTCGATTCCGCTGTTGTTTGTTGTCGTGATTGGAACGGTCAATGGAGTGAATTTCACGGATGGGCTGGATGGCTTGGCCTCCAGTGTGACGGTGCTTGTTGCCACATTTTTCACTGTAGTGGCAGTGGGGACGAGAAGCGGTATCGAGCCTGTGACCTGTGCGGTTGTGGGGGCGCTGCTTGGCTTTTTACTCTTTAATGTCTATCCGGCGAGTGTGTTTATGGGAGATACCGGATCGCTTGCGCTGGGAGGATTTGTGGCATCCACAGCATATATGCTCCAGATGCCGCTCTTCATCGTGATCGTAGGGCTGATTTATCTGATTGAAGTGCTGTCGGTTATGATTCAGGTGACATATTTTAAGAAGACAGGCGGGAAAAGAATCTTTAAAATGGCGCCAATTCATCATCATTTTGAACTTTGCGGCTGGTCTGAGACACGGGTTGTAGCAGTGTTCGCTGTTGCAACAGCAATTTTATGTCTGATTGGCCTGATGGCGCTTTAGGAGGGTATTATGGATTTAAGAGGAAAAAAAGTACTTGTATTTGGAACAGGAATCAGCGGAATTGGTGCAGGAGCGCTGCTTGAGAGGGCACAAGCGTCTGTGATCCTGTACGATGGAAATGAAAATTTAGACAAAGAAAACTTAAGAAAACATTTTGCGGCAGAGAGCTCTGTTGAGATCTTGCTCGGCAGCCTTCCGCTGGAAGTGATGGATCAGCTGGAACTTGTTGTGTTAAGTCCGGGGGTTCCGACAGATCTTCCGCTTGTAAATCAGTTGAGAGAACGAGAAATTCCAATTTGGGGAGAAGTGGAACTGGCATACCGCTTTGCAAGTGGAGAGGTACTTGCAATTACCGGAACAAATGGAAAGACAACAACAACTGCATTGCTGGGGGAAATCATGAAAGCGTACAGAGACAGTGTTTTTGTTGTCGGGAATATCGGGACACCGTACACGGGAGCTTCGTTGGAGATGAAGGAAGATTCTGTGACGGTTGCGGAGATGAGCAGCTTTCAGTTGGAGACGATCGATACGTTCCATCCAAAGGTAAGTGCGATCTTAAATATTACACCAGATCATTTAAACCGACATCATACGATGGAGGCATATATTCAGGCGAAAGAGGAAATCACAAAAAATCAGACAGAGGAAGATGTCTGTGTACTCAATTATGAGGACGAAGTGCTGCGTGCATTCGGAGAAAAACTTCATACACAGGTTCTATATTTCAGCAGCAGGCGTAAACTAGAGAGAGGGATCTATCTTGAAGACGGAAAGATCATTTATGCAGATGGAAAGCCGGAAGTGCTCTGTAAGGTAGAAGAACTAAAGTTGCTTGGTACACATAATTATGAGAATGTGATGGCGGCTTCTGCGATGGCAGCGGCATATGGAGTCCCGCTTTCGAGTATACGAGAGACGATTAGGAATTTCGGCGGAGTTGCCCACCGGATCGAATTTGTGACGGAGAAAGAAGGGGTTGCATACTACAATGACTCCAAGGGAACAAATCCGGATGCTGCCATCAAGGCAGTGGAGGCGATGAATCGACCGACGATACTGATCGGAGGAGGATATGATAAGAACTCTTCTTATGATGAGTGGATTGATTCTTTCGGGGAAAAAGTAAGATACCTTGTATTAGTTGGAGCAACAAAAGAGAAAATCGCTGAGACCGCAAGAAGAAAAGGATTTGACAATGTTATCCTCGCAGATACTTTTGAGGAGGCTGTCATGGAGAGTGCGCGACTTGCAAGAGAGGGAGATGCAGTACTTCTTTCCCCTGCATGTGCGAGTTGGGGCATGTTTAAAAATTTTGAAGAACGTGGAGATAAATTCAAAGAACTTGTAAATCATTTATAAGGAGTGAAGAATTGTGGGCAGACCCGGAAAGAAAAAAGGGTATGATTACACATTGCTTGCGGTTGTATTTGTGCTCGTGTTCGTAGGATTGATGATCTTGTACAGTACGAGTGCCTACAATGGTGAGTTAAAATTCCACGATCGTTTTTACTATTTAAAAAAACAGTTGTTTGCAACGATTTTAGGAACGGTTCTGATGCTGGTCGTGGCAAATATCGATTATCATGTCTGGGAACCGCTTGCAGGCATTGGCTATCTTGTTGCAATCGGGCTGTCTGTTGCGGTGATTTTTATAGGAGATGAGTATAATGGGTCCAAAAGATGGCTGTCTTTGGGACCTTTATCTTTTCAACCGTCAGAGTACGCAAAGGTGGCGCTGATTCTATTTCTTGCATGTATTGTGACCAAAAATGTAAAAGAGATGGGAAAGATCAAGACTTTGTTTAAGATTATGCTTATGGTACTCCCGGTTGTCGGTCTTGTCGGGGCAAGTAATTTAAGTACTGCAATCATTATTCTTGGGATTGCAGTCATTCTGATTTTTGTGGCAAGTCCAAAGTATGCACAGTTTATCTGGATGGGGCTGCTTGGATGTGGATTCCTTGGTATTTTCCTCGGGGTGGAGAGTTATCGCCTGGAACGTCTTGCAATCTGGAGAAATCCGGAAAAGTATGAGAAAGGTTATCAAACATTGCAGGGACTTTATGCAATCGGTTCCGGAGGACTTTTTGGACGGGGAATGGGAAACAGTGTACAGAAACTCGGATTTGTTCCGGAGGCACAGAATGACATGATTTTTTCCATTGTCTGTGAAGAACTGGGACTTGTGGGAGCGGCACTGATCATCCTCTTGTTTTTGCTTCTGATCTGGCGTTTCTTTGCCATTGCAGTTCATGCGCAGGATCTGTTTGGAGCGCTGATCGCATCTGGAGCAATGGCGCACATGATGATACAGGTGATTTTAAATATTGCGGTAGTGACAAATACGATTCCCAATACAGGAATCACACTTCCGTTTATCAGTTATGGAGGGACATCGGTTCTGTTTCTTTTGATGGAAATGGGACTTGTGCTGAGTGTGTCCAGTCTGATACAATAAAGAGAACATCCGGCGCGGAAGGACGCGACGGCAACAAAGTTGTTAGGAGGATAGGATGACGACATTTAAACATCGTAAAGTACAAAAGAAAAGAAAATATGGACTTTATGCATTGCTTGTAGGTTTGATTGCAGCAGCAATCCTTGCGCTGTCTGTATTTTTGCTGTTTCATATACAAAAGATCGAAGTGACGGGAATAGAGATGCTGACACAGCAGGAAGTGTCAGACTGGGTAAAAAGTGACACAATGTCCGGCAATTCCCTATACGTTCTCTGGAAATCCAAGTTTCGTCCGGACAAATTACTTCCTATGATGAAAAGTGCAGAGATCAGTATGAAGAATCCGTGGACGATCAAAGTAAAGATTGAAGAGCATAAATTGCTTGGCGGAATTCTTTATGAGAATGAATATGCCTATTTTGATGAGGAAGGAACCGTCTTAAAGAAACAGACAGAGTCCATTCCGGGGATTCCGCTTGTTGAGGGGCTGGGTGTGAAAAAGGTTGTCTTAAATCATAAAGTAAAAGCGGAGAATCGAAAGGTATTCAGCTATGTCATCCAGGTTGGAAAAGTTGTGGAAAAATGGGAACTTAGTCCAGAGAAGATTGTGTTTAACGGAACAGAGGCCACACTTCATTTTGGGACGATCGCAGTTAATATCGGCGATGAGAATTTTGATGACAGAGTTGCTCAGATTACTCCAATTTTAGAAAAACTTCAGGGAAAAAGCGGAACTGTTCATTTGGAAAACTTTACAATGCAGTCAACGCTGATCAGCTTCCGGCCGACAGTGGAGGCAGAAGATGGAACTGTGACAGAAGGGGAAGATCAGATACTTGATGAAACCGGAGCGACAGACAGCGGTGAACAGACAGATGCTGACAGTTATAATGAAGACTGGGAAGCAGAACCACAGTATGATGAGAGTGTGACTTATGGCGATGGAACGGAAATCTATGATGACGAAACCGGAAGTTATGAGGATGGAAGCGGCACATACGATGACGGAAGTGAAAATTATGATGGGACAGGCACTTATGATGACGGAAGCGGAATGGGGTATTAGAAAATGATACTGCATCTGCTTTGAACGGAGAGTGCCACGACAAAAAAATCGGAAAATCTAAAAAAGGCTATTGATTAATTAGAAGAAAAACTATATTATATATCTATATGGCAGAATCTATATAGAACCAGAGGGATGTATAAGAAGTAGATCGATAAAGGAGGAAAAACTCTTGTTAGAAATTAAAACAAATGAATCTGAAGCAGCAGCAAAAATTATCGTCATTGGTGTCGGTGGCGGCGGAAATAATGCAGTGAACCGAATGATCGATGAACAGATCGCCGGTGTGGAATTTATTGCTATTAATACAGATAAGCAGGCATTACAATTATCGAAAGCTCCTACATTGATGCAGATCGGTGAGAAGCTTACGAAAGGACTTGGAGCAGGTGCTAAACCTGAGATTGGTGAGAAGGCAGCAGAGGAAAGCTCAGAAGAAATCGCAGCAGCAATCAAAGGTGCAGATATGGTATTCGTTACTTGTGGTATGGGAGGCGGAACCGGAACAGGTGCGACTCCGGTTGTAGCACGTATCGCAAAGGATATGGGTGCACTGACAGTCGGTGTAGTTACAAAGCCATTCCGTTTTGAATCCAAGACAAGAATGAACAATGCGCTTGCAGGAATTGAGAAGTTAAAAGAGAGCGTAGATACGTTAATCGTTATTCCGAATGATAAATTACTGGAAGTAGTAGACCGCAGAACAACAATGCCGGAAGCACTGAAGAAGGCAGACGAAGTTCTTCAGCAAGGTATCCAGGGAATCACAGACCTGATCAATGTACCGTCTCTGATCAACCTTGACTTTGCAGATGTGCAGACAGTTATGATTGACAAGGGAATTGCACACATCGGAATTGGTCAGGGCAAGGGAGATGACAAGGCATTAGAAGCTGTGAAACAGGCAGTGGCAAGTCCGCTTCTTGAGACAACTATTGCAGGTGCTTCTCACGTTATTATCAATATCTCAGGAGATATCACACTGATGGATGCCAGTGATGCAGCAGAATACGTACAAGAACTTGCAGGGGAAGATGCAAATATCATCTTCGGTGCAATGTATGACGATTCAAAGTCAGACGAGGCAGTGATCACAGTTATTGCTACCGGACTTCATAACGTGGAAGGACCGTCATCCAGACTCAAATCCAGACTGGATGGACAGAAGACAGGCAGTGTGCTTCCAAATACTAGTCACACAGCAGCTTCAGCAGCAGGAACAGCATCTTCTGTAAGACAGGCAAGACCAGAATTCAGCGTAATTGGAAATAACACCAATACATCAGCTGGCCAGAGAACTTATACAGGGACAACACCGGTGACACCGAGAGTTCCGACAAGTACAGTCAGAGAGAAATCCATCAAGATTCCGGATTTTTTTAAGAAATAGAACGATAAAATAGCAAACACTTATCTTTTATAATAGAAGCTCACCGAAGAGAACTATAGCAATGGGACGAGATCCAGTTGTTATAGTTCTTTTTTGTCGAAAAAATCCCAGAATAAGAAACAAATATTTGACAAATTCTGCAGAAGCATGCAGATATAATAATAAGTACGGAAATGAAAAGATATAAGGAAAGCGGAGCGGAAAAGAGGTGGGAAATGTATTACGAAGTGTACATAGATGTGTTGTTTCTCATAAATTTTATGATGGACTACCTGCTGCTTCTGATTGTGCGCAGAGTATTGAAATGTACTGCCACACATGGAAATATTTGCGTGGGGAGTATTTTTGGAGCGGCAGCGGTCTGTATTTGCATGCTTCTCCCGGTAAGGAGTACACTGATTCGCTTTCTTTTGTTTCATTTATCTGTGAATGCAGCTATGATCTGGATCGGGTTGAAAATCCGAACACTCAGAGAATTTCTAAAGGCATTTGTGGCATTATATGCCAGTGCATTTCTGCTTGGGGGAGTATTTACATGGCTGCAGCCGTATGTGCGCGCGGGAAGTCTTTTTTTTGGCGCAGCAGTCGGAAGTTATTATCTGGTGATCGGAATCTGGAAATTTCTTTTGTATCTGCAGCGCATGAACAAGTATCAATATACAGTTACGGTGTATACTTCCGGGGAGAGCTGCACGATACACGCGCTTTTAGATACCGGAAACAGTCTGTGCGATCCGGTTACGGGGAAGCCGGTCTGCATTTTAGGAAAGAGACAGGCAGGGGAAATTCTAAAAGAAAAGGAACTTCAGACACTGCGCTATATCCCGTATTGTTCAGTTGGAACAGAGAAAGGGGTACTTCCGGTAATCAGAGCAGAAAAAATGTGCATTCATACCGGGCAGGAGTGTTGGGTGGAAAAGCCGCTCATTGGAATTTGTGAGGAAGATAGTTTTACAAATGGGGAATATCAGATGATTCTGAATCCAGCAATATTAGGAGGAGTATAAAATGGTAACAAATGCAATGCTGCCAAAGCAGTTTCGGATGAAGTTTTTGTCACAGTTTCGTAAGATCGTGATAGGGACAAGGAGAGAAATCCATTACATAGGAGGGTCAGAGGTGCTCCCGGCGCCATTGGAGATGGAAGAGGAGAGCGCAGTCATCAAGGAACTGGCAACAGAATATAATGAAAAAGCAAAAAAGGTGTTGATTGAACACAATCTCAGACTTGTTGTTTATATTGCCAAGAAATTTGATAATACGGGAATTGGGGTGGAAGATCTGATCTCAATTGGCACGATTGGTCTGATCAAAGCCATCAATACCTTTAATCCCACAAAGAAGATCAAGCTTGCAACTTATGCGTCCAGATGTATTGAAAATGAAATTTTGATGTATCTGAGAAGAAATAATAAAACAAAGCTGGAAGTGTCGATCGATGAGCCACTGAATGTGGATTGGGATGGAAATGAGCTATTGCTGTCAGATATCCTTGGAACCGAAGAAGATACAATCTACCGAGATCTAGAGACGGAGGCAGAACAGAAAATGCTGCGCAAAGCGATTGAAAAATTGTCTCCGAGGGAGAAGACGATCGTAGAGATGCGTTTTGGGATCAATCGTTCTGAAGGGGAAGAAAAGACACAGAAAGAGGTAGCGGATCTTTTGGGAATTTCTCAATCTTATATTTCACGTTTGGAGAAGAAGATTATGCAGAGATTAAAAAAGGAGATTGTACGCTACGAATCTTAAAAGAAAAATAAAAAAAGTATAAATAAAAGAATAAAGACTGAAATATATGCCATTTCGATTGAAAATGTGTTATAATATAGTAAATTTTATGACAGCAGTTGCGAGGTGTTCCTGCATATTAGACAAAGAATATATAGCGGGGAACTGCCGCAATCAGAAAGGAGACTTGCATATGAAACTTACATTTATCGGTGCAGCACATGAAGTGACCGGAAGCTGCCATCTTCTGGAAGTCAATGGAAAACACATTCTGATCGACTGTGGTATGGAGCAGGGACCAGATCTCTATGAGAATCAAGAGATTCCGGTTGCCGTCGGGGAGATTGACTATGTACTTTTGACGCATGCACACATTGATCATTCCGGTCTGATTCCTCTGCTTGCCAAGCGAGGATTTCAAGGGCAGATCGTAACGACTTTTGCGACAGCAGACCTCTGTCAGATCATGCTCCGTGACAGTGCCCATATTCAGGAGTTTGAGGCTGAGTGGAGAAATAGAAAGGCGAGAAGATCTGGTGCAGAACTTTATGAGCCATTGTACACGATGGAAGATGCTGTCAATGCACTGCAATATTTTGTACCGTGCGATTACGATCAGAAAATTGAGCTTTGCGAGGGCGTATGGGTACGGTTTACAGATGTGGGACATTTGCTCGGCTCTGCGAGTATCGAAATTTGGATGTGTGAAGACAATGTGGAGAAGAAGATTGTATTTTCGGGGGATGTCGGAAATATCAATCAGCCGATCATCAAAGATCCAAAGACTGTGCGTGAAGCGGATTATGTAGTAATTGAATCTACCTATGGCAACAGGCTCCACGGAGATGAGATTCCAGACTATGTAGGTGAATTTACGAGAATACTCAGGGAAACTTTTGCAAAAGGCGGAAATGTGGTGATTCCATCTTTCGCGGTCGGACGTACACAGGAATTACTTTATTTTATTCGTGAGATCAAAGAGAAGAAGTTTTTGTCAGATTTTCCTGATTTTGAAGTGTATGTGGACAGCCCGCTTGCAATCGAAGCGACGAACGTTTTTCAGAAGAATACAAAAGGATGCTTTGATGAAGATGCACTGAAACTTGTACAACAAGGAATCAATCCTCTCGTATTTCCGGGTTTGAAGCTTTCCACGACGAGCGATGATTCGAGGCTGATCAATTATGATAGTAAGCCGAAGGTGATTATTTCAGCGTCGGGTATGTGTGAAGCCGGAAGAATCCGCCATCATTTAAAACACAATCTGTGGAGAAAAGAATGTACGATTCTGTTTGTCGGTTATCAGGCGGTGGGAACGCTTGGAAGAAAGCTAATCGAAGGAGTACCGTCTGTCAAGCTGTTTGGTGAGACAATAGAGGTATGTGCAAAGATTGAGACGTTGAAAGGTATCAGCGGACATGCGGATATGAAAGGCTTACTTAGCTGGCTTGGTGGATTTGAGACGAAGCTTTCCCATGTATTTGTTGTGCATGGGGAGGATACGGTAACAGATGAATTCGCAAAGACGATTGAAGAACAATTTGGATGCCAGGCATTTGCACCATATTCCGGAGGATGCGTGGATCTGGTGACAAATGAAGTGCTCACAGCTGGCGCGAGAGTTCCGAAAAAGGCAAAGGAAAAACCGATGGCGGCACGTGCTGCGACTGCATTCCAGAGAGTGGTTTCTGCAGGAAAACATCTTATGGAAGTTATTTTCAAAAACGAAGGACTGTCCAACAAAGATCTGGCAAAATTCGAATCACAGATTCAGAATCTTGCAGAAAAATGGGATCGTGATTAGAGAAGAAAGTAAGCAGAATGAAAAATAGTAGAAGGAAAGTGGTATAACTGCCGGAGATTGTGAGAATCCTCTGACTAGAAAATGTTCTAGGAGGAAGGCAGTCATGGCATTAAGTAAAGTTGAAATATGTGGAGTCAATACAGCGAAGCTTCCTCTCCTAAGCAATGAGGAGAAGGAAGCTTTGTTTGTGAAGATCAAAGAAGGGGATGAAGCGGCAAGAGAGCGGTATATCAAGGGGAATTTAAGGTTGGTCCTGAGCGTGATCAAGCGGTTTGCAAGCAGCAATGAAAATGTCGATGATCTTTTTCAGATCGGTTGTGTCGGGTTGATGAAGGCGATTGATAATTTCAATACAGATCTTCAAGTAAAATTTTCAACCTATGCGGTTCCGATGATCATAGGAGAAATCAGGAGATATCTAAGAGACAATAATTCTATCCGTGTGAGCCGTTCTTTAAGGGATACTGCGTATAAGGCAATCTATGCGAAAGAAGGCTATATGAAAAGACATTTAAAAGAACCGACAGTAGAAGAGATTGCAGAGGAGATTGGAATTGCGAAAGAAGATATTATCTTTGCACTGGATGCCATCCAGGCACCGATGAGTCTGAATGAGCCGGTGTATAATGACAGTGGAGATGCGCTGTATGTGATGGATCAGATTAGTGACAAGAAGAACCGGGAGGAATATTGGGTGGAAGGTCTTTCTCTGGAAGCGGCGATGGAACGTTTGAATGAAAGGGAGCGTTTTATTATCCAGCTTCGTTTTTTTGAAGGAAAGACACAGATGGAAGTGGCGAGTCAGGTAAAAATCTCACAGGCGCAGGTAAGTCGTCTGGAGAAAAATGCACTAAAGACAATGCGGCAGTATTTGGCGGGGTAAAAGAAGCATTGCGAAATCCATCTAGGATAGGGCAAAAGATAGGTAGTGTTATTCTGTGAAATGCCGGAAGAAAAAAGAAAAAAGAAGAGGGGAAGACGGTGGAGCAGAGAAGAAAAACAATGAAAACACTGCTGATTCTAGTGCTTGTAGCAGTATGTACTTTGCTTTGCACAGCAAGTGAGTCCGGGTCAGAAGAAAATTTCTTGTTGAAATTTCAGCCTATTCATACTATTATATGGATATAAAGGAGAGAGACAATGTATAAAGCGTGCATATTTGACTTAGATGGAACATTGACAAATACGCTGGATTCCCTTGTAAGATCCGTGAATCTGACGTTGTGTGAGATGGGACTGCCAGAGATTACAAGAGATCAGTGCAGGCAGTTTGTAGGAAATGGAGCAAGAGTGCTGATGGAGAAAGCATTGATGGCTTCTGGGGCAAGAGATCTTTCAAGAATAGAAGAGGCGATGGAGATTTATGGAAGGATATTTCATGAGAACTGTATGTATCATGTAGAACCATATGCGAAGATCCGAGAGCTTCTGGAAGGATTAACGGAACATCAGATTGAGAGGGCGGTTTTATCGAATAAACCGCATGCCCAGACGGTTCAGGTAGTGCAGGACGTATTTGGAAAAGAGTTATTTTCCTACGTGCAGGGGCAGTGTGAAGGGTATCCGAAGAAACCGGATCCGACGATGGTATTTGAGATTGCCAGAAAGCTTGGAAGGAAGATAGAAGAATGTGTCTATATCGGAGATTCCGAGGTAGATATCAGAACCGGAAGTGCAGCGGGAATGCGGACGATCGGAGTTACATGGGGATTTCGTTCTAAGGAAGAATTGCTAGAAGCAGGAGCCGTGGAGACGGTGGATGATCCGCTGGAAATATTGGAACTCATATCATAAGAAAAACATGCATAGAAATACAAAAAGAGGAAATGAAGGAGGATATATGCGATGTACGAATATGATGAGGATTGTTTAAAGGTGTTTTTAAAGAACCAGTCACAATTATTTGATGAGCCGGTGGCAGAGACACTGGAGGAAGCAGAAGCGTTTTTAGAGGACTGTATGGCAGTAATCGTAGACTCTTTGCAGGAAGTAAGAGAGTATTTTGAAGAGAATGGTGCAGACGTTGATGGAATGTCAGATGAAGAGCTTGAGGAGGCTTCTGAAGTGTTTGCATTGCCGGGCGGACAATATCTTGTCGTAGAAGGGTAGCATATTGGCCTGTTTATATGGAAAAATAACTGCTTTGTTGATTGATAAGATCGTACAAGACCAACTAAGAGAGCAGAACATTATAAAAGCCGCAGTCATTTGACTGTGGCTTTTTTGAGTGCTTCTTCGATGGTATCTAAGATGACTTGGGAAGTATAGGGATTCTCTTGCGGCAGAGAAATATTTTCAAGAGACTGTGTGTCGTATACTTGCTCTGCAATATCTTCGATCGCCGGTTGGATCAAAGGAAACATAGTAGTTACCGTGTCATCTAGATTTGAGAAACGGATAGAATTGATGTGGGAGGCGTCGACGGCGACTTCCACTTCCAGATCGGTGTTGTTCAGTGTCAGTGTGGAAGTGTATATGCCGGGTTGATATTGCTTAGCTCCAGGGCTCCCCTCTTTCTTTTCAGGAAGAAACATAAAAAAGAGAAGGAGCAGAAGCAGGATGCCAAGTACAATGAAAATAGTAGTGTAGATGATTTCCTTCATGTGAAGGACGACGATTTTTGTTTTCGAACTCATATATGCCTCCTGTGAATGTATGCTTGAAAAAGAACTATGAAATAATTGTTTTAATATACTTTATGATACGGCAGAAGGAAATATGCGTGACAAACAGGGGCGTATCCTGTAAAATGGGAACGGAGGTGACAATGTATGTATATTATTATTGGATTAGGAAATCCGACAGCACAGTACGAAGGAACAAGACATAATGTCGGATTTGATGTGATAGACCGACTGGGAGAGAAATATAATATAGCTGTGGATACAAAGAAACACAAGGCATATATCGGGAAAGGTATGATCGATGGTCAGAAAGTGATCCTCGTAAAACCGCAGACCTATATGAATCTGAGTGGAGAGAGTGTGAGGGAACTTGTAGACTATTACAAAGTGGATGCAGAAGAGGAAGTTCTTGTGATTTACGATGACATCAGTCTGGATGTCGGACAACTTCGAATTCGGAAGAAAGGAAGTGCGGGAGGACACAACGGAATTAAGAATATTATCGCACATCTCGGCACACAGGTATTTCCGAGAATCAAAGTAGGAGTTGGGGAGAAGCCAAAGAATTACGATCTGGCAGATTATGTGCTGGGACACTTTTCCAAGGCAGAGAGAGCGCAGATGGAAGAAGGGTATGATCGTGCGACAGAGGCTGTCCGTCTGATTCTTGCAGGAGAAATTGATGCTGCGATGAACCAGTATAACAAAAAGCAGACGACGGTATAAAAATGAAAGGAGTAGGTGTGTATGGAAGCTCTTTTGGAGCCTTTGAGGGAACTGGCAGAGATTGAAGAGATTCAGAACGAAAAGAAAAAAGAAGCAGGATTGATTCAGATTACAGGATGTGTCGGTTCACAGAAGACACATCTGACCTGTGCACTTGGCAGCGACTGCAAGTATAAGTTGATTGTAACTTCCGGAGAATCAAAAGCAAAGCAGATGTATGAGGAGTATCGTTTCTTAAAGGAGACTGTATATTTATATCCCGCAAAAGATTTGCTGTTTTATCATGCAGATTTGCGAGGAAAACAGCTTGTCAGCAGCAGGATGGAAACAATTCAGGCACTTCTCCTTGGGGAAGGGTGTACAGTCATCACAACATTTGATGCGTTTATGGATTCTCTTTTGCCGATTGAGACGATCCGGGAGAGAATTTTTTCTCTGAAGGTAGGAGATATTATTGATTTTGAGAAAGTTCAGAAAGATCTGACGCTTCTTGGATATGAAAGGGAAGTGCAGATTGAAGGGCCGGGACAGTTTGCGGTGCGTGGGGGAATCTTAGATGTATACCCGCTCACTGAGGAGGTTCCGGTCCGCATAGAACTTTGGGATGATGAAATTGATTCGATCCGCACATTTGACGTGGAGAGTCAGAGATCGATTGAAAATCTGGAAGAGATTACAATCTATCCGGCGTCCGAGTTCATGGATGAGAAGACAAAGCGCGTTTCATTTCTAGACTACTTTCCGCGAGAAGATACGCTTTTATTTTTGGAAGAGCCGGCACGGCTGATAGAGCAGGGGGAAGCAGTCGAAGCAGAATTTATCGAGAGTATGAAGAAGCGTGTGGAGACCGGGTGTGAAGTGTCAGACGAAGAAGTGAAGCTGTTTGCACCGAAGGAGATTGCATCGAAGATGAATCAGTATCCGGGGATCGGGCTGTCGATTCTGGAAGGCAAAAGAAATCTGTTTCATGTAAAGAAAAGTATTCACCTTCAGGTAAAGGGAGTGAATCCGTACAATAATAGTTTTGAGACACTTACGAGGGATCTGGCGCGGCTGAAACGGAGCGGTTACAGAGTGATCCTTTTATCTGGATCCAGGACGAGAGCAAAGCGTCTGGCAGAAGATTTGAGAGATTATAGTTTGAGCAGCTTTTACAGTGAAGAGATGGATCGGGAAGTGCAGCCGGGAGAGATCATGGTCGCCTATGGGCATGTAGATGAGGGATACGAGTATCCACTGTTAAAGTTTATTGTAATCTCGGAGACAGATATTTTTGGGAAGAAAAAGAAGAAAAAGAAACGGAAAACTTATGAAGGACAGAAAATCCAGAGCTTCTCGGATCTGAAGGTCGGAGATTATGTCGTTCATGAGAATCACGGACTTGGAATCTATCAGGGAATTGAGAAGATTGAAGTCGATAAAGTTGCAAAAGATTATATGAAGATCTCTTATGCAGATGGAGGGAATCTTTACATTCTTGCGACACAGCTGGAACTGATCCAGAAATATGCAAGTGCCGATGCAAAAAGACCTAAGCTGAATAAGCTCGGGGGACAGGAATGGGCGAAGACGAAGACGAGAGTCCGTGGGGCAGTCAAAGAAATCGCAAAGGAACTTGTGGAATTGTACGCGGCAAGACAGAAGGAAGAAGGATATGTCTACGGAGAAGATACCATTTGGCAGCGTGAGTTTGAGGAAATGTTTCCGTTTGAGGAGACCGATGATCAGTTAAATGCGATCGAGGCAACTAAAAAAGATATGGAAAGCAAGAAGATCATGGACCGCTTAATCTGCGGGGATGTCGGATACGGGAAGACAGAAGTGGCAGTCCGCGCCGCATTTAAGGCAGTGCAGGAAAGTAAGCAGGTGGTGTACCTCGTTCCGACAACGGTGCTTGCTCAGCAGCATTATAATACGTTTGTACAGCGGATGAAGGATTTTCCGGTGAGAGTAGACCTGCTGTGCAGATTTCGGACTCCGGCACAGCAAAGAAAGACAATCGATGATGTGAGGAAAGGTCTTGTAGATATTGTGATCGGGACGCACCGCGTACTTTCAGATGATCTGAAATTTAAGGATCTTGGCCTGTTGATCATCGATGAGGAGCAGCGGTTTGGGGTACAGCACAAAGAGAAAATCAAGCAGATGAAAGAAAATGTAGACGTGCTGACACTGACAGCAACTCCGATTCCGAGAACGCTTCACATGAGTCTGATCGGAATCCGAGATATGAGCGTGTTAGAAGAGCCTCCGATGGACAGAATGCCGATCCAGACATATGTCATGGAGTACAATGACGAGATGGTACGTGAGGCGATCGAGCGGGAACTCGCAAGAGATGGACAGGTATATTATGTGTACAACAGGGTACAGGATATCGATGAAGTCGCAGACCGGATTCAGAAACTTGTGCCTGAGGCAAATGTGGCATTTGCACATGGACAGATGAGGGAACATCAGCTGGAGCGGATCATGTATGATTTTATCAACGGAGAGATCGATGTATTGATCTCGACGACGATCATTGAGACCGGGCTTGATATTTCCAACGCAAATACGATGATCATACACGATGCGGACCGGCTTGGACTTTCTCAGCTGTACCAGCTTCGCGGGCGTGTCGGGCGGTCAAACCGGATGGCATATGCTTTTTTACTCTATAAGAGGGATAAGCTGTTAAAAGAAGTGGCAGAAAAAAGGTTGTCCGCGATCCGTGAATTTACAGACCTCGGTTCTGGATTTAAGATTGCCATGAGAGATTTGGAAATACGAGGAGCGGGAAATCTTCTTGGGGCAGAGCAACATGGACATATGGAAGCAGTTGGATACGATCTGTACTGTAAAATGTTAAATGAGGCAGTGAAGCATCTGAAGGGCGAAGTAGAGGAAGAACCATATACGACAACGGTGGACCTAAATGTGGATGCATATATTCCTGCATCGTATATTCCGAATGAATATCAGAAGCTGGATATCTATAAGCGGATCGCAGGGATTGAGACAGAGGAAGAGATGGATGATATGATCGAGGAACTGATCGATCGCTTTGGAGATATTCCAAGAAAAGTTCAAAAGCTTCTGGCGATTGCGAACCTGAAAGCGATGGCACACCGACTGTATATTACGGCAGTAGAACAAAAGGGAGAAGAGTATCAATTTACCATGTTTGAGCATGCCAGAATTCGGACAGAAAAAATTCCGAAGCTTTTGGAACTGTACAAAGAAGAGTTGCATTTCAAAATGGATACGCCTCCATATTTCCTCTATCATAAGAAGAACAGAAACCGAAAAGGCAAAGAGGAAGATCCAATTGAAGTTGTGAAAAAAGTGTTAATTGATATGAAAACATTGCTAGAATCATAGTCAGAGAGTATAATGAGAGAGTTAGAAACACGAAGGAGGGCAATTATGAGAAGGACAGGAAAAAAAGCGGCAGCGCTTGCTGTGACAGCAGCACTGGCAGTTTCCGCTGCCGGCTGCGGGTCTGTCAAAGACAGCGATGTGGTAGTTACGATTGGTGGAGAAAAAGTGACTGTAGGTGTTGCCAATTTTTTTGCGCGCTATCAGCAGGCAGAATATGAAACATACTACTCAGGAGTGATGGGAGAGGACATGTGGTCTACAGAGATTTCCAAAGGGAAATCCTATGAGGAGACGGTGAAAAATCAGATCTTAGAGACACTGGAAAATATGTATGTACTCGAAGACCATATGGGCGATTACAAAGTCGAGATCACCGAGGAGGAAAAGAAGAAGATCAGTGAGGCAGCAAAAGCGTTTGATGAGGCAAACGGACTGGAAGAAAAGGGAGCTGTTTCCGGAACAACAGAAAATGTAGAGCGGATGCTGACACTTGTGACGATTCAAGAGAAAATGCAGAAGGCGATGGTCGCAGATGTGGATACAGAAGTGTCTGATGAAGAGGCGGCACAAAAGAGTATGCAGTATGTCAACCTTTCTCTGACAAAGACAAAAGAAGACGGAAGCACAGAGCAGATGACCGAGGAAGAAAAGGCAGAGGCAAAGAAAAAGGCAGAAGCATTCCAGAAAGCAGTTAAGGAAGGGGCTGACTTTGCAAAGACTGCAAAAGAGAAGGAACTGGAAGTAAAGACAATGACTTTTGACGAAGAGACGACAACTCCGGATGAGGGATTGATGACGAAGGCGAATAAACTTGGCGAAGGGGAAGTCTCAGAGGTGATCGAGACGGACAGTGGCTACTATGTGTTGAAAGTGACAAGCCTTCTTGACCGGGAAGCGACCGATGCAGAAAAAGAATCTATCGCAGAAGAGCGAAAGGAAAAACAGTACAAAGATCTGTGCGAAGAGTGGAAAAAAGATGTAAAGATTGAAGTCAATGAAAAGGTATGGGATAAGATCAGTTTCGAGAAAAAAGGGATTAAGATGAAACAGCAGGAAGAGATTCCATATGCAGAAGGATCTGACACAGATAAAAGTGACCAGAAATAATCGAAAATAGAAGAATGGAGGAGATTTGATGAGTAAGATTGAAGAAGTAAGAAGTGCGATGGTAAGTGCGATGAAGGCAGGGGACAAGGAGACGAAGGAGTCCTTATCACTGCTTTTATCTGCGCTGAAGAATAAGGTGATTGACAAAAAAGGAGATCTGACACCGGAAGAAGAGACACAGGTTATCCTAAAAGAGATCAAGCAGACAAAAGAGACGTTGGAACTTGCACCGGCAGACCGAAGTGACATTGTGGAAGAATGCCAGAAGAGAATTGCAGTGTTGGAACAGTTTGCACCAAAGATGATGTCAGAAGAAGAAATCCGCGGAGTGATCAAAGAGGTGCTTGCTTCTCTGGCGCTGGAGACACCGACAGCAAAAGACAAAGGAAAGATTATGAAAGAACTGATGCCGAAAGTAAAAGGAAAGGCAGATGGAAAGCTTGTAAATGACATCGTACTGTCTTTTCTGAACTAGTTCGGGAAAACGGAAGATCTCCCGAAAAAGCGATGAGAGAATGTGCTAAAAAAGTTCTGAAAAAGATGTAAAAAAAGATTGTTTAATTGCAACGGCTGATATAGTATAGAGGTAACAAAAAGGAGAAAGGGCGGAGGTATATGATGAGCATTGTATGGTTGGCGTTGATTGTGATTTTTCTGATCGTTGAGATCGCCACAGTAGGACTGACTTCCATCTGGCTTGCAGGAGGTGCACTGGCGGCACTGGTGGTAGAACTTCTCGGACTTGGAATCGTATGGCAGATCGCAGCTTTTCTGATCGTGACTTTTATACTGTTATATTTTACGAGACCTTGGGCGCAGAAATATTTGAATGCGAAATCAGTGAAGACAAACTATGAGAGTCTGATCGGGCAGAAAATTAAGATGACAGAGCAGGTAGATAATTTGAGTCAGACAGGGAAAGCAGTCGTCAACGGACAGGAATGGACGGTCAGAGCGGAAGCAGATGGAGACATTCTGGAACCGGGCGATTTCGGAGAGGTACTCAGGGTCGAGGGTGTAAAGCTGATCGTAAAGAAAATTTGACAAAAAAAGAAAGTATGGTACAATGCTATATGAAATGACAAATTTCATATAGCATTTTGCTAGGGGAGCCCAGGGCTGAGAAATCACATTGCGTGATGACCCTCACTACTTGAACCGGTTAGTACCGGCGGAAGGAAGCAGTACCAGAATGGTTCCTCCTGTAAAAAAATAATAAAGGAGGTTTTTTTATGTCATTTTTTGTAACAAAAGCAGATGGGGCATACAGTCTGACAACGGCAGGTTATGTGGCAGTTGCTGTGATTCTTGTGGCATTGATCGTTGTAGCTGCGCTGTTTGCAAAATGGGAGAAGAAAGAAAAAAAGAAAATTGGAACAAAACAGCTTGTCGTATGTGCGATGGCAGTTGCACTTGCGATGGTGACATCGATGTTAAAGATTTATTCTTTTCCATTTGGTGGATCGGTAACATTATTCAGCATGTTGTTTATCTGTTTCGTTGGCTATTTATATGGACCGGCGACGGGGATGCTGACTGGGGCGGCCTACGGGGTACTTCAGCTTCTGATTGAACCATATATTTATTTCCCACTTCAAGTGCTTGTAGATTATCCGCTCGCATTCGGGGCACTCGGACTTTCAGGATGTTTCAGCAAATCCAAACATGGTCTTGTAAAAGGATACTTGTTTGGCGTTCTTGCAAGATATGTATTTGCGGTAATTTCCGGATGGCTCTTTTTTGGAGAATATGCGTGGGACGGTTGGGCGGCGCTTCCATATTCGCTTGTATATAATGGATGTTATATTTTTGCAGAGGCAGCGCTTACAGTTCTCGTTTTATCGATTCCGGCAGTCTCCAAAGCGATGAAGAAAGTGAAGATAACAGCGGTCAACTAATCAATCGGATAGAATTAAAAATAAAAATGTCATAAATTCCTTCATTTTACAGATACTATTTCCAGAAATGGAAAACAAAGTAAAATGGAGGAATTTTTTATATGAAAGCAACAGGAGTCGTAAGAAGAATTGATGATCTCGGGAGGGTTGTAATTCCAAAGGAAATCCGACGGACACTCAGGATTCATGAAGGAGATCCACTTGAAATCTTTACCGATCGAGAGGGAGGTGTCATTTTAAAGAAGTATTCTCCAGTCGGAGAAATGACACCGCTTGCGATACAGTATGCGGAAAGTCTTGCCCAGGTAGCAAAATGTACTGTCTGCATCACCGATCATGAGACGGTAGTCGCAGCGGCGGGAAATGGAAAAAAAGAATTTGCGGGGAAAAGAGTCAGCGAGGCATTTCAGACCTGTCTAAGTGACAGAAAGGAGAGATGTGCAGCCAGAGGGGAGAAAGGATTTGTTTTATTGACAGAAGGGCAGAGCGCAGTCTTTACGGAGGAAATCATCAGCCCGATTGTGGCAGAGGGAGATGTGATCGGTGCGGTTGTACTTTTGATGAAAGAGGAAACAAAGAGGACGGAAGATGGAGCAGAAAAGCTTGCACTTGCAGCGGCAGCTTTTCTCGGGAAACAGATGGAATTTTAAGATGGTCATAAAACATTGTGGACGGGCATAGATTAGAGTGTACTTATTATTTGGTGCAAATACGCTTGAAATCTGGGAGGGACGACAATGGAGAAGACAATCAGACAGGAAATGAAAGTCACATGGGTGTTAAAGGCGCTGATGGCAGCTTACGTTGTGACCGGCTTACTTCTTTTGCTGCTGACGCTGCTTGTATACAAGATGGAGTTCAGTGAGGAAAAGGTGACGGCGGGGATTACAGCGATCTATGTACTGTCCACATTTGTGGGCGGACTTGTGATCGGGAAGCTTTCCAAAATGAGAAAATTTTTGTGGGGACTTGCGGTCGGAATTTTATATTTCGGGTTATTGCTTTTGATTTCCTTTGGGATTTATCGTACCTTACAAGGAAATGGGACGAATATTTTGACGTCGTTCCTGCTCTGTGCGGCAGGTGGAATGGCGGGTGGAATGATTTCTTAAAAGAAAGTCTTTTAAATCTTACATGCATGTGATATAATAAGCTAAGTTAATGCTAATTTAAGGAGGAATGTAAGATGAAGCACATTAAAACATTAAATACTCAGACATTAAACAATACAATGAAAAAAGGCGGATGTGGAGAATGCCAGACATCTTGTCAGTCAGCATGTAAGACATCTTGCACAGTTGGAAATCAAACTTGCGAACAAAAGAAATAAGCTAACATCGCACAGATTGAGATCAGGCAGCGGCTTCGGTCGCTGCTTTGTCTTTGCGTTAAGAAGAAAGGAGCAGAACACAAGTGATTCATCAGTATGTAAATAATGGGTATCACATCGTGCTGGATGTCAACAGCGGTTCCGTTCATGTTGTAGATGAACTTTGCTATGATGTCATTCAGGCGCTGGATACAATGGGAATAGATCAGGCAGAAAATCCTGTGGAAGAGTTGAAAAAAGAAGAAACAGCAGCAGGGCTTTTGGAGAAGCTTTCAGCAAAATATGCAGAGAGTGATCTGAAAGATGCCTATGGAGATATCGTGGAACTGACAGAAGCAGGTCAGTTGTTTACAAAAGATATTTATGAACAGTATATCGGGGAAGTGAAGCAGAGAAAGACAGTGGTAAAGGCGCTCTGTATGCACATCGCACATGACTGTAATCTTGCCTGCAAATATTGTTTTGCAGAAGAAGGAGAATATCATGGAAGAAGAGCGCTGATGTCCTATGAAGTTGGAAAGAAAGCGCTGGATTTCCTGATCGCAAACTCTGGAAACAGAAGAAATCTGGAAGTAGATTTCTTTGGAGGGGAGCCTTTGATGAACTGGCAGGTTGTCAAAGACCTGGTGGCATACGGACGTGAGCAGGAAAAGATACATAACAAAAATTTCCGTTTTACGATCACAACAAACGGTGTACTTTTAAATGATGAGGTACAGGAATTTGTCAACAAAGAGATGGACAATGTTGTCTTAAGTCTTGATGGAAGAAAGGAAGTCAACGATAAGATGCGTCCGTTCCGCAATGGAAAGGGAAGTTATGATCTGATCGTGCCGAAATTCCAGAAGCTTGCAGATAGCAGAAATCAAGAGAAATACTATGTGCGTGGGACATTTACAAGAGATAACCTTGATTTTTCAAAAGATGTGCTGCATTTTGCAGATCTTGGTTTCAAACAGATCTCTATTGAACCGGTCGTAGGGGAAGATTCAGATTTCTATTCTATTAAAAAAGAGGATCTTCCAAAGATCTTTGAAGAGTACGATGCACTTGCAAAAGCACTTGTAGAGAGAGAGCAGGAAGGAAAAGGAGTGAATTTCTTCCACTTCATGATCGATCTCGACGGTGGTCCGTGCGTTGCAAAGAGATTGTCTGGATGTGGTTCGGGCACAGAGTATCTTGCAGTGACGCCTTGGGGAGATCTTTACCCTTGTCATCAGTTCGTAGGAGAAGAAGAGTTCCTGATGGGAAATGTAGATGACGGAATTGTGAAGCCGGAGATCGCAGAGGAATTCCGGGGATGTAGTGTATACTCCAAAGAAAAATGTAAGAATTGTTTTGCGAAGTTCTACTGCAGCGGTGGTTGTATGGCGAACTCTCAGAAGTTCCACGGATCGATCCATGACACATATGACATCGGATGCGAGATGGAAAGAAAGCGTGTAGAATGCGCAATCATGATGAAGGCAGCATTGGCAGAGTAAGGGAAAGAAGGTAACAGGACATGAAAAAATCAAGAGGAGTATGGAGCCTGATCGCGACTACACTTCTGATCGTTTTGCTCGGATTTACGACAATCGTCGGATTCGGAAAGGGAAAGATTGGTTCTGTAAAGAACATCACACTGGGGCTGGACCTTGCCGGTGGTGTGAGTATTACCTATCAGGCGAAGGATAAAAATCCTACTTCAGAGCAGATGAGTGATACGATCTACAAGCTTCAAAAGCGTGTGGAGCAGTATAGCACAGAGGCGACAGTTTACCAGGAAGGTGACGACCGGATCAACATTGAGATTCCGGGTGTGACAGATGCAAATAAGATCCTCGATGAGCTTGGAAAACCGGGGTCATTGGTATTCCAGGATTCAGAAGGAAACGTTGTCTTAGAAGGAACGGATGTGAAGACAGCTTCTGCAAAGACAACGCAGGATGAGATGAACAATAAAGAGTATATCGTGGAACTGATCCTCACAAAGGACGGTACAGATAAATTTGCCAAGGCGACAGCGGAAAATCTTGGAAAACAGATTGCGATCGTCTATGATGGAAAGACGATCAGCAATCCGGTTGTACAGTCTGAGATTGATGGCGGACAGGCCTATATAGACGGAATGGCTTCCTATGAAGAGGCAGAAAATCTGGCATCTACAATCCGTATCGGAGGACTTCAGCTGGAACTGGAAGAACTTCGCTCTAATGTAGTCGGAGCGCAGCTCGGAGAAGAGGCAATCAGCACAAGTCTTCTTGCTGGAGCGATCGGACTTGCGATCGTGCTTGTATTTATGTGTATTGTATATCTGCTTCCGGGATTTGCATCCAGCATTGCTCTGATCATTTACACAGGACTGACACTAGTACTTTTAAATGCATTTAATATCACATTGACTCTACCGGGGATCGCTGGTATCGTGCTGTCCATCGGTATGGCGGTCGATGCAAATGTCATTATTTTTGCGAGAGTCAGAGAAGAACTGGCAGCAGGAAGGGCTGTGAAATCAGCGCTTCGCATCGGATTTCAGAAAGCATTGTCTGCAATTATTGATGGAAATATCACAACATTGATCGCAGCACTGGTACTTGGATTAAAAGGAACAGGAAGTGTCAAAGGGTTTGCACAGACACTTGCACTTGGTGTGGTTGTGTCCATGTTTACAGCACTTTTCATTACAAGAATCATTATCTTCTCGCTGTATGCGATCGGTTTCCGTGATGTGAAGTTTTATGGAGCGAAGAAGACAACGAAAGTTCGCAACTTCCTCGGAAAGAAAGCAGTCTGCTTTGCTATCTCCGGAGTGATCATCCTCGGCGGACTTGGAATCATGGGATATCATGCAGCAAAAGGGCAGGGGGCATTTAAGTACAGCCTGGAATTTATGGGAGGTACTTCCACAAATGTGACATTCAATGAGGATTACTCAATCAAAGAGATTGATTCCAAAGTGGTTCCGGTTGTTGAGAAGATTACAAAAGATGCAAATGTGCAGACACAAAAAGTTGATGGTTCCAATGCGGTCATTATCAAAACGAGAAGTCTTGACTTAGAGGAGCGTGAAGCATTTAATAAAGCAATGGTAGACAATTTTGATGTGGACGAAAGTCTGATCACTTCTGAGAATATCAGCTCTACCGTAAGTTCCGAGATGAGAAGCGACGCAGTTGTTGCGCTTTTAATCGCGACAGCCTGCATGCTTCTGTATATTTGGTTCCGCTTTAAAGATGTGCGCTTTGCAACAAGTGCAGTCATCGCATTGTTAAATGACGTACTGTTTGTTGTAGTTTTCTATGGAGTGGCAAGAATTTCTGTCGGAAATACATTTATCGCATGTATTTTGACAATGGTCGGATATTCGATCAACTCGACGATCGTTATCTTCGACCGTATCCGTGAGGAATTGAAAGTGCAAAAACGTAATGAAGATTTGGCGACACTTGTCAACCGCTGTATTTCTGAGACACTGACAAGAAGTATCTATACGAACTTTACAACTTTTGTTATGGTTGTAATTCTCTTTATTCTCGGAGTAAGCTCTGTGAAAGAATTTGCGGCACCACTGATGGTTGGGATCGTAGGAGGAACTTTCTCTTCAATTACGATCACAGGTGCACTTTGGTACATTATGAGGACAAAGATTCAGAAGAAAAAATAGAAAAAGACAGGGGCGGGAGAACGAGGAGGTTCTTCTGCCCCTGTTTTTCGATGAGGTATATGATGGAAAAATGGTTTATTATGCGGAAGGGTGCACCGTTTCAGGAAATTGCACAGAAATTTCACATCAGCCCCATTCTCGCAAGACTGATCCGGAACCGGGAGATCACGGATGAGGAAGAGATCAGACTTTATTTAAACGGAACGATCGCAGAACTCCACGATGGAATTCTGATGAAAGATATGGACCGTGCAGTGGAAATTTTAAGTGAGAAGATCCGGGAGAAAAAGCCGATCCGGGTGATTGGGGATTATGATATTGACGGGGTGAATGCAACATATATCCTTTTGGAAGGAATAGAAAAGCTTGGTGGAGTTGTGGACAGCGACATCCCGGATCGTATGAAAGATGGATATGGACTGAATCAGGAATTGATCAACCGTGCGCTGGAGGCGGGGGTCGACACAATCATCACTTGTGATAATGGAATTGCGGCGGCAGAAGAGATTGCCTATGCGAAGAAGATGGGGATGACGATCATTGTCACGGACCATCATGAAATCCCATATGAAGAAAAAAATGGGGAAAAAGTGTATGAACTTCCACCGGCAGATGCGGTCGTTGATCCGAAGCGGATCGACTGTGAATATCCGTTCTCTTCCCTGTGTGGCGCGGCAGTGGCTTATAAGCTGGTGGAAACACTCTTCAATGTGATGGGGCAGGACGTGGAGGACGTAGATTATCTGATGGAAAATGTGGCGATTGCGACGGTAGGAGATGTGATGGATCTTGTCGGAGAAAACCGCATTTTTGTAAAGCAGGGACTGGAGATGCTAAAGTGTACAAAAAACTATGGACTGGATGCTTTGATTGAATGCACCGGCGTTGACCGGGCACATTTGTCTGCATATCATATTGGATTTGTCATCGGACCATGCCTGAATGCGGGAGGAAGGCTTGACACGGCAAAACGGGCATTGGAACTTCTGAGAGCCTCCAGTCGGAGAGAGGCAGATATGCTTGCGGGGGATCTAAAAGCATTGAATGACAGCCGAAAAGAAATGACACAGGCAGGGGTCGAGGAGGCGGTGAAGATGGTAGAGACAACAGCGCTTCAGAAAGACAAAGTGCTTGTGATTTTTCTTCCGGACTGCCATGAAAGTCTGGCCGGAATCATTGCCGGACGGATCAGAGAACGGTATCACAAGCCGGTATTTATTCTTACAAAAGCAGAACAGGGAGCAAAGGGCTCTGGCAGGTCGATAGAGAATTATGATATGTACGAGGAGATGAGTAAGTGCAAAGCTTTGTTTACCAAGTTTGGAGGACATAAGATGGCAGCAGGATTATCGCTTCCGGAAGAGAATATCGAAGTATTTCGCAGACAGATGAATGAAAAAACGGTACTGACACAAGAGGATTTCTGTGAGAAAGTATCGATCGACATGCAGATGCCACTCCAATATGTGACAGAGGAACTGGTAGAGGAACTGGAACTTCTGGAACCGTTTGGAAAAGGAAATACGAAACCGGTTTTTGTAGAAAAAGATATGCTTGTTTTAAATAGCCGGATTCTCGGGAAAAATCAGAATGTGCTGAAGATGCAAGTGAAAGACTTGGGAGGAACGGTGATGGATGCGATTTATTTTGGAGAGGCACAGGAATGTCTGGAAAAAATCAGGAGAGCAGGGGGAAAAATCACAGCGACGTATTATCCATCGGTCAATGAATTCCGTGGACAGAAGACACTTCAGATCGTGATACAAAATTACAGGTGATTCGATATGATATAAATGTTGTTTCAAAGCAAAAAAAGTGATATACTAAACAATATCGTTTGAAGCAAAGGAGAAGGAGGGATCGAGATGTCAGAAACACTGGAAATCAGACCAAAAGAATTTAAAATGGTGGACGGCCACGCAGTTAAGGAGCCGGAAGACTATCAAGATCCCGAACTGTTGTACCAGTCATTAATCAAGAGGATAAGAGAGTATCATCCATCGGCGGATATCTCTATGATCGAGAAGGCATACCGGATTGCAAAGCAGGCTCACGAAGGACAGAAGAGGAAGTCCGGAGAGCCTTACATCATCCATCCACTTTGGGTAGGAATCATTCTGGCAGAGCTTGAGATGGATAAAGAGACGATCGTTGCAGGAATTTTGCATGATGCTGTGGAAGATACGATCATGACGAGGGATGATATTGAGAGGGAATTCGGCGCGGAGGTAGCACTTCTTGTGGAGGGGGTCACAAAGCTTGGACAGTTATCTTATTCAAAAGATGTCGATAAGATGGAACTTCAGGCAGAGAACTTAAGGAAGATGTTTCTTGCGATGTCCAAGGATATCCGTGTGATCATCGTGAAGCTGGCAGACCGTCTGCATAATATGCGTACGGCACAGTTTTGGCCGCCGCACAAGCAGAAGGAGAAGGCGAGAGAGACGATGGATATCTACGCTCCGATCGCACAGAGACTTGGAATTTCTAAAATCAAGAAAGAACTGGATGATCTGGCGCTGAAGTACTATCAGCCGGAAGTGTTCTATGATCTTGTGAAGCAGATTAATGACCGGAAGACAGAGCGGGAGGAATTTGTACAGCAGATTGTAGATGAGGTGGCAAGCCATATGAAGAATGCGGACATTCAGGCAGAAGTCTATGGCAGAGTGAAGCATTTCTTCAGTATCTATAAAAAGATGGTCAATCAGGATAAGACAGTAGATCAGGTCTATGATCTGTTTGCGGTCCGCATCATCGTAGATACGGTGAAGGATTGTTATGCCGCGCTTGGTGTGATCCATGAGATGTACACACCGATTCCGGGAAGATTTAAAGATTATATTGCGATGCCAAAGGCAAATATGTACCAGTCTTTACATACAACGCTGATGGGACCTGCAGGACAGCCGTTTGAGATCCAGATCCGAACGAAGGAGATGCACAAGACGGCCGAGTATGGTATCGCAGCACACTGGAAGTACAAAGAGAGCGGGGATGGCAAGAAGAATATTGCCATGCAGGAAGAGGAGAAGTTAAGCTGGCTCAGGCAGATTCTCGAGTGGCAGCAGAATACGGACAATCGTGAATTTTTAAGTCTGTTAAAGGGCGGTCTGGATCTGTTTGCCGAAGATGTTTACTGCTTTACGCCGAACGGAGATGTGAAAAATCTTCCAAATGGTTCTACACCGATTGATTTCGCCTATGCGATCCACTCGGCAGTCGGCAACAAGATGGTCGGGGCGAGAGTCAACGGAAAGCTTGTGACGATTGATTACAAGATTCAGAACGGAGACCGCATTGAGATACTGACATCACAGAATTCTAAGGGACCGAGCCGTGACTGGTTGTCGATCGTCAAGAGTACGCAGGCAAAGAATAAGATCAATCAGTGGTTTAAGAAGGAGTTCAAAGAGGAGAATATCATCCGCGGAAAAGAGATGCTTCAGGCTTATTGCAAGGCAAAATCTCTCGTGTTGAGTGACCTGACAAAGCCAAAATATATGCAAGTTGTGCAGAAGAAATATGGATTCCGAGACTGGGATGCAGTGCTTGCGGCGTTGGGACATGGAGGACTCAAGGAGGGACAGATTGTCAATCGCCTTGCTGAGGAATATCAGAAGGATCACAAGGAAGAGATCACGGATGAGACGATTCTTGAGAAAGTGTCAGAGGCGTCCAAACATAAAGTGCACATCGCAAAATCAAAGAGCGGAATTGTCGTAAAAGGAATCGATGATATTGCAGTCCGTTTTTCAAGGTGCTGCAATCCGGTGCCGGGGGATGAAATCGTGGGATTTGTGACAAGAGGAAGAGGAATGTCGATTCATCGCACAGACTGTGTCAATATTCTTCACTTGTCTAATGCAGAGCGTGCACGGCTGATCGATGCAGAGTGGGAACAGACAGAAAGCGATGCATCCAATGGACAGTATATGGCAGAGATTAAGATGTATGCGACAGATCGGCAGGGAATGCTGATGGAGATTTCCAAGATCTTTACGGAGAATAAGATTGATGTCAAGTCCATGAATGTGCGTACTAGTAAGCAGGGAACTGCGACCATTGAGATGGGATTTATTGTGCGCGGTCGTGAGGAATTGGCAAGACTGATTGAAAAGATGCGTCAGTTAGAAGGCGTGATCGATATAGAACGTAGTGTGGGGTAACAAAAAGAGATGAAAGTAGAACGTTTTTTAACTGGAATATTAAGTACGAACTGTTATGTTGCATGGAATGAACAGACGAAGGAAGCCGTAATCGTAGATCCGGCGGCATATTCCAAGAAGTTGGCAGAATTTCTCCGAGAAGAGGGATTAAAGCCGCAGGCAGTGCTTCTGACACATGGACATTTTGACCATATTATGGGGCTGGATGCATTGCTTGAGGAGTATCCGGTTCCGGTATATGTCCATGAAGCAGAGAAAGGACTGATCGCAGATCCGAAGACAAATCTTTCTTTGACTTATACAAACGGGTACGTCTTTGAGGATGCAACCTATGTGACGGACGGTCAGAAGATTGCGGCTGCAGGGGTGACATTTGAAGTATTATTTACACCTGGACATACATCGGGCGGATGTTGTTATTACGCGGAGACAGAGAACATGTTGTTCAGTGGGGATACACTGTTTCGGTGTTCCGTCGGAAGGAGTGATCTGCCGACGGGGGATGAGACGACATTGATTCGTTCTATCAAGGAGAAGCTCCTTGTTCTGCCGGAAAATACAGTGGTATATCCAGGGCATATGGCAGCGACGACTATTCAGACAGAGAAGACTGCAAATCCATTTTTGGCGTAAGTGGTGAAAAGATAAAACCAATTCTGTTCAGAAAAATGTCAGAATTATACAAGGAGCAGAAAAGGTGTTTTGTGTAAGGTAACTGAGGGCGGGGAAGCATTTTCCCGTCCTTCCTTCGTAAGAGAGAAGAGGAGTGCTGTCTGTGACAGTGGTGTAAAAAACACAGTGAGAGAATAAATGAGGAAGAGAAGAGAATGATTCGATTACGGATAAAAGACAAAAGTTATATCTATGATGTATTTCATATTGTAAAAGCATTTTTCCCAAATGAGACAGTAGAGCAGGAAATTGATGAGGAGCAGGGAATGTTTCTGGAGCTGGAGGTGTGTGTGCAGGAGCGCATTTGCAGAATCTGTGCGGAGATAAAGGAACTGGATGCATATGAGACAAAAAAAGAGAAGAAGCAGTATCTGGACCGAAAGATTTACCGGGCGCTTGCAGAATATTCCGGGAAAACGCTGGCGTGGGGAATCCTAACGGGGATCCGCCCGACAAAAATCGCAATGAAGATGTTAGAAGAGCAGATGGAGGAAGAAGAGATTCAGAGAACTCTCATGGAACAATATCTGATGAGTGAGGAGAAAGCACGCCTTGGAATCGAGATTGCAAAGCGCGAGAAGGCCCAGCTGGAGCAGCTTGATTATGAAGATGGATATAGTCTCTATGTGGGAATCCCATTCTGTCCGACCACCTGTGCGTACTGTTCGTTTACCTCATACCCGATCGAAGCATGGAAGACGAGGGTGGAGGAATATCTCGATGCACTTTGCAAGGAAATCAGCTATGTCGGGGATATTTCAAAAGAGAAGAAATTAAATACAATCTACATTGGTGGAGGAACGCCGACGACGTTGGAAGCAGATCAGTTAGATCGTCTGCTCACACATTTGGAAGAGACATTTTCTTATGAGGAGATAAAGGAGATTACCGTGGAGGCAGGGCGGCCTGACAGTATTACAAGAGAAAAACTGGAAGTGCTGAAGCGCCACAAGATTCCGCGGATTTCGATTAACCCGCAGACGATGCAGCAAAAGACTTTGGATCTCATCGGGAGAAGGCATACCGTGGAGGATATTCTCCGCGTGTATGGGATGGCGAGAGAATTGGAGTTTGAAAATATCAACATGGATCTGATTGCCGGACTTCCGGGAGAGACGGTGGAAGATGTCAAAGACACGTTAAGGCAGATTGAGGAACTTTCTCCTGACAGTATTACGGTGCACTCGCTGGCAGTTAAGCGTGCATCAAGGCTGGCACAGATGCCGGAATTGAAAGAGGCTGCGCTCCAGGAGGAAAGAGGAC
The DNA here is from genome assembly GCF_042846195.1 of Faecalimonas umbilicata. NCBI lineage: Bacteria > Bacillati > Bacillota > Clostridia > Lachnospirales > Lachnospiraceae > Faecalimonas > Faecalimonas umbilicata. The sequence goes on from NZ_AP031411.1 coordinate 800,478, forward strand.
GGCAGATGGAAGCGATGATAGATCTCGCAGCGGAGAGTGCTGCGCGGATGGGAATGAAACCGTATTATCTGTATCGCCAGAAAAATATTGCCGGAAATTTTGAAAATGTTGGCTATGCAAAGGTTGACAAAGCAGGAATATACAATATACTTATTATGGAGGAAAAACAGTCTATCGTAGCAGTGGGAGCAGGAGCCTCCACAAAGGCTGTATTTTCGGCGGCAGAAGACCAGTTAAAGAACGGTCAGCCGGGAAAAGAAGTAAAATTAGAAAAAAGGATTGAGCGTGTGGAAAATGTCAAAGATGTGGGACAGTATATCGCACGGATCGACGAGATGATAGAGCGAAAGGGAGAACTATTATGGCATTAAAGAAAAAGCCCGTAACCGGGATGAAAGATATGTTACCGAGAGAGATGCAGATCCGGGATTATGTGATCCGTCTGATCAAGGAGACATATGGAACATTTGGATTCTCTTCGATTGAGACACCATGTGTGGAGCATATCGAGAACCTGTCGAGCAAGCAAGGGGGAGAGAATGAAAAGTTGATCTTTAAAATTTTAAAACGTGGAGAGAAGTTAAAGCTGGACACAGCAGAATGTGAGGCAGATCTCGTGGATGGTGGACTCAGATATGATCTGACTGTTCCGTTATCCCGTTATTATTCCAACAATGTCAGTGAGCTTCCATCTCCGTTTAAAGCGCTGCAGATGGGAAATGTGTGGAGAGCTGACCGTCCGCAGAGAGGGCGCTTCCGTCAGTTCATGCAGTGCGATATTGACATCTTAGGAGAACCAAATAATCTTGCGGAGATAGAATTGATCCTTGCGACGACGACACTGCTTGGGAAACTGGATTTTAAAAACTTTACTGTCCGTATCAATGACCGGAAGATCTTAAAGGCGATGGCAGCTTACAGCGGATTCGAAGAGAAAGACTATGATGATGTATTTATCATCCTGGACAAGATGGATAAGATTGGTCTGGACGGTGTAGAAAAAGAACTGCAGGAGCATGGATATCCGAAAGAAGCAGTTGAAAAATATCTTCAGTTATTCAAGGAGATTACAAATGATATCGAGGGAGTACGCTACTGCAAAGAAAAATTAGAGGGATACCTTGAGGAAGCGACTGCAGATGGACTGGAGATGATCATCGCAAGTGTGGACAGTGTGAAAGAAGCAGATTTTAAGTTAAGTTTTGACCCGACACTGGTGCGGGGAATGTCTTACTATACCGGAACAATCTTTGAGATTGCGATGGATGAGTTCGGCGGCTCTGTCGGAGGTGGCGGAAGATATGATGAGATGATCGGAAAGTTTACCGGACAGCCGACACCGGCATGCGGATTTTCAATCGGATTTGAGCGGATCGTCATGCTGCTTTTAGAGAGAGGATATGAGATTCCGGACAACAAAGAGAAGCTGGCGCTCTTGATCGAGAAAGGAATGCCGCAGGAGAAGATGCTGGAAGTGCTGGCATTTGCAAAAGAGCAGCGTGCTGCAGGGAAGCAAGTAATGCTCTCGATCATGAAGAAAAACAAAAAATTCCAGAAAGAACAACTTTCTCAGGAAGGTTACACAGAAATTAAGGAATTTTTTAAATAAATATGGAGGAAAAGAACATGGCAGAATCAATGCAGGGCTTAAAGAGAAGCCACAGATGTGCAGAGTTAAGCAAAGCAAATATCGGTGAGACTGTGACCGTGATGGGATGGGTGCAGAAGAACCGTAATAAAGGAGGAATTGTTTTCGTAGATTTAAGAGACCGCTCCGGTCTGCTGCAGATCATTTTTGAAAATGGTTCCATCGATGAAGCCGGATTTGAAAAGGCAGGAAAATTAAGAAGTGAATTTGTAATCGCAGTAGTGGGAACTGTGGAGGCACGTTCTGGTGCAGTCAATGAGAATCTTGCAACAGGAGAGATCGAGATTCGCGCAAGAGAGATCCGGATATTATCCGAGTCAGAGACACCGCCGTTTCCAATCGAGGAGAACAGTAAGACAAAGGAAGAACTTCGTCTGAAATATCGTTTCCTTGACCTGAGAAGACCGGATCTTCAGAGAAATCTGATGATGAGAAGTAAGGCTGCTACACTGACACGTCAGTTCCTTGCAGAAGAAGGATTCCTTGAGATCGAGACACCGATGCTGATCAAGAGTACACCGGAAGGCGCGAGAGACTACCTTGTACCAAGCCGTGTACACCCAGGGAATTTCTACGCACTGCCGCAGTCACCACAGATTTTCAAACAGCTTCTGATGTGTTCCGGATATGATCGTTATTTTCAGATTGTAAAATGTTTCCGTGACGAGGACCTTCGTGCAGATCGTCAGCCGGAATTTACACAGATCGATATGGAACTTTCTTTTGTAGACGTAGATGATGTCATCGATGTCAATGAAAGATTGCTGGCAAAATTATTTAAAGAAATCTTAGGTGTAGAAGTAAGCCTTCCGATTCCGCGCATGACATGGCAGGAGGCGATGGATCGCTTTGGTTCCGATAAGCCGGATATCCGCTTTGGAATGGAACTTGTGGACGTATCTGAAGTCGTAAAAGACTGTGAGTTCGTTGTATTTAAAAATGCACTGGAAAACGGAGGAAGTGTCAGAGGTATCAATGCCAAAGGGCAGGGAGCGATGCCGCGTAAGAAGATTGATAAACTGGTAGATTTCGCCAAAGATTTTGGTGCAAAAGGGCTTGCTTACATTGCAATCCAGGAAGACGGTACGGTGAAATCTTCGTTCGCAAAATTTATGAGCGAAGAAGAGATGCACGCATTGATCGAGGCGATGGGTGGAGAGAACGGAGACTTACTTCTCTTTGCTGCTGATAAGAATAAAGTTGTATGGGATGTGTTAGGAAATCTGCGTCTGGAGATCGCACGTCAGTTAGAGATCCTTGACAAAGGAGATTACAGATTCCTCTGGGTAACAGAATTCCCGTTATTAGAGTGGAACGAGGAAGCCGGAAGATATACAGCAATGCATCATCCATTTACAATGCCGATGGAAGAAGACCTTGACCTTCTTGATACAGATCCGGGAAAAGTCCGTGCAAAAGCATACGATATCGTATTAAACGGAACGGAACTCGGAGGCGGAAGTGTCCGTATCTTCAATCAGGAGATTCAGAATAAGATGTTTGAAGTGCTTGGATTTACAAGAGAGCAGGCAGAAGAACAGTTTGGGTTCCTGTTAAGTGCATTCAAATATGGAGTGCCGCCGCACGCAGGATTAGCATACGGACTTGACCGTCTGATTATGTTGATGGCAAAAGAAGACAGCATCCGTGACGTGATCGCGTTCCCGAAAGTCAAAGATGCCTCCGATCTGATGACAGAAGCGCCGGCAGCAGTTGACAGAAAACAGTTAGAAGAACTTGGACTTGAGATTGCAAAGGTAGAAGAGTAGATCGTATTTAAAATTGCAAAGAAAAGAGAGCGTTGTGAAATAGGGAGAGGATTCCTTATTTCGCAGCGCTCTTTTTTTAGTACAAATCAGATTTATGTGAGCCTATGAATGATAACCAAGCTCTTCTTCCAGTTTTTTCTTTGTCTGTAGCATCAGCTTGGAGAGTTCCAGGATGCGCTCATCTGTCATGCGGACGGTCGGGCCAGAGATACTGAAAGCATATTTTGGCTTGCCGCTGTAATCCATGATCGAGGAGGCAATGCAGCGAACGCCGTTTTCATTTTCTTCATTGTCAAGTGCGTAACCATTTTCCCGCGCTTCTTCCAAAATAATAAATAGTTCATCCAGATCGGTGACGGTATACTCTGTCAGTGCCTCGATCTTACTGTCGCCCCAAATTGTACGCACTTCCTCTGGACGCATCATGGCGAGCAGTGCTTTTCCGACACCGGAACGATACATTGGTGTGCGGCTTCCGACACGGGATACCATTCGCACCGAGTTAGAGCTGGATTCTACCTTGTCGATGTACACGACGTCCAGTCCGTCACGTTTGACAAGATGGACGGTCTCTCCGCTGATATCTGCGAGCTCCTTTAAATAAGGGTGAATGGTAGATAACACATCAATATGTCCTAAAATTCGGCTGGAAATTTCAAGAAGTTTAAAAGAAAGGGAATATTTTCCACTCTCTTCATCTTGACGCACATAATCCATATACATGAGTGAGGTTAGAAGTCGGTGGGTCGTGCTTTTATGTAAACCAAGCGTATTGCTCAGTTCAATCAGTCCGGTCGGACCGGACTTGGAAAGTTCTTCAATGACTGCAAACAGTCTGTCTGCGACCTGAATCGGATTTTTTTGTTCTGCAGTCTGAGTTGTAGTTTGGTTCTCTTTTTTATCGTACACAATCATTTCCTCCTAGAATCTGTGGACTATTGTAACATTTTATGAAAAGAGAAGCAATCCCCTTTCCAGATTCAGGGAGAATGGAAGGAGGTTTCGGGTGATCGGAGAATAAATCCTGCATTTGTTGGAGAAAATCGAAAGAAACATCTTGACTTTCTTACAAGAAGTAGTATAATCCCATCTTTGACAGTTAGGAAGAGCAAAAATCGCTGTATCCCTTGTGGTTACTGGGCTGCAGCGATTTTTGCTGTTGTTACGGACTATAGTATTTTATTCTTTCCCTTTACTTTTTTTCTGAATATTTCTCATTTTACTTTTTGTTATGAACTGATAATCTGTTCGGAAACCACACACGTCATGAAGATCATCCGTAATTCTTTCTCGTTTGTATAAAGGAATGAATCCCTGTTCCTGTATTTCGGCGAAATTCATTTCTTTTAGAATATCTAATAATTCTTCACATGTATATTTAGCATCCAGTTTTTTCTCAAGGAAGCGGTATATTGTCAATGCAAGAAAACAGATTAGAAAATGTGCTTTGATCCGGTTTTCATCCTGTAAATAGACAGGTCTTGCAGAAAAATCCGTTTTCATAATCCGGAAACATTCTTCTATCTGCCATCTTCCTTCACTTACTTTCAAAATATCACCAACTTCGTCATCTAAAAGATCTGTGCATACTGCGTAAAATCCATCATACTGGGTTTCTTCAGAAATCTTAATTTCATCTAGATACTGCTTTACATCAGCAGCTTCGCCTTCCTCTGTTACAGCCATAGTTCCGATGAAACGTGCTGGATCATTTGGATTTTTTCGGTTCTTTTTTGTGCTCCCTGAATCCAGCATCTTTTGTGCCCGTTCAATCTGTTTGTCTCGAATAGATTTTTGATAAAGGGCATATTTAGGAGAATAGGTAATGATCAGGCGTTGATGTAGCTTCTTTGTGGTGTAGGGTTCGTCTTTATAATAAAGTCCTTTATCATCTTCGGGTAGTTTTGTGATATCAACAGGGGTTCCATCTGATACTCTTTTAAATCCCTGTAAATTTAATGCCCATTCTTTTTCTTCTTTCTTCAGCTTCTTGATGGACTGGGTTACGATATAAGCCCGTTCCCCCATGTGATTGTATTCCCGGATTGATTCAGAGCCAAGACCGGCATCACTGCAATAAATAAATTTCTGACAGCCAAAATCTCCAAGGACTTTCTTTTCTAACGGTTTGAGAGAGGTCTGCTCGTTCGCATTTCCCGGAAAAAGAGAAAAAGCAAGGGGAATCCCGTCTCCATCCATAAACAATCCCATTTGGATGATCGGGTTTGGCCTGTGTTCTTTACTTTTCCCGTATTTTTTATTTCCATCTTCCTGTTCAATTTCAAAGTAATAATTCGAGCAGTCATAATAAAGGACCTTATCATTTCTTTTTCCAAGGAAGTGGGAGTTTTTATAAACTTCAGACTGAATAAGATCACATTCCGCACCAAGTACATCCAATGCCCGGTAGACATCATGAAGTTCGTAGGATGGTTTTTCTAAGAATTCAGATGCAACTTTGTAAGAAGAACGTTTGCTGCAAGGTTCTAAGATTCTTGCATAAATCAAATCCGAAAGGATCGCATTGATATCATACTTGAATTTATATTTCTGTTTCAGTTTCCGGCAGATTTTATTCATTTGTAGTTGATAATAAATGGATTGGAGAAACAGATAGCCACCACGGAAGAAGACCTGCTTGTCATAATCTAATTGTCTATCCGCATGGAATGGTATCAATACTGTCTGTGCTTCTTTTTCTTTTTTATATTTTTCAGTTTCTATTTTCACTTCATTTTTCGCCCATGCAACGACATCATCTCTTGTAGGACCATGTTCAGGCAAAAGTTGTTCTAAGGTTCCCAGCTTGCGGACGATAGCTGAAGTAGTGCTGCCATTTGATTTTGTATAAGATTTACAGATATAAAAGGACTCTGCATTTTTTGATTTTGTTATATGAAGATTCATCTGTCATCCCTCCTATCCCTTATTATACCATACAATAACACAAAATAACAGCTATAAAAACGGAAAATTTGACATAAAAAAAGCAGGTTTTATGCGACCTGTGAGTACTTTTTTCGATATTCAACTGTCAAACTCCCGCGTACACAATCATTTCCTCCTAGAATCTGTGGACTATTGTAACATTTTATGAAAAGAGAAGCAATCCCCTTTCCAGATTCAGGGAGAATGGAAGGAGGTTTCGGGTGATCGGAGAATAAATCCTGCATTTGTTGGAGAAAATCGAAAGAAACATCTTGACTTTCTTACAAGAAGTAGTATAATGCAAATAAAGAGTATTGCATTATGAAACTGAGTTTCACAATGTGAAACAAAATGAAACGTAGAGAGATCCAGTCAGGAGGAAGTTAAATGAACGAAGTATTAGAGAAAATCCAGAAGATCGGAATCATTCCGGTTGTTGTATTAAACGATGCGAAAGATGCAGCACCACTTGCAAAAGCACTTTGTGATGGTGGACTTCCATGTGCAGAAGTAACATTCCGTACAGATGCAGCAGAAGAGTCTATCAGAATTATGGCAGAGCAGTTCCCGAACATGCTTGTAGGAGCAGGAACCGTTCTTACAACAGATCAGGTGGACCGCGCAGTGGCAGCAGGAGCAAAATTTATTGTCAGCCCTGGATTGAATCCAAAGATTGTAAGATACTGTGTAGAGAAGAATATCCCGATCACACCGGGTACAACAAACCCAAGTGATATCGAGCAGGCAATTGAGTGCGGACTGGAAGTTGTAAAATTCTTCCCGGCAGAACCGGCAGGCGGAATCAACATGATCAAAGCGATGGCAGCTCCATACACAAACATGAAATTCATGCCGACAGGTGGAATTAACGCGTCTAACTTAAAATCTTACTTAGACTTCCCGAAGATCATCGCATGTGGCGGAAGCTGGATGGTAAAAGGAGATCTTGTAGCAGCAGGTAAATTTGATGAGATCGAAAAACTGACAAGAGAAGCAGTACAGTCTATGTTAGGATTTGAACTTGCACATGTAGGAATCAATGCAAATAGCGATGATGAAGCTGGAAATACAGCAAGTGCATTTGAAAAGATGTTCGGATTCACATCCAAAGAAGGAAACTCTTCATACTTTGCAGGAACTGGTGTAGAAGTAATGAAGACTCCATACAAAGGAACAAACGGACACATCGCAGTTTCCACAAACTACATCGACAGAGCAGTGAGCTATCTGGAAATGCTGGGATATGAATTCGATATGTCCACAGCAAAATATGATGCAAAGAACAATTTAAAAGCAGTTTACTTCACAGGAGAAGTTGGCGGATTTGCAGTGCATTTAGTACAGAAATAAGAAATGCTTACAGCTGCACGACATTGCAGCGTATCCGTTAGAAGTTTGTAATATTGATTATAGAAGATAAAATTACAATTTATGATTAAGAGGAGATTAAACATGGCAAAGAAAGTAATTACATTTGGAGAGATTATGTTAAGACTTGCACCGGAAGGATACTACCGTTTCGTACAGGCAGATACATTCGGAGCAACATACGGTGGAGGAGAGGCAAACGTAGCTGTTTCTCTTGCAAACTATGGATTTGATGCAAAATTTGTAACAAAATTACCGGCACATGAGATTGGACAGGCTGCTGTAAACTCTCTTAGAAAGTATGGAGTAGACACATCTTACATCACACGTGGTGGAGACAGAGTAGGTATCTACTTCTTAGAGAAGGGTGCTTCCCAGAGACCTTCTAAAGTAATCTACGACAGAGCAGGATCTTCTATCGCAACAGCTACAAAAGAAGATTTCAACTGGAAAGAGATCTTTGACGGAGCAGAATGGTTCCACTTTACAGGAATTACTCCAGCATTAAATGATGAAGTAGCAGCAATCTGCTTAGAAGCTTGTAAAGCAGCAAAAGAGAATGGAGTGACAATCTCTTGTGACTTAAACTACAGAAATAAACTTTGGTCAAAAGAAAAAGCCGGAGAAGTGATGGGAGAATTATGTAAATACGTTGACGTATGTATCGCAAACGAAGAAGATGCAGCAGACGTATTCGGAATTCACGCAGCAAACACAGATGTTACAACTGGTACAGTAAACCACGAAGGATACAAAGATGTAGCAAAACAGTTAGCAGATAGATTTGGATTCAGCAAAGTAGCAATCACATTAAGAGAGTCTATCTCAGCAAACGACAACAACTGGTCTGCAATGTTATATGATGGAAATGACTACTTCTTCAGCAAAAAATATAAAATGCACATCGTTGACCGTGTAGGTGGCGGAGACAGCTTCGGAGGCGGACTGATCGCAGCTTCCTTAAACGGATTTGACTCACAGGCAACAATCGAATTTGCAGTTGCAGCTTCCTGCCTGAAACACTCTATCGAAGGAGATATGAACTTAGTATCTATGGATGAAGTGTTAAAACTTGCAGGTGGAGACGGTTCAGGCCGTGTACAAAGATAGTATATAATTTATTTTTAATTATATAAACCTGTATTTGCCAGTACAGGAAACGTCCAAACAGCTTATACCCATTTGAGCTGTACCTAAAATTATTTATACATTTTTTACCGTAGGGAATACAGGCAGAGGTGCATTGTATTCCCTATTTTCAAATCAGAGAGAATCATAATTGCAAAATGAATTAAAAGAGGTGTACCTTATGGAAACAAAAAAAGAATTTGATCTGCTTGCACTTGGAGAATTACTGCTTCGGCTGTCCCCGCCGAACAATGAGAGGATTGTGCGCGGAGAGACTCTTCAGAAACAGGCGGGTGGCGCAGAATTAAATGTGGTATCTGGTGTTTCCCTTCTTGGGTTACGTACCGGAATTATTTCTAAGCTTCCGGCAAATGACATTGGAACTTATATCAAAAATCGAGTGCGTTTCTGTGGCGTCAGCGATGACTATTTAGTATATGACAGCGAGAAAGATGCACGCCTCGGGGTATACTATTATGAAAACGGAGCGTATCCGCGAAAACCGGGAATCGTCTATGACCGGATGTATACGTCTATGACAAAGATTGATGTGGAGGATTTTGATGAGAGTCTGTTTTCGTCAGCAAGATGTTTCCACACGACCGGAATCACATTGGCACTCAGTGAGAAGACACGTGAAACTGCAATAGAGATGATCAAACGGTTCAAACAGGCAGGAGCAATGATCTCCTTTGATGTCAACTTCCGTGGAAACTTGTGGACAGGAGAAGAAGCGCGGGCGTGTATCGAGAGAATTCTTCCATATGTGGATGTATTTTTCTGTTCTGAGGAGACGGCGCGGCTTACGTTTGGAAAAGAAGGGGATGTCCGGACGATTATGAAGAGCTTTACGGAGGATTACCCGATTTCCATCGTAGCCTCTACACAGCGGATCGTCCACAGCCCGAAACGCCACACATTCGGTTCAGTAATCTACAATGCGAAGACGAATGTTTACTATGAGGAAGAGCCTTACCGAGATATCGAAGTCGTTGACCGGATCGGAAGCGGGGACGCCTACATTTCGGGTGTGCTGTACGGATTGCTTGCACACAATGGTGATTGCCAGAAAGCGCTGGAATATGGAAATGCTACAAGTTCGGTGAAAAACACGATACCGGGAGATCTGCCATCCTCCGACTTAAGAGAGATTGAACGTATTATCCGAGCACATAAGAGTACGGGAAGACAAAGTGAGATGGATCGATAAGAAAGAAAAAATAGAACATATCGTTTTATGCAAGTGAAAAGCATGAAACGATATGTTTTATTGCTTATATGAAAAAATACTGCAAGGTACTATACTTTTGGAAAATAATCTTGTAATATAGGTTCATACAAGCATATAAAAACAAATGAGACATCAGAATGTGGAGGCAGCATGGAAAAGAATTACGAAGTGTTAAAGCATTATCTTCAAAGTGAAAAGCAAGCAGGAAATATGAAGAAGCGTCATAGAGTGCCGCAAATGCATAGAGATGAAGACCAGATTGTCATTTCGTATCCGAATGAAGAGGTATGCAAAGAGAGAGTTGCAATCCGTCAAAAATATAAAAATGTTCCGATTCCAAATCACAGACATGAGTATATCGAACTTTCTTTTATGATGGAGGGAGAACTTTCAATGCAGATAGAAGGAAAGGGAATTCGAATGAAATCGGGAGATGTCTGTCTGATGAATCGAAATGTAAGTCATTCTTCAGAGCGGGCAACAGATGATATTTGGATGTTTAATATATTAATGACAGCTGATTTTTTTGATACCATTTTTATGTATTTGTTTTCAGAAGATAAATACATTTCTAACTATATCATTAATAGTCTGTATTCGGAAAGTAAAAAGAAAAATTACATTTTTTATCATCTTCCGGAGGGAAGCTTTGAAGAAAAGGTTATGGAACAACTTATTTGCGAGTATTTTCTGGAAGAACAAAAAAATATTGGAAAGATCACCGCATGCCTGCTCTTACTTTTTACGGAAATATCGAGAGCAGTTGGAGCAGAAGATGAGGCGGTCATCACACAGAAAAGCATCAAGATTCAAAAAGAGGTAATTGAATACTTAAAGAAAAATTATCGAAATGCAACTTTGAATTCTGTGGCAAAAGAGTTGTGCTTCCACCCGAATTATCTTAGTGCGCTGTTGAAAATGGAGGGGAATCGGGGGTTTAAAGATATTTTATTTGACATACGTATGGCAGAAGCATCTAATTTATTATGCAAAACAGATAGGAAGATAGAGGAGATTTCATCTGAAATCGGATATGCGAATGAAGGGTATTTTTATAAATGCTTTAAACAAAAGTATGGCGAGTCTCCGGATAATTACCGAAAAAAGCATAAAAATCTTAATAAAAAACAGTAAAAGCTTTATTTTCTATATGAAAAGAAGGGAGGAAAAGAGATATAATTTTTACCTGAGAAAAGTATTTGGAGGGTAAGATGAGTACAAAAGTAAAAAATTCAAAAATGGAAGCCACACGTGTTATTATGACACCACTTGGTTCCGCAGCATCGAATGTATTCAATATGTTGAATATGTCGTTTTTCCTTGTGTTTAGTACAGAAGCACTTGGGTTAAATATTATGATCATGGGGCTTGTAATGACTGCGATGAGAATCTTTGATGGGATTACAGACCCTGTCATTGGTTCGATTATTGACAGAACAGAGACAAGATTTGGTAAGTTCAGACCATTCTTAGTGATCGGATCGCTGATTATGCTTCTGGCAAGCTTTATGATCTATCTGTTTTCATTTGATATTCCACAGTCATATCGTATGATATGGGTAATTCTGTGGTATGCGGTATGGGTAATTGGATATACATTTATGACAACGGTAAATAAATGTGTATTGTCCATCGTAACAAAAAATCCAAAATATCGTCCGCTTTCAGGCGTGGCAGGAGGATGCTATTCTACGCTGCTTAGCTTGATCATGACAACGGCTATTATTCCGATTTTACAGAAAAATGGTGGACTCGGATCGCAAAAAGGGTGGATGCTTATTATCATCAGTGCGTTTATCTTACATGCAATTCTTTTAGTAGGTTGTTTGTTTGCGATTTCAAGTTCTGATAAGCCGGAGTTTTACAGACAAGATCCTAACAAAAAGGAAGAGAAGATCACAATCAAAGACAGTATCAATGTGCTTCGTCTGAATCAGCCGCTGCGAATGTTGATCTTAGCTGCATCCACAGATAAGATTGCGTCAACAATCCAGACTTCAGTCATGACATACTTTTATATTTATGCGGTAGGAAACATTGATTTACAGCCGATCGTAGGAGGAATCTCTACGCCGATGTCCCTTGTAGGTGCATTTGTTGCAGGTTCTGTTGCAGTAAAATTTGGATGTAAGAAAGCATCTCTGATCGGAGCTGTGGCAAACTTGACTTTAGAGGCTATTTTAATTATTTTCCGTCCTTTTGGAGAGGGAACACTGTTTGTCTTTGTGGCATTGATGGCATTGAATATGCTCTTTAGAAGATTCTCTGCTCAAAATGTAGATCCAATGATCGCAGAGATCATCGACTATCACAAATTAAAAACAGGAAAGTTTATGCCGGGATTCATCGGTGCTACATTTTCACTGGTAGATAAGGTGATCAGTGCATTTGGTTCTTCGATTGTAGGTATCCTTATGGGACTTGCAGGATACAGCGCAGGAGCAGAACCGACAACTACATTGTATATCGCAACAATCGCAATGTACCTTGGAGCTCCGCTGTTGGGAGATTTGGCGAGTGTGATCGCTCTGAAGCGGTATCATATTACGGCAGAAGAGTACAAAGAAATGTATGGAGATAAAGCAATTTTAAGTAAAAAAGAAGCTAACAAATAAGAGGTGAATAGGTTGAAAGAAATTTTATTGAATGACAACTGGCTTTTTCACAAAGAAAATGAAGTGGAAGGCTGTGTGACATTGCCTCACACATACAATGCTGTCGATGGTCAATCAGGAATTTCGATGTGGAGAGGAAAAGGCTTTTACAAAAAAGAGGTTCTTTTTTCAGAAGAGGACTTAAAAGAAAAGATTTTCCTGGAAATCGGCGCATCTGCGATGAAGAGTACTGTGTATATGAATGGAAAAACTATTTGTCACAATACTTGTCCATACGCAATGTACAGAATTGCGTTGAATGAGCACATCATTGTTGGAAAAAATTTGTTAGAAATTGTAACAGACAATACGGCGACGGATGAAGTGTATCCGCAGATGGCAGATTTCTCGTTCTATGGAGGCGTCTATCGGGATGTAAAATTAGTGTTCGTGCCACAACAGCTTCATTTTGACTACTTAGATGGCAGCAGAGATGGTGTGCAAGTCAGAACACAGAAGTTGGATGGACAAAAGTGGGAAGTCACAGTAACCGGTTGTGTGATCAACGAAGGAAAAGATTGCGAAGGGGAAGTGAAAGTATCTGTTTTAGATAGGCAGGGAGTAGTCCTTGAAAAGACTCTTAGCATGTATTTCTCTGAGAAACAGGCATTTACGATCCGGACAGAAATAGATCATCCGCATTTATGGATGGGAGTAGAAGATCCGTATTTATATCAAGTACAGGTTGAAATCTGCACAAAAGATGGAGTGGAAGAAACACGCAGTATTGCAACAGGATTCCGTGAAATCACGATTGATCCGGAGAAAGGAATGTTTTTAAACGGAAAGCACATCAAGATTCGCGGGGTTGCCCGTCATCAAGATTTTGGCGGTGTGGGAAATGCAGTTTCCAAAGAGCAAATGGAAGAAGATCTTTCTCTTGTAAAAGAAGTGGGAGCAAATTCCGTTCGTCTTTCACATTATCAGCACGATGATTATTTTTATCGCCGCTGCGATGAAGAAGGAATTCTTGTATGGGCAGAAGTACCATTCATCAGTATTTTATCAGAAAGCGAAAAAGCAGATGAAAATATCAGACAGCAGATGGAACGTTTGATCAAACAGTGCGGAAATCACATCTCGATTTATTGCTGGGGTGTGCAAAACGAGATTACAATTGCAGGAGAGACGGCAGAGATCCACGAAAAGGTAAAAGCGATGGCAGCGTATACAAAGCAGTTAGATCCGAGCAGATATACAGCAGAGGCAAACATCTATTCCGTGGCAAATGAAAGTCCTTTGAATCGAATGGCAGATTTAGTTGGGTATAATCTGTACTATGGATGGTATTATGATAAAATGACAGGGCTGCAGCAGCGTCTGGATGAGTTCCATATGGCCTGTCCGGATGTTCCGCTGCTTGTGACAGAATATGGTGTAGATACCAATCCAGGCTATCACTCTTATGAACCGAAAACGAAAGATTATTCGGAAGAGTATCAGTTGTTGTTCTCGGAAAATGCGCTGAAAGCTTTTGAAGAGCGGGATTACTTTGTCGGAAGTTATGTTTGGAATCTGTGTGATTTTGGAAGCGCCAACCGTGATGAAGGCGGAAAGCAGGGACAAAATCAGAAGGGACTTGTGACGATTGACCGAAAGATCAAGAAAGATGCATATTACTTATATAAAGCAAACTGGTCAAAAGAAAGCTTTGTAAAATTAGCTGGCAGCAGATTTGTAAATCGTCATCAGGAAGAGAATACAATTACAGTATTGTCTAATCTTAAAAAGCTTGAAGTATATGTCAATGGAATGCTTGCTGGTGTGAAAGAGCAGCCAGAACCAATGACGAATTTCACGGTAGTACTTCCGATGGGAGAAAACAAAATTACTGTAAAAGGCTTTGATCAAGCAGAGACAGTATATGAAGATGAGATGGTGCTTCATCGAGTGACAGAGCCGGATAAGAGCTATGAATATGTACAGAAAGATCAAGGCGGAAATGTCATTAACTGGTTTGAAAAATTTGACTTGGAAGATGCCGGTACAGAGGAGATTGCATTGGATCCGGAGTGCTATTCTAGTATGGATAAGCTTGGAGAGATCATGAAGCATCCAAAAGGTGAAGCGATTATTTTGAAATATTTTGGAGAAATGGTAGATCACCCTAAATTTGCAATGATGAAAGTAATGACATTAGATGCGATGAGCAAATTAAAGAATTTGGGAATTCCGAAAGAATTAATTCTTGTCATTAACCGCGAATTGCAGCAGATAAAAAAATAAGTAAAAAAGAAAAATAGAAAATGCCAGTCAGAAAATCTTTATGAGAGAAGCTCATTTGGAATTACTGTCTGGCATTTTTGTTAGAAATATCGTATGTCTGTTCTGTAAAAGGGGAATTGGGGATACAAAAATCCAGAAATCAAATGGTTTGCTTACAAAAGTTGTATAGATTAAAAATGTGCAGGCAATCCCTCGGGATGTTTCTGATTGCGGATCAGCTTGGAATCTGCTATGATAATCTCATAGAATTCCTCTGTCAAATGGAGGAGTATCATGAGGAGAAAACATCGTTTAAAGGAACTTACAATCAAAGATAATTTCATGTTTGGTGCAGTGATGATGGATGAAGAAAACTGCAAAGGTCTTTTGGAAAGAGTGCTGGAGATACCAATTGAACGGGTGGAAGTCAGCAGGGAAAAGAGTATTGTATATCATCCGGAATACAAGGGTGTCCGATTGGATGTATACGCGAAGGATGAGCATCAAAGTCACTATAATGTGGAAATGCATGTGGAACGGAAAGCGGCTCTTGGAAAAAGGAGCCGGTACTATCAGAGTCAGATGGATATGGAACTATTATTGTCAGGGGAAGATTATTCAGAACTTCCAAACACTTATGTCATTTTTATCTGTGATTTTGATCCGTTTGGAGAAGAAAAATACCGCTATGTATTTGAGATGCAATGCAAAGAATCTAAGCAGACTAATCTGGAAGATGGAAGGACCATTTTATTTTTGAACACGCATGGAAAGAATGAAAGTGAAGTTCCGAAAGAACTGGTAACATTTCTAAGATATGTAAAGGCAGACCTTGCGGAAAGTGAGGAAGCATTTGATGATCCGTATGTGGAACAGCTGCAGAAATTCATTCGGAAGGTCAAGAGAAGTAGGGAAATGGAGGAGCGCTTTATGATTTTTGAAGAGATGTTAAAAGAAGAGCATGCGCAAGGTCTTGAGGAGGGTCGTAGAGAAGGTCTTGTAGAGGGATGTGTAAGTACACTGAAAGAGACATTGCTTCTGTTTTTAAAAAATTTCGGAGAAGTTCCAAATGAAATTTCTGAGCAGATTCAGTTACAGCAAGAGACAGAAGTATTGAAACATTGGATGAAGATAGCCTTTCAGTCAGAAACATTGGATGAATTCATACAAAAGATGTAAGAAAATCTATTTCTGATCGATGATCAGATCTGAAACTCTGGAAGTTTTACTGTTCTTGTAAAATTTCCGGGGATATGAAACAAGTCGATGCCATTTCAGGCAATAATTCAAAAATAGACAGGGGAATTCTATATTTGAAAGTATCAGATTCATCAATTAAGAATTGAAGAAGATTAAGAAAATAGAAAATGCCAGTCAGAAAATCTTTATGAGAGAAGCTCATTTGGAATTACTGTCTGGCATTTTTTGAAGTATGTGTTAGAAAAATGGGAGAACGGACTATTATTGTTTAATATCCTAAATCTTCTCCAATCAAAATGACCTTGATACGACCGGTATGTCTGGAGTGCCTTGTGACAACGACCTGACAGCACATACAGTCCGCAGAATGGCAGTCTGCACATGTGCCTGTTACTTTACAAGGTGTGTTTGTCTGAAGTCTTGCAGCATTTGCAGGAGTAGCAATGTTTTGAACGCGTGCGATTCCGGATGGAACATCTGTGACAATTTTATTCATTCCTGCAAGGATGATAACATGCTCTGGTCCGTGAATCAGACAGGCAAGTCGATTTCCGTTTCCGTCGATATTGATCAGCTCACCGTCAATGGTAATGGCATTGGAACTCATAAAGAAGAAATCAGAAGCTGCACTTTTTAAGTAAACTTCTTTTCGCTCTTGCGGAGTGCGGGCGAGCCCTCGGTCAATGAGTGTGATATCTGCTTCGCGGAGCGCCTGGAGCATACCGCTCTCTTCTAGTGTGACAGACCCGCCAAAGCTTACTGAAGATTTTGCTGGGATAAAAGAAAGAGCTTGCTGAACGGCTTCAGAAGCAGTCGGACAGTAGTACCCCTCCATATTTCGTTTCGCCAGTTTTTGAATGATCGTATTGGCCAACGCTGCGCGTGCCTGTTGTTTTGGTGTTGTATCAGTTGCCTGTGTCATAAAGAATACCCCCTTATAAAAGTGTGTGGTCAAAGTACTGCAAAATGAAAGCTGTTATTTCTTTTGCAGTAGCCTTATTTTTTGTATTATCATACCGCAGTTTTTTTGCATGGGCAAGAGAAAATCGAAAAGCAAACTAGTTTAGTGAGCGTGCACGCTTAAAAAATTTGTGCATGCAATACGAAAAAGCTCTCGCATAGGTGAGGATAGAATAAGAAAATTGTGAATAATAACGAAAAAATACAGAATATTAATTAAAAGTAGATAAAAAAACTGAAATATAGTATGATAAAAAAAAGAATACCTAAATCTCAAGTGCAAGCGAGCATTCACTTCTATGTAATTGCAACATCTGGAAGTGATGCGGTACATGGATTCGGAAGGAGGGGATTTTATGAAGACAATCAAAAAATGGATGGCATATTTTATGGCAGTTCTGATGTTATGCAGTATGTCTCAGGTGCGAGTATTAGCGGAAGATGCCTTGCCGACAGCGGACACTCCTAAGATTACAGAATTTAAGATTCAGGGAGTAAAAGGAACGGTGGATGATCAACAGCAGAAAATTAATGTGGCAGGGCTTCCGTGTAATACAGATCTTACAAGTCTTACCGCAGAGGTTACCTGTGATCCGGCAGATGCTATAGTACGGTTTGATCCGTTGAAGCCGTCAGCAGATGATGGGCAGAAGAAGCTGGAGCAGGGAAATGCATTGCAAACAGAAGACTTTTCAGTACCGAGAATATGTAACGTAGAGTATCAGGGACAAATAAATTCTTATACAGTGACAGTGAGTACCCTTTCGCATGCGGGAGATCCAGCGACTTGTACAAACGATTCCGTATGTAAAACATGTGGAATGTTACTGGAAGAAAAATGGGGGCATGATCTTTTAGCGGCAACTTGTACCGAAAAAGCAAAATGTCAGAGGAGTGGTTGTAGTTATACAGAACCTGCCCTTGGACATGATCTCTCTAAGGCGACTTGTACCGAACCGGCAAGATGTCAGAGAGAAGGCTGTGACTATACAGAAGGCGAAGCGCTTGGACATGATCTTTCAAAGGCAACCTGTACGGAACCTGCAAGATGCCAGAGAGAAGGCTGTGATTATACAGAAGGCGAAGCGCTTGGACATGATCTCTCTAAGGCAACCTGTACGGAGCCTGCAAGATGCCAGAAAGAAGGCTGTGACTATACAGAAGGCGAGGCTCTTGGTCATGATCTTTCCAAAGCGACTTGTACGGAACCTGCAAGATGTCAGAGAGAAGGCTGTGACTATACAGAAGGTGAGGCTCTCGGACATGATCTCTCTAAGGCAACCTGTACGGAACCAGCAAGGTGTCAGAGAGAAGGCTGCGACTACACAGAAGGAAAAGCCCTTGGTCATGATATTTCTAAGGCAACTTGTACAGAGGCAGCAAAATGTCAGAGGGAAGGTTGTCATTATACAGAGGGAAAGCCGCTTGGACATGATATGAATGCCTGGACTGTTACAAAGAAAAGTACAACGACAGAGAAGGGAGAACGGGCACGAAATTGTAAGCGCTGCGACTATCGAGAGACTGAACTTATAGAACGACTGAGTCGGAAGGCAGATGCCGGGAAAAACCAGATTGCAGATTTAAGGACAGATATTAATTATCCTTTGGATGAGACGATCACATTTCATCTTTACGGAGCTGGACAGGATAATACAGAACCGGTAGAAGGCGATACCAGATACGTTCCGGAGAGCTGGAAGATTGAAAATCAGTTTGACTGGAGAGAGACTGATGGAGAATCTGGATTTCAAATACACAAGGCAGGATTTTATAAGGTGATGGCATCTTTCCGGCAACAGAAGTTTGAAAGTGGAACGTGGCAGAATACGGATCAGACAGATATAAAAGAAGTGACGATCAAAGCGGGAACAGAGGCGCAGCGGGAAGAACAGGCAAGAAAGGATGCAGCAAAGAAAGCGGCGAAGACGGGAGATACGAGCCAGATGTTTGTTTATATTCTTCTTCTGCTTGTGGCAGCAGGACTTGCAGTATTTGTGATTGTTCGAAATAAGAAGAAACAACAATAAGCCATTGGATGGAGAAGTGTTGAAAACAGATAATATTTGAAATTTGAAAAGGGAGGCTGTTTGTAACAGTCTCTCTTTTTTGAAATGCGGGAATCTTCGTAGATGGGATTCAAAAGAAATTTTCGATGTACCTATGTTACATAGACAACAAAAAACTTTACAGTAACCTGTAAAGCTTCTGAAGAGCACGAGACGGGATTCGAACCCGCGACCCTCGCCTTGGCAAGGCGATACTCCACCACTGAGCCACTCGTGCATGTTGTTTTGTTGTTTGTGTTCCCTTGAACAATACATACTATACAGGATAAAAAGGGATTTGTCAACAGAAAAATTGAAAAAATTTATTTTTTTTAATTTTTCTGTAATTTACCATCAATTACGAACAAGGTATTCTCGCAATGGAGTGGAGGGTGAGTTGGATAAATAGAATCGAATATGGTAAATATCGGTGTGAAGGTCATAATTGATTTCTTTTTGTTTGCAGAGAATGGAGTCTTTTAAAAGAGCGAGTCTTTGTTCCGAATAGTCTTTGGGGATAGAGACATCGATTGTAAGCTCAGAAAGATTATAGCACTCTGAACGATGTTGTCTGATGATATGATAGGTTGGATGAAGATAATTCCAAATGATTCCGAAAAGAACCAGAAGGAGAAGAAGTCGAAATGATTTTTTGCCTTTCAAAGATTTACACCCCCTGCATATATAATATATCCTATAAATAACACACCTGTCAAATCTATAGCTTATTTATTTAGGATTACTTGGATATAATAACAGTCAGATAAGTACAGGGAGTGAATCGAAATGGAAGATGTAGGATATTTAAAAGTCAAAATTGAGGAGTTGCTGAAAGAGAGAAATATTTCTAAAAATAAAATCTGTTTTGATCTGCGGATACAGAGAACACAGTTGAACCGTTACTGTAAAGGAGATGTACAGAGGCTGGATGTAAATCTTTTATGCAGAATCTGTGATTATACGAATTGTAGGATTCAGGATGTGATCGAATATATTCCAAGGACAGAGAAGGTACTGGAGGAAGATGGAGAAGATACAGTACACTAGAAGGAATTGTGAAATGGCAGGTGAGTAGAGGGAAAAATTTTTCTGAACAGATGCCAAATAGAAGGGAAAGCTGGTAGGAATCAATAGCAAAACAGAAGTTTTGCAATATTGTGTCTCTACCAGCTTTCCTTTTTATCAGATAAGAAATTTATTTGAAACCATTCTTAGTTCCAAGCATCTGTGTCAGTCAGATTGAGACTAGATGCTTGAAAGACAGGGTCTTTGCCCTGCTTTTTTTGCGCACGGTAATCGTCAAGCACGCGGAATGCAATATTTCCAAGAAGCAGGATAGCAAAAATATTGACGAGAGCCATAAGTCCCATCAGAACATCGGCGAGATTCCACACAGTTGAAAAATTTGCCTGTGCGCCGAAAAAGATGGCAATGAGGCAGGTGATACGGAAAAGATTCAAAAGAACAGGACTGTTTTTGATAAACAGAATGTTGGCTTCTGCATAATAGTAGTTTCCGACAAGGCTTGTGAATGCGAAAGCAAAAATGGAGAAGGTAATAAAGTGGATTCCCCATGTTCCTACACTGCTCTGCAGGGCTGCCTGTACATATGGAATGCCGTCTAATGTTCCCGGAACTCCTTTGACATTGGAAAGCAGCAGGATGAAAGCAGTTGTGGTGCAGATCAGAAGTGTGTCGATAAACACAGACAAGATCTGTACGAGTCCCTGCTTGACTGGGTGAGAAACAGCGGCAGAAGCAGAAGCATTTGGCGCACTTCCCATCCCAGCTTCATTTGAGAATAATCCCCGTTTAATACCGATCAACACAGTGCTGCCAGCAAAACCTCCGATGATTGACTCGATATCAAAAGCTTCGGAAAGAATCGTTTGAAACATTTCCGGAACGGACGACAGGTTTGTTACAGTTACATAAACTCCTACAAGAATATAAATTCCCGCCATGATCGGAACAAGCACAGAAGTAATGAAACTAATCCGGTGAACTCCACCGAAAATGACAACTGCCGTAAGCAGGGCAAGAACTGCTCCGACAACTGCCGGAAGCATTGTGTTGGAATAGTCTTTGACATAGTATTCGAAGGAGGAAGAAATATTATAAGCCTGGAGTCCATTGAATCCATAGGCAAAGCAACAGATCAAAAGGACAGAAAAGAGGACGCCCAGCCAGCGCTTTTTTAATGCGCGCTCAATGTAATAGGAAGGTCCTCCGCGGAAAGAATCTCCGTCTTTTACTTTATATACCTGTGCAAGCGTACTTTCCACAAATGCAGAAGCTCCGCCGATCACTGCCATGATCCACATCCAGAAAATGGCTCCGGGACCACCTGCTGCAAGTGCAGTTGCGATTCCGGCAATATTTCCGGTTCCGACTCTCGAGGCCGTAGAAATCATCAGAGCCTGAAAGGAAGATACTGGTTTTCCGGAGGCATTTTCTCCGTCAGAAGATTTTTCTTTCAGTGCAAGGAATGCATCTTTTAAAAGTGTGAGCTGGACAAACCGTGTCCGGATAGAAAAATAGATTCCGGCGCCCACTAACAGAAAAATTAGAATATAGCTGTACAGAAAATCATTTACATGTGATAAAAAATTGTTCATAGTCATCTCCTTTGTTCTAGAATGTCGCAGAGTACTGCGTATCAAAGTATGGACATTCTTTTATAAAATAGCATTTCCAGTAAAAATATATTTAGTAATATTGCTTGGAAGGCAATGATCTGAAAAATAAGAAATACGCTCTAGAAGTTTAATATAAAAATTTTTCAAAGTCAATATAAGAATCAGAATCCTGGAAAAAGAAAACAAAGAAAGTATTGCATCAGGAAAATGGATATGGTAGAATTGGAGCGAAAATAAATATAGAAAAAGCAGAGTAGAGATGTGTGCGTTAAGTGCCAGACGGACGGGGAGTTGCCGGCTGGACGAAGAGCAGAAGTAGCTTGCGGTACATATTTCGCATCCCGCTGCTGCACATAGAAATGATATGTGAATACCTTCTATGCGTGGCTTCTGGACTACTGCAAAGGAGGTATTTTTTATGAAACAAATGAAACAACAGTTTGTAGACTCCTGGCATGAGTTAAGACACTTGAAGACAGTCGTTGTGACAGCGATGCTGATTGCGGTTGGAATTATTCTGGGATATTTTTCCATCACAGTGACCCCGTATCTGAGAATCGGATTTTCGTTTATTGCAAACGAATTGACAGCACTTCTTTTTGGGCCGGTGGTCGGTGGTGTCATGGGCGGAATTGCAGATATTATCAAATATCTCATCAAGCCAGACGGGCCATATTTTTTTGGATTTACACTGAGCGCAATTTTAGGTCCTGTGATCTATGGAATCATGCTCTATAAGAAACCGCTGAGTTTTCCGAGGATTTTTATAGCTAAAGTGCTTGTCGCAGTTTTCGTGAATCTTCTTCTTGGAACTTACTGGCTGTCTATGCTTTATGGAAAAGGATTTCTTGCATTGCTTCCGGCAAGAGCGCTCAAGCAGGTGTGCTCGGTTCCAGTAGAAGCGGCATTGTTTTATATCATCGTAAAGACATTGGGGAAAGCACACTTTTTCTCTGAGGTTCGTGCAAAGCGATAACGTATAGTGTTAGAAAAGCAGTCAGTCATTGCGGCGGGCTGCTTTTCCTGTTCCATATTTTGGAGAGACTAAATCCAATCCAAAAGGGATAAAATTGTGAAAAGGGATAGAGACTAAAAAAGATATCAACAAGTATTTCGGGGCAAAGGTGTAAAAGGGGAGAAATCATGGAGGCGGAAGTAGTTCGATATCTTCTGAAAGAGGAGAAAGGAAAACGTGCAGTGCTTGCAAGACTGGTATTGTACTGTGCGCCATTTTTAAAGCGATTGAAGATTTCAGCCATGATCTGGATGCCGGAAGAACTTTTAGAAGAACTGGAAACGCTTATAGACGAGATGGGGATTTTGTGTGAGAGGATGGATCAAAAGTCAGGGAAAGTTTTGATCTTTCTTTATCGGGAAGAAACACTTTGCAGATATCTGATGCGGGAAAGTCAGGAAGCATTTCTTTTGAATTGTGGTTATCAAAAAGGAAATCTGAAAGGGAAGATCAGGCGGTTTGCGGAGCGTATTTCTATTGAAAAAGAGAAGGGGAGATTTCCACAGGAGGCGGGGATTTTTCTTGGCTACTCTTTTGAGGATGTGGAAGGATTTGCCGGCATTTCCGGAAAAGAATGCATGATGACTGGGTATTGGAAAGTGTATGGGCACAGGGCAGAAAAAGAAATGCTGTTCATGATTTATGATCAGGTGAAAATGTGGGCTGTCAATGAATTTCTGGCAGGAAAAACAGCGGGAGAAATCTGTCGCTAAAGCGAATCAGGAGCAAAGCGCAGGATAGAAAGTGTTGGATTTCGTTTCAATTCATGTTACAATACGAAAGAGGTTCTGCAAGAAGATTTCAGGCGGTCGAAAGTGAAAAATAGATTCTAACATAGAAGAAAAAGAGAAAGAAGAAGGTGGAAATATGAGTTATGCAGATAAAGTGTTTATAGAAATGTGCCGTGATATTATTGATAATGGAACAAGCACAGAAGGAGAAAAAGTGCGACCAAAGTGGGAAGACGGGAGTTATGCGTATACGATCAAGAAGTTTGGAGTAGTAAATCGCTATGATCTGTCAAAGGAATTCCCGGCACTGACACTCCGTCGGACAGGAATCAAGAGTTGTGTAGATGAGATGCTCTGGATTTGGCAGAAAAAATCAAATAATATCCATGACTTGAATTCTCACATATGGGATAGTTGGGCAGATGAGGATGGTTCAATCGGGAAAGCTTATGGGTATCAGATGCAGGTAAAGCATCAGTACCGGGAAGGAATGATGGATCAAGTAGATCGTGTAATCTATGATCTGAAAAATAATCCTTACAGTAGAAGAATTATGACAAATATTTATGTACATCAGGATCTTCATGAGATGAATCTTTATCCATGTGCATACAGCATGACTTTTAATGTGACGAAGCGAGAAGACAGTGAGAAACTTGTGCTAAATGGAATTTTAAATCAGCGATCCCAGGATGTATTGGCGGCAAACAACTGGAATGTCTGCCAGTATGCAGTACTTCTGCATATGTTGGCTCAGGTATGTGATATGCAAGTGGGAGAGTTTGTTCATGTAATTGCAGATGCACATATCTATGACAGACACATTCCTTTGATTGAGGAACTGATCAAACGAGAACCACTTCCGGCTCCGAAATTTTGGCTGAATCCGGACATTAAGGATTTCTATGCATTTACACCGGAGGATGTGCGTTTAGATGATTATCAGACCGGACCACAGGTCAAAAATATCCCGATCGCTGTGTAGAGAGTTAAAGTCATACAGTATATGGATCATGTAGTCAGAGAAAAAACAGAGTTTTGGAGGAAGAAAGATGAATATTATTGTTGCAGTAGACAAAAACTGGGCAATCGGAAAAGATAACAAGCTTCTTGTCAGCATTCCATCTGATATGAAGTTTTTCCGGGAGACGACAACCGGGAAAGTGGTTGTCATGGGAAGAAAGACATTAGAAAGTTTTCCGGGCGGACAGCCGTTGAAGAAGCGGACGAATATTGTGCTGACTTCTGATAGAAATTATAAGGTAAAAGATGCGATTGTCGTGCACACTGTGGAAGCGTTGCTGCAGACACTGAAAGCATATAAACAGGAAGATATCTATGTGATTGGTGGAGAGAGTGTGTACAGACAACTGCTGCCTTACTGTGATACAGCACATATCACAAAAATTGATCATGTCTATGAGGCAGATACTTATTTTCCGAATCTGGATACGGATGAGGAATGGGAGATTACAGGAATCAGCGAAGAACAGACTTATTTTGATCTGGAATATGAATTTGTAAAATACGAGAGAAAATAAAAAATAAAATCGGTTGCCGTGGATGGCACAGAAGTAAATCTGTGAAAATCTGCGGCAGCCTTTTTGTTCAGGAGAAAGGAGTGTAAGTGACTGTCAGGATCTATCGGAAATTTCCGAAGTGTGTTCCTGGATTTGTCTGACATATTCTTTGGGAGTCATTCCGAATTCTTTTTTGAATGCACGGAACAAGTGATTGTAGTTTCCGAGTCCGCAGATTTTGTAAATCTCGATCATCGGGTAGCCTTTTTCCAGCAGCCGTTTACAAAGATCCAGTTTGGATTTGACGATGTAGCGGTGGACAGTCATCCCGGTCTGCCGTTTGAATTCCCGGCAGATGTGGTATTTACTGATGTAAAATTCCTTTTCCAGTCGGTCCAGGGAGATTTCTTCGTGCAGATGATGCTTGATGAAAATGAAAATATCATCGAGAGAAAGGCGGGGGCGCACTTTTGTGTTTGTCTGGAATTCTGTACGGATGCAGGCGCGCAGGACAAGCACGATCAGCATTGTGAGAATGCTGTCTTCAAAGAGCCGGTGGCCGAAATCTGTCTGTTCCTGAGGGAGAGTCAGGAGCTTTTTGGATAGATTTTTGATCAACATAGTAATCTCTGAAGAAGAGTGGACACAAGTACACTCATACGGTACGACATGAAAACAGGATTCCAGATCAGTATTCTCATCGGAGAGACGGGTGAGAAGTTCACTTGTAAATCCGACTTGAAGAAATTTCAGAGGGATTTTCGATGGTGTATATTCTAAGAGAAAAGTAGTGTTTGGGTTTACAAGCAGGATGTCTTCGGTGGCACATAAAAAAGTCTGGTGATTATAGGTGTAGCTGCATTTTCCGGATGTGACAAATAAAATCATATAAAAATTACCGGAGGAAAAGGTTTTCTTTTTCGCATTGGTGTATACATATTCTTTTGCAAAGTATTCTTCACGCATCAGTTATCTCCTAAAATTTGTATTCAAAATACACAAAAAATAAAACTTATTTTTATCTATAATGACTAATATAGATAATATATCAATTTTTGGATATTTTCAAGCAAAAAATGGATATGTTTTCTTATTTCAGAAAGCTATAATACTTTCTAACGACAGCGTTCTGTCAAAGAAATAACAAAGATACAATAAGAAAACATGCGAGGAGGAAATTATTGTGAGAGAGTTTTCCATGAAAGACAAAATTGGCTACACCCTCGGGGATTTGGGGTGCTGCTGTACCGAGCAGTTCAGAGCAATGTTTTTGACAGTGTTCTACACGCTTGTACTGAAAGTAAATCCTGTCCATGTCGGAATCATCCTGCTGATCACAAAAATCTGGGATGCAATCAATGACCCGATCATCGGTGCGATCATCGACTCAAGAAAGTCGACAAAGGGCGGAAGATTTATTCCGTGGATCAAAGCATTCTGTGTTCCGATGGGTGTGCTGTGTGTGATCGGATTTTTAGATGTCAGCAGCTGGGACTATAAATTCAAGTTGGCATATATTTTGATCACCTATATTCTTTATGAGGCGATGTATACTTGTGTAAATGTTCCGTTTGGTTCACTTTCCAGTGTCATGACAGATGATGTCAATCACCGGACAGATTTATCCCGTTACAGAAGCCTTGGCGGAACGATTTTTATGACCGTGATCGTAATTGTAGGGCCGCTTGTACTTTATAAGGACAATAAGCCAGTTGCGTCCAGATTCACTCTGATGGCACTTCTCTGTGCGACAATCGGTGTGTTCTGCCTGATCGTGACAAGCTCCTGGTGTAAGGAACGTATCGAATGGAAGGTGCAGGAAGGCAAGAAATTCAACTATTTAGATGCGCTGAAAAATGTTATCAAGAACAGAGCATTGCTTGGACTGATCTTTTCAAGCCTTGCAGGAATGATTGCAGCAAGTGTTGTAAATGGATTGAATACTTACTTATTTAAAGACTATTTCGGAGATGTGAAAGTAATGTCAATCTCTGGTATGTTAAATACTGTGTATGCAATCATCACATTTATCGGAACAAAATATGTTTCCAAGAAGCTTGGAAAAAAAGAATGGTGTATGTACGGAGCGGGATTTGCAGCACTTGTCTTTGGTATTTTATTCTTTGTACCGGTGAAAAATCCACTTGTATTTATTGCGATCAACGGAATCTGTTATCTCGGAGCAAGTGGTTTTCAGGTGCTGATCTGGGCAATGGTAAATGACGCGATCGATTATCAGGAGTTGATGACAGGAGAAAGAAATGAAGGTATGGTATACTCTACTTACTCTTTCTTCCGGAAGCTGTCATCGGCAGTCAGTGCAAGTCTTAGCAGCTTTACACTTGCAATGATCGGATATAATGTAAATGAAGTAGTACAGACAGCGGCAGTAAAAGCAAATATATGGAAATCTTACACCGCAATCTATGCAGTGGGATATTTGATCGCAGTATTGATTTTATTCTTTGTATATCCATTGTCAAAGAAAAAGACAGAACAAATGTTAGAAGAGCTTGCAAAAAGAAGAGCAAAGGGAAAAGGAGGCAGATAAATGGTCCGTTATATTGAAGTTGAAAATAGAAAAGGAAAAATTCTCCGTGGATTTTTAAATCTTCCGGACGGAGTAGCGCATCCGCCGGTTGTCTTAAATCTACATGGATTTGGAGGAAGTCTGTCCGGATACAAATATGCACATACACATTTGGCTAGAACACTGGAGGTGGAGGGAATCGCATGTATGCGATTTGACTTCTACGGATGTGGGGAAAGTGACGGAGAGTTTGATGAGATGACATTTACCGGGCTGCTTGAGGATGCGGAGGATGTCTATGCATGGCTGAAAAGTCAGTCATGCGTAGACGGAGAGAAAATTATTTTATCCGGTCAGAGTATGGGGGGATTTGTGGCGGCAAGTGCGGCTCCACGTATTCAGCCGTACGGTTTGGTTCTGATGTGTCCGGGAGCAGGAATGTGGTATGGATGCAAAGAGCGCGCAGATTACTTTAAGAATCTCGGAATGACTTTCGCAGATATGGAAGGACTGAGATTCGGTCTGGAGTTTAACTATGACCTTGCAAAGTATTCACCATTTGAAGACGCAAAAGGATATGAGGGCAGTGTGCTGATCCTGCGCGGAACAAAAGATGAACTTGTCGATGATAAAACTTGTGAAACATATATGGAATGTTATACCGGAGCGAAAAAATTCGTGAAGATCGAAGGCGGCAATCATAATTTTGCAAGTATTCCGGCAAGAGAAGCGTGTGAGGCAGAAATTGTAAATTATGTAAAAGAGATTATCTGATTTCAGAAAGGCAGGAGAACAAGATGAAATTATTAGAGAGCATTCAAGTAGGGAATACAACACTGAAAAACAGAATTATGTTTCCACCTCTGACGACAGGATATGAGGCAAAGGATGGAAGTATTACTCCGCAGAGTCAGGCGTTTTATGAGAGACTTGCGGAGGGCGGAGTATCGTATATCGTTCTCGGAGATGTGGCGCCGATCAAGACGTTTACACCGGTTCCAAAGTTATGTGAGGACAGTCAGATTGAAAGTTTCCGTAAGCTGGCAGATGCAGTGCATAAACATGGTGCCAAGATCGGAGTACAGATTTTCCATCCAGAATATGATACAGCAAGCATTACAGAACTGTTCTTAAAAGGAGATTTTGAAGGACTCCGCGCAAAAATGAAACATGATATGATGCATTTCATCGATGAGGTATCAGAAGAAAGTCTGCAGGAGATCATTAAAAAAATGTGTGAATGTGCAAAGCGGGCACAGACAGCCGGAATCGATGCCATCCAGGTGCATGGAGACCGTCTGGTCGGAGCACTTTCCAGCACAATTTTAAACCACAGAACAGATAAGTATGGTGGAAGTCTTGAGAACCGTACAAGATTTGCCATCGAGCTTGTGACAGCGCTCAGAAAAGCAGTTCCAGATATGATCATTGATTACAAGTTGGCTGTTGTTACTCCACAGAGAGGAAAGGGCGGAGTGATCGCAGAGGAAGCGGTTATATTTGCAAAATGGCTTGAGGAAGCCGGAGTAGATATGCTCCATGTGGCACAGGCAAATCATACTGGGAATATGGCAGATACCATTCCACCGATGGGTGTTCAGCCATATGCATTCTTTGCTGACATTGCAGGAAAAGTGAAAGAACAGGTCAACATTCCAGTCAGCACTGTTGGAAGAATCGTAAGTCCGGCGCTTGCAGAGAGTATCCTGGAAAGTGGAAAGGCAGATATTATCGGACTGGGTAGACCGCTTCTTGCAGATCCGGATTGGGGCAAAAAGCTGGAAGAAGGTAATGGAGATCAGATCCGCCAGTGCATCATGTGCAACAAAGGATGTACAGACCGAATCCAGAACAGACAATTCTTAAGCTGTATTTTAAATGCAGAAAACGGATATGAATTAGAGAGAAAGATCACACCTGCAGAGACACCAAAGAAAGTTGTTGTAGTCGGCGGAGGCCCGGCAGGACTGGAAGCTGCGAGAGTTGCGGCATTAAAAGGACATCAGGTGACCCTGTTTGAAGAGAAGACAGTTCTCGGAGGACAGATTCAGATCGCTAAAGTTCCGCCGAGAAAAGAAGAGCTGGAACGTGCGCTTGTTTACCTGACAAATGCAGTAAAAGAGGCCGGTGTGGAAATTTTCTGTGGAAAGAAAGTGACAGAGGATGATCTGCTTGCTTATGGAGCAGATGCAGTGATCGTTGCGACCGGAGCTTCTAACATGATGCTCCCAATCCCAGGGGCAGACAGCACACGCGTATGCAGTGCATGGGATGTGCTGGAAGGAACTGCACAGGTATATGGAAGAGCAGCTGTGATCGGTGGTGGAATGGTAGGATGTGAAACCGCAGAATATCTGGCAGAGAGAGGGTGTGAAGTAAGTATCATCGAAATGCTGGATAAGATTGCAAACGGAGAGAGCAGTACAATCCTTCCTACTTTGATGGAAAATTTTGAAAAAAATCACGTTGCTCAGTATGTATCTCATAAAGTAGAGAGCATCGGAGAGAAGTCAGTCGTATGTAAGACAGGAGATGATGAGACGAAAGAAATCCCTTATGATTTTGTTGTGATGGCAGTAGGAGCAAAAGCAAATACATTTGAGACGGAGAAATTAGAGAAAGCAGGCATTGCAGTGACAAAGATCGGAGACTGCAAAGACCGTGCATCGGATATCGAAAATGCAATAAAATCAGGATACGATGCGGCAAATGCGATTGCATAGGAGAAAATAGAAAATTATTCAAAGACGAAAGATAAGAAGTTGATAAAATGAGAATAAAAAAGCCAGTGATAGTGGACAGAGAAGAAATCTCTGCCCGCCATTACTGGCTTTTTAAAATGTATTCTGAATCCATTCGCATGCTTCATTTGGAGAAATATTTCCTAAGAGAAGATTGCGGATGGAAGTTCCTATAGAAAATTCAAACTGTTGGATAGAACAGCCAGATTGTTTTCCGCAGCCTCTAGAGCCCAGATCGAAACTTTTTTTGACGGCATGGAGCCATGGAAAGAGGTCAAGATTTCTCAAACCAGTGTAAGAAGTGGTGAGCGGGGAAGTGCCTCCTAGCTTCATCATAAGAGATGACACTTCTTCGGAATAGTACCATTGGAAGAATTGACGGCAGGCCTCTATTTTTTTTGAGTATTTAGAGATTCCGATGACACCTCCACCAATTAAGGGATGCTTTCCGGGAACAATAGAAGCACCGACTTTTCCTACTACATCTGAATGTTTTGAATTGATGATGTATGGGGCATAATTCGAATAGATGATAGTAGTTGCTGCGTTTCCGTTAATAAATTGTGAAACACTGTCAAGCCACCATGGCTGTTGGGTCGCATAGTGACTCATTTGGAGATATTGTTTCATTGCTGAGAGTAAATGCTCTTTATTTTGACACAGATTTGTGATAGTTTCCTTAGTATTTTCTGAAAAAAGATAGGGCATAAAATCACTGGCAATGATGGATGCCGCACCGGAAGTCATGGTTGTTCCGTATAAGGTTGGTGACAGAGTATTGTATGATTCTGTAAAAAATTCAGCGATTTTCAAAAAGTCCCTGCAGTTAGAAGGAACGGTAAGTTTTTCATGAAAATGCTCATAAAAAGCCCGGCAAATCGTAGCATCTTCAAACAAGTCCTTTCGATATAAGAAGATTTGTGTACTTAGATCGAAGGGCAGTGCGTAAGACGCATAGTTTGGAAAGCTATTGTCGGTATAACCAGTTGAGATCAGCGAAGAAAAATCAATATCAGAAAGTGAAAGACAACTTGTCAATGGGAGGTAAGTGCTTTCACCAAGTGTGTCCAGCATTGCAACATCAATTCGGATTAAATCATAGTGATGCTGCTCTGTCATCAGAGGAATTTGCTGATGAAGGTCATTATAAGGCATACTGACTACTTTTAGATGAACTCCACTAATGGTTTCAAATAGAGGGGCTAATTTTTTTAAAGCCTCTGTGGATGGAGTGTCTAAAGTGAGGATAGAAAGAGTTTCTTTCTCGGCTTTTTTTATATTAGTAAATAAAAAAGGGAGCCCTTTGGGCTTTAAAATATGATTGGAAGTAGTTCTCTTGTCTTGAGAGGAAGGGGAACAGAGAAGTTCATAAATTTTCATTCCAATTTTAGTATAATCCAATTCGTACACATGAAAATGCCCATGCGGAATCCTGGCCAGGGATGCAAATGTCATAATATGCGGCATGTTGCAATGTGCCAGGGAAACCGCATTGATCACAGCATCGGCACGCAAAATACTTGTAGTAATCACTAAATCATAGGAAGCTTCTTCCTGAAGAAGATCAAAAGCTTTTGTCAGTGACAAGTTCATATCGGAAGAGAAATGCTCCAGTGTGACTGAAGAGTTCGAAAGAGCATTCTGCAGGTGGATAAAAAGCTGTGTTTCACAATGATTAATGCCAGAAGCGGAAAAAAAGGCGATTCTTTCAAAGTGATTATGGGAAATATAGTTAGCAAGATCAATCCCAATCTGTTTTTTATCGAAAGAAATATAATGGTCGTTGTCTCTGAGTTCAGCAGGGGAGCGGTCTATATAAAAAACAGGACAAGGAAGTGACTGATACGGATTTCTGGAAAGAGAAATTCCTTTTAAGGAGGAAACAGTCACTACTGATAAAATGTTGGAAACAGGAAGTCTGTCTAAGATGGAAAGTTCATGTTCACAAATATCATCAGTTGTATAAACATGTACACTATAATCAGCAGTCTTCTTGGAAGAAGCAAAGGCAATTTGAAGAGAGGTATAGAGATCCATATATAGGTCTTCACGGAGTGACGGTACGATCAAGGCGATGACCGTAGCATTTCCCTGCCGGAGAAGCTGAGCCTGGGCATTTGGAACATATCCAAGCTTTTTGGCAGCAGCTTCTACTAATTTTATTTTTTCAATACTGACCTTCCCTGTCTTGTTTAGCACATTGGAAACCGTTCCGTGGGAAACGCCAGCTTCTTTTGCGATGTCTTTCATTGTTGGCATAATAATGTACTCCTAAAATTTAAATCTTTCAATATAGTATTAGATTAGCAAAAGACTATAAATAATTCAAGAGAGAAAAAGAAGAGAATGATACGTTCCAATATTTATCACCTGGAAAAGGTTAAAACAAAACTAAAAAGGTAAAAACTAACAAAAATAGACATCTTCTTTTGTTAAAAATGTGTAAAATGACGTTAAAATAAGTTTGAAATATTGACACGTTCCAATTTATCAAATATAATGAGGACACGATACAAGAGAAGTGTAAAAAACTTCCTAAGACAATAATTTACAAAAAGTGGAGGATTTTCTGATGAAAAAGAAACTGATTAGCATTTTGCTGTGTGCAGGTATGGTGATTTCATTAGCTGGATGTGGTGAGACAGGAAAAGAAGAGAAGGCAGAAAATGAAGCAAAAAAAGGAGAAACATTGACAATTTATACAAATTCAGGTTCGGATGGTCGAGGAGAATGGCTGGAAGAGAAAGCGAAAGAGGCTGGATTTGATATTCAATTTATCGATGCAGGGGCTGCAGAGACACAGAGTCGTCTGATTGCAGAGAAAAATGCTCCTGTGGCAGATGTAGTGTTTGGATTGAATTCCATCATTTGGTCTTCTTTGAAAAGTGAGGACATTTTGACAGAATATGTTCCGAAGTGGGCAGGAGAAGTTGAATCAGAATTAAATGATCCGGATGGATTTTATCATGCGACAGTAAAGCAGGCAATTTTACTTTGCTACGATGAAAATCAGATATCAGAGGAGGAAGCACCGAAGGATTGGCCGGATTTGTGGCAAAAAGAAGAATTTCATGGCAAATATGAATATCTGACAGGACTTTCAGGTGGAACAGTAAGAAATGTATTGGCAGGTATTTTGACAAGATATGCGGATCCAGAAGGAGAGCTTGGAATTTCTGATGAAGGTTGGAAAGAGATTGAATCTTATTATAAAAATGGATCTCCAAATGAGTCCGGAGTTGATCTCTATGCGAGAATCGCAGATACGAATAATCCAATTATTTGTGGACAGATGTGGTCAAGTGGCATTGAGTCACGTGACGAGCAGTATGGAACAAAAACAGCATATGCTGTACCGGAAGTTGGAGTGCCATATGCAGTGGAAGCAATCGGAATTGTAAATGGAACGAAAAAATTAGATGAAGCAAAAGAATTTGTAGATTGGTTTGGAAGTGCGGAAGTACAGGGACAATGGGCGGAAGAATTTTCCACATTACCGGCAAATGAAAAGGCAGTGGACAAGGCAAATGAATTTAATCAGGAAATTGCAAAAATTCCGGCACAGGATATCGACTGGGATCTTGTGGCAGAAAATATAGATGCATGGTGTGAGAAAATTATTCTTGAATATATGCCATAGGAATTGAACCGAGCAAAGGAGAAAAAGCCATGATTAAGCTTGAAAATATTGATGTATGCTTTGGAGATTTTAAAGCATTAAAAAATATTAATATCCATGTGAAGGAAGGAGAATTTTTCACTTTTCTCGGACCTTCAGGGTGTGGGAAGACAACGACGCTTCGTACGATTACAGGATTTATCAATCCGGTCAATGGAACGGTCAGTGTCCGTGGGAAAGACATTACCAATACTCCTGTTGAGAAAAGAAATATTGGAATGGTATTTCAAAGTTATGCGTTGTTTCCGACGATGACAGTATATGAGAATATTGCATTTGGTTTAAAAGTACAAAAGATGAGTAAAGAAGATATTCGCCAAAAAGTATATTCTATGGCAGAAAAAGTAGATTTGAGTGAGGAGCAGCTTCAAAAGAAGGTTTCAGAATTGTCAGGAGGGCAACAGCAGAGAGTCGCGATAGCGAGGGCGCTTGTAACATCTCCGGAGATCATCTGTTTGGATGAACCATTGTCAAACTTAGATGCAAAGCTCCGAGTGCAGCTTAGAAATGAATTAAAAGATCTGCAGAGAAGATTTGGGATTACAAGTGTTTATGTCACCCATGATCAGGAAGAAGCTTTGACGCTATCTGATAAAATTGCAGTATTTAATGAAGGAGTCATTGAACAGATTGGTACACCGGATGAAATTTATAATCACTCTGCAACGGAGTTTGTATGTAATTTTATCGGGGATATCAATCGTCTTGAAAAGGAGTTTTTGATTGCATCAGGGCTGGATGTTTCCAATAAATCCATTGTGGATGTAGATAAAAAGTGTTATATCCGTCTGGAGCGAATCCATGTGAATGATGTTTTGGATGGGGACACGCTTAAAATCGGAGCGGAAGTAGAAAGTGCGGAGTTTTATGGACTTTATATTAAATATATTTTGAAAGCCGGAAATGAGTCACTTAAAGTGATCGAAAAAAATAGTGGACGTCCGCTTTATAAAAAGGGAGAAAAAGTAACATTAAGCTTTAATCCAAAGGATATTATGCAGTATTAGAGGAGAAGGATGATGAAAAAGAAAAAGATGAAATTTGATTCCGGTCAATTGCCTAAATATTTGATCTATGCATTTTTTGTGTGGTTTATTTTATCCTGTCTTGTAATACCGAATATCAATACGATTTTTACTGTGTTTTTTGAAAATGGAGAGTTTACACTGGAACCGCTTCAGAAACTTTTGAGTTCGGAAAAAGCAATGAAAAGTCTTAGAAATAGTTGCATTCTTGCACCGGCACTTTCGGTGACGGTAGGATTTGTTGGAATCAGCCTTGTACTTATCACGGAATATTTTGATATTCGGGGAGCGAGAATGTTACGCATTGGTTATATGACAACACTGATTTATGGTGGAATCATTCTTGTGTCAGGATACAAATTTATTTACGGAAACAATGGATTTCTTACAAATATTTTTGCAAAGGTAATTCCAAATTTCCCAACAGACTGGTTTCAGGGGTTTTGGGCAGTTTTGTTTGTCATGACGTTTGCATGCACATCAAATCATATGATTTTTTTGAGGAATGCAATGCGTGCAGTTGATTTTCAGACAGTGGAAGCGGCGCAAAATATGGGGGCATCCCAGATTCGGATTTTGCTGCGAGTAGTTCTGCCGGTTTTGACACCATCACTTCTGGCGGTTACCATTTTAACATTTATTACTGGCTTGTCAGCGACTTCTGCTCCGCTTTTGATTGGTGGAAATGATTTTCAGACAATTACACCGATGATTTTGACTTTTTCTAAAACAGTAAATTCAAGACCATTGGCAGCTTTGCTCGCATTGTTTTTAGGAATTGCGACAATTTTACTGCTTACAGTGATGATGAAGATTGAAAAGCGCGGGCATTATATGTCGATTTCAAAAGTAAAGACGACTATTAGAAAGCAGAAGATCAGAAATCCAATTATCAATGTGCTTGTACATATTTATGCGTATATCCTGTTTTTGATCTATGTACTGCCGGTTGTTTTAATCGTGCTGTTCTCATTTACAGATGCAAAAACAATTGCGACAAGAAAGTTAAGTTTGTCAGCATTTACTTTGGATAATTATAAGACGATTTTAACAGAGGCCTCAGCGTACAGACCGTTTATTGTCAGTGTTATTTATTCATTGCTATCTGCAGTGGCAGTTGCAATCCTTGTATTAATGGCATGCCGCATTATTCAAAAGAATAAGAATAAGGCATCAGCAGCATTGGAATATGGGCTTTTAATCCCGTGGCTACTTCCGACAACATTGATTGCGATCGGATTGATCACTACATATAACACTCCAAGATTCTGGATGTTTAACAAAATATTGACAGGGACATCTGTTATTATGTTCATCGGATATGTGATCATTAAAATCCCATTTACACTTCGTATGACAAAGGCGGCATTTTTCTCATTGGATGATTCGCTGGAGGATGCAGCAAGAAGTCTTGGGGCCAAAGGGTTTTATACTTTCAGAAGAGTGATCCTGCCAATCGTTCTGCCGACAGTTCTTGCAATTTTTGCACTGAATTTTAATGGTCTGCTTGGAGATTATGATATGTCTGTATTTATGTATCATCCTTTGAATCAACCGCTTGGAGTTTATATCAAATCATTGACAGATGCACAAACAAATGCGGATAATTCGGCATTGTCATTTGTCTATGCGGTGCTTATGATGATAATCTCCGGGACAGTTGTTTATTTTGTCTATGGAAGAGGAGATAAAACAAAAGTAAAAAAATAGTAGTAATGAGGGAAAATATGGTAGGTAAGGAAAAGTTTAAAGAAATAAATAGGCTTTTAAATCAGAAACTAGAAGAAAAAAAGGTGTTAATTGCTGTTCATAGAGGGTGTGGCTGCGGCAATATTATAGAAAATACGATTCCGGCGTACCGGGCAGCATTGCAAATGCATGCGGATATGTTTGAATGTGATTTGATTTCATCTACGGACGGAGTTGTCTATGCATTTCATGACGGATATGAGATGCGTCTTCTGCGGAAGAGACGAAATATTAAAACTTATACTTCTAAAGAGATTGACGCATTTAAATACAAAAATATTATTGAAGAGCCAGCTGAATATGGTGT
This sequence comes from Faecalimonas umbilicata, assembly GCF_042846195.1. Classification (NCBI taxonomy): domain Bacteria; kingdom Bacillati; phylum Bacillota; class Clostridia; order Lachnospirales; family Lachnospiraceae; genus Faecalimonas; species Faecalimonas umbilicata. The sequence goes on from NZ_AP031411.1 coordinate 837,553, forward strand.
TGAAAAGTTTGAAGATATTTTGCAGTCTTTTCAGTCAGGAGAATTGTTTAATATTGACAGGGCATGGGATATTCTTCCGGAAGTGATAAGTCTGTTAGAAAAATATCCACAGGCAATTCACCAAGCAATTATCAAAACTCCCGTAAAAAAGAAATATTTAGACTATCTGGAAGAATGCAAGATGAAAGTGATGTATATGCCAATTGCATATAATTTGGAGGAAATCAAGACGGTGTTGGCTTATGAGAATATTAATATCGTAGGAGTTGAAATGATTGCAAAAAATTCCGAAGAAGAACTTTTTCAAGATTGTAATATTCAATGGGTCAAGGAACAGGGACTATTTTGCTGGGCGAATGCAATTACACTTGGAGGATCTCAGAAATATGACCTTTTTGGAGGTCTTGACGATGATATGGCAATTAAAGAGTCCCCTAAAAAGGCATGGGGAAAGCTGATTGATAAGGGAATCAATGTGATGCAGACAGATTGGCCTGGGATTATGAGTGATTTCATTGAGAAGTATATTTGATCTGAAATGATGAGAAAATTATAAAAAGAGCTGTTGCAAATGTGGTGATATGCAAAGGGACAAAAAATCCTATAGAAATGCATCTTGCTGCAAAAGCAGCAGCTTTCTCTAACTAAGAAATGTTGCAGGAGAAAGGAAAGAGAAGATGTTGGCAGGTTTTCGGGAAGTCACATTACAGGCGGTAGTTTTCAGGCTTGTACTTTCGGTTCTGATCGGAGGAATTTTAGGGTTTGAGCGTGGCTTAAAGAATCGGCCGGCAGGGTTGAGAACCTATGTCCTTGTATGTGTTGGAGCAACAATTGTGATGCTGACCAATCAGTATATTTATCAAAATGCCGGGACGGGCGACCCGGTAAGGATGGGAGCTCAGGTGATAAGCGGGATTGGTTTTTTGGGAGCGGGGACAATTATGGTTACACCCCACAATCAGATCAAGGGGCTGACAACAGCAGCGGGATTATGGGCATCGGCGTGTGTTGGACTGGCGCTTGGAATTGGCGCTTATGAAATTGCAATGATTGGTGGTGTAACTATTTTTATTGTTCTTACATTGCTTCAGCACTGGGATTTTTTAATGAGAAACCGACTTCATATTTTGGACGTTTATGTAGAACTTGACAAGAAGATTCCGATTGGAGAATTTATCAGAAATTTGCGTGACAGAGATATGGAATTAAGTAACCTACAGATAGAGCGTGACAGTTATATGGGGAATGATGTGATTTGCTTTACGGTAACGCTTGCGGGGAAAAAGGCCCTATCAAGGGAAGTATTACTTCGGACAGTGACAAAGCTGGAAGGAGTACGTTTTGCAGAAGAAATATAGAGGTGATGTAAGATGAAAGAGAGAAAGACAAGAAAATATTTGATCATCCTGCTAGGTATTGTGATGATATTGATCGGCACAGGGAGTTATTTCTATATAAAAAAGATGCCGAAGGTAACACTGACAGAGGAAGTGGATATGCCGATTCCTGGGAAGCCGGGAAGAGGGAAAGCGATGGAAGATCTTGTTCCGATGTATGCTGAAGAATATGTGGATGATCCGGTATTAAAACAGGCGGTAACGTATTTTCGGAGATGGGAATGGACTCAGCTTTACAGAGAGTTGGATGAAATTGTCACAGAAGATCCAGACTATCTGGATGCATACCGACTTCAGGCGGAAGCTTATATGATCAATAAAAATTATGAGGCAGCGCTGTCACAACTGGATAGAATATTGGAAAGAGACAGAACAGATGTGCATGCACTGGGAGTTACTACAGTATTGATGCATATTTTAGAGAATGAAGAAGGAGAGAAAGAGCGACTGTTAGCTTTGGAGAAGGTATCCGGGCAGGCGGCGGATGCTGTAAGAAATGTTCTAGAAGAAACAGATGAACTTTTAAAGCAGTCATATGGAAGTGAACCGCAAACGGATATGATTCCGCAAGCTATTGCAGTATTTGGACAGACACCAAAGGAAAATGGAAAGCCGTCCGCGGGACTTTTGAGCAGATTGGAGTGTGCATTAGAGTTGGCGGAGCGGTTTCCGGACGCAAAAATCATTTTGAGCGGAGGCGATGTCAAGACAAAATTTACAGAGGCATCGGTGATGAAAGAATGGCTTCTAGAACAGGGGGTAGCAGAAGACAGAATATTGTTGGATGAGAGGGCAAGAGATACCTATGGGAATGCAATCGGAATCCTCTCTATTTGCAAAGAAATAAAAGTACATAAAGTCATGGCGGTTGGGACGATTTTACATTTATCGCGCGCGGTGACAACTTTGACACTTTATGCCAAAGCAGAAGGATATGACATGAAGATTGATTCAGCAGGAGGCGGGGAACATGAAGCATCAGATGAGGGAGAAAGACTTTATACTTATGTAAATGCCTCTAGAGCAGCTGGAATATTTTCTAAACAGGATTATGAAAAATTTCAGTAAAAATGGGGATGTATAAAAATGGAAGAATGATTCAAAAAGGAAAAAGTTATAAGCATAAAAACAGTTGCTTTCTTGTGTGAGTATGGTAAAATTGTGACAGTATTGCTATAACACAGAAAAGAGAATAGGAAGGAATAACGAAGATGAAAAAAAGTGTAAATCTACTGGAGGGATCGATTTTCCCATCACTGACCAAGCTTGCTCTTCCAATCATGGCGACATCTCTTGTACAGATGGCGTATAATATGACGGATATGATCTGGATTGGAAGAATCAGCAGTGATGCGGTGGCAGCGGTCGGCGCAGCGGGAATGTATATGTGGCTCGCCAATGGGCTTGCAACACTTGCGAAAATGGGCGGGCAGGTAAAGGTTGCACACGCAATCGGAGCGAAAGATTATGAGGAAGCGACGGTATTTACAAAGAGCGCACTACAGCTTGGAATTTTATTTGGAATCATTTATGGGTTGGCAGCGGTACTTTTTGCAGGACCTCTGATCAGTTTTTTCCATTTGAATAGTCCGCAGGTCGTTGCGGATGCGAGGATTTATCTCCAAGTGACTTGCGGGGGAGTGATCTTTTCCTTTTTAAATCAGATATTTACCGGGATCATGACTGCTATGGGAAATAGCAGGATTTCTTTTATGGCAACTGCAGTAGGACTTTTGATCAACATTGTTTTAGATCCACTGTTGATTTTTGGAGCCGGACCGATTCCTAAAATGGGGGTGCTCGGAGCGGCTGTGGCTACGGTTCTTGCCCAGACAGTTGTGACAGCAATGTTTCTGTGGGCAGCATTTCATGAGGAGACAGTCTTTCAGAAAGTGAGGATTTTATCCGGGATCCATAGAGAACATATGCTGCTTCTGATCAAAATTGGTCTGCCAAGTGCAGTACAGAGTATGATATTTACAGGGATCTCGATGATCATTGCACGTTTGATTGCGGGATTTGGGGATTCCGCTGTGGCAGTGCAGAAAGTCGGATCGCAGATTGAGTCCATCTCCTGGATGACCGCAGAAGGATTTGCAGCCGCAGTCAATTCGTTTGTAGCGCAGAACTATGGAGCAGACAATATCAAACGTGTAAAGAAGGGATACCGGATTGCAATGGGAGTTGTCACTGTTTGGGGGATTTTCTGTACGATTCTTCTGATCGGATGTCCAGAGGTGATCTTCCGAATTTTTATCCCAGATGACAAGATTTTGCCGATGGGAGTTGATTATCTAAGAATTTTAGGGTATTCACAGTTGTTTATGTGTGCGGAAATTACGACTGGGGGCGCTTTTGCGGGGATTGGGAAGACATTGCCGCCATCTATTGTCAGTGTAATCCTGACTACTGCAAGAATTCCGATGGCGATGCTCTTGACTGCAACTGCACTTGGATTAAATGGAATCTGGTGGAGCATTACAATCTCAAGCATTTTAAAAGGAATTTGTCTGTTGGTAGGGTTCCTTATTTATATGAAGAGATTGAAACCACGAAAAACGTTATTGGGAAGTCAATAGTAAAGAGGTGTAAAATGCCATCATGAAATGCAGCGGCAGATCATGATGGCAAATAAGAAACATTAATTCAGATGGAATACCTGTGTGGCAATCGAAAAATAGATAATGATCGAGCAGGTATCTACAAGTGTTGTGATCAGAGGTGCAGCCATGATTGCTGGATCTAAGTGAACTTTCTTAGCGGCAAGCGGAAGCACACAGCCGATCAATTTGGATAAAATCACGGTTGCAATCAGGGAAAGGCCGATGACAACAGCAAGTTTCATGTCGTGGTAGACAAGGAAAATCCGAAGTCCATTTGCAAAGGCGAGGACGACACTGACGATCAGTGCAATCCGGAATTCTTTGAAGATGACTTTGAAAATGTCCCGGAAACGTATTTCATTCAGCGCCAGACCGCGGATGATCAGTGTAGAACTCTGGGAACCACAGTTTCCGCCGGTATCCATCAGCATTGGAATGAAGGAGACAAGGAGCGGGATTGCGGAGAAGGCATCCTCGTATCTTGTGATGATGGCGCCTGTAATGGAGGCGGAGAGCATCAGGACAAGGAGCCACACGATACGGTTTTTGGCGTGAGAAAATACGGAAGTTTCAAAGTAAGATTTTTCACTTGGGTTCATTGCCGCCATGATCGTGATATCTTCGGTAGCCTCTTCCACCATGACATCCATCGCATCATCGACTGTGACAATCCCGACCATCAGACCGCCGGTGTCAAGGATCGGAATTGCAAGCAGTCCATATTTGGAAAACAGTTGGGCAACTTCCTCCTGGTCTGTGTGAGTGGTAGCGGAAATAATCTCGGTCTCCATGATTTCGGAGATGACAGTATCGTCATTCATCGTCATCAAGTCTTTGGCAGAGACGATTCCAATCAACTTTCTGCGCTCCAGAACATAGCAGGTATAGATGGTTTCTTTGTGGATGCCGACCTGTTTGATGTGTGTCATAGCCTCTTTGACAGTCATGGACTGGTGGAGGGAGACATATTCGGTTGTCATAATGCTGCCGGCGCTGTCCTCAGGATAATTCAACAGAAGATTAATGCTGTTTCTCTTGCTGCTGTCCACTGCATTGAGAATGCGGGTGACAAGATTGGCCGGAAGCTCTTCGAGAAGATCCACAGTATCATCCATATATAGATCGTCGAGGATTTCTTTCAATTCTTTTTCGGTAAACATTTCTACAAGGTTTGTCTGCATTGTATTAGACATATTGGAAAACACATCAGCAGCCTTGTCTTTTGGGATCAGACGAAAGGCAATCGCAAGTTCTTTTTCGTTGAGCTCTTCTAATAAAAGAGCGATATCGACCACATTCATTACATCTAAAATACTATGGACGGCTTTGAAATCACCTTTGATTAGAAGTTCTGTAAAAATTTTAGCATTCATAAATATACACCCCTTTCTGGAAGTTGATAGAAATTCAGTAAAAACAAGAAAGTATATGAAATAAAAAAATCTCCGACATGCCTGAAAGATGTCGAAGATGGAAATACAAATATACCCTATATTTCTGTCTGAAAGGACAATCGTTCAAGCTTTAGCATCATAGGGCGTAAAAATTGCATTAGGTTATGCCTTATTACGACATAGCCTGCTAACCAACTAATTGTGTCTCCACAATTTTGCGGCAGCAATCTTAGGAAAATCCAAATCCCTATGGTAGCCTCACCTACCGAATTTCTCATATTTTTTGTTCGGTTTCATTGTAGTTGATTATGATTATAATGTCAAGAAAAAAATATTGAGAAAATCTTTCTAGAAATTTTTGAAATGGAGCTGCTTTTTTTCGTGTATTTAAAACCGAGATATGATATGATATTTGTAGTAATGAATTTTAGAAAGGAGCATGTTATGTATCACTATATGTATCATTATGGAAGTCCGGAAGGGATGGTTTTGCCAACTGTTTATTTGCTTATATTCGCAGGTGCCCTTTTTGTGGCGGCAGTAGAATACATTTTTCTTGGAATGGGCTTGTATCGTATGGCGGCAAATAGAAACCATCCTTCTCCGTGGATGGCATTTGTTCCATTTGCAAGAACTTATTTAAGAGGTGAGTTGTCAGGAGATATTTATCTGAAGAAACACTCTGTGAAAAATCCGGGACTCTTGCTTGTGCTTATGCCGATTGCTTACAGCGTCATTGTCAGCTGCCTGCTTCTGGTGTGTTTTATGTTCGCGATATTTGGTGCGAGTGTGATGATAAACGGAGGTGTTGAGGCAGTCGTTTCGGTGCTGTTATTTGCCTTCGCTATACCGGTTCTGGTCATTTCGATTGTTTATCAAGCGGTGATGAGTGTGTTGAATGTACTGGTGGATTATCAGATTTACAGCCGGTATATGCCACTGCATCTTGCAGTAATCCATGCGGTTTTAGGTATTTTTGTGCCGCTTTACAGAGGAATCTACCTGTTTTATATAAGAAAAACACCGTGTTATGGAATGGGGCAGCAGAGAACGGACAGGCAGGAACGCGCACAGACAGTTGTAAAGGATGCTGTGCAGAAAGAGGCGCAGGCAAATGCGGATGTGCCTGCGGGAAATACAGAGGTCCCTTCAGAAGAGCAGTCTGTCGAAAAAAATGAGGCTGCTTGTGGCGAAGGCGCTGGAAAGGAAGAAAAGTAATTGGAAGCGTATACAAGTTTTGCGTCAGTCTATGATATCTTTATGGATAATATTCCATATGAAGAGTGGGCAGAATATCTGTCAAGGTTGTTGGCCGAGTATGAAGTGACAGATGGAATTGTATTAGATCTTGGATGTGGAACCGGAACTCTGACAGAACTGATGGCTGCGCGTGGATTTGACATGATCGGTGTGGATTATTCGGAGGAGATGCTGGAAATCGCGATGGAGAAGCGGGCAGAATCTGGAAGGGATATTTTGTATCTGCTTCAGGATATGAGGGAGTTTGAATTGTATGGGACTGTCCGTGCAGTGATCAGTATCTGTGACTCTCTTAACTATATTACAGAGGAAGCGGAGTTGGAAGAAGTTTTCAGGCTTGTCAATAATTATCTAGATCCGGAAGGTGTATTTATATTTGATTTTAATACGGTATATAAATACCGGGAGATCCTGGGAGATCAGACAATCGCGGAGAGCCGGGAAGACTGTAGCTTTATCTGGGACAATTATTATTATGAAGAGGAGCAGATCAATGAATATGAGTTGAGTCTGTTTCTTCAGGAAGAGGGAAATTTATATCGAAAATATGTCGAGACACATTACCAGAAAGGGTATGAGCTGGAGACAGTCAAAAGGCTGCTGGAGAAATCCGGCATGAAGTTTGTCACTGCATACGATGCATTTACAAGGAATCCACCGACAAAAGAAAGCGAGCGAGTCTATGTGATCGCAAGGGAATCTGGAAAGTGCAGGGAATAGATCAGAGACAGATCAGAAACAGAAAACAATGAAAGAGGAAGAAATTTATGACAGATTATATTGTAAGAGCAACAGCAGCAAATAATCAGATTCGTGCATTTGCTGCAACAACAAAAGAGACCGTGGAGGCAGCGAGACAGGCACATAATACAAGCCCGGTCGCAACGGCTGCGCTTGGAAGACTTTTGACGGGCGGCGCGATGATGGGAAGCATGATGAAAAATGACAGTGATATGTTAACGATCCAAATCAAAGGAGATGGTCCGATCGGAGGGCTTACAGTCACTGCAGACAGTAAGGGAAATGTAAAGGGCTATGTGGAACACCCGGAGGTCATGCTCCCACCGAATGCACAGGGGAAACTCGATGTGGCAGGAGCGCTTGGGATTGGTTTGATTTCCGTAATCAAAGATATGGGATTGAAAGAGCCATATGTAGGGCAGACAATTCTTCAGACGAGTGAGATCGCGGAAGATCTGACTTATTATTTTGCAACTTCTGAGCAGGTGCCATCTTCGGTAGGACTTGGTGTACTGATGGAACACGACAATACCGTGAAGCAGGCGGGAGGATTTATTGTACAGCTGATGCCATTTGTAGATGACGATGTTGTAGACAGACTGGAAGCAAATATTAAGAAAATTTCTTCTGTGACTTCTATGTTGGACAAAGGAATGACACCGGAGGAGATTTTAGAAGAAGTACTGGATGGATTTGAAGTAGAAGTAAAAGATACAATGCCGGCACAGTTTTACTGTAACTGCACAAAAGAACGTGTAGAGAAAGCAATCATCAGCATTGGGAAGAAAGATATTCAGGAGATGATCGAAGATGGAAAGCCGATTGAGGTCAACTGCCATTTCTGTGGGAAGAGTTATGAATTTTCTGTGGAAGAATTAAAGACATTGATCAAAAAAGCAACTAGATAATCAGAAGGAGCAGAGAGTATGAAGCAGGGATTTGTAAAAGTGGCAGCTGTCACACCGAATATGCGTGTGGCAGATGTTGAATATAATGTAAATGAAATCTGCAGAATGATTGATGAGACGACAGAGCAGGGAGCAAAGGTCATTGCGTTTCCAGAGTTATGTATTACCGGATATACGTGTGGAGACCTGTTCTCACAGGAAATTCTTTTGCGTGAGGCAAAACAAGGATTATATCGGATTGCAGAGTATACAAAGGAGAAAGATGCACTTATTTTTGTGGGAGTCCCTTATGAAGTCGCGGGAAAGCTTTATAATACAGCAGCGGCACTAAATCATGGGAAGGTTTTAGGATTGGTGACGAAGACATTTCTTCCTAATTATGGAGAATTTTATGAAATGCGCCAGTTTCAGGCAGGACCACAGTCCGTACAGATGATCGAGACGGAAGGACACAGGATTCCGTTTGGTCCGAGGCTGCTCTTTCAGGCGGAGACGATGAAGCATCTCGTTGTATCTGCGGAAATTTGCGAGGATGTGTGGTCTGCCGTACCGCCAAGTATCGAGGCAGCGGTTGAGGGTGCGACATTGATCGTCAATTGTTCAGCGAGCAATGAGATTGCGGGAAAAGAAGAGTATAGAAGGAGTCTGATCGCGGGGCAGTCTGCACGTCTTCTTGCCGGATATGTATATGCAAATGCGGGAGAAGGGGAGTCTACGACAGATCTTGTGTTTGGAGGACATAATATTATTGCAGAAAATGGAGAGATTTTAAAAGAATCCAAGCGTTTTACGAGTGGCGCAATTTATTCGGAGATCGATGTGGAGATGCTTCTTGGAGAGCGTAGAAAGAATACTACTTTCCAGAGAAAGGGAGAGTATTCGATTCCTTACATTCCGTTTGAGATTGAGAAAGAAGAGACCATGTTGACAAGGAAGATTCCGATGTCTCCGTTTGTTCCGGAGAATAAGGTTACGCGCAGCAGACAGTGTGAGGAAATTTTGATGATCCAGGCCGTCGGTCTGAAAAAGCGGATGCTGCACACGAACTGTCAGCGTGCAGTAGTTGGAATTTCAGGGGGGCTCGATTCTACTCTGGCATTGCTTGTTACTGCAAAATCGTTTGATCTTCTCGGAATTGACAGAAGTCAGATTCTGTCAGTGACGATGCCTTGTTTTGGGACAACAGACAGGACTTATCAAAATGCATGCAGATTGACGGAAAAGCTTGGAGCTACGTTGAGAGAAATTCCGATTCAGAATGCAGTTAGGGTACATTTTGAAGACATCGGGCAGTCCGAGGAAGAGCATGATGTCACCTATGAGAATGCGCAGGCGAGAGAGCGGACACAGATTCTCATGGATCTGGCGAACAAGACAAATGGGATGGTCATTGGAACCGGGGATATGTCAGAACTTGCACTTGGATGGGCAACTTACAGTGGAGATCACATGTCTATGTATGGAGTCAATGCCTCTGTGCCGAAGACATTGGTATATCATCTTGTAAGATATTATGCTGAAGAATGTGAAGATCCAGAATTAAAGGGACTACTCTTTGATATTTTGGATACGCCGGTAAGCCCAGAGCTTTTGCCGCCTAAGGATGGGGAAATCGTGCAGAAGACAGAAGAAACTGTAGGACCGTATGAACTACACGATTTCTATCTCTATTATGTTTTGAGATTCGGTTATGAACCGTCGAAGATCTATCGTTTGGCAAAATATGCGTTTGGTGGGATTTATGAAGATGAGATAATTTTGAAGTGGCTGAAAAAATTTTATTGGAGATTTTTCTCTCAGCAGTTTAAACGATCTTGTCTTCCGGATGGACCGAAGACAGGAACAGTGTCGCTTTCGCCAAGAGGCGACTGGCGGATGCCGAGTGATGCATGTGTGACACTTTGGCAGAAAGATTTGGATGCACTAGAATAGACTAAGAAGAGGATTCTACAGAGATTTCTCATTTGGAATAAAATAGTTTCCCCTAAGTCTTGATAAAGAGTATAAAAATAGGATGGAGAGTAGTCAAACTCACCATCCTTATTTTTTTACGCTTCTACAAAAACATCTTTTCCAAGACCGCAGAGTGGGCATACCCAATCTTCCGGAAGATCTTCGAATGCTGTTCCAGGTGCGATTCCGTTATCTGGATCACCGATTTCTGGATCATATTCATATCCGCATGGTTCGCAAATATATTTTTTCATAAAGTCACCTCCTAACTGAATGGTTATAAAAATATAAAACACATATCAGAAAATCCTGAATATATTATGATCATATTTCTGCAAGTTATTCTAGCAGAAAATCAGGAAAAATACAATAAAAAAACGGTGAAAAATGTATAAAGCTTATTGAGTGCCGAGATATTTGGATAAGGCTTCTATTTGGACAAGGAATTCTCGCTGCCTTTCTTCTGGCAACGAATGAAATACTAATAGCATCCGGGTTTCCAGACGGGAAAGGGATAATGAAGCATGTCCGGTCTTGATTTCTAATACATCATCGGCAGAAAGATCGTATAATCTTGCCAAGGTTGCAAAGGTATTCAAATCTGGTTCTGCAACATTGTTCTCATATCCCGACAAAGATTTCCGATTAATTCCAGTTAATTCCATGACACGTTTTTGTGTATAGTCTTTATTTTCCCGCGCATTTTTAAGGGTAAGTCCAATATTTTTCATGAAATTCTCCTTTTTTGATTAATATAAACCAGGGCTCTATGAAAATTCATGAAAGTCCGATAAAAATGGCATTTGGTAGTTGACGTCTTAAAAACTAAGACTTATAATAGTGGAGAATAGAAAAGCATGCGTGTGAGCTTGAGACATGAATGCAGGTACGTGAACGGAAAAGTGGGGACGCAGCTTTTGAAAGTGTGAGCAAAAAAGAAAAGTGAGGTAGTGTTATGAAGAAAAGATTTGTAGCAAAGCAAGTAGGGGTACTTTCATTGACAGCAGTTCTCGCTGGAATGCCAGCTGTAAATGTACTTGCAGAAGATGTGTATGCACAGAAAGTAGAAAGCTTACAGAAAGAGATGCTGGAACAAGCAGTAGCAACGGAAACAAAATTAAATATTACATTTGAAACTGTTCATGGCGAAAAAGTAGGAGAAACTGTAGCAAAAACAACAGCGACAGGAACAGGTGACTGGACATTCATGCTTGGAACAGATTATCAGTTACCAGCAGGATACCAGCTTGCAACAGGAGTAGAGCAGGTAACAAATGTAGCAGTACCATTTGGAGCAACAGCAGGACATACAGTAGTAGTAGAGCCAGTTGCAGGTGCAGTGACAGAAACAAAATTAAATGTAACATTTGAAACTGTACATGGTGAAAAAGTAGGAGAAACTGTAGCAAGTACAACGGCAGCAGGAACAGGCGACTGGACATTCATGCTTGGAACAGACTATCAGTTACCAGAAGGATACCAGCTTGCAACAGGAGTAGAGCAGGTAACAAATGTAGCAGTACCATTTGGAGCGACAGCAGGACATACAGTAGTAGTAGAGCCAGTTGCAGGTGCAGTGACAGAGACAAAATTAAATATTATATTTGAAACTGTACATGGTGAAAAAGTAGGAGAAACTGTAGCAAAAACAACAGCGACAGGAACAGGCGACTGGACATTCATGCTTGGAACAGACTATCAGTTACCAGAAGGATATCAGCTTGCAACAGGAGTAGAGCAGGTAACAAATGTAGCAGTACCATTTGGAGCAACAGCAGGACATACAGTAGTAGTAGAGCCAGTTGCAGGTGCAGTGACAGAAACAAAATTAAATATTACATTTGAAACTGTACATGGTGAAAAAGTAGGAGAAACTGTAGCAAAAACAACAGCGACAGGAACAGACGACTGGACATTCATGCTTGGAACAGACTATCAGTTACCAGAAGGATACCAGCTTGCAACAGGAGTAGAGCAGGTAACAAATGTAGCAGTACCATTTGGAGCGACAGCAGGACATACAGTAGTAGTAGAACCAGTTCAGGAAGCAGTAAGACCGACTGTGCTGACAGTGACATTTGAAACTGTTTACGGAGAAAAAGTAGGAGAAACTGTAGCAAGTACAACGGCAGCAGGAACAGGCGACTGGACATTCATGCTTGGAACAGACTATCAGTTACCAGCAGGATACCAGCTTGCAACAGGGGTAGAGCAGGTAACAAATGTAGCAGTACCATTTGGAGCAACAGCAGGACATACAGTAGTAGTAGAACCAGTTGCAGGTGCAGTGACAGAAACAAAATTAAATATTACATTTGAAACTGTACATGGTGAAAAAGTAGGAGAAACTGTAGCAAGTACAACAGCAACAGGAACAGGCGACTGGACATTCATGCTTGGAACAGACTATCAGTTACCAGAAGGATACCAGCTTGCAACAGGAGTAGAGCAGGTAACAAATGTAGTAGTACCATTTGGAGCGACAGCAGGACATACAGTAGTAGTAGAACCAGTTCAGGAAGTAGTAAGGCCTACTGTACTGACAGTGACATTTGAAACTGTTTACGGAGAAAAAGTAGGAGAAACTGTAGCAAGTACAACGGCAACAGGAACAGGTGACTGGACATTCATGCTCGGAACAGACTATCAGTTACCAGAAGGATATCAGCTTGCAACAGGAGTAGAGCAGACAACAAACGTGGCAGTACCATTTGGAGCAACAGCAGGACACACAGTAGTTGTGGAACCAGTGCCGGGAGAAGTAGTAGAAACAAAATTAAATATTACATTTGAAACTGTTTACGGAGAAAAAGTAGGAGAAGCAGAAGCAAAAACAACAGCAACAGGAGCAGATGGAGAAGCATGGACATTCATGCTTGGAACAGACTTCAACTTACCAGAAGGATGGCAGCTTGCAACAGGAGTAGAGCAGGTAACAAATATTCAGGTACCATTTGGAGCAACAGCGGGACATACAGTAGTAGTAGAACCGGTTGCAGGAGAAGTGGTAGAAACAAAATTAAATGTAACATTTGAAACTGTTGATGGAGAAAAAGTAGGAGAAGCAGAAGCGAAAACAACAGCAACAGGAGCAGATGGAGAGGCATGGACATTCATGCTTGGAACAGACTTCAACTTACCAGAAGGATGGCAGCTTGCAACAGGAGTAGAGCAGGTAACAAATATTCAGGTACCATTTGGAGCAACAGCGGGACATACAGTAGTAGTAGAACCGGTTGCAGGAGAAGTGGTAGAAACAAAATTAAATGTAACATTTGAAACTGTTGATGGAGAAAAAGTAGGAGAAGCAGAAGCGAAAACAACAGCAACAGGAGCAGATGGAGAGGCATGGACATTCATGCTTGGAACAGACTTCAACTTACCAGAAGGATATAAACTTGCAGAAGGAGTGGAGCAAGTTACGAATATTCAGGTACCATTTGGAGCGACAGCAGGACACACCATGATTGTTGAAAAAAACACAGAAACTCCAGATAAACCAGATCCAGAGAATCCGGAAAAGCCAAATCCGGAGAACCCAGAAAAACCAAATCAAGATAATGCAAACAAAGATGACGGGAAAACACAGGAGAAGGATAAAAAGACAGAGAATAAAGCTAAAACACCAAAAACAGGTGATGATCTTCAAGCGGCAGGTACATTTTCAATCTTAGGAGCAGGGGCGCTTGCAGCAATTGCAGCATTACTTAAGAAGAGAAAATAGTAGTTAGATTCTGTATCGTAAGTAAAAATTAATTAGTATTGCCAAAAATGCAGAGAATAGATCTGTGTTTTTGGCAATCTTTTTTGAAATGAAAGGAAATTTGGAGAAGAAAATCATGCGAAAAACAATGAGAAAAATAGGTATGATGACTATTTTCTTTTGCCTGATTGCAATGATGGCAGCAGGATGTAAAAAAGAAGAAAAGGAAGAAGTGAAAAAAGAAAAAGGAAAGACTTATGAATTCTTTTATGACAAACTTCCAAAATCAGATCAAAAAGTGTCAGACGAGGAAAACGAAAAAATCAAAAGAGGAGTGGAAAACTGGGCAAAATCTGTCGTGTTGGTAGACAGTTCTGTGAGTAAGCAGAATCGGAAAACAATCGATAATAGCTTTTATCAGAGTATCGTAGACGACAAACAGAGAGAAAAAGTAAAAAAGGACAGGAAAACATTTTATAAAGACAGTGAAGTGCAGGTACAGAGCGCAGAAGCGAAGATAGAAAGTGCATATGCGACAGAATATCAGGGGAAACAGATTGGAAATGTTACTTGTGATGTTGTATTAAAAGGAGTCAAAGACGGAAATAATTTTTCTCGTACTTATCATTTAAAACTTGCAGTAAGCTATCAGAATGAAGTTGTATCAATCTATGAAATAGGAAATATTACCTGGGAATAGTTTACGATCTTGTCAATTAGGATATAAGCAGTAAGAAGCAGGCATATAGTAAAGTAAAAGAAAGCTGGAGAACGGTATGAAAAAAATCTGGAAATGCTGTTTGTTTGTTGTGTCTGTGTTTCTTCTGGCCGTAGGTGCTGTGTGGCATCTCCCAGAGATAGTTACTGTAAGCAACAATGTTTACGGAAAAGAATTACCGATTCAGTCGGTGGAAACAGAAGAGAAGAAGGCAGTGCTGACATTTGAGTGTGCATGGGATCACAGTAGTCTAAAGGACATACTGGAGATTCTTGAGGATCATAATGTTCGTGCTGCTTTTTTTGTCACTGGGGATTGGGTGAAACAGTATCCGGAAGATGTTCGGGGGATCGTTCAAGGAGGGCATGATATCGGGAACCATTCGGCGACACATCGGAACATGGTACAGCTTGAAAAAGAGGAGATAGAGAAAGAATTAAAAGAGACACATCAGGCAGTAAAAGAATTGACAGGGAAAGAGATGAAGTTCTTCCGACCACCTTATGGTGCATTTAATGATACGGTGATTTTGACAGCAAAAGAAGGAGGCTATCTTACTGTGATGGGAAATATAGACTCCATGGACTGGAAAGATTATGGAGCGAAGACAATCTTACGGACAGTGATGGAAGATAAAGAGCTGCAAGGGGGCTCAATCATCCGGCTAAACAGTGAGGCAAAATATACGAAAGAGGCATTGCCAAAGCTCATTGAAAGTCTGGAGAGAGAAGGGTTCCGGCTGGTGCCGCTTTCACAGCTGCTGTATGAGGAAGCATATCATTTAGATGTGAAAGGAAGGCAGATCCCAGATGACAGGTGATCAGCCTTCTTTTTTGAGAGGATTTGGACTGTGGACAGTCAGGATTTTTGTAATATGATTTGTCTTGTTGGACCAGTTATGAGGAATGCATGATGGGATGTGGACGGAATCACCGGGATAAAGCTGATAAGTGATACCATCAATATTCATCGTGAGGATTCCTTCTAAAATATAAATGAATTCTTCGCCGGTGTGATTGTAGAGTTCCAGAGTCTCTTTTTCTTCAGGAAGAGGAGGCATGATCTCTACAAGGCGCGGAAGCAGATCGAAACTGGTCAGATGGTCAGTCAATGCATATTCAATGATTTCCGAGTTGACGAGGGTAGTCTCCTTTTCATAGCTTCGTACTACATATTTTGTCTCCTGTGGTGAGGAGAGATCAAAAAAGGACGAGAGTTCAACTTCCAATACCTGGGCAATCTTTTCCAAAGAATCAATCGCAATACTGGTCAGTCCACGCTCAAACTGTGACAAAAAGCCGATGGAAAGACCGGTCTGTTCACTGAGATATTTTAATGTATATTTTTTTTCTGTTCGCAGTTCTTTGATGCGAAATCCGATGACAGCACTTTTATTCACACTGGATGCTCCATTTCTTTTTATTTCTGTTTCTATGATAAAGGATTTGCAGGAAAAAATCAATTCACGAGATATGAATTTTATAAAAAGTCAAAAAGTTTTTTATGAAAGAAGTAATTAAAAAATGTAAAATAATTTTATGACAAAATAAAAATACTGTGATATAATATGAAAAAATGATAAAAATTTCATTTTTATGAAAATATAAGGATGAATTTTAGCCATAAAAAGAAGAATCCTGACGGAAGAAAAGGTGGAGGGGATTATGAAATATCCTGAGATTATGAATATTCAGAAATATTCCATACATGATGGAGATGGAATTCGAACGACGGTCTTTTTTAAAGGCTGCCATTTAAAGTGTTGGTGGTGTCACAATCCAGAAAGTCAGAAATTTACGCCTCAGCTGATGTTCCATGCGGACCGGTGCGGCGGGTGTCATGCATGTGAACAGATCTGTAGTCACCATGCAGTGACGGTTCGGGATGGAATTGCGTGCACGGACCGGACAAAATGTGAACTTTGCAGAGAATGTCTGGATCATTGTGTGAATAATGCGCGAGAGATTGTGGGGAAGGAATACACGATTTCGGAATTGATAAAAGAAATTGAGAAAGACTGTATGTTCTATGAGGAGTCAGGAGGAGGCGTAACGTTATCTGGCGGTGAGGTCATGGCGCAGGATATGGACTATATCGAGCAGTTATTAAAGAAGCTTAAGAGAAAGGGATACAATGTGGCAATTGACACATGTGGGTATGCACCGCAGGAGAATTATGAGCGCGTGCTGCCTTATGTGGATACATTTCTATATGATATCAAGACAATGGATCCGGAAAAGCATGAAAAATATATGGGGAAAGACAATGAATTAATTTTGTCAAATCTTCGTTTCATCAGTGAACGTGGGGCAAGGATTTATATTCGTATTCCGGTCATCGGTGGAGTCAATGACACGGAAGAAGAGATGGAAGCAATGATTACTTTTCTGAAACAATCTATTTCTGTCAACCAGATCAATCTGCTCCCGTATCATAATATTGCCGGGGGAAAATATGATAAGCTGGATATCAGATATAAGGGGGAAGCATTTACGATTCCGCCGAAAGAACAGATGGAAGCATTCCAGAGACAATTTATCCAAAATGGATTTGCAAATACAAAAATCGGAGGTTAATTATGAGAAGAGGTATGAACGAAAGAATTCAGAAACTGAGAGAACAGAGTGTCAATGCAGTTCCACACATTTATATGGAGCGTGCCGATCTGGAGACAGATGCGTACATAAAGTACGAAGGCTCTGTCAGTGTACCGGAGATGAGGGCACTGGCATTTAAGCACTTTATGGAAAATAAGACACTTTGTATTAATGAAGGAGAACTGATTGTTGGAGAGAAAGGGGACAGCCCGCAGTCGGCACCGACATTCCCAGAACTTTGCTGTCATACACTGGAGGACATGCATGTGATGAATGACCGGGATCTGATCAGTTTCAAGGTAACAGAGGAAGACTTAAAACTTCAGGAGGAAAAGATCATTCCATACTGGGAGAATCGTTCTATCCGTCATAAGATCCTTCACAATATGAGCATACAGTGGAAAGAGTGCTATGAGGCAGGGATTTTTACAGAGTTTATGGAGCAGAGAGGACCGGGACATACAGTCGGTTCTGAGAAAATCTACAAAAAAGGATTTCTCGATTACAAGCAGGATATTATCGAGAGCAGAAACCGTCTGGATTTCCTCAATGACAAGGAAGCACTTGACAAGCGTGCACAGTTAAATGCGATGGAGATCGCCTGTGATGCAATTATTATCCTTGGAGAACGTTATGCAGCGTTTGCAAGAGAACTTGCAGAGAAAGAGGAAGATGAAGTGAGAAAGCAGGAGCTGCTACAAATCGCGGCAAATTGTGATGTGGTTCCGGCACATGCGCCACAGACATACTGGCAGGCGATCCAGATGTACTGGTTCGTGCATCTTGGTGTGACAACGGAGTTAAATCCATGGGATGCGTATAGTCCGGGAAGACTGGATCAGCATTTGAATCCATTCTATGAAAAAGATACAGAGGCAGGTATTTTAGATGATGAGAAAGCGCTGGAACTTTTAGAATGCCTCTGGGTGAAATTTAACAATCAGCCCGCTCCTCCAAAAGTGGGAATCACATTAAAGGAGAGCAGTACTTACACAGATTTTGCAAATATTAATACCGGAGGGATTACACCGGATGGACAGAATGGAGTCAATGAGGTCAGCTATCTAATCTTAGATTGTATGGATGAAATGAAGCTTTTGCAGCCAAGTTCGAATGTACAGATCAGCAAGAAGACACCGATGAAGTTCCTAAAACGTGCCTGCGAAATTTCTAGAAAAGGATGGGGACAGCCGGCATTTTATAATACGGAAGCGATCATACAGGAATTGCTAAATGCAGGAAAATCTATTGAGGATGCAAGAAGAGGCGGAACGAGTGGATGTGTGGAGACTGGTGCATTCGGAAATGAAGCATATATTCTGACAGGATATTTCAACCTTCCGAAGATTCTCGAGATCACGCTGCACAATGGTTTTGATCCGGTCAGCAAAAAGCAGCTCGGGCTTCAGACTGGGGAGGCAACAGACTTCCATTCTTATGAAGAATTGTTTGAGGCTTATAAGAAGCAGGTAGAATATTTTGCAGACATCAAAATGGAAGGAAGCAATATTATTGAGAAGATCTATGCAGAATATATGCCGGCGCCATTTTTATCTGTCATCACAAACGACTGCATTTCCAACGGAAAAGATTATAATGCCGGAGGAGCTCGTTATAATATCAACTATTTGCAGGGGGTAGGAATCGGTACGATTACCGACTCTCTGACAGCGATCAAATACAATGTGTTCGATGAGAAGAAATTTACGATGGAAGAGTTAATGGAAGCCATGGAACACAACTTTGAAGGATACGAGAAGATTGCAAATCTTGTACGCAACAAGACACCGAAATATGGAAATGACGATGACTATGC
Source organism: Faecalimonas umbilicata (assembly GCF_042846195.1). Lineage (NCBI taxonomy): Bacteria > Bacillati > Bacillota > Clostridia > Lachnospirales > Lachnospiraceae > Faecalimonas > Faecalimonas umbilicata. The sequence goes on from NZ_AP031411.1 coordinate 856,643, forward strand.
AGACGATGTGATGCAGGCAGTCTTTGACTTCTACTATCATACAGTGACAGGCAGACCGAACATGAAAGGCGGTACTTATAGGATCAATATGCTTCCGACTACCTGTCATGTGTACTTTGGTGAAGTGATGTTAGCAAGCCCGAACGGAAGACTTGCACATAAGCCTGTATCAGAGGGAATCTCGCCGGAGAAAGGTGCCGATATCTGTGGTCCGACAGCGGTAGTAAAATCTGCATCTAAAATGGATCATGTGCGGACAGGGGGAACGCTTTTGAATCAAAAATTCACACCGAGTGTTGTTGCAGGGGAAGAAGGATTGACGCAGATGGCAAATCTTGTGCGGAGTTATTTTAATATGGATGGACATCATATCCAGTTCAATGTCATCGATAGACAGACGTTGATCGATGCTCAGAACAATCCGGAAGAGTATAAGGATCTGATCGTGCGCGTAGCAGGTTACAGTGATCACTTCCGCAATTTGAGCAAAGCACTTCAGGATGAAATTATTGAACGTACAGAACAGTCATTTAATTAGGAAAGATGCTTTTGAAAGCTTTTGTGAAAGGAGAAAGAAAACATGGAGAAGAAATTAGGGTTTATCGGCGCCGGAAATATGGCAAAAGCGATGATGGGTGGAATTTTGAAGAACGAGATTCTGTTACCGGAGGATGTGATCGCATCTGATCTTTATCAGCCGGGATTGGAGCGGATGAAAGAGGAACTTGGAATTGCTGTGACAACAGATAATCAAGAAGTGGTAAAGAAAGCAGAGGTAGTCGTTCTGTCTGTGAAACCACAGTTTTATGCAGCTGTGATCGAAGAAATCCGGGAAGTGGTATCAGAGGGGCAGATTATCGTCACGATCGCGCCGGGACAGACGCTGGAACATTTGCAGGAATTATTCGGAAAACCGGTGAAGATTGTTCGCACAATGCCAAACACACCGGCGCTTGTGGGAGAAGGCATTACAGGTGTCTGCAAAAATGAACTGGTGACAGAGGAAGAACTTTCCTATATTTGCAGAATATTTAGTGGATTTGGAAAAGCAGAAGTATTAAGTGAGAAACTGATGGATGTTGTTGTGTCTGTAAGCGGAAGTTCTCCGGCATATGTCTTTTTATTCATCGAGGCGATGGCAGATGCGGCTGTCGCAGATGGAATGCCGAGAGCGCAGGCATATAAATTTGCAGCGCAGGCAGTTTATGGGAGCGCGAAAATGGTGTTGGAGACAGGAAAACATCCAGGAGAATTAAAAGATATGGTATGCTCTCCGGGAGGGACAACCATCGAGGCGGTGCGCGTACTCGAGGAGAAAGGATTCAGAAGCAGCGTCATAGAAGCGATGAAAGCGTGCGTAAAAGTTGCAAAAGAGCTTGGAAAGAAGTAAAATAGAAAAAAAGTGCAGCAAGAAAGGGGTTACGCAGCGATGAAATACCATGCAGATGAAGAGAGATATAATAGGATGAAGTATCACAGATGTGGAAAGAGCGGGCTGAAGCTTCCGGCGGTGTCACTTGGACTTTGGCACAACTTTGGCACAATGGACGATTTTGAGACGATGCGTCAGATGTGTTTTACTGCTTTTGATCTTGGAATCACACATTTTGATCTGGCAAATAATTATGGTCCGCTTCCGGGAAGCGCAGAGACGAATTTTGGAAAGATCCTAAAAGAAGATCTTGGAAGTTACCGTGATGAAATGATCATCAGCACGAAGGCGGGATATGATATGTGGGAGGGCCCTTATGGCAGTGGCGGAAGCAGAAAATATCTGCTGGCAAGTCTAGATCAGAGTCTGCAGCGCATGGGGCTGGAGTATGTAGATATTTTCTATCATCACTGTGTAGACCCAGAGACGCCTGTGGAGGAGAGTATGATGGCGCTTGATGCGGCAGTGAAGCAGGGAAAGGCATTGTATGCGGGAATTTCGAACTATGATCTGGAACATACGATGCAGGCGATGGAGATTTTAAAGGAATTAAAATGTCCTTTCGTGATCAACCAGATTCGCTATTCGATCCTGGATCGGTGGATTGAAAATGATGGTTTGAAAACATTTGCGAACAAGAGTGGCTGCGGGCTGATAGCATTCAGTCCGTTGGCACAGGGACTGCTCTCCGACAGGTACTTGCATGGAATTCCGGAAGACAGCCGCATTCGGAAAAGCGGAAGATTCTTAAAGGAGAGTGCAGTCACAAAAGAACGGTTAGAGCAGCTGGAGGCGTTGAATGAAGTCGCAAAAGAGCGTGGACAGACACTGGCACAGATGGCTCTGTCCTGGGTGCTTCGCGATGGAGATGTGACAAGTGTCCTGATCGGCGCATCCAAGCCGGAACAGATTCGGGAGAATGTAAAAATCGTTGAAAAAACAGAGTTCAGTGAAGAAGAGCTTAGACGAATTGATGAATTGTCAAAAGCAGTCACAAAATAGCGGTGATTTCGTTGACAAATAAAATAGGGATTGTTATGATAAAAAACAGACGAGGGCGTTTTCCGTGCAGGAACGCCCTCTTTCTGGATCGCATAAAAGTAGCAGCAGAAAACTCGGTTTTGTCGGGGAGGAAGTTATGAGAACATATACGAAGGACGATATTATACAAATTGTGGAAGAGGAGGATGTAGAGTTTATCCGCCTTCAGTTCACAGATATGTTAGGAACATTGAAAAATATAGCAATCACAGCAAGTCAGCTTCCAAAAGCTTTGGAGCACGCATGTACATTTGATGGATCCTGTATGGAAGGATTTATCTGGTTGGAGGAAGAGGATATGTATTTACATCCTGATCCATCTACGTTTGAAATATTTCCATGGCGGCCACAGCAGGGGAAAGTTGCCAGGTTGCTCTGTGATGTCTATAAGTGTGATGGGACACCATTTGAGAGCGATTCCCGCCAGATTTTAAAGCGAACGATCAAGCGGGCGCAAGAGAAGGGATACAAGATGGAAGTTGGAAGTGAGTGTGAGTTTTTCCTCTTCCACATGGATGAAGAAGGAAATCCGACGACAGTAACACATGAGTGTGCAGGATATTTTGACATCGATCCGATGGATTTTGGAGAAAATACAAGGAGAGATATCGTACTGACATTGGAGGAGATGGGATTTGTGATTGAGTCTTCCCACCATGAAGTGGCTCCGGCACAGCATGAGATCGTTTTTCGGCACAGTGAGGCACTGTCTGCGGCAGATGATATTCTGACATTTAAGATGGTTGTGCGGACTATTGCGAAAAAGCATGGACTGCATGCAACATTTATGCCGAAGCCGAAAAGTGAGAGCACCGGCTCGGGGATGCACTTGAATTTGACACTTCAGAAGGAGGGAAAGAATCTATTTTTCGATGAGAAGGATCCTTATAGATTAAGCAGAGAAGCCTATTATTTTATCGGAGGATTAATGAAACACATCGGCGCAGTGTCTCTGTTTACCAATCCGATCGTCAATTCGTATAAAAGGCTGATACCGGGATTTGATGCGCCGATTTATGCGAACTGGTCAGTCAAGAAGAAAAGTGCTCTGATTCGCATTCCGTTTGAGAAAGAAGAAAAAAAATGGATAGAGTTAAGGAGTCCGGATGCATCCGCGAATCCATATTTGGCACTCGCAGTCTGTCTGGCGGCAGGAATGGATGGAATTGAGAGGAAAATCCTTCCGCCATCCTGCATTGACGAACAGGAATACAGGGAACAGAGTCAGAAACAGGAAGAAACATGCAGGCTTCCGAAGAGCCTTTTGGAAGCAGTGGAAGCCTTTGAGCAGGATGAACTGATGCAAAATGTGATCGGGAAAGAATTATCGCAAAAATATATTCAGACGAAGAAGAGAGAATATCGGGAATACTGTGCACAGGTGACTGCGTGGGAGCTGGAACAATATTTGTATCGGATATAGGAAGCTATTCTGTCAAACGAAAAGATGCAGGGAGGGGTGAGCGTGAGCAGGATCGTAGTGGCAATTCCGAAAAGGGAGACCGGAATACAGATTCGGAATCTGCTTGTCCGAAATGGATTTGATGTCATCGGAGTCTGCACTTCCGGCGTGCAGATATTAAACTATGCGGATGTTCTGGAGGAGGGGATCGTCATTTGTTCCTGCCAGCTCAAAGATATGGTGTATGGAGAATTACGAGCGGATTTGCCGCAGTCATTTGAGATGCTGGTGCTTACAACAGGAAGGCATCCGGTGGAGGAAACGGCACATATCAGGACGCTTTCTTTGCCTCTGAAAGTGCAGGAATTGTTAGAGCAAGTGCGGGCCATGGAAGAAATGTTTGAGTGGCAGAGAAGAAAAAGGCGCGGCAGAAAGAGTGAACGAAATGAGAGACAGAATCAGATTATTTCCAGAGCAAAGGCGCAGCTGATGGAAAAGAAAGAAATATCAGAAGCAGAGGCACACCGATATTTACAAAAATACAGTATGGAGAGTGGGAACAGCCTGACAGAGACAGCGCAGATGATATTAGAGATGATGGATGAGCGTTCATCAGAAAAATAAAAGAGAAAAGAGAGGAACCGCAGATGAAATTTACAAAAATGCAAGGATTAGGAAACGATTATGTCTATGTAAACTGTCTGAAGGAAAAAGTAGAATCTCCTTCGGAAATGGCACGGAGAGTCAGTGACAGACATTTTGGAGTGGGATCGGATGGATTGATTTTAATCTGTCCGTCTGAATGTGCGGATTTTGAGATGAAGATGTATAATGCAGATGGATCCAGAGGTGAAATGTGTGGAAATGGGATTCGCTGTGTTGGAAAATACGTCTATGATTATGGTCTGACAGATCAGACAGAAATATCTGTAGAGACACTTGGAGGGATCAAACATTTAAGTCTGACAGTAGAAGAGGGGAAAGTTGCACTTGTAAAAGTAGATATGGGATCCCCGATTTTTGTGCCAGAGCAGATTCCGGTAAAAGTAGAAGGGGATCATGCGGTAAATGTTCCAATCAGTGTGGATGGAGACGAGTATCGGATGACCTGTATCTCAATGGGCAATCCGCATGCAGTCGTATATCTGGATGACATCCAAAATATGGAGATCGAAAAAATTGGACCAAAGTTTGAGCATCACCCGTGTTTTCCGAATCGAGTGAATACCGAGTTTGCCCGTGTGCTTGATCGCGAGACCGTAGAGATGCGTGTATGGGAACGGGGATCCGGGGAGACGCTGGCATGTGGAACGGGAGCATGTGCGGTGGCAGTGGCAAGTATGGTAAATGGTCTTACAAAGGACTGTGTGACAGTGCAGCTGCTTGGAGGCAATCTGAAGATTGAGTGGGACAGAGAAAAAAATGTCGTATATATGACCGGACCGGCGACGGTTGTATTTGATGGAGAACTTTATGAATAGCAATTCGGAGGCGGGATCTTGCAGCACAAGATCCCGGTTATCAAACAACCTGGAGCTCCGTATTTTTAGTGGGAAGGGAAAGTGCCAAAATCCGTTGAAAAATATACAAAATGAAAAAAATTAAAAAAAATAAAAAAATTTCAAAAAAGGTGTTGACTTTTTCTGTAACTCTGCTATAATAGGTTTTGTTGAGTGAGGGACACAAAACAAACACAAAAAAACAATAATGAATAATGCGGAATGGTGTAATGGTAGCACAGCAGACTCTGACTCTGTTAGTAGGGGTTCGAATCCCTTTTCCGTAGTTTAAACTTCATTGAATACAGTGAAGTTTTTATTTTCGGAGTGTGGCTCAGCTTGGTAGAGCGCTACGTTCGGGACGTAGAGGTCGCAAGTTCAAATCTTGTCACTCCGATTTTTTTATATCCATACCGGGAATCTTTGTTGATAAGATTTCCGGTATTTTTTTGCTGTCAAGACGCGCTTCCATTTTTTTTCAGAAGGAAGTATAATTTTATTAACAAAAGTTTCCGTTTGGATTATAAAAAGAGGAGGATGTAGTATGAGTGAATCTAGAAATATTTTTTACCCGCAAACAGAAATCACAACTGTTTTAGTTCCCGTAACACGAGGCTGTTCATTTAATCAGTGTGCATTTTGTTCCATGTACAAAGAGGAAGCATATGAAGAGGTGAGGCTTCAGGAAATCGAATTTGAATTGATGAATGGAGAAACTTATACTGAACGTGTATTTTTGACAGGAGCAGATCCTCTTTCTGTTGGATATGAAAAAATGATGTGTATTTTAAAACTGATTCAAAAGTATTATCCGTACTGTGGATGTGTGGCTATGTATGCAGCTGTCCGCACGATAAACAATTATACTGTGGAAGAATTGAAACAGCTCCATGCGGCAGGGCTTAGACTTCTATATATAGGGTTTGAATCGGGAAGCGATGAAGTTTTGAAGAGCATCCGAAAGGGACATACCGTAAAAACAGCGATTGCTGTAGGAAAAAAATTAAATGAAGCAAGACTGCCATTCAATGCGATTGTCATGTATGGGATTGCAGGGGAAGGAAATTCAGAAGAGAACGCAAAAAAGACTGCAGAGATGTTAAATCAGTTTTCGGCAAGTAAGATCATTACTATGAATTTAACAGTATTTGCAAGTACAGAACTTGCAAAGATGGAACAGGAAGGGATGTTTGTGCAGGCTGGTATCAAAGAAAAAATATCCGAGGTGAGAATTCTTTTAGAAAATCTTGATGTGAAAAAAAGAACTGAATTTGATACGACACATGCCACAAATATTATAAAGTTATTGGGAACTCTGCCGGACGAAAAAGAAATACTGTTAGAGAAAATCAAAAATAGTACTATGAAAAAACTTAAGGATGATAAAAAATAGAGAAAACGGATAGAAGCGGATGAAGAGGAGGGAACGGATGAGAAGAAAAAGATGTACGCTTTGTGGTGGGAAGCTGGTTAATGGAATTTGTCAGGAATGTGGACTGGATAACAGAAAGTCGGACAGTAGATATCAGACCAGAAATGGGACACCGCATTGGGGGAACGAAACGAACGAGAAAGGAAAGGTTCAAATTCCAAAAGAAAAGACTGGGAAGAAAACAGAGTTACAGAAGGAGAAATCTTCTACGATTGTCCAGGCAGAAAAGAAAACTTCCGGAAAAAAAGGGACAAAGATATTTGCAGGTATCGTTCTTTTTCTCTTTCTGATCAATATAGTCTCCTCGCTTGTAGGAGAAATCCAGGAATTTTTTATGGAAAGAAATTATCAGGTGGCAGATGAGTCTGATCCATATGCACAGACCGATGCGGTTCTGAGAGAAACGGGAGCATTTTTTGAAAATCAGCTGGTACAAGGGGAGTATGTTGTCGGGGTGCATATCCCGGAAGGAAAATATACCATAGAATTGATGGAAGGGTATGGCGGAATGCAGGTATTGGACATGGAACATAGCATCTATATCTATGAGTTTTTTTCGGAAGAGTATGAAGCGGGAACAGATTCTATTACAGAGTGTGAGGATGTGAGATTATTTGCGGGAGCGACAGTAAAGATCCTATCTTCTGGAGTACGGCTTCGCTTTTCATCAGAAAATGCACAGATAGAGGAAATGACTGGAATCAAAAATCCATTGACCGAACAAGTGCATCTGAAAGCGGGGGAGAAGTTGAGGGCAGGAAAAGATTTTGAAGCGGGAGTTTATAATTTGTATTATGAAGGGACAAAAGAGAGAGAATATGGGACGTTTGCGTGGCTGGTTCCCGGCACAGTTACCGAGGAGGCGAGAAAAGAGTATGATGCCTATACGGAGGTTGTGTTTGTAGAAGACAGACTGAGTGAGGTTGGAGGACTTCATTGCTGCAATATTGTACTTCCGGAGGATACGGTCATCTATTCCAAAGGAGTGGGCGTACGGCTTGTTCCAAGTGAAGTGATCGTGTCAGAAGATTATGCATCAGCTTATGAATATATTGATACAGAAGAATAGAAATAGAACAGAAACGTGCAGATAGGGAAAAGAAGGGAAACTCAGGGATAAACTCAGACATTGCTTGACAAATATCTTTCCATCCAATAAAATAAGACGTATGTTTGTAAAACATACAGGAAGATGCTGATATGCAGGCATTTGCAGCATCATTATTTATTTTTTATGAGGAGGAGCAGGATGAATCCGATTGTAGAATTTAAAAATGTCAGCAAGACATTCTATACAAAAAATGGTCCGTTTCAGGCGCTGAATCAGATTAATCTCGCAATCCAGGAAGGAGATATTTTTGGCATTATCGGTCTGAGTGGTGCGGGAAAAAGTACGCTTGTCCGGTGTATCAATTATCTGGAAGTACCGACAGAGGGAGAAGTACGGATTGCAGGACGCGATCTTGGGAAGATGAATCAGAAGGAACTGCGGAGACAGAGGCAGGAAATCGGGATGATTTTTCAGAATTTTAATCTTCTGATGCAGCGCAATGTGCTGGATAATATTTGTTTTCCACTGGAAATTGCAGGAGTGAAAAAAGCAGATGCAAGAAAGCGTGCAGAAGAGCTGTTAGAGATTGTAGGATTAAGCGATAAGGCGAAGTCTTACCCATCACAGCTGTCAGGAGGACAGAAGCAGAGAGTGGCGATTGCCCGCGCGCTTGCGACAAATCCAAAGATCTTACTCTGCGATGAGGCAACAAGTGCACTCGATCCGACGACAACAAAGGCAATCCTTGCACTGTTAAAGGAGATCAACCAGAAATTTAAGATTACAATTGTGATCATTACCCATGAGATGGCGGTTGTAGAAGAAATCTGTAACCAGGTTGCGATCGTTGATGCGGGAAAACTTGTGGAGACAGGAAGTGCGACAGATGTATTTTCCAAGCCACAGACAGAGATTGCAAAGCAACTTGTATATAAGGAAGAGGCAAATCAGCTTGAGGTAGGCGGAAAGAGATATGTCCGTGTTGTATTTGACGGAAATTCTTCGTTTGAACCTGCCATTGCGGATATGATCTTGAATTGCAGAGTCCGCGTCAATATTATGGGGGCGGATATGAAGAATATCGATGGGAAAGCATATGGTCAGATGATCTTACAGATGCCAGATGAGGATGTGAAAGCGCAGCAGGCAATTCATTATCTGGAAGAGAGAAATATTATTGTAGAGGAGGTCACCGCACATGGAAACACAGGAACTCATTAAAATGCTCGCGGAAGGTTCGGTTGATACACTCTACATGACACTGGTATCAACGGCACTTGCATATGTGATTGGATTTCCGATGGGAATTGCTCTGATCGTGACAAGAAAGGATGGCTTAAAACCAATGCCGTCGGTGAATCGGATTTTGGATATTTTTGTAAATATTTTAAGATCTATTCCATTTTTGATCTTGTTGATCGCAGTGACCCCTCTGACAAAACTGATCGTCGGAAAAAGTTATGGATCTACCGCTACAATTGTCCCGCTCGTTATTGCAGCGGCACCATTTATTGCGCGTATGATCGAATCTTCTTTGTTGGAAGTAGAACACGGTGTTGTGGAGGCTGCGTTAAGTATGGGAGCTTCCCCACTTAAAATCATCGTGAAAGTATTGATCCCGGAGGCGAAGACATCATTGATCGTAGGATGTACAATCGCACTTTCAACGATCCTCGGGTATTCTGCAATGGCAGGAGTTGTTGCCGGAGGTGGACTGGGTGATATTGCGATTCGATACGGATACCATCGATATCAGACAGACATCATGTTGATCACAGTCATTGTACTTGTATTGATCGTGCAGATTTTACAGGAAGTCGGAATGCAGATTTCCAAACGGACAGATAAGAGAGTGAGAGGATAAGGATATGAAGAATAGAAATGCAAAGAGAATATTGGCAGCAGGAGTAGCTGCTGTGCTTGCAGTTGGATTGACTGCATGTGGAGGAAAAGAAAACAAGGCAGATGATAAGACAATCACGGTGGCGGCTTCCCCGACACCACATGCTGAAATTTTAGAGGCGGCAAAGGATCTTTTAAAAGAGAAAGGATATACACTGGAAATCAAGGAATTTGATGATTATCCGCAGCAGAATGTTGTTGTGGATGAGGGAGAGTTTGATGCAAATTATTTCCAGCACCAGCCGTATTTGGATAATTTTAATGAAGAGAAGGGATCGGATCTGGTAAGTGCTGCAAAGATTCATTATGAGCCGCTGGGAATTTATCCAGGAGCATCCGAAAACCTTGAGAATATAAAGGACGGAGCAAAGATTGCTGTTCCAAATGATGCGACAAACGAGGCGAGAGCGCTTCTGCTTCTGGAAGAAAATGGAATCATCACATTGAAGGAAGATGCAGGATTGAATGCAACTAAGAAAGATGTGGAAGAAAATCCTCATAACATTGAGATTGTAGAGCTGGATGCCGCACAGATCGCGAGAGTGGTAGAGGAGCTGGATTTTGTCATATTAAATGGAAATTATGCGCTGGATGCAGGATTTAATGTGCAGACAGATGCAATTGCAAAAGAAGAGGCCGATTCTGAGGCTGCTCAGACTTATGCGAACATTATTGCAGTGAAAAAGGAAAACAAAGATAGTGAGAAGATCAAAGCACTTGTGGAAGTACTTCAGAGTGAAGAGATTGGAAAATTTATCACAGACACTTATGAAGGTGCCGTGGTACCGATGAAATAACAGTGAATACAAGAGAGGACAGTGTTTCCGGCAAATAGTAGGACTGTTCTCGAAATATTAAAAAGCTGCCTGCAGCATGGGAAACGTTCCGTAGTTGCAGGCAGCTTTTCTGTTAATGAATCCTGCTATTTAACAGGATATTCTAGGATATAATCATCCATTACAAACCCGCCGCCGATATCGCTGACTTGTTCTCGTGTCTGAATGAATCCAAAATGTTTATAGATGGCGAGAGCAGACTCATTGCCACGGTTACAGGTCAGCCAGATTTTATCAAGAGAACGGACTTTACAAAGCTCTATCAAATTTTTCATAACTTTAGAACTGATGCCATTTCCACGAAAATCTTTGTGAATGTAAAGCTTGCTGAGGAAAAGATTTCCATTTTCTTCATGTACCCCGGCAAAACCTGCAAATGTATAATCGTGAATCAGCAGAAAATATTCATATCCATTTTGGATCTGCTCAAAAATAGAGTCAAAAGAAAGAAATTTCTCAAGCATATAATCAATCTGCTGTTCGCTGATCAGAGCTGGAAAATATTCATGCCAGATTTCTTCCGCCATTGTTGCCACATTTAAAATAAGTTCTTCATTTGTTACCGGTAAAATTCTTAAATCATCCATTGAAAATATTCTCCTTTATCCATATCACATATAGCGATTATAACATGAAATGGCAAAAAATACATCGCACATTTGTGAATTTATTCATCTTTTGTCAAAAGATCATCGATCAGAAAGAGAAGATGTTCCTGTTGTGTAGTTGTCAGGTTCATAAATTTTTCTGTAAGTTTCTGAGAAGTTGCAGGATTTTTATCAGATTCATCGAAAAAATCTCTCGGATGAATTTTTAGAAAATCACAGATATAAAAGAAAGCACTCATGGAAGGAAGCGCTTTTCCGTTTTCGATTTTATTGATATAACTTTCGCTCTGCCCGAGTGACAGGCTCATGTCCCTTGCCGAGATTCCCTGTTTGTTTCGTAGTTGTGTCAGTCGTTTGTAAAATAATGTGAAATGATCCATAGCTCTAAATCTCCTTCGTAAAAATGTATGTTATCGTTTAGTAGAAAACCACATCTGACTGAAAATGATTTCCAGATTTTCTCTATACTGGAGTTCCATGCAAAATACCTGTCTTTAGAATTATAATCTATAGAAAGTTGAAAAATAAAGAATTAAAGTATGGAAATAGAATGAAATGAGGAATTGAATTCTGTTTTAGGGAAGAGTAGCAATAAAAAATAGCGCTTCACTCTATGAGCGGCGCTATTTTTTATGGTATTTGGACTTGCTTTCTATTTTGTAAGCAACATCATAATTTCATTGCTTCTGCTGATGAATGCTGTCATCTCTTCTGGATTTAACGGCTTGTTGCTCAGCATTGCAAGATCAAATAACTGCTGGCAGAACAGATTTACATGTTCTCCGTCTTTATTATTTAAGACATATTGTACCAGTGGATGGTTTGCGTTTAACACGAGGGTCACATCTGTGCCGAACATGCCAGCATCCATACCGTACATGTTGTACATTTTCATCATTTCCTGCATACGACGGGACTGTTCAGAAAGTGTCACCATAGAAGCGACATTTTCATTTTTCAGTTTTTCTACTTTGACTTCCAGTTTTTCGTTATTCAGTGCTTTGCGGAAGATGGCTGTGAGTGTTTCAGTGTTTGACTTAAAGGTTTCTTCCTCTTCTTTGGCAACCTCTTCTTTGAAATGGTCAGTCAAATCTGCATCAATACGCTGGAACTGGACATTTTCATTACGCTGTTCTAGCTGTGTAATGAATGGAGAGTCAATATTGTGAGTCAGGAGTACCGCGTCAAGACCTTCTTCCTTGAACATATTGATGTACTGGCTCTGCTGTTGCTCATCAGTTACATAGTAGATAGTCACTTTCTCAGGTTCTTTTGCATCTGCATCGTTGTCAGAGTGATCAGAAGTATTTTCCTCTGCGGTTTCTGTGGAAGGTGTTTCCTCTGCCGCTTCTTTTGCAGGGCTGTTTTTCTCAATACATTCTTTTAAAGTGAGGTAGTCATGGTCAATGTTTTTGAAAAGAATGTAGTCGCTCATCTTATCACAGAATTTCTCGTCTTTTAAGCAGCCGAATTTAATAAATGGACTGATATCATCCCAGTACTTGATGTAGGATTCTTTGTCTGTCTTGCACATTCCGCTTAATTTATCTGCGACTTTCTTTGAAATATAATCAGAAATCTTGTGTACAAATCCGTCATTTTGCAGTGCGCTTCTTGACACATTCAGAGGAAGATCCGGACAGTCGATCACACCTTTTAACAGCATTAAGAATTCTGGAATGACTTCTTTGATGTTGTCTGCGATAAATACCTGGTTGTTATATAATTTAATCGTACCCTCAATGGATTCGTACTCTGTGTTGATCTTCGGGAAGTAGAGGATACCTTTTAAGTTAAATGGATAATCCATATTTAAGTGGATCCAGAATAAAGGTTCCTTGTAATCCATGAATACTTTACGGTAGAATTCGATGTAGTCTTCTTTTGTACAATCATTTGGATGTTTGGTCCAAAGCGGAGTTGTATCACTTAAAGAAACCGGACGTTTGTTGATCTTTACTTTGTCAACAGCAGGGGAAACTTCTACCATTTCTTTCTCGCCGTTTTCATTTTCTTTTTCTTCCATTTTAGCTTCTTCGTGGATCCGTTCTACGATGACATCGTCTTCTTTTAATTCTTCTTCTAAAATAGTCTCATATTCCTGCTCTGCATTTGCGTTGGATAAGAAAATCTCTACCGGCATGAAAGAGCAGTATTTTTCGATAACTTCACGGGCACGGTATTCATTTGCAAATGCAAGGCTGTCTTCGTTTAAGAACAGTGTAATCTCTGTGCCGACTGTTGTTTTATTGCCATCTGTCAGATCGTATTCGGTTCCACCATCGCATGTCCAGTGTACTGGTGCAGCCCCTTCCTTATAGGAAAGTGTGTCGATGTGTACTTCGTCTGCCACCATAAAAGCAGAGTAGAATCCAAGACCGAAATGCCCGATAATCTGATCTTCATTTGTCTTATCTTTGTACTTTTCTAAAAATTCTGTTGCGCCGGAGAATGCAATCTGTGTGATATATTCTTCGACTTCATCAGCAGTCATACCAATACCGTTGTCGATGAATTTTAAGGTTTTTTCTTTTGGATTTACAATTACCTGAATATTGGCTTTATAGTCATCCGGGAAAGTATATTCGCCCATGACTTCCAGTTTTTTTAGTTTTGTAATCGCATCACATCCGTTGGAAATCAGCTCACGAAAGAAAATATCGTGATCGGAATACATCCATTTTTTTATAATTGGAAAAATGTTCTCACTGTGAATAGAAAGATTACCATGTTTTGCTGCCATGTATAACACTCCTTTTTTTATGATTTTCATTTGATAGCTATGTTCAATTCCGGGAAATTCCCGCGATAACTACATATTAATACTGGCAAATTGAAATGTCAATAGAAAATTAGCACTCTTTAAAGTAGAGTGCTAATAAAAGTATAAAAAAGATAAAGTTTTTATAAAATGAGGAAAACAAATTTGGGAAGTAGGTACAGTTTTGATCTGCTGCGTTACAGTACTTCAAATGGCATTTGCTTTTGCTTGAAAAATCGCTGTACCATTGTATCCCAGGCATGTTCGAGTGATTTGTCCATCGTAAATGTATTCATGGAAGTTCCGGTTACGCAGTGGAGTGTACTGCCGTCAAAGGATAAGTTCAGGTAAAGCCCGCGGACATCTTCAGGAGAAAATGAAAGTCCTTCCTGTACAAGAAGACGAGAAGTATTTTCGCCCGAAAGGCAGAAAACAAATTTAAATCCGAGCGGTGTCTTTTTCCCTTTGATGATAGTGTAACAGAGTGTACGTACTTCTTTCCACAGGGAGTACTCACGGGAAGAGAAGCGGGAGAGGGCTTCTTCGGTATCAAAAAAATCTTTTTTCAAGTATCCATCGAGGTGGAATGTATTAAAGGTTGTAATGTCTCCTTCTATAAAAAGGAAGGCATCGAAGATGTCCGAGAGGAGCAGTTTGCTCATGCAATCCCGGACTTCCAGCATATGTAGTGCGATCATAAAATAAAATCACCTCCTGAGTGAATTTGTGTTTTGGGTAGTATCTGCCTCAAAAAGCAGAGGGTATTAAGTTGTTTTCTTAGCCATCGATTTTTTCAACAACAGGATTCCAGTAAGTAATGTGAATAGTTCGGCAAGCGGGACAGAAATCCAGATTCCGTTCAGACCTAAAAAGATCGGTAGAATTTTCACAAAAATAATACTTAAGACACATCCACGCATCAGGCAGAGTGTGAGAGCATAAATCGGTCTTATCGTTGACTGGAAGTAACCGATGAGAAACATGTTCACTCCGGTGATCAAAAATCCGATAAAGTAAAGGCGAACAGCAGCCGGCGCCAGAGCAAGTACTTGTGAATCGGGATTCAGGAAAATGTAAGTAAACAGATTCGGGACAGTAAGACCAAGCAGTGTTGGTATAGCACAGATGAACAGTGCTGTGCGCAGTCCTAATTTACGGACATGATCGATCCGTTCCTGGAATCCTGCGCCGAAATTTGTAGAGATGATCGGCTGTGCTGCCTGACAGATTCCGTTTGAGAGGCAGGTCACAACAATTGCAGTGTTGGAAATAATACCATAGACACTGACACCGAGATCTCCCTGATAGCGCAGCAGCTGTTGGTTGAAGAAAAAAATTACGATCCCTGAAGACAGGTCGATCAGAAAGCTGGCAAATCCACTTTTGAAAATATCGGAACCGAAAGAACTTCGGATTTCTGAAAAACAGAAATGTAAGTGATTGTGTTTTCCGAAAAAATGGATCAGCAAGATCAACACGGTCAGAATAGAGCCGCACACAGTGGCAATCGCAGCTCCTGCCATTCCCATCTGGCATGGATATACAAGAATATAGTCAAAGATGACATTAAAAATTCCTCCGGAAACAACAGCGGTCATTGCAAGTTTTGGCGCCCCATCATTTCGGATAAAGGTTTGCAGAAACGAAGAAAAAGCAAAGACCGGAAGACTCCATGTAATATAAGGAAGATAGTCCATCACATAAGGCAGTGTGACATCGGTTGCTCCGAGAAAGAGGGCAATCTCTTTTGTAAAAGTGTTGCAGATGATCATATAGATGATGCAGGCAAGAACATTTAACAGAAAGGAAAGAGAAAAATAGGCATTTCCTTTCAAATGTTCCCCGTGCCCGCGGCAGATGGACATCATGACAGATCCGCCAACACCGAACAGGAGACCGGTGCCAAAGAAAAGATTGTAGACGGGGAGGGCAATATTTAATGCTGCCATCGCGTCGGTTCCGATTCCTTTGCCGATAATAATAGTGTCTGCCAACACATAAATAGACGTTACCATTGTACCGCAGATCGATGGAACAAGGTAACGGAAAAAGAGCTTGGAAATAGGCTCTGTCGTAAAATTGTTTAGGTTCATGTGCAGGTGTCTCCTTTGTAAAATTTTGCCGGAAACAAAGCAGTGTCCGGCATCACTAACAGTATAACATAATTGAAGAAAAAAGCTACCAGAGATTTGACTTTTAAAGAAATTGCCAGTATGATTAAAGTATTGCGAAAGACATCCGTATGGATGTCGGAAGAATCATAGATGATCCGCGTCAGAAAGATGCACATACAGAGGATCATCTGTGCAGAAAAAGGAGGAAAACAGAGATGGAACAGAACAAATATGTGGATAAATTACTGAAATTGACAAAAGGTGCAACATCGCAGTTCCATACGGTGTTGGAGACAAAGAAACAGCTTGAGGAGGCTGGATTTGAGGAAGTGGCTTTAAGAGAAAACTGGGATCTGAAGCGAGGCGGAAAGTATTTTATGGTTCATCATGATTCTACGATCTTTGCATTTACAATCGGGGAAGAATTTGAAGGTGAAGATGGGTTCCGTCTGGCTGCATGTCATGGAGATTTTCCAGGATTTCGTATCAAACCAAATCCAGAGATCGTGACAGAGGGATATGTGCAGCTGAACACAGAGGTATATGGTGGAGTGAACTTAGCAAGCTGGCTGGACCGTCCTCTCTCTATCGCGGGAAGAGTGGTATTGCGCTCAGAGGATGTTTTCCATCCGGAAGTCCGTTTGATTGATTTTAAGCGTCCGTTGCTTACAATTCCGAACATTGCCATTCATTTACAGAAGGAGATGAATCAGGGGGTAGAACTGAACCGTCAGACACAGATGATTCCGCTTCTTGGAAAACTTGCAGAAGGTGAGAAAAAAGAAGGATATTTTGCAAATCTGCTCGCAGAGGAGATGGGCGTGAAAGCAGAAGATATCCTGGAATATGAACTGAATGTTTATAATTTTGAAGAAGGTTGTCTGACAGGGGCGAAAGAAGAGTTTATTTCTGCGCCGAGGTTAGATAATCTGACTTCTGTACAGGCACTTGCAACTGCGATCATCGATGCAGACAGAACGAAAGGAATCAACTGTGCGATTGTCTATGATCATGAAGAAATTGGAAGCAGAAGTAAGCAGGGAGCACAGTCTACGCTGATCGTGACAATTTTAAAGAAAATCTATGTAGCTCTTGGATATTCTGAGACGGCGTTTTCTAATGCGATTATGGATAGTCTTTTGATTTCAGCAGATGTGAGTCATGCGATACATCCAAGCTATGCGGCAAAGAACGATCCGACAAATAAAGCAAAATTAAATGAAGGATTTTGTATCAAGGAGGCATGTTCTCAGGGATATGCGACAGATTCTGAGGCGATCGCAATCGTGCAGCAGATCTGTGAAAAAGAAGGAATTGCTTATCAGAAATTTGTCAATCGTTCTGACGGAAGTGCAGGAGGAACATTAGGTTCTATCGTTTCTGCAATTCTTCCGGTGCGTACAGTGGATATGGGAATTCCGATGTTTGCAATGCACTCTAGCAGAGAGTTTATGGGGAGAGAAGATCAGGAGAGCCTTGTAAAATTTATGACAGCCTATTTTTCACTGTAAAAAAACACATGAAAGAATGTTACATAATTGTAATAGAAAGAACAGACATTTGTAATATTATAAATTTATAATACTATTCTAAAGCGTGTGTTCGGAGGACAAAGAGTAGTAGACAGATTTTGACAGAGTGTGTCTGGAGATGGATTTTGCAGAGTCGTGCATGAACGTTTTCGGACACATTTTGTATGTCTAAAACGGAATAGCGCTAGAAGATAAAAGATAAGGGGTAATCAGATGAGAAAGGATGTAAGAAAAATTGCGATCGGAGGCGTGTGCGTGCTTACCGGTGTGATTCTCATATTTGGAATCAAAAAGGGGATAACTGTTCTGAAAACGGAGAAGACAGAGACAAAAAAGGGTGTGGAAGTGATCAGGAAACTGGAGCAGGCAGATATTTCACAGATCGAGGGGAAGATATTGGAGTTGGAGAGAAGTGAGATGGAGGCCAATCCGGAACTTTACAGTCAGTCAATGAAAGCAAGATTTTCCAATGCACTTGTGTTAGGGGATTCAATCACAGAAGGATTTGTGGAATACGATTTTCTGAGAGAGTCTTCAGTCATTGCAGAGCTTGGAATGAAAGTGACAGATGTGACAGAGAAACTTGATACGATCCGAACACTGAATCCACAGACTGTTTTTTTATCTTACGGAATGAATGATATTGCAGTAACCGGTGGAGATGCGAAAGTATTTAAGGAGAATTATAAAGAAGTACTGGAGGATATCAGGGAGATCCTTCCAGGTGCTGCAATCTATATTAATTCTATCTTTCCGGTACAGCAGATGAAGATAGATGAGTCGCCTGTATATGGATCATTAGATACATTTAATCAGACTCTGCGGGAACTGGCAGAGGAGGAAGGCGTGACATTTATTGATAATACAGAGATTGTAAAAGAAGAATATTATGAGCCGGATGGGGTACATATGACTTCTGAGATCTATCCGCTGTGGCTTGTAAATATGGCGGAGGTGGCAGGCCTATGATGAGGAAGATCCACAGCAGAGAGAGAAAGAATGGACTGGATGCTATTTTTATTACGCAGATGATACTGATCGGAATATTGGTTTTGTACGTTGCGGTACTGCTTTTTAGAAAAGGTGAGAGTGATACCCCGTTTGCAGAGATGGAGCAGGCGGTGGAAGGAGTACTGGATAATTCTGATATGAAAGAAGCCGATCATAAAATGTTCCGGCGCAATTATCGGTTAAATGCAAATGATTATGATGGAGTAATGCTCTGGTTTCGAGAGGGGACAATGGAAGTCGATGAGATACTTGTCGTGAAATTGAAGTCCAAAGAGCAGTCCGATACCGTTGTTGAATCTATCGAAGCGCGAAAAAAATCCAGGAAGGAGAGCTTTCAGGGATATGGAGCGAGTCAGACAAAACTGATTGAAGATTCTATTATAGATGTAAGGGGAAATTATATTCTTTTTGTGATCAAGGAAGATGCAGAAAAGATCGATCAGGTATTTCAAAAAGCTTTGTAGAAGCGAAAACTTTCTGTCGGATGGGGACGAAGGTACTTTTCAGGAGTTTCTGAATAAGAAGATGGGATGAAAAAGAATATAAAAAGGGGACAAAAGAATGTTATTTAGTAGTATCGTTTTTCTATTTACGTTTTTGCCGGTCACGCTGCTTGTGTACTATCTTGTACCAGGCAGGCTGAAAAACATCGTGCTTCTGCTTGCAAGCCTTGTTTTTTATGCGTGGGGAGAGCCGGTATATGTGATTTTGATGGTGCTATCCATCTTGTTTAATTATGTGTCGGGAATTGATATTGAGCGGAATTTAGAGAATCCATTTAAGGCGAAGCAGAGTCTGGTTATCGCAGTTGCAGTGAATCTGCTGATTCTTGGGTTTTTTAAATATTATGGATTCCTGATAGAGAGTCTGAATGCGGTATTGCCGGTAGAACTACCTTATAAAGAACTGGCACTTCCAATTGGGATTTCATTTTATACTTTCCAGACATTGTCTTATATCATTGATGTATATCGCGGCAAGGTACAAGTACAAAAGAATCTGATTTCCTTTGGCGTGTATGTGACGATGTTTCCACAGCTGATCGCGGGACCGATCGTCAAGTATTCAGATGTGGAGATGCAGTTGCGGGATCGAAATATTACGATGGAAAAATTTGGAGATGGTGCCATCTATTTTGTGCGGGGACTTGCAAAAAAAGTGCTGATTGCAAATATGACAGGGCTGGTCTTTACAAAAGTATCGGCAATCACATTTTCGGAGATGTCGGTTCTGACTGCATGGATTGGATGCATTGCTTACACATTCCAGATTTATTTCGATTTCAGCGGGTATTCAGATATGGCAGTTGGTCTTGGAAAAATGCTCGGCTTTGAGTTTATGAAGAATTTTGACTATCCGTATCTGTCCAAGAGCATTACAGAATTTTGGCGTAGATGGCATATTTCCCTTGGAACATGGTTCCGGGAATATGTGTATATCCCGTTAGGTGGCAATCGGAAAGGGAAAGAACGGACGATTCTTAATCTGATGATCGTATGGTTTTTAACCGGCCTGTGGCATGGCGCGAGCTGGAATTTCGTGATGTGGGGAATGTATTACGGAATACTTTTGATCATTGAAAAGTTTATGATCGGGGATCGGCTTGAGAAAGTTCCGGGGATGTTCAGACATTTGTATAGCCTTTTGTTTGTGATGATCGGCTGGGTATTCTTCTTTAGTCCGACACTTGGATTTGCGTGGAAGTATCTCGGCGTCATGTTCGGAGTCGGAGCAAAGACTGTGGTGGATTCTATGGGGATTTATCTGCTTATTACCAATCTTGCATTGTTTGCGATCGCAGCAGTCGGCTCTACGGCCAAAGTGCATGAGATCTTTGGGCGGATTGTCTATGGAGGATATAAGGTGCGGGCAGTTCTTGCATGTGCAATCTATGCAGGAATGTTCCTGCTATCCATCGCGTATCTTGTGACGGAAACCTACAACCCATTTTTGTATTTCAGATTTTAAGGGGAGACGGATGAATAGAGTAAACAGAAAGAGAAGAAAGGTCAGACTTTGGATGGCGCTTGGATTTATTTCCTGTATAGCGCTGTTAGTTCTGGCGGATGGGATTACAAAGGAAAGAAAATTTTCTGAGGAAGAGAATCGGATGCTTGCAACAAAGCCGAAGGCATCGGTGGAGACTGTCATGAGTGGAAAATTCATGAGTCAGTATGAAAAGTACAAATCAGATCAGTTTCTTGGAAGAGATTTCTGGGTAAGCCTAAAGACAAAAGCAGATCTGCTCCTTGGGAAAAAAGATTCCAACGGGGTTTTTAAAGGAGCAGATGGGTATCTGCTAGAGGAGATCAGCGTGCTTGATCAAGCCTCTTACAAGGAAAATATGGATGCAGTGACAGCATTTGCTGCGCGCTATCCAGATTTGAAAATGCATATGTTGATTGCACCGAATGCGGCAAATATTTTAAAGGAGAAACTTCCGGCATTTGCAGCAACAGAAGATCAGAATGCACAGTTAAAGAGGACAGAGGAGATTGTTTCAGCGGCGGGCATTCAATGGATTGATGCAGCAAAGACGTTAAACCAACATAAAAATGAAGAAATTTATTATCGTACAGACCATCACTGGACAACAAAAGGGGCATATTATGCATTTCAGGAGGCGGCAGGAGACCTGGGGATTTTGCAGGAGGAGATGACAGCATTTGTACCGCATACGGTCACAGAAGAGTTTAATGGGACACTGTCGGCTACAAGTGGTTATGAGCGGTCAAGAAGAGAGAACATTGATATTTATCTTCCAGAGAAAAATGATACAGAGGTTGTTGTCAACTATGTGGAGGAGAAGGAAAAGAGTGCTTCCATGTACAGTTCAGAGAAGCTGGAAGAAAAGGATAAGTATGGAATGTTCTTAAATGGGAATCATGCATTGGTAGATATTAAGACAACTTCAGAGAAGAATCGGAGACTATTGATCTTAAAAGATTCTTATGCGAACTGTTTTGTGCCGTTTCTGACACCATATTACAGGGAAATCGTGCTTGTAGATCCGCGGTATTATTACGGGGATCTGGATGATCTCATTGAGGAAGACAGGATTACAGATGTACTGTTTTTATACAATGGAAATACGTTTTTTACAGACAATAATTTAAGTGGAGTGTTAGCGAGTGAGTAATCAGATAGAGAGAGAATTTGACGCGCCGAAAGAGTCGGTGCGGTTAAATAAATTTTTAAGTGAGGCAGGTGTCTGCTCGAGGAGAGAAGCAGATAGATTGATCGAGAGTGGAAGAGTCACTGTCGATGGCAGACGAGCAGAGATGGGAATGCGTGTCACGAAAGATCAGGAAGTGTGCGTTGGAAAGAAAGTGATACAGAAAAAAGACCGGATGGTCCTGCTTGCAGTCAATAAACCGACCGGAATCGTCTGTACAGAGGAAAAACGGGAGAAGAAAAACATTATCCGTTTTTTAAATTATCCAACGAGGATCACCTATATTGGAAGACTTGATAAGGATTCCGAAGGGCTTCTTCTTATGACAAACAACGGCGATATTATTAACAAGATGATGCGTGCGGGCAACTGCCATGAGAAAGAGTACAAGGTGACTGTCAACAAGGAAGTGACAAAAGAATTTGTTCGGAAAATGTCAGAAGGGGTACCGATCTTAGACACGGTGACAAGACCGTGCAAAGTAGAAAAGACTGGAAAATATAAATTTCGCATTATCCTGACACAGGGATTGAACCGACAGATTCGCAGAATGTGTGAATATTTTGGATATCAAGTGACAAGGTTGGAGCGGGTACGGGTGATGAATATCGAACTTGGAAATCTAAAAAGTGGAGAATACCGCGAAGTGACCGGAAGAGAACTGGACGAGTTATATGAACAATTGAAAGGTTCTTCCAACAACACAGTATATGAGGAGCAGTAGAGTATGGAACAGAAAAAGCAGAGAATGCAGGAACTGGTACAGCTGTTAAATCAAGCGGGGAAAGCTTATTATCAGGATGCAAAGGAAATTATGAGTAACCATGAGTATGACAGGCTGTACGATGAGTTACTTGTACTGGAGCAGGAACTAGGAATTACGATGGCGAACAGCCCGACCGTCAATGTTGGGTATGAAGTATTGAGTGAACTTCCGAAGGAGCGGCACGAGAAGCCGATGTTATCACTTGATAAGACAAAGGAGACAGACAGACTGAAAGAATTTGTCGGAGAGAAAAAAGCAGTGATCTCCTGGAAACTTGATGGACTTACAATCGTGCTGACTTATGAGAATGGAGAACTGAAAAAGGCGGTAACGCGTGGTAACGGTGAGGTCGGAGAAGTAATCACAAACAATGCAAAAGTGTTTCAGAATGTACCGCTTCGGATTGCTTACCGGGGAGAATTGATCCTTCGAGGGGAAGCGGTGATTGGTTATCGGGACTTTGAGAAGATCAATGAAGAAATCGAAGATGTGGATGCAAAATACAAAAATCCGAGAAATCTGTGCAGCGGCTCAGTGCGTCAGCTGAACAATAAGATTACAGCGCGAAGAAATGTGCAGTTTTACGCATTTTCGCTTGTCAAGGCGGATGGAGTGGACTTCCAAAATTCAAGGAATATTCAGCTTGAGTGGCTGAAAGAGCAGGGATTTGATGTAGTGGAACACTATGAGGTGACAAAGGATACTCTGGAAGAACGTGTTCGATTTTTTGCGGAGCATATTGAAGAGAATGATATTCCGTCCGATGGACTTGTACTCACTTACGATGATATTGCTTACGGACAATCTCTTGGAAGTACAGCGAAGTTCCCAAGAGATTCTTTTGCGTTTAAGTGGGCAGACGAGATCCGGGAGACAACTTTGCGGGAAATAGAATGGAGTCCGTCAAGGACTGGACTGATTAATCCGGTGGCAATTTTTGATCCGGTGGAACTGGAAGGAACTACAGTCAGCCGTGCAAGTGTCCACAACTTAAGCATTATGGAAGAGTTAGAGCTTGGGATCGGGGACACGATTCAAGTATATAAGGCGAATATGATTATTCCGCAGATTGCAGAAAATCTTACGCGAAGTGGGATGGATCCGGTGCCGGAATGCTGTCCGGCATGTGGCGGTGAGACAGAGATCCGTCAGGTCAGCGATACGAAGACATTATACTGCACGAACCCAGAGTGTGGGGCGAAGCATATCAAGGCGTTTTCACTGTTTGTGAGCAGAGATGCGCTCAATATTGATGGGTTGTCTGAAGCGACACTCGAGAAATTTATCACACGCGGATTTATCCGCCATTTCTCTGATATTTTTCATTTGGAGCGATATGGAGAGGAAATCCGGTCGATGGAGGGATTTGGGGAAAAATCTTACAAAAACCTTCAGGATAGTATTGAGAAAGCGCGGACAACTACACTGCCAAAGTTGATCTATGGGCTTGGCATTGCGAATATCGGGCTTTCCAATGCAAAGATGATCTGTCGTGCATTTGATTATGATGTAGAGAAAATGCTTCAGGCAGATGTAGAAGCGCTGAATGAGATCCAGGGAGTCGGTGATGTGATCGCGAGGGCTTTTGTTGATTATTTTGCAGTGGAAGACCATCGGGAGGAATTTTTCAGACTACTTGAGGAAGTGAAGATTCCAGAGGAAGAGACGACTCAGGAAGAACAGATCTTCGCAGGCATGAACTTTGTGATCACAGGAAGTGTGGAGCATTTTGCAAACCGGAATGAAGTGAAAGAGGTCATTGAGAGCAAAGGAGGAAAAGTGACCGGGTCTGTCACATCAAAGACGAACTGGCTGATCAACAATGATGTGGAATCAACATCTTCAAAGAATAAAAAAGCGAGGGAACTTGGGATTCCAATCATTTCCGAGGATACATTTTTGAAGATGATTGGAAATAATTAAGGAGAATTTATAGATTCTTAACTTGTTTCAGCGAAACGACTACGATATAATAGACCCATATATGGTAGAAAGAAGGAAAAAGTATGTCAGAAAAAGATTTGACGATAGACAGTGAGATCATAGATGAGATTACAGAAGGAAAAGAAGACAAACATGTGGAGAAGCATGGAAAAGAGCATCCGGATGTGCCGGACGATGCAGGATATGAAAAGTATTGTTCACTTTGCAACCGCCCGGAGAGCATTGCGGGGAAGATGATTGAGCTTCCGAACAATATTACAGTATGTTCTGACTGTATGCAGAAGAGCTTTGATCTAATGTCGAATAGTAATTTTGATTATAGTAAGCTGATGAATATGCCGGGCGTTCATATTATGAACATGGCAGAACTTGAGAATATGATGCCAAAGGCGAAGCCGGTCAAGAAGAAAAAAGAAGGCGAGAAGAAAGAGCCTGCGCTGAATCTTAAAGATATTCCGGCACCGCATAAGATCAAGGCAAAATTAGATGAATATGTGGTAGGGCAGGAGCATGCGAAGAAGGCAATGGCAGTTGCTGTCTACAATCACTATAAGAGGGTAGCGACAGATACGATGGATGATATCGAGATTGAGAAGTCCAATATGTTGATGATCGGGCCAACCGGAAGTGGAAAGACGTATCTTGTAAAGACGCTTGCGAGACTTCTGGATGTACCGCTTGCGATTACAGATGCGACTTCTTTGACAGAGGCCGGATACATTGGTGACGATATTGAAAGTGTTGTCTCAAAGCTTCTGGCAGCTGCAGACAACGATGTGGAGAAGGCGGAGAGAGGGATTATCTTTATCGATGAGATTGACAAGATTGCAAAGAAAAGAAATTCCAGCCAGAGAGATGTCAGCGGGGAATCTGTACAGCAGGGAATGTTAAAACTTTTAGAGGGAAGTGAAGTGGAGGTTCCGGTAGGGGCAAACAGCAAAAATGCAATGGTGCCACTTACGACTGTGAATACGAAGAATATTCTGTTCATCTGCGGCGGAGCATTCCCAGATCTTGAGGAGATCATCAAGGAGCGTCTGAACAAGCAGGCGTCGATTGGGTTTACCGCTGATTTGAAGGATAAGTGGAATCACGATAAGAACATCCTTGAGAAAGTGACTGCCGAAGATCTTCGAAACTTTGGAATGATCCCGGAATTTATCGGACGTCTGCCGATCATCTTTACACTTCAGGGATTGAATGAAGAGATGTTGGTCAAGATCTTAAAGGAACCAAAAAATGCAATCTTAAAGCAGTATCAGAAGCTTCTTGCGCTTGACGAAGTCAAGCTGGAGTTTGACGAAGCAGCATTAGAGGCAATCGCGAAGCGTGCCATGGAGAAGAATACTGGTGCCCGTGCGCTTCGTGCGATCATCGAGGAATTTATGTTGGATATCATGTATGAGATTCCGAAGGATGATAACATCGGACAGGTGACGATCACAAAAGAATATATCGAAGGAACCGGAGGTCCTGTCATCACACTCAGAGGACAGGCACTGCTTACGGGAGAATAGAGAATTCAGGACATTGAAGCATATTCAGTGTCCTGTTTTTATATGATGTAAAGATTGACAAAATTTGGAGGTTATGATGCCGGAAACTATAGAAATATGCAGAAGCAGAGCGATGTCCGAAGAATACCGGGATTTTATTTTTGAAAGTAAAAGACCATATTTTCTTAATGGAATTTCAGGTGCAGAACTCTGTGAGCAGTATGTCGGGTATGAATATCACGTTGTATATATTGACAAGATGTTTGCAGATCCGATGTCTTTGGATCGGTTTACGTATGGGGCAATTCCGAAGTGTTATACTCTTTTGGATACAGAAGCGCTAAATGAGGCAGGAATCAGCCAGATTCAGAATTATCCTACACTGAAACTGACAGGAAAGGGCGTGATGATTGGATTTATTGATACTGGTATCGATTATCAGAATCCAATTTTTCGAAATCTTGACGGAACCACAAGGATTGCGGGAATCTGGGATCAGACGATCCAGGAGGGAGCTCCTCCCCAGGGATTTGTTTACGGAACAGAGTATACAGAGGAGAAGATTAACGAGGCGTTACAAAGAGAGAATCCTCTGGAAGTTGTTCCATCCAAAGATGAGAACAGCCATGGGACATTTCTTGCGAGTATTGCGGCAGGAAGTGAAAACATTGAAAATCGATTTAAAGGAGCTGCGCCGGAAGCCACACTTGGCATTGTAAAATTAAAAAAAGCCAAACAATATTTAAAGGATTTCTATTTGATTGGAGACGATGCAGAGTGCTACCAGGAGAACGATATTATGCTTGGAATCCGGTATCTGGCCGATCTGGCAAAGAAGAAAAAAATTCCATTAGTTCTGTGCATTGCCCTTGGAACCAATATGGGGGATCATAATGGGACTTCTCCGCTTTGCAACTTGCTGGAGATATCTTCCTACACTGCTAATATGGGGATTGTGATTGGTGGTGGAAATGAAGCGAATCAAAGGCATCATTATTATGGGCTGATAGAAAATATGGCGGACAGTAAGAATGTGGAGATCCGTGTGGCGGAAGGTGTAAAAGGATTTTCGCTGGAGTTGTGGACCGAGATTCCGAATGTGTTTGCGGTTTCCATTGTTTCGCCTGCCGGGGAGAAAATTCCCCTTGTGCCAGTGAGACAGGGAATCGGAACGGTGCTAAACTTTGTGTTTGAGAGAACGAGTGTCTATTTGGATTATAGGCTGTTGGTGGAGCGGACGAATTCCGAATTGATCCTGATGCGTTTTGCGGATCCATCCCCGGGAATCTGGAGAATTGTGGTAGAACCACAACAGCTGGCGGATGGGATTTTCCATATGTGGCTTCCGGTTGCAGAATTTTTGACCGGAGATGTATATTTTCTGCAGTCAAATCCAGATACTACTATTACAGAACCTGGAAATACACCGGATCCGATGACGGTTGCAAGTTACAATGGGGCAGATAAGAGTATTGCCATCGACTCGGGAAGGGGGTATACTAGAGGTGGAAGACTCAAGCCGGAATTCGCGGCGCCCGGAGTAGATGTGACGGGTGCAGTAAGCCGTGGGCAGTTCACAAAGAGGACTGGATCCAGTATTGCGACGGGGATCACTGCCGGAGCGACAGCACTTCTGTTTGAGTGGATAGTTTATCAATTGGGCAGAACGAATATTGACTCGATCCAGCTGAAGAATCTGATGATTCTCGGTACAGAGCGTAAAGACACGGAAGTGTATCCAAACAGATCGTGGGGATATGGCAGCTTGAATCTCTACAATACGTTTGAACAGCTTCGGACATTTTAGGATGTAGATCGCACAAACTACATGTGTGACTGCATTCCGATACAGAAAAGAAGAGCAAAGGACAGAAAGGAAGAGCGCGATGAAAGAATTTTTTGAAGATTTAGGAAAATTTATTACAGAGACAGCAGGAAATGTAGGGAAAAAGACGGAAGAGGTTATGGAAGTACAGAAGCTGAAAAGCCAGATCCGCAGTCTGGAGCGCAGCAATCAGGGAGATCTGACAGATCTTGGAAAGATCATTTATGAACGCTTCCGAAAAGAAGAGGCTGTAGATGGAGAACTGGAAGTAATCTGCGAGGAAATCAGGAAGAGAAGAATGATCATCGCTGCCTTTGAGAAGAAACTTGCGGATATGAAAGGCGTGAAAGAATGTGAGAATTGCAAGGAACTGATTGAGAAAGATATGAAGTTTTGTCCGCATTGTGGAGCAGAGGTGAAGAGAGAAGAGATGCCGCAGGAATGTGAAGATATTTTTGCAGAGAGTGATGTATCGGAAAGTGCTAAAATGGAAGAGACAACAGAAGAAGTGATTGAGGATATTATGGAGAAGGCGGCAGATGTGACGAAAGTATCCGTAGAGCATGTAAAAGATGCAGCATCTGAGATTGCTGAGGATGTCAGAGAATCTGTTCATGAGGTGAAAGAACATATAAAGGAGAGCGTGGAGGATATTCGAGAATAGCGACACGCAGAGGGAAATTATGATTTATTTACTCATAGCAGGTAGTTTGCTTGCCTTGGATCTGGGAATAAAATGGTATGTGGAGAATCATTTCACGGAAGCGGATATCAGAAGGGCGGCAGGTGGGAGAATCCTGCTCAGAAAAAGCTATAACAGTGGGATGGCAATGAATTTGCTGGAGAATAAACCGGGATTCGTAAAGTGGTTGACGGCAGGGCTTGGAGTGTTTCTTTTGGTGTATGAGCTGTGTTTGTTGGCAAAGGGCGGAAGAACAGTGGAAAAGACCGGATGGGCGCTTGTTCTTGGAGGTGCGTGCAGCAATTTATATGATCGTTTTCGGAGAAAGTATGTTGTCGACTACTTTAGTTTCCGGTGCAGATGGAAAAAAATACAGAATATTGTGTTTAATTTAGGAGATCTATTTATTTTTACAGGAAGTATTCTTGTAGTATTTGCACAAATATTCCGGAAGAAGTAAATTGACTTTTGGAATTTACCGCGTTATACTTAATAACAGAAGAGCATTTGCGAATGATAATTTTTATGATTTGCAAATGCTTTTTCGGGTATTGGGGGGATTTGGTAAAAGAAAATAAGATCATATCGACAGGGAAAGAAAAAGCAGGAGGCAGAGATCATGAAGAGAATAAATGGAAAAGAACTGGCAATTGATATTTTGATTGATTTTGTAGGAGGGTTTTTGATTGCCGTTGGGAT
The DNA here is from genome assembly GCF_042846195.1 of Faecalimonas umbilicata. Classification (NCBI taxonomy): domain Bacteria; kingdom Bacillati; phylum Bacillota; class Clostridia; order Lachnospirales; family Lachnospiraceae; genus Faecalimonas; species Faecalimonas umbilicata. Next base: position 885,851 of record NZ_AP031411.1, read on the forward strand.
TTATAACTTTGCAGTAAAAGCACAGTTTCCGATGACCGGGTTTTCAGGAATTGCATTGATTTTTTATCATCTATTTCATATACCGATCGGTGCAATGACTATTTTGCTGAATATTCCTGTAGTCTTTCTCTGTTATAAATTGCTTGGGCGTACATTTTTTCTTCGTTCGCTAAAGACAATGATCATTTCTTCGATATTGATGGATGTGGTGGCACCGATGCTGCCAGTATATGAGGGAAATCGAATGTTAGCAGCAATCTGCACAGGTGTATTAGCCGGGCTTGGATATGGAATGATTTATATGAGAAACTCTTCCACGGGAGGTGCGGATTTTGTGATCATGTCGGTAAAAGCATGGAAACCTCATGTATCTATCGGTCAGATTGCATTTGTGATGGATGTGCTGATCGTTTTGATGGGAAGTTTTATTTTCCGGGACGTAGAAGGGATTATTTATGGCTTGATTGTGACTTATCTTCTGTCTGCGGTAGTCGATAAAGTAATGTATGGAATTGATGCCGGAAAGATGACATTGATCGTGACAGATTATCCTCATGAGATTGCGGCAAAGATTGATGAGTATACTGGAAGAGGTGCTACTTTTCTCAGAGGAAGGGGAAGCTATTCTAAAGAGGAGAAAGAGATTGTAATGTGTGCCTGCAATAATAAACAGATGTACACAATCCGGAAGATGGCAAAAGAGATTGACCCGAAGGCATTTATTGTGATCATGGAGTCAAATGATGTGGTCGGGGAAGGATTTAAGGAGAATTAGACTAAGAAGAAAATATATTTACATCCGAAAATGGACGAGGTTTGTAAAAAAGAAAGAACGCATTGCAAATGAGAAGTTTCATCTTGCAGTGCGTTCTTTTCTACATCAAAATATTATTCGGCATATTTCTGAATTAATTTTACGATCATATCTGTGGCAAGATCCATGCCTTCGGCGGTGATATGTTCATATGGTCCGTGATAGCCGTAGCCTCCTGTTCCAAGGTTCGGACAAGGAAGTCCCATGTAGCTTAAACGACATCCGTCAGTTCCCCCGCGGATTGGTGCGACATCTGGTACGATATCAGCAAGTCTGGCAGCTTCCACCGCATTATCGATCAGGTGCATACAACCCTGGATCACTTCTGACATATTCCGGTACTGGTCATGGATTGTCAGTGTGACAGTACCTTCTCCCCACTTCGCATTGAGTTGTTTTGCAATCAGATGCATAGTATTTTTACGCGCCTCGAAAAAGTGAGGATCGTGATCACGAATGATGTATTCCAGTTTTGCGTTGGCAACATCTCCGGACATTTCACAGAGATGATAGAAACCTTCATATCCTTCGGTACCGCGCGGCGTCTCGCAGGATGGAAGCATTGCATTGAATTCCATTGCAACCAGTGCGGCATTGATCATGGTATCTTTACTGGAACCAGGGTGGACATTGAATCCTTTGATCTCAACAATAGCTTCACATGCATTGAAATTCTCATATTGGATCTCTCCCTCCGGACCGCCATCCATCGTGTAGGCGAATTCTGCATCGAAGTCTTTTACATTGAAATGGTTGACACCGGATCCAGCCTCTTCATCAGGAGTAAATGCAACAGAGATTTTTCCGTGAGGGATCTCTTCTTTCTGAATCCGCTCTAACATGGTCATAATCTCAGCAATCCCTGCTTTGTCATCTGCACCGAGTACAGTCGTGCCGTCCGTTGTGATCAATGTGCGTCCCTTCAGGGATGGAAGGTGCGGGAAGTTTTTTACAGACAGTGTGCGGCCGCTTGTACCGAGCACAAGGTCTTCCCCGTCATAATTTTCTGTCACGATCGGGGTGATGTCATGGTCGCAGAAGTCTGATACCGTGTCCATGTGTGCGACAAATCCAAGCTTTGTCTTCTCTTCATATCCTTTTGTTGCAGGAAGAGAAGCGTATACAAAGCACTTTTCATCGACAGAGGCATCCGTCAGCCCCAATTCTTTTAATTCTGTTACGAGAAGATGTGCCAGGTCAAACTGGCAGGAAGTAGTTGGAACCGTTGAGCTTGTATGATCACTTGGTGTACGGACAACTACATACTTTAATAAACGTTCATATGCTCTCATGTTAAAAAATCCTTTCTGTGTGATTGGTCAAAAAGGCACCGAAGGCAGGAAAGTGCCTGCGATGCGACTTGATCTTGCATAAGAACAGTATAGCAAGTAGGGAAAGAGAAGACAAGTAAGAATGAAACTAATGAGAAGAAAAATAACAGAGAATAAGGCAAGAGATAGGTTGAAAGGAAAAAGCATTGTGATATAATGATATTAGATATTGCATCATTTATGTTTTGCCAAAAAGCAATATGTGATAGTGGATTTCTGAGAAACATGAGGATGGATTGTTGATCGTTAGACTGTTTTTTCAAAAAAATGAAAGGAGGAATATTGTTATGAGAGAAAACAAATATGTAGGAACAGAAACAGAAAAGAATTTAAAGGTAGCTTTCTCAGGGGAGTCAGAGGCGCGAAATAAGTATACTTATTTCGCATCTGTTGCAAAAAAGGAAGGGTATGAGCAGATTGCCTCATTATTCCAAAAGACTGCGGATAATGAAAAGGAACATGCAAAAATATGGTTCAAAGAGTTGATGGGGATTGGAGGAACGAAAGATAATCTTAAGACAGCAGCAGAAGGTGAGAACTATGAATGGACAGACATGTATGAGGGATTTGCAAAAACAGCAGAGGAAGAAGGATTTCCAGAACTTGCAGTAAAATTCCGCATGGTTGCGGAGATTGAGAAGCACCATGAAGAACGCTACAGAGCATTATTAAAGAATATAGAGACAGAACAAGTGTTTCGAAAGAGTGAAGTAAAAGTGTGGGAGTGTAGGAACTGCGGACATATCTCGGTGGGAACAGTTGCACCAGAAATCTGTCCGGTGTGTGCGCACCCACAGAGTTATTTTGAGGTACATGCAGAAAATTATTAAAAGAAAGTAAAAATTCTATATAGAAGTGCCGGAAGTGTGCGGATATATCTATCTTGCAAACGAGATAAGCAAAGTTTGTAAAAATAGACTACAGATGTAATTATCAATGCCTCCGGCACTTTTGTTATGTCAGAAGATTGTTAATGGCATTGCTCTTGCGGGAAGAGAGGTATATCATCTAAAAATCAATGGTTCATATTTTTGAACAATAAAAGTGTGTGAAAAATATTCATTATTTTGAATTTAAATCTTCTTCCGTATCCTGACGGAATTCAGAAGTAGATACAATTAGAAATTTTGCAGGCTCTTTCGTATGATTTTCCCAGCGGTGTCCGATTTCATTTGGATAGTACAAGGTATCACCTGTTTCGAGAATATAATTCCCAACCTGATCAAGTGAGAAAGTAATACTACCTTCTAGCATAAACACAAATTCTTCTCCACCGTGATAATAATAGTCGCCGGAATTCGTCCCGGCTGGCATATCGATAATGCCTCCCCACATACGGCTTTCCCCTTTTGTAACTAGTGATTCTACGATGGACTCTCCATTGCTTGTGTTGCGAACAAAGGAAGTGCGTTCATTTTTACGGACAAGTTTTACGCGGTCGGTGTCATCCTGGATAAAGAGTGCAGAAATAGGGAAATTCAAAGTTTCGCATAGGGAATATACACTGACGAGATTCGGGGAAGTTTTACCTGTTTCAATCTGGCTGATCGTCCCCGCAGCAACCCCTGATTTTATCGATAATTCTCTGATAGATAAACCACTTTCGACTCTTCGGTTCTTCAAAAGAAATCCAATTCTTGTAAGATTTAGTTTTGACATAATATCCCCCTTTTTGTAAATTGATTGGTTTTATGATAGCACAGAAAACAATATTTGTCATGAAAAATAAGAATGGAATTGACAAAAGCAGAATCATTCATTATAATGAACACGAATAAAACGAATACGTTTGATGAAGGAGAAAGATGATGAAGAAATTTTTCGCTATGATGTTATGTGGAACTTTGACAGCAGGAATTCTTGCAGGATGCGGGGGAGCATCCGGGGAAGAGAAGAAAGAAGCAAAAGATGGAGAACTGAAAGTTGCCCTCTGTGTGACTGGTGCAGTCAATGATATGGGATGGTGCCAGTCTGCGTATGAAGGACTGAAGTTGGTAGAGGAGGAATTAGGATGTGAAATTGCATACACGGAAAATGTGCAGCCATCCGATATGACTTCTGCATTTACTGAATACGCATCGAACGAGTATGATGTTGTGATCGGACATGGATTCCAATTTGGAGATCCGGCATTGGAAGTTGGAGAACTGTATCCGAATACAAAATTTATCTGCATTGAGGCGGATGCTTCAGCAGAAAATGTTGCTTCTTATGTGATGAAGTGTGAGGAGACTGGATATCTTCAGGGAATGCTTGCGGCGGGAATGTCACAGACAGGAAATATCGGATTCATCGGTCCAGTGCAAGGTGCATCTCTCGTAAAGATTATGAATGGGTATGAAGATGGTGCAAAAGAAGTCAATGCAGATATCAAATATCAGACAGCATGGACAGGATCCTTTACAGATACAGCGTTGGCAAAAGAGGCGGCGCAGGCAATGATTGATAATGGTGCGGATGTGATCGGACATTGTGCAAATGAATCTGGAACAGGAGCGTTAAATGCAGCGCAGGATGCAGGAGTATTGGCAACTGGTGATTCCTATGATCAGAGTTCGTTGGCAGAAAATGCAGTGCTTTCTTCTGCAGTATACCATGTTCCAGAATTGATCAAAACGGCAGTTTCTGACATCAAAGAAGGGAAGTTCAAAGGGGAAGTAAAAGAACTTGGAATGGCAGAAGGAATCGTAGAGCTGGTGTATAATGAAAAAATGGCAGAAGAGATTCCGGCAGAAGTAAAGAAGTTGGTAGATGAAACAGAAGCGAAAATCAAAGATGGAAGCTTTGAGGTTCCATGCGATACAAAAGACAGAGCAGGAAAGTAAAGAGCGAATCACATAGAAAGGATGAGGCAGGACAATCGCAGAGAACGTGTATTGGACCTGCCTGTTTTAAAGGAGTTTTCACTATGAATATATTGGAAATGAAACAGATCAGTAAAAAATTTTCTGGTGTTTATGCAAATGAGGCGGTGGATCTGTCAGTCAAAAAGGGAGAAATTCATGCACTACTTGGGGAAAATGGAGCAGGTAAAACGACATTGATGAATATTTTATTTGGGATTTATTCTGCCGATGAAGGAGAAATTTTCTGGAAAGGAAAAAAAGTGAAGTTTTATTCTCCAAAAGATGCTATCGCAGAGGGGATTGGAATGGTGCATCAGCATTTTTCTCTTGTAAATAAAATGACAGTACTGGACAACGTGATACTCGGTCTGAGAAAGCAAGGATTTTTCCTTGATCGAAAAGGAGCAAAAAAGAAATTGGGGGAATTGGCAGAAAAATATGGATTGTCAGTAGATCCAGAAGCAACGATTTCAGAGCTTTCCGTAGGACAGCAGCAAAGAGTGGAAATATTAAAAGCGCTTTATCGTAATGTCGAATTGTTGATCCTTGATGAACCGACAGGCGTATTAACTCCACAAGAGACAGAGCAGTTTTTTGATGTGCTCAGAAAATTGAAGATGGAAGGATATGCGGTGATTATCATTACCCATCGAATGAGTGAAATTATGAGCATCAGTGACCGTGTCACAATATTGCGAGATGGGAAAAAAATTATAGATCTTGTGACAAAAGAAACGAATCCAACGGAGTTGTCCAATTATATGATTGGAAGACAGTTGGATTATGATTTTGAAGTAAAAGAAACCGAACAGAAAAAATCTGCACTGTTCCTTCAAAATGTGACAGTCAGAAAAGCGCACAAAAAGCCTGTATTAGACGAGATTAATCTGGAAGTGTATAAAGGAGAAATTCTTGGAATTGCAGGCGTGGATGGAAACGGTCAGAGAGAGCTGGCGGAAGTAATTGCTGGAATTCAAAAGACGACAAAAGGAAAGATTACATTCTATGGGGAAGAGATTGCAGCAAAAAATATTAAAGAGAGATTTGCACGTGGGATTTCTTACATCTCGGATGACAGGCATCAGGATGGGCTTATCCTTGATATGAATGTGGAAGAGAATTTAATCCTCAGACAGTATGAGAGAAGACCTTACTTGAAGAGCGGGATTTTCCAGAAAAATATCATCCGGGAAAATGCAGTAAAAGCAATTGAAAAGTATCGGATCAAAACATCCGGAACTTCCACGGGAGATACGCAGGTTAAGCTGATGTCCGGAGGAAATCAGCAGAAAATCGTGCTTGCCAGAGAAATTACAGAGCATTCAAAGCTAATTATTGCGAGTCAGCCCACAAGAGGGCTGGATATTGGAGCGACACAGTTTGTGCGACAAGTCTTGATGGAACAGAGAAATGAAGGGAAGAGTGTGATTCTTATTTCAGCAGATTTAGAAGAAATCATGCAGCTTTCTGATAGAGTGGCAGTGATGTTTGGTGGAAAAATTGTCGGTATCCTAAAAAAAGAAGAAGCTGAGCTGGAAAAAATAGGTCTTCTGATGGGTGGGATTACGAAGGAGGAAACAAATTAATGGAAAATAGAAAAAAATTTCTAGATATCATCTGGATCACACTTTTGACGATTGCAGTAGGAACAATCCTGATTCTGTTGTGTGGCGCAAATCCTGTGGAGGCATATCAAAGGTTTTTTGGTGGTGTTTTTGGAAATCTCAATGGATTCTGTGAGATTTTCGTAAAAGCAACCCCTCTGATTTTTACAGGACTTGGATGTGCGGTCGCTTTTCGGACAGGTTTTTTTAATATTGGAGCAGAAGGACAATTTTATATGGGAGCGATTGCGGCGGCAGTTGTCTCTTTAAATCTGACTCAGATTCCGGGGACAATACGAATTTTGATCTCGGTTTTGGCGGGGTTTTTCTGTGGTGGAATTTGGGCATTGCTTGCGGCTTACATGAAGTCAAAATTTGGAATTTCAGAGATTATCGTGACGATCATGCTGAACTATATTGCGATCAACTTTTTGGGAATCGCAATCCGTACATTTTTAATGGATCCAAAGGGGAGTGTTCCACAGTCTGCTAGAATTGAGCGTGATGCAGCTTTTTCTTACTTAATGCCTCCTGCCACATTGCATGCAGGTATTTTTCTTGCAGTCGGAGCTGTTATATTAATTTGGATTTTGATGGAGAAGACAAAATACGGGTATGAGATGAAAGTTGTTGGGATGAACAAACGAGGAGCAAAATGCAACGGAATTTCTGTGATGAAAAATATTGTACTCTCTGCATTTTTAAGTGGTGGACTGGCAGGAATCGCAGGGGTCGTAGAGGTGCTGGCGGTCCAAAGAAAGCTTTTAGAGGGCATTTCTTCTGACTGTGGTTATACAGCGGTTCTGATTGCTTTGATCGCCGGAAATCGTCCGTGGGGTGTTCTTGTGGCGTCAGTTGCATTTGCGGCGATGCAAGTAGGAGCAAATTCTATGCAGAGACAGCTTGGGATTCCATCGGCAATTGTAAGTATTTTAGTAGGATTTGTAGTGCTTCTTATATTAGGAAGAAATATGTTTCAAAAGTCACTGTGGAAAAGAAAAAGCAGGGAGGAATAAGGATGCTGGAACAAATTTTTACAATTACTTTTTTCACTGCATTTTTGGCGGCGGCAGTTCGAATGGCAGTTCCGCTTATTTATGCAGCTTTAGGAGAAGTTTTTCTTGAGAAAACAGGAATTTTAAATATCGGACTGGAAGGCGTGATGTTAGGGGGAGCGTTCGGTTCTTTTGCAGGGGCATTTTATAGTAAAAGTATATTCATTGGATTTTTATGTGGAATGCTGGGAGGATGTCTGGTCAGCCTTATCCATGGATTTTTGTGTATCTATCTGTCACAGGATCAGTCTGTGAGTGGAATTGCTCTGAATATTTTTATGTTGGGAGTGACCAGTTTTGGATACAAACTGATGTCTGCCGGAGAAGCTTATCAGCAGGTGAAAACATTGAAAGTGATACGGATTCCAGTACTAAGTAAAATTCCGGTGATCGGGGAGGCGTTTTTTTGTCAGGATATTATGACTTATCTTGTAGTTCTGCTTGTCATTCTAGCAGCAGTATATTATAAGAAAACATCTTCGGGACTTGCGTTTGCGGCAATTGGAGAGAATCCACAGTCTGCAGATGCAGCGGGGATTTCGGTCTACCGTTATCAGTGGATTGCAATCGTTGTCAACGGAGTTATGGGAGGAATTGGTGGAGCGGTACTTGTCCTTGTGCAGCTTGGAAAATTCTCAGAAAATATGATTTCTGGACGTGGCTACATTGCACTTGCTGCGGTAATATTAGGAAGATATACGCCATTTGGTGCATTAGGAGCAGCTTTTGTTTTCGGAGGAGCAAATGCACTGCAGATTCGTCTTCAGGCATTAGGGGTTCCGTTACCGACACAGGCGCTTGCAATGCTTCCATATGTCATTACATTGGTAACACTACTGATTTCAATTGGAAAGAGCAATCAGCCAGACAAACTTGGAAAACCATATATCCGTGGTTCTAGATAAACACTAAAAGAGCGGTAGTGATAAGATAAAGTGACGTGGAAAAAAGAGAATTATAGATAGGGAAGAAGAATCCTGCAGAATATAGTCAGGATTTTGGAGGAAAGCGATGAGTAAGATTTTAATAAAAAATGCGAAAGCAATTGTAACCTGTAATGAAAAGGATGAGGTATTCTATGATGCGGATCTATTGATTGATGGTCCCAAAATTGTTGCCATTGGGAAAGATCTGAAAGCGGAAGAGGCTGAGGTGATTGATGGGAAAGGCAAATTCGTCTATCCGGGAATGGTGAATACTCATCATCATTTTTTTCAAACATTTGTAAGAAATTTGATTACGATTGACTATCCGCATTTGACGGTGATGGACTGGATTGATAAAATTTATCGTATTTTCCAGAAAATCGATGATCAGGTCATCTATTATTCTTCGATGACAGCTATGGCAGATCTTTTGAAACATGGATGTACGACAGCATTTGACCATCAATATTGTTATACAACTGCTACGGGGAAAAGTCCAGTGGACAGACAGATGGAAGCAGCAGCGCAACTTGGAATCCGTTACCATGCGGGACGTGGGGGGAATACACTTCCGAGGGAAGAAGGAAGTTCTATTCCGGCAGCGATGGTAGAATCAACAGAGGAATTTATCAAGGATTGCGAACGTTTGATTGATACTTATCATGATGCATCACCATATTCCATGAGCCAAATTGTCGTGTCACCGTGTCAGCCGATTAACTGCTATAAAGATACATTTGTGGAATCTGTAAAACTTGCAAGAGATAAAGGGGTTCGCCTTCACACACATTTAGGAGAAGGAGAAAGTGAAGGAATTAGAGCGCGTTATGGTATCCGTACCTTGGAATGGTGCGAACAGATTGGATTTATTGGGGAAGATGTTTTCTATGCACATGCATGGGAATTGACTTCGGAAGAGTATGCGCGGATCGCACAGACAAAGACAGGGATTTCTCATTGCCCGGCACCGGCAGTTCTTGGAGGATTTCCAATACTTGATATCAAAAAGCTTCAGGACATGGGAATAGTTGTCAGTCTTGGATGTGATGGATCTGCAACGAATGATAGCTCTAATGAACTTGATGCACTGCGCATGGCATATTTGATGCAGGCATACCACACAAAGGAAAGAGGCGGAAGTATTTCTGCGTATGATATGTTGAAAGTGGCGACAATCAACGGAGCGAAAACACTTGGAAGAAATGATCTTGGCTCACTGGAAGTTGAAAAGGGAGCAGATTTATTTATTATTGATACAAGAGGGCTGGAATTTACCGGAGCAATCCATGATCCCAAAAATCTGCTTGCAAGAGCAGGTGTGACAGGACCTGTCTGGATGACGATTGTTAATGGAAAGATTGTGTATGCAGATGGGCATCTGACTGGAGTGGATGAGGAGAAATTTGCCAGAGAAGGAGAGGGAGTCTGCACAAAGGTGTTGAGAAGTCAGTTTCCGAATTATTGGAAATAGTAGATATAATACAAGAGGCTTTTTGTCATGCATTTAGGAGTATGGACAAAAAGCCTTGTTGTTTTATGATTGATCCATACCGCAGGCGGCAGCGGATGCAATGAGGCAGCGATCATTCATAACGGCATCATAGAAGCGGAATCCACCGGAGAAGTTGTAAGCACGATATCCATTTCCTTCCAGAATTCTGGTGGCGATATAGCTTCTAAGACCACTTTGACACATGACATAAACTGGTTTCTCTTTTGGGAGTTCTTTTAGGTGTTCGCGCAGAACATCTACAGGGATATTTGTAAATCCAGCCATATGTCCTCTTTCGTATTCCTCAGGGGTTCGTGTATCCAGAAGAATAGCGCTGCCATCCAGGGGAAGCGTTTTAATATCTTCCAGATGGAATTGTTTTAACGTACCATCAGAAATATTTTCTATCATAAATCCAGCCAGATTGACTGGATCTTTGGCAGAAGAGTAAGGAGGGGCATAGGCCAGATCTAATTCTGCCAGATCTGAAGCTTTCATCCCGGCATGGATGGCTGTAGCAAGTACATCGATTCGCTTGTCTACACCTTCATATCCCACAATTTGTGCCCCAAGGATCCGGTAGGTTTCTTTCTCAAATACTACTTTCATCGTCATAACTTTCCCTCCGGGATAATAGCCAGCATGGCTCATAGGAGAGAGAATTACTTTGTCTACAGCCAGACCGGCTTTTCTGGCATTGGTTTCATTTACACCAGTGACAGCGGCAGTCATATCAAATACTTTAATCACAGAACTACCCTGGGAGCCAGGATAAGAACTGTTTTTTCCACAGATATGCTCTGCCGCAATACGTCCTTGCTTGTTGGCAGGTCCGGCAAGAGAAATTAAAGTATCTTGTCCGGTGACGGAATGTTTTATTTGTACGGCATCCCCTACAGCATAAATATCAGGTGCGGAAGTTTGCATATGCGCATTGACTAAAATACTGTCTTTTATACCAAGTTCCAGACCGGCATCTTTAGCTAGTTTTGTGTCCGGAGTAACACCAATAGCTAATACTACCATGTCTGCACAAAGAGGTTCCTCTTCTTTTAAAAGAACACGGACACCATCTGTAGTTTCCTGAAATCCTTCTACCGTATGTCCAAGAGCCAGTTTTACTCCATGTTTACGCATTTCATTATGGAGAAAGGCAGCCATATCTGAATCAAACGGATTCATCAGCTGCTTTGGTCGCTGTACAATGGTGACCTCCATGCCAAGCTCACGGAGATTTTCGGCTAATTCTAATCCGATGAAGCCTCCTCCTGCCAAAACAGCAGACTTTGGTTGGTTTTTCTCAATATAGGTTTTGATCCGCAGGGTGTCTTCTACGGTTCGCAGTGTAAAGAGTTTGTCGATATCTGTACCAGGAAGTTTGGGCTGGGTTGGCTTGGCACCAGGAGAAAGGATGAGCTTGTCATAGGTTTCCTCAAATTCTTCTCCTGTTTCCAGATTCTTTACAGATACTGCATGACGTTCCGGATGCAGGGAGGTAACTTCGTGATGTACCTTCATGGATACGCGGAAACGAGAAAGGAAGCTTTCTGGTGTCTGTAAAGTAAGAAGGTCTGAATCTGTAATTACATCTCCAATGTAATAAGGAAGTCCACAGTTTGCGTAGGAAATAAATCCAGAGCGCTCAAAGACAATGATTTCTGCATGTTCGTCCAATCTGCGGAGTCTTGCGGCAGCAGTTGCACCGCCAGCTACACCGCCTACAATTACAATTTTCATTTTATTTTTCCACCTTTCCTGTATAGGAAGCGATGCCTCCTATATTTTTTACATTCGTATACCCCATTTTTTTGAGTAAGATAACTGCTTGACGACTTCGGGCTCCTGAATGGCAGTAAACGAATACAGGTGTCTGAAGCTGTGTAGCAGGTGTTCCTTCGTATAAGGAGCGTAGAGGGACATTTTTGCTTCCGGGAATATGTCCTTCTTTGTATTCCTCAGGGGTTCTTACATCTAATAGTACGCCTTCTTTTGTATTGTGAAAAGCTAGCAATTCCTGATTAATATCAGGTAGTTTAAAAAAATCGAAAAAACTCATAATGTTACCTCCTTGTCACAGTATATTCGTTCCAATCGTTGATACTGCTGAATGATACAATCGTTGGATATCTTAAATCTGCCAGTTTTTGAAAAGCTGAAAAATAGGCAGAGCATCTATTTCTTTTTCATAATAAAACATTTAAAAGTTGATAAAAATACTATAATACAGAAAAAAGAAATATTCTGTGATGAGATTACAAAAAAAATATTAAAAATGTTAGCACTCGTCTATTGACATGGCTAACAACATATGTTATATCTATTATAGAACAAAAAGAAAGAGAGGTAACAAGATGAACATTAATAAATTTACCCAGAATTCATTGCAGGCGGTACAAGGATGTGAAAAAGTTGCCTATGAATATGGCAATCAGGAGGTAGAGCAGGAACATCTGCTGTATGCTCTTATCATACAAAATGACAGTTTAATCGCAAATCTAATCGAGAAAATGGGGATTCAGAAGCAGTTGTTTAGCAATCGCGTGGAAGAAGGATTAAGAAAACGCACAAAGGTACAGGGCGGACAAATCTACATTGGCCAGGATTTGAACAAAGCTTTGATCCATGCAGAAGATGAGGCAAAACAGATGGGAGATGAGTATGTTTCGGTAGAGCATATTTTCTTATCTCTGTTGAAGTATCCAAACAAGGAATTAAAGGCCATTTTCAGAGAATTTGGAATTACGAGAGAAGGATTTCTTCAAGCACTTTCTACTGTCCGAGGAAATCAGAGGGTGACAAGCGACAATCCGGAGGCTACGTATGATACTTTGAATAAATATGGAAGCGATCTGGTAGAACGAGCCAGAGAACAGAAGCTAGATCCGGTGATCGGGCGTGACGCAGAGATTCGGAATGTGGTCCGGATCCTTTCAAGAAAGACAAAGAATAATCCGGTATTGATCGGAGAACCTGGTGTCGGTAAGACTGCAGCGGTAGAAGGCCTTGCACAGAGAATCGTCAGAGGAGATGTGCCGGAAGGTCTGAAAAATAAAAAGATTTTTGCGCTGGATATGGGGGCACTTGTAGCTGGAGCCAAATATCGCGGGGAGTTTGAGGAACGTCTGAAAGCGGTACTGGAAGAAGTGAAGAACAGTGCTGGGAATATTATTCTTTTCATTGATGAACTTCATACAATTGTTGGTGCAGGAAAGACGGATGGTGCGATGGATGCCGGCAATATGTTAAAACCGATGCTGGCGAGAGGTGAATTACACTGTATTGGTGCGACAACGTTGGATGAATACAGGCAGTATATCGAGAAAGACGCGGCTTTAGAGAGAAGATTTCAGCCGGTTATGGTAGATGAACCGACGGTGGAAGATGCCATTTCTATTCTTCGTGGATTGAAAGAACGCTATGAAGTATTTCATGGTGTGAAGATCACAGATAGCGCACTTGTGGCAGCTGCAACACTCTCCAACAGATATATTACAGACCGTTTTCTGCCAGATAAGGCTATCGACCTTGTAGATGAGGCATGTGCTTTAATTAAGACAGAGTTAGATTCTATGCCGACAGAGATGGATGAACTGCGAAGAAGGATCATGCAGTTAGAGATTGAGGAGGCTGCATTGAAAAAGGAAAATGACAGACTCAGTCAAGAGCGTCTTGTTCATTTGCAGCAGGAACTGGCAGAGATGCGGGATGAATTTGCCGGAAAGAAAGCGCAGTGGGACAATGAGAAAACATCTGTGGAACGTTTGCAGAAGATCCGTGAGGAGATAGAGCAAGTCAATCAGGAGATACAGAAAGCACAGCGTTCTTACGATTTGGAAAAGGCGGCAGAACTTCAGTACGGAAGATTACCGCAGCTGACAAAGCAGCTTCAGGAGGAAGAAGAACGTGTCAAAGGAAAATCGATGACACTTGTGCATGAAAGTGTCACAGAGGATGAGATTGCAAGGATCATCTCACGCTGGACGGGCATCCCGGTGGCGAAGTTAAATGAAAGTGAGAGAAGTAAGACCCTTCATCTGGACGAAGAACTTCATAAAAGAGTGATCGGACAGGACGAAGGTGTGACGAAAGTGACGGAGGCAATTATCCGTTCCAAAGCAGGAATCAAAGATCCTACAAAGCCGATTGGTTCTTTCTTATTCCTTGGACCGACCGGTGTTGGTAAGACAGAACTTGCAAAGGCACTTGCGCAAAGTCTGTTTGACGATGAGAGCAATATGGTTCGGATCGATATGAGTGAATATATGGAAAAATATTCCGTGTCACGTCTGATCGGAGCACCTCCGGGATATGTCGGATATGATGAAGGAGGACAGTTGACAGAGGCGGTGAGAAGAAAACCATATTCTGTTGTACTGTTCGATGAGATTGAGAAAGCACATCCAGATGTATTCAATGTGTTGCTTCAAGTATTGGATGATGGTCGGATTACAGACTCACAGGGACGTACCGTTGATTTCAAAAATACGATTTTGATCATGACATCGAATATCGGTTCTACGTATTTGTTAGATGGAATTGATGAGAATGGGGAAATCAAAGAAGAGAGTGAGACTCTCGTTATGAATGATCTGCGGGCACACTTCCGGCCGGAGTTTTTAAATCGTCTGGATGAAATCATTATGTTTAAGCCACTGACGAAGAAAGATATTTACGAGATTGTTGAGTTGTTGATTCAGGATTTAAATAAAAGATTGCAGGATTCTCAAGTGAAGATAGAACTGACAGAAGCTGCAAAGCAATTTGTTGTGGATGGCGGATATGAGCCGATGTACGGTGCAAGACCACTTAAGAGATTTTTACAGAAAAATGTAGAGACACTGGCAGCAAAGTTGATTCTTTCCGGAGAAATCGGAGCGGAGGATACAATCTTGATCGATGTAGAAGATGGAGCACTCAAGGCGAGAGTCAAGGCGTGGGTAAGATCCTAACAAAGTGAATTCAATCAGCGGAAGCGATTTGTGGAAGCAGTCTGCATGTGGAGCCGTTTTTCGTTGACGAAAGAGGACATTTGTGCAATGATAGAAACAGTACAGATGTTCTCTTTTTGTTGCGCGGAATATTTTTTTGAAATCCCAGATGATAAAGAGATCAGAGATGGAAAAAGTGTACTTTTAATAGGCTAGGGAAAGGAGCAGACATGTCATCCATTATTTTTCATATTGATGTAAATTCCGCTTACTTAAGCTGGACTGCGGTGGAAAAATTGAAAAACGGGTCAGAGATTGATCTGCGAAAGATTCCTTCTATTATAGGAGGAAATCAAGCATCCAGACATGGGGTTGTTCTGGCAAAATCAATCCCTGCAAAAAAGTATGGAGTGAGAACTGGGGAACCAGTAGCAAACGCGCTCAGAAAGTGTGCGACACTGGTAATTGAACCGCCGGATCATAAGATGTACAGACAGTATAGTCAGAGACTGATGGAATTCTTGAAGGGCTATACACCAGAGATTGAGCAGGTCAGTGTTGATGAATGCTATATGGATTTTACAGGGATTGCTTATCGATTTTCCGGTCCGGTTGCGGCGGCAGAGGAAATCAAAGAGCGGGTACGAAAGACCTTTGGATTTACAGTGAATATTGGAATCTCCTCGAATAAACTTCTTGCGAAGATGGCATCGGATTTCGAGAAGCCTGATAAGGTGCATACGTTGTTTCCAGATGAGGTGAAAGAAAAAATGTGGCCACTTCCGGTTTCAGAACTTTATATGGCGGGAAGAGCAAGCGTTGAGGTGTTGGAAAAGCTTGAGATCCGCACGATTGGGGATCTTGCCAGAATGAATCCACAACTTTTGGAGCTGCACATGAAAAGTCATGGGAGGATGCTGTGGGAATTTGCAAATGGGATTACGCATTCCAAGGTGGAAAAGGAGCAGACACAGGCAAAAGGAATCGGCAATTCAACGACACTGTCTCAGGATGTGGTAAGTGAGGAAGAGGCTCAGAAAGTACTTCTGATGTTGGCGGAAAGTGTCGGTGCAAGACTCAGAAAAGCAAAACAGCAGGCGGGGATGGTCAATGTGGAAATCAAATATGCTACATTTCAAAGTGTTTCTCATCAGAAGCAGCTTAGGATGCCGACCAGTTCAGATAGTATTCTGTATGAGAATGCCTGCAGTCTTTTTCGAGAATTGTGGGA
Organism: Faecalimonas umbilicata; assembly: GCF_042846195.1. Classification (NCBI taxonomy): domain Bacteria; kingdom Bacillati; phylum Bacillota; class Clostridia; order Lachnospirales; family Lachnospiraceae; genus Faecalimonas; species Faecalimonas umbilicata. Next base: position 902,078 of record NZ_AP031411.1, read on the forward strand.
TGGAAGACCGATTCGTCTGTTAGGAGTCCGGACATCAAAGCTGGTAGATGAGAGTGCACCGCGGCAGATGAATCTATTTGATTATCAGATGGAGCAGGAGGTTCAGAGAAAAAAGAAGGATGCCCGCAATACAAAATATGAAAAGCTTGAAAAAGCGGTAGATGAGATTCGGAAAAAATATGGGGAGCATGCAGTGATGAGAGGAGTGCTGCTCCCGCCAGAAAAAGAATAGTAGAAAAAGGAAAACAAAAGATCAATGCTTTTCTGTAAATTTTTTTACTTCATTGCCAAGCTGCTCTTCAAAAAGGTCTCCAAACCATTCGTTTTCCAAAGAGATGTTTCTTGAGGAAGAAGAGTTTGTTCTTCGTTGCCTGGAGGAGCGCATGACTTCTCGGTAATCTTCCTCTTCGTAATCGTCCTCATAATAATCATTGTAATCGAATGTATCATCGTATTCATCATCGAGCACATCATCATAGCGACGGCGCTTTCTGGAAGAGGAATATTCCCGAGGTTCTGGAGAGTTGTATCGGTAATGATTTGCCGGAGCAGAACGGCATTCGTAGGAGCCGTAAGATCTTCGGGGAGTTCGGCTGCGTCTGGCATTTTTTCGTTCCAGGCGGCGCCGTCTCCGTTCCAACATGCGTGCAGGTGCAAGAAAGATAAAGCAGACGATCCGCACAGTTAAAATTCCGAAGAATACACCGATACTGTCGATGCCTACATCAATCACAGAAGGTCCTCGCCCATCTACGAAGGATTGATGATATTCATCCCCTGCGGCAAATCCGACACAGATCAGTCCGGCGACGACCATAAGCGGAAAACCGCGCAAACCGTAGACGTAAAACGGGAAGGACACTGCGACAGCGAGGATGAAATATTCGCTCATATGTGCAAGTTTGCGGACCGGATATTCGATGCTGGCGGCAACTTCAGAAATTTCCCAGTCCTGAAGTTCTTTATCCAGAACCTGATTTCCGATTTCTACAATTTTTACACTTACTTCATAACTTAAATTTCCTGATTCCTCCCCGGTCTGACCGGAAAAAGAATAGATTATATACATAATTGCCAGTGCCGGCAGAAAAGACAGTGGTTTTAATACAAAGGTGATCAGTTCTTTCATAATGCTTATCCCTCCTTTTTATTATTACGCAACTATATCATTTTTTCAGATATTTGTAAAGGAGGACAAAATTCCCCATTGGGAATCTTCTTAAAATAAAGGAAATAGAGGAAGACTGTTTTACAACTATATCCGAGTGTGTTATTCTATAACTGTTATCCATATCGCAAAGCGGTATGTAGAAAGTCAGGAGGGAAACCGCATGAAATTAACAGCATTGTTAGAACGTTTACAATATGAAGTTGTGCAGGGAACAAAAGAGATAGAAATTACGGAATTGACAAATGATTCCAGAAAAGTAACAGAAGGCAGTGTCTTTGTCTGCATCAGCGGAGCTGTATCAGACGGACATCAGTATATTGAAGAAGTAGGAAAGAAAGGTGCGGCAGCAGTCATTGTGGAGAAGGATGTGGAGGCACCAAAGCATATGACCGTCATCCGTGTGGAAGATACGAGATATGCACTGGCACTTGCATCGGCTGCATATTTCGGATATCCGGCAGAACAGTTGAAAGTAATCGGAATTACAGGAACAAAGGGGAAGACAACAACAACTTATATGGTCAAATCCATTCTGGAAGAGGTCGGACATAAAGTAGGTCTGATCGGAACGATTGAGGCAATCATTGGGGATGAGGTGATCCCGGCGGTCAATACGACTCCGGAGTCTTTTACAATTCATCAATATTTTCGGAAGATGGTCGATGCAGGGTGTGATGCAGTTGTGATGGAAGTGTCCTCACAAGGGCTGATGCTGCATCGGACGGCAGGAATTCCGTTTGAAATCGGAATTTTTACAAACCTGGGGGAAGATCATATTGGACCGAATGAACATAAGGATTTTGAAGACTATAAGAGATGTAAGGGATTGCTTTTCAGACAGTGTAAGATCGGGATTGCAAATGTAGATGATCCCTATTTTAAAGATGTATTCCGAGAGGCTACCTGTGAGATAGAAACATTTGGATTTTCTGAGAAGGCAGATCTTCGCGCCGAACATGCAGAACTGGTGACAAGACCGGGGTACCTCGGGGTAGCCTATCACGTAGCAGGTCTGATGGATTTTGATGTGGAGATTGATATTCCAGGGACGTTCAGCGTGTATAATTCGCTGACAGCCATTGCAGTGTGCAGACACTTTAATGTACCGTCAGAGAAGATTCAAAAAGCGCTGAAAGTAGCGAAAGTGAAAGGGCGCATTGAGATGGTCAAAGTTTCAGATGAATTTACGTTGATGATCGACTATGCGCACAATGCGATGAGTCTTGAGAGCCTTCTGACCACCTTGAAGGAATATCATCCAAAGCGTCTGGTATGTCTGTTTGGATGTGGAGGAAACCGCTCCAAGACGCGCCGCTATGAGATGGGAGAAGTGTCTGGTCGTCTGGCAGATCTGACGATCATTACATCAGATAATCCAAGGTTTGAGGAACCGCAGGAAATTATTGATGATATTAAGATTGGAATGAAGAAGACAGATGGAGCATATGTGGAGATCTGTGACCGGAAGGAGGCAATCCGCTATGCGATCGTCAACGGACAGCCGGGAGATGTGATCGTACTGGCAGGAAAGGGACATGAAGATTACCAGGAGATCAAAGGAGTTAAGTATGCGATGGATGAGCGGGACTTGATTGCGGATATTCTGGCAGAAGAAAGAGAACGGGAGCAGTAAATGTACGCAGATATCATTGTAGATATTACCCATGAAAAATTAGATAAGATCTTTCAATACCGGATTCCAAAAGAGATGGAAGGACGGCTGCAGACTGGGATGGAAGTTTTGATCCCGTTCGGCAGAGCAAATCGTGAGACAAAGGGATATGTGATTGGATTCTCTGAAAAATGTAATTACGATCCGGAGAAGATTAAAGAGATCATACAGATCATCCAGAATCATATTGCGATTGAGGCAAAGCTGGTGGCGCTTGCGGCATGGATGAAGGAACATTATGGTGGAACAATGATACAGGCGTTAAAGACGGTTCTTCCGATCAAGCAGCAGGAGAAACAAAAAGAGCAGAGAAGCATTCGATTGCTTCTTGACAGAAGGGAAGCAAAAGAAAGGCTTTCGTATTTTCTCTCAAAAAATCAAACTGCCAGAGCAAGGGTTGTTGCAGCGCTGTTAGATCGTCCTATTCTTCCGTATGAGTATGTCACAAGACAGCTGAAAGTTACAGCGGCGGTGCTGCGGGCGATGGAAGAGCAGAGAATTCTTCAGATAGAAGCCGAGGTTGTGTACCGCAATCCGGTGACTGCGAAGCGAACAAAGCAACAGTCGTTTTGCTATACTGAGGCACAGCAGGCGGCAATCCATACATTTTGTGAAGAGTATCGCCGGGGAAAACGGGGAACTTATCTCGTGTATGGTGTGACTGGGAGTGGGAAGACAGAAGTCTACATGGAAATGATCGAGCATGTGATCGCGGAAGGAAAGCAGGCGATCGTTCTAATTCCAGAGATTGCCTTGACCTATCAGACGGTCATGCGGTTTTACCAGAGATTTGGCGACCGGGTGTCAATCATCAACTCCAGGCTGTCGAAAGGGGAGCGGTATGATCAGATGATCCGGGCGAAGAGGGGAGAGATCAATGTGATGATCGGTCCCCGCTCGGCGCTGTTTACTCCATTTGAGAGACTGGGACTGATCATCATCGATGAGGAACATGAAGGAACGTATAAGAGTGAACAGACACCACGTTATCATGCGAGAGAGACTGCGATCGCGCGTGCCGCGATGGAGGGGGCAAGTGTTGTGCTTGGCTCCGCAACGCCGTCGATGGAGGCGTTTTATAAAGCGGTGACTGGGGAATTTCGTTTGCTCAGACTTCCGGAACGGGCAAAGCAAAGAGCGATGGCACATGTGACAGTGGCAGATATGCGAAAAGAGCTGGAAAAGGGGAATCGGTCTATTTTCAGTGATGCACTTCGCAGTTTGATGGAAGACCGGTTAAAGAAAAAGGAACAGATTATGCTGTTTTTGAACCGCCGTGGGTACGCGGGATTTATTTCTTGCCGTTCCTGCGGTCATGTCGTGAAATGTCCGCACTGTGATGTGTCGCTTTCTTCTCACAGGAATGGGAAACTTGTATGTCATTACTGTGGGTATGAACAGCTGATGGTGACATCCTGCCCGGAATGTGGATCCAGCCATGTCGGAGGATTCCGTGCGGGAACCCAGCAGATCGAAGAACTGCTTCTGCGGGAGTTTCCGCAGGCGAAAGTCCTTCGAATGGATATGGATACGACGAAACAGAAAGACGGACATGAGAAGATCCTTGCTGCATTTTCAAGCGGGGAGGCAGATATTCTTGTGGGAACACAGATGATCGTAAAAGGACATGACTTTGGAAATGTGACACTGGTCGGAGTTCTTGCGGCGGACTTGTCGCTCTATGCGGACGATTACCGGGCCGGAGAGAGAACCTTTCAGCTTCTGACGCAGGCGGCAGGCCGAGCGGGGAGAGGAGAGAAGGCCGGAGAAGTTGTGATCCAGACATACAGTCCGGAACACTATAGTATTGTAGCAGCGGCAAAGCAGGATTATGAACAGTTTTTTCAGGAAGAAATGACTTATCGCGCATTGATGGGATACCCTCCGGCAAGTCAGCTTATGGCAGTTCTCGTTTCCTGTAAGGAGGAAGAACTTCTTGAGACAGCATGTCACTATCTGAAGGCTTATGCGGAAACATGCTGCAAAAAGTGTGAGAGGGCAGGGACCTCTGTGCAGCTGATCGGACCCGCAAGTCCGTATGTCGGGAAGGTCAGGGATACTTATCGCAGAGTGATTTATCTGAAATCGGAGCAGGAAGCAGTACTTGTGTTCCTAAAGGATCAGCTGGAACAATATATAGAGATCAACAGTGGATTTCAAAATCTTTGGATACAGTTTGATCTGAATCCGATGAGTGTGTTTTAGTGAGCTCAATTACAGCATGATAAAATATATAAGAATAAAAATGGAAAGAAAGGAGAGTATGGCGTAGTTTTATAGGAAATACACCATACGAGAAAGAAAATGGCAATTAGAAAGATTCGTGAAATGGGAGATGACGTGCTGACAAAAGTCTGCAAGGAAGTAGAAAAAGTAACCCCTCGTACAAAAGTGCTGATCGATGATATGTTTGATACAATGTATGATGCGATGGGAGTTGGACTTGCCGCACCACAGGTTGGAGTGTTAAAGAGAATCGTTACGATCGATGTGGGAGAAGGACCGATTCTCCTGATCAATCCGGAGATCATTGAGACTTCCGGAGAGCAGACCGGGGAAGAAGGATGCTTAAGTGTGCCAGGAAAATCCGGTGTGGTGACAAGGCCGAATTATGTCAAAGTGCGTGCATTTGACGAAGATATGAAAGAAATTGTACTTGAGGGAGAAGGACTTCTTGCCCGTGCATTCTGTCATGAGATCGATCATCTGGATGGGCATTTGTATGTAGAAAAAGTAGAAGGCGAACTGGAAGATATGTATTACGAAGAAGACTAGGAGGAAATGTGATGAGAGTCATTTTTATGGGAACACCGGAATTCTCGGTGGGGACATTGGAGACACTTGTAGAGGCAGGTCATGAAGTCGTGCTTGCGGTCACGCAGCCAGATAAGCCAAAAGGACGAGGAAAAGAGATGCAGTTTACTCCGGTAAAAGAGGCGGCTATCCGCCATCAGATTCCAGTGTATCAGCCGGTGAAAGTCCGTGAGAAAGCGTGTGTGGAAGTGTTGAAATCGTATGAGGCAGATGTCATTGTTGTCATTGCATTCGGACAGATCCTTCCAAAGAGCATCCTGGAGTTGACACCTTATGGGTGTATTAACGTACATGCATCACTGCTTCCAAAATACCGTGGGGCAGCGCCAATCCAGTGGGCAGTCATTGACGGAGAGAAGGTGTCAGGTGTGACAACGATGCAGATGGATGAGGGACTTGATACTGGTGATATGATCTTGAAAAAAGAAGTCATTTTGGATGAAAAAGAGACAGGTGGAAGCCTGCATGACAAGCTTGCAGAAGCGGGTGCGGCGCTGTGCGTAGAAACACTGAAAAGGCTGGAAGAAGGAACAGCTCCGGCTGAAAAGCAAGGGGAAACGACGACAGATTACGCAAAGATGCTGACAAAACAGATGGGAGAGATTGACTGGAAGCAGCCGGCAGAGAAGATTGAGCGTCTGATTCGAGGGTTGAATCCGTGGCCAAGCGCCTATACATACTGGAACCAGAAAGTTATGAAAATCTGGCTTGCAGATACTGAGGCGGATGAAAGCGGCGAAAAAGAGAAAATGGCGTCAGAGGAAGCAAAACATCCAGAACCTGGTACCATCACAGCAGTCGCAAAAGACAGGTTTTCCGTGCAGACAGGAGAAGGACTTCTGACTGTTTTGGAATTACAGATTCCGGGGAAAAAGAGAATGGATGCAGGAGCATTTTTAAGAGGATATCAGATCAAAGCGGGAGAAATCTTAGGATAGGAAGATCTTGGAGAGAGGAACTTGAGAAATTGATAAAGATTCTCTTAAAAAACTATAAAATAAAGTATTTCTAAGGGAAATTCGTATATAATGATTCTGACAGCTGTAAAAAGCAGCAGTTTACACGAAGAAGTCTTTATCAGATAGGAGCGAGAAAATGTATAGAGCATATTATCCAATGTATTTTGATCCAACATACCTGCTTGTGATTGTAGGAGTATTGCTCTGCATGCTTGCATCTGCAAGGGTGCGGACAACTTACGCCAAATATGAGCGGGTGAGAAATCATTCCGGGATGACCGGGAGAGATGCGGCAGAAAGGATTTTAAGGGGAGCAGGAATTTTTGATGTACGAATTGAACGGGTAAGCGGGCATCTGACGGATCACTATGATCCGAGGAATAAAGTGTTACGGCTGTCGGACAGTACGTATAGTTCAGCATCGGTTGCTGCAGTTGGTGTGGCAGCGCACGAGTGCGGACATGCCATCCAGCACGCGGTCGGATATGCACCTCTTAACATCCGAAGTGCACTTGTTCCAGTGGCAAACTTTGGATCGACTATCGCATGGCCGTTGATCGTTCTTGGACTTTTTATTTCCGGAAATTCTTCTAGTCTTCTGATCCAGATCGGAATTTTGGCATTTTCATTATCCGTATTGTTTCAGATTGTTACACTGCCGGTGGAGTTTAATGCATCTGGCAGGGCAATTCGGATTTTAGGAGAGAGCGGAATGCTCTATCCGGATGAGATCAGCGGTACAAAGAGAGTACTTGGTGCAGCAGCTTTGACGTATGTCGCGAGTGCTGCGTCAGCAATCTTACAGCTGATCCGTATCATATTGATCACAGGAGGAAGAGGAAATGGCGAAAATGACAGATGATAGGGAATTGATACTCGGTGTTCTTCTTGAAATTACAAGGGATGGAGTGTACAGCCATATCGCCATTCGAAATGTGCTGGAGAAATACCAGTATTTAGATAAAAAAGAGCGTGCCTTTATCACGAGAGTTGTGGAAGGAACGCTGGAGAGAATGATTGAGATCGATTATATTATCAATCAGTTCTCAAATGTGAAAGTAAATAAAATGAAGCCGGTCATCCGGACGATTCTTAGGAGCGCAGTCTATCAATTAAAATATATGGACGGCGTTCCTGATTCTGCTGTCTGCAATGAGGCAGTCAAGCTGGCGGAGAAAAAAGGGTTTCGTAGTCTAAAGGGATTTGTCAATGGGGTGTTGCGCACAATTGCAAGAAATATGGATCAGATCCGTTATCCGGAGAAAGAAAAAAATCCTGTATCATGGCTTTCCATTCATTATTCTATACCGGAATGGATGGTAAAACTGTGGCTTTCCGAGTATGGTGCGGAGACTGTTGAGAAGATGCTGAAAGGATTTCTGGAGGAACATCCGACAGTGATCCGCTGCAATCTTCGGAAACAGTCCGAAAAGGAGCTGACAGAGAGAATCCGGAAAGAAGGTGTGAAGGTGGAAGCACATCCATATCTTTCCTATGCAAAGAAAATTAGCGGATATGATCATCTTGGCGGGCTGGAGAGTTTCCGGGATGGAGCATTTCAGGTGCAGGATATCAGTTCTATGCTTGTTGCAGAGATTGCAGCTCCACAGAGAGGCGATCAGGTGATAGATGTCTGTGCGGCTCCGGGAGGGAAGTCTATGCACATTGCAGATTTGCTTGATGGCAGTGGCATGGTAGCAGCGAGAGATCTTACAGAATATAAAGTAGGACTCATCGAGGAAAACATCTGCCGGACTGGATTCCAAAATATAAGGGCAGAGCAGAAGGACGCTACCGTTTTTGATAAAGATTCTGAGCGGATAGCGGATATTGTAATCGCAGATCTTCCATGTTCTGGATTAGGGGTTCTGGCAAAAAAGACAGATCTGAAATATAAGATGACAAAGGAAGGGACAGAAAGTCTTGCAAAGCTCCAGAGGGAGATTCTTGGAGTAGTGAAAAATTATGTGAAGGAGGGCGGAGCGCTCGTATATAGTACATGTACGATCAATCCGGCAGAGAATCTGGAAAATGTGAGATGGTTTCTTGACAATAGTCCAGAATTTGAAGCAGAGGATATTACACCATTTCTCTGTGGAGAACTTCAAAAGGATGTCAAAGAAGGATGTCTTCAGCTTCTTCCAGGAGTCCATGACAGTGACGGATTTTTTATTGCAAAGTTCAGAAGGAAGAGAAAGTAAGAGGTAGTTATGAAACAGGAGAAAAAGGATATCGGATCTTTCCGGTTTGAAGAGTTGAAGGAAGAGATGACATCGATTGGAGAGAAAGCATTTCGCGCAAAACAGATTTATGAATGGCTGCATGTAAAGCTTGTGCGGTCTTTCGATGAGATGACAAACCTATCTAAACCACTCAGAGAAAAGCTTGCACGCCAGTATGAGATCCGGGAGGTGGAGATGCTTGACAGACAGGTGTCCGCAATGGATGGGACAAATAAGTTTTTGTTCCGATTAAGTGATGGACATGTGGTAGAGAGCGTACTCATGAAATATAAGCATGGCAATTCTGTTTGTATCTCCTCCCAGGTTGGCTGCAGGATGGGATGTCGGTTTTGTGCCTCGACGATCGGAGGACTTGAGCGAAATCTCACGCCGTCAGAAATGCTTGGGCAGATCTATCAGATTCAGAGAATTTCCGGTGAGCGTGTTGCAAATGTTGTAGTGATGGGAACTGGGGAACCGTTGGATAATTATGAAAATTTATTAAAGTTTATTCAGATGCTGACTGATGAGCACGGACTTCATATCAGTCAGAGAAATGTGACGGTTTCTACTTGTGGAATTGTGCCAAAGATGCTGGAGCTGGCAGAAGAGCATTTGCAGATTACATTGGCATTATCCCTTCATGGATCCACACAGGAAAAAAGAAAGAAACTGATGCCTGTGGCGAATAAGTATGAACTTTCTGAAGTGCTGGAAGCGTGTGATATATATTTTGCGAAGACAGGAAGAAGAATGACTTTCGAGTATAGTCTTGTTCATGGAGTGAATGATACCGAGGAAGATGCAAAAGAATTAAGTGCACTTCTTTCTCATAAAAACTGCCATATCAATCTGATTCCGGTCAACCCGATCAAAGAACGTGATTTTGAGCGACCGACAAGGGAGGCGGCTGAGAAATTTAAAAATAAACTTGAAAAAAGCGGAATAAATGTTACTATAAGAAGAGAAATGGGTTCTGACATTGATGGAGCCTGTGGACAACTAAGAAAGCGTTATGTTGAAACAAATGGAAGTAAAGGAGAACATCATGAAAACATTTTCTAAGACAGACGTGGGGAGAAAAAGGGAGACGAACCAGGATTATGTCTATGCCAGAACGAAACCGGTAGGAAAACTTCCAAATTTATTTGCAGTGGCTGATGGTATGGGGGGACATAATGCCGGAGATCGTGCATCCAAGTGTACCGTTGAGATATTGGAACGTGAAATAGAGGAGAGCACGGAGACCAATATCAAGGACATTATCCGACAGGCAATATATAAAGCAAACGAGAAGATCATTGAGATGGCAGAAAGGGACAGCAAGTTAGAAGGAATGGGGACGACGCTTGTTGTTGCCACGATTGTACATAACATGATTTATTTCGCAAATGTGGGGGACAGTCGACTTTATCTGATCAATCATACAATCACACAGTTGACTAAAGATCACTCCCTTGTAGAAGAGATGGTGCGCCTTGGGGGAATCAAGCCGGAGGAGGCAAGGAATCATCCGGATAAGAATATTATTACGCGTGCAATCGGAGCAAAAGAGGGAGTGGAACCAGATTTTTTCGAACACAGTCTGAAAAAAGGGGACATCATTTTGATGTGCTCGGATGGACTCAGCAATATGATAGAAGATGAAGAAATATTCCAGATTGTAAAGAGTGGAAGGGATGTTGTGGAGATTACAGAGGATCTGATCGAAACAGCAAATGAAAATGGCGGAAAAGATAATATAGGGGTTGTTGTGATTGAGCCATTGGCAGATGAGGTGAGTATATGTTAAATGAAGGAACCATGTTAAATGGCAGGTATGAGATCCTCGGCAAGATCGGCGCCGGGGGAATGGCAGATGTTTATAAAGGAAAAGACCATAAATTGAATCGCTTTATTGCGATAAAAGTGTTAAAGAAAGAATTTCATGAGGATGATTCATTTATTCAGAAATTTACAAGTGAAGCGCAGGCGGCAGGCGGTCTTATGCATCCAAATGTAGTAAATGTGTACGATGTTGGGGAAGATCAAGGTGCCAATTATATGGTCATGGAACTTGTGGAAGGAATTACACTGAAACAGTACATCCAGAAAAAGGGACGACTTTCCGCAAAAGAGGCAATCAGCATTACAATTCAGATGGCAAATGGAATTCAGGCGGCGCATAATAAGAATATTATCCACAGAGATATTAAGCCGCAGAATGTGATCATTTCCAAAGAAGGCAAAGTGAAAGTGACTGACTTTGGTATTGCAAAAGCAGCGAACTCAAACACTATGAGTTCTACCGTACTTGGATCGGTGCACTATACATCGCCGGAACAGGCAAGAGGAGCTGCAAGCGATGCAAGAAGTGACATTTATTCACTTGGTATTACAATGTATGAGATGGTGACGGGTCGACTTCCATTTGACGGGGATACTGCAGTTGCAGTTGCGGTAAAGCATCTTCAGGAAGAGATCGTATCTCCGGCGGAGTATGTGCCAGAGCTGCCGTATAGTTTGGAGCAGATTATCTTGAAATGTACACAGAAACGGCCCGAATTCCGTTATCCAGATGTGGCATCACTGGTACTTGATTTAAAACGTTCGCTCGTGGATCCGGAAGGAGACTTTGTGCGGATCAGAAGAGTACCGGGTTCCGATACGGTCATGTTATCAGAAGGAGAACTTCAGAAACTTCAGATGAATAATATATCTGCAAGACGATATGACGATTATGACGATGATGATTATGATGAAGAGCAGTATGATGATTATGACAATGACTATGATGATGACTATGACGATGACTACGATGATGAGTATGATCAGGACGATGATTATGACGAGGATGACTATGGAAGAGGAACATCTCGGAAAAGAAATGGAGATGTCAATCCGCGGATGAACAAGCTGATCAAGATTCTGATGATTGTCGTTGCAGTTCTGATTGCATTTTTCGTGATCATGATGGCAGGAAAGGCGGCAGGAATCTTTGGATCTGGTCTGGGATTTGTCACAGAAGATTCAAAAGATAAAGTAAAAGTGCCAAATGTTGTCGGTAAGACACAGGCAGATGCGATTGAGGCTCTGAACAAAGTAAATCTTGGATATGAACTTGTGGATGGCGGAGAGTCTGATAAATATGAAAAAGGCTATGTCATGGAACAGGGAACAAAAGCAGGTACAAAAATAGCGAAAAATACAAGAGTCAAGATTGTTGTAAGCAGTGGGAAGAAAAAAGAAGAAGTGACCATGCCGGATGTGAAGGGACTGAACCAGGATAAAGCACAGAAAGAACTGGAAAAGCTGGGACTGAAAGTTTCTGTCACCTATGAGTATAGTTCGATGTATACCGAGGGAGAGGTTATTTCCACAACTTACGAGCCGGGAACCAAGGTGGCAAAAGGTACAGAAGTAGGCATGCAGGTAAGTAAAGGCGAAGAGCCAATTGAGAAAGTGGCCGTACCGGAAATTACAGGAAAGACAGAAGTTGATGCGATTGCAGCTTTAGAAGCAGTTGGATTATATGCCGGGGACAGAAAGGAAGAGTACAGCGATGAACCGGCAGGGACTGTGATTTCCCAGGATATTGCAGGTGGAAATAAGATTGAAGTCGGAGGAAGTGTCGGTTATACAGTCAGCAAAGGAAAAGAAAAAGCAAAAATGCCGGCAGTGATCGGTCTTTCAGAGGCGGATGCAAAGGCACAACTTCAGGCAGCCGGATTGACACCGGTCATCTATCATGAGCCAAATGAAAATCAAAAAGGATCTGTATTTTATGCCAGTGCGAATACCGGGGATGAACTGGAAAAAGGAGCAACGGTTGAAATCTGGATCAGTGACGGTCCGGCAGAACAGCCGCCTACCGATGGAAATAACAATGGAAACACAGATCATAATGGCAGCGGAGATAACAATAGCGGCAGCACGGATGGAAATACCACTGGCCAGGAAGGAAATTCCGGGCATTAGTTTGAAGGAACAAAAGCGGTACAGTACTGTGTATTTGTGCCCGGAAGCCAGATAAATAAATGGATAAGGGAAAATTCATGCAGGGTAAGATTGTAAAAGGAATTGCCGGATTCTACTACGTTCATGTAGTAGGATTCGGTATTTATGAATGTAAGGCAAAAGGAAGTTTCAGAAAAGAGAAGAGAAAACCACTCGTCGGAGATAATGTAGAGATCGACTGCCTGAGTGAGGAAGAGAAGACGGGAAATATTATTCAGATTTTTCCAAGGAAAAACGAATTGATCCGTCCGGCAGTAGCAAATATCGATCAAGCACTTGTTGTCTTTGCAGTGACGGATCCAAAGCCACACTTCAATCTGTTAGACAGATTTTTGATCATGATGGAGACAAAAGGGATTCCGGCGGTGTTATGTTTCAATAAGCAGGATATTGCAACAGAAAAAGAGATTCAGGAATTGCAGGAAATTTACAGAAGGTGTGGCTATCAGATCCTTTTTACGAGTGCAAAAAAAGAGGAAAATATTGCGCTTGTAAAAGAGGTTTTAAAAGGAAAGACAACAACGGTAGCAGGACCTTCCGGAGTGGGCAAGTCTTCCTTGATCAATATTCTTCAGCCGGAGGCGAAGATGGAGACAAGGGAAATCAGCAAGAAGATTGCCCGCGGAAAGCATACGACAAGACATTCGGAACTGATTCCGATTGATGAGGATTCCTATATTATGGATACTCCGGGATTTAGTTCGCTGTATGTGAATGAATTTGAAAAAGAAGAATTGAAATATTATTTTCCGGAATTTACATATTATGAAGGAATGTGCAAATTCCAGGGATGCGACCATATTCATGAGCCGAAGTGTGCGGTCAAGGCAGCGGTGGAAGCTGGAGAGATCCACAAAGTGCGGTATCAGAATTATTTAGAGATGTATAAGGAATTACAGGAGAAGAGGAGATACTAACATGGAAATGATTTTGGCTCCGTCTATATTGGCGGCAGATTTTACAAAATTAGGGGAACAGATGAAAGAGACAGAGCGGGAAGGAGCACAGTACATTCATTTTGATGTGATGGACGGAAAGTTTGTGCCAAGTATTTCTTTTGGAATGCCGGTACTGGCATCCATCAGAAACGCAGTGGATCAGATTTTTGATGTGCATTTGATGATTGAAGAGCCAATTCGCTATGTAGAAGAATTTCAGAAAGCAGGGGCAGATATTATCACCGTTCACCTGGAGGCGTGCAGTGATGTGAAAGCGACACTGGAGAAAATCAAAGCATGTGGGGCGAAAGCGGCAATCTCAATCTGCCCGGACACACCGGTGGCAGAACTGGAGCCATATGTGGAATTGGTAGATATGGTATTGATCATGAGTGTACATCCTGGATTTGGAGGTCAGTCTTTCATCCCATCTTCTCTGGAGAAGATTCGAGAGACGAGAGCACTGCTTGATCGTGTCAACTCAACCGCAGATATTGAAGTGGATGGTGGAATCTATACAACGAATGTAAGAGAAGTGCTGGAAGCAGGGGCAAATGTGATTGTGGCAGGTTCTGCTATTTTCCGTGGAGATGCTGCAGAAAATACAAAAAATATGATGGAGATCTTAAGAGGTTATGAATAGACAACATGTTGTGATCATCAGCGGCGGCACAGTGGAAGAAAATCTTGCACTGGACATTTTAAAAAAACAATCGTCTGCATTTCTGATCGCGGTTGACCGGGGACTGGAATTTTTTTATAAGCACAAAATCAAGCCGGATTATATTGTAGGAGATTTTGACAGTATTGCACCTGAGATTATCGTCTGGTACAAGGAGTGGACAGAGATTCCTATCCGGGAGTTTAATCCGGTCAAGGATGCGTCAGATACAGAGATTGCCGTGCGATATGCAGTGGAGAGTGGATACGGAAATATCACGATTCTCGGAGGAACCGGAACGAGGCTGGATCATGTGATGGCGAACATTCAGGTTCTTTCAATTCCTGCACGGTCAGGAATTCCGGCAGAGATCATTGACGGACACAATCGGATCCGGGTCGTGGAACGAGAAGTACGGTTGAAAAAATCAGAGACCTATGGGGAATATTTCTCTTTATTTCCACTCGGAGGAGAAGTCCGACATCTCTATATTCGTGGAGCAAAATACCCATTGACAGATCACACTCTTGTTCCTTACGACAGCCTTTGTGTGAGTAATCAGATTGACGGGGAGGAAGCGGTCATTGCTTTTGGTGAAGGGATGGTCATTTTAATGGAAACAAGAGAAGAAATGTATCAATAAGTGAAAAAAGTAAAAAGTCACAAAAAGAAGAAAAAAAGAAAAAGGAACGCAGGGTGTCTATTGGCAAACCTGCACAGATATGATAGACTAAGATGTAAGAATGCATGTTCACAGAACTGCATCTGACAGCAGAAAAGAGATGCAACTCTGTGAAAGAAAATAGAGAAAGGCAGAAATCTTTATCAGACGAAGATTTCTGAATAGGGAAGGACAGAAATGAAATTAGGTATCGTTATTATTTGCCTGATTTCATGTATGTCCGTATAAGTCGTTAAAAGCCTTTAAATGCTGATAGCTAGAGCATTTAGCGGATTTTTGACTCGGATATAACTCCATATAAATTCATATAAGTTTTTGAAAAATGGCCCACTTTGTGGCCCACTATTTTTTGAATGATTTTATTAAAGTCCTAATACAGTAGAAATGATGGAAAGTTTTTAAGTGGCAAAATGTATGGTCTAAAAGGAGCAATTGTCATTGAATTTAAGACCGTGATATACAGCGACAAAAAATCGGAAAATATGTAAAGAGTAGTAGGAAGACTCATAAGGTACGATTAAAGAGAAAAAGGCCTCTTGATCATGAGGAAAAAATAAGGTAAAAAGCATTCTGTGATAAAGTATAAAGGCTTAGAGGAGAAAAGTATCTTCTAAGCTTTTTTTAATTAAGAAGCAGTTTGAACGTATGCTTTTGAATTAATAATAAGTATAGTAAAATTTGCACTGGAAGGAACAGAATATGGAATGCTTGTAGAAGGTGATTTTGGCAGAATGACTTTTCAATGAGATATTTGTCGTTTGAACGATAATTTGAATTTAATGAAATAATCGTAGATGGTAACTTACAAATGAGTAAACTATCAGTCGGTTTACTGATTTATCAGTTTACGATATATTATGAGATGAAAGGAGGGGACTTATGGATGCTATGAAAACAGGCTGTTTTATTGCAAGAAAAAGGAAGGAAAGAAATATGTCTCAAAGAGAACTGGCAGAATATTTACATATTACCGACAAGGCCATAAGTAAATGGGAACGAGGAGTTTCCCAAACAAAAGGATATTAAGAAATAACCTGTGTTTACCTGCTTGCAAATTATTGTATTTGACGAATGAGAAAAAACTTTCTATTGACAGAAATAATGTCAAATATTATAATTGTCTGTAATTGAATAACTATCTTCAGGGCAGGGTGCAATTCCCTACCGGTGGTACAGCCCACGAGCCGAAAGGCATGATTTGGTGAAATTCCAAAGCCGACAGTATAGTCTGGATGAAAGAAGATGAAAGTATATTTATGCTTTTTTGCGTGCTCTGAAATGATTTCGTATCGTTTCGGAGCATTTTATTTAATCGCATAAATCCTCTTTTGCATGTCTTGGATAGCTTTTATTCAAGGCATGTATTTTTTTGGAGGTGTAAAAATGAGCGATGCAGAATACATGAAATTAGCAATAGAATTGGCAAAAAAAGGTGCTGGCTATGTCAATCCTAATCCTATGGTTGGAGCAGTAATTGTAAAAGATAATCGGATTATAGGACAGGGATACCATGAAACTTTTGGTGGAATGCATGCTGAAAGAAATGCACTTAAAAATTGCAGGGAATCACCTATAGGATCAACACTTTATGTAACACTTGAACCATGCTGTCATTATGGAAAGACACCACCTTGTACAGAAATAATTATTGGCAGTGGCATTACAAGAGTAGTCGTTGGAACTTTAGACTGTAATCCTATTGTGTCTGGAAAAGGTGTAAAAATACTTGAGAAAAACAATATTCAAGTTGATGTGGGCATTTTAGAAAAAGAGTGCCAGCAGTTAATCAAAGTTTTTAGAAAATATGTTACAAAGCACATTCCCTATGTTTTTATGAAATATGCAATGACACTAGACGGAAAGATAGCAACTTATACAAATCAATCAAAATGGGTAAGTGGAGAAGAAGCGAGAAAACAGGTACATCAACTTCGGCATAAGGTTACTGCAATCATGGTAGGAGTCAATACTGTTATTCAAGATAATCCTTTACTGACATGCCGATTAGAGAATGGAAAAAATCCTATCCGTATCGTATGTGATACAAATTTAAGAACACCCATTACATCAAAAATTATAAAAACAGCGAATGATATTAAGACTTATATTGCTACTTCTTCTAGTGATGAAAGTAAGATAGGTCTTTATAGAAAATACGGTTGTGAAATTATTCATACAAAGAAAAAAGGTAATCATATTGACTTAATGAATTTAATGCAATGTTTAGGAAATATGCAGATAGATAGCCTGCTTTTAGAGGGCGGAAGTGCAATGAATTGGAGTGCTCTTGAACAACAAATTGTCGATGAGGTGCAAGTCTATATAGCACCCAAAATATTTGGTGGGAGTGCAAAAAGTCCTGTAAGCGGGCAAGGGGTTGCTTTTCCTGATGATGCCGTTATGCTTAAACCGTATGCTTTTTCTCAAGTAGGAAATGATTATCTCATAGAAAGTGAAGTGATTTATTCATGTTTACAGGAATAATAGAGGAAATCGGTAAAATAGAAAAAATACAGAAAGATATTTGTAACTGTAAACTATCCATTAAGGCTTCAAAAATATTAGAAGATATACATTTAGGGGATAGCATAGCAGTAAATGGCATTTGCCTTACAGTTACTTGTTTTAATCGCCAGTCTTTCACAGTTGATGTGATGAATGAAACATGGAATAGAACAGCTCTTAGTCTATTAAAACATGGAAGTTGTGTGAATTTAGAAAGAGCTATACCTATGAATGGCAGGTTGGGCGGTCATATTGTTACAGGGCATATTGATGGAACAGGCAGAATATCTTCTGTGCGTAGAGAGAAAAATGCTATGTGGTATCAAATCAATACGAAAAGAGAAATCTTAAATTTAATTGTCGAAAAAGGCTCGATTGCTATTGACGGTATTAGTCTTACTGTCGCAAAAGTATCGAAAACAGACTTTTTAGTATCCGTTATCCCACATACTTTAGAGCAAACAGTTCTCAAGGATAAACAAATTGGGAATATGGTTAATCTTGAAAATGATATATTAGGTAAATATGTGCAGAAACTCATAGACAACAGCAATAAAACGGAGTTATCGAAAGAGTTATTATGCCAATATGGATTTTAACAGAAAGGATAAAGGAATAATGAAATATCAAAAAATAAAAGCGGCATTGCAGGCGTTACAAGAGGGAAAACTTGTTTTGGTTATGGATGATAAAGAGAGAGAAAATGAGGGAGATTTGATTTGTTCGGCACAATCGGCTACAACAGAAAATGTTAATTTCATGGCGACTTATGCAAAAGGCTTAATCTGTATGCCTATGAGTGAAAGTCTAGCTAACCAACTTATGCTTTCCCCTATGGTTGAAAATAATACAGATAACCATGAAACTGCCTTTACGGTTTCTATTGATTATAAGGATACTACAACAGGTATTTCTGCCGAAGAAAGAGGATTGACGGCTCGTATGTGTGTGGTTGAGAATATAAATCCCTTTGATTTTCGTAGACCGGGGCACATGTTTCCTCTGATTGCAAAAAATGGAGGTGTTCTGGAAAGGAACGGACATACGGAAGCAACTGTTGACTTATTGAGGTTGGCAGGATTAAAAGAATGTGGCTTATGCTGTGAAATCATGAATGAAAACGGGAAAATGATGAGAACACCTGATTTAATTCAATTTTCTCAAACACACCATATACCTACCCTCACAATTAAAGAATTACAGGAATATAGAAAAGTATATGATATACTTGTAGAATGTGTTTCGATTGTAGAAATGCCCACAAAATACGGAAAATTCAAAGCACATTGTTATATCAACAAACTGAATGGAGAACATCATATTGCATTGGTTATGGGAAATTTGGATAATGGAAACGATGTGTTATGTCGTGTTCACTCAGAGTGCTTAACAGGAGATGTTTTTGGTTCTTTACGCTGTGATTGCGGACAGCAGTTAGATAAAGCTATGAAAATGATTGCAGAAAATGGTTCAGGTGTATTGCTTTATATGCGACAAGAAGGACGAGGTATCGGACTTGTCAATAAACTAAAAGCCTATCATTTGCAGGATAACGGTATGGATACCCTTGACGCTAACCTTGCATTAGGATTTCAAGGCGATTTAAGAGAATATTATATTGGAGCACAGATTTTAAGAGATTTGGGAATAAAATCATTGCATTTACTTACAAATAATCCTGATAAAGTTTATCAGTTAGAAGATTATGGAATGAGAATTTCAAGCAGAGTACCGATTGAAATAGAAGCAAATCCTTATGATAGTTTTTATTTGAAAACAAAGAAAGACCGAATGGGGCACATTTTGAATATGGAGGAAAAATAAATGAATACTTTTGAAGGCAATTTAGTGGCAGAAAATATTAAAATAGGTATTGTTGTAGCAAGGTTTAATGAGTTTATAACTTCAAAGCTATTAGCAGGAGCATTAGACAATTTGAAAAGAGAAAATGTTAGCGAAAAGGATATAGAGGTGGCTTGGGTTCCGGGAGCATTTGAAATACCGTTGATAGCGTCTAAAATGGCAAAAAGTAAAAAATATGATGCGATTATTTGTTTAGGGGCAGTTATTCGAGGCAGTACAAGCCATTATGATTATGTGTGTAGTGAGGTATCAAAGGGAATTGCCCAAATCAGTTTAAATACCGAAATACCTGTTATGTTCGGTGTTCTTACGACAGATACGATTGAACAGGCGATAGAACGAGCTGGTAGTAAAGCAGGAAATAAAGGCTCTGAATGTGCACAAGGAGCTATTGAAATGGTAAATTTAATTCGTACATTAGAGGTATAATTTGATTGGTAGATTAAAAGTTAGAGCGAAAAAGCATAATAGGCGAAGTGATCCATTCGCGGTGGCTGTCGAAGACATAGAGCCACGCCAGCTTGCTGGCGAGGGAATGGTTCACTTCGTCTGTGAGCGAGCCTATGGCGAGCGATTATCAAGCCCCCGTTATCTAACAGGGGGGTACTATTACAAAAGACAAGAGAAAAAATAAATACAAAACTGCTGATATGCAACGATTTATAAGGTTATAAGAACTTATTTCACTTCACACCATATTCTTTTTACCCGACAGGTCTAAAACAGCATATCAATAGAAAATAAATATAAGATACAAGGTGTATGCTCCTATGAGTATATGCCTTTTTTGATTGGAGGAATGAAGCATGAATGATATAGAATTTATTGAAACATTAAAGCAAAAGAGAAATGCCTGTGATTATTCTCAATCACGACTGGCACAGGAATTGCAAATTAGCAGGCAGAACTTAAATGAAATTGAAAACGGAAAAACAAAAGCCAGTAAAGAAATGAAACATATACTTTTACATTATCTTGATTATTGTAATTGTACACAGCCTTTCACTTTAACGATTGACTATCTGCGTGTTCGTTTTCCTACCACAGACGCATTGGAAATTATAAAAAATGTACTGGCAATGAAAAGCGAATATTTTATACATGAAGATTACGGAATGTTTGGTTATGAAGAACAGTATATCTATGGGGATATTAGTGTAAATGCTTCTAAAGATAGTTCTATGGGTGTTTTATTGGAATTAAGAGGTATGGGGTGTCGAAACTTGGAATATGTTTTACAGGCAAGAGGGATAGACTGGTATTACTTTTTAAGCAGTTGTATAGATTATCAAGGTGTTTTTAAACGCATAGATTTGGCGGTCAATGATATGGGCGGATTGCTGGATATAGAAATTCTAAGGGAACGTTATTATGCCAACAAGGTATGGAAACGTTCAAGAACCCATGAAGCAGTAGACAGCGGAAAATTATCGGGTACACATGGAGATACTGCAAAAACTTTTTATATCGGTTCAAAGAATAGTTCTATTTACTTTTGCTTGTATGAAAAAGAAAAGGAACAAAAAAGCAAAGGTATAAAAACAGACATTAAGAACCGATTTGAAATTCGTTTAAAAAGTGGAAAAGCAGAACAAACGATAGAACAACTTGTTTTTTCAAGAAATCCCGAACAGACCATAGCAAGCCTTATCCTCACACAGATAGATTTTCCCGTTTATATTTTATGGGATATATTTTTAGATAATGTAACGACTTCACTTCCGTTTATTATGACGCCTGTTGCTGTCAATATGGATAAAACAAAACGTTGGTTAGAAAGACAGGTCATGCCCTCTTTATTGATGATAAAAGAGATTGAAAAGCAAACAGGAGCAAATTATCTGGAAGAAATCGACAGACATACAAGACTAACAGAAAAGCAGGAATTAAAAATTAAACAAATGACAACAGACATAGCAGATATGATTGAGAAAGATACCGCTGTTCCACAAGGGAATGACGGTATTTTTTAATTTCTTCAAAAAATCTGCAACAAAACGGCTACTTGCGTACAGATATGGTGCGAGGAAAGGAAATCTAACTTTTTTTCAAAACTACTCATTAAATCGAGGTTTCCATTCCCTATATGGAGTGAAAGAAGAAAATATTTTCATTCTCAACTTAACCTTTGGCAGTTGCCGTTCCCTATATGGAGCAAAGAAAATCTTTCATTCCATAGTTGGCAATAACGGTGTTGCATGGGTAGTTAGGGTATGAAAAGAAGTTTTTTCATCAGCAACTTAGCAGAATGGCACTTTCTTTCCCTATATGGTACAGGAAAAGAAAAAAGTTTTGAATATTGGTTACGCTTTTGCTCTTTTCCAACGCGATATATAGGAAAGACGATTTTCTTCTTTTGTGTTCTTTGACAACTGAATAAAGCAATTCAATACCTTAGACAGACAGCGAGCCGTTGAAACAGATACGCCATGACCTTTCTCCAGCAAAAGCGAGCGATAACCTATTTGTGTTCCTGTAAAAGATTTGTCCTCTTTTATCGCCATGACCTGTCCTGTCTGATAATGATACTCCCGTACAGCCACAGCTTGAGCGTTCAGAGCGTCGCACGCAATGGGTACGGCTACATAAGAACTATGCAGAGGTGGAACTCCTGTGGGCTATGACAAATGCCATTGAATTGTTTAGAAAAGATTTTTACAGAAAGGGGGGGATGTGTTATTGCTGATATTGTAAAAACAAGGCAAGAAAAGACAAATAATAAGCGTGGCATTGGCAACAGAGGAAAAACAAAGATTGTTGTAAAAGAGCATTTTTCTGAAAAGGGAAAGACAATGGAAGAACTTCTGACTGATGTTATGCTTGAAAAGGCAAAGCAGACAATCGCATAAATTCGGTGCAGTTGTAAGAAATAGATTGAATGATAAAAAGCACCCGTGTTATACTTTACTTGCAAGCAGGTATTGTAAACACGGGTTAGTTATAAAGGAGGATAACTGACAATGAAACAACAGATTTACAATACTGCACTTTATCTTAGGTTAAGCCGAGATGATGAATTACAGGGCGAAAGTTCCAGCATTACCACACAAAGAAGTATGTTGCGTCTATATGCAAAAGAACATCATTTGAATGTGATTGATGAATATATTGATGACGGCTGGTCGGGAACAAATTTTGAAAGACCGAGTTTTCAAAGAATGATTGAGGATATAGAGGCAGGAAAAATCAACTGTGTTGTAACAAAAGACTTATCACGACTTGGTAGAAACTATATTATGACAGGACAATATACAGAATTGTATTTTCCTAGCCATAATGTCCGTTACATAGCGATTGACGACGGTGTGGACAGCGAAAAAGGCGAAAGTGAGATTGCACCATTTAAGAACATCATCAATGAATGGGTAGCAAGAGATACGAGCCGTAAAGTGAAATCAGCCTTTAAGACAAAATTTGCAGAGGGTGCGTATTATGGGGCTTATGCTCCGTTAGGATATAAGAAACACCCCGACATCAAAGGAAAACTGCTGGTTGATGAGGAAACAAAATGGATTGTTGAAAAAATCTTCTCCCTAGCCTATCAAGGTTACGGTAGTGCAAAAATCACAAAAATACTGCGAGAAGAAAAAGTCCCGACAGCGTCTTGGTTGAATTTTACAAGGTATGGTACTTTTGCTCATATCTTTGAGGGAAAGCCCGAAAGCAAGCGTTATGAGTGGACGATTGCTCATGTAAAGGCGATATTGAAAAGTGAAGTCTATATCGGAAACAGCGTTCATAATCGACAATCAACCGTTTCTTTCAAAAGCAAGAAAAAAGTACGAAAGCCCGAAAGCGAATGGTTTCGAGTAGAAAACACGCATGAACCGATTATTGACAAGGAAGTGTTCTATCGTGTGCAGGAACAGATAAAATCAAGGCGTAGACAGACAAAGGAAAAGGCAACGCCGATATTTGCAGGGCTTGTCAAGTGTGCGGATTGTGGCTGGTCTATGAGATTTGCAACAAATAAAGCAAATAAGACGCCTTACAGTTATTATTCTTGCAGTTTCTACGGACAGTTTGGCAAAGGTTACTGTTCTATGCACTATATCCGCTATGATGTGCTGTATCAAGCTGTATTGGAGCGATTGCAGTATTGGGCTAAGGCAGTACAGCAGGACGAAGAAAAGGTATTGCATAAGATACAGAAAGTCGGTAATGCAGAGCGAATACGGGAAAAGAAGAAAAAGGCAAATGCTTTGAAGAAGGCTGAGAACCGACAAAATGAGATTGACCGTTTATTTGCGAAAATGTATGAAGATAGAGCCTGTGAGAAGATAACAGAACGAAACTTCATTATGCTGTCGGGGAAATATCAAAAGGAGCAGATAGAACTGGAACAGCAGATAACCAACCTAAGAGAAGAATTAAGTAAAATGGAACAGGATATGATAGGTGCTGAAAAGTGGATTGAGTTAATCAAGGAGTATTCCGTACCAAAGGAACTGACAGCACCGTTATTAAATGCAATGATAGAAAAAATCCTTATTCACGAGGCAACAACGAATGAGGATAACGAAAGAATACAGGAAATTGAGATATATTACCGATTTATTGGAAAAGTAGACTGATAAAGAGGGTTCATATCTTTAACTAAGGGAAACGGGACTCTCTTTCCCTGATATAACAATTTTAATTCCCCTTTCAGAAATACTAGGGGTAAGTCTATATGATTTATTAACTGGAGGTAGCAACAATGAGTAAAGAAAATAATGAAAAAATTGTAGATGAAATTATAGAATATGCCAACAATGAAATTGAGAAGAGTAAAAAAAAGCATGTAATAATTCTCCTTTCGGTACTGACAGGTGTTTTTATGGTCTCAGTCATTTTTTTGTTAGTATTCACATTTGTCGGCGGATTTGCTAAGTGGTTCTTTTTTGGTATGACTGCAATTATAACTGCAATATTAAATGTTATATGGACATTACGGAATCGAGAAGCAAAATGGTTTAGATTTTGCAGTTTATCATTTACTGTGTTCACCTTATGTTCCTTTTACGCTGAAGCGGCCCATTGGATTTTGGTTGAAGATTGGAGTGCTTTGATGGATGTGGTTCCAATCACTTCGAATATATTGTGGTTCCTTACTGTGGTTTCAGTGGCTATCAATAGTATTTCTTTGTTTACGAGAAGGGATAGATAATTGAATATTAGTAGTTTTGATACTAGCAAGGTAACAGATATGATAGATATGCTTCATGTCTGTCACAAATTTAATACTGTTATTATTCGACTGATTTCATGTATGTCTGTATAAGGTATGGCTTGCTTTTTCTTCACTATGTAGAAAAGTAAGGTATAATTACATTAGTGAGACAAATTGAAAGTTGTCAAACTGAAATGTAAAGGGAGGAACATGTGAATGAAAAAAATTGGAATAGTTTTGTTCATACTTATTTTTCTAACAAGTACATTGTTAGGATGCGGAAAACAAGATGTGAATATCGATTTAGAAACCATTGATGTGTCAGAAATAAAAAAAATTGAATGTATAGGAACTACAGGTGGGATAGATGGTGATTATTCGTATTCTTTTTCAGATAATGAAGTTGTTGAGTTTGTAGATCTATTGAATCAAGTGAAACTTGGCGACAAAGTAGATGAAAATAAAGCATTATCAAATGGAGCTGTTGCTTATTATACAATCTATTTTGCAACCGATAAAACACTGACAATTAGTCCGGGGAAATATTTTATAATTGAGGATACATTTTATGAGTTTAATAATTATGATGAATTGTGGGATGAATTTATAGCAATTAACAGTGTAAAATAAACTTCGAAAAATTCTAGTTGACATAACTGAGGAACACTGTAATGATGTATGGAAAACAAAATATAAAACACTCTACTAAGTAGGTTGAGCTAAATGCCCCTATGATTTCGATTTTGAAGTCATAGGGGTATTTTTTTGTGCAGAAAAATAAAAAATTTCCTTTTCCACCCTGTATTTTCCCCTCTGAGCCTTTCGTTATATGAGGGCAAAAAAATAAAATTCCTTTTTTATTTGTAAAAATCCCTCTCTACGTTCTGATATATGAGGAACAAATTACATTTGCCTTAAAAGAATCGGGCCTGATTCAAGAACAAAGAAAAAAACGAAAAGAGAAAGGAGAAATTACATGAACAAAACAATCTTAATGGGAAGACTGACAAAAGATCCGGAGGTGAAATATCTCCAGGATGAAAATAGTACTGCTATGGCACGATACACGCTGGCAGTAGACAGACGATATCGAAAGGATGGAAAGGCAGAAACAGATTTTATTTCCTGTGTTACCTTTGGGAAGAATGCTGAGTTTGCAGAACAATATCTGAAAAAAGGTTTGAAGATTTTAGTAAGCGGACGGATCCAGACAGGAAGCTATGTGAATCAGGAGGGGAATAAAGTTTATGCCACCAACGTGATTGTAGAAGAACATTATTTCGCAGAAGGGAAGAAACTGTCAGGATCAGAAAAGAAAGAAGATACCGATCCAGATGGATTTATGCATCTTCCAGACGGAGAAGAACTTCCGTTTGAGTAAGAAAAACTCGGATGCTGAAAGCAGAAGAGCGCACTTATATACCTTAAAAGGTATGTGCGTCCTACGGAAGTAGCATCTTTCTGAAGGGGAATTCCGAAAGTGTTGGCGGGTGATCCATCCGAAGAAGGGTTCCCCTTCCGGCAGAAATGCCTATCCCGTAACAGAGAAAATGGAAGAGTTGAAAAAGGAGGAAAAGAACGATATGGCGAAGAAGAAAACATTTCAGGAATATACCCAGGAAGCACTTTATGAGATTGAAAAAACAGAAGCTGCATTGAAACAGGCAAAGCTTGAGAAGGAACAGGCAGAACACAGGATCCAGAGATCCTTGAATTATCTGGATACACAGAAAAAGAAAAAACGAAAGGCACGAACTCATCTGTTGATCCAGAAAGGAGCAGCCATAGAAGCTATCTGTAAAGATACCAAATATCTGACAGAGGCGGAATTTTATCAGCTGATGGATGAACTTCTTCATGATCCCGCTTGTAAGTTTTGTGATGTCGTTCATGAAATGGTTCGTGGACGGGCGGAAACTGCAGAAGTAAAAGAACGAGAATTAGCAGAAGAGGAAGCACTATTAAAGGCGATGAAGCGAGGTGAACTGCCACAGGGAGATGAGTAAGATGGGATGTTATCACTTTCATCTGAATCAATTATCCAGAGGAAAAGGACAGTCTGCCATTGCCAGTGCTGCTTATCGAGCCGGTGCAAAACTGGAATGTACGTATTATGGAGAAGTAAGTGATTATACGAGAAAAGGCGGTGTGGTATTAGCGGAGATCCATTTTCCTAAACAGGCTCCGGAGAGACTCAAAGACAGGGAGACCCTTTGGAATGAGGTGGAATGGATTGAAGGGAATAAGAAAGCACAGCTGGCACACAGCTTTGATATTGCCTTGATGAATGAGTTTTCCATGGAAGAAAATATTGAGCTTGCAAGAAGATTTGTGGAAGAACAATTGGTGGCAAGAGGAATGATCGCTGATCTGGCAATCCATGATCCGAAGAAGGGAAAGGATAAAATTCCCAATCCCCATATGCACATCATGGTTCCCATCCGCCCTTTACAGGAAGATGGTACCTGGGGACAAAAACAAAAAAAGGTTCCAGTACTGACACCGGATGGACAGCCAGTTTTGAATCAGAAAGGACAGCCGGTGTTTCGGGCAGTGCATACAACGGATTGGAGCAGGAAAGAAACTTTGGAAGAATTGAGAAGTGCCTGGGCGAGGATGTGCAATGAACTGTATGAAGAAAAAGGACTTACAGAAAGAGTCGATGCCAGATCTTATGAGGAACGGGGGATTGATAAGATCCCGATGGTGCATGAAGGACCGAACGTACAGGCAATGGAAGCAAGAGGAATTTCAACCGCATTGGGAAGTTTAAACCGACTCATCCGAGCCTTAAATGATATGAAAGAACGGGCAAAGAATCTTCTTCAATGGTCTTTGCTTCGACAAAGCCAGTTGATGGAACGGATGGTGTTCTTCCATCAGCCAACCTTAGCGGATTATCTAAGAAACTATTATGACAAGAAAAATGCAGTCGCAGAATCCTACGCTTATGGAACACAAAAGGCGAAGAATACAAATCTGAAACAATTTGCAGAGACGATCCGCTTTCTGGAAGAGCAGGATGTGAGAACCCCAGAACAGCTGACAGAGAAAATCCAGGAATTAGATATACAGCTGAATGAGGTGAGTCAGCGGTTGAATCAACAACTGTCTGCTTTGCGAAGTGTCAACAGCAATCTTTATGCAATGAAAGAGTATTTTGAAACAAGACCTGTTTATCTGGAATTAAAGAACAAATATTTTGGCAGGGAAAAATTCAAAGAGGAACATAAGAAGGAACTTAGCGGATATTATCGTTCGGAAAGAATCTTAAAAGAAAATCTAGACCCAAGTGGGAAGATTCCGGAAGGACAATGGAAACGAGAAGCCGCTCGTTTATCAGAAGAGATAGCTGCTTTACGAAAAGAAGATAAACGGATCCATGCCATGTTACGAAAGTATGAGGGAATCAAAAATCATGTGGAAGCTTTGATGGCAGAGGAAGGAGAAGGTGTCTCTCTTCCAGAAACAAACAAACGGGAGCAATCCACAGAAACAAAAGAAGCAGTGAGAACCATGAAACGAAAGAAGAAACATCATGGAATGGAGTTATAGGAGGAATTTTAGAAGATGGAAGAATATACAAGAGAACAGATTCAAAGAGCAGATGATACTGATTTATATGTTTTTCTTTCTGGGAGAGGAGAACAGTTCAAACGATGTGGGAAGGAATACCGATGGTTGCGACATGACAGTGTGATGATCAACAAGAACGAATGGTATCGTTTTAGTCAGAATAAAGGTGGTCATGCCATTGATTTTATGAAAGAATTTTACGGTCTTTCTTTTGCAGAGGCAGTCAAAGAATTATTAGGAGAAGAGGGAGTTGGAGAAACCAACAGAAGAACGGCCAAGGAAGATGCAGGCAGACAGAAGGTCTGCCCCATCCCCTTGCCTGGATTGGAATTGCCAGAAAGAAATGAAAGCTGTGAGATTGCAAGGAAGTATCTCATTGAGCAGAGGAAACTATCGGAATGGCTGATAGATCAGATGATTGCAAAGGGGGATATTTATGAAAGTAAAAACTATCACAATGTGGTATTCGTCGGAAGAGACAAAGAACAGAATCCTAGATATGCAGCTATGCGGGGAACCGATGAGAACCGATATCGTGGGGAGGCAAGAGGTTCGGAAAAAGCCTATGGATTTGGCCATATAGGAACGGATGAAAAACTGTTTGTGTTTGAATCCCCCATTGATCTTTTGTCTTATATCACTGCAGTTCCGGAAGACTGGGGAAAGCATAGTTATATTTCTCTGGGCGGATTGAGTGAAAAAGCAATGAAACGGATGTATACAGAATATCCTCATATTCATTCCATCTACTTGTGTCTGGATAATGATGAGCCTGGAAATGAGAGATGCAGGCAGTTTGTTTCTCTTATTCCGAAGGAACTGAGTGTGTACCGATTAGAACCGGTGAAGAAAGACTGGAATGAATGTCTAGTAGCAGAAGTTCCAGTAGAAAATATGGCAAAGCAGATGTGTTGGAGAGATGCCAGGGAAAAACCAGTTCCGGTCATGAAAATGTCGGAGGTTGAGGAAACGGTGGTCCAGTGGTTATGGTATCCCTTCATTCCCTTTGGAAAGGTTACTTTGATCCAAGGGAATCCGGGAAAAGGAAAAACATGGCTTGCAATGGCAATTGCCGCATACTGTACCAACGGAAAGGAACTTCCCAATGCACTTCCGATAGAACCCTTTAATGTGTTGTATCAAACAGCAGAGGATGGGATTGCAGATACCATTAAACCCAGATTAGCAAAATGTGGTGCAGATATGACAAGGGTACGATTCATCAATGAAGAAGAAAAACAGCTTTCTATGACGGACGATCGGATTGAAAAAGCCATCCGACAGAATAATGTACGACTCATGATCATGGATCCCATACAGGCTTATCTGGGAGCCAATGTGGATATGAACCGGGCAAATGAGATCCGTCCCTTATTTCGACATCTCAGTACGATTGCAGAGAGAACTGGATGTGCCATTGTTCTCATTGGACATTTGAATAAGTCGTCGGGAAGTCAGAGTGATTACCGTTCCCTGGGATCCATTGATATCGCAGCGGCAGTACGAAGCATCTTATTTGTAGAAAAGGTGGAAAAAGAGAAGGAACAGGATATCCGAGTGGTATATCAGCAAAAGGATTCTCTTGCTAAAAAAGAAAATCCGGTAGCATTTTCTTTAGGAGAAGAAGGCTTAACCTGGTTAGGGGAATACGATATATCCATTGAAGATCTGCTGATGGGGAAAGCAGGAACGAAAAAGGAAACGAAACTGGAAAAGGCACAGAAATTGATCCTGGAGTTATTAACCAAACGGAAAGTAATGTGTTTAGAAGAATTAGAGGCAGAACTACTAGCCTATGGGATTTCTTCTAGAACAGGAAGAGATGCAAGAAAGCAGCTGGAAAACAGATTGAGCTACGACTGGTGTCAGGGAAGAAAAACAGTTGCGTTAATCACAGAATAAAAGATGATATTGGCAAAAAAACTACTTTGGCATTGGCAGTTTTTATAGATACCTTTGCCAGCCGCCAATGTCAAAGATATTTACCATTTATTTCAAAAAATGGTCGTGTGTATTGCGAGGTGAAATTTATGCTATGCACGTAAAAACAGGGAAAGGATATTATGAATAAACCATATGTACCGATTTATGAAAAGGTGGCTCTTACAATTGAAGAGGCAGCTGAATATAGTAATATTGGACAAAATAGAATTAGTAATTTGTTAAAAGAACCACGATGCCCATTTGTACTTTATGTAGGAGCTAAAAAACTTGTAAAGAGAAAAGAATTTGAAAGATTTATTTCGGAAAATATAGAGATTTAAGAGATAGGAGATGAGATGGAAATTGAATATTCACAAAGATAAAATGGTATGGTATAATATAAAGTACTGTATTAGGGCTTCTTTGAAAGGAGCTAAAATATGGGAAAAGATTTAAAAGGCAAAGAACTTGGTGTGGGTATATCACAGGAAAGTACAGGATTATACTCCGCAAGATTTGTAGATCGGTTTGGAAAGAGAAAGCATAAACGATTCAAAAAGCTACAAGAGTGTAGAACTTGGCTTGCAGATGCGATTTATGTAGATGAACATAGTGATATTTCAATGCCATCTGATATGTTGGTGGATCATTGGTTTGATTATTGGATTGGAATAAAGAAGAAAACAGTCCGTCCGAATACGGTTCGTAATTATACAGAGAGATATGTAAGAAATATTAAACCATTGATTGGGAAAATGTTATTATCAGATGTGAAACCTCTACATTGTCAAAAGATATTTTATGATATGGCGGATCAAGGCTATCGTACGTCTACGATTTATCAAGCAAGAATTACATTATATAATATGCTTGAATATGCAAAAGAAAATGAAGTATTACGAACGAATCCCTGTAAAAGGTCAGTAAAGAGTGATATGGGAAAACCTTCGGAGAAGAAAGTTGCATTAGAAAGAGATGTGCAAAAAATATTTTTGAGATATGCAGAAGGGCAGAGTTATGAAAATCAGTATCGATTTATTCTTCAAACCGGATTGAGGACAGGCGAATTAGTTGGATTGAAATGGGAAGATATTGACTTTGAATCTAAAACAATTCAGATTCGCAGGAGTATGGAATACCGTTATAGTGTAAAAGAGTGGTGTATTGGAGAACCAAAGAGTAAATCAGGTTATCGTACGATACCTTTAACAGAAGAAGCGGTTGCTATACTGAATAAACAAAAAGAAAAGAATAAGTGGATTTCAGAAATTTCAAAAGAATGGGAAGAGTTTGTGTTTCTGTGCAGAAAGGGGACACCAGTTAAGAACAGTACATATGATACGGCATTGTTTAAGATTTGTGACAAAGCACAGATTCCTAGATTTTCAATGCATATTTTGAGACATACATTTGCTACTAGATGTATTGAAGCAGGTATGAAGCCCAAAACACTTCAAATGCTACTGGGCCATTCAAATATTGGAATTACCATGAACTTATATGTTCATACTACCGAAGAAGAAAAGAAAAAAGAAATTGATTTGGTAGCAGAAGCGCTTATGGCAATATGATGGCCCACTAAATGGCCCACCTGTTAAAGTAAGTATGCTGAAATCCCTTGAAATCTAAGGATTTATAGGAGGAAATAGAAGAAATGAAACTAGGTATCGTTGGATTGCCGAACGTAGGGAAAAGTACATTATTTAACTCATTGACAAAGGCAGGGGCAGAGTCAGCAAACTACCCATTCTGCACGATCGATCCGAATGTCGGCGTTGTTGCAGTGCCGGATGAGCGTCTGGAAGTGCTTGGGGAGATGTACCATACAAAGAAGATTGTTCCGGCAACGATTGAATTTGTAGACATTGCAGGTTTGGTGAAGGGAGCTTCCAAAGGAGAAGGTCTTGGAAATCAGTTTCTTGCAAATATCCGTGAGGTAGATGCAATCGTTCATGTTGTGAGATGTTTTGAAGACGAGAATATTGTACATGTAGATGGAAGTATTGCTCCGCTTCGAGATATTGAGACGATCAATCTAGAGTTGATTTTCTCAGACATTGAGATTTTAGAGAGACGTATCGCAAAGACGACAAAAGTTGCGAGAAATGACAAGTCAGCGGCAAAAGAACTTGTATTGTTAGAGCGGCTGAAAGGATATCTCGAAGAAGGAAATATGGCACGCAGCTTTACGACTGAAGATGAGGAAGAGCAGGAATGGCTGGAAAGTTATAATCTGTTGACTTATAAACCAGTAATTTTTGCGGCAAATGTGACAGAAGATGATCT
Organism: Faecalimonas umbilicata; assembly: GCF_042846195.1. Lineage (NCBI taxonomy): Bacteria > Bacillati > Bacillota > Clostridia > Lachnospirales > Lachnospiraceae > Faecalimonas > Faecalimonas umbilicata. The sequence goes on from NZ_AP031411.1 coordinate 934,498, forward strand.
TGCAAATGACGGTGCAGACAATTCCGGTGTGGCAGAGGTCAGAGCATATGCAGAGAAAGAGCACTGTGAAGTGTTTGTTGTATGTGCACAGATCGAGCAGGAAATCGCAGAGTTGGATGACGATGAGAAGAAAATGTTTTTAGAAGATCTTGGACTGAGCGAATCAGGTTTGGAAAAATTAATTCGTGCAAGCTATAGCCTCCTTGGACTTTTAAGTTACCTGACAGCTGGAGAACAGGAAGTCAAAGCATGGACGATCACAAAAGGAACCAAAGCTCCACAAGCAGCAGGAAAGATTCATTCAGATTTTGAACGTGGATTCATCCGTGCGGAGATCGTAAGCTATGATGATCTGATGGCATGTGGTACTTATACGAACGCGAAAGAGAAAGGGCTTGTCCGTCTGGAAGGAAAAGAATATGTTGTTCAGGACGGTGACATTATTTTATTCCGTTTCAACGTGTAGAAAGCCAGAGAAGGGAGAGGTAGTATGAATATGAATATCAATTTTCCGCATTTGGGAATCGAACTGGAACATGTGGGTCGGTCCATATCCATTTTGGGGTTTCATATTACATACTATGGAATACTGATAGGTCTGGCGCTTGTCGCGGGGATTTTTATTACGATTTATTTTGCAGTAAAGAGCAGACAAAATATTGAGCATTATTTAGATCTTGTGATTGGGACGGTGCTTTGGGGTGTTGTCGGGGCAAGACTCTATTATGTTCTGTTTTCGTGGGACAGGTATCAAGGACATTTCTTTCGTATTTTCAATTTGAGGCAGGGAGGACTTGCATTTTATGGTGCCTTGATGGCAGCGGTACTTTTTACAGTTTTCTATGCGAAACGGAAGCGGGAAAAACCGATGCGTCTGTTAGATACGGCAACTGTTGGTCTGATTGCAGGACAGATTATCGGGCGATTCGGTAATTTCTTTAACAGAGAATCTTTTGGCGGATATACAGATGGACTTTTTGCAATGCAGCTTCCGGTCGATGCTGTGCGGACCGCCGATATTACAGAAAAGATGCGGGAACATATCGTAGAACTGGAAGGGATTTCTTATATTCAGGTACATCCTGCATTTTTGTATGAGATGGTATGGAACCTTCTGATTCTTGTACTTGTGCTTCTCTATTATAAGAAAAAAATGTTTGAAGGGGAACTGTTTTTAATCTACATAGCATTATATGGAATCGGGCGTACATGGATTGAGGCACTCCGTGTGGACAAACTCCATCTTCCTTTTGGAAATCTTCCGGTTTCACTGATTTTTGCAGTTGTTTCAGCGGCGGTAAGCATTGTGCTGATCATACATTTTAGAAAAGAAGTCGAGCGAAAGAAACAGATGGAAAAAAGAAGACAGCTCCGCAGAGAGTGTGAGACAGAGAGACATTAACAGAATAGATTGTGAGAGAAAAACTCCTCACCGGAAACGGCAAAGAAAAGCTGTGGAAGGTGGGGAGTTTTTTGGGAAAATTCTCTTGTATTTTAAAAGGAACAAATTCCTACTGGACTTTTGTATACAAGAGGAATATAATATGAATAAATAGGAAAAAACCTAGAATTTGAAGGAGGAAAAAAACCAATGGCAAGAAAAATGAAGACCATGGATGGTAATCACGCAGCAGCTCATGCTTCTTATGCATTTACAGATGTTGCAGCTATTTATCCTATCACACCTTCATCAGTTATGGCGGAAGCTACAGATGAATGGGCTACTCAAGGTAGAACGAATATTTTTGGACAGACAGTTCAGGTAACAGAAATGCAATCAGAGGCAGGTGCAGCAGGTACAGTACACGGTTCCCTCGCAGCAGGTGCTTTGACAACTACATACACAGCATCTCAGGGATTATTACTTATGATTCCTAACTTATACAAAATCGCTGGTGAGCAGTTACCGGGTGTATTCAATGTTTCTGCCCGTGCTTTAGCAAGCCATGCATTATCAATCTTTGGTGATCACTCAGACGTTTATGCATGTCGTCAAACAGGATGTGCTATGCTTTGTGAATCAAGTGTACAGGAAGTTATGGACTTGACACCGGTTGCTCACCTTGCAGCAATCAAAGGAAAGATTCCGTTTATCAACTTCTTCGATGGATTTAGAACATCTCACGAGATTCAGAAGATTGAGACATGGGATTATGAAGACTTAAAAGATATGGCAGACATGGATGCAATTGCTGAATTCAGAGCACATGCACTGAACCCAAATCACCCATGCCAGAGAGGTTCTGCTCAGAACCCGGATATCTTCTTCCAGGCAAGAGAGGCATGTAACCCATTCTACGATGCTATGCCGGCAATCGTTCAGGAATACATGGACAAAGTCAATGAGAAGATTGGTACAAACTACAAATTATTCAACTACCATGGAGCAGAAGATGCAGAACATGTAATCATCGCTATGGGATCTGTATGTGATACAATCGATGAGACAGTTGATTACTTATTAGCAGCAGGAAGAAAAGTTGGTGTTGTAAAAGTTCGTCTTTACAGACCATTCTCTGCAGAAGCTCTGATCAATGCAATTCCAGAATCTGTAAAACAGATCACAGTATTAGATAGAACAAAAGAGCCGGGAGCGCTTGGAGAACCATTATACTTAGACGTAGTTGCATCTTTAAAAGGAACAAAATTTGATGCAGTACCTGTATTTACAGGACGTTATGGATTAGGCTCCAAAGATACAACACCTGCTCAGATTGTTGCTGTATATGACAACACAGAAAAACAGAAATTCACAATCGGTATCGTGGATGACGTTACAAACTTATCATTAGAAGTAGGTGCTCCGTTAGTTACAACACCAGAAGGAACAATCAACTGTAAGTTCTGGGGACTTGGAGCAGATGGTACTGTTGGAGCAAACAAAAACTCTATCAAGATTATCGGTGACAACACAGATATGTACGCACAGGCATATTTTGATTACGACTCTAAGAAATCAGGCGGTGTGACAATGTCTCACTTACGTTTTGGTAAGAGCCCGATCAAATCTACATACCTGATCAAACAGGCTAACTTTGTAGCATGTCACAATCCGTCTTATGTGAATAAGTACAACATGGTACAGGAATTAGTTGACGGTGGTACATTCTTACTGAACTGTCCATGGGATATGGAAGGACTTGAGAAACATCTTCCAGGACAGGTGAAAGCATTTATCGCAAATCACAACATTAAGTTCTATGTGATCGATGGTATCAAGATTGGTAAAGAAATCGGACTTGGCGGACGTATCAACACAGTTCTCCAGTCAGCATTCTTCAAACTTGCTAATATCATTCCGGAAGAACATGCAATCGAATTAATGAAAGCAGCTGCAAAAGCATCTTACGGTAAGAAAGGTGACAAGATCGTACAGATGAACTACGATGCGATCGATGCAGGTGCAAAACAGGTTGTAGAAGTTCAGGTTCCAGAAAGCTGGAAGAACGCAGAGGACGAAGGCTTATTTACACCAGAAGTAAAAGGTGGAAGAAAAGAAGTTGTTGACTTCGTTAAGAATATCCAGGCAAAAGTAAATGCTCAGGAAGGAAATACACTTCCGGTATCTGCATTCACAGAATACGTAGATGGTTCTACACCATCAGGTTCTTCTGCATACGAGAAACGTGGTATTGCAGTAGATATTCCGGTATGGAAACCAGAAAACTGTATCCAGTGTAACCGTTGTGCATATGTATGTCCACATGCAGTTATCCGTCCGGTTGCTCTTACAGAAGAGGAACTTTCAAAAGCTCCAGAAGGAATCGAGACAATCGATATGATCGGTATGCCGGGAATGAAATTTACAATGACAGTATCTGCTTATGACTGTACAGGATGTGGCTCTTGTGCAAATGTATGTCCAGGTAAGAAGGGTGAGAAAGCTCTTGTAATGGAAAACATGGAAGCAAATGCTGGAAAACAGGAATACTTCGATTTCGGAAGAGAGATTCCGGTAAAACCAGAAGTAGTTGCTAAATTTAAAGAAACAACAGTAAAAGGAAGCCAGTTCAAACAGCCATTACTTGAGTTCTCAGGAGCTTGTGCAGGTTGTGGAGAGACTCCTTATGCAAAATTAATCACACAGTTATTCGGTGATAGAATGTACATCGCGAATGCAACTGGATGTTCTTCAATCTGGGGTAACTCTTCACCGTCTACACCATACACAGTAAACGAAAAAGGACAGGGTCCTGCATGGTCTAACTCTTTATTTGAGGATAATGCAGAGTTCGGTTACGGTATGTTATTAGCTCAGAAAGCTTTAAGAAACGGCTTAAAAGCAAAAGTTGAGAAGTTAGTAGAGAGCGGAGACAATGAAGCAGTTGTTGCAGCAGGAAAAGAATGGTTAGAGACATTTAACTGTGGAGCTACAAACGGAACAGCAACAGATAACCTTGTTGCAGCATTAGAAGCTTGTGACTGTGGATGTGAATTGAGAAAAGAAATCTTACAGAACAAAGACTTCTTAGCTAAAAAATCACAGTGGATCTTCGGTGGAGACGGATGGGCTTACGATATCGGATTCGGTGGAGTTGACCATGTATTAGCTTCCGGACAGGATATCAACATTATGGTATTCGATACAGAAGTTTACTCTAATACAGGTGGACAATCTTCAAAATCTACACCGACAGGTGCGATTGCTCAGTTCGCAGCAGGCGGTAAAGAAGTGAAGAAGAAAGATATGGCAAGCATTGCAATGAGCTACGGATATGTATATGTAGCACAGATTGCTATGGGAGCTGATTTCAATCAGACTGTAAAAGCGATTGCAGAAGCAGAAGCTTATCCAGGACCATCTTTAATTATTGCTTACGCTCCATGTATCAACCATGGTATTAAGAAGGGTATGAACAAAGCTCAGACAGAAGAAGAGTTAGCAGTAAAATCAGGATACTGGCACAACTTCCGCTTCAACCCAGCTGCAGAAGGAAATAAATTCACTCTCGACAGCAAGGCTCCAACAGAAGATTACAGAGAATTCTTAAATGGAGAAGTTCGTTACAATGCATTGGCAAGAATGAACCCAGAAAGAGCAGAAGAATTATTTGCGAAATCAGAAGAAGCAGCAAAAGAGAGATATGCATACTTGAACAAACTTGTAACTCTCTATGGAAGCGACGCTGAATAGAACAGACAATAATGTTTTTCGAAAGAGAATAAAGTCATGGAAAAGGGATACTTCAGAAATGGAGTATCCCTTTTTGCAGAAAGTATACAAAAAAAGAAAAAGGACAGAAGAAAAAATAGTAAAAGTAGCAATTCCTATTTTAGGAAAATTGTGCTATACTAAATGCTGTTTGAAAAGAGAATTGAATGACAAGAGATAGAGGTGCAAGGATTATCAGTACGGTACATGAGAACACGGTGGACGACCGATGTACCGGAAAGGATGAATTGCCGAAGAACTGTTCTTTCGTCCGGGGAGCAGGATCTGGGTCACTGCAGAATATGCAGTGGACTGTCACAGACATGTGGAGTGCTATCGTTGGCTGAAATAAAACAGAGATGAGTTAGAAGGTTTTTGCCATGAACGCGCTTTAGCAAGTTGTCGTTCATGGTTTTCTTTTTCTAAAAACAAATTTGAAATTATTTTAAAGGATTAGAGAGAAAGGAGAACTTTTATGCACATTTCAAAGAAAAAAATATGGAGTGTGGCGGCGTTTGTGTTTATGTTTACACTATTGCTGTCAATGACGGTATTTGCAGCGGATGGGGAGGCGGCACAGCCGAAGATGTATGCAACATTTTGGGCATTGATTCCCCCGGTGGTGGCCATTGCATTGGCTTTGATCACGAAAGAAGTTTATAGTTCACTGTTTGTAGGAATTCTTGTGGGGGCGATGTTTTATTCAGACTTTTCATTTGAGGGAACTATTGTCCACATTTTCAAGGGAGGAATCATCAGTGTGCTGTCGAACAGTTATAATGTAGGAATTCTTGTATTCCTGATCATACTGGGAGCGATGGTCAGCCTGATGAACCGGGCAGGAGGATCTGCGGCATTTGGAAAGTGGGCTGGAAAGAGAATAAAAACTCGTGTCGGTGCACAACTTGCAACGATTGCGCTGGGAATGTTGATATTTATCGATGATTATTTTAATTGTCTTACAGTCGGAAGCGTGATGCAGCCTGTGACAGACAGACATCAGGTGTCGAGAGCAAAGTTATCTTATCTGATTGATGCAACTGCAGCTCCGATCTGTATTATTGCTCCGATTTCTTCCTGGGCAGCAGCGGTGACGGGATTTGTAGAGGGAGAAGATGGTTTTTCCATCTTTATGAGGGCAATTCCGTACAATTTTTATGCACTATTGACGATTCTGATGATGATTGCGATTGTTGTGATGAAATTTGATTTTGGGACAATGCGGACACATGAGAAAAATGCAGTAAAAGGAGATATCTTTACAACTGCGAACAGACCTTACGAGAGTGGGGAGGAAATTCCTGTCAATGAAAATGGGAAAGTGACAGATCTTCTGATTCCGATTGCATCCCTGATCGTTTGCTGTGTAATTGGGATGATCTATACCGGAGGATTTTTTGACGGGGTTGATTTTGTAACAGCGTTCTCGAACAGTGACGCGTCGGTGGGACTTGTCCTCGGAAGCTTCTTTGGCCTCGTTCTTACGATTGGGCTGTACTGTGTCCGGAAGGTTTTGACTTTTAAAGAGTGTATGGAATGCATTCCGGAAGGGTTTAAGGCGATGGTTCCGGCAATTATGATCCTGACATTTGCATGGACCTTGAAAGCGATGACAGACAGTCTCGGAGCGGCAGCGTTTGTTGCAATGGGTGTGAATCAGTTTGCGGAAGGATTGATGAACTTCCTTCCGGCGATCATTTTCCTGATCGGATGCTTTTTGGCATTTGCCACGGGAACTTCCTGGGGAACTTTTGGAATTTTGATTCCGATTGTCGTTGCGATTTTTGCAGAGACAAACGAGACTTTGATGATCATTTCCATCTCTGCATGTATGGCAGGAGCGGTATGCGGAGATCACTGTTCTCCGATTTCAGATACGACGATCATGGCATCTGCCGGTGCGCAGTGTGATCATGTTACCCATGTATCGACACAGCTTCCGTATGTCATTACGGCGGCACTGGTCTCTTTTGTGACGTATATTATTGCCGGATTTGTACAGAGTGCATGGATAGCACTCCCGGTTGGAATCGGATTGATGATCGTTACATTGATGGTGATCAAGAAGAAAACAGAAAATCAAGAATAAAAAGAAAACAAACGGGAGATCGTAAAAATACGGTCTCCTATTTGTGTTTGAAAGAACACATTGTTTATGAAATCAAAGAGATCAGATTCTTTTTACTTTCTTAATATAGAAAATAATGATATAATGTATAAATCGGAGCGGTCTGTTTGAGCCGCTGCTATGATAGGAAAATACAGAGTGGAGAGTGATAGTATGAAGCATACACAATTATCTGCATACGAACTTGTGCGGAAACAGGACGTATCAGATTTACAGTCTGTCGGCTATTTATTCAGACATAAAAAGACGGGAGCGAGGGTGCTCCTTTTAGAGAACGATGATGAGAATAAGGTATTTACAATTGGTTTTCGTACACCGCCGGAAGACAGCACAGGACTTCCGCATATTTTGGAGCATTCTGTTCTCTGTGGATCGAAGAAATTTCCGGCAAAAGATCCGTTTGTGGAGCTGGTGAAGGGCTCTTTGAATACATTTTTGAATGCGATGACATATCCGGACAAGACATTGTATCCGATCGCAAGCTGCAATGACAAGGATTTCCAGAATCTGATGCATGTTTATATGGATGCGGTTTTTTATCCAAATATCTATGAGCGAGATGAGATTTTCCGGCAGGAAGGCTGGAGTTATAAGCTGGATGAAAAGGAAAGTGATCTGGAGTATAACGGAGTAGTATACAATGAGATGAAAGGAGCATTCTCCTCACCGGAAGGTGTTTTGGATCGTGTCATCTTAAACACGCTGTTCCCGGATACTTCTTACCGCAATGAGTCCGGAGGGGATCCAGATGTAATCCCGGAACTGACGTACGAGCAATTTTTAAACTTCCACAAGAAGTATTATCATCCGTCCAACAGTTATATCTATCTGTATGGGGATATGGACATGGAGGAAAAATTAAACTGGCTGGATCAGGAATACTTAAGTAAGTTTGATTATCTTGCAATCGACTCAGAGATTCGTTTCCAAAAGCCGTTTGAGCAGATGAAGGAAGTAGAGATGGCATATTCGATCACAAGCAGTGAGTCAGAGGAAGATAACACATATTTATCCTACAACAAAGTGATCGGGACAAGTCTGGATGAGAAGTTGTATCTCGCATTTCAGATTCTTGACTATGCACTTCTGTCTGCACCAGGTGCGCCGTTGAAGAAGGCACTTGTGGATGCGGGCATCGGAAAAGATATTATGGGATCTTACGACAATGGGATTTATCAGCCGATTTTCTCGATCATTGCAAAGAATGCCAATCTGGAACAGAAGGAAGCGTTTATTCAGATCGTAGAAGATACGTTGAAAGAAATCGTGAAAAATGGAATGGATCAGAAAGCGCTGGAAGCAGGAATCAATTATCATGAGTTCCGCTACCGGGAAGCCGATTTTGGAAATTTCCCGAAAGGATTGATGTATGGACTGCAGATGTTTGACAGCTGGCTTTATGACGATGAAAAACCATTTATCCATGTGGAAGAGCTGAAAACATTTGCATTCTTAAAAGAACAGATCGGTTCAGGGTATTTTGAAGAATTGATTCAGAAGTACATTTTGGACAATCCGCACGGAGCAATTGTCGTGATCAAGCCGGAGAAAGGGCGCACCGCACGGTTAGACAAAGAATTGGCAGAACGTCTTCAGGAATATAAGAAGAGTCTTTCGGAAGCAGAAGTGGAGAAGATTGTGGCAGATACGAAAGAGCTGATCGCATATCAGGAAGAGCCATCGACGAAAGAAGAACTGGAAGCAATTCCGGTGCTGGAGATTGAGGATATTTCAAAGGAAATTGCACCGATTTATAATGAGGAACTGCATCTGGCAGATACACTTGTCGTACATCATGATGTAGAGACAAACGGAATCAGCTATCTGTCATTGATGTTTGATCTGTCAGATGTGCCGGAAGAACAGCTCCCATACGTGGGAATTTTACAGTCTGTAATTGGAATGATCGACACGAACAACTATGCCTATGGAGAATTGTTCAATGAGATCAATATGAGCACTGGGGGAATCGGGACAAGCCTTGAAGTGTATCCGAATGTGACGAAAGTTTCTGAGAAGGAATTTAAGGCTGCTTTTGAGGTGAAGACAAAAGCACTCTATGATAAACTTCCAGTTGCATTCCAGATGATCCGTGAACTTTTGATGGAGTCAAAATTCGAAGATGAGAAGCGTTTGGAAGAAATTTTGGCATTATTGAAATCAAGACTTCAGATGAAATTCCAATCTTCCGGACATATGACCGCAGTGCTGCGTGCGATGTCCTACCGCTCGCCGATGTCACAATTCAAAGATTTGACAAATGGAATCGCATTCTACGAAAAAGTGTGCCAGATTGCAGATCATTTTGAGGAAGAGAAGGCAGCACTGATCACGAATTTGAAGAAATTATCCGAACAAATCTTCCGCGCAGATAACATGATCATCAGTTGTACATCCAGAAAAGAAGGATTGGAAGAATTGGAGAAATTGATCAGAGAGCTGAAGAACGGAATTTATCAGGGAACAGCAGATCACACTCCGTGCATTCTTCACTGTGAGAAGAAGAACGAAGGGTTTCAGACAGCATCAAAAGTGCAGTATGTAGCCCGTACCGGAAATTTTATGGAGGAAGGTCTTGATTACACCGGAGCGCTGCAGATTTTGAAAGTAATTTTAAGCTATGATTATCTCTGGCAGAATATCCGTGTAAAAGGCGGCGCATACGGATGTATGAGTAACTTTAACCGGATTGGAGATGGATATTTTGTTTCTTATCGGGATCCGAATCTGGAAAAGACCAATGAAGTATACGAGGGAATTACAGAATACCTCAGAAACTTTGACGTCGATGACAGAGATATGAAAAAATATATCATCGGAACGATCAGCAATATGGATGTGCCGATGACACCTGCTACAAAGGGAGAACGATCTATGAACCTCTATATGAATCATGTGTCAAAAGAGATGATCGAGCAGGAGAGAAAAGAAGTATTAGATGCAAAAGTATCAGACATCCGTGCACTTGCCGATATTGTGGAGGCAGTGTTGAAGGCAGGAGATTTGTGCGTAGTCGGAAGTGAAGAGAAGATTGAAGCACAGAAAGAATTATTTATGGAGATTAAAAATCTTGCATAGGAAGGAGAACGAATGAGAGCAGATTACAGATCAGGTTTTGTCACATTGATCGGAAGACCGAATGTGGGAAAATCAACACTGATGAATTATCTGATCGGACAGAAGATAGCGATCACATCGAACAAGCCACAGACGACGAGGAACCGGATCCAGACAGTTCTGACAACAGAGGAAGGACAGATTGTTTTCGTAGACACCCCGGGAATCCACAAGGCGAAAAATAAGCTTGGAGAATATATGGTAAATGTGGCAGAGCGCACATTGAATGAAGTAGATGTGGTGCTCTGGCTCGTAGAGCCGTCGACATTTATCGGAGCGGGAGAACGGCATATTGCAGAACAGCTGAAAAAGGTAAAGACACCTGTGATCCTTGTAATCAATAAGACAGATAAAGTTAAGAAAGAAGAAGTGTTTACATTTATTGATGCCTACAAGAATATCTATGACTTCGCGGCGATTGTTCCGGTTTCGGCGCGAAGCGGAGAAAATACAGATGAATTGATCCGTGTGATCATGCAGCACCTTCCATACGGACCTCAGTTCTATGATGAGGATACGATCACAGATCAGCCACAGCGCCAGATTGTAGCGGAAATTATCCGTGAGAAAGCGCTTCATAGTCTGAACGAAGAGATTCCGCATGGTATTGCAGTGGCAATCGACAGGATGAAGATGCGTAAGAAGATTGTAGATATCGATGCGACGATCATCTGTGAGCGAGATTCGCACAAAGGGATCATCATCGGAAAGCAGGGGGCGATGTTAAAGAAAATCGGAAGCACGGCACGCTATGAGATTGAGCAGATGCTGGAGTGCAAAGTGAACCTGCAGCTTTGGGTGAAAGTCAAAAAAGACTGGAGAGACAGTGATTTCCTGATCAGGAACTTTGGATACACAAAGGAAGATTAAACAAGAACACAACATGAGGTACAAGACCAGTTGTATAGTTTCATTCAGAATGGACATCCTAGAAGTAAAGAAATACGAAGGGATGATTGGATGAAGAATGCATATTGGGACCATTTTGTGGAGACAGGAAAAGTAGAAGATTATCTCTGTTACAAAGGGATGGAGATTTGTCATCAGACAATGGAATTGTATAAAGACAGAGAAAAAAGTTTAGGATGGGCAGGAGAACAGACAAGTGAATCAGGCAGTGACAGTGACAGGAATGATTTTATCGGCGGCCCCGGTGGGGGACTACGATAAGAGAGTTGTGATCCTGACAAAAGAACGAGGCAAGATTTCTGCATTTGCAAGGGGAGCGAGACGTCCAAACAGCTCCCTTGTAGGTGTGACAACGCCGTTTGCTTTCGGGGAGATGACGTTGTATGAAGGGAAAAGCTCCTATAATCTGGTGCAGGCAGATATCTCTAATTATTTTTCGGAGCTGCGCACAGATATGGAGGGAGCCTACTATGGGTTTTATTTCATGGAATTTGCGGACTATTATACAAAAGAGAATAATGATGAGCGGGAAATGCTGAAACTTCTGTACCAGTCGCTGCGTGCGCTTGTAAGAAAGACCATACCTTATGAATTGATCCGTTACATATTTGAACTGAAGTCGATCAGTATCAATGGGGAGGCGCCGGAAGTGTTTGCATGTGTGTCCTGTGGCTCGACGGAGGAACTGGAAGTGTTCAGTGAGTCTGGGCAGGGGATGCTGTGCAGCGAGTGCTGCCACGAGGTCAAGGATGGGAAAAGACTGCATCCATCCACAGTTTATGCGATGCAGTATATAATCAGCAGCAGTATCGAGAAGCTTTATACCTTTACGGTAAGTGCTCAGGTGCAGAAAGAACTGAAACAGCTGATGAAGCAGTATATCCGGCATCATATTGACAAGAATTTTAAATCACTGGAAGTACTGGAAGTCTGTATTCGATAAAAGGAATGCTATTCCATACTGCCATTAGGAAAAACTATCCTGGATTGCTTGAAAAAACAAACGGGAAAGGGTATAATAACAGACATTAATATCTTATTTATCTGTGGATGGAAACTGTCATGGATGAAGAGAAGAGAGTGAGGTAGATAGTTATGGAGAAGACAATGGACAAAATCGTGGCCTTGGCAAAATCAAGAGGTTTTGTATATCCGGGATCTGAGATCTACGGTGGGCTTGCGAATACATGGGATTATGGAAATCTCGGTGTAGAACTTAAGAACAATGTAAAAAGAGCCTGGTGGAAAAAATTTGTTCAGGAATCAAAATATAATGTTGGTGTAGACTGTGCGATTCTGATGAACCCTCAGACATGGGTGGCATCCGGACATCTCGGGGGATTCAGTGATCCGCTTATGGATTGTAAAGAATGTAAAGAAAGATTTCGTGCAGATAAGCTGATCGAAGATTTCGCTCAGGAGCATGGGATTGAATTAAAAGACAGTGTAGATGCATGGTCACAGGAAGAGATGGCAGCATGGATTGAAGAACATAACGTACCATGTCCGTCCTGCGGAAAACATAATTTTACAGATATCAGACAGTTTAACCTGATGTTCAAGACCTTCCAGGGAGTGACAGAGGATGCGAAAAACACAGTATATTTAAGACCGGAGACTGCGCAGGGAATCTTTGTAAACTTTAAAAATGTACAGCGTACATCCAGAAAGAAAATTCCGTTTGGAATTGCACAAGTTGGGAAATCTTTCCGAAATGAGATCACACCAGGGAACTTCACATTCCGTACAAGAGAATTTGAACAGATGGAATTAGAATTCTTCTGTGAGCCGGGTACAGATTTAGAGTGGTTTGCATATTGGAAGAAATTCTGTCTTGACTGGTTGAGCTCTCTTGGATTGAAAGAAGAGGAGATCAGAGTCAGAGACCATTCGCCGGAAGAGTTATGCTTCTATAGTAAGGCGACATCCGACGTAGAATTCTTATTCCCATTTGGATGGGGAGAACTCTGGGGAATCGCAGACAGAACGGACTATGACTTGTCACAGCATCAGGAAGTCTCCAAACAGGATCTGACTTACTTTGATGATGAGAAGAAAGAAAAATATATTCCGTATGTCATCGAGCCGTCACTGGGAGCAGATCGTATGGTTCTTGCATTCCTTTGCAGCGCATATGATGAAGAAGAGTTGGAAGGTGGAGATACCCGTACAGTGATGCATTTCCATCCGGCGCTTGCACCGATCAAGATTGGTGTGCTTCCGCTTTCTAAGAAATTAAATGAAGGCGCAGAGAAAGTATTTGCAGAGCTGTCAAAGACTTACAATTGTGAGTTTGATGACCGTGGAAATATCGGAAAGCGCTATCGCCGTCAGGATGAGATCGGAACTCCGTTCTGTGTTACATACGACTTTGAGTCTGAAGAAGACGGAGCGGTTACAGTCAGAGATCGTGATACGATGGAACAGGAGCGAATCAAGATCGAAGATCTGAAAGCATATTTTGAAAAGAAATTTGAATTTTAATAGGAGTACGCGATACTCAGAATGCTATGAGATGTATGGTGAAAAGTAAATTTTACCATACATTGCATATAGAGAAAACAAAAAGGAGCGACGACAAAATGAAAAGAGAAAATCAGTGGAATAACTATGATGCAGCTGAATTAGAAGTGCTTGAAAAAGTGAATGCTGCATACAGAGAATACCTTGATGCAGGAAAGACAGAGAGAGAATGTGTGACAGAGTGTATCCGCCTTGCAGAAGAAGCTGGATATCAGAGTCTTGAATCTGCGATTGCAAGTGGAGTAAAATTACAGAAGGGCTCAAAAGTTTACAGCCAGTGCATGGGAAAATCTATCGTATTGTTCCAGCTCGGAGAAGAGCCTTTAGAAAAAGGTATGAATATTTTAGGAGCACATATCGACTCTCCACGTATTGATGTAAAACAGAACCCATTATGTGAAGACAATGAGTTTGCTTATTTAGATACACATTACTATGGCGGAATCAAAAAATACCAGTGGGTAGCAACACCACTTGCACTTCACGGAGTCGTAGTGAGAAAAGATGGAACAAAAGTTGAGATCGTAATCGGTGAAAAAGAAGATGATCCGGTACTTGTGATTACAGATCTTCTTGTACATTTATCAAGAGAACAGCTGGATAAACCGGCAAGAACTGTGATCGAAGGTGAAAAATTAGATCTTTTGATTGCCAACAAGCCATTAGAAGGAGAAGAAAAAGACGCTGTCAAAGCAGGCGTATTAAAGTTATTAAAAGAGAACTATAACATCGAAGAAGAAGATTTCCTCTCAGCAGAGCTTGAGATCGTTCCGGCTGGAAAGGCAAGAGAATGTGGAATTGACAGAAGTATGATTATGGCATACGGACAGGATGACAGAGTTTGTGCATTTACATCTTTACTCGCAATGTTAGAGACAAAAGATGTGAAGAGAACAGCATGCTGTATCCTTGTGGACAAAGAAGAAATCGGAAGTGTCGGAGCAACTGGTATGACATCTAAATTCTTTGAGAATGCAGTCGTAGAACTGATAGATGTTGTGGAAGGATACTCAGAAGTGAAGTTCCGCCGTGCAATGGCAAATTCTAAGATGCTTTCTTCAGATGTAAGTGCTGCATTTGATCCGTTATATGCAGCAAGCTTCGAGAAGAAAAATTCTGCATTCTTTGCACACGGTCTTGTGTTTAATAAATATACAGGAAGCGGCGGAAAAGGTGGATCTAACGATGCCAACGCAGAATATGTTGCAGAACTTCGCAAGATCATGGATGACAACAACGTTGCATTCCAGACAGCAGAACTCGGTGCAGTAGACATCGGAGGCGGCGGAACAATCGCATACGTTCTTGCAAGACATGTCATGAACGTGATCGATAGTGGTGTGGCTGTACTTTGCATGCACGCTCCATGGGAGATTACAAGTAAGGTAGACGTATACGAAGCTGTAAAAGGATACAAAGCATTCTTAAAAGATGCATAAGATCAGGAAGCAAAGGCAGAGATTGCTAAAATAGAATAGAAAATAGAAATCCCCTCTTTTTAGAAGCATTGTGAAAGCGGTAAATTCTAAAAAGGGGGGATTTTACATTAGGCGAAGAACTTATGGATGCAGCTTTTCTTTTGTTGAATGCGAGAATGCATTGGAGATTCCTTTTACCGAAGAAGAATATTCCAGTGGGGACATCCCGGTTGCTTTCTTGAATTGTTTGGAGAAATACTGGAGGGAACTATAAGACAGGTAATGAGCAATCTCTGTGAAGTTCATTGTTCCGATCCGAATGATTTCTTTTGCGTATTCAATCTTCATCTGACTGAAATATTCGATCGCACCGCAGTTTTTTTCTTTGTGGAACAGTGCCTGTAAGGCAGAACGGCTGATCGAGAATTGGGAGCAGATTAGTGGAACTGTCAGGTGGTCACAGATATGTTCTTCCATATAAGTCGAAATCTGTTGAAACTGGTTCTGTTTTGCCGTAATATTGGCGGGAGATTCCATGAGCGGTGGTTCAGGAGAATGTTCTAACTGACCGGAGGAGGATCTGTTTCGCTGGATCGTGATCAGAAACAGTTCGAGATAAAGGGTGATCAATTGCTGTGCGCCAAAAGGAGCTTCCGCGGAAATATGAACTTGTTCGATGCGCGGCTCATGAAGCGGGGTAGAAAATGCAAGTCTTGCTTCAGCAATGATCTGTGAGATGATCGTACGTTCTTCTAAAGTCAGAGTGGTGTGTAGTTTCTGGAACAAGTGCATGGCGGGTGAAAAGCAGTAGAAGGAGATCGCGACAAGGTTTGGTGCTTTTTCGCCAATGGACTCAAAGGCATGAAATTCATTTGGTCGATGAAAGATAATATCCCCTGCGTGGAGTGTGAGCCATTCATTTTCTGCGCGAACAGATACTTCTCCTTTATCTACATAGAGTAGTTCCCAAAAATCGTGAGATTCTCCTTGAAAGACGAAATTTTTCATATATTCAAAATAGTGTATGGTGACAATGCTCTCGATATTGATTTCTTTTTTCATGCGTGTACTGACATATCCCATTGTATCTTTCCTCCAGTGTGATCATTTGCCGGTTGCAAATGATTCTCAGTGATTGTTTTTTGAAATAGGTTCTGTTTTTTACTTGGTTATTCTATCAGAAATTGGATAATAAGACAATAAGCATAGATGATAAAATAAGCGGTTTTCCACAGAACAATATATAATAGATAGAAGAGATGTTGTTATTGTTCGCTGTGTGAACGGCAGCAGGAATCATAAAGAAAGAGAGGGTATAAAAGTTGGAGAACATTTATACAAAAGGAACGGAGATCAGCTTTGACGAGAGCAGATTGTCATTTACGATCACACATGAAGGAGATAGCTGGAACTGGGGAGAAGGATTCCGTCCACGCATGGAATGTGAGGAAGGAACAATCTATTTTGCAGATGCGAAGAAGATTTCACACGAGGAGTGGAAGACAGGAATCGGACATGGAATCTTAAGCCATTTTGAGGGATTTGAGCTAAATGGAGCAGATGCAGGCATCGCATTTGACACAATCGTATGGATCGAAGAGGTGTCAGGAGATGTATTTTTTGAGTGGGTGCCACTTTCCACAGAGACGGTTAAAGTAAAATCCGTGTACTGGCCGGGATACATGGAGTTTGATGAGAAGAAAGACAGCTGGTATACACTTTTGAACTGGCAACAGGGATTGCTGGTGCCAAATACATGGAAAACAGCAGTGGATAAAGTTGTATTTGATGGTTTTATGGGAACTGCAGGTGCATATATGCCATGGTTTGGACAGGTGAAGGATCGCGCAGGATATATTGCAATTTGTGAACAGCCGTGGAATGCAGCATATTATACAGAACATCCGGCAGAAGGACCATACACTCATGTGGGAATCCGCTGGGAGCCAAGTCTGGGCAAGATGGATTACCGCCGCGTGATGAAATACAGCTTTGTCAAGGATTGTGATTACAATGATCTCTGCAAGATTTACAGAAACTATGTGATCGAAAAGGGAAGATTCAAATCTCTGGCAGAGAAGGCAGTGAAGACTCCTTCTATTGATCAACTGATCGGATCTGCATTTTTACATAAGGGAATTAAGACACAGGTAATGACAAACTCTGATTTCTATGATGCAGAGAATCCGGATAAGAACAATCATCTTACGCCATTCTCCGTGAGAACAGAAGAGATTAAAAAATTCCATGAACTTGGTGTGGAAAAATTATATCTGCATCTAGATGGATGGGCAGAACCAGGATATGATAATCAGCACCCGGATTACCTTCCGGCATGTGAGAAAGCAGGCGGATGGAAAGCGATGAAAGAACTGTCCGACACGATGCATGAATGCGGATATTTATTTGGAATCCACGACCAGTACAGAGATTACTACTACGCAGCAAAAACATTTGATGAGAATTTTGCAACACGTCTCGCAGATGGAACAATTCCAAGTCATGCGCGCTGGGCAGGAGGTCCGCAGACATATCTCTGTGCGACACAGGCTCCGTTTTATGTGAAGCGAAACTTTACAGAGATCATGGACAATGGAATTAAACTGGATTGTGCTTACCTGGATGTATTCACATGCAATGAAGGGGATGAGTGTTCTCATCCATGGCATAAGATGACAAGAAGAGAATGCTACGAATACAGAAATGCATGCTTTGAGTATCTTCTGTCAAAAGGAATTCTTCCAAGTTCTGAGGAAGTGAACGACTGGGCAATCCCAAGTCTCGTATTTTGCCATTATGCGCCATATGACTTCATGCTGGATCGACCGGGAAGTCCAAAGAAAGGAATTCCGGTGCCGTTATTTAATCTTGTTTATCATGACTGTCTGATCGAGCCATGGATGATGGACAAGGTAAGTGAGGAAGAAGACTACATGCTGTATGCAGTATTAAATGGAGGTGCTCCATATCTTGTGAGAGATGGTGCATATCAGAATACAGACGGTTCTTTCGCAGGAGGAGTGGAAATTAGCATCGAAGATCAGATTAAGAGATGTAAAGTCGTATCAGATCTGCATGAGAAAGTTGCGAAATGTGAGATGGTGCGCCATGAGATGGTAGATGGAAATCCAGAAGTACAGAGAACAACATTTGCTGACGGAACAGTTGTTACGGTAGATTTCCAGGCACAGACATACCAGATTCGATAAAAACAGAGACAGATAAGTACAAAATGAGAAAAGACAAGGAAATAGATCAAAAAAGATCGAAGGGATTCCTTGTCTTTTTTTGATTCAATTTTTACAAAAAGGCTGCTTTGCTGTGCAGAGAAAAATCTGTCTGTTGAATTTGACGAACGCAGGAAAGACTAAGGATGAGCAGGAGCAGGGAAAACTAAGACGGATTTAGAAAGTATTTCTCGTCAAAATGGACAGAGGAGAACAGAAAAAGGAATATAAAATGTCCTAAATGACAAATACAGGACAATAAGACAAGTTTAGGAGATTATCTTGTAAGCATTTATGTGCAATAAAATATATAATAAGAATAAATAAAGAACGAATATAGACAACAGACAACCAAGAATCGAGTATTCAAACAAACTTATAACAGAGGAGAAGAAAGATGAGTAAGAGAATAAAAGTTGCGCTGGCAGGGCTTGGAAGCCGAGGGAAAGATACATATGCACCAACGGCAAAGCTGTTTCCAGAAAAGATGGAGATTGTGGCAATTGCAGATATTGATCCAGAGAAAGTAAAAGCGGTTGCAGCAGAATATCAGATTCCGGAGGAGATGTGCTTTCAGAGTGCGGAGGAGATGATCGCCAGAGAAAAACTTGCAGATGTGATGTTTATTACAACACAGGACAGACAACATGTGGGACAGGCAATTCCGGCATTGAGAAAAGGATATCACCTATTACTGGAAAAACCGATTTCGCCGGATCTGGATGAATGCAGAGAGATTGTGAAGGTTGCACAGGAATGTGATAGAAAAGTAATTGTCTGTCACGTTCTCAGATATACTCCATTTTATACGAAGATCAAAGATCTGATCGATGAAGGAACGATTGGTGAAATAGTATCTGTGAATTCGGTAGAAAATGTAGGGTATTGGCATCAGGCACACAGCTTTGTCAGAGGAAACTGGAGAAATTCTAATACGACAAGTCCAATGATCCTTCAGAAGTGCTGTCATGATATGGATATTTTATTATGGCTGACAGGAAAGACTTGTAAATCGGTATCTTCGTTCGGAAATACCTATCTGTTCCGGGAGGATAAAGCACCAGAAGGAGCGGCACACAGATGCATGGACGGATGTAAAGTGAAAGATCAGTGTCCGTATGATGCAGAGAAAATTTATATTACAGATCCAGTGACAGGTGTTCAAAATGGAAATACAGACTGGCCGGTCAATGTGGTGGCACTTCACCCAACAGTGGAAAGTGTACGCGAAGCAATTCAGACGGGACCGTATGGACGATGTGTATATCACTGTGACAATAATGTAGTAGACCATCAAGTTGTTAATTTAAATATGACAGATGGATCGACGATCAGCCATACAATGTGTGCGTTTACGGCACATACAGCTGCCGGAAATCGATATGCCAAGATCATGGGAACTTTAGGTGAGATTATCGCCGATATGGGAGAAAATACCATTCAAGTCAATGTGTTTGGAAAAGAACCGGAAGTGATAGATGTACGCACGCTGGCAACTGATTTCTCAGGACACGGCGGCGGCGACAACCGGATGATCGAAGAATTTCTTGATATGTTGATCAATGAGTCAGGCCCGACAAAGAGCACAACTTCTGTGGAACAATCCGTGGAGAGTCATTATTGTGCATTGGCTGCCGAGGAATCCAGATTAAACGGCGGAGCAGTAATCGAACTGGATACTTATAGAAGATAGTATATAATACAAATTTGTTACCAGGCGGCAAATAACTGCCGCATGATATAAACCAAAAGGAGGATGATTTCAATGAAAAAGAATCTGAAAAAATTAGTAGCTTTAGGATTAGTTGCGACAACAGGAACTACATTGTTAGCTGGATGTGGTGGAAGCGACAAAGGCGGAAGCAAAGATGGAAAAGTTGAGCTTGTGATGAGTGTGTGGGATTCTGACCAAGAGCCGGTTATGAAACAGATGGCAGAGGCATACTCAAAAGAAAATCCAAATGTAACAGTAAAGACACAGCTTACAACATGGAATGAGTACTGGACAAAATTAGAGGCAAGCGCAACAGGTGGATCTGCTCCGGATATCATCACTATGAACGTGCTTCATGTAGAAGAATATGCAGACGCAGGAATTTTAATGGATTTAACAGATGCAGAGAAAGAGTCAGACTTAAAGGTACATGATAATTTCCCGACACCACTGGTAGATGGATATACAGTAGAAGGTAAATTATACGGAATCCCGAAAGATTTCGATACAAATGCCGTATTCTACAACAAAGAAATCTTTGATCAGGCAGGAGTTGCTTATCCAACAGATGACTGGACATTTGAAGATTTCAGAAAAACTTGTGAAGACTTACAAGCAGCAGGACTTCCGGATGGAGTTTATCCGACAGCAATTAACCGTAACTCCGGACAGACTACATATGATGCAGCTGTATTCGCAAACGGTGGATATTTCTTAAATGAAGATAACACAGAAACAGGATGGGATAAGAAAGAGACAATCGAAGGTATCCAGCCATGGTTAGATCTTGTATTAGACGGACTTTCACCGACATTACAGCAGATGACAGATACAGATCCAGACAGTATGTTCCAGGGTGGACAGTTAGCAATGTACTTCTCAGGAAACTACATGATTCCTTCTTATAATAAGACATTAGAAGGAAAATACGGAATCGTAAAAAGACCTTCTTTCAATGGTGTAGATAAAGATATCATCAACGGTCTTGCATTCTCAGTATCTGCAAATACAAAACATCCAGAAGAAGCAAAAGACTTTGCATTATGGTTAGGAAGCAAAGAAGCTCAGGAAATCCAGGGAAAATCAGGTACAGTTATCTCTGCTAGAAATGACTGCCAGGAATTATTCTTAGATACACATAAAGACTTAAATCTCCAGGTATTCCTTGACAATGTACCGAACACAGAATTACTTCCTCACTGTAAAGTGACTGCAAAACTTTCTCAGGTTGAAAAAACTTACTTAGAGCAGGCTTGGCAGGGAGAAATCACATTAGAAGAGGCTTGTAAGAGCATTAAGCCAGAGGCAGATGCAATTCTTGATGAAATGAACGCAAAGTAAAGTAGGTAGATACAAATGGGTGAAGGAAAGAAAAAAGTAAGGCGGAAAGCGAGCAGACGTGAGAAGAAAGACTGGGTAGCAGGCTACGTATTTATTGCGCCGGTTACGATCGGACTTCTGATCTTCTATGTATTTCCGTTTATCCAGAACTTCTGGTTCAGTTTTAATGATGTAA
Source organism: Faecalimonas umbilicata (assembly GCF_042846195.1). Lineage (NCBI taxonomy): Bacteria > Bacillati > Bacillota > Clostridia > Lachnospirales > Lachnospiraceae > Faecalimonas > Faecalimonas umbilicata. The sequence continues at coordinate 956,202 of NZ_AP031411.1, forward strand.
ACAAATTTAACATGGCAACCTTCTGCGGAATCAGCAACTATCAACGTCTGTTCCAAGAACCAGATCTGATGCTCGCCATGAAAAATACACTTTTATATGCCGTTGTGACAGTGCCGATCGGGCTGGCGCTGTCACTGTTAGTGGCATCCCTCTTAAACTCCAAGATCAAAGGAACTTCCTTTTATCGGACAATCTACTTCCTGCCATCAGTAACGATGTCAGTAGCAGTAGCACTTGTATGGAAACTGATCTTCCACGGAGATTTCGGTATTTTAAATACGGTTCTTGGAATTTTTGGAATCGAAGGGCAGAGCTGGCTTACAAACCCGCATACCGCATTGTTCTGCGTAATGATCGTGGCAATCTGGGGAAGTGTCGGTTATAATATGATCATTCTTCTTGCGGGTATGCAGGGAATTTCAAGATCTTACTATGAAGCAGCGGCAATCGACGGAGCAGGACCAGTAAAACAGTTCTTTAAGATTACAATCCCGTTACTTTCTCCAACGATCTTTTTCGTAATGATTACAGGTCTGATCGGTGCGTTCCAGGTATTCGACAGCATCTATATGATGGTCGATCCGGTGACAAACCCGGCGTTCAACAAAGTAAAGACCATGAACGTTTTGTTCTATCAGAATGCGTTTATGTATGGAGAAAAAGGTTATGCAGCAGCAATTTCTATCTTTATGTTCGCAGTGATCATGATCATCACAGTGATCCAGCTGGTCGGACAGAAGAAATGGGTAAACTACGATTAGAGGAAAGGAGGAAATACGATGAAAAAGACATCTACAAGAAATCATTTGCTTATACACATTCTTTTGATCGCAGGTATTGCAGTCACAGTATTCCCATTCCTCTGGATGGTGTTTACATCATTTAAGACATTGCCGGAATCTATGCAGATACCGCCGTCAATTTTACCGGAACATTGGCAGTTAGACTCTTATAAATATGTACTGGAGATTCTGCCGTTCGGAAAAGTATATATCAATACGATTGTGGTAACCATCATTACGGTATTGGTACAGGTTGCATTTTGTACAATGGCAGCTTATGGATTTGCAAGAATTGATTTTCCATTTAAAAATGCGATTTTCATGATCTTGTTATCTATCTTAATGGTACCGGGACAGATTTTCTTAATCCCACAGTACCTGATCATTCAGAATTTAGGATTGATCAATACCTTACCGGGTCTCTTCCTCCCGAACTTGTTCAGTGCATTTGGTACGTTCTTATTGAGACAATTCTTTATGTCACTGCCAAAGGAATTGGAAGAAGCAGCATTGCTTGACGGATGTAACAGATTCCAGATTTTTGGAAAGATCATGCTTCCGTTAGTACAGCCAGGTATCGTAGCGCTGGTAATCTTTACAGCAAAATTTGCATGGAATGACTTCATGTGGCCATTGATCGTTAACACAGATCCGGCTAAGATGACATTAGCTCCAGCACTTTCTACACTGAAAGGACAATATGCTACAAACTACCCGGCACAGATGGCAGGTGCCGTAATGGCAGTTATTCCGATGATCGTACTGTTCTTCATCTTCCAGAAACAGTTTATCGAAGGTGTTGCACAGTCTGGTATCAAAGGCTAAAAATTTAATCGAATATGTAATAGAAATATCAGAAGACGAAAAGTAAAAAATGCACGATTATAGAACCGTGCATTTTTTGTACAAAAAAACAGTATAAAAAGCCAAGTGGGGGAGATGGCAATGAAAAAATTTTATTATCTTGTGCGAATGACATTTTTGGAAAAGATGGCATACACGAAAGCTGTGTGGTTTAATACGATTGGTACCCTTGTGTCTATTTTCAGTTACTATTTTTTATGGAAAGTTGTGTTTATGGGAGAGAATGAACTTGTTGGATTTACGATGGGGGAAATGATAACGTATGTCATTTTGTCCAAGGTTTTGTCGTCACAATTTGCAGGTGGAATTAATATGCAATTTGCAGAGTGGGTATATGAAGGAACGATTGGGACAGAACTTTTACGTCCGGTGACTTTGTTTTATACATTATTTGCACGGCGCAGTGGAGAGTTTGCATATTTTATTTTATGGAAGGGAATTCCGGTTTCTCTAATTTCTTTTTTTATACTGAGAGGAGTAGGTCCGGCAGGAGCCGGGGAATTTCTTTTGTTTTTAATTAGTGTGTTGCTGGCGCTGGTAATTTTATTTTATGTGGAATTTATGGTTGGACTAGCTTCTTTTTATACACTCAGTATGTTTGGCATGGCATTTACAAAGACGGCAGTATTGTCCATATTATCTGGCGGGGTTGTACCATTAGCTCTATTTCCGGAAGGAGTTGCAAGGGTATTTGGACTTCTTCCATTTGCGGGTATGGTATCAGTTCCGTTAAATATTTTTCTTGGGAAATATAGATTGGAAGAATGCATGGGATATATGGGACTTCAGATATTCTGGTGTATAATAATGGGAGCATTAGCTCATTTGTTGTATCATATGGTGATTCGGAAAGTGATTGTCCAAGGAGGATAGAAGAGTGAAAAGATTGAAATATTATTTTCGATTGTATCAGGAATTTTTAAGAATAGGGATGTTATGCCTTGTACAATATCCGATGGATAGTACTATTCGCTTGATTTCTATTATTGCGAGGGAAGCAGCAGGATTTCTTGGCGTATTTGCAATCGCAAATGTAGTTGGTACTCTTGGGGAGTGGAGTATATATGGTGTCTGCTTGATATTTTCCCTGGGTGCAATGACGGAGGCTATTAGCCGGGGACTTTTAGATAATGTATGGAGCATTGGGAGCTTTGTTAGGAAAGGAAAGTTGGATATTTTTTTGATACGTCCGGCTTCTGTTTTGTTTCAAATGCTAACATTTCGAATGGAATTTGCGTCGTTAGTCAGTTTTTTTCTGCCGTGTTCTTTGATGATTTGGTCACTCGCAAAATCAGGGGTAGAGTGTTCGATTGGTTTGATCGCATTTTTAATCGAGTTTCTCGTGATGGGCACAATTTTGAATTCTTCCCTCTATTTGATTTTTAATGCGCTTAATTTCTGGCTTGTCCAGGGAAATGAGATTGCAGATCTTATACAGACTTTTCGTGAATTTGCAAAATATCCGATTAATATATTTCCGGCAGTTTTTCAAGTGCTTTTTACCGTAGTGATACCGTTCGGCTTTATTGGATATTATCCGGCAATGTATTTACTTGGGAAAACAAAGATGTGTGTACCGATGTGGCTTTTGGCAGTGACATTGCTCTTTGCGCTGGCCTCAGTGCTCATTTGGTGTTGTGGAATGAAAAAATATGATAGTACAGGTACTTAAAAGGAATAGCATTGGGATCAGTGATTATAATACAAATGTGATATAAATGAGAGGAATTAAGAACGGTGAAGATGATAGAAGTGCAGCATTTATGTAAGGAATATAAAAGAAAAATCGTACAGCCGGGGTTGATTGGCGGAGTGAAAGGTTTTTTGACTCCACAGTTTGATAATTTTTGTGCGGTGGATGATATTAATTTCCAGATAGAACGTGGAGAATCAGTGGGATATGTAGGTCCGAATGGAAGTGGAAAATCAACAACAATCAAGATGCTTTCAGGTGTACTTACCCCTACGTCCGGAAAAATCATTGTAGATGGGATAGAACCGATCAAGAAGCGGATCCAGAATAATAAGCAGATCGGGGTGGTGTTCGGAAATCGTTCCCAGTTATGGTGGGATGTTCCTATTATAGAGTCTTTTCGTGTTCTGCAAAGACTCTATGAAATTCCGAAACCGATATTTGATGAGAATATTGAAAAATTTCGAGATATTTTAGGACTGGAGAAACTTTTGGATGTGCCGGAGAGGCAATTATCCTTAGGACAAAGAATGCGTTGCAATATTACGGCAGCATTTTTGCATAATCCTAAAATTGTGTATTTAGATGAACCGACAATTGGATTGGATGCGGAGTCAAAACAGCGGATACGTGCATTTATCAAACAGATGAATGAGGAAAAAAAGACAACATTTATCGTTACTTCTCATGATTTCCAAGATATAGAAGCACTCTGTAAGAGAATTATCCTGATTAATAAAGGAAAAATTGTTGTGGATTCGGATATGGAGCACATCCGCAAAGAGTTTACAGAATTTAAGCGGATTACAGTGGAAGTAAAGAAAAATGCAGTGGAAATGGCTAGAAGTTCAAAAGCGGCAGGGATGAATGTTAAGGTTGTAGATGATTACCATTTAGAAATCATATATCGTCCGGAGGAAAAGAATCCAATGGAGATCATGGTAGAACTTGGAAAATATGGAGAGATTGTAGATATTTCTATTACGGGACAGGATATTGAAAGCATTATACAAAAAATTGTAACAGAGAATAATAAGGATAGAAGATAAAATGAGATTACATTCTGGCAAAACTATGCTATGATAGGGGAAACTTAAAAAATATGAGTGACAGGAGAAAAATTAAGATGAAGAAGACAGTATCGATCTTGCTTGCAATCCTTTTAGGAATGAGTATATTTGCAGGATGTGGAAAAGGGAAGGAAGAAGCCTCAAAAGATACAACGAAGACAGAAAAGGAAACAGAAGGCGGTGAAGAGAATCTTCTTACCGGAAAGCATCATGTAGAAATCCAGGTGAAGGATTATGGGATGATTAAAGTGGAACTGGATGCAGATGCAGCGCCGATCACGGTGACAAATTTTGTAAATCTTGCAAAGGAAGGTTTTTATGACGGACTGACTTTTCACAGAATTATGAGCGGATTTATGATCCAAGGCGGAGATCCAAGAGGCGATGGCACCGGAGGATCTGATCAGACGATCAAAGGTGAATTTTCTCAAAACGGAGTGGAAAACAATCTTTTACATACGAGGGGTGCGATTTCCATGGCGCGTTCTCGCGCAAACGACAGCGCAAGTTCCCAGTTCTTTATCGTCCATGAGGACAGCAAACATCTAGACGGAAGTTATGCGGCATTTGGATATGTGACAGAAGGCATGGATGTTGTAGATAGAATCTGCGAAGATGCAGAACCGACAGACAATAACGGCACGATTCCGACAGAAGAGCAGCCGGTCATGACATCCGTGAAGGTGATAGACTAAATCTTTTGCAAGAGGGAATGGGAGAGGGAAGGAAACGATGAGAGAGACAAAGCAGGTAGAGAAAGAAACTATGTCAAAACAGCAGCGAGAAATTACAGTGGAAATCCCGGGATATCAGAAACTGCAGATGAGGTATTTGATCCTGGATTATAATGGAACAATTGCATTGGATGGAACATTGCAAAAAGGGGTTGCTGAGCGTTTGCAACAGCTTTCGGAACAGTTGGAAATCTACATTGTGACTGCAGATACACATGGGACTGTGAGGAAATTGTGTCAGCAACTTCCGGTACAAATACATACATTTCCGACAAGTGAAGCGGCAGAGGAAAAGCGAAAGATTGTGGAAACGCTTGGCGCTGATTACTGTGTCTGCATAGGAAACGGAAGAAATGATCTGGAAATGTGCCAAATTGCAGGGCTGTCTGTTGCTGTGATGGGAGAAGAAGGAATGTGTGGGAAACTTGGGGCAAAAGCAGATATCTGTGTGAGAAATATTACAGATGGGTTGGACCTGCTTTTATATACCAAACGGTTGATTGCAACACTTCGAGGGTGAGAGTAAGAACAGATAGAAGATTCTTTGATAAAAAAGTAACAAAACAGTAGTTTTTACCAAGAAAGTCCTTGACTATCCGAAGTAAAACAGATAAAATGATATACAGATAGCGGGGGAAACCGTTATTGGATATATAAAAGATGAACGACTTCATGGCAAAAAGTCGTATTTTTCATGTTTTATACTAAAGCAAAATATTTTTAGGAGGTCGTTTAGACATGGCAAAATGGGTTTATATGTTCACCGAAGGTGACGCAAGCATGAGAAACACTCTTGGCGGTAAAGGTGCTAACCTTGCAGAGATGACAAAGTTAGGTCTTCCAGTGCCACAGGGATTCACAATCACAACAGATGCTTGTACACAATATTATGAAGATGGAAGAAAAATTAACGATGAGATCATGGAACAGATCATGGACGCAATTGTTAAAATGGAAGAAGTTACTGGAAAGAAATTCGGTGACAAAGAAAATCCACTTCTTGTATCTGTTCGTTCTGGAGCAAGAGCTTCTATGCCAGGTATGATGGATACAATCTTAAACCTCGGATTAAATGAAGAAGTTGTCAAAGTATTAGCTGAAAAATCAGGAAATCCACGTTGGGCATGGGATTGCTACAGAAGATTTATCCAGATGTACTCTGACGTAGTTATGGAAGTCGGTAAAAAATATTTTGAAGAACTGATCGACGAGATGAAAGCTGAAAAAGGTGTAACTCAGGACGTTGACCTCACAGCAGAAGATTTACAGAAACTTGCTGAACAGTTCAAAGCTGAATATAAAGAAAAGATTGGGGAAGAATTCCCTACAGATCCAAAAGAACAGTTAATGGGTGCTGTAAAAGCTGTATTCCGTTCTTGGGATAACCCACGTGCTAACGTTTACCGTCGTGACAACGATATCCCATATTCTTGGGGAACAGCTGTAAACGTACAGATGATGGCATTCGGTAACATGGGAGAGACATCTGGTACAGGTGTTGCATTTACTCGTGACCCAGCAACAGGAGAGAAACACTTGATGGGTGAGTTCTTAATGAACGCTCAGGGTGAAGACGTTGTTGCAGGTGTTCGTACACCACAGAAGATTGACCAGTTAAAAGAAGTTATGCCGGAAGTTTACGAACAGTTCGTAGGAATCTGCAAGACTTTGGAAGATCACTACAGAGATATGCAGGATATGGAATTCACAATCGAAGATAAGAAACTCTACATGTTACAGACACGTAACGGTAAGAGAACAGCTCAGGCTGCTTTAAAGATCGCTTGTGATTTAGTAGACGAAGGAATGATCACAGAAGAGAAAGCTGTTGCAATGATCGATCCTCGTAACTTAGATACATTACTTCACCCACAGTTTGATGCTGCAGAATTAAAGAAAGCTGTACCAGTTGGAAAAGCTTTAGGAGCATCTCCAGGAGCTGCTTGCGGTAAGATCGTCTTCACAGCAGAAGATGCAAAAGAGTGGGCTGCAAGAGGAGAAAAAGTTGTTCTTGTTCGTCTTGAGACATCACCGGAAGATATTGAAGGTATGAAAGCTGCTCAGGGTATCTTAACAGTTCGTGGTGGTATGACATCTCACGCTGCCGTTGTTGCTCGTGGTATGGGTACATGCTGTGTATCTGGATGTGGTGACATCACAATGGATGAAGCAAACAAGAAATTTACATTAGCTGGAAAAGAATACCATGAAGGAGATCCAATCTCTCTTGACGGTTCTACAGGTAACATCTACGACGGAATCATCCCGACAGTAGACGCTACAATCGCTGGTGAATTCGGAAGAATCATGGGATGGGCTGATAAATATAGAACATTAGGAGTAAGAACAAATGCGGATACTCCAGCAGATGCAAGAAAAGCTCGTGAGCTTGGCGCTGAAGGTATCGGACTTTGCCGTACAGAGCATATGTTCTTCGAAGGAAACAGAATTGATGCATTCCGTGAAATGATCTGTTCTGAGACATTAGAAGAAAGAGAAGCTGCTCTTGAGAAGATCCTTCCAGAACAGCAGGGAGACTTCGAAGCTTTATATGAAGCATTAGAAGGTAATCCGGTAACAATCCGTTTCTTAGATCCACCGTTACACGAATTCGTTCCTACAACAGAGGAAGATATTAAGAAACTTGCTGATACTCAGGGAAAAACAGTTGAACAGATCAAAGCAATCATTGATTCTTTACATGAATTCAACCCAATGATGGGACATCGTGGATGCCGTCTTGCAGTTACTTATCCAGAAATCGCAAGAATGCAGACAAGAGCTGTGATCCGTGCAGCAATCAATGTACAGAAAGCACATGCTGACTGGGATGTTTGCCCAGAGATCATGATTCCGTTAATCGGAGATATCAAAGAATTAAAATATGTGAAGAAAGTTGTTGTAGAGACAGCAGATGCTGAGATTGAAGCTGCTGGTGTTGAATTAAAATACCATGTAGGTACAATGATCGAGATTCCAAGAGCTGCTCTTACAGCTGATGAGATTGCAAAAGAAGCTGATTTCTTCTGCTTCGGTACAAACGACTTAACACAGATGACATTCGGATTCTCTCGTGATGATGCTGGTAAATTCTTAGAAGGATACTACGATGCAAAAATCTTCGAGAACGATCCATTTGCAAAATTAGACCAGATCGGTGTAGGTAAATTAATGGAGACAGCTGTGAAATTAGGAAGACCGGCAAATCCAGATTTACATGTAGGTATTTGTGGAGAGCACGGTGGAGATCCAAGTTCCGTAGAATTCTGCCATAAGATTGGATTAGACTATGTATCTTGCTCACCATTCCGTGTGCCGATCGCAAGATTAGCTGCTGCACAGGCTGCTATCAATAACAAGTAATACACCGTATAGAATAGGTGTAGAAACTTAATTAGTTTCAATAACAGAACCCCTTACGCAATGAAAGCGTAAGGGGTTTTTATTTGTGGATTCGTTATAGATTTCAAGGATATAGTCAATTCCAAATTCCCATATCCTCTAATAGATCCAGTGTAATCTGTGATGCAGTGCTTCCGGAGGCCTGCTGTTCTGCCTGAATATTTGTGGCAAAAAAATATGTATTTTGTGAGTTTTCGATATATCCGATGAACCAACCATTTACATTTTGCCCATTGACATTACCGGTTCCTGTTTTTCCATAAAGTGTGTTTTTGCCGTGTGTAATCAGGCGGATGGAATCTTTTACGGCAGCAATATGTTCCGGATTAAAAGCAAAGGTATTTTGATAGAAATCTGTCAGCAGGCTGACTTGTTCGAAGGCAGAAATTTTTAAGGAAGACTCCATCCAGTAAGAATTAGATTGATCGATCGATTCGTTCCCATAATGAATCTGCTGTAGGTAAGAACGGATTTTGCCGTGCCCCAGTTTTTTGTCGATTGTCTGGAAATACCAGTTGACCGAAGCAGACATTGCAGAGTGCAAGGTATGGTTTTTATTCCAGGTATCAAACGGATAATGATTGTGATCCCATGGGATCATGGAATCTTTTGGAGTAATGATTTTTTCTTCCAATCCGAACAGAGCACTATAGAGTTTGTAAGTAGAATCCGGGGAAATTCTTTTGTATGCCTGTTCGGGATGATAAATTTGGTAATGATCCTTTTGCAAATCATATAAGACAAAAGTACCTTCATAATTTCTGAAATAAGAAGAAAGATCAATGGTAGAAACAATGCTGTCCGAGGTATCTGGGCGGAAGGAAGTTTCCTTTGCGGCCTGCATAGACAACATAGGGGACATACTGATCAACAGTAGAGAAATCACCAGAACCAGAGCGTAGCCTTTCGCCTTTTTCCATGGTGTGGGAGCTTGATAGGAGGCGATATTAAGGATTCTCCGCTTCATTTGCGGCATCGATCCGCCAAGTCCGACAGAGAAGGAAAGGGGAGTGTGAGAAAGTGTCTCAGCAAAATTAATTAAAGCGGAACCATACTCCTGACAGGAAGTTTCGCCTACGGTTTCCAAAACAGAAGTATCACAGGCGATTTCACGGTCGATGCGTATTTCATGAAGGACATACCAGACAGCCGGATTGAACCAGTAGAGTGCACAGAAAATATTTAGAAAAAGATTCAACAGGCCATCTTTTTGGCGATAGTGCTGCAATTCGTGCAGGAGAATGTAGCGGAGGGCACTGTGGGGATAACCGGAAATCAGACGAAGTGGAAGGTAAATGCGAGGTTGAAAGATTCCGGTAATCGCAGGTGATGGAAGAAAGGCAGTGGTATAGACGGGGATGTTCCGCGTAATACCAAACTCTTTCAGGCAGCTTATATACAAAGAAGAAATTTCAGCATTTTCCAGAGGAAGTGCTGTACGGCTTAAGTGATATAGCTGCCGGACAGAACGGATGAAAAAAATGAACATAATCCCAATCCCTGTGCACCATAGCAAAAAAAGAATCTGTCCTGCAATGGAAGGAACCTGCCTGCTTATAGATATTGTAAAATCATTCATCCATTCAGAAGTGTTTGAAAATGTGGAAGAAAGAGGGCTGTCTGTGAGAGGGTGATGGGCAAATCCTTTCTGGGAGGAAAATGTACTGAAAAATGAAGAAATTTGTGCGGGCAGAGAAAAAGAGCATACCGGGACAAAAGGAACAAGCAGGAAAAAGAAGAGAAGGAACCAAAGATGGTACTGCATTTGACTGGAGAGTGTCCTGCGAAATATCCATTTGCAGAATGCAAGTATCCCGATGAAAATTCCAAGAAACAAGTTTGACAGAAGAAAGCGAATCATAAAATCAGCCATGTTACTGTCCTCCTTTTCCTTTGGAAAGAATAGAACGAAGAGTAGCGATTTCACTGTCTGATAATCGGTCATTTTCAATGTAGGAAGACAGCATAGCGGTGATATCACCATTATAATAGCGATTCAAAAAAGAAGAACTTTCCTGACCAATGTATTCATTTTCTTTTACCAGTGGTGAGTAGACAAAAATACGTCCGTGCTTTTCGTAGGAAAGAGCTCCCTTTGTCGTAAGGCGCTTAATCAGGGTTTGGATTGTTTTGGGGCTCCAGGAAGTAGTACGTGTGAGTTTTTCAGTAATCTCATTTGTATTGATCGGTGCGTATTTCCATACGATTTTCATAACTTCATATTCGGCTTCTGAAATTTGTGGCAATTTTTTCATAGTAATCCTCCAAATCTTACATGCGTAATAAAAATATTATAAAGGAGAGAGAAAAAAAAGTCAAATAGCAGGTGACAGGTAGAAGTGGAAGGATGCGTATATGAAATAAAGATAAGAAGATATGCGAAAAAGTCTGAAAAATTAAGACAAAAGTCGATACTTTTGTAAAAATGTCGAAAAAACATTGAATTTAGAGTGAAAAAAGAAGAAAAAATATACAAAATAAATAAAAATAAAATGTATAGAATAAAAAAATAGACAAAATACACAACAAATGTTATATTGACAGTATCAGAAAAACCGGAATAAAGGAGGAAGTGGATATGAAGAGAAAGAAATTAGCAGCATTGGGACTGGCAATTGTTATGGCAGTGGGGACTGTTGGTACATCGGGCATCACTGTTATGGCTGCAGAGGCACAGACAGCAGGCACGGAAGCGGAAAAAGAAAGTCGGAATGCTGAAGCTGAGTCTCAGACACAGGAGGATCTCTCTGCACCACAGCAAGAAGAACAACAAACACAGCAGCCGATGGTCGGAGAAGAGCAAGATCAGCAACCGGGAACGGGAGAAGAACTTCAGACACAACAGCCGGAGAAGGAAGAACAACAAGAGGTACAGCAGCCAGAGACTGAAAGTGGTCAGGAAGCACAGCAGCCGGGGCTCGAACAGAATAAAGAAGAAAAAGAGAGCATGACGGAAGCTGAATTTATTGCAATGGTGCAGGCAGAAGTGGATGGACTTTTGGCAGATGCAGATGAGGTTATTTTTGGACCTTTGATGTATACGGAACAGTCATGGAAGGTATATGAAGCTGCGAAAGCGGAGATGCTGGCACTTCGCGCAGATCCTATGAAATATTATGATCCAGATGGAGCACAGATTTATGGAATTTTTGAACGTTTTGTCAATGCTGTAAATGGTCTTGAACTCATTCCAGAGGTGGTAGACAAATCAGAACTTTATGAATTGATTGCGTTGGCAGATCAGGTTGTATCACAGACAGAAGTATATGCTCCAGATTATATTCAAGCTTTGAAGAATGTACTTGCAACGATTGACAGAAATAAGATCGAAGCGATGACGAAAGCAGAGACGGCTCAGGCAGTGGTAGCACTGAAGCAGTTGTTACAGACGCCGGTCGTTTCAGAAAGTGGAGTGATAAAGCTCATAGAGGAATCTCGTCAGATGCTGGAACAGTTAAAAGTTTCCGGTCTGTATGCAGATCAGGATCTGGCTACAATTCAAACATTGCTTGATGAAGCACAAAAGGCTGCCGACAGTGCGAACTGGAATGAAGCAATAGAAAAGCTAAATATGGCAAATCAGAAAATGTCAGAGATCTCAATGTCTGCTGAGAAAATAAAAGAGGCATTGGCAGGTAAAGTTGCAGATAAAGAATACAAAGATTTGTATGAAGATATTAAAGCACACCCAGAAAATTATGATAAGAATACAACAGGATTTTATGTCGAGTCCTATGATCAGGCAAAAGCTCTTTCTGTATCCAATGAGACAGACGTGGAGAAACTGTATGAGGCATTACAGCAGATAGAGTTTGCGAAGAGTACTGTTATGAAATTGGAAGATTCTATGAAGAATTTCATGGAAGATATGGGAAAGATTCTTGAATCCGAGAGAAAAAATGTCGGCAAAGCCGGAGGATTTACAAAAGAGGACTTTGACAAAATGGAGGCGCTTTACAATGAGTTGAAGGAACTTCTTGCAAATCCGGATACAGAGAAGGCTGTGCTCCAGGAGAGAGTGGAAGCACTGAATAATCTTCTTGTAACGGCGGAGAGGATTGAGAAAGAGGAAACAGTAGATCCGGAACAGAAACCAGAGCAGAAGCCGGAACAGAAGCCAGAGCAGAAACCGAATAAAGAAGAGGAAAAGAACGAGGACAAAAAGAAGAAATCTGAGGCTCCAAAAACAGGAGATCCGGCTTCGATTTTGGGATTAGGAGTAATGTTAATCGGAAGTGGAATTGCAGGAGCAGTAGGACTTAGAAAAAAATCGGAAGATTCTGAAGAATAGCGGAACGGATTTCAAGCAGGATAAAATGAATTATTAAAAGAAGAGCATGTCTGTGAGTATTTGCAGACATGTTCTTTTTTCGTTATAAGAAGTTTTAGGAAACTTCAAACAAAAAACAGAAAAAATCATAAAAAACATCGTTATTAACAGAAAAATGTGTTATAATTTGTATAAAATATCCATATGAAAATAGATGAAATAGCTTTGTTTGTGTTTTGGAATCATATTTTCGGAGCGCAGGGAATCGTTTTTTAAATGGACTAAAGAAGGTGAAAATATGGGAAAGAAACAACCGTTGTATCAAAGTTTCAGGTATGCGTTTGAAGGCATTTTTACCGGGATCAGGAAGGAGCGGAATATGAAGATCCATTGTCTAGGAGTTATCTGTGTGACTGCGGCAGGATTTTTCTTTGATATTTCTGCAACAGAGTGGTGTATCTGTCTGATTTTGTTTGGTCTGATTCTTGGTTTGGAACTTGTAAATACTGCGGTGGAGGCAGTAGTTGATCTTGTGACCGAAGAGAAAAAGCCGCTTGCAAAGCTGGCGAAAGATACTGCGGCAGGTGCAGTTCTGATTGCAGCTATCATGGCAGCATTTGCAGGAGTGATTATTTTTTTGCCGAAGGCGGCACAACTTTTTGTAGGATAAGACAGGATATCTGGAAAAGATAGGCATAAGGAGGAAATTTTTATGGAGAAACTTGGAGAAAATGTAAAGAAATTATTGTTGGCAGGAATCGGAGCAGCAGCAGTGACAGCAGAGAAATCAAAGGAACTTCTGGATGAGATGGTAAAAAAAGGGGAGCTGACTGTGGAGCAGGGAAAGGTGTTAAATGAAGAGTTAAAACATAATCTCAAAAAGACGGTACAGGAGAATGTCCATAAAGCAGAAAAGCAGACTTCCACAGAAGAAGTGGATGATCTGCTGGAAAAATTATCACCGGAACAGCTGGAAGAATTGAAAAAGAAACTATATGTTACAGAAGGTGACGGTGAGAAAGACGACTGTGATGACAGAGCAGAATGAGGTTGTAGATGAGCAAAGAAGAATCCAGAGAATACAGGACAAGATTAAAAGAAATGACTGCAATTTTGCATCGCCATGAGATTTCCAAAGGAATTTCACCGGAGAAGCTTCGCTTGATTTTGGAGGATCTTGGTCCTACTTTTATTAAATTAGGACAAATTATGTCCATGCATTCAGATATTTTACCCAAAAGATACTGTGATGAGCTGATGAGGCTTCGCTCAGAAGTAGCTCCGATGAACTTCGCAGAGGTGGAGGAAGTACTAAAGTCTGCCTATGGATGTCCGTGGGAAGAGATTTTTGCATCCATAGAGGAGAAACCGCTTGGTTCAGCATCCATCGCTCAGGTGCACCGTGCTGTTTTAAAAGACGGTAAGCAAGTTGTGATCAAAGTACAGCGCAGAGGGATTTATGAGAAGATGGCGAGGGATATTGGATTGCTGCACCGCGCAGTGAAGCTGGTTCCCCCGGTGAGTCTGAAAGAACTGGTAGATCTTGATATGGTGCTCGATGAGTTGTGGGCTGTGACAAGGGAGGAGATGAATTTTCTGACAGAGGCTTCCAATATGGAAGAGTTTGCCCGGAGAAATAAAGGGATTCTGTTTGTGAAAGTTCCAGAACTTTATCAGGAGTACACAAATCAGCATGTGCTTGTTATGGAACATATTGACGGGTGGAGCATCGATGATAAAGCAGCATTAAAAGAGAATGGATACGATCTGGAAGAACTTGGAACAAAACTGATCGATAATTATATCAAACAGGTAATGGATGATGGATTCTTTCACGCAGATCCTCACTCTGGAAATGTAAAGGTTTGTGGTGGTAAAATTGTATGGATTGATATGGGGATGATGGGACGGCTGACTGAACGTGACAGAAAACTGGTCGGTAAGGCTGTACAAGGTGTTGCGCTGGGGGATGTAGGAATGATTCAGGAGGCAGTTTTGGCGCTTGGAGAATTTCGGGATAAGCCGGATCAGAGCAGACTTTATGAGGACATCAGTGCACTTCTCGCCAAATATGGTACGACGGATATGGGCAGCATTGATGTGGCAGAAGTGATGGTAGATCTGATGGAAGTGATGAAAGAGAACCGGATCATCATGCCCCATGGTCTGACAATGTTGGCGCGTGGACTGACACATATGGAGGGGGTGCTGGCAGACATTGCCCCGGAGATCAATATGGTAGAGATTGCCTCCAGACATATGGCAGGGAAAATTTTCACAGAGAAGGACTGGAAAAGTGAATTGAAAAATGGAGGCAGAAGTTTTTACCGGTCCATTCACAAAGCGCTGGATCTACCTTCCCTTGTGGCAGATTTGATTCAGGGAAATTTGAGAGGACAGACAAAGATCAATCTCGATCTTCATGTATCTGGGGAACTGGAGCGATTGCTTCGGAGACTTGTGAGAAATATTGTGATGGGGTTGTGGGTGATGGCACTTTTGATTAGCTCCAGCATTATCTGTACGACGAATATGAAACCAAAAATATGGGGGATTCCGGCACTTGGTGCGTTTGGGTATGTCAGTGCATTTCTCATTGTGATGTATGTATTTTTGAAACATATTTTTTCAAAGAAATAGAGGAAATACAGCAAGAGACAACTAAAAAAGAATGGTTTGCACATTATTGATAAGAAAATAACGTACAGACCATTTATTTTTGTCAAAACAGGTGTCTTGTCACTTGTAAAGGACGGTGCTATAATGGTAGGAACTGAGGTGGAGAAGAGGATAGGAGAAGACAGAATGAAAATAGTAGAAGAGATTAAAAAATGGAAACAAAAGAAAAATGCAGTCATCCTTGCCCATTATTATGTGAATCCAGAGATACAGGAGATTGCAGATTATATTGGTGATTCATTTTATTTAAGTAAAGTTGCAGTTGGGTTAAAAGAACAGACAATCGTATTTTGCGGCGTTTCTTTCATGGGAGAAAGCGCGAAGATATTAAATCCAAAGAAGACCGTGCTGATGCCGGATCTGACTGCGGATTGTGCAATGGCACATATGGCAGATGCAGAGACCATTCAGAAGATGAGAGAAAAATATGAGGATCTGGCAGTTGTATGTTATATCAATTCCACTGCAGAGTTAAAGAGACATTCGGATGTCTGCGTAACTTCCGCAAATGCAGTGCAGATTGTAAAGGCATTGCCAAATAAACGTATTTTCTTTATTCCAGATAAAAATCTGGCGAGATATGTGGCAGAACAGGTGCCGGAGAAGGAATTTGTATTCAATAACGGATATTGCCCAGTGCATGAGCATATGCAGTTAGAGGAGATCAAGAAAGTAAAAGAGCAACATCCGCAGGCGGAGATTCTCACACATCCGGAATGTCCGGAGGCTGTGTGTGCGATTTCGGATTATATCGGAAGTACATCCGGAATTATTGCATATGCGGCCAAAAGCTCTTGCAAAGAGTTTATTGTCTGTACAGAAAATGGGGTGCGCTATGAATTGGAGAAGCAGAATCCAGATAAGAAATTTTATTTTGCAGAGACGGAACCGGTTTGTCCGGATATGAAGCTGATCACACTGGAAAAAATTCTTCATGTGTTGCAGACAGGCGAAAATGAAGTTCACATCACAGAAGATCTGCGTAAAGAATCAGGAAAGACACTGGAGCGGATGTTAGAACTCGCGAAATAAGAGAAAATGAACGTAGGAAAAAGTAAAGACAGAGGAACTGGAGGAAAAAGAGATGGAGATAAGTGCAGACATAGTTGTAGTGGGAACTGGAGTAGGAGGTTTATTCAGCACACTTTGGCTGCCGGAGGAGAAACAAGTCGTACTGATCACGAAATCGGATTTGGAGAGCAGTGATTCTTTTCTTGCACAGGGAGGAATCTGCGTACTCCGAGATGAAAAGGATTACGAGAGCTTTTTTGAAGATACGATGAAAGCAGGGCATTATGAGAACCGAAAGGAATCCGTAGATCTGATGATACGAAAATCCAGAGAGATTATTGACGATCTGATTGGATTTGGAGTCGATTTTGAACAGGAAGACGGTTGTTTGAAGTATACGAGAGAAGGGGCACATTCGTGTCCACGTATTTTATTTCACAAGGATATTACCGGAAAAGAAATTACAAGTAAGTTGCTGGAACGTGTAAAAGAGCGGAAAAATGTGACAATCTTTGAGTATACAACAATGACGGATATTCTTGAGGAAGATGGCAAATGTACTGGAATTCTTGCAGAAAATGAACAAGGGACATTGCATATCCATGCAGCAGATACCATTCTTGCAAGTGGTGGAATCGGCGGGACTTATCAGCATTCGACAAACTTTCCGCATTTGACCGGAGATGCGATCCGAATCGCAAAGAAACACGAAGTGCGGTTGGAACATCTGGACTATGTGCAGATCCATCCGACGACATTGTATTCGAAAAAACCAGGAAGACGCTTTCTGATCTCGGAGTCAGTGAGAGGAGAAGGGGCAGTGCTGTACAATAAGAAGCATGAGCGTTTTGTCAATGAATTGCTTCCGCGGGATGTTGTGACAAAGGCGATCCACGAAGAAATGGAAAAAGATGGAACAGATTACGTATGGCTTTCGATGGAACATATTCCAAAAGAAACGATCCTCGGTCACTTTCCAAATATTTATCAGAGGTGTCTGGAGGAAGGATACGATGTGACAAAAGAATGTATTCCGGTTGTGCCTGCACAGCACTACTTCATGGGAGGTATCTGGGTAGATCTGGACAGCCAGACTTCGATGGAACATCTTTATGCAGTAGGGGAGACAAGTTGTAACGGTGTGCACGGGGCGAATAGACTGGCGAGCAATTCGCTGCTGGAAAGTCTTGTATTTGCTAAGCGGGCAGCGACAAAGATCTCCGGGGAATCTGAGAAAAGATATCGATAAAGAATCAAAAGATAAGAAAATCAATCAGAGCAGTTGTGATATGAAATAGATATGGGAGGTAAAAAACATGAATAAGATTACAATGACACTTCAGGTGGATCACCTGATTCTGGAAGCGCTGAAAGAAGATATTTCAAGTGAAGATGTGACAACTAATGCGGTGATGAAAGAAGCCGTAAAAGGAGAAGTAGAATTGATCTGCAAGCAGGATGGGATTATTGCAGGATTGGAAATTTTTGAAAGAGTATTTAAATTGCTTGATGCAGAGACGGAAGTAACATTTTTCTGCAAAGATGGGGACAAAGTGACAAATGGACAGTTGATGGGAAAAGTGACAGGAGATATCCGTGTACTTCTTTCTGGAGAGCGTGTTGCGTTAAATTATCTTCAGAGGATGAGTGGGATTGCATCTTATACACGTTCGGTTGCCGATCTTTTAGAAGGTACAGATACAAAATTGCTTGATACGAGAAAAACAACGCCGAATATGAGAATTTTTGAGAAATATGCAGTCCGTGTCGGAGGAGGGTATAATCACCGCTACAATTTGTCTGACGGAGTGCTGTTGAAAGATAACCATATTGGGGCGGCGGGCAGTGTGACTGCGGCAGTGAAAATGGCGAAAGAATACGCTCCGTTTGTTCGAAAGATAGAAGTGGAAGTAGAAAATCTTGATATGGTGAAGGAAGCAGTGGAAGCTGGGGCAGATATCATTATGCTTGACAATATGTCAACAGAAGAGATGCAGAAGGCAATAAGCATCATCGACGGACGTGCTGAGACAGAATGTTCCGGAAATGTGACAAAAGAAAACATCGGTCGTCTGACTTCTCTTGGAATTGACTATATTTCCAGTGGGGCATTGACGCATTCTGCTCCAATTCTGGATATTTCCCTGAAAAATCTTCACGCGTTAGAAAATGCGTAAGTGGAATTAAGAAGGAGATGGAGGGAACAGGTTGCAAGGGACAGAGAGAAGAGAACAGATCATTTACGAAATCCGTGAGAGTACTGCGCCGGTATCTGGGAAAAAGCTGGCAGCCCTCTACAATGTGAGCCGTCAGGTGATCGTGCAGGATATTGCGTTGATCCGGGCGGCAGGTTATGATATTCTTTCTACAAACAGAGGATATATTTTGCAGACACCGGCAACAGTCAGCCGTGTGTTTAAAGTAAATCATACGGATGAGCAGCTGGAAGAAGAGCTTTGTTCGATTGTAGATATGGGCGGTTGTGTAGAAAATGTAATGATCAATCATAGGGTATATGGACATATGGAAGCAGAATTACATATTAATTCCAGAAGGAAGGTTATGGAATTCATCGGTGATATCAAAAGTGGAAAATCAAGTCCTCTGAAAAATATCACCTCGAACTATCATTATCATAAAGTAAGTGCAGACAGTGAAGAAACGTTGGATATGATAGAAGAGGTATTGCGGCAGAAGGAAATTTTGATTGAAACAGCTTAAAAAGCAGAGAGGAAATGGACAAAGATGTCTGTTTCCTCTTTTGTGTGTGGAGAGTATAGAAAAAATATAAGGGAAAAGAAAATGACGAAAACAGGCAGCTGTGTTATAATTTACCAAAAGAAGCAGAAAGAAGGAAGAAAACGAGATGCGGATTTTGATTGCAGAGGATGAAAGAGATTTAAATAAGATTCTGGCGCAGCGGCTGATGGCAGAGCATTATAGTGTGGATTCCTGTATGGATGGGGAGGCAGCTCTTGATTATCTTGCAGGGGCAGAGTATGATGTCGTAATTCTTGATATTATGATGCCAAAAAAGGATGGGTTATCGGTACTTCGGGAAATTCGCCAGAAAAATAAACATGTCCCGGTGCTTCTTTTGACGGCAAAAGACAGTGTTGAGGACCGGGTGCGGGGATTGGATGCAGGTGCCAATGATTATCTCGTGAAGCCATTTGCATTTGAGGAATTACTTGCAAGGATCCGGGTACTTTTGAGGCGGCCTGAGAAATCCGAGGATTCGTGTTATAGAGAAGGCGGTTTGGAAGTTCATGTAGATACGCATCAAGTATTTCGGGATGGGAAGGAAATCCAGCTGTCCGGAAAGGAGTTTGCCTTGCTGCGCTATATGATTCAGAACAAAGGAATTGTATTGTCGCGGGAAAAATTGGAGCAGCACTTGTGGAATTATGATTATGCGGGCGGTTCTAATGTGATTGATGTATACATTCGCTATCTGCGAAAAAAGATTGACGAATCGTTCAAGGAAAAATTGATCCATACAGTTCGTGGCGCCGGATATGTGCTGAAGGAGAAAGTATGAAGCGATGGACATTAAAAGCAAGACTGACATTGTTCTACACAACATTCCTGCTTTTGCTTACCTGCACCACACTTGGAATTTTATTCTCTATGAGTGGCAGAAAAGTGCTGGCTTCTGTGAAAAATCAGCTGGAGAACTCTGTGCAAAAGAGTGTTGAGGAGATTGAAATAGAAGATGGCAGGCTGGAAGTAGACAATGATTTTTATTCTGTAGAAAAGGGGATTTATCTGTCTCTGTACGATGAAAGCGGGTATTTTCTATACGGAAAAGTTCCGTATGGAATCGAGAATGCCTATGCGCTTGAAGATGGAACTATGCGTGAGATCAAAGAGAATAAGCAGAAATGGTATTTGTATGATGTGTTGTATCGGCTGGAAAACGGGCAGAATGTTTATGTGAGGGGGATGGCGTCCATCAATGATGCAGAAGAAAGCTTTCAGATTACGATGCGGTTTGCAGTGATCCTGCTCCCGCTTTTCACATTGGCAGCAGCATTTTTGGGTTATCAGTTTACGAAAAGGGCATTGCTCCCAGTAAAAAAAATGACAGACACGGTCCGGCTGATCCAATCGGATGCAGATCTGTCCAAACGAGTAGGGCTGACAGAGGAGCAAAAAGAAAGTAAAGATGAAATCTACCATTTGGCACAGACCTTTGACGGGATGCTGGAACAGCTGGAAATGGTATTTCAAAGAGAAAAGCGGTTTACTTCCGATGTTTCTCATGAACTGCGCACTCCGGTGAGTGTAATGCTGGCACAGTGTGATGCATGTCTTTCCGAGGAAACATTGACGGACAGACAGAGAGAGCAGATCGAGCTGATTGCAAAAAAGGCGAGAGAGATGGCGGGGCTGATTTCCAGCCTGCTTTTGTTATCCCGGGCAGATGAAGGAAGGCAGAAGTTGAATAAAGAGAGGGTAAATCTCAGTGAACTGACACAGATCATTGCGGAAGAACAGCAGATGATCGCAGAGGAAAAAGAAATTACGGTCAGAACTGAGATTACTCCGGATATTTATGCACAAGTGGATGAAAGTTTCTATATCCGGATGGTTGTCAATCTCGTATCCAATGCTGTTTTTTATGGAAGAGAAGGTGGGATTGTAAAAATTTCTTTGCAGGCAAAGGAAGAAAATGTAGTCGGAATCGTGGAAGATAATGGAATTGGGATTTCTGTGCATGACATGGAACATATCTGGGAACGCTTTTACCGTGCAGACACTTCGCGCACAGATGGAAGCCATTTTGGGCTTGGACTTTCTATGGTAAAATGGATTGCCGAAGCGCACGGTGGCAGAGTGTCTGTTGAGAGCATAGAAGGGGAAGGAAGCAGATTTACATTTTATATTCCTTTTTAAGTATTTTCTAATGTTCTTTTAATGTTTCTACTGTATGATTCAGATACAAAGTAAGAAACAAGAAAGAAAAAAAAGAAGAAAAGGAGAAAACAGATATGATGAAAAAATATATGGCAGCAGGAATCGTAGCAATCAGTGTATTAGGAGCAACCACGGGATGTGGGTTCACAGGTGGAAAGGACATTGGAAAAGATGCAGCACTGGAAGCGGCACTTCAAGATGCGGGTGTGACGAAGGAGGAAGCGACAAGACTAAAAACATCGAAAGACAGAGATGACGGAAGAATGATCTATGAAATTCAATTCGATGCAAATGGAACAGAATACGATTATGAAATCGCAGCGGAAGACGGGACAATCTTAACTGCTGATACAGAAAGTGTCGCTTCCAATACGGCAGCACAAAATGGACAGCAGAATAATACGCAAAATAATCAGTCACAAAGCGCAGGAGCAAATGTGGCGGTCAGCCAGGAACAGGCAATGCAAACGGCATTAGAAAGAGTTCCGGGGGCGACAGAGTCTGATATCCGGATGGAACTTGACAACGATGATGGACAGTATAAATACGAAGGGGATATCATCTACGATCAGAGAGAATACGAATTTGAGATTGACGCGAACACAGGAGTTATATTAGAGTGGAGTGAAGAGAGAAGATAACGAAACATTTGAAAAGGAATATTATTTACTATTGAAAGTATGATTTGGTCCGGTGTGAAAAGTACCGCCGTAAGATACTGATAGGTTCCGGTGAAATTCGTTTAAAGTGAAGGATTAATTAGAAAAAATGAGTTGATATTTTATGAAAAATGTAAATAGCAAAAGAGTGATATTACAAAATAAGCGTTATTTTATTTACACAATTCGTATGGTATCTTGGATAACAATAGGTTTGTATGCTTATTTCGGTTTTTCAAATTTGAAATATTTTGCAGAACATTATTTTTTAAGTGCTATTTTCCTATTTGCACTTTGGGGAACTGATTATAAGGTACACTATTGCAAGACATCATTTTTCAAACGATTTTGTGAAGTTTTCCTACATGTACTTCTTGTTTTTCTGCTAATATTTGCAATGTATATTATAACAGTCTATATTTAGTTGAGTAATAAATGCTGTAATATATAATAAAGTGTGGTATGATATGTTTTATAGAAAACAAGAAGAAACAGACAAGTAAAGGGATTACAAAAGATTTCAGAACAAACAAATTAAGTGAACAAAACAAAGGGAGTAATGAAAGAGAAACTATGTCAGAATTTTATAAATTTTTTTCCCATAAGCAATGTGAATATTTCCCATGTCATAAGACAGACGATCCGGACAATTTTAACTGTCTGTTTTGTTTCTGTCCGCTGTACTTAAAAGGAGCAGAGTGTGGTGGGAATTTCAGATACACAGAAAAAGGTGTGAAAGATTGTAGCCAGTGCATGTTTCCGCATGAACGGAAAAATTATACTAAGATGATGGAAAAACTGCGGCAGAAGTAAAGGAGAAAATAATGGGGATTTGTCTGAAAGAAAGGACAGAAGAAACAGTTCGGATTTATTTTGAAAAGGCGAACACGGTTGAAATCAAAACAGTATTGCCACAGAAGGCGAAAACGGTGGAGGAAGCGCTAGAAGATTATCAGCAGACGTTACTTCCTGGGGCTGCAAGCTATGGCAGAACAATTTGGTTAAATCAAACTTATGTTGGCGATATATGGTGCTATGGAATTCATCTGGAAGAAGAACCGGACGCGATGATAAGCTATTGTGTTTTTGAGGAAGCATTTTGGAGAAAAGGAATTGCAACGGAGGCTGTTACAATCTTTTTGCAGGAAATCTCCGAAAAATTCCAGCTAGAGACTGTTGGAGCATTTACATTTTTAAATAATGTAGCATCTATCCGGGTACTGGAGAAAAATGGATTTGAGAGGAAAGAAGTATTTGAGGAAGAAGGAAGAATGTCGGCATATTTTCAAAAGAAAATATAATGGTTTTTTATTTCAATGGATATGAAAATAGGATAATAGATAAATACTAATAAAAGTATATATATAAAATCTTAAAAGAGTTTGAAATTTTGTTTGATGAAAAAAATAGAAAATCTACTTTGAACAATGAAAGACCAGTCAGGTAAATCGGATTCTGACTGGTCTTTTTCTGAAAAGCAGATAGATAAAATTAATCAGAATACTTTTCTTTGTAAAATGAGTATTTATTAAAAAATTTCATTTTGATTTTTGGCAACTGCCTTAACGGAAATTCCATTGATCTCCACATGGTCATCGATACCAATCACGATGCAGCGGCGCCCATCAATAATTCTTGTTTCGACCAGGTCGGAACGTTCCGGGTTGACATTGATCACAACATCTGGGGTGCGTATCTCAAACTTTCTTGTATTGACAATGTTAGTTGCAAGAAAAGATGGCTGTTCGGACGAGGAAGATGAAGTTGCCTGTTCAAAGTTCCGGTCAAAGTCTTCCAAATGTTCTTCGGTCACACCACTGTGGGCAAAAAGTTTTTTTACTTCTGTTTTGTCAAGGGTAACCGGTTCCGGGGAATCTTTCTTTTCTTCAAGCATTTCATAGAGGTTCTCATGGATATTTTTGACCACTTCATAGTCACGTTCTTCTCCGAGTGTTTCTTCGATCAGTGTCTGGAAAGTTTCTTTCTGTCCTCCGGCAGATAATGGAAGAATGGCACCGAGTAGATTTTCTACAAGAGAAGCACGGAGTTCTTCGGCATTTTTGGCGTAATAAAGAATGCTGTGCAGGTCGGTGCTCCGGTCATTAAAAGCAGGAAACAGAAATCCCACATCCGGCATTTCTACGATCCAGTCGCGGACGCGTTCACCAAAGGTGTTATCTTCTGCATGGTAACTAAGCCCTGGTTTAGACAGTTTTACCGGACAGATGCTGCAGAGCAGATATTCATATACTTCATCGGAGGCATCGAACATTTCGCTCCCGTCACTGGATTTTCCCGGAATGTCATAGGCGGCGTGAATGACAAGGATCAGGTAGTTCTCGCCATAGTCGTAAGATTCGATGATCCGGTCGTAGAATGCATCCAGAAGCGCATCATTGGTCAGTTGGCTGGCACGAAGTTTCAGGAGAAAATCCTGAGTTCCTCCCGCATTTTCCGCAGAGAGAGGGAATTCCATGTTGAGCAGATTTTTTCCAATCGTGCCGGACAGTGTCTTGCGAAATAGTTCAAAATATTTGAAGATTTCTTCTTCAGGAAGAGAGAGAAATGCTTCTTTTAATTGTGTTTTTTTATTTTTTTCGCCGTCGACATAGCAGCCACAGATGCGGGTGATCGCGCAGTTGTCCGGCGTAAATTGCTTTTTGATTTCGGATACTTCTTTTTTATTCATAATCTAACCACCTTATCTATCTAAATTTTTGTGAACAAACTAAGAGCGTGCCAGAAGATCTGTGCACGCTCTTCATTATAACAAGTCCAAAAGAAAATAGAAAGAAAATTCTTTTGTTCTTTAAAATTTTCTGTGACTATTCTACTCCGTTAAAGCAGTAAGTACATACTTTACAAGGAGACAGCCCGATGGATGCAATCAGATCATCCAGTCTGTGATAGCGGAGTGTAGTAAAGTTTTGTTCTTTGCGGATCGCTTCCAGCATGTCGGCATAGCGCTGACTGTTTGGATCTGCATATTCGCTTAAATATTTCTGTGCATCATCGCCTTCTTTCTCTTGGATCACACGTCTTGTGATCAGATCCAGTTCGGATTTGGAGCGAGAGAAATTTAAATATTTACAGCCGAATAAGAGTGGCGGGCAGGCAGGGCGTACATGGACTTCTTTTGCCCCACTATTGTAAAGAAATTCTGTTGTCTCACGAAGTTGAGTTCCGCGCACAATGGAGTCATCGATCAGAAGGAGACTCTTGTCTTCGATCAGAGACTGTACCGGGATCAGTTTCATGCGGGCAATCAGATTTCGCTGTTCTTGATTTTGCGGCATAAAAGAACGCGGCCAAGTCGGTGTATATTTGATAAATGGACGGGCAAATGGAATACCGGATTCATTGGCATAGCCGATGGCATGGGCAATTCCGGAATCTGGAACTCCTGCGACAACATCTGGTCTGACATCGTCAAGCGCATCACGTTTTGCAAGCATTCCACCGCATTTGTAACGCATTTCTTCTACATTGACGCCTTCGTAGGAAGAGGTCGGGTATCCATAGTAAACCCAAAGGAAAGAACAGATCTTCATATCTTCTTTTGGCTCACTGACAGTCTCGACACTATCCGGTGTGATGTAAACGATCTCAGCAGGTCCTAATTCTTTGTAGTCGCTGTAGCCGAGATTGATATATGCGAAACTTTCAAAGGAGACACAGTAGGCATCTTTCTTATGTCCTACGACAAGCGGAGTACGCCCGCGTCTGTCTCTTGCGGCATACAAACCGTCTTTTGTCATCAGAAGCAGTGTCATAGAGCCGTCTACGATTTCCTGTACATACTGGATTCCTTCTACAAGAGAATCTTTCTGACAGATCAGGGAAGCGATCAATTCAGTTGCGTTGATCTGTCCGCCGCTCATCTCCTGGAAATGTGTATGTCCATGGGCATACACTTTGTCTAAAAGTTCGTCCATATTATTAATTTTGCCGACCGTTGTGATCGCGAAGCTTCCGAGATGAGACTGGATTAGAAGCGGCTGCGGTTCGAAATCAGAGATACAGCCAATTCCTAAATTTCCCTGTAATTCTTCTACATCTCGTTCAAATTTTGTACGGAATGGTGAGTTCTCGATATTGTGAATGGCTCTGCTGAAACCGCTTGGACCAAAAGTAGCCATTCCTCCCCGTCGTGTTCCTAAATGTGAGTGGTAGTCAACACCGTAGAATAAATCAAGCGTACAGTTTGATTTTGCGGCAACACCAAAAAATCCTCCCATGTGTTCGTCTCCTTTTCTATGTGTAAATTTGAAATATGTTTCATTGACAGAATAAGTTTAGCACGATTCAGAAAGGAAAGCAAAGGGGGATGCTGGGAAATGGATAATTATTTTTAAAGAGAAATAATAAGCAGAGATTATAAATCAGTTGCAGATAGGGACAGTTGTGATCTGATCAGAATAGAATATTTTGAGAAGTCAGTAAGGGAGAAGTGCAGACAACAGTTGTAACTGCAAGAAAAATCCAATATAATAGAATGGGCAAAATAATAAGTATGTGTAATAAGTATGAGGAAAATGGAGTGGCAAAAGATGAAATTATTTCATATATCAGATTTGCATATCGGAAAAATTCTGCATGAGGTCAATCTTCTGGAGGAACAGAAAATTGTCCTGGCACAAGTACTTGCGCTTGTGGATCTTCATATGCCGGATGGAATCCTGATCGCGGGAGATATCTATGATAAGGCAGTGCCGTCGGCAGAGGCGGTAAAAGTATTTGACACTTTTTTAAGTGAACTGGCTGACCGGGGGATTTCCGTCTTTTTGATTAGCGGAAACCACGATTCGTCTGAGCGGATCCATTTTGCAAGCCGGATTTTGCAGAAAGAAAATATTTTTATCAAGGGGATTTTTGACGGGAAACTGGAGCCGGTAGAACTCAACAAGGATGGGCAGAAAGTTTCTGTTTATTTACTTCCTTATATAAAGCCATTTGATGTGCGTCCGTATTATCCGGAGGAAGAGATTGACAGTTATGACCGGGCGGTGCGAACAGTTCTTTCTCATGTAGATATCAACCCGGAGGCTGTGAATGTTCTTGTCGCTCATCAGTTTATTACCGGGGCAGTTTCTTCTGAGTCGGAGACTGTGATGGTTGGAGGGCTTGACAATATCGGTGCCGATGCATTTGATCTGTTTGACTATGTGGCTCTTGGACATCTTCACCGGGCACAAAAAGTAAAACGGGAGACTATCCGGTACTGCGGGACATTATTCCCGTACTCATTTGATAAAAATGAGAGCGAAAAATCAGTGACAATGCTCACAATCGAACAAGGAAAAGAGATTGTGGTGGATACACTTGCAATCCATCCACGCCATGGACTTTGTACAGTATCTGGATCATTGCAGGAGGTTCTTGGTGGAGAAGGGTGCGAAGAGTATGTGAAGGTAGTACTGACTGACGGGGAAGATCAGGTGGATGTAGTACCAAGACTTCGAGTGAAATATCCGAACCTGCTGACAGTAGAATTTGAAGGAAGGATGCGTGCCACTTTAGAAGGGATCAAAAATGCAGAGCAGATTGCAGACCGCTCGCCGATGGAGTTGTTTGCGGAGTTTTTTGAAGAGCGAAGCGGGGAGAAGCTGGCGGAAGAAGACCGAACGCTTGTGGAGCAGATGATGAGAGAACTTTTAGAGGGAGGAGAGAGCTGATAATGAGACCGATCACACTGACGATGAATGCATTTGGAACTTATCTGGAAGAGACGACGATTCCGTTTGAGCAGTTTGGAACGAGCGGACTTGTTTTGATCACGGGAGATACCGGTGCGGGGAAGACAACGATTTTTGATGCCATTTCCTATGCGCTTTATGGGGAGACCAGCAGCGGAAATAAAAGGCGGAAGCCAGAGATGCTGCGAAGTGATTATGCAGATGCGAAAAACAAAACGTATGTGAGCCTGACATTTGAACACCAGAATGAGCAATATACGATCACGCGCTCTCCTGCATATTTTCGGGATGGATATGCGACAAAGACTGCTGCCACGGTGGAGATGCTACTTCCGGATGGAACTCGGTTAAAGACGGCAAAAGATATCGATGGGGAGACAAAGGGAGGAACTATTCTATTTCCTGGGAAGATACGAGAATTGCTTGGAATCTCACTAGAACAGTTCAGACAGATTGCTATGCTTGCACAGGGAGATTTTTTGAAATTGCTGCATGCAGAGACAAAAGAGCGGGAAAAGATTTTCCGGACTATTTTTAATACACAGATTTTCTTTGATCTTCAGGAAAAGATTTCTGCAACTTATCTTGATAGGAAACGGAGATACGAAAGCCTCCGACAAGGGGCAGAGGAGCAATTAGGAGAAATACGGCTTCCGGAGGAAGAAACTTGTGAGAAGAAGCGGCCAGAGGCAGAAGAATGTTGGGAGCGCTTAAAAAGGAATGTGAAGGAAAGAAGACTGGAAGTGCTAGACGAGATTATTCGTGATCTGAAAGTAGTCAATGCCGTTGATGTAGCAGAATTAAAAAAACTTCGTGCTGCGGAAGAACGTATGAGGGAGCATCTGACAAAACTGCAGGATTATGACAGAGAAAAAGGACGTCAGAGGAGAAATCAAGAAGACTGTGAGAAGTTTTTTCAAGAGAGGGAGCGTCTGGCCGTGCAGGTACAGTCTGCACAGGAAGCTTATCAGCAAGCGGCAGGTATCGATCAGACACCATGGATCGCAGAGAAAGATCAGATTCAGAAGCAGCTAGAGATCCATGGAAAATTAGAAATGATTAGAAGCAACTGTAAAAAAAGCGAGGCAGACTGGAAGAACAAGGAAGCACAGATCCGGCAGGAAAAACTATCAGCGGAAAAGATGGCAGAAGAAAAGAAGAAGATTATAGAACAGTTGAAATTGTGGGAAACACTTCCAATCCGTCAGGAACAAAACAGACAGCGCAGAGAGCAGTGGAAGGCGCAGGAAGAAATTTTAAAACGCCTTCGATACATGCAGGAAGAAATCTACAAGAAGGAGACAGAGTTAGGAAAAGTTCGCAAACGATTGCTAGGAGAACTTTGCAGGAAAGATGAGGCAAATCAGAAGTACAATGAATTGGATACGAAGAGCAGGGCGCATATGGCGGGAATTTTTGCAGCAGAATTGATAGATGGAAGTCCTTGCCCTGTTTGTGGTTCTATTTCTCATCCATCTCCGGCAGGAAGGGTGAGTGGTGTGCCGACTGCGGAGGAAGTGAAGCGGGCGCAGAAAGAACTTGAGCGGGCAAAGGAAGCCTGCGATCATACACAAGAACAGATTCAGAGAACAGAGGCGGCGGTGGAAACCGAGAAAAATCATCTGAGACAGCGTTTGAGTGAATTGTCAAAAGCATCGTGGGAGACGAAAAGATTTGAAGAGATTGCGGAATATCTAGAGCAGCTTACTGAAAAAATCACAAACCGGATAGAAGAGTTGACGAAGGAACATGAGGAATTAGAGAAGCAAAAAGAAAAACAAGAGGCATGGAACGCACAGCTGGAAATGATTGAAGCAAGGCAAAAAGGACAGGAAGAGAGACAAAAACAGCTGCAGGAAGACAGAGAGCGGCTGCTTGGAAAGTATTTGTCTGATAAAAGTACACTGGAAGTGATGGAAAAGCAGGTGACATCCGCGAAAGAGCAGTTGAAGTCCCAGCTTACTGCGTGTATCAAAACGCTGGAGAAAATCCGAAGAGATACCGAAGCTGCACAGAAGCAGTATTTGGCATCGAAAGAATTGGCGGATAAGACAGAAGGACAACTTCGGGTGGCGAAAGAAGAAGGAGATCGTCTGCAAAATCTCTTGAAGGAACATGAGAAAGAGCTCTTCCGGTTGGAAATCTTATCCGGAACAGAACAGGAAGGGGAGAGAGCAGAGAAGGAAGCTTTTATGAAGGAAGCTTGTGCACAGTTCCACGAAGCGTATGAGGTTTACTTACTTCGGTCCGATAAAAATGCGGAGTGTGTCCGAAAACTGGAAAAGCGGGAAAAAGAGCTGGGACAGGCGGAGGAAGAGTTTGTCCAGATTCGTCGGATCCATGCAGCGGCAAATGGAAATTACAAATTTGAGACGTACATTCAAGGGGTATATTTTGACCAGATCATTGCGCAGGCAAATAAGCGACTGACCATGATGATGCATCAGCAGTTTGAGTTGAAACGCGGGGAAAAAACTGTGGGAAACAGAGGGTTGGATCTGTTTGTTTATGATTACCGAACTGCGAAAAACCGAGATGTGCGGACACTGTCCGGCGGAGAGTCATTTGTAGCATCTCTGGCGATGGCGTTGGGACTGTCTGATATTGTGCAGCAGCATAATGGAGGGGTGAAGCTGGAGACTATGTTTATTGATGAAGGGTTCGGTTCTCTGGATGCGGATACACTGGAGCAGGCAATTCGCACTTTGAATCAAATGTCAAAAGGAAAGTGCCTGATCGGTATTATTTCCCATGTGGAAGAACTTAGAAAGCGTATTGATAAAAAAATTTATATTCATAAAACAAACCAGGGAAGTCAGGCGGAATTGGTAGTGTAGGAGGAAACATGCAGAAAGAAACAGAACAGAAAAAAAGAAAACAGATGGAAAAGTTTGATATGCTCGGAAAACATCCTGGGAGAGCGCTGATATTTTTTGCGGTGCCTATGATCCTGGGAAATCTGCTCCAGCAGTTTTACAATATGGCGGACTCTGTGATTGTCGGCAGATTTGTCGGGGAAGATGCACTTGCAGCCGTTGGCGCCTCGTACTCATTGACGACCGTGTTCATTATGATCGCCATTGGAGGCGGGGTAGGAGCCTCAGTCATTATTTCCCAATATCTCGGGGCGAAGGAATATACGAAGATGCAGACCGCAATTTCTACCGCACTTTTGACATTTCTTGCAACCAGTGTGATACTTGCAGGGTTTGGACTGTTTGCGAACAGGGCGATTTTGTCTTCGTTAAAGACGCCGGCAAACATTTTGGAAGATGCTGTGTTGTATCTGAATATTTATTTTATGGGGCTTCCATTTTTATTTATGTACAACGTACTTTCGTCAATCTTCAATGCGCTGGGAAAATCAAATATCCCGCTGTATTTGTTGATGTTTTCTACAGTACTGAACATTGCGTTGGATCTTGTGGCGGTAATTGTATTCCAGAAGGGAGTCGCGGGAGTGGCAGTGGCAACCGTGTTTGCCCAGGGAATTGCCTCGGTGCTTTCCTTTTGGATCCTGCTCCGCAGACTGAAAGAATATGAGGGGGAGGATACTACGAAAAAATACGATATGGAAATTCTTGGAAATATGGTAAAAATAGCAATTCCTTCCATTATTCAGCAGTCAATCGTATCTATCGGAATGTTACTTGTGCAGTCAGTTGTGAATGGATTTGGATCATCCGTTGTGGCAGGATATTCCGCGGGGATGAGGATTGAGTCCATCTGCATTGTGCCGATGATTGCAATGGGAAATGCTATTTCTACTTTTACTGCCCAAAATATCGGCGCAGGACAGACCGATCATGTAAAGAAAGGATATCGGACAGCACACGGAATTGTATTTGCATTTGCAGTAGTAATCTGTGTGACATTACTTCTGCTGAAAAAGCAGATTATTTCCATGTTTGTGGGAGGCAATGAAAGCTCTCTTGCATTTCAGACAGGAAGTTCGTATCTGTCTTTTATCGCATATTTCTTTGTATGTATTGGGCTGAAAGCGCTGACGGATGGGGTGTTGCGAGGTTCAGGAGATGTGGTTGTATTTACACTTGCTAATCTCTGCAATCTTGCAGTCCGCGTGAGTATTGCCTTTATTTGTGCGCCGCTCTGGGGCGTTCAGGCAGTGTGGTATGCGGTTCCGCTTGGATGGATGACAAACTACATCATATCCTTTGCGAGATATCTGACTGGAAAATGGGAGAGAAAGAGGTTGATCTGACGTTAGACAAGAACAGAAAGGAAAAGTGGTTATGAGACAGGAAAAATTCAAGATGGAACGGCAAGGACTTGTGGAAGAAGGTCAGAGAGTGAAAGTGACGGAAAGGGTCAATGGAAGTCTGTACAGCTATGTAGTGGAGCCGGCGGTGGCAATGTCTGGTATTTACAGAAGCAATGCCAGGATTCAATCCAGAGAAGGGATTATCCGGGAAATTCAGCAAAATGACAGAGGATTTTATCTTCTCGTAGAATTTGAGGAATAGATGACAAGTGGAAAAACCTGTGCTATAATAAATTTTGTTGTAAAAATGTCGCTAGATATGTATTAGGAGGAAATCAAAATGGTAGCAAGAAAAGCAGCAAGAAAAATGAACAATAAGAACAATACAGAACAGAGAAAAGCGACTGCAAAAAAAGCAACGGAAGCTACAGTACAGAGTGCGGAAGAAGTTGTGATGGCAACAGAGGAAGAGACAGTAGAGGAAAAAGCAGTTGAGACAGTAGAGAAAAAAGATGCCGTGGAAGAAAAGAAGACAGAAGAGAAGAAAGCAGTAAAAAAAGCAGCTCCGAAAAAGGAGATGAAGACTTCTGTAGTAGTAGAATACAAGGGAAAACAGGTAGAAGAAAAAGAGATGATCGCGGCAGTGAAAAAAGCGTGGACAAAATCTGGACGTCGGATCGGTGAGATCAAGACAATGACACTTTATGTAAAACCAGAGGAAAATGCGGTGTACTACGTGATCAATGGAATCGATACAGGGGCAGTTCCTTTTTAGAATGTGGGACGTATCTGCAAAGTGATTTTAGCAGATATGTCCTTTTTAATAGAAAACAATTAAAGAAAAACTATAAAAATAGAAAAAATAGAAAATAAATTAGAAAAATCTGAAAAAAGTATTGACAAATCTGAAAAGTATGTTATTATATAGTCATAAACATAACAAATATAAATAAGAAACAGAAAGGAAATTGAAAGACCTGTCATTATTTTTATTTCTTATGTGGAACGGATATAACTTTAACGGACGGAGTTATATAATAGTAGAAGCAAAGATGTTTGCACAATCTAAGATAAGGAGGTACGGACCACCAGAAAGAGTAAGAAAATCTGACAAATGATAAAAAAGTTGGATGTATACCCGAAAGAAGATCAGAAAGTCAGACACAAAAGAATGGAAGCTATGTATCAGTTAAGATTCAGATTTTTGGATGGTGTGCTGTATGAATAGAAGATTTGTATGACGCATTATCGGAAGAAAAGAAGGATTAAGACTACACAGTATTCAGAAAATGAGGTAAAATGAATGATTGAAGAATCAAAGTAAGAGTAGGTATTGATTAGCAAAGTGATTGATACCTACTCTTACTATGTAAAAATGAGAGCAGGAGAAGGAACGATGATAAAAGCAGTTATATTTGATATGGATGGCGTGTTGATCAATACGGAAAAATATCTTGTGAAATATTGGTGTCAGGCAGCGGAAGAATTGGGAATGCCGATGAAGAGAGAGCATGCATTGATGATTCGCAGTTTTTCGGGAAAATTTGCAGAGCCGTGGTTAAAAGGAATATATGGGGAGACATTTGATTACGTTGCTGTGAGGGAGAGAAGAAAAGAAATCATGGCGGAGCATTTGGCAAAGAATGGGGTGGAGATCAAGCCGGGAGTCAAAGAGACTTTGAACTATTTAAGGGAAAAAGGATACAAACTCGCAGTGGCAACTGCGACGGATCGAGAACGGGCAGAAGCATATCTGGATGAAATTGGAATTACAGAAATGTTTGACCGGATTGTCTGTGCCAATATGGTAGAGAACGGGAAGCCAATGCCGGATATTTATCTGTATGCCTGCGATCAGATTGGGGTGAAAGCAGAAGCATGTGTGGCTGTGGAAGATTCCCCTAATGGAGTGAAATCGGCGTATGGGGCAGGCTGCCGGGTAGTTATGATACCGGATCTGACACTTCCGGATGAAGAGACAAAAGGTTATCTTTGGAAACAAGTAGAAAAAATGAATGATTTGCAGCAGATTTTATAAAGACAAATCTACACATTTACTAAAATTTTACATCGATTTAACTTGTAATTGACAGTGTGAAATTAATTATGATACTCTTGAATTACAGAAGTCATAGAGAATCATAGAGAGTCAGTGACAGGGAGGCAGTGCCATGAAGAAAAGAACAAAAGCTGTTTTGACAATTTTCTTTTTGTCATTGCTTTTTTTTGTGGAAATAAATGTAGAGGCGAGAAGTGTCAGAAACATGTCGGCATATCCGGCAAAGCATGGTCAGTCTTTTGTACAGAGTGTGTGGATGGAGCAGAAGGAAGTCTTTGATGCCAGCTTGTACCGGGCGGTACTCTGTACCAAAGATATGAAACAGAAGAAAAGCAATGAAGGAAGTTTTTTACAACAATATATACCATTACAACAATGGCTCACAGGAGTTCTTTTATGGTCCATGTGCAGTGTCTGGGTGATTCCCGATATTATAGGGGTTCAGAAGAGAAAAGTCTGGTATCATCAGACGCGGATGGAGATCATACATTTGGGAGATGGAAAAAGCAGGATTCCGATGAATAGATAGGAAAAGAGATTTGCAGGCATTTTAGAAATGTCTGGAGAAAAGAAATGAGATATATTCGGAGGAAACAAAAGAAATGAGAATGGAAGATATTTTAATGTTGCTTGGAGGTTTGGCGCTGTTTCTATACGGAATGCAGATGATGAGTAACGGGCTCGAGACGGCAGCGGGCAATAAGATGAAAAGTATTTTGGAGAAGCTGACATCCAATAGGATCAAAGGTGTCGTAGTTGGGGCTGTGATCACAGCCGTGATTCAGTCTTCATCTGCTACAACTGTTATGGTGGTAGGATTTGTCAATTCGGGTCTGATGACACTGAATCAGGCAGTCTGGGTGATCATGGGAGCCAATATCGGTACAACGATCACAGGACAGCTGATCGCACTTGACATCGGAGCAATCGCACCGCTGATCGCATTTGGAGGTGTCGCAGCGATTACATTTGTGAAGAATGAACGAGTACGCCATATCAGTGAGATTTTCGCCGGACTTGGAGTGTTGTTCATCGGTATGGGAATGATGGGAGATGCAATGCAGCCGCTCCAGCAGTCCGAGACATTTGTCAACTTTATGACAAAAGCAAGTAATCCGGTTGTAGGTATTTTAGTAGGAGCAATCTTTACGGCGGTCATCCAGTCTTCCTCTGCTTCGGTAGGAATTTTACAGGCATTGGCAGGGACAGGTGTGATTCCGCTGTCAAGTGCTGTTTATGTATTATTTGGACAGAATATCGGAACTTGTATTACAGCAGTTCTGGCATCTATCGGTACAAAGACAAATGCAAAGCGCGCGACCGTGATCCATTTGATGTTCAATATTTTTGGTTCGATCTTATTTACATTTATCAGTATGCTGACACCGTTTGTGTCATGGGTGGAGGCACTTTCGCCGGGCAACACGGTAGCGCAGATTGCAAATGTTCATACAATCTTTAATATTGTGACAACACTGATCTTACTTCCAGTTGGAACTTACATGGCGAAATTGGCAGTATTGATCCTTCCGGAGGGAAAAGAAGAGACAATAGAAGAACGAGGACTCAAACATATCAAAGTATTTGAAAACAGCTATTCAGTAGGAAATGAGGCTCTTGCGCTCTCAGAATTGGAGCAGGAAGTGGATCGGATGCGCGGAATGGTTGCTCAAAATATAGAGGAAAGTTACGATGCAGTCTTGACTGGAAATTTAGGAGCATGGGATTCTTTAAAAGAGAGAGAAGAGTATATTGATTATCTGAATGCAGAAATTTCAAAATACATTGTTCGCCAGATGTCCGGAGAAAAGTCGGTTGCAGGATCTAAGAGTATGAGTAGTTACTATATTATTGTAGGCAATATTGAGCGGATCGGAGATCATGCAATGAATATTTTAGGATATGCAAAGAATCTGAACGAATGGGGAATCCATCTGTCACAAGAAGCTTTGGAGGAAGTAAGACAGATGAAGAAAATTTGCGAGAAAGCGCTGGCAGATATCAGTATGCACAATGGAAGCAGAAAGGAATTTCTTGAGAAGGCTGCGCGGAATGAGCAAAAGATCGATGATCTTGAAGAAATGTACCTTAAGAAACAGATTGAGAGAATGAAGTCAGGATCCTGCAATGCAGAGGCGGGAATTCTGTTCTCGGAACTGTTGACAGACTTTGAAAGAATCGGCGATCATGTGTTGAATATTGCGGAACAGTATCAGAATATGGCGCGATAGAGTGGAGTTGTGATCAATTAGGACGCGAGTGAGGAACATAACATTCAACCAATAAAAATATTAATAAGAATCAGGATAAATTGGGAAAAGACAGAACAGTTTATCCTGATTTTTTAATTTTTTAATCTTTCTAATATTTTTGTTCTATCATTGAACTTTACAGAAAAAAGGGTATAATAAAAGTAGATAGTAAGACAAGGAGGCAGGCTTATGAAGATTGATATGCATTGTCACGTAAAAGAAGGTTCTGTGGATAGTAAGGTAAGTCTGGAAGAATATATTACCCTGTTGAAAGAGAAAGGTTTTGACGGGATGTTGATCACGGATCACAACACATACAAGGGGTACCGATACTGGAAGGAACATATCAAAGGGAAAAAACATACAGATTTTGTTGTCCTGAAAGGAATTGAATATGATACAAGTGATGCGGGACATATTATTGTAATCATGCCGGAAGGAGTTAAGATGCGGATGCTGGAGATGAGAGGACTTCCGGCAGCAGTCTTGATTGATTTTGTACATCGAAATGGTGGAATTTTGGGACCGGCACACCCGTGCGGAGGAAAATATTTGAGTTTTACGAATACGAAACGATATTTTAAGAATCCGGAACTGATCAAGCGGTTTGATTTTATGGAAGCGTTTAATGCGTGCGAATCGGTGGAGTCAAATGAGGGAGCACTGCGGCTTTCGCAGAAGTATCAGAAGCCGGGAATCGGAGGCAGTGATGCCCACAAGCCAGAATGTGTCGGAAAAGGAGCGACCATTCTTCCGGAGAGGGTTACTTGTGAGACAGAGCTGATTTCTTTGATCCGTAAGAAAGGTCCTTTAGAAGCAGGTGGAACACTCTATAATAAGACGACAAAAGAAAAGATGGGAAAGGCTGGAAAACTTCTCACGTATTCTTTTTGGATTTATAACAAAGGCGGAGGGCTTTTGAAATATTATAAAAGAAAAGTAAAAGGAAAAGAGGAGAATCCGATCGATCCGATCGATCCGATCGAGCTCCATTATTTGAATAAATAAAGCTTTTGTTCAGAAAGTCAGATCAATCGTTTGCAAGGAGGGACGATGAAGTTTTTTAATCAAATGATCATCACAGGGATGCTGACCAAAATTGCAGTTACAGACTGGAAAGAACAGAAGATTTTCAATCAGGATGTCACAATATTGTTCTGTTATTGTCTCATGCAGTTATTCTTTTGCCTGGATCAAGGTGAATGGGGAAGACTTCTTTTTTATGTGATTTCCGGAGTGTGTTCTGCCAGTGGGGTGCTTGTGCTGATTACGATTTTAAGTCCAGGAGCCTTTGGAGGAGGAGATATCAAATTAATGGCAGCAGTGGGAAGTTTGCTGGGGCCTGTAAAAAGCCTGTATTCCCTGACTGCTGCCATTATTCTATGTGGGATCTATATTCTTGCCGGGATGGCAAATGGTAAGATCAAACGAAATTCAGTTGTTGCATTTGGACCATTTCTCTGTGCTGGAATCTTATACCATCTGTGGAGCATGCCCATCTGATCTTATCAGATGGACTGTCATTTCAACTACACCTATCTAGAAAATTTCCATATTTTTGAAAAATTAAAATAACAGTCCGATATGGTATACGAGGAAGCTCATAACCCATGCGACAGCAAACTGGAAGAAAATGATCAGTGCTGTCAGTTTTTTGCTCTCTACTTCCCGGTTGATCGTTGCGATGGTAGCAGTACACGGGATATAAAGAAGGCAAAATACCATCAGTGCATAGGCATTTGCTGCCCCGAATCCAAGAGCACCGAGTGTTGCAACCATGGTACTCATACCATCTGTAGTTGTAATGTTTTGTACCCCAAATAAAACGCTGCAGCTTGATACAACGACTTCTTTTGCTGCAATTCCTGCAATTAGGGCAACGACAATCTGCCAGTATCCGAGTCCGACTGGTGCAAAGAGAGGAACAGCTGCTTTCCCGATGATAGATCCAAAGCTGTTTGAAATATCGGTTACATATCCGGAAGAACCAAAGTTTAATAATCCCCATAAGATAACGGAAGCAACAAAGATGACTGTTCCGGCTTTCGTGAGGTAGTCCTTTACTTTCTCCCAGACATAGATTGCGATTGTTCTGGCATTTGGAGATTTATATTCCGGAAGTTCGATCAAAAGTGCATGTTCGGCTTTGCTTCCATCTAATTTGGATAAGACAAAAGCAGTAGTGATCGCAACGATGATTCCGAGCAGATACATAGAGTAAGATACAAGCATTGCATGTTTTGGAAAGAACATCTGCGAAAACAATACATAGATTGGAAGTCTTGCACTGCATGACATAAACGGTGTGATCAAAATAGTTTTTAACCGGTCTTTGCGGTGTTCCAGTGCACGGGAGGCCATGACGGCAGGAACAGAACATCCAAATCCGAGCAGAAGCGGAATAAAAGCACGTCCGGAAAGTCCGAGATGTCCCATAATATCATCCATGACGAAGGCGACACGAGCCATGTAGCCGCTGTCTTCCAAAAAGGCAAGCGCGAGAAACAGGATGAAAATGTTTGGCAGGAAAGTCAGAATTCCGCCGACACCGGAGATGATACCATCTACAACTAGGGAAATCATCATGTCGCCTACATGCAGGGAGGTAAGTCCGCTTGTCACTGCTGCCGAGAAGGATTCCAGAAAGATTTCAAAATATCCTTTGAGCCAGTCGCCGACGGTAAAGGTCAGCAGAAAGACAAGTGCCATAATTCCGAGAAAGAGCGGAAGTCCCCAGATCCTGTGTGTGAGAAAGTGGTCTAATTTCTCGGTAAAAGCTTCTTTTTCTGATTTGTTGACCAGTATCTCTTGAATGATCTCCTCGATAAAATCGTATTTTTGATTGATGATCTCCTGTTCATAGCTGCGGTCGATGATCTTCTCAAGATCTGGAAGAGGAAAGGCCGCTGTGACAGATTCATCTTTCTCAAGCAGCTTGATTGCATGCCATCGAGGGTTCTCAAGCGTTGGGTAGGAGCAGGCGAGTGCATCCATGATCACATCAATCTTATCTTCAAGGGCATCTGAATAGACCATCGCATATTCTGTATGATGATTGTGTTCATGCCGGCTCTGTTTGTCGTGATGATGATGAATCAGAGGATTCTGGATCGCATGGTCTGCATGATGGGATACTGCGTGCATCAGAACAGAGAGCCCGCTTTTTTTTCGTGCAGAAACCGGAATGGCAGGAATGCCGAGCATTTCCGGAAGTCTGTGCAGATCAATTTCCATTCCACGTTCTTCGACGATGTCCATCATGTTCAGCGCAAGAATGACCGGTTTCCCAAGCTCGATCAGCTGAAGAGTCAAATATAGGTTGCGCTCGAGACACGAGGCATCTACTACGTCCACAATGACGTCAATCTCATCGCTCATGATGCATTCGCGTGAAACTTTTTCTTCCATTGTATAGGAAGTTAGACTGTAAATTCCCGGGAGGTCTACCAATTTGAACTGTTCTCCCTCATAAGTTGTATAGCCTTCTTTTTTCTCGACCGTGACGCCAGGCCAGTTTGCCACCTTGAGGTTTGCCCCGGTAAAGGCATTAAAAAGTGTGGTTTTCCCACAGTTTGGGTTGCCGATGAATCCGACATTGATCGTTTTACTCATGGGAATCTACCTCCTTTACTGTGATATGGTCTGCAATCCGCTTTCCGACAGCAAATCTTGTGCCGCGGAACTTTACAGTCATGGAGCCACGTTTTTGATTATTTAAAATAGTGATGCGGGTTCCGGGGGTCAGACCAAGTGCTTCCAGCCGACGTTCCAGTGGAAGTTCCAGATCCATCGCCTCTACAATGTAAGTCGTGTTATCTTTTCCTTGTTTTAACTGCATAGGATCATGTTTCTCCTTTTGTAATTGTGTTAATGATAATGATTATTCATTATCATTATAATAAAGAACCGGGGAAAGTACAAGAATTTCTGAATGGAAATTGCAAAAAGATATTTACAGAGAAGAAGTTCCTCTATATAATGAAATTTATCTTTAAGGCAGGATGCTGTTGAACATGTGATATGGTAAGTAGCAGAAGGAAAAGAAAGGGTGAGAGTATGTCGGTTTATTTTATCTTGCTATATTTTTTTGTATATGGATTTCTTGGGTGGTGTACGGAAGTTGCATTTGCAGGTGTCAAGGAAGGAAAGTTTGTCAACAGAGGATTTCTAAATGGTCCGATCTGTCCGATTTATGGAGTAGGGGTAGCTGTTGTTGTGTCCTGTCTGGATGGGCTCAAAGACAATCTGCTCCTGCTATATATTTCCTCCGTTGTACTTGTGACAGCATTGGAGTGGTTTACCGGATTTATTTTGGATAAACTGTTTCATAATAAGTGGTGGGATTATTCTTCTATGCCACTCAATCTGAATGGATATGTGTGTCTTTTGTTTTCTTTGATCTGGGGTGTGGCATGTGTACTGATCGTGAAGATTTTACATCCGTTGATCCATAAAGCACTGGACTTTTTGCCGGAATTTGTGGGCTGGACATGCATTGTGTTGTTTGGGGTAACTTTGTTTGTAGATTTATATGTGACAGTGACAGATATTTTGAAGATGAATCGAAAGCTGGCCAAGATGAATGAAATTGCCACAGAACTTCATCGGATCTCAGATGAGATTGGGGAAAATATTTACGAAGATGTCACAGAGGCATTGGAACTGAAAGAAGAGATGGCAGACCGTCTGAAAGAGCGGGCAGCAGAGTTCCATGAGAGAAGAAAGGATCTTTCAGAAGATATGCGGGAGCAGATCATTGAACTGCGGAAACATTATCGGGAGCTGATTTTGAGAAATCCGGCGCATATGAAGCGAATCATCCGGGCATTTCCGAAGCTGGAGTCTAGAAAGTACAAAGATGCATTGGAAGACCTTCGTGAGTACATTCGGAAAAATGGAAAGAAGAAATAGAATAGAAAGAGAAAGAAGGATTTTGCAGATCTTCATTGAGAAGATTTTGCAAAATCCTTTTTTGAGTGAATAGGAACGGTGTTTTGCTGCGATGCTAAGAGAAATTCTGCCTTTTTAATTTTTTCATGGTAGAAATGTAAAGAGGAACGAGGATGATATTTGCTGCGATCCATGCTGCCGGATTCGCAAAACAGATGGCAGTGTAACCGAAAGCGGATGACAAGAATGCAACGATTGTCCGGGCAAGCATTTCAAAAAGTCCAGCTCCCATAGCAATCACACTGTGTCCAAGTCCCTGCAGCGTATTTCTGAAAATCAGCAGGGAAGCAAGCGGAAAGAAAGTACAGCTGTTAAAGAACAGAAGCTTTTGGATACATTCTGTGATATACGGAGTCATATCACTCTGCTTCATAAAGAGCAGAGACATTGGCAGACAGACAAGATTGATCAGAATCATCAGCACGATAGAGCAGACGACAGAGAAAATCATAGAAATTTTCACGCCATTTTGAATTCGGTCAATTTTGCCGGCTCCGAGGTTTTGGCCGGAGTAGGTCGCAAGTGTTGCGCCAAGAGCTTCAAACGGCTGTGTAAAGATCATCAAGATCTTCATAGCAGCATTGACTGCCACAACGGCATCGGCGCCGAGCAGGTTTACTGCACTCTGGAGGACAACACTTCCGATTGCTGTGATGGAAAACTGCAGTCCCATTGGGATTCCGATGATCGTGGATTGACGGATGGAATGGAGGTCAATTTCCCATTCTTCTTTCTGGAATGTGAGGATGTCGTACTTCTTTTTCAGATAGACGATGCAGAGAATACCGGATAATGCCTGAGAAATCACGGTTGCGATCGCGGTTCCAGAAACGCCCATATGAAAGATACAGACAAAAATCAAATCCAGAATGACATTCATAAATGCGGAAACCAACAAAAAGTACAGTGGAATTTTGCTGTCGCCCAGTGCACGAGAAATATTTGCAGGTACATTATAAAGAAGCGTGGCAGGAATCCCGAGAAAAATGATAAAGATATAAGTGTAAGCATCCTTATAAATACTGTCCGGTGTCTGCATCAAGCGTAAAAGTGCTCCTGTAGAGCAGGCGATGACGATAGTCAGCCCAATGCCGAGCACGATAGAAATTTGCACTGCGGCAGCGATCTTTCTGCGCATGTCCGATAATTTATTTGCACCATAGCGTTGTGCAACGGGGATGCAGAGACCGCTGCTTAACCCGAGCACAAATCCGATAATGAGAAAGTTTAACGAACCTGTGGAACCTACTGCGGCAAAGGCATCCTTTCCGACAAAACGGCCGACGATAATACTGTCTGCCATATTATAGAGCTGTTGAAATACATTCCCGATGAAAATCGGAAATGCAAAAATTAAAATACGTTGAAAAATATTTCCGGTTGTCAGATCTTTTTCCATAAAAATTTCCTTTCTGAATGATATGATTGGTATTGCAAGTGATAGAATAGAACAAAGTTTTCATTTTGTACATGTAAAATAACGCATAGTTCTTGTAAAATAGCGATATTTTAGATATCCTTGGAAATAGAAAATCATATGGAGAAAAATTGAAAGGAGCATGATATACATGTATTTTTGCTTGAAAACAGATCAGATTCCGAAGATATCATACATGAACAAAACCGATATGCAGGAAGGCTGGATACATTTTCTGCGGACAGCAGAGGAATATATTTTGTATTTTGTCAGACGTGGGACGATGTATTTAAAAGAGGGAGACAGAAAGTATGAAATCCGAGAAGGGGAATATATTTTATTGCAGCCTGGTATGACTCATGTTGGTTACAGAGAATCAGAATGTTCCTATTACTATATTCATTTTGGGGCAGAAACGTTACAGGAACTTTCCTGTACGGAAGAAGGAAAAATCAGAGAAGTATTATCAGAAAACCGCAAGTTGTTCTATCAATGCGATCCGCTTGGATATGAATTTTATGAAAAATCAAAATTGATTTTTCCGAAGACAATGAGAATAGACAGTCCGGGGATCCGTCAGAAGATCCAGAGGCTGATCGAGGAGGCAATCGATGCATTTGTCTATCGGAAAGAATATTTTAAGTTAATTTGTTCCTGCAAATTGATTGAGGTACTTACTGAAGTGGGCGCATACTATTCGCATACGGTATTCAATGAAAGAGAAGATGACCCGATTCAAGTGCAGCACAGAGAGAAAGTTCAGTTGATCCTAAATTTTCTATATGGCGCTTATGGACAGAAGATTACCGGGAAGCGGATTTCGAATTTGTGCAGTATGAGTTTTGACTATCTAAATCGAATGTTTAAAAAGCAGACGGGAATTACAATTTTTGAGTATCTGAACCGAATACGGATCAACAAAGCAAAGGAGCTTCTGCTCACAGGAACGATGAAATCCAGTGAGATTGCGGCGGCAGTCGGATATTGTGATGAATATCATTTCAGTAAAGCATTTAAAAAGGCTGCCGGAGTATCTCCGCGGAAATACCTGGAGGGAAATCATGTCTTGACATCCGAAAAGAAAGAAGGTATATTGTATTAAAACAATAATACAAATGAAGTAAGAGTGACAGAGAGTACATGGGAGACTAGAGAGAAAGGGTGGGAAAGAAAGTATGTTGCGGATCGAACATTTTTCAAAAAGGTATAAAGGTGGAAAAAAGGCGGTGGATGATCTGAATCTTTTTGTGGAGGCAGGAGATATTTATGGATTCATCGGACATAACGGAGCCGGGAAAAGTACCACGATCAAATCGGTGGCAGGTGTGCTGGAGTTTGAGGAGGGAACGATCACGATTGACGGGATAGACATCAAAGAGAATCCGGTTGCTTGCAAAAAGTGTATGGCATACATTCCGGACAATCCGGATCTTTACGAACATCTGACAGGAATTCAGTATCTGAACTTTATCGGGGATATTTTTGAGGTGGAAGCGTCTGTGAGAAAAGAGCGGATTCAGAGGTATGGGGATCAGTTTGCATTGACGGGTGCGCTCGGAGACCCGGTGGCATCCTATTCTCATGGAATGAAGCAGAAACTGGCAATTATCTCGGCGTTGATTCATGAGCCAAAGTTAATGATTTTGGATGAACCATTTGTTGGGCTGGATCCGAAGGCAACGCTGCTTTTGAAAAACACGATGCACGAGATGTGTCAAAGAGGAGCGGCTATTTTTTTCTCCACCCATGTACTGGATGTGGCGGAGAAACTCTGCAACAAGGTTGCGATCATCAAAGATGGAAAACTGGTTGTTTCTGGAGAGATGGAGTCGATCCTGAAAGATGCATCTCTCGAACATCTCTTTATGGAGGTGACGGAGCATGAGAAGTAAATGTCTTCTGTTAGTGAAAATACAGATTCAGAATCTAGGTCTAAAAAAGAAGTGGGGAGTAAAACAGATCTTTCTGGCAGCTATATATTTGATGCT
The DNA here is from genome assembly GCF_042846195.1 of Faecalimonas umbilicata. Taxonomy (NCBI): domain Bacteria; kingdom Bacillati; phylum Bacillota; class Clostridia; order Lachnospirales; family Lachnospiraceae; genus Faecalimonas; species Faecalimonas umbilicata. The sequence continues at coordinate 1,000,870 of NZ_AP031411.1, forward strand.
TCTTGTGATGTTGGCGTCTTATTCCTTTGGTTTGGCGTTTGGACTTGGATTCCTTGAAATGGAAGAACTGGTTCCCGGATGTGCGGTCATACTGCCGGGGATTGTGACATTCTTTTTCTCGATGCTGAAGACGAACGGGATATTGTTTGCTTATAAGGATTATGAGATGCTGATGTCCCTTCCAGTGCCGACACGGACAGTCATCGCGAGCCGTTTTCTCCTCATGTATCTGTTTCATCTGGGGATGACAGCATTTGTGCTTGTACCGATGGGGATTGGATATTTTCTTTGGGCAGAGAGATCTGTTATGACAGTTCTGATATGGATTACCGGAATCTTTTTGATTCCTCTGATTCCGACAACGGCAGCGACACTTGTAGGAGCCGGAATTATATTTATTTCTGCGAGATTTCGCCGTGCAAATGCAGTGTCCACAGTTCTTACAGTATTGCTTACTATATCAGTACTGATTGCCTCTTTTGGAAGTACAGCTGTGATTCCAGAGGAAGGATTTACACCAGAACAGATTGGGATGATCGGTAAAGCACTGAAAGACAGTATCTATCAAATGTATCCTCCGGCGAATTGGTTCTTCAGAGGCGTGACAGGGGCGGGGCTGATGGATTTCTTTCTGTTTGCTGCTTTGTCAGTGGGAGTGTATCTGATTTTTGTTGTGCTTGTATCAAAAAATTACAAAAAAATGAATACTGCATTGATGACACATCGGACAAAGGGGAATTATCAAGTAGAGAAAATTACAGCAAAACATCCGGTGACGGCGATCTGCCAAAAGGAGATAAGGCGGTTTTTTGGTTCTACCATTTACTGTGTGAATATGGGAATCGGTGTGCTCATGAGTCTGATGTTGGCAGTGGCGTCATTCTTTGTGTCAGATGCAGATCTAAAGCGGATGCTCGGAGTGCAGATTCCAGAACAGATGTTGAGGGGAATCCTCCCACTGATTCTTGGGGCATTGATTATGATGACATGTACGACAAGTGTTTCCCTGTCCCTGGAAGGGAAAAATCTGTGGATTCTCAAATCACTTCCAATTACGAAGGAAGAAATCTATAAAGGAAAAATGTTGTTCAATTTGTTGCTTCAGATTCCGACAGCACTGATTAGTTCTGCACTTCTCGCAGTGCGGTTTCGTGTTACGGGAATGACACTTATCACACTGTTTGTCTATCCGATGGCGGCAGCTTTTGCGGGGACCGTGTGGGGATTGTTTATCAATTTGAAGCTGCCGGTTTATAACTGGACAAATGAGACAACCGTAGTCAAGCAGAGTGCAGCTTCCTTTTTTGCCTTGATTTTTGGAATCATTGTGAGCATTCTGTTTATGGGACTCATATTTTTTGTGGGAGATGTTTCGGTGGGAGTTCTTGGAGTGGCGGAAGCAGGGGTGCTGTTCCTGATTGCAGCGGGACTTTGGAGTTATTGCAGGAGAGTGGAATTTTAACACTCTCCTTTTTGCTTGACATTTAGTTTTCAGGGAAATAAGATAGAGGAAAGGCAATGAATGGAAAGGATAGAAGGAAACATGTTATATACCGTGCCGCATTATTATAGAAAGTTTCAGTGTACTGCATCTGCGTGTACAGACACCTGCTGTGCCGGATGGCAGATTATGATCGATGACAAGTCACTTAGAAAATATAAAAAGATACCAGGCGCATTTGGAAACCGTATGAAAAATTCTGTGGACTGGAAGGAAGGTGCTTTTTTACAATATAAGGGAAGGTGCGCTTTTTTAAATGAGGAAAATCTGTGTGATCTGTACGCGGAGAAGGGAGAGAAGATGCTTTGCCGGACTTGCAGAATGTATCCCCGTCATATCGAGGAATATGAGGGGATCCGAGAGATTTCTCTTTCCCTCTCATGTGTGGAAGCGGCAAAGATTATACTTGGCGGCAAAGAACCGGTTCGTTTTTTGAACAAAGAAGATGACAGAGAAGAAACGTATGAATCCTTTGACTTTTTCTTATTTACAAAACTGATGGATGTTCGGGAGGCGATGATCGGTATTCTCCAAGATCGGAAGGAGTCAATGGAAGTTCGGATCGGGAAGGTGCTGGCGATCGCCCATGATGTACAGCGAAGAATCCGGGGAGAAGCTCTTTTTGAGATCGATCAGCTGCTTGAGCGTTATCAAAAGGAGAAGAATCGTGAGAGGTTCAGAGAAAAATTAGAGAAAATTAGACAAAAAAGCAGATCACGTTATGAGATAATGAGTCAGATGTTCCAAGTCTTTGGAAAACTGGAAGTGTTAAAGGCGGATTGGAAGCCTTATATAGAATCTGTGGAGCAGAAGTTGTTTGGACAAGGTGAGGCATTTTATCAGGAAGCATTTGCGCGGTTTGAAAGAGAAGTTTGCAAAGAAGAGCGCTGGGAAATTTACCTGGAACAGCTGATGGTATATTTTCTCTTCACATATTTCTGCGGAGCTGTTTATGATGAGATGGCATACGAGAAGGCGAAATTCGCAGTCGCCAGCACACTGTTGATTCAGGAGATGGTGTTTGCCTCCTTTCTTTCACATGGGAAATTTCCACAGGTGGAAGAGGTGGCAGAGATTGCACACCGGTATGCCAAGGAAGTGGAGCACTCAGATACGAATTTAAAACGGTTGGAAGAACTTTTTCAGAAAGAAAAATCGTTCCATCTGTTATCGCTTCTGGCGGTAGTATAGATCGAGAAGTAAAGCAGAATAAAAAAGGGGTTAGAAGTAAATGGCGACATTGACAAAGGAGATGAAGATTTTTTCCTATCAGACAAGTCCGGTTGTGGGTTGGGAAGGAGAGTACGGGGGATTTTCTCTGGAACTTTTTGGAAATGGAAATCTGAGATATTGTACTTATAAATTGTTTGATGATATTCAGCTGATGCAGATGTTTAAGGTGGATCGAGATACTGTATACGGAATTTATGAACTGATCCAGGAGACGAAAGAAGAAATTGGGGAGATACCGAGAAATCTTGATAATGGTTCTCATGAAGGATGGATCAATGAGTTTCATTTTATTGGGCAGGAAAAGATCGTGGCTCGAAATATTAAGACATCACTGCCGAAACTTACGATGTTCACAAAGCGTTCTTATTACGAAAAATATAGAGAGAACATGGCAAATGAGAACAGTGTGTTGCGGATCTTTCATGAAATTTGCCGTCTGTTGCGTACCCAGGGGGTGCGTTTGTCTCTGGGACAGTGCAAAATTGATCAAGATTTTAAGCTGAAGGTGACATGGTAAGAAAGTGAAAAGCAGGACATACAAAGGAGGAGAGGCGTATGAAATGGATTCGCAGAATACTGGTAGGGATGCTTCTGATCATTGTCTGTGCAGGGGGATTTGTTGCCGGGAAGGGATATCGGATGTATCAGGAGGCGCTGGAAGAGAAGAGTCTTGTGCAGATCCGGAAGGAAACAGTGGAAGATGAAAATTTCGTATCGGCAGAGCAGCTCCCGGATATTTACAAGAAAGCAGTTGTGTCAGTGGAAGATAAACGGTTTTACAGACACAAAGGAATTGATCCTATTGGAATTGCGCGGGCATTCTATCACAATATCCGTGCGAGAAAGCTTTTGGAGGGAGGAAGCACGATTACTCAGCAGGTGGCAAAAAATTTCTATTTTGACATGGATCAAACAGTTGAGCGGAAGATTGCCGAGATATTTATGGCAATTGCGATGGAAAAAGAATTTACAAAAGAGGAGATTTTAGAACTATATGTAAATCATATTTATTTTGGGGATGGATATGACTGTGTAAGAGAGGCAAGTCTTGGATATTTTCAAAAAGAACCCGGACAGATGAATGACTATGAGAGTACGTTGCTGGCGGGAATCCCAAATGCACCATCGGCCTATGCGCCGACTAAAAATCCGGAACTCGCCAAACAGAGACAGCAGCAAGTGTTAGAGACGATGGTAAAAAATGAGATGCTCACGGAGGAAGAGCAAAAGGAGATTCTGACGCAGGCAGAATAGAGAAAAGAGTTTGCAGAAAAGGGATTGACAATTAAATACTACAAATGTAATATAAAAGAAAGGAAAGCGGAGCGCTTTCTTATCTTTTTACGGCAAAATATTACAAGTGTAAGAATAATAACCGTATAGGGTCAAAGGAGCTGGTAGCGGTGGTTTGTTCTGAAAAGACGGAGGCAAAAGAAAGGGGAGATAGGAATGGAGACAGGACAAGGAAAAGAGAGAAAGAAGCGGTGTGTGTGCAAGTGTGTTTTACTGTTTTTGACAATACTTCTTCTGTCTGCCTGCGTGCAGGGATGTGATCGCACAGATGAGAAGGCAAAAGTAGAAGTGTCCGGGGAGATTCCGAAATCAGAGCAGGAGATTCTGCTTGCGGAAGCGGAAACAGTGGCAAAAGATTATCAGAAGATTTATAAGGAAAAGCCGGAGATTTCTTTGAAAGAGATGGTAGAAAAAATGGGGAAACGGGGGTATATTATAATAGATGAAAATAATCAGACCAATTTGCAGAATCCGAAGAAGCTAAGAAAGTTCTGCGAAGAGATAGCATCCGGCAGAGAGGGAACCGTACGGTTTTACCGGGCGCTGGAAAGAAACGGAATCCGGCAGACCGATCTGACTTTTGATGGAACAAACCTGATCATAACGAATGTTGTCCTAAGCAGAGAGAAAGAAGATCAGTTTATCTCGTATATGGAGCGTTATGCAGCAAAGGAGTGGAAGGTAACCGAGAAAGGATATTTAATCTATAAGAAATATCGTCCGGCAGGTTATGATGGAGAGGATGCAGTCGATGCAGTTCGGATGGAACCGATTCCGGATGCGTTAAGAGAATTGTGTAAACGTTATGTTCCACAAAGTGGGTACTACAACGGAGGATTATTTTTTGAGGAGTGGAATGAGAAGAATTATGACAGACTGGATTTTCGGTCGTTGTTTGAAGAGTTTTACCGGATACAGAATGGAAATTATCCGGCAGATGACGTATATCCGGAGGGGATTCCGGCGCAGGAATTTGAGTCGGTAGTGCAGAGTTACCTTTCGGTTCCGGTAGAAATTCTTCGGGGAAGGCAGGAGTATCAGAAAGAAAAGAACTGTTATAAACGGGAAGAAATGTTGTATCGAAGATATAATATTACAAATGTGCCGGTGCCGGAGGTGACGGCTTATAAGGAAAATCCAGATGGAACATTGACCATAACGGTGGAGGCGGTCTGGAAAGAACGGATGACAGATTGTGCGTTCGTACATGAAGTGACCGTAAGGCAACGAGGGGAGAGAAGTTTCCAGTATATTGGAAATAGGATCATTCAGTCGGAGGAGAATATGCTTCCAACTTATATGGAAGAGGCTGAGAAAAAGTAGAAGGGAGTATTCATGTCAGAGAAGAGAACACAAAATAAGGGTACAAAAAAACAACAAGAGATACAGAATTACAGAAGGAAAGAGAAAAGCTTCAATTGGGTGTGGCTCGGGGTTTCTGTGCTTTTGGTTATTGGAGTGATCGCAACCGGGGTGATGTTGAATGTTGCAGATATCCGACAGACTCCAAAGAGGGTTAAGAAAGAATATTTTGAATTACTTTCCAAAGGAAAGTATGAAGAGATGTATGCGTTTGTCAGTGACACAAGCGGAATAGAAAAGAAAGCTTTCCTTGAGAAAAACAAAAATATTTATGAAGGGATCCAGATGAGTGGACTTCAAGTGAAGTTTGACAAGGAGAAGAAAAAGAAGGACAAAGAGAAGACAGCTGTAGTATCTTATCAGACGAAGATGGAAACTGTGGCAGGAGAAAAAGCATTTTACAATGAAGCAAGTCTGGTCAAAGAAAAAGGCGGTGACTGGAAACTTGTATGGGAACCGTCATTGATTTTCCCGGAATTGAGGGAAGATGACAGAATTGTCGTGTCCACGGTTTCGGCACGCAGGGGAAATATATTGGATCGGAATGGAAATGGGCTTGCAGTCAATGGAACTGTACTTCAAGTCGGTGTGGTCCCGGGAAAGATGGATGAGGATAAGACGGGAGCAATTGAAAAAATTGCAGCAGAAATGGATATGACAGAGGAAGAGATAGAAACAAAGCTCAGCGCTGCGTGGGTGACAGATGACGTGTTTGTGCCATTAAAGTCGATGGCAAAAGGGAATGAAGAAAAAGAACAGCGTCTGCTGGAAGTCAAAGGAGTTATGATCTCTGAGTCGGAAGGAAGAGTCTATCCTCTTGGAGCAGCAGGAGGACATCTGACTGGCTATGTGCAGCCGATCAGTGCAGAGGAACTGGAAGAAAAACAGTCGGAAGGGTATCATGAAAATAGTGTGATTGGAAAATCAGGTTTGGAACTTGCCTATGAGAAAACACTAAAGGGTTCCGATGGCTATGAAATCTACACAGCAGATCAGAATGGCAGGACAAAGATTCTTTTAGCTGCGAAGGAAAAAGAAGATGGACAAGATGTGACGGTGACTATCGATGCTGCAATCCAACAGAAAGCGTACGAACAGTTTCAAGGAGATGCTGCGATGGCTGTTTCCATAAATCCAAAAACCGGGGAAGTGATGGCACTTGTGAGCACGCCGGCATATGACCCGAATGAGTTTGTCTATGGAATTTCCGATCGGAGATGGACAGAATTAAATGAAGATCCAAACCGACCGCTTTTGAACCGATTCTATGCGGCTCTTGTGCCAGGATCTACGTTTAAACCGATCACGGCAGCAATTGGCATGGATGCAGGGAAGATTGATCCAAATGAAAACAAAGGATATGTGGGGCTAAGCTGGCAGAAAGATGCAAGTTGGGGGGAATATATGGTTACAACACTGACCGATTATGGAAGCGAGGTCAACTTGCAGAATGCGCTTGTCTATTCGGATAATATTTACTTTGCACGTGCAGCGCTTGATATTGGGGCGGATACGATGATCGAGGGCATGCGCCGGGCAGGATTTGAAGAAGAACTGCCATTTGACATCGGTGCACAAGTATCTACATTTGGAACAGACAGTAAGATTTCTTCTGAAATTCAGCTGGCAGATACAGGATATGGGCAGGGAGAATTACTTGTCAATCCAATTCATCTTGCGTCCATTTACTCTGCATTTGTCAATGAGGGAAATATGATTCTTCCGGTACTACAGATGGAGGAAGGACAGCAAGCAGAGTATTGGAAAAAAGATGTATTTACGAAGGAGACGGCAAAACAGATTCAGAGTGATCTTGTGCAGGTTATTGAGAATCCGACTGGAACTGGAGCAGGCGGAAGAATCGAGGGAGTTTCCCTGCTTGGAAAGACCGGAACAGCCGAGACAAAAGGAAGTCAGGAGGATGCAGGAGCTCTTGAATATGGATGGTTTGCATGTGAAACGACAGAGGGGGAAGAGCGGCCACTGTCTGTAATCGGAATGGTGGAAGATGTACAGAAAAAAGGTGGAAGTAATTATGTTGTGTCAAAAGTCAATGCCATCATGGAGTCGTATTATGCAAATTGATCAAAAAGAGCATGATTTTTTGTGAATTTCCATAATTTTATAAAAAATATTGACAGATACTGTCGACAGTTTTATAATAAAAACAGCGTTAAATAAGAAAAAGAAGGAGGTAAAACTATGAACGCAAAGAGAACAATAAATTCAATGGATTGTACAACAATATACAGCAACCGTTTGGAACGTTTACCTCAGGAGAATCTTTTTTAGAGTAAAGTAAGAATAGAAAGATAGTGTTTTCTTTTTGTGCAAAAGCTGTGGTATGCGTGCCACAGCTTTCTTTTTTCAGGAATTTCCTGGAAAAGAAGCGTTTCTGGGTGGATATCTTTGGAGAGATATCTGTTCTGGGAGAATCTTGCAGAAAACATAGAAGAAGCACATCTTATAGAGGAAGTTTGAACCGCAATAGGGAAAATCAGGATGTGCACCAGGCATGTCCTTTTTTTGTGGGAAATTTCATCTTTTAATCAAAATTTTCAGTAGATTCCTGGCGGAGCACAGAAGTGTGGCGCTTTGGAAAAGAAAAAGATTCTTAGGAGCGAAAAAGGTCTGTTGTATAAGAGAGGAAAGGAGAACGGGGAAACTTATGAAAAAAATATCAAAATATCTGTTGGAAAAGTGGTATGTGTATGCGTTTGCAATCGGCTGCCTGGTTATCAAGGTCAGTCTTGACATGCTGTCTCCACAGATTACAAAGCGTATGATTGATGATGTGATTGGAAAGGGACAGAAGGAAATTTTTCCAATGCTACTTTTTGGAGTCTTTTTCATCGGAGTAGGAAGATGTGTTTTTGGATATCTTCAAGAATTTACTTTTGACCGGGTGGGATCGGAGATCGCGATGGATATTAGAAGAAGGCTGTTTGATCATATCCAGTCGTTGTCCATGCGGTATTTTAACAATACAAATACTGGAGAACTGATGTCGAGGGTCAAAGATGATGTAGATAAAATATGGGGATCACTGACTTATATCAGCATGTTGATCGTAGAAGTCATCTTTCATACCAGTGTGATTTTGGTTTGTATGTATCGCCTTGACAGAGGTTTGTTTCTTATTCCGGTGATCGCAATGCCAATGGTGGCGCTGTTTGCAATTATGATGGAAAAGAAGCTTGGAAATGTGTATGAGGAGATTAGTGAAGAAAATGCTGCTCTGAATACGGTGGCGGAAGAAAATCTTGCCGGAGTGCGTACCGTCAAAGCATTTGCAAGGGAGAAATTTGAGATCAGAAAATTTTTATCTCACAACAAGCGTTATTACGAACTGAATATGAAGCAGTCTAAAGTGCTGGTTCGATACCAGCCATTATTTCAGGCAATCACAAAGCTGCTTCCAGTTATTGTTATTATTTTTGGCGGACACCGTGTGATCGAGGGAAAAATCACACTGGGAACGCTCGGGGCATTTGTGGAATATTCAATGAACATCGTCTGGCCGATGGAGATGCTAGGATGGCTGTTCAATGACTTTGCGGCGGCAGTTGCATCCAATGAAAAGCTGAAGAAGATTTACCGACAATATCCGGAAATTACAGAGCCTAAGAGCCCGGAAAGACTGGAGAATGTAAAGGGGAATATTACATTTGAACATGTTTCTTTGGAACTTGACGGACATTCCATTTTGCGAGACATATCCTTTGATCTGCCGGCAGGAAAGACGCTCGGGATTATGGGAGAAACCGGTGCGGGAAAGACTTCTGTCATCCATGTACTTCAGCGGTTTTATGATGTCACGGGAGGAAAGGTCCTTTTGGATGGGAAGGATATTCGAAAACTCCCACTTCATCAGTTGAGAAGAAGCATTGCGCTTGTTATGCAGGATGTCTTCTTGTTTTCAGATACGGTGGAAGAAAACGTACGGTTTGGAAAGCGGGGAGAAGTTTTGCGGGAAGAGGTGGTTGCCTCTCTTGATTGTGCGGAGGCAAAAAATTTCGTAGAGCGTATGGAAAGCAGGTATGACACGCTGATCGGTGAGCGCGGGGTAGGGCTTTCTGGTGGTCAGAAACAGAGAATCAGCATTGCCCGGGCGATTGCAAAACGTGCGCCGATCCTCGTATTAGATGATTCGACTTCTGCACTCGATATGGATACCGAGCGTCAAATCCAAGAGAACCTACGGAATGTGACAGATGTGACAAAGATTATCATCGGACACCGGGTTTCTTCAGTGCGAGATGCAGATGAAATTCTGATTTTACAAGATGGAAAAGTGGCAGAGCGGGGAACGCATGAAACATTATGGGAGAAAAAGGGGATTTATTATCAGACCTGTCAGATACAGGGGGAAGTTATTTAAAGGAAGGAGAGAAAAACGATGGCGGTAAATGCAACGAGAACAGATGAGCAGGTCCAGACAGTGTCAAAGAGAAAGACTCTGGCGCGGATGTTCTATTATCTGCTCGCATATAAAAAGCAGGTCGTGGCAGTGCTGACGATTATGCTTGTATCAGTTGTGATCACACTGATCAATCCGCTGATCATCCAACAGGCGATCGACGTTTATATTGCAGGAGAAGACTGGCATGGGTTAAAAAGGCTTGGCATTGTGGCAGTTCTTTTGAACCTGACACTTGTCTTGCTTGTGAAAATGCGTATGTATATTATGGCGAAGGTGTCAAATGAGGTGCTTCTCACAATTCGTGAAGAATTGTATACGCATATCCAGACACTGAGTTTTCAATTTTTTGACAGCAGACCGACCGGGAAGATTCTTGCAAGGATCATTGGGGATGTCAATTCTTTGAAGGAGGTGCTGTCAAACAGTGTCACGACACTGATTCCGGATTTTATCACAATCTTGTCGGTGGTCGGGATCATGTTTGTCAAAAACTGGAAGCTGGCAGCGGCAGCGCTCTCCAGTTTGCCGCTTATGATCCTCGGAGTTGCCTTTGTGCAGAGCAAATCTCATATACGGTGGCAGATCCACCGAAAAAAAGGATCGAATATGAATGCATTTGTCCATGAAGATATTTCAGGGATGTATGTTGTGCAGAGCTTCGGGGCGGAGCAGGAAACGAAACAGATTTTTGAAGAATTATTACAGGAGCATAAGGACTCCTTTGTAGATGCAGTGCGCTATGCAGATGCGTTTGGTCCAATTGTAGATTTCTGTTGGGGACTTGGAACAATGGTACTATACTTTTTCGGGGTCAATATGATTCTTGACAGAATGCTGCAGGTCGGAACGCTGATCGCATTTGGAACATACATTTCAATGTTCTGGCGACCGGTCATGAACCTCAGTAATTTCTATAATCAGCTTGTGACGAATATTGCAGGAGCAGAGCGTATTTTTGAGATTCTTGACACGAAGCCGGACCTGACTGACGGGGAGACAGCTTGCGAGATGCCGGAGATCACAGGTGCTGTCAGCTTTCGGCATGTAACCTTTTCCTATGAGAAAGAAAAGGAAGTATTAAAGGATGTCAGCTTTGAGATTGAGCCTGGTCAGACAGTGGCGCTGATCGGACCGACCGGAGCAGGAAAATCAACGATTGTCAATCTAATCTGCCGCTTTTATGATATTCAGCACGGGCAGGTCTGTATTGATGGCAGGGATGTAAAGAGTGTGACGATTGAAAGTCTTAGAAGTCAGATGGGAATTATGACACAAGATGTCTTCTTGTTTTCGGGAACGATTCGGGAAAATATCCGATATGGAAGGTTAGAAGCCAGTGAGGAAGAAATCATCCGGGCAGCAAAAGCAGTCCATGCCCATGAATTCATCATGAAGATGGAGAAGGGATATGATACAGAGTTAAAAGAGCGCGGCGCAGGACTTTCAGCGGGACAAAGACAGCTTCTCGCATTTGCAAGAACGATGCTGTCAGAACCTAAAATACTCATACTGGATGAGGCGACATCTAGTATTGACACGCATACAGAACTTCTTGTGCAGAAAGGAATTGAAGTGTTATTAAAAGGAAGAACCTCCTTCGTGATCGCACACCGGTTATCGACAATCCAGAATGCCGATCGCATTTTCAGGGTAGACAATGGCGGAATTTTGGAGTTAAATAGTTTTGAGGAAATTGAAAAGTGATGTCTGTTTCAAGGAAGTAAGACGGCGGACAGGAAAATGAGCATGTAAGGAGGAAAAAGATGAAGCATGATACATCGCAGATGATTAAAAGAGAGGAGCATCTCCCGGTCATTTTGATCGGAGAGGGGCTGCTTGTCGGGATGATTGGCGGTCTGATCGTCCTTGCCTACCGCATTGCATTGAAGTATGCCGGGAAGTGGATGGATGAGATCATCACCTTTGCGGGACAGTCTCCGGTGCGGATGGCAGGATGGCTGCTTGTCTTAATGGTGTTGGCAGTTCTTGTAGGATTGCTTGTCCGGTGGGAGCCGATGATCTCAGGGAGCGGGATCCCACAGCTGGAAGGAGAGATGGCGGGAAAATTATCGCAGAAATGGTGGCGTGTGCTGCCAGCAAAATTTGCAGGAGGATTTCTGTCACTGCTGGCGGGATTATCGCTTGGAAGGGAAGGCCCGTCGATCCAGCTTGGAGCAATGACGGGAAAAGGGATTTCAAAACTGTTAAAGCGGGATCGGACGGAAGAAAAGTTTCTGTTGACCTGTGGGGCGAGCGCCGGGCTGTCGGCGGCATTTCATGCGCCTCTTGCGGGGGTGATGTTCTCACTTGAAGAAGTGCATAAAAATTTCTCGGTATCTGTGCTGATTTCGGTGATGACCGCATCGATTACTGCAGATTATATTTCTTCTCAGTTTATCGGGATAGAACCGGTATTTCAGTTTGATATCGGAAATGTACTTCCACAGAATTATTATTGGATGATCGTTGTGCTTGGAGTGATTCTTGGATGCTTCGGTGCATTTTACAACTGGTTTACGCTGACGGTGCAGGCAATGTATAAAAAAGTCTCATGGTTAAATGAAGTGACACGACTGCTTATTCCATTTACGCTTGCCGGAATTTTTGCATTTACAGCGCCGGAATTACTTGGAAGCGGACATGAACTGATCGATCTGATGACAGATCATAAGCTATTGCTAGGGGGAGCAATCTTTTTGCTCGCAGCGAAATTTGTGTTCTCGGCAGTCTGTTTCGGTTCCGGGGCGCCGGGAGGGATTTTCTTTCCACTGCTTGTGCTTGGAGCATTGACTGGGGGAATCTTTGGAATGATCGGTGTCAATTACTTTGGAATGGACCCGGATTATATCAATAATTTTGTCTTACTTGCAATGGCAGGCTATTTCACCGCGATCGTGCGTGCGCCGCTGACCGGAATCATCCTGATCTTTGAGATGACTGGGTCAGTGAGCCAGATGCTGTCACTCTCGATCATCTCGATCGTGGCATATATTGTGGCGACGTTATTAAAGTCTGATCCGATCTACGAAAGCCTTCTGGAACGCCTGCTCGCGGGCAGAGGAGAACTGAAAGAAGAAGGAAGCAGGGAGAAAGTACTGATGCGGCAGTCTGTGATGTTTGGTTCAGCGGCAGCGGATCATGAGGTTGGAGAAATCCAGTGGCCGGATCACTGCCTGCTTGTGACGATTCAAAGAAGCGGAAGAGAGATTATTCCGAGAGGAAACACAATGATCAGAGCAGGAGATGTTCTTGTGACGATGACAGAAGAACAATATGCGGGAGAGATGCATGATGAAGTTCGGGAGATCTGTGAAGAGTAGCAACAGCTTCAAAATAGTGTAGAAGAAACTTCCTTTTTATGTTATGATAAATTGATAGGTCTAAAAATAGATTTTGGAAGACCTTGCAGAGCAAACAAAAGAAGAGGAAGAAAACAATGGGAATCATAGAATTATTTTTGATCGCGGTAGGTCTTTCCATGGATGCGTTTGCAGTGTCAGTCTGCAAAGGATTGGCGATGAAGAAATGTACATGGACAAAGGCTGGCATTGTCGGACTTTATTTTGGTATATTTCAGGCGGGGATGCCGCTTTTGGGATATGCATTGGGTGTGCAGTTCAGCCATGTGATCACTTCGATCGATCACTGGATTGCATTTGTACTTCTTGGGATCATCGGTCTGAACATGATCAAAGAATCGCGGGAAGACGGCGAAGAGTGCGGGATGGAAGAAGATTCTCTTAAGGTGAAGGAGATGCTTGTGCTTGCGGTTGCGACCAGCATTGATGCACTCGCAGTTGGGATCACATTTGCATTCTTGCAGGTGGACATCATCCCGGCAGTTGCATTTATCGGAGTGACAACATTTTTACTGTCCGTAGGCGGGGTGAAGATTGGGAATGTATTTGGTGCAAAATATAAGTCCAAAGCGGAACTGGCAGGAGGATTGATCCTGATTTTAATGGGAATAAAGATTCTTCTGGAGCACCTGGGGATTTTCTAATACAGTAAAGTAAAAATAGGCAGAGCAGAGAAGATAAGAAATCTGTTATTGGGAGAAGATGCAGATTAGATTTTTAAAGAGGTGAATGATTATGAGATGGAACAAATTCAGATTAAAGACAACAACAGAGGCGGAAGACCTTGTCAGCAGTATGTTGATGGATCTGGGAATTGAAGGTGTGGAGATTGAGGATAAAGTGCCGCTTACACAGGCTGATAAAGAGCAGATGTTTGTAGACATCCTGCCGCAGATCGAGAGGGATGATGGAATTGCTTACCTCAGCTTCTATCTTGAGGAGGATGTGGATAAAGAGGAGATGCTTGCAAAGGTCAGAAATGAGTTTGAAGCGATGCGTGCCTATGCGAATGTAGGAGAAGGGACGATCGAAGAGTCTCAGACAGAAGATCTGGATTGGGTAAATAACTGGAAGCAGTATTTTCATCAGTTCTATGTCGATGACATTTTAATTATTCCATCCTGGGAAAAGGTAAAACCGGAAGATGAGGATAAGATGATCATTCATATCGATCCGGGAACAGCATTTGGAACAGGAATGCACGAGACGACACAGCTTTGTATTCGTCAGCTGAAGAAACATGTGACAAAGGAGACAAGAATTCTTGATGTAGGATGTGGAAGCGGAATTCTTGGCATGCTTGCCTTAAAATTTGGCGCAGCTTATTCTGTGGGAACAGATCTTGATCCGTGTGCAATCGATGCTACTTATGAAAACATGGAAGTCAATGGAATTACTAGAGACCAGTATGAAGTCATGATTGGCAATATTATTGATGATAAGGAAGTGCAGGATAAAGTCGGCTATGATAAGTATGACATTGTTGTGGCAAATATTCTTGCGGACGTTCTTGTGCCACTGACACCAGTGATCTTAAACCAGCTGAAAAAAGGTGGTGTCTATATTACAAGCGGAATCATCGATGACAAGGAAGATACTGTTGTAGAGGCAGTGAAGGCAGCGGGGCTGGAAGTGCTGGAAGTGACCTATCAAGGAGAGTGGGTATCTGTTACCGCAAGAAAAAATTTCTAAGAAAGAGGATAGAAGAACATGCAGCATTTTTTTGTAGTGCCAGATCAAGTGAGGGATGGATACATTGAGATTACCGGATCGGACGTCAATCATATGAAGAATGTACTTCGTATGAGGACGGGAGAGCAGTTGGAAATCAGTGATGGCAACAATAAGAAGTATCTCTGTGAGATCGAATCACTGGAGGCAGACAAGGTAACGGCTCGGATTTTGGAGGAACGGGAAGCGGAAAATGAACTTCCATCAAAACTTTATCTGTTTCAGGGGCTCCCAAAGAGCGATAAGATGGAGTTGATCATCCAGAAAGCGGTAGAACTTGGGGTATGGGAAGTGATTCCGGTTGCGACAAAGAGGGCAGTGGTAAAGCTGGATCAGAAAAAGGCGGCAAAGAAGAGAGAACGGTGGAGCGGGATCTCAGAGAGCGCTGCAAAACAGGCTGGGAGAAATGTGATCCCGGAAATAAAACAAGTGATGAACTTTCAGGAAGCGCTTTCTTATGCGAAAAGCCTTGATGTTCTTCTGATCCCATATGAATTGGCGGAGGGAATGCAGGCTACAAAAGAGCGGATCCAAGCGATACAGCCGGGGCAGTCGGTTGGGATTTTTATTGGTCCGGAAGGCGGATTTGAGCAAGAAGAGGTGAAGCTTGCCATGGAGGCAGGAGCATATCCGATCACGCTTGGAAGGCGGATCCTTCGCACAGAGACGGCGGGGATGACGATGTTGTCTGTGCTGATGTATCATCTGGAACAGGAATGACATAATCTGATAGTAAAAGAAAACAGGAGAAAACTATGGAAATATATCTGGACAATTCGGCGACAACAAAGTGTTATGAATGTGTGCGGGACATTGTTGGAAAAGTAATGTGTGAAGATTACGGAAATCCATCTTCTATGCACAGAAAAGGAGTCGAGGCAGAACAATATATCAAGGAAGCAAAGGAAATCATTGCAAAGGCGATGAAAGTGCAGGAAAAAGAAATCTTTTTTACTTCCGGAGGAACTGAGAGCGATAACCTTGCGCTGATCGGTGCTGCAAGGGCAAATCATCGGGCAGGGAGACATCTGATCACTTCGTCCATCGAGCATCCGGCAATTTTAAATACGATGCATTATCTTGAAGAAGAAGGATTTCGCGTGACGTATCTTCCTGTGGATGCAGAAGGAAAGGTGAAGCTTTCCGCACTGCAGGAAGCGCTCTGTGAGGAGACAATCCTCGTATCGATCATGTATGTGAATAATGAGATGGGAGCGGTTCAACCAATTGAGGAAGCAGCGCGTATCATTAAGGGGTACAACAATAAAATTTTATTTCATGTGGATGCAGTTCAAGGATTTGGAAAATATCGGATTTATCCAAAGCGGATCGGGGTTGATATGATGTCTGTGAGCGGACATAAAATCCACGGACCGAAAGGAATCGGAGCGCTTTATATCAACGAGAAGGTGAAGATCCATCCGATTATTTTCGGAGGAGAACAGCAGAAAAATATTCGTTCCGGCACGGAGAATGTTCCGGGGATTGCTGGACTTGGAAGAGCCGTCAAAGAGATTTATACGGATTTGGATGAAAAGACCGCAAAGATGCGTGCGCTGAAAAATCGGTTCATTGAAGGAATCCAGAAAATCGATGATGTAGTAATCCATGGAGTGACAGATGAGACGAGTGCGCCGCATATTATCAGTGTCGGTGTAGCTGGAATCCGAAGTGAAGTGCTGCTTCATACGTTGGAAGACAAAGGAATCTATGTGTCCTCTGGTTCTGCCTGTGCATCAAATCATCCGGCAATCAGCGGTGTGCTGAAAGGAATCGGTGTGAAGAAAGAATACCTCGATGCGACGCTTCGATTCAGTCTTTCCGAATTTACAACCGAAGAGGAAATTGACTATACACTGGAAACATTATATAATTGTGTACCGATGCTGAGAAGGTATACAAGACATTGATATAATATGCAAAAGAAAGGATAAGAAAAATGATATTTCATGCATTTTTGATAAAATACGGAGAAATCGGGATCAAAGGGAAAAACAGATATCTTTTTGAGGATGCCTTGATCCGTCAGATGCGTTATGCGCTGAAAGATGTGGATGGAACTTTTGATATCCACAAATCTCAGGGGAGAATCTATGTAGAATGTGAAGGAGAGTATGACTACGAGGAGACTGTCGCAAGTTTAAAGAGAGTTTTTGGAATCGTGGGAATCTGTCCGGTAGTCCATGTGGAAGACCAGGGATTTGAACAATTAAAAAAAGATGTTGTAGATTATATGGATCAGATGTATCCAGATAAAAATACAACATTTAAAGTAGAGGCAAGAAGAGGCAAGAAGAGTTATCCGAAGAATTCTATGGAGATCAACTGCGATCTTGGAGAGGCTATTTTAGAGGCATTTCCAGAAATCAAGGTAGATGTGCACAAGCCAGAGATCAAGCTTAATATCGAAATCCGCGAACAGATCTACATTTATTCAGAAATCATTCCGGGACCAGGTGGAATGCCGGTGGGAACAAACGGAAAGGCGATGCTTCTGCTCTCCGGTGGGATTGACAGCCCGGTAGCAGGTTATATGATTTCCAAGAGAGGAGTCGGGCTGGAGGCAACTTATTTCCATGCACCACCGTATACAAGTGAGCGTGCAAAACAGAAAGTAATCGATCTTGCGAAATTAGTGGCAAAGTATTCAGGACCGATTAAGTTGCACATTGTCAACTTTACAGACATTCAGCTGTATATTTATGATAAGTGTCCGCATGATGAGCTGACGATTATTATGCGTCGTTATATGATGAAGATTGCAGAACATTTTGCAAAAGAGAGCGGATGCCTTGGGTTGATCACAGGGGAGAGTATCGGACAGGTGGCGAGCCAGACGATGCAGAGTCTGGCAGCAACCAATGATGTATGTACACTGCCGGTATACCGTCCGGTGATTGGATTTGACAAGCAGGAAATCGTGGAGATTGCAGAGAAAATCGATACTTACGAGACGTCTATTCTTCCGTTTGAGGATTGTTGTACGATCTTTGTCGCAAAACATCCGGTGACAAAACCGAATATCAATGTGATCCGCAGATCAGAAGAAAATCTTGCAGAAAAGATTGATGAACTGTTTGAGGCAGCTGTGAACACTGTGGAGACGATTGTTGTAAAATAGTAAAAAAATAGATATGTTCCTGACCGGAGCCGGCCGGAACATATCTATATTTTCTTACAGACATTCCGAAGAATATCTGTATACTTCTTTATCAAAGTCGTAGGTGACTGTTGAAAACTTATACTAAGTATGGAGCAAGCGCTTCTAAAATAGTATCAAGGTCTTTTTCAGCGTGGATGTTTAAGTCGATCGGTTTTGATAAGTCTAAGCTGAAAATACCCATGATAGATTTTGCGTCAATCACATATCTTCCGGATACTAAGTCGAAATCGTGATCAAATTTTGTGATTTCGTTTACGAAAGATTTTACTTTGTCGATTGAATTTAATGAAATTTGTACTGTTTTCATTGAATAATCCTCCTTGAATTTTGTTCTACCCTTATCTTAAAGTTTGGGGGTATAAAAGTCAAGGAACAAAGTGCCAAAGAAATGGAGAAATTTTCGTGATTTTGGATAACAATTACATAGAAGCAGAAAAAGAAAGGGAAAAAAGATGAAAAAAGCAGCATTACATAATCTTGGATGTAAAGTCAATGCATACGAGACAGAGGCGATGCAGGAACTGTTGGAGCAGAATGGCTATGAGATTGTTCCGTTTCAGGAAGGGGCGGATATCTATATTATCAACACATGTACGGTGACCAATATGGCTGACAGAAAGTCAAGACAGATGATCCACCGAGCAAAAAAGATGAATCCGGATGCAATCGTTGTGGCGGCGGGATGTTATGTGCAGGCGCAGGAAAACAGCGATAAGATCGATGAATGTATTGATATTGTCATCGGAAATAATAAGAAGCAGAATTTGATCGAGATTCTTGAGGAGTATGAGCAGAAACGAAAAGAAGCAGACGGTGTGTTTGTGCAGCAGGAAGTCATTGATATCAATCACACGAAAGAATACGAAGAACTCCATCTGACCAAGACTGCAGAACACACACGGGCATATATTAAAGTACAGGACGGCTGTAACCAGTTTTGTACATACTGCATCATCCCATACATGAGAGGTCGTGTCAGAAGCAGAAGAAAAGAAGAAGTTGTGGAAGAAGTGAGTGCACTTGCGACCAATGGCTATAAGGAAGTTGTGCTCACAGGAATTCATCTGAGTTCTTACGGAGTTGACTTTGAAGAAAAGGAAACGTTACTTTCGCTGATCCAGGCGGTTCATGCAATCGAAGGAATCGAGAGAATCCGACTCGGATCGTTGGAACCCCGCATTATCACAGAAGAATTTGCGTCGGCGCTGTCTGCACTTCCAAAAATCTGTCCGCATTTTCATCTGTCATTGCAAAGTGGCTGCGAGGAGACTTTAAAGCGGATGAACCGAAGATATTCAGCAGAAGAATATTTTGAAAAATGTATGCTGCTCCGTAAATATTTTGAAAATCCGGCATTGACTACAGACATAATCGTCGGATTCCCGGGAGAGACCGAAGAAGAATTTGAAGAGTCAAGGGCATTTGTAGAAAAAGTAAATTTTTATGAGACGCATATTTTTAAATATTCAAAGCGTCAGGGAACAAAGGCTGCGGTAATGCCGAATCAAGTGCCGGAGCCGGAGAAGACAAAAAGGAGTAACAAGTTACTTGCATTGAATGAACGGAACCGGAAAGCTTATGAGGAACAATTTTCGGGCAAAGAGACAGAAATTCTTGTAGAGGAACAGATGGAGAAAGACGGAAAGACATATTGGATCGGACATACGAAGGAATATATCAGGCTGGCAATCTTGTCTGATGAAAACTTATCTGGCAGGTTACTAAGAGTGACTGTCGGAAAAGATGCATGGACAGTGGATGCATTGTAAAAGTAGAAAACTTTATTTTGAGAATCATTTTAAAAATCCTTCACAAAATATTCATTGTATTTTTGGTACATTTATATTAGAATAGAAATGTATGAAACGGAGGAAGAAAAGATGAAAGATTTGAGCAATACACAGTTCTTTCACGTGGAGACCGGACCACAGATCAAGGCGAAAGACATTCTTGAGATCGTGTATGGGGCACTGAAAGAAAAAGGATACAACCCGGTAAATCAGATCGTAGGGTATATTATGTCAGGAGATCCGACTTACATCACAAGTCACAATGGCGCGAGAAGTCTGATCATGAAGATGGAGCGGGACGAGCTTGTAGAGGAGATGCTGAAAGCGTATATCGAGCATCACGGATGGGAATAATATCGTATGAGGATTATGGGACTGGATTATGGGTCTAAGACGGTGGGGGTCGCAATCAGTGACCCTTTAGGTCTTACTGCCCAGGGAATTGAAACAATCTGCAGGAAGGAAGAGAACAAGCTAAGAAAGACACTGGCTCGTATTGAGGCACTTGCGCAGGAATACCAGGTCGAGGAGATTGTTCTTGGCTTCCCAAAGAATATGAACAACACTGTCGGTGACCGGGCAGAGAAGTCGCTGGAATTCAAGGAGATGCTTGAGCGGAGAACAGCACTTCCGGTTACGATGTGGGATGAGCGCCTGACAACCGTCGAGGCAGAACGGACATTGATCGAAAATAACGTACGAAGAGAAGACCGCAAGAAATATGTAGATAAGATCGCGGCAGTTTTTATCTTGCAGGGATATCTGGATTCTGTTTATTTCAGACAGAAGTCAGACGAGGATATGGAAGAAGTGTAGGAGTTTTTATGGAAAAGATTACATTTACATTTGAAGGAGAAGATCAGGCAGTAGAATTTTTTGTGTTAGAACAGACAAAATTAGGCGGTGTGACATATATTCTTGTTACAGATTCTGAAGAAGATGATGCAGAATGTCTGATCTTGAAGGATTTAAGTAAAGTAGAAGAGGATGAAAGTGTATATGAAGTTGTGGAAGATGATACAGAACTTCTTGCAGTTTCAAAAGTATTTGAAGAATTATTAGAAGACGTTGATATTGAAATGTAGTTAGATACATTTGAGTATAGAACTTTGCAGATGAGGTGGCATATGACATTAAACCAGGAAGCGTTTAAGAAAATATTAAAAGAGCAGGGACTGAAAGTGACAAACCAGAGACTGCTTGTACTTGAGGTGCTTGAAAAACATCGTGGTGAGCATATGACAGCGGAGGACATTTATGAACTGGTGAAAGTCGACTATCCTGAAATTGGATTGGCGACCGTATACCGGACGGTACAGTTGTTACTGGAATTGCAATTGGTGGATCGGATTAATCTGGATGATGGATGTGTCAGATATGAAATCGGAACCCTGATCGAAGGCGGGGAAGGAAAGCATCATCATCATCATTTGATATGTAAAAGTTGTGGAAAAGTATGGTCTTTTGAAGATGATCTCTTAGAGGAGCTGGAAAGTTATATTGAGAGGAAAACGGATTTCCATGTTCTGGACCACGAGTTGAAATTCTACGGACAATGTAAAGAATGTGCAGAAAGAGAAAGTGCAGAGAAAAGAAAGTAGAATGAAACATGGAGGTGTAGCTTTTGAAAAGAGAGAGCAATTCAAAATTAAAGATCATTCCGCTCGGAGGACTTGAGCAGATCGGAATGAACATTACTGCCTTTGAATATGAGGACAGTATTATTGTAGTAGACTGTGGACTGGCATTCCCGGAGGATGATATGCTAGGAATCGACCTTGTGATCCCGGATATCACTTATTTGAAGGATAATATCCAAAAGGTGAAAGGATTTGTCATTACCCACGGACATGAGGATCACATCGGAGCATTATCTTATGTATTAAAAGAGATGAATCTTCCAATCTATGCGACAAAGCTTACGATGGGAATCATTGAAAATAAATTAAAGGAGCACAACCTGCTCCGCTGTACAAGAAGAAAGGTTGTACGTCACGGACAGTCAATCAATCTGGGGCAGTTCCGGATTGAATTCATTAAGACAAATCACAGTATCGCAGATGCTTCTGCGCTTGCAATTTATTCGCCGGCAGGAATCGTTGTGCATACAGGTGACTTTAAAGTCGATTACACTCCGGTATTTGGAGATGCGATCGATCTTCAGAGATTTGCTGAGATCGGAAAGAAAGGTGTGCTTGCGCTGATGTCAGACAGTACAAATGCAGAGCGCCCGGGATTTACGATGTCAGAGCGGACAGTTGGAAAGACCTTTGACCAGATTTTTGCAGAACATAGAAATACAAGGATTATTATTGCCACTTTCGCATCGAATGTAGACCGTGTACAGCAGATCATTAACTCTGCCTATAAGTATGACAGAAAAGTTGTCGTGGAAGGACGGAGCATGGTCAACATTATTTCCACAGCATCAGAGCTTGGGTATCTGAATGTGCCGGACAAGACATTGATCGAGATCGATCAGCTGAAGAATTATCCGGATGAGAAGACGGTTCTGATCACAACAGGAAGCCAGGGAGAGTCTATGGCGGCATTATCCCGTATGGCAGCAGATATTCATAAGAAGGTCAGCATCAAGCCGGGAGATACAGTTATTTTCAGTTCAAACCCAATCCCGGGAAATGAAAAGGCAGTGTCAAGGGTGATCAATGAACTTTCCCAGAAGGGTGCAGATGTTATTTTCCAGGATGCACACGTATCCGGGCATGCCTGTCAGGAAGAGTTGAAATTGATCTATTCTCTTGTGAAACCAAAATATGCGATTCCGGTTCATGGAGAATATCGTCATTTGAAGGCAAATGCAGGAATTGCGACAGCGCTTGGCATTCCGAAGGAAAATGTATTCATCCTCAAATCCGGAGAGGTACTGGCGCTGGATAATCAAAGTGCAAAGGTTGTAGACAAAGTACAGACGGGAGCAATCCTTGTAGACGGACTCGGTGTTGGCGATGTTGGAAATATTGTATTACGTGATCGTCAGCATTTGGCAGAAGATGGTATACTGATCGTAGTCCTGACACTGGAGAAGGGAACCAATCAGCTCCTTGCAGGACCAGACATTGTTTCGAGAGGGTTTGTCTATGTAAGGGAGTCCGAAGGGCTGATGGAAGAGGCAAGACAGGTACTTTCCGATGCGCTTGAGAACTGTTTGAGAAACAATCGCAATGCAGACTGGAGCAGAATTAAATTAGTGATCCGCGATACGATGAATGATTTTATCTGGAAGCGGACTAAGAGACGTCCGATGATCCTTCCGATCATTATGGATGTATAGAAGGAAAGAAGGGCGGAGGATTTTGGTTCTCCGCCTTATTTTCTGAGGTTTTGCAATTCAGAAACAGAGGAGAAGGCATATGATTGTAGATGAAAGAATGGTGACGTTCATTAATTCTCTTGACACAGAAAACACAGCGATTTTGGAGCAGATCGAGCAGGAGGCGCTGGATACTTATGTACCGATCATCCGGAAGGAGATGCAGAGCTTTCTGAAAGTACTGCTTGCGATGCAGAAACCGAAGCGGATTTTAGAGGTTGGAACGGCTGTCGGATTTTCTGCAATTCTGATGAGTGAATATGTGACAGAGGAATGTGAGATCACAACAATTGAAAAATATGAGAAACGGATTCCGATTGCCCGTGAAAATTTCAGGCGGGCAGGAAAAGAAAAACAGATCACACTTCTGGAAGGAGATGCGATGGAAGTGATGCAGTCCTTAAAAGAGCCGTATGATTTTATTTTTATGGATGCGGCAAAAGGACAGTATATTTATTATCTGCCGGAAGTGATGCGTCTTTTGAATCCGGGAGGCGTCCTCGTATCGGACAATGTGCTTCAGGAAGGAGATATCATTGAATCTCGCTTCGCAGTGGAGCGCAGGAATCGGACGATCCATAGCCGAATGAGGGAATATCTGTATGCATTAAAGCATGATGACAGACTGCTGACGTCTATAGTTCCGATCGGGGACGGAGCAACAGTCAGTGTAAAGATTGGAGAAAAATAGAAAAGAAACAAGTTGTACAGAAAGGAAAAATATATGGCAAGACATCCAGAATTATTGATTCCGGCGAGCAGCCTGGAAGTATTAAAGACAGCCGTTATGTTTGGAGCTGATGCGGTTTACATTGGAGGAGAAGCATTCGGACTTCGAGCGAAAGCGAAAAACTTTTCCATGGAGGAAATGAAGGAGGGAATCGCATTTGCACATGAACACGATGTAAAAGTATATGTAACTGCCAATATTCTCGCACATAATGAGGATCTTTCAGGGGTACGAGAATATTTTAAAGAGTTAAAAGAGATTAAACCAGACGCATTGATCATTGCCGATCCTGGTGTATTTGAGATTGCAAAGGAAATCTGTCCGGAGATTGAGCGTCACATCAGTACGCAGGCAAATAATACAAACTATGCGACTTATAATTTCTGGCATAAGCTGGGGGCATCTCGTGTCGTATCAGCAAGGGAATTGTCTCTGGAGGAAATTAGAGAGATTCGGGCAAATATTCCGGATGAGCTGGAAATTGAGACATTTGTCCATGGGGCGATGTGCATTTCTTATTCCGGAAGATGCCTGCTCAGCAACTATTTCACCGGAAGAGATGCAAACCGGGGAGCATGTACCCATCCATGCAGATGGAAATATTCTGTGGTTGAGGAGACCAGACCAGGAGAATATATGCCGGTATATGAAAATGAGAGAGGAACTTATATTTTTAACTCCAAGGACCTCTGTATGATCCAGCATATCCCGGAAATTTTAGAGTCGGGCATTGACAGTCTGAAGATCGAGGGACGTATGAAGACCGCACTCTATGTAGCAACGGTTGCAAGAACATACCGCAAGGCGATTGACGACTATCAGAAGGATCCGGCACTCTATGAGAAAAATATGCCATGGTATCTGGAGCAGATCTCTAATTGTACTTATCGGCAGTTTACGACAGGATTTTTCTTTGGAAAGCCGGATGAGACAACACAGATCTATGACAGCAATACTTATGTGAAAGAGTATACCTATCTTGGAATCGTAGGGGAAGAGCGTGATGGCACTTACCGTATCGAACAGAGAAATAAGTTCTCTGTCGGAGAGACGATCGAAGTGATGAAACCGAATGGCGAAAATATTAGTGTGGAAGTGAAGCGGATCTTAGATGAGGATGGCAATGAGCAGGAAAGCGCTCCGCATCCAAAACAAGTATTGTATGTAGATCTGGGAATGCCGTTAGAGCAGTATGATATTTTAAGAAGACAGGAAGCGAAAGAAGTATAATGTGATGAGGAAACCGAAAGCGGCAAGCATTTTCAGTGAAAATGAGCCTTTGCTTTCGGTTTCTTAGTATTCTGTCAAGATTCCGGAAAGAAGCTGCGCAATTTTTCCACGGCGCTTTTTTCAATGCGTGATACGTAAGAGCGGGAAATTCCAAGCCTTTTTGCGATTTCACGCTGCGTGTATTCTTCCTCATTGTAAAGTCCGTAGCGCATTTTCAGAACGAGCCGTTCCCGGTCAGATAATTCGGATTCTACTTTTTCGTATAAAGTGCGTACATCGTCTTTGAGATTGATTTTCTCGTGGATATCTTCATCTGTTGTCTCCATGACATCAAACAGCTGAATCTCATTGCCTTCCCGGTCAGTACCGATCGGTTCGTAGAGAGAGATTTCCCGGGAGGATTTTTTTCTAGAGCGAAGCATCATCAGAATTTCATTTTCAATACAGCGGGCTGCATAAGTGGAAAGTCGATTTCCTTTTTCGGGATTAAAGGTGATGACTGCTTTGATCAGTCCTACGGTTCCGATGGAGATCAGATCTTCATTGTCTTCCTCCGGACGTTGATATTTTTTGACAATATGTGCTACAAGCCGGAGATTGTGTTCGATCAGGATGTGTTTTGCTTCAAGGTCGCCCTCTGTGTATTTTTGCATGTAATATTGTTCCTCAGCAGAAGTGAGGGGAGTTGGAAATGATTTCAAGATAAGCACCTCTAAGCATATTTAATATAGCTTATGTGCTGGAGAGAAGATTTGTGCTTTTCCACATGAAAACAGAGAAAAAAGCATCAAAATGTCTGTTTACTATCAAAGGAGAACGTGCTATCATATAATTATGTCTGACAAAGTGAAGGGCGGCAGCTGCCGCAAAAATTATATGAATGGCGGGATTGTATGGGCAGATTATTTGACACAGACAATATTGTCTGGAGATTTTTGGGAAGGGTAGCCGATTTGGTCATCCTCAATTTTTTATTCCTTTTATGCAGCATTCCGATCGTAACGATCGGTGCTTCGTGGACGGCGCTGTATTCTGTAACATTGAAGGCGGTAAAGAACGAAGAAAGTTATATTGCCAAAGGATTTCTAAAAGGATTTAAAGAGAATTTCAAACAGAGTACGATCGCATGGTTAGTGATACTTTTAGTTGGAACAGTGCTTTTTGTAGACATCAGGTTTGCGATGGGACTGGAAGGCGGATTTGGAAAAGCATTTGGGGTGACCATTTATGCAATGTCTTTTGTTTATCTGATGATTGCAATGTATATTTTCCCTTATATTGCACGATTTCACGCGACAATGAAGCAGATTTTCAAAAATGCTCTGTTGATCGGTATCGGCAGTTTTCCGTTCACATTACTTCTTTTTGGAGTCAATATTTTAGTACTGTTTGTGACGTTTTTCAGTGCACGGGCAATGATCACAGCACTTGCATTCTGGTTCATGACTGGATTTTCGTTTCTGGCATTTGTCACATCGTATATTTACCGGAAGATCTTTTCGAAATATGAGCGTGTGGAAGAACCCGAAGTAGAGACAGAAGAAGCATAACAAATTTTACGAATATTTGTAAAAAGCAGAGAAAAGAAGATAAGAAAATGATACGTTCCGGCAGAAAGTGTTTCTGCACGGGACGTATTTGCGTTAGAGAGAAAATGCAAGCGATTGCATGGAAAACTGTAATTATTCATAAAAATATTATAACCCTTATGTAGCATAAACAAAAAAGATATGTTATAGTAAAGAAAATCATTCTGAAAACATCTCTTTCAGAATTATTCCGGCGTTTCTGCCAGAAAATCAACGATTAAAAATAGTATGGAAACACAAGAAAAAAGAAAGAAAATCGCATGTGCGGTTCTTATTTTTGTACAGAAATAAAAGAGGTTAAGAGAAGATACGCAGTGCGATTTGGGAAGGAGTGGTATCGGCTTTGTTTAGCACAGTTTTATCAGCATCTCTGCAGGGAATGCAGGCAGAGTTTATCCATGTGGAGGCAGATGTGGGAAATGGACTTCCATTTTTTCATATGGTAGGTCATCTTGCATCGGAAGTAAAAGAGTCGGCAGAGCGTGTTCGCACGGCAGTAAAAAACAGCGGCATACAGATTCCGCCAAGAAAGGTAGTGATCAATCTTTCTCCGGCAAATGTAAGAAAAAGAGGAGCAGCATTTGACCTCCCAATCGCGGCAGCAGTGCTTGCAGCCAATGGGGTGATCAGTCAGGAAACGCTTGTAAATGTACTTATAATCGGAGAGTTAAGTCTCGATGGTGGTGTGAAAAAAGTTCCCGGGATTCTCCCAATTCTTCTGGAAGCGAAAGAACATGGATGCGTCCGCTGCATGATTCCAAAGGAGAATGAACAGGAAGGGAGAAGTATCACAGGGATGGAAGTGATCGGTGTGTCAAAATTGACAGAACTGATTGAAGTTGCAAAAAAAATAGAACAGGAGGGTGAGAAAATTGTCTGGAAAAATCATAAAGTGTCGGGAGAGCGGAATATAGAAGTTGAGGATAGATGTCAGGGTTCAGAGGATTTTAGCGAGATCAAAGGGCAGACATTTGTAAAGCGGGCGGCAGAAATCGCAGTTGCAGGAGAACATAATCTTTTGCTGATCGGACCGCCAGGTTCTGGAAAAACGATGGTAGCAAGACGGATTCCAACCATCTTTCCTCCGCTTTCGATGGAGGAATGCATAGAGATTTCGAAAGTGTATAGTGTTGCAGGATTTTTGGATGAAAAACGGCCTCTGATTTTAGCTCGTCCATTTCGCGCGGTACATCACACGGTCACAAAGGCTGCGCTTGTAGGAGGAGGTTTGCATCCTGTTCCGGGAGAATTGAGCTTAAGTCATGGTGGATGTCTGTTTTTGGATGAGGCGGCAGAATTTCGAAAAGATGTGCTGGAGGCGTTAAGAGAACCGTTGGAAGAACAGAAGATTCATATTGTCAGAAATGGAGGAAGCTATTTATTTCCGGCAGATACGATTGTAGTGGCGGCAATGAATCCGTGTCCATGCGGACAGTTTCCGGATTACAATCGATGTCGGTGCAGTGAACAGGAAATCCGCAATTATTTAGGCAGAATCAGCGGACCACTGCTTGATCGGATCGATCTTTGCGTAGATGTACCGAAGGTGCGGTATGAGAGCCTGATCCAAACCGATGAGGAGGAGACATCCGATATTATCCGTGCGCGAGTATGTGCAGCGCGAGAGATTCAAAAGAAACGATATGAGGGGCAGAAGAAGCAGACAAATGGAAGGGTATCCGTCAAAACACTGATGGAGCATTGTGAATTGGATCCGGAGGGAAAAGAAAAGATGAAAAGAAGTTTTGAGACGCTTCAGTTGACTGCCCGTTCCTACTATAAAGTACTTCGGGTAGCAAGGACGATCGCAGATCTGGAAGGCAGTGAAAAGATTGAATCGACCCATTTGGATGAAGCGTTGATTTACCGTACAATGGATCAGAAATATTGGAGATAAGGGTGGAGGAATAATGTGGAAAAACAAAGAGAGAATCAGATAGAACAAGATGAACTATTTCGTTTTTGGTTTGCGGGATTAAAGGGAATCGGAAACAGGGAAAAAATACAGCTGACAAAGGAATTTCCTCAAAAAAACACGCTATATTATATAGAAGAAACAGCACTGAAGAAGAGGTTAAAAGAGAAGTGGACAGAGGAAAAGGCGGAGACGATCACGCAGATCATACAAGAAGGAAAACGGCGATGGAGCAAAGAAATTGTTGCAGAATGGCAAAAAAAAGGGATTGCGCTTGTCACATATGAACAGGAAAAATACCCGGACAGATTAAGGAACATTTCTTCACCGCCTTATGCGCTCTATGTGATGGGAAAACTTCCGGAAAAGGGAAGAAGGACTGCGGCAATTGTCGGCGCCAGAAACTGTACGTATTATGGGGAAACTTATGCAAGAAAGATTGGAAAAATATTGAGTGAAGCGGGGATTTCTGTGATCAGTGGGATGGCAAGAGGAATCGACGCAGCAGGTCAAAGAGGGGCAATCCACGGAAGCGGAGGAACATTTGGTATTCTTGGAAGCGGTGTGGATATTTGCTATCCAAAAGAGAATCGAGGACTCTATGAAGATTTAAAAAAATATGGAGGAATTTTGTCAGAACAACAACCGGGGAGTCCGCCGCTTGCACAGTATTTTCCGGCGAGAAACCGGTTGATCAGTGGGTTGGCAGATGTGGTGATCATCATTGAGGCGAGAGAACGGAGCGGGTCGCTGATTACAGCTGATATGGCGCTGGAGCAGGGGAAAGATGTATATGCACTTCCGGGCAGTGTGGACAGCCAATTGAGCAGAGGCTGCAACCGTCTGATCAAGCAGGGAGCGGGGATTATTTTATCACCGGAAGAGCTTTTAGAGGAACTGAATATTTGTGGAAATTTTGTGAAGAATTTGACAGAAACAAAAATAATACTTGAAACTGAACAGAATATAGTGTATAGTTGTCTCGATTTGAACCCGAAGAGTATCGGCCAGATACTGGCGGAAACAAAGCTGTCGATTCCAGAGCTGATGAGGCAGCTTGTTTCTTTGGAAATGAATGGAAAGATCAAAGAAATTTCCAAAGGATACTATGTGAGAGGAAATTGGTAGAAAGAAAAGAAATCGAAATAAAGGGACAGAAATAAAGGAGTAGTTTATGGCACGTTATCTTGTGATTGTAGAATCGCCTGCAAAAGTTAAGACAATTAAAAAATTTCTGGGAAGTAATTATGTTGTGACAGCATCCCAGGGACATGTGAGAGATCTGCCAAAGAGCCAGCTTGGAATTGATGTAGAAAATGATTTTGAGCCTAAATACATTACAATCCGCGGGAAAGGAGATATTCTTGCGAATCTTAGAAAAGAAGTGAAGAAGGCAGATAAAATTTATCTCGCAACTGACCCTGACCGTGAGGGAGAGGCAATTTCGTGGCATTTGTATGTAGCGCTGAAGCTGGAAGGAAAGAAAGTGTACCGTATCAGCTTCAATGAGATCACGAAGAATGCGGTGAAGGCGTCTATCAAAGATGCGCGGGAGATCAATATGAACCTGGTTGATGCACAGCAGGCAAGGCGTGCGTTAGACCGGATGGTAGGGTACAAGATCAGTCCGCTGCTTTGGGCGAAAGTAAAGAGGGGATTAAGTGCAGGGAGAGTACAGTCTGTGGCGCTTCGCATTATTGCTGATCGTGAAGAAGAAATTGATGCATTTATTCCGGAAGAATACTGGACACTTGATGCAACGATCCATGTTGAAGGTGAGAAAAAGCCGCTTGTGGCAAGTTTCTACGGGAAAGATAAGAAAAAAATGACCATTCATTCGAAAGAAGAGATGGATCAGATTGTCCGTGAAATTGAGCACGAAAAATTCTTTGTAGATGAAGTGAAAGTAAGTGAGCGTCTGAAGAAAGCGCCACTTCCGTTTACGACAAGTACACTGCAGCAGGAAGCGTCAAAGGTACTGAACTTTGCTACGCAGAAGACGATGCGGATTGCGCAGCAATTGTACGAGGGAGTTGATATCAAAGGCAGTGGTACGATTGGTATTATCACATACCTCCGTACGGATTCCACAAGGATTTCGGATGAGGCAGATGCAGCGGCAAGAGAATATATCCGAGAAGTTTATGGAGAAAATTTTGTGGCAGAGGGAGAAAAGAAGAAAGCTTCTGAGAAAAAGATTCAGGATGCCCACGAGGCGATTCGACCGACAGATCTTAGCAGGACACCGGCTTCTGTGAAAGAATCTCTGACAAGAGATCAGTTTCGGTTGTATCAGTTGATCTGGAAGCGGTTTGCAGCAAGCAGGATGCAGCCGGCGAAATTTGAATCTACTTCTGTAAAAATTGGCGCGGGAGCATATCAATTTTCAGTATCAACTTCAAAAGTTGTGTTTGAAGGATTCCGCATCGCTTATGTGGAGTCAGACGAAGAAAAGATGGCGAGCAATCTGCTTGTGAAAGGATTGGATCAAGATTCTGTTCTGACAAAAGAAGCGTTGGAAGAAAAACAGCATTTTACACAGCCGCCGGCACACTATACAGAAGCAGCACTGGTAAAGACACTGGAAGAACTGGGGATTGGACGGCCGAGTACGTATGCACCGACAATCTCTACAATCATCGCAAGACGATATGTTTCGAAAGAAAATAAGAACCTCTATCTGACCGAACTTGGAGAAGTTGTAAATAACATGATGAAACAATCATTCCCAAGTATTGTTGATGTGAACTTTACTGCCAATATGGAAGGGCTGCTTGATATGGTTGAGGAAGGAAAAGTGGAATGGAAGTCTGTGATCCGCAACTTCTATCCGGATCTTGATGAGGCTGTAAAAGTGGCAGAGAAAGAATTGGAAAGTGTTAAGATCGAGGATGAGGTGACTGACGTTATCTGTGAGGAATGCGGAAGAAATATGGTGATCAAGTATGGTCCACATGGAAGATTCCTTGCATGCCCGGGATTCCCGGAATGCAGAAATACAAAGCCTTATTTGGAAAAAATAGGTGTCCCATGTCCGCTCTGTGGAAAAGAAGTTGTGCTGCGCAAAACAAAAAAAGGTCGGAAGTATTATGGATGTGAGGACAATCCGGAATGCGAATTTATGTCATGGCAGAAGCCATCTAAGGAAAAATGTCCGGAATGTGGCGGATATATGATCGAAAAAGGAAATAAGATTGTCTGTGCAGATGAAAAATGTGGATATGTCAGAAATAATAAAAAGAATTAGAAAAAATCCGTTGAATTTTTTGAAAATGCGTGATAATATAGACGTGTGAAAAGAGTTTTGACGTTTTGTGGATATATTTGCTACAATAAACAAAAGCAGTAAAATAGACAGACGATGGACGTCGTGAACGGAGGCGAATAAATGAGCGTACAGTTATTAGACAAGACAAGAAAAATTAATAAACTTCTGCACAATAACAATTCAAGCAAAGTTGTATTCAATGACATTTGTGAAGTGTTGACAGAGATTCTTAATTCTAACGTATTTGTTGTGAGTAAAAAAGGAAAAGTGCTTGGAATCAGTAAATGCGAAGGAGTCGATGAAATACAGGAGCTGATTACAAATGAGGTCGGAGGACACATTGATGAGATGTTAAATGAGAGATTGTTAAGCATTCTTTCTACAAAGGAAAATGTGAATCTTCAGACACTTGGATTTTCACCAGAACATGTAAGAAATTATCAGGCGATCATCACGCCGATCAATATTGCAGATGAAAGACTGGGAACGTTGTTCATCTATAAGAGAGATTCTTTATACGAGATCGATGATATTATTCTGAGTGAGTATGGAACAACTGTTGTAGGATTAGAGATGCTTCGCGCGGTCAATGAAGAAAGTGCAGAAGAGGTCAGAAAAGAGCAGATTGTCAAGTCGGCGATCAGCACTCTTTCCTTCTCGGAGATGGAGGCGATCATCCATATCTTTGATGAACTGGAGGGAACAGAAGGAATTCTTGTGGCAAGTAAAATTGCGGACCGTGTAGGAATTACCCGTTCTGTGATCGTAAATGCACTTCGTAAGTTTGAGAGCGCAGGAGTGATCGAATCTCGTTCTTCCGGTATGAAAGGAACTTATATTCGTGTCATCAACGATTTTGTTTTCAAAGAACTGGAAAATTTGAAAAAAGATACAAAGCATAGAGAATAAGAAAAAAGGGTATCAGAGGCAGAACTGATACCCTTTCGCTGATTGTGACAGGAAAGGGGCAAAGATAATGTTTGAAAATTGCAGAGCGAAAATATCGATGGAAGAACTGATCGGAACAAAGGAAGAAAAAAGTGAGAACAGCTATGAAGGAATCATTTTGATGTATGATCCGAAGACAGAGTGCATATATTTGAATCTGGAGGAGACAGATCTTTCAAAAATTTCGCTGGATGTATCGTATCGCTGCACGGTTTTTTTGGGAGAAGAGGCAGAAGAATGCGTTGGAAGAGTGAGAGAGAGATTCCTTGGAAAAAGCGGAAATATTCTGATTCTTCAAATTGAAAATGGATTTTATAAAATAAATATAAACTGAGTTGACAAATGAAAAACATAGTGCTATTTTATTAGTAAAGCAAATTAGCACTCGAATAAAATGAGTGCTAATAAAGGCGGCGCAGACACCCCGTGCAGATAGACTGTGTGGGGCGGAAAGCTTTTGAGGCTTTCGCACAGACCTTGAAATTGCGGTAGTATAAGGAGGAATTTACATGAAATTAGTACCATTAGGTGACAGAGTCGTATTGAAACAATTAGTCGCAGAAGAAACAACAAAATCCGGAATCGTATTACCGGGACAGTCAAAGGAGAAACCACAGCAGGCGGAAGTTGTAGCGGTAGGACCTGGCGGAACAGTTGATGGGAAAGAAGTTACGATGAACGTGGCTGTCGGAAATCAGGTGATTTATTCAAAATACGCCGGTACAGAAGTTTCCTTAGAAGATGAGGAATACATTATTGTAAAACAGAGTGATATTCTTGCAATCATCGAATAGGAATAAAACAACAGAAAGAGAATAGAAAGGTGACATCAGGTCATCGAAGAAGATAGAGAGACAGAATTTAAGGAGGACATCAGTCATGGCAAAAGAAATTAAATATGGCGCAGAGGCCAGAAGTGCTTTGGAATCAGGTGTAAATCAATTAGCAAATACAGTACGTGTGACATTAGGACCGAAGGGAAGAAATGTAGTTCTGGATAAATCATTCGGTGCTCCGCTGATCACAAATGATGGTGTGACGATCGCAAAAGAGATTGAACTGGAAGATGCTTTTGAGAATATGGGAGCACAGCTGATCCGTGAAGTGGCAGCAAAGACAAACGATGTTGCCGGAGACGGAACAACGACAGCGACTGTATTGGCACAGGCCATGGTCAATGAAGGAATGAAGAACCTGGCAGCAGGTGCAAATCCAATCGTACTTCGCAAGGGTATGAAGAAAGCAACAGATGTTGCAGTGGAAGCAGTTGCAGGCATGAGCAGTAAAGTAGAAAGCAAAGAAAGAATCGCAAATGTAGCTGCAATCTCCGCAGGAGATATAGAAGTTGGAGAGATGGTTGCAGATGCAATGGAGAAAGTATCCAATGATGGTGTCATTACGATTGAAGAGTCTAAGACAATGAAAACAGAGTTGGACCTTGTAGAAGGTATGCAGTTTGATCGTGGATATATTTCTGCATATATGGCGACAGATATGGATAAGATGGAAGCAAATCTGGAAGATCCATATATTCTGATCACAGATAAAAAGATTGCGAACATTCAGGAATTACTTCCATTGTTAGAGCAGGTTGTGCAGGCAGGAGCAAAACTTCTGATCGTTGCAGAGGATATCGAAGGAGAAGCGCTGACAACATTGATCGTCAATAAATTGCGTGGTACATTCCAGGTAGTTGGAGTAAAGGCACCGGGTTATGGAGACAGAAGAAAAGCTATGTTAGAAGATATTGCGATTCTGACAGGCGGACAGGTGATCTCAGAAGAATTGGGATTAGATTTAAAAGAGACTACACTGGATATGCTGGGACGTGCAAAATCTGTAAAAGTTCAGAAAGAAAATACAGTGATCGTAGATGGACTTGGAGAGAAGGAAGCAATCAACGCACGTGTTGCACAGATTAAGGCACAGATTGAAGAGACAACATCTGAGTTCGATAAAGAAAAACTTCAGGAAAGACTCGCAAAACTTGCTGGTGGTGTTGCAGTAATCCGTGTAGGTGCAGCGACAGAAACTGAGATGAAAGAAGCAAAACTTCGTATGGAAGATGCGCTTTCAGCAGCAAGAGCAGCAGTGGAAGAAGGAATTGTAGCAGGTGGTGGATCTGCATATATCCATGCATCCAAAGAAGTTACTAAGCTTGCAGAAACATTAGAAGGAGACGAGAAGACAGGTGCAAATATTATCTTAAAAGCACTGGAAGCTCCGTTATTCCACATTGCGGCAAATGCAGGTTTGGAAGGTTCTGTTATCATCAATAAAGTAAGAGAACAGCAGCCGGGAATCGGATTTGATGCTTATAACGAAGAATATGTTGATATGGTAAAAGCAGGAATTTTGGATCCGGCAAAAGTGACAAGAAGTGCATTACAGAATGCGACAAGTGTTGCATCTACACTTCTTACAACAGAGTCTGTTGTGGCAAATATAAAAGAAGATGTTCCTCCTATGCCGGCGGGCGGACCAGGAATGGGTATGATGTAAATTTTGAAAGGACAGATGAGTACCGGAGAATAGGCCGGTACTCATCTTTTTTTCTTTACTGTTTTTTAGAATGTGATATAATAAAAATATATGTAAAAAATGGAGGTACAGCAAAGATGAGTGATTTTTACACAGAACAACTTGTCAAGAGAAAGGCATCAATGGGTACAATGGTGGCAAAAGCTGCATTGATCGCGCTTACAGTGGTATCGCTTTTATCGTTTTTTCTGTTTCCGCTGGGGATTCTTTTCTTTGGAATTATGATAGTGGCAGATATTTTTTTGCTCCGGCAGTTAGACCTGGAATTTGAATATTTATATGTCAACGGGGATCTTGATATCGATAAGATCATGGCGAAGCAGAAGAGAAAGAGAGTGTTTCAGACAAATGTCAGCGAACTGGAAGTGATCGCGCCTACAGGGTCAGCAGAACTGAATGCATTTCAGAATATCAAGGCACATAATTTCAGCACGATGAATCCGGATCATAAGACATACACAATGGTGGTAGTAAAGAACGGACAGAAGGAGAAGATTATTTTTGAACCAAATCAGACAATTCTGGAAGGAATGCGAATGCTGGCGCCAAGAAAGGTAATTCTCTAAATAAAAAACAATTTATAGCTTGACATTGTGCCAGGTTTTTTGTAATATAACAATACCTTATAAAACGACAAAAGTTATTTATAGTATTAATAAGTTATGCTTATAAGTGCTGTAAAGATGAAATGTTACTAAGAAAATGGGATAAACAAAAGAAAGAGAGGAAGCAAAATCATGGGAAAAATTATTGGAGAAGGTATTACATTTGATGACGTGCTGTTAGTGCCGGCTTATTCAGAAGTAATCCCGAATCAGGTTGATCTGTCTACAAATCTGACGAAGAAAATTAAATTAAATATACCGATGATGAGTGCCGGAATGGATACGGTTACAGAACATCGTATGGCGATTGCAATGGCTCGTCAGGGTGGAATCGGAATTATTCACAAGAACATGTCAATTGAAGAACAGGCAGAAGAAGTCGACAAAGTAAAGCGTTCTGAAAATGGAGTTATCACAGATCCATTTTATTTGTCACCGGAACATACACTTGCAGATGCAAATGATCTGATGGCGAAATTCCGTATTTCCGGAGTTCCAATTACAGAAGGAAAGAAATTAGTAGGAATTATTACAAACCGTGATTTAAAATTCGAAGAGGATTTTACAAAGAAGATCAAAGAATCTATGACATCCGAAGGTCTGATTACAGCTCCGGAAGGCATCACTTTGGAAGAGGCAAAAAAGATCCTTGCAAAGGCGAGAAAAGAAAAGCTTCCGATCGTGGATAAAGATTTCAATCTGAAAGGGCTTATCACAATCAAAGATATCGAGAAACAGATCAAATACCCGCTTTCAGCGAAGGACGAGCAGGGACGTCTTCTCTGTGGAGCTGCAGTTGGAATTACAGCAAACTGTCTGGAACGAGTAGATGCACTCGTGAAAGCGAAGGTAGACGTTGTTGTTATGGATTCTGCACATGGACATTCTGCAAATGTAATCAGAACAGTTCGTATGGTCAAAGAAAAATATCCGGATTTACAGGTAATCGCAGGAAATGTTGCAACAGGAGAGGCTACAAGAGCATTGATTGAGGCAGGCGTTGACGCAGTGAAGGTTGGTATCGGACCTGGATCTATCTGTACAACACGTATTGTTGCAGGAATTGGTGTTCCGCAGATCACAGCAGTGATGGATTGCTATGAAGTTGCAAAAGAATATGGCATTCCGGTCATCGCTGATGGAGGTATCAAATATTCAGGAGATATGACAAAAGCAGTTGCGGCAGGAGCAAATGTATGTATGATGGGAAGTATCTTCGCAGGATGTGATGAGAGCCCAGGAACATTTGAATTATTCCAGGGAAGAAAATACAAAGTATACCGTGGAATGGGATCGATCGCAGCGATGGAAAATGGAAGCAAAGACCGTTACTTCCAGGCAGATGCGAAGAAACTTGTTCCAGAAGGTGTAGAAGGACGTGTGGCATATAAAGGAACTGTAGAAGATACCGTATTCCAGCTCATGGGTGGTCTTCGTGCCGGAATGGGATATTGCGGGGCAAAGACAATCGAAGAACTGAAAGAAAGTGGAAGATTTGTGAAGATTTCTGCTGCTTCCTTAAAGGAAAGTCATCCGCATGATATTCATATTACAAAAGAAGCACCAAACTACAGTGTGGACGAATAGAAAATAAAGAGAGGACTGCCAGACGGCGGTCCTTTTGCAATATTTTAAGAAAAACTTCATTCTTTTAGGAAAATCTTGTGCTAGAATAGATAGAGATAAGAGAATCAAAAGGATAAAAGAGCATGAGATACAGAAAAAGAGATTATTATGTAAGAGGAAGAAAAAGAAAGCACATAGTAGTTGCAGCAGGAATCATTATCGTTTTTGCTTTGAGTATAGTGTTAGGTCTGATGAAAGCGTGCGGAATCGGGTTTTTCGGCAGGGCAGAACAGCTTAGCCAAGAGGAGATTGAAGAGCGGAAACCAGATATTGACGTTCAGCTGCTCACAGTCAATGAATATTCCAGACCAGGGACGGAAGTGGAAAAAATCAGAGGGATTGTGATCCATTATACGGCAAATCCGGGTTCTACAGCACAGAATAACCGAGATTATTTTGAGGGACTGAAAGATAGCCATGAAACGAGTGTAAGCAGCCATTTTGTTGTCGGATTGGAAGGAGAGATTATCCAGTGTGTTCCGACGTGGGAGATGGCATATGCGTCTAATTCAAGAAATGTCGATACAGTTTCCATTGAATGCTGTCATCCCGATGAAACTGGTAAATTTAACAGGAAGACATATCGTTCCGTTGTAGAACTGACTGCATGGCTTTGCCAGAAGTTTGGACTGACGGAAGAGGATGTGATCCGTCATTATGATGTGACAGGAAAAGCATGTCCGCTTTACTATGTTGAATATGAGAAAAAATGGGAAGAATTTAAAAAAGATGTAAAAAAGGCAATGCGATAAAATAGAAAAAGACAGGGTACGGGGAGGAAAAAGATGTTCGATATGTTTTTTCCGGATGAATATGTGGCATCCACATATGTGATTCCGTTTGAAGAATTATATGAAAAAGGGTACAGAGGTGTACTGTTTGATATCGATAATACGTTAGTGCCGCACGGTGCACCGGCAGATGAGCGGGCCAAAAAGCTGTTTGCAAGACTGAAGGAGATTGGATTTTCTTGTTGTCTGATTTCAAATAATCAGGAACCAAGGGTGAAGATGTTTAATGAGGAAATCCAGGTGCCTTATATTTACAATGCCCACAAGCCGTCTACAAAGAATTATCGAAAAGCAATGGAACTGATGGGGACAGATGAAAAGAATTCTTTGTTTGTGGGGGATCAGTTATTTACCGATGTTCTTGGTGCAAAGCGTGCAGGAATGCACAACATTTTAGTGAAGCCGATGCATCCGAAAGAAGAGATTCAGATTGTTTTGAAACGGTATCTGGAGCGGATTGTGCTTCATTTTTACAAGAAAAAGCAGAATAAGCCAACTCTTAAGTAAAAAAAGGTTGAAAATACTCGCGAAGTATTATAAAATGGTAAACAGTCAAATGAATGAGAATTGCTTTCATGGGCATAATTTAAGGAGGATTACAGATGATTTCAGCAGGAGATTTTAAAAACGGTGTAACAGTTGAAATTGAAGGAAATATTTTCCAGATTATGGAGTTTCAGCATGTAAAACCAGGTAAAGGTGCGGCGTTTGTTAGAACAAAATTAAAAAATATTATCAGTGGGGGTGTGGTAGAGAAGACATTCAGACCTACTGAGAAATTCCCAAAAGCTCACATCGAGAGAAAAGACATGCAGTACTTATATACAGATGGTGAATTATATCACTTCATGGATGTCGAGAATTACGAGCAGATCGCGTTAAATGAGGATGCGATTGGAGATTCTCTGAAATTCGTAAAAGAAAATGAAATGGTAAAAATCTGTTCTCACAAAGGAAATGTATTTGCAGTAGAGCCGCCGTTATTTGTAGAGCTTCAGATCACAGATACA
Organism: Faecalimonas umbilicata; assembly: GCF_042846195.1. Taxonomy (NCBI): domain Bacteria; kingdom Bacillati; phylum Bacillota; class Clostridia; order Lachnospirales; family Lachnospiraceae; genus Faecalimonas; species Faecalimonas umbilicata. The sequence goes on from NZ_AP031411.1 coordinate 1,040,309, forward strand.
GAGCCTGGATTCAAAGGAGATACAGCACAGGGAGCTACAAAGCCAGCTGTTGTTGAGACAGGTGCTACAGTATACGTTCCATTGTTCGTAGAGCAGGGAGATGTATTAAAGATTGATACTCGTACAGGAGAGTATTTATCAAGAGTTTAATTTAAATAAGATTGACAGTGGCTTAACGGCCACAGAAGACTAGATAAGACTGTTGCAGATATGTGACAGTCTTATTTTTTCGTAAAATGTACATAAAGAGAGGTATTAAAAACAGAACTGAAATGTATAAGGAAGAGAAATGCGGGCATACTGACAGATAGAACAGAGTAGCAAGCGAAAAAGTGGGGGTAATCAGTATGTTAAATTTTTTATGTGGGATGTGGGCCGGAAGTACGATTGGAGTATTGGTGATGTGTCTGATTCAAGGAGGCAAAGAGGGAGAAGTGAGAGAAGACAAAGAAAAGTAAGAAGAAGGGGAAGAACATTTTTTAGAAAAAATGTAGAAATTAGTAACAAAAATATAAGAAAAAATAGCTTGCATCAGAGGGAATCGAAAGGTATAATGTGTTTACATCATTTCAAATTCATTTCAATCAAATCAATTTTCGCAGGTACGGGTCGTACCAATATCCGACAGGATGTTATTTCATGGACTTTCTGATTATAAAAGAAAGGAAAGAGTATGAATTATCAACAATTTATTGAAGAAGTAGAAAGACGAGTAAAAGAAAAAATCAAGGGAAATGAGACGATTACCGTCTATATCCACACAGCAGTTAAGAATAATGGAAAAGAACGAAAAGGGATTACTGTGTCAGAGAAAGGAATCCATATTTCGCCTACCATTTATTTAGAAGAATATTTTCAGCAGTTTCAGGAAGGGAAGCCGATTGAGAAAATTGTGGAGAAGATTCTTCAACTTTATGAGGAAGTTAAGTGCAGTCATCCATGCGAGGAGAGTCTTTTGCAGAATTATGAAGAGCTGAAGGGGAAATTTGCATGCAAATTGATTCATCGGGGAAAAAATGAAAAGCTACTGAATGACATCCCTTATGTTCCGTGGATGGATCTGGCAATAGTAGTGTTTGTCCTTTTGGAAGTCAGTCCATATGGAACGGCGACAGTTCTTGTCAGGAAGGAACACTTGGAAATATGGGGACTGACAGAAGCACAACTTTTCGATGAGGCGAAAAAAAATACGCCGATTCTGCTTCCGTACCAGTTTTGCCCGATGCGGAAGCTGCTTCGGGAAATCTGCCCATATGCAGTGGATGAGGGAGAAGAGGAAGAAGAAAGTCTATATGTACTTTCCAACAAGCTGAGAAGTTTTGGAGCAGCAAGTATGCTCTATGAGGGGATCCTTGAGAAGGTGGGGCAGAAGCTGGGAGAGAATTATTACATTCTTCCGAGCAGCATCCATGAGGTGATCGTTGTCCCGGAGAGCAAAAGTCCGGTGAAGCAGGACCTGGAAGAAATGGTCAGAGAGATCAATGAAACGCAGGTGGAAGAGGAGGAAGTGCTTTCAGACAGAGTATATTATTTCAGTCGAAAGGAAAATCGATTGTTTTTATAGTTGGGCTTTACTTTTGAAAAAAAGTATGTTATTATAAGAAAGCGGTTTACGAAGTAAATGCGCCATATACACCTATAGCTCAGGGGATAGAGCACCGCCCTCCGGAGGCGGGTGCGGCGGTTCGAATCCGCCTAGGTGTGTATACCAATAGGAGGTAATTATGAAGCGGTCGAAGCGGACGGCGAATTCTTTCAGGAGGTATATCAGGCGTTACTTAAAAGCAATGTGTAGAAAGAGAAGAAATCAGAAGAAGCATCGAAGTGTGAGGTGTCAAAGAGCACAAGTGCTGTTTCGCATGAGTTTTATCCTGATTATCGCCAGTATTCTTTTTACCAATGAAAAATCACAGAAGATCACATCAGAGAAATCAAAGTCAGTTCAGACATCTGAGCATTATCTATTAGAGAACAATCCATTAGAAAAAAATAAATATCAGCCATTGAATTACCTTGTCGTGGATTATTTTACAAAACTATCTTCGGGAGATTTGGATGGAATTTGCAAACTATATGAGTCATTTAGTGAAGAATCTTTCGAAAAGATAAAGACCGGACAGAATCTGGCTGAATGGTATCAGGGAATTGATATTTACACAAAGAAGGCGAAAGAGCCACATGCCTATGTTGCCTTTGTCAGCTATCATATGAAACTTCGCGGTGCAGACCTACTTTTGCCTGGGCTTGAGACGATGTATGTCAGAGAAGAGAAAGATGGAACTTTTCATCTTGTGGACAAACCTTATGAGCCGGAAGTTGAGCAGGAAATTAGAGCACTAGCCAAAGAAAGAGCAGTCAGAGAACTTCTCTGTCAGGTGGAAAATCAGTATGCATATGCGAGCAGAGACAAAGAAGCATTGCAGAGCGCTTTGGCATGGCAGCAAGGCAGTGATGAGTAGAGAGAACACAGAAATAGGTATAGAAAAAGATGCCCGCAGGGAAACGAACTGAGGTAACCACTCAATTTGTACCGATGGGCATCTTTTTGCTGCTCAAAAATTTTTTCAAAATCTAATTTAAATTGATCTTCTTCGACAAAATATAGTGCGTGATCACATAGGCAATCACTGCCTGCACAATGGCGAGTATGAGAGAGTTCTTCGTAATAGAAAGAAAATATTCTGTCTGAGAATAAGATTCCGTGAAGAATCGGGTTGTCTCCGAACCGAACCCGATAGTATTTGGAAGTGTCCCTGAGAGAACACTTGTCAGTAAAACAATCACTGAAACAAGGGCGGTAAGACCTAAATAAGTCAGCAGTGCCATTAAAATCCGATGTTTGGAGAACAGCTGTCCGACTGCAATGCAGAAGTAGATTAAAATAATCCCTGTGAATGCAGAGATACAGTTTAATAAGAACATCAAGATAAAAAAGGCGTTGGAGTCCATTCCCAATTCTTTTGTCAGAGATTCAGATAGTTCCGGCCAGTGGGCGGAAACTTCTGGAACCATGACAAGAATGATAAAAGAAGCAAAGATAATGACAGTATCGATCAGCGCCCAAAGACCGCCAACCAGTGTACGGGCAAGCAGATGCTGTCCGGGTGTCACCGGCAAGGTAAAAGCCAGGTATCCTTCATCACTAAACAAACTCTGATAGAACCGGACAGAGATAAACAGTTGTGTACCGGTACTGATACCCACAAGCGAAAACAAGTAGAGCGTGATTAATATGATAAAGACAACAGTTGGAACCCGTTCGTAAACTTTTCCTGTAATAAAAAAGCGTCCGAGAATACTTGCAAGCAGAAGCAGAGCATGAAGTGGAAGCAACAGCCGTGACTGCGAGCGCATTTCATATTTCATTAATCGACTTAACATTGGAACACCTCCCGGAATAATGTATCGATGGATTTCTTCTGCTGAAAGCGAATCTCATCTACCGAATGGTTTAAAATCAGTTGCCCATTCTGAAGAAAGAGAACGCGATCGAGTATATTCTCAATCTCTGCAATCAAGTGCGTAGAGAGCAGAATCGTCGCATTTTCGTTGTAATTAGAGAGAATGGTACTCAGAATATACTGTCGGGCAGCAGGATCGACACCGCCGATCGGCTCATCCAAAATATAGAGATCGGCATCCCGGCTCATGACAAGGATGAGCTGTACTTTTTCCCGGGAACCCTTTGACAATGTGCGGAGTCTGGCGTCCGGACTGATCCCGAGGCGCTCCAACATTTCCAGTGCACGTTCTTTGACAAAGTTCGCATAGAAATCATCAAAATAAGCGATGATTTCACGCACTTTCATCCAGTCATTCAGATAGGTGCGCTCAGGGAGATAAGAAACAATCTCCTTTGTCCGTGTGCAAGGCGCCATTCCATCGATCAGGACTTTTCCGGAAGTAGGAGTGAGAAGTCCGTTGATCAGTTTGATCAGTGTAGATTTTCCACTTCCACTTGGACCGAGAAGCCCTACAATCTGTCCGCGCTCCAGTGTAAGTGAAAAATCAGAAAGTGCAGGAAAATGATTGTATTCTTTTGTTAAAGACTGACATTGTAATATTGGATCCATCTAGTTTTCCCCCTCTGCTGCTTTTGTTACTAAAGTAAGCAGCTCTGCACGTGAAAAGCCGAGCTGCTCCATCTTCTGAAAAAATTCTTGAATATGTTCTGTTGCAAGTTCCTTTTTCATTTGTGTCAACATCTCTGTGTCTTCTGTGATAAATCTCCCGCTTGTCCGCTGTGAGTACACAAGACCGCTGCGTTCGAGCTCCGACAATGCTTTTTGCATTGTGTTCGGGTTGACAGCAGCTTCCAGTGCAAGATCCCGGACAGAGGGCAATTTATCTCCAGGCTGATAGACTCCCGCGATAATATCCCTTTGAATACGCTCCATGAGCTGAAGGTAAATTGGGCGGTCATTGTCCAGTGTCCATGACATAATTTTATCACCTCGTTTGTATTATTGATATAATACAATTATTTTAAAGAGAAATGGAAGAAAAGTCAAGAGAATGGAGAAAAGGATTATTCATTTGCAGAGATAATCTGGTCCGCAAGGTCTGGATAAAAGGTCTGGCGGCGAAGCATCTCCATCTCGTATTTATATGGTGCGTAGGATTTCTTCTCTTTTGTCGGAGAAGGAATATAAGGGGTCTCAAGGATTTTCGGGACATCTGTAAAATCCGGGTGATGTACGATATAGGAGAGTGCATCAAATCCAATTTCTCCAAATCCGATATTGGCATGCCGGTCTTTGGCGGCTCCGGAAGGATTCTTACTGTCGTTGACATGGAAGACTGCAATCTGATCCTTTCCGATCAGACGGTCAAACTTTTCGATGACACCGTCAAAGTCATGGATGATATCGTAACCGCTGTCGCTTGTGTGACAGGTGTCGAAGCAGACGCGCAGTTTGTCGCTGTGAATGACACCGTCATAGATCTGTGCGAGTTCTTCGAAGCTGCGTCCGATCTCAGATCCCTTTCCCGCCATGGTCTCCAGTGCAATGTTACAAGGGGTATCAGCTGTGAGTACCTCGTTGAGTCCTTTGATAATCTGTGCAATTCCAGCTTCGGTTCCTGCTCCGACATGGGCGCCTGGATGCAGAATCAATGTTTGACTTTTGCAGGCGGCAGTCCGTTCAATCTCGAGCTGAAGAAATTGTACTGCAAGCTCGAAAGTCTCAGGTTTTACAGAGTTTCCGAGATTGATGATGTAGGGAGCGTGGACGATGATTTCTTCAATCTGATGTTGGGACAGATAGTCCCATGCGGCATCAATATTTAATTCGCTGATAGACTTTCTTCTTGTATTCTGGGGTGCCCCGGTATAGAACATAAATGTATCTGCACCGTAGGAAACCGCTTCTTTTGCGGAGCCAAGCAGCATTTCCTTGCCGCTCATTCCAACATGTGAACCTAATTTCATAGATAGACCTCATTTCTGTAAAGTCCCCCGCAGGGGGGACTATTTTTTGATGAATTTTTCTTTTGGCATTTTGCAAAGTGGGCAGGTAAAGGAGTCCGGAAGTTCCTCAAAAGGAGTTTCTCCGTCATAGACATATCCACATACCGAACATACCCATGTTTCTTTTTTTGTCAGAGTTTCTGTTTTTTCAGTTTCCTCTTCCGAAAGATAGGTCGGAGCATTTTTAGGACTCTTTCCTTTGATGACTTTGTGGTAGTAAGCATAAGTCATAGCAGGATCTGTCCCTTTGCTATCGCCATCGATCACTTCCCCAAGGAAGACGGTGTGTGTGTTTGTCTCCATCTGATCAATGATCTTACAGACGATATATCCGCAGCAGTCAGTGAGTACAGGCAAATGTTCCTGCTCCTCATAAGAAACTCCGGCAAACTTATCTGTGTCGCGACCTGACTGAAAGCCAAACTGACCAATCAGTGAGGGATCAGACTTTTCGGATAAGATAGAAACAGCAAAAACACCGGCACGTTTCATACAGTCGTTTGTATAATTATCATGATTCATACTTACTGCGATGGTAGCCGGAGAGGATGTGATCTGCATAACACTGTTGGCGACACATCCGGTTGGACGGCTTCCATCCAGGGTAGTAACGACGTAGACTCCGTAAGACAAATTGCGAAAAACATTTGTGTTCATAAAAAAATCCTCCTTTATCTTTGATAATAGTAATTGTTACTGAAATTATATCACAAATGAATGCCAGTTACAACTAGTATACGGAAGAAAAGCAGATAGATACAAATGTTTTTAAAATAGGTAGTTGTTGCTCTATCTTTCTTGTGCTAAAATAATGTATTAGCAATCGATGCACAGAATCATCAAAAGATGAAGATGGAGGTATTATGAAGAAAATTTTTGAATTTATACAGGAAGAATTGGAAAATGCATTTGAAGCGGCAGGGTATGATCGCGGACTGGGAAAGGTTACGTTATCAAACAGACCGGATCTATGTGAATATCAGTGTAATGGAGCAATGGCAGGCGCTAAGACGTATAGAAAAGCACCGATCATGATCGCGAACGATGTTGTGGAAAAACTTCAGGAGAGTACATGTATTCAGGAAGCAGAGGCAGTTGCTCCTGGATTTATCAATCTGAAGCTTGACAGAGAGTTCCTTGCAGGTTACTTAAATCAAATGAGCGAGGATGCACATCTTGGATTTGAAACTGCAAAAGAGCCAAAGACAATTATTGTTGATTACGGCGGAGCGAATGTGGCGAAACCACTTCATGTTGGTCATCTGCGCTCAGCGATTATTGGAGAGAGCATCAAGCGGATCGGAAAATTTGCAGGGCATCATGTGATCGGTGACGTTCACCTTGGTGACTGGGGATATCAGATGGGACTTGTGATCACAGAGTTAAAGAAGAGAAAACCAGAACTTCCGTATTTTGATGAAAACTTTGCGGGGGAATATCCGGAAGAAGCTCCGTTTACAATCGGGGAGTTGGAAGAAATCTATCCGACTGCAAGTGCTTATGCAAAAGAACATGAAGACTATAAAGAAGAAGCGCTTCAAGCGACTTTTCTGTTACAGAACGGACACCGTGGCTATCGTGCAGTGTGGAAACATATCATGAATGTGTCTGTTGCTGACTTGAAGAAGAACTATGGCAACCTGAATGTGGACTTCGATCTCTGGAAGGGAGAGGCGGATGCACAGGAGTATATCCCGGATATGGTAGAATACATGAAGAAAGAAGGATATGCACATATCGACAATGGGGCTCTTGTTGTAGATGTAAAAGAAGAGACAGATACAAAGGAAATTCCGCCATGTATGATCCTAAAATCAGACGGTGCAGCGCTCTATGATACGACAGATCTTGCCACTTTGATCGAACGTGAAAAATTATACCAGCCGGATGAAGTGATCTACGTTGTTGACAAACGTCAGGAGCTTCATTTTGTACAGGTATTTCGCTGTGCGAGAAAGACAAAGATCGTGAATGAGAAAACAGATCTTCAGTTTGTCGGATTTGGCACGATGAATGGAAAGGACGGGAAGCCGTTCAAGACAAGAGATGGCGGTGTGATGCGTCTGGAAAATCTGATTCGTGAGATCAATGAGGAGATGTACAAAAAAATTACTGATAACCGCACCGTATCAGAAGAAGAGGCGAGAAAGACAGCACAGATCGTTGGACTTTCTGCAATTAAGTACGGAGATCTCTCCAACCAGGCATCAAAAGATTATGTGTTTGATGTAGACAGATTTACTTCCTTTGAGGGGAATACAGGACCATATATCCTTTATACGATCGTGAGAATCAAATCAATCCTTGCAAGATATGCAGAGATGGAAGGAAGTAAGACAGATGTAAAACTCCTCTCAGCATGTTCAGACAGCGAAAAAGCATTGATGTTAGAGGCTGCAAAATTCAACAGTGTGATTGAAAATACGCTGGAAGAACTGGCTCCGCATAAAATCTGTGCATACATTTATGATCTGGCAAATACATTCAATCGCTTTTATCATGAGACAAAGATTCTTGCAGAAGAAGACAAGGAGCGTCAGGCAAGCTTTATTGCACTGCTGACAGTGACAAAGAAAGTACTTGAGACATGCATTGATCTGCTTGGATTTGAAGCGCCGGAGAGAATGTAGGAAGGATAAGCGGTACAGATGACAGAAAAATTATTTTATCAGGACAGTCATAGAAGTACATTTACGGCCATCGTGCAGGAAGTAAGACCGTCGGGGAACGGGTATGAGATTATTCTTGATCGGACTGCTTTTTTCCCGGAAGGCGGTGGGCAAAGCTCAGATACCGGAAGTCTCGGAGGTGTTTCAGTGAGTGATGTGCAGGAGATAGATGGGAAGATCATTCACTACACGGATGGGCCTCTTGTGGAAGGAACGGAAGTAGAAGGATGTATTGACTGGACAGAACGTTTTTCGAAAATGCAGCAGCATACTGGGGAGCATATTGTTTCGGGGCTGATTCATAAGATATATGGATATCATAATGTAGGGTTTCATCTCGGGACAGACAGTGTGACACTTGATTTTAACGGAGTTGTTCCGAAAGAAAAACTGCATGAAATAGAGCAGCTTGCCAATGAGGCAGTTGCAAAAAATCTCCCAGTGCAAGTATTGTATCCGACGGATGAGGAACTTTCAAAGATCAGTTACCGGAGTAAGATTGAGATTGAAGGGCAGGTACGGATTGTTGTGATTGATGGATATGATGTCTGTGCCTGCTGTGCACCACATGTGAAGCAGACGGGAGAAATCGGTTTGATCAAACTTGTCGGCATGCAAAATTACAAGGGCGGTGTGCGCATCTCGATGCTCTGTGGATTTCGTGCGCTGGAAGATTACTATCAGAAAGAAAAAAATAACCGGGAAATCGCAGTGATGCTTTCGGCAAAAGAATATGAGACAGCGGTGGAAGTGGAAAGACTTCAGGAAGAACTTGCGATGAAGAAGGCAAAAATTGCAGAACTGGAACAGAAGTTTTTGGAACAGAAAGTAGAGACGCTTGATGTTTCCGGTGAAATTGTCTGCCTGTTTGAAGAGACAGATCCGGTTATGACGCGTGAAATGGTAAATCTTCTCTTGAAAAAAGGAGCAAAGATGGCAGCTGTCTTTTCTGGAAATGAGAGAGAGGGTTACCGATATGTGCTCGGAAGCCGTAGCCTGGATGTCAGGAAAAATGGAAAGCTTCTCAACGAAGCGTTTCATGGACGCGGGGGAGGAAAGCCGGAGATGGTGCAGGGAACTGTACAAGGGAAAAGAGAAGAAATTGAGGCGTTCCTGAATTGTAGATAGCAATAGAGAAGAAAAATATCTGCTAAAACAGATGGACGAGAGACAGAAAAGCAGAAAGAAGAGAGGAGACTGGATGAAGCAGAGAAGTATTTTAGGGCGAGTGGCTGTTCCGCTTTTGATCTATTATGGAATATCGCTCGTCATTACGATGTTTGCAAGCGCCATTGTTGCCGGACTGAAGATGCCACAGTATCTGAATGGTCAGGTCGAGTATGCACAGATGGTAACCGAGATGACCAATGAGATTTTAAAGTATACGACTATCATCACTGGAGTGACAGCAATTGTAGCGATACCGATATTTTGGTGGATGTTCCACAAAGATAACCGGATCAGAAGACAGATGGGGATGGCTGAACCAGCGAAAGCCTCACCGGTAAAATATGTCTGGATTGTTATACTTGGTGTGGCGGCTTGTGTGGCGCTGAACAATATTCTTACGTTGAGCAATCTTGCGATGATTAGCTCTTACGAAGAAACTGGGGGAAATTTTTATAAGGTGAACATTGTGGCACAGATTATCTGTCTGGGGATTCTGACGCCGATTGCAGAAGAACTTGCTTTTCGCGGTTTGATTTTTAAACGTTTGCGGGAAGTAATGAACATGAAACGAGCTATTTTGATCAGTGCACTGATTTTTGGAATTTATCATGGCAATCTTGTTCAGGCAGTTTATGGAGGTGTGTTGGGTGCCCTGCTTTCATATGCTTATGAAAAATACGGATCGATCAAAGCGCCGATACTTGCACATATGGTATTAAATCTGACCTCTGTGATCTTGTCAGAAATCGGTGGATTTAGTTGGATGTTTGAACAACCGATGCGAATGGGAATTGCAACAGTTGCATGTGCAGCAATCTCTGCGACAATGTATGTTATGATTCAGAGAATCGGGCAGGGAGAAGCAGACCAAACATCATCAGAACAGCAATAAAGATTGAAAAAACAGAATTGCAAAATGTCCTGCGGGAATCAGCAGATTTCCAGCAGGACATTTTGCATAGCGAGAAGAGAATCGGAACTATTTTGCAGGAACAATTTCCAACCAGTATCCATCAGGATCTTCAATAAAGTAGATTCCCATTGCTTCGTTTTCGAAACAGACACATCCCATTTCTTTATGTTTTGCGAGAGATTCTTCGTAACAGTCTGTCTCAAAAGCAAGGTGAAATTCGTTGTCACCAAGATTGTATGGTCGGTCCCAGTCACGAAGCCATGTAAGTTCTAACTGGTGAGAGGTTTTGCTGTCGCCAAGATACACCAGGGTAAAACTTCCGTCTTCTGCATGATGTTCGCGGACAACGTCAAGTCCGAGCGCTTCCTTATAAAAGGCAAGAGATTTTTCCAGATCTCTTACATTAAAATTATTGTGTACAAATTTAAAACTCATAGTCAGCCTCCTGAAATTTTTCTTTGAGTATAACTTGTCGGAGAAAAAATGTAAAGAAGTTTTCCGAATTTCAAAGTGAAGAATCTGTGAGAGAAAGGAGGAAGATGGGACGGAAAAATATTACAAAAATGTTAAAAGTTATTGCATTTTAGGTGAAAAGAAGCTATAATAGCCCATATGAGAGTAGATATTTGATCTAAAGCAATAAATTTAGAAAGTCAGGATAGGTATTTTATGTATAAGAAAAAGTTTGGAAAATTAGTGATTATTTCATTAATGGCAGCAGCCTTAACAGTGACACCGGTATTTGCTGCACCGACAGTCAATGAATTACAGCAGAAGAAAGCAGAAGAGCAGAATAAAGTAAGTTCTCTGCAGGCAGAATTGACAGAACTTCTTACAAAGATGAGCGATCTGGAAGCAGATCTGATTGAAAAAGGTACAGAAGTGACTCAGGCAACAGCAGATTTGGAAGATGCACAGAAGAAAGAAGAAAAGCAGTATGAAGATATGAAACTTCGTATCAAATACATGTATGAAGAAGGAAATACTACATTTGTTGAGAAACTTTTGACAGCAGACAGTATTTCAGAACTTCTGAATCAGGCAGATTTTGTACAGAGTGTCCATTCTTATGACAGAAAAATGCTTCAGGAATATGTGGATACTAAACAGCAGATCGCAGATTTGAAAGCGACTCTGGAGACAGAGATGGCAAATATGGAGCAGATGCAGGATGATTATGAAGGAGAAAAGCAGAATCTGAATGCAACAATTGAGACACATAGAGCAAATGTAGCAGATTTTGATGTGCAATTACAGGCGGCAGTTCAGGCAGCAGCAGAGGCGGCTGCTCAGAGAGAGGCAGAGCTTCAGGCTTCCGTAAATGAAATTACAGGTGGCCAGAATAATGGCAACACAGGTGGTCAGTCAGGAAATGTTGGAGGTTCCGGACAGAATAACAATGGAAATACAAGTGTGACACCACCGCAGGGTGGTTCTGGGGATACAACAGGTGGTGTAGAGCAGACACCAAGTGTACCAGAGATCCCACAGCAGCCAGAACAGCCGCAGCAACCACAACAGCCTGTGACTCCTCCGGTAGGAGATACAAGCGTAGGACAGGCGATCGTCAATGTTGCTTATGGATATCTTGGCATCCCATATGTATGGGGAGGAACGACAACAGCTGGATTTGACTGTTCCGGTATGGTGCAGGCAGCACATGCGGCAGTTGGAATCGGTCTTCCACGTGTCAGTGAAGCGCAGGGGGCATGTGGACAGGCAGTAGGAAGTATGGCAGAGGCACTTCCGGGTGATATTGTATGTTATGGTTATCATGTAGGAATTTATATCGGCGGTGGACAGATGATTCATGCACCAGAGCCGGGAGATGTTGTAAAAGTATCTTCAGTATACGGCTCTCCATGGTTTAGACGCTGCTGGTAATCAGAGAGAATAAAAAAGGATCAGAGAGCTTTCAAAAGTGTTCTGTATATTTGGAGAAACACGATGTGCTACTTGATAGTTGAAGAGGAGAGGGTTGAAGTTATCAACCCTCTTTTGTGTATTAACAGGAAATCATTCAAAAGAGAAAGGAAAACGTATGAGAAAGAGAATTGGGAAGACAGTTGTGGCAGTGACTTTAGTCGGTTCGATGGCGGTAACACCTGTATTTGCCGCTCCGGCAAAGGAAAATGAAAAACAGACGAAAGAAAGTTCCGTGTCAGATCTCCAAAGTGAATTGGAACAGGTGATGACAAAGATGGCAGACCTAGAGACAAAACTGATCGCAAAAGGAGAAGAGATCCAGAAAGCTTCCAAAGAATTGCAGCAGGCGGAAGAAAAATCAGCAAAGCAGTATGAAGATATGAAGTTACGTATTAAATACATGTATGAAGCCGGAGATACAGAACTTGAGAAATTTATCAATGCGGAGTCGGCCGGGGACGCATTGAATAAGGCAGAATATGTGCAGGCAGTTTATACTTATGACAGAGATAAACTTCAAGAATATGTTGATACGAAAAAAGAGATTGAGAATCTGAAGACTACATTGGAAAAGGATAAGGCATCTCTGGAGAAAATGAATACAGAACTGAATGTGAAGAAGGAGACATTGACAACGACTATCCAGACAAAGCAGGCAGAAGAACAGCAAGTACTTGCAGCTGCTCAGGCGGTAGCGGAAAAACGTCAGGCGGAAGGAAAAGCAGAGAAGACGGATAATCCAGAAAAAGAAGAAACAACACCTGCACAGCCAGATGAAAGTGTTCAAGAACAAGTACCGGTAGAGCCGGAGACACCGAGTGAACCGCAGACACCTGCACAGCCGGAGACACCTGCACAGCCGGAGACACCGAGTGAGCCACAGACACCTGCACAGCCGGAGACACCGAGTGAGCCACAAATACCGACAGAGCCGGAAACACCAAGTGAGCCACAGGCACCGGCAGAGCCGGAAACACCAAGTGAGCCACAGGCACCGGCAGAACCAGAGACGCCAAGTGAACCGCAGACACCGGCAGAGCCGGAGATGCCAAGTGAGCCACAGACACCAGCAGAGCCGGAGACCCCGGAAGAAAATCAGAGTGCGGCGCAGCAGATTGTAAGTGCGGCATATAGTTTCCTTGGAATCCCATATGTATGGGGAGGAACGACAACAGCAGGATTTGATTGTTCCGGTATGGTACAGGCGGCTCATGCGGCAGCAGGGATTTCTATTCCACGTGTCTCCTGGGATCAGGGAGCAGCAGGAGTTGAAGTATCTGCTTCGGAGGCACTTCCGGGAGATATTGTATATTATGGATGGCATGTGGGAATCTATATTGGAAATGGTCAGATGATCCATGCACCGGAAGAAGGAGATGTAGTAAAAATTTCAACGGTAGACTGGGCGGCGCATACATTTGTACGTTGCTGGTAATGGAGATAAGGATGGACGAAAGAGAGCGTTCATCCTTTTTTGTAGAAAAATTATTGCAGCTTATGGAGTAAAAATACATTTTGTATGAGCAATCGCGGTTTGTGAAAAGAAAATCGAATAGAATATTTTGAAGAAAATCCGGCAATCCTAATCAGGTAAAAGCAGGAGGAAGATTGCATGGAAGAGAATAAGAAAAAAATAATGGGGACATTGGAGGAGAATGTCGCTTATATGAATGAAGTTCTGCCTGTAAAAGAGAGTTTTGACCTTGTACAGAGAGATATTGTGATCGGCGGAAAGAAAAGCAGCTTTTTCTTTATCGACGGGTTTACAAAGGATGATACAATGCTAAAGATCATGACCTCTTTTTTTTCAGTGACAGAAGAAAAAATGCCAGACAGTGCTACAGAGTTTTCCAGGTTGCTCGTACCTTACGTAGAGGTCGATACACTTTCTGAATTTGATGGAATCATCAAAAATTTGTTATCGGGGACTACTTGCCTTTTTGTAGATGGCTATGAAGCATGTATTGTGATTGACTGCCGCACTTATCCCGCCAGGGGAGTAGATGAGCCATACAATGACAAATCTCTGCGTGGCCCAAGAGATGGATTTGTGGAGACGATTGTTTTTAACACGGCGCTTATGAGAAGAAGAATCCGCGATCCGCATCTGATCATGAAAATGACAGAGATAGGAGAGAGTTCAAGGACCGATGTGGCGATTTGTTATATGGATGACCGGGTCGATCAAGAACTGCTGAAAAATCTGAACAGCAGATTGGAAAAAATTCATGTAGATGCTCTGCGGATGACGCAGCAGACGCTTGCGGAAGAACTGTTTAAGCGGAAGTGGTTCAATCCGTTTCCAAAATTTAAATTCACAGAGAGGCCAGATACAGCAGCGTCTTGTCTGCTGGAGGGAAAAGTTGTGATTCTTGTAGACAACTCCCCATCAGCGATGATACTACCGACGTCAATTTTAGATATGATCGAAGAGGCAAATGATTACTATTTTCCTACTATTACGAATGTGTATCTGAAAGTGTCACGTGCGTTGATCACAATTGCCACAGTGTTTGTTACACCATTGTTTTTACTATTTATGCAGAATCTTGAGTGGCTTCCGGAAGTGTTTGCGTTTGTGGCGATCAAAGATACAGTGAATATTCCACTGATTTTTCAGTTGCTCATTTTGGAACTTGCTATTGACGGACTTCGCTTGGCGGCAATGAATACACCAAGCATGCTGAGTACACCGCTCAGTGTGATCGCAGGAATCGTTATGGGAGAATTTTCAGTGCGCTCCGGATGGTTTAATTCTGAAGTGATGCTGTATATGGCGTTTGTCGCGGTTGCAAACTATACACAACCTAATTTTGAACTTGGATATGCGTTAAAATTTATGAGACTGTTACTTCTTGTTCTGACGGCAATGTTTAACTGGATCGGATTTCTTATAGGATGTGTGATCGTAATTGTTTCGATCGTTTGTAATAAGACGCTGTCGGGGAGAAGTTATTTGAGAATCAGTAAAAACTAAAAATTGACAAGTCAGGTAAAAGACAGCAGAAGGAATACGCTGCCATACAGACGAGGAAAGGCAAAGAAATCCAGAAGTGAAATGTGAAAAGTAAATAAAATATAGCGAAAGAATTGAATCGCATGAAAAAGATTGTTATAATAAAATACAGTGACAGATAGAACTGATATTTCTGAAGCCCCAGAAATATCAGTATTTATTTGTCCAAAAATTTTGGTAGCAGGGATGTCAGAGAAAAAAGAGAAAGGAAGAAGTTGAAATGGAACAAAGTAAAGATGA
Organism: Faecalimonas umbilicata; assembly: GCF_042846195.1. Classification (NCBI taxonomy): domain Bacteria; kingdom Bacillati; phylum Bacillota; class Clostridia; order Lachnospirales; family Lachnospiraceae; genus Faecalimonas; species Faecalimonas umbilicata. The sequence continues at coordinate 1,055,713 of NZ_AP031411.1, forward strand.
AAAACTGGGGACCGAGAAGCTTGGAAAACTCATTGTAAGTATGGCGCTTCCGGCAGTTGCAGCACAGCTGATCAACGTTCTCTATAACATCGTAGACAGAATTTATATCGGACATATAGCGGGACATGGAGATATGGCACTTACCGGTGTGGGGGTCACATTCCCGATCATTACTATTATTTCGGCGTTCAGTGCATTCGCCGGAATGGGAGGGGCACCGATTGCTTCTATTCATTTGGGAAAGAAAGATTATGAGGGAGCGGAAAAGATACTTGGAAACAGTACGAGTCTTCTGCTCTTGTTTTCAGTTGTGCTGACTGCATTCTTTATGATTTTTAAAACACCAATTTTATATGCATTTGGAGCAAGTGATAACATCATCTCATATGCGCAGGAGTACATTACGATTTATTTAGTGGGTACAGTGTTTGTACAGCTTGCAATCGGGCTGAATACATTTATCAGCGGTCAGGGAAATGCAAAAGTTGCAATGCTGTCCGTTTTGATCGGAGCAATAATTAATATTGTGTTGGATCCGATTTTTATTTTCTTATTTGATATGGGAGTGAAAGGTGCAGCGCTTGCCACAATTCTTTCTCAGGCAGTCAGTGCAGTTTGGGTAGTGAGATTCCTCATGTCAAAGAAAAGCATTATCCGTATCCGAAAAAAATATTTGAAACTAAGCAAAAAGATCGTAGGGGCAATTGCGGCAATCGGCATTTCCCCGTTTATTATGCAGAGCACAGAAAGCCTTGTGACGGTTGTATTGAACAATGGGCTTCAGAAATATGGCGGAGATCTGTATGTTGGAACGATGTCCATTCTGATGAGTGTGATGCAGTTGATCATTGTTCCGATTCAGGGTGTTTCACAGGGAGTGCAGCCGATCATCAGCTATAATTTTGGTGCAGGAAAGAGAGAACGGGTGATGGGCGCATTTAAGCGAATGCTTATTATCTGTCTGGCGGCATCGATGACACTTGGGATTTCAGCGATTGTTGGACCGGAATTCTTTGCGAGAATGTTTACAGATAAAAAAGAACTTGTGGATCTGACAGCAAGTGTCATGCCGGTATATTTCTTTGGAATTACGATTTTTGGGATCCAGATGGCATGTCAGTGCGCGTTTATCGCACTGGGGCAGGCAAAGTTATCACTGTTTGCGGCACTTTTGAGAAAGGTGATTTTGCTCGTGCCATTGGCAATCATTCTCCCGAAATATTTCGGAGTGTCCGGAATTTACTATGCAGAACCAATTGCGGATATTATTGCAGTATTTGTGACGAGTGTCTTATTTTTGACGATCACAAGAAAGTTTTTGCGTAATTGCGGAAATAATGATATGATGGGGAAAAGAAAACAATAGGAGGCCCATCTATGAGAGAATATGTGATAACAACGGACAGCACAGTCGATCTTCCAAAAGAATATTTAAGAGAACATCAGGTACAGGCAGTTTCGCTTTCCTATGAGATAGAAGGGGAGACTTATGAGGATCTAAATGGTCTGGAACCGGCAGTTTTTTATGAAAAAATGCGAAATGGGGCAATGCCGACGACTTCTCAGGCAAATCCAGAACAGGTGAGAGAGTTGTTCGAGGGAATATTGAAAGAAGGAAAAGACATTCTCCACATTGCTTTTTCTTCCGGGTTGAGTGGAAGTTATAATAGCGCAAGGATCGCGGCAGAAGAACTGAAGGAAATGTATGAAGGGGCAGAAATTTGCGTGATTGATTCCCTCTGTGCATCGGTCGGAGAAGGGTTATTATATCACAAAGCGAGATGCATGAAGGAAAAAGGCAAAACTTTGCAGGAAGTAGCAGCATGGGTGGAGAAAAACAAGTTACATATCTGCCATAATGTTGCGGTGGATGATCTGAATCATTTGTATCGAGGAGGGAGACTTTCCAGAACGTCAGCGGTGGTCGGGTCTATGATCAATATCAAGCCGTTCATCCACATGGATGAAAATGGGAAGCTTGTTCCGATCGGAAAGGTCAGAGGGCGTAAAAAATCATTGAATATTCTGGTGGATGCGATGGCAGAGCAGATCAAGGGATATGAGGAAGAGAACGATGTGATCATGATCAGCCATGGAGACTGTATAGAAGATGCCAGATATGTGGGGAAATTGGTAGAAGAGCGGTTTGGGATTCACAATATTTTGATTAATTATGTCGGAACAGTTATCGGCTCTCATACCGGGACAGGAGTTGTAGCGCTCTGTTTTATGGGAAACAAACGATAGAGAAAATAGAAAGACGGGATGCTGAGGGGCAAATATTTTGCTCATACGGTATCCTGTTTTTGTATGTGAGCGGTATATCCCAGGACAGAGTGGTATATCCTAGAACAAATAGAAGGAGTTTTGGAAACAATCTAATAAGTTTCAAAAAAGTAGTTGACAGTCTGTGGAGAATGTAGTATGATACATCTTGTGTAAAACGAAAAAGAAAGTAGAGTATCCACTCTCACCGCAGCACAATCGGGTGACTTCGGTTAATATAAGAACTGTCACTTTCGTAAATGTAGAAAGTTATAGGATTGTATTGTGTGGATAGTCGAAGCTATTCACTTTTTTTTGCGTTAAAAGAGTATGAGAGATTAGTTTATGGAGGTGCACGACTATTAGCGATTTAATGATTAATGAGCAGATCAGAGACAAGGAGATTCGTCTGATCGGGGAAGATGGAGAACAATTAGGAATCATGTCAACAAGAGAAGCTATGAAATTAGCAGCAGAAGCAGAGCTTGACTTGGTGAAGATAGCTCCAACAGCAAAGCCACCGGTTTGTAAGATTATCGACTATGGTAAATACAAATATGAGTTGACAAGAAAAGAAAAAGAAGCAAAGAAGAAACAAAAAACGGTGGATGTCAAAGAAGTGCGTTTATCACCTAATATTGATACAAATGATTTGAATACGAAAGTAAATAACGCAAAGAAATTTATTCAAAAAGGAAATAAAGTCAAAGTGACATTACGTTTTCGCGGAAGAGAGATGGCACATATGCAGACAAGTAAGCATATTTTAGACGATTTTGCAGATATGTTAAAGGATATTGCAGTCGTAGAGAAGCCAACGAAACTCGAAGGCAGAAGTATCAGCATGGTTTTAACTGAAAAACGTTAAAAATAAATAATCTACATTTAAGGAGGAAAAACATCATGCCAAAAATAAAAACAAGTAGAGCAGCAGCAAAACGTTTCAAAAAAACAGGTACAGGAAAATTAAAAAGAAATAAAGCTTACAAGAGCCATATCTTAACTAAGAAATCTACAAAGAGAAAAAGAAATCTTAGACAGGCAACTATCACAGATGCTACTAATGTTAAGAATATGAAGAAAATCTTACCATACTTATAAGATTTGAAGAATTGAAGGAGGATTAGAAAGACATGGCAAGAATTAAAGGCGGAATGAACGCTAGAAAAAAACACAATAGAACATTAAAGCTGGCGAAAGGTTACAGAGGAGCCAGATCTAAACAATACAGAGTTGCAAAACAGTCAGTGATGAGAGCACTCACATCTTCTTACGCAGGAAGAAAAGAGCGCAAACGTCAGATGAGACAGTTATGGATCGCTCGTATCAACGCAGCTGCAAGAATCAATGGATTATCTTACAGCAAATTTATGTACGGTTTAAAATTAGCTGGAGTTGAGATGAACAGAAAGATCTTAGCTGATATGGCAATCAATGATGCACAGGGATTTGCTACATTAGCAGAAGTTGCAAAATCTAAATTAGCTTAATTTTGAGATAGAAAATCAATCAGATTTTAAAGAGAGGCAGCGTACCACAAACGTGGAATACGCTGCCTTTTTATAATGCAAAGAAAAAAATCACTTTTTATGTTTCCTGTTATCGGAAGGCGGGAGTGCGTCAACGAGTTTCTCAATCAACTGTTTCTTGACATATACATCAAAACTTAATGTACAGATAAAAGAAAACAGACGGAGAAATTCACGATTCTCCTCATCCGCATCAGAAAAGGTTTCAGAAGAAGTGCGGTAAATTTCTGTAATATCTTCTTTCAGATGATCGATGCGGGATTTCTCAAGGCTGCACACCTCCTCGTAGAGATCTGTGAACGACAGTTCCTTATCTGTGTGGAAGTAGTTCTCTGTGATCGGTTTGAGCAATGTCTCAATATCTTTGATTGATAAAATATTTTTAAAATAATAGATAAAAATGAGAACCATCACATGCTCTTTAGAATACTTTTTCTTCAGAGGAGGTGGGAGAAGTTCATTCTTTGCATAGTTGTTGATCATTGTTTTTGTGAGAATCTTATCGTCTTCATATCGCTTGGAGGATTTCATGTGGTCATTCATAAAAGTTGTGACTTGATCCATATATAGGTCGATATTTGGAATCTCATCTGCCTTTACATAGTCAATTCTTGAAATACTTTCTAAAATACTGTTTAGGATATCTTCTGTGTTAATTGTCATGTCATCACCTCATAGTCTTAGTATATAGTATTGAAAACGAGGAAGCAACATAAATATAGGTAGTTTTAAGAAAACTATTGGATCAAATCCGGATGATAGGTACGAAAAACTGTATTTCAGTCAGGAAGCTTGAAATACAGTTTGGGGAAAGCGTATAATGGCGATAGAAAGGAAAGGGAAGAAGAGATGCCAAAGATTGCAGTATGTGATGATGACAAAGAGAGCGTCATGCGGTTAAAAGAGATGATTTTATCAGCCGGTATCTCAAAAGAGATAGACTGCTATGAGAACGGTGAGAAATTAGTGGAGTCCGATCAGAACTATGACATTCTTTTTCTTGATATTGATATGGATGGGATGAATGGCATTGAGACGGCGAAGATTCTCAGGGAAAAGGACAAGAATGTAAAAATTATCTATGTGACAAGTTATGCGGAATATGTGCATTACGCTTTTGCGGTTCATGCATTTGCCTATCTCTTGAAACCGGTGAGCCAGGAGCAGGTAAAAGCACAGCTGCAGGAGGCGATTTCCTATTATCAGAAGAGGAAAAAAGAAGATGAGATCAGTATTCGATTTGAGACAAAGGATGGGTCAGAACTTGTAAGGATCAATGATATTTACTATTTTGAATACCGGGAACGCCGAGTGTATGTAAAGACAAAAAAGGAAAATCTGATCATTCGCGGAGGGATCCGAGAGATTGCTGAGCGGATGAAAGGATACGATTTTGCAGTGCCTCATAAAAGTTTTGTAGTAAATCTTTTTTATGTCAAAGCGGTGAAAGGGTATGATATCCGGATGATGGATGGCAGTCTGATCCCGCTTTCTCAGAAAAAATCAACAGAATTTCGGTCACTGCTGAATAAATTCCTTGCAGGGTGTATTTAAGATGATCTGTCGTAAGAAATACAGGAAGAGAGGTGGGAATGGTTTTGGCCGTAAATGTATGGTTGAATTTCGTAGAATTAATCGTAATCCACACGATGATCTATTATTTTTTAAGTTGCCTTCCGAGAAACATCCATAGACCGAAATGGTGCTATCTGGTGGTATTTTTTCTGCATAGCATGACATTTTGTTATGTGATTTATCGGTGGGGAAATGCAGGGGCGGGAGCACTGATAACAGTGGCTGGATGTATACTGGCCTGCTATTTTCTATTTACCACAGACCAGATACAGATGTTTTACAGCTGCGTATATGTGACAGTGTTGATCCTATGTCAGGGGATTGTCATATATGGTCTGGGAAGCATCTATGCACGCCTAGGTTTGTTTATCACTTACCGGGAGGCAAATGTGATGATCCTTTTGAAGATTGTGGCAGAGATTTTTGTGACAAAATGTTTCGTGTGGATTTCCCGAAGAAGAAGAGCGAGCAGTCTGACAAAGTTTCAGTATATAGTTTTTTTGATCGTTCCGGTATTCAGTATAGTGTATTTCTATTCCATCTGCGTGTTCTCGGGAATCTATGTTCAGCTTTACGGGATGGAGCTTGTAGTCTTTAATATTGTATTGCTGCTTGTGATGAATGGATGTATGACATATTTGCTTGCAAAAATTTTGAAGACCAATTCTCTTCAAAATGAGCTGAATCTGGCAAATCAGAAAGAGGAGATGCAGTGCCGGTATTATGAGGAGATAGAGCAGAAGTATCAAGAATCCAGGAAGATTATTCACGATATGAGAAATCATCTTCTTGTAATCGAGCAGCTCCAAAGCTCAGGAGAAGAAGAGCGAGCAAGAGAATATATAGGAGATGTACATCAGATGTTAAATATGTTTGGTCACAAATACTATACCGATAACCGTCTGCTAAATATTATCTTAAACGATAAAGAAAAGGCGGCAAATAGAGCAAGTGTAACATTTGATGCGAGAATCGGTGCGATTGCTTTGGAGGGAATGAAAGACAGTGATCTTACAACTGTTTTTGCGAATCTTTTGGACAATGCAGTTGAGGCGGCGAAGGAATCAGAGCAGAAGCAAGTGGTGATACGGGCGGACAGCATTCATGAATTTAATGTGATCCGCATTGAAAATACGATGTCCTTATGTCAGAAAAAGAAGGAAGGTCATATGGGAATCGGATTGGAGAATGTGACAAGAGTGTTGAAAAAGTATGACGGCAGCTTTCAGCGAGAAAGGATGGATGGGAAATATGTCTGTATCGTGACGATGCCAAAATTCCCGGGAATGACTGAAAAAGCAGAGTTCAATGAAAAGAGGAAATGGATATGAAAAAATGTACAGAAAAATGGATGCACGTATTTGTATGTGCCGGATGTGCAGCAGCAATGATTTTTGCAGGCTGTTCCGGTCAAAAACCATTGTCAGACCGTTTTGTGGAAGAGACGGTCAAAAAGACGGCAGAAGAGATTATCGAACTTATCCATGAGGGGGACTATGAAAAGATCATAGAGGAATATGAGAGTGCAAAGCTTGTGACGGTACTTACAGAGGAGGATTTAAGAAATGCAGTGCAGCCTGTGATGGAAGAATTGGGTGAGCCGGAAAAAATTGAGAAGACAGTTGTGCGTGGAACCGAAAATCCAGAGACGAAGGAAAAGTACGCAACTGCGGTCAGTATAGTATCTTATGAAAATGGGAAAGCACAGTATACGATCACGTTTAATCAGGCGATGAAGATGGAAGGTTTTTACATTAAATAAGGGAAGGAAAGAATGGTTATGTTGGGATGGATTATTTTCGCTGTTTTTGCGGTGATGGGAGTTCTTTTCTGGACGGGAAAAGGAGGATGGCTCATCGCAGGCTATAACACAGCGAGCGCAGAGGAAAAGAAAAAATATGATGAGAAAAAGCTGAATAGAACAATGGCGAAGGGATGGACGATCATCACAGTAAGCCTTCTGTTTCTTAATTTTGCAAAGGAAGATATGACTCAGGGTTTTCTGACGATATCTATGATCCTTATGTTTGTTGGAATCGGCTATATTCTGCTGATGACAAATAACTGTTATGTAGAAACAGAAGAAATGTCTGAGACAGAAAAAGAAAAAATTGCAAAAGAAAGAAGAAATGGAAGACGGTATTCTTTGATCATCCTGACAATCTTAGCAGTTTTGACAGGGGTACCAATATTTGCAGGTTCTGTCAACATAGAATTTGAAGAGGATAAAATTCGTCTGTCAGGATTTCTTGTTCCTGGATATACGCTGGAGCAGAAGGAAATTCTCTCTGTGGATTACGAAAAAGAACTGGATCTTGGAAGGCGGACGAATGGAAATGGTTCTGTGAGGATTCAGGCAGGGCAGTTCCGAAATAAGCGATTTGGAAATTATCGTCTGTACAGTTACAACGCATGCAGAGAATATGTTGTGATCGATACAGAAGACAAAACGATCGTTGTCAATGACAAGACACCGGAGAGGACAAAAGAACTATATGAAAAATTAAAAATATTTTCAGAGAGGTGATCACATATGGCAGAATTTTGGTTTTTATTTATCTGTAACATGCTTGTACCTGTGACAATGCTTGTCTTAGGCTATTTGTTCAAAGGAATTCATTTTCCCAAGGATGTGAACGCACTTTGCGGCTATCGTACATCGATGTCAATGAAAAATGAAAAGACCTGGAAATTCGCCAATGCCTACTGGGGAAAAATCTGCTGGCGGATTGGCTGGGGTGTGGCTCTGGTCACAGCCTTTGCGACTATACTTTCTTATCTCGCAGGAGAAGAGATATTTAATACGACATCGATCGTACTTTGTATGGGACAGTGTGTAGTTCTGCTTGTGACGATCATTCCGGTAGAGAGAGCGCTGAAGAAGAAATTTGATCGGAACGGGGAGGAGCGATAAAAGATTTCTGGCATTGCGTTTCGCGGAGAGTTTGGTATAATAGGATAAGCAGTAAGGGATAAGGAGTCATAAAACTATGAGTATATATGATACATTAAATGCAGAGCAGCGGGAGGCGGTCTTTCACACGGAGGGACCGCTTCTTATACTGGCAGGAGCCGGATCTGGGAAAACAAGGGTGCTGACGCACCGTATTGCATACCTGATTGAGGAGAAAGGAATCAATCCGTGGAATATTCTTGCAATCACGTTCACAAACAAGGCGGCAGGCGAGATGCGGGAGCGTGTAGATGATATCGTAGGATTTGGCTCAGAAAGTATCTGGGTAAGTACGTTTCATTCTACTTGCGTGCGGATTCTTCGCAGGCATATTGACCGGCTTGGATATGACAATAACTTTACAATCTATGACAGCGATGACCAGAAGACTTTGATGAAAGATGTATGCAAATTGCTTCAGATTGATACAAAAACATATCGGGAGCGTACGATCTTAAGTGCGATTTCCTCGGCAAAGGATGAGATGGTCACACCGGAAGAATATGAATTGAATGCATATGGAGATTTCAGCAAGAAGAAGATTGCTGAGGCTTACAAAGAGTATGAGAGGCAGCTGAAGGCAAACAATGCACTGGATTTTGATGATCTTTTAGTAAAGACCGTACAGCTGTTCCAGACACAGCCGGAGATATTGGAATATTATCAGGATCGCTTCCGCTATATTATGGTAGATGAGTATCAGGATACCAATACCGTGCAGTTTAAGTTGATCAGCCTTCTTGCGGCAAAATATAAAAATCTGTGTGTAGTCGGAGATGATGATCAGTCGATCTATAAATTCCGCGGGGCAAACATTCAGAATATTTTAAGCTTTGAAAAAGAATTTGAACATACAAAAGTGATTAAACTTGAGCAGAATTACCGTTCGACGAGCACAATCCTCGATGCGGCAAATGCGGTGATCAAAAACAATGTAGGAAGAAAGGCAAAATCACTTTGGACGGAAAATGGAGAGGGGGAAAAAATCCAGTTTCGCCAATTTGACACCGCCTACGATGAAGCTGAATATATTGTAGGAGATATCAGAGAACGCGTAGATAATGGAAAAGCAGCTTACTGTGATCATGCAGTTTTGTACCGTACAAATGCACAATCCCGTCTGTTTGAGGAGAAAATGATCACAGCCAATATTCCATACAAGATTGTCGGCGGAGTCAATTTCTATGCGAGAAAGGAAATCAAAGATCTGCTTGCATATTTAAAAACGATTGATAATGGAAAAGACGATCTTGCAGTGAGGAGGATCATCAATGTTCCGAAGAGAGGAATTGGTCTTACAACAGTCAATCGCATTACGGAGGCAGCGCAGCAGAGAGGAATCAGTTTCTACGAAGCACTGTGTTCTGCCGATCTTGTTCCGGGATTGGGAAGAAGTATTTCCAAACTAGAATCTTTTGCGGCGATGATCGAATATTTCCGGAAAGAAGCAGAACATCTTTCGATTACAGAACTGATGGAAGAAATCCTTACGGAAACCGGGTATGTGGAAGAACTGAAGGCAGAAGGAGAAGAGGAGGCAGAAGCACGTCTCCAGAATATCGATGAATTTCTGAATAAAATCGCTGCATATGAAGAATCCTGTGAGGAGGAGCTTCCGACACTTTCCGGATTTTTAGAGGAAGTGGCGCTGGTGGCAGATATTGACAGCTTGGATGAAGAAAGCGATTATGTTGTGCTGATGACATTGCACAGTGCAAAAGGATTGGAATTCCCTTACGTTTATCTGGCAGGGATGGAAGATGGGATTTTCCCAAGCTACATGACCATTACAGCAGATGATCCGACAGAAATCGAGGAGGAGAGAAGACTCTGTTATGTCGGAATCACCCGGGCAAAAAAAGAACTTGCGATGACTTGTGCCAGAAGACGTATGATTCGCGGGGAGACACAATATAATAAAATGTCAAGGTTTTTAAAAGAAGTTCCGCCGCAGCTTTTGTCTACCGGGAAAATTGTGGAGAAAGAAGAGCTGGAACTGCCGAAACAGAATTCCTATGTTCAGGCAAAACAGTCTTTTCAAGCAAAACCGTTTATGATCTCAAAACCGGTACAGCAGTTTGGAGTCAAAAGCGGGGAAGGACTTTCCTATGGTGTCGGTGATCGTGTCCGTCATATGAAATTCGGAGAAGGTACGGTGACTGCGATCACGGAAGGTGGAAGAGATTACGAGGTGAGTGTCGATTTTGACAGCGCAGGGACAAAAAAGATGTTTGCATCTTTTGCGAAATTACAAAAAGTATAGAAAAAATAAAATTGGGAAAAATATATGAAATGTTATAGCAATCTTCCCTTGTTAGTGCTATAATAATGGAAGCGAAATCCATTTGAAAAGTAAGGAAATCGGAAAGGACGTGGCAAGTATGAACAGAGTAGAAGATATTATTGCAGCATCAAAATTAAATGACATTTTAAAGAAGAAAGATGACAAAACAAAGAATACAGTTCTTTGGGTACTTGCAATTGTAGGTGCAGTTGCAGCAATCGCAGGAATCGCTTACGCAGTATATTGTTTCTTCACACCAGATTATCTGGAAGATTTTGAAGAAGATTTCGATGATGAATTTGATGACGATTTCTTTAGTGAAGAAGACGAGATTTAGAAAGTGCAATAAGGCGGGACAAAAAGTCCCGCCTTTTTCTTGCAGAGGAAGTTTTTGGAGAACTTGTAAGGAAAACAATGTGCAAATGGGAATATAGAGTGGAGCAATTGATTGCTCAATAGAACTGTAAGAGAAAGGAATACAGATAGATGAAAAAAGGACAAGTTTATGAGGGGATGATTCAAAAAGTAGAATTCCCAAATAAAGGAATTGTGCAAGTGGATGGGGAAGAGAAGCCTGTCATTGTAAAAAATGGGATTCCGGGGCAGAAGATCCGGTTTTGTGTCAATAAGCTGAGAAAAGGAAAAGCGGAAGGACGTCTGTTGGAAGTAATGGAAAAGTCTGCATTAGAGACAAGAGAGCCGGTGTGCAGTATTTTTCCGGCCTGTGGTGGTTGCATGTATCAGACCATGGATTATCGGGCACAGGTGAAGATGAAAGCGGAACAGATCCAATCGATCATGGATGCGGCTGTGGATGGGTATTCCTATACCTTTGAGGGAGTAAAAGAAAGCCCGAAGGAATTTGCTTACCGCAATAAAATGGAGTTCTCCTTTGGGGATGAATATAAGGACGGGCCGCTTTCTCTCGGACTTCACAAGAAAGGAAGCACCTACGATGTACTGACCGCTTCTGACTGTAAATTAGTTCACGAAGACATGACACAGATTTTAAGTTGTGTGCTGGACTATTTCAAGGAGAGAGGTGTCAGCTACTACAAAAAAATGCAGCATATCGGATATTTGCGCCATCTTCTTTTAAGGAGAGGAGATACGACTGGAGAAATTCTTGTAAATCTTGTCACAACAACACAGGAAGAGCATGAATTGGCTCCGCTTGTGGAAAAACTTCTGGCGCTTCCGGTAGAAGGCAAGATTGTCGGAATTCTGCATATTTTGAATGATTCCTTATCCGATGTGGTGCAGAGTGATGAGACAAAGATTCTCTATGGACAAGACTATTTCTATGAGAAAATCATGGGGTTGGAATTTAAAATCACACCATTTTCCTTCTTTCAGCCAAATTCAAGAGGAGCTGAGGTGCTTTACAGCACTGTGCGGGAGTATATCGGAGATATCCACGATATGACCGTGTATGATTTGTTCAGCGGAACCGGGACAATCGCGCAAGTATTGGCGCCGGTGGCAAAGCAAGTGATCGGAGTCGAGATCATCGAGGAAGCTGTGGAAGCAGCAAAAGAAAATGCAGAGCGGAATGGACTGCATAATTGCAGATTTATTGCGGGAGATGTTTTTAAAGTATTAGATGAAATAGAAGAGAAGCCGGATGTGATCGTGTTAGATCCGCCTAGGGATGGGATTCATCCGAAAGCGTTGCCGAAGATCCTTGATTATGGAGTAGAAAATATCGTGTATATTTCCTGCAAGGCTACGAGCTTGGCAAGAGATTTAGAAATGATACAGGCGAGAGGATACCGGGTGGTGAAATGCACGGCGGTGGATCAATTTTGTCAGACCGTTCATGTGGAGACGGTTGTTCTTTTGTCCCAACTGAAATAAAAGCCGGATGATTACATTAATGTCACGATTGAACTTGATGATATGGATATAACATCTGCAGAGACTAAGGCTACATATGATGAGATAAAGAAGTATGTGGCTGAACATAATGCCGGCATGAAGGTTTCCAATCTGTATATCTCACAGGTAAAGAGAAAATGCGGAATTGAGGTTGGAAAGAATTATAATTTACCTAAAAATGAAGATAGCAGGCAACCGCAGTGTCCAGAAGATAAAGAGAGTGCAATTGTGGAGGCATTGAAGCATTTTAAGATGAATAGTTAATAAAGAGAGGTGCAGATGCTATGCCAGGTATACTCGTGGTTGAAGATGATGAAAATTTAAATCGTGGAATTACATTTTCACTGAAAAAATCCGGATATGAGGTTTTTTCAGCAGAATCAGTGAAAAAAGCGAAAAGAATTGCAAGTGATCAGAATGTGGATGTTACCATTTGCGATGTGAATCTTCCGGATGGGAATGGACTGGAATTTGTAAGGTGGATGAGATGCAATTATAATACATACATTATTTGTCTTACAGCACTAGATCAGGAGATGGATCAGGTCATGGGATATGAAGCAGGGGCAGATGATTATATTACAAAGCCGTTTAGTCTTTCGGTACTTCTTTTGAAAATAGAAGCACATTTCCGCCGCAGACAGGAGAAAACGGAAGCCGGAAAGATGATTTCGGGAGATATCGTATTTATCGCAGGAGAAATGAAAGTCCTGATAAAGAGTCGTGAAATCAGTCTGACAAAAACGGAGTTGAAAATGCTGACTTTTTTTCTTCAGAATCCGAAACAGATTCTTTCAAAAACACAAATATTGGAAAATGTGTTTGATCTGGAAGGGGATTTTGTGGATGAAAATACAATCGCTGTAAATATCAGAAGACTCCGTGAGAAAATCGAAGACAATCCGGCTGCACCGGTCTATATAAAGAATATCAGAGGTCTTGGGTATATATGGAATCAGGAGGTAAGGCAGTGACAAAGAGATATCACAAGAAGATTACAGTAGTGCTCTCCTTGGTATTACCTGTCATATTATTGTTTGCAATATTAAATTGCTTTACCACGTATGTGTTTTATGAAGATTATAAATATAAAATGAATCTTATGACAGAGATTGCTGCAAAGGAAGAATTTTCCGGGCTGGATGCTGTTTCGGAATTGCTTAAGGATAAGGACATTGAAACCAACGAACAGGGAAAGCAATTATTGGAGCAATATGGATACTGGGGGAATAAAGGGAATGCATTTTATTCGCAATTCCGGCATCAGGTTATGGTGACCGGTGCTGTAAGCACTGTGATATGCGTGCTTCTTTTGACTTTTTTACTTTATTGGAAGAAAAAAGAAGATGCGTGTCATCAGAAAATTTTAGACCAGTTGGAAGAAATTCTGATCAGATTCCGTGAAAATAAATTTGATGATTTACTGAAAACGGAAAATCATGCAGAACTGGAAAAATTGAATGACCAGCTTGAAGCAATCGGACATCATATTCAGTTGATAAAGGAAGAAGCAAGGGCAGAAAAGGAGAACACGAAAGAAATGGTTTCTGATATTTCTCACCAGTTAAAGACACCGGTTGCAGCTTTGGATACATGTTTTAGTGTGCTGATGCAGAATGACTTAAGTGCCACAGAACAGGAGGAGTTTCGTATCCGTTGCCGGAGTGCTCTGGATGGACTGGAGACATTATTGCAGTCGCTTCTTGAAATATCCAAGATGGAAACTGGACTGATTCAGATTAATAAGAAAAAACTTCCGTTTATGGATACTGTCATATCTGCTGTGAACCGCACTTATCCTAAAGCGGATGAGAAAGAAATTGAATTCGTTTTTGACTATGAAAAAGAGCTGGAAACATGCACGATTATGCAGGATAAAAGGTGGCTTGGTGAAGCTGTGATCAACGTTCTGGATAATGCGGTCAAGTACAGTCCGTGTGGTTCAAAAATATTTATCCGGTTACAAAAAAGAAACGATCTTGTAAGAATGGAAATTGAGGATCAGGGAATTGGTATTCCGCAGAATGAGTATCACAAAATTTTTCAACGATTTTACAGAGGAAGTTCCAGGGAGGTCATGGAAAAGAGTGGTACAGGAATCGGACTTTTTCTATCGAGAGAAATTATCGAAAAGCACGCAGGTATGATTACGGTAACCTCCGGCAAAAAGAAAAAAGGAAGCACGTTTGTGATTCAATTACCGTATGTTGGTTAAATTTTAAGTGAGCAGAAATCTTACAATTCTGTAAGATTTCTGCTCGTTTTTTGAAAGTGAAATGAAAGATTGTCCTGATACAATTTGGATGTAGGTTGAAAAATGACCAAATATATAAACAGGCAAAGAAAGCGTGCTGAAAAGGTACGCTTTACAGAATTGAAAAGGAGGCAACACATGAGTGTGATATTAGAAACCAAGCAGCTTTGTAAGTTTTATGGCGCAGGTGAGAATCAGGTCAAAGCGGTCAATCAGGTGGACATTCAGATTGAGCAGGGAGAATTTGTCGCAATTGTTGGAAAGTCAGGTTCCGGTAAAAGTACATTACTTCATATGCTTGGAGGGCTTGATACCCCGACAAAAGGCAGTGTTACTTTGGCAGGGAAAGATTTATATAGGATGAAGGAAGATGCCCTTGCTGTTTTCCGCAGAAGGAAAATCGGATTTGTTTTTCAGGCATTTAATCTGGTTTCATCTGTTAATGTCTGGGAAAATATTGTACTGCCACTGGGGCTGGATGGAAGAAAAGTGGATGAAGCGTATGTAAATGATATTATTGCAACTCTGGGGATTGAAAATCGGATTTATAATCTGCCAAATCAGTTATCCGGAGGACAGCAGCAGAGAGTAGCAATTGCAAGAGCACTGGTGAATCGTCCGGAAATTATATTTGCAGATGAGCCGACAGGAAATCTTGATTCTAAGACCAGTGATGAGGTAATCGCTCTGCTTAAGATGACAGCAAAAAAATATGGACAGACAATTGTAATGATTACCCATGATGACGAAATTGCACAGGTCGCTGACCGTATTCTGGTGATTGAGGACGGACAGGTGGTGGATTTCAGATGAAGACAATAAGCAGGATTGCATATAGCAATGACAAAAGGAACAGGACAAGAAGTATACTGATCATGATGGCAATCTGTCTGACCACGATGCTGCTTGTTATCATCAGTACTGTGGGAAATGGGGGAATTCATTTACAGAAAAGTCAGGCGGCAGGATCATATGGAAGCAATTATGGTCTGTTTGTTTCCGCAGACGGATCGCAGTTAAAAGAAGTAAACCGCCGTGCGGAAATAGATGCTACAGGCACTATGTGCACCGAAGGTATCATAAAAGGCAATGAAAAAGGCGGGTTTGTCTGCATGGATGAGACTGCAAGAAAAATGCTTCCTTATAATAAAGAATATGAGTTGAAGGAAGGAAAGTATCCGGAAAAAATGCAGGAAATTGCCGCAGGAAGAGCGTTTTTTCGTGCAATGGGGTATGGTGATGTAAAGATCGGAGATACGGTTACACTGGATTACCGCGCAGGGATGCAGTCAGAATATAAGCCGGAAGAATTTGTTGTCAGCGGAATCCTATATGATCGGGATGAGTATACCATCGAGGCATCTTATGTTGCTTTCGGGTCGCAGGAGTTTTATGATGAGCACGTCGCAGAGAATGACAGACAGTATAATATTTATTTTACTTTAAATGATTCTGCAAATGTATCTATGAATAATATTGATTCGGTTATAAAGCAGATTGCAGCAGCTTGTGGGATCGAAGAAAAAAACGTTATAGTCAATGATCTCTATTTGCAATGGGTCTTGCAGCCGAGTTATGAAACGATTGCGGTATGCGGGGTTTTGATTCTTGCAATTGTACTTTTCTCTGTTGTGGTCATTTATAATATTTTTCAGGTTGGTATTGCCAACAAGATACAGGAGTATGGAAAAATCAAGGCTCTGGGAGCGACAAAAAAGCAGATGAAACAACTGATCTTCAGAGAGGGTATGTTTTTGACAATTTCTTCAATACCAGTTGGATTGCTTCTTGGTTTTCTGATTGCAAAATGCGGTTTTAACTGGCTGGTAGAACAGGGAAACCTTGTATCAACCGGAACTGGCTCTATGGGAGTCCAAAATCAGCAGATGCCACTGTTTTCCCTGCCTGTTATGCTTCTATGTATTTTCGTGTCATTTTTTACCGTTGCTTTGGCGCTGCGTAAACCAATGAAAATTGTTTCACGGATTTCACCTATCGAAGCAACACGGTATTTAGAAAATGCAGAAACACACAAAAAAGGAAAACGAAATGGCAGAAAAAATGTCACCGTGTTTTCTATGGCAATGGCAAATATAACGGGTAATCCAAAAAGAACCATTGGTACCATCCTCACACTGGGGCTTTCCTGCGCATTGTTTGTGATTATCTCTAATTATGTAGGAAATATTGATACGGAGCATGAAGCACGTCTTTCCGTTAATCATGGACAATTTGAATTGCAGCTTGACTATTCTGCTGAGTACGATGAAAGATATCCGGAGAATAATCTGGATACGATTCTGACGGATAATCCATTGAATGATTCAATGATTGAAGAAATCAAAAGCATTCCAGGAGTGACAGATGTCATGACGAGAGAGATTGTCTCTGTAAATCTGAACGGAACAAGATTTCCGGCTGATATTGTGAGTAAAAATGATTTTGATTTTATGCGCCAAGACGGGGATATTGGCTCTATGGACTATGATCAGGCGGTAAAGAATGGTGAAATTTTCTTTGGTTGGTTGATGTGGATGGAACAAGATGGATATGCTCCGGGTGAATCCATTGCATTTGACTTTGAGAATGGAAGTGAAACCTATACCTATCAGGGAAAGATTGCAGGATCCTTTGTAAGCGCGGACACTTATCTTGTCATTCCGGAAGGTGTATACCGTTCCATGAATCCGAGGGGAACAGCCTATGGCTATCTGTGGGTGGACTGTGATAAAAAAGATGTTGCATCTGTGGAACAGAGTCTGAATACTTTGATTTCTAATACTTCGCATATAAAAATGGATACCTATCATGCACAGTTACAATCTGCAGAATTCACAGCTCGCATGATGAAGCTTGGCTGTTATCTGTTTATGGCGGTTGTAGGACTCATCGGTTTTATGAATATGGCAAACACCATAATCATGAATATTACGACAAAAAAGCAGGAATATGGTGTATTACAGGCTGTGGGTATGACAAATAAACAATTAAATTTATGTCTGCAGTTACAGGGAATGATGTTTACGGTTGGTACCATATGCGTAGCTTTGATCATTGGTCTGCCGCTCGGCTATGCACTTTTTTCCTATGCAAAACATAATGGAATATTTGGAATGAATATCTATCATGTTCCAATCGTACCAATTTTTATTATGATTTTTTTGGTCGGTCTGTTGCAGATTGTACTTTCCTGCGTTTTAAGCAGTAATCTGAAAAAGGAAACGCTGGTAGAAAGAATAAGGTATCAGGGATAGCAAGTAATATGTAATGAACTAGGTCTTAACGAAGAGGAGAAATAGATAACTTCCATTTTGTATGTATGATAAATCTAAACAGTATTTTAGCAACATTTCCTGAGTGGGGGCAGAAAGTGCCCCCACTTTCACTATTTGGGGGCGAAAAGCGCCACCATATATCATAAATGATGGGTTCAAGGGAAAAATCCCTTGCTAGAACAGTAT
Source organism: Faecalimonas umbilicata (assembly GCF_042846195.1). Lineage (NCBI taxonomy): Bacteria > Bacillati > Bacillota > Clostridia > Lachnospirales > Lachnospiraceae > Faecalimonas > Faecalimonas umbilicata. The sequence continues at coordinate 1,073,912 of NZ_AP031411.1, forward strand.
TTGGATGGAGACATCTCTAATGCGTATCTAGCCGTCAACCTAAGAAGTATCAAGGCAGCCAAAACAGCAGATTAATCATGCAACATGTTCTTTCCACAATGGCTGGACTGGCATTGCGGGAAAATGATATCGGTTATGCGAGATTTTTGTCAGGGAAGGTACAGGCAGTTGCACATACATTGGAAATGGGAAAATATAATGAGTATTCGCCAATGCTTGATATTGTATGTGCAGGGAAAGATGTAGAGGGAACATATAAGGTGGTAAAACATCTTCTTGATAATGTGGGTACTATGTATGATTTTAGAAAGTCCGGTTTATATAAGCATATGAAGTTCAGAGATATTGATGAAGCTATATTAGATGGTGTAAAAGAAAAACTTCTTGAAGGATTCAGAAATGAGGAAGAATTCGGCTACATGGCAGGATATGAACCGTGGGAGAAATTAATTTTTGACAGATAAGTTTTTTGAAAACTGTCGTTTGGTAAAATCTATTCCATTTTTAAAAGCCTTGCGATAAAATATGTTCTGTGAAACTATTGTACTGCTACAAAAAACGATGTAGAAAGCTTAGAAGCTTTTTTAAGTGGATTATATTTATAAGCAAGGTTAGTAATCTGAAATAAAGAAATAAAAAATGATATCAATAGTTGTAGATATAGAGTATGGTAAGGCGTTCAGAAATGGGCGCCTATTTGATTGCCCAAAATGAACTTTACAAAATATCTATCTAAATTTTACATTAGTAAGGTAGATAAAGATAGAAACGGTGTGATATTTTGAAAAAAGAGAGAGTGATTGTTGGAAGGAGATAGGTATATGTGTGAAACAGCTTTGGTACGAACAAATTTAATGGGAGATGTAGAAAGAAAAGCTGTTTTATGGTTCAAGTCTAAGGAATAGTTTTTTGATGGCTCTGTTTCTGTATGGAACAGAGCCTTTTTGGAGGTGCTAAGATTGAAAACATATCATATAGGTGAAAAAGTGGTACATTGTCCAGAGGGAGTATGTGAAGTAGAAGATATTTGTCAAATAGAAATGGATAAAATGAAAAAATATTATTACAGGCTGAAACCGATTCAAAGTAATGTGAAAGTAGTATATATTCCGATAGATAAAATAGAGATGCATGTACGACCGCTAAAGACAAAGAAAGAATTAGAAAAAATCTTTTGCATTGAACCGGAAGAACAACTGATCTGTTACAGAAATCCACAAAAAAGAATGGATATACAAAATCAGGCTGTCAGGGAAGATGATGCGGTAATGTTGATTCAGTTGATTAAGATGTATCGAAGAAAACGGCAAAAAAATCACATCTCGCTCGGGGATGCAAGATGGTTGAAAGAAGCGGAGTGTTATTTGTTTTCAGAGATGTCTGAAGTGTTAGAGTGTGATTATAATTTTTTGTTACAGTGTGCACAATATAATCAGAAAATCGAATGTGCATAACAAGATAGATATGAGAGTCATTGATTATATGAGGAAGATAACTATGAGGAAAATATATGTAATGGATACGAACATTTTGATTCATGCACCCGAGGCAATTTTGAATTTTGAAGATAATGAAGTAGTGATTCCAATGACAGTATTGGAAGAACTTGATGGATTAAAAAAATTCTGAGAAGGAAAAGGGGAGAAATGCCAGAGAAGCGATTCGCCACTTGGAAAATCTTCTGATACAAGGCAATCTTGTAGCGGGTGTAGATACGGAGCAGGGAGGAATCATCCGGATAGAAAAAAATTATGTTGGTATGCAACTTCCACCGGATATGCCTGAAGATAAGATGGACAATCGGATATTAAAGGTATGTTTGGGACTTCAAAAAGATTATCCGGAAGAACAGACTATTTTGGTCACAAAAGATATGCTTCTTAGAATCAAGGCGCAGATGCTTTCTATCACAGCTCAGGATTATACAACAGACAGAATAGCAAAGAAAGAAGAACAGTATAGTGGAAGGATGGAAGTTTATGTAGAGGAAGAGCATTTTAAAGAGCTCAAAAAGAAAGGAATCAAACCGGAATATATTTATCAAATGGGAGAAGATGGGATTCGTCATCAAGTCATGCCGGAGATGAATCAGTTTCTGATCTTAAAAGCAGATCAATCTACGAAAAAAGTACAGCTTGGACGTTTTGATGGAACAAAAGTAGTTCCATTGCAATATAAAAAAAGTAAACCGTATGGTGTGTCCCCAAGAAATGTCGGTCAGTATTTCCTGCAGGAAGCATTGATGACGATATCGGTTATCTTCCGGGAACAGAACAAGAGAAAATCTCACCATTAATGCGCCCGATTATTGATAATTTAGAACAGTTGATCGATTCTGATGAAGAAGAGCGGTATAAAAATGAAGAAGAATTGCATGCGAAAATCGATGAGTTATTTGCAAGAGGATTAATTGAAACAGAGGCGATGAATTTTATCCGAGGAAGATCCTTTGTAAATACATATCTGGATGAGCAGACAAATGGATTGAGTTATGCGTCGGAGCATATGAAGAGAAGTCCATTCTGTTATCAAATCACATTCAATGCAGAAGAATGTGAACGGTCAGAATTAGCTATGGATGCAATACAAAGAATGTAGAAAGACAGAGGCAAAAAATTGAATTTAACGTATCGGGACATAAGGGAAAACAAAGAAATTAATCAGTATATTACAATGGGAAATGAAATACTGGGGGTTCTTGGCTATACAGATCATTCGCAGAAACATGCTGTGATTGTAGCTGAACGGGCAGCAGAACTGTTAGAAGTATTGGGCTACTCAAAAAGAGAGATAGAATTGTGTAAAATTGCAGGATTTATGCATGATATAGGGAATTGTGTGAATCGCTCGGATCACGCGCACAGTGGAGCAATTATGGCAATGCAGATCCTAAGGAGTCTTGGAATGGATGCAGAAGATATTTCAGTTGTGATTTCTGCAATTGGAAACCATGATGAAGAAACTGGAACTGCGGTAAATGCAGTGTCAGCAGCAATTATTTTGGCAGACAAAACCGATGTACGCAGAAACCGCGTACGAAATAAAAAGAAATCAAGTTTTGATATTCATGACCGGGTGAACTATGGTGTGCTTTCAACAGAACTTGCAGCGAACCCGGAGAAACAAGAGATACATTTGAATTTAGAATTGGATGAAGAAACATGTTCTATTTTAGACTATTTTGAAATTTTCACAGAACGAATGTTGATGTGCAGGAGAGCTTCGGAGATGCTGGGGATGCATTTTAAGTTTACAGTCAATGAAAGAAAAGTATTGTGATTTGCAATACCTGTATGTTCTCATTTGTGGAAAAATTTTATATAGAAGGAGAAATATAGATGAAACAGGCGATTATGGATATTGGCTCGAATTCCATGAGGGTTACTGTCTATGAGGTTGACGGAACAGTGTTCCGTATTCTTTTCAAGGAAAAAATTATGGCAGGATTGGCAGGGTATGTAGAAAATAAAAAAATATCTCCGGAAGGAATTGAATGTGCATATACCGGCCTTTTAGAATTTAGAGAAATTCTAGAATCATTAAATATCAATCATGTTGCAGTATTTGCGACAGCATCTCTTCGGAACATTCAAAATACTGCGGAGGCTGTATCGGCAATTAAAGCGAGGACAGGATACGATGTGGAAGTGATCAGTGGAAAAGAAGAAGCATTTTTTGGGTATACAGGGGCCATGCAGGATGTAAAGTTATCAAGAGGTGCATTTATCGATATTGGTGGAGCAAGCACAGAAGTTGTTCCCTTTGAAAACGGAGAGGTACTGGATGCTGCAAGTTTTCCTGTTGGTTCCCTGAGCCTGTATAAAGAGTGTGTGAAACATATCGTGCCTGGGGAGGGGTCGCTGAAAAGATTAAAAAAATCGATATCTGCTGAAATTGGAAAGCAAAAGATGTTTACCTATAAAAAGTGTTCCCCGCTAGTTTGTGTTGGTGGAACTGCAAGGGCAGTTTTGCGGATCGCAAAGAAATTATATGATCTTCCACCAGAATGTCATACGGTTTCCAGAAAGCAGTTGGATCAGTTATGTTCTCAGCTGTATCAAGCGGACAGGAGAGCGATCGATCTTATTTTAAAGCTGGAGCCGAATCGTATTCACACGATCATTCCAGGGATTATGATTCTGCAGCATATCTTCCGTTTGTTTGCTGCCGATGAAATTGTAGTCAGCAATTACGGTGTAAGAGAAGGATATTTATGCAAGAGGATCATTGCACCACAAAAGAAAAAATAAGGAAAAGAATAGGAGAAAAAGTGATGAGGAAGAATGTAAGTCTACCATATGTAAATAGAGAGTTATCATGGCTGAAGTTCAATGAAAGAGTATTGGAGGAGGCAGAGGATAAGTCTGTGCCATTATGTGAGCGCCTGACATTTTTATCGATATTTCAGAGCAATCTGGATGAATTTATAAGAGTACGCGTTGGAAGTCTGGCAGATCAGATGGCATTGCAGCCGACCTTGAAAGATAATAAAACAAATATGACAGCGGAAGAACAGTTAAAAGCTGTATTGGATGATATGAAAAAACTACTCCAAAGAAAAGATTATACATATACACTTCTGAGGAATGAACTGAAAGCAGAAAATATTAGCATTGTAGATTTCAATATGTTGTCGAAAAAAGAATCCGATTATTTAGAACGATATTTTGATTCAGAAATAGCTCCATTGATTTCACCGATGTTAATATCAAAGAACGCACCTTTTCCGTTCCTGAAAAATAATGATATTTATGTGGCTGTACTGCTTGGAAAAAAGAATAAAAAGGATAAGGTAGGGATTATTCCTTGCAGCAACAATGTGTTTCCACGCTTGATTAAGAGTCCGTTTCGAGAAGGAACCTACATGCTTACAGAAGAATTGATTTTGCATTTCGTAGAAAAAGTATATCCACATTATATTGTGAAGTCAAAAACACTTTTGAAAATTACAAGAAGTGCAGATATTGATGCGGCGGATTTGTATGACGATGATTTAGATTATCGTGATATTATGTCAGAATTGATCAGTAGAAGGAAAAAACTAAGTCCACTGACGATGAGTATGACACGAAATGTAGATGAAAAAGTTGTAGATACATTATGTGAAAATCTCGGCTTGCAAAAGAAAAGGGTATTTTACAGCGCTTCGCCATTGGATTTTAAATATGTATTTCAAATTCAGGATGCGCTTCGCAAAAAGGAAGAATTGTTTTTTCAGAAACGCGTGCCGCAGCCAAGCGCAATGTTCGATATGAAAAAAAGCATCATAGAGCAGATCGTGGAGAAAGACAGAATGTTATCGTTTCCATTTGAAAGTATCCGGCCATATATCGAATTTTTAAGAGAAGCAGCAAATGATCCGGAAGTATTATCGATTAAAATCACATTGTACAGGGTCGCCAAAAATTCAAAAATTGTAGAAACATTGGTGGAAGCAGCAGAAAATGGAAAAGAAGTGACCGTATTGGTAGAACTTCGTGCGCGCTTTGATGAAGAAAATAATATAGAGTGGTCGAGAAGACTGGAATATGCAGGGTGTAATGTGATTTATGGATTACCTGGGTATAAAGTACACTCGAAATTGTGTCTGGTGACACGAAAGCATCATGATGAAATTCAGTATCTGACGCAGGTTGGAACAGGAAACTATAATGAGAAAACAGCAGAACTTTATACGGATTTGATGGTTATGACAGCGAATCCGCAGATTGGTGAAAATGCAAGACAAGTATTTCGGGCGTTGGTGATGGGAGAAGTCGTAGAACAGTCAGAAAAACTTCTTGTGGCACCGAAATGTCTTCAAAATCGAGTGCTGGAAATGATAGACGAAGAAATTGCTCATGCCAGACAAAATGAGAAGGCATATATTGGATTGAAAATGAATTCTTTGACAGATAAAAAGATTATTGATAAGTTAATCGAAGCATCTCAGGCAGGAGTAAAAATTGATATGGTTGTTCGTGGGATTTGCTGTCTGGCAGCGGGGATTCCGGGATACACAGAAAATATCGAGATAAGAAGCATTGTTGGACGTTATCTGGAACATTCTAGAATATATATATTTGGCATAGAGGAAAGAAGAAAAATATATATTGCATCGGCAGATTTTATGACTAGAAATACGGTGAAACGTGTGGAAGTTGCAATACCGATAGAGTCAGAAGAGTTAAAGGTCCGGATAGAAGAGATGTTTATTACGATGCTGTCGGATAATAAAAAGGCAAGGAAGATGAAGCCAAATGGATTGTATGAGAAATTGCCAATAGACGGTACAGAGGTCAATGCACAAGAGTTGCTTTTTGAACAGTCTTATTTGCAGCAATAAAATATTAAAGTAAATTTTATTAATATCAAAGAATATATATGGAAATAGGATAAAAGACGGCGCATAGTTGTGCAAGCTTTTATCCTGTTTTTATTTAAAAGCATGCATTTTAATAATGACATATTGACAAATTTCTATATAAGATGTATTCTGTAAACATAGAAAATAATCAATGCGTGATGAGAGGAGGGAGTGCATGGGAATAGATTACATAGAATATGCAAAGATTTTCAAAGTATTTTCGGATCCGAAACGTCTGAAGATCATCAATATGCTGTCCAACGGTGAGCTTTGTGCGTGTAAGATTCTAGAGGAATTTCAAATCACACAACCAACATTATCGCATGATATGAAGCTCCTGACAGATATGGAGCTGGTCGTTCCGAGAAAAGAAGGAAAGTGGACACATTATTCTTTAAACAGAGAGAAGATGAACGAGATATACAAAACAGTCGGGAAACTGATGATCCCCGATGGGTTTTCAAACATCGTGGATTGTGACTGCGAAAAGGACAGATGACAGGAGGCAGAAAGCCGGATCACAAGCGAAAAAGATTTTGTATCATACAAGGAGGGAGATTATGTATAGAACAGACACGAAATTATATGTTTTGACAGGATTTTTAGGATCAGGGAAAACAACAGTGCTGTTAAAGCTTTTGGAGATATTGAAAGGACATCGGATTGGGATTATCCAGAATGAATTTGGGAAGCTGGGAATCGACGGAACCATTTTACGAAATGACGAGATTCAGATGGTGGAGATAAACCGAGGATCGATCTTCTGTTCCTGCCTGAAGCTGAATTTTGTGCAGGCGTTGGCTGAGATGGCGGCACAGGATTTTGAGTATTTGTTCGTGGAGAGTTCCGGATGGGGGGATCCTTCGAATGTGCAGGAGATTTTGGAGGCAGCTAAGATTGTATCTGGAAAAGAATATGATTTCAGAGGAGTCATCTGTTTTGTGGATGCGGTAAATTTTCTAGAACAGGTCAAAGAGGAAGAGACTGCTTTTCGCCAGTTAAAACACTGTCACCTGGCAGTGATCACAAAGACGGATCTTGTCGGTGAAAAACAGATTGAGAAGGTCGAGGAGAAAATCAGAGAAATCAATCCGGTCTGCGAAATGAAGACAAGTGCTAATGGGCAGATAGATGATTCTTTTTTAAAGAAAGATCTGCTGATCTATGAGTGGGCAGAAGGTGAAGAGACGACGAATTCCGTAGAAACAAAACCAAAATCTATATTTATGGAGTATGACGGGCAAATTGATTGGCAAAAGCTGAATGAATTTTTAACTGTGATCGCACCAGATGTCCATCGCGTGAAAGGATTTTGCAATTTGACGGAAACCGGGTGGACGCAGGTGGATGTAGTAGGAACACTGATAGATTATAAAGAATCGGAGGCATTTGAAAAGTCACAGTTAGTGTTTATTTCCAAAATAGGACCGATGATTATCAAGAAGATCCTTTCAGCATGGCAGGAACACGTAGGAACTGAAATGAAGTTGAGAAATTAAAGGAGAAAGCGCATGAAGATTAAAGTGATTGGTGCAGGATGTGAAACTTGTGATAAATTGTATGAACATGTGCGGGAAGCCGTAGCGGAGACCGGATGTGACGCAGAAGTAGAAAAAGTGGAAGATCTATTGGAAATTGTAAAGCTCGGAGTCATGTCGGCGCCTTCGCTCATGATTGACGGGAAGTTAGTTGTGTCTGGGCGGATGGCTAAAAAAGATGAAATTATACGATTTTTAAAATAAAATAGAGGTGGTCAATGCAGCAGAAACTTCGTTTGTGCTGCAAGTGACACATTTTTTTGAGAATATATCGATATATTTAAATGTATGAATGGGAGGGGGATATATGGAATTTGTGAAAGAAATATGGGAATTTATTCAAAATCAAGTACTTGGCATGCAGTGGCTCAGGGAACTGATTGGGAATGGACTTGCGGTGGCAGGTCTTGACCTTTCATCAAGGGCAGGTGGAAGCATCTTATTCTTTCTGTATGATCTGATCAAAATTGCGATCTTGCTGTGTCTGCTGATTTTTGTCATTTCCTATATTCAAAGTTATTTTCCACCGGAAAGAAGCAAGAAAATTTTGGGGCGTTTTCATGGAATCGGGGCAAATATGGTCGCTGCACTTTTAGGAACTGTCACTCCGTTTTGCTCCTGCTCTTCGATTCCGCTATTTATGGGATTCACAAGCGCAGGGCTGCCTCTTGGTGTGACATTTTCTTTCTTGATTTCTTCCCCGATGGTCGATCTCGGGAGTCTTGTTCTTCTTATGAGCATCTTTGGAGGAAAGGTAGCTGTTGTATATGTAGTGCTGGGAATCATGGTGGCGGTGCTCGGAGGAACGATCATTGAAAAATTACATATGGAAAAATATGTAGAGGAATTTATTAGAAATGCATCTGGCATAGAGATAGAAGCGCCGAAACTGACAAAAAAGGATCGATTACTGTATGCAAAGACACAAGTAGAAACGACCTTTCGGAAGGTGTTTCCATATATTTTGGTCGGAGTCGGGATCGGAGCTGTGATCCACAACTGGATTCCGGAACAATGGATTGAAAAAATTCTCGGAAATGACAATCCGTTTGGAGTGATTTTGGCAGTTCTGGTGGGAGTTCCGATGTATGCAGATATTTTTGGAACGATACCGGTAGCAGAAGCGCTTCTTTCAAAGGGAGCACAGCTTGGAACAATTTTAAGTTTTATGATGGCTGTGACAACGTTAAGTCTGCCGTCTATGATCATGCTGCGAAAAGCAGTCAAACCAAAATTACTGGCAGCATTTGCAACAATCTGTACGACTGGAATCGTGATGGTGGGATACTTGTTTAATTTGTTTCAGTCTGTATTTTTATAAGAGAAGGAGAAGAGAATGAGTAAGCAAACCTATGAGAGAAAACCAAAAGTGGCATTTGTATGTGTACACAATTCCTGTCGGAGCCAGATGGCAGAAGCACTTGGGAAACTGCTGGCATCTGACGTATTTGAAAGATATTCTGCGGGTACAAAATTAAAAAAACAGATCAATCCGGATGCAGTCAGGCTTATGAAACAGATATATGGGATTGATATGGAAGAGACACAGTACAATAAACTGTTGTCAGACATTCCAAAACCGAACGTAGTGATCACTATGGGATGTAACGTAACATGTCCGTGTGTTCCGGGGCAGTATACAGAAGACTGGGGATTGGAAGATCCGACGGGAAAAGGGGATGAAGAATTTTTGAAAGTGATAAACAGCATCGAGGAGAAGGTACGAAAGTTGAAAGAAACATTGCGAGGGGATACTTCTTACAGTTGGACATAGATATGCTTATAAAACAGGATATTTTTTATGTATTCGGTAGGAAAAATTTTGAAAAAGAATGAATTTTCCTTTTTTTTCTGCTATGATAAAAGGAAATAGCAGATGAAAAATCTAGAATGATATTTGTAGTAGAAAAGAGAGGAAGGATACGATGCAAAATCAGGAAAAAGAAGAAAGGGAGAGGTGGATCTGGCTGTTACTTGTCGGAATTGGAATGTTTTTTACAGACAGATTGCTGGCATGGACGGTGTATAGTATCCGTTTGCTGTATTTAGTACCGCTTCTTGTATCGGGAGTCTATTTCTTGTATTTGTGTATTCAAATAAGCAGACACAAATTAGACCGGAGAAAATGCAACCAGCTTGAGGTTTGGATGATGGAGGCAAAACGATGGATGTTATCAGGATTTTGGTTATCATGTGCCTCATTTCTGGAGACGTTGTTTTTAGATATGACAAAGTTTCTCAGTGTGGATATGGCAAATGCATTTCATAGAAGTATCACATTTTATTTTTGGGTATTGTTGTGGATTGGATATTTCTTAGGATTTTTTTCAGGTCGGATCAGAGAGAAGTATATGAAACACCATCCAAAGAAAGAGATGTCCCGTAGAAAGAAAATTCTGCTTCTTCTAGGAATTGCGGCTGTGGTCATAATTGCATTTACATTGAGGTGCCTCGGAGATCTGATGGTGATTTTTCAGGGAGCAGGAGTGATGGCTGTGATTCTATTCTGGTATTCCGGATATGAGGAAGGACAGCGGTTTCGGTACGAACGAAGAAGGCTGGGGATATATGGTGTTGTATTACTGGCAATCTTTGTGGTGCTATTGCTGGCGATTCCAAAAGAATGCATGGAGTTTCCTCACATAGCTTGGTAAGAATATAAGAAGAAAGAGTGATCATAGAATCGTGCAGAAAGGAGTGTCTGGGATGGAAAAAGAGAGAAAGAAAAAACAAAGGATAGAAAGAGTAGTCAAAGCAATATTCTTACTGATTCTTCCACTTGTGACAGCAGCATTGACAGCATTTACGATGGCAGATAATGGAAGTGTGTCAGAGTTTCTCACAATAAATATACTTACACCGATGTTTGTTATATGGTTTCTGTCGCTCGTGATTGATATTTTATGGAATAAATACCGCTGCTGGAAGAGAAAGACAGTAATATCGGTAAGAAGCTGGATTTTCTATGGAGTCTCACTGGGGATGTTTCTTTCGTTTTTCTTTATACAGATGTTTTCAAAGAGTATTCTTCTTGGAGGATTTCATGCTTCGTAGAGATGAAAAATTGTGAAAAAATGCTAAGTGCGCCTGTAAAATCTTGTTTGATTTTGCAGACGCACTGTTTGTATATAGAAAAATATGTATAGTGGCGAAAAGATTTTTATAGAGTAAATACAAATTTATCGCTTCGGTAGATAGTCCTCGCAATCTCCAGTATGCGTCCGGTTGACTGATCTACGCATTTAGAACTCATGACAAGGCAGGAAGCAAAGCCTTTGATATCAAAGAGGGCACGCTCCTTTTTATCAAGAGCAGAGACAGAAAATTCATAATTCTCGTCGGTAAAATCATTGTAACCACACTCGTGCATGTAATCGCGAAGGGATGTGATGGAAAGTCCGCGCTGTGCCAGATCTGGAAATGCATAATCTGGAAGATAGCTGACGCGGATTGCGACCGGTTCATCGTCGACGAAGCGAAGAAGAGTCAGTTTATAAATATCATGAAAATCCATTTCTTTTTCAGAAAGCTGAAACATCTCAGAGACAATCAGATTGTCCTTGATCAGCTCAAAACCGACATTTTCTGTGCGGTAGTGGATTCCGATGGAATCCATCTTTTCAAGAAAACTCTGACTGTCATTTAAGAGCAGGCGGATCTTTTCTTTCTTTCCAGAGAAAAAGCTTCCGTAGCCTTGCAGAGAGTGGATGTAGCCTTTTTCTTCTAAGTGAAGATATGCTTTCCGGACTTCTGTGCGGGTTGTATCAAAGCGGACCGCCATCTTGCTTTCGCTTGGCATTTTTTCTCCTTTTTTATATCCGTCATGTTCAAGTTCCTGAATCAAAGTATCAACAATCGTTTCCCAGGTTGTAGTTGTTTTCATAGAGAACTCCTCCTTTTTCGAAAAGTAAAGACTATTCTTTCATTATAACAATTTATGAAAAAGAAACAAGATGTTAGTGATGGATTCACGAAAATTTCATAAATTTTACTTTCTCTATTGACTCGCACCTGCTGTTTTGTAGTAAAATAGATAAAAGAAAATAATTTTTTATACAACAATAGGAGAGGAAGCAGAAAGATGAGAGAACAAAAAATACTGGTTGCATATTTTTCACATAAAGGAGAGAATTATTCTAACGGGAGCATTGTCAATCTGGACAAGGGAAATACTGAAATCGCAGCGGAGATGATCGCAGCACATAAGCATGCAGAGTTGTTTGAAATTGAATCAGAGACAGGATATCCTTTTGCGTATAGAGCATGTGTAGAAGTTTCCAAAAAGGAATTGTCTGAGGATGCAAGACCGAAGCTTAAGGAAGAAAAATCCATTTCTGCCTATGATACAATATATATTGGCTACCCAAACTGGTGCGGAACAATGCCGATGCCAGTCTGGACTTTTTTGGAGAACAATGATTTTACAGGAAAGACGATTTATCCATTCTGCACAAATGAAGGAAGCAAGATGGGAAGAAGTGAGGAAGATATCAAACGGCTTGCAGCCGGGGCAGAGATCAAAGAAGGACTTCCGATCCACGGTTCTTCTGTCAAAGAGGAGCGGGAGCAGATTATCCGGTGGGCGGATCAATAGAGAGGATATGCCATGAAACAGTGGAAGCACATCTGCTTGAAATGGAATGAATTTATTAAAAGAATTTTGAGAAAGGAAAGTATTTTTAAGCGACTGAATCTTTCTTTTCTCGGATTGTTGCTTGGGGCAGCGGCATTTATCACTTTTTTTAGTTTTGACAAGTATTCAAAAGAGATTATCTGGAATCTGAAGCAGAATGCGGCGATGCAGGTGCAAAACATCTGTTTGAAGATGGAAGATATTATGCGGGAATATGAAGATGTTGCGCTTCAGTTTTATGATGATGCAAGAGTCTTGCAGGCTGCTGTGGAAAATGCCGAGGCGGATCAGAACGGTGAGAAGGGAAAAGAAGACAACATTGCGCTGATCGAGGAGAAGCTGTATACTATGAGCCGTCAGAGAAAACATATCAAAAATGTACAGTTTGTGACACCCGGGAGACAGTATCATATGATGGAGGAAAATGGATATCGCAGGGGAGGAACGATAAGGAATCTGACAGAGTTTTATAATAAGACATATTATCAGGAGCCGCAGGAAAAACATGGATATCCGGTTTGGTTTGAGGATGCAGGACAAAGTGAGACGTTTTATGAAAACGAGCAGAGTGTGTATGGATTTGGAAGTATAGTGACACTGGGGGTTGCTGTTTATAATCCATATACGAGAGAATTTCTAGGGGTTCTTTTTATTAATATCAATATAGAAGCTTTTGAAGCGGCAGCAGATGGATATGAGGGAGGTCCGGAAGGCAACATGTTTCTTACCGGAAAGGACAGCGTGGTTCAGGGGTTTGCCCCAAGTATCTATGCGCCGTCTTTTCCGAAGGATAAGACGATTTTTGATGATATGAAAGAGAAACAGAAAGATTCCGTGAGAAAAAGAATCGAGGAAAGAGATGTCCTGTTTGCCTATGAAAACATACCGGGGACAGATATGTCTGTTGTGTATCTGGGAAATATGGACAGACTCCTGGAGGGGACTTATCAGACGAGAAATGTCTGTATTTTTGTGTTGATCTGTGTGGTACTTGCATGCTTTGCCGTTTCTTATTATGTCACATGCAGTATTTCTGATCCCATCCGTCAATTGATCAAGGTGATGGATAAAGCGGGAAAGGGAAAGTGGACGGTGCGTTATCCAATCAGTGGAAATGATGAGATCACTGTGCTGGGAGAACGGTTTAATGATATGGCAGACAGGACAAACCAGTTGATCGAACAGGTATACCTGTCTGAGATCCGACGGCAGAAGCTTCAGCTTAGCTGGAAAAATGCGCAGTTAGATGCGATGCTGATGCAGATCAATCCCCATTTTTTGTACAATACACTTGACATTATTCGTTGGGAGGCGATGTATGAGGCAAACGGAGAGAGCAGAGTGACGAGGATGATTGAGCAGTTTAGCAAACTCTGCCGGATGGGAATGCGCACAGGCGGAAATACAATCCCGCTGTCAGAAGGATTGGAACATGCGAAAGTATATCTGGAAGTGATCAATTTCCGTCATCAGGATAAGATCGAATTAAGTGTCAGCATAAAACCGGATGTAAGAGATTGTTATATTCCACAGTTTATGCTTCAGCCGATCATGGAAAATGCAGTGGTCCATGGATTTAATGATGCAGCAAAAGGATGTCAGATTGAAATCCTTGTGACAAATTGGGAAGAAAAATTAAAAATTGTAGTGAAAGATAACGGAAAAGGAATGACAGAAGAAGAACAGAAACAATTGCAGAAACAGATTGATGAGGAGATTCAGTCTGGTAAAAATATCGGAATGGCAAATGTCAATCAGAGGATCCGTCTGTTCTATGGAGAAGAGTATGGAATCCAGATGGAAAGCAGACAGGGAGAGGGAACAGAGGTAGAAATCATCCTTCCGATCCGAAAATATTCTGAAAATATGAAAAATCTGTCCGGAGAGGAGAAGGAAGATGATCTATCAGGTTCTGATTGTAGATGATGAAGAGATTGTGTGCCGCGGAATGGCACAGTTTGTGAAGTGGAAGGAACATGGATTTGAAGTGGCGGCAATTGCTACAAGCGTAGACGAAGCGCTTTTGATCCTCAGAAAAATGCATATTGATGTAGTGTTTACGGATATCCGGATGCCGGAGAAGTCGGGGATTGATCTGTTAAGAGAAATCAGAGAACAGAAGTTTGATACACAGTGTGTAATCTTAAGCGGATACAGTGATTTTGATTATGCAAAGGAAGCAATGCGTTATGGCGCAGTGGAGTATCTGACGAAACCGGTGAATCTGCGGGAAGTCGAACAGTTCCTTGATAGGATGCGGACAAAGCTCAATAAACTAGTGGAAGAAAGGCTTGATCATACAAGACAGATGGAAGGTTTGCTGTTGTCAATTGCGAGAGGATATGCCAGTGCTGATATAGAGAAATATGGACTTCCAGAATTGGAAAACTGGTATGGGGTATCCATTTTTATGACAGAGAGGACAGCAGATACCGATGAGGTTCAAGTACAGAAAAAATTGATGAAGGATCGGATTCTGGCGGTGATCCCGGAGACCATTGTACTAGATAGTGGGAACCGATCGCTTTTTGCAGTGATTCCGTTTCAAACAAAAGAGCAGCTGAATTATTTTGTGTCAGTGTCAGAGCAGGTATGCAGTGAAGAAAAGCACTGGGCGCTTGCGGTCAGCAAGGAAAAGAAAGGAATTTACGGACTTTCAGAGGCCTGGAAAGAGACAGAGAGCGCAATGAGATACCTTCTGGCAGACACGAAGAAAAATATTATCTTCTATAAAAATATTGAGACGCTCTACGCGGAGGAGGCGGTGGAGGTGCCAAAACTGATCACAGCCTTTTTACAGAAGTTACATACACCGGAAGAGCGTAGAGATGCGGCAAAATGGATGGAGAAGATGTTAAAAGAGCTCGAGAAGGAAAAGCAGATGGATGTGCTGAAACTGCAGACCATATGTATCCGGATCGTCATAGAAGTCAATGGATATTTAAAGGAAATCGGGATGGAGGAGTCCAGTCTGCATGATCGCTTAAATGAGGCGCTAAAACAGTTGCTGCTCTGTGCAGAGGGACAGGAGGTGCTTCGCTATATGGAATCTTATCTGGAATGGATCATGGAATGCATCGGACAGGCAGATCATCAAAATGTAGGAGGCGGAGTCATCTCTGAAATGCAGAGCTTTATCCGACAGCATTACAATGAAAATATCAGCCTGAATATGCTCGCAGAGCAGTTTTATATGCACCCAAACTATCTGAGCCGTCTGTTCAAAGAAAAAACTGGAGAAAATTTTGTGGAATATTTGACGGAGGTGCGCATGCAGAAGGCGCAGGAATTGTTGAGAGATTCGGAATATAAGATCATTGAGATATGCGGGATGGTCGGATATGACAATCCGAGGTCTTTTAGCAAAGCATTTAAGCACTTTACCGGGATGACACCAAGAGAGTGCAGAGAACGCTAGAAACAGCATAGTTGAAGAGAAAAAAGTGTGTGGGTTTTTCCAAAGAAAAAACGTCCTGCCAAACGGTGGTTACTGTTTGACAGGACATTTTTTGATTATTTTTTATTTGCTTCGTTGAATTTTTCCAATGCTTCTTTTTCACAGAGGCTCTGTGCTTCTGAGAATTCTTTTTCCGGGTCTGCACTTGGATCTGTCAGAATCTTTTGTACAGCTTTGTCAACATAAGTTCCAAAGTCTGCTTTTCCGTAGAATTCCAGACGTCCGATGGATTTTGCAGATTCAAGCACTTCTGCGTATTCTTCCGGGAATTCATAGAAGTCTGTAATACTCATGTCATCTCTAGGAATGATCACCGGGTTTGGAGCACCTTTAGTTGCAAGGTTTTCAAAGTAAGAAGAGCGGTATTCTTTTCCAGTCATATAGCTGATGTATTCCCATGCAGCATCTTTTTTTGCCTGATCTGTTTTTGCATTGATCACATAGCAGTCTCCTGCGATTGCAGTTGTCTGTTCGCCGGAAGGTCCTACTGGTGGAAGGCAAAGTCCGATATCATCTGGATCGATTCCATTTGTGATCGCCTCAGACACCCAGTCTCCTGCAAACGGCATCATACCGATTTTTCCCATACCAAAGTTTTTCACAAGGTCATTGAATTTTAAAGTAAGATCGCTCTGGAGAACTCCTTCACTCTTTAATTTTTGATAATATTCAGCAGCCTGGATGACAGCTGGATCTGTGAAAGTAAGTTCGGCAGTTCCGTCTTCATTTTCCTTTGTGAGATCTCCGCCTGCCTGCCATACATAATACTGGAAGAACCATTCCGTCCATTCAGCGGCAAGTGTTGCATATCCGGTTACCTGATTGTCTGGATCGTTGATCTTCTTAGCTGCCTCAAGAGCTTCGTCCCATGTTTTTGGTGGTTCGTTGATTCCAGCTTCTTCAAATAAAGTCTTATTATAAGCAAAAAGCATTGGTGCTACAAGGTTAGGAATGCCGTAGACATTTCCGTCTTTTGTGAACATATCGACATATTCTTTTGTAAAGTCACCCCATTCATCCCACTCATCTGTATATTTGTTCAGAGGCTCTAAGATTCCGGCGGACATATAGGAGTCCATCATTGTAAAGGAACAGTTTACCAGATCCGGTGCAGTTCCAGATGCGACTGCCTGATAAAATTCATTTCCAGGATCACCTTCTTTGACAACTTTATTCAAAGTGATATCCGGGTGTTCCTCAAGAAATTTTTTCTCCATAGAAGTGTACCAGTCATCTTTGTTACGGCTTGTGTCCCAGATAGTAAGCTCAACCTTCCCTTTGCTGCTTTCTTTGTCTTTGCTTCCGGATGTATCTGCTTTATTTCCATCAGATCCGCCGCAGCCTGCAAGAGAAGCGGCAGCCATAGAAAGGCAGAGAACAGAAGCGATCAGTTTCTTCTTCATAATCAAGTCCTCCTTTGACTTCGTTTTGTTGATGGATTTATCATAACAGATTTGCAGGGAAAAAGAAACGAACCAGAACTAACGAAAAACGTCACATTTTTTAAGATATGGACGAATTTGACAGCGGGCAGGAAAAAAGGTGCGGGAAGACTTTAAGAACGGTGACATCGTCGTTAGGTTCAGACATTCTATTTTAGACAAAATAACGATATACTTTTAGGGAGAAAACACAAGGGAGGTAATACTGATGAAAAAAAGTCCGCAGAAAAAAAACAGAGCAGGCAGTTATCAGTTTCGAAAAAAAGTGACGCCTTGGTGTATTTTGTTCATTCCGATGGCGTGCACAGTATGGCTGAAATATTATCCGATTTTCAGTGCATTTTTCATTTCATTATTTAACTACGATCCAATCAACCAGCCAGGGAAATTTGTTGGTTTCCAGAATTATGTAGATATTTTCCAGATGCAGGGATACTGGGATTCCTGGAAGAATACATTTATTCTGCTCGCATTACAGCTGTGTATGTGCTTTTTGATCCCACTGATCCAGGCGCTTCTTTTAAATGAGTTGGTGCGGTTGAAGAAATGTCTGACGACACTTTATATTCTCCCGGCATTGATTCCGACTTCTGTAAACGTAATTATATGGAAATGGATCTGGCATCCGGACTACGGTGTGGCAAACCAGATCGTGAAGTTTTTTGGAGGTCAGCCGCAGACATGGCTCAGTGATCCAAATCTGGTCAAATTTTGTATCATCTTTCCGGGAGTGCTCGGAGGTGGATTGACAGTGTTGCTTTACCTGTCAGCAATCCAGGGAGTTTCCACGGATATTATGGAGTCGGCGGCGCTTGATGGATGTACCGGATTTGGAAGAATCATACATATTATATTACCGAACATTTCCTTTATGATATTTATCCAGCTGATCATGTGTGTGATCACTACGATGCAGCTTTTGGATGTACCTTATATGTATGCTTCAGGAGGTCCAAGTGGGGCATCGACTACACAGGGAATCTTCATTTACAATGCATTCAATCAAGATCTGAATTATGGCAGAGGTTCTGCGGCTTCTGTGATCCTGTTGCTCGTGATCGCAGCAATGACGATGATCCAGATGCGTTTTGAAAAAATGGAGAAGGAGTAGGAGGCAGAGAAGATGAAGAAAACAAAGCATAGAACAAAAATGAAGCTTGGAAAATCTGAGCGCGGGCTGAAAATTGTTGCAGTAGTCGTGTCACTGATCTTTGCGGCAGCGATGTTGTATCCGATGATTTTTGCAGTTTCCAGCGCGATGAAAGATAACAAAAAAATATACGAGATACCGCCGAAACTGCTTCCGGATGCAGCAAATAGCTTATCGGTCGTGTTAGATTATTCTGAGGTCAAAGGAGACGAGAAGGAATTAAAGGACAAAATGCTGCAGGATAATATTGTGACCATGTTTGGAGTCAGCCAGAAGATGCAGGAAGATTCTATTATGGAAATTAAAGTGTACGGAGTGAAAGACGGAGAGACGGTATTTTACTCGAGAGCACACCAGATGAAACTGCAGATGGAAAAGGATTATGGAATTTATAAAGGAACTGCGATCAAGACAAAAGTACTTCTCCACGGGGATCGCTACATCCGTGCATGTGATTCCATTGGCTATGAATTTGATATGAACGGAGTGTCTGAAAAAGCACCGGAAGGACTTGGGACAAAGTTCTCTGAGAAAGTCGCAAAGATCATGGACGAAAAATATCAGACAACCGGAGAGCTTGTAAGCGTTGGTGACAAAGTGAAAAATTTTCTGAATCTGGAGAGCTTTAAATACTACTTACAGATGCCGGCATATATTTATCCAGAAAGTGAAGCAGTACAAAACTTTGGATTTATGACATTTGTATTTAATAGTATCATCGTCATCGGATTCGCAATGGTTTCACAGGTGATCTTGTGTTCGGTATGTGCATTTGTCATCAGCAGGAAACTTTCCAAGAGAGCAGGACAGTTTGTACTGTTATTCTTCCTCGGTGGAATGATGGTGCCATTTGCAAGCATTATGCTTCCACAGTTGATCATGTATAGAGAAATGGGAGCTTACAACAACTATGCAGCGTTGCTCCTTCCGTTCTTGTACCCGTATGGATTTTATGTGTACCTGTACAAAGGATTTTTTGATCAGATTCCGGGAAGTTATTTTGAGGCGGCAGAGCTTGACGGCGCGGGAAGCTTTTACCTCTATACAAGAATCTGTATGCCACTGTCTAAGCCAATCATTTCGCTCATTGCGCTGCAGACCTTTATTGGGAACTGGAATGATTTCTTCTGGGCATGGCTGGTCACAGAAGATCAGAAACTTTGGACATTAAACGTGGCACTGTATAATATTTCTAACAACGTAGCGACAAAACAAAATGCGCTGATGGGACTTGCGGTCGTGACGATCACGCCAGTGATCCTGCTTTCGATTTTGTTCTCAAAACAGTTAAAACAAAGTATTGTCGCATCTGGTGTGAAAGGATAATAGTTCTAGTATTTTCGTATGAGAAAGGGGACGTCATATGTATAAGAAAAGAAGTGAATTCAAGAAAATTGCAGCGATCGCTGTGGGAGCTTGTGGAATTGCATATGGATTTGGAGGAGCAGAAGTGCAGGCAGCGCCGCCGGAAGGAGGAAACTGGACGTTGCTTCCGGCTTCTTCCGATGAGTTTGATGGAGACTGTCTGGATGAGAACAAATGGACAAACGGAATCTGGTATGATGTCACAACAGATCTTGCGTTTTGTCCGGAAAATGTATCTGTGCGAGATGGAAATCTTGTACTCACAGCGAAAAAGCAGGACTATAACGGAAAGGCTTATACGGCAGGAGCGGTGGAATCAAAATTCGATGTTCCGGGAACTGCAAGCTATGTAGAAGTACGTGCGAAAGCATTAGACAAAAAGGCGAATGTACTCAGTGCAATCTGGATGCAGTCTTCCCCATTGAGCTTTGAGCTGAATCCGAATCCGGAAATTGATATTATGGAAACATTTGATTATACAAAAATGACAAGTACGATTCATACGTGGAACCAGAGTCCGTCTCTCCATCTGCAGAGAGGTACAAATGGGTGGAAGACTGGCCTGGAAGATATCAGTGCAGACTATCATACCTATGCCCTTGAGCGGAGAGAGGGAAAGATGAGGTTCTATTTTGACGGACAGCTTGCATGGGAGAAGACAAGCAGAGAGGATTCTTTTGTAGAACTTTCCCGCCACATGGTGCTCAGTTTGGAGGGACATCTAGGTACGCCAGAGGAACAGTATCTTCCGGGAGAATTTCTCGTAGATTATGTAAGAACTTACTATGACAGTGATTTTGCAGGGCTTCCGGAAAGTGGAACCTATCAGATCGTCAATCAGGAAAGCAAAAAAGTGCTGGATCTTTCCGGCGATCAGAAAGGAATTCAGTTGAGACAATCTTCGGCAGAGAGTGGAAGTGACAGTACCAAGTGGACATTGATGCAGAATGCAGATCAGACATGGAGTATACAGAATATGGCAGATGGAACCTATGTGGATCTGACTGCGGATTCCGGAGTGACATCAAATGGGAATCCGGTCGTGGCATATCCTTATCATGGAGGAACTAATCAGAGATGGTATCTGGTTCCAACAGAGAGCGGGACATGGAAACTGATGTCGGCGCTTAGTGGAAAAGCATTGTGTGTAGAAAATGCTTCTTTGGAAGAAGGTGCACCGATTGTCCAGTGGAGTTATGAGAAAAACGAGAATGCAAACGATGAGTGGACGTTTGTGCCTGTTCAGTAAAAGGCAAAAAATTGAGACAGATAAGGAGCAGGAAAGGGAAAAACATGGGTAAGAAATATCAGGGTGTCCTGACAGAAAAGGAAGAATTTTTATATCCGGACAGTGTCTCTGAGACACTGCCGGAGTCCATTCGGGTGGTAATGCCGAAAAATGGAAAGCAGGGGATTCAGCTTTTGCTGGATACGACAGGCGATGAGATCCAGATGGATTTCGAAGGTGATGGATTTTATGCAGAGTGGTATGAAATGATTGCAGTGCCGGTGGAATACAATACCGGAGATGGGGAAAATCAAGGCGGAGCGATGGTACTTGTGGAGGAGCAGAAAGAAACACCGGCTTATGCAACAAGAAAGGCGCCGTTTTTCGTCTATGATTGCCTGAAAGAACAGCAGACCGGGAAGATTCCAGCGAGGGAAAGTGAAAATGACAGAAGAGCGGCAGTTTACTTTTGCATCTGTCCGGAGAAAGAGCTGGAAGCAGGAGAATATTCCGTCATGGTGACGGCAAAGATGGCAGAAGGAATCTATCAGCTTCGAGTCACTGTGCAGATCTATGATGTGAGGATACCGGAAAATACATTTTGGGTCACGAACTGGTTTTCCGAGGAGGCAATCTGCCGTTTCCATGGGGTGGAAAAAGGTTCGGAAGAGTATTTGCAAATGCTTCGAAAATATATTCAGACGATGCGGCGGATGCACCAGAATGTGTTTTTTATTCAGTTGGATGAGAAGTGTGTGACTGCAAGAAAGCCGTATCAGTTTGATTTTGAATATCTGACACCAGAGATTGAAGCGTTTTTTGAAGCGGGAATGCAGTATATGGAACTTGGAGTGCTGCTTGATCGAGGGAAAAAGTCGGATGGCATGCCGGATATGTATACAGAACATTTTACATGTGCGATGGCGAAAGATGTTCCATTTGAGACACTGGAAGGGTATGAACTGACTGTGACCTTTGTAAAAAGTCTTGCAAACTATCTGACAAAACATGGATGGGAGAAACGAGTATTGTTCCATATCCACGATGAACCAGACATTCATTATCAGACGCAGGAAGTATTGGAAGCACGCAAGAGACAGTATTATCTTGCAGCCGGAATTTTAAGAAAATATATTCCGGGGATCCGGATCATTGAAGCAGTGGATTCGGCAGAATTCAGAGGTGGAATTGATATCTGGGTTCCGGGTACTGCCGGATATGAGAAGAAAAAGGAAGAGTTTGACACATTGATCCGTCTTGGAGAAACTGTATGGACGTATGTCTGCTGTGGACCGGAAGGACATTGGCTGAACAGATTTCTCGATTTTGCATTGCTCAAAGGCAGAATGCTGTTCTGGGGATGCGCAAAAAATCGGATTTCCGGATTCCTTCACTGGGGACTGAATCAATTTCCAGGGGAGATGAATCCCTATGAGGGAACGAGTTGCCCGAACCATACGGGAATCGGCACGAATTTTCCATGTGGAGATTCTTTCCTGATCTATCCTGGAAAGGAAGGACCAAGGATGGGAATGCGTCTGGAGGCACAGCGGCGTGGTGCAGAAGATGCTGCATTGTGGCAGATGTTAAGGAAAGTGGATGAAACAGCTCATGACAGACTGCTGGGAAGCGTTTTTACAAATAATTATACATACAAAGATAGTCCGGAGTTGTTTGCCAAAGTGTATGAGGAACTACTTAGTGCACTTCAGAATGCAAAACAGAAAAATACAGATGAAAGATCCAAAGGATAATGGAGCTGAAAATATGTAAAATATGAAAAAGGAACATTGACAACTGCATGGCGTATTTTTTATAATGAAGATAAAAAAGAAACAGCATTCATGCTTACAGAGCGCGTCCGGATATCCGGGTACGCTCTAAGTTGCTGTATGGGTGAAAAAATCAGAGCTATTTTGCCTGTCGAAACCTGTCGTAAGAAGGTTTGAAAAGCACGTTTGTAAGCGAATGGAAGGAGAAAACTACAAATGAAAACAGAAAAGAAGTACGCATCTGTATTTGAGCTGAACGGTGTTCCTAAATTGACACAGGCGTTTCCGCTTGCACTTCAGCACGTAGTAGCGATGATCGTAGGGTGTGTGACACCAGCCATCGTGATTGCAGAGATGGCAGGGCTAAATGAGGGTGACAAAGTAATCTTTGTCCAGGCAGCATTGTTCATCGCGGCGGTTTCCACACTGATTCAGCTGTTCCCGCTTGGAGGCAGAATCGGTTCAGGACTTCCGGTGATTATGGGGGTGAGTTTTGCTTATCTGCCAAGTATGCAGGCGATCGTTGGTAATTTTGATATTGCTACGATTCTTGGAGCACAGTTGATCGGAGGAGTTGTGGCGATCTTTGTTGGAATCTTTGTGACAAAATTAAGGAAGTTGTTCCCGCCTTTGATCACCGGAACGGTTGTCTTTACAATCGGTCTGTCGCTCTATCCGACTGCAGTGAAATACATGGCGGGCGGACAGTCTTCCCCAAACTATGGGGCATGGCAGAACTGGCTTGTGGCATTTCTTACACTGGCTGTGGTTGTAGCACTTAATCATTTTGCAAAAGGAATCCTGAAGCTGGCATCCATTCTGATCGGAATGATTGTCGGATATATCATATCCGGATTTTTTGGTATGATTGATTTTTCAGCAGTGCAGGGTGCAGGGATTTTTCAGATTCCAAGACCGATGTATTTTGGAATGAAATTTGAAACGTCGGCAGTTATGACTCTGGTGATTCTTTTCATTATTAACTCAGTGCAGGCCATCGGAGATCTTTCTGCCACAAGTGGGGGAGGATTGGACAGAGAACCTACAGACAAGGAGCTTTCAGGGGGAATCATTGGATATGGAATTACGAATATTTTAGGTTCTTTCTTTGGAGGGTTGCCAACTGCGACGTTCAGCCAGAATGTTGGAATCGTGGCAACAACAAAGGTAGTAAACCGTGTAGTGTTAGGACTTGCAGCAGGGATTATCCTGCTGGCAGGATTTGTTCCAAAGTCCTCGGCGCTTCTTACAACGATTCCGCAGTGTGTACTTGGAGGAGCGACCATTTCGGTATTTGCGTCCATCGCCATGACCGGAATCAAGTTAGTGGTACAGCAGCCGCTGACCTATCGCAATACTTCGATCGTAGGACTTTCGGTTGCACTCGGTATGGGAATCACACAGTGTTCGGATGCGCTGGCACAGCTTCCAGCATGGGTCACAACAGTATTTGGAAAATCTCCGGTTGTTGTGACAACGATTGCTGCAATCTTGCTGAATGTGATCTTGCCGAAAGATAAGGAAGCAGGGAAATAAACTGTTTTAAGTCTTTCAAAAAAGAACCGGTCAGGATTCAAAAATGAATGAATACGATAAAAATGTAAGGACACCATTAGGTGTCCTTATTTTTGTATGAAATCATAATGTTTCAGAGTTAAAATGAAGTTCATAAACTTTTACAGGTCGTCCTTTGGAGGTGGAAGAATGACTGTATACCATAGTGGCAGCACCTCCTTTTTCCAACTGATTTAAAATACGGTTGGCATTTCTTAAGGTGACACCGAGGTGTTCTGAGAGATCCTGAGAGGTCATCTTATTTGTCCCGGTAATTTGAAGGATGGTATTTAATTTTTGAATGGTCAGAGTAGATAATTTACATTGTTCGGCAATCCGGTATAGCTGCTCGGACATGGTTTTCTGGATTGTAACGCAGTGGCTGCGGTTAAGGGGGCCGATTAGATTCCCATTTTCATCAATGACAAAACTGCCTTTGGCATAGAACGATTCCTTTAAGGCGGCCTCCGCGTGACTGCGGGCTTCTGTGATATTTTTCCCGATTCCATATCCGACTGATACCGGGAAGCCGTAGTCCTCTTTTAATCGGACGCTCAGAAAGGAAGTCTGAAAGTGGTCAGTTAAGTAGTTAATATATTTGGCACTTGTAAATAACTGGAAGCCGGTTGGTGTTTCCTGAAAAATCATATCCAGCGCAAGTTCAGCTTTTAAAGCATACAACGCAGTCTTTAACTGAGCGCGGTCTTTTTCACCAATCTCTGAGGAAGTTCCAGAGATGGTAATTGCAGCAGGGAGGTTTTCGCGGAAGAAAGACAGTTCAATTTGTGCAAGAAGTGTTTCTACCAGTGATTGAAAGACTTCTTTTTCCGGATAGCAATAGATATAAGGGATGTTATGCTGTTCTAGAACCGGAATAATGCTGCTGTATTGGCAGATTAGAAGATCAAACTGATTTTGTTCCCATAGTCGGATTATTTTCTGGGAAGTTTCTTCTTCGATGGAGGAGAGCCTGCCAATGTCCAGAGTTGCAAGCCAGTTGTCTACTGCAGTATTGGTACTTGGAAAATCCATATCATGGAGAAAATATGAAACGGTAGCGTTTTCCTGAATTGGGAGAAGAAAATCAAAAATTACCCGGTCTGTGCGGAGAGTTCTTTGTTCCACAAAATGTTTTAACAGCAGTCGATACATAGAAACCAGATCGGAACCGAAAGAAACCGCGGGTTTCCTATGATCAGGAAGTGCTTTTTCCAAAGCGGCAAGCGCTGCTTTTCCGCTTAACATAAAACCATCAGAGGTAGATTCATATTGTTGATAGATCTGTTTGATATCTTGAAAGCACTTGTATTCTACGATTTCCACATCGCAGTCGAGAGGAAGTTCATCAATTATGTGCTGTACGAAAACGTGCAGAAACTTACTTGTGATAATAATAATTTTTCGCTTGTTCATCATGGAAATCCTTTCGTTTTTGAAGTGTAAAAATGAGGTGATGTAAAAAGTTACATCTCCTAGAAAAGGAAATATCCTATGCTTTATTTTACAAGATAGGAAATTGGAGTGCAAGACTGTTTTGAAAAATGAGAGAAGAATACAGATGTAAAAATCAACAAAAAATATTGACTTATATAGAAAATACTGATACAATTCAACATACAAAGTATTCCATAAGTATTCCATAAATATTCTTTATATCTTCTAAAAAGATATAATAAAAATGAGGAGGTCAGGATATGGATTTTTTTAAGAGAGCAGCAGAATTACAGGAAGAAACGGTGGAAAACCGAAGGTATCTTCATCAAAATGCCGAAGTGGGGCTGGAGTTGCCAAGAACAAAGAAGTACATCATGGAGAAATTAAGAGAATATGGAATGGAACCGCAGGAATGTGGACATGGTGTTGTGGCAATGGTTGGCAAAAAGACAAAAGGGAAAGTCATTCTTTTGAAAGCGGACATGGATGCATTGCCGATGGAAGAACGGAGTGGACTTCCGTTTGCTTGTCCGACAGGGACAGAAGCACATACTTGCGGACATGATCTTAATTCGGCGATGCTGTTGACAGCTGCACGAATGTTAAAAGAGCAGGAAGAGGAGTTGGAAGGAAGAGTAAAAATTGTGTTTGAACCTGCGGAAGAAATTTTTAAAGGCGGAAAAGATATGATTGCCGCAGGCGTTTTGCAAAATCCAGAAGTGGACGCTGCATTGTCCTTCCACATTGGACCGGGGGGACCTCCGGGAGGGTATTTCTTCAATAAAGATGGTGCGACAATGGCATCCTGTGATGGATTCCGAATTAAGATTGCCGGTGCAGGGGCACACGGTGCATATCCACATCTGGCAAAAGATCCTTTGAATGCTGCAGTGAAGATTTATGAGGCTCTTCAGGAAGTTGTGGCGCTGGAGTGTGATCCGGCAGAAACGTGTACATTGACAATTGGTCATATGCAGGCAGGAACTGTTTTTAATATTATTCCGGATACGGCAGTGATGGAAGGAAGCATTCGCACAATGTCCAGAGAGATGAGAAAGCTTCTGGTGACAAGAATGAAAGAAATTGTGAATAAAACTGCGGAAATGTTCCATGTAGAAGCGGAAATAGAAATGCTGTCAGAAGTTCCTCCGCTAATCTGTAATCAGAAATTGGCAGATGAAATGTTGGGATATTTAGATCAGGTACCGGTACCGAATAAATATTCTGTTCCAGGAGTAAAATCAAGTGCTTCTGACGATTTTGCAGAGATTACAGAGCGTGTACCGGGTGTTTATATGTTCCTGGCAGGAGGATTTGCAGATCGCGAAGCAGGAGTAAGCCATAGTCCGGAAGTACAATTTAATGAAGAGGCACTTCTGTTTGGAGCAGGTGCGTTTGCATATTGTGCAAGTGAGTGGTTGAAGAACAATCAGTAAAGGAGAAAAAACGCATGTCGGAAGAAAAGGTAATGATCCCTCTTACGAAGGGAAAGAAAAATGCGGTAATCATTGGATGCGTGTGTCTGATGTTTTCGGTTACTGTTTTTGGAGTTGGTTTTTTTGTCATTCAGGGACCGATATTGGCAGAAATGCATGCATCACAGTATTATTCTCTGCTGACAATTTTTGCATCGCTGGGGTTGGCGATTATGACGCCGATCGGAGGAAAACTTGGTGATTTATTCGGAAGAAGAAATATTGTAGTGATTTCAGGAATCATTTGTGCTGCATGCGGAATCGGCATGAGTCTTGTACACTCGATTCTTCCATTTGCAATCTTCCGTCTGCTGCTTGGAGCTGCACAGGGAGCATTTACCGCAGCACCGTATATTCTGATGCGGGAGATCAATGAGTCAAAAGATGTTCCAAAAGCAATGGGATATCTCGCAAGCGCTATTGCGGTAGGAAGTTTTGGAGGGGGAATCTTATTAGGGGGACTTGCAGATGCAGGTTTTTTAAGATTTGCCTTGATGGTTCCGGCGATTCCGCTTTTAATTGGGGTTGTATTGATTGGAACTTCTCTGCCAAACAAGAAGAAAGATAAAGTTGAGATTGATTTTTCGGGAATTGTTTGTCTGGCCGTTTTACTTAGCGGATTCTGTCTGGCAATGAATTATGGTCCGCTGATCGGATGGGGAAATCTGAAAGTTTTGGCAGGGTTTGCAGTCACAGTCGTTGCAGGAATTATTTTTGTAAAAATGGAAAATAAGGCAGCAGAACCGATCGTACCAATGTATTTATTTAAAAACAGAAAATTTACAACACTTTTGGCGGTTGGATTTGTATGCTATTTTTATCAGACAGCGATGAGCGCTTATGTGCCGTTGGCTGTACAGGATGTTATGGGAGTGTCTGCTGCGGCAGCAGGTTCTCTTCAGCTTCCGAGAACAATTCTGACGATGGTACTTCCAACAATTGCCGGTGTGTGGATTGGAAAGAAAGCGGCAAATAACTGGAAAGCGATGGCGATTGCCACAGGACTTGCAGCACTTCCGTTTATTCCGCTTGGTTTTACAACTGCGTCCACACCATTTATTGTGTATCTGATTTGCATTGGAATTACCGGAATCGCAGAAAGTTTCCGCTCTGTGTCTGTGACACCGGTAGCGCAATCAGTACTTCCGCAAAAAGATCTTGGAGTCGGAACGGCATTGGTTACTTTTGTAAATTCACTCTCCACTTTATTTGCGGCAGCAATCAACGGAGTTGTTTATGGAATGAGTGCAAATAATGTACAAGCAGGTGTGAACAATATTTTCAGAGTTACTGTTATAATTTCGATGGCAGGATTTTTCCTCGTTATATTTGTTGTAAGAAAACAATTAAGCGGTAATGAAAAAGCAAAATAGAAAAGTATTATGAGCGATTGCAAAGCATGAGAATGTGAAAAGCAATCGCTCTTTTTGTTGTACCTCAGCTGTTGTATCAGCAGAGAAAATGGGCATTAAATTCTTTCAGACAAGAAGTCAAAAAAATACTTGCAATATACCCGTCAAGGGTATATAATGCGAGTGTAAAGATACTTCTAACCATTCTTAGTCAATAAAAGAAAATGATAGGAAAAGTGAAGAATACAGCGGATAGAAGTGTATATTTGATTGGAAAAGGAGAGATGATGATGGAAGAACAAAAACAATGTTGTCATAAAAAGAAAGAACGTGCAGAGAAGGAATATCGTGACCTGGTCAATCGGTTAAGCAGAATTGAAGGACAGGTACGGGGAATCAAGCGAATGGTAGAAGAAGATGTCTACTGTACAGATATTTTGATTCAAGTATCGGCAGTCAACGCAGCGCTGAATAGTTTTAACAAAGTGCTTCTTGCAAATCATATCCGCAGTTGTGTGGCGGAAGATATCAGAGAAGGAAAAGAAGAGACGATTGATGAGCTTGTAGGGGTACTGCAGAAGCTTATGAAGTAGGAGGGCAGAGAATGGAACAATACACGGTCACAGGAATGAGCTGTGCAGCGTGCAGTGCGCGGGTAGAGAAGGCAGTGGCGAACGTACCCGGAGTAACAGCGTGTTCGGTGAGTCTTTTGACAAACTCCATGGGGGTGGAAGGAAGTGCAGATCCGGCTGCTGTGATTGCGGCGGTGGAGACAGCAGGATATGGCGCAGCAACAAAGAACGGGAAACAGCAAGATGGCAAAGAGGGAGCAAATGGGATAGCGAAAAACAAGGAGGAAGAACTGCTGAAAGACAGGGAAACTCCTGTTTTAAAGAGAAGGTTGATTGCATCCTTAGGATTTCTTGTAGTGCTGATGTACTTTTCGATGGGGCATATGATGTGGGGATGGTCGGTTCCGAAAATACTGGCAGAGAATCATGTGGCGATGGGATTGCTCCAGATGCTGCTTACGATTGCGGTCATGATTGTCAATCAGAAGTTTTTTGTCAGTGGATTCAAAGGATTGTGGCATCTGGCTCCGAATATGGACACACTTGTGGCACTCGGCTCCGGTGCTTCATTTGTGTATAGTACCTATGCACTCTTTGCGATGACAGAGGCACAGCTTCGTGGAGATATGGAGCAGGTGATGGGGTACATGCATGAATTTTACTTTGAGTCAGCCGCAATGATCCTGGCGCTCATCACAGTCGGAAAGATGCTTGAGGCCAGATCCAAAGGGAAGACTACAGATGCACTCAAAGGGTTGATGCGCCTTGCACCGAAACATGCAGTTGTGCTGCGCAACGGAACAGAAGAAACGGTTTCCATTGAACAAGTAAAAAAGGGAGATGTATTTCTTGTAAGACCCGGTGAAAATATACCGGTAGATGGCATTGTGCTTGAAGGGAACAGTGCGGTGAATGAGGCGGCGCTCACAGGAGAAAGCATTCCGGCAGATAAAAAAGAAGGAGATTTGGTGTCTGCTGCGACGATGAATCAGTCTGGTTTCCTGAAATGTGAGGCCACAAGAGTCGGCGAAGATACGACGCTTTCCCAGATCATTCAGATGGTCAGTGATGCGGCAGCGACAAAGGCTCCGATCGCCAAAGTAGCGGATAAAGTGTCGGGCGTGTTCGTCCCGATCGTCATGGCGGTTGCGGCGATCACTGTCGTTGTATGGCTTTTGGCAGGACAGAGTGTTGGATTTGCACTGGCAAGGGGAATCGCAGTGCTTGTCATCAGCTGCCCATGTGCGCTTGGCCTTGCGACTCCGGTGGCGATCATGGTCGGAAACGGAATGGGTGCAAAGCATGGAATTTTGTTTAAAACGGCAGTTTCTCTGGAAGAGACCGGGAAAACAGAAATTGTCGCACTGGACAAGACTGGAACAATCACAAGTGGAAAACCAGAGGTGACAGATCTTCTTCCGGCAGATGGGATGACAGAGAAAGAACTTCTTCAGATTGCCTATGCACTGGAACAAAAAAGCGAACATCCACTGGCACATGCAATCGTGCAGAGAGCACAGGAAGAGGGTACAGTGGAAACGGTTTCGGTCAAAGAATTTCAGGCAGTGCCGGGGAATGGATTGACTGGAATATGGGAAGGAGTGCCCCTTGCCGGAGGGAATCTGAATTTTATCCGAGAGCAGGCAGACGTGCCGGTACAGATAAAACAGACGGCAGAAGCGTTTGCAGAGGAAGGAAAAACGCCGTTATTCTTTGCAAAAGAAGGAAAGTTAGCAGGAGTGATCGCGGTAGCAGATGTAATCAAGGAAGACAGCTCGCAGGCAATTCGGGAATTACAGAACATGGAAATCCATGTTGTCATGCTGACTGGAGACAATGAACGGACTGCCAAGGCGATCGGGAAACAGGCCGGTGTGGATGAAGTCATTGCAGGAGTTTTGCCGGAAGGAAAAGAAAGTACCATTCGGGCATTGAAAAAGAATGGAAAAGTTGCTATGGTAGGAGATGGGATCAATGATGCTCCGGCGCTTACGAGAGCGGATATCGGAATGGCGATCGGTGCAGGAACAGATGTGGCGATTGATGCGGCAGATGTGGTGCTGATGAAGAGCAGACTGAGTGATGTTCCGGCAGCAATCCGGCTTAGCAGAGCCTCATTGAGAAATATTCATGAGAATCTATTCTGGGCATTTTTCTATAATGTGATCGGAATTCCTCTCGCAGCAGGTGTATGGTATCCGCTGTTTGGATGGAAGCTAAATCCGATGTTCGGAGCGGCGGCGATGAGTCTTTCCAGCTTCTGCGTCGTGATGAATGCGCTCCGGCTGAATTTGTTCCATTTGGAAGATGCCAGAAAAGATAAAAAGAGAAACAGACATAAAAAACAGACAAAAGAGGAGGAATTGACTATGCAGAAAACAATGAAAATCGAAGGAATGATGTGCGGACATTGTGAGGCGACAGTGAAAAAGACACTGGAGGCGATCCAGGGAGTAGAGGAAGCGGTTGTAAGTCATGAAACAGGGACTGCAGTTGTGACTTTGAGTGGAGATGTGTCGTCTGATATTTTAAAAGAGGCTGTCGAAGCGAAAGATTATCAGGTGTTAGAAATCCAGTAAAAAGATTGCGCTGCAGCTGCTATTGGAAAAACAAAAAAGGAAGAGAAGGTAGGATATGAAAGACCAGGATAGAAATGACAGAGAATCTCTGGAGGAGATTCAGGCAGAGACTACTGTGTCGAAGAATCAGACAGAACAAAAGCAACATAAGCGCCGCGTTCGATATAAGGGGACACATCCGCGCAGCTATCAGGAGAAATATAAGGAGCTTCAGCCGGAGAAATATCCGGAGACGATCGAGAAAGTCATTCAAAAAGGAGGGACTCCGGTCGGGATGCACATTTCTATCTGTGTGAAGGAGATCTTGGATTTTCTCCAGATCCAGCCGGGGCAGAAAGGACTGGATGCCACACTGGGATATGGTGGACATACAAAGGAAATGTTAAAGTGTCTGCAGGGACAGGGGCATCTATATGCGCTTGATGTAGATCCGATTGAGTCAGTCAAGACAAAAGAGCGATTGGAGAAAGCGGGATATGGAGAAGAGATTTTGACCATCCGGCAGATGAATTTTGCGGACATTGATCAGATTGCCAGAGAAGCAGGTCCGTTTGATTTCGTCCTCGCAGATCTTGGAGTGTCTTCTATGCAGATTGACAATCCGGAGAGAGGATTTACCTATAAGAAGGAAGGACCGCTTGACCTTCGGCTGAATCCACAGAAAGGGGTATCGGCTGCGGAGCGTCTCAAAGAGGTGACAGAAGAAGAACTGGCAGGAATGTTGTGGGAAAATTCCGATGAGCCTTATGCAGAGGAGATTGCGGCCACAGTGATGGAAAAGTTAAGAAAAGGAGAGCCGGTGGAGACGACGATCCAACTTCAGAAAGCGATTGAAGAGGCGTTATCTTTCCTGCCGGAGCGGGAGCAGAAAGAAGCGGTAAAGAAATCGTGCCAGAGAACATTTCAGGCGCTTCGGATTGATGTGAACAGTGAGTTTGAGGTACTCTATGCATTTATGGAGAAGTTGCCGGCGGCACTGGCACCGGGCGGAAGAGTGGCGATCCTTACATTTCATTCAGGGGAAGACCGGATCGTAAAGAAGGCTTTCAAAGAGCTGAAGCGAGCAGGAATTTACAGCGAGATCGCGCAGGATGTCATCCGTCCTTCAGCGGAGGAGTGTACAAGGAACAGCCGCGCTCGTTCTACTAAAATGCGCTGGGCAGTCAGGGCAAAAGAATAATAGTAATGATATACAGCAGTAGAAAAGGAAGGGATTTTTATGGAAAAAAGAGCATTTGAAAAATTGGGGATCCAAACGTCACTTCTTGGATTTGGATGTATGAGATTTCCATTGACAGCGGATCAGAAGATTGACGAGGCAGAAGCAGAGAACATGATCGACCGGGCAATCGCAGCGGGTGTCAATTACATTGATACAGCATATCCGTATCACAATGGGGACAGTGAACCTTTCGTGGGGAGAGTGCTGGAAAAATATGACCGTGATTCTTACTATCTTGCGACAAAGCTGCCAATCTGGAAGCTGGATACACTGGAGGATGCGAAAAAGGTTTTTGAGGAACAGATGGAACGTCTGCACAAAGATTATGTAGATTTTTATCTGCTTCATGCGCTTGACCGTGCAAAATTTGAGAAGGTAAAAGCGCTTGGGATCGTACCATATCTGGAAGAAATGCGTGCGGCAGGAAAGATCCGTTATCTTGGATTTTCCTTCCATGATGATTATGAAGTATTTGAGGAGATTCTAAATTATTATCCATGGGATTTTTGTCAGATTCAGCTCAATTATATGGATACAGAAATCCAGGCTGGAATGAAAGGATATCATTTGGCAGAGGAGAAAGGCATTCCGGTCATTGTTATGGAACCGGTCAAAGGAGGAATGCTTGCATCTCTTCCGACAGAGATTGAAGAACAGTTGACAAAGGAGCGGGCACAGGCGAGTATTGCATCGTGGGCGCTTCGATTTGTCGGAACACTTCCAAATGTAAAAGTCATCTTAAGCGGTATGAGTACGATGGGACAAGTGGAAGATAATCTTAGTATTTTTGAGACATTTGAGCCGTTATCAGAGAAGGAACAGAAGTTGATCGAGAACACAGCGGATACTTTGAAATCGCGTGTGAAGAACGGATGCACCGGTTGTGCTTACTGTATGCCATGTCCGGCGGGAGTAGATATTCCGGGAAATTTCAGAATCTGGAACGATCAGGCGGTATACCAGAATACAGAACAGACCAAGAAAAAATGGTCTGGAATGGATGAAAAAGCGAAGGCAGATCATTGTATCCGATGTGGAAAATGTGAGAAAGTCTGTCCGCAGAAAATTTCAATCCGGGAAAATCTACAGCAGGTAGCAGAAGAACTGAATACATTGTAGAGAAAAGTAAGTAAAAACAAGCCTTGCAGAGGAAGAGATTGCTTTCCTGTAAGGCTTGTTTTGGTTTTTGTCAAGCGTTGGGATAAAAAGTTTTTCTGTAGAGATAGCGGGTGTGATACTGGATTAGGATAATAATTTCTGTGCACAGTTTCCTTCCACAGTGCCAATCTGACAAGTGCTGTCATAGGAAAGCGTACCGTCGCACTGGATATGATTTACGACACAGCCGTCTGTCAGGAGAATATTTTCAGCGCTGATCGTGTCACACTGCAGACATCCGGCTTCCAGGGTTGTACACTCAATATTTTTTACGTTGCTGAGTTTCCGATGTTTTGCAAAACGAAAGAAGTTAAAGCTGTTGCAGTTTTCGGGAATAAAAGTAATCTGTTCTCCGAACAAGTCATTTAAAGTTGCCATGCCACGAATCTCGACGATGTCAGCATTGACTTCTTCTGAGCTTTTCAAAGAACCAGAAACATAAATTTCATCTGCATAAATTTTCCCCTGCAGGTGGCAGGAACCACTGGCTTTGAGAGAACGGACTTTCATATCGTTTTCAGAATGAAGAGAACCGCTGACATGCAGTGTATTTACCTTAATTTCACTTTGAGAATGAATGGAACCGCTGATGTGCATCTCATTTCCTTCCAGTGTCGCATCCGGACATACTTTACAGGAGCCGCTGACTTTGAAAGTTTCAAAGGTTACCGGGCCTTCAATTGCGCCGCTGCCGCTGATCTTGATCAAGTTATATTCTCCCTGTCCGATTTTTCCGGAACCGCTGATTTTAGTATCCGTCTTCATAAAAGTTTCCTCCTTCTTTGAGCAGTGTCAAATACTGCTTGAAAAATGCTGTTGAAAAGTGATAAAAAATTTAACTGTTTTTGACAGCCTCTTCATCGAATGTAAAAGAAAAGGTGTCTTTGTATTTGAGTTTAATCTCATGGCAGAGTTCCTGGAGAGAAATCTGGCAGACGACCTTGATCCGCTCGTCAAACAAGAGTGATCCTTCCGGGGAAGGATTGAGAAGAAACAGACCATAATGTGCTTCATGTACCGTAAGGAGCAGAAAAGAGGTCTTAATCTCTGTGATATTTGCGGCAGTCGTGGCTACATTTGGAATCAGATCGTATAGTTCTTGTTCCTGGATCAGATTTTGTTCCTTCCACCTGCAAAGGGTGATCATCACGAGTACTTCGATAAAGGTAAAGGTATCCTTGTTAAGAACGTCCATGAAATCTGCTGCAACACGGATATCAATCTCTGTGAAACATTCTAGTTCCTCTTCTGTGAAAACACGGTTTGTAATTTCCGGGGAGAGAAGCTTTGCAAGTTCCTCGAGAGAGTAGCGGTCTTTCAAAGTCTGGATTGCCTGCACCCGTTTTAAAATCTGTTCTTTTGGAAAGAAAGTCTCCTGACCGGTCGGACTGGGTCTTTTCACGAACCATTCTTCTGGAATCAGACCTTCCCGCTTCCAGCGATAGAGCTGTCCGTAGGAAATTCCGGTTGTTTTTAAAAGGTCTTTTTTTGAAAGCTCTTTTTGAGAAATGTCCATATAGCACCTCCTGTTAGAATCAGTTATATCAAAATTTTAATAAAACAATGTGTTACTAAAAAGAAATTAATGAAACATTGTTTTGATATAAATAAATATTAACACAACATTGTTTTGTTGTAAAGAGGAGGATGAAAAATAAAAAAATTGAAAAAAGTGTTGACATTTGTTCTGGTGGATGGTAATATATCGTTTGTACGACGGACATAGAGAAGTTGACATGCAGGAGTGTCGGAATTGGCAGACGAGCAAGACTAAGGATCTTGTGATCAATGCGATCGTGTGGGTTCAAGTCCCATCTCCTGCATTGCTGTTTCAAGTGAC
The DNA here is from genome assembly GCF_042846195.1 of Faecalimonas umbilicata. Lineage (NCBI taxonomy): Bacteria > Bacillati > Bacillota > Clostridia > Lachnospirales > Lachnospiraceae > Faecalimonas > Faecalimonas umbilicata. The sequence continues at coordinate 1,110,029 of NZ_AP031411.1, forward strand.
CGAGGTACGTTCGGAGTGTATGAGATTGCTCAAAAGTGAATACATATGCGAGATGCAGGAGTGTCGGAACTGGCAGACGAGCAAGACTAAGGATCTTGTGATCAATGCGATCGTGTGGGTTCAAGTCCCATCTCCTGCATGTCAGGCATTTACAGGTAGCTGTAAATGCCTTTTTATCATATTACAGAACAAAAAACTGTGATAAAGGCTCGTGGCAGATGATGGGAAGAGAGGAGTGAAAGAGAAAGGAATTGTACAGAGATGTATAGTTCCTTTTCGCTTCTTTTTCTGAATAATCTGTCTGCACAGTACAAATAAATAACAGTATGAGGAGGAAGCTTGTATGTTGGAGAAAATTGATTTGACAAAGAAACTGGAAAAACAATCCTACCGCGAGAAGATGGAAGCACTGGAACTGGAACTTGGCAGGTTACAGAGGGAATGCCATGCATATAAGATTCCTGTGATGATCGTACTGGAAGGATTCGGAGCGTCGGGGAAGGGCGTCCAGATTGGAAAACTTATACAGGCGCTGGATCCAAGAGGGTTCCGTGTTCATGCAATCACTGGAGAGACAGAGGAAGAACAGAAATATCCATTCCTTCGAAGGTTCTGGATCAAGACACCGGAAAATGGAAAGATTGCGATTTACGATACGAGTTGGTACCGGAGAGTACTTGCGGATCGTTTTTCGGGAAACACAGAGAAGGAGGAGCTGGAAGATTCCTATGCAGCAATCTGTTCTTTTGAAGAACAGCTGACCGCCGGTGGAACTGTGATGATCAAATTGTTTCTCGCAATCGATCAGAAAGAACAGAAAAAGCGGTTTGACAAACTTCTGGAGTCAAAGGAGACTGCATGGAGGGTCTCACGGGAAGATTGGGAGAAAAATGAAAAGTATGATAGCTATGTCCGAATGATCGAGGAGGCGCTGCAGAGAACGGATACAGACTACGCACCGTGGACGATCGTGGAGGCGACAGACCGCAGATTCGCAACGGTCAAGATCTACACGACTGTGATCGAAGCGCTCAAGGAAGCGGTTGCCGAGAAGAGGGCGGAAGCCGGGCGAGAAATTTCACAAGAGACGGAAGAGACAGAAACGTGGGAAAACCGAGAGTTAAAGGAATCGGTGCTTGCGAAAGTGGATCTGACAAAAAGCTATACGGAGAAAGAATACCATAAGAAGAAAAAGAAACTGCAAAAGAAAATCAGGAAGTTGCACGGAGAACTGTACCGTAGACAGATTCCAGTGATCATCGGATTTGAAGGATGGGATGCCGGAGGAAAAGGAGGGGCGATCAAACGCCTGACGGAAAAAATGGATCCGAGAGGATTTACAGTGAATACGACCGCTGCACCAAATGACTATGAGAAGGCGCACCATTATCTATGGCGATTCTGGAAGAATGTGCCGAAGAAAGGACATGTGGCGGTATATGATCGGACATGGTATGGAAGGGTGATGGTAGAGCGGATTGAAGGGTTCTGCACGAAGAAGGAGTGGCAGAGAGCATTCAAAGAGATCAATGACATGGAGGCACAGTTTGTACAGTCCGGTGCGATCGTACTGAAGTTTTGGATGCAGATTGACAAAGAGGAACAGAGAAAGCGGTTTGAAGAGCGGCAGAAAAATCCGAAAAAACAGTGGAAGATCACAGAGGAAGACTGGCGCAACAGAGACAAATGGGATGCCTATGAGGAGGCGGTTAATGAGATGCTGATCCGTACATCTACGCCGGAAGCACCTTGGGTGATCGTGGAAGGAAACTGTAAATACTATGCGAGGATCAAAGTGCTGGAGGCAGTGATCGAAGCAATCGAGAAAAGATTAGAAAGCAGATAAGAAGGTGGACAGATGACGATCAGGGAGCAGATGGAACAAAGAGAACTAGAATATTTAAGTCCTTATGCAGCGATGAGTGTAAACTCCAAAGGCCGTGACAGAGAGGAGATTCCATGCGATATCCGTCCAGTATATCAAAGAGACCGGGATCGGATCTTACATTGTAAGGCGTTTCGGCGACTAAAGCAGAAAACGCAGGTATTTTTGATGCCGAAAGGAGATCATTACCGGACGAGGCTGACACATACGTTGGAAGTATCACAGAATGCCCGGACGATCGCCAAGGCGCTGCGGCTCAATGAAGACCTGACGGAGGCGATCGCGCTTGGACATGATCTTGGACACACGCCGTATGGACATGCCGGAGAGCGGGCGCTGAACCGCGTGTGCCCGAACGGATTCCGACACAATGAGCAGAGTGTCCGGGTCGTGGAAGTGTTGGAAAATCAGGGACAAGGCCTTAATCTTACAAAGGAAGTGAGGGATGGCATCTTAAATCATAAGACTGCAGGACGACCATCCACTCTGGAGGGCCAAATTGTCAGATTGTCAGATAAAATAGCCTACATCGCACACGATACAGACGATGCGATCCGCGGAGGAATTCTGACAGAGGAGAGAATCCCAAAGGAGCTTCGAAAGACACTCGGAGCCTCACCGAGACAGAGGATGAATGCAATGATCCATGACGTGATCACGCAGAGTATGGACTGCCCGGAGATTAGGATGTCGCCGGAGATTGGGGAGGCAACTGCGGAGCTTCGGAAGTTTATGTTTGCGGAAGTCTATCAGAATTCCAGAGCAAAAGCAGAGGAGAAGAAAGCAGTACACCTTGTGGAGCAGCTCTATATGTATTACATAGAGCATATTTCAGAACTACCGGAAAAATATAGAGACAGAATCGAACGAGGAGAAGGCAAGAAAGAGCAAAATGTCTGTGATTTTATTGCGGGTATGACTGATTTATATGCCGTAAAGCAGTATCAGGAAATTTTTATTCCAGAATCTTGGAAAATTTAAAGGAAATGAGAAAGTTTTGTCGAATATTTATAACGTAAGGATTTTGAGACAGTTTTGGAAAGGGGGAAATCATGTATTATTCAGAAGACATCGTGGAAGAAGTCCGCATGAAAAATGATATCGTAGATGTGATTTCCGGCTATGTGAAATTGCAGAAAAAGGGAAGTTCTTATTTTGGACTTTGTCCATTTCACAGTGAGAAGTCCCCGTCGTTTTCTGTGAGCAGGGATAAACAGATGTACTACTGCTTCGGCTGTGGGGCAGGGGGCAATGTCTTTACATTTATTATGGAATATGAGAATTACTCGTTTGTGGAAGCATTAAAAATGCTTGCGGAGCGCGCGGGAGTGGAACTTCCGGAAATGGAATACTCTAAGGAAGCAAAAGAGAAAGCGAACCTAAAGAATACACTTCTGGAGATGAATAAGCTTGCGGCACGGTATTTTTACTCACAGTTAAAAGGGAAAAACGGAGAACATGCTTACCGTTATCTGACAGACAGAGGGCTTACCGATACAACGATCACACAGTTCGGACTTGGATATTCCAATAAATACAGCGATGATCTGTATAAATTTCTCAGAGAAAAAGGATATTCAGACGATTTGATCCGGCAGGCGGGATTGATCAATACGGATGAGAAACACGGAATCTATGATAAATTTTGGAACCGCGTCATGTTTCCAATCATGGATGCGAACAACCGTGTCATCGGTTTTGGCGGGAGAGTCATGGGGGATGGGAAACCGAAATATCTCAACTCGCCGGAGACACTGATCTTTGATAAGAGCCGGAATCTTTATGGATTGCATCGGGCGCGCACATCGCGAAAACCATATTTTCTGATCTGCGAGGGCTATATGGATGTGATCTCACTTCACCAGGCAGGATTTACCAATGCGGTTGCCTCGCTTGGAACAGCGCTGACAGCGGGACATGCCTCTCTGATCAAGCGGTATGTCAGTGAAGTCTATCTGACTTACGACAGTGATGAGGCTGGTACAAAAGCAGCTCTTAGGGCAGTGCCAATCTTAAAGGAAGCCGGGATCAGTGCAAAAGTGATCCGGATGGACCCATATAAAGATCCAGATGAATTTATTAAAAATCTTGGTGCAGAAGCATTTGAACAGCGGATTGGAAAGGCACGCAATGGATTTATGTTCAGCCTGGAGATTTTGGAGCGACAGTATGATATGCATACTCCGGAAGGAAAGACGGAGTTCTACTATGAGGCGGCAAAGAGGCTGGCGCAGTTCGAAGAGGAAATTGAGCGCAACAACTATATCGATGCCGTGGCAGAAGCTTACCATATCGGATACGATAGTCTGCGGAAATTAGTGGCGAAAGCGGCGGTGCAGTCGGGGATGGCGTCACCGGTGGCAAGACCGCGGACGACACATGCAAAAGAACAGCAAAAAGAAGATGGCATGCTTCAGTCGCAAAAGATTCTGCTTACGTGGATGATCGAAGATGAATCTCTGTTTGGAATGATCCGGAAATACATTATGCCGGAAGATTTTACGACGAAGCTTTACCGGACCGTTGCTTTACTGCTCTATGAGCAGTATGAGAAAGGAGAAGTCAATCCGGCAAAAATTATGAACCACTTCACAGATGAGGAGGAGCACCGGGAGGTGGCAGCTTTGTTCCATACGAAGATCAGGGAACTGACGACCAAAAGTGAGCAGGAGAAAGCACTCAAAGAGACAATCATCCGTGTGAAAGAGAACAGCATCGAGACGGCGACAAGAAATTTAGAACCGACCGATATTGTGGGATTACAGCGGTTGATGGAGAGTAAAAGAGCGGTGCAGGATCTGCAAAAACTGCATATTTCCATCAATTAAGGATAAAATAGAAACAGATTATGGAGGATAGACACGAATGGAAGAAAATACATTAAAACTGATTGAGAAAGTAAAAGAACTCATTGCACTTGGGAAAAAGAAGAAAAGCATTCTGGAATTACAGGAGATCAATGATTTCTTTTCAGATATGGAACTGGATTCTGAGCAGATGGATAAGGTGTTTGAGGCGCTTGAGGCGAGCAATATCGATGTGCTTAGAATCGGAGAGGGCGATGAGGACGACGATGATATCGAGATCATGCTCACAGAGGAAGATGAGGTGGATATGGAGAAAATCGACCTCTCAGTGCCGGATGGAATCAGCATTGAAGATCCGGTCCGGATGTATCTGAAAGAAATCGGAAAAGTACCGCTGTTAAGTGCAGAGGAAGAAATCGAACTTGCAAGAAGAATGGAAGAAGGCGATGAAGATGCGAAAAAGCGTCTTGCAGAGGCAAACCTCCGTCTTGTTGTCAGCATTGCAAAGAGATACGTTGGAAGAGGAATGCTGTTCCTGGATTTGATTCAGGAAGGAAATCTCGGTCTGATCAAGGCAGTAGAGAAATTTGACTACAATAAAGGATTTAAATTCAGTACTTATGCGACATGGTGGATCCGTCAGGCAATCACAAGAGCCATTGCAGATCAGGCGAGAACGATCCGTATCCCGGTGCACATGGTAGAGACAATCAATAAACTGATCCGTGTATCCAGACAACTGCTTCAGGAACTTGGAAGAGAACCGCTTCCGGAGGAGATTGCAAAAGAACTTGATATGCCGGTGGACAGAGTCAGAGAAATTCTTAAGATTTCCCAGGAGCCGGTATCTTTGGAAACACCGATCGGTGAGGAAGAAGACAGTCATCTTGGCGATTTCATTCAGGATGATAATGTTCCGGTTCCGGCAGAGGCTGCCGCAGCAACCCTTTTGAAGGAACAGCTGGATGAAGTGCTCAGTACACTGACAGACAGAGAGCAGAAAGTGTTAAGACTTCGTTTTGGTATGAATGATGGACGTGCAAGAACACTGGAAGAAGTTGGAAAAGAATTTGATGTCACAAGAGAGAGAATTCGTCAGATTGAGGCAAAAGCGCTGAGAAAGCTTCGTCATCCAAGCAGAAGCCGGAAGTTGAGAGATTATCTTGACTAGAGAGGAAGGAAAAGTGATGACAGAATTATCAGAACGGCTGCGTGCTGTGGCAGATCTCGTGGATGATGGGATGGTTGTAGCAGACATCGGAACAGACCACGGGTATATTCCAATCGCACTTGTGCAGGAGGGAAGATGTCCGAGAGCAGTTGCGATGGATATCAATATCGGACCGCTTGACCGCGCAAGAGCACATATTCAGGCGGCAGAGCTTTCTGAAAAGATCGATACAAGAAGGTCTGACGGGATGAAAGAGCTAAAGGCAGAAGAGGCAGATTGTGCGATTATTGCCGGAATGGGCGGAGCATTGACGATCAAGATCTTGGAGGAGAGCAGTGCGACAGCAAGAAGTTTGAAAGCGCTGATCTTACAGCCCCAGTCGGAACTTTATAAAGTTCGGGAATATTTGGCAGAGCAGGGGTATGAAATACTTGCTGAAGACATGGTGCTGGAGGAAGGCAAATTTTATCCGATCATGAAAGTGTGTCCGGGAAGTCCGTATACACTGACGAAAGAAGAGGCATGTTATGGAAAAGAACTTCTTTCTCAGAGGCATCCGGTACTCCAAAGCTTTCTTCATAGAGAGCTGGATATGAAGCGAAAGGTATTAAGAGAATTGGACGATAAAAGTGGTGATCATATTTGCCAGAGAAGAGAAGCACTGCAGAAGGAGACTGCATGTGTAGAAGGAATCTTAGGACAGTGGGAATCTGGGGGAAAGAAAAAGAAATAGAAGAAACGGGAGGAAAGAGCGATGCTTTGTAAGGAATTGACAGAGAAAATCGAAGAAGTATATCCGGTTTCGTATGCATGTGAGTGGGATAATGTAGGGCTTCTTGTCGGACGAGCCAACAAAGAGGTGAAAAGCGTTTATCTTGCGCTGGATGTGACCGAGGAAGTAATCCGGGAAGCGGTTCGGGTGAAGGCAGATTTACTCATTACGCATCATCCATTGATTTTTAAGGGGTTAAAGAAAATTTCAGATCAGGATTTTATTGGAAATCGTGTTGTACAATTGCTGCAGCACGATATTTCCTATTATGCGATGCATACGAACTATGATGTACTGCGGATGGCAGATCTTGCGGCCAACCGTCTAGGCTTACAGTCCATAGAGGTGTTGGAACAGACTGAGCCAAAAGAACCAGAGAAAGGAATCGGAAAATCCGGGCAGTTTGCAAGTGCGATGACTGTGAGGGAATGCTGTGAACTTGTCAAAGAGCGGTTTGCCCTTTCGAACATAAAAGTGTTTGGGGATTTGGACAGAAAAATTCAGAGAGTGGCGGTCTGCCCAGGATCTGGGAAGAGTGTAATCGGGGAGGCGATCAGAAAGAAAGCAGAGGTGCTGATTACCGGAGATATTGATCATCATTCTGGAATAGATGCTGAGGCGCAGGGACTTACGATCATGGATGCCGGGCATTATGGAATGGAACATATTTTTATAGAGGACATGAGAAAGTTTTTGGAAGAAAGATTTGAAAAACTGGATATCAAGTGTGCTCCGATCAGTCATCCGTTTTCTGTTGTGTAGCATAGAATGTAAGATGACAGAGAAGAAAGAAGGGAAACAGGTGGAACAACAGAGATATACCGTTCAGGTTGGGAAGGTACTCCGCCAGTATGAAGCGGGGACAACTTATGAGAAGATTTCAGAAGATTTTCAGGCAGAGTATGAAAATGATATTGTGCTTGTTTTTGTAGACAACCGTCTTCAGGAGCTTGGGAAAAAGTTAAAGAAAGACTGTGTATTAAAGTTTGTCACAACCGGTGAGGCAATTGGAAACCAGACTTACAGAAGGAGTATGAGCCTTTTGCTTGTGAAGGCTGTTTATAACGTGGCAGGGCATGAAAATATAGATAAAGTGAGAATCCTCTATTCTGTAAGCAAAGGGTATTATTGCAAAGTAGAGGGGAATGTTGTCGTCAATCAGGATTTCTTAAACCGGGTGACAATCCGTATGCGGGATATCGTAGAAGCAGACATACCGATTAAAAAGAGAAGTGTATCGACACCGGATGCCACAGCGCTTTTTCACCAGTACGGGATGGTGGATAAAGAGAAGCTTTTTGAGTATCGGAGAGGATCGAAAGTGAATCTGTACAGTTTGAATGAGTTCGAAGATTACTACTATGGGTATATGCTTCCGAGCACAAGATACTTGAAATATTTTGAACTGCATTTATATGATGAAGGATTTGTTATCCAAATGCCGGTAGCGTCAGCGCCAAAAGAGGTGCCGCCGTTTGTACCTCAGAATAAATTATTCCAGGTGTTGAAGGAATCTACAAGATGGGGAGATATGCAGGGAATTGAGACGGTCGGAGAGCTGAATGACATTATCACAAAGGGGGATATCCTTGAGGAGATGCTTGTGCAGGAGGCGCTTCAGGAAAGTAAGATTGCCTCGATTGCAGCGCAGATCGCAGCCAGACCGGAAGTGCGTTTTATTTTGATCGCAGGGCCGTCCTCTTCGGGAAAGACTACTTTTTCCCACAGACTGTCTGTACAGCTCAGAGTCAATGGGCTTGTGCCGCATCCGATCGCGGTTGACAATTATTTTGTAGACCGGGAACTGACGCCGAAGGATGAGAACGGTAACTACAATTTTGAATGTCTGGAGGCGATTGATCTAGAGAAATTTAATCAAGACATGACAGATCTTCTGGGAGGAAAGGAAGTACAGCTTCCGACATTTAATTTTAAGACTGGAAAGCGAGAATATATTTCGAGGCCGAAAAAGCTTGGGGCAAATGATGTCCTTGTCATCGAAGGAATCCACTGTCTGAATGATGCGATGACTTATAAGCTGGCAGCAGAAAATAAATTTAAAATTTACATCAGTGCATTGACACAGTTAAATATCGATGAGCACAACCGGATTCCTACGACAGACGGTCGTCTGATCCGCAGACTGGTAAGAGATGCGAGAACGCGGGGAACTTCTGCCCAACAGACAATCCGGATGTGGCCTTCTGTCAGACGCGGGGAGGAGGAAAATATTTTCCCTTATCAGGAAGATGCAGATGTTATGTTTAACTCTGCGCTGATTTATGAACTGGCAGTGTTAAAGCAGTATGCAGAGCCGATTTTATTTGGTATCGACAAAGAGTGTGAAGAGTATACAGAAGCAAAAAGACTTCTGAAGTTCCTCGAGTATTTTGTCGGTGTCGGAAGCGAAAATATTCCGAAAAACTCGCTTCTTCGAGAATTTGTCGGCGGCGGATGTTTTCAAGTATAGCAGGTGACAGTCATGTCAGAATATACATTGAGAGAGCAGAAGCTCAAACGAATGAAGGAACTGCGGCGCAGAAAGGTGCGGAGGCAGAAGATATTTCTCGGATGTACCGCCGGGGCAATCCTCTGTGTGGCTGCAGGGATCTTTGTGTATAGTAGAAGCTATACGTTAGACTTGAAGGCAAGGATACTTCCGGAAACTACAGTGGAAAAAGCAGTACCGCTGCTTGGAGGGAATATAGAACAGGCATTGGAACAGACGACAGAACTTGCAGTAAAAAATAGTGGAACAAAGGTCATTGCACATCGTGGGTACAGTTCTGAGGCACCGGAAAATACGCTTCCTGCCTATGAACTGGCAGCGCAGAGTGGTGCATGGGGAATTGAGGCAGATATTCACCGGACTGCAGATGGGGCATTTGTATGTATGCACGATCCAACTGTAGATCGCATGACCGATGGAACCGGAGTGATTGCGGAGATGACCTTAGATGAGATCCAGATGCTGACAATTGACAGTGGCAGCAACAGTTGGGCATATCCATATGCATGGGTGCCGACCATGGAGGAATTTTTGGAAGTATGTCGACAGAGTGGTGCAAATGCTGTGTTAGATCTTAAGTTTACTTCTGTAGAAGATATTATTTCGCTTGTGCAAAAAATACAGGAACTTGGGATGGAAGATTCCGTGGTATGTCTAAGCGGCAGTCTGGATCAGCTAAAGAAGATCCGGGAATGTTCTGAGATTATCCGTATCAAATATCTGGTGGAGGAAGGGACGCAGGAAACAATCGACCAAATGGCAGAATTGTCCCACAGTGGGATTGCAGCATCCAGAATCAGCAGCGATATGGTAGCCTATGCAAAAGACAAGGGAATCAGTATCAACGTCTGGACATACAATGAAAGCTGGGAAAAGCAAGAGTGGACCAATCAGGAGATTGATTTTCTGACGACGGACGATCTTTCCACTTAGATGGAATATGTAAAAAAGATAGAACTATAGTAAATGAGCGTGGCGTAAAATAAGGGATTTCATAAGAAATCTATTTTACGTCACGCTCATTTTTACGTTGTGGTCTTTTGAAAAATTGCCTGCATATCTTCTGGCAGAGGTGCTGTGAAGGTCAGTGACTGTTTTGTGATTGGATGGATAAAGGAGAGTCGGTAAGAGTGCAGTGCCTGACGGTCTATACAGTGATCCTCTGGATGGTAGAGAAAATCTCCCGGAAGCGGATGCCCAATATATTTCATATGAACACGGATCTGGTGGGTGCGCCCGGTCTCTAGTTTGAGAGAAACGAGAGAATACCCATTTTGATAAGCAAGCCGGTGAAAATGGGTGCAGGCATAATCACCGTGCGCGAAATCGACACAGCGCTCGATGGTAGAACCGTTTGCCCGCCCAATCGGTGCTTCAATCATCCCAGACTCTTCGACAAGACCGGTGGCAGCGGCAAGATATTCTCGATGAATCTCTCGTCTGGCGACCATATTGGACAAAAGAGAAGCGCTGTACATATGTTTGGCAATGATCAGAAGCCCGGTAGTATCCCGGTCTAAGCGGTTGATACAGCGGTAGGTGAAAGGAATGTTCTGAGAAGCAAAGTAGTAAGCAGCAGCATTGGCGAGCGTATTCTCATAATTTCCCTGAGAAGGATGAATCGGCATGCCGGAAGGCTTATTGATCACAAGCAGATCTTCGTCCTCGTATACGATTGGAAATGGAAGAGGCACGGGAACGATGTGCTCTGAGGAAGTTTCTTCCGCGATGGAAATCGTAAGAAGATCTCCACTTTGCAGCACTTCGTGTACCCGTGCCCAGACACCGTTTCGGCAGATGCCGTCAGGTGTCCGCTTTAAATGCGTGATCACCTGACTGGAATACTGCTGTTGCTTTAGGAAAGACTGGATCGTCATGCCGGCCATTTCATGATGGATCGGATAGGTAAATGTCCGTTTCATTATTTTGATTTAATCTCCCTCCATAATTCATTGTATAGCACATCGTTCTCGTCGCCGAGGAACTGGAATGTCTCACACCGTTCTAATTCAGAAGCATCCGGAAATGCGATAGTGCTGTTGCGGATTGCAGGATCTTCGATCAGTTTTCTTGCTTCTATGTTAGGTGTTGAGTAAGTAATGTAGTCGAAGTTCATCTTGGCGATGTCTGGACGGCAGAGGAAGTTGATAAATGCCTCTGCATTTTCTTTGTGCTTTGCATTTTTTGGAATGACCCAGGAGTCGATCCATACGTTGGAGCCCTCTTTTGGAATCACATATTCCAGATCCGGATTTTCCAGCTGGGTATAAATAGCCTCTCCGGAATAGATAACACCAATGGCGGCTTCATTTCCGATCATCTTATCGCGGACCTGGTCAATTACATATGCCTGCACAAGCGGTTTCTGTTCGATCAACAGTGCTTTTGCAGCTTCAAGCTCATCTAGGTCTGTGGAGTTTAAAGAATATCCAAGGTATTTCAGAGCAACAGCAAATGCATCGCGGACACTGTCCTGCATCAAAATATTGTCTTTGTATGTTTCGTCCCAGAGGACAGACCAGCTGTCGATCGGTTCCTTAACCATTTTTTTGTTATAGAGGATTCCGACAGTACCCCAGCAGTACGGAACAGAATATTTATTTTCCGCATCAAACTGGCGGGATTGCTCCATATACTGTGTGCCAATGTTTTTTATATTTGGAATATGATCAAAATTAATTTCTGCGAGCAAGTCATTCTCGATCATGCGCTGGATCATATAGTCGGATGGGCAGACAACATCGTAGGCGATGGCGCCGGACTGCACTTTTGGATACATGATTTCGTTTGTTTCGTATTCTTCATAGACAACCGAGATGCCGGTTTCTTCCTCAAACATAGTGATTACTTCCGGGTCAAGGTATTCTCCCCAGTTGTAGACAATTACCTGATTATCACCACTGACGGATCTCTTTGAACCGTAGAAAAATCCTCCGGCGATGATCACGATTGCCATAACTGCAGGAACGAGGCGCCGGAATACAAAGCGGGCAGCTTTACTTTTTTTGCTGACATATTTTCTGGTGCTGCCTTCTTTGGAAGAAGGAGAAACATTGACGAGAATCAGCAAGATTAGCACGGATACAAACAACAAGGTCGAAAGCGCATACATCTCCGGTTTGATCCCTTTTCGAACTTCACTGTAAATTTTTGTGGACAGTGTGTCCACGCCTGGTCCTTTTGTAAAGTGAGTGATGACAAAATCATCAAGGGACATCGTAAAGGCAAGCAGGAATCCCGAGAAGACACCCGGAAGGATATCCGGGAAAACTACTTTGAAAAATGCATAGATTGGAGAGGCTCCAAGATCCAGTGCAGCTTCATAAGTCCGACGGTTTGTCTGCTTTAATTTTGGCATGACACTTAAGATGACATAAGGAATGTTGAACGTAATGTGTGCCATGAGGATCGTTGCAAATCCAAGTGAAAAGCGGAATGCGATAAATAAGAGCATTAAGGAAATTCCAGTCACGATATCTGCATTTAGCATCGGGATATTGGTGACAGCCATCATCGCTGTACGGACTCTTTTTCGCATTGCCTGAATACCGATCGCGGCGGCGGTTCCGATGAGTGTGGCAATCAGCGCCGAAAGAAGGGCGATGATCAATGTTGTGTAGAGCGCATTCATAATCTGCTCATTCTGAAAAAGGGCAACGTACCATTTTCCGGTAAAGCCCCCCCATTTGGCGCGTGTCTTGGAATTGTTGAAAGACAGCACGACAAGGGTAATGATTGGGGCATAAAGTAAAATGAAAATAAGCCCCAGGTAGATTTTCTGTAATGTATTTTTAATCAAAATGCAGTTCCCTCCCCGTCTTTATCATATTTGGCGATGAGAGCCATACTTAAAATAATGAAGATCATCAGCACGAGTGAAAGTCCGGAGCCGACATGCCAGTTGCTTCCTTGTTTAAATTCCTGCTCGATGACATTTCCAATCAGAAGGATTTTACTTCCACCAAGAAGATCGGAGATGACGAAGGTTGTGAGCGCCGGAACAAATACCATGGTAATTCCGCTGATGATTCCCGGAACGGTCAATGGCAGTATGATTTTAAAGAAGGTCTGACGGTTGTTTGCGCCGAGATCTCGTGCGGCATTGATCACATCTTTGTCAATCTTTACGAGCACGTTGTAGATCGGAAGTACCATAAATGGCAAAAAGTTATAGACCATACCAAGAATGATCGCATAAGGTGTGTTGATGATCGCAAGCTGCGGCAGGTGGAAAAACGACAGAATACTGTTGATCACACCATTCTTTTCTAATAAAGTCTGCCATGCGAGCGTGCGGAGCAAAAAATTCATCCACATCGGAAGGATGAAGATCAATACAATAAAGCTTGTCTGGTTGACATTCATGGAGGCGAGGATCATCGCCAGTGGATATGCCATGACAAGGCAGATTAAAGTACTGATCAGAGACAAAAGAAGCGCAAGTCCGAGCGCTTTTAAGTTCTCCGGTGTTGTAATCTTTGCAAGGTTTGCAAAGGTAAAGGCACCATCCTGATCTGTCAGCCCATAATAGAAGATCATCAGAAGCGGGATGATGATAAAAGATACCGACCAGAATAAGTACGGTCCGGCAAGTAATTTTTTACTCTTCAACTGGAACCGCCTCCTCATCTTCAGATTCTGGCTTTTTCATAATCTGGATATCAAATGGGTCTACTTTGATTCCAACAGTCGTGCCGACCGGAACCATGTCTGTACTATGTACAAGCCAGTCAAAGTTATTTGCGGAAACTTCCATCTCATAGTGAACGCCTTTGAAGATCAGGTGTGTCACGACTCCCTCGAGAAGTCCTTCTTCTGGTTTTACAAGATCAATATCTTCCGGGCGGATCACAGCATCGACTGGTTTGTTTTTTCCAAATCCCACATCAACACATGGGAAATTGACGCCGAGAATTTTTACCAGTTTATCTTCGACCATGACAGCCGGAAGAATATTGCTTTCCCCAATGAAGTCAGCGACAAATGCATTTTCCGGTTCGTTGTAGATATCTTCCGGCGTACCGATCTGCTGGATATATCCCTGATTCATCACGACGATGGTGTCGGACATTGTGAGCGCTTCCTCCTGGTCGTGGGTAACATAGATAAATGTAATTCCGAGTTCGTTTTTCAGACGGATCAGCTCATACTGCATATCCTGTCTCAATTTCAAGTCGAGGGCGCCTAAAGGTTCGTCGAGCAGGAGTACTTTTGGCTCATTGACGATCGCGCGGGCGATAGCGATCCGCTGCTGCTGTCCGCCGCTTAAAGAGTCCGGAGTACGGTTTTCGTAACCATCGAGGTTGACAAGCTTTAGCGCATAGCGGATTTTGTCATTGATATATGCTTTTGATTTCCCTTTGATCTTCAGTCCAAATGCAATATTTTCTGCAATGGACATGTGGGAAAACAGAGCATATTTCTGGAAGACTGTGTTTAGCTGTCGCTTATTTGGCGGGACATTATTGATATTTTTTCCGTCGAAAATAATGTGTCCGGAATCACAGCTCTCAAATCCGCCCAGGATGCGGAGCAGAGTTGTCTTCCCGCATCCACTCGGTCCGAGCAGTGTCAGAAATTCATTCTCCCTGATATATAAGTTGAGTTCATCGAGGACGAGATTGTCCCCGTAGGATTTTGATACATTTACAATATCAATTAATTTGTTAGCCATATGCTCACTCCTCCTTCGTTTTGTTAAATAGATGTTTTGTACATGAAAACAATTAGAAATAATTAAAAACTGGGTGGTGTGCTTACCCAGATAAATTTTGCACCAGTCTTTTTTCCCGCACTGATCGAATGTTCACAGTTCGGGGTAAAATAGAAAGTCTCTCCCTTTTTGGCCGTGTATACCCGCTGCCCGAGATGGATATGGATCACTCCTTGAAGGACATATCCGAATTCCTCTCCCTCGTGGGGTCTGTCTGGGTAAGTGGAGCCTCCGGGGAGTAAGGTGACACGGATCGGTTCCATCATATTCTTCTGTGCATTCGGGATGATCCATTCGATGGTGTTGAGAAGTTCCGCATCTGTTTTTTCAAAGAAATCTTCTTTAGGAAATACGATCTGCTCATCGGAGTCATCGGAGAAGAAATCTTTCAGATTTGTCCCGAGACATTGCAGTAGATCGACCAGCGTTGCAATCGAAGGGGAGGTAAGATCTCTTTCTATCTGGGAGATAAATCCCTTCGAAAGTTCTGCCCGATCGGCAAGTTCTTCCTGCGTAAGTCCTTTCTCCATGCGCAATTCCCTGAGTTTATTGCCTATATTCATATATACGGACATCCTTTCCATACGTATAAGTACTATTATAAATAAACAAAAAGTTTACTATTTCTAAACAAATGTGCCTATATTATTATACTCTATTTCAGGTAATAGTCAATCAGAAAATGAAGAAAAACAGATTTTGTTGAAGGTTATCCGCCTTGATAGGTTATGCAGGTGATAGGGCTTAGAAAAGAATTTCAGAAAAGATTAAGAAAGAATGAAAAGAAAAGTAAAAAAAATTTGTTAAACTGAAGACAGACAAAACGTTCGCGTATAATATTGTCTGAAAGAATATCATACGCGAACGAAAAATATTATTAAAAATAGCTTATAGATTCTTTTGGATCTTATCTTTTGTAAAAGGAAAGAATCTTATCCAGTCTGGAACTCATGTTGGCAAATAACAGATCGATCAGTGTGAGTGCCACCATGGACTCTACGACAACGACTGCACGCGGAACGATGATCGGATCATGGCGTCCGTGAATGGAAAGATCGATATTCTCAGATGTAGTTGTCACAGTCTGCTGTACTTGTGAAATAGAAGGTGTCGGTTTAAATGCAGCGCGCAGGACAATGTCTGAGCCGTCGCTCATTCCTCCGAGGATTCCGCCGGAATGATTTGTCAGCTTTGAGATGGAGCCGTTTTCGCAGGTGAAGGCATCGTTGTTGATACTTCCATGAGAAGTGGCTGCCTGAAAACCGTCACCAATCTCCACACCTTTGACAGCACCGATGGACATAACGGCTTTGGCGAGAGCGGCATCGAGCTTTTCAAAAACAGGCTCACCGATTCCGGCAGGCATTCCGTGAACGGTACATTCAATGACTCCTCCGGAAGAATCCTGTTTTTCCATACATTCTTTTAAGTATATTTCTGCCTGTCCGGCATATGTATTATTAGGCATATACAGAGCATTTTCCATAATCTCAGTCAGATGATATTCAGATGTAGGAACGGTAACAGGTCCGATCGACTTGGCGTAAGCCATGATAGTAATCCCCATTTCTGCGAGCAGTTTGGAGGCAATAGCACCGGCAGCGACACGGCCGATCGTCTCACGCCCGGAAGAACGACCACCTCCGCGATAGTCACGGAATCCATACTTGCTGTCAAAAGTAAAGTCGGCATGTCCGGGACGGTAGCAGGAAGCGATATTTCCGTAATCTTTGGAGCGTTGATCTTGATTGCGGACAATTAATGAAATTGGTGTTCCGGTCGTACGTCCTTCAAATACACCGGAGAGGATTTCTACTTGATCCGATTCGTTTCGCTGTGTCGTGTAGCGGCTTTGACCAGGCTTTCTGCGGTCGAGAAAGCACTGGATTTCTTTCGCGGAGAGTGCAAGTCCGGCAGGACATCCATCGATGACGACACCGATTGCCGGACCGTGGGATTCTCCCCAGGTTGTGATGCGGAATGAATTTCCAAAATAGGAACCAGCCATATATAAAAACTCCTTTCGTGACAAAAATATTACAAACTTTTGTCATTATTATATAGGAAGTTAAAAAAAGTGGCAATGCTTATTTTATACTGTACTTTTAGAAAGGGACGTATTATAATGTTTACTAGATATTGTTTAGAGAAAGGAAATAGATACTATATGGGCGGCACGAATGATAAGAGAAGACGCCAGGGATCTGGGAACAGACATGCAGACGGGCGTGTAGATGACATCGAATACTTCTCCTATCGTCTGGATGATGGTCCGGATGAGGAGAATATAGAAGAGATAGAGAAGAAAGAAAAGAAAAGAAAGAATCCGCGGCCGCGTGCCCAAAGATCTGATCTTCAGAAGGCGCAGTTTACGGCTGAACTTCCAAAAGAGTTACGGACACAAAAGGCAAAGAATCTTGCGCGGAAAGAACTACAGAAGCAGCATGAGCAGAAAAGAAATCATCAGGAAGAATCTGTTAAAAAGAATTCCCAGCACAGGGAGGAGAGCAGAAGATCTTCTGAGATGCAGCTGAAACAGAACGCGAAGAACTCATCAGGAAGCCATTCAGCAAAGCAGGATCATCAGAAAAATGGCAAAAGCAGCGAGAAGAAAGAGCAGATGAAGAAGAAGGTATTGTTTATCGCAGGAGGGATTCTTGGAGCGGCAGCGCTTGTTTACCTTGGATTTGCTTTCTATTTTACAAAGCATTTTTATTTTAATACAACCATCAACGGAAATGATTTTTCAGGTAAGACGGTAAAAGAAGCAGAGTCTTATATGGAGAAGCAGGTACAAGGTTATACACTTACCTTAAAGGAAAATGATGGCGGAACAGAAGTGATCAGTGGAGAGGATATTTCTCTGGAATATCTTCCTGGGAAAGAACTGGAGAAGATTGTAAAAGATCAGAATGCGTTTCTGTGGATTCGGGCATTGTTCCAAAAGGGAAGCGCAGAGGCGAAAGTGGATGTCCAGTACGATGAGGCGGCATTAGATGCATTGATCAGTGGACTTCAGTGCATGAAGTCGGAGAATCAGACACCGTCAGTATCTGCGAAGCCGACATTTGACGGGAATACATTCGTGATTACAAAAGAGGTAGAGGGCACACAGTTGGATCAGGAAATCTTCCGCCAGAAGATCAAGGAGAAGATCAGTGGATTCCAGCATGAGGTGGATCTGGAAAAGGAAGGATGCTACCTTAAGCCAAAATTTACTGAAGATTCACCTGAAGTTGTGGCGGCGAGAGATAAGATGAATTCGTACCTCGGAGGAACGGTCACTTATCAGATGGGAGCGACTCCGGAAGGAATTGACAAGGCAAAGCTTGCAGAGTGGATTACAGTCGATGAGAATATGAATGTCACATTTACGACGGATGGGATTTCTGCATATGTAAGAGATCTCGCATCCAGATATGATACAGTAGGAAAGACGAGAAGTTTTACGACACCAACCGGTAAAGCTGCGACTGTATCTGGCGGTACATATGGATGGAGTATTGATGAGCCGGCAGAGATTGAGCAGTTGAAGGCAGATATTGCCGGAGGAAAGCCGGTACAGAGAGAGCCTATCTATGAAAAACGTGCTGCGTCATTTGGTGCGACAGACTGGGGCAATACGTATGCAGAAGTGGATTTATCTACTCAGCATATGTGGTATATCCAGAATGGAAATGTAGTGTTGGAGACAGATATCGTATCAGGACTTCCGACGCCGGACAGGATAACACCAGAAGGGGTCTACGATGTACTTTATAAAGAAAGTCCGTCTATTCTTGTCGGAGAGAACGATCCGGAGACAGGAGAACCAATCTATAAACAAGAAGTAAGATACTGGATGCAGTTTACCTGGAGTGGAGTCGGATTCCACGATGCGGACTGGCAGCCGGCATTTGGGGGCAGTCTGTATCAGAGTGCCGGTTCTCATGGATGTATCAATATGCCGATTGATAAGGCGGGGCAGCTGCTGAACTTGATCAGTGCAGGAGTTCCGGTTATTTGTCATTATTAAGTCAGAGGAGAAAAAGAATGTATCAATTAATAAAAAGAGATGGTCTTGCCAAAAGAGGGAGACTGAAAACAGTACATGGTGTGATCGAGACGCCGGTATTTATGAATGTGGGAACAGCAGCAGCGATCAAAGGTGCTGTCTCCACAGAAGATCTTCAAGGGATTAAGACGCAGGTAGAGCTTTCGAACACGTATCATTTACATGTGCGGCCGGGAGATGAAGTAGTAAAAAAACTCGGGGGACTGCATAAATTTATGGTGTGGGATAAGCCGATTCTGACAGATTCAGGTGGATTTCAGGTCTTTTCTCTTGCAGGATTGCGAAAGATCAAAGAGGAAGGCGTATACTTCCACTCCCACATCGATGGAAAGAAAATTTTCATGGGACCAGAGGAGAGTATGCAGATCCAGTCCAATTTAGCATCTACGATTGCGATGGCGTTTGATGAATGTCCGTCCAGTGTGGCAGACCGCAACTATATCCAGCACTCGGTAGATCGCACGGTGCGCTGGTTGGAGCGCTGTAAAAAAGAGATGGCAAGGCTGAATAGCCTGGAAGATACGATCAACAAGCAGCAGATGCTGTTTGGAATCAATCAAGGTGGTATTTATGAAGATATCCGCATCGAACATGCGAAACGGATCGCGGAACTTGATCTGGATGGTTATGCACTCGGAGGACTGGCAGTGGGAGAATCCCATGAAGACATGTATCGGATCATTGACGCGACAGTTCCATATCTTCCACAGGACAAGCCGACTTATCTGATGGGAGTTGGAACGCCGGCAAATATTCTTGAGGCGGTTGACAGAGGTGTTGATTTCTTTGATTGTGTTTACCCAAGTAGAAATGGAAGACATGGGCATGTTTACACGAATCATGGAAAGATGAATCTGTTCAATGCAAAATATGAGCTGGATGACAGACCGATCGAGGAAGGTTGTCAGTGTCCGGCCTGCCGCAAATACAGCAGAGCCTATATCCGCCATTTGCTGAAAGCAAAAGAGATGCTTGGTATGCGTCTGTGCGTGCTGCATAATCTGTATTTCTATAACAATATGATGGAAGAAATCCGCACAGCGATCGAGGAAGGAAGATATAAGGAGTACAAGAAGCAGAAACTGGAAGGATTCACACGCGGACAGATATAAACAAATCATAAAATTTCTAAAAATAACTTGATGTCTCAGCAGAAATTGTGTATCATAGCAATAGTGCTTAATTGAGAAGTAGGAGGAATTTAGTATGAATGGTTTATTAGCGTCAGGTGGAGCTGGTGGAATGTTTTCCATTATCTTAGTGTATGCAGTACTGATCGGAGGTATGTGGTTCTTTCTGTTCCGCCCGCAGAGAAAAGAGCAGAAGAGAATTCAGGCGATGGTTGCTTCTATGGAAGTAGGAGATACAGTATTGACAACAAGTGGATTTTACGGTGTACTGATCGATATCACAGATGATGATGTGATCGTAGAGTTTGGAAATAACAGAAACTGTCGTATCCCAATGCAGAAATCTGCAATTATTCAAGTAGAAAAAGTAAACGAAGAATAATTAGAATACCTTTCATTTTGGACGGAAAGCTGTCTGGAATGGAAGGTATTTTTGCTTCGAAAAGGTGTATGAAATGTGCGGGAAATACGATTGCAGTCTGGTGGGAAATTGTGTATACTGAAAAGAGAAAAAGTGTTACAAAAGTTTAGGGGGTACAAAATTTATGAGGCAGATAAAGCGCGCGCGCAAGCGGGAACGCGTTAAAAAGAAACTGATCAGCATTGTAGTTCTTTGCCTGCTGTCGGTCATACTTTTCAGTACGGCAGCGGCTTCTGAAAAGAGTGGACTGGCAGTGATTTCTATGAAGGCGAAGTCGGAGACGATGTACCAGGACAGTGAACTTCCAAAGTTTTCCGTGGATATTCATGGGGAAGGTGCGATGAAGACTACGTTGGATGAAAAAGAGCAGTATACGGCACAGCAGTTTATGGAAAGTCTGACAGAGGGGAAAGACTACACGTTGGAATGTGAATCGGACGGGACAAAAGAAGGAACCTTTCCGGTCAAAATAAAACTTTCAGATGATTTGCAGAAGAAACTAGAAGGGGAACTGTCTCAGTCCGTATTTTTTGAGACACGGGATGGTACGTTGACTGTAAAAAATAAATATGGCGAGTGGGACGGGAAGAAGTTTAAGCAGCCGGACGGAACTTATGTGCAAAATGGATGGGTAGAAGATGACGGAGAGAAATACTATTTTGACGGGGAAGGAAATCTGGTAACCGGAGAACTGCGCATTGGTGTCAAAACTTATCAATTTGCAAAAGATGGAAAATTGAAATCCGAAGAGAGTTCTATTGATCTGAATAAACCTATGCTTGCACTGACATTTGATGACGGACCAGGCAAGCGGACCGGGGAATTGCTGGATCAATTGGAAAAATATAACTCACGAGCAACCTTTTTCATGCTTGGGCAGAATGCACAGAACAACGGGGAGTTGATCAAGCGAATGGCAAAGCAGGGATGTGAACTTTCCAACCATTCGATGACACATGCAAACTTATCTACGATGGATCCTGCGGGAATTTTAGACGAGGTGGATGGTACGAACAGAATCATCAACGGATTTGTTGCAAATGGCACTACAACACTTCGGCCGCCTTATGGGGCAGTCAGTGACACACTGAAACAGACTGTGAAAATGCCATTTATTATGTGGTCTGTGGATACACTGGACTGGCAGACAAAAAATGCAAAAGCGACGGTAGATAGTGTGCTGAATACCGTGAAAGATGGAGATATCGTATTGATGCATGATATTCATTCCACGACGATTGATGCTGCACTGGAGTTGATTCCAAAGCTTGTGGAGCAGGGATATCAGCTTGTGACAGTCAGTGAACTTGCCGAGGCAAGAGGAGTCGTATTGGAGAATGGTCATCAGTATTATTCCTTCCCACAGGGAGCCGCAGAGTCTGGGGAGGCAAAAGTACAGCCACAGGAAGAGGTATTTGAAGGGGAGTATCACCACGAAGAGGTGAACGAACAGCAACAATAAAATGCATCTTTCCGTGTGGGTATGAAAAATAATTGATAAATGGAAAAGTATGACAGTTAGATAAAACGAAGAGGGAGATACACGTTGATTTGTGTGATCTCCCTCTTTTGATACATCGTGGTGGATGCAGTTTTTGTTATCTTTTTTTATAAGTTTCCAACAGTCTGTGGATTTTATCGGTTGGATTTAATACGGAACCGATGGAAATGTCGTGATTCAAGGAATCAATGATCAACGCAAGGAACTTACTCATATCTGCCACAACAAAATATGGCTTTTCAGAAGCCTCTGCAGGCAGGTAAGTGAGGTTTGTCGTGATCACGCGATCGATGTACCCTTTCTCATAGTATTCATCAAATTTTCCCAATCCTTCTGTGAAAAGTCCGAAGGTTGTGCAGATAAATACGCGGTTTGCGTGGCGGTCTTTTAATTGTTTTGCCACGTCTAACATACTTTCTCCGGAAGAAATCATATCGTCGAGGATGATCACGTCTTTTCCACTTACGTCATCTCCGAGAAATTCGTGGGCAACGATCGGATTTTTCCCGTTGACAACTGTAGAGTAATCTCTTCTCTTATAGAACATACCCATGTCTACGCCGAGCACGTTTGAGAAATAGACAGCTCTGTGCATCGCACCTTCGTCCGGGCTGATGATCATCAGGTGATCCTTGTCTACTTTTAAGTCGGATTCTGCACGGAACAATGCTTTCATGAACTGATATGCCGGGCTGAAGTTGTCAAATCCTTTCAGTGGGATTGAGTTCTGCACGCGCGGGTCGTGGGCATCAAAGGTGAGAATATTGCTGACACCCATATCGATCAGTTCTTCCAGTCCGAGTGCACAGTCAAGAGACTCTCGCTTTGTGCGCTTATGCTGGCGGCTTTCATAGAGGAATGGCATGATCACATTGATGCGGTGCGCCTTTCCGGTAGCTGCGGAAATGATACGTTTCAAATCCTGGTAATGGTCATCCGGGGACATGTGATTTAAATGTCCGTTGACAGAATAAGTCAGACTGTAATTGCAGACATCTACCATGACAAATAAATCTGCACCGCGGACAGATTCGTGGATCATTCCTTTTGCTTCTCCTGAGCCGAAACGCGGGCAGGAAGTTTTCAGAAGGTAACTATCCTTTTTGTAGTTTGCGTAAAGTGCAGAAGACTGCATGGATTCCAGGGCACTTTTCCGGAATGTCACGATGTAGTCGTCGACTTTTTGTGCCAGCGGCAGACAGCTTTCCAGTGCTGCAATGCGAAGCGGTGCCGCCGGAAGAGTTTTTTCTAATAATTGAATATTTGGCATAATGGCCTCCGTTAAAAAATTTATTGACATTTCATTTATATCACTTTTTGATCTGTGGGGCAAGAAAGAGGTGTAAAAAATTGCTTTTTCCTTAAAAATCTAGTATGATAAAAGGAAGCCAGAAACAAATATGGCAGAAAACGCATGTTTCGAAAGAGATGTAAAAATTTTGACGAAATACAGGCGGTATTTGTTTGGAAGTAGTAGAATTAGGAGAAGACAATATGAAACATAGACATATCATCCGTTCCGTGGAGGACGGAAGTATTGCGTGGGAACTTGGCGTGGAGCCGGGGGACTGCCTGATCAGTATCAATGACAAGGAAATAGAGGATGTTTTTGATTACCATTATCTTGTAAATGACGAAGAACTTGTACTTCTGATCGAGAAGCCGGACGGAGAAGAGTGGGAGCTGGAGATTGAGAAGGACTATGAGGAAGATTTGGGGATCGAGTTTGAGCAGGGGCTGATGGACGAGTATCGTTCCTGCAGAAATAAATGTATGTTCTGCTTCATCGACCAGATGCCGAAAGGAATGCGAGAGACACTTTATTTTAAAGATGATGATTCCAGACTCTCCTTCCTGCAGGGAAATTACATTACGCTGACAAATATGAGTGATCATGATATTGACCGGATCGTACAGTATCATCTGGAGCCGATCAATATTTCCTTTCATACAACGAACCCGGAACTGCGGTGTAAGATGCTGCACAACCGGTTTGCGGGGGATGCACTGAAGAAGGTACAGACACTCTATGAGGGTGGCATCACGATGAATGGGCAGATCGTGCTCTGTAAAGGAATCAATGACGGCGAGGAGCTGGAGCGGAGCATTCGTGATATGACAGCATATCTGCCACATTTGCAGAGTGTATCGGTCGTTCCGGTTGGATTGACAAAATTCCGCGACGGACTGTATCCGTTGGAGCCATTTACAAA
Organism: Faecalimonas umbilicata; assembly: GCF_042846195.1. NCBI lineage: Bacteria > Bacillati > Bacillota > Clostridia > Lachnospirales > Lachnospiraceae > Faecalimonas > Faecalimonas umbilicata. Next base: position 1,134,205 of record NZ_AP031411.1, read on the forward strand.
AGAAGAGGCGAAGGAAGTGCTTGCGATCATTCACCGTTGGCAGAAGAAAATCTATGAGGAATATGGAACACACTTTATCCATGCAGGAGATGAATGGTACATTCTTGCCGGGGAGGAGATGCCGGAGGAAGAGCGTTACGACGGTTACCTTCAGCTGGAAAACGGAGTCGGCACTACAAGACTTTTGCAGAACGAGTTTCAGGAGGCATTTGAGAAATTGTCCGGGGATGACAGAGAGACAGAGATTTCCCTGGCAACCGGAAAACTTGCGTATCCGTATTTAAAAAGAATGATTGAGACACTTCAGACAAAATATCCAAATGTGATTGTCCATCTCTATGAGATTCGAAATGATTTCTTCGGAGAGCTGATCACTGTAGCGGGACTGATCACCGGGCAGGATCTGAAGGCACAGCTTTCTGGCAGACCGCTTGGAAGCAGATTGCTTCTGCCGTGCTGTATGTTAAGAAACGGCGAAGAAGTATTTCTTGATGATGTTACCTTAGATCAGCTGAAAGAGGCTTTACAAGTGCAGATAGATATTGTAAAATCAAGCGGACAAGATCTCATCGAAGCAGTTCTGGATGAGAAGATATAGGTGAATTGTCAGAACAAAGACAAAAGAAAATAATAAAATAAGACAGATATAGGAGTGAAACTATGAGTAAACCAGTAGTTGCCATCGTAGGAAGACCGAATGTAGGAAAATCTACATTATTCAATGCGCTGGCAGGAGAGATGATTTCCATCGTGAAAGACACGCCGGGAGTCACAAGGGACAGAATTTATGCAGAAGTAACATGGCTTGATCGGGAATTTACCCTGATTGACACAGGCGGGATCGAGCCGGACAGCAAGGATATCATTCTTGCACAGATGAGAGAGCAGGCGCAGATTGCGATTGATACTGCGGATGTGATCATCTTTATCACGGATGTCAGACAAGGACTTCAGGATTCGGATTCCAAAGTGGCAGATATGCTGCGCCGTTCTGGAAAGCCGGTCGTATTAGTTGTCAATAAGGTGGATAGCTTCCAGAAACTGATGGCAGATGTGTATGAATTTTACAATCTGGGAATCGGAGATCCAATCCCGATTTCTGCATCCTCAAGACTTGGACTGGGAGATATGCTAGATGCAGTCGCTGCACATTTTCCGGAGCATTCTGCAGAGGAAGAAGAGGATGAGAGACCTCGGATCGCGATTGTCGGAAAGCCGAATGTGGGAAAATCTTCGATCATCAATAAGCTGGTCGGAGAGAACCGTGTGATCGTTTCCAATATTGCAGGAACGACAAGAGATGCCATCGATACAGAGATTACATGGAATGGAAAAGAATATGTCTTCATCGACACAGCAGGACTTCGTAGAAAGAATAAGATCAAAGAAGAACTGGAACGATACAGTATTATCCGTACGGTGACAGCTGTGGAGCGGGCAGACGTCGTCTTAGTTGTGATCGATGCGGTGGAAGGTATCACAGAGCAGGATGCTAAGATTGCCGGAATCGCTCATGAGCGCGGCAAAGGTGTGATTATTATTGTAAATAAATGGGATGCCATTGAGAAAAATGACAAGACGATGTATGAGTATGAAAAGAATGTTCGTCAGGTATTGTCATACATGCCGTATGCAGAGATCATGTATGTGTCTGCGAAGACGGGGCAGCGCCTTCCAAAACTGTTCGATATGATCGATATGGTATTGGAGAATCAGACACTTCGTATTTCGACCGGAGTACTCAATGAGATTATGATGGAAGCCGTTGCGATGCAGCAACCGCCGTCAGATAAAGGAAAGAGACTAAAACTTTACTATATTACGCAGGTGGCAGTGAAGCCGCCGACCTTCGTCATTTTTGTCAACGATAAGGAACTGATGCACTTCTCTTACACACGCTATCTGGAAAATAAGATCCGCGAGGCGTTTGGATTTAAGGGAACCTCGTTAAAATTCTTTATCCGCGAGAGAAAGGAGAAAGACCGATAATTATGGAACGTTTGGTCTGTGTGATCATAGGATATGTCTGCGGGCTGCTGCAGACGGGATATCTCTATGGAAAATGGAAACATATTGACATCAGGCAGCATGGAAGCGGTAACGCCGGAACGACAAACACACTGCGGACATTAGGATGGAAAGCGGGAATGATCACGTTTCTCGGAGATTTCTTAAAATGTGTGGTGGCAGTGTGGATCGTACATATACTTTATAGTCAGGCTTACCCAGAGGAATTAGCACTTCTTTCCATGTATGCAGGAATGGGCGCTGTGCTCGGACACAACTATCCGTTCTATTTAAAATTCAAGGGCGGAAAGGGGATTGCGGCGACCGCAGGGTTGATTTTTGCGACAAATCCGATGATGATGCTGATCGCGGCAATCGTTTTCTGGGTAATCGTCGGAATTACCAGATATGTTTCTCTGGGATCTCTTACAATTGTTGTGCTGTTTGTTGTAGAGGTTGTTGTATATGGACAGCGCGGAGGATTTGGACTTTCTCAGGCACATCTGTATGAGATGTATGCGATCGCAGTCTTTTTAATGTTGTCTGCATTTTATAAGCATAGGGCAAATATCAAAAGACTGTTAAATGGAACGGAAAATAAGTTTGGTGCAAAGAAGAAACAGGAGGACTGATTATGGCAAAAGCTGGAGTATTGGGCGCAGGAAGCTGGGGGACAGCACTTGCATTACTGTTGGATAAAAACGGGCATGATGTGACGGTATGGTCGATCGATCAGGCAGAGGTGGAGATGCTTGACCGTGAGCGGGAGCACAAAAGCAAGCTGCCGGGAGTGAAACTTCCGCAGACGATGAAATTTACCAATGAGATTCAGGAAGCAATTACAGATCAGGATTTCATGGTGCTTGCGGTGCCTTCTCCGTTTACGAGGGCAACTGCAAAGAAGATGGCTCCGTTTGTGAAAGAAGGACAGAAAATCGTCAATGTGGCAAAGGGAATCGAGGAAAGCACACTGATGACACTTTCTGAGCAGATTGAGCAGGAAATTCCACAGGCGGATGTGGCGGTATTGTCCGGTCCGAGCCATGCGGAAGAAGTCGGAAGATGTCTTCCGACGACTTGTGTCGTAGGGGCGCGTACAAAAGAGACTGCCGAATATCTTCAGAAGATGTTTATGAATGAAGTCTTTCGTGTCTATACAAGCCCGGATATTCTCGGGATCGAGCTTGGCGGCTCGCTGAAAAATGTCATTGCGCTTGCTGCCGGAATTGCCGATGGACTTGGATACGGGGATAACACGAAGGCTGCTCTGATCACGAGAGGAATTGCAGAGATCGCACGCCTCGGGGTGAAGATGGGTGGAAAGATCGAGAGCTTCACCGGACTGACTGGAATCGGAGATCTGATTGTAACTTGTGCAAGTGTGCACAGCCGGAATCGGAAAGCAGGTTATCTGATCGGTCAGGGAAGGACGATGCAGCAGGCGATGGATGAAGTGCAGATGGTTGTGGAAGGTGTCTATTCTACAAAGGCAGCCGTAAAGCTTGCACAGAAATATGAAGTGCAGATGCCGATCATTGAGCAGGTCAATGCAGTTCTCTTTGAAGGAAAGAGCGCGGCAGAGGCGGTAAAAGAACTGATGCTCCGGGATGGAAAGACAGAACATTCGGATCTGCCGTGGGAAGCATAAGATATTTGAATATTGAAAAAGAAAAAGGATTTCAAACTGTTTTTAGTCAGCAGTGGAATCCTGAATAAAATAAAACTCCTTTTCGTCAAAAGAAAATGAAAAGCAATTCATTTCTTGACGAGAAGGAGTTTTTCGTTGTACCGGATATAGGGATGACCTGACCAGGGAAAGCCCGATCACAGGTGCGATTAACTTATTTAGACTTCAGCTTCTTTTATTTTTGTCAGTCTGTAGAATGCGATTCCGCCAAGACTGTTTCCGACAATTGCCACGAGCAGTGTCAGAAGATAGTCTGCCGGAGAACTTGAGAGTGCGAAGAAGAACATGTTCGCTACACAGTGTTCAAATCCGGCGAGGATAAAGACTGCCACGCACAAAAAGACGGCCAGTGTTCCTAAAATATTTGGAAGCTTTTTAAAGGTTCCGACTGCGATGGACATCAGGATTCCACAGAAAATCGCAAGGATGAATGTGCTTAACAGATTGTCAGACAATTTTAGTTCCACGGCCGGAGCAACTACTTCTTTTAATTTTCCTGCAAGGCGTGTCTGAAGTACGAGAAACGCAAAGAGGTTGGTACCGATGAAATTACCAATCAGTGTCAGAAGTATTTCTCTCCAGTTCTCTTTTGAAAGATAGCCGATCTTACCGGTATATAAGTTCAACTCGAAATTGATGATCGTAAACAGTCCGAGACCGAAGAGGAATGCAGCGACGATCTTATTGTCCATATTTAAGTAGACAGTTCCGCCAAAGCCGATCAGAAATCCTCCGATGATAGATTTTTTTAATGTTGTCAAAATATTCATGTTTCACCTCGTTTGTAGTTATTCCGCAATATTATAGCATAAAAATGCTTTAGGAAAAAGAAAAAAATAAATAGAATAGCAGAGATTCTAAAACTGGTTTTTTTTGCATAGATTGTATCAGCATAGCAAGGGGGTATTCTTATGGAGACGTTTCATTTATACAAAGACATTGAGGCAAGGACAAATGGGGAAATTTATCTGGGCATTGTAGGGCCGGTGCGTACTGGAAAATCAACTTTTATCAAACGATTTATGGACTTGCTCGTACTGCCGAATATGACCGATGCAAACAGTCGGGCGAGGACGAGAGATGAACTGCCACAGTCTGCATCAGGGAAGACGATTATGACAACAGAGCCGAAATTTGTCCCGAAGGAGGCGGCAGAGATCCAGCTTTCACAGGATGTGAAGGCAAAAGTGAGACTGATCGACTGTGTCGGCTATATGGCGGAGGGGGCAACCGGGTATATGGAAAATGATGCAGAGCGGCAGGTGAAGACACCATGGTTTGACCATGAAATCCCATTTACACAAGCTGCGACCATCGGAACAAAGAAGGTAATCCATGAACATGCAACGATCGGGATTGTAGTGACGGCGGATGGGAGTTTTGGGGAGCTAAAGCGGGAGAGTTACGTTGTACCGGAGGAAAAAACGATTCGAGAGCTGCAGTCGATCGGGAAACCGTTCATTGTGCTTGTCAATACACAGAAGCCATATAGTGAAGAGACAAAAAAGCTTGCTGCATCTATTGAAGAAAAATATGGAGTCAGTGCACTTCCGGTCAATTGCGAACAGCTTCGGGAAGATGACATCCATCATATTATCCGACAGATTTTATTTGAATTTCCAATTGCAGAGGTGGAATTTTACATACCAAAATGGGTGGAGATGCTGCCGATGGACCATAAGATCAAGGCAGATCTGCTCGTACATGTAAAAGAAATCATGACGGGGCTTCAGACAATCCGGAATGCAGCGGACGGACTGCCAAAGATTGATAGTCCTTATATTGAAGAGGTCAAGATCGATGAGATTCAGATGGATACCGGAAAGGTGAAGATCCGGATGGAACTGGCAGAGACATTTTATTATGAACTTCTTAGTGAGCTGACTGGAACGAAGATCGGCGGAGAATATGAGTTGATTGGAACGATGAAAAAACTTGCCCAAATGAAAGAAGAGTATGAGCAGGTCAAAGATGCGATGGATGCCGTGCGCCTCAAAGGATATGGGGTTGTCACACCGAAGAGGGAGGAAATCCATCTGGAAGAACCAGTCATCATCAAACAGGGCAGTAAGTTTGGCGTAAAAATTCATTCAGAAGCGCCGTCTATCCATATGATCCGCGCAAACATCGAGACAGAGATTGCACCAATCGTAGGAAGTGAGAAACAGGCAGAGGATCTTGTGCGCTATATCAATGAGACGAGCGCATCAGCAGAGGGAATTTGGAATACAAACATTTTCGGCAAATCGATCGAGGAACTTGTCACAGATGGAATCCGTGGGAAGATTACAAAAATCACCGATGAAAGTCAAGTGAAACTTCAGGATTCCATGCAGAAGATCGTCAATGACAGCAATGGGGGAATGGTTTGTATTATTATTTAAAATGAAAATTAGTATGCTTTACACAATGTAATAAAATAATTTTTGAAATATTGTAAAAAGTACTGGAATATAGTAAAATTATTTCAAAAGTGTATAAAAATACACAAATTTAAAATGGGAAATACAAAGGAAGAGTGAGGAGAGGGGTATATGAAGAAAATACTACTTGTGGAAGATGACATTGCACTTTCTGCCGGGCTTTGCTTTGAACTGGAGGAGGAAGATTATCTGACGGTTGCAGCACACTCTTTGAAGAAGGCGGGACAGTTGTTGGAGACATCAAAATTTGATCTGCTGCTACTGGATGTAGATCTTCCAGATGGAAACGGATTTACATTTTACAAGGAGATTAAAAAACGATATACCGTTCCGGTTATGTTTTTGACGGGAAGAAAAGAAGAGGAGGATGTGTTAGGAGGCTATGATCTCGGTGCAGATGATTATGTGACAAAGCCGTTTTCTCCATCGATACTCAAAAGAAAAATTGCGGTGATCCTGAAACGTACAGGACAAAATGAGAAAAGGGATCAGGGGCAATATGACGATGGATATCTCCGGATTGATTTTGACAAAATGACTGCACAGAGGGGGACAGAAACATTGCTCCTGACGCCGAATGAATATCGGATATTAAAGCTTTTTGTGGAAAATGCGGGGAGGATCCTGACAAGACAGGTATTTTTGGAACGACTTTATGACTGTGATGAAAATTTTATTGATGAGCATACGCTGACAGTCAATATGACCAGGTTGAGAAAAAAGATCGAGGATACATCTCATAAATATATTCAGACCATTTATGGAATGGGATATCTTTTTGCGCGGGGGGAAGGGCATGAGGCATAAAATGTGTGAAACGATGGTGCTGACCCTCGTGCTTGCAGTTGGAGGGATCGCAATTCTTTTCTGTCTGCCTCTGAACCAGCAACTATTTGCGTGTGGTGCAATGATCATCGTATGTACAGTAGTCTTTGTATGCCTGCTGGAAATGATGCTTCTAAGAAAAATGCTTGTAAAACATGCGGAAAAGTTGCTAGACACGCTGGATGATATGATTGCGGAAAAAGAGGAGATCAGTTTTTCGGAGTATCATGATACATTGACTGTAAAGATCCAGGATCGGATGAAACAGTATCATGAAATTATGATCTATACACGGGAGGAGAATCAAAAGGAAAAAGAAATGATTCAGAGTATGGTATCGGATATTGCGCATCAAGTGAGAACCCCGGCAGCAAATTTAAAGATGTTTGCAGAAATTCTTGGGCGGAAAAACCTTTCCGAGGAGAGAAAGAAACAGTTTTTTACGATGATGGAGGCACAGACAGAGAAAATCAATTTCTTGATGGATGCGATGACGAAGATGTCCAGACTGGAGACCGGGCTTGTCTCCTTGCATCAGAAGCGTCAGTCGTTGCTTGATACGCTTGCTGAAGCGATGAGCGAGGTGATGCCGAAAGCGATGAAAAAAGGGATTACTGTCACCGTTTCCTGCCCGGAAGAGACAGAACTGATTCATGACCGGAGATGGACGGTGGAAGCAGTATTCAATCTGCTTGATAACGCAGTGAAATATACAGATCAGGGCGGGAAAATCAAAATAGATGTCAATCAGGGACAATTTTATACGAAGATTAATATCTCTGATACTGGAAGGGGCATTGCGGCAGAGCATCTTAATAAAATCTTTCAGCGATTTTACCGGGAGCCGGAGGCAGAAGGAGAGGAAGGGATCGGTCTGGGTCTGCATCTCGCAAAGGAAATTATTGAACTGGAGAAAGGGTATATCAGTGTGGCTTCGGTTGTGGGGGAGGGGACGACATTTTCTGTCTATCTTCTAAACGAGCCGGATTCCACCGTTCCGAAAAGGAGTGACTGATAAAAGATACAGAGGAAAAGGGGAGGAAGTAATATGATACAGCTACGGACCAAAAACCTGAAAAAGTATTATCAGAGAGGACCACATTTGATCAAAGCGTTGGACGGAATTGATCTGGAAGTAGAGCGCGGATGCTTTCTTGCGGTGATGGGAATCTCAGGGAGCGGAAAATCTACGCTGCTGCATTTGCTTGGAGGATTGGACGAACCGACGGAGGGGCGCGTACAGATTGGGGAAGTTGTCTTAGATCATCTCGATGAGGAAGAGAAAAGTGTCTTCCGGAGAAGAAAGATCGGATTTATTTTCCAGAATTACAATCTGGCGCCGATGCTAAATATTTATGAAAATATTGTATTCCCGCTGACGCTGGATGGAAGAAAGCCGGATGAGGAACTCTTGCGTTCTATCATCTCTTTTTTGCGTCTGGAAGATCTGCTGGATGCCTTTCCGGGGGAATTGTCTGGTGGACAGCAACAACGGGCAGCAATTGCACGGGCATTGATCGCAAAACCCCCAGTTGTTCTGGCGGATGAGCCGACCGGAAATCTGGATACGATCGCAGGCAGAGATGTCATGGCACTTTTGCGGATGATGAGCAAGAAGTATGGACAGACTGTGGTGATGATCACACACAACGAGGAGTTGGCGCAGATGGCAGATCAGATTATCCGGTTGGAGGATGGGAAAATCGTGGGGGAACATCATGCTGGAGAATAATAATGGACGGGCAGTCCGCCAGATTATTTTCCGGACAATCTCGTTTCGGAGAGCCAGAAACACAATTCTTGTATTTCTCATTTTCTGCTGTATGTCTGTGCTTACGTTGCTTGGAATGGGAATTGCTGCTGAATTTGAACATCTGCATGCGACGCTGTTGGAGTGGCAGGGGACAGATGCACATCTGATCTTAGAGGGCGTGACAAAGGAAGAGAAAGAACGGATTCAGATACAGCCACAAGTGAGAAAAATCGGTGCTGCAGATGTGATCGGTGAGGTGAAAAATCCAGAATTGATTTATCGCCGCCCGAAGATGATCTGTCCGGACAAGATGTTTCTGAAGCAGAATCGAAGAGGGGCGTTGCATGGAAGCCTTCCGGAAAAAGAAGATGAGATTGTTGTTGATGAAACGACATTGACCGATCTGGGAGTGAACAAAAAAGTAGGAGAAACTGTCAAACTTGTCTGGGAGAAGGACGGAAAAAAGATGGAGTCCTCCTTTGTTTTATCCGGGTATCTGGAAATGAAAGGTGCAGATGGAAAAAATGGAGATCTATGGTTATCTCATAAATTTGCGCAGAAATTTTCGGGAAATAGGCTTCAAGTGCAGGTAAGGTTTGCACTGCCGTTTGGGATTGCTAAAAACGCAGAGAAGTTAATTTCTACTTGTGGGATCCAGCATGCGGAAGTGGAAATCAACGACGTACAGAAAATCAGTATTTATTTGCGAAATCTGATGGAACAGCAGAATGAAGTGATTATGATGCTGTTTCTCTATCTGGCAGGCTATTTTGTTTTTCGCAGCATGTTTCAGATTGCAGCGGTCACGGATCTGGAATATTATGGGAGGTTAAAGACGCTTGGGATGTCTCCGACACAGATCTGCAAAGTATGGATGGGAAGCGGGATACTTTTATGTGCAGCGGGTGTAGTTCCGGGGATTTTATTTGCGCTTTTGTCTGGAAGAATTGTCTTGACACAGACCGGATGGAATGTATCCATCGAACAGATCCACATCCATGTCTGGCTGCTCGTACTTCAGACTGCTTTCCTGTTTTTTATTGTGTGCAGGTGCAGCAAAAGGGCAGCGAGCATTATTGAAAGCTGTTCGCCGATGGAAGCGCTTCATGTGGTCTGGTGGATCATGCCGTCAGGAAAATACCGAAAGAAGCAGACTGATCGAAAAGAGAAAAGAATTGTCCGAATCAGAGTAGAAAGAAAAAGAAGCCGAAGACGGTTATTTCTCACGAAGATGGGAAAGAGCGGAAGAAATGTGCCATTTTTCCTCGCGGCGGAGTCGTTTTGGAAAAACCGGAAGTGGACCTGGAAGGTCTGTGCAGCGCTTGCAGGAGGAATGTTTTTAATCTTGATGGCTGCCACAAAATATCATTCTTTTGATACGGAAAAATATTTGCAGGAGACATGTATTTCTGACTTTGTCGTGAAAGAAGCTTCTCTGTGTGGGAATGTGGGAGGCATCTATAATGAGAGAGAAAATAAGATTAACGGGCAGATGGAACGGGAGATTCTGGCTCTGGGTGGACTGCAGGAATACGGAGCTGTATTTTCTAAAGAGGTTCCATATGTGCTTCCGAAATCTGTACGAGAACAGATCCGCTCCTTTTTTATAGGAGAGGGAGAAGGACTCTTTCATTATATGGAGCCATATACGCAGTGGCTTCAGGAATATGAGGAGGCGATATCCAGCGGGCAGTGTACGATGAGGATATGGGGGCTTGACCAGGATGTTTTTTCGATGATGGAAGAAACGGACTGGATCTTAGATGGAACATGGGATCCGGAGCAGTTTGCAGAGGGTGGATATGCACTTGCAGTCGGAAGCGATCGTTCTTTCAAGGAGCATCCGAATTACAGTCGAGGGGAACTGGTGGAAGTCGATGGCCGGACATTTAAGATTATGGCGACTGTTTATTTGCCAGATCGGATGACGGAGGGTGGTTCCTACCACATGTTTGTGCCGGAGATTGTGATTCCGGGAACAGATTTCCGGGAGATGTATCCGAAGACCAGTATCCGGAAATTCTATTTTAATGTGAAGGATCAGAAAGAAAAAGATGCAGAGGCGTTGCTGGAATCTTATGAGAATCGCGTTGGGGCGCCGATTGCTGAGGAATCTTCCTATACATTAAAACAGAGTTTTCAAAAGGAGTGCGTCCGTTCTGTTTTTCCAGAACTGGTAGCAGGAGTTTTACTGTTTTTTTTAGGGATTTCCGGATATATCAACACGCAGGCGACAATGACATTGGCGAGAACGAAGGAATTTGCGATTTTCCAGAGCATGGGGATGTCGAGAAGGAAGATTTTCCAGATGATCTTGTGGGAATGTCTTTGTTATGTCCTGATATCGTCAGTGATTGCGGTGACCGTGGGCTGTTTGTACAGTCTGACGATTCTTAAGATGAGTATTCGGCAGGAATTGCTTTCGACCGGATGGGTGATGACATACCGGTTTACACTGTTTCCGCTGCCGTTTCTGATTTTAGCCGGACTTGTCACAGCAGTGTTGCTCGCAGTGTTCTGTTTCTGCCGCAGCGAGAAAAAAAGCGTGGTAGAGCGGATACGGCAAATGGAAATGTAAGAGGACAGTGAAGTATCTTTTCAGGAGGAATACGGAGAAACGAGAGCCTGCAATAGGTGGGAATATTTGTGGATGCAGGAGTGGCTGGATACTTATATAACAGAGCCCGAACGTGCAGAGCGGGCATTAAAGGAACTGGAAAAAGCATTTAATATGGCATATATGCCAAATAAAAATAGGATTGTAGCGGAAAAAGAACAATGCTATAATACAAAAAACAACGACAGACGTCTATTGGATACATCTGTTGTGGGAGGGGTTAAGGAAAGCCATGCAGAACATACTTGTAGTCGAGGATGACAGAGAATTGAATGAAGCATTATGCTATGCGCTGGAGGAGCAGGCCTATCATACAAGCGCGGCATATTCCATACGGGAGGCAAGGGAAAAATATCAGTCATTCACCGGGAAAGAAAAACTGCAGCTTGTGATCCAAGATGTCAATCTGCCCGATGGAGAGGGATTTACTTTTTGTCAGTGGGTGAAAGCACAGCAGGACATTCCGGTTCTTTTTCTTACGGCAAGAGATTTGGAAGAGGACGTGCTGAAAGGATATGATCTGGGAGCAGAGGATTATATCACAAAGCCTTTTTCTATGAAAGTGTTGCTGCGGAAGATTGAGCGGATCTTTAAGCGAACGCAGCCGGAACAGCCGGGAGGGTATGATGACGGATATCTGAAGATCGATTGGGAGCGGGCAAAAGTTATGGTGGATCAGAAAGCATGTGCAATAACACCTACGGAGTTTCGGCTGTTAAAAGTATTGGCAGAAAATCAGGGAAGGCTATTGACGTATGAGATTCTGCTCGAGCAGTTGTGGGACTGTGACGGGCAGTTTGTCGATAAGCATACGCTGGCGGTAAATGTCAATCGTCTCCGGAGAAAGCTAGAGAATACGGAACATAAATATATTTCAAATGTGTATGGGATGGGCTATCAATGGATTGGATGATGGGGATTGGAGGTCTTGTTGTGTTTGCTTCTGCCTTTGTGGCAGCAGGCGCCGTCAGGAAATCCATGAAGATGAAACAAGAAGTGGATTTGTTCGCAGATCAGGTGGAAGAGGCGATTGAACAGATATTGTCGGGAAAAGAGTGGAAAGAAACGACTGAGGTGACAGAAGATACGATGTGGGGAAAATGCGGTGAGAAATTTTGGCAGCTGTATCGAGTATGGAACCGGAAAGAAGCGGATGCCTTACTGGAAAAAAGGCAGATGAAGGCGCTGATTTCAGATATTTCTCATCAGACTAAAACACCGCTGGCAAATATGAAATTGTATCAGGAATTTTTGCAGGAAGAAGCATTGTCTGAAAAGGGGAAGGAGTTTTTAAACTGTCTGGAGGAGCAGACTGGGAAACTGGAATTCCTTTTGCAGAGTATGGTAAAAATGTCAAGGCTGGAAACTGGAATTATTCAGATACAGAAAGAGCGCGAAAATATTTATCAGACATTGACGGCGGCGGTCAGTCAGATTGTTCCCGCAGCGGCACAAAAAGAAATTGAGCTGTATGTGGAATGTGAAGAAAATATGATGTTGGACTACGATAAAAAATGGACGGAAGAAGCGATTTTTAATGTACTGGATAATGCGGTGAAGTATACAAGTGCCGGGGGAAAAATTTGCGTCACGGTAATTTGTCAGGAAATCTTTACGAAAATCAGTGTCAAGGACAATGGAAAAGGCATCCGATTGGAACGGCAGGCAGAAATTTTTACGAGATTTTATCGGGAACCGGAAGTTCATGTGCAGAACGGCGTGGGAATTGGCTTATATCTGACACGCAGGATACTGGAATTGCAGAATGGATATATCGAAGTACACTCTGAAATCGGAAAAGGGTCAGAATTTTGCCTCTATCTTCCAAATTGAAAAAATCACAATTTTGTGACAATGTTAGATTGTGACAGGATTGTGATTTTTCTTTGCTAAGATAAAGATGTGTTCAAAAAGATACATTCGGAAAGATACATATGAAGTACTTAGACGAGGAGGAAAGTAGATGGAAAATTATATTGTGGAAACAAGAAATCTGAAAAAATATTATCAACAGGGAACGAATACGGTAAAGGCTTTGGATGGAGTGGATTTTCGGGTGAAGGCAGAAGAATTTGTAACAATTATCGGGAAATCCGGAAGCGGGAAAAGCACATTGCTGCATATGATCGGAGGGCTGGACGTGCCTACAAGTGGGAGTGTGATTGTAGGAGGTAAAAATCTGGCAGGACTTACGAAAGAACAGCTTGCGATATTCCGCCGCCGAAAAATAGGATTTGTATTTCAGAGTTATAATCTGGTGCAGGATCTGAACGTATATGAAAATATTATACTTCCAATCGAACTGGATGGGAAGCGTGTGGATCAGGAGTTTGTACAAGAAATCATGGAACTGCTTCAGTTGGAGGAAAGGCGGGAAGCACTTCCGAGTACGCTCTCTGGCGGGCAGCAGCAGCGGGTGGCGATTGCGAGGGCATTAGTAAGTAAGCCGACGCTGATCCTTGCTGATGAACCGACCGGCAATCTGGACACAGCCACTGGTCATGATGTGCTGGGCTTACTGAAAATTGTCGCAAAGCAGTTTCGGCAGACGATCGTTTTGATCACCCATGACAATGACATTGCGCAGATGGCGGACCGAATTGTGCGGATTGAGGATGGAAAGATTGTGAAAGGAAGTGAGTTCTATGCTGAAGAATAACAATCAGGCTGTTGTGAAACGGCTGGCAAAGAACAATTTGAAAAGCAATCGAAGACGCAGCTTCTCCATGATTCTGGCAATCATGTTGTCTTCATTTTTGCTATTTAGTGTTTTTACCGTGGGAGCTACCTATTTAAAAATGCAGAGACAACAGAATATCCGTTTGAACGGGGCTGAGTTTGACGCGATCATGTATGGAATTTCAGAAGAACAGAAAGAGATTTTAGAAGAAAATCCAACTGTAGAGCATTATGGTGTTGTAATGGTGTCAGGTGTAGTCGCAGAAACGGAGGCGGACAAGACACCGGGAGTCGGTTTGCTGTATGCAGATGATACTTACTGGAAGAAAATGATGGCACCTGCCAGAAAATTTGTGAAAGGTCATTATCCAGTTGAAGAAAACGAGGTGATGGTGACAGAAGATGCTCTGAAAAAGTGTGGGTTTTCAGACAAGAAAATCGGAGATGAAATTACATTTGTGTATGAGATCAATGAGAAAAGGGAAGCAAAAACCTTTCGAATTTCCGGTATTTGGGATGGATACGGCGATACAGACAATTTTTATATGTCAAAAGCCTTTTGTGACAAGCAGAAGCTGGATGCGGTATATTATGGTCGTTGTCATATTTCTTTTTGTAAAAAATGGATGTCGGATGAAGCGCAGCAGGCTTTTATTGACAGTATGAAACTTAAAAAATCACAGCGGCTATTTTATGTGTATGAGTATGGAAATGCAACCGAAATCTTTCTGGGGCTGGCAGGAATCGCGCTTGTTACAGTGTTGAGTGCCTATCTGTTGATTTACAATATTATGTATTTGTCTGTGGCGGGCAATATCCGGTATTACGGGCTTTTACAGACAGTTGGAATGACCGGGCGTCAGATCCGGCAGTTGATGCAGAAACAGCTTTTATGGATTGGTGGTATCGGAATGCTTGCAGGGATTCTGATCGGAGCAGGGACTTCTTTCTTTCTGATTCCGGTCGTGGTAAAGACATTCGTATCTGGAAAGGAAATGGGAGCAGTGCAGGTAACCTTTCATCCGGTCATCGTTTTATTGACTGTGTTGCTGACTGGATGCACTGTCTGGTATGCAGGAAGAAAACCGACGAAAATTGCAGTGGAAAGCTCGCCGGTCGAAGCGCTTGGGTACCGTGTGGTCTCCAGTGTGAGAAAGAGGCACAAAACACGAAAAGGAAGTCTGATTGTTCGCATGGCATTGGAACAGCTGACACGGAATAAGAAAAAGACGATGGTGACTATGCTGTCACTTGCTGCCAGTCTTTCAGTATTTCTCTGTCTGATCACATTGCTGCACACACAGTCGGCGCGAGAGTATTCCTATAATTACATGGGACTGGATATGGTCTTGAAAAATGATACGATCAACAACATGGTTTTGAATCGTGCCGCAGAAGGAGAAGAACAGATTCAGGGAGTGCATCCGATCTTAAATGAAGAATTCTTAAATGAGATCCGTCAAACAGATGGAGTGAAAGAAGTACTTCCAACTATCACAGTTCCTACAATCGTTCCATGGGAAAAAGAGGTAACAGATGTCTGGATGCGGGAGTTTTATGAAACATGGATGAGTATTCCTTATGAGGACGATATGGAAGAATATCAGCAGCATCCAGAAAATTTTGGATCTTCTTTGGTAGGGATTACGGAGGAAGATTTCCGGGCGCTGAATGCAGAAATGGAACAGCCGGTGGATGAGGAGGCATTTTTGAGCGGCAAGACTTGTATTTTATATAGACATGGATTGTTCGGACTAGATGAAAAGGAGCTGCGCGGGAAGCAGATTTCCTGTGAGGAATATGTACATCCGGAAAATACCCGGACATTTGAAATCGCAGGTATGACAGATGTCGGTGATTATGTATCGCTTCTTGGATTTCCACCTACGATGATCGTCATCGACGATGCAGTCAAAGCGTTTACAGAAAAACCGATCGTTTTCAGAGTGGGGATTCGTTATGCGGAAGAATATCATAAAGAGACTGAGGAGGCAATTCTTTCTAATATAGAAGAAAGCCCCAATAAAACTGATTTTTCATGGGATTCTAAAATCGAGCAGGCAGAAAATGTAAAAGCGGCACAGGGGCACATGATGGAAATCGGATTCGGAATCGTTCTGATACTTGGAATTATAGGAGTCATGAACTATATCAATACTTCTGTCGGAAATATGCAGAGCCGCCAGAAAGAAATCTCGATCATGGAAAGTGTGGGAATGACCGAACGGCAGGTGAAGAAAATGCTTGTGTGGGAAGGTATTTTCTATACAGGCGGGGTGTTGTTCCTGACGTTAACTGTTGGAATTGGAATTACTTATGCAATCTATCAGACGATGAACTATATGGGTGCCAAATTCTGGTTCCCGGCGCTTCCTTTCCTGGGAGCAACACTAATTTTATTCGTAGTGTGTATTGTAGTTCCGGTATGGACCTATCAGAAAATCGAAAAGAGTGGAAGTCTGGTAGAGCGGATCCGCGTATCTGTAGAGTAAAACTCTCAACAATGTTTCAAGATTGTAACATTTCAGTACCTGTGTGGTAACTTTCTTTTGATAAGATGTTCTTAGAAAAAGAAAGAGGAGGAGAGAGCACATGCTGGAGGTTCAAAATTTACATAAATCGTATGTGGTTGGAAAAGATACTTACGAAGTGTTAAAAGGTGTCGATTTTACGATTCATAAAGGAGAGTTTGTTGCGGTCATGGGGCCGTCGGGAAGCGGAAAGACAACATTATTAAATTGTATTTCCTGCTTTATCCCATACGAAAAAGGAAAGGTATTGTTAAACGGCAAAAAACTGGCGCAGTTAAAAGAAGAAAAAATGGCAGAAATCCGTAATCAGGAACTTGGATTTGTCTTTCAGGATTTCATGCTGTTAGACGGACTGACAGTTTTTGAAAATGTATGCATCCCGCAAGTGATTGAAGATGCGCCGTACGAAAAGATGGAAAAGAAGGCAAAGAAGCTGTTAAAGATGTTTGGAATCTGGGAGATTGCAGACAAATATCCGGCAGAAATTTCTGGTGGGCAGAAACAGCGTACTGCCGTGGCAAGAGCGTTGATGAATGACCCGCTTCTGATCCTTGCGGACGAGCCGACCGGAAATCTGGACAGCAGATCTAGTGAGGCAGTCATTGAAGCATTTCTTGCAGCGCAGAAAAATCTGGATGCAACTATATTCATGGTCACGCATGATAGCTTTTCGGCAAGCTATTGTGACCGTGTCATTGTCATGAAAGATGGAAAAATCTATAAAGAGTTGATCGGAACCGGGGATCGGAGAACATTTTTAGATGAACTTCTGACAGAATTAAAAATCATTAATGGTGGTGATGGCAATGAAGATGAGTAGCAGCAGTATTTTCCTGAAACTTCGCAGATATAACAAGAAAAATTATAAGCAGTTACTATTCTGTACCTTTTTTTCGATTTTTCTTGTGACATCCTTTGTCTGTGTACTGTACAGCCCGGTGGTGCAGGCAGGATTTCCAGAGGGCGGAGATTCGCTGAAGATGATCATGATGATTTTCGCACTGGCAGTTCTTGGGTGCCTAATCTTTAATATTTATGCGGCGGGATTATTTTTCCGTACAAAAAGCCGTGAGACCGGAGTGTTTCTTGCACTTGGGATGACGAAGAAACGACTGAAAAAAGAATTGTACAAAGAGCTTTTCCTATCTTTGGGCAAAGGAATCGTATTCGGGATCGTGCTTGGAGCTGCAGCGTCAGTTGGAATTATATGGGTCCTGCTTCACACGTTTCTGAAGGATATTCTAGAGCGGAGGATGTTTTCGGCTGCGGGACTTGGTATCAGTCTTTTCTTTGCGGCGGTGACAGTGCTCATCTTATTTTTTATGGCAGCGCGCTATATGAGGCGGACAAATCTGATGGATATTTTAAATGAAGAGAAAAAAAATGAACCGCTTCAGCTTGTAAAGAAAGGCTATGGAATTGCAGGCGGAATCTTTCTTGTGGTGGGTCTGCTTTTTGGATATGCGGGGCCACAGCTTACCGCCAATTTATTGAAATTTCAGATGCCGGCTATCTGGAATGCAGTCTATCTCGTAGCGGCAGTCGGAATCTATATGCTGTTTGTATTTTTTATCGTCTATCACAAGCGAGGGAAGCAGCCGCAGAAATATTATCATAACCTGATTTCCAACAGTATGATGAAATTTCAGGGAAGACAGACCGTCCGGAATATGTGTATCCTTGCTTTTCTGACCGGTGCAGCACTCTACGCAGGCTCCTATATCCCAGACAAGCTTGTGATGTTTCGCACAATGGCAGATACGCCGGTAGATTTTAATCTGATTTACCGACAGACAGAGCAGGAGATCCAGAAGGAAGACATCGAGGTGATGGCAGACGAATATGGAGTGACGATCACAGATTATCAGGAAGTTTTTCTTGCAGAACTTCAGACATCCGGGGTCGAGAGAGACTGGACAGATGATGGGAAGCTGATCGAAGATTATTATGAGACATATGCCTATGGAGAATTTATCAGTGCATCTGTCTATGAGCAGTATACCGGGACAAAAATGGAGGTAGAGCCGGGAACATTTGCACAGATTATCCTGCCGGAGCAGACAGAAAACTTCTGGGAGAAATATACCGATATGGATCTTGTGACAAATCAGGAAACCGGAGCACAGCTGCATCTGAAATTTGCCAAGACAGTGGAAGACCGCATGTTTTACCGTGCAAATGTACACCGCTATATTTTAAATGACAGCGACTTTCAGACGATCACGGCACAGATGACAGAACAGCGTCAGATGAAACAGATCTTCTTTGATGTGGAAGAGAGTGAAAATGTGTATGATTTTGCAATCGAACTTCGGAAAGAGTATGTCAGACGTGCAGGCAAAGATATGGCAGTGCTGAATGCATATAACGAAGCTGAAGAGGATCGGGCAGAAGCTGCCGGAGAACCTTATCACTATCGGATGACAGAGCCGATGGATCCAGAAAATCCGTATTTATACCATGACTGGAAATTCAATCCGGAGATTCAACCGATCCAGATGAAAACTTATCTTCACGAGAGTGGAATTATGATCTTGACATTTCTCTATGTCTCCTGCATCTGCCTGGCAGCAATCGGCATCATCGCTTATACACGAAGCGTTACGATCGGTGTGCAGAATCAGAAAATGTTTGACGATTTGAGAAAACTTGGTGCGAAAAATACTTATATCATGCGCTGTATCAAGAGCCAGCTCCGGAAAATCTTTGTGCTTCCGACGGCAATCGGACTGTTTCTGATCCTCTCATTTCTGATGATCATCTATATCGGAAATGATAAAAGAATCCAGAGTACGGAGTGGATGTCATTTGGATGTACAGTAGGATTTGCAGTTATAATCTGTATTTACCAGCTGATTGTTTACCGGATGTCATTGAAAAAGCTAAGGGAAATATTAAAATTGTAAAGCTCTTAAAACTGTATACAATTACAATAAGGAAGAAAAAAATCCGGTCAAGGATGTATCTGCGGTATGTAGTGGCAGATCCCTGACCGGGTTTTTCTTGTCAGGAGAAGGATAAGACACTGTCAAGATCTGTTACTACAATATATGAAAAAGGTACAAAAAAGAGTGACGGTTTATTTTGTGTATGGTATAATTTTTGATAAAGAAGCCGCAAATCTGTAAGCGTGAAACGGAGATGAAATTTATGTGGTTTATATTTGCACTACTATCAGCAATATTTGCATCATTGACCTCGATACTGGCTAAGATTGGTATTGATGGAGTAAATTCTAATCTTGCCACGGCTATAAGAACTGTTGTAGTGGTAATGATGGCGTGGGGAATGGTATTTTTGACTCATACACAAAGCGGATTATCAGAAATCAGTCGAAAAAGCTGGGTATTTTTGATTCTATCCGGATTGGCTACGGGAGCTTCCTGGTTATGCTATTACAGAGCGTTACAGATGGGGGAAGCTTCAAAAGTTGTTCCAATTGATAAGTTAAGTGTAGTCATTACCTTGGCACTTGCCTTTATTTTCTTGCACGAAAAATTTACAATGAAATCTTTGATAGGGTGTATTTTAATTGGTGTTGGAACATTAGTGATGGTTTTGTAATTAAATATGAAAGAATATTAGGTATTCATTCAAAACACTGGTTGAAAGCTGTTATATAGCCAATCAATTCTATTTTAATTTGCTTGAGTGAAACATTCGATACTCTGTCGGTAAAACTTTGTAATATTCTTTAAAAACTTTAGAAAATTTGCTTTGGCTTTCATATCCTACTTCTTTTGCAATTTCCTTTATACTTTTTGGTGTTTCCATTAACAAACGGGCTGCAAATTTCATTCTGTGTTCTTTTATATGTGAGGCAATAGAAGTACCATATACATCTTTAAAGACAGATTTTAATGTAGTAGGATTGATAAGATACTTACATGCCATTTCATCTATTGTTATTCGCTGGCTCAGATTATCTAAAAGGTATTTGTGGATATTGCGAATAATTTCAACTTGTTCAGATTGATATTCAGATAATCTGTTTTCTGCATCAATAGATAATTTACTTAGATATAGCAAGAGTTCTATCACCTTTATTCGCCAGTATGCAAGTTGAAATTCTTTTGGCTGATGATAGAATGCTGAAAAGATAGCGTCAGTTTCTTCATTGCCAATGAAAACTGAAAAATTTCCATCTTTACAAAATTTATTAAGTATACTTTCTCCTGTAATACCAGTATTTTTTAACAGTTCTGGTGTTTTTTCTGAAAGGATATTTAAATCAATATAAATTTTGATTCCTTCATAGTATTCATTAGGTAAAGTTATTATCGAAGCAGAACAATATTCCATTGTGTGTAATGAAAAATCGTGTTCACCTAAATAAATGCTATTTCTATTGGCCATTTTCCACCCAATTCTTCCCTTATGACAGTAATTGATTTCTAATATATGTTTTAATGGCTCATGTGTATCAGTTTGTTTTCTGCCAGTCAATGACATAAAAGCAAGATTTATACCTTCATATAAATCATAACTAGCGAGATGATATTTCTGAGAAAATTCTTGATCACTTTTTTCTAATGGTACGATTTCGTTGTTCATAATATTATTTACTCCTTATGTTCAGGGCATGTAATCATTAAAACTTTTTCAATCATTTTATGTAACAATATACTCTGTTCTGTGTTTGATGATTTATAATAAACCTCTTTTCCTATGCGCCTGCTAGAAATCAATCCTTTGTTTCGCAGTACTCTAAGATGATGGGATATGGCAGGGCTTGTCATTTTCATCATTGCAGATATATTTAAGACACATTCCTCACAATGACATAAAAGCCAAAATAAACGAATACGTGTAGGATCACTTAATTGTTTAAATAATTCTGAAACGATTTGAAAGTGTTGGATATCATCAAGCTGTTCTAATAACGCAGTATGATCTGTTTCGTTATGATGGTTATGTGGTAACTTCGTATAAGACATAGACAATTTTCCTTTCTTTTTGCTCTATTTAGAAATGTGTTTCGCCCGTTTAGCAGGTAATCACGTATCTCTATTGATTTTAGGCTACAACAGAATTATACTATAGCTACAACGATTAAACAAGTGCTTAATTGTTAAATGAAAGTTTAAATAGCAATCACGAAAGGAGATATTTATCATGAAAAAAACTTACAAAATCGAAGTTGACTGTGCAAACTGTGCAAATCTTATGGAGGATGCAGCAAAAAAGACAGCTGGAGTAGCAAATGCAACTGTAAACTTTATGACACAAAAAATGATTGTGGAGTTTGAAGATGGAAAAGAACCAAAAGCAGTTATGAATGATGTATTAAAGGCTTGTAAAAAAGTAGAGCCAGATTGTGAGATTGAACTTTAGAAAAAATGCACCCCTATGTAAAAGCAAAAGGGGTGCAAATTTAAAAAGATCATATGAATGATTAAACATATATAAAATAAATACGAGGAGGAATGGGCTGTGAACAAAAAGCAGAAAAAAATGTTGACAAGAATTATTATTGCTGCAGTTATGATAATTGTATTGAATTTAATACAGGTAACAGGCATTGCAAAATTAGTTCTATACTTGGCAACATATTTAATAATCGGTTATGATATTTTAAAGAAAGCTGGAAAAGGAATTATAAATCGACAAGTTTTCGATGAAAATTTCTTAATGGCAGTGGCAACAATAGGAGCTTTTGCATTAGCAATTTACTCTAGGAGTGGAGATTACAATGAAGCAATCGCAGTTATGTTGTTTTATCAGATTGGAGAATGGTTCCAGAGTTATGCCGTTGGAAAAAGTCGAAAAAATATTAGTGCGTTGATGGATATTCGTCCAGATTATGCAAATATAGAAATCAATGGAAAATTAGAAAAAGTAGATCCTGATGAAGTTGGTGTTGATAGCATAATTGTTGTGCAGCCAGGAGAAAAAGTTCCGTTAGATGGTATTGTAATAGAGGGATCATCTAGCCTTAATACAAGTGCATTAACAGGTGAAAGTTTACCTCGTGACGTGAAACAAGGCGATGAAATCATTAGTGGTTGTATCAATATGACTGGTGTTTTGAAAATTCAAACAACAAAAGAATTTGGTGAATCCACAGTTTCAAAAATTTTAGAGCTTGTGGAAAATTCAAGTTCAAGAAAATCCAAATCAGAAAACTTTATTTCTAAATTTGCAAAGGTATATACTCCTGCAGTCTGTTATGGTGCATTGGCATTGGCATTATTACCACCATTGGTACAAATGTTGTTTTTAGGCCAAACAGCACAATGGGGAGTGTGGATTTACAGAGCTCTGACTTTCCTTGTAATTAGCTGTCCATGTGCATTGGTTATCAGTATCCCACTTAGCTTCTTTGCTGGTATCGGTGGTGCTAGTAAAGAAGGTGTGTTGATTAAAGGTTCTAATTATATGGAAACTTTATCACAGGCAAAGTATGTAGTGTTTGATAAAACAGGAACTTTGACACAAGGAGTATTTGAAGTAAGTGCTGTTCATCACAACGAGATGGAAGAAAAGAAACTTTTGGAATATGCTGCTTTGGCAGAATGTGCGTCTTCTCACCCAATCAGTAAGAGTTTGCAAAAAGCCTATGGGAAAGAGATAGACCGTAGTAGAGTTTCTGATATAAAGGAAATCAGCGGACATGGGATTATTGCCAAAGTAGACGGTCATGAGGTGGCTGCTGGAAACAGCAAACTTATGAAACAAATAGGTGTGGATTATTATGATTGCCATAGCGTTGGAACAATCATTCACATGGCAATCGATGGAGAATATGCTGGACATATCGTAATTTCTGATATATTAAAACCACATTCAAAAGAAGTTATTGCGGAATTGAAAAAAGCTGGTGTAGAAAAAACAGTAATGCTTACAGGAGACGCAAAACGTGTGGCAGACCAAGTGGCACAATCACTTGGAATTGATGAAGTATACAGCGAATTACTTCCAGCAGATAAAGTGTTAAAAGTAGAAGAACTACTTTCCACAAAAGCAGAGAAAGATAAACTAGCCTTTGTCGGAGATGGAATTAATGATGCACCTGTATTGACTCGTGCTGATATTGGAATTGCAATGGGTGCAATGGGTTCTGATGCGGCAATTGAAGCTGCTGATGTAGTTCTTATGGATGATGATCCACTAAAAATTTCTAAAGCAATCAAGATTTCGAGAAAATGCCTTAGAATTGTATATCAGAATATCATCTTTGCATTGGTTATCAAATTTGCATGTCTTGGACTAGGTGCAATAGGTATTGCAAATATGTGGTTTGCTATTTTCGCAGATGTTGGTGTCATGATTATTGCAATATTAAATGCTATTAGAGCATTAAGAGTGCATAATTTATAATTTAGATGAAAATGCAAAAACTTATTATAGAAGATTGCTTGCAATTGGTGGAATTTTTCAAAACGCTGGGAGATTTTACAAGACTAAGGATAGTGCTTGAATTAAAAACAAAAAGATGTGTTGGAGAATTAGCGGAAGAATTAGAGATGTCTCATTCAGCAGTCTCCCACCAATTAAATATATTAAAAGCTAATGGTATAGTAAAAAGTCAAAGACAAGGAAAATATATTTACTATATGTTACAAGATGAATATTTACAAAATACTATTGAAAAGTGTAAGACTTTATTTGATAAGGAGTTTTCTTTGTAGTATTCAGCTTTAAATAAGATGATAGAGATAAAAAATGAATAGAAAGGCGAAGTGCTCCAGACACGGCGGTGGGAAAATCTTTTAGATTTTTCCGCCGTTTTTAAGTTGATTTCAAAAGAAAAATAACAAGTGTGGAATTGGAAACAGAGGAAGACAAAGAAGGCAATCGCATAAAATCGGTGCAGTTGTAAGAAATAGATTGAATGTGAAAAATAACCCATGTTATACTTTACTTACAAGCAGGTATTGTAAATATGGTTAGTTATAAAGCAGGATAACTGACATGAAACAACAGATTTACAATACTACACTTTATCTTAGGTTGAGCCGAGATGATGAATTACAGGGTGAAAGTTCCAGCATTACTACACAAAGAAGTATGTTGCGTCCATATGTAAAAGAACCTCATCTCAGTATTGAGGGAACAAAATGGATTATTGAAAACATCTTTTTTCTTACGAGGAGGTGTGCTGCAATGAAAAACAGATGGAAACGAGTAGTGGGAATTGCCATTCCACTTGCTATCATTATTGTTGGGATAAGTTATAACAGTTATATCAGAGTGCATACTTTTACACTTTCAGGTAACGAAACAGTAAAGAGTGAGCAAATACAACCTGTTAATGGAAGAGTAAAAGTAAATGGTACTGTTGATACAGAGGTCAGATTTACAGATGTTGAAACTGGGAAAACTTATGAAATCGATTATATTACATCTGGGGTATCAGAAACACTTCATCTAGAACGAGGAAAATGGTACGAGGTAGAAGGTGCTGGGGAACTTATAGTGAGACCAGTCAATATTCGTATAGAATAACAATTTTCATCAACACGAAGATGAAAATTTGCAGAAAGAGAGTAGCTATCATGAGAAAAAAATATTTCAAAGTAATGTTGGCGGTATTTTTTCTAGTTTTATGTACGTTGGGAACAACAGGTTGTTCTTCCAAAGAATCAGAAGATTCAGGGGCGATCGGCAAGGGCAAACGAATCTTTGAGGAAACAATTTCCCCAAATAAGGATTATGTTGAAAATGAAAAAGATGTTGTCTATCATACAGTAGAAATCTATCAAAATAGCGATAATGTGATTATAGTGACTTCAAAATCCACTTCAGCATTTTTCAAACCATTGCAATATGAAGTGGAATCTGACACAAGTATCACAAAATCAGACATTGATGTAGAGTGGACAACTTCAATGGGAAACTCGGATCCAACAAAGGAAGATCAATTACATATAGCTTCTGTATCTGTTTCGCAAAACGGAAAGCTATTAGACAAGAGAAAAATAAATTTTGCGAACGGAGCTTTTGAAATCATTGAGGATGTAATAGAGAGCAAATAGTCAGATAGTGTTTTCTTATAAACACAACAAATTTGTAAAAACGGTTGAATTAATTAAAGCTTGAAGGAGGAAGTTATGGCATTTGATTTTAAGAAAGAATATAAGGAATATTATATGCCGAAGAATAAGCCGCAGATTGTAGATGTGCCGAAAATGAATTATATTGCAGTGAGAGGGTCGGGAGATCCAAATGAAGAAAATGGGGCATATCAGCAGGCAATCGGTATACTATATGCCGTGGCATATATTCTGAAAATGAGTTATAAAACAGAATATAAGATTGGGGGCTTTTTTGAATATGTAGTCCCGCCGCTGGAAGGCTTTTGGTGACAGGACCGTTATCCGTTTGCCGGATTTTGTTTCCAAAGCAGATTTTGCCTGGGCGGTAGAGACAGCGGGTAAAAAGAAAAAAATCGATTGTTCCTCAGCAGAATTTCTGACGGTTAATGAAGGATTATGCGTTCAGATTATGCACCTAGGTTCTTTTGACAAGGAACCTGAAACAGTGGTACTGATGGACGCGTATATAGAACAGAATGGTTATGTTAATGACATTAATGGGGAGCGGCTGCATCACGAGATCTATATGTCAGATGCAAGAAAAGTTGCCCCGGAAAAGTGGAAAACAGTTATTCGGCATCCCATTAAAAAGGTGTGAGAAATTTTTTCTACTTTATAAGGTTTATTAGATAACAGAAAAAGAATGATATAATGTAAAATAATGTTTGTTGAAGTTTATTTGATTTCAGAAGGCAGGAAAAATGTACACACTGGTAAGAAAAGAAGAGAAGAAAAATCGAAAATATGAACATCTCTTTTATATACGAGAAAAGCCTCAATTAGTAGGTTATACAAATTATAGGGATACTACAGAAAGATTTGAATGGAAAATAGTTGATGAACATATATGGGAATGGAAACAAACAAATAGAAATTACAGAGTATTAGATTACATTCCTATCGTTAATACAGCGAAAGCTTTTTTCTTAGAATTAAAATACAAAATATACAAAGATAAAGAGGAAGTTGGCAAAGCATTTTTTTACGGGGTTTCAAAAAACAAAAATGAACGTGATTTTTTTGTTATCAATGATAAAAAATATTTTTGTTGTCCAGGAAATACAGATTTGGTTCGTCCTCTAAAAAAATATTTGTGGACAATAGAGAATATAGAGCATCAATGTGTTGCAAAGATTGAAAAAAATTCTAACAATTCAGTATATGTAATCGAAAAATTAGATTTGGAATTAGAACTTGAATGGGTTATTTTGGCGGTTATGCACATGGACATGGCTGTATTTTCACGTGAGGGCAGAGGACCGGTTACGGCAGGATAAAATGAAATGCATTCCTATTTGAAACGGTTTACCTCGTTATTTTCCTTAACAATAAAAAGAAACGGTGGAGTGATAACTATGGGAGTTATAAAATCACTTTTTGAAATATTTATACAGACTATACCATATTTAGCTGTATTTCTGTTCGGGTTGGCTGCGGTAGCAAGTGCTATTCAACAAGATGATTTATTTCCGCCACTCACTTTTAGTATCTTTTTTACGATTTCTTTCATTGGATCAGTGAATATGATGATGTGGAAACTCGAAGTGAACGAAGATGAAATTACATGGCGTTCAACTTTTGGGAGAAAGAGAACTTTTCGTTTTGAAGATATTACGCAATGTGAGAGAAAGAAAGGTTCTATATGTGTCTATGTCAAAGGACAAAAATTATTTACCATTGACAGTAATATCGACAAAGAAGAATTTATGGCAGATATAAAAAGGAGAAAAATACCTATAAAATCTTCTTGGGTAAATAAGTATAAATGACAAAGATCTTATAGTTTATATTTAGAATAAGAAGCATTAAAAATTTGAATTGATGGGGAGGTATTATTATGACGGGAAAAGAGCTTTGGGAAGCCTTTATCAGAAATAACAATCTTTCAGATTGTGGGTATGGGGCATTTGCATTTGGCATTGAAGCAGATTTACTTGCTCATTTAGTAGTGATTGGAGAGAAAACAGCTACTGCTTCAGCTTATCCTCTGTACAAATTGGAAAATGAACCTTTGCCAAAAGTAGGAGCGTATAGTGTTGTTTTAGACTCTAACGACAATGGCGTATGCGTTATTCAAACCCATAAAGTGACTGTTGTCCCATTTAGCGAGGTAACAGCAGAACACGCATATAAAGAAGGTGAAGGAGATAAATCTTTAGATTATTGGCGAGAAGTGCATGAAAAATTCTTTGCCGAATGTCTGAATGAAGTAGGACTGAAATTCACTTCTGATATGAAAGTTGTATGTGAAGAATTTTCTGTCGTTTTCAAAGAGTAAGTATGAAGGAGCGGAGTTAAAAATGGAATTTAGAAAAATTGACAAATCTAATTACTGGGATTGTATATCGTTGACCGTTGATGACAGCCAAGAGGGATTTGTCGCAGACAATAAACAGTCATTGGTTGAGGCAGCTTACGAGGATGTACTTTATACTTTGGGCATTTACCACAAAGAAACGATGGTGGGATTTGTGCTGTATGATTATGACGATACTTTTTCTGGATGGTCTATGAGTCGTTTTATGATTGGTAAGCAGTTTCAAGGAAAAGGTTATGGAAAAATGGCAGCACGAGCATTTCTTGATTACTTCAAAGAAAAACATAATGCTGACAAACTGTATATCAGTGTATCATTGGAAAATACAGTGGCACGCAAAATGTATGCGTCTATCGGATTTGAGGAAATCAAAGAGGTTGAATATACATTCTTGGGTATGCAATTCAAAGAAATGCAAATGGTAAAAGAATTATAACAGACTGACAAATCCCAGTTTTTGCAAAGCAAATACATATGATAGGAAAGAGCATTATGTTATTGGATTTAAGCTTTTGGAAATATGAGGACTCTGTAAATTATCAACTATAGGATATATATGTTAATTTGCATTGCTTGTGGCAATGGCTGTTGTCGGTGTGGATCATGGCTGGTCTGGAATGAAACAGTTAGTCAGGTATTTACAACCGGAGTAAAGGAAATTACAACGGAACCTGCATTTTACAATAATGTAGTAGAGTTTAACGGTTCCTATTACAAGGTAGGCGGTAAGCAACTTGAGGTAAGGGATTTGAAGGTAGAAAATGATAACTTCTACATTCTCACATTGGCGGAGATTGCAAAAGAGTTAAACAGACGAGGAATGAGAAATGCAAATATTCTCTTATCCGTAGGGTTGCCTCTTACAAGATTTGGAGCAGAGAAGCTGGACTATCGACATTATGCCCATTGAAGATTCTGCACCGAATGAAGCTGAGTGCATCACAATCAGGAAAGGCTTGATTAAGTGCATGAGGACAATCAACGAGGAATGTATGAGGCAGTATGGTAAGGAGCTTTCGGAGGAAGATATACAGGAAATTATGAGAACCGGAAAACATGAGAGACTTCCTCAGAAGTATCTGACCATCGTGGAAGAATGCCTCAGAGCTTATGTAGATAAGGTTTACAATATTCTTTTGGAGCATGGCTACAACCTTGAAGTGACAGAGATTGTATTTGTCGGTGGGGGAGCTGCTGTCATGAAGCGTTTTGGAAACTATGACGGTAATAATATCCAATACATATTCTGCAGTTTGCAAAGATGGCAGAAGTTAATATGATTTATTATGAAAAGGATTACTATGCAGTTCCGGATACAGGGGCGGAGAAAGCGTATGAATTGTTAAGGCAGGCACTTTTAGCACAAAAAAGGTAGCAATCGCAAAAATAGTGATGGGAACAAATGAAAAACTTCTTGTGCTGTACCCTACAAAGGAAGGGATTATTGTTAAAACCTTGTTTTATTATGATGAGATTGCTGCCATTCCTAAGAGCGTTCCAAGGATGAAGTTGGATGGGTTCCGATGTCTGGCTTATATAGATTACGGTATGGTGGATCTTCGTAATAAACGCAATATACGAATGCTCCCACGGTTCCCAGAACTGAAAGAAATCAGTAAAAATGTAGGAGGACGATGCATATTAGATGGCGAAATCGTTGTTTTGACAAATGGAGTTCTAGATTTTTATCGCCTGCAAAAGAGGACGCTGCTCACAGACAAATTCAAGATAGAGATGGAAGCATTGCGCTATCCGGCATCCTTCGTTGCCTTTGACTGCATTTATATAGAAGGAAAAGAACTGATATGGACACCCCTGATGGACAGGAAAGAACAATTATCCCGGATTGTGAATGAGGATTCGAGAATATCGGTGTCCAGATATGTGGAAGGTTCGGGGACTGCGCTTTATATGGCGCAGAGGCGAGCAAACTGGAAGGCGTTGTTGCAAAAAGAAAAGACAGCTTTTATCTGATGGGGAAACAAACGAAGGACTGGATCAAATTCAAACGGATGGCAGACGAGGACTTTGTAGTAGCAGGATATATCAAAAAAGGCGGACATATGTATAGCCTTGTTCTGGCAAAATACAAAGGTAATACACTGATTTTCAGAGGGTATGTAACATCTGGCGTGACAAAAGAAGCAATAGATACTTTGGAAGTGACTGGCAAGAATCCATTCCTTTTGATGCCTATTGGGGAACATGATGTAATCTGGGTGAAGACGAACCATGTATGTGTTGTGGAATATATGCCCAATCTCATTAATTCGCTAAGACAGCCAGTATTTAAGGGTTTTCGTGATGATGTCTTACCGAAAGAAGTACAGGCATCAGAAGCATAAAATAAGAGAAACAAATTGGTAAGAGTCGATAAATGAAAAAGAATGCACACCATTATGTACGGAGTGTATCCTTCAAGTGGAACGCAATGGAGATAGAAAGGGAGAAGTTTTACCATTGCAAGGTTAAAAGGGGATTAAGTATAAGTTTTGATGATTTCTTCGGCAATGGTTCGCTTTGCAATACAGCGATCCATTGCCTGTTTTTCTATGTAACGGTGAGCATCAGGTTCGCTCATGGAGAGTTCACTGATCAAAATCCATTTTGCCTTGTTGACCAGACGGATTTCAGCCATTTTTTCTTCGATGGACAGAGACTTCTTTTCAAATTGTCTTAGTCGTTCTCTGGCACTTTCCATCCAGTTAAGGGCATGTAGCATAGTTGGTTTTGAGGTTGGCTTTGGCAAAGTGAAGACGCCGTACTCAGCAACCTTATCGTGGATACCGGCATGAACATCACTTTTTACCAAAAGCAACACAGCGGACGGTTTGGTAGTACAGGTGTCAATTGCAAAACGAGTACCCACATCATCAGGCAAAGGGGCGTTGATGATAACAAAATCAAATGTTTTTTCGGCAAGTGCCCGTTTGGCGGCACTGACACTTGTAACATTATGGATAGGGTAGTATCTTGTTTCGGGGAGCAGGTCAGCAAAGGCAGAGGTGAAACTATCTGTTGCAGACACGATGAGTATATTGTAAAAACGTTCTCTTAAACTCATTTTACACCTCCTCCTTTTTTCGTTGGTTTGAATTATTTATTGCAATAAATATCTAAGATAGCATCTGGTATATGTTCTTTTATGAAATTACTGTTTATGGCTGCAGCACATGCGGATTTAAAATCGCCGGGCAGCTGCTCAAATTTTGCCAGCGTATCTGCATCTGCTTTATACAGGTTCATATCAGCGGGACCTGGTAATTCCAGTTTATTCTGAATGCCATCCATAATTGCATAAATCAGCAGGGCAAATGCAAGATAAGTATTTGCGGATGGATCTGGAGAGCGAAGCTCCGCACGTTGGTATTTGCCTACAGCAGCAGGAACTCTGACAAGCTGGGAACGGTTCTCGCTGGACCAGGAGATATATCTTGGAGCTTTATTGCTGCCAAAACGCTGATAAGAATTTTCTGTCGGGTTTAAAAACACAGTCATATCAGAAACCTTATCCAAAATACCTGCAATTATATAATCCATATAGTCTGTATTATCAGAGGATTTTACAGATATATTGATATGGAATCCGTTTCCCGGTTTATCTTCCAGCGGCTTCGGACTGAAATCAGCAAAAAGCCCATTACGTCTGGCAATTGTTTTCACAACAGTTTGGAAGGTCATGGCATTGTCAGCAGCAGTCAGTGGATCGGAATAGCGAAAATCAATTTCGTTTTGTCCCGGTCCTTCTTCGTGGTGAGAACTTTCAGGCTGTATTCCCATCTGTTCAAGTGTCAGACATACTTCTCGGCGGATATTTTCGCCTCTGTCTTCCGGGGCAATATCCATATAGCCTGCGCTATCATAAGGCTCTTGGGTCGGGGTTCCATTATCATCCAGAGTAAACAGGTAAAATTCCTGTTCAGCACCAAAGAAGAACTGGAGTCCTGCGTTTTGGGAATCCTGAATTGCTTTTTTTAAAATAGAACGGGTGTCACATTCAAATGTTTTTCCGTCTGGGTGGGTAATGTTACAGAACATTCGTACCACACGGCCATGCTCTGGTCTCCATGGCAGGGGCATAAGTGTGTCTGCATCCGGATGGAGGAACAGGTCGGAATGGTTTTCATCGCCAAAGCCTGCGATGGCAGATGCATCAATGGCAATTCCACATTCAAAAGCGCGAGGAAGTTCCTCCGGCATGATGGATATGTTTTTCTGTTTGCCAAATACATCACAAAAGGCGAGGCGGATGAATTTTACATCTTCTTCCCGCACATATTGCATTACCTCTTCTTTTGAATACTTCATAAGCCTACCTACTTTCTTTTAATTTGCTACATACATTTGTTTATATGGGTTTTTACTGTCTGGTGTAATGACTGTAAAAGGAGCGGATAAAAGTTCGTCCACAGAATATCCGAAGTCTGCACAGTATTCGGACAGATATTCCTGGATTTCCTCTAAATCCTCTGGGGCTGCACATCTTGCAGTTACCTGTTCCGGAAAGCGGATATCCTCACAGTTGCCGCGCAAGAACATTTTACCGCCGTGCATTCCGGTACATGGGAAATTGCCTACGATACGTTTGGCGTCTGTGTGAAGTCCAAGGACGATAATTACGCCGCCAGCCTGATATTCCCCAAGAAAGCTTCCGGCACACCCACCGATGATCATGACTGGAATCTTTTCCTTGTACGCTTTCATATGAATTCCGGCACGGTATCCTGCATTACCTTGTACATAAATTTTGCCGCCGCGCATGGCATATCCGGCGGCATCACCAATATTGCCATGGATCAGGATCTTCCCTTCATTCATGGTGTCGCCTACTGCATCTTGAGCATTGGCATTTACGGTAATATTGGCATTGTTTAAATATGCGCCCAGTGCATTTCCCGGAATTCCATTGATTGTAAGATTCCGATCAGACATACCGGCAGCAATGAATCTCTGACCGCAACAGCCTTCAATCGTACAGTCGTTGTCTGTCCCACGCAATGCTTCATTTACAGCTCTGTAATCTAAATTTGTAGCATCAATGATTTTCATATTATACCACACCTCCAAAAAATTGTTTACGCTTTTCTACGGAAAATGCTGTAGAAGTAGCAGTTTTTTTCAACATTTCAAAATCAATGGAACTTAAAGGAATACGTTCTCTGATTAAAGAAGTATAAATTCCAGCCCGTTCAGTTGCCCCGATAAGGATAAATCCGGTTAAATAGTCACCTCTGGTAAACAGACGTTTTAAAGTTCCTTCTGACTTTTCCTCATACAGTTCGCAGCCCTGTTCAGCGGTATAGTAGCTTCCGGCGGTCATGGCATGTAATCCAAAGAAACCGATGGAGTTCATAGGGATTCCTTTATCGAAAACAGAAGAACCGCCTGCCATATTGATGCCAGCACAATTTCCTTGCATATAAGCATTTGGCAAAATGGCAAGGACACGTTTATCGTGGAACGAAATGTCTTCGCCTTCCGTACAGTCGCCAGCGGCATAAATATCAGGAATGGAAGTTTCCATTTTGTTGCTGATTAAAATGCCACGGTTCACTTCACCACCAATTCCTTTTATCAAAGAAGTGTTTGCACGAACACCGACAGCAAGGACTAAAACATCGAAACGAACGGTTTTTCCGCTTTTCATAAAAGCAGTATTTTTATCGAAAGATATTGCACTGTCATTTAACATAAAGTTAATTCCATTTTGTTCCAGATGTTTTTGCATTATAGCTGCGCAGTCAGCATCAAGGATACTGGAAAGCACACGGTCTGCAAGGTCGCATATCGTAATACTGGAAACACGGTCTTTTAAACCTTCGGCACATTTTAAACCGATGAGACCGGCACCTACGATCAACACATCCGAATTTTCATTGATGGAAGCTTCCAGTTCCAGCATATCATCTATCGTCATAAAGGAATGCTTCTGTTCCACTGATTCCAGACCCGTAAAAGG
Source organism: Faecalimonas umbilicata (assembly GCF_042846195.1). NCBI lineage: Bacteria > Bacillati > Bacillota > Clostridia > Lachnospirales > Lachnospiraceae > Faecalimonas > Faecalimonas umbilicata. Next base: position 1,168,041 of record NZ_AP031411.1, read on the forward strand.
AGGTACAAAAGGAGAGGAACCAGTGGCAATGCAGAGTTTATCATAAGGAATCACGGTATCATCGTTTAGGGCTATCTGTTTTGTGGAAGGATCAATTTGCGCAGCTTTCTTTCCATAGAGAACTTCACATCCCATTCTTTCATAAAAATTCTTATCACGATATGCCATTTTCTCCAGATTCGTTTTGCCTTCCAAATAATAGGAGATTAGTGGGCGGCAGTATACAGGATGCGGTTCTTCTGAAATTACGATGATCTTGCCCGCTGCATCTTCTTTTCGGATACCTTCAATGCAGCCCACAGCAGCAACACCATTTCCAATCACAACATATTGAGCCATTCTACTCACCCCTTTCTTCATAGACGATTGCCCGGTTCGGACAGCCTTTTACACAGGCTGGTTCACCGCAGGTATTAGCAATGCAAAGTTCACATTTTTGCATAATGCCTTTTTCATTCGGTGCCAGTGCCCCATATGGACAGACCAGAACACAGGTAAGGCATCCCACGCATTTGTTCTGGTCTATATGGACAACTCCGTCAATCTTTGAGATTGCACCTGCAATACAGCTTTTTATGCATAATGGATCGGTACAGTGTCTGCAGGAAACGGCGTAACAGATTTTTTCGCCTTCTTCAATATGGATACGAGGAAAGATTGGCTTTCCTTTTAATGCTTCTGTCATATCTGGTTTGCCGGAATTGGCAAAAGCACAATTATATTCGCATAAATGGCATCCGAGACACCATTCTTCTTTTACATAGATTCGTTTCATTTTTATCAATCTCCTGCATGAGAGATACCAAGTATCTCAAGCTCTTTTTCTGTCAGACCAATGCCACGCAGCATCAGACGGTTTCCTCGTAAAGCCTCGATGGAATTGATGCCCATGCCACCCATCAGTTCTTTGATTTCGTGTTTCCATGCGGTCATAAGATTCATCAGGCGTTCGCTTCCCATTTCAGGATTCAGTCTCTTTACAAGCTCTGGACGCTGGGTTGCGATTCCCCAGTTACATTTACCGCTTTGGCAGGTTCGGCAAAGGTGGCAGCCAAGAGCCAGAAGGGCAGCGGTAGCCACATAACAGGCATCTGCACCAAGTGCAATGGCTTTTACCACATCAGCAGCACTCCGGATACTTCCGCCGACTACCAGTGATACATTGTTTCGGATACCTTCGTCACGAAGTCTTTGGTCAACGGAGGCAAGTGCTAACTCGATGGGAATACCAACATTATCCCGGATTCTGGTAGGAGCGGCTCCTGTACCGCCACGGAAGCCATCAATGGCGATGATATCAGCTCCGCTGCGGGCAATACCACTTGCAATGGCAGCAATATTGTGAACGGCTGCGACTTTAACGATGACAGGTTTCTTATATTCTGTAGCTTCTTTCAAAGAGAACACAAGCTGACGCAAGTCCTCGATGGAATAAATATCATGATGCGGAGCCGGTGAAATTGCATCAGAGCCTTCCGGAATCATGCGGGTACGTGATACATCCCCGACAATTTTTGCACCGGGGAGATGTCCGCCAATGCCCGGTTTTGCTCCTTGTCCCATCTTAATCTCTATGGCAGCACCTGCTTTCAGATAATCCTCATGAACGCCGAAACGTCCGGAAGCCACCTGTACGATGGTATTCTCGCCGTAGCAGTAAAAATCTTCATGAAGGCCGCCTTCCCCCGTGTTATATAAGATGCCAAGCTCAGTAGCTGCCAGTGCAAGGGATTTATGAGCGTTGTAGCTGATAGAACCATAACTCATGGCAGAGAACATGACAGGCATGGAAAGCTCCAGCTGCGGCGGCAGTCTGCAGTCTAATTTTCCGTCCTCTGTACGACTCACTTTTTGGGGCTTCTTTCCGAGGTAAACTCTGGTTTCCATCGGTTCCCGCAAGGGATCAATGGAAGGGTTTGTTACCTGTGATGCATTGATCAGGATTTTATCCCAGTATACAGGCAGTGGTTTGGGATTACCCATGGAAGATAAAAGGACGCCGCCACTGTTCGCCTGCTTATAAATCTCCTTAATCGTATCGTTTGACCAGTTTGCGTTTTCGCGCAGAGTACAGTCACTCTTTACAATTTTTAGTGCTCTGGTCGGACAAAGAGAAACACATCGCTGGCAGTTGACACATTTCGATTCATCGCACTTCATAATTTTATGTTCTTCGTCATAACTATGTACTTCATTGGCACATTGTCGTTCGCATACCCGACAGGCAATGCATCTGTTTTCATTTCTGATTACTTCAAATTCCGGATAGATAAATTCTACGCTCATTAAAATGCACCTTCCTTTACTTTTACAATGACTGGTTCACCACCGGCAGGAGACCATATGTTTTCGGCATTCGGTTCCATGGTTCGGATGGCAGCCTCTTCACTGGCAATGAATACCTTGTCGTCTTTTTCCCCGACTACCATAGAACGCAGTTTCAACCGGTCATTCAGTGCCATCAGTCCGCCATCAAATCCTAAAACGATAGAGAAAGGACCGGTCACAAGCAGACTTGGGAACATGGTTCTAAGATAGGTGTGTTTTTTCTGGTCTTCCAAATCTGTTTTTGCTGCAATGGTACTCCAGAATGGGGCAGCAATGACACTTGCAGCTTCACCAAGGGTAAGTCCCTGTACACGGAGCAGATAATCTATAATATAGGTAATGACTTCGGTATCGGTCTGGAGCGTACATTTGTAGCCAAACATTTCGATAAATCGGCGGTTCGCATCATAAGAGGAAATTTCTCCATTATGTACGATAGAATAGTCAAGCAGCGTAAACGGATGTGCGCCGCCCCACCATCCGGGAGTGTTCGTTGGATAGCGTCCGTGGGCAGTCCAAGAGTATCCTTCATATTCTTCCAGTTTATAAAAAACACCCACATCTTCCGGGAAACCTACCGCTTTGAAGGTTCCCATGTTCTTGCCACTGGAGAAAACATAAGCACCGGACATTTCGGCGTTGATCTTCATAACAGTTCTGGCAACAAATTCCTTTTCGTCCAGCTGTAAAGAAACCAGCACGGATTTTAGTGGAGCAACAAAGTATCTCCATATAATCGGTTCATCTGTAATAGCCGGAATCTTGCGGGTCGGAATAATTTCGGATTGGATGATTTCAAACCGTTCTTTTAAGAAAGCTTCACATTCTTTTCTTGTGTCACGGGTATCAAAGAACATATGTAATGCATAGAACTCTTTATATTCAGGGTAAATGCCATAACCGGCAAAGCCTCCGCCTAATCCGTTGGAACGGTCATGCATGGGCTTCATGGAATTTATGATCATTTCACCGGACATCTTGTTTCCTTCTTTGGAAATGACTGCTGAGATTGCACATCCGGAAGGAATTCTCACTTGACCTTCAGTTTTCATATATCATATACCTTCCTTTCAGAATAAATAGAAAAACAAAGGCGTCCATTTTAAGGGCAGAAAAAATTCTACTCTAAAAATGAACGCCTTTGCTCATATTCAATATATATACAGCAGATGGTAAGTTTTGTCAAGAAACAATGTATTTCACCTCGCAGTTGTTATTTTTTCATACTTGCTATATAATAATTCAAAAAATGAGGATACGAGGTGAAAATATGAAATCGCGCAGTGCAATAACGCTTATTGGAAGTGGCATGCCAGAAGTAAAGGTATGCGATATTGTTAATGGTAAACCTAAAGTTAAGCGAATTGAAAGAGAAGATTGTATAGAGTTTGTTCGAAAATATTCCTTGTTTCATAAAGAAATAAAGCGATACGATAAAAGAACTTTTGAACAATTGCAATAAGATTAAACTTATATGAATTAAAATTGGAGGAGTAATTATGTTTTCTCTGGCGTTCTATAAATCGGCAGATGGAATGACCTGGAAAAAGTCGAGTCGGGAAAAGGATGAGTGAAAAATTAAAAAAAGGGATTGACAAATGATTTTTCCGGGTGTATTATCCAACACGTAAAGGCAAAGGCGTCTTTGAGATGAAATTCTCAGAGGCGCTTTTTACTTTATAAAATTAAAATAGATGCAATTTGATTCAAAAGGCAAGGGCGTCTTGAGTGTTGCTAAAGCATCCGTAGGAAGCTGCCGGTGGCAGGTTCTGCAGGTGCAGGGAAAAGTACCATGAAAGACAACCTTGCCTTTTTATTTTCAAATTGGAAGGAGTGACATTATGAAGAATGTTTCAGAATTTTTTGGATGTAAAGTTTTTGACGACAGAGTGATGAAAGCAAATTTGTCAGCAAAGGTTTATCAATCTTTGAGAAAAACCATTGACGAAGGTGCAAAGCTTGATATTAGCGTGGCCAATGCAGTTGCAGCAGCTATGAAAGATTGGGCAGTTGCAAATGGAGCTACTCACTATACACACTGGTTCCAGCCTCTTACCGGCGTAACAGCAGAAAAGCATGACAGCTTCATTTCTCCATCCCCGGACGGCGGCGTGATTATGGAATTCTCCGGAAAGGAACTGATCAAAGGCGAACCGGATGCATCTTCTTTCCCATCTGGAGGACTTCGGGCTACTTTTGAGGCAAGAGGATATACAGCATGGGATCCTACCTCGTATGCGTTTATCAAAGGGAAAACATTATGTATTCCTACAGCGTTCTGTTCCTATGGCGGAGAGGCATTGGATAAAAAAACTCCGTTGCTTCGTTCTATGGAAGCTTTGAATAAGCAGGCGCTTCGTATTCTTCATCTGTTTGGAAATGATGATGTGAAATGTGTCCGTACATCGGTAGGACCGGAACAGGAATATTTCCTCATTACAAAGAAAATGTATGAACAGAGAAAAGATCTTCGATTTACAGGACGCACTCTTTTTGGTGCGAAGCCGCCAAAGGGACAGGAGATGGATGATCACTATTTTGGCGTGATTAAGACAAGAGTTGCGGCTTATATGGAAGAACTGAATGAGGAACTCTGGAAACTGGGAATTCTGGCTAAGACAGAACATAATGAAGTGGCTCCGGCACAGCATGAGCTTGCCCCTATTTATACGACAACAAATATTGCGACAGACCATAACCAGTTAACCATGGAGATCATGCAGAAAGTGGCAGCAAAGAATGGACTTGTATGTCTGCTTCATGAAAAGCCATTTGCCGGAGTAAACGGTAGTGGAAAACATAATAACTGGTCTCTTGCGACAGATAAAGGCGTGAATCTGTTATCTCCGGGAGAGACACCGTATGAAAATGCACAGTTTTTATTATTCCTGTGTGCAGTGATCAAAGCAGTGGACGATTATCAGGATCTGCTCCGCCTTTCTGTTGCAACGGCAGGAAATGACCACAGACTTGGTGCGAATGAAGCACCTCCGGCAGTGGTATCTATTTTCCTTGGAGATGAATTAAATGCGGTGCTTGAAGCGATTGAAACGGATACTCCATACGCAGGAACGAAAAAGGCACAGATGAAGCTTGGTGTGGATGTGCTTCCAAAATTCAACCGTGATACTACAGACCGTAACCGTACATCACCTTTTGCATTTACCGGAAATAAATTTGAGTTCCGTATGTTGGGTTCTTCTAACAGCATTGCATGTGCAAACATCATGCTGAACAGCGCAGTAGCAGAAAGCTTGAAAATTTATGCGGATAGACTGGAAAAAGCGGAAAACTTTGAAGATGCATTACATGCAATGATTCGAAAGACCATCAAAGACCACAAGCATATCATTTTCAACGGAAATGGTTACGATGATACATGGATCAAGGAAGCAACGGAAGAGAGAGGGCTTCTCAACTACCGTACAACACCGGATTGTATGCCGCACCTGCTGGATGAAAAGAATGTACAGATGCTGACAGGCCATAAGGTATTTTCTAAAGCTGAGCTGAAATCAAGATGTGAGATTATGCTGGAAAACTATTGCAAGACAGTGCTGATTGAGGCAAATACCATGATTGATATGGCAAAAACAGAGATTGCTCCGGCGGTAAGTGCATATGTACTGGAGCTTGCCAATACAGCAGCAGCGAAAAAAGCAGTTGATGCTTCTATTTCCTGTAGTTATGAAGCGGGGCTGCTGAAGAAACTGGCAAGACTGGAAGACCAGATTGCGGTTAAAGCCGATGAACTGGATGATGCAGTGATGAAGATTAAGGAGGCCGGAGACATTGAATCAGAATCTTATATGATTCGTGATGTTGTCTTAAGTAAAATGGGTGAACTCCGAGTTGCCTGTGACGAGGCAGAAACAATGACAGCAAAAAAATACTGGCCATTCCCAACCTATGGAGATTTACTGTTTGGCGTAAAATAACGTATCAGCAGGAAAGGTCGCTTGCGTATTTTCACCTGATACGTTAGCGATAGAATCGAAGATTCTAGAGCATAAAAAAATACAGAAAGAAGGAATGCTTATGACTTACAGTGCAGTTAACACAATTTGGGTATTGATTGGAGCAGCATTAGTGTTCTTCATGCAGGCGGGATTCTCCATGTGTGAAGCCGGATTTACCAGAGCAAAGAATACAGAAATATTTTGATGAAGAACCTGATGGATTTTTGTATCGGTACACCAGCCTTTTGGCTGGTAGGGTTCGGGCTGATGTTTGGCAGCGGCTCTGCGATCATAGGAACCTTTGATCCATTGATTCGTGGAGATTACAGTCACATTTTGCCGGCGGGGGTTCCGTTATGGGCATTTGCAATCTTCCAGACTGTTTTTGTGCGACATCTGCAACAATCGTGTCCGGAGCAATGGCTGAGAGAACAAAATTCAGTGCATACTGCATTTATTCAGCAGCGATTTCTCTTTTAATCTACCCGATTTCAGGGCACTGGATTTGGGGCGGAGGATGGCTTTCACAGATGGGCTTTCATGATTTTGCAGGTTCTACAGCCGTACATATGGTAGGCGGTATCTGTGCATTGATCGGAGCCAAAATTTTAGGACCTCGTATCGGAAAATATGGTAAAGATGGAAAATCACGAGCTATCCTCGGACATAATCTTACTTTTGCAGCACTTGGTATATTTATCCTCTGGTTCTGTTGGTTTGGCTTCAATGGTGCATCTACTATAGGTATGGACAGCGATGCTTTGATGGAAACAGCAGGAAGAGTATTTTTCAACACAAATATGGCAGCTGCGGTAGTTTGCTGTACAACTTTAATCTTCACATGGCTTCGTTATAAAAAGCCGGATGTTTCCATGACATACAATGCAGCATTGGCAGGACTCGTTGGTATTACGGCAGGCTGTGATGCAGTAAGTCCGGTTGGTGCTGTATCTGTTCATTGTGTATGTGGTGCAACCGGAACAATCCTTACAGGATTATTTGCAACAGGTGTAACAACAGAAGCAGGGCTTTTCTATGGAGGCGGCTTACACTTCCTTGGAGTTCAGGTGGCAGGTGTTCTTTCTGTAGCAGCATATGTTGCGGTTATTATCGCGATTGTATTTTTAGCGATCAAATATACGATTGGTCTTCGTGCTGATTATCGAGGCGTACAGGTCGAAGCAAATCTGCTTCCAAAAGTATAGGTGGATATCGTAGTCAGTGCAGTTCCGGTTCGTAAAGTCATTGAAACAGCGAAGAAGGATTTGATGCCCTTCAGGACGTAGAATAAAATCAGAATGGATAGAAACTAAATATTGTAAAGGCATTTGAGAAAAGAGAAGTAGTACAGGTGATCACTTACAGCGAAGGTGGAACAGTGAGAGCCACGCAGCAGAGCCTGTATGAATAACACTTTTTAAGCTGCAATCCGAACAGGATTTCCTTAGTAGGTGCGACGTTACGTCAAGCGTTAATGGCAGAACCATGAAAAGGTTTGGAAATGAGACAAAAGATAGGTGGCACCGCGAGCACAGCACTTGCCCTATAGAATGCTGAATTACTAGATTTACGGAGGTAGATTTATATGTGTTCTATTATGGGTTATTGCAGCCGCAGTGCTGCCTTTGATGTTTTTATGAAAGGATTTGAGAAGACCATATCAAGAGGTCCGGATGATACACGTGTGGTTGAAACAGGTGATGGCCTTCTTGGATTCCACAGATTATCAATCATGGGATTAACTCCATCCGGTATGCAGCCATTTCAGTATGGGAACAGTTATGTGGTCTGTAATGGAGAAATTTATGGATTTGAGAAGCTGAAAGAAGAACTGTCAGTAAAATATACATTTGAAAGTGAATCGGACTGCGAGATACTTTTGCCGTTATATCAGGAATACGGTACAGACATGTTTGACATGATTGATGCGGAGTTTGCCTGCATCATCTACGATGGGGAAGCAAGAGAATTTATCGCGGCAAGAGATCCGATTGGAATCCGTCCATTGTATTATGGATATGATAAAGAAGGTGCTGTTATATTTGCCAGTGAAGCGAAAAATCTGGTAGGACTTGCGGAGAAGATCATGCCGTTTCCACCGGGACATTATTATAAGGGCGGTCAGTTTATCTGCTACTGTGACATTGCTAAAGTAGATACGGTTTGTCATGATGATCTGGAGACAGTCTGCAAGAGTATTCATGATAAGCTTGTGGCTGGCGTGGAAAAACGTCTTGTAGCTGATGCAAAGGTAGGCTTCCTGCTTTCCGGCGGACTGGATTCTTCTTTGGTGTGCGCGATTGCAGCAAAGAAAAGTAAGGAACGGATTAAGACATTTGCGATTGGTATGAGTGAAGATGCCATTGACTTAAAATATGCAAAACAGGTGGCAGATTATATTGGAAGTGATCATACAGAGGTTTATATGACACCGGATGAAGTGCTTTCTTCGCTGGAAACAGTCATTCAGTTGTTGGGAACCTATGATATTACCACAATCCGTGCATCCATGGGTATGTATCTGGTGTGTAAGGCAATCCATGAACAGACCGATATCCGTGTCCTTTTGACCGGTGAGATTTCTGATGAATTGTTTGGTTATAAATATACGGACTTTGCACCGGATGCGAGAGCCTTTCAAGAGGAATCACAGAAACGAATCCATGAACTTCATATGTATGATGTTCTCCGTGCGGACCGTTGTATCTCCGTAAACTCGCTGGAAGCAAGAGTTCCGTTTGGTGATCTGGATTTTGTAAAATATGTGATGGCAGTAGACCCGGAATTAAAGCTGAATACTTATGGAAAAGGAAAATATCTGCTCCGTCATGCGTTTGAACAGGGTGGTTATCTGCCGGATGAGATTCTTTGGAGAGAAAAAGCTGCATTTTCAGATGCTGTTGGACATTCCATGGTTGATTATTTAAAGGAATATGCACAAAAGCAATATACAGATGCAGAATTTGAAAGAAGATGTAAAAGCTATACCCATGCCAGACCATTTACAAAAGAATCCTTATTATATAGAGAAATTTTTGAAAAGTATTATCCGGGTCAGGCTGAGATGGTTGCAGATTTCTGGATGCCGAACAAAGAGTGGGAAGGATGCGACGTAAATGATCCTTCTGCAAGGGTACTATCTAACTATGGTGATAGCGGAAAATAAAATGAAGTAATGGAAAAATCGAGGCACTCAATCTTGATTGAAAAGACACAAAAAATTCACATAATATGTTAGCGCTCACGCTTGACGAGTGCTAACAAAGGTGCTATAACATAATTAGAAACAGGAGAAAGAAAGAACCACGAGTTCATGATTCTTCCTAAACATCCCCAGTTTCAAAATATAATTTGAAAAAGGAGCGATGATTATGTTAACACCTAGTATTTTTGGAGAAAATTTATTTGACGAGTTCTTTGATGATTTCTTTGATTTTCCGGTATTTGATGATCGGGCAATGAAGAAAGCACAGAAAAAACTGTATGGTCGTCATGCTGCAAACATGATGAAAACAGATGTGAAAGAACAGGATGATCATTATGAAGTGGATATCGATCTTCCGGGATTTAAGAAAGAGGAACTTTCACTAGAACTGAAGAATGGATATTTGATGATCAATGCAGCGAAAGGTCTCGATAAAGAGGAAAAAGAAGAAAAGACGGGAAGGTTTGTCCGTCGTGAACGTTACGTAGGCAGTATGAGCAGATCGTTCTATGTGGGCGAGGATATCAGACAGGAAGATATTCATGCGAAGTACGAAAGTGGAGTATTAAGACTGTCTATTCCAAAACAGGAAGAGAAAAAAGCACAGATAGAAGATAAAAAGTATATTGCTATTGAAGGATAAATGCCTTTCATAAAATGATAGTAATGTGAATTTGGCCCGGAGTCATTATGGCTTCGGGCTATTTATATGGAACGATTAACAGAGATATGGAACAAGAATTTTGAAATACCTATTGACATGGTAGGTAAATAATGGATGTAATACAGAAAACAAAAACCTACTTGAACGGTAGGCAATAAGGAGCTTGTTATGGGATTTTATTTTGAAAAGCTTGTACGAGAAAACTTTCGTTTTGGTCGAATGTGACAATCCGCAGTAAGTTAATTGAAATCATTGAAATTTATAAACGAAAGGAACTATATTATGTCAAAATACAGATTTGAAACACTTCAGCTTCATGTAGGACAGGAGGCTCCGGATCCTGTTACGGATGCACGTGCAGTGCCTATTTATGCAACCACTTCTTATGTTTTTCACGATTGTGCCCATGCGGCAGCACGTTTTGGACTTACAGATGCCGGAAATATTTATGGACGCTTAACGAACTCTACGCAGGATGTTCTGGAAAAGCGTGTTGCTGCCTTAGAAGGTGGTGTTGCTGCTTTGGCACTTGCTTCAGGAGCAGCTGCAATTACATATACCTTGCAGGCTCTGGGACAAAATGGTGGACACTTTGTTGCACAGAAAACGATTTATGGCGGCAGTTACAACCTGTTGGCACATACACTTCCGGGGTTCGGAATCACAGCTTCCTTTGTCAATATACATGATCTTGATGAAGTGGAAGCTGCTATTGAGGAAAATACAAGAGCGATTTACATAGAAACGCTTGGCAATCCGAACAGTGATATTCCGAATATTGACGCATTGGCTGCACTTGCCCATAGACATGGCTTACCTCTTGTGGTAGATAATACTTTTGGTACACCGTATTTTATTCGTCCAATTGAACATGGGGCTGATATTGTGGTACATTCTGCTACAAAATTTCTTGGAGGTCATGGAACTACTCTTGGTGGGGTCATTATAGATTCAGGCAAATTTGATTGGACTGCTTCAGGTAAGTATCCAGCCATCGCTGAACCGAATCCAAGTTATCATGGCGTTGCTTTTGTAAAAGCTGCAGGGCCAGCAGCCTTCGTTACTTATATCCGTGCAATTCTGCTTCGTGATACAGGAGCAACCATTTCTCCTTTTGCAGCGTTTTTTTTATTGCAGGGAATCGAAACACTGTCGCTGCGTCTGGAGCGTCATGCAGAAAATACGAAGAAGGTGGTAAAATTTTTAAACGCTCATCCACAGGTTGAAAGAGTGAACCATCCATCTCTTCCTTCCCATCCTGATTATCCGCTTTATCAGAAGTATTTCCCGAATGGTGGAGCATCTATTTTTACATTTGATATTAAAGGGGGAGTGGAAGAGGCTTACAGGTTTATAGATCATCTGCAGATTTTTTCATTACTTGCAAATGTAGCTGATGTGAAAAGTCTTGTGATTCATCCTGCGACTACAACACACAGTCAGCTTTCGCCGGAGGAACTGGCTGAGCAGGAAATTAAGCCAAATACAATCCGGCTTTCTATTGGAACAGAACATATAGAAGATATTATCAATGATTTACAGCATGGGTTTGATGCGGTAGAATAAGTAAAGGAGAGTGTTTGAGATGTCAAGAGTATATACTTCGGCAGAGCAGCTGATTGGAAAGACACCACTTTTGGAACTCACTCGTATTGAAAAAGAATATGAGTTGCAGGCAAAAATTTTAGCCAAGCTGGAATACTTTAATCCAGCTGGCTCGGTAAAAGATCGTGTGGCAAAAGCAATACTGGATGACGCTGAGAGTACAGGCGGATTAAAGCCTGATACAGTAATTATTGAGCCAACTTCCGGCAATACAGGTATTGGTCTCGCTTCTGTTGCAGCTGCCAGAGGGGATCGCATGATTCTTGTAATGCCTGATACCATGTCTGTAGAGCGACGTCAGCTTATGAAAGCATACGGAGCGGAACTTGTGCTTAGTGAAGGGGCGAAAGGCATCAAGGGAGCCATTGCGAAAGCAGAAGCGCTGGCCAATGAAATACCGAATAGTTTTGTTCCTGGATAATTTGTGAATCCTGCAAATCCCAAAGCCCATAGGGAGAGTACAGGCCCTGAAATATATGAGGATACAGATGGTAATGTGGATATCTTTGTAGCAGGCGTAGGTACCGGAGGTACAGTGACAGGTGTTGGTGAATATCTGAAAGCACAAAATCCGGATATTAAGATTGTGGCTGTTGAGCCGGCATCTTCAGCAGTGCTTTCTACAGGCATTTCTTCCGGAGCAGCCTTATGGGCGGCAATCCAGCTTGCCAAAAGAGCCAAAAATAAAGGAAAAACAATTGTTGTATTGATGCCGGATACAGGAGATAGATATTTATCAACACCTCTATTTGCAGAATAAGGAAAGAAGGAACAAAGGAATGATGATCTCAACAAGGGGAAGATATGCTTTGCGTGTATTGCTTGATCTTGCAGAAAATCAGAATGAAGGTTATATAGCAATGAAGACAGTTGCCCATCGACAGGAGCTGTCTTTAAAATATATCGAGAGAATTATGTCTGTACTTTCTAAGAACCATTATGTGGAAGGGGTACAGGGGAAAGGCGGCGGATACCGTCTGGCAAGGGAACCAAAAGATTATAGGGTTGGAGATATATTAAGACTTGCAGAAGGGGAACTGGTTCCGGTTGCATGTCTGGAATGTAATGCAAAAACCTGTAAACGTGCAGATACATGTAAAACATTGCCGATGTGGAAAGAATTTCATCATATGGTAAATCATTATTTTGATAATATTACTCTTTTGGATCTAATGAAATAGATCGATGAAAGTAGGGATTTTTAGATAAAATGGATTGACAAGATAAAATTTAAGAGGTAAAATAGTGTGCGTAAAGGCAAAGGCGTCTTTAAGTTTAAAATGAACTTAAAGGCGCTTTTGCCCTTTTTGCGTTCAAAAATGCAGGAAATGACTTTATTGGAGGAAGAATGAAATGCAAAAGTGTGAACAATTATATGAAGGAAAAGCAAAAAAGGTTTTCTTAACGGATGATCCGGATGTCCTGATTGTTTCTTATAAAGATGATGCAACTGCCTTTAATGGCTTGAAGAAGGGAACAATCGTTGGGAAAGGTGCGATCAATAACCGTATGACCAATCTGTTGTTTCAGAAAATTGAAGCAGAAGGTGTGCCGACTCATTTTATTCAGGAATTAAATGACAGAGAAACCGCAGTGCGCAGGGTGGAGATTGTTCCGTTGGAAGTAATTGTGCGAAACGTGGCTGCCGGCAGTTTTTCTAAAAGATTGGGTGTGGAAGAGGGAACGGTACTTGCTGAGCCGACGATTGAATTTTCTTATAAGAATGATGAACTGGGAGATCCGCTGATCAATTCCCATTTTGCAAAAGCATTACAGCTTGCGACTGCAAGTGAGATCAAAACGATAAAGGATTATGCATTTAAAATTAACGAAATTCTGAAAGTGGAATATTTAAAAGCAGGCCTTCGTCTGATTGATTTCAAGATAGAGTTTGGCCGTTTTCATGGCAAGATCATTCTTGCAGATGAGATTTCTCCGGATACTTGCCGCTTATGGGATGTGGAAAGTGGAGAAAAAATGGATAAAGATCGTTTCCGCAGGGATTTAGGAGGCGTAGAGGATGCGTATATTCAGGTGGCAAAACGATTAGGATTAGAGATGGAGAGTAAATAGATTTTATGAGAACAGATATTTATCAATCACCTTTATGTGAACGTTATGCAAGTAAAGAAATGCAGAGTATATTTTCCAATGATAGAAAATTTTCCACATGGAGAAAACTCTGGGTGGCACTTGCGGAAAGTGAAAAGGAACTGGGACTTCCTATCTCTGATGAGCAGATTGAGGAAATGAAAGCTCAGATTGACAACATTGATTATGAAAAAGCAAGACAATACGAAAATGAGCTTCGTCATGACGTGATGGCACATGTCCATACCTTCGGGGATGCCTGTCCTGAAGCGGCGGGAATCATACATTTAGGAGCAACTTCCTGTTATGTGGGGGATAATACGGATATTATCCTCATGCAAAGTGCGCTCTTACAGATTAGAAATCTTTTGTTAAATGCCATAGAAGCCCTTAGCGAATTTGCCATGGAATATAAGGCATTACCAACTCTTGCATATACTCATTTTCAGGCAGCTCAGCCAACAACGGTAGGAAAAAGAGCCTGTCTTTGGATGAATGATCTGGTGTTTGATATCGAACAGCTTGATTTTCAACTGAATAACTTAAAACTCCTTGGCTGTAAAGGAACCACCGGGACAGGTGCCAGCTTTTTGGAACTGTTCGATGGGGAAGAAACAAAGGTGGAACAGCTGGAGCAGAAAATCGCAGAAAAAATCGGTTTTTCAAAGTGTCAGAGTGTCAGTGGACAGACCTATACACGAAAAGCTGATTTTGCGGTTTTACAGGTATTGTCCGGAATTGCACAGAGTGCATCAAAATTCTCCAGTGATATCCGTTTACTCAGCCACTTAAAAGAGGTGGATGAACCATTTGAGGAAAAACAGATCGGTTCTTCTGCCATGGCATATAAAAGAAATCCAATGAGAAGCGAACGTATTGCATCACTGGCTCGTTTCGTGATTTGTGATTTACAAAATACTGCTATTACAGCAGCTTCACAGTGGTTTGAACGCACATTGGATGATTCCGCAAATAAGCGCCTGGCTGTACCGGAAGCATTTCTGGCCACAGATGCCATTTTAAATCTGTATATCAATGTAATCAGGGGGCTGAAGGTCTATCCGGCAGTTATTAAGAAGCATCTGGATGCAGAACTTCCATTTATGGCGACGGAAAATATCCTGATGTATTGTGTAAAAGCCAAAGATGGGGACAGACAGGAACTTCATGAAGCAATCCGTAAACATTCTATTATGGCAGCGGAACAGGTAAAACTCTATGGAAATGAAAATGATTTAATAGAACGTATCAAAAATGACGATAGCTTTGGACTTTCTGCCATAGAACTGGAAGTTTTGCTTGACCCGGTGAAGTTCACCGGAATGGCAGAATATCAGTGCGAGAAGTTTGTAACAGAAACCGTGAAACCATTACTGGAAAAAAATAAGCAGCGTGTGAACGTGGAAGCGCAAGTGAATGTCTGAAAGGAAGGAATGCATATGCTTACATCAATTGTTGGAACAAACTGGGGCGATGAAGGAAAAGGCCGTATGGTAGATCTTCTCAGCGAAAACTATGATATTGTTGTTCGTTATCAGGGCGGAAATAATGCGGGTCATACCGTGATCAATGAAAAAGGAAAATTTGTCATGAATCTGATGCCGTCCGGAATCTGCCGTGAAGATACGGTCAATATTCTGGGACCGGGCATTGTGATTGACCTGGAACATTTGTACGGGGAAGTGCAGAAACTGGCAGAAAAAGGTGTGGAAGTAACGCCGGAACATTTAAAGATCAGTGACAGGGCAACCATCTGTATGCCATATCATAAGCTGATGGATTGTCTGGAGGAAGACCGACTGTTAGATAAGAAATTTGGATCTACCAGAAGAGGTATATCTCCGGTATATGCAGACAAATATATGAAAAAAGCACTGCGTATGGGTGATTTGCTCCATCTGGAAGCATTAAAGGAACGCCTTGGTGGTCTTGTGGAATGGAAGAACCTGACTGTGGAAAATGGATATGGTCATGCACCAGTGCTGGCAGATGAAATGTTTCAGTGGTTAAAAGAATACGGAGAGTTCTTTGTTCCTTTTATCTGTGATACGACGGAATACCTTGGAGACGCTATTGAAGAGAGAAAATCCATTCTGTTTGAAGCACAGCTTGGGGCACTCAGGGATATAGACTTTGGCATTTATCCATATACCTCTGCATCCACAACCCTTGCTTCTTATGCGCCAATCGGAGCTGGCGTACCTTTTGCAAAGCTGGATGAAAGCATCGGTATTATGAAAGCATACTCAAGCTGCGTGGGAGAAGGACCTTTTACCTGTGAACTGTTTGGAGAGGAAGCGGAGCAGCTTCGTGCGGCAGGGGGCGAATATGGTGCAGCAACCGGAAGACCGAGAAGAGTCGGAGGCTTTGATGTGGTTGCTTCCAGATATGGGACAAAGATGCAGGGCTGCAGCTATGTGGCACTTACAAAGCTGGATGTGCTTTCTTATATGGAAAAAATCCCGGTATGTACAGCGTATGAGATTGATGGAAACAGAGTAGACACATTTCCATCCGGTATCGAAGAACTTAAATGTGCAAAACCGATCTATGAATATCTTCCGGGATTTCAGTGTGATATCAGCGGATGCAGAACAGTAGATGATCTTCCAAAAGCGGCATTGGAGTATATCCGTTATATTGAAAAGGAAATCGAGTGCCCGATTAAGTATGTGTCTGTCGGCGCCGAACGTGATGCCTATATCACAATGTTTTAGGAGAAAAGGAAAGATGCAGAATCAGAAAGTACTAATTTTGAATTTTGGCGGTCAGTATGACCAGTTGATTGCCAGGAGGGTGAGGGAATGCAACGTCTATTGTGAGGTTAAGCCTTATACCATGACCCTTTCTGAGATTCGGGCATTTGACCCCATAGGCATTATCTTCACTGGAGGACCGGACAGTGTATATAAAGAAAATTCTTATCATCCGGCAGAAGGTATTTTTGAGCTTGGAATACCGATTCTTGGTATCTGCTATGGATGTCAGCTCCTTGCCCATCATCTTGGAGGAATGGTTACGGCAGCAGAAAATGAAAACGCCAGAGAGTATGGAAAAACACTTACTTTCTATGATAATTCCTGTCTGCTGTTTGACGGACTGGATGAGGAGAGTATTTCATGGATGAGCCATGGCGACTACATGAAGAAAGTACCCGACGGATTTAGGCTGGTTGCCCGTAGCGGGAAATGCCCGAATGTAGCCATTTGTGATGAAAACAGAAAATATTATGGTGTACAGCTCCATCCGGAAGTAAATCATACAGAAAATGGAACTACCATGATCCGAAACTTTTTATATAAAGTCTGTGGTGCAGTGGGTGACTGGACGATGGAAAGTTATATGTATCGCTGTATCGAAGAAATCAGAAGCAAAGTAGGGAATGATAAGGTGCTTTTGGCTCTATCGGGGGGCGTGGATTCCTCTGTGTGTGCAGCCTTGTTTGCGGAAGCAGTGGGTTCACAGCTCACCTGTGTTTTTGTGGATCACGGTCTTCGTATTTGAGGAAGAAGGCAAAAAAATTGGCAGGACGGACTATCTGGCACAGGGAACTATTTATCCGGATGTGATTGAATCCGGCAAAGAAAATGCAGAAACCATAAAGAGCCATCACAATGTGGGCGGCCTGCCGGATTTTGTTGATTTTAAAGAGATTATTGAACCATTGCGTTTGCTGTTCAAGGATGAAGTAAGAGAACTGGGAAGATAGCTTGGGATTCCGGAATATATGGTTATGCGCCAGCCGTTTCCAGGTCCCGGACTTGCAATCCGTGTTCTCTACGATATTACAAGCAAACCGCCGGCAATGGTGGAGTTTGAGTAAGGAAGTGAAAGATTATGACTAAATATATATTTGTGACTGGAGGTGTAGTATCCGGTCTGGGAAAAGGGATTACCGCCGCTTCTCTTGGACGTCTTTTAAAAGCAAGGGGCTTAAAAGTGGCAGCACAGAAGTTAGACCCATATATTAACGTAGACCCCGGAACCATGAGCCCGTATCAGCATGGCGAAGTATATGTAACCGAAGATGGAGCAGAAACGGATCTGGACCTGGGGCATTATGAGAGATTTATTGATGAAGATCTGAATCAATACTCCAATCTGACGACTGGAAAGGTTTATTGGAATGTATTAAACAAGGAACGAAGAGGAGAATACTTAGGTTCCACGGTTCAGGTGATTCCCCATATCACAAATGAGATTAAGGAATTTGTGTACCGTGTAGGAAAAAAGACGGATGCAGATGTAGTGATCACGGAGATTGGAGGAACCATTGGGGATATTGAATCCCAACCATTTCTGGAAGCAGTACGTCAGATTTCATTGGAGGTTGGCGGGGAGAACAGTTTATTTATCCATGTGACGTTAGTCCCTTATTTGAGTGGCTCTGAAGAACATAAGTCAAAACCAACGCAGCACTCTGTCAAGGAGCTTCGAGGAATGGGTATCAATCCAAATATTATAGTGCTGCGTTCTGATAAACCATTGGAAGAATCCATCTTTCAGAAAATTTCTCTTTTTTGCAATGTGAAACCGGATTGCGTGATTGGGAACAGGACGTTACAGAACCTCTACGAAGCACCGCTGATGTTGGAAAAGTCCGGATTCTCAGATGTTGTTTGCAGAGAACTTCACATTGATGCGCCGAAACCGGAGCTGGAAGATTGGGAACAGATGGTGGAACGCATCCGAAACCGTTCCCGGGAAGTCCACATCGGTCTGGTTGGAAAGTATGTAAAGCTCCATGATGCATACCTGTCTGTGGCAGAAGCAATGAACCATGCAGGGTATGAACTGAATACGTTTGTGAAAATCCACTGGATTGATTCAGAAAATATCAGGTCGGACAATGTAAAGGAAATATTGGAAGGTCTGGATGGGATCATCGTTCCGGGCGGATTTGGAAATCGTGGTATCGAAGGAATGATCCTGTCAGCAAACTATGCCCGTGAAAATCAGATTCCTTACTTTGGTATCTGTCTAGGTATGCAGATTGCCGTCATCGAATTTGCAAGGAATGTTCTGGGACTTAAATGTGCTCATTCGGGTGAATTTGATGAACAGTGTGCCCATAAGGTCATTGATTTTATGCCGGGACAGAGTGAGGAAATTGATAAAGGCGGTACGCTCCGTTTGGGAAGCTATCCATGCAGCATTAAAGCCGGAACGAAAATGGAACAATGCTATGGTAACAAACTGATCCATGAGCGCCATCGCCATCGCTATGAGTTTAATAATAAATATCGTGAGGAACTGATGAGAGCAGGACTTGTGATCAGCGGTACTTCTCCGGATGACAGACTGGTGGAAACCGTAGAACTTAAGGAGCATCCGTTTTTTGTAGGCGTACAGTTTCATCCGGAATTTAAGAGCCGCCCAAATCAGTCTCATCCACTGTTTAAAGGATTCGTTTCGGCAGCTTTATTAAAAAGAAACGCTGATTAAGTCGAAACGAAAAGAGGAGTAGAAAAAATGTGTGGAATTATTGGATTTGCAGGAAAGACAGAAGCTGTTCCGATATTGCTTGATGGTCTGGAACGACTGGAATACAGAGGATATGATTCAGCAGGAGTTGCGGTCGTATCAGCGGATGGGAGATTACAGGTAAAAAAGAGCAAAGGACGTCTGTCTGTTCTGCGGGAATTGCTGGACTCTCAAAATCCTTTGTCGGGGAATATCGGCATTGGTCACACCAAATGGGCAACCCATGGGGAACCAAATGATACAAATGCACATCCCCATGTTGGGCAGGAAGGAAAGATTGCGGTTGTCCATAATGGCATCATAGAAAATTATCTGGAGATCAAAAACTCTCTTATCCGTAAAGGAGTCGTTTTTTCTTCTGATACGGATACAGAGGTAATCGTCCAGTTACTGGAATATTATTATAGGAAGAAATCCAATCTGATGGATGCAGTGTATGCGGTTTTAAATCGTATCAAAGGTGCTTATGCTATGGGCATTCTCTGTTCTGATTTTCCGGGACAGATGGTTGCAGCAAGAAAAGACGCCCCTCTGCTGATTGGTTACGGTCAGGAGGGAAATTACATTGCCTCTGATGTTACTGCACTTCTTGCACATACAAGGACAGTTACTTATATGGAAGATGATGAAGTGGCAGTCATTACGGCAGATGATGTTCAGATCTTTGACAGAGACAGATTTCTGCTGGAAAAAGAAAAACATTTGATTGAGTGGGATGTTTCCGCAGCAGAAAAATATGCGGCAATTATCAGGGAGCTTCAAGATTTACCTGAAAAGATAAGTGTTGTTATGAATGATCTGGATCTTTATCAGAAAGCGGCATCCAGATATTTCAACAATAACAGTGTTTTCTATATTGGTCGTAATCTGGACTATGCACTGGGTTTGGAGGGCTCTCTAAAGCTGAAAGAGATTTCTTATATTTATTCAGAATCCTATGCGGCAGGAGAACTGAAACATGGAACGATTTCTCTGATAGAACCGGGAACACTGGTGGTTGCTATGGTAACCTATGAGCCGCTGGTGGAAAAATCCTTGTCCAATATTGTTGAAGTAAAATCCAGAGGAGCAGAAGTAATCGCAATGACGACAGATCAGACAGCAGAGCTGATTAGCAGTCAGGCATCCGAAATGTTTGTGATACCAAAGACCCATTCCCTTTTGCAGCCGGTTCTCGGAGTGATTCCTTTGCAGCTTTTTGCCTATTATGTTGCACTGAATCGCGGCTGTGATATTATAAGCCAAGGAATCTGGCAAAATCGGTCACAGTAGAATAATACGCAGGAGGAAAAGAGTATGGCGATTCATGAAGAATGTGGTGTATTCGGTGTGATGAGTACACAAAAAGAAAATGTGGCAGGGATTACCTATTATGGATTGTATGCCTTGCAGCACAGAGGACAGGAGAGCTGCGGGATCGTTGTGAATGATGATGGTGTGTTTTCTTCCTATAAAGATCTGGGCCTTGTAAGCGAAGTGTTTTCGAAAGACACATTATCTCATTTGCCGGAAGGGACTATGGCAGTGGGCCATGTAAGATATGGAACAACCGGCGGGACAACACGAAATAACTGCCAGCCCATTGAAGTCAACCACCAGAAAGGAAAGATGGCACTGGCACATAACGGAAATTTGAGTAATGCATTGGAGCTGCGTGATAAGCTGGAGTTATCAGGAGCCATTTTTCATACCACCAGCGATACAGAAACCATTGCTTATGTGATTACAAGAGAAAGGCTGATGACACCGAGCATAGAAGAAGCGGTAAGCAACACCATGAATTTACTGGAAGGGGCTTATTCATTAGTTTTGATGTCAGCTACAAAGATGATTGCTGCAAGAGACCCATATGGATTCAGACCACTTTGTTATGGACAGATGCCGGATGGAGCCTATGTAGTGGCATCAGAAAGCTGCGCATTATCAGCGGTAGGCGCAGAATTTGTCAGAGATCTGCTTCCGGGTGAGATTCTGGTGTTTAGTCAAAATGGAGTGGAATCAAGGAAAGAACACTGCGGTAAGCAGAAAAAGAAAACCTGTATCTTTGAGTATATCTATTTTGCAAGACCGGATTCTGTCATAGATAGTGTATCTGTCCATGAATCACGAATGAGAGCAGGCGAGCTGCTCTCAGAAAGTTATCCGGTGGACGCAGATATTGTGATCGGAGTTCCGGACAGCGGACTGGATGCAGCGCTTGGATATGCAAATAAATCCGGCATTCCTTATGGGATAGGACTGATCAAAAATAAATATATTGGAAGAACATTCATTTCTCCGGGACAAAATGAACGTTTGGATAAAGTCAGGATTAAGCTTTCTCCTGTGAAAAATGTAATCGATGGAAAACGAGTCGTTCTTATTGATGATTCTATCGTAAGAGGTACAACCAGTAAACGTATTGTAAAGCTTTTGCGTGACGCAGGAGCGAAAGAGATACATATGAGAATCTCGGCTCCCCCATTCTTACATGCCTGCTATTATGGCACGGACATTGACTCAGAAGAAAATCTGATTGCATGCCATCATAGCATGGAAGAGATCGCAGAGATGATCGGAGTGGATTCTTTGGGATATTTGGAGGTGGAGAAGCTGAGTAAGCTGATTGACAGCGAGGATTATTGTGCTGCCTGCTTTAACGGAGAATATCCAACCAAAATTCCGGCAGATCTCCGTAAAGACCGTTTTGAAAGGAAACTGTCTGAACGGGTTTAGATAGAGGGGTGACATATATTATGAAAAAATTTGACAGAAAACTGATTTTCCCAGATGGCAGTGAGTATTATGGATATGGTTTTGGTTCCTTTGATGAAAGAATCACGGAAATCGTATTTAATACCTCTCCAGTTGGGTATCAGGAAATCATCTCTGATCCGTCCTATACCTACCAGACTGTTGTGATGGCATATCCGCTGATTGGTAACTATGGGATTGCAGAAGAAGATTTTGAAACAGAAACACCGACGATTGGAGGATTGGTTGTAAGGGATTATAACGATCAGCCATCCAACTTCCGCAGTAAATATACATTATCCGAAATCATGGAGAAATACCGGATTCCGGGAATTTATGGAATTGATACCAGAAAGCTGATACGTTCTATTCGTGATTTGGGAAGCAGAAAAGTATTGATTACAGATGCTGATACTTCTCTGCAGGAGGGACTTTGCAAATTGAGTTCCTATGATATACCAAAAGATGCAGTAGCTTTTGTGAGCAGAAAAGAGATTCAGCAATATAGGATTCCGGATGAGAAATATCATGTGGCCGCCATTGATTGTGGAATGAAGCAGAATATTGTGAGGAGTTTTAACAGACGAGGCTGCAATGTGACGGTATTTCCATGGAATACCTCTATGGAAGAAATAGAAAAAATGAAGCCGGACGGAATCTTTTTATCTAATGGTCCGGGAGACCCGATGGATGTGCAGCCGGTCATAGAACTGGTGAGAGGCTTACGGGGAAAATATCCGATCTTTGGAATCTGCCTTGGTCATCAGATCATTTCCCTTGCATATGGGGCAAGGACCTATAAGTTAAAATTTGGACACAGGGGAGGAAATCATCCGGTAAAAAATCTTCTGACAGGAAAGATAGAGATTACCTCCCAGAACCATTCCTATGCAGTGGACAGGGAAAGTCTTGCGAATACCCGATTGAAAGTAACGCACCTGAATCTGCTGGATCAGACAGTAGAAGGTGTTGCCTGTGAGGAGGACAAGGTGTTTAGTGTGCAGTATCACCCGGAAAGCGCACCGGGCCCGCAGGACAGCGGTTATCTGTTTGAACAGTTTATAGAAATGATGGAGGGAACAAAAGATGGCGAAAAGAACTGATTTGAAGAAAATACTTGTCATTGGTTCCGGTCCGATTGTGATTGGTCAGGCGGCAGAATTTGACTATGCAGGGACCCAGGCATGTCTTGCACTGAAAGAAGAAGGGTATGAGGTTGTCTTATGCAACTCCAATCCGGCAACGATTATGACAGATACCACCATTGCAGATAAGGTGTATATGGAACCGTTGACATTGGAATATGTTGCAAAGATTGTCCGTCATGAGCGTCCAGATGCCATCGTACCGGGAATTGGTGGTCAGACCGGACTTAATCTGGCAATGCAGCTTGAGAAAAAAGGCATTTTAAAAGAGTGCCGTGTGGAGCTTTTGGGAACCAGCAGTGAGAGCATTGAAAGGGCAGAGGACAGAGAACTCTTTAAAGAGCTTTGTGAAAGCTTAGGAGAGCCGGTGCTTCCGTCTGTCATTGCCAATACGGTGGAGGAAGCCATAAAGGCTGCTGAGAATATCGGATATCCGGTGGTGCTTCGTCCGGCATTTACCCTTGGCGGAACCGGCGGCGGCTTTGCAGATGATGAGCAGGAGTTCCTGGGATTGATTAAAAATGCCCTTGCTTTGTCACCGGTTCATCAGGTGCTGATAGAAAAAAGTATCAAGGGCTTTAAAGAAATTGAATATGAAGTGATCCGTGATGCCAATGACACAGCAATCACGATCTGCAATATGGAAAATCTGGACCCGGTAGGAATCCACACGGGAGATTCCATTGTGGTATGTCCGTCACAGACACTGACGAATAAAGAATATCAGATGCTCCGTGACAGTGCTTTGAAAATCATCCGTGCCTTGAAGGTGGAGGGAGGCTGTAATGTACAGTTTGCACTTGATCCGGATTCTTTTCAGTATTATCTGATAGAGGTAAATCCGCGCGTATCCCGTTCCTCTGCATTGGCATCAAAGGCAAGCGGATATCCGATTGCAAGGGTATCGGCAAAAATCAGTGTGGGAATGACTCTGGATGAGATTATGCTGGTAAATACGCCTGCATCCTTTGAACCGGCACTGGATTATGTGGTAACAAAAATGCCGCGTTTTCCATTTGATAAATTTACCGATGCAAATCAGAAGCTGGGTACACAGATGAAAGCAACCGGGGAAGTCATGAGTGTTGGCAGAACCTTTGAGGAGAGTCTGTTAAAAGCAATCCGTTCTCTGGAAACAGGCGTAAATCATCTGTATATGGAAAAGTTTGAAAAAGAAGATAAAAAGGCTTTGATGGAATATATCAAAATCGGCACAGATGACCGTATCTTTGCCATTGCCCGGTTGCTCCGAATGGGCGAATCGGTTTCCGATATCAGGGAGCAGACACGCATTGACCGTTTCTTCCTTGATAAGATGAAAAAAATCATTGATATGGAGAAAGAATTGAAGCAGTGTACCGGTAACAGAGAGCTTTTGTATCAGGCAAAGAAGGCAGGCTTCTCAGATAGAGCAGTTGGGTGGCTGTGGAATATGATGGAAACGGACATTTATGAAATGCGTAAGACACATGGCATTTTCCCAGTCTATAAAATGATTGATACCTGTGCATCGGAATTTGAAAGCTATGTTCCTTATTTTTATTCTACTTATGAGGATGAAAATGAATCGATCGTGGAAGACAGGAAGAAAATCATTGTATTGGGCTCCGGTCCTATTCGTATCGGTCAGGGCGTGGAGTTTGATTATTCCACGGTACATGCAGTGAAAACCATTAAAGAAGCCGGATATGAGGCGATCATCATCAATAATAATCCGGAAACTGTGTCTACGGATTATACCACATCCGACAAGCTGTATTTTGAGCCTCTTTGCGTAGAAGATGTTATGAATGTGATCGAAATGGAGAAGCCGGATGGAATTATTGCATCACTTGGCGGTCAAACTGCAATCAACCTGGCAAATCCACTGCAGGAACGTGGGGTGAAGCTGATTGGCACGGACTGTGCTGCAATCGAAAAAGCAGAAAACAGAGATGCTTTTGAAAAGCTGTTGTCAGAGCTTTCTATCCCACAGCCGAAAGGACAGGCTGTAACGAATATAGAAGATGGCGTAAAAGCGGCAGAAGAGATCGGTTATCCGGTGCTGGTACGTCCAAGCTTTGTACTTGGCGGAAGAGCCATGCAGATCGTGGCAAAGGAAGAACACCTGCGGCACTATCTGAAAACTGCGGTAGAGATTGATGAAGATAAACCGGTATTGGTAGACAAATACATCTGTGGGAAAGAAGTCGAAATTGATGCCATTTGTGACGGTACGGACGTATTTGTTCCGGGAATCATGGAGTTGGTAGAAAGGACAGGGGTTCATTCCGGCGATTCCATCAGTGTATATCCGACGTTTAGCATTTCAGATAAGGTAAAGGCTACGATTTTGGACTATGCGAAAAAACTAGGTATTGGCATTGGCATTGTGGGACTGTTTAATATCCAGTTTATCGTGGACAGACAGGAGAATGTATCTATCATTGAGGTAAATCCGCGTTCTTCAAGAACAGTTCCATTTTTGTCAAAAGCAACCGGATATCCATTGGCTGATATTGCAACGAAAGTCATTCTTGGAAAGAGCCTGAAGGAGCAGGGGATTACTGTGAGCTATCCCGAAGAAAAGAAGAGGTGGTATGTGAAAGTGCCTGCATTTTCCTTTGCAAAGTTAAGTGGTATGGATGCTTACCTGTCACCCGAAATGAAATCAACGGGAGAAGCAATCGGATATGATAAGAAGCTTCACAGGGCAATGTATAAAGCCATGATTGCTTCCGGTATTCGTGTACAGAATTATGGAACAGTCATTGTGACGCTTGCAGATGAGGATAAAGACGAAGCCCTTCCGCTTATCAGACGCTTTTATGATATGGGCTTTAATATAGAAGCAACCTCTCTTACGGGAGAGCATTTGAAACAGCATGGAATCCGTACCCGTATACTGGGGAAACCATCGGAAGGAAGCAGTGAGATACTGGATGCGATCCGTGCAGGATACGTCAGCTATGTCATCAATACCCGTGCAATTCTTTCCGGTGTTCATTATGAAGATGGTGTTGCAATCCGAAGTGCGGCAACACAGAACAATATTACCATGCTGACATCTCTGGACACGGTAAAGGTACTTTTAGATGTGCTGGAGGAAGTGACCATTGGTATATCTACGATAGATGCTGAATGAAAGGATTGCCTGGAAAAAATGCTTCATGTAATACAGCGATATTCGGTTATGCTTGTTACAGGAAATATGGTTGCCATAGACAAACGGGGAAACAGGAGTAAGAAAACTTTTGATTGATTACAGGCAAAAGACTCCTGTAACTATATGCTAAATATCTCCAGAATATTTGGAGGGAAGGCATCTTATTATGGATGTGCCATGGCATTCAAGAGGGAATTGAAAGAAGTTATCTTAACGTTTCCAAAGTATATGGAATCCCATGATACATGGATTGCCATGGCAGCAAATTTATTGAAAAGCAGCGTTCATTTGGAATATACCGTCTTAGAACACAGGCTGCACGGAAATAATGTGACAAAATCTCATAGAAAACTTGGAAAGAGACTTCATTCAAGAATTCTTTTTGCAAGGGCATTGGGCGAATTGTCCATCAGAATTATTAGATATCGAATCATACAGGGAGGAGAATAACATGATCAGACCAAATATGCATTACAGCGAATTAAAAGATTCCTATCTTTTTTACAATATTGCTCAGAAAACCAAGGCTTATGTAGAGCAGCATCCGGGAGTAAAGCTTTTAAGAATGGGTATTGGAGATGTTTCACTGCCATTATGCGATGCCGTAATCAAGGCATTGCATGAGGCTGTGGATGATCAGGCTTCAAAAAGCAGTTTTCATGGATATATGCCTGAGTGTGGTGCCTCATTTTTGAGGGATACGATTGCAAAGTATTATGAAAACAGAGGCGTTTCTTTGTCCTCAGACGAGGTGTTTGTTTCAAGTGGAGCAAGCGATGAGCTTGGGGATATTTTAGACTTGTTTGAACGTTCCGGTTCTGCATTGGTGATTGAGCCGGCTTATCCTGCGTATGTGGATGCGAATGTGATGGCAGGAAGGAAGATTGTCCATCTGGCTTCCGGGGAAGAAAATAGCTTTTTGCCTGAGCCGAGCGAAGAAATAAAAGCAGACTTACTCTATATATGCTCACCAAACAATCCTACCGGAGCCGTTTTTTCACGTAATCAGCTTCAGGCATGGGTAGATTTTGCCAATGAGAATGGTTCCGTGATTCTCTTTGATGCAGCATATGAGGCTTTTATTGAGGATGAAACTCTTCCGCATAGTATTTTTGAACTGGATGGAGCAAAAACATGTGCGATTGAAATCTGCTCGCTGTCCAAGACTGCCGGTTTTACGGGAACCAGACTTGGATATACGGTAATACCAAAAGCATTGAAACGGAGTGGAATGAACCTGAATGAAATGTGGGTACGCAATCGTACAACAAAGACAAATGGTGTGTCTTACATTATTCAGAAAGGTGGGGCAGCAGTTTTTACGGAGGAAGGACAGAAACAGATTCACGAAAATATCCGTATTTATAAGAAAAATGCAAAGGTGCTGATGAAAGCGCTTGATCAGCTTGGAATCTGGTATTGCGGAGGAAAGAATGCTCCATATATCTGGATGAAGTGTCCAAATGGAATGGGAAGCTGGGAGTTTTTTGATTATCTGTTACATGAAATTCAGGTTGTGGGAACACCGGGAGAAGGGTTTGGAGCCTGTGGAGAAGGCTATTTCCGGTTTTCAACTTTTGGCTCACCGGAAGATACAAAAGAAGCGGCAGAAAGACTTGTAAAGCTGCTTTCAAAATGAGAAAAGAGGTGCAGGAGATGTTCGATGCAGGAAAGGTAACAAAGGACTGTATTGACTGGATCAGAGATTTTTTTGAACAGAACGGACAGGACTGTAATGCAGTTGTAGGAATTTCCGGTGGAAAAGATAGTTCTGTTGTAGCCGCTTTATGTGTGGAAGCACTGGGAAAAGAGCGTGTTATCGGAGTCTTGATGCCGTGTGGGGAACAGGGGGATATTGATATGGCGTACAAGCTTGTGCAACATCTGGGTATCAGATACTTTATAGTAAATATAAAGGAGTCTGTTGATGCAGTTACAAAAAGTATCGGGATTTTGCCGGAAATTTCTGTACAGACAAAGACCAATCTTCCAGCCAGAGTGCGTATGACAACATTGTATGCAGTATCACAAAGCATGAATGGCAGGGTGGCAAATACCTGTAATTTGTCTGAGGACTGGGTAGGATATGCAACCCGCTATGGAGATGGTGCTGGTGATTTCAGCCCACTGTGTAATTTGACTGTTACAGAGGTTAAGAAGATCGGAATGGAGTTGGGACTGCCTGCTGAATTGGTTGAAAAGACTCCTAGTGATGGACTTTGCGGGAAAACAGATGAGGAAAATCTGGGGTTTACCTATGCAGAGCTGGATGAGTATATAAGACATGGCGTTACAAAGAATATGGAAACAAAGGCACGGATAGATTCGCTGCATCATAGGAATCAGTTTAAAATTGAGCCGATGCCAGGATTTGTATATAAATAACTGAATATTAACAGCGTTCTGAAGAAAACGGGTGGTGACTGATAGTTGCCATCCGTTTTCTGGGTGCGCCTTGCGGCGCACGTCGCTAATGGATGAAAGTTGTGTGTTCTGCAAGCTGTTATCAGCTTGCCAGTGAAAGTCTGGTCAAGGTAATCGCCAGTGAGCCTTGTAGCGAACCTCCAATGCTTTTGGATGACCGACTGTGTTGAAGCGAGGTATGCCTGTGAGAAACAGGTGCAAAATAGCAGTCCGTAACATAAAGTGAATCCTGTAGCATCGTTACGTTAGCCCTGTAAGGGACAAGAGGGAGTCGAGTCACTGACTTTCTGACGAAGACCATGGAAGATGTGGGGATACTGGAGTACAGCATTGAGGAACCCTTCGGTGTAGAGGGAGCGGAATGTTATGAAAGTTGATAACGGAACAGAAGAGATCTCATACCATCATATAACCACAAGTATGTAACTGAGGATATAAGCACGCATGCGAAATTTCTTGAGAAGTGGTATGAGAAGTCGGAGGAGCCCATAGTATCTATGAACTATTGGTAAGAAAAACAATGGGAGAAAAGGGGCTCTGCTTTAATCAAGATTAACGGGAAGGTAAGTGATAGTGCATGCCAAATATTGGACAACAACACTCAACAGAAAAATCACGACAACTTCAACGTAATCTATACCTGACAGCCAAAAAGGATAAGCAACGCAGATTTCATGCGTTGTATGACCGTATCTTTCGCCTGGATATTTTGTGGCGGGCATGGAAAGAAGTGCGAGAAAACAAGGGGAGCGCTGGGATTGACGGCATTACCTTTGAAATGATTGAGGAATACGGAGTAGAAGAATACTTGTTGGATATTCAAGAGGATTTAAAGAATAAGAAATACAGACCTAAACCGGTAAAGAGAGTATACATTCCAAAACCGGATGGGAAGCAAAGACCATTGGGGATTCCGACTATTAGAGACAGGATTGTGCAACAAGCCTGTAAGATAGTGATAGAACCTATCTTTGAAGCAAATTTTCTGGATAGTTCTTATGGATTCCGTCCTAAAAGAGATGCAAAACAGGCTACAGAAAAAGTGAAAAAAGAATTATATAAAAACTGGTATGTAGTAGATGCGGACATACAGGGATACTTCGACAACATCAATCATGAAATACTACTGGGATTATTAAATCGTCGCATCAGTGATAGAAGGGTCATTAAGTTATGCAGACAGTGGTTACAGTCAGGAGTCATTGAAAATGGGAAATATTATCCAACGGAAAAAGGCTCACCGCAAGGAGGAGTCATTAGTCCGTTGTTAGCAAATATCTATCTTCATGTATTGGACTCCTACTGGGAAAATCATAAAGAACTGGGCGTCATAGTCAGATATGCAGATGATGCAGTGATTGTGTGCAGAACAAGAAAAGATGCAGAATTAGCGTTTGAGCATCTGAAAAGAATAATGGCTAAGTTGAAACTGACATTGAATCCGCAAAAAACAAAGGTTATAGATATGAATAAGGAGAGCTTTGACTTTCTTGGATTCCGTTACCAGAAGTTTGGTAAAACCAAAAGCGGACGAAAGTTGCCTTATATGATGCCTAGTAAAAAGGCGATGAAAAAGGTGAAGGACGCAATCAGAGTAATTACTTGCAGAAAGTCAGCCTATGAGGGTCTGGAGCAAAAGGTGGAGAAATTAAATCCACTTATAAGAGGATGGAGAAATTACTTTCAGCATGGAAACTCAACAAAACGATTTAAACAGCTTGATGAATACGTGTGGATGAAGCTATGGAGACGGGTGTATTACAGGCGAAAGCAGAAGAAATACAGAGAGCATGTGTTGTATGGATTTCGAAAGTGGTATGCAACCAGTGGAATAGAGTACTTTTATTATCTAAATAAGAAAAGATATGTGGCGGTCTTTTGAATGCTGCGGGAAGAAGATTATCGGAAAGCCGTGTGAGGGAGAACCTTATGCACGGTTTGAGGTGGCAGGCGATGGAAACGGAAACTACCGCGCCATCGCTTGACCCTACCCTAATCCGCCCTAGTAGTGGGAAGGATACAGCCAAGACCAAGGGTGTCCTATTCATGGCAAGACTATGATTAACGTGAGGGGAATCTGAAGGAAGGTGGAGGCAAATCTCTGGTCTGACGAACAGAAATCACATCAGGCTATAGTTAAGGATAAGGTTGCACAACAAACCTAAGTCCAATAACTACTCGGAATTAACTGTAGTAAATGTGGCAGATATATGGAGAGAAAGGTGTGGAGGAGCAGCTTAAGAAAGAAAAAGGCTGTGCATTTCACAAGCGGAACTGGCAGAACGAGCGGATGTATCTGTAGACACAATAAAAAGTATTGAAAATGGAAGACGGGCAATGAGTCTGGATACATATTTGAGGGTTGTTCAGGCGTTAGAGACAACACCGCTTGCGCTTATGAGTCAGGAACAGCCAGAACAGTATATTGAGCGTTTTATTTTTATGATGAATCGACGGAACGAAAGAGAAATAGAGTTTGATTCGCATTGAGAATAACCATGAGGCTATCATTAACAGACGGGATTTTGATTTAGCCCAGGAACTTCTTAAATTAGATACCAGATGTTCGCCGGGAGAGAATAAGGTATATCCATTGTCTGGCGTTCTGGTATGTGGGGACTGTCTTGACAGTATGGTGCGTAAGACGGTTCCGGCGAATGGAAAGCAGTATGTATATTATGTATGCTCTACCAATAAGAAAAATAAAAATCATTGTTCCTCACACCGTATCAGCGAAGCAGATTTGATGGATGCAGTATTAAAGTCTATTCAGCTTCATGTAAGTGAAATGTTGGGTGTTGCTAAGATGTTGAATGAGCGAGGTGTTCCGGCTCCGTCTGAATTTCAGAATATGCAAGGTTATCAGAAAGAATGGAGCCGATATAGTGCAAAATGCTATTGGACAGATGATAGAATTCGGAGCATGATAAAAGATGAAAGATATACCGGGACAATGATTTCATTAAAAACTACTTCCTTTACGGTCAGAGGAAAGCGTGTAAAAACACCACCTTCTGAATGGGTAAGAGTAGAAGATACGCATGAGCCTATTGTATCTTATGAGCTTTTTGTAAAGGCAAATACAATGTTTCGGCAGATGGAATTTAGGTTGAGTGGTAAGTCCGGTAAAAATATCTATCATTGTGGATATTGTGGCAGGAAAATGCAAAAGGATAAAAAATTCCTCAGATGTCATCAGAGATAAGTGGTAAAAGAATGCAAATGCCGAAGTGCAGTTATAAGCTTTGAAGAAGCAGACCAGACGGTTTTAGCGGCACTAAAGCAGCAGATACAGTTGTTTATCAAAGCAGCTGAACTATCCAAAGAAGCAAAGAAAAAGGTGACTTCATATTCGGAAAGAGCAGAGATTACTACTTTGATAAAGTCCATTGCCACATTGAAAAAGACTTGGATGCCACTCTATGAACAGTACACAGATGGTAAGTTATCCAGAGAAGATTTCCTTATGGAAAAGAAGAAATATGATGAAGAAACTGCAAGATTGGAACAACGGTTGCAGGAGCTTCAGAGCAGACAGGAAATACAGCAGGAAAATCATCAACAGATAGAAAAGAATATCAGTCAGTTGAAATGTTACGCTGATCAGATGGAACTTACGGAAGAAATAAAAGAGAAGCTGATTGACAAAGTGAAAGTATATTCCGATAATAGAATAGAAATCTGTTGGAAGTTTGACAGCGGTTTTTTAGATACGCAGACTATGCATAAGTGTGGTTGATATACGGATTTGTGCAGAAATAAAAAAATTATAATTTTTTTTAGTCCTTACTTGACAGAAGAACAAACAATATCTAAATGGGAGAACGGAGTTTCCCAAACAAAAGGATATTAAGGAATAACCTGTGTTTACCTGCTTGCAGAATACTGTTGTATAAGAGAATGACACTTGAAATATAGTGTCTTTTTCTATATATAATGAATTTTAATTAGATAACTGAAAAAGAATGACTGTTCATTTTTAGCGTGATATAATTTATGTTAGAGAGAATGATAAATTTGAAAGGTGTAAAGGAGACCAACTATGAAAGATAAAAGCATTTTAATCAGTGTGGGAATTATTATTTATATTGTTATGTCTGGAATTGATAGATTTGTTTATCATATACCTAATGTTATTTATATTCCAGTAGCAATTCTCGGTATTGCTTTAATTTTAATTGGCTTTTTCAAGGATAAATCTAAATAACAAAATTTGAAGTTGCGAGGATGAACATTTATGAAAGGAAAAAGTAAAAGTGGAGTTTCAATAATAGGTGGTGCAGATGGTCCAACAAGTATTTTTATAGCTGGTAGAGCACAGAAAAGACCTCTAAAAGTAAGGATACGAAGTATTCTCTACAGATTTAAACGTAAGAGAGCAGAGAAGAAAGTATGTTGCAGGCGAACATACTCTTGATGAGTTAGTACAATATGCAAAGAATAGCTACAATCTAATTGAAACTAATTCATCTGAGAGAAAATATATTGAACAACAAAACAATCTAAAGGAGAGTTTGATTTTACAGCATAAACCAGAAATTTTAGGTGAAATGAAGGATATTCCAAAGCCGAATATTTACAACGAAAAATCTATTAGAGAATATCTTTATAAAATAGAGGCACGAAGAGAAATGATTGCCGAAATGCCAGATAATGTAATTCCTATGAACTTCCATCTATATGAAATAAGAATAGGTGATGATTCTCTTGAAATGAATATAGATTATATTTGGAATATATTCGCGATATCGTATTCTGGAAATAAGAAAGTAATGAAACAATTTCAAAAAATTTCAAAAGATTTGTATATCTTTTATGGTGTTAGTGAAGATGATATTAAGAAAAAAACAGAAAGATATTTATCGTTGGTAACAGTATTAAGTTCATAAATTCCAATTGAACAAAATCGCTGCGCGATGGCCTTCCAAGGCTATTGCACAGTTTCTTACTTTAGTTTTCTAAAAAAGCAGTGACAGGATTCTCCCAAGATAGTATTGTTTAAGTACCACCAAAAACAAACTTCAAATACGGGCTTAGTTCCCTACCACTGCCTATGAAAAGAATACCATTTTTCCACCGTTTCTACAAGCGGTTTTATCAAGCGAATGCTCCTCCGTAAAGGCATGTGGAACTTATAAAATTTCATTTATTTTACGGAGGATATTTTATGTACGAAGATATTTATAATCAAATCAAACTCGCTGCGGAAAAGAAAAATTTAAAGCCATCCACAGCTAATGCCTACTGTCATACGATTAGACATTTTTTAGATTATACAGGGAAGCCATGGGATGAACTGATTATTGATGACGCGGATGCTTTTTTAACTGCAAAAAGGTTATCTGGAGTCATGCCGGAAACTTATAATCATTATTATTCTGCTATACGTTTTATGTATAAAAGAATCTTAAAACTATACTGGGACGAAGATGAAATCGCCCGCATGAAACGCGATCGGGCTCTTCCTGTTGTTCTTTCAAAGGATGAAATCAATTCTATTCTTGATGCAACTAAAAATTTGAAACATAAAGCAATGATTGCAACCATGTATTCTGGTGGACTTCGTGTATCAGAAGTGGTACATCTGCACTATGACGATATATCCAGAAGTAATAAGTCTATTCATATACGCAATACCAAAAACCGAAGAGACCGATATACTATTCTTGCCGACCGTACACTGGATTTACTTACAGAATACTGGTTTCAATGCGGTAAACCAAGGGATATACTGTTCCCAAGTCAATGGACTCACAATTACCTTGATATTTCAAGTGTAAATCAATTCTTAAAAATAAGTGCAAAAAAGGCTGGCATTACGAAACATTTTTCTTCTCATACTTTCAGGCATAGTTTTGCAAGCCATCTTTTGGAAGCGGGTTGTGACATTAAATATATTCAAGCATTATTAGGACATACAGACCCAAAATCCACAGAAATATATCTTCATGTGAGTAACAAAACACTATTGGGAATTAAAAGTCCTTTTGACGTGCAGGAGGATTAGGCATGGAAAATCCAACTGTACAGGATATATTTCACTCTTTTTATCTCAAATATCTGGACAGATATACACCTTCTGCGGAACAGGCAAAAGTTTCACACTCCATTATGAACTGCAAGACCGGCGCTTATGGAGCAAATGTCAGTGTTTGTGAAGATTGTGGCCATCTTCAGATTCACTACAATTCCTGTCGTAACAGATGCTGTCCTATGTGTCAAGCTCTTCCTACCGAAAAGTGGATGGATGCCCAACGGGAAGACGTTTTGGAAGCACCTTACTTCCATGTGGTATTTACAGTCCCTCAGGAACTGAATCCTTTAATCTATTGTAACCAGAAGCTCCTGTATAATGCCTTGTATCATTCTGTCTCTTCCACGATAAATGAACTTGCTGAGGATGAAAAATATCTGGGTGCAAAGGTCGGATACATCTGTATCCTGCATACATGGGGATCTGAAATGAATTTCCATCCCCATATCCATGTCATTCTTCTCGGTGGTGGATTGACTGCTAAGAATCAGTGGCGCGATAAAGGTGAAGAGTTCTTTTTCCCTGTTAAAGTGTTATCTAAACTTTTCCGTGGAAAATATCTGGATGAACTGAAAACTTTATGGAAAAATAAAAAACTTCAATTTCACGGAAGCAGTGAAAAATACCGGAATCACTATGCCTTCAAAGAGCTGATAAATATCTGCTATGAAAAAGACTGGATTCCACACTGTAAGAAAGCCTTTAACGGTGCACAGTCTGTTATTCATTACCTTGGTAAGTACATACACAGAATTGCTATCAGTAATCGCCGTATTATCCGCATGGATGAAGATACTGTCACATACTATGTGAAGGACTACCGTGAAGCAGGTAAATGGAAAGAATTGACTATCCCCGGAGTTGAATTTATCCGTAGATTCCTTATGCACGTACCACCGAAACGATTTGTCCGGATCAGACATTATGGTCTGCTGTGCACCCGAAGCAAAACCAAACAACTTACACTATGTAGAAATCTTCTTGGCTGCAGGCAATATCTGTCTCGACTGAAAAATATGAAAACAGCTCAAATATTGGAAACACTTTATGGAATCAAGGTTTCTGTTTGTAAATGCTGTGGAGGACATCTCGGAACCCCTCAGCAACGGATACCTTTACGGATTTAAAAACCAATAATTAAATATTTTTACGAAGCCGCAGAAATGAGGCCTGTTTGTTGTGGAAAAATATCTTTTTCTATAAAGAAATCTGATACAATATTTTAATCAAAACAGTTTTTTTCTACAAAAGAAACGAATTGAAACTCCATATATTCCGGCTATCCGGACACGACTTTGTTCACTATAGAAAAATCGAAATTGGTGCAAACGACAGGGCAGTTTATCAGCAATCTATAAGCTGCTTTATCGTTTACACCAACTTCGATTGGTTTCTAATCAATTTAGAAAGCTGATAAAAATAGGAAATCAGGATTTGAAGGAGAAATTAAGATGGAAGAAAAAGAATTATTGCAGGCATTGGCTGTAGCAGAGAGGTTGAAAGATACGACTAGACATTGTTATACATCGAAAGGACGTCAGGAAAGTGTTGCTGAACATAGTTGGATGATGACTCTTATCGTTGGTAACAGTATTAAGTTCATAAATTCCAATTTAGAAAGCTGATAAAAATAGGAAATCAGGATTTGAAGGAGAAATTAAGATGGAAGAAAAAGAATTATTGCAGGCATTGGCTGTAGCAGAGAGGTTGAAAGATACGACTAGACATTGTTATACATCGAAAGGACGTCAGGAAAGTGTTGCTGAACATAGTTGGATGATGACTCTCATGGCATTTTTTATGAAAAATGAATTTCCAGATGCCGATATAAATAAAATTATCCAAATGTGTATTATACATGATCTAGGGGAATGTTTTACGGGTGATATTCCTACATTTAGAAAAACAAAAGAACATGAAGATACAGAAGAACATCTGCTGAATGCCTGGATAGATACATTGCCGGAAGTAACTAAAAAGGAAGTGAAAGACTTGTATAAGGAAATGGCAGAAAAGCAGACAATCGAAGCCAAAATCTATAAAGCAATTGATAACCTGGAGGCGTTGATCCAACATAATTTTTCTGATATTTCGACATGGTCTGAAAATGAGTTTGAATTAAATTTAACCTATGCGGATGACAGAGTGGGCTTTTCCCAATGCTTGTCTGATTTGAGGCAACAAATTAGACAAGATACTATGAAGAAGATTTCCAAGTGCTGATATTTTAAATTAGAATCTGATGAGGTAAAAATAAATGAAGAAAAAATAAAAATCATAGTTGTGTTGGTAATTGGATTTGTAGTCGCAATAATATTGATGAGTGTCGCAATTTATTTTGGAGACATTAATGTATATAGCACAAGTGTAGATACATTGCCTGTTAAAATATTTGGAATACCTATTTATGAACTGACAAAATCAGGAACAAAGTACATTGGCAAAACAATAGAAATTTATATGGGAGTAGTGTGTGGTATTTGTATGTTTCTTAGCGCTATTGCTGAAGAACTTATCAGTAGAATCAGTAGAGTAAAACATAAATAAATTCCAGTAATATGGAGAGATGAATTTAAATTTGTGAAATCGAGGATATGATATGGGCGGACGAATGATAGGATTTATAGTATGGGCAATCGTTGGTTGTATTCTGATTGGCATAGGAGTATGTGCTTATTTTTCAAAAAAGACGGTTGCTTTTTGGGCGAACATGAAGGCTTTTCCAGTAAGAGATATAAAGGGATATAATCATGCACTGGGTAAATTGTTTATTTTCTATGGAATGCTTTTTGTTGTGTTAGGAATGCCTTTATTAAGTGCTCAAAATACTCCATATATTTTGCTGTCAGTATTTGGTGTAATGATTGAAACGATAGTATTTATGGTAATTTATAGCTTGTTTATCGAGAAGAAATATAAAAAACAGTAGGACAAGGAAGTGATATTCCATGAAAAAATTTTTGAAAATATTGTTCATCCTTATTGGAATCGTTTTTCTGATTTTTGTAGTTCTGATAGGTATTGGATTATTTGTTGATTTTGAATATGATGATCACATTGAAAATGGTCGTTATACTTATATTCCAGAGGAGGAAAATAAAGATAATGAGTATGTAGCATTTACGATGAGTGATTATGATAAAAATGATTCAGAGCTTACCTATTACGACTCTATTGAAAAAGCTATTTTACATTCTGCTCTGAAAGAAGAAAATGAGGAACTTTCCGTTCCGGATGATTTTCTTAATCATGTGGATGAAACTTTTCATATATGGAATGGTGAGCAGTATGATACGATTTTTTATCGGGCGGGAACAAACGATGATCCGGTGCAGGGATTCGTATTCGCACGCTTAAAAAAGCAAATACAAAATGGAAATACACGCTATGCGTTTATCACTTCCACACAAGTTACTGCGAAGCCGGACAGTAGATATAGCTCAGATTTTCATAAGTTTCTTCATTCTATTTTAACATTGAGTGATTTTCAACAAGACTTAAATCCAAACTATCCGGATACTCGTTTTGTGTTTGGATATGCGCATGAAAAAGAAATCTATACATTAGAAATTGAAGGACAAAAGCCGGACGGTGTCATTGAAATTGATGAATATGGCAGAGTGACCTATATGTGGTATTACAATGATTTAAAGAGCGATAAGAGAGGCGACTGCCTGAGTTATTCCATAGATGTACCTGAGTAAAATGCCGGTTTACCGGTATTGGTAAGAAAAAGGAAAGGATATCCAGTATGAAAAAAGAGAAAAAACAGATTTTATATATTTTCACATTTTTGATTTTAGGGTGCGTGATCGGCTATTTTGTAGCAGTTACGCAGATGAAACAAGTCAATGATCCCGAATATATTGCATTTTGGGCAAGTCAAGACATGCCGGTTCCGGAACCGATCGGATTTCCGCGGAGCATCATTTCGTTTGGAATGCTTTTTTCCGGGATACCTGCGGGATTGATATTTTTCTCCCATATCGCTAAAAAGTGGCTGACTTCAGCTGCTCCTAAAATTATTATTGGGTTTCTTACCTGGCCTATTTACACACTTGCCGGGGCAGTCGGGGCAATTCCACTCGTTGTTTATTTGATTTACCGGTTATGGAAAGGACGGATATCATATCAAAAATACAAATAGCATGGTTAGGATTTCTATTGGTTGGAGGGGTAGGAGTACTTTTCATTTTCTCTGGAGTGATGATAACTTTTGTGACAAGAAAACAAACGAAGCAGTGTATGAAAAAGATAGAAGGCACTGTTGTGTAATACCAGTTTCCGGGTGGCGGAAGTATGAATCCGATCGTGGAATATGTTGTGGATGGAAATCGTTACACAGCAAAGAAAAAATTTCGTGGGATATTGACAAAGAGGATATCTGGACTATCCGTACATGTAGCGTCAGGCGTCTATGAAGATGAAAAAGGCTGGCTGCATATAAAAACGGGAGCGATTGCAAACTTGCGTGAATTAGCAGAACAGCTGTGGCCTATTGGCAGCAAGATGACCGTTTACTATAATCCCGATCATCCGAAAAGATGTTATGTGGACAGACCTGTTCTGGGAAGCACGATATCTGCTGTATTTATTGTAACGGGTCTGATCATACTAGTTTTAAGTGTGTTACTATTTGTGCTGATCCAATTATAAATTTAAAGAGATATCATGTTATTAAACAGATTAGAATTTAAGGAGAAGATATTTTGAGAACATACAAGGATAAAGAAGAATTAAAAAATGAAATCAATAAAAGTTTTGAAAAGTATATTTCCGAATTTGATGATATTCCGGAATCTTTAAAAGATAAGAGAGTAATTGAAGTGGACAGAACCCCGGCAGAAAATCTTGCTTATCAGGTTGGATGGACGACATTAGTTTTGAAATGGGAAAATGATGAGAAACAAGGAAGAAAAGTGCAGACCCCATCCGAACTATTTAAGTGGAATCAGCTAGGCGATTTATATCAATGGTTTACGGATACTTACGCATATTTATCATTAGCAGAATTAAAAGATCAATTAAAACAAAATATTGCATCGATCCATACCATGATTGATTCAATGAGCGAGAAAGAACTATTTCAGCCGCATATGAGAAAATGGGCTGATGATGCTACAAAAACAGCGGTATGGGAAGTCTACAAGTTCATTCATGTTAATACGGTTGCGCCTTTCGGAACTTTTCGAACTAAGATTAGAAAATGGAAAAGGGTAGCACTGTAAATAAGAATATCAGGTGGTGATAGAATGAATTTTGCCATATTTAGATTATTTACAAGAGTTTCATTATTTGTTATAGCTTTCATGGCTTGTATCGTTTATCTAATTAAAAAGAGAAAGTTTGTGTATTCGATATTTTTTGATAAAGAAGTGATAGAAAAAGATTATACTGGAAAAAATGATATAAAAATTCTTCGATTGGCTAATAGCCTTCTTATGATAGTTACTATTCTCTTGATCTTATATTTGAAAGATGTTGCTTTAGATATGCCTTATATCATAAACAAACAGTATTGTTATGCGGAAGGATATGTCATGGAACAATCTCATGGCGGTGCGAATCTATCTTCGGAAAGAAGAAGTATTTTTCTACATGACAAAGTGACAGACGAGGAAATAGAAATTACTATATTTTCGGGATATATTGATAAAAATGAATATCTAAGAATAGAATATCTTCCATATACAAAATATGGGGCTATTCAGGCTGTGGAGAACTAAAGCGTAGCAGTGTAAAATAGGAATGGTCGATTTTTGTATAATCATATTTTACTATATCAATTATTAGTTTGAGGGCTCTTATTGTTTGTTCGCCTTCTCTGACATGAAAAAAAATTAAGCGGAAATGGTGTGGTTTTGAAAAAATACTTGACTGTAAACCTTGTTTATAGCTTATTCTTAAGGTAATAAAAAAGAGTTGCTTGAAAGGGGTGAATAATATGACGATAAAAGAAGTAGAAGAACGAACAAGTTTATCACGTTCTAATGTCCGTTTTTATGAAAAGGAAAAACTCATTGAGCCTTCCAGAAACGAAAAGAATGGTTATAGAGATTATTCTGAAAATGATGTGGAAAATATAAAGAAGATTGCATATCTACGTACATTGGGAATTTCTATCGAGGATATACGACGTATTATGTCTGAGAAAGTAACATTGCAGGAAATGGTTAAAAAGCAGAATGAAGTATTAAAAAATCAGATGATTGATTTGGATAAGGCGAGATTCATGTGTGAAAAAATGTTGGAGGAAGAAAGCATTAGTTATGAAAAATTACAGGTGGAACAATATGTAACAGAATTGGAAGATTATTGGAACGACCATCAGGTTGTTTTCAAATTAGATTCGGTCAGCTTTTTGTATATATGGGGGAGTATGCTTACTTGGACAATTATTATTGTACTATGCTTGATGATTGGAGGATTCTCTTATTCTAAGTTACCGACAGAAATTCCAGTACAATGGAGTAATGGAGTGGCAACATCTCTGGTAAATAAAAACTGGATTTTTATTTGTCCGATTTTATGCATCATAATCCGCTATCTACTAAAGCCTTTTATCTATGTAAAATTACAGATGAACAATTATTATGGAGAAATTGTAACAGCGTATTTGACAAATTATATGTGTTTTATTGTGTTGTCAATAGAAATTTTCTTGATACTGTTTACTTTCGGGGGGGGGTAAAAAGTATTGTTCTGCTGCTATTTGTGAACACGGTAGTTTTTATTGGATTGTTAGTAGTTGGTTTAACTAAAATGGATTTGCGAGGAAAAGAGTTTTTATGATCCGGAGTTATTACCTGAAAGGTGGGACAAAAATGAAATCACATTGGCATCATGACCACATTTTTGGTGTGCATGCCATCAATGGAATCAGTATTGCTCACGATAAAACAAATGAGTTTCTAAAAGATCAGCAAAAACAGGCAAAGGACCTCAATTATATCAAAATACTAAAAAAGCAAGATGTTCATTTTGAAAAAGAACATTGTGGACAGGATAAATTAAATATTGTGCTGTCAGATATAGCATTTTCTGATAATATACCGTTGGATTTGAGCGGCATCACAGCTCAAATTTTTCATACGGTTTCTTCACATTCAGATGACACCACTTGTGTTTATGTATTTGAAGAAAAGGTGTTGTTTTTAGGGGACATCACCAGAGCAGATTTTTTTGATAATGGATACATGGACAAAGATCGGGTTCAAGATTTGATACAGACGATTCAATCAACAGATTATTATTGCTGTATTTTAGTCACTGTGAACCACTTGCGAAAGAAGAGTTTCTTTTCTATTTGGAAAATATACTCTAATTGTTTTTTGTTGTAGAGTTTAGCATTTAATGTAATGGTAATAGAAAATCAAGTGAATAAAAAGTGGAGAATTTAAAGAATCATATATAACAAATTAGAATTTTTAAGGAGGAATACTTATGGATCGTTTTAAGAAGATTTATCAACAAGGTACGATTGATGTAGTGGAAATTTGGGTTGATACAGAAACCGGTGTGAATTATGTTTTCCATAGAAACGGAAATGCAGCGGGATTTACACCATTACTTGATAAAGACGGCAAACCAGTAGTAAGTAAATAGTGCTACAATTTTGAATTTGGAGGTATAGCGGTGTACGAAAATTATAGTAGACAATCATTGCCAACAAAAGAGTATCGGGAATTATTAGGTAGTGCTCTATGTGTTTTTAGTTCAAATAATGGATTTATAATAGAAAATATCATTAACACAGATGATTCATTTAATTGGTATGATTTGATTGATAAAGAATCAGGATTGCTTAGGAAATGTATATCAGATACTATTTCTAATAAAACTGGAAATAAAGAAATTGAAAACTTATTTTTAGAAATTGTGAATATGAGAAATAGGATTATACATGGATTTAGAATTACATCAAAACAAGGTGAGCAAGTACTTGCAACAAAAACTCTTAAAAAGGACGGAAATACTCAATTTGAAATAACGATAGAATATTTGATGGATTTTATATTGAAAAATGAAAAACTAGGTGATTTGCTCCACGAATATAGAGGATATTAGTCTGTGAAATTCCAGTCTTACGAAGAGCGTGGAAGTACACATGAATTTGACTTTGGAGGTTTAGCAGTGGCATCAAGTAAAGAATATTTAGAATTTGTTTTAGGGCAGTTATCGGATCTGGAAGAAATTACTTATCGATCTATGATGGGAGAATTTATTATTTACTATCATGGCAAGATTGTAGGTGGTATCTATGATGATAGATTACTTGTAAAACCGGTGAAATCAGCAATTAGTTATATGCCAACAGTTTCGTATGAATTGCCTTATGATGGAGCGAAAGAGATGCTGTTGGTCGAAGAAGTTGACAGTAAGGAGTTTTTAACAGGTCTGTTTCACGTTATGTATGATGAATTACCAGCACCGAAGCCGAAAAAGAAAAGATAAATTACTTTCGGCTATAGAAAACAGAAGTGAAATGAGCAGACAGATAAAGCAGAAGTTGGAGGACAGTGTTATGAGAAAAGTAAATTTATTTATCGCAATGAGTCCGGATGGGGATAATATTGTGGGAGGTCTTGGGGTCATTGTAAATGATTTTCATAACAAAAAAGATCTTACACCGAATGTATGTGCGTATATACCGAAAAAGAATATCAAGGGCAAGGAATCGCAGGACATTTACTGCATACAGTTGTAGCAGATATGAAGCGGAAAGGGATCACACCACTCTATCTGATCACGGATCTTACAGATTTTTATGAAAAATATGGATGGGAATTTTTCTGTATGGTTCAGGGCGAAGAAGATCCTGAACAGATCAGAATGTATATTCACAGATGAAGAGGTAGGGAATCGAAAGGTTTCCTGCTTCTTAAATTTGTGGATCCCCTTTTGGTCACGGCATGAATTTGTCTGTTTCCTACATAGAAAAATAATGACGTCAGAAAATGAAACTGTTATAATAAAGATAGACTTTATTTCTGTCAAACAGTGAGAGAAATTTCGTATATAGAAGAGGAAACACAGTGAGACAGTGTACAAATGAGAAGGAGGGGGATTATGGGTACGGGATTGCAGATGATCGTGGGAATGCTTGCAGCGCTAGTGATCGTATGTTTGTTGATAGTAGTTCACAGGAAGCAGAGGCTGGTGTGGAGTGCTGTTTTTGTTCTGCTTGGAATTACGACAGTGTTTGCCGGGATATTTATTTTCACAGGGAGTGAACGGAAAGAGGATGAGAAAACAGCATCGGCAGAGCAATTGGAGGATGTCTATATTGGACTTGCTTATGGATTTATGGAAGAAGAGGCATATGAGGAGGCAGAAATTTTTCTGGGGAACTATCTCTCTTCGGGGGTATATGATGATGCCTATCTGCTTGCGCGGGCAAGGCTTTATGGATTGCAGGAAAACTATGACGGTGCGGAAGGCTTGTACCGGATGCTGATTGACAGAAAGTCAAAGGCAGCTGGAAGAAATGAGCTGAAAGAAGAGCTGAAAGTGATAGAGAGGGCGAAGAAGGAAGCGGATGAGGATGCGAGAGAGGATGCAAAATCGCTTTTGAAGGAAGCGGCATCTTCCTGTACAGAAAAGCAGACAGGGACAGAGGATGTAGTTTCCTATTATCTTGCAGTACAGAAAGAACAGGATGGAGAAGAGGAAGAAAAGAAAGCAGACATCCCGGATGGAGAGATATGGAAACTCCGGGAGATGAAGCTTGCCAAAATGCAAGGGCAGATCCAAGAGGAAAATTATGGGGAGATTGCGCAGGAGATGAATGACTGGGAGGACAGCAGTCAGCTGCTTGTATTTTCTGAATTGTATCGTCAGGGACTGATCAGCACATCCATGCT
Source organism: Faecalimonas umbilicata (assembly GCF_042846195.1). NCBI lineage: Bacteria > Bacillati > Bacillota > Clostridia > Lachnospirales > Lachnospiraceae > Faecalimonas > Faecalimonas umbilicata. Next base: position 1,212,721 of record NZ_AP031411.1, read on the forward strand.
CCGTAAAAATGAAGAATTGCAGGCAAAGACAGAGCAGGCCAAGCAGGCACTTTTCTGGGTAAATAAGCAGAAAAGGGGATACAGGTATACCGGGGAAGACAAGAAACTGATCGATCAGACGCTGAAGCAGTTAGAGAAAGCATCTGATGACAGTGAAGATGCATATGATTTCTGGATGCGTGACAGACTTTTAGAGGCGGCGGGGAAGGAAGAAGAGAAAGAACCGTCAAAGCTTTATATGCAGGCATCAAGGCTTGCCTACGAGAGTGGAGATCAGAGAAGTGCGAATTCCTGCCTGGATAAAGCGCTCGATACTGTGGCAAGGAGTGAGGATGCTGCTTATCGTGGTCCGGCAGGAGAACTGAATCGGATTTTATCGGAGAAAGAAGATAAAGAACAGCTGAAAGAAATTGATACCTATGCGAAACTTACCGTTGATCATATCGTTCCGATTGTAGATCATTCTCAGGATACAGACGGACAGAAGGAAGAAACTTTTCAGGAGAATAAAGAAGAGAGGCAGGAAGATTTCACGCAGTATGTCACAGATACTGTGAATCAGAAGGCGGCATCTGTAAGTATTTCGGGAATTGATACCAAGGAGTTTGAAACTGTTCGGGCAGTAGTTTCTTTGGAGGAGGGGATTGCAGACACCGAAGAGAAGTTTCGGGAAAATGTGGAAATCCTTGATTGCGGGGTAGAAATTCCTGATTATAAAGTGAAGAAGCTGGAATATGACACAGTAAATATTGCGCTTTGCTGCGATAATTCCGGCAGCATGGAAGGAGAGAAGATCGAGAATCTGAAGAAGGCAGTTTCTACATTTGTAGGGAAGCTTGCGGATGAGGTCAATATCGGGATTGTTCCATTTGGAAGCGGTGTGTTAGAAGGGGTCTGTGAGCCGGGAAGCAGCAGGGAGAAATTGGAGCAGTCTGTGGAGTCTTTCCGTTCTGATAGTGGAACCAATATATACAGTGGAGTCGAATATACACTTTCGATGCTGGCAAAAGAAAAAGATGCCTTGAATATCGCGGTGATCATGTCGGATGGACAGGATAGTATCCCTTCAGAGGAGCAACTTCAGAAGATTACTTCCGTCTGTGAGAACGGAAATATTTTGTTGTATTCGATGGGGCTTGGTGCGGATGTAGAGTCGGAAGTGCTAAGTACTTATTCCGATGCAGGAAACGGAGCATATGTCTTTGTATCGGATTCCAATTCGCTCTATTCTTTCTATCAGTATATTTATCAGATCAGTAAGAACCGTTATGAGATTGAATATCAGGCAGTCGACACGATGACACAGAGCCGGACACTCCGAGTGGAACATAAAGGACACAGGAAGATTTATGATGAGAGATCGTATTATCTGTATGAGAATGATCTGACAGAGGAAGATCTGGGACCAGAGAGTGATCTGCAGATTCAGGATATGATATTTTATGGGTTAGATACGAAGCTTCTTTATGAGTCTCCTGCTCCCCAGAAGGTGAGACTGATGGGAAAGGATTTAAAGAAAGAAAATAAGATTTCGGTATCTCTTCACGGGGCAATGGAATATGAGTTGGAATGCAAATATGAAAGTGACACAAGTTGGGAAATAACGATTCCGGCGAGAGCAGCATGTGGAGTGTATGACGTTTATGTGACGGCAAATGGAGAGCGAAGAGTATTCCCGTCTGGGCTTGTGATCACTTCAGGAGATCTGAATACGGTTCGTTATGGAAATTATATATTTACTTCTACCGGGAAAGAGGTCTGCGGAGACACGACAAAACTGACCGGATATATCCGAATGAATGGATGGCTTGGATTCCAGGACAGTGTCCAACTAGAAGGAGATTTGAAGAAAGATCCGGAAGTACTTATGCGCTGTCAGAGATCTTATGTACAGTATGATAGAAATACTGCAAAAGGATATGCAAAGCATCTTGCAGAGTATGGAATGTATGCTTCCCTTCCGGGATTTTCGGAAATGACACTGTATAATGATCCGCTGACAGATGCTTCCTCGGATAAGTATCCGGTGAAACCGGCGGTCTCAAATGGAGCATTCATTCTGCAGGATTTTTCAAGGATTGATTATGCGACGATTGCATTGTATCCAAATCAGGCAGTCATTGAGTTTGAAAGTGTACAGACCGAGCTTCCATTTCAGGATGATGTTTTAAAGACAGCAGAATCTGCAAGTCCGTTTGCATTTGAATTTGATCATACAGAACAGATTATCATGAATGATAAGCAGATTGGCTGTGATATTTCACTGAGTCTTGGGGAGGAAGATGAGAAAAATTATCATGCACTCTTTGGAAATATGCCGATCTACTGTAACCTTGGTACAGCGGAACTAAATCTGAATACATTAAGTGGGGATGTTTCTGCGAAAGTACTTGTCAATGTTGCAATGTTATGCGATGGCATGGGACTGGAACTGCAGTGGAAAGAATGGAAGCTGGATGGCGTAGAACTGTATGCAGACTATCCGGTCAATACGACAATTTCGGGAGTTCCGGTAACCTTTTCAGATTTTTCACTTGGTGTGGAGGAAATCAGTTCGATGGACAAGCTGGATATCAGAGAACTTCTGAAACTGAAATACAAAGGAGGCTTTGAGGTGGCGGTGGCAAAGGTTTCCGAATTTAAGCCAGGGTTGGAAGAATGGGTCGGCGATGTAAGCCTTGCCTCTCTTGATCAGGTGTCTTTGGAATTCCAGTTGAGCAGAAAGTATATTTCGGTGGCAGCAACTGCAAAACTTCTGGAAGCAGTTCAGATCGGAGACTGTACACTGGAGCTTGGAGAAGGAATTTCTTATACAAATATGTTGCTTGGTATGCAGGGAGAAACAGTCAATGGCTTCCGGGGAGAAGTCGGAGTTGGAATCAAGATGAAGAAAGATAATTGTATGTTCAATGTCCGGGGAGCTGCGGAGCTTGCACTTACAAATAAAGTGTGTGGAATTGGGGCTTCCGGGGAGTTGGAGGCAAATGTATCCTGGTGGGTTTTGGCTTTGCAGACGCAGGCAAAAGGACAGGGATTTATCGGAGTCTATGAGCAGCATAACGGAGTGTGGGCATTCGGGCTGCATGGACAGACGAGTGATCCGGGAGATAAAGGCATTCATCTTGTATGGGCATCGGAAAATCCAGAACTTTCGAGCAAGACACTGAGTTAAGAAAAGGATATGAAAGAGGGAGCATGTATGGGAAAAAGGAAGAAAATAGAAAAACGACTTGCGGTGTATAAGAAAATGCAAAAAGGCTTTCTGCATATTCTGTTGATTGTTCTTGTCTGCTTTGGGATGGTACAGATGGGAGAACTCCAAGAAGTACAGGCAGCAAGATCGGATCTGATGACTCTGGAAGGAGAGAAAGATGTTGTTGTAATCCTCACTTATGATAAGGAAGCGCCTGAAGTTTCTATCACGGATCCTTCCGGGAAGGTGTATGCAAAAGAGAGTGATTTTGCGGCGGTACAAAAAGGGCAGGGGGCAGTTTACTATTATCTGCGAAATGCACCAGGAGGCACCTGGTACATAGATTACGATAAAAAGTCAAATAGCAAACTGGAAGTCCATGTCATGCCGTGGTATCAGGAAGTGGAGATACAATCTTTTGTGATGGAAGCGCCCAAAGAAGAGCGGATTCGAATTCAGGCAGAGGTGACTGCAGAGGAAAATATCGGATATACATATTATATTTATGCAGTGACGATGAACGGGGAGATGATTGACGGGAAGAAAGAGCTGAAAAGTGGTAGCGGTATAGCAAACCAGAAACTGGAAACAGAGGTAGATATTTCTTCGCTGCCCGATGGAGAAAATTATCGGTTGCAGATAGATGCAGTGGTCACAGATACTGATGAGACGGAACTCACCACATCGGCAGTTACTGGAGAAGGCTTTTCTGTGAAAGGACGTACAAAAGCAGGTGACGGGGCAAAACTTCGCACCGTACTGGACTATACAGACAGTGCACTGGAGATCGACTGGACCAATGCCGAGGAATCCTGTGACCAGTGGGTGATCGGTGTGTTTCAGGGGAAAGATACAAAGGAACCTGTTTATGCAGAACAGCTTGATAGGGACAGCAAAGCGACGACTGTCAGCATTGATCTGGATGGAGAGGATCTGAAAGTAGAATTGTCCGCTATGAGCAATGGAAAAATCGTGGCTAAATATGATAGGATGATCTCATTAAATCCAGGGGTGACAGTTACGATTGACACACCGGAGCAGACCGGATCGACAACGGCAGAAGTTTCGTATGATGTTGGCGATAAGAAGGTGCAGGCAGAAATAGCAGTAGGAGAAAAGTCACAGAAGGTTCAGTGGGAAAAGAACGGAACAGCTGCATTTGAAATTGCAGATATGGAAACGCAGGAAATCTGTGTTGTCTATGGATGGGAAACCGGAAGTTTTTACCGGATATCCAGACGGATCAGCACAGATGTTGTACCGCCAATGCTGGAGCTTTACGGAGTGGACGAGAATATCCGAGTAAAAGAAAAGATGCTTCCGCTTTCTGGGAAAACAGATTCGGATGCTACGTTGAAAATAAATGGCAAAGAGCAAAAAATTGGGAAAGATGGGACATTTCAGATTTCCCTCAAACTAAAAAAAGGAGAAAATGCGATCACACTGACCGCAGCAGATCCACTTGGGAATCAGACATCCAGAACGATTCTTGTACAATATCAGAAGGAAGGTACAAAAGGGGAAAAAGCACCGCTTCCGGGAGACTTCTGGATTTTGGGAGGAACATTTCTTACTACGTTTCTGTGTGCGTTGCTCATGGGGATATTTGGAATCGTCTCTGGCAGAAAAGGGGGCAATATAAGAAAAATCTTCGCAGTGGCAAAAGGCTTCTGCGTCTGTGGAATATTGGGAGGGATAGCTGGCAGCGGCTGGTATCTGTACCGTTACTGGAAACTGACAGAGAAGATTTCAGGGAAAAATCTGACCGGGGTATTAAAGGCGGCTCCGGTATCTGATTTGACAAAGGTATTGGAACAAAGGCAGGAGTGTCTCAGACTTCTATGGATTCCGGCAATGGCAGCGGCAGTCTTTTTGCTTCTGTTACTCCTTCTTATCATTGGAGGAAGGGCAGCCCGAAAGGCACAGGAAAATCATAGAGAAAAAGCAGAACGAAAGAAAGCACAGAGAGAAGAACAGAAGCAGAAAACGAAAGAAGAAAAAGAACGATATTGTCCGTATTGCGGGGCGAAAAATTCCGCTGCGAGTAAATATTGCGGAAAATGCGGAAAATTGATGGAATAAAGAATACAAGGAGGAAAAAGAAATGCAGCAAAAAATTCATTTTGAATGTGATTACACGGAGGGAGCGCATCCGAAAATTTTGAAACGTTTGATGGAGACGAATATGGAACAGACAGTCGGATATGGAGAAGATCCTTATTGTCAGAAAGCAGCAGAACTGATCCGCGGACTTTGCAAAAAAGGGGAGGTGGCAGTCCATTTTCTTGTAGGGGGAACGCAGGCAAATCTGACAGTGATTTCAGCGCTCCTTCGCCCGCATCAGGCGGCAGTGTGCGTGGAAACCGGACACATTAATGTCCATGAGACAGGAGCAATCGAGGCGGTTGGGCATAAGGTGATATCCGTGCCGGGAAAAAACGGAAAACTGACGGCAGAAGATGTGGAGCGGGTATATCGATTACACTGGGAGGATGCCACTCACGAACATATGCCACAGCCAAAACTTGTCTATATTTCTAATCCGACAGAGATTGGAACAATTTATACAAAAGCGGAACTGGAAGCACTGCGGGCGGTATGTGATCGGTGCGGGCTGTATCTGTTTTTGGATGGAGCAAGACTGGGATATGGTTTGGCAGCGGAGGATAATGATCTGGATCTGGAAAGCATTGCGGCAAACTGTGATGTGTTTTATATCGGAGGGACGAAAATGGGAGCACTCTTCGGAGAGGCTGTTGTCATCTGTAATCCAAAACTGCAGGAAGACTTCCGCTATCTGATCAAACAAAAAGGCGGTATGCTGGCGAAAGGGCGGCTGCTTGGAATCCAGTTTTTGGAGCTTCTTCAAGATGGTTTGTATTTTGATTTGGGCGAACATGCGGTGAAACTTGCACAAAAACTTAGAGAAGGTTTACTCAACGCAGGTTACAAAATGCAGGACAGTACGACAAACCAGCAGTTTGTGATCGTTTCGGATGAGGAATTGAAAAAAATAGAAGAGAAATATTGTGTATCTTATATTGAACGGATTGGAGAAGATCAAAATGTGATCCGAATCTGTACAAGCTGGGCAACAACGGAAGAAAACGTAGAACAGTTTCTCCGTGATGCAGAGCAGATAAAGAAAGCGCTTTAAACTAACTCCATAGGAAGCATGTTCCTTTCCATGCTTCGTTAAAAAAAGAATCTCCCATAGAAATCACGGGTGTTTGCCAGACCGTGTCTGGCAAACATCGGATGTATGGGAGATTCTTCTAATTACGGAATGTCAGTGAAGTGTCTGTCATGGAATCGATGATTGCCAGCGATTCTAAGTGAACACCCTGAGAGCGGATCAGATCACCGCCATTTTGCATGCCTTTCTCAATGACAACTCCTGCACCTTCGATCGTAGCGCCGGAACCTTTTACAAGATCGATCAGCCCTAACATTGCACAGCCATTTGCAAGGAAATCGTCGATGATCAAAACGTGGTCGTCCTCATTTAAAAACTTCTTGGAGAGGATGACATCGTAAGTACGTTTGTGTGTGAAGGATTCTACTTTTGTGTGGTAGACTTCCCCGTCGATATTGATGCTCTGTGTTTTCTTTGCAAAGACAACAGGAACACCAAAATATTGTGCGACGATGCAGGCAATCCCGATCCCGGAAGCCTCGATCGTGAGAATCTTCGTGATTTTATCGCTTGGAAATCTTCTTCGGAATTCCTTTCCAATCTCATTGATCAGATCGATATCCATCTGATGATTTAAAAAACTGTCTACTTTTAATACATTTCCCGGTTTGACAACACCGTCTTTTAAGATTCTTTCTTTTAAAAGCTGCATGGTATAGTTTCCCTTCTCTTCGGTGATTTTTTGATTTATAAATCATCATACCGCAAGGGACGAGGATTTTCAACAAAAAATAACTGGAAAACAAAAGAAATTACAAATTGTGATATGAAGTAGAATGTGATAAAATAAATCTGTATGTAATAAAATGACGAAACAGCAAGGGAAATGCTGGAAGGAGGATTTTTTTGATAACGATAAACAGTTATGTAAAGCCGGAGAGTCTGGAAGAAGCATACGAGCTGAATCAGAAGCGTGCGAACAGAATTCTTGGAGGAATGATGTGGATGCGGCTCGGGAGCGGACGGGTACAGACTGCGATCGATCTGTCCGGCATGGGATTAGATCAGATAGAAGAATCAGAAGAGGAATTTAAAATCGGGTGTATGTGCACTCTGAGACAGTTGGAACTGCATAAAGGGATTAACCAATATACAGATGGGGCAGTAAGAGAGTGTGTAAGACATATTGTAGGCGTACAGTTCCGTAATCAGGCGACAGTCGGGGGAAGTATTTTTGGAAGATTTGGATTTTCCGATGTTCTGACATGTTTTCTGGCGATGGACTGCTATGTAGAATTGTATAAGGGTGGAATTGTACCGCTCAGAGAGTTTGTCTGTCAGAAGAGAGATCGTGATATTCTTGTGAATGTGATTATTCGAAAAGATGTAAGAAAGATCCGCTATGTTTCTTCCAGAAGAACGAAGACGGATTTCCCGGTAATTGCCTGTGGTGTGGCAAAAGCAGGAGAGGAATGGCAGGTATCGGTTGGAGCCAGACCGATGAAGGCAGTTCTTGTGACAGAGAAGGCTGATGGGAGAAATGCGGCTGAAATTGCAGAAAAGCTGACAGAGCAGGTTACATTTGGCAGCAACATGCGCGGAAGCAGTGAATACCGGAAAGCACTTGCAAAGGTTCTGATCCGCAGACAGATAGAAGCATTGATGGAGGAGTGTTAGAGATGGAAGTAAAGTTTATATTGAATGGAAAACAAACTACTGCCGACATCAAGGAAGATACCGTTCTACTTGATCTGCTTCGGGCAAAGGGCTGTTATAGTGTAAAATGCGGATGTGAGACGACAAACTGTGGTCTTTGTACGGTCTGGATTGATGGAACACCTTCTCTTTCCTGCTCTGTACTTGCGGCAAGAGTGGGAGGAAAAGAGGTAACAACACTGGAAGGCCTTCAGGAAGAAGCGGCAGAATTCGGCGCATTTCTGGCAGCAGAGGGGGCAGAGCAGTGTGGATACTGTTCGCCTGGATTTATTATGAATGTACTTGCGATGGTGCGAAAGTTAGAAGATCCGACGTTGGAAGAAGTAAAGGAATATCTGGCGGGAAATCTGTGCAGATGTACCGGGTATATGGGACAACTCCGCGCGATCAAGAAATATTTAGAGATGAAAAGGGGGACGAAGTAGTGAGTTTTGTAAATACAGCAGTGCCAAAGGTAGATGCTCCGGCACTTGTGACCGGAAAGCCGGTGTACACAGATGATATCGCACCGAAAGACTGTCTGGTCGTAAAGATTCTGCGAAGTCCTCATGCGCATGCGTTGATCGAGGAGGTTCAGACGGAAAATGCAAAAAAAGTTCCGGGGGTGGAATGTATCCTTACTTACAAGGATGTTCCGGATAAGCGTTTTACAATGGCAGGGCAGACATACCCGGAGCCAAGTCCTTATGACAGACTGATCTTAGATCAGAGAGTACGCTTTGTCGGAGATGCGGTGGCAATCGTCGCTGCGGAGACGAAGGAAGCGGCAGAACGTGCGATGAAACTGATCAAGGTCAAATATGAGGTGTTAGAGCCGGTACTTGATTTCCATCAGGCAAAAGACAATGCGGTTTTGATCCACCCGGAGGAAAACTGGAAGAGCCTTTGCCCGGTTGGCGCAGATAATAAGAGAAATCTCTGTGCCTGTGGAAGAGAGGAGCATGGAGATATCGATGCAGTTCTCGATGCGTGTGACTATGTAGTGGAAGGAACTTATCATACAAAAGCAAACCAGCAGGCAATGATGGAGACATTCCGCACATATACTTATATGGATACTTATGGAAGATTAAACGTTGTCTCCTCAACACAGATTACGTTCCATGTCAGAAGAATTCTTGCCAATGCGCTGGATATTCCAAAATCAAAGATCCGTGTCATTAAGCCACGTATTGGAGGAGGCTTTGGAGCAAAGCAGACAGTTGTGACAGAAGTTTATCCTGCAATCGTGACGATGAAGACCGGAAAGCCGGCAAAACTTGTCTACACGAGAGAGGAATCCCAAATTGCTTCTACGCCGCGTCATGAAATGGAAGTGAAGGTTCGTGTCGGAGCAGACAAAGATGGTATCATCAAAGGAATTGATGTCTATACACTTTCCAACACTGGAGCATTCGGTGAGCATGGACCGACAACCGTAGGACTGTCAGGACATAAATCCATTCCACTTTATGGAAAGACAGAAGCATTCCGGTTTGCTTACGATGTTGTTTACACAAATGTGATGTCTGCCGGGGCATATCGTGGATATGGTGCCACACAAGGATTGTTTGCAGTAGAGTCGGCAGTCAATGAACTGGCAGAGAAGATGGGGATCGATCCGGTTGCCCTCCGCGAGAAAAATATCGTGACAGAAGGTCAGGTGATGCCTGCGTACTATGGAGAAACAGCAAACAGCTGCGCGCTTGATCGTTGTCTGGAAAAGGCAAAAGAAATGATGCACTGGGATGAAAAATTCCCGGCAAGAGATCTCGGCAATGGGAAAGTTCGCGGAGTCGGTGTTGCGATGGCGATGCAGGGATCCTCAATCTCTAATGTGGACAATGCTTCTGTGGCAACCAAAGTCAACGATGATGGGTTCTACAGCTTGATGATCGGCGCTTCCGATATGGGAACAGGATGTGACACAATCCTTGCACAGATGGCGGCAGACTGCTTGGATTGTGAAATGGAAAATATTATTGTATCGGGAGTAGATACCGATGTATCCCCGTATGATTCCGGATCTTATGCATCCAGTACGACATATCTTACCGGAATCGCTGTGATGAAGACTTGTGAGACTTTAAAAGAAAAAATCCTGGCAAAAGGAGCTCAGTATCTGGAATGCAGCCGGGAAGAAGTCGATTTTGACGGAAAGAAGGTATTCTGCTTAAAGGATGGACGAGAAATTTCTCTGATGGAGATTGGAAACCGCATTATGTGTAACAATGAGGATGCACTGTTTGCTTCTGAATCCTACTCTTCTCCAGTATCTCCGCCGCCGTTTATGGTCGGCATGGCAGAAGTGGATGTGGATCAGGAGACGGGAGAAATTGAGTTGGTAGATTACGTTGCAGTGGTAGACTGTGGTACCGTTGTCAATCCGTCTCTTGCAAGGGTACAGACAGAGGGCGGAATCGCGCAGGGAATCGGAATGGCTCTCTATGAAGATGTTGTATACAGTGAGAGTGGAAAGAATTTCAGCAATTCTTTTATGCAGTATAAGATTCCGAGCCGACAAGATGTAGGTACAATCCGTGTAGAGTTTGAGAGCAGCTATGAGCCAACTGGTCCGTTTGGTGCAAAATCCATCGGAGAAGTTGTGATCAACACCCCATCTCCGGCAATTGCACAGGCAGTATACAATGCATCCGGGGTTCGTGTGAAGGAACTTCCAATCACTGCGGAGAAAGTATACTGGGGTATGAAAAAATAGTGAAGATTCATGTGATTTTATTGGCGGCTGGAAACAGCCGCCGCTTTGGAAGTAACAAGCTGTTAAGTCTGGTTGAAGGAAAGCCGATGTACAGCCATCTGACCGAGAAGATTGAAAAGATTGCAGAGAGTCTTCCAATCGGAGAAAAAGTGCTTGTGACGCAGTATGAGGAAATTTTTGGAAGCATGAAAAAGGCACGATGGACGGTTGTTAGAAATGATGCACCAGAGGAAGGCGTTTCCTGGTCAATCCGACTCGGAATCCAAAGCATTTTAGGCAAAATCAGAAAAGGCGATGCAGTCAGCTTTTTTGTCTGCGACCAGCCATTTCTGAAGATGGAGACGATCGTTTCTTTTTTGAGCGGATATGCAGCGAGCGGAAAAGGAATCGGATGTCTGACTTATAAAGAACAATGGGGCAATCCTGTTGTATTTTCAGAAGTTTACTTAAAGGAGTTGTTATCACTGTCTGGGGATGTTGGAGGGAAAAAGGTGATGAAGCAGCATTTGCAGGATACCTTTTTCGGAGAAGCGGCATCCAGGCAGGAGTTGGAAGATATGGACTATGCACCAGAAAGCAAAATGTGTGAGCATACAGATGTGTGGAAAATCAAGCAGGGAGATCCTGTTTTTTTTGGCAGCCTTTGCAATGCAGTTGGGATTTTGCCGGGCAGAGATAAGATTATTTCTGTTGTCGGGGCGGGAGGAAAGACGACAACCTGTTACCGACTGGCAAAGGAATTAGCGTTGCTTGGACAAAAGGTCATTGTCACAACGACAACACATATGTGGAAGCCTGCAGAGAACTTTGTGGAGTGGAATGCAGAAAGCGAGTATGGATCTTCCTCTGACTTTTTTAGAGATTTTGCAGAGCAGCTAGAGCGGAAGCGGATCCTGACAGTAGGTGTTTCCTGCGGAAATGGAAAAATCTGTGGCATCCCTTCCGAAAGTTATGAAACGCTGTGCAGTCTGGCAGACGTACTGATCGTTGAGGCAGACGGGGCAAAAGGGAAGGACATTAAAATCCCTGCCGCACATGAGCCGGTGATCTTTCCGGGAACAGATATTGTGATAGGAGTGTTTGGATATCCGGCAGTTGGCCACTCCATCGAGGAGGCAGGTTTTCGTCCGGAGATGCTTGCAGCATTTCTCGGGAAAGGAACAGAAGAGAAAATAAAGTGGGAAGACCTTCTGTATATCGCGAGAAGTGATGAAGGTTTGAAAAAGAATGTGAAAGGAAGCTACACAGTCCTGATCAACCGAGTTCCTGCCGGGAGATTTCCGGATGGAGGACCGGAAGAGATCATATTTTGCGAACAGATTGAAATAGTATCAGAAAAAAACGATAGAGCAGATTAGAAATCAGAGACTGGGCAGTCGTTTTCCGTTTAAATTTGCAAAGGGGAGAAAGAGTATGATAGAAAAGGAGATATCTTCAGAAAGACTTCATTATCGAAAAATTACAGAGAGCGATGGGGCAGCGCTGCATGCCATTTTATCGGATCCATTGATCGCGGAGCCTGCCGGATATCAGGCGCTGGGATCCGAGGAGGAGTTTCGTGAGTTTTTTCAAAATTTAGTGGAAGATGAGAATGGAATTGCAATCCTTCTGGACCAGAAGGTGATTGGTTATTTTCGTATTTTTCCTGAAAAGATGGAAGAAGAGCCTTATAAAGGGAAAAAGTGTGCAGGAGTCGGATTTGTTCTGGGGAAGGAATATCATAGGAAGGGGTATGGCACAGAACTGCTCCGGTTTTGGACAAAAAAGATTAAGCAGGAGTATGATTATTGCTTTGCAGATGCATTTACCGATAATCCGGCATCCAACGCACTGATCAGAAAATGCGGGTACACCTATGTCGAAGATTATACGATGTATTTTGAAAAACTGGGGAGGACGATGACCTGCCATAGCTATGTGATATAGACTGGGAGCCTTCGCGGGAAGAGAGAATGAAGGACAAAATAAAATATTTGGAACATAAAAATCAGGAAAGAAATTGTGATGTTGAGATAGATAAAAATAGATAGAAAAATGAGGAGGAGTTCAGATGAAAATAAGAGTTGCTGTAATTGCAGCCAGTACAACTGGATATGCAGGGAAGCGGGAAGACATCAGCGGAGCGAAAATCTGTGAGATTGTGGAAGAAGCCGGAATGGAAGTCACATTCAAAAAGATTCTGCCGGATGACAGAGAGACACTTGCAAAAGTGATGGCGGTGATCGCGGATAGCCAGATGGCGGATCTGATACTGACAACCGGTGGAACGGGATTTTCCAAAACAGACTGTACACCAGAGGCGACAACTGATATTTGTGAACGGCTTGTCCCGGGGATTCCGGAAGCAATGCGTGCGGCAAGTATGAAGTATACGAAACGTGCAATGCTTTCCCGCGCGGCGGCAGGGATCCGGAAGGAGACATTGATCATCAATCTGCCGGGAAGTCCGAAGGCGGTAGAGGAAAGTCTTGGGGAGATTTTGGAGGAAGTGATTCACGGCGTGGAGATTTTGACTGGACAGACTGCGGAGTGTGCGAGAAAATGAAAAAATTCATAGAAGGAGAGCGTCCGATTCGTGTGTTGATCAAAGGGGCGGGAGATCTGGCAAGTGGGATCGCAGTTCGCTTATATCACAGTGGATTTCAGGTGATCATGACTGAGACCGGTGAGCCGACGACAATCCGTAGATACGTGGCGTTTTCCAGAGCCGTCTATGAGTCTGAAGCCGAGGTGGAAGGAATTATTGCAAAGTGTGTATCGACAAAAGAAGCGCTGGAAAGCTGTCTGGAACAGCAGAAAATCCCGGTCATCACAGATCCGACTTGTGTGCATATGGACTGGTATCAGCCAGATGTGGAGGTAGATGCGATCCTTGCAAAGAAAAATCTTGGAACGAAGATCGAGGATGCTCCCATTGTTATCGGAGTTGGTCCTGGATTTACAGCCGGGATGGACTGCCATTTTGTCGTGGAAACAAAGCGGGGACATGATCTTGGAAGAGTGATCACAGAAGGAACGGCAATTCCGAATACTGGAGTGCCGGGGGTGATTGCAGGTTATGCAAAGGAGCGGTTGATCTGTGCTTCCGGGGAAGGGAGATTTGAACCGAAGGCAGAGATTGGTGATTGCGTAGAGAAAGGACAGCTTGTGGCAATGTGCGGAAAGAATCCGGTCTACGCACAGATGAGTGGAATGATCCGTGGGATGCTCCCGGAAGGAATTGTTGTATCAAAAGGAATGAAGTGCGGGGATATTGATGCGCGCAGGGAATACGCTTACTGCTTTACGATTTCTGATAAAGCAAGAGCGGTCGGAGGTGGTGTCCTTGAGGCAATCCTCCGTGGAAGAAAGCAGATTGCAGAAAATAGAAACAGGGAATTTGATGCATGACAGCCAAAGGAAAAGTTGCGCGAAAAGGGAGAACAGGAGAAGCGAAATGAGTTATTTTCCAATGTTTATAGATATAGAAGGAAAGCATATCCTCGTAGTCGGAGCAGGGAAGATTGCACTCCGGAGGGTGCAGACATTGTTGCAGTTTCGTGCGCGCATCAAGGTGATTGCAAAAGAGATCCCGAAAGAACAAAAGGAGGCATTTCATCTGCTTGTATCTGAAGGGAAAATTGTATTAGAAGAAAAAGCATTTGAAGAGAGTGATCTGACGGAAGCACTTTTTCTGGTGCTGGCGGCGACAAATGTAAAAAAGCTAAATCATGAGATTTGTATGCTGTGCCGTAAGCGGAAGATTCTGGCGAATACTGCAACGGACAGAACCGATTGTGATTTCTATTTTCCAGCAGTGGCAGTCCAGGAGGAACTTGTCGTGGGGATTACGGGAGATGGAAGTGATCACAGGAAGGTTGCAGAGACAGCAGCAAGGATAAGAAAAGTTTTGGAGATGGAACATGAAGAGAAAAATCAGAGTAGGCAGCAGAGAGAGTAAGCTGGCAGTAGTACAGTCGGAGATGATCATACAGGAACTAAAAAAGTTACATCCGCAGTTAGAGATAGAATTGGTGACGATGAAAACGACCGGAGATAAGATTCTTGACAGAAGTCTGGATCAGATCGGAGGGAAAGGACTTTTTGTAAAAGAACTGGATCGCGCACTTTTGGATGGGGAAATTGATCTGGCGGTGCACTGCCTGAAAGATATGCCGATGGAGACACCAGAGGAACTTCCGATTCTTGCATATTCCAGGAGAGAGGATCCGCGGGATGTACTTGTGCCTGCAAAAGGAAAAGAAAACTGGAATGGTCAGGGTGTAATCGGGTGTTCGAGTTTCCGGAGAAGGATACAGCTACAGAAGTTATACCCGGATGCAGAAGTCAGAGGGATCCGGGGCAATATCCAGACACGACTTCAGAAACTGGACAGCGGACAGTATGATGTCCTTGTGCTTGCGGCAGCAGGATTAAAGAGACTCGGACTCGAAGAGAGGATCGAGCGGTATTTTTCTCCAGAAGAGATTCTTCCGGCAGCAGGGCAGGGGATTCTTGTCGTGCAGGGAAGAGAAGAGATGCGGGAACTTGTGAAAGAACTTCAGCCGGAGGAGATGGAAGTGATCGCTGAAAATGAGCGGGCATTTGTGCGAAGGCTGGATGGCGGGTGCAGTTCTCCGGTGGCGGCATATGGAAGAATAGAACAGGATGAATTGGTTCTGACTGGCCTATATTATGAAGAAGATACAGGAAACTATGTAATTGCGACGAAGCGGGCAGAGGTCCGGGCGTCAGCACATTTAGGATGGGAGCTTGCGGATGAATTACGAACAAAACACTAAGAAGCAGGGGAAAGTATGGCTTGTTGGAGCAGGACCGTCGGATCAAGAACTTCTGACTGTCAAAGGGAAACGTCTGCTTTCGGAAGCAGATGTCATTGTCTATGACAGACTTGCAGGGCAGGGTGTGCTTACTTATGGGGCAGAACATGCAGAATATATTGATGTAGGAAAACATTCCGGGAATCACCGGGTGAGACAAAGTGAAATCAACCAGATTCTCGTAAGAGAAGCGATGGAAGGGAAAAAAGTTGTCCGTTTAAAAGGTGGCGATCCGTTTGTGTTCGGGCGCGGCGCGGAGGAGGCGGAAGAACTAAAGAAGGCGGGAATTCCGTTTGAAATTGTTCCGGGAGTGACATCGGCAGTATCGGTTCCTGCATATCAGGGAATTCCGGTCACACACCGGGATGCTGCTTCTTCGCTGCACATTATTACGGCACATAAAAAGGAAGGGCATGAGCCGGACGAGATTCCATTTCGGGAACTGGCGGGTGTGAAAGGAACGCTGGTGTTTCTGATGGGAGTCTCTACACTGCCGTTTTTATGTGCAAATCTAATCCGGGAGGGAATGGATCCGCAGACACCTGCGGCAATTTTGGAGCGGGGAACGACAGCAAGACAGCGGAAGATCACAGGTACCTTGGAAACTTTAGAAGCACTTGCAAAAGAGACAAAGATTCAGACACCTGCAATTATTGTTGTGGGAGAGGTATGCGCCTGCAGATCATTGGAATGGTATGATAAACGACCATTGGCGGGAATGAAGATCATGGTGACAAGACCGAAGGAGCAGAGCAGCCGTCTGGCAGGAATGTTGCGGGAAGAAGGGGCGGAGGTGTTGGAAGCGCCTGCAATCCGCATTGTGCCGGAGGTGGAAAACGAAAGAGTTTCGCAGGTGCTTTTTCACATCCAGAAATACCAGTGGATCGTGTTTACCAGTCCAACCGGTGTAGAAGTGTTCTGGAGCGCCTTGCGGCAGCATCGCGTGGATGTGCGAAGCCTTTCTCACCTTCGGATCGCGGTGATTGGAAGCGGAACTGCGCGCGCGTTGGAAGCACAAGGAATGTATGCGGATCTGATGCCGGAAGTTTATGATGGAGAGCACCTTGGAGCAGCACTTGGGGAGGTACTTTCTGATGAACATATTTTGATTCCGCGGGCAAAGATTGGAAATCCGGAGTTGATCCGTGAGATTAAAAAGAGAAGCGGGGCACTCATAGAAGATCTTCCGATTTACGATACGCATTATGAGGCATATGGATTTATCAATTACCAGGAAGAATTTGAGCAGGGGAAGACCGATTATGTGATGTTTACAAGTGCATCAACAGTAAGAGGTTTTGCACAGGCGGCAAAAGGACTTGATTTTTCCAAAGTACAGGCACTTTGTATCGGGAAACAGACAAAGGCAGCAGCGGATCACTATGGCATGCAGACATTTATGGCAGAGCAGCCGACACTGGAGGCGATGGTGGCGCTTGTAAAAGAAAGGAAGAGGACATGGTAAAGATTACTTATATTTCTCATAGCTGCTTTGCGGTGGAGCTGGAGCACAGCGTACTTGTATTTGATTATTATCAGGGGGAACTTCCGCTTTGGAATCCGGAGAAAACAATCTATGTGTTTGTAAGCCACAGACATTATGATCATTTTTCCAAGGAAATCTTTCGGTGGACAGAGCAGTATCCGAAGATTAAATACATTTTATCCGATGATATTTCTGAAGCGTCATATGATGCAAGTGAGATTTGCAGATCCGATTTGACAAGAATCGCACCGAATCAGACAGAGACAATTGGAAATTGTGTAATAGAAACATTCCGTTCCACAGATGAAGGAGTCGCATTTCTTGTGTCGTGCGAAGGAAAACTTTTTTATCATGCAGGGGATCTGAACTGGTGGCACTGGGAAGAAGAATCTACATTGTACAACGAAACAATGAAGGAAAGATACCAGTCAGAGATCGGGAAATTGAAAGAAGCATTGTCAGGGAAGACGATCGATGTAGCATTTCTTGTACTGGATCCAAGGCAGGAAGATGCATATGCCCTTGGAATGGAGCATTTTCTATTAGAAATTCCAGTGCAGTTTGCGGTTCCGATGCATCTGTGGGAGGAGTATGCGCTGGCGAAACAGTATGTGGAAACTTATGGACAGACACATGAGAAAACAAGATTTTGGTGTGTCAGCGGCAAAGGGGAAGAAGTCATTTTGCCGGAAGAAGCGTAGAGAAAGTAAAAACTGTCTGAGAACAGCATAGAAAAAGCAGGATCTGTTTGTGGACAGAAGGAAGGAGGGGTAGTATGGGACAGGATATTTTACTGCTTTTGATCATTTTTGTGCTGATCATAGTATTTTTGTATCAGATTTCGGCAAATGCCAAGAAAAGAGAGCGATATTTAAAGAACACATGGAAAGAAGCGTGGGGTACCGCTTCGGAGAAAGAATATGACCGTACAAAGTATGAGTCCATTTCTCATTATTTTCAGCAGCAGCTGCGAAAGGGAAAGATCACAGAGACGTATGTAGATGATATTACATGGAACGATTTGGATTTGGATGAGGTCTATCAGCTGATGGATCACACAACTTCCTCGGTGGGAGCAGAGTATCTGTACTATCTTCTGCGGACTCCGGTGCTTTCGGCAGAGAAATTGAAGGAACGAGATCGCCTGATGGAGTTTTTCACCAAAAATGAGGAAGAGAGGATCCGCCTGCAATATCTGTTCTATGAGATCGGAGGAATGCCGAAATATTCTGTGAGCGATTACATTGACCGTCTGGAGGATGTCAGACGTGAAAAAAACAGCAGACATTATCTGGCAATTGCAGCGATTGCTGTCGGAGTCGGTGCGCTGCTGGCAGCTCCCGGGGTTGGGATGATCTTGCTTATAGCGGCGGCAGTCTGGAATATCAAAAGTTATTTTGTGAGAAAAAGTGAGATTGAACCATATATCGCCACCTTTTCTTATCTGATCCGGGTTCTTCGGGCAGCAGAAGCATTGGGGAAGGAAAAAATCCCGGAGATACAGTTTTATCTTGACAAACTACATAAGATTCGGGAAGAAATGAATGTATTTCTGAAACATTCCCATGTGCTTGTGGCAGGGAGAGGTGCGACTGGATCGATGGTCGATGCAGTACTTGATTATATCCGGATGTTGTTTCACATTGACTTAATCAAATTCAATTCGATGCTGGAAATGGCAGAAAAAAATAGAGGGAAAATTGAAGAAGTGATCCAAATTATCGGATATTTGGACAGTATGATCAGCGCGGCATCTTTCCGTACATTTCTTCCTTATTATGAGAAACCGAATTTTACAGAAGGAAAGAAGGCAGAAATCTATCTGGAAAATGTATATCATCCACTGCTGGCAGATCCGGTGGCAAATTCTGTTATAGCGCACCGAAGTATTCTTCTGACTGGATCCAATGCATCTGGAAAATCTACTTTCTTAAAGACCGTGGCAATCAATACGGTGCTGGCGCAGACGATTTTTACCTGCCCGGCGGCAAAATATGAAGCGCCGTTTTTTCAGATCTATTCTTCGATGGCTCTGCGTGACAACTTGCAGGGGAATGAAAGCTACTACATTGTGGAAATCAAGTCATTGAAAAGGATTTTAAATCATGTAAACGAGGATGTTCCGATGCTGTGTTTTGTGGATGAGGTGCTGCGTGGAACGAACACTGTCGAGCGAATCGCGGCCTCCGCACAGATCTTGAAAAGTCTTGCAAAAGAAGGTGTGATTTGTTTTGCGGCAACGCATGATATTGAATTGACACATCTGCTGGAGAACTGCTATGACAATTATCATTTTCAGGAGACAATCATGGATGAGGATATCCTGTTTGATTATTGCCTGCAAAAGGGGAGAGCAGTATCACGCAATGCGATCAAACTTCTTCGGTTGATCGGATATGAAGATCGGATTACAGATGAGGCAGAGAAAATGGCAGAAGAATTTTTAGCAACGGGGAACTGGACCAGACAGGAGGAAAGAATATGCATGTAAAGATTTATACAGATGGGGCAGCCAGAGGAAATCCGGACGGACCGGGAGGATACGGA
The DNA here is from genome assembly GCF_042846195.1 of Faecalimonas umbilicata. NCBI lineage: Bacteria > Bacillati > Bacillota > Clostridia > Lachnospirales > Lachnospiraceae > Faecalimonas > Faecalimonas umbilicata. The sequence continues at coordinate 1,232,317 of NZ_AP031411.1, forward strand.
ACTGTGCTCGAGTATGTAGATAGAAAAGGAGAATTACATACAAGAGAACTGTCCGGTGGTTACAGAAGGACAACGAACAACCGGATGGAGCTGATGGCGGTGATCAAAGGATTGGAAGCGCTGAACCGTCCGTGCAGCGTTGAGTTGTATTCGGATTCCAAATATGTGGTGGATGCGTTTAATCAACACTGGATCGATGGATGGATCAAGAAAGGCTGGAAGCGCGGGAAAAATGAGCCGGTCAAAAACGTGGATTTGTGGAAACGGCTTCTGACAGCCAAGGAACAACATCAAGTTACTTTTATCTGGGTGAAAGGACATGATGGACATCCGCAGAACGAGAGATGTGACACACTGGCGACGACTGCGGCAGATGGGACCGATCTTATGATAGATGAAGGGGTTTTGTAAAGAGTTAGAAAAAGAGGGATGGCGGACAATGCAGATGCAAAGTCGGACCATCCCTCCTTTTTCTATGGCGAGATTTTGAAATCTGTTTCCGCCGGCATGAATCTAGATTCAAATTCGGAAATAGGCATTGGTGCTCCGAATAAGTATCCCTGTGCAGAAGGACATCCCATAGAGGTGAGGAGTGCTGCCTGTTCTTCATTTTCGATGCCCTCAGCGATGACTTCTACCGGAAGTTCTTTGCACATTTGAATTACATGCTTGATGATCGTCTGATTAGATGCTCTGAAACACAGTGTCTGAATCAGACTGCGGTCAAGTTTTAGAACGTCAAAATCCATGTGGGTGAGAATGGACAAGTTTGTATATTTTGTGCCGAAATCATCGAGGGCAATTGTGAATCCGGCCTGCCGTAGCTGGTGGCTGAGTGTCAGGAGAACATCGCAATCTTTCTCTTCGATAGTCTCGGTGATTTCAATTTGGATCAAAGAAGGTGAAATTTGGTAAGTGTGTACCAGTTCAAGCAGGGAAGGAAGGATTTCTTCTTCCATCAGTGTAATTCTAGAAAAATTGATGGAAATAGGAAATGTTTTATGTCCTTCCTGTTGCCAGCGCCCGAGAAGACGGCACGCTTGTTCTAAAACAAATAGATCGATATAGCGGATTAGGTGCTCTTTTTCTAGTGGTGGAATAAAAAAATCAGGTGCTATCAAGCCGCGTTCCTCGTGGCGATACCGGATCAATGCCTCAGCTCCGATAAGTTTTCTTGAGGAGAGATCTACTTTGGGTTGAAGGTAGATGAGGAATCGTTCTTCTTTTAAGTCGCGCAATGTTTGTTGCAGGATAGTAGGACGATGCCGTTTGGCAAAATAAGGTGTTTCCATGTAATATTTTTGCTTTTCTTCCATCATCGAATCTTCTGCAAGAGATTTGAGTATGGAAAAATCTACTTCTTTTTGCATCCAGTGGTAGCCAAAGGAAATCCCGTCATGTCTCAGAACGATGGGATCTGCCTGTAATAGTGAAATCTGTTGATAAAAATATTTGCCGGAAGCATTTTCGCAGATAATACAAAATTCATTTCCGCTGAGACGGAAGTGATAGGCATCTGGGAAATATTCTCGAAAAACACGAGCAGTGTCCAGAAGCACCTGATTGCCAAAGGAATATCCCATCGTATTGTTAATCTGTTTGAAACCATTGATATCCGCAAGCACAAGTCCTACGGAGGAGAGTTCTTCAAAATGCCGTTTTTTAGTATAAGAAGAAAAACTTGCAAGATTGTAAAGGCCGGTTAGTGCATCATGCCAGAAGTTATAGTCTAGTTTTTTCTCCGCATCGATACTATGCAGCCGATTTGTGAGAAGATGACATACCAGACGAAGAAAATGTAACTCATTGCCACAGGTATGCGGGTTGGATAAAATCAGGCAGGCATTTTTAGGGTGTTCAGCGGAGAAAGAAAAACCAAGCATCTGCCGGATTTCGTAACGTTCCAGAAGTCGCATTTCCTCCGGATAGTTTGGGCGGAGCATTTCAATATCCGGGATGTGGATGATATCATTTGTGTAAAATAAGTCCTGAATAAATGCGTATTTTTCAATTTGAGTCAGTTGGACCAATGCACTTTGGGAAATAGAGTTTTCGTAATGCCAAAGGCATTTGAAATGATAAGAATTTCCCGTATGGGCAGGATAAATCAGACAGACATCATCCGCCTGATAAAATTTGCCGAGTGTTTGTGCGGCTACCTGGAGGATCTCTTTTGTTCCGGACAGAGATTCCAGCAGAGAAGCATATTCTGTTAATGCGATAGAAAATCTTTGCTGGATTCCGTTCAATTTTAGATCCGTAATATCGATTGCAAGCTCCATGCGCACTTTACGGTGATTCCATGTGATAAATTTATCTTTGAGCAGGTAATCACGGTTCAGGAGTCGGTGGTGGTGTTCCCAGATGACCGGCTTTTGATCCAAAAGGTGATTTGTGCAAAATGGGCATGGTTTGTGTTCTCCTTGAAGTACTTCGTAGCATTTTTTTCCAATGGGATCATTGCCGGATAATCCTAAAATGTCACGGACTTGCGGAGAAACGTAGAGGAGTTCATAGGTGTATGGATCACTCAGATATGTAATATCCTCCAGATTTTCAATCAACGCATGGAAGATTTCCTGTGACCATGCAGGATCCTCCGGTTCCATAACAATTTCACTTTTAGGAATACCATTTTGTTCGGGTAGATGCATGACTGAAGTATAGAAGGTAAAACAGTTGCGCCCACGTGCTTTTGAGTGATAAAGAGCGATATCCGCTTTTTCATACAGTACTTCAAAGTCAAATCCATAGTTCGATGTGAGGCAGATTCCCATACTATATGTAAGAATACCGCGGAAAGGTACTACGGTATATCGAAGCTTTTCTAACTTTTGGATCAGAAAGTCTTTCGAAGGGATATTTTTGATAAAGGCAATGAACTCATCTCCGCCGATTCGCCCGATGATATCGTCCGAACGGAAATGCTGCTGAATTCGTTTTGCCGTTTCTTTTAGCACCTTGTCTCCGCAAGCGTGTCCATGGAGATCATTGATCTTTTTAAAGTGATCAAGGTCAATGATGATAAATGCGTGGCAGGCATCGGGAGAACTTGCTTCTAATTGGCTGCGGATCAATGTCTCAGCAGCTCCCTTGTTATATAGCTTGGTCAGAGGATCCAGCCGGGAGGCGTTTTCAAGAGTCAGCCGCTCTCTTTTTGCTGCATCAATGTCATGTAAGTAGAGAAGACAGCGGATATCTCCGGAAACAGGGTCTTTCATCATATGGGCAGTTGTTTCTACCCAGCAAGTCTTTCCAAAATTCGTCAAATGACGATATTCTAATTTGAGTTCCTGAATCCCGTTGGCATAATTTGCAAGAAGATTTTTACGCGAAAAAGTTTCCAGAAATTTGGGATAATCTTTCCGATGAATATTTTTGCTTCCTTCGACTCTTAGATATTGGTCATAAGAGCGGCAGAGGTGTTCCATCAATTCTTGGGTATTCATCTCGGAGAGGGTGTCGATGATACCTTCGGTCAGGTTGATTTCCGCGTAAAACAGAGTATCTGCAAGCAGAGCACGTCGGTAAGTTTCTTCTTTGAGATAAGCATATTCCATTTCTTTATGCTGAGTAATATTTTCCACGACACCAATGGCACGGACCGGTTTGTGCTGACCATTGAAAACAGTTGTCATTGTGATCGTATTCCAGTAATATTTTCCGTCTGCTGCTAAGATTTCTACGGTGCAGCTGCTGTGAGGACTTCCTTGTTGGATTTCTCTGTACATGGAAAGAAAAGCGGCAGCATGTTTGCGAGGAATGATCTTAGAACGCACAAAACTTTCCGGAACATCATTCATGATTTCCGGCAGTCCATAGAGGTGCATTGTTTCTTTCGAATGGACCACTTGTTTTTTTGAATATGATAGTCAAAGATCACACTCTGTGTCTGTGTGACAGCAATCCGGAAACGCTCTTCGTTGATAGCAAGTTCCTGTTCAGATAGTCGGCGCTTTGTGATATCGATGATGACGCAATTTAAAGTGGGAACTCCTTTCCGAGAATGGCTGAAGGCACCGTTTGTCAGAAGATAGCGTATGGAACCGTCCTTGTGAAAAATTCTTTGTTCAAATTCAAAATGAGATTCTTGACTTCGGTAAGTACGCTCGATGATTTCCATAATAGACGTTGCATCCTCAGGAAGGATCGTGGCAATTAGCTTGTTGCCCAGTTGTGTCTGCATTTCTGCAGAAGTGTATCCATATAGCTGATAGAAGCTATCGTTTCCATAAAGAAGTGTGAAATCCTGATCCATCAAAATTTTACAGACTCCACCGGGAATGTTATGGGTAAGTTCACTCAGCTCTTGCTGCAGTTCAATGGTATCAGTGATATCCAGACAGATACTTGCTACAAATTCGGAATTTTTATGGAAAAACTTCTTTCCTTGACCGATGACCCAGATAAAAGAACCATCTTTTTTTAACATTCTATATTTAATTTCGTACGTCTGGTCTTCGTTTAGAGCAGACAAAACAGTGTCTGTTGTATACTCCCGATCATCTGGATGGATGCCGTTGATCAGTTTATTTTTAATAAACGTACAATATTCCTCGCGGCTCTCAAAGCCAAGAAGGTGCAGCAGTTGATCGCTGATGAAATGAAAAGGGAATCCTTCTCCGGTATAGCCGCAGAGGAGTCCACCGGAAATTGAGCCTTTGAGAAACTCAAAAAGATCCTGGTGGAGCAGGCTGGAGAGGGAAGAAATCTGATGATCTGTCATGGGTATTGCCCTGCCTTTATTTGTTATAATGATTGCCCGGAAAGAAGAGTTTAAAATCTTCCTTCCGGTTCTTGTTTTGTTGTTTGAAATGTCTCTGGATATCATACCATATTGCAGGCGTCGGGGCAATGACTAGAAATTGCAGAAGCAGGGGCTGGCAAAATAAATTATTTGCGGCAGGCAGTGATAAATGAAGCAAACAGATCACGCATGACAGGAGAAGTACGGTACATACATTCCGGGTGCCATTGGACTCCAAGGGCAAATGGATGAGCGGAAAGTTCGATTGCCTCGATGATGCCGTCAGAAGTCCGGGCAGTTGGGACGAGCCCTTTGCCGAGTGAGTCGACTGCCTGATGATGGAAACTGTTTGTATAGAGGGACGAACCTGTGATGGAGGAGAGAATACTTCCTTTTGCGACCAGTACTTTATGGCTGATTTCACTTCTAGAGGCGGAAAGCTGCATATGATTGATGGGTGCGTGGAGTGAGGTATCGATATCTTGGAGAAGCGTTCCTCCACAGGCTACATTTAAGACCTGCATTCCACGGCAGATGGCAAGCAGGGGTTTTTTTGTTTTTAGAATGGCGCGCAGAAGGCGAAGTTGAAAAATATCCAGTGTGATGTTGGTTGCCCCCAGTCCTTTTGCCGGTTCTTTTCCAAACAGAAGTGGGGTGATGTCGTTTCCACCGCAGAAGAGGAAACCGTCACAGAGAGAACAATATGTCTGAAGTGCCTCGTCAGAACGCACGAGTGGGAGCAGAAGAGGGACTCCTTTTGCATATTTTATGGATTGAATGTAAGCATTAGTTACAAATTGGCGGTCATCCATCAGACCGCAGACAATAATTCCGATTACTGGTTTCATAGTACACATCCTTATGTTTTTTATTATAGGATAGGTATGTTTCGTGCCGGATATTCAAAAGAACAGGAAAAAAATATATTTTCTACTTTTTTCTTGCATTAATGCTTTAAAGTGTGATAGTATATGGAGAGAAATCGGAAAGCCTGTCTGAGTCGATCTGCTGATTGATGTTTTTTGTGGATGGGTTTGGAGAGAAAAGGAGTTGCTTATGGAAAAGAGAGAAAAATTTACGAGCAGAATGGGATTTGTTATGGCTTGCATCGGTTCGGCTATTGGACTTGGAAATATATGGATGTTTCCATACCGGCTTGGCGCTTACGGTGGGGCGGCATTTTTGATCCCATACTTTCTGTTTGTCTTGATTCTTGGGACGACAGGACTGATTACAGAATTTGCGTTCGGGCGTGCTTTTGGCGGCGGTTCGATGACTGGAATCTCAGAAGTGTTCCGTGAAAGAACATGGAAGGGTGGAAAGATTGTAGGAATGCTTCCGGCAATCGGGCTTCTTGGCATTTTTATGTTTTACAATGTGGTTGTCGGGTGGATTTTAAAATACCTTGTAATGAGTGGAACCGGAAAGCTGGCAAAGGTGGATAAGAACACCTATTTTACAGAGTTTGCAGGTTCAGCTGCTTCCATTCCATGGGATGCGGTTGCGATTTTTCTGACGGTACTGGTCATTTGTGCAGGTGTTGTAAAAGGGATTGAGCGGATCAGCAAGATCATTATGCCGGCATTGTTTCTGATTTTTATCGTACTGATTTTCCAGTCACTGTCACTTCCGGGAGCGATGGAAGGTGTGAAGTTTCTGCTTCAGCCAAAATGGGAGTACCTTTTGAAAGCAGATACATGGGTGATGGCGCTTGGACAGGCATTTTTCACGGTATCCATCAATGGATGCGGGATGGTAGTGTATGGGAGCTATTTGAAGAAAGAATATGATATTCCGCATCTGGCGGTCAGCACGGCAGTGTTGGATACGCTGGCAGCGGTACTTGCATCTTTTGTGATCATGCCGGCGGTATTTGCATTCGGGTTGGATGCAAAATCAGGACCACCATTATTATTTATGACGATGCCGATCATTTTTGAAAAAATGCCGGGTGGAACAATCCTTGCGGTTATCTTCTTTATCAGTTTGCTCTGTGCGGCGATCTCTTCTTCTATTAATATGCTGGAAGGGGTTGTGGAGGCAATCCTTTCGCACTCGAAGCTGACAAGGAAAAAGGCGGTGATTTTTGTGGGAGTTGTCACATTTGTGCTCTCAGTTCCTTTGAATTTGAGCATGACAACCTTTGATCAGTTTACCAATCTGATCACAGTTGTAATTTCACCGCTGATGGCACTTCTTGTGCTGATTGTCTTTTACTATCTTCATGATGGAGAAAAGGCGCTTGCGGCGATCAATGAAGGAGCAGGGAAACCGCTTGGAAAAAGGTTCCTTGCGTTTGCAAAATATGTGTTTGTGATCGTGACCATTCTTGTAGTGATCCTCGGGATCGTGTATGGGGGAATTGGTTAAAGAAATACAGAATGTTACTCAAGAAGTTTTAGAAAACAAAAAGGGCAGCTGGAAAGATCAGCTGTCCTTTTTGTGTGTCTGTTTTTTACTTTTCTGTTTCTGCAAGTTTCATTGCGCGTACTTTTAACGGAAGACCGAATAAGTTGATAAATCCTTCTGCGTCATGGTGGTCATAAAGTTCTCCGGTAGTAAAACTTGCGAGAGATTCGCTGTACAGAGAATACGGAGAGGTTGTTCCGGCTTTGATGATATTTCCTTTATAAAGCTTCAATTTTACTTCTCCGGTCACATATTGCTGTGTGGATTCGATAAATGCCTGCACAGCCTCACGGAGTGGTGTGAACCATTTTCCTTCGTATACAATCTGAGAAAGTCTATTTCCCATTTCTTTTTTCACCTCATAGGTTGCACGGTCAAGCACCAGTTCCTCTAACTGCTGGTGAGCTTCCATTAAGATGGTTCCTCCTGGAGTTTCATAGACACCGCGGGATTTCATTCCGACAACACGATTTTCTACAATGTCGATGATACCGATTCCATGCTTTCCGCCGAGGGCGTTTAACTCTGTGATAATCTCAGATACTTTCATCGTTTGTCCGTTTAAGCTGACTGGAACACCTTTTTCGAAAGTCATTGTGATATATTCGCCTTCATCCGGTGCTTGTTCTGGGGTAACGCCGAGTACAAGCAGATGTTCATAGTCTGGCTCTTGCGCAGGATCCTCGAGCTCTAATCCTTCATGGCTGATGTGCCATAAGTTACGGTCACGGCTGTAACTTTGGCTGGCATCAAATGGAAGGTCGATCCCATGCTGATGGCAGTATGCAATCTCTTCTTCACGGGAATTTAATGTCCAAAGATCAGTCATTCTCCATGGAGCGATGATCTTCAGATCCGGTGCGAGTGCCTTGATTCCTAATTCAAAACGAATCTGATCATTTCCTTTTCCGGTTGCTCCGTGGCAGATAGCAGAAGCATGTTCTTTTCTTGCAATTTCTACTAGTTTTTTTGCGATTCCCGGACGTGCCATCGCAGTGCCGAGCAGATATTTGTTTTCGTAGATTGCATTTGCCTGTACACATGGCACGATATAGTTATCACAGAACTCATCAACGATGTTTTCAATATATAATTTGGAAGCGCCGGATAATTTTGCGCGTTCTTCTAAGCCGTCCAGTTCTTCTCCCTGTCCGCAGTCGATGCAGCAGCAGATGACCTCATAATCAAAATTTTCTTTGAGCCATGGGATGATGGCTGTTGTGTCCAATCCGCCGGAATATGCTAAAATTACTTTTTCTTTCATGTGAAAAGTCCTCCTTGTTCTGTTTGTCTTGAAATTTGATAGTATTAATATACAACAAAATGAATAAATATGCAACAAGAAAATTTGAAAAAGAGAAATGAGATTAAAAAAGCAAAGCAAACTGTTATAGGAAAACAAATGTGCACTAGGGGGAAATATACTAGTTTTTATAGAAAAAAGAGTAATGTAAAAATGAAAAAATTCGTAGAGAAAAACGAAAAAGCACTTGTGTTTACTTATAAAATGCAAAGTATGAGAGGGAAAACAAGAAAATGAAAAACGGAGAAGAAAGTTATGGGGAAAGAGGAAAGCGATAAAAGCAGATTTGGGTGCAAAGTAAAATTGTACAAAATAAAATGCAAAAAAACTATTGCATAACATTTAAAATAGATGTATAATCATGCAAAATCAAAATTTATTCGATGGAAAAAGAGAGAAAGGGTGTTATAGATGATTCGTGCAGGAATAATTGGTGCAACGGGGTATGCCGGAGGAGAATTAGTCAGACTTTTGGCTGGTCATAAGGAAGTGGAAGTAGTATGGTTTGGCTCCAGAAGTTATCAGGAGATTCCTTATACTAATGTTTACCAGAATTTATTTCAGATTGTAGAAGGAACGTGCGGGGAAAAGGTGATGGAGGCACTTGCGGATGACGTGGATGTAATCTTTACTGCAACGCCGCAGGGATTTTGTGCCGGACAGATCAGTGAGACGGTGCTAGAGAAAGCTAAAGTCATTGATCTAAGTGCAGATTTTCGCTTAAAAGAGGCGGAAACGTATGAAAAATGGTATAAAATACAACAGAAAAGCCCGGAACTTCTGCAAGAAGCAGTCTACGGACTTTGCGAGTGGAATCGGGAGCATATTCGATCAGCAAGGCTGATCGCCAATCCCGGCTGTTATCCAACGTGTTCTCTGATGGCGATTCTTCCATTGGTAAAGAATGGACTGATAGTTCCGGAGACGTTGATCATCGATGCAAAGTCCGGGACATCGGGGGCAGGAAGAACGGAGAAAATAGATAATCTTTATTGTGAAGTCAATGAAAATATGAAAGCATATGGGGTGACCACACATCGGCATACACCGGAGATCGAAGAACAGCTGTCTCTTGTTGCAGGGGAGAAGGTATGTGTGAATTTTACCCCGCATCTTGTTCCGATGAATAGGGGGATCCTTGTGACCGCCTACGCATCACTAAAACAAGGTGTGACGGAAGAAATGGTAAGAGAGGCATATGACAGTTGTTATAACAGCGAGAAATTCGTTCGTGTACTGCGAACCGGGATATGTCCGCAGACGAAATGGGTGGAAGGAAGCAACTATGTGGATGTTGGATTTCAGATTGATCAGCGGACCAATCGGATTGTGATCCTGGGAGCGATGGATAACCTTGTGAAGGGCGCTGCGGGGCAGGCAATCCAAAATATGAATTTGATGTTCGGACTGGATGAGACGGAAGGACTGACTGCAATCCCGCTGTTTCCTTAGAAGCTACAGCAGGAAAAAAGAAGAAAAAGACGGAAAAAGGAGAGGCAGAACGATGATACGCGCAATGATGATAGAAGACTATGAGGGAGTTTATAAGCTTTGGAAACAGACCAAAGGATTTGGAATCCGTAGTATCGATGACTCGCGGGAAGGACTGGAACGTTTCCTTAGAAGAAATCCGACTACCAGTATTGTAGCGGAGGAAGAAGGAGAGATTGTCGGCAGTATTTTATGCGGACATGACGGAAGAAATGGTTGCTTTTATCATGTATGCGTTGCTGAAGAACATCGGATGAAAGGAATCGGGACACAGATGGCGAAGATGGCGATGGATGCGCTGAGAGCAGAGAAAATCAATCAGGTCTGCCTGATTGCATTTACGGACAATCAGGTTGGGAATCAGTTCTGGGAACAAAGCGGATGGAAGCGGAGAGAAGACTTAAATTATTATGACCTCTCTTTAAACGAAGAGAATGAAACGACATTTAATCGATAGAAGGCAGAAATAACAGGCAGCAAAGAAAGGAAGGAAAACAGAGATGAAGCAGATCAAAGGTGGAATTACAGTGGTACCGGGATTTGAGGCGGCAGCGGCAGCGGCCCAGATCAAATACGAGGGGCGTACAGATATGGCATTGATTTACAGCAGTGTTCCGTGTGTGGCGGCGGGAACTTTTACGACAAATGTGGTGAAGGCAGCTCCGGTAAAGTGGGATCAGAAGATTGTCAAACAAGGCGGAGCGGTGCAGGCGATAATTGTCAATTCGGGAATTGCAAATGCGTGTACCGGAGAAGAAGGGATGCAATATTGTGAAGAGACAGCACAGACAGCGGCAGAAGTATTCGGGATTCAGAAAGAACAAGTGCTGGTAAGCTCTACCGGAGTGATTGGAAAACAGCTTCCGATGGAGAAAATCCAGGCGGGAATCCATATGCTTGCCCAGGCAAAAGGCAATGACAAACTTTGTGGAGCAGAGGCCGCAGAGGCGATTCTGACAACAGATACGCATAAAAAAGAGGCTGCAGTACAGCTGGAGATTGGCGGGAAGACAGTGACGATCGGTGCGATGGCCAAAGGATCCGGAATGATCCACCCAAATATGTGTACGATGCTTTCGTTTCTTGTGACCGATGCTGTGATTGAAAAAGAAGTTTTACAGAAAGTATTAAGTGAAGATGTAGAGGAGACGTATAATATGATTTCCGTAGATGGAGATACTTCTACAAATGATACGGTCTTGTTTCTTGCGAACGGACTGGCACAAAATGCTTCGATCTGTCCGGGTACAGAAGAATATAAAGCATTTGCAGCAGCAGTACATACGGTCAATGAGCAGCTGGCAAAGGCAATCGCAGGAGATGGAGAGGGCGCTACGGCTCTTTTGGAAGTGGAGGTTGTCGGAGCGGCAGATAAAGAGCAGGCAAAGAAAATCAGCAAGTCAGTCGTTTGCTCGAATCTGACGAAAACAGCAGTGGCAGGTCATGATGCAAACTGGGGAAGGATTCTCTGTGCGATGGGATATGCAGGCGTTTCATTTGTACCGGAGCAGGTAGATCTCTTTTTGGAAAGTGCAGCAGGAACGATTCAGATTCTTTCCGATGGGGTGGCACTTCCGTATAGTGAGGAGAAGGCGACGGAGATTTTATCTGAGGAAAAAGTAAAAATCCTTGCAGATCTGAAACTTGGGGATGGGAAAGCGACTGCATGGGGCTGTGACTTGACACACGGATATATCGATATCAATGCAGATTACCGGAGCTAGCATACCAAACAGAAATGATGCAGAGATAAAAGGAAGGAAGAGACGAAAATGAGCCAGAAGATGCAGGAATATTTGAAAAAAGCGGAGGTACTGATCGAGGCGTTGCCGTACATTCAGCGATTTAACCGAAAGATTATCGTTGTAAAATATGGTGGAAGTGCGATGATCGATGAGACATTGAAAAAGCGGGTGATTGAGGATGTGACTCTTTTAAAATTGGTCGGGTTCAAACCAATCATTGTCCACGGAGGAGGGAAAGAGATCAGCCGGTGGATGGAGAAGACTGGAAAGCAGCCTACGTTTGTCAACGGACTTCGCGTGACGGATGAGGAGACGATGGAAGTTGCAGAAATGGTGCTTGGAAAGGTGAATAAAGGGTTAGTTCAGCTTGTGGAATCGTTGGGAGTGCGGGCCATCGGTCTGAGTGGAAAAGATGGTGGATTACTTCGGGCGCAGAAGAAATTTTCAGACGGAAAAGACATCGGATTTGTGGGGGAAGTGACATCGGTGGATGCAAATGTACTTTTGGATCTTCTGGAGAAAGATTTCCTTCCTATCATCTGTCCGATCGGGCTAGGAGAGGATTATCAGACTTATAATATCAATGCGGATGATGCGGCGTGTGCGATCGCGCAGGCGGTACATGCGGAAAAATTAGCGTTTTTATCTGATGTAGAAGGAATTTGTACAGATCCGGCAGATGCCTCCACGTTGATTTCAGAATTGACAATTCAAGAAGGAAAACAGCTGATCGAGAAGGGAACGATCACCGGGGGAATGATTCCGAAACTTTATAGCTGTATAGAGGCAATCCAGGCAGGGGTATCGAGAGTCCATATTCTTGATGGAAGAATCCCGCATTGTCTGTTGCTTGAAATTTTTACAAACAGAGGAATTGGAACTGCCATTTTTGAGGGAGAAAGGAGCAGATTTTACTATGGACCAGACAATCAGTAAGACGGAAAGCGCTATCTTACATACCTATAATCGATATGATCTTGTGTTGGAAAAAGGAGACGGCGCTTACCTGTATGATACAGATGGAAAAGCCTATTTGGATTTTGGCTCGGGGATTGGTGTCAGTTCTCTTGGATATGGAAACAAAACATTGCAGTCTGCATTGAAAAAACAGATTGATCAGTTGATCCATACATCCAATTTATATTATCACGAACCGCTTGCCCAAGCGGCAGAAAAACTGAAAACCATCTCGGGAATGGATCGTGTCTTCTTTGCAAACAGCGGGACAGAAGCAATTGAGGGCGCTTTGAAAACAGCAAGAAAATATGCGAAGCAAAAAGGAAACAGTGCCTGCGAGATTATTTCCATGGAACATTCCTTTCATGGCCGCAGTATGGGGGCGCTGTCGGTGACGGGAACGGAAAGCTATCGGGAACCGTTTGAACCACTTGTAGGCGGTGTGAAATTTGCCATATTTAATGATCTGGAAAGTGTAAAAGAACAGGTGACAGAGAAGACAGGTGCAATCCTTCTAGAACCGGTACAGGGAGAAGGTGGCGTCTTTGTAGCAGAACAGTCATTTCTGCAAGGACTTCGCACACTCTGCGAGGAAAAAGGGATTCTGTTGATCTTTGACGAGATTCAGTGCGGCATGGGGCGAACCGGATCAATGTTTGCGTGGCAAGGATATGGGGTACAGCCGGATATCCTTGTGATGGCAAAGGCAATCGGAAACGGAGTTCCGGTAGGGGCTTTTGCAATGAAAGAGGAGGTAGCGCAAAACTCCTTAAAACCGGGTGATCACGGGACGACTTACGGCGGCAATCCACTTGCATGTCAGGCAGTCAGTACGGTGATCGATCTTTTTACAGAGCAGAAGTTAGCAGAACATGTGCGCAGATTGACTCCGTACCTTGAAGAAAAATTAGATACTTTACTTGCAAAATACGATCTGTTCACCGGGAGAAGAGGGAAGGGATTTATGCAGGGGTTGATCACTTCTTGTCCGGCCGGAAAGATTGTGGAGGCGGCGAAACAAGAGGGACTTTTGCTTGTGACGGCAGGAGCGCAGGTTGTAAGATTCCTTCCGCCGCTGATCATTACTGAAAAAGAAATTGATGAAATGACAGAAAAGTTAGAGAGAGCACTTGTTCGTGTTTGTTAAAAGAAAGCAGATGATGCTCATTTTTATAAGTCACATGATATAGAAAAATGAATTTTTGATTGGGATCGGGGCATAAAAATCCGGTCATTGGATACACTGGAAAGAAATAGATGTTACAAAAAAGTGACGAATCATTCTGGGAGGGAGTCCGATGACTGGATTTTTTATTGCGTTGCTCTCTGGGGCGCTGATGAGTGTGCAGGGAGTTTTTAACACACAGGTAACAAAAACAACGGGGATGTGGGTGTCCAATGGCTGGGTACAATTTTCTGCTTTTGCGGTTTGTCTTGTGGCATGGCTGATCGCAGGCAGGGATAGTGTGATGGCACTCGGAAAAGTAGAGCCAAAATATATGCTGCTGGGAGGTGCGATTGGAGCTGGAATTACGTGGACCGTGATTAAAAGTATGGAACAGCTGGGACCTGCAAAAGCGGCGCTTCTGATTGTGATCGCACAGTTGATCGTGGCATATGTTATTGAAGTACTGGGATTGTTTGGTGTGGAGAAATCACCGCTGGAATGGCGAAAAATAGGAGGGATGGCTCTGGCTTTGATCGGTATTGCGATTTTTCAGTGGAAGTAAAGAAGAAATCTAAGAAATAAAAAAGCCGGGGAAGAATTGGTTGTAATTCTGAGGTAAATTCGATACAATATATGTGACTTTGCATATGAGGGGATTTATAGAGAATATCTATAAAGGAGAAAATATGTATAAGCAAAAGAAAAATGAAAAGAGCACTAAGAACAAGTGGAAGCGCAGCAGAAGTAGGATGTATGGAATCGGGATTCTGATAGTGACACTTTGTCTGACAGCCTGCGAAAAAGAGGAGCATCGGATGGAAGAGGTCCAATTGGAAGAGGTCGAAAAAAGTGAATCGGACTCAGAAGAGCGGCAGAACCAATCTGCGTCGGAAGTGCCGGACGGTGAACGGCAGCCAAAAACGATCTGGGTATATGTATCGGGTGCAGTCTGTACACCAGGTGTATATGAGCTGCCGGAAGGATCCCGGCTTTTTGAGGCACTGGAGCGTGCCGGAGGAATGACGGAGGCGGCTGACCAAAGTTTTCTGAATCAGGCAGAACTTTTGACGGATGGGGTACAGATTCAGGTTCCGACAAAGGAGGAGGTTGCTTCGGGAATTGCGACAGAAGTAAATACTTCCGGTGCACCCGGAGAAAGTGGAAAGACTTCTCAGGGAAAGGTGAATTTAAATACTGCGACAAAGGAAGAACTTATGACACTTCCCGGGATCGGTGAGGCAAAGGCAGATAGCATTCTTACCTATCGGGAATCTGCAGGCGGCTTTCAGTCCATTGAACAGATCAAAGAGATCGAGGGAATCAAGGACGGTGTGTTTGAAAAAATGAAAGAACGGATCACAGTCTGAATGCTCTGGTAAGGGAGAGTTTATGGGAAATAAGATATTGGTTGTCGATGATGAAAAATTAATTGTGAAGGGAATTCGGTTTAGTCTAGAGCAGGATGGAATGGAAGTCACTGCTGCATATGACGGGGAAGAGGCGTTGGCGCTTGCAAAAAGCGGTGAGTTTGACTTAATTCTTCTGGATGTCATGCTGCCGAAACTGACAGGATTTGAGGTCT
This sequence comes from Faecalimonas umbilicata, assembly GCF_042846195.1. NCBI lineage: Bacteria > Bacillati > Bacillota > Clostridia > Lachnospirales > Lachnospiraceae > Faecalimonas > Faecalimonas umbilicata. The sequence continues at coordinate 1,247,719 of NZ_AP031411.1, forward strand.
GTCAGCAGGTCCGGGAATTTTCGGATGTGCCGATCATTATGCTGACGGCAAAAGGGGATGATATAGATAAGATCATGGGACTGGAGTATGGTGCGGATGATTATGTCACAAAGCCGTTTAATATTCTGGAGGTAAAAGCAAGGATCAAGGCAATCATCCGGCGTACGAAGAAAGACAGACCGGAAGAACAGAAGAATCTGATCGTAAAGGGAGAGATGAAGTTAGATTGTGAGAGCCGCCGTGTCTTTATTGGAGAGCGGGAAGTCAATCTGACTGCAAAAGAATTTGATATGCTGGAACTGCTTGCGCTGAATCAGAATAAAGTGTACAGCAGAGAGAAGCTTTTGAATCTTGTCTGGGGCTATGATTATCCGGGGGATGCAAGAACTGTAGATGTACATATCCGCCGCTTGCGGGAGAAAATTGAGAGCCATCCAAGTGATCCAAAGTATGTGCATACAAAGTGGGGAGTTGGTTATTATTTTAGGGGATAAGATATACTTCCGCGGTAAGTTCTTTAAAAGTCTCCGTTTTCGGATCATGTTGCTTTTGATCGTGATTGGAATTATCCCGTGTATCGTTGTCGGGCAGGGAATCATCAGCAATTATGAAAAGAGAGCGGTTTCCGTGCGGACGGCGGAAATTCAGAATCAGAGCACAATGCTAGGAAGTCGTCTTGGAAAAGCGGGCTATTTAAAGGGAGTACCGTCAGAAACATTGGATGCGGAGCTGGCACAGCTTGCTGATATTTACAGTGGCAGAATTCTTCTGATCGATGATGAGTTTCAGGTAGTCAAAGATACTTATGACATGGAGGAAGGGAAAACAATCATTTCAGAGGCGGTGATGGAGTGCTATGGGGGAAACAATACAAGTGAGTATGATTCGAAAAACCACTATATTGAGGTGACGCAGGCAATCCAGGATCCGAATAGCGGACAGACTGAAGGGATCATGCTTGTCAGTGTTTCCACCGATTCCGTTGTGGACAGTGTAGATGTTCTGCATTCCAAAGCGGTTGCTGTGGAGATTGCTGTCGGAGTTGTGATCATTACCATTTCCTTTTTTGTTTCCGCGCTTCTTGTACGGCCGTTTGGAAGAATTACACAGGCAATCGGAGCCGTGACGGAAGGGTATGATACGGACAATCTTCACGAGAATGCCTATACCGAGACAATGCTGATTTCTGATGCATTTAATAAGATGCTTGGAAGACTTAAGATTCTTGATGATTCCAGGCAGGAATTTGTCTCAAATGTCTCCCATGAACTGAAGACACCATTGACTTCGATGAAAGTGTTAGCCGATTCCCTCCTGGTACAGGAAGGCGCTCCTGCGGAATTGTATCAGGAATTTATGGAGGATATCGCGGCAGAAATCGAGCGGGAGAATAAGATTATCAATGACCTGCTGTCACTTGTCAAGCTGGACAAGACGTCGGCGGATTTAAATATCAAGTCAGAAAATATCAATGATCTTCTGGAATTGATCTTAAAACGTCTGCGGCCGATTGCGGTACAACATAATATCGAAGTTGTATTTGAAAGTTTCCGTCCGGTGATTGCGGAGGTGGACGAAGTGAAGCTGACGCTTGCGATTTCTAATCTGGTGGAAAATGCAATCAAATATAATCATGAGGAGGGATGGGTGCATGTCTCTCTGAACGCAGATTATAAATATTTCTATATCAAAGTTGCAGACTCTGGTATCGGGATTCCGGAAGATGCCGTCGAGCATATTTTTGAGCGTTTCTATCGGGTAGATAAATCACATTCCCGAGAGATAGGAGGAACCGGACTTGGGCTTGCAATTGCGAAAAATGCAATTTTAATGCATAGAGGAATTGTGAAAGTACACAGTAAAGAAGGGGAAGGAACGACGTTTACTGTTCGTGTTCCTTTGACCTATATTGCGTAACATTCCGGTGAGCAGAAATGAAAGGGAAGACAAAAAGAGAGAAGATGACAGGAAATTTGAAAAAGAAAATCGGAATTGGGCTACTTGTGGTACTGGGAATCATGTTGCTTGCTGCATGTGGGAAAGAAAAGAAGAGTGTTTCCGGTGATGGAATTTATTACATGAACAGTGAGGAGACAACTATTGAGAAAGAACCGTATCAGATCAAAGAGAAAGATGCAGAGAAAGCTGCACGGGCGATGTTAAAAGCACTTTCCAAAGCGCCGGAGGATGTGGAGATGAAACCGGTGATCTCAAAACGGGTAAAGGTACTTGGATTTGAGGTGCAAGAGGGAAAGATCACAGTTAATTTTGGCGGAGGATATTATGAGATGGGAGCGGTCCGGGAGGTACTTTGCCGGGCGGCGATCGTCCAATCGCTTGTGCAGATTGATGGCATCGAGTCGGTCGCATTTGAAGTAGAGGGCAATCCACTGACGGATAAGGAAGGACAGGTTGTTGGAAGCATGCGGGCAGAAGATTTTATTAAAAATACAGGTTCTGTGCTACACTCTTATGAAAAAACGAACCTTACACTGTATTTTGGAAATGAAGAAGGTACTGCGCTTGTGCCGGAGGTGTTAGAGGAGGTACGCTACAATACGAATCTGTCAACAGAAAAACTTGCCATGGAGCGTTTGCTCAAAGGGCCGACATCAGGGAAACTTCAGCCGGTACTGGATTCTAAAGTTCGTCTGATCGGAACTTCTGTCAAGGACGGAATCTGTTATGTCAACTTTGATGACACCTTTCTTCAGCAGGAATCGCGGATGGATCCGGCGTTGCAGATAGAGGCGCTTGTCCGTTCTTTGATGGAAAACGGAAAAGAAATCCGGGCAGTTCAGATCTTAGTCAACGGAAAAAGTGACCAAAGCTACAAAGGCATTTCTCTGGAACAACCGTTTGACGGCGAAGCTGTTAGGAAGAAGGAGGAGCAGAAGTGAGAAAGAAACCACTCTGTCTTCTGTGCATCTTCTTTTTGCTGCTCAGGCTGGCAGCTACTTTGATAATGGGGAAAACGATGGACAATCCTGCTTTTCCCTCTTCTACAACAATTCAGATAGAAGGCACTGTCCTTCAGAAATCAATCACATCAAAACAACAAATCTTGACAATTGGAAATCTTGAAAAACAATCCAGACAGAAAAAGAAGCAATATATTGAGAAAGAAAAAATAGTGATTTATGACGATTCGTTCCGTAAAGTAAAAATCGGTGATCGCATTTGTGTAAAAGGAGATGGAGAGACCTTTGAAGAAGCACGTAATCCTGGGAATTTTGATCAGAGAGAGTATTATCGGAAGAAACATACAACAGGATTTTTGTGGGCGAAAGAGATCTTGGTCACGGAGCGGGCAAAAGTTTCTTTAAGGGAGATGCTGTTTCGGATGCGGCAGAGGAGCAGGGAAGTGTTTGAACACTGCCTGGGAAAGAAAAACGGAGGAATTCTTGCGGCAATGGTGTTGGGCGAGAAAGCGGGGATGGATCCGGAAGTGAAAGAACTGTATCAGAAAAGCGGAATCAGCCATTTGCTTGCAATTTCCGGTTTGCACATATCTTTGATCGGCAATGCCTTCTACCAATGGCTCCGGAAAGGAGGATGTTCTTTTTGTATAGCGGGGATTACAAGTGCGGTTGTGCTTGGGGGATATGCATGCATGACGGGGATGAGTGTATCTACACAGCGAGCTTTTTTCATGTTCCTTCTTCGTATTGGTGCAGATGCAGCCGGAAGGGTCTATGACCTGCCAACGGCTCTGGCAGTGGCAGCGGCATGGATCGCAGCAGAAAATCCGGACGATTTGACAGACGCTGCATTCCTTTTGTCTTTTGGGGCGATTCTTGGAATTTTGCTTCTCTGCCCAATATTTCAGGAAATTTTTGCAGGGGAAAAGAAATGGTTACAGACATTATCCGGAAGTCTGGCAATTACTGTAATACTCCATCCGATCCTAAGTTTTTTCTATTATGAAATATCGCTGTATGCGATCTTTCTCAATCTGCTTGTCATCCCTCTGATGAGCTGGATCCTTGGCACAGCGATCATTGGGCTTTTTCTAGCCGTTTTGTGGATGCCGGGTGGCAGTCTTGTTTTAAAAAGCAGTGGATTTCTTCTGGAAGGTTATGAGTTACTCTGTCGGATGTTTCTGAGGCTTCCTAATGCTGTTGTTGTGACTGGGAAACCGGAAATCTGGAAGATTGTGATATATTATTGTCTGCTTTTTGTGTTTGTGATGTGGTGGAGAAGAAAGATAATAGAAAAGAAAATGGAAGAAAAGAAAGGGAGATGGAAAAAGGAAGTTCAGAACCGGGTATGGAACTGGAAACAAAAGGTAGGAAGTGTGTTGTGGATCACAGGGTTGGCATTGATTCTTATTATTGAAATTGGAAAAGAAGAACTGGAAGTGACATTTCTTGATGTAGGGCAGGGAGATGGGATTTTTCTTCAGACAGATACGGGATTGACTTGTATGATCGATGGAGGAAGTACCGATATCAAACAGGTGGGAAAATATCGGATTGAACCATTTCTGAAATCAAAAGGAGTCAGAAAGCTGGATTATGTTTTTGTTACACATGGAGATCAGGACCATTTGAATGGAATTGTAGAACTGATGGAACGGCAGGCATATGGAATTTCCATCGACACACTTGTGCTTCCGAGAAAGGACGTATGGGACGATACCCTTTGGCAGCTGGCATATCAGGCGGATATGCAAGGGGTGTCGGTTGTGGCGATGCATGAGGGAGAATCCGTGGAAGATGCTCGCATTTCCATTGAATGTATCCACCCGGCAGAAAATTCAGAAGCAGATCCGGGAAATGCCAGTTCCCTCGTGCTGAAAGTAACTTGTCAAAACGTAAAACTGCTCTTAACAGGGGATGTGGAGGGAAAGGGAGAAGAAGAACTGGTTGACAGATTTTCTGAAGAAATCTTTCTTTTGAAAGTTGCACACCATGGATCGAAAAATTCAACGAGAGAGTTGTTTTTAGAACAGGTCAAACCAAAGTATGCAATTATCTCCGCAGGATGTAACAATTCCTACGGACATCCAAATCAGGAGACGATTCAACGTTTAAAACAATCTGGGGTAAAAATCTATAGCACACAGGACAATGGAGCGATTTGTTTTAGGATTGACGATGGAAAGGGGTATTTGTCAGGATGGAAATAGGAAGGTGGCGCAAAGAAAACTGGCATGCTATCCTCTTTACGTAGTGGGAACATCTGTGATATGATGAAAAAGGATTTTCAGGAAACGGAAAGGGCAGAGGTGATCGATGAAAAGTTTAAATGAAGATTTAAAGACAGGAGAATTTAAGCAGATCTATCTGCTGTATGGGGAAGAAGTATATCTAAAGAAACAATATAAAGACCGGTTGTCAAAAGCGATTGTCAATGAAGGAGATACGATGAATTACTCTTATTATGAAGGGAAAGGAATCCATCCGGAAGAGTTGATCGATCTGGCAGAGACGATGCCGTTTTTTAGTGAGCGTCGTCTGATCGTTGTGGAAAATTCGGGATTTTTCAAAAATGCCACCCCGGAGCTGGCAGATTATTTGAAAGAACTTCCGGAGACATCCTACTTTCTGTTTGTAGAAGAGGAAGTTGACAAGCGCGGAAAGCTTTATAAGGCAGTGAAAGCAAAAGGGCGTATCGTGGAACTGGGACGACAGGACGAACATACACTGGTTCGATGGATCCTTGGGATGGTGAAACGGGAAGGGAAGCAGATTTCCGAGCGAACCGTACAGTTTCTTCTCGCAAAGACCGGGGATGATATGGAGAATCTCCAGAGAGAATTGGAAAAGCTGTTTTGTTATACACTGGAGAAAGATGCAATCACAGTGGAAGATGTGGAGGAAATCTGCACGACACATATTTCCAATCAGATTTTTGAAATGGTTGCAGCAGTTGCCGAGAAGAAACAAAAAAGAGCACTAGAGCTTTATTACGATCTGCTTGCGTTGAAAGAACCACCGATGCGGATTTTGTTTCTTCTTGTCCGTCAGTTCCGCCTGCTTTTGGAGGTGAAAGAACTGGATCAGAGTGGATATGGAAGAAAAGAAATCGGAGAAAAAACAGGACTGCACACGTTTGTTGTCGGAAAATATCAAGGGCAGGCGAAGCTTTTTAAGAAAAAGGAACTGAGAGAGATTCTGGAGATGGCAGCAGACCTTGAGGAAAGTGTAAAGACGGGGCGGTTGACAGACGCACTTGCGACGGAACTTTTCATTGTAAAATACAGTATGGCATGATATAATAATGCGATGTTAAAAAGAAACAACGCCTCAGCTTTCGGGAAGGGAAGTGAAAACTTCTTTGTATAGATGATTTTGGCTGAGGGATAGAGATAGAGAGATGGAGGAATTTTAGTGGCAGGAATAGATCAGAGTAAGATACGAAATTTTTGTATTATTGCACATATCGATCACGGGAAGTCGACTTTGGCAGACCGGATCATAGAGAAGACCGGACTGCTGACAAGTCGTGAGATGCAGTCACAAGTGCTTGATAATATGGAGCTGGAGCGGGAACGTGGAATTACGATCAAGGCGCAGACAGTCCGCATTGTTTATCAGGCAAAAGATGGAGAAGAATATATTTTTAATTTAATTGACACTCCGGGACATGTTGACTTCAATTATGAAGTATCAAGGAGCCTTGCAGCATGTGATGGTGCGATTCTTGTTGTGGATGCGGCGCAGGGCGTTGAGGCACAGACACTGGCCAACGTGTATCTGGCGCTCGACCATGATCTGGACGTGATGCCAGTCATCAATAAAATAGATCTTCCAAGTGCAGAGCCGGAACGGGTAATCGAAGAAATCGAAGACGTCATTGGAATCGAGGCAGAAGATGCGCCGCGGATCTCTGCAAAGACAGGGCTAAATATTGATCAGGTATTAGAACAGATCGTCGAGAAGATACCGGCGCCGGGAGGAGATCCGAAATCACCACTTCAGGCGTTGATCTTTGACTCGGTGTATGACCCATACAAAGGAGTGATCGTCTTTTGCCGAATCAAGGAAGGGACTGTTCGAAAAGGAACTCCAATCCTGATGATGGCGACCGGGGCAAAAGCAGAGGTTGTAGAAGTTGGATATTTTGGCGCAGGACAGTTTATCCCATGTGAAGAACTGAGTGCAGGAATGGTAGGATATATCACTGCCAGCCTGAAAAATGTCAAAGATACAAGAGTCGGAGACACCATCACAGATGCATCCAGACCATGCGCGGAGGCATTGCCGGGATATAAGAAAGTCCAGCCGATGGTGTACTGTGGACTTTATCCAGCTGATGGCGCAAAATATCAGGATTTAAGAGATGCGTTGGAAAAACTTCAATTAAATGATGCGGCGCTGCAGTTTGAGGCGGAGACATCCGTTGCACTGGGATTTGGATTCCGCTGTGGATTTTTAGGGCTTCTCCATCTGGAGATCATTCAGGAACGTCTGGAGAGAGAGTACAACTTGGATCTCGTGACAACTGCACCGGGCGTTATTTATAAAGTACACAAATCAAATGGAGAAGTGATCGAGCTGACAAACCCATCCAATCTCCCGGATCCGGCAGAGATTGAATATATGGAAGAGCCAATGGTAAAGGCAGAGATTATGGTTACATCAGAATTTATCGGGGCAATTATGGATCTCTGTCAGGAACGACGCGGGGAATATCAGGGGATGGAATATATCGAGGAAACGAGAGCGGTGCTGCGGTATCATCTTCCGTTAAATGAAATTATTTATGATTTCTTTGATGCGCTGAAATCTCGTTCGAGAGGTTATGCTTCCTTTGATTATGAGATGCTTGGCTATCAGCAGTCAGAGCTTGTGAAATTGGATATTTTGATCAACAAAGAAGAAGTGGATGCTCTTTCCTTTATCGTACATAGCGGAACAGCCTATGAACGTGGACGCAAGATGTGTGAGAAATTAAAAGAGGAGATTCCGAGACAGCTGTTTGAAATTCCGATCCAGGCAGCAATTGGAAGCAAGGTCATTGCCCGTGAGACTGTGAAGGCGATGAGAAAAGACGTTCTTGCAAAATGTTACGGTGGAGATATCTCTCGTAAGAGAAAGCTTCTGGAAAAACAGAAAGAAGGAAAGAAGAGAATGCGGCAGGTTGGAAATGTAGAAATTCCTCAGAAAGCATTCATGAGCGTGTTGAAACTGGACGACAAATAGAGGAAAGAGAGCTGTCGAAAACAAGAAAGTCGATAATAGTTTACATGGATTTTCCATTTTTTTGAAAAAAATAAAAAAATATGAAAAAACATATTGACATTTGAGAAAAAATAGTAGTATAATAGCAGAGCGGGTTAGCGGTGAGCGAAACCCGCAGGAATATGGGATCATAGCTCAGCTGGGAGAGCATCTGCCTTACAAGCAGAGGGTCATAGGTTCGAGCCCTATTGGTCCCATTTCTATGAAAAGCCTTCATAGAGAATTATATATGGCGGGATAGCTCAGTTGGCTAGAGCACACGGTTCATACCCGTGGTGTCGCAAGTTCAAATCTTGTTCCCGCTATTAGATGGGATCATAGCTCAGCTGGGAGAGCATCTGCCTTACAAGCAGAGGGTCATAGGTTCGAGCCCTATTGGTCCCATTTATATGAAAGCATTTCATAGGAGATTATATGTGGCGGGATAGCTCAGTTGGCTAGAGCACACGGTTCATACCCGTGGTGTCGCAGGTTCAAATCCTGTTCCCGCTATTTATAAAAAATTATATAAATATATGGCGGGATAGCTCAGTTGGCTAGAGCACACGGTTCATACCCGTGGTGTCGCAGGTTCAAATCCTGTTCCCGCTACTATCAAAAGTATAGAGAAGTATCAAAGGAAACCGGGAGAATATTCTTCGGTTTTTTTTATTTTTCTTGATGTTTTTTTTGTTTTCAAGTACAATAAAAGAAATAAATACAAAAAGGCTGTTACAAAAGGAAACATTCCGGTTTGCAACAGCCTTTTCGACAGAGGAGTAAGAAAGATGAACAACAAAAGCAGAATGATTTTAAAAATGCTGGCAGGCGGATATATTCTTTATATCGGAATTTCCCTTCTGATCGGTGTTCTTCAGACAGAACCTAATGAAAAAGTATTGATGATCATCGTCAGCATTTTCTTTATGGTAGTAGGTGGAACCGTACTCTATCTTTCTGTGGGAGCATTGCTGAAAGAATATGGAGTGGATATTGAGTTCTGGAAACAGAAAAACAAAAAATCCGAGGAGAACGGGGAAATCGAACAGACGGACAGAAGAATGTCGGAGGGAAATTCAAATATCAATTTCCAGGATCTCTCAGAAAGTGTCAAAGAGGAACAGGATCAACAGGAAAACTTGGAATCGCAGGAGAAATCTGTCCAAGAAGAGGAGGCTGTGCAGGAAGCGGAATCTGAAGAAACATCACAGGACGAGATTGAGGAAGACGATTTAAACGAAGAGCCGCTTGATCCGGAAGAAGATTTGCCGGAGGAAACAGAAGAAGACGGTTCTGAAGAAGAAATGGATGAGGAGCAGGAAGAAGACGAGGATATCGTACAGATAGATGAAAAGGAAGAAAAAGAGGAAGTGACAGAAGAAGTGACAGAGGAGAAGGTGCAGGAACATCAAGAAGAGTCAGAAACTTCCAAAGAAATGTTCCCGAGAAGACAGGCCTCTATCAGCCCAATGCCACAGAGAAAATAATAAGAATAACAGAGAAAGAGGTGCCATTATGCGTGTAGGACTTGGTTACGATGTTCACAAATTGACAGAAGGAAGAGATTTGATTCTTGGTGGAGTGAAAATTCCGTATGAAAAGGGGCTCCTTGGTCATTCGGATGCGGACGTGCTACTCCATGCGATCATGGACGCGCTTTTGGGAGCGGCAGCACTTGGAGATATCGGGAAGCATTTTCCGGACACAGATGAGAGATACAGAGGGATTTCCAGCATGGAATTGTTAAAACATGTCGGAAAACTTCTGGAGGAAAAATTGTATTTGATTGAGAATATTGACGCGACGATTATTGCACAGCGTCCGAAAATGCTTCCGTATATTGAACAGATGCGGGAAAATATCGCGGAGGTACTTGGACTTGAGAAAGAGCAGATCAATATCAAGGCAACGACGGAGGAGGGGCTTGGATTTACCGGAAGCGGAGAAGGGATCTCCTCTCAGGCAATCTGTGCAATCGAGAGTATGCGTACTATGAGCTATCAGGTATTTGCGGAAGAAAGTGCAGGCGGCTGCCAGGGGTGTGGAGGATGCCGGAAGACGTCTGAAGGAACGGAGCGATAAGATGGAAGTGAGAATGCTTCAAAGAGAAGAACACGGACGGACAAGAGAATTGTGGGAACGTGTATTTGCAGAGGATACAAAAGAATTTCTTGATTATTATTATACAGTGAAGACGTTGGACAATGAGATGTATGTGATTGAGCAGGAGCATCAGATCTGTTCGATGATCCAGCTGAATCCATATGAAATGCGGATCAACGATTCTGAATTTCTGACACACTATATTATCGCAGTGGCAACAGAGGAGCGATTCCGAAAGCGTGGGTTTATGGGCGCACTTTTGCAGGCATCTCTAAAAAAGATGTATGCCAGAAAAGAACCGTTTACTTTTTTAATGCCCGCAGCGGAGAGTATATATCACCCTTACGATTTTCGATATATTTACCGACAGAGAGGCGGAAAAGTTTGTGGAAGCAAGGAGAGGTCGGTATCTCATGAACTTCGGGGAAATATCTATGAGATGCGGGAGGCATCTGAAAAAGACTGCAGAAAGCTTGCAGAGTTTGCAGAAGAGATTCTGCGGCAATCATATCAGGTTGTGGCTGTCCGTACGGAGCAGTATTATCGGAGGATGCTTGCGGAACAGAAGAGTGAGCATGGTGGGATTGGTATGATCGAAAAAAATGGAAAGCTTGTCGGAAGTTTCTTTTTTGCAAAAGAGGAGACCTATGAAATCCGGGAACCGCTTCTGAAGAAAGGAGAGGAAGAGGCACTTCCTCAGGCAGTATTTTGGCTGACAAAAGGGAACGAGGCGATTTTTTGTGATGGTTGGAATCTGGATGTACACAATATTAAAAAAAGTGTGACCGAAGAGAGAGACAGACCGCTTATTATGGCAAGACTTCTTTATCTTCCGGGATTTTTTGAGAGTCTTCGTCCAAGGACAACATTTTCCTTTACAGTAGAAGTGACAGATCCGATTCTGGAAGAAAATAACAGAAGATTTTTGCTGGAAAGCGATGGGACAAAGATTGCAGTCAGCACAGCAGCAAAAGAAAATGACACAGATCGGCAGATTTCGATTGCAGCTCTGACACAGATTCTTTTTGGATGGGCACCCTATACGGAAGAAAAGCTGCCGGAAGTACTGCAGAAAGATTTGAATAAAATCGAACCTGCAGACGGTGTCTTTTTAAATGAAATTGTCTGAAGCTGCTGCTTGCGAAGAAAACGGTTGACAAAAACGATTTTATTGCATACACTGATGTATAGATATCATGAAAAAGGCTGAGAACGAAAAGAGTAATAGATTTGGAACTGACAGAGAGAGTGTGTCACCGGCTGAAAGCACACTTCAGGAAAGCGTCTGTGAAGTGCATTCGGGAGCTGATCCGGCGAAAGAAAGTAGCCAGATACGTTGGCATACGTTACATGCGTGAAAGTGAAAGTCTGAACAATGGGCAGATTTTCAGAAGAGTGGAACCGCGGATAAACTTCGTCTCTTTAGGGAGATGGAGTTTTTGTTTTATATGGGAAATCAGAAGGAGGCAGCAGGATGGGAATGGTTTCTTACATCAGGGAGGAGATTGCGGTGATCCGAGAAAGGGATCCTGCGATCAAGACAACTGCAGAAGTGTTTTTATACCCGAGTTTTAAAGCAATCCTTCATTACCGGGCAGCGCATAAGCTGTACCAGAACAGGCATTATTTTCTGGCCAGGTGGATTTCTCAGAGGGCAGTAAGAAAGACCGGAATAGAGATTCATCCGGGTGCAGTAATCGGGAAGGGACTTTTTATCGATCATGGAAGTGGAGTGATCATTGGTGAGACAGCAGTGCTTGGCGATAATGTCACCCTTTATCAGGGAGTGACACTTGGAGGGACTGGAAAGGAAAAAGGGAAAAGGCATCCGACTTTGGAGGATAATGTGATGGTCAGTGCCGGAGCAAAGATTCTTGGTTCTTTTACGATCGGAGAAAATGCAAAGATCGGCGCCGGGTCTGTTGTGTTAAAAGAAGTGCCGCCGAATTGTACAGTTGTCGGAGTACCGGGCAGAATTGTCCGAATGGGCAGCGAAAAGATACCGCGGACAGACTTGGATCAGATCCATTTGCCGGATCCGGTTCTTACTGATATTCACGCATTACAAGAAGAAAATCTTCGTCTGAAAAATCAAGTGATGGAGTTAAAGCAAAGTCTGCAGCAATGCCGCTTGGAAAAAGAAGAGAAAAAGAGGCAGAAAAAAGACGAAAAAGAGCCAAAAGCAAAAAAGAAAAAGAGCAGGAGGAAGAAAGATGAAACTGTATAACACATTGACAAAGAAAAAAGAAGAATTTGTACCGTTAGAAGAGAAGAAAGTTCGTATGTATGTTTGCGGACCGACGGTATACAATTTTATTCATATTGGAAATGCAAGACCGATGATCGTATTTGACACAGTGAGAAGATATTTTGAATACAAAGGATATGAGGTAAACTTCGTATCAAACTTTACGGATGTTGATGACAAGATTATTAAGAAGGCGATCGAGGAACATGTATCTGCGGAGGAAATCTCTCAGAGATATATCGCAGAGTGCAAAAAGGACATGGAAGGCATGAATGTCAAGCCGGCGACGACCCATCCACTGGCAACACAGGAGATTGATGGAATGATCGAGATGATCGGGCAGCTGATCGAAAAAGGATATGCCTACGAGAAAAACGGAACGGTATATTTCCGCACAAGAAAATTTGGGCCTTACGGAAAGCTGTCTCATAAAAATCTGGATGATTTACGATCCGGCGGAAGATCTCTTCTTGTAACAGGAGAAGACGAGAAGGAGGATCCGCTTGATTTCGTACTTTGGAAACCGAAGAAAGAGGGAGAACCTTTCTGGAAATCACCGTGGAGTGACGGCCGTCCGGGATGGCATATCGAGTGCTCAGTGATGTCCAAAAAGTATTTGGGTGATCAGATCGATATCCATGCGGGAGGAGAGGATCTTGTATTTCCTCATCATGAAAATGAGATCGCACAGAGCGAGGCGGCCAATGGGAAAGAGTTTGCAAAATACTGGATGCACAATGCATTTTTAAATATCGATAATCGAAAAATGTCAAAATCACTCGGGAATTTCCGTACGGTGCGTGAGATTGCAGAACAGTATGATCTGCAGGTGCTCCGTTTCTTTATGCTGAGTGCACATTACAGAAGTCCGCTAAACTTTAGCGCGGAACTGATGGCGGCTTCTAAAAACGGACTGGAGCGTATCATTACGGCGGCAGAGAATTTGAAATATCTTGCGGCAAACGCAAAGAATGGGGAGATGACCGATGCCGAGAAAGTACAAATCCAGGAAACTGAGAAGTTTGTCACTGCGTTTGAGGAGGCAATGGAAGATGACTTTAATACGGCAGATGCCATTGCGGCAATTTTTGAGCTTGTAAAATTTGCAAATACAACAGCAGATGAAACTTCTTCTCAGGCATATGACAGCGCGCTTCTGGAACGCATTGTACATTTGTCCGATGTTCTCGGAATCATTGTAGTGAAGGAAGAAGAACTTCTTGCAGAAGATATCGAAGCATTAATAGAAGAACGGCAGGCGACGAGAAAAGCAAAGAATTTCCAGCGAGCAGATGAGATTCGTAACGAGTTGTTAGAAAAAGGAATTATTTTGGAAGATACAAGAGAAGGAGTAAAATGGAAAAGAGCATAGAACAAGATCTGTTTTCCTGTATGCAGGAGACATTTTCCTTAAAAGAAGTAGATATCCGGGAATACTCTCCACTGACACTGGCATATATTGGGGACAGTATTTATGATCTGATCATCAAAACGATCGTGATCAATGAAGGAAATAAACAAGTACAGAAACTGCACAAAGAGACGAGTGCTCTTGTGCAGGCATCTGCGCAGTCAAAGATGATGCGGACACTTCAGGGAGTGTTGACTCAGGAGGAGCTGGCTGTTTATAAGAGAGGAAGAAATTCCAAGTCAGTTTCCCCGGCAAAAAACCAATCTGTGACAGATTACCGGAGAGCTACAGGGTTTGAGGCACTTATGGGGTATCTGTATCTGGAGAAGAACTGGACGCGGATGGTTGAGTTGATTCGATTGGGATTAGAAAGTTTGAATACAGAGGAGAACAAAGATGAGTAAGGAAACAAAGATAGAAATCAAGTCACTGACGATCGAGGGGAGAAATGCAGTGCTGGAGGCATTCCGTTCGGGAAAACCGGTAGATAAGTTATTTGTCCTTGATGGATGTCAGGACGGACCGGTCCGCACGATTGTTCGTGAGGCAAAAAAGCACGATACGATCTTAAATTTCGTTTCGAAGGAAAGGTTGGATCAGCTGTCAGAAACCGGGAAGCATCAGGGAGTCATTGCGCATGCAGCGGCTTATGAATATTCTGAGATTGAAGATATGTTTGCGCTTGCAGAAAAGAGAGGGGAAGATCCGTTTTTCATTCTGCTTGATAATATCGAGGATCCGCACAATCTTGGAGCAATCATCCGTACAGCCAATCTTGCCGGTGCACATGGGGTGATCATTCCGAAGCGGAGAGCAGTAGGACTTACAGCGACGGTAGCGAAAACTTCGGCAGGGGCATTGAATTATACTCCTGTGGCAAAGGTTACAAATCTTGCAAAGACGATGGAAGAGTTAAAAGAGCGTGGACTTTGGTTTGTCTGTGCAGATATGGGCGGAGAGTCCATGTACCGGATGAATCTGACTGGTCCGATTGGTCTTGTGATTGGAAACGAGGGAGAGGGAGTCAGCCGCCTTGTGAAGGAGAAGTGCGATTTTGTTGCTTCCATTCCAATGAAAGGGGATATTGATTCCTTAAATGCATCGGTGGCAGCAGGAGTGCTGGCGTATGAGATCGTAAGGCAGCGTGGATAGATGGAAACGTATGAGAAAATGACAGATGAGCAGCTGATCGCGGCTCTCCGGAAAGGAGAGTCTGAGATTATGGATTTCATTATGGAAAAATATAAATATCTCGTGCGAAAAAAGGCAAAGGCGATGTTTCTCCTCGGAGGAGAAAATGATGACCTGATCCAGGAGGGGATGATCGGACTTTTTAAAGCGGTCCGGGATTATGATCTTGCGCTGGAAAGTTCGTTTGCAAGCTTTGCAGAACTATGCATCTCGAGACAGATGTACAGTGCGATTGAGGCATCAAAGAGAAAAAAACATATTCCTCTGAATTCTTATGTTTCTCTTTACGAGGAGGGAGATGCGTCTGAGGAAAACAAGCGTCCGCCGTTGATTGATACGATCCAGCCGGATAGGGAGAACAACCCGGAAGAATTGTTCCTGAATAAGGAATATTTCCGGCAGGCAGAAAGTATGCTCAAAGAACAGCTCAGTGATCTGGAAAACCGTGTCTTATACTTGCATCTGCTCGGCACGGAGTACCAGACGATCGCGAAATTGATCGGGAAAAGTCCCAAAGCAGTAGATAATGCATTGCAGAGGATTAAAAGCAAGGCACAAGGAATTTTAAACCATAAGAAAGAATGAAGCATGGTGCATGTGCCAGGAAACATACAAAAATAATTGAAAATCAAACACTCTCCTCTTGACAAGGAGAGTGTTTTTCGGTATAGTATCAATGTTGACAGTAAAATATGCTGCCTTGGCGCAGTCGGTAGCGCGTCGCCTTGGTAAGGCGGAGGTCGGGGGTTCAAGTCCCCTAGGCAGCTTCAGGAGAGAGTAAGAATTTTTGATTTAAAAGTTCTTATTCTTTTTTTATTACATAGACTTCATACTTGATTGATGGTAAACTGTGTATAGAGTACGTGGAGCGGGAACAATCAGAGAGGTCGGATAAAGAAACGAAATGGAGGGAAATAGGATGGCATCGTTTTTGGAAAATATTGAGCCATTTAGAGGAACCGGCGAGCGGAACAAGGATGGACAGACATTGGAAGAATTTCTGGAGGGGTATCAGCCGTATAGATATGAGACGCCATCGTGTACGACGGATGCGGTAGTATTTTCATACAGAGGAATGGAAGAGCAGATTAGAGATGTCAATGCGCTTGAGGTACTCCTTGTAAAGAGAAGTAACCATCCAAGTATCGGATTCTGGGCGCTTCCGGGAGGATTTATCAATCTCCGAGAAGATTTGGAAGAGACTGCAAGGAGAGAAGTGCAAGAAGAGACAGGCGTCAGCGGACTCTGCATGGAGCAGATTGCAGTTTATGGTGCGATGGACCGGGATCCGCGCACGAGAGTGATCACAACTGCGTACATGGCGCTTGTAAACAGAGAAGAAATCTCCATCGAGGCCGGGGACGATGCGGCTGATGCTGCGTGGTGTAAGATCCGATTGTCTTGCGTGGAGGAACAGAGGAATGGAGACACAAGTCTGCAAGTCTATCAGCTTCAGTTGTTTAATGAAGAGAAACAGATTGACACAACTGCAGTTGTAGAGAAAAATTGCAGGGGAGAGTTGGTCCAGGAAGTCTCCTATCGGGTGCGGGAGCCGGGGAAGATTGCGGTGGATCACAGTGCGATCCTTGTGCAGGCACTTTTAAAACTGCAGGGCAGAATGGAAGGAAGAATTTCGGCGGGCAGGTAAAATCTACCTTGTTATCAATTTTATTTTATGGTAAGATATTGAGCATGAATGAAAACGAGGAGGATGACAATGGAGAACGAAGTAGTTTCTAAAAATTTTATAGAACAGGAAATAGACAAAGATTTAAAAGAAGGAGTGTATGATACCGTCTGCACAAGATTCCCTCCGGAACCGAACGGATATTTACATATCGGACATGCAAAGTCCATTCTGTTAAATTATGGTCTTGCACAGAAATACAATGGAACATTCCATATGCGTTTTGATGATACAAACCCGACAAAGGAAAAAGTAGAATTCGTCGATTCCATCAAAGAAGACATTAAGTGGCTTGGCGCAGATTGGAAAGATAATCTGTTCTTTGCCTCTGATTATTTTGAAGCGATGTATGAATGTGCAGTCAAGCTGATCAAAAAAGGCAAGGCATATGTCTGTGATCTGACAGCAGAAGAGATCAAAGAATACCGTGGGACATTAAAAGAACCGGGAAAAAACAGTCCATACAGAGATCGCTCTGTGGAAGAAAATTTAGAATTGTTCGAGGCAATGCGTGACGGAAAATTTGAAGATGGGGAGCGAGTGCTCCGTGCCAAAATTGATATGGCATCACCGAATATCAACATGCGAGATCCGATTCTTTACCGTGTAGCACACATGACGCACCACAATACCGGAGATCAATGGTGTATCTATCCGATGTATGATTTCGCACATCCGATCGAGGATGCTATTGAGAAGATTACCCACTCCATCTGTACATTGGAATTTGAAGATCACAGACCGCTTTATGACTGGGTAGTCAGAGAATGTGAGTTTGATCATCCACCGAGACAGATTGAGTTTGCAAAACTGTATCTGACGAATGTTGTGACAGGAAAGCGTTATATCAAGAAGCTGGTCGAAGATGGAATTGTGGATGGATGGGATGATCCAAGATTAGTTTCCATCGCAGCGCTCAGAAGAAGAGGATTTACACCGGAATCGATTAAAATGTTCGTGGAGCTCTGTGGGGTGTCAAAGAGCAACAGCTCTGTGGATTATGCGATGTTAGAATACTGTATCCGCGAGGATCTGAAAATGAAGAAGCCTCGTATGATGGCAGTGATGGATCCGATCAAGCTGATCATCGACAACTATCCAGAAGGAGAAGTAGAATATTTGGATGTTGCCAACAATCTGGAAAATGAAGCGCTTGGATTCCGCAAGGTTCCGTTCTGCCGTGAACTTTATATTGAACGGGAAGATTTTATGGAAGAGCCTCCGAAGAAATATTTCCGTCTGTTCCCGGGCAATGAAGTACGCCTCATGCATGCATATTTTGTAAAATGCGAAAGCTTTGTAAAGGATGAAAATGGAAACGTGATCGAAGTACATTGTACTTATGATCCAGAGACAAAATGTGGAAGCGGATTTACCGGAAGAAAAGTAAAAGGAACGATCCACTGGGTACCGGCACCGTATGCGACAAAGGCAGAACTTCGTCTGTACGAAAATATTGTAGATGAAGAAAAGGGAGTATATAACAAAGAGGATGGCTCCTTGAACTTAAATCCAAATTCACTTACGATTTTAAAAGATTGCTATCTGGAACCAAGTTTCGATGGTGTACAGGCTTATGACAGCTTCCAGTTTGTGAGAAATGGTTATTTCTGCGTAGATGCAAAAGATTCCAGACCAGATGCGCTTGTATTTAATCGTATCGTATCGCTGAAGAGCTCTTTCAGACTGCCGAAATAGGAGATATAAATGAAGGAATTGACGATCAGGCTTGATCCACAGTCGGTTACTCCGCTGTATGAGCAGATTTATCAGTATGTCAAAGAAGATATTCAGAGTGGCCGGCTTGCATGTGGAGTAAAGCTGCCATCTTCACGGTCACTTGCGAGATATCTGGAGATTAGCAGAAGTACTGTAGAACTTGCATATGAGCAGTTACTCTCTGAGGGATATATTGAGACAAAGCCTCGAAAAGGCGTATTTGTCGCACAGATTGATGGAGTATATCAGTTCCGAAGGGAAGAGCAACCGGGAACAGAGCGCCAGGAAGAGCAGAGAGAAAAGTATCGCTATGATTTTTCACCGAGCGGAATCGATCTGAAAAGCTTTCCTTATGCGGTGTGGAGAAAACTTTCCCGCGAAGTCCTTCTGGATGATCGTGCAGAGACCTTTCGCCTTGGAGATTCGCAGGGTGAGTATGGGCTGCGCAGTGCGATCAGCAGTTATCTGCATCAGGCGCGAGGAGTCAGGTGCCGCCCGGAACAGATCATTGTCGGGGCGGGGAATGATTACCTTTTGATGCTTTTGATCAATATTCTTGGAAAAGACAAGAAAGTCGCCTTTGAGACACCGACATATAAACAGGCTTACCGTCTGTTTGCAAACTTGTCTCAGGAAGTGTGCACAGTGCCGATGGATCACAGTGGCATGCGGACAGATCTTCTGGAAAAGAGCGGCGCGCAGGTTGCATATGTAATGCCGTCACATCAGTTCCCTTTGGGGGTTGTGATGCCAATCCGGCGAAGATTGGAGCTGCTTAAGTGGGCAGACAGAGGAGAGCGTTATATTATCGAAGATGATTATGACAGTGAATTTCGCTACAAAGGGAAACCGATTCCGGCGCTGCAAGGGTACGACATTCATGAGCGGGTTATTTATCTTGGCACGTTCTCAAGGTCGATTGCACCGGCACTCCGTATGAGCTATATGGTTCTTCCAGAGAGTTTGCTTTGCGTTTATGAGAGGGAATATCGGTTTATCAATTCGACCGTGTCGAAAATTGATCAAAAAATCGTAGAGCGATTTCTGGCAGAAGGGTACTATGAAAGGCACTTGAATCGAATGCGTGCACTCTATAAAAGTCGTCACGATACGCTTTTAAATGCACTGAAACCACTTCTTTCCATTGGCTCTGTCAGCGGAGAATATGCGGGAGTTCACTTGCTTTTCACGTTTCACGATGGGAGAAGCGAAGAGGATGCCGTCAAAAAAGCGAAGCAGGGTGAAATACGGATTTATGGATTGTCGACATTTGAGACGCAGAAGATGCAGAGAAGTTGTACAATCCTCCTTGGATTCGCAAACTTACCGGAAGAAGAAATCCGGGCAGGGGCAGCGCTTCTGGCAGAAAAATTATTGGAATGACAAAAAGGGGGAGGCTTACTGTGGCAGCCTCCTTTTGTCAATTGGAAAAGGCAAATGATAAAAGAGAAGGGAAAAGAGAAAATCGGATGGAAGTAAAGAAGAAAACGAAGAAAGGGATTTTTCATATCGTATTTAGCAGGACTGCACTTGTATTTCTGCTTCTTATTTTTCAGGTGGTACTGCTGTTTGAGATGTTTACAAGTCTCGTGAAATATGCGCCGGTAATGTATCTTTTACTGCTGATACTCGGCAGTGCTGTCGTGATTTATATTATCAATCGAAAGGAAAATCCGGCATTTAAAATGTCCTGGATTTTGTTTGTAATGGCGATTCCGATCGTAGGAATGTTATTTTATCTGTTTACCCGTGTGCAGATTGGAACACGGTTTATCGGGAAAAGGCTCCAGGATCTCTCACTTGAGACAAAGCCATATATGGAGCAGGATGAGGAGATCATAGAAGATCTTAGAGTATCCAAACCAGCCAACGCAAATTTGGCACATTATATGTCACGGCAGGCAGGATATCCGATTAAGCGGAACACAAGTGTCAAATATTTCCCGCTGGGGGAAGATAAGTTTGAGCAGTTGAAAACGGAACTTCGACAGGCAAAGAAATTCATTTTCATGGAATACTTTATCGTAGAACAGGGAATTATGTGGGATAGCATCCTGGAAATCCTGGAAGAAAAGGTGAAAGAAGGGGTGGAAGTCCGATTTATGTATGATGGGATGTGCTGTATCGCGCTTCTGCCGTATCATTATCCGGAGACACTTCAGGAAAAAGGAATCAAATGCAAGATGTTTAGTCCGATCAAGCCAATTCTTTCCACGCACCAGAATAACAGAGATCATCGGAAAATCTGCGTGATCGATGGACATACGGCATTTACAGGCGGAATCAATCTGGCAGATGAATATATTAATCAGAAAGAACGGTTTGGACATTGGAAAGATACAGCGGTCATGATCAAGGGAGATGCGGTACAGAATTTTACAATCATGTTTTTGCAGATGTGGAATGTCACAGAACATCAGAAAGAAGATTATGAAAAATATCTGACTCCGGTTCAGGAGGAACTGCACAGAGAACTGGGGTATGTACTGCCTTATGGAGATAGTCCGTTCGACAATGAAAACATTGGAGAGCAAGTTTACCTTCACATTTTAAATCATGCAAAGAAATATGTGCACATTATGACACCGTATCTGATCCTGGATAATGAGATGGTGACGAATCTGACGTATGCCGCAAAAAGTGGAATTGAAGTCATCATCATTATGCCGCACATTCCGGATAAGTGGTATGCATTTGCAGTAGCAAAGACATACTATGAAGAGCTGATCGAGGCAGGAGTACAGATTTATGAGTACACACCCGGATTTGTCCATGCAAAAGTTTTTGTTTCTGATGATGACACGGCGACGGTCGGCACCATCAATCTGGACTATCGGAGTCTGTATCTTCATTTTGAGTGTGGAACCTTTATTTACAACAATCCGGTTGTCTGGAATATTGAAAAAGATTTTCAGGAGACATTGAAAAAATGTCAGAAAGTAAGTGTGATGGATCTTCGGACAAGAGGAACAGTGATGACGGTAGCAGGAAGAGTGCTGCGTCTGATTGCTCCATTGATGTAGGAGATTGTGAACAGATTTTGTATGAAACTTTGTATAAAGGTTTTTTAAAAAGTTTTTGAAAAGTTTTCAAAAAAATATTTTACATCAAGAAAAAAGTATAGTATAATCGTTGGCGTAGTAAATAAGCAGAGCTTGTAAATGTTTATAAGAAGATAAAATAAGACATTTATCGATTAGGAGGATAAGACATGGTAAAAGCAGTAGTAGGAGCAAACTGGGGCGATGAAGGAAAAGGAAAGATCACAGATATGCTTGGAGAGAAAGCGGACATTATCGTTCGTTTTCAGGGCGGAGCAAACGCGGGACATACGATCATCAATGACTATGGAAAGTTTGCACTTCACACATTGCCGTCAGGAGTTTTTTATGATCACACGACAAGTATTATCGGAAATGGGGTTGCACTTAATATTCCTGTGCTCTTTGGGGAGATTCAGTCCATCATTGACAGAGGAGTTCCGGCGCCGAAGATCTTAGTGTCTGACAGAGCACAGATTGTCATGTCTTATCACATCCTGTTTGACCAGTATGAGGAGGAACGATTGGGTGGAAAATCCTTTGGTTCTACAAAATCAGGAATTGCTCCGTTTTACTCAGACAAGTATGCAAAGATCGGATTTCAGGTTAGTGAGTTATTTGACGATGAATTGTTAAAAGAAAAAGTTGTTCGTGTCTGTGAACAGAAGAATGTTATTTTAGAGCATTTATATAAGAAACCGGCACTTCGTCCAGAAGATCTTTACGAAGAATTGCAGAGCTATAAAAAGATGGTTGCTCCATATGTATGCGATGTGTCCCTGTATCTGCACAATGCGATCAAGGAAGGAAAAGAAATTCTTCTGGAAGGACAGTTAGGTTCTCTGAAAGATCCAGATCATGGAATTTATCCAATGGTTACCTCTTCCTCAACACTTGCGGCATATGGTGCGATCGGAGCAGGAATCCCACCGTATGAGATCAAGCAGATCATCACTGTCTGCAAGGCATATTCAAGTGCTGTTGGAGCAGGAGCATTTGTCAGTGAGATTTTTGGCGAAGAGGCAGATGAGCTTCGAAGAAGAGGCGGAGATGGAGGAGAATTTGGTGCAACGACCGGACGTCCAAGACGTATGGGATGGTTTGACGTGGTTGCCTCCAAGTATGGATGCAGACTTCAGGGAACAACAGATGTTGCATTTACTGTCTTAGATGTACTTGGATATCTCGATGAGATTCCAGTATGTGTTGCCTACGACATTGACGGGGAGATTACAACGGACTTCCCGCCGACCTATTTGCTGGAGCGTGCAAAACCGGTTCTAGAGACACTTCCAGGATGGAAATGCGATATCCGGGGAATTAAACGCTATGAAGATCTTCCAGAAAACTGTCGTAGATATATCGAATTTATTGAGGAGAAGATCGGTTATCCGATTACGATGGTTTCTAACGGACCGGGAAGAGATGAGATCATCTACCGCTAAGAAGGCTGGCGTGGATGTTTATCGGAAAACAATGATACAAACTTAGAATAGAATTTTAGAAAAAAACATGCCGGAAAAAGCTGATTTCCAATAGGAAATGGTAAAATATTCCGGCATGTTTTGTTGCTTTACAGGGAAGTCATTTTAGAGAAGTTGAATCTGGTGTTCGTCTGCCAAACGAAGGGTATCTTCGGTCCAAATGGAAGACTGCACTTCACCGATGTGGGCTTTTCTGAGGTAGAACATGCAGATCCGAGACTGACCGATTCCTCCACCGACTGTGTAGGGAAGCTCTCCGTTGAGAAGAGATTTTTGAAAATCCAGTTCGGCACGGTCTTCGCAGCCGGCGATTTTCAGCTGCCGCTTTAAAGCGGCTTCGTCAACACGGATCCCCATGGAGGAAAGTTCCAGCGCTACGTCAAGCACCGGGTAATACACGAGAATATCACCATTCAATTCCCAGTCATCATAATCAGGAGCACGTCCATCGTGCGGCTTCCCGGAGACAAGAGTCTTACCAATCTGCGAAAGGAAGACCGCTTTCTTCTCTCTTGCAATTTTGTATTCTCGTTCTTTTGGAGAAAGCTTGGGATATAGATCTTCTAGTTCCTGAGCAGTTATAAAAGTAATGTCTTCCGGGAGAAGCGGTTCGATGTAATTGTATCTGCGGGAAATAAATTCCTCAGTTTCTTTTAAGGCAGCATAGACTTTCCGAACTGTGTAGAGAAGTGTTTCTGTGTTCCGTTCTTCTTTGGAGATGATCTTCTCCCAGTCCCATTGGTCTACATACAGAGAATGCAGGTTGTCGGTGTCTTCGTCGCGGCGGATTGCACTCATATCAGTATAGAGTCCCTCGCCGGAGTGGAAATCATAGCGCTTCAAAGCATATCGTTTCCACTTGGCGAGAGAGTGTACGATCTCCACAGGAGCATCGTTCTGTTCCCGGATTCCAAAAGAAACCGGACGTTCGGTTCCGTTGAGATTATCATTCAGACCACTTTCTGGTTTTACAAAAAGAGGAGCAGAAACACGGGTGAGATGTAAGGATTTGGCAAGCGCGCGCTCAAAATGATCTTTGACTTCCTTGATCGCAACTTCCGTTTCCCGGATTGTGAGTGGAGAGTGATAGCCTTCAGGCAAAATAAATTGTTCCATGATACCATAACCTTTCTGTTAAAATTTTATGTTTGCTTTGTTGATGAGATTTAGTGTAGGGATACTCAGGAAAAATGTCAAGGAAAATGCAGAAAAACTTAGAAAATACATTAGAAAATCTTAATAATTAGATTAGAAAGGGTTTAGAGATCTGTCATAGGGATGTCACAATTTCGATTTATAATAAAGTTATCAAGTGAAAACTTGAGAAAAACAATGAAAAAAGACATATTTTCCGGGAGCGTGGAATAGAATAATAAAGTTGACAGAAAGAATAAGAGAGAAGTAGTCAGAAACGAAAAAGAAGCAAAAAGGAGGTATGTAAAATGTTGACAAAGCGAAGACAGAATCCACAGGAAGTCATTTCAATCGAAGAATATTTGAGCAAACGTCAGCAGATCAGGGAACAGGAAGAAAGAGGAAAGCACAATCCGCAAAGCGTGATAGAAAAAGGCTCTGCACTGATGCTGGCAGAGCTTTATATATAAGATAGTAGGTTTTTATTTTTCTTCTTGATCGTGGTCATCATCTTTTTTTGAAAGACGATGAAAGATCATTGCGGCATATAAAAATACAGGGAGTATGATTGTAGCTGCAATAGACGCCTTCAAGAGATCAAGAGACTGAGAACGATCAATGAAAGCGAAGAGCAGTGTGCTCGCATAGAGCGCACAGAGCAAGATCACACCTGCCAATGCAAAGATCCGTTTGAATTTTTTCATAGTAGGACACTCCGTTTCTAAACAAGATATTTGCTCTATTATATAGGAAAACACACGAAAAAGCAAATGAAGAAAAGAAATAAGCATAAGAAAGTATTTTCTGTGAATTTGACAAGTAAGAGGAAAAGCAGGCAAATATCGAAAAATGTTTGAAAAGAGAAAAGAAATAGTATATAATAGGACGTACGAAATCACATACAAAGGAGTATTGGTAGAAATGAGTTTATTAGAACAATGGAGAGCTACTGCGTATTCGCAGGAGATGGATAAGACACAGTTACAGAAGTTTTGGACGACATATTTTCAGATTGAGAGAGGAATCTATGAGCAGCTTCTCTCTAATCCAGATGAGGAAGTCAGAGGAACTGTAAAGGAACTTGCAGAGAAATATCAGGTAGAAGTATTTACTATGGTAGGATTCTTAGATGGAATCAATGAAAGTCTGAAAGTAGAAAACCCGATCGAGACAATGGAAGAAGATACGATCGTGAACTTAAACTTTGATAAAGAAAAATTATATAAGAACATGGTCGATGCAAAAGCAGACTGGTTATATGAACTTCCACAGTGGGACGAGATCTTCACAAAAGAGAAACAAAAGGAGCTTTACAGAGAGCAAAAAGCATCCGGTACTATTCGCAGAGAGAAGAAGATCGGAAGAAATGATCCATGTCCATGCGGAAGTGGTAAGAAGTATAAAAAGTGCTGTGGAAAATAACAGCTTGGGTAAAGAGGTGAGAAGATGCATACAGGATTTATCGTCATAGGAATTTTAGCGATTGTCTATTATCTTTTTATCTGCTATTATACAAGAAAATGGAATTCTACATTTGCTGCGTTCTGGATAGTGTTTGCGGTGTTCAATTTCCTATTGGCAGCAATTGTACATTTTAGCCCAAGATGGCTTCAGTACATATTGCTTACATTGAATTTTATCGCCTATTTTGTATTCTTTGCAGTACAGGTGATCATCTGCTCTGCAATGCTTACACTGCCGCCTAAGAAGCTGGACGTGATCATTGTGCTGGGCGCACAGGTGAGAGGAAAGAAGATTACCAATTCTTTGAAGAGACGGCTGGATAGAGGAGTAGCATATTTGAAAGAGAATCCGGAGACACGAGTGGTCGTATCTGGTGGTCAGGGGAAGGGAGAAGATGTGACAGAAGCGTTTGCGATGGCACAGTATCTTGTTTCACACGGTATTGCTGAGGAACAGATCTCTCTGGAGGAAAAGTCGAGAAATACTTATGAAAACCTGAAATACAGTGCGCTGCTTGTAGACAGTATGGACGACCGGATCGGAATTGTATCCAACAATTTTCATATTTATCGGTCGTTGTTGCTTGGGAGACAGATTGGCTATACAAGATTGTATGGAATTGCAGCAGGATGTAATCCAATTTTATTTTTAAACTATATGGTGAGAGAATTTTTCGCAGTGATGCGAATGTATCTTACAAAAGAATAGAGAGAATACGTAGATGAGACGAGTAGGATGTGGAAGATTACAGAGAGAGAAGTCTTGTGCTGGAAACTTCTTATTACAGAAGCATCTGAAAACTACCTCGGAGTGGCTGAAAACAGCCCGGTGATTCCGTTATCATCAAGAAAGTGGTTCTGGCAAAAGCCAGTTCAATCAGGGTGGAACCGCGAGTAAATACTCGTCCCTTGCAGTATCAAGATCTGTGCTGCAAGGGATTTTTCTGTTTGGCAGAAGAACGGAAAACACGATCAATAGGAGAAACAAAAACAATAAAAATAGAAAAGGAGAAAAAACAATGAAAATTACATTAAAAGATGGTTCTGTCAAAGAATACAGTGAAGCAAAGTCTGTATATGAGATTGCAGCAGATATCAGTGAAGGGCTTGCAAGAATGGCGACAGCAGGAGAAGTGGACGGGGAAGTGATCGATCTTCGCACAAAGATAGACCAGGATTGTGAACTGACAATTCATACATTCCAAAGTCAGGAGGGAGCACATGCGTTCCGCCACACAACATCTCATATTCTTGCACAGGCAGTAAAAAGACTGTTTCCGGATACAAAACTTGCAATCGGACCGGCAATTGATGACGGTTTCTACTATGATTTTGACAGAGAAGTTCCGTTTACAACAGAAGATCTGGAAACAATCGAAAAAGAGATGAAGAAAATTGTCAAAGAAGATCTGAAAATTGAGCAGTTTACACTTCCGAGGGAAGAGGCGATTGCATTGATGAAAGAAAAAGAAGAGCCGTATAAGGTGGAGCTGATTGAAGATCTGCCGGAAGATGCAGTGATTTCTTTCTACAAGCAGGGAGAATTTACAGATCTCTGTGCAGGACCACACTTACTCAGCACAAAATCTGTCAAGGCATTTAAGCTGACAAGTCTCGCTGGTGCTTATTGGAGAGGAAGCGAGAAAAATAAGATGCTCACAAGAATTTACGGAACATCTTTTACAAAAAAAGCAGATCTTGATGAGTATCTTGCGAAAATTGAGGAAGCAAAGAAGCGCGACCACAGAAAATTAGGAAAAGAACTGGGACTGTTTACAATCTTGGAGGAAGGACCGGGATTCCCTATTTTCCTTCCGAAGGGAATGATCTTAAAAAATACACTGATCGATTACTGGAGAGAAGTGCATACACGTGCAGGTTATGTAGAGATTTCTACACCGATTATGTTAAATAAACAACTTTGGGAGACATCTGGACATTGGGCACATTACAAAGAAAATATGTATACAACAGTGATCGATGAGGAAGATTTTGCAATCAAACCAATGAACTGTCCAGGAGGAATCCTTGTTTATAAGACAGAACCACACTCTTACAGAGATCTTCCACTCCGTATGGGAGAACTTGGAACAGTACACCGCCATGAAAAATCAGGTGCACTCCACGGTTTGATGAGAGTTAGAAGCTTCACACAGGATGATGCACATATATTCATGACAAGAGAGCAGATCAAAGATGAGATCAAAGGGGTTGCAAGACTGATTGATGAAGTATATAGTCTGTTCGGATTTAAATACCATGTAGAATTATCTACAAAACCAGAAGACAGCATGGGAAGCCAGGAAGACTGGGATATCGCAACAGATGCGCTTCGCTCTGCACTGGATGAGCTGCAGCTTCCATATGTGATCAATGAAGGAGATGGGGCATTCTACGGACCGAAGATTGATTTCCATCTGGAAGATACACTTGGAAGAACATGGCAGTGTGGAACAATCCAGTTAGACTTCCAGCTTCCGCTTCGTTTTGAGATGGAATATATTGCAGCAGATGGTGAGAAACACAGACCGATCATGGTACACCGTGTGGTATTTGGATCTATCGAACGTTTCATTGGTATTCTGATCGAGCATTTTGCTGGAGCATTCCCGACATGGCTTGCACCGGAACAGGTAAAAGTACTTCCGATCTCCGAAAAATATCATGAGTATGCAAATGAAGTTGCAGCAAAACTCAAAGAAGCAAAGATCCGTTGCTCTGTAGATGAACGTTCAGAAAAAATCGGATATAAGATCCGTGATGCGCGTCTGAATAAGATTCCGTACATGCTCGTTGTCGGAGCAAAAGAGCAAGAAGAAGGAGTGGTATCTGTCAGAAGCCGTTTCCTTGGAGATGAAGGACAGAGAAGCCTGGATACATTTATTGCGGAGATCACAGAGGAGATTAAGAACAGAACAATTCGGAAAGTAGAATTGGAAGAAGGAAAATAAATCTGCGAGAGGACACAAAGTCTGTAAAAAAATCAGAAAAGAAGTATAGGAATGTTTTTGGCGGAAACACTATGTTTGTGAACAGTAATCAAACAAGGAGGTAGCAACATGCCAGAATTAAAATGTACCGTACAGACTTGTGTACACAATCAGCAATTTTTATGTAATCTGGATAAGATTGAAGTAGGCGGAAACAAAGCAAAGCGCTCAGAGGAGACTTGCTGCGACAGCTTTCAGGAAAGAAAAGGAGACAGTTATTCCAATGTGACGGGGACTGCTTCTCCGACAAGCACGATCGACTGTAAGGCGACAGACTGTCAGTATAATGAATCCTGCAAATGTCATGCCGGAAAGATCAGTGTGGAAGGAAGCAATGCATGCCACTGTCAGGAGACAGAATGTGCTACGTTCTGTGCTGTCTGCGAATAGAGTGAAAAATCAGGAAGAAAAGGCATCGTCAGATACAAGAGATCTGGCGGTGCCTTTTCGTAGTGTGAGCGTATTGACGCGTGGTATGGCAGAGGGTATAATGATTTCATATGAAAAAAGGAAAGGAGCGGGAAAATGGAAGAACAGGAAAAAAAGCAGGATTCTCGGGAAGAGAGAACAGATAACAGTCCTTATCATAAGCAACCACGGCTGACAAAGAGAACCACTTCTAAATTGCAGCAACATTTAAACAGGGGGATGACAGCATTCCTCGTCGTTGCAGCCAGCATTGTGTTTTATTTTGCATTTTTAAGATTTGGTCATATTTCCGGCGTTCTTGGAAAAATCTTTCAGATTTTGAAACCAATCATCTATGGGTTTGTTTTGGCATATTTGTTGAATCCACTTATGAAGATGGTAGAAAATTTTATTGTGAAGCTGTTAAAGGGAAAGATAAAAAAAGAGGAGAGATTGAAAAAGTTTGCGAGAGGTGTGGGGATTTTTACCGCACTGCTTTTTGCCGGGGCATTGATTGTTGCGTTATGCAATATGATTTTGCCGGAGTTATATCGAAGTATTCGAAATATGGTTTACACTGTGCCGGAACAGCTCAATGAATGGATGGAACGGTTAAGTGAGATGGAATTTGACGATTCTACCCTTGCGCTGATCACAAAAAATGTGCTCACAGAAACAACCGCGTTTTTTGAAAACTGGATTCGGAGTGATCTCCTAAGACAGATTAATATATGGATTTCCGGTCTGACTGAAGGAGTCATCAGCGTTGTCAATGAACTGATGAATATCGTGATCGGAATCATTGTTTCTGTGTATGTATTGTTTAGCAAAGAAACATTTGCAGGGCAGTCACGGAAAGTAGTATATGCAGTGCTCAAACCAGAAAAGGCAAATCTGGTATTACATATTACGAGAAAATCAAATGAGATCTTCGGTGGATTTATCATTGGAAAGATCATTGATTCTGCAATTATCGGGGTGCTGTGTTTCATAGGATTAAGCATTCTTGATATGCCGTATACTCTTTTGGTCAGTGTGATCGTCGGTGTGACAAATGTGATTCCGTTTTTTGGACCGTACATTGGTGCGATTCCAAGTGCGATACTGCTTTTGTTGACAGATCCGATCAAAGGACTTTACTTTTTAGTGTTCATTATCTTCTTGCAGCAGTTGGATGGAAATATCATCGGGCCGAAGATTCTTGGAGATTCTACCGGACTGTCTGCGTTCTGGGTAGTCTTTTCGATTTTACTTGGAGGAGGACTGTTCGGATTTGCCGGTATGATTATGGGAGTGCCAACATTTGCAGTGATCTATTATCTGTTCCAAATGTTTATCAACCAGAATCTGGAGAAAAAGCATTTGCCGACAGACTCTGCTGTCTACGATGATACCAGCTATGTAGATGCAGAATCCGGAGAGTTTATCCATGGAAGCAACGATGAGCAGAATATCGGAGAAGCACAGGTGCGAGGAAAAGAAGATTGTGAAAAAGAGGAGGAAAAGTAAAGATGCCGATTCGGGTACAAAATGAACTTCCTGCCAAGGAAATATTGGAGCGGGAAAATATATTTGTTATGGATGAATATCGAGCGGTACATCAGGACATCCGTCCGATCCAAATTGGACTTTTGAATCTGATGCCGCTGAAGCAAGACACAGAACTTCAGATGCTTCGCTCTATGTCCAATACACCGCTTCAGGTTGATGTGACATTTGTCAACGTTTCCAGCCATGAATCAAAAAATACCGCCACCAGTCATCTAAATCAGTTCTATGTTCCGTTTGAAGAAATCAAGGAGAAAAAATTTGACGGCTTTATCATTACGGGAGCGCCGGTCGAACAGATTGAATTTGAGGAAGTGGATTACTGGGATGAACTAAAAGAGATTATGAAGTGGACGAAAACACATGTGACCTCCACGTTTCATATTTGTTGGGGAGCGCAGGCGGGACTTTATTATCATTATGGATTGGAGAAGGTGCAGCTGGAGCAAAAACTATTCGGGATTTTTGAACATCGCGTGAAAAATCGAAAAATTCCGCTTGTGAGAGGGTTCGATGATTATTTTATGGCTCCGCATTCCCGACATACGACTATCCCAAAAGATCAAATTGAATCGGATGAGCGTCTTACGATTTTGGCAGAGTCTGAGGAGGCGGGAGTTTTCCTTGTGATGGCAGAGGATGGCCGACAGATTTTTGTGATGGGACATCCCGAATATGATCGGATGACGCTCCACACAGAGTATATGAGAGATAAAGAAAAGGGACTTCCGATAGCGCTTCCTAAAAATTATTATCCGGAAGATGACTGTGAGAGAAGACCGGTGTTATCCTGGCGCTCACATGCCAATGATTTGTATACAAACTGGCTGAATTACTATGTGTACCAGATTACACCGTATGATCTGATGGGGACACCATTTTAATGCGGAATGAGAAAAAAGAAGGGAGAGATCTTATGTTAGAAACAGGTATTCAGGCACCAGAATTTACACTTCCAGATCAAAATGGAGAGACGCATAGTTTAAAAGATTATAGAGGGAAAAAGGTTATTTTGTATTTTTACCCAAGAGATAATACACCTGGCTGCACAAAACAGGCATGTGGCTATAGTGAACGATATCCGCAGTTTGAAGAAAAAGGCGCAGTTGTGCTTGGAATCAGCAAGGACAGCATTGCATCGCATAAGCGATTTGAAGAAAAACAAGGGTTAACATTTACGATTTTGTCAGATACCGAATTAGAAGTTATAAAAGCTTATGATGTGTGGAAAGAAAAAAAGAATTATGGAAAAGTATCCATGGGAGTGGTCAGAACAACGTATCTTATTGATGAAGAAGGCGTAATCATTCGGGCAAATGATAAGGTGAAAGCAGCAGAAGATCCGGAGAAAATGCTGGAAATTTTGCAAGAGTAGTTGCGTAAAGGGTCTATGCAATGCATGTCAAATAATATTATGAAAAAGAGAACTGGAAGGGAGAGTCTGAGGGGACTCCTTCTAAGTTCTCTTTTTGTTTTGGATTAAAAACTTTTGATTGTTTCTTCGTTGAGCCGTTTGACAATTTCCACGGCGAGTTTTACCGCATTTTCGTAATCTTCGAGTGTGCAGATTCCATGATGACTGTGGATATAACGGACAGGAATGCCAATCACGATGGTTGGGACACCGTGGCGGGAAGCATGGATGTATTTTCCATTTGTACCTCCGCCACTGCGGACAGATTCCTGCACTGGAATACCGAGTTCTTCCCCAAGATCCAGAGCAAACCGCTGGAAACGAGGATTTGTGATCATCGAACAATCAAAGTGGCGAAGCATTGGACCTTTTCGGAGTGCTGCCTGGATTAGATAGTCAGGAGAAAAGGTATCATCTGCCGGACATCCCTCAAATACAATGCACACGTCGGCATCGATGTTATCGACAGCAGCCATAGAGCCTCTTTCTCCCACCTCCTCTTGCACGGTCAGAGTTGCCTCTACATCTACATCCAGCATTTCCGTACTTAACTGGTTCAGTGTTTCAATCAGAGCGGCGCATCCAATCCGGCAGTCAAACGCTTTTCCTATAAATAAATCGTGCGTTTCATCATAGGTGCATGTCACGTCCGGGACAACCGGAGCAGCCATACGGATCTGAAAGTTTTCTTTCAAATCCTGCGCGCTTACAGCACCGACATCGATAGCGAGATCTGAAAGTATCCGCCCTTGATTTTTCTCTGCAGCGCTGACAAAATGAGGAGGTTTGCTTGTAATGATCCCGGGAATATACTCTCCTTTGGCAGTCTGCACGCGTACTTTATTTGATGGGAGACTGGAAATATCACTTCCTCCGATTGTGAGGAAATTCATAGTACCATTGGGTTTGATCGCCTGCACGATATACCCGACTTCATCGCTGTGTGCATCGATCCAGACCTTACAAGATTGCTTACGGTTATTTTTCAGGCTCATGTAAGTATTTCTTAAGGAGTCGATCGTTACATTGCAGTATGCCTCGGTCTCTTTTTGACCAAGTTCTGCAACTTCATCCTCAAAGCCGGATACGCCGTTTGCATTGCTAAGTGCCTGGATGAGACATATGTTTTCTTCTTTTGTTCTCATAGTGAACCCCTCTTTCTCTATTAAATATCAAAATGTTTATTCTTGATTAAAAATGCAAAAGAAGCAAGCGCGCAGGCGCCGATTGCTCCGCGATAATCATCGAATTGAGTGATTTCAATTTCTATATTCCGTTTGGTCGGGATAAAATTTAATTGTTCCTGAATCAGAGCGGTCAGCTGATTTTGGAAGGAATCGTGCCGGAACAGCCTGCTGTTTAAGTATATTTTATCGATGTCTTGAATGATCAGAGTGTTTGCGACGGATACACTTAAAAGGCGGATACCGAGGTCAATCTGCGTGTTAAAATAAGGATCGCCGAGTTCATAGGCTTTGATCACTGTATCGATGTCGATTGCCTCCGCGTTATCTACAAGGCTTCTGAAAATGCTGGAAGAAGACTGGTGAAACAGAAATCTCGCATTTTTGATCAGCCATGATTCGGAAATATAAGTCTGAAGGCATCCGCGTTTGCCGCATTCACAGAGAGGACCATTGATATCTACAACCGTGTGACCGACTTCACCAATATAATAGTTGTTTTTGATCCCCAACTGCTCTGCATTGAAAAAAGAGCAAAACAGACCATGACCGATATGATAGAACAAAAACTTGTCCGGAGAATTTTTAGCTTGAAACAGATATTCTCCGAGAGACATACATTCTACATTGTTGTTGACGATGAATGGGAATGGAAAATATACTGAAATTTCTTTTAAATTAAACGCTTTCCAAAGAGGATTGTTGGAGATGATCGTCTGTGAGTCATAATCGAAATGTCCTGGAATGGCAATCCCCGCTCCGAATATTTTCGAAGGATCCACTTTTTTGAGCAACAGATTCAACTGTAGAACAATTTCTGAATTGATATTATTGACATCGTAGGACGAAAAAGTTTCGTGAGCTTCTGTAATCACCTTTCCAGAGAGATCTGTTATCACGAAAAAAATTCCTCTCATATTTAGTTCAATCCCGATCAGATATCCTGCAGAAGCATTTAAAGTAAGAAGCTTCCGCTTTCTGCCGGAGCCGGGTGCGTTACTGATCTCGTCACCGATTTCGATGATTAAATTCTGGCTTTTA
Source organism: Faecalimonas umbilicata (assembly GCF_042846195.1). Lineage (NCBI taxonomy): Bacteria > Bacillati > Bacillota > Clostridia > Lachnospirales > Lachnospiraceae > Faecalimonas > Faecalimonas umbilicata. The sequence continues at coordinate 1,281,953 of NZ_AP031411.1, forward strand.
AGGTCTCCGGTAATCTCTGTCATGAACGCGGGAGTCAGACCGGTTGCGTTAGCGATTTCGATTCGTGAGGTTTTCTGTTTTCGGTAAATAAATTCCAAAACAGAAGAGACATGCTGACTGTAAACATCTGATTTCTTTTTATACATAAATAAAATACAATCCTTTCTTTATCGAAAATAAATAAGTAAGATAAAATGACTGTCATATCGATGTGATTTGTTTCTATTTTATCACGCAAAGGAAGTTTTTGCCATAAGAAATCACTGTAATCTAAAAAAAGAGCGGATAAAAATGCTAATTTCGTGGTAAATTAGACAAAAAAAGAATTTTATTTATAAAAAATAAAATAAAACTTTACAAATGCTGTCGAATGGTATAATATATATTTATAAAAAATAAATAAAAACGGAGGTTGCTATGAATCGTATTTTAGCATTTTTAGAGGGAAAACTCGCTCCGCTCGGAGAGCGGATTGGAAAACAGAGACATTTAAAAGCTCTGAGAGAGGGAATTATGATGGCAATGCCATTGGTATTATTGGGATCATTCTTTGTTTTGATAAAAGATTTCCCAATACAGGCATGGATCGCATGGCTGCATTCTCATTGGAATCTGGATGTTCTTTTAAACACAATGGCAAATAACTCATTCGGCTTGATGGCGCTTGTAACAGCATTTGGAATCGCGTATCGTCTGTCAGAATCGTATGGAACTGACGGTCCGTCAGCAGGTGTAATTTCGTTGGGAGCATTTCTTCTGATGACACCGCCACTGGCAGCAGAAGACGGAGCAGTTGGAATTCCTTATGGAATGTTAGGTGGAAAAGGAATTTTTGCAGCAATTGTTGTAGCTATGATCTCAGCGGAAATTTATCGCTGGTTTATCCAAAAGAATATTGCGATTAAAATGCCGGCAGGTGTTCCGGATGTAGTAAGTAAATCATTTTCTGCATTGATTCCGGGAATCGTAATTTTAACATTTTTTGCAGTTGTATTAAAAGTAATTGAAGCGACAGGACTTGGAAGTTTAAATGCAATTCTTTCTATTGTAGTAGGAAAACCATTAGGATTGATTGCAAGTACATTGCCGGGAACATTCGTTGCAGTATTATTAAATTCTCTGTTCTGGTTCTGTGGTGTCAATGGTGGACAGGTAGTCGGAGCAGTTATGAATCCTCTTTGGATCCAGTATGCAGATGCAAACCGTATCGCTCAGGCAGCAGGAGAAGTTCTTCCAAATATCGTAACAGCGCCGTTTATGGACCTGTTTGTGTATATTGGAGGGGGCGGTGCGACAATCGGTCTGGCACTTTGCCTGATGTTTTTCAGCAAGAGCAAAGAATACAAAACACTTGGAAAAGTATCTGGTATTCCAGCGTTATTTAATATTAACACAGCAATTTTATTTACCTTCCCAACAGTATTAAACCCAATCATGTTGATTCCGTTTGTACTGACACCAGTTGTCAATGCAGTAATTACATATGTAGCGATGCTGACAAACCTTGTTCCTTATACAACAGGTGTAACACTTCCTTGGACAACACCACCGATCATCGGAGGATTTTTAGCGACAGGAAGCTGGAGAGGTGCGGTATTACAGATCGTGCTTGTGATTGTGTCCTTTGTTATCTATTACCCGTTCTTCAAAGCGGCAGATAAGAGAAACTTATTGAAAGAAAAAGAAGGTGCAAACTAATGAGTATAAAAATTTGGTATCAGACAGAAGAGCAGGAATTTCTGCATGCAGAGATGCAGCATTATTTTGAGGCAGTATTACAAATGCAGGCAGAAAAAGCATCCGAGCAAGATGCAGATCTGAAAGTGATCGTGGAAAAAGAAGATACAGATATGGATCATATCTGTATCGAACTCCACGGAGGAAAGGGGAAGATTCAGGCAGATTCTCAAGTGGGAGTACTGATTGCCGTGTATCGTCTTTTCCATGAATTTGGCGTGAGATATCTTCGTCCGGGCAGAAAGAATGAATTCTTCCAAGTTCTTTCCGAAAACGACTGGGCAGAAAAGGAAATCTCTATTGAGGAGACAGCAAGTTTCCGACACAGAGGAGTCTGCATTGAAGGAGCAGATTCTTATGAGAATCTGAGAGATTTTATCGACTGGCTTCCGAAGATTGGAATGAATACGTTCTTTATCCAGTTTGAAAATCCATACTCATTCTTTAAGAGATGGTATGAACATGAATTTAATCCATATGCAGAAAAAGAACCGTTCAATACAGAAATTGCTCAGGAGATGAGCGATCGGATCGATCAGGAGATGAAGGTCAGAGGAATTGTGCATCATCGTGTAGGTCATGGATGGACTGGGGAAGTGCTCGGATATTCTTCAAAGTATGGATGGGAATCAGGTCTTACCCTTCCGGAAGAGAAAAAACATCTTGTGGCAGAATTAAATGGAAAAAGAGAGCTGTTTGATACAGCGCCGATCTTGACAAGTCTTGACTTTGCAAATCCGGAAGTCGGAAACAAGATGGTAGAACTGATCGTCAATTATGCAAAAGAAAGAAGAGATGTAGATTATCTGCATGTATGGCTTTCCGATGCGAGAAATAATATCTGTGAATGTGAGCACTGTCAAAAGGATCTTCCATCAGATCAGTATGTCCGCATTTTAAATCAGCTGGATGAAGCGCTGACGAAAGAAGGTCTGGATACAAAGATTTGTTTCTTGTTGTACCATGAACTGTTGTTTGCGCCAGAGAAAGAAAAACTCAAAAATCCAGAGAGATTTACAATGATGTTTGCGCCGATCACGCGTACATTTGAAATGAGTTATGAAGATGTCAATTACGAAACAGATGTTCCGGAACCGAAGGCATATGTAAGAAATCAGATTGTGCTTCCGAATTCACTGGAAGAGAATCTTTCTTATCTTTTTGCATGGAAGAAGATGTTTGACGGAGACAGCTTTGTATATGATTATCCGCTTGGAAGAGCACATTATGGAGACCTTGGTTACATGAAGATCAGTCATGTGATCTACCGCGATATTCATTTCCTGAAAAACTTGCAGTTAAACGGATATATCAGCTGTCAGGAACTTCGGGCAGGATTTCCGCATAACTTCCCGAACTATGTTATGGGACAGATGCTCTGGAACAATACACGCGATTACGAAGAGCTCAAGGAAGAATACTTCAGCAGCATGTACGGAGAAAATTGGAAAGAAGTGATCACTTATCTGGAAAATCTTTCTGCATATTCTTCCTGCGATTATTTCAACGCAATCGGTGAGAGATTAAATCCAGTTCTGTCAGCAAGATATGAAGTGTGTGTAAATCTCGCAGAGGAGATGCTTCCGGTGATCGAGGCAAATACAGCCAAAAGAGATGGTCTTCAAAAGCAGGAGTGGAAACAGTTAGGATACCACAGAGAATATGTGATGAAGATGGCAGAGGCACTCCGTTTGATCAGTGCAGGAAAACATACAGAAGCACAGCGTATGTGGAGAGATGTACTTGACTTCATTCGCAGAAATGAAATGGCATTCCAACAAAACCTGGATGTGTACCGTGTCATCGAGGTAGCCAAGAATTATGCAGGATTCAAGTTGTAAAAGGACAAAAGTCCTTTTGTGATAAGGTGAGCGAATATGAAAAGAGACCATAAAAAAATCATTGTAACATTTTTGCTGCCACTACTTTTTCTGTATGCAGTATTTCAGTTATATCCATTGCTCCTAAATCTGTTTTATTCCATGTTGAATTGGAATGGAATTACAAAAACGGCAAATTTTGTAGGGCTGGACAATTATGTAGAAGTCCTGGGAGATGGTTTGTTTTGGAACGCAGTGAAAAACAGTGTATTGTATGCAGTGGCAGGAACTTTTTTTCAGGTAACAGTATCGTTCTTCCTTGCTTATCTTGTAGAGTATAATACATTTAAAAAGAAAAAAATGGTCCGCCTAGTATTTATCATGCCAATCGTAGCAACTTCTGCTACGATTGGTATTCTGATGAAAAGTATTTTCAGCTATGATGGATTTGTCAATACGGTCATCAGTGGTGTTGGTCTTGAGAAGATTGAATGGCTGACAGAACCTAAGTGGGCATTTTTAATGATTATCCTTGTATCTGTATGGAAAGAGACAGGGACATTATTTATTTACTGGATGGCAGGATTTCAGATGGTATCTCCGGCAGTAATTGAAGCATCTAAGGTAGATGGAGCCAGTGAACCGGCGTTTGTCCGCTACATTTTGATCCCGACAATGAAGCCGGTCATCTTTACGGTTACTTCCGTGGCATTTTTAAATGCCTTGAAAATGTTTGATATCATACAGACATTGACGAGTGGAGGCCCTTATTTTTCGACAGATATGATATCGACTTATATTTACAGGACAGCATTTTCCAGTTCGTTTGGAGCGCCGAGACTTAGTTATGCAAGTGCGGCAGTCGTGATGTGTCTTGTATTTTTGATTTTGTGCAGTGGATTGATACGATTCTTTCAAAAGAAGTGGAAAGAAGGAAAAGAGGCATGTTAAAGAAAATTTTATTATTTGTAAGCACAGCAATCTGGCTTGCACCATTCCTGCTGATGTTGTTGATCGCATTCAGCAGTAAAAATACGAATTCCTTTTTGGAGTTGTTTGCAGACAATCGTGCTACCTTTCAAAATTTTCAAAATGCATGGGAGCAGGCGGAATTTTCCCGATATTTTCTGAACACGGTGATTGTGACGGTTGTTTCGGTTGTTGTGATTCTTGCAGTTACAGCGCTTGCGGGATATATTATGGGTTGTTTTGAGTTCCGGGCAAAAAAGATTATTTATACGGTTATGATGATTTCTATGGGAATCCCGACAATCTTTTTTACAATCCCGGTGTATCAGATTTTGCGGATGCTCCATTGCGAGAGTTCTTTGATTGGGCTGATTTTGGCAGAAGTCGGTGGTGGACATGTGATTTTTATTTTGTTGTTTTCAAAATTCTTTCAGTCGATCCCAAAAGCACTGGAAGAATCTGCAGTGCTGGAAGGGGCAAGTGAATTTGATGTGTTTTTCCGAATCATGTTTCCGCTTGCGGGACCGGTGATCGGAACCGTAGTGATCACGCAATCAATCTGGACATGGAACTCTTTCCTGTATCCACTTATTTTGTCTGTGAATCAGCCGAAAATCCGTACACTTTCTGTCGGTCTGTATTCTTTTCAGGGAGAAAATATTGTGGAGTGGGGAAGTATTGCAGCGGGAGCTTGTATTACCATCCTTCCGATGCTATTGTTGTTTGTAACATTCCAAAAATATTTTATCCAGGGAATTTCAGGGGCAGTCAAAGAATAGCGGAAAGAAAGGGATGCCATATGAGAAGAAGAATTGCAGTGCTGTTGGCAGGAGCATTGATAGGTATGACTGGCTGTGGTGGAGTAAAAGTCGTAAGCCCGGAAGCGGGGAACAGCAGTCAGAAAGCAGAGTTTGAAAAAATTAAGACACCGGAAGATGAAAAAGTCGTATTGAATATCGTCGACTGGAGTGACAGTACGAAAGATGCCAGAGAAAAATTGAATGAGCAGTTTATGAAGGATCATCCAAATGTTACTGTAAATTATACGACGCTGACACAGGCGCAGTTTAATGAAACGATGCTGTCTGGAATTCGGGCAGGAGATGCTCCGGACTTATTTCCATTACCGTCTACGGTTACGTTTTCCACGGCAGTCAGTGAGGGATGGTTTCTTCCGATGAATCTATATTTGGAAGAAGATTTCTTTGCGCAGATCCAGCCGGAATTTCTATGTGAAAATGTTACAATGAAAGGGGAAGATGTCTATCTTCTTCCAGAAGCGGTAGACATTCCGAGTGCACTTTTATTTTATAACCGGGCTCTCTTGGAAGAAGTGGGGGCAGAGATTGATCCGGAGAAAGTAACCTGGGAGGAGTTTCGACAAGTCTGCGAGCAGGTTACGGAAAATGGAGATGGCAAGTATTACGGCATGGTTGCAAGCGGTGCACAGAAAAACCGTATGGATATTGAGCTTCGTGCATTTTCAGAAGTAGGAGGAGCAAAATTAGGACCGGCAGGACAAGTATTTTTACAGGAAGAGCAGACAACATTTGCAGATCCTGAAGTGGTTCAAGCGTTTGACCTCTATCAAGAGTTGTATGAAAAAGGATGTTTTCATCCGGATACAGCATCATTGACAGCGCCGGAGGCAAGAAAGCTGTTTGGAGAAGGCAAGGCAGCATTTCTTGTGCAGGGAGCATGGTGCATTCCAGTTTGGGAAAAGGATAATCCGGATTTGGATTTCGGAGTAATGAAAGTTCCGGTGAATGAAAAACTTCCGGATGGGAAACTACTGCGTCCGTTTACAAAGGGATGGATGGGAATTTCAGCGAACAGCAAACACCCGGATATTGCGGCAGAATATTTAAAATATCTCTATTCTTATGAATATCAGAAAAAACTGATGGCGCAGGGAGGATTTGTGTCTGTGCGAGGGGATCTCGGAGAAAAAGATATTGAGAATGAACATATGAGACGTTATTATCAATATGCGATGGAGCAGAGCATTGCTGTTCCGAATCCGGTGGCAGAAAATGGCAATATTGAGCTGGTTTACAGTATGATCCAGCCGGTTGTTCCGGATTTTGGTGACATTGCCTCTTCTATTTTTTCTGGAAAAGAGATTTACAAAAAAGAATTGAAAAACTACGCGAGTCAGATGCAGGAGAACCTGGAACGATCCGTAGAAACCGTGAAGAAACAGAAGGATATCTCTTTGTCAGATTTTAATTATAAGGACGGAAGGTAGAGAAGTTCCTTTTGGAATTGCTTTAGACAGAAAAATAAAAATGTTTTGAAAAGATGTAAAAAGTATTGACAAATTTATATTTCTGTAATAAATTAATAAAAAATAACTTTTTAAACCGTTGAGAAAGAGGAGTAGGTTATCAAACGACATCCCAGAGAGTGGCAGGAGGTGCGATTGCCATATGAAGTTGATGATTGAATGGACTTTCGAGGGCGGCCTGAAATCAGTAGGAGAGTATGGTACGTCGGGAACCGAACCCGTTATCAATCAGGAGTGTATGTTAGTACATGAGAAAGAGGACAGTACGTGTCAATTTGAGTGGTACCGCGATAATAATACCTATTATTACCGTCTCAAGCAAGAGCTTGAGGCGGTTTTTTTCGTGTTGGCAAGGATCGTGAGCATTTTTCCAGGAAGGCGCTCGTTGTGCTTGCACAAAAGAGAGCGTTCCTGGAAAAATATTCGCGGGCTGCCCGCGACTGAGAGGTGAAGCCTCGAAGTGCTCACGATCCCATTGCGAAATGTGAAGCATAGGAAGGCGCTCGTTGTGCTCGCACAAAAGAGAGCGTTCCTGGAAAAATATTCGCGGGCTGCCCGCGACTGAGAGGCGAAGCCTCGAAGTGCTCACGATCCCATTGCGAAATGTGAAGCATAGGAAGGCGCTCGTTGTGCTTGCACAAAAGAGAGCATTACTGGAAAAATATTCGCGGGCTGCCCGCGACTGAGAGGCGAAGCCTCGAAGTGCTCACGATCCGAATTGTCTAATCTTTGCTAACATCATAGTTATCTGCCTGGCAAGTGGATATCAGCATAATTAAAAAAGGAAAAGGAGCAGAGAAAGATGATGAGAAGAATGAGTAAAAAGGTAGGAAAATTAACAGGAAGTCTGGCAGCTGTGCTAGCGATTGTAGCAATCACAGGCTGTGGAAGCAAGCAGGAAGCAAAGAACGAGCAAGGAGAGCAAATCTATCGTATCGGTATCTCACAGTTTGCGGAGCATGCCTCTCTTGATAACTGCAGGGAAGGGTTTTTGGAAGGATTAAAAGAAGAAGGGTTGGAAGAAGGGAAAAATCTAAACATCGAAGTGAAAAATGCAGCGGCGGATATGGGCACTGCAAGTCAGATTGCGGATCGATTTGTGGCAGATCAGATGGATCTGATCTGTGCAATCGCAACCCCAAGTGCACAGACTGCATTTAATGCGGCGATGGATACAGAGATTCCAGTCATCTATACGGCGGTGACAGATCCAGAAACGGCAGAGTTGGCAGGAAAAGATAAAAAGCCGGCAGGGGAAGTGACCGGGACAAGTGACAGACTTCCGATCAAGGATCAGCTTGAAATGATTCGTCAGATTCTTCCAGAAGCGAAAAAAATCGGGATTCTCTATACGACAAGCGAAGTAAACTCTTTGTCCGCAATTCGAGTATATGAAAACTATGCAGAAGATTATGGATTTGAGATTGTGACAGCAGGTGTCAGCAATACATCGGAAATTGCGATGGCAGCAGAAGCATTAGTAGGAAAGGTAGATTGTCTGACTAATCTGACAGATAACACGGTAGTAAATTCCCTTCCGACGATTCTTGAACGAGCAAAAGAAGCAGAGATTCCAGTATTTGGAAGCGAAATTGAGCAGGTCAAGCTTGGATGTCTGGCGGCAGAAGGACTTGACTATGTGGAACTTGGAAAGCAGACTGGGAAAATGGCAGCAAAGATACTGACAGGAGAGGCAAAGGCATCGGAATTGGAATATGAAGAGATTTCAGGAGGAAATCTTTATTTGAATACTGCAGTGGCAGAACAACTGGGGATCTCTTTTGGAGAGGAACTTTTGGAAAACGCTGAGATATGCGAATAAAGGATATGAGGAAAGGAAGGCAGGAAAATGAGCTTGATCATAACAACAATGGAGCAGGGTTTCATCTATGGAATACTTGCTCTTGGTGTCTATATTACTTATAAAATACTGGATTTTCCAGACTTAACTGTAGATGGAAGTTTTCCGCTCGGCGGAGCGGTAGGAGCTGCGCTGATCACAAAGGGAATGTCCCCATTTCTGGCACTGCTTCTGGCATTTCTGGCAGGAGCGCTGGCAGGAATGCTCACTGGATTGATTCATGTGAAAGGAAAGGTCAGAGATCTTCTGGCCGGGATCATTATGATGACAGCTCTGTGGACGGTAAACTTACGGATTGCCGGGACGGCAAATGTCCCACTGTTTTCTCAGAAAACCATTTTTAAAAATGATCTGATCGATAGGATGTTTCCGGGAACACTTAAAAACTATGCCACACTGGCACTGATCTTTGTTATTGCGGTTGGGGCAAAATTATTGTTGGATCTTTATTTGGGAACAAAGTCAGGATTTCTTCTGCGGGCGGCAGGTGACAACGACAAGTTAGTCACTTCTCTTGCAAAAGATGCAGGAAATGTGAAAATCATCGGACTTGCGATTGCCAATGGTCTTGTGGCACTTGCGGGATGTGTATTCTGTCAGGAGGAGAGGGTTTTTGAAATTTCCATGGGAACTGGGGCGATGGTCATCGGGCTTGCCAGTGTGATCATCGGAACGAGCCTGTTTCGTAAGCTTTCCTTTCTGAAAACAACTACCACTGTCTTTTTCGGAGCGGTGATTTACAAGTTGTGTGTCGGTATTGCAATTAAAAACTTTGAACCAAGAGACATGAAATTGATCACAGCAGTGCTGTTTCTTGTGATTTTGTTGATCAGTACGGAGAGAAAAAGGAAGGTGAAAGGAAATGCTTGAATTAAATCATATTTATAAATACTATAATCCTGGGACGGTTCATGAAATGTGTTTATTTGAAGATTTTGGAATGAAAATAGATCGGGGGGATTTTGTTTCTGTGATTGGAAGTAATGGGTCAGGGAAAACCTCTCTTCTAAATCTGATCTGTGGCAGTATCCTGCCGGAAGCAGGGCAAATCTGCATGAACGGGAAAGACATCACAAAGGAAAAGGAGTATAGGAGAAATCAGAAGATTGGAAGAGTGTATCAGAATCCTGCATTTGGTACTTGCCCGGGGATGACGATTCTTGAAAACATGGCGATAGCGGATCACAAAGGAAAACGTTATGGATTTGCAAGAGGAATCAACAAAAAACAGATTTCCTATTATCGGGAACTATTATCTTCCTTAAGACTTGGTCTGGAAGAAAAGTTGGAGACAAAAGTGGGAGCATTGTCCGGCGGACAAAGACAGGCAATGGCTCTTTTGATGGCTACGATGACACCGGTGGATCTTCTGATTCTCGATGAACATACAGCGGCGCTGGATCCAAAGACGGCAGAGCGGATCATGGAGCTGACAGATGAAATTGTGAAAAAGAAACAATTGACAGCGATCATGGTGACACACAATCTTCGCTATGCTGTAGAGTATGGGAATCGGCTCTTGATGATGCATCAGGGAGAGATCATAATGGATCGGTCAGGCAAAGAAAAGCAGCAGACAAGTGTGGAAGAAATTTTAAAGTTGTTTAATGAAATCAGCATTGAGTGCGGCAACTAAAATAGAAGAGAGAACATAAGGATGGAACAGCAATGTCCATCCTTATTTTTCACAAAATTTAGAAGAACGGAAACGAAGATTTTTGTATAATATTTTCGCGCAGTTCTTGTTGACGGTGCTTGCAGGAAGTGGTAATATTGTTCGTGCAGACACATTATCTAGTTTGCTAAAAGATAATAAAACACTAAATATAGATGAAATACTGGGGAAAGGAAGCAAGTGTAGTATGGTGAAAGTAATCAAGAAAGACGGGACTTCAGAAGAGTTTAATGTACAGAAAGTAGTAGTCGCAGTCAATAAATCAGCTTATCGTGCATTGATCCAATTTACAGATGCAGAGCTTGAATTTATCTGTAAATTTGTGGAAGAGAAAGTAAGAGATATGGGAGTGGAAGAAGTCCGGATTGCCGAGATGCACAACATCGTAGAAGGTGCATTGGAGAAAGTGAATCCGCTTGTGGCAAAGAGCTATCGTGATTACCGCAACTATAAGCAGGACTTTGTGCAGATGCTTGACGAGGTGTACAAAAAGAGTCAGTCAATTATGTACATCGGTGATAAGGAGAACAGTAATACAGACAGTGCGCTCGTATCTACAAAGCGCAGTCTGATTTTCAATGAACTGAATAAGGAACTTTACAAGAAGTTTTTCCTGACAACAGAAGAGATTCAGGCATGCAGAGATGGATACATCTATATCCACGACATGTCCGCGAGACGCGATACAATGAACTGCTGTCTGTTTGATGTAAAGAACGTGCTGAGCGGGGGATTTGAGATGGGAAATCTCTGGTACAATGAGCCGAAGACACTGGATACAGCATTCGATGTGATCGGAGATATTGTTCTAAGTGCAGCAAGCCAGCAGTACGGTGGATTTACTGTGCCAAGTGTAGATGATATCTTAGAGCCGTTTGCAGAGAAATCATTCCATAACCATGTGGAGAAATATCTGGGACTTGGAATCGAGCGGGAGAAGGCAGAAGAGGTCGCATGGAAAGATCTGGAAAAAGAGATGGAGCAGGGCTTCCAAGGGTGGGAATACAAATTTAACTCCGTATCTTCCAGCAGAGGAGATTATCCGTTTATTACAGTGACAGCAGGAACCGGAAGAAGCCGTTTTGCAAAGCTTGTCACGATCACGATGCTGAAAGTCAGAATGAACGGACAGGGAAAAGAAGGTCATAAAAAGCCGGTATTGTTCCCGAAAATCGTATTCCTCTATGATGAGAACCTGCATGGACCGGGAAAAGAACTGGAAGATGTATTTGAAGCAGGAATCGAATGTTCAAGAAAGACAATGTATCCGGACTGGCTGAGTCTGACTGGAAAAGGCTACATCGCAAGTATGTATAAGCAGTATGGTAAAATCATCAGCCCGATGGGATGCCGTGCATTTTTATCCCCATGGTACGAAAAGGGTGGTATGTATCCAAAAGATGAGACAGATACGCCGGTATTTGTCGGAAGATTTAACATTGGTGCAGTAAGTCTTCACTTGCCAATGATCTATGCAAAGGCAAAACAAGAGAACAAAGATTTCTATGAAGTACTTGATTACTACTTAAATCTGATCCGGAAGCTCCATATTCGTACATATGAGTATCTCGGGGAGATGAAAGCATCGACAAATCCGCTTGCATACTGTGAAGGTGGATTTTACGGTGGAAATCTTGGTCTGCACGACAAGATCAAGCCTCTCTTAAAATCAGCGACTGCTTCCTTTGGAATCACAGCATTCAATGAGCTTCAGCAGCTTCATAATAAAAAATCACTTGTGGAAGACGGCGCATTTGCACTGGAAGTATTAGAGTACATCAACAAGCGTGTCAACGAATTTAAAGAAGAAGATGGACATCTGTATGCAATCTATGCGACACCGGCAGAAAATCTCTGCGGGCTTCAGGTAAAGCAGTTCCGCAAGAAATACGGAATCGTAGAAAACGTATCTGACCGTGAATATGTCAGCAATGGATTCCACTGTCATGTGACAGAAGACATCACACCGATTGAAAAGCAGGATCTGGAGTATCGTTTCTGGGAACTCAGCAACGGAGGAAAAATCCAGTATGTGAAATATCCGATCAACTACAATAAGGAAGCAATCAAAGCCCTTGTGCGCCGCGCGATGGATATGGGGCTTTATGAAGGGGTCAATCTGTCTCTGGCGTACTGCGACGATTGCGGACACGAAGAACTTGCGATGGATGTCTGCCCGGTATGCGGAAGCAAAAATCTGACGAAGATCGACCGGATGAATGGATACCTTTCTTATTCAAGAGTCAAAGGAGATACACGTCTGAACGATGCAAAGATGGCGGAAATCGCAGAAAGGAAGAGTATGTAAGATGCGATATCATAACATAACAAAAGACGATATGCTAAACGGGGATGGACTTCGTGTCGTATTGTGGGTGGCAGGCTGCTCTCACTGCTGCAAAGAATGCCACAACCCGATCACATGGGATCCGAACGGGGGATTGGATTTTGATCAGGCAGCAAAAGAAGAGATTTTTGAGGAACTTTCCAAAGATTATATCAGTGGAATCACATTTAGCGGAGGAGATCCGCTTCATGTCAGAAATGCTTATGATGTCAAAGAACTGGCAAAAGAAATCCGAGAGAAATTTCCACAAAAGACAATCTGGCTTTACACAGGTTCTCTCTGGGAGGAAATTAAAAACACGGAGATTGTGAAATATCTCGATGTGCTTGTAGATGGCGAATTCGAGTGTGATAAAAAAGATGTAAGTCTTCACTGGAAGGGAAGCGCAAATCAGAGAGTCATCGATGTACAGGAGTCTCTTCGCCAAGAGAAAGTGATCTTGCACGATTCCTAAAATTTCATTTTTGTCGGCGAAAATGTAAGCTTGTCCGGCAGAAAGACTGGGAAAGAAAACGATAGATTAGCCGGGACTTCTTATGATTTTCAGCATGGAGGAACCGGCTATCTGTTTCGGAATACAGAAACATAAAGAAGAAACAACAAGAGAGAAAATAGAAACGGGAGAAAACAAATGAAACGAATTGCAAAATTTCAGAAAGTAAGTTACGAGCAGTTTACAGAAGGATGGATCGATACTTTTGGTGCTACCAATGCAGAAGAAATCAAGACGATTTACGATCATATCAAACTTCCAAAGCGTGCTACTTCAGGATCGGCAGGATATGATTTCTATGCACCGGTGACATTGACAATAAAACCAGGGGAAACTGTGAAAGTTCCTACAGGAATCCGTGTGGAGATGGAAGAAAATTGGGTTCTAAAATGTTATCCGAGAAGCGGTCTTGGATTCAAATATCGTCTGCAATTAAATAATACGGTTGGAATTATTGACAGCGATTACTTTTACTCTGATAATGAGGGACATATTTTCGCAAAGATCACAAATGATACAAACGAAAATAAAACCGTTGAGATTCCAGAAGGAACAGGATTTATGCAGGGAATCTTTGTGGAATATGGAATCACAGTTGACGATGATGTGACAAGTGTGAGAAACGGTGGTTTCGGAAGTACGACACAGTCATAGAAAATGCGAAAACTGTAAAAAAGTATGATAAAGTACTTGCAATCCATAGATTTGCTATGCTATACTTAAACGGTCGTAAAAAACACGCATATGGCAATCTTTGCCGGTGCCAATATTCTTCAATGGATTCTGAATAGGACTTTCATCTGTATTTCATTTGAGAGAAAGATGACAGCCAGATAAGATCAGGACCGCATTATATATAGAAGAAACGGTTGCAGAGTACAGGAAATATGCGGAAGAGTAAAAACCAATGGAGGAAAAATCATGAGCGTTATTTCAATGAAACAGTTATTAGAAGCAGGTGTTCACTTTGGACATCAGACAAGAAGATGGAACCCTAAAATGGCAGAGTACATCTACACAGAGAGAAACGGAATCTACATCATCGACTTACAGAAATCAGTTGGAAAAGTAGATGAAGCTTACAAAGCAATCTCTGACATCACAGCAGAAGGAGGAACAATCCTTTTCGTTGGAACAAAGAAACAGGCACAGGATGCAATCAAATCTGAAGCAGAACGTTGCGGAATGTTCTATGTAAACGAGAGATGGTTAGGTGGAATGCTCACAAACTTCAAGACAATCCAGAGCAGAATCGCACGCTTAAAAGATATCGAAAGAATGGCAGAAGACGGAACATTCGACGTATTACCTAAGAAAGAAGTTATCGCAATCAAAAAAGAGTGGGAGAAACTTGAAAAGAACTTAGGCGGAATCAAAGATATGAAGAAAGCTCCAGATGCAATCTTTATCGTAGACCCTAAGAAAGAAAGAATCTGTGTTCAGGAAGCACACACACTTGGAATTCCGTTGATCGGTATCGCAGATACAAACTGTGATCCAGAAGAATTAGACTATGTAATTCCAGGAAACGATGATGCAATCAGAGCAGTTAAGTTAATCGTTGCTAAAATGGCAGACGCTGTAATCGAAGCAAACCAGGGTGTTACAGGAGAAGAAGAAATTTTTGAAGAAGTAACAGAAGAAGCAGCTGAAGAAGTAACAGAAGAAGCTTAAGATTGGAACTAAATGCTTCAGCCTGAATACAGGTTGAAGCATTTTTTTAAAGAAACTATTATCAATGGAGGAAATGATCATGGCAATCACAGCTAGTATGGTAAAAGAATTAAGAGAGATGACAGGTGCAGGAATGATGGACTGCAAAAAAGCTCTTAATGAAACAAACGGAAACATGGACGAAGCAGTAGAATACTTAAGAAAGAACGGACAGGCAAAAGCTGACAAGAAAGCAGGAAGAATTGCAGCAGAAGGTCTTGTAAAAGCTGTTGTAAAAGATGACAAAGTAGCAGCAATCGTAGAAGTAAACTCTGAGACAGACTTCGTTGCTAAGAATGCTGACTTCCAGGCATATGTAGAAGAAGTTGCAAATCAGGCAGTAGCAACAGAAGCAGCTGATATGGATGCTTTCTTAAGCGAAGCATGGTTAGCAGACAACACAAAGACTGTAAAAGATGCTTTGACAGAGAAAATCGCTGTTATCGGAGAAAACTTAAGCATCAGAAGATTTGAAAAAGTAGTTACAGACGGATGTGTAGTACCTTACATCCACGGTGGCGGAAGAATCGGTGTTTTAGTAGAAGCTGAGACAGACGTAATCAACGACGAGATCAAAGCTTGCTTAAAGAACGTAGCAATGCAGGTAGCAGCTATGTCTCCAAAATACGTTTCACGCGATGAAGTATCTGCAGAATACTTAGAGCACGAAAAAGAAATCTTATTAGCTCAGGCTAAGACAGAAAACCCAGAGAAGCCAGACAACATCATCGAAAAGATGATCATCGGACGTCTCAACAAAGAATTAAAAGAAATCTGCTTATTAGATCAGGCATACGTACAGGATGGTGACTTATCTGTTGCTAAATATGTAGAAAAAGTAGCAAAAGAAAATGGTGCTAACGTAACAGTTAAGAAATTCGTTCGTTTCGAAACTGGAGAAGGATTAGAGAAGAAAAACGAAGACTTTGCTGCTGAAGTGGCTGCACAGATGGGAAACTAATTTCCTAGATAACATGAAGATTAAAACCCTTGAAAAGCTCAGAAAATGGGCATTTTCAAGGGTTTTTTGATTCTATGAGTTATGTCAGACCATGCATCACATGAGAAGATATGCAAACGAGCTGGAAGGATTAAAGCTGGCTAGCGAGGAACCGAAACTTTTAAAGATGTATTTTCAAGTGTTTGTTTCTATGCTTGATCTTACATTATTTTTAACAGAATCCATGTTAACTATTTTGGAGGTGCGAAGCATGAATAATTATTTTGCATTGGAATCAATCTTAATGCAAAAGGAATTGTTTCAGAATGAAAGATACAGAGGAATGTCCTGTACAACAAAGGTGCTGTATTAGTTGTTGTTAGAGAGAAAAACATATGTAGCAATGAAAGATTGGATCGATGAATCAGGTGTGTGTTATGTAGTGTATCCGAAGATGCAATTGATGCGTGATTTAGGATGTACGTTATATCGTCTGGATCAGACAATGGAGGAATTAAAGAAGCACGATTTAATCTGTATCATTCCAACAAATGGAAAGCCACATCAAATTTATGTTACAGATGTGGACGGAATGAAGCAAGAAGAATTATTGGAGAAAGCTATGAGAGAGATGATTAGAAAGTAAAGGGTGTAACAACAATGGAAGAACAGGAAGAAGCAACTGTTGCAGTGGCAATGGAAGATTGGAACGGAGAAAAATTTTGAGAATATAAAATTAACAATTTGTGTGTGATAATAAAATATTGATTTAACTATAGAAAAATTAGAAAATGGAGGAATGAATATGCATTATGTCGATGATATGCTCTATATAGCTCAAATGGAAGAGGGAGAAAAATTATATCATTATACAACAATTGATGCACTAATTAATATTGTATCAGGAAAGGAACTATGGATTACAAAATGGGATTACTTAAATGACATAGATGAATTAAAAGTTGCATTGGAAATATGCTTAGAAGTTTTAAAAGAAGAAAATATAAAAGCAGAAATAATTCGAGAAGTCGAAAAACGTGTAAATGAAAGTATAAATGGAACTGATTTTTCAGAGAATTATTTTGTTTGTTCTTTTTCGTGTGACAAAGATAGTCAATTGCTGTGGTCAAATTATTCTAATTATGATGGAGTTAATATAGAAATTGATTTTGCAAAGTTTAAAGAAAGATTAAATCATCGTTTTTTATGGCATGGATTAGTTAATTATGATTTTGAATCTCAAAAAGAATGCATAAAAAGAACACTTCATGATTCATTTTTGGATGGTGGCATGATAGCCGATTATAAATCCTTAAATGATATTAATGAGTTACAAGGTGAAGATTATGAAATATGTGTTACACATATAGAGATGATATGTGTGTTGTACGGCATGTTTTTTAAAAGAACAGGCTTTAAGGGAGAAAATGAATATCGATTTGTGTTTGCTATTAACAAGGAACAAGAGATTAATTTTAGAAATAAAAATAGTATAGTGATTCCATATATAAAAAAGAGACTAGAGGAAATAGATTTTATTGCTAAAATAACTATTGGGCCAACAAATAAAATCGATATTGCAGCGAAAGGGATACGTGAGTTATTACATTATTATCATAGAGATGTTAATGTTGTAAAATCTGAAATTCCACTTCGATTTTAATGATGTGCGTTGCAGTAATGCAGGGTGCTAGGCGGGTGGATAAAGTAACCTTGATAAAAGGAGCGAGCAATCATGCAGACCGTAACATCAAGTGAATTCTGCCGTATCGTTAAAAAAGTCTCGAAAGAGAGCAAAGAGAAGTTGAGTCTCGGGCATATGGGCGAAAACTACGGAACGTGCGAAGAAACTGGAAAGCAGCACGGAAGAATCTCTCGGTATAAAGGAAGCGGTATGTATGAAAAGTGTAGTTCGGAACTGGAGAGACCCTACCTATCACCGAAAGGTAAAGAGAAAGCGTATAAGCTTGGCGAAAACGTATTTCTGATGGAAGGGAGTCGGAGAGGAACATAGTACCGACAATGGCTGTGCAAGAAAACGCAGTTTATGGGAAGGTTCCTTACTTCATTCATGTTTGTAGTGTATATTATAATTGTTGTTAAGCTATCCTATATAGAAAACTTGCTGCTTTCTTGGGCGCAACTTTTCGAAGGTCGTGTCGCCCAGGACGAACAGGTAAGATTTCTTTACTTATCAAGGCTTCAACATCTGGCGGAGACTTCTCCGCCATTTTACTTATAAAATATCCTTTGTGAAGATTAGAGTTATTGTTATAGTGTGATGTAAAAGAAAAAATAAATCTTTAAATGCATCTGGTGAAATCTGTGCTCGCCTCTGATTAAAAGATGCGTTTGTTGAACATTCTGTCGTATATCCAAAATACTTATGGAGTTCATTTTTCAGGGACTGACTTTCCATAGAAATAATAAATTTCATCAGCGTAGAAAAATCCCACTTCTTTTTCCGGCTAAAGTCCTTGCTAGGATGGACAACATAATTAGATTTGTTTAGGGCCATTCCATCAATCAAATCCCATAGTGTAGTTTTTACTTCTTCTGAAAAATTCATAAGCGTAACCCTCCTAAAATGTAATACATTCAAGGGGCTTCGCCGCATTTTTGGACCGTTTTGTCAAGTAGTTTTTGCAAAAAAATAAAAAAATTAAAAAGATATGCGAAATTACATATCTTTTTAAATACCATATTCCTTATCTTAATGACATTGCTCAAGATTGAGGGGCAGGGGAGTTGAAGTGTCGAAGACACTTTTTTATAGAGTCTAGAAATACAGGTGTTTTTATTATGCAGAAAATAAGAGAGGAATTTAATCAAGCATTGACAATAAGGGGAAGGTATGATATTATAAAAAGCAATTAATTCAATATAGTAAAGTGGTCAATTACTAACGTGATAACGCAAGAAAAAGGAGGATGAAAAGAATGAAAAGGAATTTAGCAATATTTTTGATGGGAATGACAATCGCAACAATGGTGCTTGGGGGATGCAAAGATAAAGAAAATATTTCCAAAAAGGATGGCAAGGAATCTGAGAGTGTGGAGGATAAGAAGACATTTACAGTGGGATTTGATGCAGAATATCCACCATATGGATATATGGATGAAAATGGAGAATATACAGGATTTGATTTGGAACTGGCAGAAGCAGTCTGTGAACTGGAAGGTTGGGAGCTGGTGAAAAAACCGATCAACTGGGATTCGAAAGATATGGAATTAAATTCCGGCGCAATTGATTGTATTTGGAATGGATTTACTATGAATGGAAGAGAAGAGGAGTATACATTTTCTACTCCGTATGTAGATAACAGTCAAGTAATCGTTGTGGCAGAGAAATCCGGCATGAAAACATTGGAAGATTTGCAGGGAAAGAGCGTTGGCGTGCAGGCAGCAAGTGCTGCACTGGATCTTTTACAGAGTGAAGAAGAAGGTGGCCAGAAGGCACTGGCAGATACCTTTAGTGCTTTGAATGAGTTTGCGGATTATAATACGGCCTTTACAGAACTTCAGGCAGGTGCGCTCGATGCTCTTGCAATAGATGTAGGAGTTGCTAATTATCAGATCAAATCCAGAGGAGAAGGATACCAGATTTTGGAAGAAACTTTGAATACAGAGCAGTATGCAATTGGATTTAAAAAAGGAAATCAGGAATTATGCGATGTAGTCAATGCCGACCTGAAAAAATTGACAGAAGACGGAACGATTGCAAAGCTCGCGGAAAAATATGAGATTGCCGATATGGTAACTCTAAAATAAAAAAGATCCCTTTGAAAGAGGACTTCTTTTCAAGGAGATTCTGATAGGAGGAAGAAACATGAGTTTTGGGGTAATGTTGAGGCAAATGACAGCAGGGTTTGGACAGACTTGTCTGATTTTTGTCATGACACTGATTTTTTCGTTGCCTTTAGGGATGTTGGTCTATTTTGGAAGAGTCAGTAGAATCAAACTAATCAGCTGGATTGTGAAAATTTATATCTCGGTGATGAGGGGAACCCCTCTGATGCTGCAACTTCTAGTATGGTATTTTGCACCATATTACTTGTGGCAGATGAATATTGGAGGATACAAGCTGGCAGCAATTCTTCTTGGATGTTCTTTGAATTATGCAGCCTATTTTGCGGAAATCTATCGTTCTGGCATAGAGTCTATTCCAAAAGGGCAGTATGAAGCTGCTGCACTCCTTGGATATTCCAGACAGCAGACGTTTTTGAGAATCGTACTGCCACAGATGGTAAAAAATGTGCTCCCATCTGTGACAAATGAAGTAATCACACTGGTAAAAGATACATCTCTGGTATATTCATTATCTTACATTGAAATGTTTGCGGTAGCAAAACAGATTGCAGCAGCACAGACAACGGTTGTTCCATTTTTTATCGCTGGTGTATTTTACTATATTTTCAATTATGCAGTTGCATGGGGAATGGAATTGTTTGAAAAAAAGTTGAACTATTATCGTTAGGAGGTTTCCAGAATGAGTCTTTTAGAAATGAAACAGATTAAAAAAGAATTTGAAGGTACAACGGTAATTAAGGATCTTTCGCTCTCCGTAGAGGAGGGGGAGGTTTTGGCAATCATAGGGCCATCTGGATCCGGGAAGTCTACGTTGCTTCGCTGCGCAACAATGCTGGAAACTATCGATGACGGGGAAATATTATATCAGGGAAAGAAGGCAGTATGGATAGAGAATGGAAATCCAACCTTTCCGAAGAAGCAGGAGTTGAAAGAAATCCAGTCCTGTTTCGGTCTGGTATTCCAGAATTTTAATCTGTTTCCGCACTTTTCTGTCATAAAAAACATTGCAGATGCACCAATCCATGTGCAGAAGAGAAACAGGGAAGAAGTTTACGAGGAGGCAAAAAAGCTCTTGGCAAAGATGGGACTTTCGGATAAGGCAGAGGTATATCCTTATCAGCTTTCCGGCGGGCAGCAGCAGAGAGTGTCGATTGCGCGAGCACTGGCCATGAAACCGAAGATGTTGTTCTTTGATGAACCTACATCTGCATTGGATCCAGAGCTGACCGGAGAGATCTTAAAAGTAATCAAAGATCTGGCGGCAGAGCATATGACGATGGTGATCGTGACACATGAAATGGATTTTGCACGGAAGGTAGCGGATAAGATCATTTTTATGGAGAATGGTGTCATCGCGGTGGAAGGAAATCCGGAAGAAGTCTTTGCATCTGATCATGGAAGAATGAGGGAGTTTTTGGGAAAATTATCCATGTGATTCTTTGTAAGCAACTTGCTTAATAGTAGGCAATGCCGTATACTTTATGTAAAGAAAAGTGCAGGAGAGAATCCTCGTGGGGAAAAGAGAATTGCATTTGCAGATGAGATTTTTTGCGAAAGCAGATTATGAAATATTTATATTGTAATTACAAAATGGAAAACAATAATATTTGGAAGTAGAGGAAAGGAAAATGATTATATCACCGTCATCATTAGATATAAATCTAAGCCAGATTCTTGGTGAAGTGAATTCGAGGAAAACGCAATTACCAGAATTACTTAGAAGCGTTTTATAATACGAAACGAATCCATAGTCACTGTGATTATATGTCACCAAATGATTATGAAAAGTTGTATCGGAAGCTTCAGCAAGACGAATTGAAGCTTGCAGGTTAAGATGAGGAAAATCTCATTTTAACTTGTACTAAATCTTGACATAGGAGCAGTCAGTGGAAGATAAGAGTTTAAATAAGTATGGCAGAATGCGCAGAGCGTTTCTGCAGAAACAGAATCCGACACCGGATAAGGAAACAGACGATATGGCTTGGGTAAGACATATGGATCTGCTGAGAGAAATGTCAGAGGACGTAGTGGTTAGGGAAGTGGTTTGTACATAATGTGAATAGCAACCAGCTCGAAAACGGGCTGGTTTCTTTATCGGCAAAATTGCCGGTAAAACTTAAAAATAGGGTTTTACTTTAAAATGTGAGCAAAAAGATGCCTTGTAAAACGGATTTTTGATTTACGAAGGGATTTTTTGAAATTTAAAAGGAAATAAACCACATGAGTATATATAAAATGTGATTTCTATCAGGCTGTTATATGTTTTTGTAATGGCACATAGTTAATTAATACCGGAAACGGCAAAAATAAAAGAGATGAATACGAATATATATTTGATAGTTTGCCGATAATGTGATATACTATACCATAATAAAGTGCAAATTTTGAGTTGAATTATAACGGAGGAGAGCAGATGCGATACCTTTCAGTTACTGAAATAGCAAAAAAATGGAATGTGTCAGAGCGTAGCGTCAGAAATTACTGTGCTCAAGGTCGAGTGAATGGTGCATTTCTTACCGGAAAGACTTGGAATATTCCTGAAAATGCAGAAAAACCGGAGCGTTCCAACAAAAAGAAAGAACAGCCAATTACATTGCTGGATATTTTACAGGAACAGAAAGAAAGTAAGTATTCCGGCGGCATTTACCATAAGACACAGATTGATTTAACATACAATTCTAATCATATTGAAGGAAGCCGTCTGACTCACGATCAGACAAGATATATTTTTGAAACCAATACTATCGGTGTGGAAAAAGAAGTGTTGAACGTAGATGATGTTATCGAAACAACAAACCATTTTTGCTGCATTGATATGATTATTGATAATGCCAAAGGTGCACTTACTGAAAAGTTTATCAAGGAATTGCACCGCACACTTAAAACAGGTACAAGCGATTCCCGTAAAGATTGGTTTATGGTTGGTGACTACAAAAAACTGCCAAACGAAGTCGGTGGTATGTATACCGCACTTCCGGAAGAAGTTGCCGATAAGATGAAAGCTCTGCTGACAGAGTACAATGGAAAAGAAGAAAAGACTTTTGAGGATATTCTGGACTTCCATGTAAAGTTTGAACGTATTCATCCGTTCCAGGACGGTAACGGTCGAGTAGGCAGACTGATTATGTTTAAGGAATGTCTGAAATACAATATCGTTCCGTTCATTATCGAGGACAATCTGAAAATGTTCTATTACCGTGGATTGAAAGAATGGAATAATGAGAAAGGCTATCTGACAGACACCTGTCTGACAGCACAGGATAAATATAAAGCGTATTTGGATTATTTTAGGATTATGTATTGAGATATTAGATTTTAATAAGAATGAGGTATGCGAATGAGATGGTTTGATTTTGAAAAAGAATACAATAAATTACTTACTCCGGAAATCGTTGCGTATCTGACTCAGATTCATGAGTTTAAAGGGCTCCATTCCAATGTGGAATCGCAGAAAGAAATTTTGGCTGAATTAGTAGAAATTGCTAAAATTCAGAGTACAGAGGCATCAAACAGGATTGAAGGAATTATTACAACAGATGACCGTTTGAAGTTGATTGTAAAAGAAAAGACGATGCCCATGACTAGAAGTGAGAAAGAAATTTCTGGTTATAGAGATGTCCTTGCAACAATTCATGAAAGCTATGAATATATTCCGATCAGATCAAATATGATTCTTCAATTGCATATAGATTTATATAAATTCAGTGGAAGCAGTGTTGGAGGCTATTTCAAGACTACTGATAATGTGATCACAGAGGAATTACTAGATGGAACAAGAAGAGTAAGGTTTGAACCAGTTCCGTCTTAGGAAACACCAGAGGCAGTTAATAACTTGTGCGAGACTTTTAACGAAGCAATGAATAAGCATACAATGGATCCACTGATTTTAATTCCGATGTTTGTGTTGAATTTCTTCTGCATCCATCCATTCTCTGATGGGAATGGTCGTATGAGCAGATTACTTACTTTATTAGCATTTTATCGCTGTGGTTATAATGTTGGTCAGTATATCAGTATAGAAAAATTAATCTCAGATACAGAAGAAAGCTATTACGAAGCTCTTCAAGAAAGTTCTTACAATTGGCATGAAGAGGAAAATGATTATCAGCCATTTGTGAAATACATGTTAGGAATTATTATTGCTGCATACAGAGACTTTACCGATCGAGCAGCACTTTTGACTAATAAAGCAATGTCAAAACCTGATCGTATCAGGGAGATAATCAAAGGCACATTGGGAAAGATTATCAAAGCAGAAATAATGGAACAGTGTCTAGGAATCAGTCCAACAACGGTGCGGCGGGCATTGAATGAATTGCTTAAAAACAATGAAATAATCAAAATTGGTGGGGAAGATACACTTCATACATATGGAATAGGGAGAATGATTAATATGATTACAGGCGAATTAAAAAGTAAAATTGATGGACTATGGGAAATCTTCTGGACTGGTGGATTGACAAATCCATTAGATGTGATTGAGCAGATGACATATCTGATGTTTATTCGTGATTTAGATGATGCGGATAATCTTCATGCAAAGGAAGCGGCAATGTTAGGACTTCCGCATAAAAGTATTTTTGCTGATGAGGTTCAGGTAGGAGAACGTACAATTGCAGGAAATCAGCTGAAATGGAGTGTATTCCATGATTTTCCGGCAGCAAAAATGTATAGTACAGTGCAGGAGTGGGTATTTCCGTTTATTAAGAACCTTCATGGAGATAAAGACAGTGCCTATTCAAAATACATGGGAGATGCGATTTTTAAAGTTCCAACACCGCTGATGCTGGATAAAATTGTAACATCTATGGATTCTATTTATGAGCAGATGGCACAGCTGAAATCAGTTGATACAAGAGGAGATGTGTACGAATATCTTCTTTCAAAACTGGCAACTGCAGGAGTGAATGGACAGTTTCGCACACCGAGACATATCATTCGTATGATGGTAGAAATGATGGATCCAAAAGCTAATGAAATCATTTGCGATCCAGCTTGTGGTACATCAGGTTTCCTTGTATCTGCAAGTGAATATTTAAAAGAGACTAAAAAAGAAGAGGTATTCTTTAACAAACAAAATAAGAATCACTATATGAACCATATGTTCCATGGCTTTGATATGGATAGAACGATGTTACGAATTGGTGCCATGAATATGATGACTCATGGTGTAGATAATCCATATATCGAGTATCGAGACAGTTTGTCTGACCAGAATTCGGATAAAGAAAAATATAGTCTGATTCTCGCTAATCCGCCTTTTAAGGGCAGTCTAGATTACGACACAGTAAGTGCAGATCTTTTAAAAGTATGTAAGACAAAGAAGACAGAGTTATTGTTTCTTGCATTATTTATTCGCATGCTTAAAATTGGTGGACGCTGTGCATGTATTGTCCCAGATGGTGTATTATTTGGCTCATCCAAAGCACATAAGGATATTCGTAAGGCAATTGTGGAAGAAAACAGATTAGAAGCAGTTATTTCTATGCCTTCAGGTGTGTTTAAACCATATGCAGGAGTGTCAACAGCAATTTTGATTTTTACAAAAACAGGTCACGGTGGAACTGATAATGTATGGTTCTATGATATGAAAGCAGATGGATTGAGTTTAGATGATAAACGTAGCGAAATAAAGGAAAATGATATTCCTGATATTATAGAGCGTTTTAGAAATCTGGATAAAGAAGTGGATAGAAAACGAACAGAACAGAGTTTCTTTGTCACAAAGCAGGAAATTGTGGACAATGGCTACGATCTTAGTATCAATAAATACAAGGAAATAGAATACGTACCAGTTGAATATCCATCAAGCCAGGAAATTATGACAGATCTTCGTGAATTGGAAATGAAAATTGGCGAGGAAATGGATGCTTTGGAACAATTGTTAGGATTATAAAAAATTCGGATTTGTGGGGATAAAGTAGATGAGACTAGAAGATGTATGTACGGTCTTTACTGATGGCGATTGGATTGAAAGTAAAGACCAATCGGAGAAAGGAATCAGATTGGTTCAAACTGGAAATATTGGTGAAGGCATCTATTTGGAGAAAGAATCAAGAGCGAAATATATTCCTGAAGATACCTTTAAAAGGTTAAAATGTACAGAAATATTCCCAGGAGATATTTTAGTTTCTAGATTGCCGGAACCAGTTGGAAGAGCATGTATTATTCCAGAAAAAACAGAGCGAATGATTACAGCAGTAGACTGTACTATATGTAGACCTAATGAAGCGTTGATCAGCAAGGACTATCTATGTTATTTTATGCGATCAAATGCATATTATATGCGATTACTTGGTAATGTCACGGGAACGACAAGAAAAAGAATTTCTAGAAAGAATTTAGGAAATGTGGAACTGAAAGTTCCGACAAAAGAAGAACAGAAGACGGTAGTAGAACGATTAGATTGTTTGGTTAAGGTGATTGATTCAAGAACAAAAGAATTACAATTATTAGACGACCTTATCAAAGCCCGATTTATCGAATTGTTTGGTGATCCGGTTTCAAATTCTTACGGTTTACCAGAGGCTACATTATCTGACTTGGGAGAATTTGGTCGAGGAGTATCTAAACACCGACCAAGAAATGATATTAAGCTGTTAGGTGGTAAATATCCATTAATTCAGACGGGGGATGTTGCTAATGCAGGATTATATATTACATCTTATGGCAACACGTATTCAGAACTTGGATTAAGACAGAGCAAAATGTGGGATAAGGGGACTCTCTGCATTACGATTGCTGCCAATATTGCTAAGACAGCTATATTGGAATTTGATGCTTGTTTTCCTGATAGTGTGGTTGGATTTATTGCAAATGAGAGAACAAATAATATTTTTATTCATTATTGGTTTTCTTTCTTTCAAGAAATCCTGGAATCACAGGCTCCTGAGTCTGCTCAGAAAAATATTAACTTGAAAATTCTTAGTGAATTAAAGGTAATAGTGCCAGAAAAAAGGAAACAAGATGAGTTCGCCTCTTTTGTTAAATTAACCGACAAATCAAAATTTCAGAAATACAATGCGACAATTTTGTCTCATAATATATATATGTATTCGAAACCAGAAGGAGGTTCATATGCAAACCAACTTTGATTATTTAAAAAATGAAGAAAAATTCTCGACATTTGCAGATGTTGCAATTTCTGCGGAAAAGATTGTTTTGATAGACCCTGAGGCGTGCGTTATTAACTGCCGTAGGGCAATGGAATTCGCCGTGAAATGGATGTATTCCATCGAAAAAGAATTGTATATGCCTTATCAAGATAATCTGCAGAGTCTTATGAATGCGGAGGATTTTAGAGAAATTGTTGGATACGATATTTGGAAACGAATGGATTACATCCGAAGATGCGGGAATAATGTTGCACATAATAACAAGAAGTTAGGTAGAGCTGAAGCGATGCTTTGCCTAGAAAACTTGGCTATTTTTCTTGATTTTGTTGCATGTTGTTATTCTTTAAGTTATGAAGAACATATTTTTGACAGACAATTGGCCGAGGACAGAATCAATAAAACAAAACAGTCAAAAAAAGAGGCTGCAGATACAAAAGAAAGTCTGATGGAGAAAATCTGTGAGCTTGAGAAAAAAGAGCTGGATTTACAGACATTAATCAAGGAAAATGCAGCACTGAAAGAGGAACTTTCAGCTAGAAGAGAGGAACAGCAGGATTCCTATGTCCCTAAGCCACTTGATTTGTCAGAGTATAAAACAAGAAAACTGTATATCGATGCTATGCTTGAGGATGCTGGATGGATAGAGGGAAAAGATTGGATCAATGAATATGAAATTCCAGGAATGCCAAATAAGTCTGAAGTGGGTTTTGCGGATTATGTTTTAGTGGGGGATGATGGTAGAATACTAGCTGTTATTGAAGCAAAACGTACTTGCATAGATGTTTCCAAAGGGCGTCAGCAGGCAAAACTATATGCGGATATTATTGAACAAAGACAGAAAAGAAGACCAGTCGTATTTCTGACGAATGGTTTTGAAACTAGAATCATTGACAACCAATATCCGGAGAGAAAAATTTCGGTTGTGTATTCTAAGCGAGATCTTGAGAAACTGTTTAATCTTCAAACTATGAGATCTAGTTTAAAATATATTACAGTAGATAAGAATATTGCAGGAAGATATTACCAAGAAGGTGCAATTAAAGCTGTCTGTGACGCCTTCGAAACTAAAAATCGCAGAAAAGCACTTTTGGTTATGGCTACAGGGTCCGGAAAAACAAGAACAGTCATTGCTCTTTGTAAGATATTACTGGAACAGGGATGGGTAAAGAATATTCTGTTCCTGGCTGATCGTAATTCGCTTGTGACACAGGCCAAGCGAAATTTTGTAAATCTATTGCCAGATTTATCAGTAACTAATTTATGTGAAGAGAAAGATAACTATACAGCGCATGGAGTTTTTTCAACTTACCAGACCATGATGAACTGTCTTGATTCTGTTCATGATGAAAATGGAAAATTGTTTACTTGTGGGCATTTTGATCTGGTCATCTGTGATGAGGCTCATAGATCTATTTACAATAAATATAAGGACATCTTCAGCTACTTTGATGCTCCACTGGTGGGACTGACAGCAACGCCAAAGGATGAAATCGATAAAAATACGTATGATATTTTTGAATTGGAAAATGGTGTTCCAACGTATGGATATGAGCTTGCGCAGGCGGTTAAGGATGGATACCTAGTAGATTTTATGTCTGTGGAAACGACTCTGAAATTCATTGACCAGGGAATTGTTTATGATGAATTATCTGAAGAAGAAAAAGAAGAATACGAAAGTAAATTTATAGACGAAAATGGTGAGTTACCAGAAAGTATTAAGTCTTCAGCGTTAAACGATTGGGTATTCAATGAGGATACAATCAAAGAGGTGCTGCATATTTTCATGACCAATGGTATTAAAGTGGATTATGGAAATAAGATTGGTAAGAGTATTATATTTGCGAAAAACCATGATCATGCGGAGAAGATTTATGAAGTCTTTGGAAAAGAGTATCCGCATCTGGTTGGATATGCAAAGGTCATTGATAATTATCTGAATTATGCCCAAAGTGCCATTGATGAATTTTCTGATCCAAAGAAGATGCCTCAGATTGCGATCTCTGTTGACATGCTTGACACAGGCATCGATGTACCAGAGGTGGTCAATCTTGTATTCTTTAAAAAAGTAATGAGTAAAGCAAAGTTCTGGCAGATGATCGGAAGAGGCACACGTTTATGTCCAGGATTACTGGATGGAGAAGATAAAGAGAAATTCTATATTTTTGATTTTTGTGGAAACTTTGAATTCTTCCGCATGAATAAAGGGCGTCCAACAGCGAATATGATTGCATTACAAGGTGCCATTTTCCAACTTGAATTTGAAATTGCATACAAATTGCAGGATATGGAATATCAGACGGATCGATTAATCGCATATCGTAATACGCTGGTAGAACATATGGCTTCGAAGGTGAAAGAACTGAATCGAGAAAACTTTGCCGTTCGGCAGCATTTGAAATATGTAGATACTTATGCAGATGAAAAGAATTATACGGTCTTAACCTATGAGGATACATTGATGGTAAGAGAAGAATTGTCACCTCTTATTGAGCCGGATCATGATGAGGCAACTGCTTTGCGCTTTGATGCTCTTATGTACGGCATCGAGTTGGCGTATTTGATGGAGAAGAAGTATTCGCGAGGAATGCATGACTTGATTTCGAAGGTTTCTGCGTTATCCAGTGTTGCAAACATTCCGGAAATTATGATTCAGGCAGATCTGATTAATCAGATTCTTCATACGGATTATCTTGATAATGCTGGAATAAATGAATTTGAGCACGTAAGAGAAAAACTTCGTGATTTGATGAAGTACATTCCAAAAGGTCCGAAAGCTATTTATGATACAAATTTTGATGATGAAATTCTTGCAATGGATTGGAAAGAATCAGAGTTAGAAAATGACGACCTTAAGAACTACAAGGCTAAAGCTGAATACTATGTTCGCCAGCATCAGGATAATGAGGTTATTGCAAAATTGAAAAGTAACAGACCTTTAACATCTTCAGATATTAAGATTTTGGAAGAGATTCTGTGGAGTGAAGTTGGAACAAAACAGGATTATGAAGCAGAATATGGTGAGAAGCCATTAGGTGAGTTTGTCCGAGAAATTGTAGGTCTGGACATGGCGGCTGCAAAGGAAGCGTTTGCAGAATATCTAGATGAAACAAAACTGGATAGTAGGCAGATACACTTTGTAAATCAGATTGTAGAATTCATTGTACACAACGGCATGATGAAGGATTTGTCTGTTTTGCAGGAAACACCATTTACGGATCAGGGAAGTGTTGTAGAAGTGTTTACGGATTTGTCCGTGTGGATGGGAATAAGAAGAGTAATAGAGCGGGTCAATGAGAATGCATTGGCAGCGTAAGGAAGAAGAGATTATAATCTATAATACTTGATAATAGTATTTCCCTTTGTATAGCAAAGGCCGTGCTTTCGCACTACTGTCGAGGGTTTGGGGACCGGAATCCCCAACAAGTGCCATGCAGTAAAAATTCATTTTTGTAGCGCATGGCGAAACTTGCTCTTGTATGTAAGCAAACTGACAAGGTGTCGTTTCTATGCGACACCTTGTCATGCATAGAAAAATAATGCTTCACTTGGTAAGCGTAAAATATTATATAGTTGGAGATTGACAGAAGCAGATAAGATGCCGGAAGGTAAACGGGCAGATCTTTCTCTCAGGGAAAAAGAAAGAAAAGTTCAGTCCTTACAGATGCAAGGGATTACAGGAAGTAACATTACAGTGCTTGAACTTGTGGAACGATATCTTTCCCTGAAAACAGGAGTAAAGCATAATACTTTAGCGAATTACAAATTTGTGGTGAATGTATTGAAAAAGGAAGAATTCGCTTATAAGAAAGTGGATGATGTGAAACTTTCTGACGCAAAGATTTTTCTGATAAAACTACAAAGAGATGGTAGAGGATATAGTTCCATTCATTCCATCAGAGGTGTTTTAAGACCTGCTTTTCAAATGGCTGTGGATGATGACTTGATTCTAAAAAATCCATTTGGATTTGAATTAGGTACAGTACTTGTTAATGACAGTCAGAAAAGACAAGCTGTTTCTCCGGAAGATGAAACTAAATTTCTTGATTTTGTAAAGAATGATTCGCATTATAATCAGTATTATGATGCATTTTATATCTTATTCAAGACAGGTCTTAGAATATCTGAATTTTGTGGACTTACTGTAAAAGACTTGGACTTTAAAGAAGATATTATCAATGTGAATCATCAGTTGCAAAGAACTCGAGAAATGAAGTATATCATCGTATCTACAAAGACAACAAGTGGTACGCGGTTACTTCCAATGGAAGCGGATGTAAAAGAAGCATTCCTTCGAATCTTGAAGAATAGAAGGAAACCAAAACGTGAGCCGATGGTGGATGGATATGGAGGATTTCTGTTTCTGGACAAGAATGGAAGGCCAATGGTTGCACTTCATTGGGAAAAGTACATGCAGCATGCAAGAGAAAAATATAATCGTGAGAATTTGTTGCAATTGCCGCCAGTTACTCCACATATATGCAGGCATACTTATTGTACAAATATGGCCAATTCAGGGATGAACCCAAAGACACTGCAATATCTGATGGGGCATTCAGATGTATCTGTAACACTTAATATTTATACGCATACCGGCTATGATGATGCAAAGAAAGAACTTGCCAGATTAAAAGAAGCAAGGGATGAACTGGAAAAGAAAAAGTTTATAACCCAAAAACATGCACAAACAACTCATGTAAGCCTTATCTCATAAGGAATTTGGGACTTTAAAAATAACCCATTTGTACCACAAATGCCCGAAAAAACATGAGAAAATACAAGAATTTATAAGAAAAAGAACCCTTCAAGTAAAAAATGTACAAAGGCTGAAAAGCCAGTATTTATAAGGCTTTGAGAGGATATGAGGAGATAAAATGGAGAAAATAAAGGTACTATTTATTTGCCACGGCAACATCTGCCGCAGCACCATGGCTCAATACATCGCACAACATTTAGTAACCCAATTTGGCATGGAATCTAATTTTTACATTGATTCTGCTGCCACCAGCCGCGAGGAAATCGGCAACCCTGTCCACTATGGCACGCGCCGGAAGTTGGAAGCGGAAGGGATTTTCTGTGGGGATCATCGTGCCCGACAGCTTAAGAAAAGCGACTATGACGAGTTTGATTTTTTAATTGGAATGGATACGCAGAATATTCGGAATATGTACCGGATTTTAGGAGAGGATCCGGAACAGAAAGTGTACAAGTTGCTAGATTTTACAGAACGGAAAGGAGATATTGCAGACCCATGGTACACCGGTAACTTTGATCTGACTTATCGGGATGTTCTGGACGGATGCAGAGGGCTTCTGAAATTTATCGAAGAACAAGAGAGTGTTTAACGAACAAGAAGATTTTATGTAACATTATTGTGGCAGAGGAGAATTATTCATCCTCTGCCACAATGTCTTCCAATACTTTGATCAAGTCGTGGATATTTTGGATCCGCACATTTCTTTCTAAAATAGTATTTTTCAGATTTACCGATAAGGATTCAAATTTTTCCCGTATTTCAGGAGCAATATAAGACATGTTTCTCACCTCGTAGATAGGATAGGCAAAAAGGAAAGAGCCTATACAGTTTTCCTGCAAAAAGTAAAAGAAATTTATTCAGATATTTACAAATGGAAATGAAAATCGCTATAATATTGTCCAGGGCAGAGTTATCTGTTCGGGAACATCTTAGAAAACACCAGACATATAGGAGAGAAGCACCTAAAAACAGAGTACAAGAAGATGACTGGAAGAGAGAAGAAGAAAACAGAGTAGTGGTATTAAGAAGCGTTAAAATAGGAAGCATGAACTAACCACGAGAGAAGCATCCATCGATGAAGACGGATAGTATTGTCTTTTTCTGCCTTGTAGGTAAAACGATTGCCTTATATTTGGATAGCAGAAATCTATTTTCCCTTTGTACTGATATTTAGAACAATAAATTTTGCGTGTACAAGATGTGCAGGCGGATAAGAAATAGAGAAAAGAAAGAGAGACTGAGCATGAAGAGAGAATTGGAATTATATATTCATATTCCGTTTTGTATGAAAAAATGTGCATATTGTGATTTTTTGTCCGGTCCGGCTCCGAGGGAGACGATAGATCGCTATGTAACAGCGCTTGTGGCAGAAATCAGGCAGTATCAAAAGTTGGCAGAGAATTATCGAGTTACAACGATTTTTTTTGGAGGAGGAACACCATCGATTTTGTCGGGAGGTCGGATGAAAGAAATTTTTGATGCGCTCCGGGATGTGTTTGAGATCCAAGCAGATGCGGAAATTACGATGGAAGCGAATCCGGGTACGGTCACAAAAGAAAATTTGCAGGCATACAGGGCATGTGGGATCAACCGGATCAGTTTTGGACTGCAGTCGGTCGATGATAAGGAACTGAAGCTGCTTGGGCGTGTACATACGATGCGGCAGTTTGAAGAGAGTTATGATCTGGCAAGGAAGGCGGGATTTCAGAATATTAATATAGATCTGATCTCGGCAATCCCAGGGCAGACAGTGGAATCCTGGGAGCACACATTGGATACCGTGATCCGAATGAATCCGGAACATATTTCTGCGTATAGTCTGATCATTGAGGAAGGGACGCTATTTTACGAGATTTATGGGGAGAACGCAAAAGAAGAGCAGGATAGTCAGTGTGAGAAATGTTTGGCTGATGACGGGAAACAGATGGATACAGGCAAGAACTTCCCAAAGCTTCCGGATGAGGAAGCAGAACGCCGCATGTATGAATTGACCGCAGAGAAGCTGGAAGCGGCAGGATATCTACAATATGAAGTTTCTAACTATGCGAAGCCGGGATATGCGTGCAGGCATAACAAAGGATACTGGCAGAGGGTGGAGTACCTTGGGATCGGCACTGGGGCGGCATCTTTGATTGAAAACGAGCGGTATCAGCATATTTCAGATACGGATCTTTATATCCGGGCAAATGGAAGGTTGGATCAGATCGAGGAGGAAAAAGAGACGCTAGATTGGAATGCACAGGTGGAGGAGACAATGTTCCTTGGCCTTCGGATGAAAGAGGGGGTAAACAAGCAGAAATTTAGAGAACGGTATCACAGAGAAATACAGGAAGTATATGGAGAGGTATTGGAAAAACTCAAAGAAGAAGGATTGCTTCGCGAAGAGGAGGAGCGAATCTGCCTGACAAAGAGAGGAAATGATCTGAGCAACTATGTACTTGCACAGTTCTTGTTATAACCTATAAAAATGTTTCAGATAGAAAGGCAATTGAAAAATTTTCAGAATGATAGAAAGGTTCCGGAAATTTTTTGATTGCTTTTTTGGATTGAAAGTTTCTAAAAATGTACATAATCTCGATAGAAAATAGTTTTTTACAAAAAATATAAAAAATATGTAAACTAGGTTGACAAACGAAAAGCATAGTGCTATCTTAATAATCGTAAGGTGTTAGCACTCGTAAGAATGGAGTGCTAATAAAGAAAAACGAGGAGGTGTGAGATGAAAGCAGATCATGGATTGGATGATCGGAAACTTAAGATTTTGCAGACGATCATTAAGACCTACTTAGAGACCGGGGAACCGGTAGGATCCAGAACGATTTCCAAATATACAGATTTGAATCTAAGTTCTGCGACGATCCGCAATGAGATGGCGGATTTGGAAGATCTGGGATATATCATACAGCCTCATACATCGGCGGGAAGAATTCCTTCAGACAAAGGATATCGGCTTTATGTAGATATGCTGATGGAGGATAAGGAGCATGAGATCACTGAGATGCAGGAGAAGATGCTTCAGAAGGCCGATAAGATGGAACAGCTTTTGCAGCAGGCTGCGAGAGTGCTGGCAAATAGTACAAATTATGCGACGATGGTTTCTGCTCCTACTTATAATAGGAATAAGTTAAAGTTCATCCAGCTTTCGCAGGTGGATGCCAATCAGATCATCGCGGTGATCGTCATGGAAGGCAACATTATTAAGAATAAGATTGTGGCGGTTGCAGAGCCGCTTGACAATGAGACAATGCTGAAGTTGAATATGCTGTTGAATACCAATCTGAATGGAATTGCGGTCGAAGATATCAATCTTGGCATGATCGCCAGACTGAAGGAACAGGCAGGAATTCACAGCGGTGTGATCAGTGATGTGCTTGATGCAGTGGCAAATACGATTCAGCTTGATAATGACCTTGAGATTTACACAAGCGGAGCGACAAACATTTTCAAATATCCGGAGCTGAGCGACAAGCAGAGTGCACAGGAGATCATCAGTGCTTTTGAAGAAAAGCAGCAGTTGGCAGAACTTGTGACACAGACGCTGGCAAGCGATGAGAACAAAGGAATTCAAGTTTATATCGGAAGTGAGACACCGGTACAGACGATGAAGGATTGCAGTGTTGTGACAGCGACTTACGAGCTTGGGCAGGGCATGCAGGGGACAGTTGGAATCATTGGTCCGAAGCGGATGGATTATGAGAATGTCATGAAGACATTAAAGACGTTGATGGTAGAACTGGATGCGATATTTCATAAAAAATCATAAGAAAGGTGGTACGACCATTGGATAAGAAGATGACACAGGAAGAAATGGTAAAAGAAGCCGTAGAGGAAGCAAAGAAAGCGGCAGAGGAACAGGACGCCGCTCAGGAAGCAGCGGGAGAAGATACAGAAGCGGTTGCAGAGGAAACCGTTGAGGAAGAAGCTGACAGCGAAGCATCCGAAGAGGAAGCTTTGGAAGAGACAGCAGAAGAAGGTTCCGAGAAAGGAGCAAAAGGGCTGTTTAAAAGAAAGCCGAAAAAAGATAAAAAAGATGAGCAGATCGAGGAATTAAAAGATAAGCTCACACGTCAGATGGCAGAGTTTGATAACTTCCGCAAGCGTACGGAGAAAGAAAAATCAGCGATGTACGAGATCGGGGCAAAAGATATTATCGAGAAGATTCTTCCGGTTGTAGACAATTTTGAGAGAGGACTCGGAGCTGTTACAGAAGAGCAGAAAGAAGATTCCTTCGTTTCCGGTATGGAGATGATCTACAAACAGATTATGACGACACTGGATTCTGTCGGAGTGAAAGCGATTGAGGCAGTTGGAAATGAATTTGATCCGGATTTCCACAATGCAGTGATGCATGTAGAAGATGAGGAAGTCGGGGAGAATATCGTTGTAGAAGAGTTCCAGAAAGGTTACACATACAGAGATACGGTAGTAAGACATAGTATGGTAAAAGTAGCAAATTAAAAATTCATTTAAGATGCATAAAGCATTTTGAATTTTATCAACAATAGATAGAGTAAGTAAACTTAGTATAAAATATAGGAGGATTTCATCATGGGAAAAATCATTGGAATTGACTTAGGAACAACAAATAGCTGTGTAGCTGTTATGGAAGGTGGACAGCCGACAGTCATCGCAAATACAGAAGGAGCAAGAACAACACCATCGGTTGTTGCTTTTACAAAGACAGGAGAACGTCTCGTTGGAGAACCTGCAAAACGTCAGGCAGTGACAAATGCTGATAAGACAATCTCTTCTATTAAGAGACACATGGGTACTGATTACAGAGTAACGATCGATGATAAGAAATATTCTCCACAGGAGATTTCTGCAATGGTACTTCAGAAACTGAAAGCAGATGCAGAAGGATATCTTGGAGAGAAAGTAACAGAGGCTGTTATCACAGTTCCGGCTTACTTTAACGATGCTCAGCGTCAGGCAACAAAAGATGCTGGTAAGATTGCTGGTCTTGATGTAAAACGTATCATCAATGAGCCAACAGCAGCAGCACTTGCTTACGGACTTGACAATGAAAAAGAACAGAAGATCATGGTATACGACTTAGGTGGAGGTACTTTCGACGTATCTATCATCGAGATCGGTGACGGAGTTATCGAAGTATTATCAACAGCAGGTGACAATAAACTTGGTGGAGATGACTTTGACCAGAAGATCACAGATTACATGTTAGCAGAATTCAAACGTGCAGAAGGAATCGACTTATCTACAGATAAGATGGCACTTCAGAGATTAAAAGAAGCAGCAGAGAAAGCGAAAAAAGAACTTTCTTCCGCAACAACAACAAACATCAACCTGCCATTCATCACAGCAAATGCAGAAGGTCCAAAACACTTTGATATGAACCTTACAAGAGCAAAATTTGATGAATTGACACATGACCTTGTAGAAAGAACAGCAGAGCCTGTAACAAGAGCGTTATCTGATGCGGGAATCTCAGCTTCTGAACTTGGAAAAGTATTATTAGTAGGTGGATCTACACGTATCCCGGCGGTACAGGAAAAAGTACAGAAATTGACAGGACATGAGCCATCCAAATCATTAAACCCAGACGAATGTGTTGCATTAGGAGCATCTGTTCAGGGTGGTAAATTAGCAGGAGATGCAGGTGCAGGCGACATCTTATTACTGGATGTAACTCCTCTTTCATTATCTATCGAGACAATGGGTGGTATCGCTACAAGACTGATCGAGAGAAATACAACGATTCCTACAAAGAAGAGCCAGGTATTCTCTACAGCAGCAGATAACCAGTCAGCAGTAGACATTAACGTTGTTCAAGGTGAAAGACAGTTCGCAAGAGATAATAAATCTCTCGGACAGTTCAGACTTGACGGAATCGCACCAGCTCCACGTGGAATCCCACAGATCGAAGTTACATTTGATATCGATGCAAATGGTATCGTAAATGTTTCTGCAAAAGATTTAGGAACAGGAAAAGAACAGCACATTACAATTACAGCAGGTTCTAACATGTCAGACAGCGAGATTGACAGAGCAGTAAAAGAAGCAGCTGAATTTGAAGCACAGGATAAAAAACGAAAAGAAGCAATCGATGCAAGAAATGATGCAGATGCGATGATCTTCCAGACAGAGAAAGCACTTGGAGAAGTCGGAGACAAGATTGATGCAAATGAAAAAGCAGCAGTAGAAGCTGACATCCAGGCATTAAAAGACATTCTTGCAAAATCTACACCAGAGAGCATGACAGATGCACAGGTAGAAGAGATCAAAGCAGGAAAAGAAAAATTAATGACAAGTGCACAGCAGTTATTTACAAAGATGTACGAACAGGCAG
Source organism: Faecalimonas umbilicata (assembly GCF_042846195.1). Taxonomy (NCBI): domain Bacteria; kingdom Bacillati; phylum Bacillota; class Clostridia; order Lachnospirales; family Lachnospiraceae; genus Faecalimonas; species Faecalimonas umbilicata. The sequence continues at coordinate 1,319,782 of NZ_AP031411.1, forward strand.
GCGCAGCAGCTGGAGCACAGCAGGCAGGACCAGCACCGGAAGCAGGACCGGCACCAGAAGGATTTAACGGTGACGATGTGGTAGACGGAGACTACAAAGAAGTATAATAAGACCAGATAAGTGCATTACCTGCACGGATTCTGCGGGATCTGAAGACTCACAGACAGTGGGAAATCAGGTTTCGCAGAATTTCCTTATGAAATGAAAGGTAGAAGAACAATGGCTGAAACAAAAAGAGATTATTATGAGGTGCTCGGAGTAGATAAAAATGCAGATGATGCGGCATTAAAGAAAGCTTACCGTGCACTTGCAAAAAAATATCATCCGGATATGAACCCGGGAGATGCGGAGGCCGAGAAAAAATTCAAAGAGGCTTCTGAGGCATATGCAGTACTTAGTGATGCTGAGAAACGGCGCAAATATGACCAGTTTGGACACGCGGCATTTGAAAACGGCGGTGGAGGAGCCGGCGGATTTGGCGGCTTTGATTTTAATGGTGCGGATTTCGGGGATATTTTTGGAGATATTTTTGGAGATTTGTTTGGCGGCGGCCGCAGAGGCGGACGTGCAGGCAATGGACCGATGAAAGGTATGAATATCCGCAAAGGAGTTCGGATCACATTTGAAGAGGCAATCAGAGGATGTGAAAAAGAGTTAGATCTTGTGATCAAAGATCCGTGTCCGAAGTGTAATGGAACTGGTGCAAAGCCGGGAACCAGTCCGGAGACTTGTTCCAAATGTGGCGGAAAAGGTCAGGTGGTATATACTTCCCAGTCATTTTTCGGTACAGTTCAGAACGTCCAGACTTGTCCGGACTGTGGCGGAACCGGTAAGATCATAAGAGAGAAATGTCCGGACTGTGCGGGAACTGGATACGTATCAAACCGGAAGAAAATTCAAGTATCGATTCCGGCAGGAATTGACAACGGACAGAGTATCCGCATCCGTGATAAAGGAGAACCGGGAACGAATGGCGGTCCGAGAGGAGATCTGCTCGTAGAGGTAACAGTATCCAGACATCCAATTTTTACACGTCAGGATATGAATATTTTCTCAACAGCTCCGATTACATTTGCACAGGCTGCGCTCGGTGGAGATGTGCGCATCAGCACTGTGGATGGCGATGTGATCTACAACGTAAAACCGGGAACAAAGACAGATACAAAAGTGCGCTTAAGAGGGAAAGGTGTTCCGTCTCTCCGCAACAAACAAGTGCGAGGAGACCATTATGTCACACTTGTGATCCAGACACCGGAGAAATTAAGTGCAGAGGCAAAAGAAGCGCTTAGAAGATTTGACGAACTAACTGGAAATTCCTTACATCAGGAAGATGGAACTATGGAAAAATCTGAGAAAAAGGCAAAACCGAAGAAAAAAGGATTTATGGATAAGCTGAAAGAATCTTTTGAAGAACAGTCGGATAAATAAGTATCTGGCTTCAGAAAAAGTAACAAAAATAGGACAGTCAGAGAGATGAAACTCTTTGGACTGTCCTATTTGTCTGTCTGGGAAAGTGTTTTATGCCAGTCATGATTTTCTGTAAGAGACAGTCGGGATCCGAATGGGAGGAATATAGAAATTGTCCCTTTTCATATAGTAAGCATAGCGGAAGGTATCTGCATTATTGAGTGGTGAAAAGTTTTCCCATGCGCTGGAAAAGGCAGAAAAATTCCGGGAAAGGGGCAGAAAAATGTGTGAAAGATTTTTGTTAAATGAACTAGAACAAAATCAGACAGGGGAAGTCCGTAAAATTTTATCCGAGCCGGAGATGAAGAGGCGTTTCCAGGACATTGGTCTGATCTGCGGAACGAAGGTGACCTGTGTGGGAAAAGGACCTTTTGGTGATCCGAAGGCTTATGAAATCCGAGGCGCAGTCGTTGCGATCCGAAACAGCGATGCGGAGCAGATCGAAATATGTCCAGAAAGAATTTCAGAGAAGGGTGTGTAAGGCAGATGGCAAAGCGAAGAGAAATGACAATCGCACTGGCAGGGAATCCGAATGTGGGAAAAAGTACATTGTTTAATGCACTGACAGGGATGCATCAGCACACAGGGAACTGGACCGGTAAGACGGTGAGCAATGCCAAAGGCTATTGCGAGCGGGACGGAGTGCTGTATACATTTGTAGATGTTCCGGGATGCTATTCTTTGATGGCACGTTCCCCGGAGGAAGAGGCGGCAAGAGATTATATTTGTTTTCAGTTTCCGGATGCTGTGATTGTTGTCTGCGATGGAACATGTCTGGAACGGAATCTCAATTTTGTGCTGCAGGTGATGGAAGCAACAGATCGAGTGATTTTATGTATCAATTTGATGGATGAGGCGGAGAAAAAAGGAATTTCCATTGACTTTGAGGCATTGGAAAGCATGCTGCAGATTCCTGTGATCGGGATGACGGCGAGAAGTGGAAGAGGGATGGAACAACTTTTTGAGGTACTGGGGAAATTTGCGGAAGGAACAGGGGAAAAAGACATAAAAGAAGCGATCGTGTCGAGAAAACAGGCGTTTGGGCAGATTGAGTATCCGGAAGTGATCGAGCAGGAGATCTTCCATCTGCTTCCGGTTGTAAGAGAAGTGACAAAAGGGTGCTTAAAGGAACGATGGGTAGCGGCGCGGCTCATGGATCAGGATCCAGGACTATGTCAGGCAATTATGGATTGTCTGAATCTAGAATTTTCAGAAGCAATGCAACTGAAAAAAGCAGGAATGCAGGCAGAAAATCGGGTGAAAGAAACAGGGCAGCATCTGGAGGATACAAGAGAACAGATGGCAGAAGCGTTTGTCAGAAGCGCAGAGGAGATTGCAGAAAAAGTGGTGAGCACTAAGGAGGACACTGGAAAGAAAAAGGGACGAATGGCAGATCAGATCTTAACAAGTAAGCTGATGGGATTTCCAGTTATGATTTTATTGCTTTTAGTAATCTTTTGGCTGACGATCAAAGGGGCTAATTACCCGTCGGAAGTGCTGAGCAATTTCTTTGGTGCGATTGAGGGACATTTGCTGGAATGGTGTCAGAGAGGAAAGCTGCCGGCGGCTATCTATGAACCACTGCTTTTCGGGGTATACCGCGTGACCGCGTGGGTTGTTTCTGTCATGCTGCCTCCGATGGCGATTTTCTTTCCGATGTTTACGATTTTGGAAGATCTGGGATATCTGCCGAGAGTAGCATTTAACCTTGACAAATGTTTTCATTGCTGCCATGCCTGTGGCAAACAAGCGTTGACGATGTGCATGGGATTTGGATGCAACGCAGTAGGAGTTTCTGGATGTAAGATTATTTCTTCCAGAAGAGAGAGGTTGATCGCGATGCTGACTAACTGTTTTGTTCCTTGTAATGGGAAGTTTCCAACCATTCTTGTGATACTTACGATTTTCTTTGCGGGAAATCAGACAGTTTCCGATTGGAAGCTGGCATTGCTTTTGACAGGTGTAATCACTCTTGGTATCGGGATGACATTTCTTGTATCGAAAATCTTATCGGGGACGATCCTGAAAGGGGAACCTTCGACGTTTCTGTTGGAGCTTCCTCCGTATCGCAGACCACAGATCGGAAAAGTGATTATCCGTTCCGTACTGGACCGGACTTTGTTTGTTTTAGGAAGGGCAATCATCGCTGCTGCTCCGGCTGGACTTTTGATCTGGTGTGCGGCAAATATTGCAGTTGGTGAGCAGACCATTCTGATGCATTGTGCCGGTTTCCTTGATCCACTTGGACGTTTCATGGGGATGGATGGCGTAATCCTGCTTGCGTTTTTGTTGGGATTTCCAGCAAATGAGATTGTACTGCCGTTAATCTTTATGGGGTATCTGTCTCTTGGAAATCTCACGGAATTTACAGATCTCCATGCAATTTCACAGGTTTTATATAGAAATGGATGGACACAGCTGACGGCATGCAGCGTGATTTTGTTCTCTCTGATGCACTGGCCGTGTGCTACCACCTGCCTTACTATTTACAAAGAAACGAAAAGCAAAAAGTGGACGTTGGCGGCCATACTGATTCCTACCTTTGCAGGGATACTCTGCTGCGCGCTGTTTGCACAGATCACGAATTTTGTATTGCGGTAAATAGAAAGAAGCTATATAATAGCAGTCAGAGGCGCGCGGGCGCAAAATACAAAAAGAATGATCAGAAAGGGAAAGAAAATGAAATACATTTTATTTGAAGCAGGTCCGGTCACAGTGTACAGCTATGGGCTGATGATTGCCCTCGGTGTGATCCTGACCTTTGTTGTGGCACAGAAGAGAGCGAAAAATTACGGATTAGACCCGGATGCGATTTTCTATATGGGAGCCTGGGGATTGCTGGCGGGAATTCTCGGGGCAAAGCTGTTGTTTTATCTGACAGAGATCAAGGAGATCATCAAAGATCCATCGCTGCTGCTGAATGTATCCGAAGGATTTGTTGTATATGGCGGGATCATCGGAGGAATTTTGGGAGCATACATTTATGCAAAGATAAAGAAGATAGATATTTTGGCTTACTTTGATCTTGCAGTTCCATCCATCGCATTTGCACAGGGATTTGGAAGAATCGGATGCTTCCTTGCAGGATGCTGTTATGGGCGTGAGACAAATGCATGGTACGGAATTACGTTCCACAATTCTCCGTTTGCACCAAATGAAGTTGCACTGATTCCGACACAGTTGATTTCCAGTGTAGCTGATTTTGCACACTTTTTTATCTTGATCTTTTTGGCAAAGCGTGTGAAACACAAAGGAGTTGTCACAGCGATGTATCTGATCTTTTACAGTGTCGGAAGATTCCTGATCGAGATGTTGCGAAATGACCCGAGAGGAACGATCAGCGTAATGTCTACATCACAGTTTATTTCTATCTTTACGCTGGCCGCAGGAATCTTTATGTTTGTGTTCTGCCGCAGAAAGAGACAAGGAGAAGAAAAACAAGAAGCGTAGTGATTATTTTCTCAGTGCACAGTCTGCTTCCAGAATGGAACCGGAGGAGGGATCCTTCGTCTTCAGAAGAATTTCGCAGGACGGATTTACCGGATAGAGGAGAGGGTTGACGGCAAAATCACGGACGACAAGCTGTGAAGCCAGTTTTGTAAGGTCCTCCTCAGACTCGTAGAGAGCTTCGCTTGCGCGGTAGCCATTTTCTAAAATGCGGAAACGTTCTGCGCTGACCAGCATATAGTTTTCAATTGTATTTTGGACAGGGATCTGGTGGGCCTTCAGGTAGTTGATCGTCCGGTGAAAGGAAGGGTAGATCAGACCACCATCCCCGGTGTCTGTGCGAGGGTAAGCAAGCGTTAGAGAGCCACAGGGAAATTCTGTTTGCAAAGTAGAAAGGGAGAGCGATATCATTTCCTCAGAATAGATGGAAAGGAGCTCTTCCTTTTCTTCTGTGTTAAGATCCAATACATAATGAGAAATACCATCGGACCAGATGAGATTTCTTTTGGCAGTATGTCCGATACCTGACAGAAGAGGAAACATTCCTTTTTTATATTTGTCCGACGTATAGACTGGATCAAAAGCGAACAGAACATCGGGATCGGCAATTGGATAGCGTCGGTAAATATTTTGCCCGGAAGTAGTACGATATAAAATAACAGCGGAAGTATAGCTAGTTTCTGCTATTCGTTCTGAGGCGGATAGTGACTGGCACCAGGTGTAGGCTGTATTCAGAGAATCTCCTTGAAGATGCATTTCCTGCAAAGCAGCTTCTGGCGGAGCTGCATAGGTATCGTTTGTGTCAACTCCGTCAATGCTTACTGCCATGGAGGCGACGTTCTTTCGGGATGGAAGAAAGCTGTCATAAGAAAACAAATCAAATATAAAGATGCAGGCGATGGCGGCAGAAAGCGAAAGACTGAAGAGCAGAGCCCTCTTATTTTGCAAAAAACTTCTGACGTTTCCCAAAAAGCTGATTTGGAAAAGACTATGGGCGGTTACTGCGCCGAATGCAATCCCGACAAAGAGCCAGACATAAGAGGCAGGATCCGGTGCCGATTTCTGAAGAAAGAAACCGCAGTAAAGTGCCGCAGGGACTGCGAGGAGGGGGCGGATGTATTTGGCATAGGTAGGAAATGCAAGAGTACTTTCGATAGATTCTGCTGAACGTTTTTGGAATAAATATACGTCCAATACAAGTGAGCAGACACAGAGAGACAACAGAAGAACCATTTGTGCCAGATGAGAAGAAAGCTGCCAACTCCCATCGGTTGCTGTCCGCACAAGAGACTGATAGAGGCAAAAAGGCGAGGCGTTATCTTTGAAAGTCAGTAACAGTTCCGAACGGTAAAAGGTCTGGAAAAACATCCGGCAATAGAGTTCTACTGGAAAAATCACCGCATAAGTGCCATAAAAGAAAAGAAGCAGAATTGCCAGAAGACTGACTGCCAATTTCCCGCACAGCAGCATCCCGAGAATAACCGTATGATAAAGTAACAGAAACCCCCAAAAAGAAAGAAGCAGGGAGCAGGACAGATGAAAAAGTGCTGTGTTCCTGCTTAAAATCTGCCCACTGACATCAGCAATCACAAAGGAGATCAGTTTGTAGGCGGCAAATGGGATCAGATAAAACAGAATCCCGTTCCAGTAAGAGGCGAAAAACAACTGTTTTCTGGAAAGTGGGAGGCTGAGAAAAAAGTCTGCTTTTTTTCGGGAGTGCAAATATAAAAATCCGTGAATTCCACAAAAAACAGCGGAAAATACTGTAAAGCAAAAAGAACGCACATCGGGCACTCCGATCATATCGGCAGTGACGGCATGGTAATCCGATAGAGAGAACATTTCAAAGGTAAAGGAAAGGACAGACATGGCTGCAAGGTAAAGAAGGAGCCAGAATGCCCAAAGTCTCTGTGTACGTTCTAATTTTTGATAGTTAATAGATAAGTTCTTTGATGTCATAGCCAATCCTTTCTGTTTCGTAAATAAATATTTCTTCCAGTGACAAAGGGAGCGATTCATAGCAGACAGGAGAGCGGGATGCAAGGATGGTCTGTATCTCGCTGAAATCTCCGCGGACAAGCATGGTTGTCAGGAACCCACGCTGTTCGTAGCGGAGGATGGTAAGTGCGTGGAAAAGAAATTCTCGTTCATCCGAAGAAAAGACGCACTGAAATTTGTGGACTCCATATTCAAGTGCTGTGATTTCTCTGGAGAGAAGAATCCCACCCCGGTGCAGGATTCCGATATGGTGGCACAATCCTTCCAGTTCTGAGAGATTGTGGGAAGCAATGACAGGAGTAAATGGACGGCAGCGGAGTTCATTTTGCAGTAAATTTTTCACAGATTGTCGAACAACAGGATCCAGACCGTCGAATACTTCATCGCAGAGCAGGATAGGGGCATTGCAGCAGATTCCGGCAATCAGGAACACCTGTTTTTTCATTCCCTTGGAGAAGGTGTGGAGTTTTTTTGTGGAATCCAGCTGAAAATCGGATAACAGTTTCAGAAATCGTTCCCTGTCAAAACCGGGATACATCTTTTCGTAAAAAAAGAGCATTGTCTGTGGGGTGGCGCCAGAGAAATAGTATTGGTCATCGGACAGATAAAAAATCATCTGACGCACTTTGGAAGTATCAGTAAGTTTTTCTCCGTCTATGAAAATTTCTCCAGAATCCGCGTTCAAAATTCCGGCAAGAATACGGAGCAACGTACTTTTCCCTGCACCATTTGTGCCAAGAAGCCCGAAAATAGCATTGTCAGGAATTTCCAGATTGACGTTGGACAGAGCAGATGCCGAGCAAAATGTTTTTGTGAGATGGGAAATATGAATCATAACTATTCCTCCTGTAGTTGTATGAAAAGCGATTTCATCTCCGGACACAAGGCAAATCCGCAGAATACAAAAATAAAATATGACAAAAATATTACAAAAATATTACAAATAAAATTATACAAAATATACCATCAGAATGACAAAGTGTCAATAAAAATATGAAAATAAAACAAAAAGTAGCAATTATAAGCGAAAAAAGCATGCTGTTTCGTGCGTTATAGGAAAAATCTGTTGATAAATGCGAGGAGAAAGTGCTACAATAAAAAGAGTAATAGCGAAGCAATGGGAAGCCATTTTTGTGGCGGACTTTGCGGAGATAGAGTAAGGAGAGAAGTAGAGATGGCAGAAGAACAAAATAATGGTTCATGTTCTCCGGAAAGCTGTTCCAGCTGTGCACATGCAGACAGCTGTCCAAGCAAACAGAAGGAGAGCATGAAGGTAGCTCCAAATGAGTATACCCATGTAAAAAAAGTAATCGGTGTCGTAAGTGGAAAAGGCGGTGTCGGAAAGTCGATGGTGACAGCTTCGCTTGCCCGTATGATGCGCGAACAGGGATACTCTGTCGGAATTCTTGATGCAGATATTACAGGACCGTCGATTCCAAAGATGTATGGAATCCATGAGCATGCGGTGGGAAATGAATTGGGAATGTTTCCGTGTATTGCGAAAGATGAGACGAGAATCATGTCAGTCAATCTTTTGTTAGACAGTGAGGATACACCGGTGATCTGGAGAGGTCCGATCATCGCAGGTGTTGTGACACAGTTCTGGAATGAAGTATTATGGGGAGATTTGGATTATCTCTTTGTAGATATGCCTCCGGGAACAGGTGACGTGCCGCTGACTGTATTCCAGTCCCTTCCGGTAGATGGAGTTATCATTGTTACATCTCCGCAGGATCTTGTGCAGATGATCGTAAAGAAAGCCTACTACATGGCGAAGCAGATGGATGTGCCGGTACTTGGAATCGTAGAGAATTATAGTTATCTGGAATGCCCGGATTGCGGGAAGAAAATTCCGGTTTTTGGAGAAAGCCATGTGGAAGAGACCGCAGAAGAACTTGGAGTAAAGGTATTAGGAAAAATGCCATTAGATCCGAAGCTGGCATCTGTCGTAGAAGAAGAAAAGTTCTATGAAGTGACAAATGATTATCTGAAAGATGCAGCAGAAGTATTAATTTCATAAGGAAGAGTTACATAGGAAGCTGCGCCGCTTTTCGACAAAGAAAGGCTGCGCAGTTTCTTTGTGCGAAAAACAAAACAACTATTGCAAACATATGTTCCTTGTGATAAGATAAAACAAACAGATGTTCCGAACAAATGTTTGAAAAAGAAGGGAGAGGAAGAGTCAGATGCAGGGACAGATACTAGGAAAATCAGAGATACAAAGGAGTATGACCACACAGCCGATAGGAAGAACTTTCGGGACAGTTCCGGCACTCTTTGGTGGGCAGAAGTCACTATATGAGAAGCTGAGGATTCTGTCGGATGCGGCGAAATATGATGTGGCATGCACATCTAGCGGAACGAGCCGGAGGGGGGATGGAAACGGAATCGGGAGCTGCGAGGAAGCAGGGATCTGTCACAGTTTTTCTGCGGATGGGAGATGTATCTCACTTCTGAAGATTCTTTTTACAAATGAGTGTATCTATGACTGCAAATACTGTATCAATCGTGCATCCAATGATGTAGAAAGGACTTCCTTTACCCCGGAGGAGGTATGCCGGCTGACGATGGAGTTTTACCGGAGAAATTATATTGAAGGATTGTTTTTGAGTTCGGGAATTTGGAAAAGTCCCAACGAGACGATGGAGCAGATTGTGACCACACTCTGGAAATTGCGAAATGAATTCCACTTTCAAGGATATATTCATGTGAAGGCAATTCCCGGAGCAGATGAGCGCCTGATTGCCCGTGCGGGATTCCTCGCAGATCGTATGAGTGTCAACTTGGAGCTTCCGACAGCAGAGGGGCTCAGGCAACTTGCCCCACACAAATCCAGAAAAAATATACTTACACCGATGCGGTTAGTACAGAATGGGATGTCAGAGAATCGGCAGGAGATTCAGCTATACCGCAGTGCGCCAAAGTTTGTGCCGGCAGGACAGAGTACTCAGATGATCGTTGGTGCGACACCAGAGACTGATTTTCAGATTATGCGTGTGGCAGAGTCACTGTACCAGAAGTTTGATCTAAAGCGAGTATTTTATTCTGCATTTGTACACGTCAATGAAGATAAGGCGCTTCCGGCAGCGGGGGAGCAGGGGCCTCCTCTTTTGAGGGAGCATCGTCTTTATCAGGCAGATTGGCTTTTGCGGTATTATGGATTTCGGGCGGAAGAATTGTTAGATGAACAGCAACCGAATTTCAATGTTTTACTGGATCCGAAGTGTAACTGGGCACTGAAGCATTTAGAGTATTTTCCGGTAGAGGTAAACCAAGCAGATTATTTTACATTGCTTAGAGTGCCGGGGATTGGTTACAAGTCAGCGGAGCGTATTGTAAAAGCAAGGAGAATGGGCAGCCTTTCCTTTGAAGATTTAAAGAAAATGGGAGTCGTATTAAAAAGAGCGCTATATTTTCTGACTTGTAATGGCAAAATGTTTGGTCAGGTACGGATAGAAGAGGATTATATTACAAGAAATCTCCTTCAGACAAAAGAGAGCTTGCCGGATTCTGTCAGAAATATGAATTATCGTCAGTTATCATTGTTTGATGATGTAAATTTTCGGGAAATCAATCGGATGGACGGAAGTCTTGGATGTTTAGCTGTTTTGGATGAGAGTGAATTAAAGGAAAAGGTGGCAGGATGAGAATTATTTACGTTTGTGAAGATAGCCTGACCGGGATCTTTTCAGGCATCTATGAGGTGTGGAAGAGAAAAATGACAGCGGAAGAGGCGGGTCTGGAAGTGGGAGATAGTTTTGAAAGACGATTGTTCTGCGAATATATTTTCTGTAAGGCGGAGGAAAGAAAGGCACTTGTTGTTATCCGCATGATTCAAAAAAATCTTGGGGCGGACGTCTATGAGAAAATCTCTTATGCATTGTTATCGGCGGACAGAAGAAAGGCGGAGATGGTATTTCGTGCAATGCTCGAGGCGAAGAAATTATCTAGGAAAGATCGGTTGATGGAACATTTGGGAAATGAGGCAGTCAGAGCTGTTTTTGGAATGTACCGGCAGGTGGCAAACGAAGCACATCATTACAAAGGTTTTGTGAGATTTCGGGAATTAAAGAATAAGACACTGTTTGCAAAAATTGAGCCAAAGCATGCAGTACTTCCGTGTATTGCAGAACACTTTGCAGATCGCTTTCCACAGGAAAACTGGGTCATTTATGACAAGACCCATGAAGTGTTTCTGATTCACGAGAAGGGGAAAAGATATTACTTTTTGCAGCAGTATATGTGCATGAAGGGAGATTCTGGGAGTGCTCAGAATATTGCCGGTGGATTTTCAGAAGAAGAGATGGACTATGAGGCATTGTGGAAAGAATTTGTCCAGAGCATCAGTGTTGCAGAGAGGGAGAACCGCGCATTACAGAATCAAAATCTTCCGCTTCGTTTTCGAACAAATTTGGTGGAGTTTAGTAAAGAAGAACGGTCGGATTCCCCAAATTTTGGAGAGTTTTCTAGTTGACTTTCTGAGAAAATGGTGACATAATGGGTTCCGTGCTATACAAACAATCCATTGGAAAGGGGTGTTGGTAATGGAACAGAAATGGAAGATTAGATTATCAGCAAATGAAGATGTGAGAGACTTTGTAAGAACAGCAGAAAAATGTGATTTTGATATCGATATATTTCATAATAGAAGAATTATAGATGCGAAGTCGATTCTCGGTGTGTTAAGCCTTGATTTGACGCAAGTATTGACGGTTCGCTTTTACGGAAAAGATACAGCATTTGAAGATGTTCTTCAGAGATTTTGTGTTGCATAATACATCACATCAAAGTTCACAGGTGGCGGGATATTCCGATAGGAGTATGCCGCCATTCCTGTATAGAAATGTCCATGGATAAGAAAGAGGCGGTAGAGAGGGATGAGTGAGACAGTAAAGATTTCTGTCCGGAATCTTGTGGAGTTTATTTTAAGAGAGGGAGATATTGATCAGCGGCGGACGGCAGGAGCGGATAAAGAGCAGATGCAGCTTGGGGCAAGAATCCACAGAAAGATCCAAAGACAGATGGGATCGGATTACCATGCAGAAGTACCTTTGAAAATGGAAGTTTTGTGCGAAGGATTCACACTTTGTCTCGAAGGAAGGGCAGATGGAATTATTAAGCGGGAAGATGAGATTGTCATTGATGAGATCAAAGGGGTTCTCAGAGAGTTAAAGTATATCGAGGAACCAGTCGCAGTGCATCTGGCGCAGGCTAAGTGTTATGCATATATGTATGCATCACAGAATCATCTGGAAGAGATCCGGATCCAAATGACATATTGTCAGATGGAGACAGAGGAAATCAAAAGATTTTTGCAGACGTTTTCCATAGAAGAATTGAAAACCTGGATGGAAGATGTGATCAAAAGATATGAAAAGTGGGCAAAATTTCAGATGGAGTGGAGAAAAGTTTCCAGAGAGTCCATCCGACAGATTCAGTTTCCATATGCATACCGGGAAGGGCAGAAGGAACTTGCGATGTCTGTGTATCGGACTATTTTAAGGAAAAAGAAACTTTTCATACAGGCGCCTACCGGGATCGGAAAGACGATGGCGACGGTGTTTCCGGCGGTGAAAGCAGTCGGAGAAGGGTTGGGAGATAAGCTTTTTTATCTGACAGCGAAGACGATCACAAGGACAGTAGCGGAGCAGGCCTTTCAGACACTGAAAAAGCAGAAGCTGCGCTATAAAGTGATCACGTTGACGGCGAAAGAGAAAATCTGTTTCTGCGAAGAGGCGGTGTGCAATCCGGAAGCGTGTCCATATGCCAAAGGGCATTACGACAGAGTAAATGATGCAGTTTTTGATCTGCTGACATCGACAGACGATATGAGCAGATCAAATATAGAGGAATATGCGAGAAAACATGAAGTGTGCCCCTTTGAGATGTCTTTGGATGTGGCGCTGTGGGTAGATGCCGTTATCTGTGATTACAATTATGTGTTTGATCCGAATGCCCATCTAAGAAGATTCTTTTCAGAGGGAGGAAAAGAAGACTACTTATTTTTGATTGACGAGGCGCATAATCTCGTGGAACGTGCCAGGGAGATGTACAGCGCCGCCCTTTATAAAGAAGAGTTTCTTACAGCGAAAAGGCTGGTGAAGGGAATGGACCGGAAATTGACGAGAAAACTGGAAATATGTAATCAGCAGTTTCTTGTGTTGAAGAGAGAATGTGAGTCATATCGAGAATACACTTCGGTGGGCCATATCGCGGTCAGCCTCATGAACTTGATGTCGGAACTGGAGCGTTTTTTGGAAGAAACAGAGGCAGAGGAAGTGAGGGAGCAGTTACTGGAGTTGTATTTTCATGTGAGGGCATTCTTAAATATTTATGATATTTTGGATGAGCACTATGTCATTTATACAGAGTTGGAAACAGACGACAGTTTTCTTCTAAAATTATTTTGTGTCAATCCGGCAGTGAATCTCCAGGAGTATTTATACAGAGGAAACAGTACTATCTTTTTTTCTGCAACGATGCTTCCAATCCGCTACTATAAGAAGCTTTTGAGTGTGGAAAAGGAAGACTATGCGGTCTATGCACCATCGCCATTTCAAAAAGAACGGCGGAAGTTGTTTGTTGGGACAGATGTCAGTACAAAGTATACAAGACGAACAGGCCAGATGTATGAGCGGTTTGCGTCCTATATTGCAGCTGCGCTTCAGGTGAAGAAAGGAAATTACATTGCATTTTTTCCGTCGTATCGTTTTCTGGAAGAGGTATATGAGAAGTTTCAGCGTTATCAGACGGAGGATGTCATCTGCATTGTCCAGGAACAGTCGATGGATGAAGAGAAGCGAGAGGCATTTCTCCAGGCATTTGATCAAGACCGGAGCGAAAGCCTGATTGGATTTTGCGTGATGGGAGGAATCTTTTCTGAAGGAATTGATCTGACAGAAGAACGGCTGATCGGGGCTTTCCTAGTTGGAACAGGGCTTCCGCAAGTGTGCAATGAACGTGAAATTTTAAAGCAATATTTTGATCGGAACGGGGAGAATGGGTTTTCTTACGCCTATCTCTATCCGGGAATGAATAAAGTGTTGCAGGCAGCCGGGCGTGTCATACGGACGGCAGAGGACAGAGGTGTTATTTTGCTGTTGGATGAGCGCTTTTTAGAAAGGCAGTATCAGGAGGTGTTCCCAAGAGAGTGGGATGATTATGAAATTGGGACACTTAAGACTGCAGAGAAAAGTATGATGAAGTTTTGGGATCAGGAAATGTAAAGAGAGCATGGGAAGAAGAAAAAATACTCCTCACTTGGATGGTAGATTGGGAATCCAAATGAGGAGCAGAAATATATAAGACGATACCAATAGCTCTTTTAGGTTTTAGGAAGAGACCAGTGCCTTAGACTTCTTCCAGTGGTGTAAAGTAATTGAGAAATTCCAGCGCTGCCTTGGAAGAAGGCACGTGATGATTGTGCGCGATGACAAGCTGTCTTGTCGGAAGTTCTTCATCAGTTTCTACAATAAAAAGATTGTCGGATTTGTGCGGAATACAGTAGTCCGGGATGAAAGCGATGCCAAGCCCGATGCTTGCAAGGTCGATCAACAGATCATTACTACTCAGCTCGATCTCCGGTACAAGATCCAGCTGGTGTTGCTGGAACAGGCTGTGCAGGAACTCACTTGTCGTACTCTTTCGGTCCAGCATTAGAATCGGGTATTGGAGGAGTTCTTTCAGGGAGAGTTTCCGCTCTTTCAGTTCACTGAAAGATTCATTGGCAATAAAAACATCTTTAAAGTTTTTGATTTTTTTGACTGTAGTCAGACTGCTGAGATAGCTGTTCGGATAGTTGGTCACGATCAGATCGACTTGTCCGGTCTCAAGCAGTTCCACACATTTGATGGAAGTCTGGTTGGTCACCTTGATATGTGCGTTTGGAAATTCCTTGTGGAAGCGCTTCAAATAAGGGACAAGAAAATAGCGGCAGATCGTATCACTGGCGCCGATGCGGATCTGTCCTCCGGTTGTGGCAGAATCCATCAGCTGGGATTCTCCGCGCTTGATCAAATTCATTGCTGGTTCTACATGGCGCAGCAGGATCTCACCTTCCGGGGTGAGCTGGACTCGTTTGGTACTCCGGATGAAAAGGGTCTGATCCAGCTTTTTTTCCAAAGCTTTGATCGACTGGCTCACTGCCGACTGGGAGATAAAGAGCTGCTTGGAAGCTTCTGAGAAGCTGAGAGTCGTTGCTACATAGTAGAAGACTTTATATAATTCGTAATTGATGTCCATCATTAGTTCTCCTTATAAGTATTTTATATTTATAAGAATAAGAGGATTTTAGGAAAATGTCAACAGAAGTTTTCGAGAAAGTAAACACAGCATAGTCCATTTTTCTGGAATTCGATGCCAAAAACTGGTATACTTAAGAAGAAAGCATGGAACTATATTTGAGAAGGATATAATGTCTGGCAGAGAGATGAGGTGAAGAATGCAAAAAATTTTTGGTCTGGTGGCGGCAATGGCGATGATCGTGGCCATGTTGATCACAAGTTTTGAAATCGCAATTTATAGCGATTATGGATGGTACCAGAAGGAATATGAGAAGTATCAAGTACTGGATGATCTGGAGATGGAGATGCAGGATGTGATGGATGTGACTGAAGAGATGATGGCATATCTGAGAGGAGACAGGAAAAATCTGGAAGTAAAGACTGTGATCGCCGGAGAGGAAGGGATGTTCTTTAATGAACGGGAAAAGCTTCATATGGAAGATGTACAAGGACTGTTTCTCGGAGGGATACAGATCCGCAGAGTCGCCTTTGTGATTTTCGCAGCAGCAGTTTTGCTGATTCTTTTTCAGAAAGGAAATTTAAGAGAGATTTTACCTCAGATGTATGGATGGGCAGTCAGTCTGTTCCTTGGGGTGGCAGCAGTGTTTGGAGGGTTGGTCGCGATTGATTTCAATAAGTATTTCGTGTTGTTCCACAAGATCTTTTTTAACAATGATCTGTGGCTGCTGGATCCGGCTACGGATTTGCTGATCCGGATGCTGCCGGAAGGATTTTTCTTTGATATGGTGATTCGGATCGGAGTGATTTTCATAGGGAGTCTGTTAATTCTGTGGGGTGCCGGGACACTCTGGAGACGGAGCGGAGTGAAGAAAAAATCATAGCATT
This sequence comes from Faecalimonas umbilicata, assembly GCF_042846195.1. Classification (NCBI taxonomy): domain Bacteria; kingdom Bacillati; phylum Bacillota; class Clostridia; order Lachnospirales; family Lachnospiraceae; genus Faecalimonas; species Faecalimonas umbilicata. The sequence goes on from NZ_AP031411.1 coordinate 1,335,822, forward strand.
AATATTTCTTATAAGTAAATTAAGTTATATTAATTATACTAATGATTTGAATTGTGGTAGGATACAAATAGAAGAAAGTATCAGACGAAATGGAGGATATTATGAGTAGTGTAAAACGTGTATATGTAGAAAAGAGACCGGAATTTGCTGTGCAGGCAAAGGAATTACAGCACGAAGCAAAAAGTTATCTTGGCATTCAGACAATTACAGGAATCCGTGTGCTGAACCGCTATGATATTGAGAATCTTTCTGACGAGACTTTTGAGACAGCCTGCAATGGTATTTTCTCAGAGCCGCCGGTAGATATTTTATACAGAGAAGAATTCCCAATGAAGGAAGGAAGCAGAGTTTTTTCCGTAGAGTTTCTTCCGGGACAATTTGATCAGAGAGCCGATTCAGCAGTACAGTGTGTACAGTTTATCAAAGAAGATGAGACACCAGTGATCAAGACTGCAACAACATATGTGATCGAAGGAGAGATTACAGATGCTGAATTTGAAGCGATCAAGAGTCACTGCATCAATCCAGTCGATTCCAGAGAGACAGGGATGGACAAGCCGGAGACACTTGTCACAGTGTTTGAGGAACCGGAAGATGTGAAGATTTTTGACGGGTTCAAAGAGATGCCGGAGACAGAATTAAAGGAGTTATATGATTCTCTTGGGCTTGCAATGACGTTCAAAGATTTCCTTCATATTCAGGGATATTTTAAAGGGGAAGAAGACAGAGATCCAACGATGACAGAGATTCGTGTGTTAGACACATACTGGTCAGATCACTGCCGCCATACAACATTCTCCACAGAATTAAAAGAAGTTACATTTGAAGATGGAGATTACAAAGAACCTCTCGTAAAGACTTATGAGAGATATCTGGAAGACCGCTCAGAGATTTTTAAAGGGCGTGAGGACAAATTCGTATGTCTGATGGATCTTGCCCTGATGGCAATGAGAAAACTCAAAAAAGAAGGAAAATTAAATGATCAGGAAGAGAGCGATGAAATCAATGCGTGCAGTATCGTTGTTCCGGTGGTCGTAGATGGAAAGGAAGAGGAGTGGCTTGTCAACTTCAAGAATGAGACACACAATCATCCGACAGAGATCGAACCATTTGGAGGAGCTGCAACTTGTCTTGGCGGAGCAATCCGTGACCCGCTTTCAGGACGTACTTACGTTTATCAGGCAATGCGCGTAACAGGTGCGGCAGATCCGACCGTATCTGTGAAAGATACGATGAAAGGAAAGCTTCCACAGAAAAAACTGGTGACAGAGGCTGCCCATGGATATAGCTCTTATGGAAATCAGATCGGACTTGCCACAGGAGCAGTCAAAGAGATTTACCATCCGAACTATGTTGCAAAGCGTATGGAGATCGGAGCAGTATTAGGAGCTGCACCTAGAAGAGCGGTGATCCGTGAGACATCTGATCCGGGAGATATCATTGTACTGCTCGGTGGACGTACCGGACGTGATGGATGTGGCGGTGCGACTGGTTCTTCTAAAGTACATACAGAAGAATCTATTGAGACATGTGGAGCAGAAGTACAGAAGGGAAATCCACCGACAGAACGGAAGATTCAAAGACTGTTCCGCAGAGAGGAAGTCAGCCGCCTGATCAAAAAGTGTAATGACTTCGGAGCAGGCGGAGTGTCTGTTGCGATCGGAGAACTTGCAGATGGTCTGCGGGTAGATTTAGATAAAGTACCGAAAAAATATGCAGGGTTAGATGGAACAGAGATTGCCATTTCAGAATCTCAGGAGCGTATGGCAGTTGTCGTAGATCCGAAAGATGTGGCACAGTTCCTTGCATATGCGAAAGAAGAGAATCTGGAAGCCGTGGAAGTGGCAGTTGTGACAGAGGAACCGCGTCTGGTACTTTCTTGGAGAGGAAAAGAGATTGTCAATATTTCCCGTGCGTTCTTAGATACAAACGGAGCACATCAGGAAACAGCAGTTACTGTGGAAATTCCGGACAGAGCGGGAAGTCTTTTCGTGAGAGAAGAAGTAAAAGATGTCAAAGAAAAATGGATCGCAACGTTAAAAGATTTAAATGTATGCTCGCAGAAAGGTCTTGTAGAACGGTTTGACGGTTCCATCGGAGCAGGTTCTGTCTTTATGCCACACGGTGGAAAATATCAGATGACAGAGACACAGAGTATGGTTGCAAAACTTCCGGTGCAGGAAGGAACTTGTGATACTGTGACAATGATGAGCTATGGATTTGATCCATATTTATCTACTTGGAGCCCATATCACGGAGCAGTCTATGCAGTGGTAGAATCCGTTGCAAAAATCGTGGCAAATGGTGGAGATTACAGTAAGATCCGTCTTACGTTCCAGGAATACTTCCGCAGAATGACAGAAGATCCAAAGAGATGGAGCCAGCCGTTTGCAGCGTTGCTCGGTGCATATGATGTACAGCTTGGTCTGGGACTGCCGTCGATCGGTGGAAAGGACAGTATGTCCGGAACGTTCCAGGATATTGATGTTCCGCCAACATTAGTTTCTTTTGCAGTGGATGTGGCACACGACCATGAGATCATTACACCAGAGCTTAAGAAAGCAGGAAATAAGTTAGTATGGCTTCGGATGGAACAGGATCACTATGAACTTCCAGTATATGCAAGCTTAAAAGATCAGTATGCAAAATTTGCAGAAGATATCCACAGTGGCAAGATTGTTTCTGCCTATGCGCTGGACAGACACGGAATTGCAGCAGCGGTAAGTAAGATGGCATTTGGAAATGGCATGGGTGTAAAACTGGAAGAAACAATTGATAAGCGTGAACTGTTTGCACCGGCATTCGGGGATCTGATCGCAGAAGTACCGGCAGAAAGACTTGAAGAACTTTCTATTTCTTATACACTCCTTGGAGAAGTGACAGCAGACAACACAATCTCCTATGGAGAGATGCAGCTTAGTTTGAATGAAGCAGTGACTGCATGGAAAGGAACTTTGGAAAGCGTATTCCCGACTGTTTCAGAAGAAAAACAAAAGATGCAGAACATCGATGTGCAGCCGGCATCTGAAAAAGCAGTGATCGAAAACGGACTGTATCGTACAAGTGATATCCATATCTGTACACATAAGATTGGACAGCCTACAGTCTTCATTCCAGTATTCCCAGGTACAAACTGTGAGTACGACAGTAAGAAGGCATTTGAGCGTGCAGGGGCAAAGGTGATCACAAAAGTATTCAAGAACTTAAATGCAGAAGATATCCGTGACTCTGTAGCAGAGTTTGAGAAGGCGATTGCACAGTCACAGATGATCATGTTCCCAGGTGGATTCAGCGCCGGAGATGAGCCGGATGGTTCTGCAAAATTCTTTGCAACAGCATTCCAGAATGCGAAGTTAAAAGAAGCAGTGGAAAAATTATTGCATGAGCGTGACGGACTTGCACTTGGTATCTGTAACGGATTCCAGGCATTGATCAAACTTGGTCTGGTGCCATACGGAACAATCTGTGGACAGACAGAGAATTCTCCGACATTGACATACAATACAATCGGACGCCATATTTCCAAGATGGTATACACCAAAGTCGTAACAAATAAATCACCATGGCTGCAGCAGGCAGAACTTGGCGGAGTTTACACAAATCCGGCATCTCATGGAGAAGGTCGCTTTGTAGCTTCCGAAGAGGTATTAAAACAGCTTTTCGCAAACGGTCAGGTGGCAACACAGTACTGTGATCTTGATGGCACAGTGACAATGGATGAGGAATGGAATCCAAATGGTTCTTACTGTGCGATCGAAGGAATCACAAGTCCGGATGGACGTGTGCTTGGTAAGATGGCTCACTCAGAACGAAGAGGAAAATCGGTTGCAGTCAATATTTACGGAGAACAAGATCTGAAGATCTTCGAATCTGGTGTTGCATACTTCAAATAAATAACGAAGAGGAAAGTCAAAGTGAAAAATTGCTTGACTTTTACAGAGCATAACATTATAATGTCAAAGTAAACAAGGCAATGAGGCCGCGCAGGAGTTTTTCTGTGCGGCTGATTTTATATCTGAGGAGGTAATGAAGATGTCATATGTAGATGAAGTCATTGAGTTAGTAGTGAGAAAGAACCCGGCGGAGCCGGAATTTCATCAGGCGGTAAAGGAAGTGCTGGAATCTCTCAGAATTGTAGTAGAAGCAAATGAAGAGAAGTTCCGAAGAGAAGCCCTTCTCGAGAGATTGGTAGAGCCGGAAAGACAGTTTAAATTCCGGGTGCCGTGGGTAGATGACAAAGGACAGGTACAGGTGAACACTGGGTACCGCGTGCAGTTCAACAGCGCGATCGGACCGTATAAGGGAGGACTTCGTCTGCATCCATCTGTCAACCTTGGGATCATCAAATTTTTAGGATTCGAGCAGGTATTTAAAAACTCTCTGACCGGACTTCCGATTGGCGGAGGAAAAGGTGGATCTGATTTTGACCCAAAAGGGAAATCAGATCGGGAAGTGATGGCATTCTGCCAGAGTTTTATGACAGAATTATGTAAATATATTGGAGCCGATACCGATGTACCTGCCGGAGATATCGGAACAGGAGCAAGAGAGATCGGGTATCTGTTTGGACAATACAAGAGAATCCGTGGTGTATATGAAGGCGTGCTGACTGGAAAAGGATTAAGTTACGGGGGATCTCTTGCAAGAAAAGAGGCAACCGGATATGGTCTGTTATATTTGACAGAGGAAATGTTAAAACTCAACGGAATCGAACTTGCAGGGAAAACTGTAGCAGTGTCAGGTGCGGGAAATGTGGCGATCTATGCGACAGAAAAAGCACAGGAACTCGGGGCAAAAGTTGTGACGGTCAGCGATTCTACCGGATGGGTGTATGATCCGGACGGAATTGACGTAGCAGCATTAAAAGAGATCAAAGAAGTGAAGCGGGAGCGTCTGACGGAATATCCAAAATATCGCCCAAATGCGAAGTATCAGGAAGGAACCGGAGTATGGTCAGTGAAGGTTGATATCGCTCTTCCATGTGCAACACAGAATGAACTGCATCTGGAAGATGCAAAGATGCTTGTAGCAAATGGCTGTATCGCGGTGGCGGAAGGAGCAAACATGCCGACGACAATGGAAGCTACCGAATATCTTCAGAAGAATGGTGTGCTTTTTGCACCGGGAAAAGCAGCCAATGCAGGCGGAGTTGCCACATCTGCGCTTGAGATGTCCCAGAATAGCGAGCGGTTAAGCTGGACCTTTGAAGAGGTGGACAGCAAGCTGAAAGGAATCATGATCAACATTTGCCACAATATGACAGACGCAGCGAAAAAATACGGTGTGGAAGGAAATTATGTGGCAGGTGCCAATATTGCAGGCTTTGAGAAAGTAGTAGATGCAATGAATGCACAGGGAATCGTGTAGAAATCCGGCAGTTTAGTAAAATGTAAAAAAGTTCTAGGTGCAAGAATATAAAAATTGTGCTAATATAAGAGTATTGATAAAAGAAATCTGACAAAATAGTGTTTGGGAGGGAAGCACAATGGAATTAAAGTTGAAAGATTTACGTTCATCTAAGAATCCAAAGGCGCGTATCAAAATCCTGCAAGGACATTTTGCGACGGGAAATTCACACATCAATACCTATATTGATATGTCTACAGTGAAGACACGGCACAACAATGCCCGCGAAGCGGCGAAAGAACTTGCAAAGGAATATTTGACGACAACTATGGTCGATACGATCGTCTGTCTGGATGAGACGGAAGTAATTGGAACATTTCTGGCAGAGATTTTGTCGGACAGTACCACGATGTCCATGAGCAGTAAAAACAATATTTCTGTAATCACGCCGGAATTTCATCAGGCAGGACAGATCGTGTTCCGGGATAACAAGCAGCGGATGATCAAAAATCAGCAGGTATTGATACTGGCTGCCTCAGTGACATCAGGGAAGACCATTTCCAAAGCGATTGAGTCCGTGCTGTACTATGGAGGCAGTGTCTGTGGAATCTGCTCTATTTTCAGCGCTGTGACAAAAATTGCGGGAATGAAGATCAATACAATTTTTACGAGCAGCGATGTTCCGGATTACCGGGCATATGCTCCTCATGATTGTCCGATGTGCAAAGAGGGAAGACCGGTGGAAGCGATTGTAAACAGCTACGGGTACTCTAAGGTAGATTGATGATCTGCTGAGGAATATTGGGAAGAAAAAAGAGACACTGGAACTAATTATTCCAATGTCTCTTTTAAATATACAGACCATTCTAAGATCAGTCGTTCCAGGGAATATGCCGCATTGGCAGGACTGGTAGAAGGGAGCCGGATCGCTTTTTGTCTGGTGAGAGGCAGACAGTATTTTTCATAAAGCTTAAAGGCAGTACCGCCGTTTGTGTAGATCTGCCGGATCGGAGCATCCCGCAGAATTCTGGAGATGTCATTTGGGATCACATTACGGATACTGCTGTCACTGGAACCTTCAATCTCACAGGAGGCAATGACATCCCATATTGCAATACGGTTCCTGAAAAGAAATGCTTTCTTGTCTGCAATCGTAACCGGAACATCCTCATGAGAAAGCGCTGCCAACAGCTTCCAGAAGCGATTCTGTGGATGATGATAGAAGAACTGTGCTTCCCGGGATTTGACAGAAGGGAAACTCCCTAAGATTAATATTTGTGAGTCACTGTTATAAATCGGTGAAATGTTATGGATTGCATGTTCCATAGAAGAAACACCCCTTTCGCATAAAAATTGTAAATTCAGATTTATTGTAGCATTTGGATGAAGAGGGGGCAATCAAAAAAATAGATACGGAAAAGAGAGGGAAAGATAGATGACAATGCGAGAATTTTGTGAAAAGATCGGAATGGATGAAGCATCCATACAGCAGGTAGAACAGTTTTCCATAGAGGATACGGTGTATACCAGTTACAAAAGAGAGTTTCAAGAAGACAAAAAGCGGTTTTTTGCCCGCTTAAAAGAGGAAGAAAACTGGCGTGTGTTTGCACTTGTCCTTTACATCCGCATGGCAGTGGAAGTATATGAAACCTTTCAGGAGAAAGGAATTGCTGACCAGGTTTATTTTGATACGTTTTCCGATTTCCGGATTTGGAATGAGGAATGCAAAAAAAAGTATGGTATTTGTGGACTGACGGAGTGTGAGTGGCTGAGCCTTCCGCTGGAATTAAAGATCTTCCGGCTTGGCAGACTTCAGTTTGAACCAATCCGTCTGGAGAAAGCGATTGAGACGGAGAAGTATACCTTACCGGAAGGAACAAAAGTTTTAAATGTACATATACCGGAAGATGGAAGGTTAGATATAGAGACATGCATGGACGCCTTCGAGCGGGCAGAAAATTTTTTCCAGGAAACATTCGAGGCATTTGTCTGTGAGTCCTGGTTGGTTTCCCCGAAATTAAAGGAGCTGTTAGGAGAAGATTCCAATATTATAAAATTTATGGGGCTATTTGAAAATTATGGGATTGTCTATCCGTTCCGTCAGGCGGAACAGCGGGTGTTTGGGGTAATTTGCGAACAAAAAGAGGAATATCCAGAACATACTTCTTTGCAGAGAGCATTAAAGAAATACGTTCTGAATGGAAAGGAACCGGGAATGGGACAAGGGGTGCGCCTTCGCGCAGAGAAGCGAAACTGATCACGGAGTCAGAACAATTCCGTGACCAGTTCTGTTATTGCTACACCAGTTCTGCGATACGGGAAACACCAACATAAATCTCGGAGATTTTATACCATGTCCGATAGTCTACGGTTCCTGTTGCCGGAAGACCGAAGACCGATTGGAATTTTTTTACAGATGCAGCGGTGGCTGGTCCATAGATGCCATCTACGGTGATCTTCGGAATGGCCGGATAAGCACCTGCAATGACATTTAATTCCTCCTGCATCTGTCGCACTTTATTGCCGGAAGAGCCGTTTTCTAACACATATCCCGGCCAGGAAGAAGGGATGCCGGAAATCTCCTGTGCGGTATTGATATACATATTGTCACCGTAATAATAACGGAGAATTTCGATTGGGGAATAGCCCTGGTCTCCAAGCGCTTTCGATCCCCATTGGGTCATCCTTATGGAAGCGACATGCAAACGACTTGAAAAGCCGGCAGCCACAGTATTTTACGAATCTGGGAGATGGTAGTAAATCGTAAGGACATCCTGCGGTTTGTCATAAACCATTTTCTGGATGATACTTCTGAGCACCTCGTTCTTCTGTGAATCTGAAAAGGTCTCAGAAAAAAGCACATCGCAGATGGTGTGAAGCTTCTGGCAGGCTTGCTCTTTTTTGGGAAAATTTGCCGGCGAAGAAGGCTGGTAATCGCTGAGACGTAGTTCCAGCTGTTTCTGCTCATTTCTAAGGAGCTCTTTGTTTTCTTTGTATTCTTCTAAAGTATCAATGCCGTTTTGATAGGCTGCCTTGATTCGCTTTTCTTTTTGTTCCAGTTGCTTTAACTGTTCGGATAAGAGTTTTCGCTCATCAACCATTTCTTGTTTTCGTGTCGGTTCCCTTTTCATATAAGTGATTTCCTTTGTGTGGAAAACATCCTGCAATGCTTGAAGGACAACGGGCTCCAATAGAAGAGAACTGACACTGTTTTTGGCAGTACATTTGCCCTTGATGACACCATAACAAACAAAATAGGAATAGGCTTCTCCATTGGATTTCCGATACATCGTTTTGGCGATCATAGTGCGGCCGCATACCGGACATTTTAAGAGCCCGCCAAGCCAGTGGTGGTAAGTAGAGGAAGGGCGGGCTCCTTTTGGCATGTGGGCAGAATGCAATCGCTGCTGGGCGCGGTCAAACAATTCTTTGCTGATGATCGCTTCGTGCAGCCCGTTGGCAATGATCCAGTCTTTCTCCTCATTGATTTCATTTGTCTCGCTTGTCGTCCGATTCCAGCGGATCATGCCGCAGTAGGTTGGGTTTTGCAGGATATACTCGATCGATCTCCGCTCAAAAGGTTCCTTCCGGGAAGTTCTATACCCAAGTTGATTCAAAAATCTTGCAATTTCAAAGCATCCACAACATTCTTCCACATACTTCTGAAAGATGATCCGGATGATGGCAGCTTCCTCTGGGACGATCACCGGAGGTTTTCCGCGCTCGGTAATCTTATATCCGAGTGGCGGTCGCGCCTGATATCCGCCGCGCAGTGCTTTTTCGGTCATTCCTCGCTTCACTTCATCCGAGAGACGGATGGAATAGTATTCATCCATCCACTCGATGATCCGTTCGATCAGAGAGCCGAAAGGACCGTCTACCAGTGGTTCAGAGACACTTAGGACATCAATCCCGCACTGTCTGCGAAGCAATGATTTATAGACGATGGATTCTTCCTGATTGCGGGCAAAACGACTATACTTCCAGACGATGATGACAGAAAAGGGACGAGGCTTTGTCTTGGCAAGACCAATCATCCGCTGGAAATCATGGCGCTTTTCTGCTTTTCTTCCGGAGACGCTTTCTATAAAGATGTATTCTTCCGGGATGGTGATATTATTTTTTTCGGCAAATTCTTTCCCGAGCCGGATTTGTGCATCGGGAGATAATTCATCCTGATTATGTGTGCTGACACGGACGTATAATGCGCCGATTTTCATGTGCGATCACTCCTTCTCTTGATTATATATGCAAAAAGAGAGAAAAATAACAGACAACCTCGCATGCGGGACAGGCTGCGCTGCATATCTTTTGGAAAGAAACGCGGGGAGAGAAAAGAAAAGTGAAAGTAAGACAGATCCTTGTGATGGATGATAAAGAGATCGACTTGGAACAGTTAAGTAAAGAAGAGCAGAAACAGGTGGAAGCGCGATTGAATGCGGCAGCTTTGCGTCAGGCGGGATATGAGCCTTCGCCGAGGCGAAAAGATCCCTAGATTTTTGTGCAAAGGCTATGGTATAATCATGAAAGAGTTCTGTATCAATAATTAGCAGAAATAGATAAGGAGAACATGTGGATGATAAAAAGAAAATTAGCGGCAGAGGAAATACAGAAAATGAAAGACGGGTATATTCCTGCACCATACCAGCTGGAAGAGGGAGAACAGATCAATGATGTTTACCTGGAACCAGTATTTTTTGAAAACGAAAATGGACCGACAATCGGTGTGACGACATGTGGGGTGATTGTGAAGGATGGATTGTTTTTTAAAGATATGGACAATTCTGGAGAACTGTCACCGTACAAGGATTGGAGACTGGATCATGAGACACGCGCCAAAGATATGGTTGCGCACTTGCGGTTAGATCAGCAGGCAGGTCTGGTGCTGAATACATTGTGGAATTCCCCGATGGTGATGACGCGCGAGGAGGCAAAAGATGAGAAGGGAGAGATCATCCCATCGAAGATTTTCAAGCGGTTTGATCCAGAAGAAAAAGAGGGACCTTCGTTTCTTCCGGGTGTCACGATGAATGTCAGTGATGCGGACGTACTGGAACGGAAACTGACGGGCGGAGTGTACAGGGGTGATATGCGTGCAGAAGCGGGCATGAGTGCACTTTACCACAATTTAGGGACACAGATGCTGGAGTATGAGGCATGTCAGGATGGCGTGGCGATTCCGTATTCTCTGCATACGAATCCAATCAATATCGGTTATCCGGATTTCCTCGGAATCGGTGCAGCCGTGATGGGAGATGGTAATTTTGATCTTGTATATGAGATGGCGGATACGGATCGCAAGATGATGAAGGCAGCAGGGCAAAACATTATGTATGGTCCTCAGGTAGATGTGGCGACAGATCCAAGATGGCCTCGCAATAGTGGGACATACGGGGAACGTACGGATATCACTTGCGGAATCATCAAAGAATTGGTTCGTGGATATCAGAACGGAGAAGATGGCCTCAACGAAGGATCTGTCGTGATCACGGTGAAGCATTTCCCGGGAGATGGACCGGCAGAGAATGGATTTGAGCCACATATGCCGATCGGGCAGTGGAGACTTTATCCGACGGAGGGATCGATGGAAAAATATCACCTGCCGCCATTTCAGGCTGCTTTTGATCTGAAAGCATCGGCAATCATGCCGGATTATTCCAGAATCTGTGCAGATAGCCGCAGCAAAGAGCAGTATTATCGCGGAAGACTGACTTCGCGTGAGACGGTTGGTTCTACTTACAGCAAAGAACTGATCACAGATCTTGCCCGCGAGACAATGGGATTTGAAGGATATGTAAACTCAGATTCAGGAATTACGACGGTACAGACATACGGGGTGGAAGAACTTACAGTACCGCAGCGGTATGCGAAGGCGATTTCTGCCGGAACAGATGTAATCGGAGGAAATTCAGATTCTGAAAATATCGTAAAGGCAGTGGAAGAAGGCTATCTTGCAAAAGAAGAGTTGGATCGCGCTAATTATCACAGATTACTTAGTCTGTTCCGCGTAGGACGGGTGGACAATCCATATCTGGACCCGGATCATGCAGACAAGGTTCGGGAGGAGAATCTGCACGATGCGAAACAGGCGGCATATAAGGCGAATCAGAAGGCAGTCGTTCTGGCAAAAAATCATGCAAACGTACTTCCGATGGAACAGGGCAAAAAAGTTTACATTGCATGCTTCAAAGGAGTGGATCCGGGAGCAGCTCTTGCGCAGGCCATGGGCGCTGCCGTAGGAGGAAAGGGAGATGAAGAAGCATTTGCAGCGCGACTGAAGGAGTTGTTCACAGAGAGAGGATTCTGCGTGATAGATGATCCAAAAGAAGCTGATTATGCATATCTGCACGTGTGGCCGATCAGCAACGGAATGGTCTTTCGCCAGTATGCAATGCCGGTGATCGAGATGGTAGATGAAGAATTGTTTGAGGAAAGAGAAGTCAACCAAAGCCAGAAGAAAACTGGAAAGATGGTTCCGATCACGACATTGAAAGGGGTATCAGAGATTTCGAAGCTTGCAGAAATGGTTCATCAAAATGGAGGAAAAGTGATTGCGACCTGCGTAGTATGTAATCCGTGGATCCTTGATAAGTTAGAACCATATGTTGACGGACTCACGTTCCAGTATACGGTCAGTCCGGTGGCGATGGAGAATGCGCTGGGAGCACAGATGGATGTTCTCTCCGGAGCGTACAATCCAACTGGAAAGATGAGCCTGACAATGGTATCTTCTCCAGAGGTGATTCGCATCGAAGAAAAGGAACTGGATGGCGTTATGCGGGAAGTATGTGTTTCTCCAAATGATGTTCCGGGATATGACAAAGATGCATATATCGATCCGGAGATTTTGGCGAACGTGAAGGGCGGAAGTTACGCATACTGCGATGAAGATGGTAATTACTATCGGTCAGGATTTGGTTTGAGCTATTAGTCTCATCATAGTAAAAGTAAAAAGCGGCAGGGGGATACATAGGTCAGGTGTATCCTTCTGTCGCTTTTGGGGAATGAGAAGTTTTATCAATTATTTTAAGGAGGGAACTATCATCCCCATATTATGCCGGATAAAATCCGCTTGGGCTGTCGTTTAGATTGATCATAATATTCTTTTGCTGGCTGTAAGCATCGAGAATTGCCTTGTCATTCTCGCGGCCGATGCCGGATTGTTTGTAGCCTCCAAATGGAGCGCCTTCCGGAATCTGATTGTATGTGTTGATCCACATACGGCCAGTTTCAATACTTCTTGCGACGCGCAGGGCACGGTGGATATCTTTTGTCCAGACAGCTCCGCCAAGACCATAGTCAGAATCATTTGCAAGGGCAATGACTTCTTCTTCTGTCTGAAATTTAATCACGACAGCTACTGGTCCGAAGATTTCTTCCTGTGCAACACGCATATCATTGGTAACGTCTGTGATCAATGTCGGCTGGATAAAGTTTCCTTTCTCACATCCATGTTCGGTATAAGAGTGACCGCCACATGCGATGGTTGCCCCTTCTTGTTTCGCAGATTCGATGCAGGATAAGATTTTCTCCGCCTGTCGCTTACTGATCTGAGATCCCATCTGTGTCTCAGGATCCAGCGGATCGCCGATAGTTACTTTCTGGAATGCAGTCACAAGTTCTGAGACAAACCGGTCGTAAATCGATTCGTGTACGAAAACGCGGGATCCGGCACAGCATACCTGTCCCTGATTAAAGAGAATACCAAGCTGTACGCCATCGATAGCTGCATCCCAGTTACAGTCGTCAAAGATGATGTTAGCACTTTTTCCGCCCAGTTCCAGTGTGGCCGGGATGAGTCTTTCGGCAGCGGCAACAGCAATGTCCCTTCCAATCTCTGTGGATCCGGTGAAAGCAAGCTTGCTAAGTCCCGGATGCTCGAGAAGGTACTGACCTGATTTTGAACCAGAACCAGTGATAAGGTTTAGTACACCTGCCGGGAGCAGATCCTGGATCAATTCTGTAAATACAAGCATACTTAACGATGTCTCAGAAGAAGGTTTAAATACGATACAGTCGCCGGCTGCGATTGCAGGAGCGAGCTTCCATGCTGCCATCAGGAATGGGAAATTCCACGGCACGATCTGTCCGACGACACCGATTGGCTCGCGGAGCACAAGGCTCATCATATTGCCGTCTAAAACAGAGGCAGTTCCTTCGTCTGTGCGGATCAAACTTGCGTAGTAACGGAAATGGCGGATGGAATAAGGAATATCGATCGTGGAAGTTTCACGGATCGGTTTTCCGTTGTCCATCGTTTCTACCTGTGCCAGCCATTCTTTATTTTCTTCAATGCGGTCTGCGATTTTTTCTAAGATAAGTGCGCGCGCCTCTTTTGTCTGTGTCTTCCACTCTGGGAAAGCTTTCCACGCTGCCGCCACAGCAGCATCCACATCTTCTTTTGTTGCCTGTGCACACTGTGCAAGAATTTCTCCGTTTGCCGGATTGGTACTTGTATAGACGGCTTTGTCTGAAGCGTCTCTCCATTGTCCTCCGATAAATAATCCATAATGTTCTTTTAATGTATGTTTTTGATTGTTCATAAAAATTACCTCCAAAATTCAATTCAAAATCAATTGCTGTCACCAGCGCTTTACTTTTGTCTGCCCTTAGTCTACAATAGAAACTGATACCTTGAAATAACCAAAAAAATGTTTTTATAGGAGACCAGATTTTGCTTATTTATGATTTGGAACAGAGAGACGGAAAGTCGAAATATGAATATTTGTATCAATGTCTGAAGGAAGATATTTTGAACGGAAAACTTGCAGAGGGCGAAAAAATGCCGTCGAAAAGACAACTTGCAAAGGAAAATGGAATCAGTGTGCGGACCGTGATCAATGCGTATGAACAGCTGCAGATGGAAGGATACCTGCAGTCGAGGGAGCGGAGTGGATATTATGTGGTATCTGATTTTGATTCACCTTTAAGGTACCAGAAGATTACAATCCCCGATCCGACTCCGGAAAAAGAAGAAAAATGGGTGGCAGACTTTGCCTCAAATACAACAGTATACGAGAAATTTCCATTTTCGATGTGGACGAAAGTCATGCGACAGGTGCTTGGGGACTACAATCTGCATTTGATCATGCGTGGAGAATTTCTCGGAAGCCCGGAACTTCGGTATGAGATTGCAAAATATTTGTATCACAACCGAAGCATGGTAGTATCCCCGGACTGTATTGTGATCGGAACCGGGATTGAGTATTTGTATTCAAAATTGATCGGGCTGCTTCCGGAACATGCAGTGTATGCGGTGGAAAATCCCGGATACAGAAAAATCCGGCTGATCTATGAAGAACTCGGAGTGAAGTGGACTTGGACGGCTATGGCGGAAAACGGAATTCATATGGGAAGTCTGCGAAGCAGCCAGGCAACAGTTGTCCATACCTCGCCCGAACACCATTATCCGCTTGGGACGGTGATGTCTGCAAGACGCAGGCAGGAATTGCTGAAGTGGCTGGAGGAATCGGAAGAACATTACATTATAGAAGATGATTACGACTGCGAGTTCCGCTATAACGGGCATTCGATTCCAGCGCTTTTCGGTCTGGATACAAGCGGGCGTGTTATTTATATGAATACGTTCAGTAAGACATTAAGTCCCGGGATTCGGATCAGCTATATGGTGCTGCCGCCAAAGCTTCTGGAACGTTATGTGAACTCGGCAAACTTTTTTTCGAATACTTCGTCGAATCTGGAACAGCATACACTGGCAAGATTTTTGCGTGATGGGTATTTTGACCGCCATCTGAACCGGCTGCGTAAGTATTATCTAAGTCAGGGAGAAAAGTTGAAGCATGCAATTGAATGCACACCGACTATTCCGGTGGAAGAAATTGTCGGAATGGAGACGGGCACGCATCTGCTCGTAAAACTTCATACAGAGCTTCCCGATGCGGAAGTGAAGCGGCGGGCACAAGAAAGGGGAATTCATCTTTGCTGTCTGTCGGAGTTTTGTATCGAAGAGCAGAAGCGGTACGAACATGTGCTGGTACTCAACTATTCTGGCATGGAAGAAGAACGGATGCAGGAGGTTGCAGAGCTTCTTGGAGGAGTGTTTGATTCTGAGATTGCAGAGAAGCGGGAATAAAAAGCAGAGGGGAAAGGATTGACGGTATTTCCTGTGAATTGTATAATAAAAGCGCCAAGGTTGCAAATAAGAAAAATAGGATATAGGTAAAAGAGATGAAGACGATCATTATTGGAATTGCAGGTGGGACCGGATCTGGAAAGTCCACCTTCACAAGAAAGTTAAAAAAAGAATTTAAAGACGATGTGGCAGTGCTCTACCATGATAACTATTACCGGGATCAAAGTGATATTCCGCTGGAAGAGCGCCGTAAGACGAATTATGACCATCCGGATGCGATGGAGACAGAGCTGCTTGTCAGACAGCTGCAGGAGTTAAAAGAAGGAAAGACGATACAGTGTCCGACCTATGACTACACACTTCACACAAGGTCAAGCGAAGTTGTGACTGTAGAGCCAAAGAAAGTAATTTTATTAGAAGGAATCCTTGTCCTGGCAGACGAACGGCTGAGAGATCTGATGGATATCAAGGTGTATGTAGAGGCCGATGCAGATGAGAGAATTCTCCGCAGGATTATTCGTGATGTCAAAGAGCGTGGGCGCGATATGGAAGGCGTTGTGGAGCAGTATCTTACAACTGTCAAACCGATGCATTATCTCTATGTAGAACCGACAAGGAGTACTGCAGATATCGTGATCAACAGCGGTATGAATCCGATTGCCTTTGAACTGGTGAAAAATACGATTCAGAAGATACTGGACGAAGAGGCGTAGATACAGATCTGTAAAAAGAATGTGGAAACAGATGCAAAGGAGTAAATGGGAAAGATTTATACAACGAGGTGGACAATGGGACGGGGAATATTTTATACGATGATCGGGTATGTTTCCGGGAGTGTGTTATATGCAAAGGTGTTTGGGAAGCTATTCTGCCAGAAAGATGTGACGGAAGATACGATTGACGGGAATCCCGGAACGACAAATGCATTTCTAAATGGAGGAATATGGTGTGGCATCTGCACGTTGTTGTGCGATCTTTTAAAAGGAATTTTGCCGGTGTATGCTTACATGCATGGACTGCCTGGGGCAGATATCTGGATTACGTTTGTGCTGGCAGCACCGGTTGCCGGACATATCTTCCCGGTATTTCATCGTTTTCGTGGAGGAAAAGGGATTGCAGTTTCTTTCGGGGTGCTGCTCGGACTCTATCCATATATGAAACCAGTGCTGCTGCTGGCATGCTGTTTTCTCTTATTCTCCTTTGTGATTGTGATCACGCCAAATTATCATAAGACATTTGCGACGTATCTTTTTGCGACGATTCTCGTATTGTTTTTTGGAAAAAATTCTTACGTCAGCCTGGGAATGATTCTGATCTCTGCGCTGGTACTTGGCAAGCTGATGCTTTGCCGGGAAGAAAGAGAGGAAATTAAGGTGAAACTATTATGAATGTACTGATTTTATCTTGTGATACCGGTGGAGGACATAATTCTGCTGCCAGATCCATCCAGAAAGAACTGATCCGGAGAGGACATCAGGCGGTCTTTTTAAATCCATTTGAACTGTCCGGAAAGCGCGTTGCAGGAGCGGTAGGTGGAGCTTATGTAAAATTGGTCCAGAAGCATCCGCGGGCATTTGGGATGCTGTATAAGCTCGGGGCATTTGTAAGCAGACTGCCCGGCAGATCTCCGGTTTATTATGCAAACAGCCTTGTGGCAAGGCATCTGGCAAAGTATCTGGAACAGAAGTCTTACGATGCCATTGTGATGCCGCATCTGTACCCTGCGGAGATGATCTCCTACTTAAAAAGAAAAGGGTGGAATTGTCCGAAGTCGGTCTATGTGGCGACGGACTACACCTGTATTCCTTTTACCGGGGAGACAGAGTGTGATTATTATGTGATCCCCCATGAGGAGTTAGAACTGGAATTCGTCCGAAAAGGGGTAAAGAAACAGAAGCTTCGCGCATTTGGCATTCCGGTAGATGAGACATTTTGTTCCAAGGAAACAAAGCAGCAGGCGCGAGAGAAGCTTGGGATGAGCGAGGACGGCATCTACTATCTCGTAGCAGGAGGAAGCATCGGTGCCGGGAAAATCCAACAGTTGCTGGATTTGATGCGAGAAGCGCTGGAAGAGGTGGAGCAGGCGGTGGTGATCTGTGGAAGGAACAAGAAGCTGGAGAAGAAGCTTCGCAAGCGCTATGCCGGTTATAAAAATATTTCTATTATAGGAAGTACTGACCAGATGGCAACCTATATGCGGGCATGTGACGTTCTCTATTCGAAGCCGGGAGGACTTTCCTCCACCGAAGCGGCTGTGATCGGAATACCGTTGATCCATCTGACACCGATTCCGGGGTGTGAGACAAGAAACCGCATATTTTTCCGGAAACATGGCATGTGTCTTGCTCCCCGTATGATCGAAGATCAGTTGCTTTCGGGGCGGAAACTGATGAAAAATACAAGACCGGCAGGAAGGATGATCGAAAATCAACAAAATACTGTACCGGCAGATGCTGCGGAGCGTATTTGTAATTTGCTGGAACAGATGTAAAAAGAATAAGAGAATCGCCCACAGAAGATCAATCATGTACGGATCTTCTGTGGGCGATTCTCTTTTGTTATGATTTTACGATCGTGGAAAACCGCTGCTGTAATGGAGTTTGTAATCTTCTGTAATAAATACGGCCTCCGTATCCGGAAGATCTTCGATGAATTTCATACCTTCTTCGAGACCAAGGGAAAAGCAGGCAGTGCTGAGTCCATCTCCATCTACGGATTTTTCGGACAGGATTGTGACGGACACAAGTGAGTTGTCATAAGGGTATCCCGTTTTTGGATTTAACAAGTGATGGTAGAACTTGCCGTCTTTTTCAAAAGAACGCTCGTAGATCCCGGAGGAGACAATGGATTTGTCCCGCACCTGGATTGTCGACACGGTCTCGCTTCGTTTTGCAAAAGGCTTCTGGATTCCGATTCCGAAAGCATCTCCATCCGGCTTTTCTCCGACACAGAGGACGTTTCCACCAAGGTTGATCACGGCGCTTTTTACCCCATGCTCTAACAGAAATTCTTTTATTTTGTCAGCGATGTAGCCTTTGGCGATCGCTCCCAGGTCAAGCTGCATTCCCTCCTGCAAAAACCGGACACGGTTTTCTTTTACAATGACCTTTCGATAATCTACCAGCGGAAGTGCAGCAGAGATCTCGGCATCCGACGGCACCACCTTTTCTTCAGAAGTAAAATCCCACAGAGCAGAGACCGGACCAATGGTGATGTCGAAGGCTCCGCCCGATTTCTCACAGTAGGAGAGAGCGGTAGTGAGCAGTTCTGTCATCTCCGGTGAGATACAGAAAAAACCGTCTTCCTGTGGAAGAAGACCATGATTGAGCTGGTAGAGCTCGCTTGTCGGGAGTGTGCGGCTGAACAGATTTTCGTATTTGTCGCAGAGATCGATCGCTTCTGCAAGCAGGTTCTCATCTGTAGAGTCATAGAGCGTTACAGTGACAACGGTATTCAGTTTAAAAGCAGTGTCAGAAATAGGAGCTTTTGCAGTTTCATCCGTTCCCGAAGATTGCTTTTTCTGCTGCTCAAAAGAGAAAAACAGGAGCAGCAGGAAGACAAGAAGCACAATTCCTGTTCGGAGTATTCGTTTGTGAAAGTTAGTCATTACTTCTATGAGCCTCCTTCCATGAGTAGAGGAGTGCATCCGAAGATTGGATCGCATAGTCAGCAATCTGTTCATAAGGAATCTTTAGCCCATCGTGGAACCATTTCCGGATGATTCCAATGATTCCGCAGACGCGGAACGTATAGAGATAATCAAAAGAGTCCGGATCAAATGCATCGCAGCTTTCTTGCATCAAAGTGCGACTGACATCGTATTGCAGTGCGAACAGACGCTCGAGAAATGCATCTTCCGAATGAAGGATCAGTACACGGCAGGAGTCCATGTTTTCATAGAGAAAACGAAAGATATCACAGATCAGTGCACGGTTGTCCGCATAAGGTTTCTGCTGTTGGGTAAACAGTGCCATCTGTTCGAGAAAATCGTCCTGGACCTGCCGATACAATGCAAAGATATCTTCAAAGTTCGAATAAAATGTAGTGCGGTTGACGTCGGCAGTCTCACAGAGCTTCTGTACGGTAATCTTGGAGAGCGGCTGGTCGATCAGTAATTTGAGCAGAGCTTCCTTTAGTACTTTTTGGGAGTAAGCTCTCTTCCGATGTAATTTTTCCTGTTGCATAAAAACACCTTTCTAAACATTCAAAAATGGTTTATTTGTAAATCATAACACAAAGAAAGGAAAACGACAAAGAAAAATAGAAGAAAAACAACAGATATAGGGAAAGTGTCGGTTTCAAAACGGAATGTCCATGATTGTTGATTGAACGGAAAAATCAGATATGCTATGATAAAACAAATTGATAGGAAAAGGAGAAGATATCATGAGAACTGTAATAGAATTAAATAAAAACTGGTATTTTCAAAAAGAAAATGTCGGACTTCCGCAGGAACTTCCTTGTGACTGGGCAAAAGTAGATCTGCCTCACACATGGAACGCTGTGGATGGCCAGGACGGAAGAGGAGAATACTACCGCGGAGCGTGCTGGTATGCAAAAAGATTTGAGACACCGGAGTGTATGGATGGATACCGTGTCTATGTAGAAGTGCTGGCAGCAGCATTGTCCGGACGCGTGTATGTAAATGGACAGGAAGTGGCATATCATGAAGGCGGATTCTCTACCTTCCGTGCGGATGTGACAGAAGCCTTGCACGCGCAGGGAGAAAATCTTCTTGTGATCGAAGTGGACAATGGCGAGAAGAGCCACATCTATCCACAGGTTGCAGACTTCACATTCTATGGCGGATTGTATCGCGGTGTCAATCTGATCCTTGTGCCGGAAGTTCATTTTGATCTGGATTTTTATGGGGCTCCGGGATTGAAAGTAACTCCGGTTATCAAAGGAAAAGATGCAGAGATCAAGCTGGAATCCTGGGTGAAGAATGCAGACGAAAATTATACTGTCAGATACCAGATCAAAGATGCAGACGGAAACGTTGTAGCAGAAAGCTGGAGACCGGCAGAGCAGCCATCAGTCGTTCAGTTCCTTCCGGATGCACATCTGTGGCAGGGTGTGGAAGATCCATATCTTTACACATGTACAGCAGAACTGGTACGCCGCAATGAAACGGTTGATGAGGTTACTGTACGTTTTGGTATCCGTGAATTTTATGTCGACAAAGAAAAAGGATTTTTCTTAAATGGAAAACCGATGAAACTGCGTGGAGTTTCCAGACATCAGGATAAGCTGTATCAGGGAAATGCACTGACAAAAGAAGATCACCGTCTTGATGCTGATCTGATTCGGGAAGTTGGAGCAAATACGATCCGTCTTGCACACTATCAGCACAGTCAGGATTTCTATGATGTATGTGATGAGTATGGATTTGTCGTATGGGCAGAAATCCCGTACATCAGCAGCCAGAGCGATGATCCGGCGGCACATGAAAACTGCCGTCAGCAGATGAAAGATCTGATCTATCAGAACTACAATCATGCATGTATCTGCTTCTGGGGAATCTCAAATGAGATTACGATCCACGGTGAGAAACCAGGGCTTGTGGACAACCACAGAGATCTCAATGCCCTTGTCAAAGAGCTGGATCCGACCAGACTGACAACGATGGCACATGTGACATTGCTCTCCCAGGACAGTGATCTTCACAGTGTGACAGATGTAGAAAGCTATAATCACTATTTCGGATGGTACGGCGGAAAATATGAGCAGAATTCCGTATGGTTTGACGATTATCATAAGAAATATCCGGATCGCTGCATCGGACTTTCTGAGTATGGTGCAGAAGGAATCATTACTTATCAGCCGGATGAGCCGAAGTGCAGAGATTACTCCGAGGCATATCAGGCAGAGTACCATGAATTCATGGTGAAAATGTTGATGGAGCGCGACTATATCTGGAGCAGCCATGTATGGAACATGTTCGACTTCGGTTGTGCAGCCAGAGATGAAGGTGGAGTGGCAGGAAGAAATAACAAAGGTCTTGTTACTATCGACAGAAAGATCAAAAAGGAAGCATTCTACTTATACAAAGCATACTGGAGCAGCGAACCATTTGTATACGTTTGCGGTCGCAGATACGCACAGAGAGCCGGGGAGACTACAACGGTAAAAGTATACTCGAACCAGCCGGCAGTACAGCTTTATGTAGATGGAGAATTATTTGCAGAGCAGAGCGGAGAGAAGATTTTTGTATTTGAAGGAGTTCCGCTTCACGAAGGATTTACACAGATCACTGCAAGATACAACGACTGCACAGATTCTCTCGCACTTGAAAAAGTAGCAGAAAAACCGGAGATCTACACACTTCCGAAGAATGAAGATGAGGAAGGAATGGAAGGAGCAGCCAACTGGTTTGATCAGGCGGCAGCAGAAGCAGCAAACGCAGGCGAGATGGTATTCCCGGAAGGATATTTCTCTATCCGCGACAAGATTACAGATATCATTGAAAATGATGAGGCGGCTGCAATTCTCAGCGGAGCTTTATCTGCAATGTCTGGCATGAAATTAAACAAAGGAATGTTAAAGATGCTCGGAGGAAAGACATTAGAAGAAATGATCCAGATGGTAGGCCAGATGGGACAGGAAATTCCGGAGCAGGGCGTAAAAGTCTTAAATCTTCAGTTAAATAAAATCAAAAAATAAATCAGAATTCGTGAAATGTATTTGCGAAATCAGAAAGAGATGCCGGTGGACAAAAACAAGACCGGCATCTCTTTTTTTGATTGGGGGATAAATCACCGTTTATGCGAATAGAAATATTTACCATAAAAGCAGGAAAATACTTTTAAATTATAATCATTTAAAACAAACTTTTTTATGCCAAAACAAAACCGGGTAGGGGTGCTTGAATCTCGTGAAATAATGTGCTATATATAATGTTATATATTATAATAGGAAATTACAAATGAGAAAAGAGTGGGAACATGAAAAAAACAGAAAAACATGCATTGACAGTCCGGATAGCTCTGCTTGTGATGTTAGACATTTTATTTATGCAGGTGGCATCTTTTGCCAGTCTGTGGATTCGGCATGAGTTTGACTTTCAGGCTGTAGAAGAGACGTTTATCCATACTGTGTGGAGATATATGCCGCTGAATATTTTGGTGACACTGGCTGTATTCTCCATGTTTCATCTATACACCAGCCTTTGGAAATATGCGAGCATCACGGAATTATCCTGTATCGTTGCTGCTGTGGCAATTTCCAGTCTGCTGCACGTTCTGGGAATGGCAGTGATGGGACTTAAGATGTTTAAAAGTTACCTGTTGCTATACTTTTTGCTTTTTTTATTCATGGTCGTGGGATTGCGGTTCTCTTACCGGTTTTTCCGGTTTGTAAGAAATAAGTGTAACTGTGGAATGACGGAGAAGCGGGAGAATGTCATGATCATCGGAGCCGGTGATGCGGGGGCTGCGATCATCAAGGAGAATCGGCTGAGCAAAGCAGCTACGAGAAAGGTCTGCTGTCTGATTGACAAAGATCCGAAGAAGTGGGGAAGATATATTCTCGGATGTCCGGTTGTCGGTGGGGCGGACAAGATTATGGAATCTGTAGAAAAGTATAAGATCCAGAAGATCGTCATCGCAATTCCTTCGGCGACAAGCCTGATATAAAGGTTTCAAGGATTTGTATGGGTGGTTGCCCGATGGGAGGATATGGTTGGGGAGATACTCAGGAAAATGAACTAATTGGAGCAGTGCATACGGCTCTAGAATGTGGAGTGAATTTTTTTGATACAGCAGATACTTATGGGTTAGGACAGTCAGAAATTACTCTGGGGAAAGCCTTGGAAGGAAAACGCCAAGACGTAGTGATTGCTTCTAAGTTTGGGGTGAGAATAGAGAATGGTAAGACATTTTATGATAATACTCCTCAATGGATAGAAAAAGCCTTGGAAGGAAGCTTGAGAAGGTTAGGAACAGATTACATAGACTTGTATCAAGTTCATTATAGAGATGGAAAAACAGCGTTGGAAGATGTTGTGGAAACGCTGGAAAAATTGAAAGCAAAGGGATATATCCGTAGTTATGGATTATCCAATATACATAAAAAAGACATGGAAGAAATCATTCCATTTACAGGGAAGTTTGCAAGCTTTCAAGATGAGTATAGTCTGGCTTGCAGGAAAAATGAAGCAGATCTATTAGAGATTTCCGAAAAACTTCAGATGACACCATTTACATGGGGAAGTCTTGGACAGGGAATTTTGACAGGAAAATATACGAAAGAAAATGTAGATTTCGGAACAAATGACCGAAGAAGCAGAGACATTTATGTCAATTTCCACGGAGAAAAGTTGTCAAAGAATCTTGAAATTGTTGAAGTAATGAAAGAGATTGCAGTTAAATATGAAAAATCGGTTGCTGCAGTAGCAATTCGATATATTCTTGATTTCATTCCAAAGTCGGTTGTATTATGTGGGATAAAAAGACCAAGCCAGGTGATTGATAATGTGTCAAGTATTGGTTGGAAATTAGAAAAAGAGGATATTGAGAAATTGGATGAGGTATCAAGATAAAGAAAAGCTGATACGTAGGTGATTAGGAGGAAAATATTTTGATTATATACAATTCGATGATTATTTGGATTGTTGTGCTAGGAATTTGGAATAAACTCGTTATGCAGGCTCAAGGGGAAACACAACGATTTACACAGAAACAAAGAGACTATAAAGTGCCTATGTATCTAGCAATTTTAACGTTTGGATATATTATATTTTGGGTTGGGATGAGAAGCGGAGTTGCTGATACTAAAGCATATATTAACTCTTTCAATGCATATCCGAGTTCTTTAGCAACCATTCCACAGTATTGGGATTTTTCTGAAAATAAGAGTCCTGGATTCATTACTTTTAGCATATTATTTAAACATTTTATATCTACAGATTATCATATGTGGTTAATGACAATTGCTATTTTATCAGGCATACCTATTATGTTAATTTTGCGCAAGAAATCGAAATATTTTTTTTATAGTTCATTTCTGTTTATGACAGGACTTATATTTTTCTGGATGTTAAACGGTATGAGACAGTTTTGGGCAGCTACAATAGTATTTTTATTTTCTGATTGGATAGAAAAACGAAAAACTATTCCATTTATGATTGTTGTGTTAATAGCTGCAACCATACATTTTACAGTTTTAGTCATGATACCTATGTATTTTATAGCTACAGCAAAACCTTTTGGTAAAAAGGTAATGATTTTTCTGATTTTGTTGTTATTGGCCGTTGTTTTTTTAGAGCCGTTTGTTGCAACAATGGAAGATGTTTTAGCGGAGACGGCTTATAGTGGAGCCACAGAGCAATTTGCGCAGGATGACGGAGTAAATCCAATTCGTGTATTGGTTATGGCGGTTACTCCTATAATAGCATTTTTCGGAAGAAAGATTCTTGAAAGAAAAGCAGATGCCTTTATTAATATCTGTATCAATATGTCAGTAATTTGTGCGAGTATTTATTTTTTAGGTGTTTTTACTAGTGGAATATTGGTGGGAAGGTTACCTATATATTTTGAAATATACAATCTGATACTGCTTCCATATTTATTAAAGGAATGTTTTACAAGAGAAAGTTCAAAAATAATGTTTGGTTTGTGTACAATAGGATTTTTAGGGTTTTATTATTTGCAAATGCAGAATTCGTATTATGTTAGTGAGTTTACTGGAATTTTGAGTGGATGGAGAGGATAGAGAGATGAAAAAGGTCTTATATGTGTGTTGCAATTTTACATGGGGGAGAGCAATACATATTAAATGTATTAGACTATATTGATCGGTCTCTTTACCAAATAGATGTACTTCAATACATGAAGGGCTACCGATTGTATTAATTGAAGCACAAGCGGCAGGATTAAAATGCTTTATTTCGGATAATATAACAGAACAGATTGATTGTGGTGGATGCTTTAGAATCTCATTAGATAAAACAGTAGAAGAGTGGGCAGATATTATTTTAGAAGAAATTAAGAAAAATCCAGTGGCGCATATACAGAAAGATAAGATTGAAAAGTATAGTATTCAATATACAGTGAAAGAGTTAGAAAAAATATATAATGAGAGATAGAAAAATGAAACATGCATATTTGATAATGGCACATAGTAATTGGACAATATTAAGGTTGCTTTTATGTCTTTTAGATTATGAAAATCATGATATTTTTTTACATATAGATAAAAAATCCAAGGATAAGATTCCGCAGAATCTGTTTGAAGTGTTAAAAAAATCAAAATTAGTAATTATTGATTCTATGGACATATATTGGGCAGATTACAGTATTGTTGAATGTGAATTGAAACTTTTAGAAGCAGCAAGAAAAACGGGTGAATATTCGTATTTTCATTTGTTAAGCGGAGTAGATTTACCTATAAAACCTTCAAAAGAAATTTATAATTTTTTTGAAAGAAGTGGAAAGAACTTTATTGGTATTGTTCCAAATGAAGTTTATTATTCTGTAAGACGAGTTAAATTTTATCATCTGTTCACCCATATGAGAAGTTATCGCAATTGCAAACTACTAAAAGGATTGGATCGCCTGTTAGAATATGTACAAAAAATTATTAACATCAATAGACTTCAAAACATGAATTGGAAAATTATCGATGGGTGGCAATGGTTTTCGATTACACAAGAATTCTGTGATTATTTAATAAAGAATAGAGAGGTTATAGAGTCTGTATTTAAAAATACAATATCTTGTGATGAGTTAGTTTTACAAACATTGATTTATAATTCAAAATATTATGATACGCTATATGATACCAGAGATTTAAAGAATGGTTCTATGAGGTATATTGATTGGAAACGAGGAAAACCATATACTTGGGGACAAAAAGAGAATGATTTTGATGAACTTATGAATAGCCCATATATGTTTGCAAGAAAATTTGATGAAACTCATATGGAAATTGTAGAAAAGATTTTTGAGGAAATAAGTAGGAGAAATAATAATGAATAGTGAACAATTAGCATGGAAAATTAGACGTCATGGAATTGAAATGACGCATTTATCTGGTGGTAGTCATATTGGGGCAATTTTATCTGTGGCAGATATTATTGCAGTTTTATATAGTGGAGTTATGAACATTGACCCGAAAAATCCGAAGAAAATGGACAGAGATCGGTTTATTTTAAGTAAGGGACATGCAGGAGCATCTATTTATGCTGCCTTAGCAGAAAATGGTTTTTTTGAAGTAGAGGAGTTGAAAACTCATTATCAGAATGGAAGCCGTTTGTCAGGACATGTTTCGCATCATTTGCCCGGAGTAGATTTTTCTACAGGTTCGCTTGGTCATGGGTTATCAGCTGGTGTTGGAATGGCATATGCCGCGAAGAAGGATGGAAAAAGTCATAAAGTATATGTAGTATTGGGAGATGGGGAGTGCGATGAAGGATCTGTGTGGGAGGCTGCCTTGTTTGCAAATCACTTCCGATTAAATAATTTAGTGGCTATTGTAGATCACAATCATATGCAGAGCATGGATTTCCAAGAAAATACACTTGAAATTGAAAATTTTGGTGAAAAGTGGAAAGCATTTGGTTGGAATGTTATTGAAGTAGATGGAAATAGCCACGAAGAATTGAATGTTGCTTTTGAACAGGCAGAAAAACTTAGCAAGGAAGAAGCTCATAAACCTACAGTAATCATAGCCAATACAATCAAGGGATGTGGTGTGTCCTTTATGCAAAATGATATTTTATGGCATTATCGTTTTCCGCATGAGGGATGGGAATATGATTGCGCGGTGGCAGAATTGCATAAATGCAAGCCGGAAGGAGTAGAGGATCCATATACACCAGACGGAATTGAGAATCCGGTTCAGCCAACAGAAAGAGATGACATTGGGAATGATCATACGTTTTCTTATACATGGAACACAAGTTATCCAGAGAAAATGCGACGTGTAGAGGCAAAATCTGGAAGTAGTGAAAGAGAACATACGGTATAGGGAGAAGAAAAGAAATGAGAGATACATTTGTAAAAACTTTAGTTGAGTTGGCAAAAGAAGATAAAAATATTGAATTAATTACAGGCGATCTCGGATTTGGAGTATTGAAGCCATATTGGGAAGCCGTCCCGGATCAGTTTACAAATGCTGGGATTGCGGAGCAGAACATGACAACAGTTGCTGCTGGCATGGCATTAGAAGGAAAAACAGTATTTACATATTCGATTGGAAATTTTCCGACTTTAAGATGTTTAGAACAGATTCGAAATGATTGTGCATATCACAATGCAAATGTAAAAGTAGTTTGTATTGGTGGAGGATTCGTATATGGATCACTTGGAATGAGTCATCAGGCAACAGAAGACTTAGCGATTTTGAGAGCATTGCCAGATGTTGTAGTTATGGCGCCGGCGGATTTGGTGGAAGCGGAAGAATGTACAAAAGCATTAGCTGTATATCCGGGGACAGCATACTTACGACTTGGACGCGGAGGAGAAAAGCGAATTCATGATCATATTGATAATTTCCAAATAGGAAAGGCAATTAAGGTAAGAGATGGAAAGAAGATAGCGATTTTTTCTACGGGAGCGATTTTTGAAGAAGTAAATGCCACATATAATGTGTTGGTGGAGAAGGGGTATGATCCGGCAGTATATACTTTCCCAACAGTGAAGCCGATTGATACAGAAGTAATTAAAGAGTGTGCGAAAGAATTTGATGTAGTTGTTACATGTGAAGAGCACAATATTGTAGGTGGATTTGGGAGTGCTGTGGCAGAAGTCATGGCTGAAATGAAAGAGAAGAAAGCTTATTTGCTCCGAATTGGATTGAATGATGAATATTCTATTAAAGTTGGAAATCAGAATTATCTGAGGCAGCAGTATGGAATGGACAGCGCTTCGATAGTGAAAAAAATAGAGGAAACGATCCATGAATAGAAGAATTCTTGTTACATCTACAGATTTGATGATGGTGCAGTTTTTGTTGCCACATATTAGAAACTTATCAGAGAATGGGTATGAAGTAGAAATTGCCTGTTCAGAGGTAGGTGGACGCATGAAAGAAGTCAGAGATAAGATTGAAGATTGTGTAAAAGAAATTCACTTAGTAAAGCTTCATCGGAGCCCCGTTGCCTTAGATAATTTCAAAGGATTCTATCAGATGAAGACAATCATTGATGATGGAAAGTATGATATTATTTGGACAAATGAACCCGTTATGGGAGTTGTCACAAGATTAGCAGCAAAAAGGGCGAGAAAAAATGGGACGAAAGTCCTTTATATGGTACACGGATTTCATTTTTACACAGGAGCACCAAAAATGAATTGGATGATTTATTATCCAATAGAAAAAATGATGGCTTCGAAGGCAGATGTGATTTGCACTGTAAATCAAGAAGATTACGCACGAGCAAAAAGTTTTCAAGTAAAAGACGTGAAATATATTCATGGAATCGGAATTAATACTACGCGATTAACACTTGGAGAAAAGAAAAATGATATTAGAGCTGAACTTGGATTAGAACAGGACGATTTTGTTGTACTGTCTATCGGAGAATTGAATGATAACAAAAATCAAAGAGTAATCATTGAGGCAATTGCTATGCTTAGAGATAGTAAAATACATTATGTTCTTTGCGGAAAAGGTGATCAGTTAGAAAGCTTGAAAAAGTTAGTGACAGAGAAACGGTTGAATCAAAATATCCATTTTCTTGGTTATCGAAAAGATGTAGTAGATATTTGTAGCCAAGCAGATGTATATGTGATGCCTTCCAAACGAGAAGGATTACCAGTGGCTTCGCTGGAAGCAATGTATTGTGGGCTGCCTCTTGTAACATCGAATATAAGAGGGTTGATAGATGTGATGGAAAATGGAATATCTGGGTATATGTATGAACCAGGAGATGTTAAGGGGTTTGCAGAAGGAATCAAGAAGTTAAAGGAAAATTCAGAGATACGAGAGAAAATGGGAATACATAATAAAGAAAATGTAAAACCGTACTGTATTGAGGAAACTAAGAAGGAATTACTGAAATTGATAGAGTCTTTTAAATAAATAGTTATATTTAGTAAAAAGGAATGGGGAAAATGCTTAGAGTATTACATATATTCCATAATATGGGAAATGGTGGAATAGAGAATTTTGTAATGAATTATTATCGTGCGATTGATCGAGAAAAGGTTCAGTTTGACTTTTTGACTTCTGTAGAGGAAGAAGGATATTTTGACGAAGAAATAAAAAACATGGGTGGATATATTTACCATGCGTATCCTAAAAAGAAAAATCCAATAAAAAACTATTTAAGTATAGCAAAAATTGTTCGAGATAAAGGATATCAGATAGTTCATAGGCATACAGGAAGTGCAATTTCTAATATAGACTTATTAGCTGCAAGACATGGAGGAGCAGAAGTATTAATATCGCATTCACATGCTACTCAGGCAGGAAAAAAATGGTTGCATTATTTGGCCAGAATTATTTTTCGTGTAAAAACAGAAGAATTTGCATGCTCTAAAGAAGCAGGACGTTGGCTTTTTGGGAAAAATGATGTAGAGAATGGGAAGGTGCAAATAATAAATAATGCCATTGAAACACAACTATATAGATTTAATGAAGAAACAAGAAGAAAAGTACGGGAAGAGAAAAATGCTAAAGATAAATTAATTATAGGGCATGTTGGAAATTTTAATGAGGTCAAAAACCAAACATTTATAATTGATATTTTTGATATCATTCAAAGAAAATGTGAGAATGTAGAACTTTGGTTAGTTGGAGACGGTGAATCGCGTGAAAAGATAGAAAATAAGGTGGAAAAATTAAATCTACAGAATAAAGTTGTTTTCTGGGGAAAACGCAATGATGTTTCAAGTATTATGCAAGGAATGGATGTTTTTTTATTTCCATCTTTGCATGAAGGGTTTGGAATTGTTTTAATTGAAGCACAATGTTCTGGATTGTCTTGTTTAGCATCCATCGATACAATTCCGAAAGAAGTAAATATAACGGGAAATATAAAATTTATTTCTTTAGATGAAAGTGCAGAGACTTGGGGAAAAGAAGTTGAAAAAGTATTGATAAAAGATATGGATAGAGAGTGTGGATATAAATCTATTAAAGAGGCAGGATTTGATATCAAGGATGCGGCAAAGGATTTAGAACGGAGGTATTTAACTTATGCAAGGTAAAAATAAGGTTTCTATATTGATGGGAATCTACAATTGTGCAGATACTTTAAGTGACGCAATTGATTCCATTATTAAGCAAACTTATGCGAATTGGGAACTTATATTGTGTGATGACGGTTCACAAGATGACACATATCAAGTTGCATCAAAATATAAAGAAAAATATCCGGACAAAATCGTTCTATTAAAAAATAAAAAAAATATTAGATTAGCAGCAACATTGAATCATTGTGCCAAGTATGCAACAGGAAAATATATTGCTCGTATGGATGGTGATGATTTATCTTTGCCTGATCGTTTTGAAAAGCAGGTGGATTTTTTGGACAAACATCCGGAATATGCTCTGATTGGAACTTATATGAAGGCGTTTGATGAAAAGGGAGAGAAAAATATAATTCCGATTAAGGAAATTCCAGTTAAAACAGATTTGCCAAAATTCAATCCATTTCATCATGCGACAATTATGATGAAGCGAGAAGTTTTTGAAGCATTAGAAGGATATCGTGTGTCTAAACTTACGACTAGAGCAGAGGATGTAGACCTTTGGTTTCGCTTTTTTGCAAATGGATATAAAGGATATAATATTGCAGAGCCATTATATTTAGTTAGAGAAGATGTGGCAACCTTTAATCGGCGAACATTCAAACATTCATTGGAAGCATCGAGAGTATTGGTGCATGGGATTAAGTCGTTAAAATTACCACTCCAATATTATGTTTTTGCGATAAAACCTATTGTATCACAGATAACACCCATTTGGTTAAAGAGAAAATTTAGAAAAAATATGGATAATAGAAATAGAAAAGGAGATTAGCATGATTCCTAAATTAATTCATTATTGCTGGTTCGGCAGAGGGAAGATGCCAGATTTGGCGAAGAAGTGTATAGAAAGCTGGGGAAAATACTGTCCGGATTATGAGATTATAGAATGGAATGAAGATAACTTTGATATTAATTGTTGTGACTATGTAAGAGAGGCATATGAGAGTAAGCGTTTTGCTTTTGTGACAGATTATGTTCGTTTGTATGCTATGTATAAACAAGGTGGAATCTATATGGATACAGATGTAGAGGTAACGAAAAACTTAGATAAGTTTCTTGTACATCAAGGATTTTCAGGTTTTGAATCAGATACTCAGATTCCGACAGGAATTATGGCAGCAGAAAAAGGTTTTCCACTATTTAAAGAGTTACTTTCCTACTATGATGGACGTCATTTTGTAGATAAGGATGGTAATCAAGACACAACTACAAATACAGTAACAATAACAAGAATGCTTTCTGAAAGAGGGTTTGTGCCGAATGGAAAATATCAGGTTTTGGATGGGTTTGCATTATATCCAAGAGATGTATTTTGTCCATTAGATGATGCAACAGGCATTATGTATGACTCTAAGGATACGGCAACGATTCATTGGTTTAATAAATCTTGGGTGCCACAGAAATTAAGAATAAGAAGTAAAATAACCAGAGTGTTTCATCGATGGTTTGGAGTAGATTGCTTTGCTTTTTTAAAGAAGTAAGAGGGGAAATATATGAAAAAAGTTATGTTGGTGTTTGGCACAAGACCAGAAGCGATTAAGATGTGCCCATTAGTGAATGAACTGAAAACGAGAGAGAGTATAGAAACAATAGTTTGTGTTACGGGACAGCATAGACAAATGCTAGATCAGGTCTTAGAGGTATTTGATGTAGTTCCAGACTATGATTTGTCAATTATGAAAGAAAAGCAAACTTTGTTTGATATTACTGCGAATATTTTGAACAATATTAGAAAGGTATTAGAAGAGGTAAGACCAGACGTTGTGTTGGTGCATGGGGACACATCTACAACTTTTGTAACGGCATTGGCCTGTTTCTATTTGCAAATTGCAGTTGGACATGTTGAAGCTGGACTTCGGACATATAATATTTATTCACCATATCCAGAAGAGTTTAATAGACAAGCGGTAGGAATTATTAGCAATTATAATTTTGCACCTACAGAAAAAGCAAAAGAAAATTTAATTAAAGAAGGTAAGAAGAAAGAATCTATATATGTAACGGGAAATACTGCAATAGATGCATTAAAAACTACAGTAAAAAAGAAATATAATCATCCGGAATTAGAATGGGCAAGAGGGAGTCGTTTGATCTTAATTACAGCTCATCGAAGAGAAAACTTAGGGGAGCCAATGAAAGCTATGTTTAAAGCAATACTTCGTGTTTTAAAAGAACATCCGGATGTAAAAGCGATTTATCCAATACACATGAACCCGGTTGTGAGAGAAATCGCAGATAGTATTTTGGGGCAGGAAGAAAGAGTTCATATTATTGAACCATTAGAGGTAATTGATTTCCATAATTTCTTGAATCAAAGCTATATGATTTTGACAGATTCAGGAGGAATACAAGAAGAAGCACCATCTCTTGGAAAGCCAGTTTTGGTTATGCGTGATACAACAGAACGACCAGAAGGTATTGAAGCTGGAACATTAGAACTGGTTGGAACAGAAGAAGAGAATATTTATCGAAACTTTAAGAAGCTTCTTGAGGATGAAGAAGAATATAAAAAAATGAGCAATGCGAGCAATCCATATGGAGACGGATTTGCATGTAAAAGGATTGCAGATATATTAGTTAACAATTAAGAAGGATGGGGAAAAATGTCTTTTTTAAGAAATTTGTTATATCGTTTGCGAGGAGAAGTTTCTACAGACAGCTTGATAAAACTAGGACTTAAGGTAGGAAAGAATTTTAGAAGAAATGAGCATTGTATTATAGACCAATCACATTGTTGGTTGATTGAAATTGGAGATGATGTTACTCTGGCTCCACGAGTACATATTCTTGCACATGATGCCAGTATGTGGCAAGAATGTGGATATACGAAAATAGCGCCAGTACACATTGGAAATAATGTTTTTATTGGAGCTGGAAGCATAATCATGCCAGGAATAACAATTGGAAACAATTCGATAATAGGTGCAGGGAGCATTGTAACTCATGACGTTGAAGAAGGTAGCGTAGTTGCTGGAAATCCAGCTCGAAAATTGAAAGATTATCATGACTTTATTAACGAAAATAAAGAGTATATGAAGAGTAAGCCTTGTTATGGAGAGGAATATACGTTGAGAAATTCTTCTTTTACAGAAGTACAGAAACAGGAACAGAAGGAAGCTGTTGAAGAAAATAATTTCGGATATGTAAGGTAGAGGTAGTATGAAGCCAAAAGTAAGTATCATTGTACCAGTATATAAAACAAAAGAAACATTAGAAAAGTGTGTAAATTCTCTTTTGGAACAAACACTTCAAGAAATAGAAATAATTCTAGTTGATGATGGTTCGCTAGATGAATCAGGTGAGATGTGTGACTCCTTCAGCAAAGACCTTCGAGTGCATGTTGTACATAAAGAAAATGGAGGACTTTCTAGTGCGCGCAATGCGGGGTTAAAAATAGCATCTGGAGATTATATAGGATTTGTTGATTCGGACGATTATGTTCATCCGGAAATGTTTTATAACCTTTATAACAGGATTGAAAAAGATAAATCAGAGATTTGTATTTGCTCACATTTTACAGTAGGTTCTGCTGGAAATGTTGTAGAACATCATTTTCACAATGTACCAAAGGTATTGAATCGTTCAGAAATTTTTAAAATGCTTATTTTGCCTATGATAGGAATTATACCAGGAACAAATGAGAAAGAGATAGAAGGATTTGTTTGTAGAAACTTATATCGAAAAGAAATTATTTCGGATTATAAATTTAAATCTGAACGAGAATTTTTTGCAGAAGATGTAATTTCTGCCATGGAATTATACAAAGAATGCGAAAAGATATCTGTTTTAGATGAATGTCTATATTATTATAAGTATAATGGTGAATCATTAAGCAACACATATCGGCCAAAAGTTTATAAGTTATTAAACAATCTTCTCGAATGGGAAAAGGCATACTTAAAAGAAGAACAGTTATTTGAGCAGGAAAAGCAACGTTTGTTTTCTACAGGAGTAAAGTTTTTGATTTTTTCAATTCAGAATATAAAAAAAGGAAATCTAGGTAAAAAAAGAGAACAAGAAGAAGCTAAAAATGTTTTGGAGCAAAGTATGATTCGGGAAAGTCTTTATAATATCGATATTTTTAAATATGGATGGAAAATGAAAATTTTAGTTTTACTATCGAGGTGTTCCTGCATTAAATTATTGCTAAGAGTGTTATGATGAAGAAAAACAAAATCAAATAAAAAGATATTTATAGTAAGGCAGAGAAAAGATGAGAAAAATAGGACAACTCACATTTCATGGTTCGCATAATTATGGTTCGGTGTTACAAGCATATGCACTATCAAAGAAGTTACAAATGTTAGGGCATGAGACAGAACTTATTAATTTGCGTCCACAAAGTCAGAAAGAGGCTTATAAGATTATTAGAGATAGTGATAGAGGAGTTCATAAGATGTTTCGGTATTTTATTTATCCGGCATTGAAAAAACGTTTTGATAATTATGAGCGTTTTATAAATGAAGTTTTACCGATATCACAAAAAGAGTATATATCTACAGAAGAGATGAAAGATGAAAAATTTGACTATGATGCATATATTTGTGGAGGAGACCAAATATGGAATCCGTCATGTCAAGATTTTGAAACAGCGTATTATCTTCAATTTTTAGATAAAGAAAATAAAGCAAAGAAGATATCATATTCACCAAGTTTAGGAAAAACAGAATTTAGTGAAGAAACGTTACAGAAAATAAGAAGTTGGATACAAGGATTTGATTTTATTTCGGTAAGAGAGCCACGAGGTGTTGCTATTATACAGAAGTTGACAGAAAAAAAAGTGCATACTGTATGTGATCCAGTATTATTATTAGAACGTGATGAATGGGAGAAACTAGCTATTAAACCTAAATATAGAAAACCATATATCTTGGTATATTTCTTAGAAAACAATCATGGTAGTAGAGCGTTGACAGAACATCTTCGAAAGGTTACAGGATATGATGTTGTTGTATTTAATGAATATATTCGTGATTTTGTAAGACCTTATCACAAGGCATATTCAGCTAGTCCAGAAGAGTTTGTTGGTTTGTTTATGCATGCAGGTTTAGTGTATACTAATTCATTCCATGGAACAGTTTTTTCGACTATTTTTGAACGACCGTTTATTACGGCAATTGCGAGGGATCAAGAGAAAGCTGTTAATAATAATGATAGCCGTAAAATTGACTACTTAAAGAAAATAGGTTTAGAAAATAGATTGTATACATCTGGAGAACCGGATATAAATGATTTACTTAAGATTGATTACACGGAAGCAAGAGTAAAAATTAAGAAATTTCGAGAGTATTCTTTGAAATATTTAGAAGATGCATTAAAGATGGATTCAGAGGAGTAATTGTTATGCCAGTTTTTAGTATTATTGTTCCAGTCTATAAAACAGAACAGTATATAGAAAGATGTGTCACTAGTATTTTGAATCAGACATATAAAGACTTTGAATTGATATTAATAGATGATGGTTCACCAGATAGATGCCCTCGAATGTGTGATGAATATCAAAAGCTTGATTCTAGGGTGAAAGTAATCCATAAAAAAAATGGTGGTGTATCATCAGCACGCAATTGTGGCTTGGAAATAGCAAGAGGAACGTTTGTTTGGTTTGTGGATAGTGATGATTATATCGAACCATTTTCACTTCAGCAGTTATTTGAAGCACAAAAAGAGAAAGAAGCGGATTTATATGTGTTTAATACACAACAAGTTCAGAGTTTTTATACTGGAGATATTAATCAGTTTTTTAAAAAATACTATTTTACATATGTGCTTGGATTTGAACCGTGGAATAAATTATATAGGAGAGAAATTATTCAGAAAAATCATTTGGAGTTTGATGTGCAGGAAACAATAGGTGAAGATTTATTATTTAATATTAATTATTATAAGACAATTTTTAGGGGGACAGGAAAAGTTTTTTTTCTTGGTCGAGACTACTATGTATATGTTGATAGGGTAGGTTCAGCGATGAATTCTTTATCAAAAGAAGTGATTTTTCAGCAATTAAGATTATTTAATAAAATAAAAGAAGACTTAAGTGGAAAATTAAAAGACGAAAATATTACATATATTTTTTTTATGCACTTGATTTCAGGAATTGGGCAATCAAAAAAAGGTGGTTTGAGTTGTCATGAATTTTCGAAAGTAGATTTTTCAAAATACGGAGATTGGATTAATCAATTCAAATTCATTCAGGAGAAATTTTTTAGAAATGAAAATGCTAGTAGAATAGGTAAATTTAGAATCCAATTATTTGTATGCTTTATGAAAAGAAAAAATTACGTGTTAGCAGGAAAGGCAATGGGATTAAAATGAACAAACCGTTAGTATCGTATGTTGTAACAACTTATAATATTGAAAAGTACATAGAGGAGAGTATTAGATGTGCTTTTGAACAGACATATTCTCCGTTAGAAATTATTTTATCAGATGATTGTTCAACAGATTGTACTTTTGAGATTATGGAGCGCATGGCAAAAGAATATAGTGGTCCGCATAAAATTGTCTTGAATAGGAATGAGGAAAATCTGGGTATTACAAAGCACATGAATAGGGCATACTTGGAGCTTACAACAGGAGAAATTATTGTTGCAGCACATGGGGATGATTTATCTCGATCAGATCGAACGGAAAAATCGGTGGAATATTTAGAGAATCATCCAGAAGTGACGGCTGTATCATTTAGCATTGATGCAATTAGTGAAAAAGGGGAAATCTTAAGGGAACATAGTGCAATTGTTGATAAGATACATACTTATACATTTGAAGGCGGAGGGAATATACCAGCGCCATCAAGAGCGTTCTATAAGAGGGTTTTGACAACGTTTGGACCATTAAATGATGATTGCCCTACAGAAGATGAACTTATTTCATTTAGAGCTTTGATGTTAGGGGAAAATGCTTTTTTGCCAGAACATATGGTACAGTATCGAAAACATTCTGGAAGCAGTTCAAATCCAGAGAATTTCGCGAAATTTCCGTTAGAGAAAATTTTGAAACAACAAGATGATGATATGAAAAAGGGAATTGAATTGGGATTGATTACTGAAGAAGATAGAGAAGAGAAGTATGCAATTTTAGAAAAAATGACAGAGATTAGGAAGAGATATAGAGTCTATTTTGCTAAAAGAAAAGTTATAGATTTGATAAAATTGGTGTGCTATCATGATGTGTCTTTAAAAATGAAACTACATTATATCAGAGAACATATGGAGTATATAAGAAGAAAATGAATAGGCGAAAAAGTTTTTTGAATATAGCAATAGGGATAGGCAGTCAGATTTTGTCTATTGCATTAGGAATCATTATTCCGCGACTTTTTTTAACTAATTTTGGTTCGGAAATGAATGGTTTTTTGAATTCCATTGGACAAGTATTTGCATATTTTTCTCTTTTAGAAGCGGGTGTAGGTGCAGCAACTCTTCAAGCATTGTATGGACCAATAGCAAATAGTAATAAAAAAGAGATTTTAGGGATTATGTCAGCCACCGATCATTATTATAAAAAAACAGGAAGATTGTATTTAATTGCAGTTCTTGTAGTGGCTGTAGGGTATCCGTTAGTGATTTCGGCTAATATTCCAGTATGGACTATGATTATTATAATTTTGTTTAATGGACTACCTGGAGTCATTAGCTACTACTTTCAAGGGAAATTTATTATTTTATTACAGGCAGAAGGAAAGAACTATATTAATACGGCTTTGACATCAATATCTACTACGATTATTAGTATAGCAAAAATCATTATGCTTCTGTTAGGATGTGACATTATTGCAATTCAATTTACCTATTTGTTGATAAACGTACTTAAGATCATTGTTATTGGAATATACATAGCTAAAAATTATCAGTGGATAAATTTGAAAGAAGAACCGGATTATAAGGCTATTGGACAAAAAAATGCAGCATTTGTAAATCAGATTTGCGATTTGATTTTCAGAAATACAGACACTATAATTTTAACAATTTTTTCAGGATTGAAAGTTGTTAGCGTATATACAATGTATACATTACTGTATTCTATGATTAGAACTGCCTTAGATTATGTGGCTCAGGGGTTCGCGTTTGTTATGGGACAAACATTTAATCGTGATAGGGAAAGATATATACAACTTCATGATTTGTATGAAACTTATAGAATGGCGTTAGTATTTGCGCTATATAATATTGCGTTGATTTTTATTATTCCATTTATGAAATTATATACAGCAGGAATTACAGATATTAATTATTTGGATTATAAGGTAGCAGTTTTATTTTCTATATTCTATGTAATGACAGGTGCAAGGGCGTGTTGTTCTGATGTGATTAATTACGCACAGCATTTTCGCAAAACACAAAGTAGATGTATAGCAGAGGCAGTTATTAATTTAGGGGTGTCGATAATTGCTGTGAAACTTTGGGGGATTTACGGTGTTCTCATAGGAACAATTGTTGCATTAATGTACCGAATGAACGATATGTTTATATACGCTAATGTTCGAATTTTACAAAGAAGTCCTTGGGTTTCCTATAAGAGATTTATTTCCAACTCTATTATATTTATTGCAATTACAGCGATCAGTAAATGGATTCCATGGCAATTAAATTCTTATTTTTCAATTATAGGTTATGCATGCGTGTCCGGAATTATTATTTTAGGTGTTTATTTTACCATTGCATCTATTGTAGATTACCGTTCATTTAAAGTTCTGAAAGAATATATTCAGCCATTAATAGGCAAATTAGTTAAAAGAGGTTGATGAGAGATGAGAAAGGAGTATAATTATGACAGACAGAGCGTAATTATGGCATAGATATGCTACGAATCATTGCGATGTATATGATTGTAGTAATACATGCATTAGGTATGGGGAGTATTCGGAAGGATGTAAAGAAACTCTGCTTTTGTTTTTGCAAAATTTCGGAGACGTTCCAGATGAGGTCTTGGAGCGGATTCAGACCCAGCAGGATATGGAAGTGTTGAAGCATTGGATGCAGACAGCCTTTCGGTCAAAGACGTTGGAAGAGTTTGTACAGAAGATGTAAGAAAAATCTATTTCTGATTGATGATCAGATCTAAATCTTCGGGGGTTTCACTGTTCTTGTGAAATCTCCGAGATAGGAAACAAGTCGATGCCGTTTCAGGCAAGTATTCAAGAATAGACAGAGGAATTCTAGATAATAGATGAAGTGGAAGAGAAAGTTTTGGGGAAATTGTACAATTACTTTATATGGAAACTTCCATATTTTTTGTAGCAGCCTTCCGGTAGATGTGGTATGATAAATTTATATTTTACATAGGAAGGAGGGGTATGTTTCCAATTTGGATTCATACAAAAGAAGAAGTGAGACGTTTATTGATTTTAGGTGCCGGCGGTTTTGGCCATATGATCCAGGAAACAGCAAGATTGTTGGGGTACGAAGAGGTTGTGTTTTTAGATGATGCCGTAAAGGGAGCGGATGTAATTGGAAAGTGCTGTGACTATAAGGCATTTTTAAATGAGTACGATACGGCAGTGGCAGCTCTGGGAGACAGTGGAATGCGGCTATACTGGACAGAGAAATTGATGGAAGCGGGCTACCAAGTTCCGGCGATCATTCATCCGTCA
This sequence comes from Faecalimonas umbilicata, assembly GCF_042846195.1. Lineage (NCBI taxonomy): Bacteria > Bacillati > Bacillota > Clostridia > Lachnospirales > Lachnospiraceae > Faecalimonas > Faecalimonas umbilicata. Next base: position 1,376,044 of record NZ_AP031411.1, read on the forward strand.
GCGGTCGTTAGTCCTAGTGCGGTGATCGGCAATGGAAGTTTTATTATGCAGAGTGCGATTGTCAATACCAATACAGTTGTGGAACATGGTGTGCTTGTCAACAGTGGGGCAGTTGTAGATCATGATTCTCGTGTTGGATGTGGAGCGCATATCGGACTGGGCAGTGTCGTAAAGGCGAACTGTGTAATCCCTTCCAGAAAGAAGGTTGAAGAGGGAGAAGTGATCTTCTCTACGAGAAGAAAGATTGACGGTGTGACAAGCAGAAATCTGGAAGATGCACTGTATGCGTTTGGGTTCGGTCTTCAGTGCAGCTATGTGAAGCCGTTTGGAGAGGGACATATTAACGAGACGTATGCGGTCTATATGCCGACGGAGGAGGGCGATGAGTTTGCCTATATTCTTCAGCGGGTGAATAATAATGTCTTCAAAGATCCGGCAGGTGTGATGGAGAACATCTTCGGAGTGACAGAATATCTAAGAAATGTCATTCGAGAGGAAGGTGGAGATCCGGACAGAGAGACACTTTCCTGCATTAAGACAAAGAATGGATGTACCTATTTTGAGGATAATGAGGGACAGCCGTGGAGATGTTATAATTATATTTCGAATTCGGTATGTTATCAGCTTGTAGAGGATCCGGAGCAGTTCTATCAGTCTGGAAATAGTTTTGGACACTTCTTAAAACAGCTTGGAAATTATCCGGCATCCAGCTTAAAGGAGACAATCCCAGATTTCCACAATACGGTGAAACGGTTTGAAAATTTGGAGAAAGCTTTGAAGCGAGATATCAAAAACAGGGCGATCACTTGCAGACCGGAGATTGCATTTGCCCTTGATAGAAAGCAAGATTGTAAGGTGTTAGTAGAACAGCAGGAGAATGGAACGCTGCCGCTTCGAGTGACACACAATGATACGAAGCTGAACAATATTTTGTTTGATGCAGGGACCGGAAAGGGACTTTGTATCATTGATCTGGATACAATCATGCCAGGGCTTGCTGCAAACGATTTCGGAGATTCCATCCGGTTTGGTGCGGCGACAGCGGAGGAAGATGAGCGCGATCTGGATAAGATGCATTTTGATATCTCTTTATATGAGCTGTATGTGAAAGGATATTTGGAGGCGACAAGAGATGTGTTGACAGCAGAAGAAGTCGAGAGTCTTCCATGGGGAGCGCGTCTGATGACGTTTGAGTGTGGAATTCGGTTCCTGACAGATTATCTGGAAGGAGACACTTACTTTAAGACGGCTTATCCAGAGCACAACCTTGTCCGTGCGCGGACGCAGTTCCGTCTGGTGGATGAGATGGAGCAGCAATTTGCAAAGATGCAGGAGATTGTAAGACAGTACGCATAAGAAAAGAAAGCCGGGGTGGAAGAAGCTCCGGCTATTTGATTGGAAAGAGAAATGACAGATCGGAAGTGGACGATGAAGAAATTTGGAAAGACAGTTGTATTTAGTTTCTTTTTGCTGACAGGAATTTTTTTGGTCAGTCTTATCTTATCACAAAAATGTCTCATTGTTCGGCAGTATACTTACCGGAATCCAAAGATTGCAGCTCCAATTAGAGCTGTGCAGCTTACAGATCTTCATAATTATCAGTATGGCAGGGATAATCAAAGGCTGATTGCTAAGATTCAGAAGCAGAAGCCGGATGTAATCTTTATGACGGGAGATATGCTCAATGAGGATGAAGACCGCACGGATATTCTTCTGCATCTGGTTCGGGAAGCACGTGCGATTGCGCCGGTGTATTTTTCGCTGGGCAATCATGAGGTGGGTTATGAGAAAACTTATGGTGAAGGCGATCTGACGGAACAGCTTGAAGCTGCCGGGGCAGTTGTGCTGGAGAAAGAATATGTGGATACCAAGATTGCCGGACAGGAAGTAAGGATTGGGGGAGCCTACGGATATTTACTGCCGGAAGACTGGAAAGATGGATCGGAGCAACGATTTCTGGAAGCGTTTGTGCAGACGGATCGGCTAAAGATTTTGCTGAGTCATGTACCGGAAGGCTTACTGTTGTGGAAGAGCATGGAATACTGGGATGTAGATCTAGTTTTCAGCGGACATGTGCATGGTGGTCAGGTAAGAGTTCCGTTTGTAGGAGGACTGTTTGATCCGGAGGAAGGATTTTTTCCAACGTATACGAGAGGAATGTTTTCCTGCGGAAATGGAACGATGATCTTGTCGGCGGGTCTTGGCAGTTCCAGAGGGATTCCGCGAGTCAATAATCTTCCGGAGATCGTTGTGTGTGACATTGTAAGATAAATTAAAAAGAAAGAGAGAAGTAGATGAGAAGAGAAAAAGAACAGAGGGCACTCTTTCAGTTGATCAAGAGTGTTTTGCTGGAAGAACCAATAACGATAGAGGTCGAAGGGCTTGACTGGAAGTATTTGCAGCAGTTGTGCAAGTATCAGAAGATTGACAATCTAGTATCCTATGGAATTTTACCACTGCAGGAACAGGAGAAAATCTCTGCGGATATGATCTGTGCAATGCAAAAGGCGCAGCAGAAAGGAATTGCGAGAGAGGCTACCCAGTATTTTTCTTTGCAGGAGATCCAACAGAAGTTTGAGGAAGAACAAATCGAGCATCTCCCATTAAAGGGAGCTCAGTTGAAAAAGGAGTACCCTTCTCCTGATATGCGTTTTCTCACAGATCTTGATATCCTGTGTCAGAAAGAGCAGCAGGGCAAGATTCAGGCGATTATGGAGTCGCTTGGATATACTTTGGAACATGGAGGAGGGCATCACGATGTCTATGTGCGGAATCCTTTTATGACGGTTGAGATTCATTGGGACTGCTCAACGGAGAATCGGGAGCTAGATGTATTTTTGGAGGATATCTGGAGCAAATGTATCCGAAAGGAAGGTTTTGCGTTTGCGTATCAGATGCCTTGGGAAGAGTATTATGTATATATGATCGGTCATATGGCAAAGCACTTGAAGTACGGAGGAATTGGAATCCGCATGCTGTTGGATCTTTTTGTGTTTGCACAGAAGAAAAAAGATAGTTGCGACTGGAAGAAGATCGAAGTGTATCTAGAGAGAGGGGGACTTTTAAAGTTTTCCGAAACGATGCATCGTTTTTTACAGCAATGTATGGAGGAAGATAAATCGTTTTTTGATGGAAATATTCTTTTGGAACATATCATTGGCAGTGGGGCATACGGCACGATGGAAAATCATATGGGAGCGAGACTCTTAAAAGAGGGCGGGGAGAAAAAACAAATCCGAAGGACGCGCATACGGTTGGTGATGACAATGCTTTTCCCGCCTTTGGAGGCAATGAAAGAACTTTCTCCGGCAGTGAGGCGGCATTCATTTTTGTTGCCGGCAGCATGGATCTGGCGTTTGGTCACGAAGACCATTTTTGCAAATAGAAAAGGGCGAGAGGCCTTAAAGAGCGCTGCGGTGACCGAGCAGGTAGACCAGATGGATCGCGTGTGCAGGGCGGCAGGACTTTACGAGTAAAAGTATCTGTGAAAAAGAGCGAAAAATAAGGAAAACAGGATGAAAAAATAGTTGCAGAGATGTAAAAGATAATGTATAATTTACCGGAAATTAAAATGAAAAGGAGCGTAAAAATAATGAAAGAAAGATATGAGGCATTAGAACTGAATATTGTAAAGATTCCGGTGGAAGATACGATTATGATGAGTGGACTTGACAATGATGGAGATGTAGGTGGTTGGGGAGATGGAAGTGAAGAGATTTCTTATTAAAAATATTTTTAATGTATTTACACAGAGGTAGTATATGAAAAAGAAAACAATCATAACTGTAATTGTAATTCTTTTCCTCTGTGCCATCACATGGATGTTATCTGATTCTTTTTCCGGAAGGAGTTCGGATCAGGCAGGTGATGATTCTAGAAAAGCTACAGCGAACGGGCAGGCAGAGGACCTGGATATCGATTACGAAGAGAAGAAAGAATCGGGAGCAAGCGATGAGCATGCAGGGAACTCTTCATTAGAGAAGCCAGAGGAAAGAAGTACAGAAGATTCATCAACAGATACCAAGATGGATATGGGAACGGAACAACCGTCAGAGAACCTTGATAATGAGGTGACGATTCCAGATGACTGGGAAGAATAAAGACTAGAAGGAGAAAAGGAATGCTAAAAAGACTAAATAAGATATGCAAAGTATTGTTATTAGCCTTAACATTCGTATTGGGCAGCACAGGGTTCGCGTTGGCGGCAGAGAATGAAACACATATTTCTACAGAATCTATGGAGATTCGAACAGAAGGAAAGACAGGACTTCGGACGATTTCGGCAATCGATAAGGCTTACCTGGAGCAGCTGAAAGCAGAAGGAAAAGTGGTTACTTACGGAACGGTGGCAGTACCTGCGAGTGCGTTGGAGGCAGCCGGAGGAGAACTTCAGATTGGCGGAAGCTATGCGTTAAAAGGGAAAGCTTACAAAGCTCTTGAGATTCCGGCAGAGAAGAATTGGAAGACAACAGAGGAGAAGGTTTACTATACCGGAGTTCTTACCGGGATCAGTGGAGCAGGGTTTAACACCAGATATGCGGTCAGATCTTATATGAAAGTAGACGGACAGGTATTCTATGGGAATACACTTGTACAGTCTGCTTATGTGACGGCACAGGAGATGCTGAAGTCTTCGGAAGTGTCAACGGACCAGAAGAAATGGCTTGCCAAAAATGTGTTGGATGCGTGTGACACTGCGAAGAAGGTGACACAGGATACACTGACAATTACGGCGGAGCAAGTAAAGGGCGGTATTTACACAGTGAATGCGACTGAGAAAGTGCGAAATTATAACAAGGTCGTTGTGGACAGCTCTGTACAAGGTGGAGAGATTGTATTGAATCAGCTTCGTGTAAAAAATTTGGAAGTGGCAGCAGACGCGGACTGTACTGTGACAGCAAATGACACAGTATTTGATCAGATTGGGAAAAGTGCTGCCGGTGCAGGCAGGGCAGCGGGGAATTTCACCCTGAATCTTGGAGCGGGATCCAGTGTTGCGAAACTTGTGGCGGGAAGTAATATGACGGTCAATGGAGCATTGAAAATTGCAGAAGTGGAAGTTGCAGAAGTGGTACAGGGATTTACGGTGAATGTACCTGCGGAGGAATTACTCGTGTCTGAGGCTGCAGGTGGGTCTATGATCACTGTCAATGGAACCGTGGAGAATGCTATTTTAAATGGAGACAATTCTACGATTGGCGGAAGCGGAAAACTTGATAAAGTGCAGGACAATGGAAATAATCAAGTAGAAGTGGAAGTTGGGGAAGAGATCTTGACCAACAGCATTGTATCTGTGGAAGTACGTGGAATGAGTCGGATGATCGTTACTTTGGAGAAAGCGACAACACAACCGCTCGCAGTAGAAGATATGAGAATTATCTGCCATGGCGGGAAGGAAATGACACTTTTAAGTGCAAAGACGGAAGACAATCGCGTGTACGAAGTTTCTACTTCGGTGTTTGCAAAAGACGATACCTACACATTCTCGATGGAGATTGCACCGGGCAAGATCATTTCCAAATATTTCAGTTACAAAGTAGACTGCCCGACTGTCAGCGATGCAACGGTACTGAGAAGTGAGGCGACAAGAGCAGAATTTGATTTGTTTGATGTGGATGAGGGAGGATATGTATATGTATACCTTCCGGGGCATACACAGGTCAGTCGCGGGGCAGAGGAAATCCCTTCTGTGGATACTGTGAAAAAAGGATACCGTAAGGAAATGAAGACGGGATTCAATAAGGTATTGATCAGTGGACTGGAAGAAGGAATCTCTTATTCGTTATATTATGTGATGGAAGCTCACGATGGAAGAACATCGGATGTTCTGGGGCCGCTCACCGTTAGTGGAAATGTGCAGGAAGATCCAAACATTTCATCAGAATACCAGATCGTATTTGTCGCAGAGAAACCGAAAAACACAATTACCGTGGAGTTAAATAAAGCTCCGGCAGAAGAGCTGACACTGGATAATTTCTCCTTTATCTGTCCGACCGGTTCACCGATCACAACAGATAAAGCACAGCTGGTTATCAGCGAAGACAGAAAAGTCTATACCATTGTGATTCCGGAAAATTATGGACACAAAGATAATCAGTATATTGCAAAGGTGACATTTTCTGATGGAACCGTTGCAAAGAAATCTTTTGTAGTGGAATACAATCCGCCGCGGATTACAGAGCAGAAAGTAGAACGAATCTCAGAGACTTCTTTCCGATATAGTTTTGTATCGGATGAGAGCGGAACACTTTACTACGGAACATATAACTTTAACGGTTCCTATAACTGGGAGAACAATACACCGACCGGAGATCAACTGGTAGGTGGTGAGATCGCTTCGTCGCAGATTCAGATGCACAGTGGATATAACCAGGTGGAGATCTCCTATAATGGAACCGATAAGGATTACTTTGCGCTGCCGGTAGATGTCTATGGAAACTATGCGGGCTATACAGAACATGATAAGATTCCGGCATATGTGCCGCAAGTTCCGGAAGAACCGAAGCTTGCAATTGAATCGATTTTCTATAATAAAGAAGAGTCAGATTATGGCACCTGTCTGGATGTTACGTTTACAACGGCAATCGATGACTTTCCGAATCAGGCACTGATTAAGTTTACAGTGATCCAAGGGACATCTGTAGGGAAAGTGTTGTTGGAGACAAGCTTTTTAGATGAAAGCTATACAAAACTTCGCATGCGTACACTGAATGGAGCATTTGGTCCGGGAACTTATAAAGTCAGCATGTATGTATCGAAAGATGGACAGCTGCAAAAAGTAGAAAAAGAATTTATCATTGACTGATCACAGGAGGATCTGGGAGCAATACTTCCAGGTCCTTTTTCGGAAAGGAGAAGAGGAATGCGATATCAGATTGCGGACTGCATTGTAGAGTATGAGCCAATCTATGAGTTTCTGAAAAAGAAGATGGAGTCATACCGTTTTGATGGAGATGCGAAGACGCAGATCACACTGACGATGACAGAGGAACTCTGTATACAGAAGCAGGCGGAGCAGCCTCATCTGACATTAGAAGAGTGTGAATATATTTTTGTAGGATTGGAATTTTACCGCAAGCTTCTTTTGCAGGGCGGGATGATGATCCATGCATCTGCGGTGGAAGTGGATGGCAGAGTTTATCTGTTTTCTGCGGACAGTGGAACAGGAAAATCTACACATACAAAACAGTGGCAGAAATATTTTGGAGCTGAGCGGGCATTGATCATCAATGACGATAAGCCGGCAGTCAGAAAAGAAGCGGATGGCTGGGTCGTGTATGGGACGCCGTTTAGCGGAAAAACAGATGAGCAGTTGAACCGAAAGGGGAAACTGCAGGGAATCTGTATGCTGGAGCGTGGGAAAACAAACGAGATCAGGCGCATGGATCCTCAAGAAGCGGTGCTGCTTTTGATGCGGCAGACACTCGTTCCGCGCAGGCAGGAGATGGCAGAGAAGCTGCTGGGGATGCTGGATGAACTTTTTCGGGAAGTCCCGGTCTATCAGATGCAGTGTACGATTTCAGAATGTGCGGCAAAGATGGCATATGAAAGTATGAGAGGAGAAGGAATATGAGAATCAAAAATGGATTTTTTATGCGGGAAGTGGCAGGAAAATATGTTGTAGTCCCGGTTGGAGCACAGACAAATGAGTTCAAAGGAATGATTCAGATGAACCAGACAGGGGCTTTTCTCTGGAAAGCGCTTGAGAGGAATCTGACAGAAGAAGCGCTGACAGAGATGATGCTGAATCAATATGAGATGACAGAGGAACAGGCGAAAAACGATGTACATACATTTGTCACCAGACTCTTAGAGGCTGGCATTTTAGAAGCGTAGGCGGAACATACGATGCGCAAGAAAATGGAGCAGATTCTTTTAGAAGACGGGGAATTGTTTACAGCGGCATCTGGAATCAGTATGCTTCCCTGTATCAGACCGCAGAAGGATATCTTGCATCTCGTTCGGCTGGAGGGAATCGTGGAAAACAGTGAGGTGATTCTCTATCGAAGGAAGAATGGATCTTATATTCTTCATCGAGTCATCGGAAGAGACACGGAAGGGTATATCCTCTGTGGGGATCATCAGTGGATACCGGAGCACGGAATTCATGAGGAACAAGTGCTTGGAGTGCTGCGAGGATTTTACCGGGGAGAGGATTATGTCGATTGCAGAAAGGATAGGAGATATCGGATCTATGTAAAGATTTGGTGCAGTTCAATCCGAGCGAGAAAATGGATCATAAGATTGGCAGATTTTGTGTGGAGAGGGTGGAAAGGATTGAGAGGGAAATGGAACAAAAACCGATAAGCTGGATCTACCGGTGCAGCAAAAACCATCTGTGGGCAGTTGCACTGTTGGCAGGTGCCAGCGCAGCCATTGCCGGAAGTTTCCTTCTGCTTGCACTGATCTCCAGCGCACTTCTTGATGTGGCATCCGGCAGCCGACAAGGAAGCCTTTGGAGATATTGTCTGATCCTTGTAGGGCTCATTGGCCTTCAGGCGATTCTGAATATCGTAAACAGTAATATCCGTGTCCGTGTTTCAGGCAAATTGGAGATGGAACTGAAGCGCAGAATGTTCGCGGCGATTTTAAGGAAACCGTATCTGGAGATCAGCGGTATTCATTCCGGAGAGATTATGAATCGACTGACAAGTGATGTAGAGCTTGTAGTTGCAGGGATTGTCGGTATTTTGCCACAGCTGATCTCTCTTGGGACAAAACTGTCTGTGGGGCTGCTGATTCTATTTCGGATTGATTTTCGATTTACGCTTGTGATCTTGCTGATTGGGGTTGTGGTATGTATCGGAAATAGGATTTACAGTGAGAGATTTCGCCATTTTCATAAGGAAGTGCAGGAAAGTGGAGGGCAGGTGCGTGCATTTTTACAGGAATGTATCGAAAACCTTATGGTCATCAAGTCTTTTTCCAATGAAGAGATGATGGAACAAAAACTCACCAATTATCAGGAAATCCATTATCAGATAAAAAAGAAGCGGAATGCAGTCAGCAATCTGGCAAATACCATCGTCTATGTCATGTTTACGGCAGGATATTATGCGGCTTTGGCATGGGGTGCGATTCAGATTTCCAGAGGATTGCTGACCTTCGGGACATTGACAGCTTTTCTGCAGATCATCGGGCAGATCCGGGCGCCGTTCCGAAATATTTCCGGGCTGATTCCTCAATATTATAGTATGATCGGATCGGCGGAACGATTGATGGATTTGGAGCAGATCGAGGAAGAAGAGGCATTTTCCGTGGAAGAGGAGTTTGAAAAAATTTCTGAAGAGATGCAGGCGATTGTCTTTGAAGAGGTTGGATTCTCCTACGAGAACCGAAGCGTGCTGGAACATTTTTCTGTACGTTTGGAAAAGGGAAGTCTGACGGCAGTTGCCGGTCCTTCTGGTGCAGGCAAAAGCACGATGATGAAGTTGCTGCTCGGTTTGCTTCAATGTGAGGAAGGACAGATTTATTTTGATCTTGGGAAGAAAAAGATACCCGCGGATGCCGGGACAAGAAAGATGTTTGCCTACGTGCCGCAAGGGAATATGATCTTATCAGGAACCATCCGTGAAAATCTTGTTTTTTCCGGAAGACAGGTATCGGAAGAGGATATTTGTACGGCGGCAAAGATGGCATGTATCTGGGAATATATTCAGGAGCTCCCTGATGGATTGGATACGGTGCTGCGGGAAAGAGGAAATGGACTTTCCGAAGGACAGATCCAGCGGATTGCAATTGCGCGGGCACTCTTAAGTGATGCGCCGGTTCTTCTCTTGGATGAATGCACCTCGGCGCTGGACGAGAAGACAGAAGAACAAGTGTTAAACAATTTAAAACAGATGAAATCAAAGACCATTTTATGCATTTCCCATAAGGTGGCAGCATTCGCATGTTGTGATCATAAAATCGTATTAGACGGATCCGGCAATGCTGATGGAAATTAGACAATCTTTTGGATGGGAAAGAAAAGTGATAAGAAGGAGAGACAACGAATGCAGAAAAAAAAGAGGATGGCAGGTGCAATCGCCGGAATTGGCTTTTGCATACTGCTTGGAAGTGGGATCGCTTTGTGGGAACACTTCCAGGGGGATGCGAAAGAACAGCAGAAGAAAACGCCGGTGTCGGATGAGGTAGCAGAGATTGAGAATCTCAATGCACGCGATCATGTATTGGATCTAAATCATCTTTTTGAAGAAGAGGATGTTAGCTGGAAAGAAAAGAGAGCGTTGAAGAAAGAGGCACAGAAGCAGGCAGAAATGTCTGATGGAAAGAAAAAATCAGCGGATAAAAAGAAAGACACCAAGAAAGATACTGAAAAAGAAACAGAGGGAAAATCAGAGGTGCCACAGAAGCCGAATGAGGAACCGCAGCAGCCGCAGGAGCCAAATGGGGAACCAGAAGTGCCGCAGCAGCCGCAGGGACCAAATGAGGAACCGGAAGCACCACAGGAGCCACAGGGACCAAATGAGGAACCGGAAGTGCCACAACAGCCACAGGAGCCGGAAGTGCCGCAGAAACCGACACTGCCGCAAGTGAGTGAGCCGGGGTGGATTACAGGAATATACTAAGGAAGGATTAGAGTATGAAACAGAGGAAAAAGAGTTTGGGCATCTGGATTTTTTTGCTGCTTTTGTTCTGGGGACAATGGATAGTTCCGGTCAAAGCATCCGGACCTGAGCTGCGGGATGTAGATATGCAGATGCTGGGTGGACAAATCCGGACGATTACTCCGATGGGATTAAGAATGATCGGGTGTATCAAGAAATCTTATCTGCAAGAATTGGAGAGCAGCGGTGCAGTTGTAGAATATGGAATGGTTCTGCTTCCTAAAACATATCTAGGGGAGCAGGAACTGGAACTGGACCGCAAATATCTTTACAATGGTGCAGTGTACAAGCCGGCTAAAGTAACGGCAGTTAAAAAATTTTCAGAAGATGACGACAGAATCTATTTTACAGCGGTTCTGGCAAATCTTTCGAAAGAGCGATATAAAAATGATTATGCTGCCAGAGTCTATGCAAAGATTACAAGAACGATTTCCAATGAAGAAGGATCTTCGGAGAAAAAGACAGAGATTGTATACAGTGACGATACAGTCAACCGCCAAGTCTATCAGATTGCACAGGCGGCAGTGGACGGAACGACAGAGACAGAGGAAAATAAGGAGTGGCTGCGGGAAAACATTTTGAATCCGGTAGACCAGCCGGAACAACCGCAGGAAGAAGAAAAGAAAATTCCATTTGAACTGGGAACCGTTTCTGGTGTTACGCTGTATCACAAGACTGGAATCGGAGAAGAAGTGGGGGAAGTAGAAGAGGTCTCACACTTCCGTGTGGAGGAGTTTAAACCAGAGCAATATATTGTAAAGATTGGGATGGAAGATCAGCCAGAAGTATTTTCTGAGATTACAAAGTTGATTGTCTCGGAGGATGGCAAAGTCAGCTTCGGGTTGAAATTGGACAACTATGTGATGCCGCAGCAAGGGCAGCCGCAGGCAGAGGTTGTTGTGGAGTTTGGAACTTTATCGGAAGGACAGGCATCCACGAAATACATTACGATGCAGGCACTGGTAGATCGAATCAAGGCAGATCCGGATGGGACTTATACACTGGAGCATGATATCGATGCCGGCATGGTGCAGGGAGAAGACGTGCTGATCCCGGAATTTCGCGGGACTTTTGATGGAAAAGGATATAAGATCAAAGGGCTGACGACAACTTTGTTTGGAACGATTTCGGGTGGTACGGTAAAGAACGTGAAGCTGGAAAATGTATCCATTACAAAGCAGGGATCCTATGGAGATGCCGGCGGCGGAACGCTGGCGAACAAAGCGATGGCAAACGCAAGTGTGGAAGATGTCCATGTAAGCGGAAGTCTGAAAACACCGAACAGCAGACAGCTGCTTGGAGGTCTGATCGGTCGTATGGATTATGCAGCGGTCAGAAGATGTTCCGCCAACTTGGAGATTACCGGTACGTTTAATACGACAGGTGGATTGATCGGACAGATGTCAAATCTGAGAAGCGTCAACAATGGGAATGGCAGCAATATTATAGAAAATTCCTATGCAGTTGGAACAATTCGTGGAAACCAGACAAACGGTGCCATCGGAGGATTGATTGGATGGCATAATTCGAACTGCAGCACTTCGGTCACAAACTGTTATACAAATGTAAGTATGGAAGTGGCAAAATCCAATCAGAAAGAGTCTGGTGGATTTATTGGATACATTGGAAATGCAGATGGAACGGGTATATTGAAAAACAATGTTTCTTACAGCAGCGGAACCCAGGGCTATAAATTTGACGGAGCATCCGAAGACACAAAGTATAATGCAGAAGGTGTTTCTGGATTATATTCTATGAAAGAGAGCCGATTAAAAAGGGAAAGCAGCCGAACCGGGGCAACAGCATTGACGAAGATTACAGAGAGTTCCGTCGATACCCTTTCCGGAAAAGAATTTTACACGGCAATGGCATGGCCGGAAGACGTATGGAATTTTGCACCGCTGCAGGAAGGGAAGACACCGGTATTGCAGAATGGGGATTCCAATATGACAACGATGCTGCAGATGAAAGAAATTTCATCGGTGGATGACCTTCGGAAGATCAAGGATGACCTGGGCGGCGCCTATGTTCTGACAACCGACCTTGATGTATCAGAGATCGCAGAAGGCAATGCGATCATTTTGGGTAGCTTCCGAGGCCTGTTGCGAGGAAATGGACATCAGATCATCGGAATGAAGCTTCCGTTGTTTGAGACATTGGCAGGAGCTTCGGTAGAGGAGCTGAAGTTGACGCAGGGATCGATCGGGAAGAAAGATACCGATCAGGTTGCTGCACTGGCTAAAGTTTCGGAGAGCGGAACGACACTTAGACATGTCTATGTAAGAGATATGAGCATCACAGGAAGAACTACGGTAGGTGGTATGATTGCAGTGATGAAGCAGACGACGGCAGAAGCTTGTTCCGTTAATGCGGAGGTGACTGGAGGGAATGCAGGCGGATTTGCAGCGGAGATTTTGGAAGGCTCTGTCATTTCAAACTCTTATGCAAAGAGAGCTGTGGATCTAGACAGTTTCCAGACGGCAGAGGGTCCGCAGGGCGGATTTGCGGCAATCGTGAAGCGGTCACAGCTGAGTAAAAACTTTGGACAACTTTCGTGGAAAAAGGCGGAGGAAAAGAATGAGACTCCGGCTGCGGCAGGTGTTGTCGGAACCTTTATCGGGGAAAGTGGTACGGGAGACCAGACTCCGACAAAGATCGAACACAATATCTCTTTTGGACCGGCTTCCTATGCATTTGTAGGAAATCAGCAGGGGATTGCCGAAGGAGAGAACTATGTAGGAAACTACGAATATCGTGAGGGAGATCCGGTATCTTCGGTATTGCCTGGAAAAATCGAACAGGCATCTGAGGTACAGATCCAAAGCAAGGAATTCTATTTGCAGACACTGGAATGGCAGGAAGACATCTGGTATTTGGATGATGTTGTCGGAGGAAAGAGACCGCGTCTGCAGGCAGAAGGAGATGTGTACGGGACGGAAGAAAATCCAGTTTCGGTAGAAGCGCCGGAGATGATCCAGGAAGCGATCGCAGTGCGAAGTCAGGAAGAGGCTGCTTTGTCAAGATCACTGGAAGGAATTACAGGCTATCGGGAAGACCGGAAATTACTGTATGAAAATTTACAGTTATTTATGCCGTTCTACCAGAGAGAACAGATTGTTCTGGATGGAAATCACGTAGATGTGTCACACATTTTAAATCAGAAGAGAGTGCTGGCAGTCTATCCGATGGATGAACAAGGAAGAAGGATTGTAGCGCTGTCAGATAAGACCGTGAATCAGGTAAAGAAACTGAGAATTCAATTTGCGGACGAAACGACACCGCTGATCTACAATATGTCTTATATAGATACGCGGGCGAACATTGCTTCTTATAAGGTGTCACAGATTCCGGTACACTTTAACTTTAAAAATTATGTAGTGAATACAACATCAGCGCAGTTCCAGAAGTTGCTGGAAACAGCAAAGACATATGAATTTGACCGGGATATTGAGACAAGAGTGGCACAAAAGGACAGTGGTTCTGTTTTGGATGTATATCGGAGAAATTATAATGAAGTTGTCAAAACGGAGATGGAGCAGGTTCTCGTTTCGATGTCGGCCACAAATGCACAGTATCCGATAAATCTGGAAAATGAGATAGCAAAGAAGATCGTGACCGATCACTTCCTTACCAGCGAGTATCTGAAAGATTTCCTCTATGCGTATAACTATTTGGATCGCTGGTATGACTTTGAGATCGGAGGTATCAATCTCAGGGATGTCGTCCTGTTTGACAATTCTATCTTAAAGACAGGGAAAAAAGTGAGAAATCTTCCTACAGAGATTGTGAAACTCAGCAGCAATGGCGGGCGTCAGGGAAATAATACGCCATCGTTCTATATTAACCGCCTCTCAGCTTATACAGGGATTTCTAACGTGGCATCGTTCGTGGAATACTTTATGAAAGAGTATGCTGGTTATGCGGACGTCAATGATTGGATCATCGATAATTTCCAGAGTGGGTTCATTGTAGAGGCGCGGGCGAATAATCCAAAGATTCAGTCTAGATTATGGAAGATTTTGAAAAACAATACGGTGCAGCGGAATCATGAGCTGATCCTTCCGGTATTGTCATATAAAACTTCCAAAAACTTGTATCTGGCATCGTTCCCATCCGCGCTGATTTATGGAAATCTGGAAATTTACAGTGGATATCAGGATACGGAAGCATGGAGACAGCAGAAAAAGCAACAGGTGATTACGCAGGTGAATCACTTCAAGACAAGTTATGATAATTTTGTTGACGTTGCGGAAAATGGGGCAAATTCTATTAACAATAGTAAGTTTTTGATCGTGGATTCTTCTGCCAATAAGAATCATAATCAGGATGTGTTCAAGGAATTTTATAGGCCGCTGCAGACACTTTGGCAGCATAGCAGTGGTGCGGTAGCGGTGATTTTCGGAAATCCAAATCTGGATTACATCTATTATAATGGTTCCAATTTCATCGGAGATCTGACTGTCTTAAACCACGAGATGGGACATGTGACAGATATGTGGATCTGGATGGAGAACAAAGGAAAACGACCGGGACGAAATGGCGAGGACTATTCCAATGGATTTGCCAATCAGGCCAACGTAGACTATAATATGAACTTTATGAAAACCTATGCGAGAGACGGATCGATGATGACAAATCTGACACCAGATCGGATCAATTCTCCGGAGGAGTTTCAGAGTTATTATAAGGAAGTGTTCGATGTCATCTATACGTTGGATTATTTGCAGGGGAAGGCGTATTTACAACTGACTCCGGAGCAGCAGGCAAGGATTACACTGCAGCACCGATACGGAACAACCAACAATCATCAGAAGTGGAACAGTGCAAACAGTACCTGGCGGACGATTGGCGCCGGAGAATTAGAAAATATGAATCTGAAGACATTGGATGATCTGTGGGACAATCAACTGACAATCCGGCCGGGACATCGGTTGGATCTGAGAAGTTTCAATGAGGTAGGAGTCAACAATTTAGGTGCATATCAGATTGACAGAGCATGTTATGCGAGCTGGTATGTCCCGTATGTAGATAATGGTACACCGAATGCACAGACATTTCGTCGAAATGGGTATGAGCTGGCTGGCTTGTATGGATACAGCAACGGTCTGGTAGAGTACCTGAGTGGAAGAACAAGAACGGGGGATCTGCAATATTTCCGGCAGAAAACAGGAAATGCAGACTTTACGTTTGAGTCCTATCGAAAAAATAAAAACACAGAAATCGAGACAAAGATCCACCAGCAGAAAGAGCAGGGGAATGCGTACTTTGATGAAGAAGCTTTGATTCAATATCTAAAGCAAAATATGATCAATTATGGAAATGAGATCGGAAGTGGAGCTTCCAACGGAAACAATACACTGAATCATATCAAGGAATCCAGAGAGAATGTCTTCCGTTATCTCCAGAGGATTACGGATGAGTTCCGGACTCCGGTTTACGGTGGGACAGAGACGAGAAATGCCGTATCCATTTCTACAGCAGAAGAACTTGTCCAGAAGCTTAGAGAGAATCCAAATGGATTTTATGTGTTGGAAAAAGATATTTCCATGAAAGGCATCCAGGCAAGTGGAGAGGTGTATGTGGACACGACTTTCATTGGGAAACTGGATGGCAATGGACATAAGATCACAGATGCAGCAGTGCCACTTTTGCGCAGAACAGCCAACTCGTACATTGCAGACATAGAGATCCATGACACAGCAGGGACAAAGAAAGACTGGGTTGCACAACAGAAGCAGTTTACGATTGTTGTAAAAGAAGAACAAGAAGAGACCGTACAGGAGATTAGAACATTAGAAGAGCTCCGGACTCTGGGAGAAAATCGCTATACGAAATATGTGCTGAAAAATGAGATCGATGCTTCTTCGGTGACAGATGTTGCTGTGATCCAAGGTACATTCACAGGAGAGCTGGACGGAGGAGAGTATGCGATCACAGGTCTTCAAGTACCGCTTTTTGAAAAAGTACAAAATGCGACGGTTCGTAATCTGAAGCTTACTTCTGTAAACATTGCAAACAGCGAAAGCAAAAATGCCGCAGTGGCAAAAGAATCGAACCATTCGACGTTTGCACGGCTGAGTCTGGAAGATATCAAGATCAGTGGAAAAAGCTACAATGCTGCTGTCGTAGGATACGATTATACTGGTTCTGACTTTTCACAAATCCAGATTCGAAATGCGCAGATCCAAGGAACCGGAAATTACAATGCGGTCTTTGCAGGGCGCGCTTCTGGTTCAGAGATCAGTGAAATTGCAGTGATCGACAGTAAGGTGACACTGAGCGGAACGGATTGTGGAGGATTTATCGGAGCTGGGAAAAGCTTAAATATCCGTCAGGTGTACAGTGGTGCAGATATGGTGGCAGAGAACTATACAGATGAGAAGAATCGGACGAATAGTGCGGGATTCATTGGAAATCTCGGAGGAAAAAGCAATGTGGAAAATGTATTTGCGGCAGGAAAGGTAGACAATCGAACAGAGACGCCTCTTTATAACTTCCTGGGAACACCGGAAGTGTTAGAGTCGATGGTGAAGAATGCGTTTGTGCTTGAAACTGCCGGGGGAATCTCTCACACGACAGAAACGATAGGAATCCTTTCTGCAATTTCGGAAGAACGCACAAAAGAGGAAGAATTTTATCGGGCTTCTATGCACCTTTCGGAAGAAATCTGGAATCTCAGCTTAGTAGCTATGAAGGGATATCCGGAATTAAGAGGCATGGAGAAAAAAGAAATTATAGAGATCCATACACCGAAGGACTTTCTGAAGATGAAAGCATTCCCTGGACAGGAATATCATCTGAAAGCAGATATCGATCTGACGGGGGCAGAAGGCGAACGCGGTGTCATACCGGAATTTACAGGTGTGCTGGATGGACAGCACTATAAAATCACCGGATTGCAAAAGCCGCTGTTTGATCAACTGAAGGGAAGTGTCCGGAACCTGGCAATAGAGGGAAGTACTGTGGAGCTGTCAGACACTCCGGAGACGGTGAGCGGAATTTTGGCAAATACAATGGAAGATGCTGTTGTAGAACAAGTGCTGCTTCACGGAATGCGAGTGAACAGTGCAGCAGGAAAGGCTGCGGCAGTTGCGGGAACTGTACGCAATACAACGATGAAAAATCTTTTTGTAGAAGGTGCAGTTCAGGCGGCTTCTACGGCAGCCGGAGTTGCGGTGACGACAGAAGGAGCTGTTTTTGAAAATATTTATCTCAATGTGGATGTGACAGGGGCAGACGGAGCCGGGATGGTAGGAAACGGTGTCGGCGAAAATACCTACCGCAATATTTGTTCGGTAGGAGATGTGGCAGACCATATGCAGAAGCTTGGTGGAAATACTGCACAGTATAGCAATGCATATGAATTTGCAGCCGGAAATGGAATCAGTCAGTCTGGCGAAGGTGATTTTATAAGACCGATAGGCAAAGAAGTGTGGACAGCGGAATTTTATACAGAAACACTGGGACTGGATGCCTCTGTGTGGGATGCGGCGCAGGCAGCTGAAAGAGGATTTGCTTCGTTGAGAGAGTTTGCGGTCGAGATCAATCCGATGCGGTCGGAGATCCATACAGTGGCAGATCTCCAGAAGATGAACCGAGTGCCGGAAGGAAAATTTGTGTTGACAGCTGACCTAGACTTTGCAGAGGTAGAAACTGCTTATGTGACAGAAACCTTTACAGGAAGTCTGGACGGGCAAGCACATGGCGTGAGTGGAATCAGAGGTCCGCTGTTTGCGGTACTGTCAGGAACCGTAGAGAACCTTCGTTTCAGAAATATTTTTGTGAAAAGCGAAGATGCCGGCGCAAATGTGCTGGCGGCGGAGACGAAGAATGCCACGGTAACAAATGTACATTTCAACGGAATTACTTTAAACGGTCAGAGTTACACAGGACTGGTTGGAAAAGATCAGGGTTCCACCTTTGATCGAATCAGTGTACAAGGTGTGGATCTGACGGCAAACGCGACTTATGCAGGGGTGATCACAGCCCAAGCAGCTGCATCCAGAATGTCCAATCTGCTTGTAGCAGAGACAAAGATACATACATCCGCAAATGAGGTAGGTGGACTTGTCGGAAGCGCAGATGCGGTGACGATTCAAAAAGTATTTGCAGATGCAGAATTGCACATGCCATATCAGGCGGCTCCGCAAAATACAGCGGCATTTGTCGGAAGCGTGACAGGAGAAAGTGCAATTTCAGAATGTGTGGTGGCTGGCGGTGTGTACCCACAAGATCCGGGAAGCACTCGTTACAAATTGATGTATATGAACAATCCGGATGATATTAATGAATTGAAGGCATTTAAAAACTGTTTTGTCAATACGGACACACCGGGATACCAGATTGTAGGTACAGATCCGCAGGGAGTGACGCAGGATAGTCTGCAAAGTGAAGCATTCTATCAGTCTGATTTGAAACTGGATCCGAACATCTGGAACTGGGCTGATGCAGCAAAGACGGGTTGGCCGAGACTCCATGAGATGGATGCAGAGGGAATCAGACCTCCGGGGACAGAAGGAACACCGGCAGAAGAAACCCCATTACAGACGACGGTTCCGTCTGGATATGAGCCGATCCATACGGCCGAAGAACTGCTGGCGGCGAAAAACAGTTCCGGAAAATATATTCTGATGCAATCGATTTCCCTTTTTGGGAAAAAGGCTGTGGATGGCTCTTTCCTTGGAAACTTCAGTGGAGAGCTGGATGGAAATGGACTGACGATCCGTGAAATTTCCGGGGCACCGCTATTTGACCGATTGTCGGGAACTGTGAAGAACTTAAAGGTGACAGACGTAACAGTAGAACGGTGGAAGAGTGACCAAGGGGCGAATGCGCTTGCGAAGTCTTTACAAAATGCGAAGGTTTCTAGATTGCAGTTAAAGAATATCCTTCTTGCAGGAGGAGACAATACAGGTGCACTTGCAGGAACGGCACAAAACACGACAATCAGTGAAGTGTGGGCAGAAGGATTGAACATCAACCCTTATGGACCGGCTTTTGCTGGAAAGACAGATTTGATGGTCGGAGGCCTGATTGCTCAGTTGAATGGAGGAGTTCATGTCAACGACAGCTATGCGGGAGGAGAAATCACTGTTCGCTCCAACACGCAGGGAGGTGTGTTTGGCTACAACAACTACGGAACGGAGAACACTGTCAAACAGGTCGTTTCAAATATGCGGACAAAATCCACGTCACCACAGACCGATGGAGCCGGCTTCATAGGAATGGTCGGTTTTGACGGAAGTATGGCAACGTGGATGGAAAATAACATTGCAATCGGGGAAGCAGGAGAAAACCGGGCACAGGGAAGTGTCGGGGAGGCCTACCGATTTGCAACAAAAGGAAATTCGAACACCGCGATCGAATTCGGGCTGAAGAATTGCTATGAGGCAGCGGTGAGCGGAAGGAGCGCCGCAGTTTCGGGATACTTGACAGAAACTACCGAGTATAAAAATCCAGATTTTTATCGGGATACTTTGAAATTTGACAGCACTAAATGGAACTTTTCTTCCGTGGCAGAACATGGATATCCTTCCCTTGTATGGATCGCAGGAGAAGAACCGCTTCCGCCATTGCCGGAAGGATCGGCAGTGACCGAACATCCACTGCGCACCGAACATCCATCTGCGGAATATATTCAGATTCGTACACCGGAAGACTTGATGAAGATTTCAGAGAATCCAGGTGGAAAATATATTTTGATGAACAATATTTCCATGGAGCAAGTGAGATTGCCAGAAAATCAGACTTCCTACATCATGAAAGCATTCTCAGGAGAACTGGATGGAAACAATCAGGTCATCCACGGCTTGCGAGCCTCTTTGTTTGACCTCATTCGAGGAAGGTCAGTCAATGCCAAGGCGACTGTGAAAAATCTCCGCATACAAAATGTCTTTGTAACTGCAGGCGAGAAGACGGAGTGGGGGAATATAAAGAAAGTAGAAGCTAATGGACTTGCACGTTCGGTGGAGTATGGTCATCTGGAGACGATCTATATGAATCATGTAAAACTGAATGGAGGAACGAATACTGCGTCACTTAGCGGGCTTGTGCATGAATCTTATGTCGGAAAAATTTGGTTAGAGGGAGTTGACATTAACCGGGAGATTGCTCCGGCAGAACTTTCGAAATTCAATCTGATCGGAGGAGCCATCGGGCAGCTGACAGGGCAAAGTTCGATATTTGAAGATTCCTACGTGCAGGGGGAAATTGTTATGGATAATAACCAGCAAGGCGGCGCTGTGGGAGAGCTTAAAGCAGCCAAGATAAGAAATGTCATCAGTAACATGGAGGCGAGATCCAACCAACCGGCGACATGGAGCGATAAGAGTGGATTTTTAGGAAGTATAGATACCTTTAGTAACAGCGGGAAGAATTGGCAGGTAGACAGATGTATTGCCATCGGAAATGCAGGAGCCAATTATAAGTTTTTAGGAAAATATCAGATTGAGACAATAGAAGCGACAAATCTTACAAAATGTTACGAGCTTTCCAGCGCGACAGGAACAAGTAATGTTTCGGAGGCGACGATTGCAAAAGGAACCTTGCTGGCTGCTGAGGAACATCAGAAATACGACGTCTCGTTCTATCGTGATGTCTTGACTTTCAATGGCAACGAAGAGGGAGCTGATCCAGACGCG
This sequence comes from Faecalimonas umbilicata, assembly GCF_042846195.1. Lineage (NCBI taxonomy): Bacteria > Bacillati > Bacillota > Clostridia > Lachnospirales > Lachnospiraceae > Faecalimonas > Faecalimonas umbilicata. The sequence continues at coordinate 1,397,294 of NZ_AP031411.1, forward strand.
TGGGATTTCGGTTCGGTATCCACAAAAGGGTATCCGACATTAAAATGGCTCTTGACCTATGACAATTTGCCGATTACTATAGAGGAACCAGAGCATTTGGAACCATCAGAAAATCAGGCGGAAGCGCAGCCAGGAGAAGAGCATACATTGGAGCTGCCGGAAGTTGTACTTCCGGAAGAGCAGCCGGTATTGCCGGAAGAGGAAGCGCTGCAGGAGGAGCTTTTTGGAGAAAAAGAGATACTTCCAGAGTAGGAAGAGATACAATCAGTAGAAAGGATGAAGCAGAATGAAAAGACAGTATGAAGCACCAGCATTAGAAATTATCGAGTTTGACGGAGAGAGCATCATTACGATGAGTGGAGTTGAGAGTCCGTCGCAGAATGATAATATGCTTGATGTTGGAGGAACTGGCTGGGGAGAATAATCTTAGTCAGGAAGAGATGACATAAGAAGGAAAGTGAGACGGCGGCAGACTTTTGTCTGTTGCCGTCTCTTTCTGTGAGCAGCAGGCAGAACGCCTCACAAAATTTTCTTCGATTGATTTTCTTCTTTTCTTATCGTATAATGTTTTATACGAGTGAAAACAGAGAAAGAGAGTGCAGAAGGAATATGAAAGCAGGAAAACAAAGGATGGCATTGCTGAGGATTGTGGCGGTAGTAGTCACCGTCATCGGGATCATTGGCATTGCTGCGGCGCTGTGGGCAGAGAAGAAAAAGGAGCAGCAGTGGGTTTCGAGCAATGCAGAAATTACCGCACGGATTAAGCCGTTTGAGGAGGAGAAGCGTGTATTAGAGAAGCAGGATAAGGAATGGCTGCAGCGGTTGGAGAACACGAGAAATGGAGGGACTTGTGTTCTGCTTGGCTTTGCAAATGCAAATCAAACGCTTACACAGGATACACTCCAGATCATGACAGAATATGGATATCGAGGAACGTTTCCGCTGCAGAATGGGTTAGTACCGGGAAGTTCGCCGGAACTGATGAGTATGGAAGCATTTCATGGCATGCTTGGAAGCGGATGGGAATATGTGTTCCAGACCGAGTCTCCGGGAGGAGAAGATGAGGAGCAGTGGGTACAACAATTGGATGCCCAGATTGCAGCATGGAATGGTGCGGGAATCGGGACACCGGGGGGATATTTTTTCTCTGAGGGGCAAAGTTCCGACAGCAAGGAGGAAGACCTGAAGGGGCGAGGATTTTCGGTATGGGCGGTTCCGCAGCAGTCCGGAGGCTATATTGGGAATCTGGAAGATGGAGCACTTCCGGTGAAGACAGTGGTAGTGTCAAAGCATGCAATGACGATGGAGTCTGCCCTCACGAATGCGATAAGCAAAAAGAAGTCGGTGGCATTTTTGTTTCCGGAAGTGACTTCTCAGATAGAAGGTGACGGGGAAGCCATTACACCCGAGACGTTTCGAAAGCTTCTGTCAGAGATCAAAGAAAAGGAGATGGCAGGAGCCTTGCAGGTGATGACCTATTATCAGTACTACCAGTATCGCGTGCAGTGCCAGGCGGAAGCAGAAGCATTGAAATTGGAGTATGAGATTTTTTGCCAACAGAAAGATGCAAGAATCAAAGAACTGGATGAGGAAATCCGAAACGTACTGGAAGAATATCGATAAAATGAGAAATCCCGTCGGGAAGAGATTCCATTTTTGATAAAATTATGATATACTGGTAACGTAAGAGTCCTGGTATGTCTATATATCAATGACAAAAGAGAATAAGGAGCGAGACAGATGAAGAGAGTATTACTGAAGCTCAGCGGAGAAGCGCTGGCAGGAGATAAAAAGACAGGTTTTGATGAGGCGACCTGTATCGGAGTCGCAGAGCAGGTAAAACAGCTTGTAGATGCAGGAATCCAGGTTGCGATCGTGACCGGAGGAGGCAACTTCTGGAGAGGAAGAACGAGCGAGACGATTGACCGCACGAAAGCGGATCAGATCGGGATGCTGGCGACAATCATGAACTGTACTTATGTATCTGAGATTTTCCGCCATGTGGGAATGAAGACAGAAGTATTTACTCCATTTGTATGTGGAGCATTCACGACTCTGTTCTCCAAGGATGCAGCTGTGAAAGCGCTTGAAGAAGGAAAGGTGGTTTTCTTTGCCGGAGGTACCGGACATCCGTATTTTTCTACGGATACAGGTGCGGTTCTGCGTGCGATTGAGATCGAGGCAGAGGCAATGCTCGTTGCGAAGACGATCGATGGCGTATATGACAGTGATCCGAAGGTAAATCCGGAGGCTGTGAAGTACGATGAGATTTCGATCAGTGAAGTGATCGAGAAGAGACTGGCCGTGATCGATCTGGCAGCATCTATCTTATGTATGGAGAATCAGATGCCTATGCTCGTGTTTGGTTTGAGCGAGGAGAATAGTATCGTAGAGACGATGACAGGAACATTTACAGGAACGAAAGTAACTGTATCATAAAAAGAAGCGGAGGAATATAGCAATGAATGAAAGACTGAATGTATTTAATGAAAAAATGGAGAAATCTTACAACAGCCTGACAAGTGAACTGGCAACGATCCGTGCAGGACGTGCAAACCCACATGTACTGGATAAGCTGACAGTAGACTACTATGGATCACCAACTCCGATCCAGCAAGTGGCGAATGTATCTGTGCCGGAAGCGCGCATGATCCAGATCCAGCCATGGGAAAAATCAATGGTAAAAGAGATCGAGAAGGCAATCCTGACTTCTGATATCGGAATCAATCCGACCAATGATGGTACAGTCATCCGCCTTGTATTTCCGGAGCTGACAGAAGAGCGAAGAAAAGAACTTGTGAAAGATGTTAAGAAAAAAGGAGAAGCAGGAAAGGTTGCAGTTCGTAACATCAGACGTGATGGAAATGATACGTTTAAGAAATTAAAAGGAACAGAGGTTTCTGAAGATGAGATCAAGGATCTGGAAGATGAATTACAGAAACTGACAGATAAGTACATCGCACAGATTGAAAAAGCTGTTGAGGCAAAATCAAAAGAAGTGATGACTGTCTAAGAAGAAATTCTGTGTGAGGCACACAGTGTTTTATTTCTGATCTGAGACAACAGAAGAAAAAAGGAGGATAAGCAAGGGGGATGAAGTGACGTCTGACCTTGCTTATCCTATTAGAGAGGAGAATTTGATTAGATGAACGTACCACAGCATATTGCGATCATCCTGGATGGGAATGGGCGTTGGGCGAAGAAGAAAGGAATGCCGAGAAATTACGGGCATGCCCAGGGAAGCAAAAATGTAGAGCGGATCTGTGAGGAAGCATATAAGATGGGTGTCAAGTATCTGACGGTCTATGCGTTTTCTACAGAGAACTGGAACCGGCCAAAAGGGGAAGTCGATGCGCTGATGAAGCTTCTCAGAAATTATATGAAGACTTGTTTAAAGACTGCCGAGAAGAACCGGATGAAAGTGCGCGTGATCGGAGATTTGACAGGACTTGATGAGGATATCCGCACAAGAATCTTAGAACTTGAGGAGGCTTCGAAGAATAACGATGGCCTGAACTTCCAGATTGCGATCAATTATGGAAGCAGGGATGAGATCGTCCGTGCAGTGAGAACTCTTGCCAAGGACTGCAAAGAGGGAAAGATAGAGGCGGAGAAGATCACAGAAGAGGTGTTGGAGTCTTATCTGGACACACATGGGATTCCGGATCCGGATCTTTTGATCCGTACAAGCGGAGAATTGCGGCTCTCCAACTATCTGCTCTGGCAGCTTGCCTACACAGAATTTTATTTTACAGATGTGTTATGGCCGGACTTTACGAAGGAAGAATTGCGAAAGGCGATTGAACAATATAATCGCCGTGACAGACGTTTTGGAAAGACAGGGGAGGAAGATACAAATGTTTAAGACAAGATTGATCAGCGGGATTCTGCTTGTGATCGTGGCGCTGTTTGCAATCGTCAGCGGAGGAGATATTCTGTTTGGAATTCTTCTCGTTCTCAGTCTGATCGGAATGAGTGAACTTTATAAAATTGCAGATGTGCATAAAAAACTGCTTGGTGTGACAGGCTATGTGGCAGCAGCAGCTTACTATATTTTGCTGCACAGAGTAGCGGCGGGAAAAGCGCCGGGAGCATTTGCAGCGGGCCAGATCAATGAGATTACCTGCATCGGAATACTCTTTTTGATCGTGTTGATGGCGGTTTATGTGTTTTCTTTTCCGAAATATCGCTCAGAGCAGGTGATGCTGACTTATTTCGGAATGTTTTATGTGGCAGTGATGCTTTCTTACATCTATCAGACAAGACTGCTTGCACACGGGGCATTTCTCGTAGGACTTGTGTTTATCTGTTCCTGGGGATGTGATACGTGTGCGTACTGTGTCGGAATGCTGATCGGTAAACATAAGATGGCTCCGAAGTTAAGTCCGAAGAAATCTGTGGAAGGTGGTATCGGTGGGATTGTAGGCGCTGCACTTCTTGGAGCGCTCTATGCTGCGGCAATCAATTATTTCGCGCCGGATGTGCAGGCAAGTGCATTGGCGTATGCATTTATTTGTGCAGTGGGCGGTATGATCTCACAGGTGGGAGATCTTGCGGCATCTGCAATCAAACGAAACCATGACATCAAGGACTATGGCAAGCTGATTCCGGGGCACGGCGGTGTGCTGGATCGGTTTGACAGTGTGATTTTTACAGCGCCGGTGATCTATTATCTCGCTGTGACGATAATGAAGTAGGTGAATAAGATGAAAAAGATAGCAATTTTAGGTTCGACAGGCTCCATCGGCACACAGACGTTGGAGGTTGTGAGAGAAAATAAAGATATCGAAGTATCAGGACTGGCTGCGGGGAATAATATAGAACGACTGGAAGCGCAGATTCGGGAATTTGCACCGAAAGTTGTGGCAGTCTGGAATGAAGAGCGCGCAAAGGAACTGGCAGATAAGGTCAGAGATCTTGATGTGAAGATTGTATCTGGGATGGAAGGGCTGATTGAAGTATCCACACTTCCGGAAGTGGAGATCTTAGTGACTGCAATTGTAGGAATGATCGGGATTCGGCCGACGATTGCGGCAATTACGGCCGGAAAACATATTGCGCTTGCCAATAAGGAGACACTTGTGACTGCGGGGCATATTATCATGCCGCTGGCAAAAGAACACGGAGTATCGATCCTTCCGGTGGACAGTGAACACAGCGCCATTTTTCAGTCTTTGCAGGGCGGGCAGGAGCGGGCGCTCCACAAGATCTTGCTCACAGCTTCCGGGGGACCATTCCGCGGAAGAAGATGGGAAGACCTTCAGAACGTGCAGGTGGAGGATGCCTTGAAGCATCCGAACTGGGAGATGGGAAGGAAAATTACGATCGATTCTTCTACGATGGTCAACAAAGGGCTGGAAGTGATTGAGGCAAAATGGCTCTTTGGAGTGGATGTAGATCAGATTGAGGTTGTTGTGCAGCCGCAGAGTATCATTCACTCCATGGTAGAATATGTAGATGGCGCGGTAATCGCCCAGCTTGGCACACCGGATATGAAGTTGCCGATTCAGTATGCACTCTACTACCCGGAGCGCAGATATCTGCCGGGAGACCGGCTGGATTTCAGAGGGCTTGCACAGCTGACCTTTGAGGAGCCGGATTTGGAGACCTTCTATGGGCTGCGGCTGGCATACGAGGCAGGAAAGGCAGGCGGAAGCCTTCCGACGGTGTTCAATGCTGCAAATGAAAAGGCAGTGAGTAAGTTCTTGAACCGGGAGATCAGATTTTTGGAGATACCGGAGATGATCCAGGCATGCATGGAGGCACACAAAAATATCGCCAATCCTTCTGTGGATGAAATACTGCAGACAGAGGCAGAAACATATGACTATATAGAAAGCAGGTGGTAACAGATGGGCATTCTTCTTGCCTTGTTACTTTTTAGTTTCATTGTAATTGTCCATGAACTTGGACATTTCTTACTAGCAAAGAAAAATGGGATCGATGTATCAGAATTTTCTCTTGGAATGGGACCGAGGATCCTAAGCTTTGAGCGGGGAGGCACGAGATACTCGTGGAAACTTTTGCCGTTTGGAGGATCCTGTATGATGGGCGAAGATGAGATTGACGATCAGTCGGCAGGAAGCTTTAACAGCAAATCGGTTTGGGCAAGGATTTCTGTCATAGCGGCAGGACCGGTGTTTAATTTTATTCTCGCGCTCATCTTTGCGGTGATCCTTGTTGCCTGGGTTGGTTATGATCCGGCCGTTGCAGACGATGTAATTCCGGGGTCAGCGGCAGAGGAAGCCGGATTGCAGAAGGGCGATGTCATTGTGAAGATGAATCACAAGGATATCAATCTCTGGAGAGAGGTACAGGTATATAATCAAATGCATCAGGGGGAGACAGTCACGGTCACTTATGAGCGGGATGGAAAAGAACATCAGGTAGATATCAAGCCGCGGATGGATGAAGAAACGGGGATGTATCTGCTTGGCCTGACCGGAAAGGCACAAAATGAGAAGGCGGATGGACTGAAGGCGCTTCAGTATGGAGTCTATGAAGTGAAATATTGGATCTGTACGACATTGGATGGCTTGAAGATGCTTGTCACCGGAAAAGTCGGTCTTGACCAGATGGCCGGCCCGGTAGGAATTGTAAACCTTGTAGATGATACTTATGAGGCTGCGAAACCGGCGGGAATGGCAATTGTATTCCTGAATCTGATGAACATCGGGATCTTGTTATCGGCAAACTTAGGGGTGATGAATCTGCTTCCAATTCCGGCGTTAGACGGTGGGAGACTGGTATTTTTGATCCTGGAAGTGATCCGTGGCAAGCGGATTGCGCCGGAGAAAGAGGGAATGGTCCATTTTGCAGGATTTGTGCTACTTTTTGGATTGATGATCTTGATTTTATTCAATGATGTGAAAAATCTGTTTCTGTAAAATTTTTCCAGATCAAAGGATATGTACAGGCGCTCTTTTATAGGGCGCCTGCTGTGAGAGAAAATTAGGATTTTGTAGAAGTTGGTCCTATGAAATAAAAAAAGAAGTAATCACATGACGGTATGATTACTTCTTTTTATTTCTATTTGATTAAGCTTTCTAATTAAGCAATTCCGTTAACAGCTTTTGTTAAACGAGAAACTTTTCTAGCGCAAGTGTTCTTGTGGTAAACACCTTTAGAACCAGCTTTGTTGATCTCAACGATAGCAGCTTTTAAAGCTTCTTCAGCAGCAGCTTTGTCGCTGTGAGCAACAGCAGTCTCTACTTTTTTCACGTAAGTTTTTACTTTTGATTTAATTGCTTTATTTCTAGCAGCTTTTGTTTCGTTTACTAAAATTCTTTTTTTTGCAGATTTAATGTTAGCCAAATCGTACACCTCCAAATATGTGATTTTTTTATTTTCTATTCGTTAGGGTAATTCGGCAGATTCGGACACGGACGTTCTGTCGAACACACTTATTTAGTTTAATGGATAGAATCTGTTCTGTCAATACATATTTCCCATTTTTTTGTAAAAACTATTAAAAAACAGAGTGGAAATGAGGGGAAGAATGTAATGTTGGAAAATTATAATATTCGTACGGACTTGGCGCTGGAGACAAGGGAACGGTTTGTGTCGGATCATGTGGAGATTCCGGGTGTGAGTGTGGAAGAGACTTACGACGAGGAGAGAGAGATCCGGACGACCCGTGTCGTTGTTGAGACAGAGAATGGAGCGAAGATGATGGGAAAGCCAGTCGGCACATATCTGACTATCGAGGCGCCGAATATGGCTGTGCCGGATGAAGATTATCACAGGGAAATTTCAAAAAAGCTGGCAGAGGATATCAAAGAACTCGTACCGGAACGAAAGGAGGAAGTATCTGTCCTCGTGGTAGGGCTTGGAAACCGCGAGGTGACACCGGATGCACTCGGACCTTATGTGGCAGATCATCTGCATGTCACACGGCACATCGTAAAAGAATATGGGAAATATGCGATGGGAAAAGATCAAGTATATCTTGTCAGTGCTGTAGTGCCCGGGGTTACGGGGCAGACTGGAATGGAGACGCTGGAGATTGTGAAGGGGGTTGTGGAGGAAACGGAGCCGGATTTTGTTGTGGCGATCGATGCGCTTGCGGCGAGAAACAGTAAAAGATTAAACCGGACGATTCAGATTACAGATACCGGAATCTGTCCGGGATCTGGTGTGGGAAACCACAGGCTGGCATTGAACAGTGAGACGTTGGGTGTCAAGGTGATCGGGATCGGTGTTCCGACTGTGGTAGATGCGGTGACGATCGTCAATGATACGATGGAAAACTTCATCGTAGCGCTGGAGTCTTCTGAACTGCTCAAAAGTGTAGGGGAGACGCTGCGCAGTTACAACGAGGCAGAGAAGCAGGAACTGATCCGGGAGCTGATCGCTCCGCATCTGAACGGGATGTATATGACACCAAAAAATATTGATGACACTATCAAGCGGGTGAGTTTTACAATCTCGGAGGCGTTAAATATCTTGTTTTCGGAAGGGACAGCCTCATAAATTTTTTGTTTGGCTCATATAGTTTAAAGGCAGGGCGATTGTGGCAGGATGGACAAGAGCAGCAGAAAATAGTGGGGAAGTGGATGCGTGAAAAAGAGATGGAAGCTGACAGAGACAGGAAGTATGACTGGAAAGATCGCAGTCTTTCTTGTGTTTTTATGTATTTTGCAAAATATGGGGACAGTTTTTGATAAAAAGACAGTGGCAAAAAGTGTGCAGAAGAGGGCAGAGGAGCGATACCTGCCTTCTCTCTCCTATTTAAAAGCGGAACCTGTTCTTGCTCCGGGGGAGTGGATCGCAAAGCAGGCGATGCAGATTTTGCCTGCCGGTGGATATCTGCGGCGCCAGAAAGTTTATCGGGCATCGCTGGAGGATGAAGAAACGTACGAGATGATCCTGAAAAAGCAGGCGGAGGATGAAAATGAAGTGGGGGCAGATGGAAAACTGGTGAATCCAGAGAAAGCGGTAACGGTAGAGGAGCCGCCCAAGATGGCTCAGGTTCCCCCGGAGATGTCTATAGAGAAGCTGCGGGATTTTGATTATCTGCTCAGCAATTTTTATACGGTGGACAGTGCGACTATGATTGGACCGGATCAGTTGAATGCGGATGACCTCCTGTCAAGGAGCATGAAGATTGAAAAGCAGGGAGATGCACCCAAAATTCTTATTTTCCATACGCATTCGCAGGAAGCTTTCATCGATTCCGTGGAGGGAGATACAGACACAACGATCGTCGGGATGGGGAAGCTTCTTGCAGAGCGGTTAAATGCACTTGGGATTCCGACGATCCACCATCCGGGTGTCTACGATCTGATCAATGGACAGTTGGACCGGAGCGCAGCATATGAGTATGCGGAGGCGGGAGTGCGGCCAATCCTTGAAGAGCATCCAAGTATCGAAGTTGTGATCGATCTTCACCGGGACGGTGTGGGCGAGGATACGCATCTGGTGACAGAAGTAAATGGAAAACCGACTGCGCAGATTATGTTTTTTAATGGGTTGAGCCGGACAAAGGATAACGGAGATATCGCATACCTTCCAAACCCATACATACAGGACAATCTGGCATTTTCACTTCAAATGAAGCTGGCGGCAGAACAGATGTATCCTGGATTTACAAGGAGGATTTTTCTCCGTGGGTACCGCTACAGTCTGCACATGCGCCCGAAGTCGCTTTTAATTGAGGCAGGGGCGCAGACAAACACGGTAGAGGAAATGAGAAATGCGATGGAACTGCTTGCAGTGACACTTCAGAAAGTGATTGTGGAAAATCCATAAAAACAGGAGTTTAGAAGTAGAAAGAACAGCTGTTCGAAAATAAAGTTGAAAATCCTGAACATTTGTGGTAGAATGTGTGAAGCTTTGATAAAGAACGTGAAAGGACAGGGGTAAATGGCTAAGAAAAATACATATGATGCAGATAGTATTTCGGTGCTCGAAGGGCTGGAGGCGGTCCGGAAGCGTCCGGGAATGTATATAGGAAGTGTGTCTACAAAGGGACTGAATCATCTGATCTATGAGATTGTGGATAATGCGGTGGATGAACATCTCGCCGGATTCTGTAATAAGATCAGTGTTTTTTTAGAAAAAGACGGTTCGGCTACGGTGGAGGACAATGGACGAGGAGTTCCAGTCGGCATGCACCAGAAGGGAATTTCTGCAGCGAGGCTTGTCTACACGACCTTGCATGCGGGAGGAAAGTTTGATGATTCGGCTTACAAGACAAGCGGTGGACTCCATGGTGTCGGATCTTCCGTAGTCAATGCGTTGTCAGAATATATGGATGTGAAGATCAGCCGGGACGGCGGGGTACACCATGACCGGTATGAGCGGGGGATTCCGGTCGTAGAGCTGGAAGACGGCCTTCTCCCGGTGATCGCAAAGACGAGAAAGACCGGTACACTTGTGAATTTTTTGCCGGATGGAGAGATTTTTGAGAAGACAAAGTTTAAGGCAGATGAGGTGAAGAGTCGTCTGCATGAAACGGCGTATCTGAATCCGGAACTGACGATTATCTTTGAGGATCGGAGACGAGAGCAGACAGAACATATTGAGTTTCATGAGCCGGATGGGATCATCGGTTTTATCAAAGATATGAACCAGAAGAAAGAGGTCATCCATGAGCCAGTCTATTTTAAAGGGGAAGCAGAAGGCATCGAGGTGGAAGTGGCATTTCAGTATGTCAATGAGTTCCATGAAAATGTGCTTGGTTTCTGTAATAACATTTACAATGCGGAGGGCGGTACGCACCTGACTGGATTTAAGACGACGTTTACTACAGTTATCAACCAATATGCGAGGGAGCTTGGGATTTTAAAAGAGAAAGATTCCAATTTTACCGGAGCGGATATTCGAAACGGGATGACGGCGATCGTCTCGGTAAAGCATCCGGATCCTAGATTTGAAGGACAGACGAAGACGAAGCTTGACAATCCAGATGCATCCAAAGCTACGGGAAAGGTGACCGGGGAAGAGATTGTTCGCTACTTTGACCGAAATCTTGAGACGTTGAAGAAGGTAATCGGCTGTGCAGAGAAAGCGGCGAAGATCCGCAAGACAGAAGAACGTGCAAAAACGAATCTGCTGACGAAGCAAAAATATTCGTTTGACAGCAACGGAAAGCTTGCAAACTGTGAGAGCCGTGATGCATCAAAGTGTGAGATCTTTATCGTTGAGGGAGATTCGGCGGGAGGATCCGCAAAGACGGCGCGTGACCGGATGTATCAGGCGATCTTGCCGATCCGTGGAAAGATTTTGAATGTGGAGAAGGCAAGCATTGATAAAGTGCTGGCAAATGCGGAGATCAAGACGATGATCAATGCGTTTGGGTGTGGGTTTTCAGAAGGATATGGGAATGATTTTGACATCAGTAAGCTCCGCTATGATAAGATCATTATCATGGCAGATGCAGATGTGGACGGAGCGCATATTTCTACATTGCTTCTGACCTTATTCTATCGCTTTATGCCGGAGTTGATCTTTGAGGGACATGTCTATATTGCGATGCCGCCGCTTTACAAGGCGATGCCGAAGAAGGGTGAGGAAGAGTATCTGTATGACGATAAGGCACTCGAACAGTACCGGAAGCGTCAGACCGGCCCGTTTACTCTGCAGAGGTACAAAGGTCTCGGGGAGATGGATGCAGAACAGCTTTGGGAGACCACATTGAATCCGGAGACAAGAATGTTAAAATTGGTAGAGATTGAAGATGCGAGAATGGCATCTAGTGTGACAGAGATGCTGATGGGAAGTGATGTTCCGCCGAGACGTGCATTTATCTATGAGAATGCGGCAGAGGCAGAACTGGATATATAGTTAGGTGAGGTAAAATATGAACGAGCAGCAAGTGATAAGAACCGAGTATTCGGATGTGATGAAGAAGTCTTACATTGATTATGCGATGAGTGTCATCATAGCAAGAGCACTGCCGGATGTCCGGGATGGTTTAAAGCCGGTACAGAGAAGAACGCTCTATGATATGTATGAACTTGGGATCAGATATGACAGACCATACAGAAAGTGTGCCCGTATCGTCGGAGATACGATGGGTAAATACCACCCACACGGTGACAGTTCCATCTATGAGGCGCTGGTTGTTATGGCGCAGGATTTTAAAAAGGGAATGGTGCTGGTAGACGGTCACGGGAATTTCGGGTCGATAGAAGGGGACGGCGCTGCGGCGATGCGTTATACGGAGAGCCGTCTGGCCAAGATCACGCAGGAAGCGTATCTGGCAGATCTTGATAAAGACATTGTAGATTTTGTGCCAAATTTTGACGAGACAGAAAAAGAGCCGGAAGTGCTTCCGGTCAGAATTCCGAACCTCCTTGTCAATGGTGCGGAGGGAATCGCAGTCGGTATGGCCACGAGTATCCCGACACATAACCTGGGTGAGGTGATCGATGCAGTAAAGGCATACATGAGGAACAATGAGATCACAACGGAAGAACTTCTGACATATCTGAAGGGGCCGGATTTCCCGACCGGGGGCATCGTAGTCAACAAAGATGATCTGCCATCCATCTATGAGACCGGTACAGGAAAGATCAAACTTCGCGGAAAAGTAGAGGTAGAGAATGGAAAAGGCGGAAAGAAACGTCTGGTCATCTCTGAGATTCCTTATACGATGATCGGCGCAGGGATCGGAAAGTTTTTGAACGATGTCTGTGCACTGGTGGAGGCAAAGAAGACAAATGATATCGTAGACATCTCGAATCAGTCTTCTAAAGAAGGGATCCGTATTGTTCTCGAACTGAAAAAAGATGCGGATATTGAAAACCTGAAAAACATGCTCTATAAGAAGACGCGTCTGGAAGATACGTTTGGGGTGAACATGCTTGCAGTTGCCGATGGAAGACCGGAGACGATGGGGCTCCGTCAGATCATCGAACACCACGTAGATTTTCAGTTTGAACTGATGACGAGAAAATATAAGACATTGCTTGCAAAAGAACTTGCGAAAAAAGAGATTCAGGAAGGTCTGATCAAGGCGTGTGACGTCATTGACTTGATCATTGAGATCTTAAGAGGCAGCAAGTCGATCAAAGATGCGAAGGAATGCCTGATCCACGGAACTGTGGAGAATATTACGTTTAAGACAGCGGCATCCAAGAAAAAGGCAGCAAAACTGTGTTTTACCGAGAAGCAGGCAACGGCGATTCTGGAGATGCGCCTCTATAAATTGATCGGTCTGGAAATCGAAGCGCTCATGAAGGAACATGAAGAGACGTTGAAAAACATTGAAAAGTATGAAGATATCCTGAACAATTATGATTCGATGACAAATGTGATCATTGACGAATTAGAAGGATACAAAAAGGCTTATGCAAGAGAACGCCGCACTGTGATCGAGAATGGAAAAGAGGCAATCTATGAAGAGAACAAGGTGGAAGAACAGGATGTGATCCTGCTTCTGGATCGCTTCGGATATGCAAAGACTGTGGATGTAGCAACGTATGAGCGGAATAAAGAAGCCGCAGACAGCGAGAACAAGCACATCGTTCCTTGTAAAAATACTGGAAAAGTTTGTATTTTTACGAATACCGGAAAGATGCATCAGGTAAAAGTCTCGGATATTCCATATGGAAAGTTTCGAGATAAGAGTGTTCCGATCGATAATCTGGGGAACTACGACAGTGCGCAGGAAGAGATCGTATATCTCTGTGCGGAAGAAGAATTAAAAGATGCGAAACTGCTATTTGTGACAAGGCAAAGTATGCTAAAACAAGTGGCCGGAGAAGAGTTTCTTGTATCAAAGCGGACGACTGCGGCAACGAAGCTTCAGGAAGAGGACGAAGTCGTTGCGATTATAAAGGTTTTGGAAGAGCAGAATATCGTGCTTCAGACGGAAGGAGGATATTTCCTGCGGTTTCTTCTTGCGGAGGTGCCGGAGAAGAAAAAAGGCGCAGTCGGTGTGCGCGGAATGAAGCTGCAAAAGAGTGATCGGATTGAGCAGATTTATCTGTTTACCGACGGGGTTGACACAAAGGGAAGTTATCAGGAAAAAGAAGTTTCCTTAAACCGGCTCAAGTTAAATAAGCGGGATGGAAAAGGGACGAAGACACGATTATAAAGCGAAAGCGGCAAAAAGCGCTTGCTTTTCCCAGAGAGTTGTGCTATGCTCTTTAATAGATTGATATGTAACTGACAGAAGAGTGGGCAAGACGTCCACTCTTCTTTGTATCATGCAGATTTGTCAGAGACGAAAGAACAAGAACAGAAAGGAAGAGATGATTTGTCAAAAAGAGAAGTATATGAACAGAAAACAGAAGAACTGATTCTGCCGATCGTGGAGGGCAATGGATTTGAACTGGTAGATGTGGAGTATGTAAAGGAAGGAAGCAACTGGTACCTGCGCGCTTATATCGATAAACCGGGAGGAATTGCAGTAGATGACTGTGAAGTAGTCAGCCGTGCATTTTCAGAGATTCTGGACCGGGAGGATTATATCGAGGATACTTATATTTTTGAAGTCAGCTCTCCGGGACTTGGAAGACCGCTAAAGAAAGAGAAAGATTTTAAACGCAGTCTGGGAGAAGAAGTGGAGATCAGAACGTACCGTGCGATCGACAGACAGAAGGAATTTACCGGTATTTTAAAATCGTATGACAAAGACACTGTCACTATCGAATATGAAGATGGTGAACCGAAGACATTTGAGAGAAGCGAGATCGCATTGATCCGTCTTGCACTTGATTTTTAAACAGTTAGGAGGAAATAGAAATGAACACTGAGTTATTAGAAGCGCTGACGATCTTAGAAGAGGAAAAAGACATCAGCAAAGAGACCATGTTAGATGCAATTGAGAATTCATTGATGAATGCCTGCAAGAACCATTTTGGAAAAGCAGATAACATTAAGATCATCATGAACAGGGAGACATGCGATTATTCCGTATTTGCGGAGAAAGTCGTTGTGGAGGAAGTAGAAGATGAGGTGATGGAGATCAGCCTTGCAGATGCAAAGATGATCGATTCAAAATTTGAACTTGGCGACATTGTCCAGATTCCGGTAGAATCAAAGGAATTCGGAAGAATCGCCACACAGAATGCAAAAAACCTGATCCTCCAGAAAATCCGCGAGGAAGAAAGAAAAGTGGTTTATGACCAGTATTTTGAAAAAGAAAAAGATATCGTTACAGGTATCGTTCAGAGATATGTTGGCAAAAATGTAAGTATTAACCTTGGTAAGGCAGATGCGATGCTGACAGAGAATGAACAGGTCAAAGGAGAGGTATTTAAGCCGACAGAGCGTATCAAACTGTACGTGGTAGAAGTAAAGAATACGACAAAAGGACCGAAGATCTTAGTTTCTCGTACACATCCAGAACTTGTAAAGCGTCTGTTTGAGTCAGAAGTGGCAGAAGTCAAAGACGGAACAGTAGAGATCAAGAGTATTTCCAGAGAAGCAGGTTCTCGTACAAAGATCGCCGTATGGTCCAATGATCCAGATGTTGATCCAGTTGGAGCATGCGTCGGAATGAACGGTGCAAGAGTCAATGCGATTGTCAACGAACTGCGCGGGGAGAAGATCGATATCATCAACTGGAGTGAGAATCCGGCAATCTTAATTGAGAATGCATTAAGCCCGGCAAAAGTTATTTCTGTTATGGCAGATCCGGATGAGAAGACAGCAAGTGTGATCGTTCCAGATTACCAGCTTTCTCTTGCAATCGGAAAAGAAGGGCAGAACGCAAGACTTGCAGCGCGTCTGACTGGCTATAAGATTGACATTAAGAGCGAGACACAGGCCATTGAGGCAGGAGATCTTCCGGAAAACTATATGGATATGGCGATGGAAGCAGCAGAAGTGGATGAGCCGGAGCAGACAGAGGACTATCTGGCAGATGAAGAATAGAAACGGAGTGATTGTTTGGGCAGCGTAAAGAAGATTCCTATGCGGAAGTGCGTAGGATGTGGTGAAATGAAAAGTAAAAAAGAGATGATGCGCGTACTGAAAACGTCAGAAAACGAATTCATTCTGGATGCGACCGGCAAGAAAAACGGTCGCGGGGCATACCTTTGCTTTTCACGGGAATGTCTGGAAAAGGCAGTGAAAAACAGAGGGCTTGAGAGATCTTTCAAACAATCCATTCCGGCAGAGGTATATGAACATTTAAAAGAGGAGATGGATGCGATTGAAACAAAGTAAAGCACTTTGGCTGATCAGTCTGGCGACCAAGGCGGGAAAGACAGTAAGCGGAGAGTTTTCAACAGAGAAAGAGACAAAGTCAGGAAGAGCAGAACTTGTCATTGTGGCAGAGGATGCTTCTGACAATACAAAAAAGAAATTTCAGAACATGTGTGATTTCTATGAAGTACCAATTTATTTTTATAAGGATAAAGATACGTTGGGGCATGCAATGGGAAAAGAATTCCGGGCATCGCTTGCCGTGCTGGATGCAGGATTTGCAAAGGGAATTAAGAAGCAGATAGAGGATGAGAGGCAGACAATGGCATAGAGGAGGTAGAGCGTATGACAAAAGTCCGGGTACATGAACTGGCAAAAGAGTTAAACAAGTCAAACAAAGAAATTTTAGATTTTTTACAAGAGAAGAAAGTAGAGGTGAAAAGCCACATGAGTTCCCTTACAGATGAACAGGAAAACATGGTGAAAGATGCTTTTGGAGGAAAGAAGGAAGCATCGTCCGAGGAGACACCAAAAAGGAAAAATATCGTGCAGGTATTCCGTCCGCAGAACACACAGAATGGAAAGCGTCAGGGCGGACAAAGATCGAACAATGGCGGCAATAATCAGAGAGGAAGCGCTACAGGACAAAAGGATCGTCAGAACAACAATTACCGTTCCGGAAATGGCACAAACAGCCGTGGAAACAACAATAATCAAGGATCCAGAAATGGCGATAACAGAGGAGAACGTTCCGGAAACCGTCCGTTTAACAGAGGAGAGCGCTCCGGGGAGAATCGTGGTGAGAACAGAAACTACAATAACCGTGGAGACAATCGTCCGGATGGAAGAGGAGAACGCCAGGGTCAGAAAGGCGGATTCTCCGGTCAGGGAAGAAGAGATGACCGCGGACAGGACAACAGAAGAAATAACGGAAGAAGAGATGACAGAAGACAGGAGAATGGAAGAGGAACTTCTCCGTCCATTCCTGCACCAATTGTTCCGGAGCAGAAACCACAGCGCCAGAAGGGCAAAGAGAACTATAAAAAGAAAGATTACCGGGATGACGACAGAGAAGAAAGACTTCCAAAAGGGAAGAAACAAAAACCGATGTCACAGCCGGTAAAACCACAGCCAAAGCCAGTGGAAAAAGAGGAAGAAAAGATCAAAATGATCACAATTCCAGAGACACTTACTATTCAGGAACTTGCAGATAAGATGAAGATCCAGCCATCGGTAATTGTCAAAAAATTATTCATGCAGGGCAAGATCGTGACAGTGAACCAGGAAGTAGACTTTGACACTGCCGAAGAGATCGCAATGGAATTTGAATGCCTTGTGGAAAAAGAAGAAGTTGTCGATGTGATCGAGGAATTATTAAAAGAAGACGAAGAGGATGAAAGCACAATGGTGAAACGTCCTCCGGTTGTATGTGTCATGGGACATGTAGACCATGGAAAGACTTCTCTTCTCGATGCGATCCGTAACACAAATGTGATCGATCGTGAAGCGGGTGGAATTACACAGCACATCGGTGCATATGTGGCAACGATCAATGGAGAGAACATTACATTCCTTGATACACCGGGACATGAAGCATTTACAGCGATGCGTATGCGTGGAGCGAGCTCAACAGATATCGCGATCCTTGTTGTTGCAGCGGATGACGGTGTGATGCCGCAGACGGTAGAAGCGATCAACCATGCGAAAGCGGCAGGCATCGAGATCATCGTTGCAGTAAATAAGATTGATAAGCCAAGTGCAAATGTAGAGAGAGTCAAACAAGAATTGACAGAATACGGCTTGATCGCAGAAGACTGGGGCGGAAGCACAATCTTTGTTCCGGTATCTGCACATACACATGAAGGAATCGATGAACTGCTGGAGATGATTCTTCTGACAGCAGAAGTATCTGAGCTGAAGGCTAATCCGAATCGCCGTGCAAGAGGAATTGTCATCGAAGCGCAGCTTGACAAAGGAAAAGGTTCTGTGGCAACAGTTCTTGTGCAGAAAGGAACACTTCATGTAGGAGATCCGATCGCAGCAGGCTCTGCATACGGGAAAGTAAGAGCGATGATGGATGACAAAGGAAGACGTGTCAAAGAAGCAGGACCGTCTATGCCGGTGGAGATCCTCGGATTAAATGATGTTCCAAATGCTGGTGAGATCTTTGTTGGATGTGAGTCTGATAAAGAAGCAAGAAGCTTTGCAGAGACATTTATCTCTCAGAACCGTGTGAGAATGCTTGAAGAGACAAAATCAAGAATGTCCTTAGACGATCTGTTCAGCCAGATCCAGGCAGGAAACTTAAAAGAACTTGGAATCATTGTAAAAGCCGATGTACAGGGATCTGTGGAGGCGGTAAAACAGAGTCTTCTGAAGCTGTCTAACGAGGAAGTTGTCATTAAGATCATCCACGGCGGTGTCGGTGCGATCAATGAATCTGATGTCAATCTTGCATCCGCATCCAATGCGATCATCATCGGATTTAATGTCCGTCCGGATGCGACTGCAAAAGAAATCGCTGAGCGCGAAGGTGTTGATCTTCGTCTGTACCGTGTCATTTACGATGCGATCGAAGATGTGCAGGCAGCGATGAAGGGAATGCTGGATCCGGTATTTGAGGAGAAAGTGCTCGGACATGCGGAAGTACGCCAGACATTCAAGGCATCTGGTGTTGGAACAATCGCAGGTTCCTATGTGCTTGATGGTACATTTGAGAGAGGATGTTCTGTCAGAGTATCGAGAGATGGTGTTGTGATCTTCGAGGGTGCTCTTGCTTCGCTGAAACGTTTCAAAGATGATGTCAAGGAAGTTAGAGCCGGATATGAATGTGGTCTTGTATTTGAGAAGTTTAACGATGTCAAAGAAGAAGACCAGGTTGAAGCATTCAAGATGGTAGAAGTGCCAAGATAGGCAAAAAATAAGATAGAGAAGTTGAGGAAACTGCATTTTCAGACTAAGGAGGTTGATCAATGTCCGAGAGATATAGTCTGGAAATCGCAGTTTCCGGCACATCTAAGCATGGAAAGGAGAACAACGATGAGAAAGAACAGTATTAAGAATACAAGAGTCAACATGGAAGTACAGAGAGAATTAAGCAGTATCCTTCGTGACGGGATCAAAGATCCTAGAGTGGCACCGATGACATCGGTTGTTGCTGTGGAAGTAGCACCGGATCTGAAGACATGTAAAGCTTATATCAGCGTTCTTGGGGATGAGAAGGCACAGCAGGATACTGTTGCAGGACTTCAGAGCGCAGAAGGATACATCCGCAGAGAGTTGGCACATCGTCTCAATATGAGAAATACGCCGGAAGTCAAATTTGTTCTGGATCAGTCCATTGAATATGGCGTGAGCATGTCTAAGAAAATCGACGAAGTGACAAAGGATATCAAATAGAGGGAAGCGAAAATATGGAATTAGAAAGATTATTGCAGGGAGTCCGCCGTGTGGCGCTAGGCGGACATGTCCGCCCGGACGGGGACTGTGTCGGTTCTACACTCGGATTGTATCAGTATCTTCAGAAAAATTACCCGGAGATCACGGTGGATGTTTACTTGGAGCCGGTGCCGGATTCTTTTCGGTTTATCGGTGCGGCAGCAGATATCCGTTCGGAAGTCACAGAGACAGAAACCTATGATCTTTTCATTCTTTTGGACTGCGGCGATTCGGATCGTCTTGGATTTTCCAAAATGCTCTATGAGCAGGCAGGACGGACAGCGTGCATCGACCACCACATCAGCAATCAGGCATTCGCTGATGAAAATGAGATCGACCCGGATGCAAGTTCTACTTCGGAGTTGGTGTATCGTCTGTTAGACAAAGAAAAGATTACAAAGGAGATCGCAGAATGTCTGTACCTTGGGATTGTGCATGACACTGGGGTATTTCAGTATTCCTGCACTGCGCCGGAGACGATGGAGGCGGCAGCCGAACTGATGCGGAAAGGCATTGACTACTCCGGAATCATTGACCGTACTTTTTATCAGAAATCTTATGTACAGAATCAAGTGCTTGGAAAGGCACTGCTGGACAGCAAACTGCTTCTTGATGGGAAATGTATCGCATCCTTTTTGACAAAAGAAGAGATGGATGTTTATGGAGTAAAACCAAAAGAATTGGATGGGATCGTCAGTCAGCTTCGCGTGACGAAAGGGGTTGAAGTGGCGATTTTTCTCTATGAATTATCTCATCATGAGTTTAAAGTCAGTCTGCGGGCAACGGGTGAAGTGGATGTCAGCCGGATCGCACAGCAATTTGGCGGTGGTGGTCATAAGAAAGCGGCAGGTGTTACCATGAAAGGAAGCGCAGAAGAAATTCTTTCCCGGTTGGTAGAAGAAATCCAAAATCAGCTCTAGAAACAGACAAAAGAAAATGGAGAAAAGAAAGGCAGAAGACAGATGATACACGGAGTGATCAATGTATATAAAGAAAAAGGGTTTACTTCTCACGACGTCGTGGCAAAGCTCAGAGGGATTTTAGGGCAGAAAAAGATCGGTCATACCGGGACACTCGATCCGGATGCGACAGGAGTTCTGCCGGTATGCCTTGGGAAAGGGACAAAACTCTGTGATCTGTTGACGGATAAGGATAAGACATACCGGGCAGTGATGCTGCTTGGGACTGTCACAGATACACAGGATAGTTCCGGAGAAGTGTTGGAGAAAAAAGATACCGCATCGCTTACAGTCGAAGAGGTAACTGCATGTATTCAGAAGTTTGTCGGGAATTATGAGCAGGTTCCGCCGATGTATTCCGCATTGAAAGTCGGGGGAAAGAAGCTTTATGAACTGGCAAGGGAAGGAAAGACAGTTGAGCGGAAGGCGAGACCGGTCCAGATCCACAGCATTGAGATCATGGAGATCGATCTGCCTCGAGTGACGATGGAAGTATCTTGCTCAAAGGGGACTTACATTCGCACACTTTGTCATGACATTGGGGAAAAACTTGGATGTGGGGCTTGTATGGAATCACTGCTTCGGACAAAAGTAAGTCGTTTTGAGTTGGAAGATAGCCTGACGTTAGGTGAGATTGAAAAGAAGAAGCAGGACGGGACTCTGATGGAGGCAATCATTCCCATCGATGCCATGTTTCCAGAATGCAGGAGTGTGGATGTGAAAGAGGCTGGAAATCAGTATCTGTACAACGGCAATCCATTTTCCCTTTCTTTTGTAAAGAAAAGAGAGAAGTATGAGCCGGAAGAACGGGTGCGGGTGTACGATGCGCAGGGAGTGTTTGTCGGAATTTATCGCTACCGTCAGGAGGAAAAGATGTTCCGGCTCGAGAAGATGTTCTACGAAAAGTAAAATCTCACAATACGGATAAGGATAGAAGAGGAAATGACATGCAGTATGTAAGAGAACTAGAATGCTATCAGGAACAGAGAAAAGCTGCAGTGACACTGGGGAAATTTGACGGCCTGCACAGAGGTCATCAGAAACTGGTCAGCCGTGTGAAGGAACATGCATCCAAAGAGGTGGTAAGTGTTGTCTTTGCATTTGACATGGCTCCGCTCTATGAACGACTGGGCAAACAGAAGAAAAGTCTGATGACCGGGAAAGAACGGTATGAGCATCTCGATGGAC
The DNA here is from genome assembly GCF_042846195.1 of Faecalimonas umbilicata. Lineage (NCBI taxonomy): Bacteria > Bacillati > Bacillota > Clostridia > Lachnospirales > Lachnospiraceae > Faecalimonas > Faecalimonas umbilicata. The sequence goes on from NZ_AP031411.1 coordinate 1,418,980, forward strand.
AGACAGATTATCTGATTGACTGTCCATTTACGGAGGAGATATCCGGCATGGAAGCAGAGACGTTCATCAAAGAAGTGCTGGTGGATCAGTTCCATGCAGCGTATATTGCGGTCGGGACAGACTTTCATTTTGGACATGAGAAACGCGGAGATATTCATATGCTGAAGCAGTATGCAGGGATATATGGATATGAACTGGAAGTCGTGGACAAAGAACTGTATCAGGGCAGGGAAATCAGCAGTACTTATATCAAAGAAGAAGTCCGCGCCGGGCATATGGAAGTGACAAGAGAATTGCTTGGATATCCGTATGCAATGAGTGGTGTGGTGGAGCATGGCAGAAAGCTTGGGAGAAAGCTTGGGATTCCGACGATGAATATCACTCCGGATATCGGAAAGCTGGCGCCGCCAAACGGCGTCTATGCGTGCCGTGTGCGGATTGATGGGAACTATTATCAAGGGATTGGGAACCTTGGCAATAAGCCGACTGTGGATGCGGATGGAAAACTGATTTTAGAAGTCAATGTTTTTTCGTTCGACAGAGAAACCTACGGACAGACCATTCAAGTAGAACTGCTCTCGTTTGTGCGGCCGGAGCGCAAGTTTGCCTCTGTGGAAGAGCTGAAAAGCCAGATGGAAGCAGATATTGCAGCGATTAAACGCAGGGAACTGTGAATTGTGCATAGTGACGAAAACTGAGAAAAGAAAAGAAAATTGAAAATAAATCTTGAAAAACAAATTCAATTATGCTAATCTAACTAAGGATTTACGAGCCGATATCCGGTAACTGGAAGACTCCAACCGTTACTTAATATCTGGCGCTCAAATATTAATAATAAGAAAGAATAAAGGAGGATCATCACATGATCGCAAAAGAAAAGAAACAGGCTATTATTGCAGAATACGGAAGAACAGAAGGAGATACAGGTTCACCGGAAGTTCAGATCGCAATCTTAACAGCAAGAATCAATGAATTAACAGATCACTTTAAAGCAAATCCAAAGGATCATCATTCAAGAAGAGGTCTTCTTAAAATGGTAGGTCAGAGAAGAGGCTTACTTGCTTACTTAAAGAAAACTGATATTGAAAGATACCGTTCTTTAATTGAACGTTTAGGACTTAGAAAATAATCAAAGTGATTTTAGCAGGGGATGGTTATTCGTGCCATCCCTTGTTTTCAGTTACAAGTGCCGGATGAAAAGCATTCGGTGCAGAAGTTTATGAAAAACGGCAGGAAAGTATGAGCCGAGACCACTGAAAAGCGTATTTCCGCAGGAACTGTCAGCAGTGTTGACAGAGTGCAAAGCAGAAATGTATTTTTCAGTAGTTTCGGTACAGCCTGCCGGCGAAGAAAAGGAGAACAGTATGTTTAAAAAATTTGAAATGGAATTAGCCGGAAGAACTCTGCGTGTCGATGTAGGCAGAGTGGCAGCACAGGCCAATGGTGCGGCTTTGATGCACTATGGAGAGACTGTTGTATTATCGACAGCGACAGCATCTGAAAAACCGAGAGAGGGCATCGATTTCTTCCCGCTCTCCGTTGAATATGAAGAGAAATTATATGCGGTAGGAAAGATCCCGGGAGGGTTTAACAAGAGAGAAGGGAAAGCGTCTGAAAATGCGATCCTGACATCTCGTGTCATTGACAGACCGATGAGACCTCTGTTTCCAAAGGATTACAGAAACGATGTGACATTAAATAACCTCGTATTGTCTGTGGATCCGGACTGCAGCCCGGAACTGACAGCAATGTTAGGTTCTGCGATCGCCACAGCAATCTCTGACATCCCGTTTGATGGGCCTACTTCTACTACACAGGTAGGACTGATCGACGGAGAGTTTGTATTCAATCCGAATGCGGCACAGAGAGCGGTTTCTGATCTGCAGTTGACAGTTGCTTCCACAAGAGATAAGGTCATTATGATCGAGGCAGGTGCAAATGAAGTACCGGAGGCGAAGATGATCGAGGCGATCTTTGCGGCGCATGAAGTGAACCAGGAAGTGATCAAGTTCATCGATACGATCGTGGCAGAGTGTGGAAAAGAAAAGCATGCATACACAAGCTGTGCAGTGCCGGAAGAATTGTTTGAGGCGATCAAAGAGATCGTGACACCGGAAGAGATGGAAGAAGCAGTATTCACAGATGAAAAACAAGTCAGAGAAGAAAATATCCGCGTGATCCGTGAGAAGTTAGAAGAAGCATTTGCAGAGAACGAAGAGTGGCTGGAACTCTTAGGAGAAGCATTATATCAGTATCAGAAGAAGACTGTCCGCAAGATGATCTTAAAAGATCACAAGCGTCCGGATGGAAGAGCGATCGATCAGATCAGACCGCTTGCAGCAGAGACTGATTTGATTCCGAGAGTACACGGTTCGGCAATGTTTACAAGAGGTCAGACACAGATCTGTACTATTACAACACTTGCACCGCTCTCAGAGGCGCAGAGAATTGATGGTCTTGATGAGGCAGAGACTTCCAAGAGATATATGCACCACTATAACTTCCCGTCATACTCTGTCGGTGAGACAAAGCCGTCAAGAGGACCGGGACGTCGTGAGATCGGACATGGTGCGCTTGCAGAGAGAGCGCTCGTACCGGTACTTCCAAGCGAGGCAGAGTTCCCGTATGCGATCCGTACGGTATCAGAGACATTTGAATCAAATGGTTCTACTTCCCAGGCAAGTGTATGTGCATCCAGCATGTCGCTGATGGCAGCAGGTGTTCCGATCAAATCAGCAGTGGCAGGAATTTCCGCAGGTCTTGTGACAGGGGAGACAGACGATGACTATATCGTTCTGACAGATATCCAGGGACTCGAAGACTTCTTTGGAGATATGGACTTTAAGGTTGCCGGAACACATAAAGGTATCACAGCAATCCAGATGGATATTAAGATTCACGGATTGACAAGACCGATCATCGAGGAAGCAATTGCATGCACAAAGAAAGCAAGAACTTATATTTTAGATGAAGTAATGAGCAAGGCGATTGCAGAGCCGCGTGCTTCTGTTGGACCGTACGCTCCGAAGATCCGTCAGATGCAGATTGATCCTGCAAAGATTGGTGATGTTGTCGGACAGCGCGGAAAGACGATCAATGCGATCATTGAACAGACTGGTGTGAAGATTGATATTACAGATGACGGTGCAGTGTCTGTATGCGGTGTAGATGCAGAGGCGATGGAAGAGGCGATGAAGATGATTGCGATCATTGTCACAGACTTTGAAGCCGGACAGGTGCTGGAAGGAAAAGTCGTAAGCATCAAAGAATTTGGAGCGTTTGTAGAATTTGCTCCGGGTAAAGAAGGAATGGTACACATTTCCAAGATTTCCAAAGAGCGCATCAAAAATGTAGAAGATGTTCTGACACTTGGCGATAAAGTCAAAGTAGTCTGCTTAGGAAAAGATAAGATGGGAAGAATGAGCTTCTCCATCAAAGATGTAGCAGAATAAGAAGTTGAATTTTATAAATATGCGAAAAAGACTCCGTACAGAGAAATCTGTGCAGAGTCTTTTTTGCATAGAAAAGTTCTTCGGATCCTTATCGAAATACATTCCGTGTGAGAATCTGGTTCTAAACAGACAAGTTTCTCATATACTGTTTTAAGAGGTGGACAAAGATGAACAGAGCAATCGGAAAAAACAGTCAGGTGCTGCAGATTCTTGCAAGAGAGATTCAGGAACTGATCAGCCAGGAAGAGATAGACATGGAAGGACTTCAGGAGATCCGTCTTCGTGTAGGAAGTCCGGTAATCTTAAATATCCGTGGAAAAGAGAGGATTCCAAAGCGGAATGGAAAACCGCATCTTGTCACGAAGACAGAAATGCGCGAGACGGTAGATTATATCAGCAGCTATTCTTTATATGCTTTTGAAGAGGAACTGCGACAGGGATTTCTGACAGTAGAAGGAGGACATCGGGTAGGAATGGCAGGAAAAGTGATTATGGATCAGGGAAGGATAAAGAATATCCAGTATATTTCATCCGTCAACATCCGGGTGGCACATGAGGTAAAGGACTGTGCAGGGAAAGTATTGCCGTATCTTACATACAATCAACAGCTGTACCACACGCTGATCATTTCCCCTCCGGGATGTGGGAAGACAACATTGCTGAGGGATTTGATCCGTCAGATTTCAGACGGAAATCGATGGATTCAGGGGGAAAGTGTAGGCGTGGTCGATGAACGCTCAGAACTGGGGGCATGTCATCTTGGGATTGCACAGAATGAGCTTGGGATCCGCACGGATATTTTAGATGGATGTCCCAAGGCAGAGGGAATGCTCATGTTGATTCGGTCGATGGCTCCCAAAATACTTGCAGTCGATGAGATCGGGGCACCGGAGGATATTCATGCGATGGAGTACGCAATGCATTGCGGATGCTGTATGCTGGCAACTGTTCATGGCACATCGATGGCAGAGGTGCAAAAGAAACCTGTGCTGCAGCAGCTGATCCAGAAAAAGAGGTTTGGTCGTTATGTTGTTTTGAAAAATGGGATTCATATCGGAGAGGTAGAAGGAATTTATGATGAAAGAGGAACACTGCTTTACCGAGAACAATACGAGAAGGGGGCATGCGTGTGAAAGGAATCGGAATTATCTTGATCGTTCTTGGGACGAGTGGAATCGGGTATCTGACGGCGGCTGATCTCAAACGACATCTGAACGATCTGAAATGTCTGCGGAGGATCCTTTTGTTGTTAAAAGAAGAAATTGCATACACGCACGCACCGCTTGAGGAAGCATTTGCCCGCATTTCAAGAAAAGTAAAGGCACCGTACTGCTTGTTTTTGACACAGGTATCCGGACAGCTTGCAAGACGTGCGGGAAGTTCCTTTGCCGAAATATGGTCTTGTGCGGTGGAAGAGCGACTTTGTACAACAAAGCTTACGAGGGAAGAGTTAGAAGAATTAAAAGAATTTGGAAATAGTATCGGGTATCTCGGCGGACATGCCCAGGAAGGGGCGATCGATCTGTATCTGGAACAACTGAAGGTGGAAGTACAAGACGTGCGGGAAGGACTGGCTGCGAAGCAGAAACTATGCAGCTGTCTCGGTGTGATGAGTGGGATTTTTATTACAATTTTATTGATCTAGTGGGAGGAGTACATGAGTGTTCAGCTTATTTTTAAGATTGCGGCAGTCGGGATCCTCGTCTCGGTACTATGTCAGGTATTAAAACACAGTGGCCGGGAGGAACAGGCATTTCTGACAAGTCTTGCAGGGCTTCTGCTCGTACTGTTTTGGATTCTTCCCTATATTCAGGAACTGTTTCATTCCATTGAGCAGCTATTTTCCTTATAAGAGATGGAGAAGGGGGATACGAGTTGAATGCAGTACAGATTGGACTTGTGGGTGTGGCGGGCGCGCTGCTTGCGATTCAGTTTAAAAATGGAAAATCTGAGTATGGCATCTACCTAAGTGTGGCGGTCAGCATTTTCATTTTTCTGAATATTGTAGGGAGACTGGAGATTATCCTTGAGACGCTTCGTGCAATTGGAGATATGATCACGATTGACCGGGCGTATATCGGTACACTGCTAAAGATGGTGGGAATCACTTATGCAGCGGAATTTTCCTCTGGAATCTGCAAAGATGCCGGCTATCAGACGGTGGCATCCCAGATTGAGATTTTCAGTAAACTGACGATATTGGCGCTTGGCATGCCGATCCTGCTGGCGTTGTTGGAGACGATCCATGCATTTTTAACGTAGTGAAAATGGGAGTTGGGAGGAGGCACATGAAAGAGCAGAAACCGGTATGGGACAGAAAAAAAGCATGGTGGACAAGAATTCTGTTTGCGCTGCTGTTGCTTTTTTTGTCGACAGCGCATGCAGAGGCATCGGAGATAGAAGAAGAGCAGGCGCTTAAGGAGGCAAAGGAAGCTGTGGAGGAGGCTCTTTTCGGAGAGTTTGGCTTTGAGGAAGTGACAGGGGCGCTCGAAAGCATGTTCCCGGAAGGGAAGATGGATTTTTCCAAGATGGTGAAAGAGGTTGAAAAAGGAGATCTTCCGATGTCGTTTGAGGCGGCAGGACAGTTTGTGAAAGATCAGGTTGCCTATGAGTTTGGGCAGAGCAAAAAGAGTCTTGTGTATATATTGATGCTTGCAGTGATTGCGGCTGTATTTGCCAATTTTTCCGGTATATTTCCAAACCGCCAGATTTCAGAGATTAGTTTTTATCTTTTGTATCTTTTATTATTTAACGTGTGCTTAAATGGTTTTCGGATGATGACAGATCTTACAGCGCAGAGACTTACCATTTTGACTTCATTTATGAAGGTGCTTGGACCGGTCTACTTTCTCGCAGTAGCCGTTGCAAATGGGGGTGTGACATCGGCAGCGTTTTATAATCTGGTTTTATTTTTGATCTTTCTTGTGGAGCTTTTGATCTTGAATGTCCTGCTTCCATTTGTACAGGTCTATACCATATTGGAGTTATTGAATCATCTTTCTTCCGAAGAATATTTATCGAAAATGGCAGATCTGATCCACACGGGAATCGATTGGAGCATTAAGACACTTCTTGCATGTGTCGTTGGTCTGAATCTTGTTCAGGGAATGCTGCTTCCGGTGATCGATTCTGTCAAGAGAGGGGTGGTGACAAAGACTGCAGAGGCAATTCCCGGGATCGGAGATGCAATTGGAGGAATGACGGAGGTTGTTCTTGGGACAACCGTTCTTATCAAGAACAGTATCGGGATTACCGGCGCCATCATCTGCGTAGGAATCTGTGCGGTTCCGTTTTTGCAGGTCGCAGTGGTCGCATTTCTCTACAAACTGGTGGCGGCGGTGATCCAGCCGGTATCGGATCAGCGGATTGTCGGCTGCATTTCTGGAATCGGCAAAGGGTATCAGCTTCTGCTGAGGATAATCTTTACGACGGGATTACTGTTTCTACTGACGATCGTGATCGTCACAGCATCGACAACTTAATGCATTTGAAGGAGAGAAAGATGACAGAGGGACTGTATCAATGGGTGGAAAATATTGCGTTTTATATGGTGCTTATGACAGCGGCACTTCATTTGATCCCCGGTGATGGATACAGGAAGTATCTGAAGTTTTTTACAGGACTTTTATTGATCTTGCTTGTGATCAGTCCGCTGCTAAAGGTTGCCGGAATGGAAAAAACTTTTGAAGAAGTGTTTCAGAAGCATACTTATGAGGAGGAATTGCGAAAGATCGAGGAGCAGACAAAGTACCTTAAGGAAATCTGCCCGGAAGATTATCTTCCAAAAGACTATGGCGGCAACAATCCACAACAAGACAGAATGAAGGAAGAAGAAATCGCTGAGGAAAGAGAAAAAGAAGGAGGGGAAGAGTACAGTGAATAGGGAACGGTGGGACTGGAAATTTCCAGAAGGATTTCCTAAGAAACATCAACTGCTGGTCGTGCTTCTTGTCGGGATCCTTCTTGTGATCATTGCAATTCCGACTCCGAAACCGGGTGAAAGCTTGGAAAAAGAAAGAACGAGTGAGGCAGATGATAGAAAGACGACGGATTTGGATACGTATCGGGAAACGATGGAGCGGGAATTGGAAGATATCTTAAAACGGACCGAGGGTGTGGGAAGGGTGCGGGTGATGATTACGTTTCGCACATCGGCAGAGAAAGTCGTGGAGAAAGATTTGGAGAAAAGCGAGTCTGCAAGACGGGAGGAAACAGTGTTTGAAGATACTGCGCAAGGAGCACATACACCGTATGTGCGAAAGGAAGTACACCCTCAGGTGGAAGGAGTGCTTGTAAGTGCAGCCGGAGGGGATGATGCTGTCGTGCGAAAGGAAATCACGGAGGCAGTGCAGGCATTATTTGGTATTGAAACGCATAAAATTAAAATAATGAAGCAGAGTGATTCAAAGAAGGAGGGTTCATTTTGAAAAAACTATTTAAGAAGAATCAGGTAATCATTGCAACACTGGCAGTTATGATCGCGGTGGCGGGATACTTGAACTATTCCGGAAAGCTGTTTGGAGGAGCAGAAGGGAAGGAGACGAGCGGAGAACTGGCGAACAAAGAACTGCTTGATATCTCCGAGCAGGAGCTGGCTGAGACGGCAGGAGATATTGAGAGTACAGACAAGGAGGCAGCGCTGGAGGATTCGGTAGATGGAACACCGGGGGAGGCAGTACTTACAAGCGGAGAGGCGAATAAAGTAGTGGCAGAGGCAAAGGTTTCCAGAGAACAAGTGCGTGCAAAGAATAAGGAGACGCTTCAGGCGATCATTGATAATGCGGAGATCGGTGAAGAACAGAAGCAGCAGGCAGTTAATGAGATGATCCAGCTGACGGATCTGTCTGAGAAGGAAGTGGCAGTGGAGACACTTCTTGCATCGAAGGGATTTTCAGAGACGGTCGTCAATCTGACGGTGGACAGTGCAGATGTGGTTGTAAGCAACGCAGATCTGACAGATGCTAATCGTGCACAGATTGAAGATATCGTCACAAGAAAAACAGGGATTGCCCCGCAGAATATCGTGATCACACCGATACATAGTGGGGAAGAAGAGGCAAAGGCAGAAGAAAAATAGTTTTTGTTGATAAACAAAAAAAGAGTTGCTATAATAGAAACGTTGAAAAAAAGCAAAGCAGGAGAACATTATGTCAAATATTACGAATGAAATAAAGAAACGAAGAACATTTGCGATTATTTCTCATCCCGATGCCGGTAAGACGACATTGACCGAGAAATTTTTATTATACGGCGGCGCGATCAATCAGGCAGGATCTGTCAAAGGGAAGGCGACCGCAAAACATGCAGTATCAGACTGGATGGAGATTGAGAAAGAGAGAGGAATCTCAGTGACTTCCTCCGTGCTTCAGTTCAACTACGATGGATATTGCATTAACATTCTGGATACACCGGGACATCAGGACTTCTCGGAGGATACTTATCGTACACTGATGGCTGCGGATTCTGCGGTGATGGTGATCGATGCATCCAAAGGTGTGGAGGCGCAGACGAGAAAGCTATTTAAAGTCTGTGTAATGCGTCATATCCCAATCTTTACCTTTATCAATAAGATGGATCGTGAGGCGAGAGATACGTTTGAATTGCTGGACGATATCGAGAAAGAACTGGGGATTGCAACCTGTCCGGTCAACTGGCCAATCGGTTCCGGAAAGGCATTTAAAGGTGTCTATGACAGAGAACATCGGGAAATTGAACTGTTCTCAGATACACAAAAAGGAACAAAAATGGGAGAAGTGAAGAAAATTTCATTGGATGATCCGGAGCTGAGTACACTGATCGAGGAAGATGCACTTTCTCTTTTGGAGGAAGAAGTGGAACTGTTAGACGGAGCAAGTGCTGAGTTTGACCAGGAGCTGGTAAGCAAGGGAGAACTTTCTCCGGTATTTTTCGGCTCTGCGCTCACGAACTTTGGTGTGGAGACATTTTTACAGCATTTCCTTTCTATGACTTCTTCGCCGCTTCCGAGAAAGTCAGATAAAGGAGAGATTGACCCGATGACTGAGAAGGATTTCTCTGCATTTGTCTTCAAGATCCAGGCAAATATGAACAAGGCGCATCGTGACCGTATTGCGTTCATGCGGATCTGTTCCGGTGAGTTTGAGGCGGGCATGGAAGTATATCACATGCAGGGAGGAAGAAAGGTGCGTCTTTCTCAGCCGCAGCAGATGATGGCAAGTGAGCGGAAGATGGTAGAGAAGGCTTACGGAGGAGATATCATCGGTGTGTTTGATCCGGGAATCTTCTCGATCGGGGATACTCTTACGACTTCAGCAGAGCGGTTCTGCTATGAGGGAATTCCGACTTTTGCACCGGAACATTTTGCCAGAGTACGTCAGGTGGATACGATGAAGCGTAAGCAGTTTATCAAAGGAATTAATCAGATTGCTCAGGAAGGTGCGATCCAGATTTTTCAGGAGTACAACACCGGGATGGAAGAAATTATCGTCGGAGTTGTCGGTGTGCTTCAGTTTGACGTATTAAAATACCGTCTGGAAAATGAATACAATGTGGAGATCCGCATGGATCAGCTTCCATATGAGCACATCCGCTGGATTGAGAATACAGACATTGATCTTGATAAAGTAATCGGAACTTCTGACATGAAGAAGATCAAGGACTTAAAGGATCGTCCGCTTCTTCTGTTTGTCAATAGCTGGAGCATCCGTATGACACTGGATCGAAACGAGGGACTCGTTCTGTCTGAATTTGGCCGTTCTTAAAGTTTTTTGTTTGCAAATAATGAGAAATTTGTTATAATAACCATAACAGACAGCAAACCAGACAGGAGGTTTTAGAAATGGTAAAAGACGAAAGAAATACGTATACGATACATCAGGATCCGAATCTCGGGGAAGTAAAGATCGCCGATGAAGTAGTTGCGATCATTGCAGCTCTGGCAGCCACAGAGGTAGAAGGGGTTGCTTCCATGGCAGGAAATATCACAAATGACCTGATCGCACGACTGGGAATGAAGAATTTATCCAGAGGCGTGAAGGTGGATGTGCTGGAAGGAATCGTGACAGTATCTCTGGCACTTGTCCTGAAATATGGCTATAACATCATGGATGTGTCAGCAAAGATTCAGGAGAAAGTCAAAGCGGCGGTGGAGAATATGACCGGGCTTACCGTTGCGGATGTCAATATCCGTATTGCGGGTGTAGACATGGGTGAAGAATAGATTTGAAAAAATCACGGCTCACAGGGAGATTATGAAAGGTTTTTCATAATCTCTTTTCGTGTGCTGAATTCTATTTTGCAATATGGAAGGTTATGTAGTATAATAGAGCCTATCGAAGAGATAACCTTTGAAAAAACAGACAGTGAGGTATACAATGGGAAGATCAGAACTTAGAGAACACATTTTTAGAATATTATTCCGCATCGAGTTTCAACCGAAGGAAGAGATGGAAGAGCAGCTTGCACTTTATCTGGAAGAGCTGGAATCGGCAAAGGACACAGAGAAAGAATACATTCGCACAAAATATGCCGCAATTGCGGAGAAGGTGGAGATGATCGATGAGAAGATCAATGCTTCCGTGACAGGATGGAAGACATCCCGAATGGGAAAAGTAGACCTGACTATTCTTCGTCTTGCAGTTTATGAGATTGAGTGGGATGAGGAAGTGCCGCAGGGGGTTGCGATCAACGAGGCAGTAGAACTGGCGAAGAGATATGGTGGTGAAGAGAGTCCGTCTTTCATCAACGGAGTTCTTGGAAAGATCGTCAATTCGAGGTAGTGCCATGCGCAGTGTATATTCCGTCGGTCAAGTCAATTCTTACATTAAAAATATGTTTACACAAGATTTCATGCTTGGGCGCATCTATGTGAAAGGAGAAGTGTCAAACTGCAAATATCACACTTCCGGACATATTTATTTTTCCCTCAAGGATGAGACGGGGACGATCGCCTGCGTGATGTTTGCCGGACAGAGAGGCGGTCTTGCTTTTCGGATGAGAGAAGGGCAGCAAGTCATCGTTCTTGGAAGTGTCAATGTCTATGAGCGCGACGGCAGATATCAACTCTATGCGAAAGAGATCATCTTAGATGGGGCTGGATTGCTATATGAGAAGTTTGAGAAGCTGAAGCAGGAATTGGAAGAGATGGGGATGTTTGAGCAGGAATATAAGCGACCGATTCCTCCATTTGCCAGCACGGTTGGGATTGTAACAGCGCCTACGGGGGCGGCAATCCGGGATATCATTCATATTGCGTCCAGGAGGAATCCTTATGTGCAGCTGTATTTGTGCCCTGCACTTGTACAGGGAGAAGATGCTGCAGAAAGCATTGCAGACGGGATACGAAGACTGGATGCATTCGGCGTAGATGTAATCATTGTAGGAAGAGGCGGCGGTTCGATCGAGGATCTTTGGGCATTTAACGAGGAGATTGTTGCCCGGGCGATCTTTGCATGTCAGACCCCGGTCATTTCGGCGGTGGGACATGAGACCGACACAACAATCGCTGACTATGTAGCAGATCTTCGTGCGCCGACACCTTCTGCGGCAGCGGAGCTTGCGGTTTATGAATACGATGTTGTCCGCGTATATTTGGATGAGACGGAAAGGAAGCTAAAACGTGCACTTTCGCACGTGGTGGAAGAGAAGCGAAATCAGGTTATGCAGCGGGCGCAGAGGCTTTCTTATCTGCATCCGCAGGTGAAGCTAAATGAGAAACGGCAACAGGCAGTGGATTTGGAAGAACGGTTCAGGCAGAAGATGCAGGAGCGGTTAAAGGAAGCAAAGCACGGTCTGTCTGTGCGAGCAGAGCGTCTCAACGGACTTTCTCCGGTCAGAAAATTGGGACAGGGATTTTCTTATGTACAGAATGAGATTGGAGTCAATATTCGAAAAATCGAAGATGTCTGCCCAGGCGAACTCCTTTCCATTAAAGTGACAGACGGAACGATACACGCACAGGTGACGGAAGTGGAAAAGGAGGCGGAAGATGGTGGAAAGCACAGTCAAAGAGAATAGAACACTGGAGGAACTGTTTCAGGAACTGGATGGAATGATGCGGCAGATGGAAGAGCCGGGACTTTCTTTGGAACAGTCTTTTTCACTTTATCACAGAGGAATAGAACTCTTGAAGTCATGCAATGACAAGATCGATACAGTGGAAAAACAGATACAGATATTAGAAGAAAATGGAGAATACCATGAATTTTAGAGACGAGAAAAGAAAGAAAACAGAGGAGATCGAACAGATCCTAAAGGCGTATCTTCCTGTGCAGGAAGGAAAGCAGCAGGTCATCATGGAGGCGATGGAATACAGTCTGATGGCAGGAGGGAAAAGACTCCGTCCGATGCTTCTTTGGGAGACCTTCCAGATGTTTGGAAGTGCCGCAAAGACCGTCAGACCGTTCATGGCGGCAATCGAGATGATCCATACCTATTCGCTCGTACACGATGACCTTCCGGCGATGGATGATGATGATTACCGGAGAGGAAGGAAGACGACACACATCGTATACGGGGAAGACATGGGGATCCTTGCCGGAGATGCATTGTTAAATTATGCGTTTGAGACAGCATGCACTGCATTTGAGGAAGCGCCGGAGGAGGCAACCCGGATCGGGAAAGCACTTCAGGTGCTTGCAAAGAAAGCAGGTATCTATGGGATGATCGGAGGGCAGGTCGTAGATGTCAGTGCTTCTGGAAAGAATATCACAGAAGATATACTTTCTTTTATTTATGAGCTGAAGACAGGAGCGCTTTTAGAAAGTGCCATGATGATCGGTGCGATTCTGGCTGGAGCAGAAGAAGAGGAAGTTGCAGTGATCGAGCAGGTCGCGAAGAAGATTGGGATCGCATTTCAGATTCAGGATGACATTCTTGATGTTACAAGTACAGAAGAAGTGCTCGGCAAACCAGTTTTCAGCGATCAGAAGAATGAGAAGACGACTTATGTGACGCTCTTCGGATTAGAGAAAGCAAAAAAGGATGTAGAACAGATTTCTGAGGAGGCGATTGCTCTGTTAAGGAGTCTGCAGAGGGAGAATGCCTATCTGGAGCAGCTCTTGCAGGAGTTGATACATCGGGAGAAATAGAGGGAGTGCCTATGGTACTGGAAAAAATTCAGAAAGCAAATGATATAAAAAAATTAAAGCCGGAGGAGCTTGAAGTGCTTGCCCAGGAGATCCGGGATTTTCTGATCGAGAAAATCAGTGTGACTGGCGGACATCTGGCTTCTAATCTTGGCGTAGTAGAACTGACGATGGCGATGCACCTGATTTTTGACCTGCCGGAGGATAAGATTATCTGGGATGTGGGGCATCAGGCGTATACGCACAAACTGCTTACCGGCAGAAAAGCCGGGTTTGATGATCTGCGGAAGTATGGTGGGATGAGCGGGTTCCCAAAGCGGAAAGAAAGCGAATGTGATGCGTTTGATACCGGGCACAGTTCTACATCCATCTCGGCAGGACTTGGGTATGTAGAGGCACGGGAAATCCTAGGACAAGATCATAAGGTCATCTCTGTCATCGGGGATGGCGCCATGACTGGCGGGATGGCATATGAAGCACTCAACAATGCGGCAGGATTAAAGAGTAATTTTATTATTGTGCTCAATGACAACAATATGTCCATCTCAGAAAATGTAGGAGGCATGTCGAAGTATTTGGATGGTCTTCGAACAGCGAGTGCCTACACCGGATTGAAAAAGGGTGTGGAGGCGGCATTAGGGAAGCTGCCGTATATTGGAGCGAGAGTGACAGGACATATTCGGAAAGCAAAGAGTGGAATCAAGCAGCTGTTTGTTCCGGGAATGTTTTTTGAAGATATGGGGATCACCTATCTTGGCCCGGTGGACGGGCACGATCTTAAGGCATTGTGCCGGGCTTTTAAAGAAGCAGAGAAACTTCAGAATGCCGTATTGGTACATGTGATTACAACAAAAGGAAAAGGATATCTCCCGGCGGAGAAATATCCGTCCCAGTTTCATGGTACAGGTCCGTTTGATATTGAGACCGGACAGGCAAAGGAAAAAGCAGGGGAAGATTCTTACACCGATGTCTTTTCCAAAGTGATCTACCGAGAGGCGAAGAAGGAGCCAAAGCTGGTGGCGATTACCGCAGCGATGGCAGGCGGGACAGGATTGGTTCCATTTTCCAAAACCTACCGGGATCGATTTTTTGATGTGGGAATTGCAGAAGAGCACGCAGTGACATTTGCGGCGGGACTTGCAGCGGCAGGGCTTAAGCCGGTGGTTGCAATCTATTCCTCTTTTTTACAGCGAGCGTATGACCAGCTGATCCATGACGTCTGCCTGCAGAATCTCCCGGTTGTATTTGCAATCGACCGCGCAGGGCTTGTGGGGAGTGATGGAGAGACGCACCAGGGTGTGTTTGACTTATCATTTTTATCGACAATCCCAAATATGACGGTGATGGCGCCGAAAAACAAGTGGGAACTTGCGGATATGCTCCGTTTTGCAATCCAGTATCCGGGGCCGGTCGCGGTCCGTTATCCAAGAGGAACAGCGTATACAGGACTGGAAGAGTTCCGCGCGCTGATCGAATATGGAAAGAGTGAAGTGATCCAAGCTGGAGAAGGAATAGTTCTTCTCAGTGTCGGACATATGATGGAGACGGCCTTGCAGGTGAGTGATTCCTTAAGAGAGAGTGGAATTCAAAGCACACTGGTCAACAGTCGATTTGTCAAGCCGGTGGATGAAAAACTTTTGGAGGAACTTTCTAAGTCACATACACTTTACGTGACGATTGAGGAAAATGTACTGGCCGGAGGGTATGGAGCTCAGGTGCTTGCCTATGTGGAGAAGAAAAGACTTCCCGTTCAGGTAGAGTCCTTCGGAATTCCAGATGAGTATGTGGAACATGGAAATATAGAAGTATTAAGAAAAGAAGTAATGCTGGATGCGGATACGATCACAGAGCGGATCCTGTCCGTGTACCAGAAAAGACAGCAGGAGTAGAAATAGATGAAAGAGCGTTTAGATGTATTACTTGTAAAGCGGAATCTTGCAGAGTCAAGAGAGAAGGCGAAGGCGATCATCATGTCCGGCAATGTATTTGTGGAAGGACAGCGGGAGGACAAGGCGGGAACCACTTTCTCAGATGAGGTTCAGATTGAGATCAAGGGGCACACAATGCCGTATGTCAGCCGCGGCGGATTAAAGCTTGAGAAAGCAATCGCCAATTTTGATGTAGATCTGGAAGGAAAAGTCTGCACGGATGTTGGTTCTTCTACAGGGGGATTTACAGATTGTATGCTCCAGAATGGTGCGAGAAAGGTGTTCGCGATCGATGTAGGGAGAGGACAGCTTGCGTGGAAACTCAGACAAGATGACCGGGTTGTATGTATGGAGAAGACAAATATCCGGTATGTGACACCGGAAGATCTTGGAGAGGAAATTGATTTTTCTTCCATTGATGTGTCTTTTATCTCGCTGACAAAAGTGCTGGAACCGATCCGCAACTATTTAAAACCGGATGGGGAGATTGTTGCCCTGATCAAGCCACAGTTTGAGGCCGGAAGAGAGAAAGTAGGGAAGAAGGGAGTTGTCCGCGAGAAAAGTACTCACCACGAGGTGATCGAACTGGTCACGTCCTATGCGGCATCAATCGGATTTCAGATTCTCGGCATTGAATTTTCGCCGATCAAAGGACCGGAGGGAAATATTGAATATCTGGTACATTTAAAGAAAAGCGAAGTGGGAAGCAATCTGCCGGATATGGAAGGTGCACTATATCAGGTAGTGGAGGCGGCATTTGAGGCGCTGGCAAAATAAAAGCGAGAGAGGTACGTTATGGAAACGTTTTACATCATTACGAATTACAGTAAAGATGAAAATTATGAGGTGACAAGGCAGATACAAGATTATATAGAAAAGCGCGGCAGAACTTGTATCTTATGTGAGCGAGATGAAGAGGGCAATCTCCTTACAGACCAGATTCCAAAAGAGACAGACTGTGTCCTGACGCTGGGAGGAGACGGAACGTTGATCCAGGCGGTCAGAGAATTGAGGAACAAGCATCTTCCGTTGATCGGAGTGAATATGGGGACACTCGGATATTTGACAGAGATTGAACTTCCAAAGATCGAAGAAAGTCTGGAAAAGCTGTTTTGCGGGGCGTTTCTTCCAGAACGCCGGATGATGTTGCAAGGAAAGCTTGAAGGAAGAAAGGAAGATATCGCGCTCAACGATATTGTTGTGGCGCGTGCCGGAAGTATCCGTGTGATCCATTTCAATATTTATGTCAATGGACAGCTTTTAAATTCTTACCAGGCAGATGGAGTGATCATCTCGACGCCGACAGGCTCTACCGCGTACAACCTGTCAGCGGGCGGACCGATCGTGGAACCGACGGCAGAGATGTTTGTGATCACACCGATCTGTTCACACGCTTTAAATACAAGCAGTATCGTACTTTCGGCGGAAGACGAGATCGTGATCGAGATCGGAAAAGGAAAAGGAGATACGGTTGAGGAGGCGAGCGTGACGTTTGACGGAGCGGATGTGATTCTGGTCTATACAGGGGACCGTATTACGATCAGCCGTTCTGAAAAGACTGCCAAACTTTTAAAGTTGAGTGAGGAGAGTTTTCTGGAGACGCTGCGCAAGAAAATGAAAGGAAATTAAATAAGATGAAAGTAAGTCGGCATGCAAAGATTGTAGAATTAATCAACCAGTATAATATTGAGACCCAGGAAGAGCTGGCAGAACAGCTGAACAAAGCAGGTTTTCAAGTGACGCAGGCGACTGTTTCAAGAGATATCCGTGATCTGCGGCTTACGAAAGTTGCGGGGGAAAATGGAAAACAGAAGTATGTGATCCTTCAGGTTCCGGAAAAGGATATGAAGGAAAAATACATGCGGATTCTAAAAGACGGGTATGTTTCGATGGAGATGGCGCAAAATATACTGGTAGTCAAAACCGTATCCGGAATGGCGATGGCGGTCGCCGCATCCATTGATTCGATGCAGTGGTACGAAGTTGTCGGCTGTATTGCGGGAGATGATACGATCATGTGTGCAGTCCGCAGCACAGAAGAGACGAAAATTGTGATGGAAAAAATAAGAAAAATTGTATTGTAACGGCAGGAGAAACAGATGTTACAAAATTTACATGTAAAGAACCTGGCGCTGATCGATGAGATCGAAGTAGAATTTAAAAAAGGATTTAACATTCTGACAGGAGAGACCGGTGCCGGAAAATCAATTATTTTAGGCTCTATCGGATTGGCACTTGGCGGGAAGTATTCTGCTGAGATGCTGCGAAAAGGAGCTGCTTACGGATTAGTAGAACTGGTATTTACTGTGGAACATCCGTCCCAGGAGGCACAGCTGAGAGCACTTGATATTTATCCGGAAGAGGGACAATTGATCTTAAGCAGAAAACTGATGGATGGACGAAGTGTCAGCAAGATCAATGGGGAAACGGTAACAACACGGATTCTAAAAGATGTGGCGACGATTCTGATCGACATTCACGGACAGCATGAGCATCAGACATTGATCCACCGGAAGAATCATCTTGCTTTTTTAGACTTGTTTGCAAGAGAAGAGATCGGAGATCTGAAAGATAAGGTCAAAGAGGCATGGAACAGCTGCAAGGAGAACGAAAAAGAACTTGCACTTGCGATCAAAGATGAGGACAGCAGGAGGAGAGAGGAAGATTTTCTTTCTTTTGAGCTGGAGGAGATTACAAAGGCAGAGTTAAAACCTGGTGAAGATGATTTGTTGGAGGAACAGTATAAGCGGATGCTGACCGGGAGACGGATGGCGGAGCATATGGAGGAAGCTTATGCTTATACAAGTGACAATGGCGGAGGAAATGCTGCAGACTGCATTAGTCGGGCAGTTCGTATTTTTCAGGAAATTTCCGGCTGTGATCCACTGGCAGAAAGTTTGTATGAGCAGTTGTCAGAGATAGAGAATCTGTTAAATGATTTTAACCATGAACTTTCTGCGGCGAGAAACTCTGTAGAATTTTCCCCGGAAGAATTCCAGGAGGTGGAGATCAGGCTCAATGAGATCAATCGTTTGAAATCCAAGTATGGAAATTCTGTGGAAGAGATCGAAAAATACGCCGGTCAGGTGGAGGAAAAGCTGGAAAAGCTTCATGACTATGAAAATTATATTGCATCCCTTCAAAAAAAATATGAGGAATCCTGTAGAAAACTGGAAGTTCTTGCGGATGAACTGTCGGAGATTCGACAAAAACAGGCACAGATTTTCGTGGAGAGGATCCGGCTCGGCCTGAAAGATTTAAATTTCCTCGATGTGCAGTTTGAAATGAAGTTTACCAGACTTTTGGAATGCAGGGAAGATGGGATCGATGAGCCAGAATTTCTTGTGTCGATGAATCCTGGAGAGCCGCTGCGGCCACTGGGCATGGTGGCATCCGGAGGAGAATTGTCGAGGATCATGCTTGTGATCAAAACAGTTCTCGCATATCGAGAAGAGATTGCTACATTGATCTTTGACGAGATTGACACTGGAATCAGTGGGATTACTGCGGGAAAAGTTGCAGAGAAGATGGGAATGCTTGCAAAAGAGTATCAGGTCATTTGTATTACGCACCTTGCGCAGATTGCAGCGATGGCAGATGCCCATTATGTGATCGAGAAGACGGTGCAGGATGGGGTGACAAAGACTGCGATCAATGAGTTGACGGAGGAAGAGTCTGTGGCAGAACTTTCCAGATTGCTCGGAGGATCTGCAGTGACAGAGTCGATCCGGCAAAGCGCTGTTGAATTGAAAAAAATGGCAGAACTTTCCAAAAGAAAATCAGAGTGAATCAGATAAAATTCCATATACTAAGGCAGACATGAAAGTGTCTGTCTTATTTTTCTCCAAAGGAAGGTTTTGGAATCTTGCGGAAGAAAAAATATACTGTGAGGAATGTACAGTCGTGCAATCTTTTTATGTTGGGAGGAATGAAGTGTGAGAAAATACTGGTATCGGAGGAGTCTGATGATCCTTCTTCTGTTCACGGTGCTGGTAGGCGGTGGCGCCTGCATCGTAAAATATCAGACAATCTCGCAGAAAAGAGAAGTGAGTACGGAGGAAATCAGCGAGGAATATCTGATTCCCGGGGGAATGCCAATCGGGATATATATGGAGACGAACGGTGTGATGGTGCTGGGAACAGATGCGATCGAGGGGGCAGACGGAGATAAATATAAACCGGCAGATCATATCGTTCGACAGGGAGATTATATTACAGGGATCAATGATGAGGTGATCACAAACAAAAAAGAATTGATTGCGGCAGTAAAAAAGCTTGATGATGAAAATGTTGTGCTTCATCTTCGCAGAAAAGACCAGCCCGTAGATGTGCGGCTGAAGGCAGTGGAAAGCAGTGAGGAAGAATATCGTCTCGGAATCTGGGTGCGGGACAATGCCCAGGGACTTGGCACAGTGACTTTCTTAAATGGAAATAGTCAGTTTGGTGCACTTGGGCATGGAATCCACGATGTAGATACCAATGAGCTTTTGGAAATCGCCAAAGGAAGTCTCTACGAAACAAGTATCAGTGCAATCCAGAAAGGGGAGGATGGAAGTCCAGGCGGGATGGAAGGTGTGATCGTGTACAACCGATATAATATTCTCGGGGAGATCACGGAAAATACAGATGCGGGAATATTCGGTACGGTAGACCGGATCCATGAATTATTTGCGGATGAGACACCGCTGAAAGCAGGGAGAAAGACAGAGATCCAAAGAGGACCGGCAAAAATCAGGTGCTGTGTAGATGGTGTTGTCAGAGAATATGATGTCAATATATTGAAAGTGGATCTCTCGGAGCGGGAAGTCAATAAGGGGATCGTGTTGGAAGTGACAGATAAAGAACTTCTTGAGAAGACGGGCGGGATTATCCAGGGGATGAGCGGAAGCCCAATCATCCAGAATGACAAGATCATTGGAGCGGTAACTCATGTGTTTGTGCAGGATGCGAAGAAAGGCTATGGTATTTTTATCGAAAATATGTTGGAACATGTAAAATCCTGACAGGACTGTCGAATAATGAGGAACCCTTTTTCTTGATTCGCCACCTATGGCAAGTCTATAATGAATGCTGTGGAATGAAGGCAGAAATTGAAGGAGGATGTAGCCATGGGAAAACTGAATGTAGCTATTGCTGACGATAATGAGAGAATGTTGGATCTTCTTGGGGAACTGATCGATCGGGACAAGGAACTGACACTGGTTGGAAAAGCGAACAATGGGGAGGATATGTGCAAAATTATAGAACAAAAACAGCCGGATGTCGTCCTTTTGGATCTGATCATGCCGAAAATGGACGGATTGAGTGTGATGGAACAGATCAATACAGATAAAAAAATCAAAAAGCATCCGAGTTTTATCGTTGTGACAGCTGTCGGACAGGAACAAATGACAGAAGATGCCTTTGAAAAAGGAGCGAATTACTATATTATGAAGCCATTTAACAACCGGATGCTGTTAGATAAGATCAAACATGTAAATCGAGTTTACCGCCCGGCAGCCCCGGACCGGGAACTGGAAAGCAGCAGGAAAGATCTGCCGGAGTATGATCTTGAGGAAGAAGTAACCGATATGATTCACGAGATTGGGATTCCGGCACACATCAAAGGATATCATTATCTGCGGGATGCGATCATAATGGCTGTGGAAGATATGGATGTGCTAAATGCAATTACAAAAATCCTCTATCCGACCGTTGCGAAGAAAAATCAGACAACATCAAGCCGGGTAGAGCGGGCGATCCGCCATGCGATTGAGGTGGCATGGACGAGGGGAAAATTGGAGACGATCGACGAAATGTTCGGATATACGGTCAGCAGCGGAAAGGGGAAACCGACTAACTCGGAATTTATCGCACTTCTTGCGGATACTATCCGTCTGAGAGGAAGACGCAGGCAGCTTGTGGAATAAAAAGGACTCAGTTCTATCTTATGTCTTTTCATTTTTCTGAAAATACGATATAATAACAGAAAGTAAAAAGTTTGGAGGGAATCATATGAAAAGGATTTTGTTCGCAGCGTCAGAGTGTGTGCCGTTTATCAAGACCGGGGGACTTGCAGATGTTGTAGGTTCGCTGCCGAAATACTTTGATAAAGAGAAGTATGATGTCAGAGTCATGCTTCCAAAATATATGTGTATGAAAGAAGAGTGGAAAGAAAAATTAGAGTATCGGACTCATTTTTATAT
The DNA here is from genome assembly GCF_042846195.1 of Faecalimonas umbilicata. Lineage (NCBI taxonomy): Bacteria > Bacillati > Bacillota > Clostridia > Lachnospirales > Lachnospiraceae > Faecalimonas > Faecalimonas umbilicata. Next base: position 1,440,609 of record NZ_AP031411.1, read on the forward strand.
GGACTTGAACTGGAGAACGCAGTATGTCGGTGTGTTGGAATATGTGCACGATGGTGTGACATTTTATTTTATTGACAATGAATTTTATTTTAATGGGTTTGCCCCTTATGGCAATATCTATGAAGACATTGAGAAATTTGCCTTTTTCTCCAAGGCAGTTTTAAGTACGCTTCCGGTGATCGATTTCCGGCCGGATATCATTCATTGCCATGACTGGCAGACAGGGTTGATCCCGATTTATCTTGATAATTTCCGGTATTCCAATGAATACTATCGGAACATTAAGACGATCATGACGATACATAATCTGAAATTCCAGGGAACGTGGGATACAAAGACGGTGAGGGATATCACAGGATTGCCGGATTACTATTTTGTTCCGGATAAGCTTGAAGCATACAAGGATGCCAACTATCTGAAAGGCGGAATTGTCTATGCAGATCGCATTACAACGGTGAGTAACTCTTATGCAGAGGAGATCAAGATGCCGTTTTATGGAGAAAATCTTGATGGGCTGATGCGTGCACGGGCAAACTGCCTGCAGGGAATCGTGAATGGAATAGATTATGATGTCTATAATCCAAAGACAGATGAATTGATTACGAATAACTTCTCGGTGGAAAATTTCCGCAAAGAGAAAGCAAAAAATAAACTGGCGCTTCAGGAAGAACTTGGACTGGAGAAAAACGCAAAGACCATGATGATCGGAATCGTATCAAGACTGACAGACCAGAAAGGATTGGATCTGATTGCCTATATGATGGATGAGTTATGTCAGGAGAATATCCAGCTTGTCGTACTTGGAACCGGAGAAGAACGCTATGAGAATATGTTCCGCCATTTTGCATGGAAGTATCAGGGAAAAGTCTCGGCGAACATTTATTATTCAGAAGCACTGTCACATAAGATCTATGCATCCTGCGATGCGTTTTTAATGCCATCACTATTTGAACCATGTGGATTAAGTCAGCTGATGAGTCTGCGCTACGGAACACTTCCGATCGTGCGAGAGACGGGAGGACTGAAAGATACGGTGGTTCCGTACAATGAATTTGACAAGACCGGAACCGGATTCAGTTTTGCAAACTACAATGCACATGAGATGATGGACATCATACGTTATGCAGAACATATTTATTATGATAAGAAGAGAGATTGGAATAAGATTGTAGAACATGCAATGCAGCAGGATTTTTCCTGGGATAATTCTGCAAAACAGTATGAGCAGTTGTACGATGATTTGATCTAAGGCACACCCAAAATAACAGCATGAGAATATTGCAGCTAAGGAGATTACGAGAAGATGAAGATTATAGATAAATTACAGGAGAACAAAATACATATTTCATTTGAGATTTTTCCACCAAAGACGGATGCAGGAATTGAGGCCGTTTTAAGCGCCACAGAGCAGATCGCGAAGCTTGCACCTGCGTTCATCAGCGTCACTTACGGCGCAGGAGGCGGAACGAGCAAGAATACTGTACAGATTGCCTCGGATATTCAAAAGAAAATGGGTGTGACCAGCCTGGCGCATCTGACCTGTGCTTCTTCGACAAAAGAGGAAGTGTTGTCGGTGGTAGACCGATTAAGGGCGGAGGGGATTGAAAATATCCTGGCACTGCGCGGAGATATTCCGGAAGGGCGGGAATTTCCGGAGACAGACCAGTATCATTACGCATATGAACTGATCCGAGAGATTAAAAAGCAGGGCGATTTTTGCATTGGGGCGGCATGTTATCCAGAGGGCCATGTGGAAAATGAACACAAAGAAGATGACATCGCTTATCTGAAGCGGAAGGTAGACTGTGGAGTGGATTTTCTTACAACGCAGATGTTTTTTGACAATGCGATTCTCTATAACTTCCTCTATCGTATTCGGGAAAAAGAGATCACTGTTCCGGTACTCCCGGGAATCATGCCTGTCACAAACAGCAGACAGATGACGAGAATCTGCAAATTATCCGGAACGGTTCTGCCGCAGCGGTTCCATGCGATCTTAGACCGTTTCGGGGAGAAGCCGGAAGCGATGAAGCAGGCGGGAATCGCTTATGCGACAGACCAGATCATTGATCTGATCGCCAACGGAATTGATCACATCCATATTTACTCAATGAATAAGCCGGAAGTGGCGGCAGCGATTATGACAAATCTGTCAGAGATTTTGAGGTAATGCCGATGGAAATGCGGATAAAGGAAGCAATCCGCTATCTTGGCTATGGAAGACATGCGGTAGATGATGGAACATTTGCACTGATCACAGAAGTTTTTAGAGAACTTGATCAGATAAAATGTGCGAAGTCAGTCTATCGCATTTTTGATTTGCAGGTCAAAGGAGCGGATCAGATAGAAATTGGCGGATGGACAGTCACAAGCAAAAACCTCTCAAAAAATCTTACGGGATGTGATCAAATTGTTTTGTTTGGGGCGACGCTTGGGACGGAGGTGGACAGATGGATCCGGAGATACTCTCTGACAGATATGGCGAAGGCGGTTGTCGGTCAGGCATGTGCTGCTGCGGAATTGGAAGAGTATTGTGATGACTGTCAAAAGAAAATCGCAGAAGAGTATCAGAGACAGGGAAGGTATCTGCGCCCGCGGTTTAGTCCGGGATACGGAGATTTCTCAATTTCCTGTCAGGAGACACTGATGCGGATGTTAGACTGTGCGAAGACGATCGGTCTTACCCTCACAGGAGGAGGGATGATGACACCGACAAAATCTGTCACCGCAGTGATCGGAGCCAGCACAGAACAACAGCCATGCCATATCAAAGGATGTGAGGCGTGTGAGAAGAAGGATTGTTTATACAGAAGGAGTAGTTAGAGGATGCTGTTAGAACGTTTGGGAAAAGAATTACTGTTTCTCGATGGAGGAATGGGCACATTGTTACAGGAGAAAGGGTTACAGCCGGGAGAACTTCCAGAGAGCTGGAACTTAAAAAGACCGGAAGAAGTCATTGCGATCCACCAGAATTATTTTGAGGCGGGAAGCGATATTGTACTGACAAATACTTTTGGCGCGAATGCGTTGAAGTTTCACAGTGAAGACTGTCCTTTGCAGGAGGTTGTCACCAGAGCTGTGGAAAATGTGCGGGAGGCGGCACGGCGTGGTGTCAAAGATGGCAGAGAAATCTATGTGGGTCTGGATATCGGACCGACCGGAAAGTTGTTAAAGCCGATGGGAGATCTTGCCTTTGAGGATGCCTATGAGGCATTTGCAGAAGTAATGGAATATGGTGAGAAAGCCGGAGCAGATCTCATTCATATTGAGACGATGAGCGATACTTATGAAGTGAAGGCAGCAGTTCTCGCGGCGAAAGAGCGCACAAGTCTTCCCGTATTTGCAACGATGATCTTTGACGAACGCGGAAAGCTTTTGACGGGGGGAGACGTTCCTTCGGTGGTTGCGATGCTGGAAGGACTTCGTGTGGATGCCCTCGGAATCAACTGTGGTATGGGACCGGAGCAGATGCTTTCGATTTTGGAGGAACTTTTGACTTATACGTCACTGCCTGTGATCGTAAAGCCAAATGCAGGACTTCCGAAACAGAGGGACGGGCAGACTTACTACGATGTAGTGCCGGAAGAATTTGCGTCTACGATGAAACTGATTGTAGAGAAGGGCGCCTGTATTATCGGGGGGTGTTGCGGAACAACACCGGCACATATCCGACAGATGACAACACTATGTCAGGGGATGAAAGCAATTCCGCCGGTAAAGAAGCATCATACACTCGTATCTTCTTATGGAACCTGCATAAGTTTTGGCAGAAAGCCTGTCATCATTGGAGAACGCATCAATCCAACTGGAAAAAAGAAATTAAAACAGGCATTGAAAGACGGAGATTTTGACTATATCCTGAAAGAAGGGATCATGCAGCAGGAGAAAGGCGCGCATATTCTAGATGTCAATGTAGGACTTCCCGATATCGATGAAGTGGCAGTGATGGAAAAAGTGGTGACAGAACTTCAGAGTGTCACAAGCCTTCCACTTCAGATTGATACGGTGCTTCCGGAAGCGATGGAACGTGCGATGAGAATTTACAATGGAAAGCCGATGATCAACTCTGTCAATGGGAAACAGGAGTCGATGGACCAGGTATTTCCACTGGTGCAGAAGTATGGTGGCGTCGTTGTTGCACTGACGATCGATGAAGACGGCATCCCGGATACGGCAGAGGGGCGTCTTGCAATTGCGGAAAAAATCATCTGTGAGGCGGAAAAATATGGCATCGATCGGAAAGACATTGTTGTTGATGTGCTTGCGATGACGATCAGTTCTGAACCGGAAGGAGCGCTTGTGACATTGAAAGCATTGAAACTCGTGCGGGAAGTATGCAAAGTAAATACGGTGCTTGGCGTATCCAATATATCTTTTGGACTTCCGAAACGTCCTGTGATCAATGCGCATTTTTATACGATGGCGATGCAGCAAGGGCTTACATCGGCAATCATCAATCCGTTCTCAGAGGAGATGATGAATTCTTATTATGCGTTTTGTGCGCTGATGAACTATGATGAGAACTGTGCTTCCTATATTGAGCGGTACAGCAAAACTGTCGAGGAGGAACAACAGTCTATAGCGGGCAGTCCGACGCAGGCCGGGCAGGAGACGTCCCGGGCGGGAGAAATGTCACTGCAGACAGCGATCGAACGTGGATTAAAGGAAGAGGCGGGACATCTTACGAGAGAGCTCGTCAGAGAAAAAGAGCCGCTTGCGATCATCCAGGAACAGTTGATCCCGGCGCTGGATGTTGTTGGAAAAGGATTTGAGAAGGGAACAATCTTTCTTCCGCAGCTTCTGATGAGTGCAGAGGCAGCGAAAGAAGCATTTGCCGTGCTGAAAGAAGTGCTGGAACGAAGCGGACAAAAAGAGCAGAAGAAAGGAAAAGTGATCCTTGCCACAGTCAAAGGAGATATCCATGATATCGGGAAAAATATCGTGAAAGTTCTGTTGGAAAATTATAGTTTTGATGTGATCGATCTTGGAAAGGATGTGGATCCGGAGGTGATTGTGCATACTGCAAAACAAGAGGGGATCAGACTGGTCGGACTGAGCGCGCTGATGACTACGACTGTTGTGAGCATGGAAGAGACGATCCGATTGCTTCGGGAACACTGTCCGGACTGCAAAGTGATGGTCGGAGGTGCTGTTTTAAATCCAGAATATGCAGAGATGATCGGGGCTGATTTCTATGGAAAAGATGCCATGCAGTCTGTCTATTATGCGCAGCGTGTATTTGCATAAGGACCTCTCATATAAGATAGCAATCTACTTCCAAATATGGAAGTGGGAGGGTGGAAACGAGTTACATTGTATCTGAAAGAATGCATCCGAGAACATTGACAAACGATTAACACTCTTTTATGATTAAAGGTAATAATGTATCGGAACTGATGTCCGATGGAAAAGCAGCTTGTGACATTGTAAAAATGTCATGGATATATGCTGGAAAGATAAAGGAGGAAGAAGAATGGGAATGCGAGGATTAGAAACACCTGTCAGAAAAATCAGAAGACAAGTATTCCGTGAAGTATCGAAAGTAGCATTTGAGTCAACATCAGAGAATCTGATTGAAGAGATTGAGGAAATCCCATATCGTCTTGTGACGGAGGATGGAGAAAAATATAGGGACAGTATGTATCGTGCGAGAGCTGTTGTCAGTGAGCGTGTACGCCTTGCGATGGGAATGTCTTTGCGTCCAGAAGACCGTCCGGTTCATATTACAGCAGGAGTGGAAGAAAGTAATATTTCTGAGAAGTATTATGAGCCGCCACTTATGCAGGTTGTGCCATCCGCGTGTGCTGCGTGCGAAGAGCGTGGATATGAGGTCAGCAATATGTGTAAAGGATGTCTGGCACATCCATGTGCAGAGGTCTGTCCAAAAGATGCAATCTCTATGGTAAACGGACATTCTTATATTGATCAGTCAAAATGTATCAAGTGTGGAAAATGTAAGTCTGCCTGTCCATACGATGCAATTGCAAAAAAAGAGCGCCCATGCGCGAGAGCATGCGGAGTAAATGCGATTGTCAGTGACAAAGTAGGAAGAGCAAAGATTGACAATGAGAAATGTGTTTCCTGTGGAATGTGTATGGTAAGCTGTCCATTCGGAGCAATCTCGGATAAGTCACAGATCTTTCAGTTGGGAAGAGCGCTCAGAGAAGGCGGCGAGATCATTGCAGAGATTGCACCTGCCTTTGTTGGACAGTTTGGAACGGATGTCACACCAAGAAAAATTAAGTCTGCATTATTGGACTTAGGATTCAGCGAAGTATATGAGGTCGCACTGGGAGCGGATATTGGAGCTGTTTCAGAGGCGCATCACTATGCGGAAAAAGTAGCTACGGGAGAGTTGCCATTCCTTCTGACGTCCTGCTGCCCATCGTGGTCTATGCTTACAAAGAAATTTTTCCCGGACCTTGTAGACGAAGTTTCTCAGGAATTGACACCGATGGTTGCGACTGCAAGGACGATCAAACAGAAGCATCCAAATGCAAAGGTGGTATTTATCGGTCCGTGTGCGTCAAAGAAACTAGAGGCATCAAGAAGAAGTGTGCGCAGTGATGTGGATTTTGTGATCACTTTTGAAGAACTGCAGGCGATGTTTGATGCGAAAGACATTGACTTTGATAATTATGAAGGAGAATCCTCTTTCCATGATGCAACCGGAGCTGGCCGTGGATATGCAGTGGCAGGTGGTGTCGCAAATGCGATCGAGCAGTGTATCAATGAGTATTATCCGGATATCGATGTGAAGATCGAACATGCAGAAGGACTTGCAGATTGTAAAAAATTGTTGACACTTGCAAAGGCAGGCAAGATGAATGGATGTCTGATCGAAGGAATGGGATGTCCGGGAGGATGTGTTGCCGGAGCGGGAACGAATCTTCCGGTGAATAAAGCACAGGCAGAACTGAAAAAATTTGTGTCAACTTCCACTAAAAAACTTCCGCCAAAAGAACTGGCAGAGATTGAGTTGAATTAGAAGCGGAAGGAAGAGGCTTTGCACGGCTTTACAAATGCAGAGTGCTGTGTTATGATAACAGAAGAAAAGTCGGAGAGAAAGATCCGAATGGAGGGAAGAATATGGCATTTTTTGCAGAACTTATTATCACAGTTGTGAAAATGGTATTTCTGATGGCAGTAGCAGTTCTTGGAGTCAAAGCCGGACATGCTCTGCGTGTCAGAAAAGAAAAGAAATAAGAAAATCCCCTTTCAAATGAAAAGGAGAAGGAACACTGCCTATGAGAGAGAGATTGCAGTAAGTTTTCAGGTCTGTCCGGCAGAGAATGCCGCAGACAGACAGCGTATGCGATCTCAGTTGAATAGGCAGTGTTTTTTATTACAGAAGTGTAATCTTTTTGCCGCCTGGATCAGAACGGTATGTTTTCTGCTGTCTGTTCATTGACAAGGCAGGCAAACCTATTTATAATTAGGAAGTATTTAGCAAGTAAGTCGATCAGACATGAAATAGTTTGCCTTAGGAGGAAAAGTATGAAACAATACGGAGTAAATGAATTGAGAAAGATGTTCCTTGAATTTTTTGAGAGCAAAGGACATCTTGCAATGAAGAGTTTTTCACTGGTGCCGCACAATGACAACAGTCTGCTCCTGATCAACTCGGGAATGGCGCCGCTGAAACCATATTTTACAGGACAGGAGATTCCACCGCGCAAGCGCGTGACAACCTGCCAGAAGTGTATCCGTACCGGAGATATTGAGAATGTCGGAAAGACAGCACGCCACGGTACATTTTTTGAGATGCTTGGAAATTTCTCTTTCGGAGATTACTTTAAGAGAGAAGCTATCCAGTGGTCATGGGAATTTTTGACAGAAGTGGTAGGACTTGATGCAGACCGCTTATATCCGTCTGTGTATGTGGATGATGAGGAAGCATTTGAGATCTGGAACAAGGAGATGGGAATTCCGGCAGAGCGTATCTTTAAGTTTGGAAAAGCAGATAATTTCTGGGAGCATGGAGCTGGTCCATGTGGTCCATGTTCTGAGATCTACTATGACCGCGGGGAGAAATACGGATGCGGAAGCCCGGATTGTACAGTTGGATGTGAATGTGACAGATATATGGAGATTTGGAACAATGTATTCACTCAGTTTGACAACGATGGACATGGAAATTATTCTGAGTTAGAGCAGAAGAATATCGATACCGGTATGGGATTGGAACGTCTTGCTTCTGTTGTGCAGGATGTAGATTCTATTTTTGATGTGGATACTGTCAAAGCACTTCGTGATAAAGTGTGTGAAGCAGCGAACGTGACTTACAAGAAAGATGCGGATCAGGACGTATCGATCCGTCTGATCACCGATCATATCCGCTCTGCAACATTTATGATTTCAGATGGAATCATGCCGACAAACGAAGGACGCGGGTATGTGCTTCGCCGTCTGATCCGCCGCGCGGCAAGACATGGCCGTCTTCTTGGAATTGAAGGAAAATTCCTTGCAAAATTAAGTGAGACAGTCATCGAAGGTTCCAAAGACGGGTATCCGGAATTAGATGAAAAGAAAGAGTTTATCTTCAATGTGCTGACGCAGGAGGAAGATAAGTTTGACAAGACAATCGATCAGGGATTGCATATTCTCTCGGTGATGCAGGAAGAGATGAATCAGGCCGGAGAAAAGGTACTTTCTGGAGAAAATGCATTTAAACTGTATGATACTTATGGATTTCCACTTGATCTGACAAAAGAGATTTTGGAAGAAAAAGGTTATGGAATTGACGAGGAAGGTTTCCAGGTAGCAATGGAAAAACAGAGAGTCCAGGCAAGAGAAGCCCGCAAAGAGACAAACTATATGGGTGCAGATGCGACTGTATATGATGAAATCGATCCGTCTGTCACAACCGAATTTGTCGGATATGACACACTGTCCTGTGATTCTAAGATCACAGTGCTTACAACAGAAAGTGAGATCACGGAAGCGGTTGCAGATGGACAGAGAGCTACAATCTTCGTAGAGAAGACACCGTTTTATGCTACAATGGGTGGACAGGAAGGTGATACTGGAATCATCCATACTGCAGATGCAGAGTTCGCAGTAGAAGAGACGATCAAGCTGCTCGGAGGAAAATTCGGACACATCGGTCGTGTGACAAAGGGAATGTTCCGTACAGGAGATACTGTGACACTTGAGGTGAAATCGAAAGAACGTTTGAATACATGTAAGAATCACAGTGCAACACATCTGCTCCAGAAGGCATTAAAAACAGTACTCGGATCTCATGTAGAGCAGAAAGGTTCTCTTGTGACACCAGACAGACTTCGTTTTGACTTCGCACATTTTTCTGCGATGACAAGAGAAGAGATTGAGGCAGTAGAAGCGCTTGTAAATGAAGAAATCGCAAAGAACAATCCGGTCGTAACAGAAGTAATGAACGTGGAAGAAGCGAAAAAGACAGGTGCGATGGCACTTTTCGGAGAAAAGTACGAAGAAGATGTGCGCGTTGTCACAATGGGAGACTTCTCTAAAGAACTTTGCGGTGGAACACATGTAAGTAATACTGGTCTGATCACAACATTTAAGATCGTGTCCGAATCCGGTGTGGCAGCAGGTGTGCGCCGTATTGAAGCACTGACTGGAGACGGTGTATTTGCTTATTATAAAGCACAGGAACAGAAGCTTGCAGAAGCGGCAAAATTATTAAAAGCAACACCAGAGAATCTGACGGAGAAAATCAGTCATCTGCTCGCAGAGACAAAGTCACTTCACAGTGAGATCGAAAGCTTAAAGAGCAAAGCGGCTCAGGAAGCTGTCGGCGATGTGATGAATCAGGTAGAGGAGATCTGCGGAGTGAAAGTGCTTGCAGTCCGTGTGGAAGATGTAGACATGGGAGGACTTCGTGAGCTTGGCGATCAGTTAAAAGAAAAACTCGGAGAAGGAGTTGTAGTGATCGCTTCAGCAGCAGGTGGTAAGGTTAGCCTGATGGCGACAGCTACAGAAGGTGCGTTAAAGAAAGGTGCCCATGCAGGAAATCTGATCAAAGCAATTGCTGGTCTTGTAGGTGGAGGCGGCGGAGGTCGTCCGAATATGGCGCAGGCCGGCGGAAAGAATCCAGAAGGAATTGACGCAGCATTGTCGAAAGCGAAAGAAGTGTTAGCAGAACAGATTCAGTAGATGCGTGCAAACTGGTTGATTTTTTTGAAAAAGTCTGAAAAAAGAAGAAAAAAGTAATAAAAATCATTCCGAAAATTTGCAGGAAACTATTGACGAAATCAAAAAATATGCTATAATCATATGTAGTGCAATAAAAATACCCGAACAGTCGTATGATGCACAATATAGGGCTGGAGGGGAGGTTAGGTGTGAGACTATGTCAAATGTAATCGTAAAAGATAATGAGACGTTAGATAGCGCTTTACGCAGATTCAAAAGAAACTGTGCAAAAGCTGGTATTCAGCAGGAGATTCGTAAAAGAGAACATTACGAAAAACCAAGCGTAAGACGTAAAAAGAAATCTGAAGCTGCTAGAAAACGTAAATATAATTAATGAATATGTGCAGAAGTGAGGAGTGTTTTTACAAACACTCCTTTTTCAATGTGTAAAGATAGAAAGAGCTTAAATGGTTTCATATAAATGATGAGAAGAATACAAAAAGAGGAGAAAAAAGATGATAGATACTGTGATTTTTGATCTTGGGAAAGTGCTTGTTGAGTATGACTGGGAATCTTATCTAAAGCAGTTTTGTTTTGACGAGAAGACTTTTCAAGTGTTGGCAGATGCGATTTTCTTAAGTGAGGCCTGGATCCTTGGGGACCAGGGTGCTGTTACACCAGAAGAATGGCTGCAGTGCTTTCTTCAAAATGCACCGCATAATGAGAAGGAAGTGCGGCAAGTATTTGAAGGACTTGCGGGCTGCATACATAAATTCCCTTACACAGATCGTCTGATCGCTCATTTTCGTGAAAAAGGGTGCCGGATCTATTATCTTTCCAATTATTCGGAAGGATTATATGAAATGACAAAAGAGGAACTGGGATTTATCAATAGCTTTGACGGAGGTGTTTTTTCTTACAAAGAAAAATGTATAAAACCGGAAGAAAAGATATACAAAACCCTTCTGACGAGGTATAATATAAAACCGGAGAATGCGATATTCTTTGATGACAGACCGGAGAATGTAGAGGCGGCAAAGATGCTCGGCATCCAGGGCGTTGTTTTTACACCAGAAGTTGCAGAAGAATATCTTGGATAAATGAGAGGAAGGTACCGAATGAGAAAAGTAGTAAAATTTGGCGGGAGTTCGCTTGCAAATGCGGCTCAGTTTAAAAAAGTAGGAGAGATTATCCGGGCGGATCAGACAAGACGCTATGTAGTTCCATCTGCACCGGGAAAACGGCATATTAATGACACGAAAGTCACAGACATGCTCTACCACTGCTATGAACTGGCAGAGAAAGGAAAGAAATTTCTTCCACTGTTAAACGAGATCAAAGCACGCTATGAAGAAATCATTGACGGACTTCAGCTGGAGTTGTCTCTTGACAAAGAATTTGAGGTGATCGCGGAACAGTTTTTAAAAAAGGCAGGAAGAGATTATGCGGCATCCAGAGGAGAATATCTGAATGGGATTGTTATGAGCAGTTATCTGGGCATCACGTTTATTGATGCGACAGAAGTGATCTTTTTTGATAAGCAAGGAAATCTTGATCTGACACGGACCGAAGATGTACTCGCGAAACGTCTTGAAAATGCAAATCGTGCGGTGATTCCGGGATTTTACGGAATGGGAGCGGATGGAAAGATCCACACATTTTCAAGAGGAGGATCAGATATTACGGGATCGATCGTGGCAAAGGCTGCGAAGGCGGATATGTATGAGAACTGGACGGACGTCTCGGGATTTCTGATTGCAGATCCAAGGATTATCCACAATCCTCAGCCGATCGAGACGATCACATACAGAGAGTTGAGAGAGCTTTCTTATATGGGGGCCACAGTCCTGCACGAGGATGCTATCTTTCCGGTGAGAAAAGACGGAATTCCGATCAATATCCGCAATACCAATGCACCGCAAGATCCTGGTACGATGATCGTGGAAAGTACCTGCCGTCAGTCGAAGTATACGATCACCGGGATTGCAGGAAAAAAAGGATTTGCTTCGGTTCATATTGAAAAAGAAATGATGAATGCAGAGATCGGTTTTGGACGAAAAGTTCTTCAGATTTTTGAAGACAATGAGATTCCGTTTGAACATATGCCGTCAAGTATTGATACGATGACAGTGCTTGTGGATCAGTCTGTGTTTGAGGAGAAAGAGCAGGCTGTAATTTCCGGAATTCAGCGGGCAGTACAACCGGATCATATTCAGCTGGAATCAGACTTCGCCTTGCTTGCCGTTGTTGGACGAGGGATGGCGCGTGCGAGAGGAACAGCCGGGCGCATTTTCTCTGCTTTAGCACATGCAAATGTCAATGTCAAAATGATCGATCTTGGCTCCAGTGAGTTAAATATTATTATCGGAGTGAAAAATGAGGAGTTTGAAACTGCCATCCAGGCAATTTATGATATCTTTGTAAAAACGCAGATTTAACAGCTAAAGAGAGGACAGATATATGAACATTTTATTTTTTCTAAGACCGAAGAGTGATCTTGCATATGTCTATGACAATCACACATTGCGACAGGTGTTAGAAACAATGGAGTATCATAAATATTCTTCTGTTCCGGTATTGAACCGGGAGGGAAAATATGTGGGAAGCATCACAGAGGGCGATCTTCTCTGGTGGATCAAGGATCATGCTAATCTTGACCTGAAAAAGGCGGAAAATATTCTGATGACAGAGGTTACAAGACGTTATGATTATCAGGCCGTGAATGCAGGCGCAAAGATGGAGGATTTGATCGACCGCGCGATGGAGCAGAATTTCGTCCCGGTCGTAGATGATCAGCAGAATTTTATCGGAATCATCACAAGACGCGAGATCATCAGCTACTGCTATAAGCATATGGAAAGAGGAATAAAAAGTATAAAAAAAATCAGTAAACCTATTGACACAATGAAAAACAGATGATAGTATATAGGAGATGCCGCACAGCGAGGTATAAGAATCTTATTTAAGGTCACCAAAGCTGGCGAGTAATGATAATAGGAGGTGCCATATGTACGCAATTATAGCAACAGGTGGTAAACAGTACAAAGTAGCCGAAGGCGATATCATTAGAGTAGAGAAACTTGGTGTAGAAGCTGGAGAAACTTTCACATTTGACCAGGTGCTTGCAGTTAGCGATGCTGAATTAAAAGTTGGAAATCCGACAGTAGAAGGTGCAACAGTTACAGCTTCTGTAATCGGAGATGGAAAAGCTAAAAAAGTTATCGTTTACAAGTATAAGAGAAAAACTGGATACCATAAGAAAAATGGTCACAGACAGCAGTACACAGCTGTTAAGATCGAAAAGATCAACGCTTAATCAAGACCATGATTCAGGTAACGATTTTAAAAAATGAAAAGCATGCATGTGTTGGTTTTCGTACGAAAGGACATGCCGGAATGAGCGAGGCGGGGCAGGATATTGTTTGCGCAGCAGCTTCGGTACTGATCATTAATACAGTGAATGCAATTGACCGTTACACATCAGATGAGACAAGTTTGGTATCGGATGATGAGGAAGGTGTAATTGAATTTGAACTGCCAAATAGTCCTTCGGAGAGGGCTGCACTGTTGTTGGATGCGATGATTCTCGGTCTTGAGAGCATAGCAGATGACGAAAACTACGAGCAATATATTGATATAACATTTGAGGAGGTGTAAGACCATGATGAAATTAAACCTTCAATTTTTCGCTCACAAAAAGGGAGTTGGTTCTACAAAGAACGGTAGAGACTCTGAATCTAAGAGATTAGGTGCGAAAAGAGCTGACGGACAATTTGTAAAAGCTGGAAATATCCTTTACAGACAACGTGGAACAAAGATTCACCCAGGAGTTAACGTAGGACGCGGTGGAGATGATACTTTATTCGCTTTAGTTGACGGAGTTGTAAGATTCGAAAGAAAAGGAAGAGATAAGAAACAAGTTTCTATCTATCCAGTAGCAGAATAATAAGTATGAAAATAGGCTTCAAATCATCAGGTTTGGAGTCTTTTTTAAATTCTACTATCTATCATTACAAGATTCTGATATAATAATAGCATTCATGGAACAATAGAACAGAGAGATTGACATAGAAAGGAAACAAAAATATGTTTGCAGACAGAGCAAAAATTTATATCCGTTCCGGAAAAGGCGGGGATGGACATGCAAGTTTCCGGAGAGAATTGTATGTGCCAAACGGCGGACCGGACGGAGGAGACGGCGGAAAAGGCGGAGATGTGATCTTTGAAGTAGATGACGGACTCAACACACTTGCAGATTACCGTCATAGAAGAAAGTATGTCGCAAAAGATGGAGAACAGGGTGGAAAGCGCAGATGTCATGGGAAGAATGCGCCGGATATCATCCTGAAAGTTCCAGAAGGAACGATCATCAAAGAGGCAGAGTCTGACAAGGTGATTGCAGATATGTCCGGAGAAAATAGAAGACAGGTAATTCTCAGGGGAGGAAAAGGAGGACTTGGCAATCAGCATTTTGCAACTGCGACGATGCAGGTGCCGAAGTATGCACAGCCAGGACAGCCTGCACAGGAACTCTGGGTGAATCTGGAACTGAAAGTGATTGCGGATGTTGGGCTGATCGGATTTCCAAATGTAGGAAAATCGACGTTCCTCTCTCGTGTGACAAACGCAAATCCGAAGATTGCAAATTATCATTTTACAACATTGAATCCGAATTTAGGTGTTGTAGATTTTAAAGATGGCGGAGATGGCTTTGTAATCGCTGACATTCCGGGTCTGATCGAAGGAGCATCACAGGGAGTTGGATTGGGATATGAATTTTTACGTCACATTGAGCGTACAAAGATGATGATCCATGTCGTCGATGCAGCTTCTTCGGAAGGAAGAGATCCGATTGAGGATATTTATAAGATCAATGCAGAACTGGAAAATTACAACAGCGAGATCGCAAAGCGTCCTCAGGTGATCGCGGCAAATAAGACAGATTTGATTTATGCGGAGGATGAAGATCCGGTAGAGAAGATTCGGGCGGAGTTTGAACCAAAAGGAATCAAAGTATTTCCGATTTCCGGTGTTTCCGGTGAGGGTGTGCAGGAACTCCTCTACTATGTACGTGAACAGCTGAAGACATTGGATGTACCTCCGGTTATTTTTGAGCAGGAGTATTTCCCGGAGGAGGAATTAATTACGATCGATCTTCCTTATACGGTAGAGAAAGAAGACGATGTATATGTTGTGGAAGGGCCAAAGATCGAGAAGATGCTTGGTTACACCAATCTGGATTCCGAAAAGGGATTTGCGTTCTTCCAGAAATTCTTAAAAGATACCGGTATTCTTCAGCAGCTTGAAGATGCAGGCATCCAAGAAGGAGACACTGTGCGGATGTATGGTCTGCAGTTTGACTATTACAAATAGAAAAGAGTTTTTGACAGAGAAACAGAGGTGGATAAAAGATGACAACAAAACAGAGAGCATATTTAAAGAGTCTTGCTATGACGATGGATCCAATTTTCCAGATTGGTAAATCCAGCATGACACCTGCGCTTACTGAGGCGATCAGCGAGGCGCTGGAGGCAAGAGAACTGATTAAAATCAGTGTTTTAAAGAACTGTGCAGATGATCCAAAAGAACTTGCACAGTTGATCGCAGAACGAACACGGGCACAGGTTGTGCAGGTGATCGGAAAGAAAATCGTACTTTACAGAGAAGGAAAAGACAATAAAAAGAAAATTATTCTGCCGTAAAGGAGAATGAGAACAATGAAAATCGGAATCATGGGTGGGACATTTGATCCGATCCACAATGGTCATCTAATGCTCGGAGAGTACGCAGCCAGACAGTTCCGCCTTCAGAGAGTGTGGTTCCTGCCAAATGGAAATCCACCACACAAATCAGGGGAGATCTCAATCCGGCATCGGATTGAGATGGTGAAACTGGCTCTGGAAGGGCATGACCGTTTTGAATTGAATCTGTACGAGGCAGAGAAGGGAACTGTATCGTATTCTTATGATACGATACGGAACTTAAATGAACTTTACCCGGAACACGAATTTTATTTTATCATAGGTGCGGATTCGCTTTTTTCCATTGAGTCATGGAAATGTCCGCAAAGCCTTCTGTCTGACTGTACGATTCTGGCGGCATGCCGTGATGAGAAAGATCAGTCACAGGTACAGGAGCAGATTGATTATCTGAAGAAAAAGTATCAGGCAGGGATAGAACTGCTTCTCACACCGATGATGGATGTTTCCTCAAGTGATATCCGTCAGATGGTCCAGTATGGAATGGATATCAGCAGTCTTGTTCCGCCTGGAGTCAAAGAGTATATTCATGAGCACAGACTGTATCTTACGGAGGAAAAGGGAAAGTGAAAGAAAATGCAAACATTCATGCAATTAAAAAAGAAGTAAAACTACATCTCGACAGTGACAGATATGAGCATACGCTTGGAGTGATGTACACAGCCGCTTCACTGGCGATGTGCTACGGGGAAGATATTGAGAAGGCAATGACCGCAGGGGTGCTTCATGACTGTGCCAAAGGGATTCCAAACAGTAAGAAAATAAAGCTGTGCGAAAAATACCAGATTGAGGTCACAGAGTCTGAAAAGAAAAATCCAGAATTGCTGCATGCAAAGCTTGGCGCTTATATGGCAGTACACAAATATCATGTCGGTGATGAGACGATTGCGCAGGCAATCACATCTCATACGACCGGGCGGCCGGGAATGACACTTCTTGAGAAAATTATTTATATTGCAGATTTTATAGAACCGGGAAGGAAAGAGATTCCAAAACTGGACGAGATCCGAAGGATGTCTTTTCAAAATATTGATCAGGCATTGTTTACAATCTTGGAAAATTCTCTCGCCTATTTGCGGACACGGGATAAGGTGATCGATCCGATCACAGAGAAGACTTATCTATATTACAAAGACTTATTTGAAAAACGGACAGAGGAGGCATAAAAATGGATCACTCAAAAGAAATGGTGCGTCTTGCTTACGAGGCGCTGAGCGATAAAAAGGGAGAAGATATCCGTATCATCGATATCTCACAAGTATCTGTACTTGCAGATTATTTCATCATTGCAAATGGTTCCAGTGAAAATCAAGTAAAAGCGCTGGTCGACAACGTGGAAGAATATCTGCACAAAGGTGGATACGAAGTAAAACAAAGAGAAGGACAGGGACTCGGAAATTGGGTACTGTTAGATTTCGGCGACTTGATCGTGCATGTATTTGACAGAGAAAACCGTCTGTTCTATGATTTAGAGAGAATCTGGAGCGATGGAAGAACCGTGGAAATCGATTCTTTATAAGAAGCGGATAGAAAAACAGATGTCTGAAAAGCAGAGATAAAGCTTTTGGGACATCTGTTTTTTGTTTTGTTATTGTTGTAAGTTCTTGGAAGCGGTAATAGGTTCTTCGCTTGTAAATGCACGGAAAATCTGGATGATCGACAGGTGCAGATATGGCAGATATTCATCGATGGTCACCGGTTCCTCAAATAGGATACAGTTGTAGCAGGTTGCATTGATCAGTTCAATGATGGTAAACAGCATCAACTCAGGATCTTTGCAACCAATATGATTTTTCTTCAGCATTCTCAGATAGTAATCGTAAAATTCTTCAGACTCTTTTGGGACATTGCTTGAAAAAGCAGTGCGAAAAATTCCCCAGGATAGATTTTTTGCGAGAAACTGAAGAAGCGAATGATCCTTCTTCAGACGCTCGATGATATAGTCTGCCACAAAGAGGAGTTCCTGCTCGAATCCATTTATCGGTTGACTGACAAGAGCTTTGTAAGCATCGCAGAAAAGTTGTCCTGCCTTATAGACAATCAGTTTATCACGCAAGTCATATTTGTCTTTAAAATATAAATAGAAAGTACCTTTCGCAAGACCTGCCCGACTGACGATGTCAGAGATCGTTGTCTTTGCGAAGCCTTTGTCTGTAAATAATTCAAATGCATTCTGAAGGAGTGCATTTTTTTTCACCTTTTTATTTGTTTCTAATTTTCCCACTCGAATCCCTCCAATTTTTTGCTCATATGTATTATTTACGATTCCAAAAAGAAAGTCAAGCTATAAAAATGACTAAATTTCATTTTTAGTATTGACTATTAGTCATTTTTGAATATAATAAAGCTGTAAAGAAAAAAGAAAAAGTCAGGAGATGATTAGAGTGGTCAAAGTTGGTAAGTGGATCGCCAAACACAGGATATTTATTTTATTAGTAAGTATCTTACTGCTTATTCCTGCGGCAATCGGGAAAGCAGAGACAAAGATTAATTATGACCTGCTCAGTTACCTTCCGGGTGATCTGGAAACAGTAAAAGGGCAGGACATCCTTGTAGACGAATACGGTATGGGTGCATTTTCCATGGTTGTCGTCGAAGGAATGGAATTAAAAGATGTACAAAAACTGGAAGAAAAATTCAGCGAAGTTGATCATGTGAAAGATGTGATGTGGTATGACGATGTGGCAGATATCAGCCTTCCGGTAGAAATGATTCCGAAAGATTTACGGAAAGCATTTTTTAACGGAGATGCGACAATGATGCTTGCATTGTTTGATAATACAACTTCTTCAGATGAAGCTATGGAAGCTGTTACAAACATGAGAAAAATTGCAGATAAGCAATGCTTTATCAGTGGTATGACAGGGATTGTCACAGATATTAAAAATATCTCATTACAAGAACTTCCGATCTATGTTGTGATTGCAACGCTGCTTTCCTTCTTTGTGTTGGAATTGACGGGAACATCATTTCTCGTACCAATATTTTTCTTGATCAGTATTGGTGCAGCAGTTTTATATAACTTGGGAAGTAATATTTTTCTCGGAGAGATTTCTTATATTACAGAAGCATTAACAGCAGTACTACAGCTTGGAGTGACGATGGATTATTCGATTTTCCTGCTGAACAGCTATGAGGAAAATAAATTAAGATTTCCAGGAGAAAAAGAACGTGCGATGGGGCATGCGATCGCAAATACATTTAAGTCCGTTGTGGGAAGTTCCGTCACAACAGTTGCAGGATTTATGGCACTTTGCTTTATGACATTTGCACTTGGCAAAGACTTAGGTATTGTTATGGCAAAAGGTGTAGTGATCGGTGTTTTATGCTGTGTAACGTTATTACCATCTTTGATATTGATCTTCGATAGAGCGATTGAAAAGACAAAACATAGACCATTGATTAAAAGTATTGATAAGCCATCTGCGTTTATTACAAAACACTACCGTCTGTGGCTCATTCTGTTTGCAGTGTTGCTGTTCCCGGCAATTTACGGAAATAATCATACGAAAATTTACTACAATATTGCACAGTCACTCCCGGATACACTTCCGGCAAACGTGGCAAACAAGAAACTGGTAGACGACTTCAAGATGAGCAATATGCACATGGTCCTGATGCAGAAGGATATGGATGCAAAGGATAAAAGAAAGATGTTGGAAGAGATTGACGAAGTCGATGGAGTCAAATGGAGCCTTGGAATGAACACATTGTTCGGACCGACCATTCCGGAATCCATGATCCCGGATGATATGAAGAAGATGCTTCAGAGTGACAATTATGAATTGGCATTTATTTGTTCGGAATATGAATCTGCAACAGATGAGGTCAACAAACAGATTTCAGAAATTGACAAAATTGTAAAATCTTATTCCAAACATGCAATGGTCATCGGAGAGGCTCCTCTGATGAAGGACCTTCAGGATACGACCGATGTCGATCTGAAAACAGTCAATGCCATTTCAATCCTTGCAATCTTTATCATTATTATGATCGTGTTTAAGTCGATCTCCCTTCCGGTCATCCTTGTGGCGGTTATTGAGTTCGCAATCTTTGTCAATATGGCAATTCCATATTACCAGGGAACGAGCCTTCCGTTTGTGGCAAGTATTGTCATCGGTACTATTCAGCTTGGAGCAACTGTGGACTATGCGATCCTGATGACGAGCCGTTATCAGAAAGAACGTGGAAAAGGAAAAGATAAGAAGACAGCGATTTCAATCGCACACAGAGCAAGCATGCTTTCTATTATCAGCAGTGGATTCAGCTTCTTTGCCGCGACCTTCGGTGTGGCGCTTTATTCAAAGGTAGATATGATCGGCTCCATCTGTACACTGCTTGCGAGAGGTGCATTGATCAGCATGTTTGTAGTTATTTTGATCTTGCCGGCGATGTTTATGATCTTTGATAAAGTAATTTGTAAAACATCCGCAGGATTTCTTGGCAAAAAAACTGCCGAAAGGAGTAATTAGATATGAATAGAAATAAAGTAAGAAGTAATACAAACCGGAAAATGGATCTGAAAAAGAAAATGACAGCAGGGCTTGCGGTCGGCATGGCAGGATTGATGGGAACAACTCCAGTTTTTGCAGCGGAGCCAGCAGATAAGAAAGTCTCAAAAGATGAGACCGTGTATGTGAATGCAGATGCACAGGGAACAGAACAGGAAATCACAGTTTCCAACTGGTTAAAAAATGCCGGAGCAGAAAAAAACTTAAAAGATGAGACAGAACTTGAAAATGTCAAAAATGTCAAGGGAGAAGAGACATTTGAAGAAAATGGAGATGCAATTACATGGCAGACAAACGGAGTAGATATTTATTATCAGGGAACTACAGATAAACAGTTGCCGGTATCCATGAAAATGACTTACTATCTTGACGGCAAAGAAATAACACCGGAAGAGTTGAAGGGACAGAGCGGGCATTTAAAGATAAAAATTGACTATACAAATAATGCAAAAAAGACCGTGAACATTGATGGAAAGAAGCAGGAAGTGTACAGTCCGTTTGTGATGGTGACAGGGCTGATTCTGCCGGATGAGACGTTTTCCAATGTTATGATCGATAACGGAAAAGTAATCTCTGATGGACAAAAAAGCATGGTTATGGGAATTGCAATGCCTGGATTAAAAGAGAGCCTTGGTTTAAACAATGAAGATTTTAAGGAAGTATCTGAGGATATCCAATTGCCGGAAAGTGTAGAAATCACGGCTGATGTAACAAACTTTACAATGGGATCGACGTTTACAATTGCATTGTCAGATCTTCTTGACGATGTTGACTGGAAAAACGTGACAGATTTCGATACGCTGAAAAATTCTTTAAATGACTTGGAAGATGCGGCACTTCAGCTGGTAGACGGTTCTGCCCAGTTATCGGAAGGTACACAGACACTTGGATCCAGCTATGCGGAGTTTGACCAAGGTGTGCAGACACTGAAAGATGGAATCCATACACTTCAAAGCGGCGCTGGAGAATTAAAGAGTGGTGTAGACAGTTACACAGCGGGAGCAGATCAGCTAAATGCGGGAATCCAGCAATACCTCGGAGAAAATGGGGAGCTGAATGTAAAAGTTACAGAATATGTAAATGGCGTGAATAAGGTTGTAAAAGGGGTAGAAGATTATACAACGGGCGCTTCTCAGCTCTCTGCCGGAATCACTTCCTACATTGGTGGTGAGAAGCAACTTGCAGCAGGAGCAGATGAGCTGACTGCATTAAAAAATGGCCTGACACAGACAAAAGAAGCAGTCGGACAGCTTTATGCGGCGATTGATGGAACCGGAGACAATGATATTCAGGTGGCTTCTCAAAAACTTGCAGAAGGAACAAAAAAATTAAATGATGCGGTAAATAGCATGAATAACCTACTTTCCAATGTAGATACGATGACAGCCACAGGAAAAGAATTGATCACACAGACAGAAGGACTTTCTGAGGTGATGCAGAAGCAGATTGCAGTTCCAGTGCAGGAAATGATGAAAAACGGCCAGGAATTGATGAAGATTTTAAGTGCTGTTACCACTCAATTGGAGACGATCAGCGCAGATAGTGAGGCTGCCGTTTCACAGGCAAAAGAAGCTGCTGTCAGTGAAGTAAATGCACAGATTGCAGAGCGAAATGGCCAGATCCAGGCGGCAAATCAGGCAGCGGCGGCAGCCAATGAGCAGGTGGAAGCGGCAAAAGCTCAGATTAGCGCTCAGATCGCAGAAGCTGAAGCAAATGGAAATGCAGAACTGGCAGCTTCTCTGCAGAGTGCACTTGTGGCAGTTTCTGGAATTTCTGTAGATGCGGGAGTTTCCGAAATTGCTCCGGTTACAGTGCCGGATGTGTCGGTAAAAGTTGGATCTGTTGACACGACACAGATCAAAGCATTGTTAGAAAGTATGCAGAATTCTTTCGGTGAAATAGAGGGAACGGTAAACGGACTGACTCCACAGTTGGCAGAAATGCAGAAAAAGATGGAAGACATCACAAATTTGAAAAAACAGATTCCGTCAGGAATGGCAGATCGGTTAAAAGCCAGTGTGTCTGAACTGAATACAGGAATGCAGAGACTCAACGCAGCAATCGGAGGGTATGCTGCGAATATGAAGAAATTAAATGATGGAATGGAAGTGACTGTGCCTGAAGCTTCTCAGGGCATCGATCAGCTCAATGCAGGATTTGCACAACTTGGTGCAGCCAATGATGCACTACTTCAAGGTGCAGCGAAACTTCAGCAAAATACACCGGTACTCGTAGAAGGAGTACAGACATTGGCGGGTGGCACAACAGAGTTGAGCGGCGGTTTGCATCAGCTTGGAACACAGCTTTCTTCCGGAGGTGCACTTCTCGCAGGAAATAGTCAGGCACTGAGAGATGGAGTAAGCACACTTGTACAAGGAGCTGGCCAGCTTTCCGATGGTGGTAACACACTTGCTTCTGCAAGCGGAGAAGTCAAGAACGGAATTGCACAACTTTCTGATGGAGCTTCTCAGTTAAAAGATGGTGCAGAAAAATTCAATGAAGAAGGAATTAAGAAACTGCAGAAAACAGTGGAAGATGCATTGGAGAAGATCCTCGATAAAGTGGATGCACTGACATCCGAAGACTGCTCTTATGATACTTATAGTGGAAAAGCAGATAATATGGATGGAAATGTGAAATTTATTATTGAGACAGATGCAATTGAATAAAGCAAGCAGGTTCTGTTAGGGCAAAGAAAAGGGACAAAACTTTATAAAATAAAGTGGAGTTCCTTTTCTTTTTGCGTGCTGGGATTCTATCGAGGCATTCCGCAGTTTCTAAGAAGTTCTCTTGTGAAACGGACAGTATTGTATATTTTTCTCTTAAATGTTGGATATGAAAAAAATAATATAAAATAAATGGAATGTTGAAATTTGCTTTTTACGTTGTTACAATAGAGATACTGTTCACAGGACATAATAAAGAAAGACAGTTCGGACAGGGCTGTCTGGAAACAGAAGGGAAAATGAAATGTCAACGGAATTAGAAAAGTATTATAATAAATTTTGTGAAGAAAAACGCCTGACGAGAAGACACGGAAAGGTAGAATATATTACCTCGATGAAATATATCCATAAATATCTGGAAGGAAAAGAAGGAGCAAGGATTCTGGATGTGGGTGCCGGGACCGGAAGGTATTCGGTGCAGCTTGCAGAGGAAGGGTATGATGTGACGGCAGTAGAGCTTGTCAAATACAATCTTGGAATTTTAAAATCAAAGGGAAGCAGTGTAAAGGCTTATCAGGGGACTGCATTGAATCTGTCACGGTTTGCTTCCAATTCTTTTGATATGGTCCTTGTATTTGGGCCAATGTATCATTTGTATACGATGGAGGATAAGATCAAAGCGCTTGCGGAGGCAAAACGCGTAGTGAAACCGGACGGGGTGGTACTTGTCTCTTATTGTATGAATGAATACAGCATTCTGACCTATGGGTTTAAAGAAGGACATATCCGGGAAAGCATTGCCTCCGGGAAGGTCAGCGAAGAGTTTCATGTACAGGCAGAGCCGGAGGATCTATATGATTATGTACGTCTGGAGGACATTGCTGCAATCAATGCAGGGGCAGGCATGAAACGGATTGAGATTATTGCGGCAGATGGTCCGGCAAATTATATGCGGCAGATTTTAAATGCGATGGACGACGAGACTTACCAGACGTTTATTGAATATCATTTAAAGACGTGTGAGCGCCCGGAATTGCTTGGTGCGAGCGCACATACACTTGATATTTTGCAGATGGGGGAAGAAGGGGATTTAATAAAATAGATGAAGGCAGATGTAAAGAAAGACGGAAAATTATTTTTGGCGGAAGTGTCAGACAAGCTGCGTGACAGACTTACAAAGCTTGCAGAGACACTTCTTGCGGGACAGCAGGAAATTGAAAACATGCATGCATATTACTGGGAGAATTACACAGAGATGGACCAGTATGGGTATGAAGATTTTGACAATCAACAGGCACTGCTGCATCAGATCAATGCAAACAACGAATCACAGCTTTTATATCAGCGCTTTCAGAAGATGGCAGATGCCCCATTTTTTGGCAGAGTGGATTTTCTGTATGACGGGGATGAGGAAGCGGAGATTTTTTATATCGGCATTGGAAATTTTGCGGAGCGCACAGGAGCGATTCCGCTGATCTATGACTGGAGAGCCCCGGTGAGCGGACTGTTCTATGACTATGATAAAGGTCCTGCTTCTTATGAAGCGCCAGGCGGGACGATGGAAGGAACTATTGAGGCAAAATGGCAGTACAAGATCCAGGGTGGAAAGATGATCTATGGATTTGAGAGCGATGTAAAAATCGATGATGACATTTTGAAGAAGGAACTTGGGCAGAATGGGGACGTACAGTTGAAAAACATTGTCCGTACGATCCAGAAGGAGCAAAATGATATTATCCGCAATACAAAAGATAAAATTTTAGTTATTCAGGGAGCAGCAGGAAGCGGAAAAACTTCGGTGGCATTGCATCGGATTGCCTATCTGCTGTATCATGACAGAGAACACTTAAAATCATCCAATATTCTTGTACTGTCGCCAAGCGGTGTGTTTTCAGACTATATTTCTCATATTTTGCCGGAACTTGGGGAAGAAAATATCCGTGAGATGAGTTTTGATCTGTTTGCTTATCAGGAATTAAAAGGAATCGTTCCAGATTGTGAGGATCGCTATCATCAGATAGAACGGCAGATGGAAGGGATGAGCAAAGAGGCACAGGCGCGCTATGAGCTGAAGCAGTCTCAGGCATATATCGGAGCAGTGGAAGGATTCCTTGTAGGACTGGAGGAAGATCTTGTAGAACTAAAAGAGTTCGAGTGGCGCCAGATGAAAAAAACAGAGGAAGAACTGATCGAGCTATTCTACTTTAAATTTCAGGAAATTCCGCTTTTGGAGCGGATGTATGCAGTTATGGATTATGTGGTAGATGAGTTTGAAACACTGTATGACCGAGATTTAAGTGAAGAAGAGCTGGCAGCCGTGCGAGAGAAATTTGACCAGATGTATGTGACGAGGGATGTGTACCGGATCTATAACTGGTTCTTAGAAGAAAACGGATGGGAGCAGTTGCCGGATGTACCTTATGAGAGCCGTATGCTCTCCTATGAAGATGTATTTCCGATGCTGTATTTGAAATACCGGTTAAGTGGCAAGGCAAAGCATAAGCAGATCAAGCATCTGGTCATCGATGAAATGCAGGATTACTCTTATCTCCAGTATGCTATTTTAGAGACATTGTTCTCCTGCAGGATGACGATTTTGGGAGACCGGGCTCAGACGATGGACGGCAAGATCCAGGATGTTCTTACATTTCTTCCGAAGATTTTTGGAAAAGAAATCCGTACGATCATTATGAATAAGAGCTACCGAAATACGATTGAAATTGCACGTTATGCAGAACAGATTACAAATGTGACCGGATTGGAATTTCTTGAGCGCCACGGGAAGGCGGTGGAGGAAAAAACGGTTTCGGGTATCGTTGGAGCGCTCCGGGACATCGAGGGACATCTGCACTTAAGAAAGGATGGAGTGCAGATCAAAGAAGCTTTTTCTGAAACAGCAGCGGACAGAACGGAGCACACAGAGGATGCTTTCGAGACGGCGGCGATTCTTCTGCGGACGGAAGCGGAGGCGAGGATGGTCTACGAATATCTGAAAGAGCAGCGGGAAGATATTCATTATATTGATCGGGACAGCAGCCATTTTGAAAAGGGAGTGACGGTCACAACTTTCTATCTTGCAAAGGGATTGGAGTTCGATCAAGTATTTGTATTGCGTGAACAGACAGAAAGTGCTTTTGAACGGCAGGCAGACTATATTTGTGCGACAAGGGCGCTGCATGAACTTTATCTGTATTACTTGGAAGAAAAATAAGACAGATGTCGGGAAGGGGCTTCCTATAGCGAACAATCTGTAAGAAGAACGGGAGAGAAACATGAGAAGAGAAATAGATCTGAAAGAAATATCGGACGGCAGGCTTTATACAGAAAATGACTTGGTGAAAGCAGGATGCGGGGATTGCCAGGGCTGTTCTGCCTGCTGCCGGGGGATGGGAACATCGATTGTGCTGGATCCGCTTGATATTTTTCGGCTGACAACGCAGTTAGAGATGACTTTTGAGCAATTACTGCAAAAGTATGCAGAGCTCAATGTAGTAGATGGTGTAATCTTGCCAAACTTAAAAATGACCGGAGCGGAGGAAGCATGTGCTTTTCTCAATGCAGAGGGGAGATGTTCCATTCATCCGCATCGTCCGGGCATTTGTCGTCTGTTCCCGCTTGGAAGATATTATGAGAATCATCGTTTTCAGTATTTTCTGCAAATACACGAATGTCCGAAGGAACCAAAGACGAAAGTGAAAGTAAAGAAGTGGATCGATACCCCGGAATTGAAAAAGAATGAACAGTTTATCAACGCATGGCATGATTTTATATTGGAAATGCAGGACAGACTTTTAAAACTGGGAGATGAAAAGGCAAGCCGTGAGAGCAATCTATACCTTTTGCAGGAATTTTTTCTGACACCGTATGAGAAAGAGCGTACATTTTATGAGCAGTTTGCAGAAAGGCTTGCAAGAGCAAAGAAGGTTTTCCGATAGCAGTTTTTTTGACAGAGAACTTTACGGAACGATGATAGGAAGGAGATACGAAGGAAATGGAATATCAGATTAGAAAGGCAAAGCAGTCAGATCTTGCTGCACTTGCCGACGTGGAGGCATGCTGTTTTCCGGTGAGTGAGGCAGCTTCCAAAGAGGCGATCCAGAAGCGCCTGGAGACGTTTGGAGACTGTTTCTTTGTGGCAGAGATGCCGCATGGGGAGGTGATTGGTTTCATCAATGGTTGTGTGACAGACCGGACTACCATCTGTGATGAAATGTTTGCAGATGTGACATATCACAGTCCAGAAGGGGCGTATCAGTCTGTGTTTGGACTGGATGTACTCCCACAGTACCAGCGAAGAGGGATTGCAGCAGATCTTATGGAACATCTGATTGCAGATGCATGGAAGCGGGAAAAGAAAGGAATGATCCTTACTTGCAAGGAACGGCTGATTCCGTATTACGAACGGTTTGGATACCGAAATCTTGGAAAGTCACAGTCTGTCCACGGGGGAGCTATCTGGTATGATATGCTCCTAGAAAGAGGTGAAGCGATTGATTAAAACCTATGTAGCGTTTGACCTTGAGACGACCGGACTCAGCGAAGAGAGAGACAGTATTATCGAGATTGGCGCTGTGAAAGTGAGAGATGGAAAAGTGACGGATCGTTTCATGGAGTTTTTGAAGCCGGCAGAAGAGATTTCTCCGATGATCACACAAATTACCGGGATCACCAATGAAATGGTGGCACATGCGAGAAATACAAAAGAGGTCATTGATGATTTTATGGGTTTTTGTGGGGAAGAAGTGCTGCTCGGACACAATATTCTGTTTGATTATAAGTTTATGAAACGATATGCTTGTAAGTATCAGCATTCTTTTGAGCGAAGAGGGATAGATACGTTAAAGATTGCCAGAAAAGTGCATAAGGATCTGGAATCAAGGAGTCTCGAGGCATTGTGTGCACACTATCAGATCAAAAATGACGCGGCACACCGTGCATATCACGACGCCCTTGCAACAGCAAAACTATATCACTGCCTGGGGCATTATTTTGAGGAAAAGGAACCAAATTTATTTGTGCCGGAACCACTTTTCTATCAACCGAGAAAAGAACAGCCGGCGACAGAGAAGCAAAAACGGTATTTGGAAAAGTTGTGCGGCTGGCATCGGATTGCGGTTCCGGAGGATCTGGAAGCTATGACAAGAAGTGAGGCATCCAGATTTATTGACCGAGTGATCGCAAAAAGCGGGCGGATGGATCGCGAATAAGAAAACCTGTATTGGATATTGATTTTTCAGACATGATTTTATACAATGAAGGCAGATGATCATTGCAGAAAAATAATCAAAAAAACTGTTATTTTTCTGACAAAAATCTACAATATTCCCTTTAGATGGGAAGTACGTGTAGAAAAGGAGGAAAACATATGGTTCGTGAAATCATGGATTACATTTCATCTTGTGATGAAGCAGTGGGAAAAGCTTTGTATGCAGAGTATCACAGGCAGCAGCGGAATCTGGAACTGATCGCGTCTGAAAATATTGTATCCCCGGCAGTGATGCTGGCAATGGGAACGGTTCCGACAAACAAGTATGCAGAAGGGTATCCGGAGAAACGATATTATGGCGGCTGCGAGGAAGTTGACGTATTGGAAGATCTGGCAATTGAGCGGGCAAAGAAGCTGTTTGGTGCAGAACATGCATGTGTGCAGCCGCATTCCGGTGCAAGCGCAAATCTTGCTGTATATCAGGCGTTTTTGGAGCCGGGAGATACGGTAATGGGAATGAACCTTGCACACGGTGGGCACCTGACCCATGGATCTCCGGTCAACATTTCGGGACGTCTATATCATTTTATTCCGTATAATGTCAATGCCGATGGAGTGCTGGATTACGAAGAAATCAGGCGCCTTGCCCTGGAACATCAACCGAAGATGATCGTCGCAGGCGCTTCAGCATATCCGAAGGAAATCCGGTTTGATCTGTTTGCAGAGATTGCAAAGGAAGTCGGAGCTTATCTTTTCGTGGATATGGCACATATCGCAGGGCTTGTTGCGGCAGGACTTCATCAGAATCCGGTACTCTACGCGGATGTGGTATCGACGACGACGCATAAAACATTGCGAGGACCGCGTGGCGGTACGATCCTCTGTAAAAAGGAGTATGCAAAACAGATTGATAAAGCAATTTTCCCGGGAACACAGGGAGGTCCTCTGATGCATGTGATCGCAGCGAAGGCTGTCTGCTTCGGGGAGGCATTAAAGCCGGAGTTTCGGACATATCAGGAACAGGTGGTAAAAAATGCAAAAGCATTGTCCACTGCATTGATGGAAGAGGGATTTCATCTTGTGAGCAACGGTACAGACAATCATCTGATGCTTGTAGATCTGCAAAATATGCACATTACAGGAAAAGAACTTCAGAATCGACTGGACAATGTATATATTACTGTCAATAAAAATGCAGTTCCAAATGATCCGGCCAGTCCATTTGTGACAAGCGGTATCCGAATTGGTACACCTGCAGTTACCACAAGGGGACTTAAGGAAGAGGATATGAAGACCATTAGCCATCTGATCAAACTGGCAGTGACAGAGTTTGATACGAAGGCGGATGAGATCCGTGCGGCTGTCAATGAGATCTGCAGCCGTTATCCAATCTATGAATAACGAATAATTTGCCGTGCCATACATATACTTAAGATAAAAAGTATGTGTATGGCATTTCCTATGAGTCGAGAGTATGAAAAAGGGACATTTAAACATAAAATGGCGGAAGCGGCAAATCTTCCGAAAGATCTGGCACTGGGACTTCCGGTTGTGCATGTAACTGGGAGATCCGAAGCATGCGTGGAAAATTACAGAGGGATTTTAGAATATACCGATTCGCTTGTGCGCGTGCAGACAAAGTGTGGGCAGATCCGCTTTACCGGGAAACATCTGCAAATTGAATATTATATGAACGATGAGATGAAGATCACCGGGAGAATTACGGCTATGGAATACGTGTGATCGGGATGTTTCACATTGGTTTCTGAAGCAATCGGAAAATAGTTCCAGGAGGATCCTATGTTTGTTTTACTCATGCGTTATTTGAAAGGTTACCTTCGGATTTGTGTAACCAGCACTTC
Organism: Faecalimonas umbilicata; assembly: GCF_042846195.1. Taxonomy (NCBI): domain Bacteria; kingdom Bacillati; phylum Bacillota; class Clostridia; order Lachnospirales; family Lachnospiraceae; genus Faecalimonas; species Faecalimonas umbilicata. Next base: position 1,470,729 of record NZ_AP031411.1, read on the forward strand.
CCCTGAACGGTTTTTAAACTTATGCCGAAACCGGGGGATTCTTCTGTGGGGGCTGTCCCCGCACGGGAGAGATTATGAAATGTATATCAGCATTCGTGGATTTCGGAAGTTAAAGCCAGTTTTAAAAAAGACAAAGACAAAAGTTACCATTGAGGAACGGTTTGGACTGCCGTTCTTTTTCCATAAATATCGAAAACGAAAAATGTTTTTCTGCGGGGCGGCCGGGTGTGTGATGATTGTTTATCTTCTTTCTCTTTTTATCTGGAATATCCATATAGATGGCAATCAGACGAGAACAGATGAGACGATTCTTGCTTTTCTGGAAGAAAAAAATACGGTACACGGGATGCTTCGAAAAGATGTGGACTGTGAGCAGATCGTAAAGGATATCCGGCAGCAGTTTGACGACATTATCTGGGTATCTGCGTACGTGAAAGGAACAAGACTGATGATTCAGGTGAAGGAAAACAGTGATACGATTACAATGCCTGCCACAGAGATGGAGAAGCCTTCTGATATTGTTGCGGACAAAGACGGGGTTGTAACTGAGATTATCACGCGCAAAGGGGTACCGCTTGTCCATGCCGGGGATGAGGTGAAAAAGGGAGATCTCCTTGTTTCGGGGAGAGTGGAAGTATTAAATGACAGTAAAGAGGTAATCGGTTATCAATATCAGACCGCAGATGCGGATATTTTTGTACAGACGGTCTGTTCATATGAAGAGACGATGGAGCGCGCTTACGAGAAAAAGATCTATACAGAGAAGGAGCGACGGAAATACTATCTCAAATGGAACGATATAAAGGTTTCTGTTGGGACGACAAAAAATCAGTACCAACATGCAGAGCGGCTGACAGAGGAGTATCGGTGGACACTAGGAGAACATTTTGTACTTCCGGTTTCTCATGGAATGGAGAGGGAACGAGAGTATCGTCTGCAGAAGAAACTATATGGAAAAGAAGAGGTCCAGACGATGCTCAGTGAAAATTTTCACAGATTCTGTGGGGAATTAGAGAAAAAGGGGGTTCAAATTCTTGAAAATAATGTTAAAATACACATAGGTCAAAATCGCGCCACCGCAAAGGGAACATTGACCCTGATCGAACCGGCGGGGGAACAGAGAGAAACCGAAATTATAGAAGTAGAACAAAAAACAGAAGGGGAACAGTAAATGAGTATTCTGGAAGAAATCATAGAAATACCAGTGGAACATGAGCAGAATGTCTTCGGACAGTTTGATGCATTTGCAAAGAAGATCGAGCGGACACTTCATGTGACATTGATCGCAAGAGATGGAAAGGTAAAGATTCTTGGAGATGCAGCGCGTGTAAGTCAGGCAAAGAGGACATTGACGCAGCTGACAGCTCTCTCAGAGAGAGGGAATACAATCACAGAGCAGAATGTAGATTATGCGCTGTCGCTCGTATTGGAAGATCAGGAAGCGGGGATTGTGGAGATTGATAAGGATATCATCTGTCATACACTTCAGGGAAAACCAATCAAACCGAAGACACTCGGACAGAAAAAATATGTAGATGCAATTCGTGATCAGATGATCGTATTCGGACTTGGACCTGCAGGAACTGGAAAGACATACCTTGCGATGGCAATGGCGATCACTGCATTTAAGAACAATGAGGTGGGCAGGATCATCTTGACGAGACCTGCCATAGAGGCAGGAGAAAAACTTGGATTTTTGCCGGGAGATCTGCAGAGCAAGATCGATCCCTATTTAAGACCGCTCTACGATGCACTGTATCAGATCATGGGGGCGGAGAGCTTTTTGAAAAATTCGGAAAAAGGGTTGATTGAAGTGGCTCCGCTCGCCTACATGCGAGGACGTACATTAGATAATGCATTTATTATTCTTGATGAGGCGCAGAATACAACGCCAGCGCAGATGAAGATGTTTCTGACAAGGATTGGGTTTGGATCAAAAGTAGTGATCACCGGAGATTCTACACAGAAGGATCTCCCGGCGGGAACAACCTCCGGGCTTGACGTGGCAGTCAATGTTGTAAAAAATCTGGAGGATATCAGTATCTGCAGATTGACGAGCAAAGATGTTGTCAGACACCCGCTTGTTCAAAAAATCGTCAAGGCATACGAAGAATATGAGAAGAAAAGCAGCGCGAAAAATATAGGAAAAGAACGAAGGAGAAAGAAATAAATGACCGTTTATTTTGAGGAAGAGGGAGCGTATCAGCTCCCGTTTGACTGCAGAAAGCTGGCTGAAAAAGTTATCGCCGAGGCAGTGGACTACGAGCAGTGTCCCTATGAAACAGAAGTGAACTTGCTTCTGACAATGAATGAAGAAATTCGTGAAATGAATCGGGAATTTCGGGAAATCGACCGTGCGACGGATGTGTTATCCTTCCCGATGGTTGACTATGGAACTCCAGGAGATTTTGAGTTCCTTGAGGAAGATGACTCTTATTTTCATCCAGAATCAGGAGAACTGATGCTTGGGGACATTGTGATTTCCAAGGAGAAGGTAACTGCACAGGCTGAAGAGTATGGACATACGGAAGAGAGGGAATTTGCCTTTCTTGTGGCACACAGTATGCTGCATCTGTTTGGTTATGACCACATGGAAGAGGATGAACGTGCTGTGATGGAGCAAAAGCAGAGGGAGATCCTTGAGCGGCTCAATATATTAAGATAACAAAAGAGGGATAATATGACGAAACAAATTAATAAAAACAGCGGTTTTCTACTGCAAGGTGCGATCCTTGCAGCAGCAGCCGTCATTGCAAAGATCATTGGAGCAGCCTACAAGATTCCTCTGACAAATATTCTTGGGGATGAAGGAATGGGGTTTTATGGCTATGCGTTTGAGGTCTATGCAATTGCGCTGATCCTTTCCTCCTTCAGTCTACCGCTTGCAGTCTCAAAGCTTGTGTCTGCACGTGTGGCAAAAAAGGAATATAAAAATGCGATGGCGATTTTTAAAGGATCTATTCTATTTGCAATCGGTGTAGGGCTCCTTGCTGCACTGGTCGTTTTTTTTGGAGCAGATTTCTTTGCAGATAAGGTAATGGCATCAGCGCCAAGTGCCTATGCACTTAGAGTATTGGCGCCAGGACTTTTTATCGTGGCAGTTATGGGAGTCGTACGAGGATATTTCCAGGGACTCGGTTCTATGATTCCGACAGCGATTTCTCAGGTGATCGAGCAGATCGTCAATGCGATCGTGAGTATTTTAGGAGCAAGCTATCTGCTGAAGGTAGGGGCAGAAGCAGCAAAAAGCAAGAACAGTCCACTGTTAGAACCTTCCTATGGTGCGGCAGGAGGAACGCTCGGTGCAGTCGCCGGGGCATTTGTAAGCCTCCTGTTTGTTCTGTTTGTGTTGTATGCTTACAAGGGAGTGATGAAACGGCAGTTAAAAAGAGATCACGGTACCTCTGTGGAAAGCTATGGAAATATCTATAAGGTACTATTATTTACGATTGCTCCGGTTATTATCAGTACATCGGTTTATAACATCAACCAGATTTTAGATCAAGTAATGTTTAGTAAGATTATGGCGGCGCAGGGACATGCCGTGAAAGATTACATGGCACTTCTCGGAATTTATACCGGAAAATATAATACGCTGATCAATGTTCCGCTTGCTATGGCAAGTGCACTCGGTGTGTCTGCAATCCCAAGTCTCGCTGGCGCGATCGCAGTCGGCGATCGAAAACAGATTTATGGGAAGATCCATCATTCCATCCGCTTCACGATGTTGATCGCAATTCCAAGCTTTGTCGGATTTCTGATGTTGTCATCGCCGCTTATGAATCTGCTCTATGGAGATCAGAGAAAAACTCCTGCGGCGATGTTAAGCCTCGGATCAATTACCGTTGTGCTTTACTGTCTGTCCACGGTACAGAATTCCATCTTGCAGGGCCTTGATAAGATGACAGTGCCGATTCGAAACGCTCTGATTTCTCTTGGAATCCATCTAGTGGCAGTCTTTGTGATGCTTGTGATGTTGAAATGGAATATCTATTCGATTGTTGTCGGAAATATTGTTTTTTCACTCTGCATGTGTATTTTGAATGCACATTCGATCCAGACGGCAGTCGGATACCATCAAGAAGTGAAGCGAACATTTCTGCTTCCTACAATGGCAGCATTTTTGATGGGAGTGGTATCTTATCTGGTATTCAAATTGTTTGATGTTTTGATCGGTGGAAGAGTTTTCCCAATCCTGTTTGCGCTTGTGGCGGCAGTCGGGATTTACGCAGTGGCACTCATTCTGATCGGAGGACTTACAGAAGAAGAATTGTATGCGATGCCAAAAGGAGATATGCTTGTCAAGATTTTTCGAAAATTACATTTGATGAAAGGGTAGAGAAGAGTGAAACCAGTAAAAAAAGTTGCACTGCTCCATGATCTGTGCGGAGTAGGAAAAGCTGCGATGACAAATATGCTTCCAGTATTAAGTGTGATGGGAATTGAGGCATGTCCGATTCCGACGATGTTATTATCCACCCACACAGGAGGATATGGAAAACCTGCGGTTGCCCGCATCTCTCCGGAATATATCAAAGGTTGCGCTGATCATTACTGCGAACAGAATGTGAAGTTCGATATGATCTTCATCGGTTATCTCGGAAATGAGGAACTGGCAGAGTCGGTATTATATTTCGTTTCTTGTTTTCCGGAGGCGATGGTCGTTTTTGATCCGATCATGGGAGATCATGGAAAATATTACAGCAATTTTGATACCAGCTATGGGGAAGCATTAAAGAAGTTAATCCCCTGTGCAGACCTGTTGCTTCCTAATCTGACAGAGAGTTGTCTGCTTGCGGGATATCCATATGCGAAAGAACTGTCCCGAAAGGATTTGAAAAAAATCTGTGAAACACTGCACAATCTGGGGGCGAAACAACTAATCATCACCAGTGTCCCGGATGGCAGAAGTGAGAAGTCCATCCTCCTTTTTGAGCAAGGAATGATGACAATGTTGGAGACCACACAGCTTTCGGCAGAATTTCACGGAACCGGGGATGCATTTGATGGAGTTCTGATCGCCAGTATTTTAAAAGGCTGTTCTCTTAAAGAGAGTATGATCGAAGCACACCGCTTCGTCTATGCCTGCATGGAGGAGAGCCTAAAAATGGAATATGAAGAAAGAGAAGGGCTGATGATCGAGAAGAATCTGTACATGCTTGTATAAAATAGAAGAAAGAGCGGATACTGTATAAAAAAGGAGTGGCATGGAAATGAAGAAGAGATACAGTATCGGCTTTTTTTGTTTTGCCTGTTGTGCGCTCCTTTTGCTGACTGCCGTCTATCAAATTCGTTACCGAAAGGCTTATGAGGAAGTGGAACGGCTGGAGGCACAGTTGGCAGAAGCGCAGAGACAAAAAGAAAAAAGCATCAGTGCAGATGGAACGGCAAAAAAAGAGAATGGATATTTCCTGAAAGAAAAGAATGGATACCTTGTAGTTTATCTCGCGGACGGAGAGACATTCTATGAGAGTACTGGGATCCGAACAGAGAGTCTTCCCGAAAAACTCCTAGAGGAGATCCGACAGGGGAAATATATCGAAACTACAAAAGAACTTTATGGTTTTTTGGAAAATTATTCCAGTTAGATTACAGTAGAAAAACAGTAGGAAAACAGCAAAAACAGCCCCTTCCGGCTGGACTTTGTATCAGATATGGTGTATGATATAGAATGGCATGCGGCAAAATCTTGGCGAACTTCTCAGTTTTGTGGCATGCCGTTTCAGGCAAATGAGAAAGAACAGTGAGGTAAAGAGATGTTAGAAGAGAAGATTCAGAGAATCAATGAATTATATCGAAAATCTAAGGCAGAAGGATTGACAGAAGCTGAACTAAAAGAGCAGAAGATTCTTCGCGCAGAATATATTGAGGCTTTCAAGCGAAACTTACGGGGACAGCTTGATAACATTTCCATCAAAGAACCAGATGGAAGCATTACGAATCTTGGAGAGAAATATGGAAAAAAAGCCGCGAACAAAAAAGGACATTAGAAGACAGATCCTTGCAGTGAGGCGGACACTCCCTGTGGAGGAGGCAAAAGAAAAGAGCAGAGAAATCTTTCAGAAAGTAACTGCACATCCATGGTACATAGAGGCAGATACTGTTTTCTGCTATGCAAGTCATGACGGAGAAGTCCGGACAAGAGAACTGATGGATCAGATTCTTGCAGATGGAAAACGGCTTGCGCTTCCGCGTGTGGAAGGAAGAGAGATGACATTTTATGAAGTAAGAGAGCCGGATCGTCTGGAGGAAGGTGCCTATGGGATTGAGGAGCCATTGCCTGAAAATCCCGTGCGAAAGGAGCACAGCGAAAAGGCCTTGATGATCATTCCAGGAATAGTATTTGACCGCAGGCTGCACCGGATTGGATATGGCGGTGGGTTTTATGACCGGTATCTTGCCGGTGACGCACCATTTCATACAATGGCAGTTGCATATGAATGTCAGTGTATCTTAGGAGAGTTACCATTTGAAAGTCATGATCTGTGTCCAGAGGTACTGGTCACAGAAAGAGAGATTTATCAAAGATAGAAAAGAGGTGGAGGTATGCTTACAGGACTTCCCAAAGACCCGATATTATTATTGAGTGTGGTCAATACAAAATTACGAGATGAATACAAGAATCTAGATGCACTCTGTGAAGATCTTTCTGTGGAGAAGGAAAAATTGACAGAAACCTTAAAGGCAATCGATTATCTATACGATGCCGGACAGAATCAGTTTATATAGAAACAAAACGATGTTGGCAATTTTACGAGAAAAGAACCTTAGGAGGTAGAAATATGAATGTATGCGAGTGTGTGATTTCTTGTAAATCCGGAGATCAGGTAATATATCGAGGAGTGAAAAAAGAAGATGCAGAAGCACTTTATCAGCATCAGTGTACGATTGCGCAGGAAACTTATTTTACATCCCTCTATCCTGAGGAGCTTCTCTACAATATCGAAGGGAAAGTGGAAAGAATCAAGGAAATTCAGAACCATCCAGTCCATTTTCAGATTGTTGCAATTAACGATGGGAAGATTGTTGGTCAGGCAGAAGTGCGTGTAGTCAAGAACCATTTGAAATATAAGCATCGGGCGAATATAGGAATTTCTATTGACAGAGATCACTGGGGAATGGGAATTGGAAGCAGCCTGATGAAACTTGCGCTGCATCAGGCAAAAGAGAATGGGCTTGAGCAAATGGAACTTGGTGTTTATGCAGATAATGAACGGGCAATCCATCTGTATCAGAAGTATGGATTTGAGCAGTGCGGAATCTGGAAGAATGCGTTCAAATTAAAAGATGGTACATACCGAGATGAAATTCTAATGAGTAAAATTCTTTAAGAATCTCCTGCGACTGCTGCCCAGTAGTCAAATCCAAGGATACTTTCCCATCGGCGGACTTCAACAGTTCCGCCGATTTTTATGTTCTGATAGTCAGATTTGCTTACTTGAAGCTGTTCTGTTTTCCCTTGCCGTTCGACATAGACGTAATAATAATCATATACAACTCTATAACCAGATTTCCCGGATTCTTTTTCCAAAACAATCAAATATTCCGTGCTCGCAGGTGTAAATGTCAGGATTCGGTTGACCGGAAGCACAAGTACGATCCCAAGAATGAGCGCAGAGAGCACGACAGAAACTGTACGCATCCAGTGCTGCTTCAATTGTTTCTTATGCTGATGAACAGCAAATAGAAGCAAGAGGAGGAATGCAAAGAAACATGCATACAGATACAGTTGCCAGTCGCTGCACATAAAAAGGTAATATATATAGTTGATAGAGAAAAACAGTGTGAAAAATCCGCCCATGACAGGGAGAGGGAGGATGTAGTAATCTAATTCACTGTCTGGTTTCTCGTAAGGCAACAAGTGTCCCTGAAGCAGATAAATATACGGATAAAAATGAATATACACAAACCATAAAGTGACAAGGATCAAAACTGGCGCGAGAAAATATAATTTTCCCTCTAAAAATGAGCTGAAAATCCCGGCGGGAATGAGAAGCCATCCAAGGATCCGTAGCCGTTTTCTTACTTTTTTAATCGTATCCAGAGAGACACTTCCCCGGAATTGTTCTAAAGTTGTCTGTGCATGGAGTTCGAAAAGGCAGCTGCACTTCGTCAAAAATGGAAGTGCTGGAAGATACCGAAAAACATCATCACCATCTGTAAGCAGAGCAGCGATATCCAGAGTAGGAATTGCATAGGTCTCCAACAGCATTTGCACTTTTTCAAAGTTTTTATCATCTTCCTTGATTTCACAAATTCGTTTTCTGCTTTTGGAAATCAGAATGTAGTGTGACGGTTCTGTGTTTTGTGTGCGTGCCAAAGAGGTCTTGCCAGAATCAGAATTTGAAAGATCCCGCAGATCGACACGCATCAGACATTCGATTTCTGTCCAAAAAACTGTATATACTCGCTGAAATGGAACATGGATACAGATCCCTTCTTCGGTATACAAAATTTTTTTGCCCAATAGGAACAGCTGTACAAAAAGAAGGATACTGGCGGGAAAGAAGATGATACACGAAAGAAGAAAACAGAGGAGATTCCCCGAAACACATCCTGCCAGTGTGAAAAAAAGTCCGAGAAACAGATATAAAATTGCGAGAAACAGAAGTAATTTTTTTCGGGTTTTGATCGGTTTTGTCATGAGAGATCTCCTCCGTATGTATAGTAGTTATTTTAGATTGATTGTACCATGAGCGAAAAATCTTTACAAGCAGCGAAAAGACGGCAAAAAGCAAAAAGGACATTTAATCTCATATGAGAAGTATGCTATACTATGAATCTCATATGAGAAGTATGCTATACTATGTGCATGAAAGAAAATTATACACTAGAAGAACGGAGAATTGTAATGGAGATTAAGGAAATACTACAAAATCAAGAATCTCAGGCTGCTATGAAGCAGGATGATATTACATTGATTGAAATCAAAGAATATATTAAAAAACCTAAGCTGAATGGATATCGCTCCCTGCACCTGATCATCTCTGTACCTATTTTCTTAAAAGATGAAAAAAGAGATATGAAAGTGGAAGTACAATTGCGGACAATTGCCATGGACTTTTGGGCGAGTCTTGAACACAAGATCAGATATAAGAAAAATCTTTCCGAGGACTTGCAGAAGGAGTTGGCAGAGGAATTATTGTATTGTGCAAATCAAAGTGCAGAATTGGATATGAAAATGCAAAAAATTCGAAATAAGATATAGGAAGAACCTATGTCTGTATGATAGTTGGAACAATTTTGCTTGCGATTTTATGAAACCTTTGAAAAATTGTTCCAGTGAAAAGAAAAAATTGTTCTTGTATGTATGAAAAAAAAAGAGTTATAATAATCGGGTGTCTGCTTAAAGGAATGATAAAACTGCAGAGGAAGCAGCATAAAAAGAAAACAAAAGAGAAAGGAAAAATTATGCAAGATACCCAGAAAACAAAATTATTTGAAGAAACAGCGATCCCGAAGGCGGTGGCACAGCTGGCGGTTCCGACGATCTTAAGTTCGCTTGTCATGGTAATCTATAACCTTGCAGATACTTATTTTGTCGGGATGTTGAACAATTCAACACAAAATGCAGCAGTTACACTGGCAGGACCGGTGCTTTTGGCATTTAATGCGGCAAATAACTTATTTGGCGTTGGAAGTTCCAGTATGATGAGCCGCTCGCTTGGGAAAAAGGATTATAACACATTGAAAAAAAGTTCTGCATTTGGATTTTACTGTGCATTGATCTGTGGTGTAATTTTTGCACTGTTATGTACCGTATTCAAAGATCCGCTGCTTATAATGCTTGGAGCAGATGCAAAAACAGCGGCAGCAACGGGGGCTTATATGCGATGGACGGTTACATTCGGTGCAGTTCCTGCAATTTTAAATGTTGTGATGGCATATTTGTTCCGTGCGGAGGGTGCTTCTCTCCATGCCAGTATTGGAACAATGAGCGGATGTCTTTTAAACATTGTGTTAGACCCGATCTTTATCCTTCCATGGGGACTGGATATGGGGGCGGAAGGTGCCGGACTTGCGACATTTATCTCAAACTGTGTGGCATGTCTCTACTTCTTTGTGCTGATGTATAAAAGACGCGGAAAGACACTTGTCTGCATCCATCCGTCACAGTTTGGATTCCAGAAAGCAATTGTATTTGGTGTATGCGGAGTCGGAATTCCTGCTGCGATACAGAATCTCTTAAATGTAACCGGAATGACGATTCTAAATAATTTTACTTCTTCTTTCGGATCTGAGGCTGTTGCGGCGATGGGGATTACACAGAAAGTCAACATGGTTCCGATGTATATCGCAATGGGACTTTCACAGGGAATTATGCCGCTGATCAGTTACAATTATGCCAGTGGAAATCATAAGAGAATGAAACATACTGTCCTTTTTAGCGCGGCGCTTTCGGTTGGATTCATGATTCCGGTTGCGACCCTTTATTATTTGTTCTCTGGACCACTGACAAGTCTGTTCATCGGAAATGAGGCGATCATTGCGTATGGAGCAAGCTTTTTAAGAGGATTCTGTCTGAGTCTCCCATTTATGTGTATCGATTTCCTCGCAGTTGGAGTTTTCCAGTCTGTAGGAATGGGAAAAGAATCATTGATTTTCTGCATTATGAGAAAAATCGTGCTGGAAATTCCGGCATTGTATATCTTAAACAAAGTATTTCCGCTTTATGGACTTGCTTACGCACAGTTCATTGCAGAATTTGTACTTGCAGGTGCGGCGATATTCGTCCTTACAAGGCTGTTTAAGAAAATCGAAAAAAATGGTGTCGCAGTCTCATAGGAGTCAGAATACCTATGGAAGGACACCATAAAATCTAATCACATTTCACTGTGATCATAGTAATGTAATCGTTTTTATCTTTGATGGACATTTCATTTAATCCTTCTTCGTAAGCATAACCAGTGAGTGTGAGTTGATGCGCGCGTGCATATGAAAGAATGGATTGGTAAATAGCCGGAAGCTGCTCCCACCTGCCGATACAATATGCTCTCAGATAACTTCCAGCCGGAAGGACTACGTCATATGTCTTTGAACCATGTGGGCAGTAAGCGAAAAAAGAATCGTAACGGTGAAAACAATTTTTTTCAATCTGTTCCATCGAGATTCGACTTCCAAAATTGTCATAAAGATGAAAAAGAGTTTTGAGGCGGAGAGAAAACTCTGCCGCAACAGAGAAATCTTCTTCATCATAATCTCCGGAGATTGGTGCAGAGAGCACAAGTTTCCGTTCGGGAAGTGTACATCGCTCAATCTTACCGTGTTTGGATTGCATGCCGATTTTTAACCGTTCTGCTTTTTGTTCTAAAAAAGATTGTACGGATAAGAGCTGATTGATGGATTCATCGATCAGCTTTTTCTTTTTGATCATCATCTGGGAGAACGATTCATCCGATGGTGTTGTCACATATTCCCGGATTTCATCCAGGGAAAGTCCTATTTTTCGCAAAGTAAGAATGAGTTCCAATTGTGCAAATTGGAAACAAGTGTAGTAATGGTATCCATTTTCTCCAATGACTTCCGGACAAAATAATCCAATTTCATTATAATAATGCAAAGTTCGCTTGTTGATACCAGTGAATTTTGCAAACTCTCCGGAAGAATATAAATATTTTTTATGATTCATAAAAACACCTCTTGACTGTACAGTTACTGTACATTCTATAATACACGAGAGGAAAAGAGAAAGCAATCACAAGAAGGAGGATATGATGGAATTTACACTTGCAAATGAACAGCAATGGGCAAATATAAAGGAGATTTACTTGGAGGCTTTTCCAAAGCAGGAGAGAAAGCCGTATTTTATACTGAGAAGATCTGTGAAAAAGGGAAAAGCAGTTGTGATGACAGCGACAGAGGGAGGAGAACTTTTAGGATTTACCGTACTGATTCCGTACAAAGATATGGTTATGGTTGATTATCTGGCAGTATCTTCAAAGATACGGAGCAAAGGTACTGGAAGTTATATTATGCAAAATGTATGTAGGCATTATGCCGGAAAGAAAATTGTTCTTTTGATTGAGCGGTTAGATGACCAGGCACAAAACAGAGAACAAAGAGTTGCGCGAAGAAGATTTTATCTCAAAAATGGATTCACTTCTTCTGATATTTTTATTGAAGGAGTGAGTGGAGAGTTGGAAGTATTAAATTATAGAGGCAAAGTTTCACAGGAAGATTATATTTGCCTGCAAAGATATGCGCTTGGAGAATTGTTTTTTAAATTATCTAAAATCAAGATTGTAAAATAGAAGATACAAACAGGGTTGCGGCAGTAGTGCAGCAACCCTGTTTCTTTTTAAGCAGTTTCAGTATTTTGGAGATTTTGTGCTTTGATCCGTGCGATCTCTGTTTGGATTTCTTCCATTTTTTCTTTTGTTAAAGGATAGTATTTCATTGCAACCAGGTTGCAGATTAATCCGAGAATTACGATTCCATAGCATAAGAATACCCCTACATAATGCAAAGAAGATGTATACGGTGTATTTACATCTGGAAGGGTATCTTTAAATCCTACCATTGCAAATAACAATCCTGCGATCAATGGAGCAAGGGAGGAAATCAATTTGTCAACAAAGCTGAACAGAGTTCCCATCAGTCCCGGAACGTAACGGCCGGAGCGGTATACTTCGTAATCGGCACAATCTGCTGTCATAGGAATTACGATACTTCCGGAAAGCCCTGTAAATCCAGTTGCAGCAATAGAAAGAATGATATGTAAAATTGTGAAGATTCCAAACGCAAGACCGCCTTTTGCATTTACCATTGTTGTAGCATCTCCAAAAAGCCAGAGGAGCGCGAGCAGTACGTTCATGACAATTCCGCCGATACTTCCGATCAGCATTCCTTTGCGCTGGCCTAAGCGGGTGGCGAGTGTACCGATACCAAACATCATCAGAATCATAGCAGGAATTGTGATATATCCCATGATAGTTCCGCTGATTGCAAAATTGCCGGCAACAATTCCGAACATAACAATCTGAACAGTTGTTGTGCGGGCGTTTCCTGCAAGTTTATCTGTAGAAGCTGCCACGACAAGCATTTGGATCGCTCTGTTGTTCTTTAAGATATCCCAGTAATCCTTTGCGCGGATTCGCTCAGATTTTCCAGTTCCGAAAAACTCTGTGCGATCTTTTGGGGCGATAGAAATGACTGCGATCACGGTTGCAATTGCACTTCCGATCGCTATGATTACCCACAGATCATGGAAAAGATCAACGCTGTAGAAAGATCCGTATTTTGTACTGAGCTTTGCCGCTATAACAGCCATGATTGTCCATAACAAAGAATTGTAAACACCATCAAAAATGGAAAACAGAGGTCTCTGTTTCGGATCGTTTGTAAGACAAGTCTGTGCTGATTTTGTCACGACACATTGGAATGTGTATCCGATATAGTAAATTGCAGAAATTACAATAAAAAATCCGAATCGGATAGCTGTATTTTCCGGAAGCCGATGTGTGACATGGAAGAGAATAAAGCTCATCACACAGAGGATTATCTGTCCGATAATCATAAACGGGCGGTTCTTCCCAAATTTACCATTTGTCTTGTCTACAAAATATCCAATAAATGGATCCGTGACACCATCCCAGACTCTCATTGCCATAGAAAAACTAGATGCTGTTACGACGGCAACACCTACAAATCCTGTCAGATAGTAGGCGACATAGCCCATTAAGAATAGATACATATTTGTTGCCAGATTATTTGCGGCGAATCCGGCAATACGCCATAGCGGAACCCGGTGGATTCCATTTTCTCCGTAATACTTTGCATTTGTTGATGCCATAATACATATTCCTCCTTTGCGAGTGACGATTTTCTTCTATTGTATCATTGAAAATCAAATGACATTAGAAAAAAATATAGGGTTTATAGTAAAATATATATAAAAATCATTAAAAAAGAACAAAAAATATATAAAACATACAATAAAAAATGATTTCTAAAAATATAATTAAAAAAAATAAATAAAAACTAGGTTGAAATTTTATTAAAAACAATAAAATTTACTACATCGAAAACGAAATCTTATAAAAAGCATTGCAAATCTATATAAAAAAGGTAAAATTATTAATAAGTACTGCCAAATTTTGAGAGAATGAAAGGAATTTATTATGAAACAGAATTACGAAACAACAGTAAAGAGTATTCAGAATCCAGACGGACCAAAACTTTGCTGGTCTGAACAGTCTGGCATGAAACTAATTGAAAAAGATGGATTATATTTCAAGGATCTTGCAGGGACAGGAGAGTTATATCCCTATGAGGATTGGAGACTTCCGGCAGAGCAAAGAGCAAGTGATCTGGCATCTCGCATGTCCGTAGAACAGATTGCAGGTCTGATGCTTTATAGCAGACATCAATTTATCCCTGGAGTTTCTATGCCGTATTTCGGAGAAGTGACTTATAATGGGAAATCTATTCAGGAAAGCGGGCTTCCGGTGTCGGCAATCTCAGATCAGCAGAAGACTTTTCTCAGAGAAGACTTTATTCGTCATCTTTTGATCATTTCGGTTCAGTCTGCGGCAGATGCTGCAAAGTGGAATAATAATATCCAGTCGTTGGCAGAAGAATTGCCTTGGGGAATTCCAGTTGCAATCAGCTCGGATCCAAGGCATGGAACAACGGTCACATTTGAGTTTGATGCCGGAGCCGGAGGAGATATTTCACATTGGCCGGAACCACTGGGACTTGCTGCGACTTTTGAACCGGAGTTGATGGAGAAATTTGGAAAGATAGCATCCAAAGAGTACCGGGGACTTGGAATTACGACGGCATTATCTCCTCAGATCGATCTCTGCACGGAACCTCGCTGGAAACGATTTGCTGGAAGCATCGGAGAGAGTTCCAAGCTTGGAGCGGATCTCGCGCGGGCGTACTGTGATGGCTTCCAGACATCAGAAGGAGACAGCGAGATCACGGATGGATGGGGATATGAAAGTGTGAATACTATGGTAAAACACTGGCCAGGCGGAGGCGCGGTAGAAGGCGGAAGGGATGCTCATTTTGGTTCCGGAAAATATTCTGTGTATCCAGGTGATAATTTTGAAGAGCATCTGCTTCCATTTACAGAAGGCGCTTTTAAACTCCATGGCAAAACAGGAAAGGCAAGTTCGGTCATGCCATATTATACAGCGGTATACGGAAAAGCAGGTAATTATGAGAATGCAGGATCTGGTTACAGCAAATATCTAATTACAGATCTTCTAAGAAACACCTATCATTATGATGAAGTGGTATGTACAGACTGGTCTATCACAGAAGATGCATCTACACTGGAAAATCTGTACGGAGGAAAATGCTGGGGAGCAGAAAAACTGACGAGAGGAGAGAGGTGCTATCGTATTTTGATGGCGGGTGTCGATCAGTTTGGCGGATTAAATGAAAAAGAACCAGTTCTTGATGCATACCGTATCGGTGTAAAAGAACATGGCGAAACCTTTATGAGAAAACGTTTGGAACAGTCTGCTGTCCGACTTCTGAAAAATATATTCCGTGTGGGACTGTTTGAGAATCCATATTTAGACCCGGAAGTATCCGCAAGAACAGTTGGTTGTGCAGCGTATATGGAAGAAGGATTTGCCGCACAGAAAAAATCAATTGTCATGTTGAAAAACAAAGAAAATGTACTTCCGTTGCAAAAGAAAATGAAAGTCTATGTCCCGAAAATCCACTGGCCGGAAAGTGTAGACTGGATGTGCCAGAAAATGGAGGAGCACTGGGACCGTCCAATTTCCAAAGAACTGCTGGAGAAGTATTTCACAGTGACGGATCATCCAGAAGAGGCGGATGCAGCAATTTGTATCATTCGTCAGCCTGATGGCGCTGCATTTGGACTTGCAGGTGGATATGATGTCAGTGATAAAGAAGCCGGCGGAAATGGGTATCTTCCAATCAGCCTGCAATATCGCCCATACACTGCCGTTTACGCGCGGGAACATAGCATTGCCCAAGATCCAAATGATGAGTTCCCGGATAGAACTTACCGTGGAAAGACCGTAACAGTCAATAACGAAGATGATTTGGACCTTGTTTTACATACAAGAGAGCTCATGGGTGAAAAACCGGTGATCGTTTGTGTGAATATGCTTGGTCCAATGGTAGTAAAGGAGTTTGAAGCGGCGGCAGATGCGATCGTTGCGATGTTTGGTGATCTGTCAAATGCACTGCTGGAGGTGCTCAGTGGTAACTTTGAACCGGAAGGACTCCTTCCAATGCAACTTCCGGCAGATATGCGCACCGTGGAAGAACAGCAGGAAGATGTTCCGTTTGATATGGAATGCCACAGAGATACCGAGGGGCATATCTATGATTTTGGTTATGGAATGAACTGGCAGGGAGTCATTGCAGATGAGCGTGTCAGAACGTATGGACATCATTTGCCGAAAGAAAACTAGCTAGGAGACGTTGAAGACTGGCAGCTTTTTCTTGAAAAAGGGAAAAAATTCGATTATAATATAAGTTCATATGAAGCGGGCAGATACTGTGAGATCTCTTTTGGCAGAATGCATACAGTTTCTGTCCGCTATTTAGCAGAGAAAGGAAAAGATTATGAGAGAACAGAATCGAAATAAGAATCAAGAAATTGAAGAAATTCTTGAACAAATGGATTTGAGTCAGCCGGCACCGGAAACAGAGCCGATGCGTCAATATTGGTTTATGAAGAAAGCACGCGAACTGGTGAAAGAACAGTCTGAAAAACTGGGTCGTCCCCTGACAGCGTGCACGACAACATTTGGCTGCCAGATGAATGCGCGGGATTCCGAAAAACTTCTTGGAGTATTAGAGCAAATCGGATACCAGGAAGAAACAAACGAGGAGGAAGCGGATTTTGTCATCTACAATACATGCACTGTGCGGGAAAACGCTAACATGCGCGTATATGGAAGACTTGGACAGTTAAATCGAGTGAAAAAACAAAAGCCGCATATGTTGATCGGGCTTTGTGGCTGCATGATGCAAGAACCGGAAGTCGTGGAGAAGATCAAAAAAAGCTACCGGTTTGTGGACCTGATTTTCGGAACACATAATATTTATAAATTTGCAGAGTTGATCGTGACACGGCTGGAATCACAGCGCATGGTCATTGACATTTGGAAAGATACAGACAAGATTGTGGAAGATCTCCCGAGTGAGCGGAAATTTTCCTTCAAATCCGGTGTCAATATTATGTTTGGCTGTAACAACTTCTGTAGCTACTGTATCGTGCCGTATGTGCGTGGCCGTGAACGCAGCAGAAATCCGGAAGATATCATCCGTGAGATCCAAGGGCTCGTGGCAGATGGCGTCGTAGAAGTGATGCTGCTTGGTCAGAATGTAAATTCTTACGGAAAGACACTGGAACATCCGATGACCTTTGCACAGCTTCTTACCGAAATTGAGAAGATCGAGGGATTGGAACGAATTCGTTTTATGACATCTCATCCAAAGGATCTCTCTGACGAATTGATTGAAGTGATGAAACATTCTAAGAAAATCTGCAAACACCTTCATCTGCCGGTGCAGTCAGGAAGTACAGAGATCTTAAAGAAGATGAATAGACGCTACACAAAAGAACAGTATCTGGAACTTGTGCGTAAGATCAAAGAAGCTGTGCCGGATATTTCGCTGACAACGGATATTATTGTTGGATTTCCGGGAGAGACAGAAGAAGATTTCCTGGAGACAATGGATGTTGTAAAGAAGGTTCGCTATGACAGTGCATTTACATTTATCTACTCTAAGCGGACAGGAACACCTGCGGCAGCGATGGAAAATCAAGTTCCGGAAGATGTTGTCAAAGACCGTTTTGACAGATTGCTAAAAGAAGTGCAGAGCATCTCGGCGGAAGTATGCAGTGTGCATGAAGGAACGACACAGTCTGTTCTTGTAGAGGCAGTCAATGACCATGATCCTGCGCTTGTTACTGGAAGACTCAGCAACAATATCCTTGTACATTTTCCGGGAGAAAAAGAGTTGATTGGGAAAATTGTGTCGGTGCGACTGGATGCATGTAAAGGATTTTATTATATTGGAACCCGTGTATAGTGGGTTCCTTTTGTGATGTCATAATTTTCAGATTTTTGCCCACAATAAAAAGGAGAATTTGTGTGACAGGAGAGAGACGATTGAAAAAAGTAAGTGAATATTTGTTTTTGTGGGCGCTTGGCGGTACGATTTATTATGAATTTGAAATGATCTTCAGGGGTTTTTCTCACTGGTCCATGTTTGTGCTGGGAGGAATCTGCCTCTGTTTCATTGCATGGCAAGGGAAAATGGTTCACTGGAGAGATCCTCTTTGGCGCCAGACGGTTCGCTGCGTGATCTTTGTGGCAGCAGGAGAATTTTTCACCGGGATCATTGTAAATAAATGGCTCAGACTCAATGTATGGGATTATAGCGATCAGCCGATGCAGCTGTTTGGTCAGGTCTGTGTTCCTTTTCTGATTATTTTTTCGGGGCTTTGCGTTATCGGAATATTTCTGAGCAGTTTCCTTCTGCATATTCTGTATGGGGAAGAAAAACCATCGTTCCATATTTTGTAGGTGCAATTTTCTGCTGTTTTAAATGGGAAGGCATTGCTGAAAATTTGTATTCAGAATCATAGAGAGATAGCAGCAAACAAAGAACACTTTATTTTTTCATTGAAAACATGTTGATAGGAGGGATAAAAAATGATTCTGTCAGGAAAGGAAATTTTAAAACACATAGGGAAAGAGATCCAGATTGAGCCGTTTGATGAGAATAGATTAAATCCTAACAGTTATAATCTGTCATTGGCAAATGAACTGCTTGTCTATGAAGATGAGGTTTTGGATATGAAAAAGGATCATGCCGTCAGAAAGATAGTAATTCCCGAGGAGGGTCTTCTGTTAGAACCACATAAACTATATCTTGGACGGACGAATGAATTTACAAAAACAGAAGGGTTTGTGCCAATGCTAGAGGGTCGCTCCTCTACGGGACGTCTCGGGCTTTTTATCCATGTGACAGCAGGATTTGGAGATGTTGGTTTTGCAGGCTACTGGACATTAGAAATTTTTTGTGTACAGCCGATCCGGATTTATCCGAATGTAGAAGTCTGTCAAATCTATTACCACGATATTCATGGAGAGTATGACTGTTATCAGAGTGGAAAATATCAGAATAACAAAGGAATCCAGTCCAGTATGCTGTACAAGGATTTTTTAAAATAGGAATCAGTAACATAAAAGACACAAAGAATGAGGATACATTTGGGAGGAAAAAGATGCATCAGATTTTTGTATATGGAACACTTTTAAAGGGGATGTACAATTATGAGATTTACTGCAGCGCAGAGGACTCATACCGTCAAAAAGCCTATGTAGATGGGCTTCTTTATAGTCTGAAAGGAAGAAGATATCCGGCGCTGATCGAGGGGAAAGAAAGAATTGCCGGAGAGCTACACGAAGTATCTGAACAGACATTAAAGAAGATTGATGAGTTGGAAAGCTATTTTGGGGAAGGACACCCGGAGAATGAATATGATAAAAAGTTTGTAATGGCATATGCAGAAGACGGAAGCGAAATCGGAGAGGGTCCAGTCTATTTTTACAACATTAGAAATGAGAAAAACAGAGCACTGTTAGATCAGAGAATCACATGTAACGATTATCGGAAATATGTGGAGTAGCAGAACTATGAAATTGGAGAAGAAATACTACATATTTACTGCTAGTTTGACCATATTATCCATTTTGATGGCAATAGCAAATACAGCACAGCCGTTGATTGTGGAACAATTTATTAATCAGTTAGGCAAATCTGAGCAGAACGTATTATTTTGGGCTGCAATTTATTTCCTGTCGATCCTTGTTATTCTGACAGTGGAAATGATACGAAAGCTTGGGGAAGCGAAATATGTTGCAAGCCTGAAAGACTGGTTCCGGGTAAAAGTCAGCAATGGAATCCTGAATAGAACCGCACAGCAATTTGCTGAGTCTACACCGCAGGAATATATTTCCCTGATGAACAACGAAGTACCGGCGGTGGTAGAGAAGTATTATGTGAAAATCGTAAATTTGATTTTTCAGGTATTGTCAATTTTGTTTACCTGTACGGTATTGATAAAGATTTATTTCCCACTGGCAGCAATTTCGGCAGGGGCGAGTATTCTGATTGCGGTGACGCCATTCTTCTTTGAAAAGAAGATGCAGCAAAAGACAGACAAGAAGTTTGAAAGTCTGGCACAATTTAATGTGAAATTCTCAGACGTTGTTTTTGGACATAGTGAAATCCGTATCCAGCAGATAAAAAAAGCGATTGGAAATATTGTGAATCTGGCATCCCATAAAAGCGAAAAAAGTGAGTTTGCTTATGAAAAGGTTCAGGCGTATTCTGAAATTGTGATGGGGTTTATTTCGTTTATGGGGACATTTCTGATCATCACACTTGGAGGCTATCAGGTGCATGAGGGGAAGCTAAACGTAGGGAGTCTATTCGCGGCGATTCAGTTATCAGATCAGCTTATCATGCCAATCCTCGGAATTTCCACATCACTTAACTCCATTATTTCTACACGGAAAGTAAAGGCAAAATTATTTACATACGCAAGCGTAGAGGAGAAGAAATCCAGCGCTGATTTGGGCGAACTGCAAAGCATTTCCATTGAACATATGACATTGAATTTTGGAGATAGATATATTTTCAAAAATTATACAAAGTGTTTTGAGAAGAATAAAAAATATTTGATCATCGGTCAAAACGGAAGTGGAAAGAGTACGCTGATCCATGCCATTGTAAATAGCCTAGACACAAAGGCTGCAACTTTGACTGGAACGATCCGCATGAATGGGAAAAAACAGGAGGATGTTTCCGATGAAGACTTATTTAGAAATCTTACCATTGTATCACAGGTTCCATATATGTTTTCGGGAACAGTGAAAGATAACATCACACTATTTGGAAAAGAGGATGTAAAAAACCTCAGCAATTACTCAATGTTGGTCGATGACAGTTTTTGGAAATTAATTGATGATGACAGAGATATTTCAAATGAAAGTACGCATATTTCTGACGGTGAGCGCGAAAAGATTGCCCTGTTACGTGCGCTTATGCGGCAAAATAGCTGGCTCATTCTAGATGAGGCAACAGCAGCGCTGGATAAAAAGAGTAAACAGATATTTGAGAAGTATATTTTAGATAGGGACGATATGACCGTTCTTCATATCTCGCATAATTTCCAGGAAGAGGATGCAAAAATGTATGATGAGATTATCGTTATCGGAGAATAGTTTCCTTTTCAAAAGAGGTTATGCTTTTTATCATGAAAAATGGAACCTTTGTACTTATTTTATTTTTGGGGAGGATCATAGATGTCAACAGGGATAATGATTATTGGGCCATCAGGAAGTGGAAAAACTACATTGGGCAGATTTGTCGCCGCTCAGCTAGGCTACCCTTACTTTGATGTGGACGATTATATTTGGAGAAAAGATACTAAAGAACCATATACTGTTATGTATAGTCATGAAGAAAAGATTAGCAGATTGAGCAATGATATTTTGCCCTATGAATATTTTGTGATGGCTGGTTCGATGAGTTCTTTCCATTATGCATTTGATGACAAGTTTGAGATGATGGTTTTTCTTTATGTCGAACCTGACATTCGTGTACAGCGAGTACATAACCGCGCATTGGAATGTTTTGGAAGAAGAATACTTGAAGGCGGCGACTTGTATGAAAATCATATGCGATTTTTAGAAAGTAATCGCCGCTATGAGAAGGATGGTTCTCCAAATCTGCATGAGCAGAGAAAATGGATGGACGAAATGTCTTGCCTGAAGTTGGAATTGGACGGGACAGATAGTCTTGAAAATAATGCAAACATCATTATTGAAAAATGGAAAGGATTAGGAAGATAAAGTGGATTTCAGAGGCTTTATCAAGAATCGGTTTTATCTTGAATAACAGTTAAAAATTTGATAAGATGATAACCGTACATAATTAGTATCCTTGTTTCCTGTAGAAATGATATTAAGAGACAAGGAGGACAATTATATCGGTAAAAATAAAAAAAGGAAAAGCATAGGACGTGGAATGAGTCGACGCTGGTTAACGTCTAGAAATGCTTAAAAATAAGGAAAAATGATTGATACTAAGTGTTTAACACCAATGATGCAGCAGTATATGGAGACGAAGAAACAATATTCTGACTGTATTTTATTTTACAGACTTGGTGACTTTTATGAAATGTTTTTTGACGATGCCATTACGGCATCCAAGGAACTGGAAATTACACTGACCGGAAAAAATTGTGGATTAGAGGAGCGTGCGCCGATGTGCGGTGTTCCGTATCACTCTGTGGATAGTTATCTGAACCGGCTTGTGGAAAAGGGCTATAAGGTTGCAATCTGTGAACAAGTGGAAGATCCGCAACAGGCGAAGGGCATTGTTAAGCGAGAAGTTGTGCGTGTTGTAACTGCAGGCACTAATATGAATGCGCAGGCACTCGATGAGACAAAGAATAATTATATCATGTGTATTGTATATATCGCCGATCGATATGGACTGGCGGTGGCAGATGTGTCTACCGGGGATTATTTTGTGACAGAACTTGACAGTGGACGGAAGCTTTTGGATGAGATTCATAAATTTTCACCTTCTGAGATTATTTGCAATGAATCCTTCTATATGAGCGGACTTGATCTGGACGATTTAAGACATCGTCTTGGAATGATGATCTATTCGATCGATACGCATTTCTTTGATGATGAAATGTGTGCACGTATTTTAAAAGAACATTTTCATGCAGCTTCGCTGGAAGGCATGGGACTTGGAGATTATAACTGTGGTGTGATCGCAGCAGGAGCTCTTTTGAAATATCTCTATGAGACTCAGAAGACATCGCTTTCTCATATCACACATATTACAGGATATGCGACAGGGAGATATATGTTATTGGACAGCTCTTCCCGAAGAAACCTGGAATTGTGTGAGACGTTGCGTGAAAAACAAAAAAGAGGCTCTCTTTTATGGGTGCTGGATAAGACGAAAACGGCTATGGGCGCCAGAATGCTTAGAAGTTATATTGAACAGCCGCTGATTGACCGGCATGAGATTGAACAGAGGCTGGAGGCGGTAGAAGAATTAAAAGACAAAGCGATTTCTCGTGAGGAGATCCGGGAATATTTATCTCCGGTCTATGATCTGGAACGTCTGATCAGCCGTGTGACATATCAGTCTGCGAATCCAAGAGATTTGATTTCTTTCCGCAATTCTCTGGAAATGTTGCCGCATATCAAATACATTTTAACAGAAATGCACGAAGAACTTTTACAGCAGATTTGTGAAGAATTGGATACGCTGGAAGATCTTTATCAGCTTTTGAATGAATCCATCATGGAAGAACCCCCGCTTGCGATGAAAGAAGGCGGTATTATCAAAGATGGATATGATGCGGATGTGGATATGCTACGACAGGCAAAAACAGAAGGAAAGAACTGGCTTGCACAGCTGGAAGAGGAAGAGCGAGAGAAAACTGGCATTCGGAATTTGAAAGTGAAATATAACAAAGTATTTGGATACTATTTGGAAGTCACAAACGCTTACAAAGAACTGGTACCAGATTATTATACGAGAAAGCAGACACTTGCCAATGCGGAGCGTTTCATCACTCCAAGATTAAAAGAGTTGGAAGATACAATCCTCGGTGCAGAAGATAAGCTGTATGCGCTTGAATATACTCTGTATTGTAAAGTGCGCGACCGAATTGCATCTGAAGTGCTTCGTGTCCAGAAAACAGCGAAGGCCGTCGCAAAAATTGATGTATTTACGTCTCTTGCGCTTGTGGCAGAGCGGAACAATTATGTCCGACCGAAGATCAACGAGAAAGGACTGATTGACATCAAGGGCGGCAGACACCCGGTTGTGGAGAAAATGACACCGGACAATATGTTTATCGCAAATGATACACTGCTGGATGATAAGAAAAATCGTGTTTCCATCATCACTGGTCCGAATATGGCAGGAAAATCTACATATATGCGCCAGTCTGCGCTGATTGTTTTGATGGCACAGATCGGGTCATTTGTTCCGGCAGATAGTGCCAATATCGGAATCTGTGATCGTATTTTTACGAGAGTCGGCGCATCAGATGACCTTGCGTCCGGACAGAGTACTTTTATGGTTGAAATGACCGAAGTTGCAAATATTCTTCGAAATGCCACAAGCAGCAGCCTGTTGATCTTAGATGAAATCGGACGGGGAACGAGTACGTTTGACGGATTGAGCATCGCATGGGCAGTTGTAGAACATATCAGTAATAAAAAACTACTTGGAGCTAAAACCTTGTTTGCGACACATTACCATGAACTGACGGAACTGGAAGGAAAGCTTGACAGCGTGAACAATTATTGTATTGCAGTCAAAGAGCAGGGAGATGATATTGTCTTCTTGAGAAAGATTGTAAAAGGTGGTGCGGATAAGAGTTATGGGATCCAGGTTGCAAAACTTGCGGGGGTACCAGAATCCGTCATTGTACGTGCAAAAGAAATTGTCGGAGAATTAAGTGAGGCAGATATTACGACAAAGGTGCGTGAGATTTCTGCGCAAGGAAGCGAGACGAAAGCTCGCCAGAAAAAATATGATGAAGTAGATCTGGCACAAATCTCATTGTTTGATACGGTCAAGGATGACGATGTATTAGAAGAACTAAAAGAAATTGATGTGTCGAATCTGACGCCGATGGATGCTTTAAATACCATTTACCGGTTGCAGAATAAATTGAAGAACCGGTGGAAATAGTCGGAGAAAGGAGCAGATATGCCAAATATTCAAGTCTTAGATCAGGTTACGATCGATAAGATTGCGGCGGGAGAGGTGATCGAACGCCCGGCATCGATTGTAAAAGAACTGGTGGAAAATGCAATTGATGCGAAAGCCACTGCCATTACCGTGGAGATCAAAGACGGCGGAATCTCGCTGATCCGCATTGCAGACAATGGATGTGGAATTCCAAAAGAAGAAGTTCCGCTTGCTTTTTTAAGGCATTCGACAAGTAAAATACGCTCTGTGGAGGACTTGACTGGAATTGCTTCCCTTGGTTTTCGCGGAGAAGCGCTTTCGAGCATTGCGGCGATCGCGCAAGTGGAGCTTCGTACAAAGGTGAAGGAGGCAGATGCGGGCATACAGTACCGAATTGAAGGCGGATCAGAAAAATCACTGGAAGAAATCGGAATGCCAGATGGAACGACTTTTTTTGTCCGTCAGATTTTTTTCAACACGCCGGCACGGCGGAAGTTTCTGAAAACTCCGATGACAGAAGCAAGCCATGTCAGTGAATTGATCACGCGATTGGCGCTGTCTCATCCGGAAATCTCGTTTCAATTTCTTACAAACGGACAGCCGAAACTTCACACATCCGGAAACGGCAGGCTGAAGGATGTTATTTACCATATTTATGGAAGGGATATTACCGGAAACCTGCTCGAAATCAATGCAAAGGCAAACGGAGTTGCAATCCGGGGATATATTGGAAAACCTCTGATTTCCAGAGGAAACAGAAATTATGAAAATTACTATATCAACGGAAGATATGTAAAGAGCAGCATAGTTGCAAAAGCAATCGAAGATGCCTATAAGGGGTTTACGATGCAGCATAAGTATCCGTTTACTGTGTTACACTTCACGATAGACGGAACAGATCTGGATGTAAATGTCCATCCAACAAAAATGGAAGTCCGTTTTAGCAAACAACAGGAAGTGTATAATTTTATTTACAATACACTGAAGGATGCTTTGAGCGAAAAAGAATTGATTCCACGGGTGGAATTATCGGTGGCGGAACCGGTTTCCCAAAAGAGTACGTTCTTAGAAAAAGCGGTCTCGCCATCTGTTCCAAACGTTTTACCACATAAAAAAAATGAAAAAGTTTTTGTGGAGAAACTTCCGCAGGAAGCGCGGTATGCAGAAGCTCCTTCTGAAGAGAAAAATCTAGATTATTTTATGAAGAAGATGCGGGAACGTGTCACTGCCTATCACAATCAGAGTTCTCAGGCAGAAGTGAAAGACCGAGGAGGGCTTTATAGAAATCAATTATCCACTGATAGGATCAAAGAGGCTGCGGCATACCGGGCAGAACAAAAAAAGCAGTTCGGACAGTCTGAAAAAGTGCAGGAAAAAATATATAGAAAAGAAGATAAAAGGGAAAACCTACAAGAAACGCCACAAGAAATCGCACGGTTGCAAACACCGAAAGAGGCGGAAAAGGATACACAACTAAATTTTTTTGATCAAAAGCTATTGTCAAAAGAAGCAAAACAGGAATATACTTTAGTAGGACAAGTGTTTGAAACATATTGGATTGTAGAATACCGAGATCAGATGTATATTATCGATCAACATGCCGCTCATGAACGTGTGCTGTATGAGCGGACTTTGAAACGGATGAAGGAGAAGCAGTTCACTTCGCAGCGGATCAGTCCGCCAATCGTTCTGAATCTGTCGATGCAGGAGGAACAGCTTTTATCAGAGCATATGGAAAATTTTACAAAGATTGGATTTGAGATCGAGCCTTTTGGAGGGGATTCCTATGCAGTCCGCGCAGTTCCAGACAATCTGTTCAGTATTGCAAAAAAAGATCTGCTGATTGAAATGTTAGACAGTCTGTCAGACAGTATTTCTACAAATCTTGCACCGGATATTGTTCTCGAGAAAATTGCTTCGATGTCATGCAAGGCTGCGGTAAAAGGGAACTCCAGGCTTTCTGGCAGAGAAGTGGATGCGCTGATCGGAGAGCTTTTAGAACTGGACAACCCATATCATTGTCCACATGGAAGACCAACGATCATTGCGATGACAAAACGCGAGCTGGAGAAAAAATTTAAAAGAATCGTATAGCATCTTATTTTGTAAAAATATTATAGTATAGGAAACAGGGGAAGGACAAATGATAAACTTTATAATCAGTGAAAATTTTTATTCTTTATTTGCAGGAATCGGTCTTATGGCAGCATTTTTGATGACTTGTGTCTGCATTACCAAATTTAACTATTTACTTCCAAAAGATGCCGGCAGAGATTTTGCCCATGATGGAAAGCTTTCTGCAGGAAAACCAAGAGGAGCCGGGATCATTTTTATTCTTGTATTTGCGGCAGCGGCACTACTGTTCTCGGAACTTTCTGTCGAGATCGTCATTTACATTGTGCTTGTCATTGCGGAGATGCTGACTGGCTATCTGGATGACGCCTCAGAAAAGCCGTGGAATGAGTATAAGAAAGGGTTACTCGATCTTTTGGTTGCTGTAGTGCTTTCGCTTACCTTTATGCACTACAATTCCAGCACGATTGAATTTGCAATTCCAGGAATCTCTGTGACAATTCCTCCGGTTGTATTTTGTCTGCTCTCGATCGTTTTGATCTGGGTGTCTATCAACGTGACAAACTGCTCTGATGGAGTAGACGGCCTTTCTGCTACGTTGACGATCATCACGTTAATCACACTTTATATTGTAAAAGGGATGAAAGGGACAACAGACAACTTCTCTTATTTGATCTTGCTGTTTGTAATCTGTTTGCTTGGGTATCTGTGGTACAATGCTGCTCCGAGCCATCTGATGATGGGGGATGCAGGATCCCGAGCGATGGGAATTTTTATTGCAATCGCAGCGTTAAAGACAGAAAGTCCATTTTTATATATTTTCGCTGCATTCGTGCTGATTGCAGATGGAGGAATCGGGATTGTCAAAGTAGCATTGCTTCGTTTCTTGAAGATCAAGATCTTAACAAATGTTCGGACTCCCCTACATGATCATGTGCGAAAAGTGTGGGACTGGTCGAACACACAGACTGTTTTCCGGTTTGGAATCATTCAAATCGTAATTTCTGTGGCAACAATTTACATGCTTATGTTGTAATCAACAGGAGTAGATTATGAGGTGGCTATGATAGATACAGAAAAAAAACCATTGATCATATTGACCGGTCCGACTGCTGTCGGAAAAACGAAGGCATCGATCGGACTGGCAAAAGCAATCGGCGGAGAAATTATCTCCGCTGATTCTATGCAGGTTTACCGACATATGGATATCGGTTCTGCAAAAATTACAAAAGAAGAGATGGCAGATGTTCCACATTATCTGATTGACGTTCTGGAACCGGAAGAGGAATTTCATGTGGTACGGTTTCAACAGATGGCAAAGGCGGCAATGGCAGATATTTATTCCAGAGGCAAAATACCAATTATTGTCGGTGGAACCGGATTTTACATCCAGGCACTTTTATATGACATTGATTTCACTGAAAATGAAGGAGACAGTGTATATCGAGAGAAGCTGGAGGCACTTGCAAAGGAAAAAGGAGCCGCATATCTCCATGGACAACTTGCCATGGTCGACCCGAAATCAGCAGAAGAAATCCATGCGAATAATATAAAGCGCGTGATCCGTGCACTGGAATTTTATCACCAGACAGGACAGAAGATTTCCGAACACAATGAGCGGGAAAGACAAAAAGAGTCTCCTTATCAGTTCTGTTACTTTGTTTTAAATGACCGACGAGAATGTCTATATGAACGGATTGACCAACGGGTGGATCAGATGATCCGAAACGGTCTTGTTCAGGAAGTACAGACGTTAAAAGAGAGAGGCTGTACAAAACAGATGGTCTCGATGCAGGGGCTTGGATATAAAGAAATCTTTTCGTATCTGGAGGGGGACTGTTCTCTTGAGGAGGCTGTCTATATTATTAAGCGGGATACAAGACACTTCGCAAAAAGACAGCTGACTTGGTTTAAGAGAGAGCGTGATGTAATCTGGGTTCAGAAAGATGAGTTGAATTATGATGACAAAAAATTATTACAAAGTTTGCTAGAAAGTATCAAAGAAAGGATGAATCTTCCATGTTAGAAGAAAAACAGACAGTGGCTGCTATTTATGAGACACTGGGGATTTCCAGAGAAGTCTATGCATTTGGCAGTGAAATTGAAAAAACATTACAGGAGCGGTTTGAAGAAATTGATCAGACAGCAGAATATAATCAGTTGAAAGTGGTACAGGCGATGCAGGAATGCAGAGTCAGTGAAGGGTGCTTTAATTATGTAAGTGGATATGGATACAATGATCAGGGAAGGGATACGCTGGAGGAAGTCTATGCACATACATTCCATACAGAAGCTGCGCTTGTCCGTCCGCAGATTACTTGTGGAACGCATGCGCTTGCATTGACTTTAAGTGCAAATTTGAGACCAGGAGATGAATTGCTTTCCCCTGTCGGGAAACCATATGATACGCTGGAAGAAGTAATTGGAATCCGTCCATCCAAAGGTTCTCTTGCGGAATACGGAGTTACATACCGCCAGGTAGATCTGCTCTCAGATGGAACCTTTGATTATCCGGCAATCAAAGCTGCAATCAATGAGAAGACAAAACTGGTCACCATTCAGCGCTCCAA
The DNA here is from genome assembly GCF_042846195.1 of Faecalimonas umbilicata. Lineage (NCBI taxonomy): Bacteria > Bacillati > Bacillota > Clostridia > Lachnospirales > Lachnospiraceae > Faecalimonas > Faecalimonas umbilicata. Next base: position 1,500,122 of record NZ_AP031411.1, read on the forward strand.
AGGGTATCAGACCCGCCCGAGTTTTTCAGTAAAACAGATCGGAGAGCTGATCGCATTTGTCAAGGGGATCAAACCAGATGTAATCTGTATGGTAGATAACTGTTATGGAGAGTTTGTGGAGCGGATGGAACCAAGTGATGTCGGCGCGGATCTGATGGTAGGATCTCTGATTAAAAATCCAGGAGGCGGACTTGCTCCGATCGGCGGATATGTTGTCGGAAAGCAGGAATATATTGATCAGTGTGCGTACCGCCTAACTTCTCCGGGACTTGGGAAAGAAGTAGGAGCTTCCCTTGGGGTGATGAAAGACTTTTATCAAGGATTTTTCCTTGCACCAACAGTTGTAAAAGGTGCTTTAAAGGGAGCTGTGTTTGCTGCCAATATTTATGAAAAACTTGGATTTTCAGTTGTTCCAAACGGAAGTGAGAGCAGACATGATATTATACAAGCTGTGACTCTTGGGACACCGGAAGGTGTGATCGCATTTTGTCAGGGAATTCAGGCAGCTGCCCCTGTAGACAGTTATGTCACACCTGAGCCATGGGCAATGCCTGGATATGACAGTGATGTGATCATGGCTGCCGGCGCTTTTGTGCAGGGATCTTCTATTGAATTGAGTGCTGACGGTCCGATCAAGCCACCATATGCAGTTTATTTCCAAGGGGGGCTTACATGGGAACATGCAAAATTTGGAATTTTAATGTCGCTTCAGAAAATGGTAGACAAAGGTCTTGTTACACTATAAGAAGCATATAAGGAAAAGAAAATCTGTCTCACAATCTGGAGAAACATCTGATTTCATAAAGAATTTAGGCAGATCTGGGGAGAGGATACTATGAAGAATGTAATTGTAGTCGGAGGAGGAGCCTCCGGGCTGATGGCTGCAATCTCGGCAGCAAAATCAGGAGCCAGTGTCTGCATTTTAGAACACAATGAGAAATTAGGAAAGAAAATTCTTGCCACTGGGAATGGACGGTGTAATTTTTCAAATCGTCTGCAGGAACCTTCTTGTTATAGAAGTAGCCAGAGAAATTTTCCATGGCAGGTGATCGAACAGTTTCCGGCAGAAAAGACCATTGCTTTTTTTGAAGAACTGGGTATCTGTACCAGAGACCGGGGCGGATACCTTTATCCGGGGTCTGATCAGGCAGCCTCTGTTTTGGAAGTACTTCAGATGGAAGTAGAGCGACTGCAGATACCGGTAGAATATGGTGTGCAAATTTGTGGGATTGTGAAGAAGAAAGAACAGTTTGAAATCCGCACCGCCACAAAGAGATACCATTGCCAAAAACTAATTCTTGCCACGGGGTCAAAAGCATCTCCGGTAACCGGATCTGATGGAAGTGGATATCAATACGCGAAGGATCTGGGGCATACGATTGCTCCGGTCCTCCCCGCGCTTGTGGCATTGCATGCAAAGGAAAATTTTTTTGCTGCGTTAGCTGGTGTCCGCATCCAGGGGAAAGTAACACTTTTCGTAGATGGAACAAAATGTGCAGAAGATACCGGGGAGCTTCAACTTACCAAATATGGAATTTCCGGCATTCCGGTATTTCAAGTAAGTCGTTACGCATCGGAAGGCCTTTACAGAAAAAAAGAGGTCATTGCAGTCTTGGATCTGGCACCGAATGTGACAGAAAAGGAGATGGACGATATCCTCAGACTTCGGATCCGGAGGCATCCGGAACGCAAAATGACAGAGTTTTTCACGGGCATGTACCACCAGAAATTTTCTCAAACTATTTTAAGGCTTAGCAAAATTGATAAAAAGAAAAGCTGCCAGGAACTATCAGAGCGGGAAATTATGATTTTATGCCGACTGTTAAAATCACTTCGCATTACAATCAAGGGCACAAATGATTTTGATCAGGCACAAATTTGTGCGGGTGGTGTCAGGACAGAGGAAGTTGATCCAAAAACAATGGAATCCCATTGTGTATCGGGGTTGTATTTTGCGGGAGAGCTCCTCGATGTAGATGGGATTTGCGGAGGATATAACCTTCAGTGGGCATGGTCCAGTGGGTTTGTTGCAGGAAAATGTGCTGCGCAAAGCAGTATAGGAGAAAGGGAAAAAAGAATATGATTCAGATTAGCCAATTGAAATTGCCCTGCACACATACACAGCAGGAATTGAGAGAAAAGATTGAGAGAACACTTCGGATCCGTCCTGAGGAGCTGATAGAATATTCGATTGAAAAGCAATCAATTGACGCGCGCAAAAAACCACAGATATTTTATGTCTATACGATTCATGCTTCCGTTTTGCAGGAGAAAAAGGTGTTTAAAAAAGTTCACAGCAAAAATATCACCATCGTGGAAAAGAAAGTATATCAATTCCCGTTTCATGCGGAAAGCACACCGGCAGATCGACCGGTGATCATCGGAAGTGGTCCTGCAGGACTGTTCTGTGCATACATGTTGGCAGAACATGGATTTGCCCCAATACTTCTGGAGCGCGGCAAAGCAATAGAAGAGCGGAAGAAAGATGTAGATTCCTTTTGGGAGACGGGCAAACTGAATCCAGAATCCAATGTTCAGTTTGGAGAGGGAGGCGCCGGAACTTTTTCTGATGGTAAGCTAAATACACTTGTCAAAGATCCTTCCGGAAGAAATCGGAAAGTGTTAGAAATCTTTGTAAAAGAAGGCGCACCGGAGGAAATCTTATATGTAAATAAACCACATATTGGGACAGATCTTCTGATGAATGTTGTAAAGAATATGCGGAAGACGATCCAAAGCAACGGCGGAGAGGTTCGGTTTGAAAGCAAAGTGACTGAGCTTTGTATAACTGACGGAAAGATCTGTGGCGTTGTAATAAATAAAGAGCAATTTCTTCCTGCGAAATCGGTGATATTGGCAATTGGACACAGTGCGAGAGATACCTTTGAGATGCTTTGGGAAAAACAGATTTGCATGGAAGCAAAATCATTTGCTGTCGGTGTGCGCGTCGAACATCCACAGAAATTGATCAATTATGCACAATATCAGATGGAACTGCCCAAAACACTTCCAGCGGCATCTTACAAGGTGACGGCACAACTTTCAAATGGAAGAGGTGTTTATTCCTTCTGTATGTGTCCAGGCGGTTATGTGGTCAATGCTTCATCGGAAGAAGGGCGACTTGCAGTAAACGGAATGAGCTACCATAGCAGAGCAGGAGAAAATGCAAACAGTGCCATTATCGTGACCGTGACACCAAAAGATTATGGCAGTGACCATCCACTAGCTGGAATGGAGTTTCAAAGAAAATTGGAAGAAAAGGCATTTCGTCTGGCACAGGGCAAAATTCCTGTGCAGCGCTATGAAGATTTTTGCAAAAACCGGGCAACAGACAGTTTTGGAACGGTTCACCCTTCCATGAAAGGAAACTATGCGCCTGCTAATGTCAGAGAAATCCTGCCGGAGATTGTGGCAGCATCTATCGAAGAAGGCATCCGTTGCTTTGATCAAAAACTACAAGGATTTGCTGACCCAGATGCACTCTTATCTGGCGTGGAAAGCAGAACATCTTCTCCGGTCAGAATTTCCAGGGATCCTTCTACTATGGAAGGAAGTGTAAAAGGGTTATATCCGTGTGGAGAAGGGGCCGGATATGCCGGTGGAATCACTTCCGCCGCAATGGATGGGATTCGTATGGCAGAAGCTGTGGCAGGTCAACTCAGATAGAAAGACAAACAATCTTCACAAAAAATTAATGTCTTTTCTATATACACTTTTTTTAAAGTATGATAAAATAAACAGAGTTTGTGAGAAGAAGAGGTGGAGTAAAGATGAAAGGACACGCAGGAAAAAACACGTGGGCACTTTTTTTACTGCTTTTGGCAGGAATTGTGCTTGGCGGGTTTATAGGTATGCTGGCAGAGGGAGTGCCGGCACTGAGCTGGCTGTCATATGGCCAGACATTTGGGTTTGACAATCCGATTGTGCTGAATCTCGGCTTATTAGTCATTACTTTCGGCCTGAATATCAAAATTACAATTGCAAGTATTCTTGGAGTTGTGATATCTATTATTATATACCGCTTATTATAGCATCTTTACTTGTAGCACAAGAGTCTAAAGAACACATGAATCAAAATTGTACCATAAGAGAAATTATATCAGAGGAACGTCCTTACGAAAAATGTGAACAGTATGGCGCAGGCAATCTGACCGATGTTGAATTGCTTGCGATTCTTCTGCGCACAGGGACAAAAGGACACAGCGTGCTGGAACTGGCCAGAAAGATTTTGTATCCGGTTTATTGGCAGGATGGAATTTTAAATATTCATCACTGGACGATGGAACAACTGATGCAGATCAAAGGAATTGGAAAGATTAAAGCGATTCAGATTCTGTGCCTGTCGGAGCTTGCAAAGCGTCTCTCAAAAGCAGATGCGTACCAAGGACTTGATTTTCGGACTCCGTCCTCCATTGCTGAGTATTATATGGAGGATATGCGTCATCGTACGCAGGAGCATATGAAGCTTTTGATGTTAAATACAAAGGCAAAGCTTCTCGGTGAAACGACAATCTCAAAAGGGACGGTCAACGCGTCTTTATTGACTCCGCGGGAATTGTTCATTGAAGCTCTGCAGAAAAATGCTGTTTCTATCATATTGCTTCATAATCACCCAAGCGGGGATCCCACACCAAGCCGAGAAGATCTTCTGATTACAAAAAGAATTAAAGAGGCAGGAAGTCTGATTGGAATTGAACTGTTAGACCATATTATTATTGGGAACAATTGTTATATCAGCTTTGCCGAACAAGAACTTATTTAGAGAGGAATCGATGTCGGTTGTCTAGAAATATATATGGTCTTGATCTTGGCAGTTATGAGATCAAAGTATATGATAAAAAACAAAAAACAATCTGGCGTGAAAAAAATGCGATTGCATTTGCGGATGAAAAGGAAATTTTTGCAGTCGGAGATGAGGCATATGAGATGTATGGGAAAACACCTGATCACATCCGCGTTGTATTTCCGATGAAGGAAGGCGTGATTTCCGGAATCACCGATATGCAATATTTATTACAAAATCTTCTAAAACGAGGGCACCAATTTGCTTATGGGTCCGAGTATGTGATTGCTGTTCCGACAGATGTAACAGAACTGGAAAAGCGGGCATTCTGCGACCTTGTCCTTCATTCAACTGCGAGAGCAAAATCGGTGCGAATCGTGGCACGCGGCATTGCAGATGCAGTTGGTGCCGGAATTGCCGTGGAGCGAGAACCAGGGATTTTTTTAGTTAATTTTGGGGCATCTACGATGGAATTGTCTGTGCTTTCCTATGGAGGAATCGTATTGAACCGCCTGCTTAAGATTGGTGGAATGCATTTAGACCGTGAGATCATCCAGCTGGTTAAAAATCGGTACCAAATATTAATCTCCGGGCGAACCGCAGAATTTCTTCGAAAAGAAGCAGGATTATTTCCAAACAGGCAGGAATCTATTTATCAAGTTCCGTGCAAAAAATTAGGAACCGGCCTTCCAAAGTACAAGGAGATTCCCGGAACGTTAGTGAAAACGGCACTTCGGGAGCCTCTGTCAGACTGTGTGAAGGAAATGACGGCGCTTTTAAAAAGAACTCCTCCGGAAGTGCGGCAGGCAATTGAGCAAAAAGGAATCTTTCTGACCGGTGGTATGGCATCGCTTTCAGGTCTTGACAGATATTTATCGCATGCCGGCGGATGGAAAGTGACTGTGGCAAATCAGCCTGCAATTTGTGCAGTGAGAGGCCTTGAAAAAATCATACACAATAAAAATCTTCACAAACTGACTTATGAGATGTCAGTGGAAAATGACAGGTGGATACGATGAGAAAGAAAAAACAAAATGGTCTGGCAAGTAAATACTGGCTTTTAATCCTTTCAGCGGTATGTCTGCTTTTGATGGGAATTTCTCTGATTTCTGATAAAATCAACGGACCTTTGCGGATTTTTGCCAATTATACGGTTGTTCCGATGCAGAAAGGAATCAATCAAATAGGAATGTTTTTAACAGATATTACAGATAATTTTGAGACATTGCAGCTGACAAGAAAGGAAAAAGAAGCACTTCAGGAAAAGGTAGATGAACTGACGTTGGAAAACAAGATGCTCCAACAAGAAAAATACGAGTTAGAACGTCTTCAGGAACTGTATAAATTAGATTCTAATTATGCAGATTATGAGAAAGTGGGAGCTCATGTGATCGGGAAGGATCCGGGTAACTGGTTTAGTACCTTTACCATCGACAAAGGAAGTGATGATGGACTCGCAGTGGATATGAATGTAATTGCAGGATCTGGATTGGTTGGTATTATCACAGAAGTAGCCCCAGGATGGTCTCGTGTCCGTTCCATTATTGATGATTCCAGCAATATCAGTGCCATGACACTTTCGACACTGGATACTTGTATTGTCAAAGGGGATTTGAAGTTGATGAATGATGGCAAGATCAAGTTTGAACAATTAGAAAATAATAAGAATGAGATTGCGGTCGGAGAGGAAATTGTGACTTCTCATATCAGTGACAAATATCTCCAGGGAATTACAATTGGTGTTGTCAGTGATATTAAGGTAGATTCCAATAATCTGACACGATCCGGTTATCTCACTCCGGTTGTAGATTTCAAGCATCTTCATGAAGTGCTTGTCATTACTACTTTAAAAGAAGATGTAACGAAAGAGATAAAAGAAGCAAAGTAAGGAGTGGAGAACTGATGAAACGAAAAATAGTAACCGGATGTCTGATCTTCTTTTGTTTCCTGCTTCAGACAACCATTTTTCAGACACTTGCACTTGCTTCCATCGCACCGAACTTAATGATCATTCTTACAGCTTCATTCGGATTTATGCGAGGGAAAAAGTCGGGAATGTTTGTTGGATTTTTCTGTGGATTGTTCATGGATGTTTTTTCAGGAAATCTGATTGGATTTTATGCACTGCTCTATATGGTGATCGGATATCTCAACGGATTTTTTCGACGATTATTTTATGCAGAAGATATTAAACTTCCACTGATCTTGATTTCCGGAAGTGAATTTGTCTATGGGATGTTAATCTATCTTCTCCTGTTTTTACTTCGAAGCCGATTTGATTTCCCTTATTATCTCGGAAATGTCATTTTGCCTGAGTTGATCTATACTATACTTGTAACATTAATATTGTATCCGATCATTCTGACCTTGAATCGAAGATTGGAAGCAGAAGAAAAAAGGAGTGCTGGAAAATTTGTTTAATCGTATCAAAGAATGGATCATGGAAATTATAAAATCTCGTCTGTTCGTAACAGTGATTGCCTTTTGTGTTCTGTTTGCAATTTTGATCCAAAGAGTTTTTTATCTGCAGATTGTAAAAGGACAGTATTATCTGGATAATTATAAACTTCAGATTCGGAAAACAAGAGAAGTTCCCGGGACAAGAGGAAACATTTATGACCGGAATGGAGAATTGCTCGCCTACAATGAATTGGCATATTCTGTTACGATTGAGGACAACGGCGATTACTCTTCCATGACACTCAAAGAAAAAAATAAAATTATAAATGAAACGGTCGAAGAAGTGATTGACATTGTAGAGTCAAACGGTGATACCGTTATCAGTGATTTTGGAATCATTTTAAATGCTTCAGGAAATTATGAATTTGCGGCACAAAATGAGACGTCCAAGCTTAGGTTCCTTGCGGATATTTATGGTTATCAGACAATTGATGAACTGACAGACAAAGAGGAAAATGCCAGTGCCGATGACATTATAAATTATCTATGTGAAGATGAGCGTTATGGATATGGAATCGATCAATCTTCCATGGAAAAGTCTCGTATTTTAAAAATGGTCAACATCCGTTATGCCATCAGTCTCAACAGTTTCCAGAAATACATTCCGACAACCATCGCATCGAATGTCAGCGATGAGACGGTAGCTGAAATTATGGAAAACTCTGACAGACTGCAAGGAGTTAATATTGCAGAGGATTCTCTCAGACGTTATACGGACAGTAAATATTTTGCTTCATTGATCGGATATACCGGTAAGATTTCCCAAGAAGAATACAATGAGAAAAAGGAAAGCTCCAAAGAATATACATTGACTGATATTGTTGGAAAATCCGGATTAGAACAGACCATGGATGAAGAACTGCAAGGAACAAAAGGAAAAGAAATTGTCTATGTGGACAGTGTCGGAAATGTAATTGAGACAGAGAAAAAAACTGATGCCGTTGCCGGGAACGATCTCTATCTGACAATTGATAAAAATCTTCAGGAGGCAACCTATCAGATCATTGAAGAAAAACTTGCCGGAATTCTCGTGTCACGCATTCAAAATATCATGAATTATGATACGGCTTCCGCAGGAGACTCCAGCAAGATCATCATACCGATTGATGATGTTTATCATGCGCTATTTGCAAATGAAGTGATCGACACAAAACATTTTTCATCGACAGATGCAAAAGAGACAGAAAAAAAGGTGGAAGCTCTTGTCGCGGAAAAGAAAGCTTCCTGCATTGCGGAAGTTATGTCCCAACTCCGGGATCCAGCGGCTGCTTCTTACAAATCACTTTCCAAAGAAATGCAGGCATATATGAATTATATTGCAGACGATCTTCTGATGGACCAGGCAGGAATCCTATCTTCCGATGCGATAGATACAAGCGATAAAACCTATATCGCATGGACAAAAGATGAAACCATCAGCCTTTACGAATATCTGAACTATGCGATATCAAAAAACTGGATAAATCTTTCAGAGATTCTGCAGGCAGAAACTGAGCAGGAGAAATATTCGGATCTCAATGAAATTTACGGGCAGATTTTAACTTACCTCGAGCAAACGCTTCCGTCGGACAGCACATTCGAAAAGCTTGTTTATCGCTATATGATCAAAGCGAATGAACTGAAGGGCAAAGATATTTGCAGAATTTTATACGAACAGAATGTAATTGCCTTTGACGAAGGGCAATATCAGGGACTGGAAGGCGGTCAGATTGACCCATATAGTTTTCTTGTCGGGAAAATCAGTTCTCTTGAAATTACACCAGCCCAACTTGCACTGGAACCTTGTTCCGGTTCTGCAGTTGTGACCGATGTAAATACCGGGGAGGTGCTTGCATGTGTATCCTATCCGGGCTATGATAATAATAGGCTGGCCAATACAATGGATTCTGCTTACTATAATAAGCTTGCAAATGATCTCTCCAGTCCTTTTTATAATACTGCTACTCAGGAGCGGACTGCACCGGGATCTACGTATAAAATGTTGACATCCGTTGTAGCTTTGACAGAAGGAATCATTACACCATCTGATGGAGTTGTATGTGAAGGAATATTTGAGAAAGTATTTCCAAATCCAAAGTGCTGGATTTCGCCGGGAGCTCATGGTTGGCTTGACGTCACAGGCGCTCTTCAGCACTCTTGTAATATTTTCTATTATGAAATGGGATATGAGTTGGGAGTGACAGAATCAGGGGATAAAAAGGGAGAGGATGGAAAGCCTGCGAAAACGTATTCCAGTGATCTCGGTATTGAGAAACTGACAAAATATGCAGAGATGTTTGGGTTAAATGAAAAGTCCGGATTAGAAATTTCAGAATCGAAACCTCAGATTTCCGATACAGACTCCGTACTTTCTGCTATTGGTCAGGGAACAAACAACTATACGACAAGCCAGCTCGCACGCTATGTGACAGCTGTTGCAAACCGTGGAAAAGTCTTTCAGCTTTCCCTTCTCGACAAGACTGTGGATAAAAAAGGAAATGTTGTAAAAGACTATCAACCGGAACTGAGAAATGAAATTACCGAAGTTTCAGACAGCACCTGGAATGCAGTGCAACAGGGAATGGAAGATATGGTATCAACAACTGGAACATTTGATTCTCTCCGCCTGGAAGGTTTTCAGATGGCAGGCAAGACCGGTACGGCTCAGCAGAGTGAGACCCATCCGGATCATGCACTGTTTGTCGGCTATGCCCCAAGCGAAAATCCGGAAATTGCCGTGAGCGTAAGAATTGCCAATGGCTATAATTCCAGTTACACAGCAGAAATTGGAAGAGATATTGTAAAATATAAATATCATCTTGGAGATACGGAAGATATCGTCACAGGAAGCGCCAGCATGCTTGGTGTTGCCGGTGCCGGAGATTAAAATACAAAAGACAAAAAAGAAATGAAATGGAGGAATTTTGTATGGGTGAAGTAATTGTAATCACATCTGGCAAAGGCGGTGTCGGAAAGACAACAACAACGGCTAATATCGGAGTCGGACTTGCACAGATGGGGAAAAAAGTGATTGTGATCGATACTGACTTAGGACTTCGCAATCTCGATGTTGTGCTAGGTCTTGAAAATCGGATTGTTTACAATCTGGTCGATGTCATTACGGGAAGCTGCAGGCTAAAACAGGCGCTGATCAAGGACAAGCGCTATCCGGAATTATACTTGCTTCCATCGGCACAGACAAAAGATAAGTCAGCGGTAACTCCGGAACAGATGAAAAAGCTGACAGCAGAACTAAAAGAATTGTTTGATTATGTTATCCTCGACTGTCCGGCAGGAATTGAACAAGGATTTCAAAATGCAATCGCGGGAGCGGACCGTGCAGTTGTCGTCACAACACCAGAAGTCTCTGCAATCCGTGATGCAGATCGAATCATTGGTCTTTTGGAGCAAGGAGGAATTGCCCAGTCCGAGCTGATCATCAATCGACTTAGAATGGATATGGTAAAAAGAGGAGAGATGATGTCCGTGGAAGATGTGACAGAAATCCTTGGAATACGCCTGATCGGTGTCATTCCTGATGATGAACAAGTTGTAATCGGTACAAATCAGGGAGAGCCTGTCATTAGTCTAAGTTCCAAAGCAGGCGCGGCATATAAAAATATTTGTAAAAGGCTGACTGGAGAAGAAGTCCCTTTCTTGAATTTTGAAAAGCAGGATGGATTGTTTTCAAGACTGACAAAAGTATTCAAAAAGTAACAGGGAGGGAATCAGATGCAGAAATTTGGATGGAAAAAGAAACGTACTTCGGTAACGATTGCAAAAGAACGACTGCGGTTGATCTTGTCGTCTGACCGCGTAAACAGTACTCCGGAATATATGGAACGGATCGCAGAGGAATTATTTCTGACCGTCTCAAAATATATCGAAATTACACCCGAAAACTTTACTGTTCAAATTACACAATCTGATATACATATTCAATTAGCAGGAGAGAAAAAGTGAAATTTTTAAAACGATATCATTTGAAAAATTTTAACTTCATACTGGTGACTTTTGTCACAGCACTTTCGATTATCGGAATCATGGCCGTTGGAAGTGCACAGAAATCTATGCAAGGCAAACAGATCTTCGGAGTGATTCTTGGTCTGCTTGTAATGCTTTTATTTTCTGTCATCGACTACAAATGGATCTTGCGGTTTTACTGGATTTTGTATGCTGTCAATCTGATTCTACTTCTGCTTGTTCATTTTTTTGGAGCAGAGGCAAACAACGCAGTCAGGTGGCTTGATTTTGGATTTATCCGGTTTCAGCCTTCTGATCCAACAAAGATTCTGATGATTTTATTCTTTGCTCAATTTTTAACGAAACATAGAAAAAAATTAAATCATCCAGTCATGATCATGGAAGCGATTGCTTTGATCCTTCCCTCTTTGTATTTGATTTACAAGCAGCCTAACTTGTCTACCACCATTTGCCTTGCAGCACTGTTTTGTGTCCTCTTGTATCTGGGAGGCCTTAGCTATAAGTTTATCGGCACTGTGTTGGCGGTTGTGATTCCAGTCTGTCTGATCTTTTTAAGTCTTGTTGTACATTCCAATGTACCGTTCTTAAAAGACTATCAACGGCAGAGAATCCTTGCATGGCTGGAACCGCAGAAATATGCTTCTTCCACAGCATATCAACAGATGAATTCTATTATGGCAATCGGGTCTGGGCAACTGAAAGGGAAGGGGTATGACAACAATACAACAACATCTGTGAAAAACGGAAATTTCATTTCAGAGCCTCAGACAGATTTTATCTTCGCAATTATTGGGGAAGAACTTGGATTTATTGGATGCTGTATTGTAATTATTTTATTATTGTTAATTATTGTCCAATGTATTATAATCGGATTAAGAGCGCAGGATCTTGCAGGACAGATCATCTGCGGGGGGGTAGCCGCACTGATAGGAATACAGAGTTTTATCAACATCAGTGTGGCGACCGGAATTTTTCCGAACACAGGTATTTCATTGCCTTTTGTAAGCTATGGACTTTCTTCCATAGTCAGCCTGTTCAGCGGAATAGGGGTTGTATTAAATGTAGGATTACAACCGAAAAAATACCAATAGGAGAGTGAGCACACGATGAGAATAGGATTAATAGCACATGATGCTAAGAAGATGTTAATGCAGAATTTCTGTATTGCATACAGAGGAATTTTAAGTAAACATGAATTATATGCAACAGGAACAACAGGACGCCTGATCGAGGAAGTGACCAACCTTTCCATTCATAAATATCTGGCAGGTCCACTTGGAGGTTCTCAGCAGATGGGAGCACAGATCGATCAGAATCAAATAGATGCAGTGATTTTCCTAAGGGATCCTCTTGCTCCAAAATCCAATGAGCCAAATGTCAATGATGTTGTGCGCCTCTGTGATATGCATAACATTCCAATGGCGACCAATGTAGCAACTGCAGAAGTATTAATCTTAGCGATCGACAGAGGAGATTTAGAGTGGCGTGAGATGTACAGATAGAAGAAAGAGATTTTTCTTTGGAAGTTTTCTTTTGATTGGTATGTTTCTCATAGCAGGATGCGCAAAAAAAGAATCCATCATTGCCATCTATGAGAAATCAGAATACAATCGGGATTTATATCGTGCAGATTTGTATGCAGAAAATCTCTGTGTGGCGGTGGAAAATATCGAACTTCCAGGTTATACGACAGACCAGCAATTACATGCTGCCGGACTGTTTGGTGTAAATCAGGAACAGGTGCTCTATGCACAGAATCTTCATAACAAACTTTATCCGGCAAGCACAACAAAGGTACTGACTGCTTATGTTGCTTTGAAATATGGAAATCTGTCAGATATTGTGACTGTGAGCCGACGTGCAGTGACCTTTGATGTGGATGCCTCTGTCTGTGGACTGCAAGAAAATGACCAGATTACGATGGAAGCACTCCTCTATGGATTATTACTTCATTCCGGAAATGATAATGCCATTGCAATTGCAGAGCATATTTCTGGCAGTGTGGAAGCTTTTGTAGAGTTAATGAATGAAGAGGCGAGAAAACTCGGCGCAACAAACACACACTTTACAAATCCACATGGATTGCATGAAGCAGATCATTATACTACAGCATATGATCTGTATTTGATTTTTAATGAATGTATGAAAAATGAGACATTTTTGACGATGATTTCACAGTCATCCTATGCTGCAACAGTACAGAATCCTACTTCTGGAACAAGACAGCTGACATGGACACCGTCCCATTTTTATGCGCAAGGTCTCGCAATTCCTCCACAGAATGCAGTGATTGTAGGTGGAAAGACAGGAACAGAAGATTTGGCAGGATCCTGCCTGATTCTTTTAGAAAAGGACCTTTCAGGAAATCCTTATATTTCTATTGTAATGGGAGCACCTGACAAAACGGTTCTTTATAATGATATGACTTCGCTGATTTCAGCGATTCCGGCTTCTTAGTGTGCCGCTGCATGTCTGATGCGGCAGCACACTTTTTAAAATTTAAATATACACAGTTACATGTACAAATATTCCATGTGCTGTTAAGACTCTGAGATCTCGTTGATTCGTCCAAAGAGACTGATCAAATAAAGGCCGCAAAGACCGATGACTGTGTAGATGATACGTGACAGCCACGACAAATCCCCTAACAGAAAAGCAACGAGGTCGAATTTAAAAATACCAACAAGCAACCAGTTAACAGCACCTATGATTACAAGTGTCAATGCTGTATTATCAAACCATTTCATGTGAATTCCTCCTTTTTTAAGATAATAATAGAATTGCCATGAAATGAGAATTTATACGTTAAAGGAAAAACTATGGAAACACAAAGTTACTATAATAAATATTCTGAATACTTAAAGAAAAAATATGGAACAAAGGTTTATAAACTTCCCATCAATCTTCCAATCACTTGTCCAAACAGGATTAATGGCGGTGGATGCACATTCTGTGCGGAAATCGGCACCGGATTTGAAAGCCTTTCCAATCAAAAAACTGTCACACAGCAGTTGAACGAAAATAAAGCATTTATTTCTAAAAAGTATAAGGCAGAGAAATTTATTGCCTATTTTCAAAATTATACAAATACCTTTATGCCGCTTTCTGATTTTCAAAATTGTATGAAAGAAGCTGCCAGCCAAAGGGATATTATAGAAATTTCTATTTCTACAAGGCCGGACTGTATCCGTAAAGATTATATGGAAGTATTGAAACAGATCAAGGAAACTTATTCTGTGGAAATTACGTTGGAATTAGGATTGCAGACGGTCAATTATCATACATTGGATGACATTCAGAGAGGTCATGGTCTTGCGGAATATTTAGATGCGGTCCGCTGTATTCAGATGTATGATTTTACAATCTGCACCCATGTGATTTTAAATCTTCCGGGAGATACGCGAAGAGATGCTATTGAAACTGCAAAAATCTTATCTGCCCTTCGCATACCGATTGTAAAGATTCATTCTCTTTATATTGCAAAAAATACTTTGTTGTGCAATGCGTATGAAAATGGTACAATAGCGGTGTGCTCAAAAGAAGAATACTTACAGAGACTTGCTGATTTCTTAGAATATCTTTCACCTGACATTGTAGTAGAAAGACTGTTCAGCAGGGTTCCGGAAGAAGATGCTGTATTTTCCAACTGGGGAACTAGCTGGTGGAAGCTTCAGGAAGAATTTGAGCAGGAAATGCAGAGACGAAACAGCAGACAGGGCATACGATGCAGCTACCTAAATGGTGCTGCACTTCAGAAATTATAGTAGGAGGTCATATTTTTGGCACAACAAGACAAGTTTATCGATTTAAACGCATACAAAACAAAAAAGAAAATTCCTTTCAATGTCGGAATCATCATTTTTGGAATCATTTTCTTTTATCTGATTGTTACAATTATTCTGTACCTAACTTCCCCTCATATTACTTCCTATGAAGTAAGAGAAGGAAGCATTTTGAATGATTATGAATATACGGGGCTTGCGATTCGTGAAGAAATGATCGTGGAGTCTGAAGGAGACGGCTATATCAATTATTATACTTCTGAAGGGAGTAAGGTATCCGCAGCTTCCAATGTATATACATTGAGCAATGAAAAGATGGAACACACAGAGGTATCTGGAGATGCCGCAGCTGTGGAACTCTCTGAAGGAGATCTGA
Source organism: Faecalimonas umbilicata (assembly GCF_042846195.1). Classification (NCBI taxonomy): domain Bacteria; kingdom Bacillati; phylum Bacillota; class Clostridia; order Lachnospirales; family Lachnospiraceae; genus Faecalimonas; species Faecalimonas umbilicata. Next base: position 1,515,486 of record NZ_AP031411.1, read on the forward strand.
ACCAGATTGTATTAAAGACACAGAAATTTAATGAAACATTTCAGGACGAACAGTTTCATAACACTTACAATCTCCGCACAAATATCGACAGTGTGATGCTTGGAATCCAAAATCAAACTCGCATCAACGAATTGGATTCCATTATCGCTTCCGGAAATTCTGCCGGATTAAGATTATGCGCATCACCAAGAGACGGTATTATCATATACTCTGTAGATGGGCTGGAAGGCATTACAAAAGATACGCTTACATCAGATTTACTCAATAAAACAGATTATCAGAAGACAGAACTGCTGAACAATCAAAAGATTACTGCGGGTTCTCCTGCTTATAAGCTTGTGACAAGTGAGAAATGGTCTGTGGCCATCGAAATAGATAAAGAGTTCTCAGCAGAACTCTCTGAGATGAACTCTGTCAAAGTTCGTTTTCTAAAGGACGATGAATATCTGTGGGCCAATGTCAGTGTCGTAAGTAAGGATGACCATTATTATGGTATTCTTTCCTTTAACAATTCGATGGTGCGTTATGCAGAAGAGCGTTATCTGGATCTTGAATTGATTCTGGAAGATGAAACCGGATTGAAGATTCCTAAAACGGCTAAAGTAGAAAAGGAGTTCTTTTTGGTGCCGGAGGAATATGTAACCGTCGGCGGCAACAGCAAAGAAGCAGGTGTCATCAGGAAAAAACGCAATGGATCTACAGAATTTGTAAAAGCAACTGTCTATGCACAAAAAGATGGAAAAAGCTATATTGCCTCTGAAGAATTGAAAAAGGGAGATACACTGCTGTGTGAGGACAGCAATGATACAATGGCGTTGAACGAAAAAGGAACTTTAGAAGGGGTTTACAATATTAATCGTGGATATGCTGTCTTTCGGCAGATTAATATTCTTGCAGAAAGTGAAGAATATTATATTGTAGAAGAAAATACGTCGTATGGGCTGACAAATTATGATCACATTGCGCTGGATGGCAAAGGAATAAAAGAGGACGAAGTTGTGTTCCGATAAGCCCCGGAGCACATTCGTAATAAATCAAATGACAAAACAGCAAAAGACGAGGAGTGAAGAATATGCTGGAAAAAAATTTGAAATCTATACAGGACAAGGTGAAAGATGCCTGCAAAAGAAGTGGTAGACATCCGGAAGATGTTACATTGATTGCAGTGAGCAAAACGAAGCCGGTTTCGATGCTGCAGGAAATTTATGACCTTGGTATCCGGCAGTTCGGCGAGAACAAAGTACAGGAACTCACTGACAAATATGAAAAACTTCCAAAAGATATTTCATGGCATATGATCGGCCATCTTCAAAGAAATAAAGTTAAGTATCTGATTGGAAAAACAACACTGATTCATTCCGTTGATTCTCTTAGACTTGCAGAAGCAATCGAGGCAGAAGCAGCAAAAAAGAACTGTTTGGTGGATGTCTTGATTGAAGTTAATGTTGCCGGTGAAGAGAGCAAGTTTGGCATTTCGCCAGAAGAAGTGCTTCCATTGGTCGAACAAATCGCCCGTTTTCGTCATATAAAGATTAAAGGCTTGATGACGATTGCTCCATTTGTCGAAAATCCAGAAGAAAATCGTATACATTTTGCCAATTTAAGAAAATTATCTGTTGACATTGCGGCAAAAAACATTGATAATGTTAGTATGCGTATTCTTTCAATGGGTATGACAAATGACTATGAAGTCGCGATAGAAGAAGGTGCCACCATGGTTCGTGTCGGCACTGGTATTTTTGGTGAAAGAAACTATAATATAACAAACGAATGATAGGAGTGTAACTATGGGAGTATTTGACAAGTTTTTGGACATTATGAAACTGAGTGACGAAGATGATTATGAGGATGATTTCTTCGATGATGAAGTAGATGAATATCCGGAAAAGACAAGCAAAAATCCATTTAAAAAAGAAAAAGAAGAGTATGATGATTTTGATATGCAGGAAAAGTCAAAAAGCACTTCAAAATCTACAAATAAAGTAACTCCAATGCGTCCGAGTGGACAGAGAAGAGCGCCAGGAATGGAAGTATGTGTAATTCGTCCGACATCTGTTGATGATGCACGCGCAATTACAGAATCTCTTTTAAGCGGACGTACTGTTATCCTGAATTTAGAGGGACTTGATCTGGAGGTTGCACAGAGAATTATCGACTTTATTTCCGGTGCAGCATTTGCGATCAATGGAAATCTTCAGAAGATATCTACTTACATCTTCCTCGTAACACCTACCAATGTAGATATTTCCGGAGATTTACAGGATTTGCTGAATACTTCTTTTGACATGCCGTCCATCAACACAAGATTCTAGGAGTACTATGCAAAAAGAAGAAGAATTATTAAGAAAAAGACTGATTGAGTTATCAAAGATTGCATATCATCGCAATTTTATTACTTACACAGATTTTCTAAATCTTAATGAACTGAATATTTTACATACGTTGCCAAAAGATACTCTGTACACTCCGTACAGGACTTTTGGCGGCTATGCTTCTTCAGAGCGTCAGATTGCAGCATTTCTTCCTGATGCTCTTTGTTTACGTTCAGAGATAGAAGATCTTGCATATCCGATGGGAATTATCCATATCCTGCCGCGCAGTCAAAAGTTCTCCGAGCAGCTATCTCACAGAGATTATTTGGGAGCACTTCTGAGTCTTGGAATTGAGCGTTCAAAAATCGGAGATATTATCGTAGAAGAGCAAGGTGCGTTTGTATTTGTCTCAGACAAACTTTTATCCTATGTGTGTAAAGAAATGACACAGATACGTCGGACTCAGGTGATTGTTTGTGAAGAATCTTTTTCTGAGTTTCACTATACACAAAAGTATGAAAAAATTACAGGTACAGTAGCTTCTGTAAGACTGGATACCCTTCTTTCTCTTGCATTTTCATCTTCAAGAAGCCGCCTCAGTCCATTGATTGAGGCTGGAAAGGTGTTTGTCAATGGTAAACTTATTTCATCTAATGGATATAATGTGAAAGAAGATGATGTGATCTCTGTTCGCGGCTATGGTAAGTTCATCTATCGAAAAGTAATTTCCCAGACAAAAAAGGGGAGGCTTCTCGTGGAAATTCACAAATTGATTTAAAGGAGAAACGATAGAATATGAAAAAGAAACGATTTCTATGGTATTTAGGTGGTTTAGTTGCACTGGTTTTTGGAATTGTACTTGACCAGTGGACAAAGTTTCTTGCGACCACATACCTGAAGGGAAAAGAAGATATTGTTCTGATCAAAAATGTATTTTGTCTTCATTATCTGGAAAATAGAGGAGCGGCATTCGGAATTTTTCAAGGACAGAAAACATTTTTTATTATTACCACCTTGCTGTTACTTTCCGCAGCACTTTACTTTTATATCCGATTGCCGTATACAAAGCGTTTTGCTGCGTTTCGCATCTGCACGGTTCTTGTGGCGGCTGGTGGAATCGGAAATATGATCGATAGACTCTGCAACAATTATGTGACAGATTTTTTCTATTTTGAATTGATTGATTTTCCAGTTTTCAATGTCGCAGATATTTATGTAGTTTTGGCAATGTGTCTGTTCTGCTATCTGGCGTTTTTCTATTTTAAAGAGGAAGATTATCAATATTTTACCTTCCGTGGGAAAAAGTCAGTGCAGGATCCAGAAGAACAGGAGTAAATTATGGAAGAAAGACGATATACCGCAGAGAGAAATGATCTGATGCGAATTGATAAATTTTTATCCGAAAAACTTCCAGATCTTTCTCGCTCTTATCTCCAAAAGCTGATCAAAGAAAAAGAAGTTCTTGTAAATGGGCAACCGGTAAAAGCAAACTATAAGCTTTCTTTGGAAGATCATATTTCAGTGACGATTCCAGAATTGAAAGAACCTGATATTCTTCCAGAACAGATTCCGCTTGATATTCTCTATGAAGATGAAGATATCCTTGTTGTGAATAAACCAAAAGGAATGGTCGTTCATCCTTCTGCAGGACATTATAGTGGAACTTTAGTCAATGCACTGATGTTTCATTGCAAAGATCAACTCTCTGGGATCAATGGCGTAATGCGCCCGGGAATTGTGCATCGTATTGACATGGATACAACTGGTTCTCTGGTTGTCTGCAAAAATGATTTTGCACATCAGTCGCTGGCTGAGCAGTTAAAAGACCATACGATTACACGGAAATATCATGCGATTGTTCACGGAGTGTTAAAGGAGGACAATGGTACTATTGATGCTCCCATCGGCAGACATCCTGTTGAGCGAAAGAAAATGAGTGTAAACTATAAGAATGGAAAGCATGCTGTCACGCACTATCGGGTATTAAAGCGTTTTGAAAAATTTACGTATGTAGAATGTCAGTTGGAGACGGGAAGAACACACCAGATTCGGGTACACATGGCAAGTATTCGTCATCCTCTTCTTGGAGATGCTATCTATGGTCCGGCAAAATCTCCAATGAAGCTTCAAGGGCAGACACTTCATGCAAAAATTCTCGGCATTATCCACCCACGTACTAGTCAGTATATGGAATTTAATGCAGAATTGCCAGATTATTTCAAACACCTGCTGGAAATTTTGTAAAGTTGTGTACATTTCATCAGATTTGATGTATAATATGTTATATATCAAATCTGATTCTCAGATGGATTTACATAAAGGAGCGTGACAGTTATGACAAAAGCAAACACAATTATTACAATCGGAAGACAGTTTGGAAGCGGTGGACATGAAATCGGTACAAAGCTTGCAGAGTATTACGGAATTAAACTGTATGACAAAGAGATGCTCGCAGTTGCAGCAAAAGAGAGCGGTATCTGCAAAGAACTCTTTGAATCACAAGATGAAAAGCCTACAAATAGCTTCCTCTACTCCTTGGTGATGGATACTTACTCTATGGGCTATCCTGCCGGTGGATATTCGGATATGCCGCTGAATCATAAAGTTTTTCTTGCTCAGTTTGACGCAATTAAAAAAATTGCAGATGAAGGACCTTGTGTGTTGGTCGGACGCTGTGCAGACTATGCATTGGAAGAGTATGATAATTGTGTGAATGTGTTTATTCATGCAGATTTGAATGCCCGGATTAGGCGTGTCGCAAGACTTTATGATCTGACAGATGCAAAGGCGAAAGACATGATCTTAAAAACAGATAAGAAACGTGCAAACTATTATAATTACTATTCTAATAAAAAATGGTCTGATGTAGACAGCTATGATTTATGTATTTCCAGTTCCGATCTTGGAGTGGACGGCGCTGTTGAAATAATCAAATCTTATATTGCAGCAAAAGAAGCATTGACGAAAGCTCCTCAGTTATAGCAGAGCCATCTGATCTTAGTTGATTGAAAAAGAGGCAGGACTTGTACAACACAAGATTCTGCCTCTTTCTATTTTATATACGTTTATTCAGATGAAAATTAACGTTTTTGTAATATTCTTTCCGGCCATCCATTGATCTTTCCGTTTAAAATTGCAGTAAACATACGCTCTTTTGCTCCTGTATGTTCTTGATTTAACTGCCTTACAAGTTCTTTGGCATATTGCCTCTTTGTATGTCCATCTACCGGACACTTACTTTTGACTACAGGAAGATCATATTTATTCTTAAATCCAATCACATCCATCTCGTCGACAAACATCATTGGTCGAATCACAGTCAGATCCATCCGGTCAAGATAAGTCTTTGGAGAGAATGAATGAAAACGTCCTTCAAAAATAAGGGAGAGTAGCATAGTTTCAATAATGTCATCTTTATGATGTGCGTATGCAACTTTATTGCATCCCATATCTTTGACAGCATCGTTTAAGGCACCTTTTCGCATCTTTGCACAGAGAGAACATGGGTTTGATTCTTTTCGTTCCTCAAAAAGGATGTGAGCAATATCCGTCCGGACAATCTTATAAGGTACCTCAAGCTGGGCACAAAGTTTTTCGATTGGCTCCAGATGAAATTCCTCATATCCGAGATCTACAGTAATTGCACTCAATTCAAATTTTTTAGGATAAAATCGTTTCAATCCATGAAGTGCATAGAGGAGTGTCAGACTGTCTTTCCCTCCGGAGATACCAACTGCAATATGGTCTCCCTCTTCAATCATTTGATACTCATCCACGGCTTTTCTCGTATAACTTAGCAGCTGCTGTAATTTCATATGTATATTCCTTTCTCGTTATTCTCTATCGATTCATTCAATATCTTATCTGATTTCCTTTTTCCTGACAAGAGAAAACTTGATTATTTTAAAAAAAGAAGCTAATATAAAAGGAAATAGTCATAAAAATTGGAGGGAAAAATATATGAAATTTATAGTACAGCGTGTATTAGAATCATCTGTTTCTGTTGATGGAGAAACAATTGGAAAAATTGGAAAAGGATATATGGTGTTGATTGGTGTCGGCAATGAAGATACAAAAGAGATTGCAGATAAAATGATTAAAAAAATGGTTGGTCTTCGGATTTTTGAGGATGAGAACGGTAAGACAAATCTTTCTCTTGCAGATGTAAAAGGATCCCTTTTGCTGATTTCTCAGTTTACACTCTATGCCAACTGCCGGAAAGGAAACCGTCCAAGTTTTATTGAAGCCGGAGCACCGGACAAAGCAGAGCAGTTGTATGAATATATTATTTCAGAATGCCAGAAACAAGTCCCGATAGTAGAACGAGGAAAATTTGGCGCTGATATGAAAGTTCAGCTAATCAATGATGGACCATTTACAATCATACTTGATTCAGAAAAATTATAAAGCAGAAGAGGAACACAGGGCATTGCACCGTTATTGATATAGTAACTGTGGCGATGCCCATTGCTTTCCTAAGTGGTTCAGCAAAAGGAGAGTGGGTCTCTCTATAACTGTAGAGTACTATTCTTCCCGCAATTTTACTGCAGAAGCTGCTTGTCTGCGCCTGCTTTCATCGATTGCTGCATAATGTTTCTTTGTTGTATTGACATCTTTATGCCCTAGAACATCAGCTACGAGATAAATATCACCGGTTTCTTTATATAAAGAGGTACCGTAAGTGCTTCGAAGTTTATGAGGTGTAATCTTTTTATTTGGTGTCACTTGCTTTGCATATTTTTTGACCATATTTTCCACTGCCTGTACCCCCATTCGCTTTCGCTGGGTAGAGAGGAAGAGGGCATTTTCATGATCTGGCAGGGGAGTAATATTTTTTCTTGTCAGTTCCAGGTAATCTCTAAGAGCTTTTTCGACTTCCCTTCCAAAATAGACAACCATTTCGTTTCCACCTTTTCTTGTAACTTTGACCCCATTATTTTTGAAATCAACATCATTGATATCCAGCCCAACACATTCTGAAACACGGATTCCTGTTCCGAGCAGGAGAGTAATGATCGCTAGATCCCGATATTTTGTTTTTTCATAATAAACTTTCTTTTGTCCTGTCAGCTGACTTCCGCATGTTTCTATATAATCAAGCAGAATTGCGACTTCATCAGTATCCAAACGTATGATCGCTTTTTCGTGGAGTTTTGGCATGTCTACGAGCAATGTCGGATTTTTCTCAATTGCCTGTCGTTTAAAGAAATATCCGTAGAAGCTTCTGAGTGCAGACATTTTTCTTGCAAGCCCTTGTCCGCTGTTTGTGATCTGTTTGTTTTCAGAAGATTCGTATACTTTCAGATATTCTAAATATTCTTCAATATCTACTGAACTTAACTGATCGAGATCTTCAAGGGTGAATTGTGTTGTGGAGCGATCGCGATACAGAGGATTGCATTCCACCAAAAAGTAGAAAAATGTTCGGATGTCATAAGCATAAGAAATTCTTGTTTTTGCAGAAGTTGTTGGCTCCATTGCGCGAAAATAATCTTTTGCAAAGGCAGGAAGTGTTGTCAGAATTTCCCTCAGCCGTAAAGTATCTTCAATAAAAGTCTGTTCGTGATAAGTTTTTATATCTTTTGCCATAGAAAAGTACCTCCTTAAAATAGTTACGAATTAACCTGATTTTGTAGGTAATTATAGCATAAGTAGACTTTTTAGTCTATATCTTTTGGAAAAATCGGTATTTGTCGTATAGATTAACTTCTCTTTTAGAAAGGCAGTTTTCTGCCTTTCAATGGATTTTTATTGTTTTGAAAAGAATCTCTCTCACATTACTTCCGGTACAGAATCATAATAAATGATTAATAGATAATCTCCCGCACATAAATCATTCAGCCACATCCCATTTAATTTCTTTACTTCCTTAATGTATCTGGCAATTGTCTTTTTATCAGAATCTTTTGCATAAGTGTCTGCAAGACTCTGTAAAGTGTCACCTTTCTGAATCTGAATACTTTTATAATACTTCCCAACAACAGGTTCTTCAGATGCATTTCCATGTGCATTGGTAAACAAAATGCTGCCAACTGCGCTGATATAAAATGCTGCTAAAATTGAAAAAGCAGAAACAATACATCTCCTTCTCATCGCTCGTTGTTTCCTGATCTTCACTGCATATGCTCTGTGCTTACTCATCTCTCCCACTTCCTCTTTCTCTTTCTGAAATCATAACGCTGTCTATTCGCTTTTTCGAACAAATGTTGCGAACAAATGTTCTTTACGCAGATTATATAACACGAACAAACGTTTGTCAATAAGGTGAACATACTTTCTAAACATTTGTTTGCTTTTTCCTTTTTCATATGATAAAATAATTGCAGAATACAAAAGGGAGGCTTTTTTATGCCACTAGGAAAGATCAGTAAAAAACAAGAAGAAATTTTAGAGTATATTAAATCGGAATTATTATCAAAAGGATATCCACCGGCAGTCCGTGAGATCTGCGAAGCAGTCCATTTGAAATCTACCTCTTCTGTTCACTCTCATCTGGAGACATTGGAGAAAAATGGTTATATTCGCCGAGACCCAACAAAACCGCGTGCAATCGAGATCATGGATGATACGTTTAATCTTACACGAAGAGAAGTCGTGAATGTGCCTGTTATCGGTCGTGTTGCTGCCGGAGCACCAATTCTTGCGGAAGAGAATATTGAAAATTATTTTCCAATCCCGATGGAATTTATGCCAAATGAAAAAACATTCCTTCTTTCTGTCAAAGGAGAAAGTATGATCAATGCGGGAATTTTAGATGGAGATTATGTACTTATTAAACAGCAGTCAAATGCTGAGAATGGAGATATGGTTGTTGCACTCGTTGAGGATGGCGCAACGGTAAAGCGATTTTTTAAAGAAGAAGGCGTTTATCGACTTCAGCCGGAGAATGATTTTATGGATCCAATCATTGTAGAAAGTGTAGAAATTCTCGGAAAAGTAATCGGTGTATTCCGGTTTATGAAATAATGTAAAATACTTCTGTCACACATTTTGATGGGGAAGAATAAAACCACTTTCGAATTTGTCCTTCCCCATTCCTATCAATTTTTTGTTCTTATATCTGTCAGCCTATTGTGCCTGCACAATTTATTTATCCGGACATAACTGTCCAAGGTAGGTAAGACTTGGCTTTACTTGTCTTTTCATTCCATTTTTTCTGTCTACTTGTATCAGCCCAAATGTCATTGTGTATCCCCTATGCCATTCAAAATTATCTAAAAGACTCCAATAGAAATATCCTTTCACCGGAATATCGTCGGCAATGCAGGAAGCAACACCGTCAGTTGCTTTTTCGATAAAAGCAATCCGTCGTGTATCATCTGCTGTGGCAATCCCATTTTCCGTCACATATAAATCACCATGAAATTGTTTAGAAACCGCTCGAATCACATGTTCTAATGCCTCTGGATAGTATTCATAATTCATTTGTGTCAGCTCAGCATGTTCCGGCGCTGGAACGATTCCGTCAGCCCCTATTCTTGAACGGCTGTAATTTTGTACTCCAAGGAAATTATCTTGTTCAATATAAGGAAGATAATGCGTAAATTCCTTCTCCCACTCTGCTTTTGCACGCTCTTCTCCTCCTGGTTGTGGCTGGATATCATGAAGAGAAAGCGTTAACCCTGTCTTCGTCTCCGGATAAAGTTCTTTAATGATATGTACCGCCTTCTGATGCGCCTTCATGACAATGAAATCTCCCTGTTCTGTACGGCTGCTGCAAAATGTCTGAGGAGTTGCGGTATAAAAGACTCTTTCATTTTCTTCAGCTCCAAGGCGTTCGTTTTCTTCCATCTTTTCAGAATCCATTCCTAACTGCACCTGCTGCCCTTCTTCTTTCCTTCGACTGGCATTTGCTTTTTCCTGCCTCTTTTGCCGTTCCATAATAGCTGCGATTTGAAGCCCCATATTTGCCTCGTTGATCGTACAGACATACTTAATCTCATTACCAAGCTTTTTCATCACATATTCGACATACTCCGCAAAATATTGTATGACATCCTCTGACTCCCAACCACCTTTTTGGATCACCCAAAGCGGGCTGGAAAAATGATGAAGAGTAACGAAAGGTTCCAGTCCCTTTTCCCTACAGCAGCGAATAACATTGCGGTAATGTTTAATCTCTGTTTCCACGAATTTCCCTTGTTCCGGTTCAATACGCGCCCATTCAATACTAAACCGATAAGCATTCAATCCAGCATCTGCCATATATTCTATGTCTTCTTGATACCGATTGTAATGGTCAACCGCGTCTAAACTTGGTTCTTGAAAAATAGAATATTTCAACTGTTCCTGTGCCCAGCAATCGCTGTAAATGTTATTTCCCTCTACTTGATGTGCAGCCGTCGCAGCACCGACAAAAAATCCTTTTTGAAATTTTCCCATAAGAAGTCCTCCTGATCATTTGCTTTTCTATTTCCTTATTATATCATGCGTATTGTACGGTGTCTTCATTATATGATATCCATCTAAGAAAACAGATTGATTATCATTACAATAGTAATTACGATATTGTTGATTCTCTTAAAAATTGCATCTGTTCATATTCCTATTAAAATATTTTTTGGTTATTTAGATTTCTTTTTCATTTTAAGAGAAAAACTATAACTCCAGATAGGAATATGTAGTCTGTTCATTTGTTCGATAAACAATGAATTGTCTATATTATCATCAAAAGTAAATATTCTTTTTTCGTCTATGTAAACCCGAAAAGCTCCGCTCTTTTTATACACACCCTTTGTGATATCTGCAAAATAATACTTTCTTACGCGGCCAAATGTAGAACGATACGTAATTTCCATATCGTTTACTTCTACTTTCCATAAACCGATATTAAAAGCTGCAATCGCCATCACTATAGAAACAAGCAGCAGAAACAGGATCGCCCACAAAGCTTCCTCTATAACAATACTATAAATCAATAAACCTGTACTGCATATTGCAAAAAAAGCAAACAGCCAACTCAGATAGATTTCTGAACGGATAACATAATGAGACAACGGTTCTCTTCCAATTTGGATTTGATTTCTAGCTTTTTTCATGAGATTTCCTTTCTCCTGTAGATTTTAAAGTTACTTTTTTAATCGGCTAATTGAATTCCACAAGCTCCAACCCGGTTTCCAGCTGGAATCCTTCTGCCCACTCTTTATCACGATAAAAAACAATCCCTTCCTGATATCCGTCGCTCGTAAAGAATAACTGTTTTTCATTTCCATAGTCTTTAATGATCTTATTCAATTCATTTGCAACATTTACATCAAACCAGTCATCATACACTTCTGCTTTCAATGTAATTTCTTGCGAAAACCTGTTTTTGCAGTTGTGGTGATAATCCATTTCCATGATCTTCTATTTCAATTATGCTTTTTCCATTTGATGTGGTGAGTCGTAGAGAAATATATTTGCCATCACCACCATGTCGAATCGCATTATCTATCAGATTTTTCAAAATGCGCTGTAATGCCTCATTATCTGTGTAGGCAAAATGGGTGTATCTGGTATCTGAATATCAACTTCAAATTGTGTCTGTTCAAGCAGATCATAATAGTCCAAAATTGTGTCTTGGCAAAGGCTTGAAACATTTTCCTCTTTCAGTTTAATGGGAAAATCGCTGGAAGTTATTTTAGACATTGTAAAATAGTTCAGGTAGTCCAGAAATGTTTTCAGATACATTTAAAGAAACGATTGTTATACAGAAAATAACAAAATGGTATTGTAATAACTGTGGGACGCAGGGGAAAGATATTGAAGTGGAATTGACGATTGTTGATAATTAGTGTATATAATGCGGATTCACAAAATATCGTAAGCTTATTAAGCTGAGAAATGTAATATGATACTAAATATGAATGGGGACTAAGGTGAAAATAAACCTTGCTCCCTTTTGACAAAACTGATAGATATTGATGATTGGACGTAAAATGAATTTACTTATTCCGGCTAAAATACATTTCAAACAATAATCCAAGTCCAGAAATGGCAGATAATATTACTCCTGCTGTGTACCAGTTTATTTCACTCGCTAAAAATCTGCTAAATTCCGAAGCCCCTAAAATCATGACTATTCCAACAATGAATAAAATAATCCATATTTTTCTTTTAGCCATTATGAAAACCTCCTTTGATTTTTCTGAATTCAAAGTTTATTCCTCGAAAACTCTTAAACAAACGAAGCATAAATAATATAAATTTCAGCAATTAAAACAAATCCAAGAACTCCATCTGTCATCAAATTATATTGTGTATCTGTTAAAAATACCTTTGAATGTGTTAAGATATACTTTATTTTTTCTTTTCCAGTTAAAATCGTAATCATAAGTAGTAAAATAGGAAACAGAAAAATTTCTATCTTATTTCCAAAACCATCTGGTATTCCATTTGCAAAGTGCATAGGGATAATTTGAGGTAAGAAAAAAACTCCTACTAATGCTAATAAAATACCAATACTACAAATTCCCCATGTTAATTTTCTACTTCCTACAAATTTCATAAAAATGCCTTCTTTCCGCCAAATTATAATGTTTTGCTTTTCATGTCCACATTATAACATTCTCATGTCAGTACTACAATAAAATTTTGTGCACCGATCATCTTACAAATTCTAATTTTTTGATTTATTTTTCAATTTATTTGCAAAAAGCATTCTTAGTGCCTTAAGGATTAAAAGGACTCCGATTACTCCGAAAATAATTCGATTTAGATTTTCTTTGAGGAAGTCTAGCGGATTTAAGGCACAATACAATAAAAAAGTGCCGATTAACACCATCAGAATACTTCCTAAAATATCTGCTATTTTCCCCGATATTGTTACTTTCTTTTCCCAAAACTTTATTAACATAGTTTCAAACTTTATTTTCATAGTTCAACCACCTTCGTAAAAGATAAATTCTGTTTTGTTGCTTACATTATACTTCATCAACCTAAAGAATGGAAGATGTTTTCTTGCTCCCTAAAACAAAAGTACCTGTTATTTTCAAAACGAAAACAGCAAGTGCCTTAAAGTTCTATATTCAATTTGGGGTGCAAAAAAGCAGGAGACCTTTTCTGATATGCTCCCTTTATGAGAGACAGTGAAAAAACAAACTGTCATCATGAAGGGAGCAATTCTATGTCACAAAAAGGTAAACTAAACACAGAAGAAAAAGTCGAGATTATCAAGAAGTACCGGCAAGGGGAAATAAGCTTAGTTCAGGCGGCCCGGGATGCAGGAGTTGGGACAACGACGATTTATAGATGGAGTGCACGGTATGAGACAGAAGGGGCGGCTGGATTTTTACCATATCGGAAAAATCGTGTCTATCCGCCAGAACTAAAGTTAAAGGCGGTGCTGGAATACTTATCCGGGGCGGGAAGTCTCGAAGAAATCAGCAAAAAATATAAGTTGCGAAATGATCGTCAACTCAGCAACTGGATAAAGGTGTATAATGCTCATGGAGATTTCAACTCTACAAAGTTTTCTGGAGGAGGAAGTTACATGAAGCAAGGACGAGAAACCACATTTGAGGAACGAGTTCAAATCGTCAGGGAATGTATCGCTATAGGGAAAAACTACGGAGAAATAGCCTTAAAATACCAGGTAAGCTACCAACAAGTTCGTACTTGGACACTTCGTTTTGAACAGATGGGAGAAGCAGGATTACAAGACCGGCGTGGACAGCGCAAGAAGGACCAAACTCCCCGTACCGAGCTGGAACAGGCACAAATTGAGATTGAGCAACTCAAACATAAACTGTATCTGGCGGAAATGGAGAATGCACTGTTAAAAAAATTGGATGAAGTAGAGAGGAGGGATGCCTTTCAGAAGTAAGACAACGACATACTTATATAGCCATTCGAGAGTGTCACGAAGAACAAGGGTTTGCTATTGAGACAGCCTGTGACCTTCTCCATGTATCCCGTTCTGCTTACTACAAATGGGCTTCCGGAAAGCTAAGCCACAGAGTAAAGGAGAACGAACAGTTGGCCGACAAGATTGAGAAAATCCATTCAGAAAGTCCAGATAAAGGTTACCGGAGATTGAATGACGATTTGCGTCATGACCATGGTATCTATGTCAATGACAAGAGGGTGCTACGCATCTGCCGGGCCAAAGATATAAGATCCACTGTGAAGTACAATAACCGCGGCTGCACAAGACGGGCAAAGAACCCTCAGTATCTTGCTGAAAATCTGCTGAATCGCCAATTCTATGCGGAGAAGCCGAATGAGAAATGGCTTACTGATGTGACAGAGTTCAAATGGTATGATGGCATGGAAGTACATAAACTCTATCTAAGTGCCATTCTGGATCTTTGTGACCGGCGCATCGTGTCCTATGTGATCAGTGAGCGCAATGATAATCCACTCGTTTACAAAACCTTTGACAAAGCTGTTAAGGCGAATCCAGATGCCCACCCGCTGTTCCACAGCGATAGAGGTTTCCAATACACAGGCAGAGCCTTCCACCATAAACTCGTACAGGCTGGAATGACTCAGAGTATGTCCCGTGTGGCTCACTGCATTGACAATGGACCTATGGAAGGATTCTGGGGCATTTTGAAACGGGAACGCTATTACGGCAAGCGTTTCACCAGCAAACAGGAACTCGTGCAAATGATTGAGTGCTACATCCGTTATTACAACACCAGAAGAGTCCAGCGTAACTTGGGCGTACTGACGCCGATAGAAAAACACAAGTTGTGCCTTGCTGCATAAAAAGCGGCCAGCAACATTTAGCTGCTGGCCGGGAAAATTTTATATTTTTTCTCTGTCCTCTTGACGGGGAGCAGTTCAGAAAAGGTATCCTGCTTTTTTGCACCCAAAATTGAATATGGAATGCTAAGGTACTTGCTATTTTCACTTTGAAAATGACAGGTGCTTTTGCTTTAGGGGGCAAAAATATCTTTCATTCTTTAGCTTGATGAAGTATAATGAAGAAAAGTTATTTTCTATTCGGCACTTTAATATATGCGATGAAATATATTGATTGTTTGTCCGCAAAGTTTTCAAAACAGGGGAGGATATTATGAGTACTGATAGATTATCACTATACTGGCTATACTTTGTCATAATGAGTATTTGTGCCATAGTTTGTGCCTTTCTTGCTATTTCTAAATTAAAAATAGTTAAGTGGGAATTTTTTTATCCTAAGCAACAAAAATGGGCACAGAAACATGAGAGGAAGCTTAATATTATAGTAAAAAAGTTCTTCTTATTAATAAGTATAATTTACTGTTTGATAGGAACATTACCTTCTTGTTTAGATTTGCCGTATGTTTTAACTGCAAACTATAAGGAAGTTCAAGGTGTAATTGTTAAAAAAAATGGAATGCTAATATATCTTGAAAATGGAAGAAATTATAAAGTTGGTAAGGTGGATTGGTGCGAAACTGGCGATAGTGTTCAATTAGTCTACTTACCATTTACCAGATATGCAACTATTACAAATATAGTGGAAATTGAATGATTTGTCATCAGTGATTATAGTGGCACAGATTAGCACAAAAATTCCAAATCCTTTTATAGCCGGAATGGTATATTGGTTATTTCTGATATTAGTTGTCGGAATATGTGTGGCAGGGACAGGGATACTGGCGATACTGATAGAAATAAAGGTTATAGAATTATATAAGAAAAACTGTTGGGATGTTATTACTCTACTGATGATACTGACAAGTACTGATGTCATCATTTATTTTGGAGAAGCAATTAAAAAAGCACTTTCCGTAAATCTTCTATTGCTTTTCGTACTTTCGCAGGGAGTATATCTTGGAATTAGATGTTATTTGAAAAATCGGTTAGGTACCAAGCAATATTGGTGAAAACATGCTAAAAAACGTATAATAGCAGGGGATAAAACATCGTCCCCTACTATTATATAAACAGCGAAGTTTTGCCCATCTCTCTCTTTTGAAAGATTCGCTACTTGTGGAACCGAGATATAAGGTTTCGCCTGTGTTCTTTGGTGTATCACTACCACATTTCTCTGTACCGATGTAATCTTTCTGCATACGGAAGCAAGAGATACAATATTCCTTATTTTAAAACATAATTACAATTCCTGTTTGACAAGAACGATCATCATAGAAGGATTGTATTTGTCCCCACTCATAATAATATTCGACACCTGTCATACTCTTTTTACTGGGAGTACCTAAGCATTTCCTTAAAAACCTATTAATATCCCCCTATTTTTAACATATCTTCCTTTAGCTCATCCTTTATTTGGATAATCTCCATACTTACTATAAAAACAACATAGCCTTCACACACTACAACGGTAACTATTTTTGCCCATAGCACATCTGGAACAAACATGTTCCAAGCTATAAAAGGAAGCAAAGCTACTCCTACCGCAGTCACCAGTAGAAGCACCCTCCAAATATAATTTTTCTTTCTTTTTCCTTCATTAGTTAAATTTTCATCATAATAAAGATGACCTGGGGCTTCGAATGAGTTTAATAGAAATTCCTTTAAAAATGACACCAGAACCGCTCCCCAAAAAGATTTCTTTTGTTCCTTCATATTACCCAATCTCCTCTGCTATATGATTATTTTTCATTCTATTTTTTACTTGACTTATACATTAGCAAGATTTTTAGTTATTCTTCTAACAATATTTTTATCCCCGCTTTTTCTGCTTTATGCGAAAAGTCAACAGCAAATCCCCATCCCATCTCTGCAAATTGCCATTTCTTCGTTTTTTTGTGATTTTATAGATTTCAACTGTAGACACTTTATTTAATTCAGGATATAACTTCTTAAGTGTAAGTATTGGTTTATTTCTGCTTATTTTTTCATTCCATATAATTGTTAATTTAACCTGTTTTCTTTCAAAAAAACCCACCTTACATAAATCTGCATAGCAGGCTTCTGGTATTGATATATCATTGTTTTTTAACATTTTTCTCCTTTATTTAATTTTATAAAAAACTTCTAAGCCCTATTAAAAGAAATATGAAGCCTATTAGAGGAACAGGTATCATACAAATGAGAAACACATTAAATTTTTTCCTTGCTTCATCAGTATTTTCTTCTTTTGTTACTTTTGCTTTTTTCATAACTATAAAAGGGAATATCAGTAATAATAATCCTCCAACTACTGCTAACAATATTTTCATCTTATATATTCCTTCCTTATCTTTGAATAAATATTAATCATGTATCGTACTATATTCCAATCCTAATGCACTTTTTCTTCTACAAATTCTTTTACTATCGCCTATTGATGTATTTTCATATTCACTGTTTGAAACAGTATATATTTCTCTTTTACCATTACAACTTACATATAACTCTCTATCTCTAGTTTTACCACTGCTAATCTTTTTGTCTGTTACAATTGCAATTTCATGAGTTGCCCCATCAAATGTAAATAAAAAATTTATTGGGAAGGTAATTGTAAATGCGATTATAAAAGCAGCAAATACAACTGAAAGTTTACGTCCAAATTTCTGTGGTACATCTGTTTTTAAAGATTTAATAATAAATGGCAGTGCAAGTAAAGCAGTAATAATTGCCGTAATCTTCATATAGTTTCCAAATTCATAATTAAAGAGTTTACTCGTATTCAGGGATAAAAGCATTGCTATTGCTGCACCCATAAATGGTAATTGATACGCCAGTTCTTGTCCTTTTTTTGTGGTGACTTCTATAAATATATATGGATAATATTTTATATACACTGCATATGTAATCATCAAAACCATTATAAATATAACTAACATTGTTTTGCCACCAATAAAAAATGCTACCGCATCAGCAATTATTAGAATCCAACCTAAAGCTTTTAAAAATTGCTTTGTTTTTTTACGCTTTTCTTTTTCTATTGTTTTTGACATATTTTTGATAGTTGTATTCTCATTACATATAGATTTATAGAAATTCTTTTCTATCCAGTTTAAAGCAGGTACATACTTTGATACATCTTTGTTCTGTTCAACTAACTCACCAAAATCCACAAGATCTATTTCATGTTTTATAAGTGTATCATATAAAATATCATAATTTACATACATTTGCTCCAGAGTAACAAGTCTATTGTACATCTTATCAATTAATACGACATCTGTTCTACCATTTAATGGAATCATTAAAATACAACGAATATCATTATATTTTATATGTTGAGTTTTCTTAACCAGATAGCTAAATACAATTTCATCTTCATTTACTACAATTATTTGTTTCTTGTATGCCAAAATTAAAGCAATACCTAAAAATACAAAAGGCATAAAACATATCGCAACCCCCATATTTCCTGTAACAAATGTTACCAGTACGATTATTAAAAAAAGAACTGTTGTTACTATTCCTAAATTTTTTACAAATTTACTTAATCTAATGACATTATCCATAAACTCAATCTCCCTATATGATTCACATTTTTCATTTTTTACGCTCTAATTTCTTCTTATCCTTTTTTATTTCTGCAATCTTTACTTGCAGCCAGTCCACATTTCTATTTCGGGCAGAAATTTTAGCGATTTTTTTCTGATTTTTGTATAAAATAAGAGTTTCTCCAAATAAATTCTTTTTTCTTTTCACCTGGGTAATATCCGTTAATCTGATTTTACAGTTCTTCCTTAAAAATCCATTTCTATATAACCATCCATCCCTGACAATTGTTTTGTCCATTAAAAAATAGAAAAATATACCTCCCGGTACAAGAGAGAATAAAAGGAAAACAAAAGCTGTTTCTTTTGCATTTGATACAAGTATCACACTATTGTAAACCAAATATAAAAAGAAAATGCCCGGCAGAACATAGTGGCTTTCTTTTGGTCTTATGATGCACTCTTTATCTCTACAGCCCAACCATGTTTCTTGTGAAATTTTATGCTTAGACAGACTATTTTCAAACAATGATGTGCTTATGTTTTCATCAAATTTGAATATTTTTTTGTCCCCTGCATATATTTCCAATGTACCATTTTCTTTATCTACACTTCTTGTTATATCTGAAAATTTATAATATTTTTTTCCAAAAAGCGACCGGTATTCAATTACATCATGATTTACCTTGACTCTCCACAGGAACAAATGCAGGGTACAGATTCCAGAAAAAGCAATCAATATTCCATATGCCACTATAACAGAAAAATCCGCCTGTCCGTCTATAAAACCATACAAAAGTAATCCTGAGAAAAATATAGTTCCAACTAAAAATAAAATTCCCAGCCATCCTTCTTCTTGGATGCTATAATTATTTTCATCTATATTCTTTTCTTCCAACTGTTCTAAAGTTTTTAATTCACGATTTATCTTTTTTATTTTTATTGCCCTGATAACCAACAGAGCCGCAACCCAAGGAATGATTGATAGGATTCTTTTCATAAAAATATTCATTTTTCAACCCCCCCATTTTTTGACAGCAAAATACTTTACCAGGTGAAAAACTCCTAAGATAGAACCCAAAGAACAAAAATAGAAACAAAGGCTTGCAATTCTAATCATGGCTGTATATTCAACGCTGCTACTAAGTACTTTTGCCACACCCATTCCAAGCAATACAAAACTAGTAATACACCATCCTCCAGCCAGCTTTTTGGAAGAAGATGGATTGTAGATATCTTTTTTAATCAAAGTTATTATAAGAAAAATGTATGCAGCGATTACCAGTATGTAAATGATAACGAGTATGGTTAGATACCTCTTATAATATTCTTCTTTCATAGTTGTCAGCATGAGGATAGTTGCTGCCCAACAGAACAAAATAGAAAACGTCAGACTTTGTATTCCAATGATCCAAAAAACCTTTTTCCCTGTCACTTCTGTTCTTGAAAAACTAAGAATCACGAATCCAAGATAAACAATAACTAAAAATACTTTTGAAAAAAACGGTGATGGAGCTGATTCAGATAAAAAGAAAAATAAAAATACTAGAAACAAGATTGCTCCATCTAATTTGTAGATTTCTTTCGGCTTAATCACATCTTCTATACCGTATAGTAAAAAACTTTTTGTTTGTTCATTAATCTTTTTCATTCTCGTTTTCCCCTATCATTTCTTTATTCTTCCTCTACGGATATTTCCACATTTGCATGAAGCACCTTTTCCAGATATAATAAAACAAGCCGTCGCCCTTCTTCACATTTTCCTATCTTAGAAATATTCCTATACAGCAGATATAATGGAAACATAAATAAAATCAGACATTCTGTTAAAATCAATAAATCTCCCTGAGAAAAAAACAATGCAAATAAAATCACTATGAGCAGAAAAAATAGTGCAGCTTTTTTTATGTATGGCAAAAGCACAAACGTACCTTCCAGCATTACATCTCCCTCATAGCTTTTTATATGTGTCTGGAGCATTTCCCAGCCACCGCCTGTCATACTTCCTGCTGCATATCCGATACATAAGGTATTATCCTCTTCTTTGTAGGCTGCAAGTGCCATATCTCTATAAGCCTGGTTTGAAATACATAATGGTTTTGTAGTCTTCTTAATCTGTTCCAATAAATGTTCTTTGGAATAAGGAAAATATATTTTATAATATTCTTGCATACGTTATCCTTTCTCATAAAAAGGTTTTCTAAAGTTCAATACAATACAAATTTTTTTACATTAGTTTCCATCGTTTATAAGCTGAACCCTTTCCATAGAGATATTGTATTCTTTGCAAAAGCTGTTTATTGTCCAATTATTAAAGAGAAGAAAACTTTTCGTCACATAAATATCTGCTTTTGAATTATGTATCAAATTGAAAATACTTTTTATATCATAACAGTTAAAACTGTAGGCAGGAGACATTCCTATCTGCCCATTGCTTATATTGATATCATATATTTTTTGTATAACACTTGGATATGCCAAATAAATTGTAATATTGCATATATATTTTTTCTTCCCATTTTCTTTTATGTATAGGTATGGCTCTCCCAGTCCAATATCATATATTCCTTTAGGTCTGGAGGATAGTGTAAAAACTAATGAATGGATATCCGCATACAAAATTTCTCGTTCCCTAAATCCATATGTTATTTTTTGATCGAATAGTTTATAAGTACGTTGTTTTATAAAGTAATAAAACAATAATAAAAAAATCACAAAAAGTATGGTAAAAATCAGTGCTTTTTGAAAACTCACTTTAAAATCAAAGGAAAACAAAAGTTCGGTTAAACAAAACGATATTGCTGAACAACTAATAATACTAACTATAATGTTGAACCAAGCATTAAATTTTCCATTTCCAAAGATATAATCATAACTTTTATTCTTCATTATAACCTCGTATATTTTTTAATATAGAAAAACTGCATCACAATATCGAACCAAAATATAAAAATCAATTTTATCTCTTTATCATAATTATATACATCAACTAACCACATTGTAAAGCAAAAAGCAAGCCATTTTCAGACTTGCTTTCCACCAGATTACTGGGCCTTATTGCCAAATCATCTCCTTATTCAAAATTCCCTTTTCACACTCTTGTATAGTATTTATTTTGCTACCCATTCCATCTGTTTATCTGCCTTCAACTCTTCCTTAATCCCCTGTGTCTATTTCATTTGCTCTACAATTGACTCTTATTCCAGTGATTATATAAAAACCATAACCAATACAAAATATGGAAACGGTGCTTCTAACTATACCGCTAAAGCCTTTCGCCATTATCCCAAAAATAATACTCCATCAGAAAAATAGAGCCATCAGGCATAAAGAAACCTCGGAAACCCTTGTAAAATAGGCATCCGAGGTTTTCTATCCGTTATTCTTGTTCTATAATTCAAGTGAATCTTCTGCATCCACCCACATCTGTAAATTGCCATCAAGATATAATCTTGCATATTCTAAAGGCTCATCCACAGCCAATGGAGTAAACGCACATTCTGATCCATATGTAGTTTTTAAATCTTTTTCAGCTTCCCAGCAATCAATGCGAAGCATTTATCTCCGTTTTCTTTTAATAATCAGTTATAGAGTTAAATATCGAAAACATTTCAATCAGTTCACCATGTCGTTATTGTTATACTGTGTTATGAAATTTTCTTTCCCTTATTTTTTCCCATATTAAGATTCATGAAAGCTATTGGGAGAATATAACACAAGGGAAAGAGTAAGGGAAAGCTCACTTGCTACAAACTTAGTATTTTCAAGGGTTTGCGAAGAATTTGATAATCAAATATAACAGTTATTAAATTTCCTAAAATAAGTGCAATATCAACTGAAAGTTTTCGATTTATCCGATTCTATTGAATATTTTTAAGAAAGCTTTCTATCAAATCATTTATCAGTTCTGGATTGTCAGTGTTGGAATTGTGTCCAGCACCCTCGACCCACTTCAAAGGAATCTGCGTGTCTTGGTGCCATGCCTTATTATACCGGATACAAGAACCCGCATGATCCTGCATACCACATATCAACAAAGCCGGACATTTAATTTCATATTGTAGATTTTTTTCCATTGCTTCGGCTAAAATGCGATAGCCATGCCCTGCAATCTGCGCATAACGTTTTTGGTCTCCATCATATACCGACATCATTTTGCGCATCAAGTCTCTTCCATAATGGGAAGTCGCTACACCGTTTGAACCTGACTTCAAAAGCAGTTTCCAAGGATAGTGATAATATACGGGCTCCATTCTTTTCAAAAGCCAGATTTCAAAGCCGGTTACATATTTTCTTTGCAATGGTGCAGAGTCAATGGAAACAAAACCCGACAATTGATCAGGATAAAGCTGCGCATAAGTTTGTCCTACGTATCCACCCATAGATTGACCGACAATAACAGGGTTTGTGATTTTTTCCCGTTTAAAAATTTCTTTCAGCCATTTTGCTTTATCGAACAAATCAAAATTAAATTTAAATGGCCACGAGGATGCGTGTGCAGGTGCATCCCATACAAAAATGTTATATTTTCCATCAAAATATTCCATTTGTCTTTCAAATAATCTATGATCAGCCGTCAGTCCCGGAAGAAAAGCAAGCGTAATTGCATTAGGCGTTGTAATACTCGACCAATAGTGAATCGTTCCACAAGAAGTTCGATATGTATTTTCTTTCAATGCGTTCACCTTCCCAAATTTGATAAGCTCCTCTAAGAGATTATGTTTCAATTTTCTTCTATGTATTTCACTACTCTATCTATATTTCCGCTTTCATATTCATCATGTGTTAATTCGAAACACTCATCCTTATTAACACTGCTATAGTCTATATACCTAGCAATATCTTCCGGAATTAAAAACAAGTTTACTCCTTCTCGTTTCAGCGATTGTAAATCTCCATGATTGACATCAACAATTACTTCCGCTTCCCAACTTTTCGCTTCAATCACAGACTGTAAATTCTCTTTTAATACAGTACTTCTCTTTTTCTTTAAAATGTTAAAATGCCCATCATGCCCAATCTGTGAATTTCTCCCATTCGTTACATAGGGTACAATAGCTATTTTTTTTATCATTAACTTGTCCTCCTTTTCCACTTCTTATAACTTTTAATTTATACCAACAACTTCAGATTGAACAAAATCGCTGCGCGATGGCCTTCCAAGGCTATTGCACAGTTTCTTACTTTAGTTTTCTAAAAAAGCAGTGACAGGATTCTCCCAAGATAGTATTGTTTAAGTACCACCAAAAACAAACTTCAAATACGGGCTTAGTTCCCTACCACTGCCTATGAAAAGAATACCATTTTTCCACCGTTTCTACAAGCGGTTTTATCAAGCGAATGCTCCTCCGTAAAGGCATGTGGAACTTATAAAATTTCATTTATTTTACGGAGGATATTTTATGTACGAAGATATTTATAATCAAATCAAACTCGCTGCGGAAAAGAAAAATTTAAAGCCATCCACAGCTAATGCCTACTGTCATACGATTAGACATTTTTTAGATTATACAGGGAAGCCATGGGATGAACTGATTATTGATGACGCGGATGCTTTTTTAACTGCAAAAAGGTTATCTGGAGTCATGCCGGAAACTTATAATCATTATTATTCTGCTATACGTTTTATGTATAAAAGAATCTTAAAACTATACTGGGACGAAGATGAAATCGCCCGCATGAAACGCGATCGGGCTCTTCCTGTTGTTCTTTCAAAGGATGAAATCAATTCTATTCTTGATGCAACTAAAAATTTGAAACATAAAGCAATGATTGCAACCATGTATTCTGGTGGACTTCGTGTATCAGAAGTGGTACATCTGCACTATGACGATATATCCAGAAGTAATAAGTCTATTCATATACGCAATACCAAAAACCGAAGAGACCGATATACTATTCTTGCCGACCGTACACTGGATTTACTTACAGAATACTGGTTTCAATGCGGTAAACCAAGGGATATACTGTTCCCAAGTCAATGGACTCACAATTACCTTGATATTTCAAGTGTAAATCAATTCTTAAAAATAAGTGCAAAAAAGGCTGGCATTACGAAACATTTTTCTTCTCATACTTTCAGGCATAGTTTTGCAAGCCATCTTTTGGAAGCGGGTTGTGACATTAAATATATTCAAGCATTATTAGGACATACAGACCCAAAATCCACAGAAATATATCTTCATGTGAGTAACAAAACACTATTGGGAATTAAAAGTCCTTTTGACGTGCAGGAGGATTAGGCATGGAAAATCCAACTGTACAGGATATATTTCACTCTTTTTATCTCAAATATCTGGACAGATATACACCTTCTGCGGAACAGGCAAAAGTTTCACACTCCATTATGAACTGCAAGACCGGCGCTTATGGAGCAAATGTCAGTGTTTGTGAAGATTGTGGCCATCTTCAGATTCACTACAATTCCTGTCGTAACAGATGCTGTCCTATGTGTCAAGCTCTTCCTACCGAAAAGTGGATGGATGCCCAACGGGAAGACGTTTTGGAAGCACCTTACTTCCATGTGGTATTTACAGTCCCTCAGGAACTGAATCCTTTAATCTATTGTAACCAGAAGCTCCTGTATAATGCCTTGTATCATTCTGTCTCTTCCACGATAAATGAACTTGCTGAGGATGAAAAATATCTGGGTGCAAAGGTCGGATACATCTGTATCCTGCATACATGGGGATCTGAAATGAATTTCCATCCCCATATCCATGTCATTCTTCTCGGTGGTGGATTGACTGCTAAGAATCAGTGGCGCGATAAAGGTGAAGAGTTCTTTTTCCCTGTTAAAGTGTTATCTAAACTTTTCCGTGGAAAATATCTGGATGAACTGAAAACTTTATGGAAAAATAAAAAACTTCAATTTCACGGAAGCAGTGAAAAATACCGGAATCACTATGCCTTCAAAGAGCTGATAAATATCTGCTATGAAAAAGACTGGATTCCACACTGTAAGAAAGCCTTTAACGGTGCACAGTCTGTTATTCATTACCTTGGTAAGTACATACACAGAATTGCTATCAGTAATCGCCGTATTATCCGCATGGATGAAGATACTGTCACATACTATGTGAAGGACTACCGTGAAGCAGGTAAATGGAAAGAATTGACTATCCCCGGAGTTGAATTTATCCGTAGATTCCTTATGCACGTACCACCGAAACGATTTGTCCGGATCAGACATTATGGTCTGCTGTGCACCCGAAGCAAAACCAAACAACTTACACTATGTAGAAATCTTCTTGGCTGCAGGCAATATCTGTCTCGACTGAAAAATATGAAAACAGCTCAAATATTGGAAACACTTTATGGAATCAAGGTTTCTGTTTGTAAATGCTGTGGAGGACATCTCGGAACCCCTCAGCAACGGATACCTTTACGGATTTAAAAACCAATAATTAAATATTTTTACGAAGCCGCAGAAATGAGGCCTGTTTGTTGTGGAAAAATATCTTTTTCTATAAAGAAATCTGATACAATATTTTAATCAAAACAGTTTTTTTCTACAAAAGAAACGAATTGAAACTCCATATATTCCGGCTATCCGGACACGACTTTGTTCACTATAGAAAAATCGAAATTGGTGCAAACGACAGGGCAGTTTATCAGCAATCTATAAGCTGCTTTATCGTTTACACCAACTTCGATTGGTTTCTAATCAATTTGTTGCTCACATTATACTCTATCAACCTAAAGAATGGAAGATGTTTTCCTGCTCCCTAAAACAAAAGCACCTGCCATTTTCAAAGTGAAAACAGCAAGTGCCTTAAAGTTCCATATCCTGTTTTTTGCTTTTCACCGGAATTGTCCGGCTGACTTCACGCTCTGCCATTTCTTTCTTTTTGCGGCTCAACTGCTCTATAATGGAACTTTTGGCTTTCTTCTTGATTTGCTCCGTTCCGGCTTTTTTGTCCTCTGGTTTCATCAGCGTAGTTTGGATTTTCTGAATGGTTGATTTCATAGCATTTGTGATTCTGGCAATCACGCCATCCAATCGTTTCGTTGCATACTCGATTTCTTTGAAGCCTTCCGCTTAGGGGAGAGAACCCATGCTTTAGACTACTCCACCAGCTTAATATCCTCCTTGTGCGTTTCCAGTTTCACAGTATCAGCAACGACCTCAACCGTCTTGTCATAGGTAATATCGGCAACCTCGTCCAGCAGAGCTTCCACATCTTCAATCTTCATCGTGAGTTCTTCCAATTTTTGCTCCTGTGCTGCCACTTGCTCCAAGCCTTTTCCTGTTGTGGGGCAATCTCTCCATATTGATTTTCACAGTCGAACACATGACGCTCGTGAATATGAGGGGGGCTTTCATCCAAGTGCAGCGCCCAATTCAGGATATGGACATGAGAGCCGATTTCACATGAGTTCCTCCTTTTCTTTTTGATTTCCCCGACAGGAGAGACGGGCAGCGAAGCTGATTCCTTGCGACTTTCTGCGTCAAGTAATATACCCAGTACTAAGTGGCGAAACGCCCCTTACCTGGGCAAGGCTGCCGCCCTTGACCTGCACAGGGGTATTGCATTCCCTGTACCCATGCACAAAGAGTTGCACCCTCTGTACTCCCGCCCGAACAAACTGACTTCGCCCTGTCCCAAGCTCTGTCAGTTCCTTCGGTTTCTTCATCTGACCTTGACGGTTATATTCAGTTGCGGCAAAATCATCTTTATGAATACCATTTTCCCAATACAGATTTAAGTCATATAGTTTACCATTATCCTTTTCTTCCACAACAACATTGTAACATTCTAACTTATTTGATGATTCTATATTTGAACCTTTTACTACAATCCCTTCCGTTATTACTGCTCCTTTGCTTACCACAATCGGAATATCCATCAACGCTGATAATCCAAAACTGCAACTTACAAAAATCATATTAGAAATCACTATCAAATTGATAAGAAAGTCAACTATTCTTTTCCGTTTTTTTAGCATATCTCTTAGACGACATTGTATCATCCTGTCTGGATTAAATCTAATCCACCCTTTTCTTATATATCTCACTAATAAATATCCTACAAACGCATAGATGATAAAAACTTTTCCATAAAACATTAACAAAAATAAATTCCAATTCATATTACTCCCCCTCTCTACTATGCAGTAAATTTGAATATAATGAAATTTATTGTGTTATAAGAAATTGTACTTCAACAACATAAAGAATGGAAGAAAAAATTTTGTGTACAGAGTTCCTGTTCAAGCCTTGTAACGCACATTTCCGCAAAATCCATATTCCCCGATAATAGGTTCTTTCTTCGTCACGATTTCAACCTCCCTTCATTTTGTTGTTTGTAACGCTTCTTTTTTCTATCTTCCTGAATTATAGCCCTTTTGATCAGTTACTACAAAATAATTGACATTATGAAAATTGATTCCTCATATTTGTCTTTAACTCAAAATATACCCCTTAGTAAATATTATGAAGTAGGCAAGGTCACAAGGGAAAAGTTGCCTTGTGACCTTGCCTTACAAGTATTTAAATTTATAGCCAATTCCAGCGACACTCTCAATATAGTTTGGAAGATTCTGTCTATACAATTCATAAGTAAAAACACCTTTGGGCTTTGTAATAAACAATATATCAAACTCTTTGCTTGTCAGGTTAATAATCAGTTTTCTTACTACACGAAAGTAAGAAACAAGGCGAGTGTAACAATTCCCACCATCAACAGCGCCAAAAAAACGCTGATTGCTGTGGATGCGATATTGATAACGCTGCGGCTTTCCTTGCTCCGTACACATACTATTGAAAGAATCAGACCCAGCAGGACAAAAGCAATATTGCCCCAGCCCAAACAGTTCGGATTCCGTTTGACAGAGAAAAGTGCAGGAGCGACGGGACAAGGGCTGTCAGCGCAGGATGCTCACAATGAGCGCAGCTATACTTATTGATTGAAATTTTTTCTTTTCCATAATTTTACCTCATTTCTTTTTTCCCAAATTGGGTAACCGCCAGTGCAAAAAACAGACCGAACACCACAATCGCACACGGCAGGAACGGAAACATCGAAAAAACAGCATCGGAAGTTTCTACTGTAAAATCATGAAGAGAACAGGATACAAGATAGCCACTGTAACAGTACGGGTAAACAATCCACAATGGCGTATTCGCAACCAATACACCGGGAATAACAAGCAGCAAATTCAACCCTACAGAAAGAAGTGGCTTTTCAAACAGTACGGTGATTGCCCACATGGCCGCAATGCAAGGCAGCATTGTTAGAAACAGTCCCAAGCACCATTTCAGCAGATACAGGATCGGTAAGATTTCTGTTACTCCCATCGTCTGTGTCGCAATCAATCCGGCGATTACGAACACGACAAGAAACACTACCATTTCCATGAACAGATAAAAGGTAAGCACACAGAATTTCGCAATAGATAATGTGCTGCGACTGACCGGCAACACCAGCATTTTCAGAATCCCGTTATTTCCTGTTTCCCGTCCCGCAATCATCACACAGACTACAATCATGCTAAACGGGAGCAGATAGTAAGCGTAGACAAGCGCACTTTGAATGAACATGGCAGGCCACGCATTGGTAGTGATTTCCGGTGTAAAGTAGTTGCTCAAACTCGCAACCCCGGAAATCACTACCAATAAAGGTGCAACGAAAATCAGGGGTACGATTTTGGATCGTCTTACTTTCATAAACTCGATTTTTAGTAAATCCCAAAAGCTCATTTCTTACCCTCCCTCCTTACTCGTAACGTCTGTACTTTGCCAACCACAAGCCCACTGCAAGGAACAACAATGTTTCTGCCAAAGCAACAAAAGTAACCATCGGATCGGGCTGGGCGCTCATGGCTACTGCCGGTTTTAGAATAACCACAAAAGGATGTACCAGCAAAAGCGTCAGTCCCGAATTTGCAAGAGCCATACCGCTTAGGAAACCAGCAACACCAATTCCAAGCGACACCCACATATTTTCAAAACGAGAGGAAATCAGCAGCATAAACGACAACACCGGCATGGATGTGAGAAAAGAGTATCCGGCAAAGCGCACCAGCATACCCATTTCAAATGCTCCCTCCGGCAAGTACGTCATGCCAATCTGTGCAAGTGTCAAGTTTTGCAGCACGATTGCAACAAAAAATATAACTGTCAAAATCAGGAATTTGCACAGGTACATAGCCGAGACACTCACAGGAAGCATATACATCTTCTTAACCGCACTTCCTTTAAACTCCATGTTGTAGATCATGCAGGTAGCAACCACAATACCGAACAGGTTCAGCACCATAATCATACCGTAAAGCTGGGTTAGCAAAACATCCATCGGGTCCAACGGCAGATTCAGAAGTGTGTCTTTTCGCACAAGGAAATTAACAAACGCGTAGGTGGCTCCCAAGACACCAACAGCCAGCAGCACGGGAATCACGCCTGTTCGCTTTTCTTTCCGAAGTTCGATTACCAGCGTTTTCATAATTTTGCCCTCTGCTTTCTGTCCATGTTGTCTTTCTCAACCATAGAAAGGAACACATCCTCCAGATTATCTGCAGCGAAGCCGGATTGCAGAGCATATTGTCGCAGATCATTCATGCTGCCCTCAAACAGCAATTGTCCGTGGTTTAGAATCCCAATGTCATCCGCAATCAATTCGATTTCAGACAGCATATGAGACGAGATCAGCACCGTGCAATCATAAAGGTCTGGCAAGGATTTTACTAAATTACGGATCTCGTGGATACCAGATGGGTCAAGTCCATTGGTAGGTTCATCTAGAATCAGTATCGGCGGACGCCCCAACAGCGCCCCGGCAAGACCCAAACGCTGCTTCATTCCCAGTGAATATTTCTTTGCCAGCCGATCACCAAACTCGGTTAGCCCCACTAGCTCCAGAGCATCTTCCACTTTGGCTTTTGGCAACCCCAAAATGCGACGGATAATATCAAGATTTTCCCGCCCGGTCAGGTTTGCATAGAAAGATGGCGCTTCGATGAATGAACCGATCTCTTTGAGAATGGCAATCCGATCCCCCGGAAACTGCTTCCCATCAATGGTAAAGCTGCCCTTTGTCGGTGCAGTCAGGCCCAGCAGCATTTTCATGGTCGTGGATTTTCCCGCACCGTTGGGGCCGAGAAAACCATAAATGCTGCCCTTGCGAATATGAAGTGAAACATTGTTGACCGAAGTGAAGTTCTTGTACTTCTTTGTCAACTGTTCCGTTGTAATGATATAGTCCATAGAAACATCTCCTTTCGATATTTTTATGTTACAACTTCAACCTGACATCTACATTCTCCTGTTCTTACTTTTACCTTACTTTTTAAGAAGCGAGACCGCAAAATGGACAGCTTATGATATAATAGAAACAAAGAAATCAGATTGGAGAGAATGCTATGGACAATTCTTTTTTGCATAGTAAAAGGCTCCTGTTGGTAGATGATGAGCAGGAGTTATTGAAAATGGTAACAGATATATTGAAAGATGCAGGATTTGAAACTATCCTTACCGCTATGTCAGTCAAAGATGCCGTTCTAACTGCCAAAAATGAAAATCCAGATTTAATTGTTTTGGATGTTATGCTGCCAGATGGGGACGGCTTCGCTCTGATGCAGCAGCTCCGTACCTTCACCAATGTGCCGATCATTTTCTTAACAGCAAAGGACGAAGCGACAGACAAATTATCAGGATTAGGGCTTGGTGCAGATGATTACATTTCAAAGCCTTTCATGCCGCAGGAATTAGTGTTGCGTATCTATGCAGTATTACGTCGAACCTATAAAGAGGATTCACCACTGCTTGTTTTAGATGGGTGTACGATTGATTTCAGTAGAGCCGAAGTCCAGAAGAAGGACAAGATTATTTCTCTGACTGCCAAAGAACACGCTTTGTTGGAAACTCTCGCCCGTAATGCTGGAAAAATTGTAACTGTAGATGCGCTTTGTGAATCACTATGGGGTGATAATCCTTTTGGCTACGAAAACAGCCTCAATGCTCATGTCCGACGCATCCGGGAAAAAATTGAAATTAATCCATCAAAACCTGTATCCCTGATAACTATTAAAGGCTTAGGCTATAAGCTGATAGCAAGGAAGTGATGTCATGAGATCATTTGCAAGTTACATATCGAAACACCTTGCATCTTTTGTTGCTTTTATCCTGATATTACTGTTTCTTAACACGGTAGTATATAGTCTAACTTTTCAAAAGATTATGACTGCGGATTATAGGAATTCTTCCCCGCAATCCATGTTGGAAATGACTGCTGATGCCGCCACACCGGAGCAATTATCGGACAATATGATACAAAAACTTCGGCAGAATCATATTTGGGCAATTTATCTAAATGCTAATGGGCAGAGTTATTGGTCGGTTGATTTGCCCGACGAAGTGCCAGAAAGTTACACTATTCAAGATGTCGCATTGTTTTCAAAAGGGTATATTGAGGATTATCCTGTTTTTGTCTGGAACACCAATGATGGACTGTTGGTATTGGGGTATCCGAAAGACAGCTATACAAAACTCACCAGCAATTACTATTCCATTGCAGCACTTCGACGTCTCCCTATCTTTGTGCTTGGAATGTTGGGATTAGATGTTCTGTGCCTATTTTGTGCCTATTATTTCTCCAAACGCAAAATCATTCGTAATATCGAACCGATTGTATCGGCTGTGGAAACTCTGGGAGACGGAAAGCCTGTTTCAGTTTATATCAGCGGCGAATTATCGAAAATCGCAAATAGCGTGAACAAGGCTTCTTCTATTTTGAACAGACAAAATGAGGCGAGGGCGAACTGGATCAGCGGTGTTTCTCATGATATCCGCACACCCCTCTCCATGATTATGGGATATGCAAATCGTATTGCAGAAAACGAATCTGCCAACAAAACCATCCGAGAACAGGCAGAAATAGTACAGAAACAAAGTGTAAAGATCAAAGAACTGGTACAGGATTTGAATTTAGTATCGCAGTTAGAATATGAAATGCAGCCGCTTCATAAAGAAGTGGTTCGCTTATCCAAACTGCTGCGCTCCTACGTGGCTGACCTATTGAATACGGGGATTTCCGATAGCTACATTATTGGAATTCAGATTGATCCTGATGCCGAAAATGCTGTGTTGGAATGTGATGCTAGATTGATTTCACGAGCCGTGAATAATCTCGTTCAGAATAGTATGAAGCACAATCCGCTGGGATGTAGGATTCTGTTATCTTTAAGCCAAACGAAAAATATCCCTCAGCTTATTGTGCAAGACGATGGGGTAGGACTCTCTGAGAAAAAACTACAAGAACTAAAAGAAAAACCTCACTATTTAGAATGTACAGATGAACGCTTGGATCTTCGACATGGACTGGGGCTTGTTTTGGTTCGACAAATTGTGGCAGCACATGGAGGTACTATGACCATTGATAGTAAGATTAACTGTGGATGCAAAATCACTCTAATTTTTAGCTCTACGGATTCTATTCAAAATCTCACATAAATTAGGTATGAAATCATTTTGAATATTTATTAATGATAAAAAAGTGTCTTCGACACTTCAACTCACCTGCCCCTCAATCTTGAGGGGTTGGGGGTTTCTTTTTTTCCTTATTTTCCCTCATAATAGACTTATGAATATTTTACAAAAGATTTTTAAACACCATTTTGAGGAAATGATTTATATTCAACACCCTCGCGACTCTGTCATCGAAAATGTAGAAAAAATGATTAATTGTGGTGATCCTTCTTTTGGTGGTGCCATGTATACCTGCCCTTCCTGCGGAAATTTCAAATTTGTTCCTTTCCGTTGTCATTCCCGCTTTTGTCCTACCTGCGGTAACATGTATTCCATTGACAGAACTACCTCTATGTCCTTTAAGATCATCAATGTCCAGCATCGCCACTGTGTCTTTACCATTGCCAGAGAACTCCGTCCTCTGTTTTTAAGTGACCGCTCTCTTTTGAACTGCCTTTTCTCTGCTGTTAACAGTGTTGTCACACGCATGTTCCATAAAGATAATAAATCAGAACTCTTTACTCCTGGTTTTATCTGTGTCCTTCATACCTTTGGCAGAGATTTAAAGTGGAACCCTCATATCCATTGTCTAATTTCTGAAGATGGCATTGGTAATTCCCTTCACTGGCGTCACAAAAAACATTTCAACTATACATTTTTACGTGATTCTTTCCAAACCGCTCTTTTGAATGACTTACATTCCAAAATCGGCGACTCTTTCAAAAAACTAAAAGCTTCTATCTACACTGATCATAAAAATGGTTTTTACGTTCGAGCTATCCCCAATAAATGCAACCCTTCTCAGGTAATCAAATACATTGGTCGTTATCTTGGCAGACCTGTCATTGCAACATCACGCATTGATTCTTACGACGGTGAATTTGTTACTTTTCATTATAATCGCCATGAAGACGAGAAACTGGTCACCGAGACCCTCCCCGTTCTTGACTTCATGGCTCGACTTACCCAGCATATCCCGGAAAAGCATTTCAAAATGATTCGTTATTACGGTATTTATGCCAGGCATTGTAAATCTGACCGATATCTTCACAGGGCTATCTCAAAAGAAAAACACAAAATACTTCTCTCCTTTAATCGGTGGCGTGAGTCTATCCCTCATTCCTTTGGATATGATCCATTAAAATGCCCTTCTTGCGGTACAACCATGATTTTCCTTGAGTTATATTTCAATCACAAACCTGTTCCTTTGCATGAATTGTATGAAAAAGTTATGCGAAAGCATCATTGCCGCTCTCCTGCCTCCTCTTCTTTTCTTTCACAGTCTCTTATTACATGGTACAATCAACGTATCTACTATAGAAATGGAGGCGATCACTATCAAACGAATCACTGAGGCAGAACTTGCAAAGGAACTTCGGGAACAGTATATTAAAAATCCTCCAGAAGGCATAACCTCTGACGAAGTCCGCGACATGAGCGCGGATGATCTTCTGGATATGGATTATTTCTTACACGAATTTGATGATCTGGATGATGACGATTTCGGCGAAGAAGGTTTTTATATCTTCTAAACTAAAACCGTCTGTTTTCCATGCCCGCCTTTGTGCGGGCTATTTTCATTTCAGAGTTCGGCAAAAGTCGAACTTTCCTATAAAGCAAGAAAAGCAGGAAATCTAAAAAAGATCTCCTGCTTCCAGTTTCTTATTCTCC
The DNA here is from genome assembly GCF_042846195.1 of Faecalimonas umbilicata. Lineage (NCBI taxonomy): Bacteria > Bacillati > Bacillota > Clostridia > Lachnospirales > Lachnospiraceae > Faecalimonas > Faecalimonas umbilicata. The sequence continues at coordinate 1,550,243 of NZ_AP031411.1, forward strand.
GTATACTGACAGGATACAAGCACACGCTCTAGATGGACAGGCTTCCCATCCTCATATTCTACAGTCATACGTTACATTTTCCCTCCTACCCTTGTGAAATGGACTTTCGGAATAATATCCAGGTGCTGGTGAAATAACAGATCAATAAGGCAAACAAAATAATCAAAATAGTTCCTACTTGCTGCAACAATTTCCAAGCGCCGATATACGTTCTAATCTGTATGGAAAATCCAATAAATAAAAACAGTATAAATGCACTGGATATGAGAAGAGCCACCATAACAGGGACTCCGAACCAAATCCCTAATTGTTTTAATACCAACCTGCGGATATGGTTTTCCTCCACTCCCATATTCCTTAAAACCTGAAAACGATACCGATACTTTCCAGAATCAGATAATTGCTGCAGAGATAGAATTGTAAAACATATAACAAATAAAATAATTGCACTATAGATCAATCCTGTCTGTACAATGAAAATCAATGCAGAAGTATCATTTCTTTCAATTGTTTTTGTAGTGACAGAATAAACCTCCTGTCCATCCATCGGCATATATTCATCAAAATAATCCGTTAATTGTTCGGCGTCTGCATAGGAAAGAGGACTTTCTGTCATGATATACCGATAAGAATTTGCGACCGTCAGCTTATCACACGTCAAATCAGGTAGAATCAGAACAACATTTTGATTACTGTATATTACTTCTCCTAGTTCCTCTGTTTTCGGTTCAATAGCAGAAAGAATCAGTTCTCCATTATCTGTAGCGATCCTATCGTACTGGGTTTCGAAAGTTTCTATCGTACTTTTCGGTGTAATGGATAACCACTGTGTTGAAAATTCATTTTCAGCAAGAGAAATTTCCTCATATCCAAACATTTCCATCAAGTGGTTATAATCAGACAAGGAAATAGCTGTAATTGCACTCTGCCCATGAACATCCGAAGTTTTCAAAAAGTATGTTGAAAAAGTACAGTTGTCTTTCAAAGTGATGTGCTTTTCCTCAAAAAATGAATCCAAAAATGCGTAATCTGTTTCGGGCAATAATTTTACATTCTCTGCAGCTGTATAGTCGGAATCAATCTGAATATCATACACCACTCTCTTATCTAAAAATCCCTGTGCCCATTCCACCAAGAACGGGGTAAGTAAAAATAGGGAAATAGATAATGTCAAAGTCAAACAGATCAACGTCATTGATAGTGTATTTAATCCTAATTTTGATAAAATCTGTCCGAAGAAAAACAGATTTTCTTCTTTATACTTTACTCGTAGACTATGATTTTTCAAGACCAGAAGTCCATCACTGAATACAACAAAAAATACACTGACAAGAAATATCAGACACCAGATGATAAATGCCAGATATAAATTAAATGCCCCCTTATCCATCGGAAGGGCAAAATACATTTTCCAGACAGGAAGCAGACTTACGGTTATCATTTCTGCAAATCCGACCAATCCAACCATAAGCAGATATTTTACATGGCTGCAAGATTTTCGTATCTTCTTTTCAGCAATTCCCAAACCTACCATAACAAAAGGTATTACAATACTGATTAAAACCCATATTTGAATTGCTGTTTGAAACTCATCAGTAAGGTAATAAGTCAATGTCCTGATACTATAAATCCCCATCAGAAAAAACAAAATAAAATTAACTTTTAAAACCTTCTCCACCCATTTATGAGTTGTGGAAAATGCTTCATTTTTTCGATCTGCATGAAGCATATCAATGATTTTTATCTTTCTGATAGTACGAATCTGAAACAGTCCTACGATTGCAAAACAAGCGCCAAAAAAGAAAACGGTCAGGAACACCGTATCCGGAAACAACATAAACGAAAACACAAATGGTTTCTGAAAAACCTGCAACAACATGGCAGTAATAAATTGTGAGAAAATGACTCCCAATACAATTCCTAACACCAGTGAGAAAAGTCCCATTACCAATGTTTCTATAAAGAAAAGACCGGCAATCATTGATTGCTCCATTCCCATGATACTCTGCACTGCGAATTCTTTTTGCTGATTCCTTATCATAAACCGATTGACATACTGCACCAGAAAAATCAAAAGCATGGTAATTAATATAATCACCAGCAACATTCCGTCTCCTAACACCTCCAGATTAAACTCCGCACCAATATCTGGTCTATAATAACGGCTGGTAATCGACAAAAATGCGTAAAATAAGGAGATGCAGGCAGTTAGTGTCATAATATAAATCAAATAATCTTTTATAGAACGTTTTACATTTTTAAATGCCAATCTAAAGTACATCACTTACCCCGCCTCCCATCATGGTAAGAACATTCAGGATTTTATCAAAAAATACCTTACGGGTGTCCCTGCCTTTTAAGATTTCAGTGAAAATTACACCGTCACGTAAAAATAAAATCCGATTGGCATAGCTTGCCGAAAATGCATCATGTGTAACCATCAGAATGGTTGCACCCAGATTCTCATTCATACTCTGCATGGTAGATAAAAGCATCTGAGATGAGTGGCTGTCCAAGGCCCCTGTCGGTTCATCCGCCAAAATCAGCTTCGGGTGATTGATAATTGCTCTGGCACAAGCACATCTCTGCTTCTGTCCACCGGAAACCTGATATGGATATTTGTCCAAAATATCGGCAATATTCAGACTTTTCGCAATCTCTTCCACTCTCGGTTCTATTTCCCTGACCGGAATGTGGTTAATCGTCAGGGCCAGAGCAATATTCTCACTAATGGTTAAAGTATCCAGCAGGTTAAAATCTTGAAAAATAAATCCCAGATTTTCTCTCCGAAACTTTGCAATCGCCTTTTCTTTTATCTCAGTTACATCTGTACCATCCAAATAAATATGCCCTGCGCTTACCGTATCTATGGTAGAAATGCAGTTCAGCATCGTTGTTTTTCCTGAGCCTGATGCGCCCATAATCTCTAGAAATTCACCTTCCTGCACAGAAAAATCAATATCCTGAATCGCTTTTGTTACATTGCCTTCATTTCCATAAAATTTTTGAATATGGTCTAATTTTAAAATTTCTTTCATGATACTCACCTCGTCTTTTGATATTATCATTGTAACGGATTTCTGCCTGTGTTTGTATCAAGTTTTCTAACAAACTTCTAACAAAAATGTAAGAAATGCAGGGCTTTTCTTAGCCCTGCACCTGATGAATAAAATGATTGATTTGAAAGGACAGAATCATCGTCGTTCCTGTCTCTCCTGACTGGGCGGAAATTCCAATTCCCAGCTTGTCACAAAGTCTTTTGCAAAGATAAAGTCCGATACCGGTTGCATTTTGCCGGATACGTCCATTTTGCCCGGTAAAACCTTTCTCAAAAATACGGGGCAGATCATTTGCAGAAATTCCTATTCCATGATCTTTTACAAAGAGAAAAATCTGATCTCCCTGCACCTTGGTATAAAAGTGCAATGCGGGATGCTCCCGACTATATTTTACAGCATTGACAATCAACTGATCCAGAATAAACCGGAGCCATTTGTCATCCGAATAAACCGTCAGTTCACTCTCTTCCGTCTCTAAGGCAACCTGATTCTGCAATAAAAGATACTTGTTATCTGCAATCGCCTGATGCACCACATCAAATAACCGGATTTCCTGAACAGAATAATCCTTTTCCGTATATTCACTACGGGCATAGTAAAGCGCCTGTTCTGTAAAGCGATTGGTTTTTTCCAGTTCCCTCATCAATTCTCTGGTAAAAGGCTCTTTATGATTTTCACACAATAGTTTCATTGCAGTAATCGGTGTTTTGATTTCATGAATCCACTGCTCAATATATTCCCGGTACTCCTGTCTCTCCCTTGCTACTGTTCCAATCTGTTCCAGCATAGATTTGGACGCCATTTTTAAGAGTTGAAAATAAACCTGTTCTTCGGCATGTTCCGGTTCCGGAAGCATCTCTGATAACAAGTATTTTTCTTCCAGTCCTTCTGCCATCTTTACTAATCTGTTTAATCTCCTTTTTCGCTGATGATAGGTAAACGTCAGTACACCAGCCAGTAACATCGTCCAGATGATAAGAATCACTGCAATACTATCTACATTATTTCCTACAAAGAACAGAAAAACCGATAACAATACCATACAGACGATATTGATGATGAAAATAGGGATTTTGTCTTTCCAATACTGTTTTCCATTCATAATGTGTACCCCTGACGGTGTTTCGTTTTAATAAAGTCTTTAACACCAATCTTTGATAGTTTTTCTCTGATACGTCCAATATTTACACTCAATGCATTATTATCTACATAGAGCTGATTGTCCCATAAATATTCAACCAGATCTGCTCTCGTGCAAATGGTTCCGGCATGTTCAAATAGATAGTACATAATCTTCAGTTCATTTTTTGTGAGTTCTGTCTGCTTTCCTTCCGCTTCGATTGTTCCAGTCTCTAAAGATAAAGAAACACCTTGATAAGTCAGATGTCTGCTTTGTATATCAGGATAAGCACGTTTCAGCAAGGAAGTAATTTTTGCAAGTAAAATGGCTGTGTGATAGGGCTTTGTGATAAAAGCATCTCCTCCAAGCATAATACTGTTCAATTCATCCATATCCGTATTGCAGCTGGTAACAAAGATAATCGGAGCCTGTGAAAAACTCCGAATGCCAGAACAAATGGTAAACCCATTTTCTTGCGGTAATTTAATATCCAATAAAATCAGATGTGGATTTATTTTTCGCACTTGTTCTGTTACATCAGAAAAATCTTCAATAACAGACGTGTGATATTTATTTCCCTCCAGTACTGTTTGCAGTTCTTTACGGATCACTGGATCATCTTCAATAATTAAAATTTCTGTATTCATAACAATCCTCCTAAACTGCATTATAACATAATACAGCTAAAATTGGAGCAAGTTTCCCTGCCCCAATTCGTTTTATTCCATTGCTCGCATTTCCACCTGTTTCAATCTAACATCATACACATCTATAAAAATTACTAAGAATCTTTCCTAATTTCTTGAGATTAACTTAGTCATAATTCTCATAAGTTATACCCGAAATTACCATAAGTGCTATACCCGATCCAATCATAATCCACTGTAAAGGAAGAATATCCGCCAAAGGGCCAAACATAGCCATACCAATCGGTAAAAATCCAGCATACATCGTGCCAAGTAATCCAAATACACGCCCCTGCATACATATGTCTGTTTTCTCTTGTAAGATAGTAGTAATTACTGTTTGTACTACTGTTAATGCAATACCATAGCATACCATTAGGGCAAGATAAAGAATAAAATTATTTGAAATGCCCATTCCAATTGCCAAAGAGCCAAACACAAAAAGTCCTCCTGCTAAAGTTTTTCCTCGATTCTTAACTCCACTCCAAGTACTCATAATAACTCCTCCTGCCATCATGCCTAAAAAACCGACTACTTCTACTGCAGTAAGATGCCAGTAAGTATCACCGAATACCCGTCGGACAAGAAGTCCTGCCAGATACCCTGCCGGAACACAAAAGAACGTGAATAAGCCGTAAATGATTAAAAGTTTTCCGATCAGCCTGTCCGAAAAAGCGTATTTCATACCAAGTTCCATATCAGAAACGGCACTTGCTTTTTCAACAGAAGTATTCTGTTTCGGAAGGGTCAAGCAAGACAGTAGCCCTGTTCCTAAGACCGCCGTTATAATGTCTATCATAAGTGTCATCCGCAATGTGCTGATTGTAAAAAACACACCTGCCGCCGCTGGAGCTACAAAATTTACAATAGACTGCATTGTTACGTAGATGCCATTGTACCGCATAAGCTGATCTTCCGGGACAAGTTGTGGGATGACGGCATTGACTGCTGGCATTTGTATTCCGGCTCCCAAAGACCGAATAATCGACATAACAAGCAAACCTCCAAGCAAAGTAGATTCGGATGAAATCTGAGGAATTGCCAATACCATTATAAAAGTGGCAACTGCAATCAGCAGGTCTGCGCCTATGATCAATTTTTTTCTGTGATATCGGTCTGCCCACACACCACCTAGAAATGAAATCAGAAATTGTGGCAAATAGGAGCAGACTGTAAATGTAGCTACCCAAGTGCCGCTGGATGTTTGCATAGTTGCATACCAGACAAGTGACATTTGAACAAGCGTAGAACCAAAGAGTGTGATACATTGGCTGGTTAAAAAAAGAAGTATTCTTTTCTGCCAACCGCTGTGTTGCGTGTCATTCATTTTTCATATCCTCCTGTTTTTTAGGGAGGAACACAAAGCGCTGCGTAGGATATCCAAATTCTGTCAGCAATTCTTTTTCAGCAAATCCAAGTTGCAATAACATATCCCGATATCCTGTATCTGCCTTATCCTGTTCACGATAGGTTGTTGTACTTATTTCCTGTCCTGGAAGATATGTTTTCAATAAAGCATCTAAGAATAATTTTTGAAGTCCGCGATTGCGATATTGTGGATGTACTCCAAGAAATTCTATGCTGCCTGGAGAGTAGGTAAATGTTAATGCTCCAATTAGAGTATTTCGATCTCTTAATACAAGCGCTCGTTTCTCGGCAATACTTTCTTCCAGCTTAGCTAAGTAATCACCTTCATCCATCATAGGATACCCATCGATAACAAGCCACATTAAGTTCATCCAATCAGAAATATCTTTCTTTTCTGCTAAACAAATATCCTGCGTTGTGAATTCCATATCCGCGATTTCTTTATGTAAAGTAAAGCGCAACTGCAGAGGATAAAAATTCTGTTTTTCACGATATTCCGCAGGCGGTGATTTATACATAGATTTAAAAGCCATTGAAAACGATTGCTGACTTTCATAACCACAGATAAAGGATATTTCAATAATCGGTTTATCAGAAAAAATCAGTAGCTTTGCTGCCTCTGTAAGCTGGCGGCGTTGCACATAGTCGTGGATTGTCATTCCTACGGTTTCAGTGAATAATCGGTGCAAGTGATATTTTGAATAGTGGACAGCCTCTGCAACTGTTTCTAATTCCAGTTTTCCATCAAGATGATTTTCAATAAAGTCAATGACAGCCTCTATGCTGATGATTGATTTCTTACCCATTCGTGTTTCCTCCTTTCCCTTACGCATGATAACAAAATTCATGTAGAATCTTTTAATAATTATTGCGGAAATTTAAACAGAAACATATTGGAAGAATCTTTCCGAAAACAGCAGCACCCATGATACCAAGAAACTCTCCTGCCTCCACAGAAAAACTATTTTCTTACACACCTCTAACAAAAATGTAAGAAATGCAGGGCTTTTCAGCCCTGCACAAGAAAGTGGTTGATACGAAAGGAACGTATGGCAAGACCAATACCGGTAGAACTTTTAACATTCCGGCCATTCTGACCGGTAAAGCCTTTTCCAAATACACGGGGCAGATCAGCTGCTGTAATCTTTATATCATTCTGTCGCAGCAGCCTATCCGCAATACAACCTAGCTTTTTACTCTTCCGAGTCTTTCTGATATTCTAATATATCCCCCGGCTGGCAATCCAGCACTTTGCAAATGGCATTCAACGTAGAGAAACGAATAGCACTTACTTTCCCTGTTTTAATTTTAGATAAGTTGACATTTGCAATACCAACCTTTTCCGCGAGTTCATTTAGGCTTATCTTTCTATCCGCCATCATTCTATCAAGTCTTAAAATTATTGCCATATCAAATCTCCTTTATATCATTTCATCTACTTCTTGCTGTAACTCACATCCATAATCAAAAATGAGGGAAATACAGAACAAGATAAGGGCGAATAAGCCACACATAAAGAAGGATAAAAATGCCATTTTAAAGACAGAGAGTACGGAAAAAACAGCGAAAATCAAAACATACATTGCAATTTTTCGTATCTGAATGGCTGTTTTGGCTGTAAAAGGAGAATTTCCTTTGCCAATACATCCAAATATTCTTTTAGCATTATATAGTGCTAAAAAGATACAGATAAACTCTCCAAGGCAACAAAAGAAGAAGAATACGCATTGCCCAAAGCTAAGAGATTGTCCCGCCTGAACAGCAGTTCCCCACGCCTCACGGAACATTTCCGGAGAAAAAAGCTGAGTGCAAACGATAACCATAATTCCAATCAATAGCGATACACTTAATATACCGAAAATAATGCAGCCAATGTTAAGAAGTATGGAGATAAAACGAGCAGATTTTTTCAAAGTTTTTTGTTTCATAAGATGTAGATCCTTTCCTTTCAGTTCTTAACTCACAGTATAGCATCATTTTTATCTTTGTCAATTATAATTTAATGATAAACGTAAAATATTTTACTTTTTGCACTGTTTTTGTACAATCATTCCATTTAGTTCTTCCCGAATATATTGGAAAATCCGCTCATCGCCACTCTTCGTATCAAAAATTGTTTCTAAATGTTTATACAGATAAAAGTATAGTCCCACCCCTGGAAATAAGAGAAATATCGTAGGAAAGCTGCTTCCTGCTATAAAAAAATAGCTACAGTCATTGCTGTAAGAAAGAGCAATGTCAAAATTTTTATCCTTGGAAGAATACGGAATATGCCAATGATCCGCATGCCATACGCTTCTTCGCTAACCGTTCCTTCAAATAAAATTCCATTGCTTTTCATAATCCCGGCAGACGCTTTCAGTCGAATACAATCATTTGAAAAATCTGATAATATTTGATGACGGTATGCTTCATTTTCTATGCAAAGAGGATAAGTGGTTTCTTTTAATCTCCGACGTAATGTTTCCTTTTGAAGCGGAATCACAATTTCATACTTCGTTTGCTCCGTGTTGTCCCTCCATTCCATCCCACTCGGAAAAGCGATGCAGTTCTTTTTCATTTATAGTCCCCCTCTTTTTCTTTCTCAAGCCAACAAAGCAGCTCTTGATAGCCTGGATATAGAGCATCTACAAACGTGAGTTTTTTCCCGTTTTGATAAAAAATAATTTTCTCATTGTTTTCCCCTGTGAAACGATATACAATATCGTCTCGGTGAAAGTCTACCTTTTGAAACAACGTTTCTATCCGCATGTATGCACCTTTGATCAGTATCCTCTTTTCCCTACAATAAAGTCGCAGAAAACCAAAGAGCAACGCACATACACTAATCAGCAATGCATAGATTGTATCAACACCTGTCTGAAACGCTTGCGTGACGAATCCAAATATACCAAGTGCACCGAAGATTCCACAAACCCAGAAAAATACTGAGATTAATCGCAATAATATCGGAGGCATCTGTATCAAAATAACATTTTCTTTTTTAGAATACGCATTGACATATTTCTGCTTTCTACTGAAAAAAAGTAATGCTCCAAATAAAAGTATCCAGACTACTGCAGTACTGATCCGGACCGATTGTGATATGGAATTTATTTTCTCAGACCAAGACTCTGCTTTTTGAGCGGAAGCATTAGTCTTTTTGCAGGAAAGTAACACACCTGCTTTGGAATGTGGAAGATATTCTGCTGAAATCACATCCCCGGTCGCAATCCCGTTTTTTCCATAAAGGCTGATCTTTATAGTAGTTCCTTTTTGATTCTGAATAGAAATATTGTAAGCTTCCCATTTGTTTTTTGATTGAATATTACTTCCCTCTTCTACGACTCCTTCAAAAAAAGTGAACTCATCCTTGAGTGCGTGAGGAAAATCAGCTGCTGCGGGAAGTAGCGCACGAAAGAAAAGAAAGGAACTCAGAAAAAGGACAAGGATATTAAACAATATTTCCAGAAAATGCTTTTTCTGTTCCAACAACTTTTTTAATTTACATTCAATCATCCCTTCAAAAGAAAACCGAAAAAATCCTTTCCGGCAATAATGGATACAGAGCCAGAGAAGGATTCCAAAAACGAGTATATATTTTCCATAAAAAATAACCAAAAACTGTTCTTTTGACATCATAAAGATTTCTCCCATCCAACACACAATTTTTCTGTCAAAAAATTTACAGAGCAAACAGTATATGAAATAGTATGCAAGTATTATAACATTTTCAAGGAAACTATTCCAATAAAAATATTCCAAAACGTATAAATGCTTTCTCATCAATGTTTTCTCATAAAACACTGTACATACACTCTATTTTGTGCTATACTTTACATCGCATTTATAAAATCAGAAGGGATTTCTTACCCTCTGGACTGGTTCGTGAACTTCCCAGTATAAAAAACCAAGTATCTCATACTGTAGCTCTCTGAGCACAGAATCAAAAAGTAAAGGAGATTGGAGAATGAATGCTAAAAAAGTCATTATTGACTGTGATCCCGGGATCGATGACGCACTTGCGCTGATGTTGGCACTTTGCTCACCTGAATTAGAAATTTTAGGGATCACAGTTGTCTCTGGAAATGTACCGGCAAAAAAAGGTGTGGCAAATGCTAAAAAAGTCCTTCACTGGATGAACCGCCTGGACATTCCTGTTTATCTTGGAGAAGAACTGCCACTTGTCCGCCCTTACGTGGATGCCATGGATACCCATGGGGAAGACGGTCTCGGCGAATCTCATTACCCTGAAATTACTAATCAAATCATGGATGAAAGTGGTGTGGAGTTTCTTACCCACACACTGAAAAATGCTGCCCAAACTGATGACCCAGTGTCGATCATTGCACTGGGCCCTCTTACAAACCTTGCAAAAGTGATCCAAGAGGATCCGCAAAGTCTTGCCGGACTTGAGGAATTGATCAGCATGGGTGGAAGTTATCAAAGTCACGGAAACTGTTCACCTGTTGCAGAATACAACTACTGGTGTGATCCTCATGCAGCAGAAATCGTATACCGTGCATTTGAAGACCTGCCTGTCTGCCAGGATAAAAAAATTCATATGGTCGGATTAGATGTGACAAGAAAAATTGTTCTGACTCCCAACATCTTAGAATATATGTGCTATGTGAATCCACAGATAGGTGAACGGATCCGAAAGATTACCCGGTTCTATTTTGACTTCCACTGGAAACAGGAAGGTGTCATCGGCTGTGTTATCAATGATCCGCTTGCGGTGGCCTATTTTGTCGACCGTACACTCTGCAGTGGTATCGATGCCTGTACGAGAATTGCAACAGACGGACTTTGCATCGGTCAGAGTGTCGTAGATGGATTTGATTTCTGGCATGGACACAAAAACAGTCACGTTCTGACCAAAACTTCTCCTCTGGCATTTATGCAGATGTTTTTTGACAGAGTTCTTGGAGTACATCCTAAGGTAAGCTGTTCTGTCTTAGAGCAGATTATGAAAGGAGACTCACAATGAGAAAATTTTCGACAAATAAGCTTTGTCTTCTCGCACTTTGTTCTGTAATCAACCTCATCGGAGGGCATATCGCGCTGCTGTTTCGGCTTCCGGTTTATCTGGATTCTCTTGGCACTGTATTCGCAGCAGCTCTGATGGGACCTCTTTCGGGAATGATCCCGGGGATTATAAGCAATCTCATTGGAGGCGTGACTACTGATATTTATGCTCTTTATTACTTACCTGTTCAGATGATCACCGGTGGGATTGCAGGACTTCTCTTTCAGAAAATATCATTTCATGAGAGGAAAAGATTGATAAAAATCCTGCTTGGAGCAGGAATCGTCAGCATTCCTGGAACCGTCATCAGTTCTTCCATCACCGCGATCGTGTTTGGCGGAATTACTTCTTCCGGATCCACACTTCTGGTGCAACTGCTCCATCATCTTGGTCTGGGATTAACTGCCAGCGTCTGTATCGTACAAGGATTGACAGACTATGCAGACAGAGCCATTGTTCTTGCTTTAACGGTTGCTCTGCTGGCTGTAGTTCCTTCTTCCATCAAAATAGCTGCAGATAAGGAGAAATCTCATGGAAAGGTATAATAAGATCACCAATAAAAATCCCCGCGAAATCGTACTTCTGAAAGGCAAACCATGTGCCTGGGGCAAATGCCGATTCTGTGATTATATTGACGATAATTCCCGGGATATTGATACAATAAATGATTTAAACTATGAAATTCTCTCTCGTGTCACAGGAGAACTCGGAGTGTTGGAAGTTATCAACTCTGGAAGCTGTTTCGAACTTCCAAAAGAAACATTAAAAATGATCAAAGATATCATCATCGAAAAGCAGATTCACCGTCTATTTTTTGAAGCTCACTGGATGTATCGGAAACATTTGCAAAAAATGCGGGAGTATATGGGAATTCCAATTACTTTTAAGATTGGTGTAGAGACATTCAATCGAAGTTTTCGGGAAGACTATTTAAATAAACATGCTAATTTCGATTCCCCGGAAGAAGTCCGAAGATACTTTGACTCCCCGTGTCTGATGGTTGGGATCAAAGGACAGACAAAAGAAATGATTGATTATGACATCCAAATGCTGAAGACGCATTTTGAACTAGGAACGGTCAATGTGTTTACAAATAACAGTACCGATGTAAAAAGAGATCCGGAACTGGTAGACTGGTTTATGAATAAATATGCGTATCTTTTAGAAGATCCAAGTGTAGAAGTGTTATATGAAAAGACAGATTTTGGTGTAGGGGACTGAGAATAACTCTCGTCCCCTATTTTAAAATAAATAGCTTCTTTATTACTTTACATTATATCAACTATCTGTTAAATTTCTCTTGCAATCTGATATCCTTCTGTAATTGCATTTTTGATATTTCCTACCTTCTTTGCATCTCCGATCAAATGGTAAGAAACATTTGCTTTTTGGAGCGTTTCTTCTAATTTCGAATCTGGTAGGTATCCCATTGCAAGCACAAGTGTATCTGCATCCGAGATACAGTGTTCTTCACCATTTTCTGTATAGTAGATTTTCTCCGCTTCTACCTTTTCTACCTTTGCCTTACAGTGGATCTGAATTCCTTTTTTCATCATCCGCTGTGTCAGAAGACTTCTGCCCGGACCAGATTCCTGGAGCATGATCCCGTCTGCCATCTCCAGCAAGATGATTTCACGATTTCTCGGGAAGAGATCGTTGACAAGCGGAGCAAGATAGTCTGCCGTTTCACACCCTACAGATCCCCCACCAATCACTACTACTTTCCTTCCGGCAAACGCTTTTCCTGCAAGAATATCGTCTGCAGTCACGCAGTGCTTAAATGCAGTAAATGCATTTACTACAATTGGATCCGCACCTGTTCCTGCAATGACTTCATATCCTGCGAATTCATTTTTCAGCATTTCCTCTGTCACTTCACAGTTCAGACGGATTTCTACACCTTCCCGGATAAGTTTTCTCTCCATATATTGAATCACTTTCGTCAATTCCTGTTTTGCAATCGGAACTGCTGCAAGTTTTACAAGTCCACCAAGACTATCACCTTTCTCGCACAATACTACTTCATGTCCGCGTTTTTTTGCAACGAAAGCGGCCTCCATGCCTGCCGGTCCTCCTCCGATCACAAGCACTTGTTTCTTTTCTTGTGCAACCGGAATATTATCCTCGTTTTCCAGTTCCAGAGATGGATTAACGGTACATGCGACACGTTTTCCAAACATGATGCCATTTAGGCAACGCAGACATCCAATGCAAGGACGGATTTCATCTTCTCTTCCCTCACAAGCTTTCTGTACAAATTCTGGATCACAGAGGTTTGCGCGTCCGATCATGCAAATATCTGCTTTTCCATTTGCAATCAATTCTTCTGCGAACCATGGCTCTGTGATGCGCCCTACGGTCGCAACCGGAATCGATACTTGTTTTTTGATTTCTTCTCCGACTTTGCTGTGGGATCCCATCGGTGTTCCCGGTGCAGGGATCGAACTTCCTCGCATAATTGTAGTTCCTCCGGATACATGGATGAAATCAACCCCAGCTTTTTCTAACTGTTTTGCTACATATACAGCATCATTTAAGTTCTGACCTCCGTCTGTATATTCATCACCAGAAATGCGGACATCAATGATGAAATCCTTTCCGCACATTTTTCTGACTTCCTCAATGACCTCCAATGTCAGACGCAGTCTGCCGTGGATGTCTCCGCCGTAAGCATCTGTTCTCTTATTGTAGAGCGGGGAAAGGAATCCGCCAAGTAAGCCATGAGCATGGGCTGCATGGATTTCTACTCCGTCACCGCCAGCCTGCTTCACACGGAATGCAGCTTCCCCGAACTGTCTGATGATCACTTTCAGTTCTTCTATAGTCACAGCTCTTGGAGCTTCTTTTGCATAGTAAGGGCCAACATTGGACGGAGCGATCAACTGCGGAGTTCCCGGTATCGGAAATGCCATATAAGCTGGGTGAAATAACTGTGGAAGAATTTTGGCACCATATTTATGAACTGCGTCGGTCAGTTTCTTCCAACCCGGAATGTAAGAATCGTCGCAAATAGACATATCTCCCGGCAGATAAATATAAGTAGGCTCTACGGTAGTGACTTCCGTAATGATCAGACCAACTCCACCTTTTGCACGTGCCGCATAATGCTCAACCAACTCATCTGTGACATAACCTTTGTCAGCAAGATTTGTAGAAATCGGCGGCATAAATACACGGTTTTTTACTGTTGTCGTTCCAATCTGAATTGGGGAAAATAAATGTTCGTAAGAATTCATAATTTGTATCTCCTTCATATTCATTTGTTCTTGCTCTTATTGTACCATGTCTTTCTTTTCCAAACCCGCCCTTTCAGATACATCAGCAGGCAGATTTTGTCCTATTTTCATATGAGATTACAAACTTTTTTGAAAATCTGTGCCGATTTTGTCTTTACTTATCCGAAATTTTCCAGACAAAACAAAAGAGAAATCTTCTGCTATTTTCTATTCCTGCAAAAAATTTCTCTCTGCCTCTTTCGATTTTTTATGTTTCCTCAAAAAATACTTCTATTTTTCCATTTGCTGCAACTGTGACATCTCTCCACATTTCTTTTACCTGGCAGCAGAACTTCTCTTGCTCTTTCCAGATCACAAGCTTTGCATCTTCATACACCATCTGTCTGTTTCCTTCCACAAGATGAAAAAGCAGACTTTTCTGCTCTTCATCCAACTGCATAACTCTTCCTTCCTCATCTTTACTGTACTTGAGATTTTGTCTAAACTGCCTGCGGTAAGCACTGGGCAGAATTCCGTAGAGCTCTCGGAACGTTTTTGTATAAGCTTTTCCATTTGGCATTCCACATTCAAGAGCAATCTGTTCAATCTGCTCTTTTCCCTCCAACAACGCTTCCAGCGAGGCCCGCACACGAACATAAGATAAATATTTACTAAACGGAATCCCCATATATTTTTTCAAAAGTTTGGAAGTATAAGATAAGCTGAAAGAAAGCTGGTCTGCTACGTCCTGAAGCGTCAAAGGTTCTTTAAAATGTTCATCAATGTACTTGATTGCTTTAAGATAATTCTCCTGATACTCCGATTGAAGTGGAAGCTCCTCCAACGAAATATTTTCGCGAGCTGAAAAACAAACAAGTTCTGTCATCAACACATTCAATCGCAGCAGATTACTTTGACCATCCATCAACATCTTTACAAGCTCTCCGATCTTACGCTTCAACGGAAAATAGACAGAAGGATTCTTCTGGCTGTTAAAAACTCCCGAATAAAACTGCCCTTTTACTTCTCCTGTCATCGACTCCGGCATACGATCAAAGTCGATATGGATTGTCAGAATTTTTCCGTCATCTTTCCCACAGCGTTTTCTAAGCAGATGCATTTCATAAGGTGCAATGAGGATCAATTCTTCCTTGTGGACAATGGTAGAAAACTGTTCTGTCACAGCTTCATATTCTCCGCAGAGCACATAGGAAAGTTCCAGACTGCTCTGCCTTGTAAAAACATTTTGCGAAAATCCATTGATGCTAAGGCTCAAGGGATAACCGAACTTCTGCCCGGAAAAATCATAATATCCATTCATATCTTTCATAAATTCGGATCCTTTCTCTCTTCTGTCACTCAGACTTTCTCGGTGTTTTTTGCATATCTCATATTTTACCATACTTCGACGATGTTTCCTATCGGATTTGGCAAAGTAATCTGCTTTTTCAGGGATAAATAAAAAATCAGCAAAACCAAATCTTCGGCACTTTCTAAAAGCACCCTTCGGTTTTGCTGATTTTCAAAACACGCCGAAACGAAATGATTTCATCTATTTCTGATGAATTTGATAAGTTCCCGCCTCAAGATCTACGTTTACTTCTGTCCCGTCAGCAAAGACAGTTTTTTGTTTCTTATAATTTCCATCCACAAATTCATGGCGCACCATTTCAGAATAAGCAACCTTCTCCTGAAGTTCTGCCACAGTCCGATAGCGATCAATCTCTCTTTCGAGTTCTTCTCCTCCTGCCTCACAGTTTAAGTATGCAGCACCACCGTTTAAAAGTGCATACAGCATATAGTCTCCCTCCGGCTTATCGGCATCCATCATCCATGGGAGTACCATACAGTCATGGTATACGAGGTTAAACAGCGGAACCGGAACCCCAAGAGTCGAACCGTTTTCTTCCACCATAAATGAGTACGGACCATAGTGGGCTGTCACAAGACTTGGAACTGCCCAGTCGATTGTCTCCTCGGAACTTGCAATAATGTCATTTGCATTCAGGAAGTCAAAGCAGTTTTTCCGGTATTCCAGACATTCTTTTCGCGTCATCGTATGCCATGGATGCGCACATTCGTCCGGCTCGTTGCAGGTAAAGACATCCAGATATGTTCCTTCCAGCTGGATTCCCTGACGGAAAAGTTCTGTAAAGTTTCTCCTCAGGTAAAGTGGTGACTGGCTTGCACAGATGTATGTCTGCCATCCTCCTGCCCAGCGGCAGAAATCCGGTTTCTTTCCTTCCGGGGAAATCATGGAGAATTCCGGATCATATGTCTTTGCGTCAAAGTAGTAATCGCGGTACTGATCGTGGATCGCGAAGATATAATTCATCTCTTTCATACGGTCGGACAGTGATCTCATTCCTTCCCAACCACCGGCTTCCTCGCATGCAGGCAGGTAATCCGGGTGCTGATTGTCATAACCTGGATTTCCCCATCCATCCAGATGCAGATAAACTTTTTCAAGACCATGTTCCTTTAATTTCTGCATCTGCGCTTCCCTTACTGCAAACGGGATCACTTCATCATTCTTTTCCGGATGTTCTTTGTCATAATAGAAGGAATCCGGCGATACATGCGTTTTGATTCCGGTATGTACGATGGCGGAACCGATGAATTTATCCACGACCGGGTTTTTTGCAGCCTTTTCTTTCAGCGTAACAAGCAATGCTTTTTCCTTTGCGTAGGCTCTGTATACTTTACATAAATCATTGTAGTCTGCATCTTTTAAGAAACGGTATTTGATCGTACGCTTATAGGAAAGTTTTCCAAGACTCGGAAGCCATCTGACAGAGACATGACAGTAGTCAGACTCTTCCGGGTGCTCTACCTGATAGCCGGCATCCCATGGATCACAGACGATTCCGATATAGGCAGCTCCCGGTCTTACCTGTCCAAACCATGGCATAAATGCCCCGGCGCTGCACATTTGCCCGTCAAATACAATTTTTCCTGCATCATATTTCCAGTCATTTGGAATCAGCAGTCCCTGACGATTCGTGATAACGGTATACCAGTCACTTGCCTTTTTGCGAAATTCCATCTGTCCCGGCCAGTAGAAATTTCCGACAAGCTGCTCTGATTCTGTCAGAGGGTTCAACTCAAAGAAAACATCCTCCGTCGCATACTCGATCCAGATCACTGTCTGAAAACTTAAGGTATCCTCTTTCCCGGAAAGTTTAAAGCCGGAAAATACACTTCTGACCCCACAGCCGACACCGGTATTCCACGGGAAGTGTTCAATCTTACCTGCCTGATTGAAATATACTTTCTCATCGTTCACATAGAAATGCGGCTGATACGTTTTTTCTGACTGCCATGTTTCGCCGCAACTTGTAATCTCGATGCCGAGCGTTTCTGTGTTCAGAACAAGCGCTGTGTTCTGATGGCTTACTTTGATTTCATTCATATCCAATTTCCTCACTGTTTCTTGTTTTTTATTTATTTTATACCGAAATTGTTTCCCCGTCTATCCTTCGGAGATTTGTTTTTCTGTATTTTATGACGACGGATTTGTGGAAAAACGAAACACATGAGGGACAGGAAGTTTTTCACCCGTCAGTGTTTCCTGAATTTCGCTCCACAGCTGTTCCACAGACACTTCCCCCTCACGGAAATCGTCCGGGATCAGGCCACCGTTTTCATTTAATATTGCAAAGGCTTCCTTTGATTTCCCCGTCTGGTGCAGTGCTTTGGCATAGAGAAAACGAATCCGGGATTCTTGTTTTTGGATTTTAGAAAGCTTCTCATACCATTTGACGATCCCTGCACTGTCATGGCACAGATCAAGCAGGCGAAAACCTTCTTTTATATAAGAAAGTTCGTCTTTTGCAAGCGCCATTCCCTGACAGATGTAACGAGAGGTTTTTGCCTCTTCTTTCTCCTGCAGGCAGACACATGCCAGACCATGGCAGGCCCACGGATTTTCCGCAATCTCTAACGACTTCTCAAATGCTTTCCTGGCATGTCTGTATGAGCCTTCCTGATATTCCAGCACTCCAAGCTGGTAGTAGGCATACCAGTTATCTTTATTGTCTGTACAGACAGTCTTTCTCAGCAGATCAAGATATGCCCTTCCGATCACAAATTCCCCAGGCGGAAGCTTTGGATCCCGGCTGCACAGCTTTCCTGTCTTTAAAAATTCCTGCCAGTCATTTTTCGAATGTTTCCCTAAATCCTCAAAGAATAAATGTTCTGTTCCCCTGCGTTCTTTCTCCCACGCGCCAAACGGACTTCCGCATGCCACAGCAGAAGCAGGTTCTTTTGCTGTCTGTTTTGTAGAAACCAGCTTTTCTTCCAAATCCGGATATTCTGTCTTTGTTAAAATATAGTCTGCTGTGATCGATTTCAATTTCTCATAGGATTGAGACAAATCTTCTTTTGCCAGCTGAACCGGACCATACTGCTCCATCCACTCCCAGGCTGTATGCGGCGCCATAGGGATACAGCCGTACTGAGTTTTCCCAAGCCCTGCCTGGATCTCAATGTAGCGCCCCGCATCCTTTGTAAGAAATTCCTGCCAGCGGTCCGACCCTTCATTGTTTCCCCACGAGAACAGTTTCCTGCTCTGCAGCCGCTTTGTTGAGAGATGGAGAAGACCATAACCTGTCTCGTCCAGATGAGCGATATAGGTCGGAAAATCCTTTTCCAGTTCAAAGAAATAGTCCACTGCCTGTGGAATTTCTTTATATCTGGTCACATCCACTCCTTCCACAACCGGAATATCCACCTTGTATACTTTCCCTGCCTTTGAAGTATATGCCTGCTTTGCAGGCACGATGATCCTTCCTTTTTCATGTTCCGGCACGGCAATGTTGCTCCACCAGTACATCGGCACGACCTCCGTTCCCGGATTCACAACCCGCATACGGCAGTTCAGGAAGCGGCTTTCTTCCTCGAGCCAGAAATCCATCTGATAAAACACCCTTCGGATTCTTTCATATTCGTACATTCTGAGAATCGGGTATCCGTCCCCTTTGACATTTGCCACATACAGCGGAGCTGTCGTAAACGGAGAATGTCCGATGATCCCGATATTCCACTCAACGCCACCACTGAACCAGGCATTACAGACAGCAAGATTCCGAAACTGTAATACATCATTCGTATAGAGAAGATTTTTTCCGGTGCTCTTGTCGATCAGCGACCAGAGACGACCGCCCAATTCTGTCAGAAATTCTGCCCGCAGATATGCATTCTCCAGCACTGCCGTCTTTAGCTTTTTCTGGCGAAGCTCCCCTTTGTAACCATTATTCTGCCGATATGGATACGCACTTGGATACTGTCCGTAACCTTCATAGATTTCATCTGTCTCTCCCAATACAAATTCTGTATTGCTCTGCTGGAGATTCACATGTCCCACCAAGTCAGGGACGCTGGACGTTTCGCCCAGATCCGCTGCCGGCAGAACGATTTCATCAAATCTTAATGTTGATTTCATATCGTTTCTTTTTCTATCCTTTCACACCGGTGTGTGCTACACCTTCGATAAACTGTTTCTGGAAAATGAAGAACATCACAATGACCGGTACCACAGACATCACTGCTCCGGACATCTGCATTGGATAATTTGTCGTAAACTGCCCCTGAAGTGTTGCAAGTGCCGGTGCCAGTATCATTTTATCCGGTGATGTATTGGCGATCATCGGCCACATAAAACTGTTCCATGCCGATTTTCCTGTAAAGATCACAACTGCAACAATACCAGGTTTGATCAGCGGAAGCATGATCTGCGCATAGATCCGGAAGAATCCACATCCATCCACGATTGCTGCCTCTTCCAGCTCTTTTGGAAGTGACATAAAGAACTGACGCAGCAGGAATACCGTAAATGCACTGCACAGATTCTGTATAAACAATGCCGGCAGAGAGTCAAGCACACCTAACTTCTGCATGATTAGGTACTGTGGCATGATAAAAATCTGTGACGGAACCATCAGAACCGATAAAATGATAATAAAAATCAGATTTTTCCCGCGAAACCGCAGTCTTGCAAATGCAAAGGCTGCCATAGAACAGAATAAGATCTGTCCCAGAACCGTGATCACTGTCACGATAATCGTATTCAAATAGACTCTTGCAAACGGAAGTGCCTCAAGAACCCCTTTGTATCCGTCCAGTTTCAAAGATTCCGGAAGGATTGTCGGCGGTATTCTCATTGTTTCTCCGATTCCTTTAAACGAAGTAAAGATCATCCACAGGAAAGGGAAAACAGTCAATAACGTACCTGCGATGAGGACGATATGTACAAATAAATATTTTGTTGTTGTCTTCTTTTTCATCTTTCCTCTCCTACTCATAGTGAACCCATTTTTTCTGCATGATGAACTGTATTGCAGTGACGATCATTACAATCAGGAATACAACACTTGAAATCGCTGCCGCATATCCCTTTCTGCCGTAGTCAAACGCATTTCGGTAGAACATCATGACCAGTGTCTGTGATGCTGCAAACGCAGGACTGTCTTTCGGAATCATCATAAAGATCGTATCAAAGATCTGGAAACTGCTGATGATCGATGTAATGACCACGAAAAAGATGGTAGGTGTCAAAATCGGAATCGTTATCTTTGTAAACGAAGCCACCGGACCTGCACCATCGATCACTGCCGCCTCATAATAAGACTTTGAAATTCCCTGCATACCTGCAAGCAAAATGATCATATTGTATCCGACTGCCATCCAGATTTCTACGATCAGCACCATAAGCAGTGCATACTGAGGGCTTGACAGCCAGTTTTTCCCCTCGATTCCGAATGCTCCGAGAATAGAGTTCAGTACTCCGTACTCTCCGTTGTAGATCCACTTCCACACAAGCGAGATCGCAACGGACATTGTTACGGCCGGAAGAAAGTATAAGGTACGATAAATGGATTTTCCCCTGATTTTCGTATTTAGCAGCGATGCCGTCAAAAGTGATAAAAGTACGATTGCCGGCACAATAATGACTGCTGATTTTAAAGAGTTCATAAGCGCTGTGAGAAATTCTTTATCCTGAAACAGTCTGGTGTAATTATCCAGTCCGCAGAAGGATGCGACATTGAACTGATTTACATCATTAAATCCAAACCACAGGTTCTGCAGAAACGGGAAAATATAGAAGATACTTAACCCGATTACGACCGGAGCGATGAAGAGATAGGCTGCTATCTCTTCCTTTCTCTGTCTTTTTCCCATTTTTGGTTTTTTGGTAATTGTTTTTTCACGAGTCATAATAGTTCCCTCTATTTTTCATTCATACGGTCATAGATTTCCTGAGCTTCTTTCTGCAGTTCTTTGCTCACCTCTTCGATTGTTTTTTCACCTGTAAATGCTTCTGTATATTTTTTCACTTCCAGATCGCGGATCTCTGACATAGATTTGCAGTATGGCATCGGTACTGCTTCATCAATATGGTTTGTAAATGCAGCCAGGTTCCACTCCGGAATAGTGTCGGCAAAATATTTCTGTGCATCTGTTCTTGCTGAGATAACGGATCCCATCTCTCCTTGAATCTTCATAGCCTCTTCACTTCCAAGCCAAAGTGCAAAATCAATTGCCGCATCTTTTTGTTTGGAGTTTTCATATACAGCATAACCAAGTCCGCCTGCCATATTTGGCTCTTTTCCGTTGTAAGACGGATACTCTACGAGATTGATCTTATCTTTTATCTCTTCATTACTTGCAAACTGAGTTGTCATATAAGATCCTCCCAAAAACATTGCAAGACGTCCGGCTTCAAATCTTGTAGCTGCTGAAGAGTCTGTCAGATCTGCCACGGACGGAGAATATCCTTTGTCAATCAGGTCAATCCAGCACTGCACACCTTCCATTGTCTCCGGCATTGTATAAGTAGGCTCCTTTTTGTCTTCTGACATGATGTTTCCGCCTGCCGCAAAAATCGTTGAGGAGTAATTTTCAAAATCAACCGGAGCACCGATCGCATATACGCCATCTCCCATATTTCCTTTTAATTTTTCGCTTGCCGCAAGCATATCTTCCCATGTCCAGTCGTCAGTCGGATACGCTACACCTGCCTTGTCAAATAATTCCTTATTGTACCAGAGAGCTGCTGTTCCGGTATCTTTTGGAATCGCATATAACTTTCCGTCGATCGTATAGGAATCTGTCATTGCTTTTGCATAGTTTTCATACAGTCCGATGTCGGATTTCTCAGCAGGTTCTGTCAGATCTGCAAGAATTCCGCCTTCCTGGTATACCTCTGCATGCAGTGTATTTAACCAGAAAACATCCGGTGCAGTTCCGCCTGTTGCACTCGCTTCCAGCTTTGTCCAGTAATCTTTCCATGGTGTCAGCTGAATCTCTATGGACACATCCGGATTTTCCTCTGTGTAAGCTTTGATCATCTTTTCCAATGTTGCTTTCTGGTTTGTATCCCAGATTCCGACAGAGAGGTTTGTCTTCCCGCCTTTTGATTTTTCATCTCCTCCGCACCCTGCTAAAATACTTGCGCCAAGTGCCATTGTCAGTCCCATTGCAATAAATTTGTTTGCCTTTTTTTTCATAATTCTCCTTCTCCTCCATTGTCAGTTTTGAACAATTTTATTCGTCTTTTCAGTCGCGCAACTGTATTATTTATACTACTTATCATATGAGAAATCGCCGCCGATCACAATCTTAAATATTTTACATTCTTTTTCTTTTTTTACTTTTCCGTATTTTTACACAAAAAGAAGAGCAGGATTTTTCCTGCTCTGTGCTAATTTACCAAAGGGGATTCCTTCTGGTCGTACCATTGATTTACTTCTTCAATCATCTCCTGGCCGCCCAGCTCCAGCCATTTTGTCCGGTATTCCTCAAAGGCATCCACCGGAGTCTCCCCCATGACTATTTTAATAAATGTTTCTTCCGTCATATTATTTAGAACATCCTGTCTTTCACTCATCGCATTTGACGGAAGTCCATAGTATTGATTCTGTTCGTATCTGCCTTCTTCCACCAGCTTTCTGACCGTTCCCCACGCTCCGTCCTCATCCACTCGTGCAAGAAAGATTCCCCACTCATTGTTTTTCGGATAGATGCCGCCTTGTTTTTTCCACTGATAATATCCTTTTCCATAACTCCAGTAGGCAAGAAGTCTGTTTGATACATCAGGCGGTGTCTCCAGATCTCCGGTCGCAATCTGCGCATTAAACGATTCATACATCTCATCCACATCGTATGGATCAATATATTGGGCGCCGGACCATTCCCATATGAATCCATTCTCCGGTCTTGCCTCCTCAGGATAGTCCTCCTCAAACTCTGCAAACTGATTAAAAAGTGCCATGACTGCCTCCGGATGTTTGCATTTCTTGCTGATGACCCAGTACTTTTCTATAGATACCGTGTCCATCACCGCACCTTTGACACCTTCTTCAACAGGAATGGGCACTGCGACCCATCTGCTGTCCTGGTTCTTTGCAATCTCTTTTCCGATCAGAGAATCATATTCCCAGAACGGTGCGATCACAATTCCAATCTTTTCATCCAGCACATCTCTGGCAATCCTGTCATAATCATACAAAGGAAATTCTTTTGACAGAATTCCTTTCTCATAAAAGCGGTGAAGCATCTCCAATGCACTTTTTGTACTTTGACTGATCTCTCCGGGCACCAGTTCTCCGTCCTCTTCGATCCATGCTCCCGGATAAGATCCGGACATATTCATCAGCCCTCCCATACTGCCCAGGCTTTTTCCGAATACCTTATAAGTCAGACCGATTCCCTGCTCAGCTCCGGTCTTTTCCTGAAATGCCATGGCCACCTTCTCCAGTTCTTCGACCGTTTCCGGTACCTCAAGCCCTGTTTCTTCCAGCCAGTCTTTGCGGATCATCATAATGTTCAGCTTCCTTTTGGGATCCCAGTACTGCGGCAGTGACATGATATTGCCCTCCTCATCCGTCACTGCCTCAAGAACTTCCGGATCCCTGAAAATCCACTCTTTGAGTGTAGCATTTGCCTCCTTTAGTACCTCATTCCACGGCAGAATCATATCATTTTCCAGCAGGCTTCGGTAAACCGCCCCATCTTCCACCGCCATAAAATCCGGGATGTCCCCCAAGGCCAACGCCACGTTCAGTTTCTGTTTATACTGCTCTTCCGGTGCGATCCACATCCAGTCAATCTGAATGTTCAGCTTCTGAAGCGCAGTATCCAGGAAACTGTTATGTTCCGGTGTGACACCCTCGGGACACTCATCCTCGATCGCTCCATATTGTAATATCGTCGTCAGTGTAACCGGTTCTTCCTTCTGCTTCTCTCTTTCTGCGCAATCTGCCGCACATCCTGCCACAGCCGCCGCAGTAAACAGAACAGCCAGAAGCAAACTTCTTCCCTTTCTTTTTTTCATTTTCCCACCATATTCTTATTTTTTCGTGATTGTCTGTGCCCGGTATTCCGTCGGCGTCATCCCCGTATGCTTTTTTAAGAAGACAGTAAAATATCCGGATGATTTAAATCCAAGCATTTCTGAGATCTCTTCGATTTTTTCATTGCTGTCCTTCAGAAGTTCTTTCGCCTTGATGATCTTTGCCTCAGCTATAAACTGCGACAGATTTTTCCCGGTATTTGCCTTATAAAATCTGGACAGATAGGACGGATTAAAATATACCAGTTCCGCCAGTGTATCTAGAGAGATATCTTCCATAATGTGATTGAAAATATAAGTTTCGATTTTTTGGACGATCCTCTCATCTTCCGAGATATCTTTTTCGGAATTTGCTTCCATATAACAGAGAAAACTCATTACAAATCTGTGGATGTCACCGACACTTGTCATATAGCGCAGATGAAAATAGCTTTTTCTCAGATCTTCCGGAATCTCAGAATACTTTACATAGTTCTCGATATAGGATGCGATGACACCCACTGCCTTGTAATACTCCTGTACATCCGCAAGACTTCTCTCTTGATTTTTCCGTACATCCAGATAAAGCCTGTCGAAAGCTTCTCTGATTTCTCCGAATTTCTGTTCCATCAGCCATCGCTCCAGCCGTATTTCATACTTTTGCCTGTCTGCACTGCCGGATGGTTTCTCTTTCATAAAGTCCTCTATCCTGATAAAAACAGGGTTGTTTTCAGACCAGTTTACTTCTAACAGTGTGGCAAAAAGCTCAGTCTGCACTCCGAGTTCTTCCAGTGCCACCGGCTTTTCCGAATAAATAAAAGAGAGTTTCCGGCCTCCGAGTTCCAGCATGATATTTTGCATCCGGTTCAGAATATGCTGAAACTCCGGATACTCCTCAACTTTTGGCTGGGCAAGGATCAGATACGAATCATTGTATGGAAGAAATACACTGTAAATATGATAAAAGTACCTGTATTCCTCCTTGATCTGCAAAAGATACTGTGCCAGATCTTCCTCACAGGCTTCCTTTTTCTTCTCCGCACATAAAAGCCGTCCCATTCCGCAGGCCACAGGCTTATCACAATCCACGCCTTCTTCTTGGCAGACCGTAACAAGTGCTTCCGGTATCTTTTCTCCATGTCCATTCCTTAAGTATTCTGTCCACAGCTGTTCTCTTTGATTTCTCAGATACCTGTCTGTCAGGATCTTAAGCTGCTCTGATTCCAGCCTGTTCCGCTGCTCCTCCTCAATCTCAGTCATATATTTTCGGATCACTTCCACGAGCTTCTCTTCATCGCTCTTTAAGACATACTGGCCGTTAAACTCATGGATCGATCTGTAAATGTAATCAAATTCATTGTATCCGGTCAGGAAAAGTACTTTACATTCTTTCCAGTACTGCAGCACTTCCTCTGCAAATTGAAATCCATTCATGACCGGCATTTGAATGTCGCTGCACAAAATGTCCAGCTTTACACTCTTTGCGACCTTCATTCCTTCTCCTATCGTCGAAGCTGTATAGACGGTAAGATTTAAATTCTCCCGGTTTAAAGTCTCCTCCAGACCACTTACAATTCCCGGTTCATCATCAATCATCAGTATGTTATACATGTCTTTCTGCCTCTTCTTTCCTTATGATCACCGTATTTTTGATGCCTCCCAGTTCGCTGCGCTCGATCTTCATTCCATTCTCTGGATGGAGAAACTGCAGCCGCTTCTGCAGGTTTCCAAGTCCGGTAATGTTGACCCCTTCCTTTTCGAGCGCTTCCCTTGTCCGGGTTACCGTATCCTCATCTGTCTGATAACCACTGTCTTCCACGATGATCCTGACAGATTTTTCATCCGCCTCCGTGTGGATCTTCAGATACCCTCCGGTCTCCACATGTTCAAAGGCATATTTATACGCATTTTCCACGACCGGCTGCAAGATCAGCCTTGGAACAAGCATCTGCTCCGCCGCTGCCGGAAGGTCTCCTACCTCCATTTGAACTCTCTTCTCAAACCGGATTTTCTGGATGGTGAGATAATTCTTCATGTGCGTGTATTCTGCCTGCAAAGTTACCAGACTTCTTCCGGTTCTTGTAATATAGCTGTAATATTTGGACAAAGCCCTGCTTAGCTGCTCTACCTTTTCCACATCATATGACTTGCAGAGATTTGATATATTCGCAAAACAATTATACAAAAAATGGGGCTTTATCTGTTCCTGCAGATGGTCCAACTCCATCTGGCGCATGATGATCTCCTGCTCATAGCGGTGTCTGGTGTAATATTCGAGATATTCTTTCATTTTATTGAATTCCAGTGTCACATAATGAAATTCCTCCGGTCCCTGATGAACTGCAGGTTCCTTATAATTTTGTTCTTTCGCACTCTCCATAAACCGCACGATATTATTGAGCGGACGGTGAATTGCTCTGTTTAGATACCTTGAAAATGCGATCGCCGTGATCATCAGGAACAAAATGGCAATGCCGCCCAAAATATACAGATATTTTCGGAAGGATAAAAGGCTTGCAGGAATATAATACCGGACTTCAATCGGATATATGTCACTCTCAACCAGAAGCACATGATACTTCTCTTTTTCCTTTACTTCCGTCAACTCTTTCCCATCTATGGAAATCTGCATCACGATATCCTGATCCAGTTTCTGATCCAGCAGTTTGTATAATTCTGTGGAATTCAAGGAGACATATCCCTCGGTATATTCTTTCCCGTTTTGAAGTCCAAGTCTGAGACAGATCTCTCCGTCGGCAAGTTCAAGACGTTCTCCTTTAAATTGTTCCTCAGGGGCCTTGCTTCTCCCGAACCACGTTCCCACATCAATCCAGGTCTCATATTCCGGAATATATATCCCGATATCCTTAATATAGCTGTACTGACTCGCCAAAACCGTCAGTTCATTTTTGACCTTAAGTTTTAATTCCACCTCCTCATAGGTGGTAAGCTGTCCTTTCCTTCCCTGAAGGATCTGCATGTTTTCCCCGTACATGGTAAGTGTCAGCACATCTTTTAACTGCAGGATTTTCTGGTTTAAATCTTCCATCGACTCCTCTACGGTCCGCTGATACTTCTGTTCAAACTGTTTTTCTATCCGCAGAAGCACCTGATCTGCGAAAAACAAAATAGCAATCACGAGAAGGATATGGTACAGCAGATAATAAAAGGTCAGCCGATATGCCAGTTTAAAATTGTCCGATTTTCTGATTTTCATACCCCACCTCAACTCTCTCTGATTTCCTCCCATGTTCAGAATATTATAGCACAGATTCTGATCCTGTAAAGTAAAAAACAGAGCAGAGTATCTATTTCTACATACTCTGCTCTGCTGTAAATTGTGGACTTTAGTCTGTTTCGCCCATTGGAGTTTTTCGTTGATCCGAAAAATGGAGATGGGCGAAACAATAATCCACCCGCTATGGTGGTCATGATTGCTCTTGACAATGGAAACTCAAAGATTAATCTGTGATTCCCATATGGATCTTTGCATCTTCTTCTGTCTCTGCCACTGCTTCCAGCGCACACTCTAAAGCTTTCGCGATTGTCTCCAGAGCCATCGTCGCTGTTCCTACCGGCTTTCCTACCCCTTGTTCTGTCGCAAACGGTACATGGATAAATCCGCCGCGGATGGAAGGATATTTGCGATCGATCATATAAAGCAGATCGTACATGACATTGTTGCACACATAAGTACCTGCTGTATAAGAAACGCTTGCCGGAATCCCGTGATCGTTGACATTTTTTACCATCGCCTTTACCGGAACCGTTGCAAAATATGCAGTGTCTCCATCTTCCTGCACTTTTACATCCATCGGCTGATTTCCGGCATTGTCTGGAA
This sequence comes from Faecalimonas umbilicata, assembly GCF_042846195.1. Taxonomy (NCBI): domain Bacteria; kingdom Bacillati; phylum Bacillota; class Clostridia; order Lachnospirales; family Lachnospiraceae; genus Faecalimonas; species Faecalimonas umbilicata. The sequence continues at coordinate 1,578,870 of NZ_AP031411.1, forward strand.
TCGGAGCCTCTGAAAGATTGATCGCAATGCGTTCCTCTTCGATATCCGCTCTTCTCCCCGCCTGTCCTACACAGATGACTGCATCCGGATTGTGTTCGATGATTCCTTTTTCTACAGCTTTTCCCGCTTCACCAAACACGGTCGGAATCTCTAATTTTATGATTTCTGCTCCTTTTACGCTGTCCGGAAGAAGCTTTACTGCCTCATAAGCCGGATTGACATTTTCTCCTCCAAATGGATCAAATCCTGTAATTAAAATTTTCATCCTGTTATTCTCCCTTCTGTACTTGTTATGATTTTTATTTAAATGCAATCATGTAGCAGATCTGGAACACTAACATGATCACTGCCACTACGACCTGATTTTTGATTACGGTAAAACGGTTCTTCATATCAAGAAGTGCAATCGGAACGATATTGAAGTTCGCCGCCATCGGTGTGAGCAGCGTACCGCAGTATCCGCAAGTAAGTCCAACCATACCGATCAATACCGGATCCGCTCCGTATGCCAGCACAAACGGTGCTCCGATTCCGACAGTCATAACAGTGATTGCCGCAAATGCATTTCCCATGATCATAGTAAAAAGCACCATACCGATCGCATAGATAATGATCCCAAGATTCACATTTCCTTTCGGGATAATATTCCCAACAATATCTGCAATGACATCTCCGACTCCGGCTGCTGTAAACACTGCCCCGAGACATGCAAGAAGCTGCGGCAGCATACTGAGCGGTCCTACCGTAGAAAGCATACGCTCAGAATCGTTTAACAGGACTTTCGGTGTGTTGGATTTCAAGAATGCACAAAGCAGTACAGCTGAAACAAGGACACCTACTCCAAGTCCTACCAGCGCTCCGAGGTCTGTAAATACCGCGAAGATCAGTGCAAATCCACCGATTGAGAGCGCCGGAAGGAAAATCTTCATTCCAACTTTCTCAAAGTTTGCTTTTGTCTCCGCTTCCTGAGGCTTGTCATGTTTTCCGACACTTACTTTCTTTAATATCGCCGGAATACACATCACTATGACAAGGACTCCTGTCACCTTGGCCGGGATCCATCGTCCAAATGCAATGACGATTCCGAGGATGATCCAGAAAAATGCTGTTTCCGCACGGGAAGGATTCTCTTTGTCCTGTGCATTCTTCACTCCAGTGTAGATCGTGATAAGTCCTGTTAAAATATAAAAAATCTCAAGCAGTTTTCTGCCGAGCGTAACCTCTGCATCCATAAAAAATGCCATAATCTTCCTCCCTCCTACTTCTCTTTTCCGTAATACTTCTTAGACAGTTGCTTGTCTTTCAGGAAATAATATACGATTGTGATGATCAATGCAAAGACTGCAACCGGAACTTCCACTTTTGCAAGATCCACCAGACTTACATCATATCCAAGTCCCGCAAGTGTACCCTGCACAAGAAGTCCTCCACTTCCGCCGATGAACAATACCTGGAAGAAGAACCACATGATATTTTCCATTCCGGCCGCCATTCCCTTTGCCTGCTCTTCATGTTCTTCATTGATCTCTCCTTCTTTGTTCTCAATCGCCGCTGTGACCATCGGCATGATAACCGGTCTTACAAATCCTGCAACCCCGCCGAATCCTACATTGAATGCTCCAAAGATTGCTCTCATCACACCATATGCAGCAATAACGACACTTGCAGATGCTCCTTTTACCTTGCCGATCAGTGCTGCTGCCGCTTCTTTGAGACCGCTTCTTTCCAACGTTCCTGTCACAAGCATGACAAGAATAAAGATCGTCATATTTCGGTTATCGATAAAACTTTTCCCGAGTGTCTCTAAGAGTCCATCCACTCCGAGACCGCCTACGAGCCCCGTCACGATCAACGCTGCCATGATCGTCAGGATATTATCCAGTTTCAGGGCAAATCCGACAATAACGATCAGAATGCCTATTAAGGTGATATATTCCATACCTTTTTCTCCTTTACTTTTATAAAATATTTATGTTCCCACGTCATATCAGACCAGCAGCGGGCGCTGTCTGATATGACAGATTGAAACCTTATCTTTCTCATTTTCCTGTGCGGACAGAAAAATGCTCTTTCCTTTCAGGATCATATCAATTGTGGCAAGATCATGTGTCACATGTGCCTTTGCACAGAGGTTCAGATAGGCCCCCTGTGCCGTCTCGTCAGCAACCTCACTTGTATATGCCACGGTCGTGATCCACGGAAAACGAATGGACGGATACCGGTGATTGATATCTGCTGCAAACGGTATCCAGTAATTGATCATTTCTTTGTAATAGTCTGCCGGAAATAATTTCGGCATCCAGCCATGGGCGAATTTCTCAAATTGTTCCATCCACTCCTGATTCCGGCCCGAGATGTCTTTCTGTGCCCCGATTGCGTCTGCAATCACATCTTCCATCTTTTTATTGACTGCATAGTTGCTCCGGGTCTGCAGGTCATGACTGGTGGGACAAGACACATTTTAAATCCCAGACGGCGCTATTATCAGATCCTCAATCAGTTTACAAAAGAAGGAATCGATTCCGGGGAAATCTCTTTCCCCGGATCTTATAAGGAGCTCAGTGAACAGATTGCCTCACTCCAACGCGGACTGACCTACGACTGGTGTCTGAACGAACAGCGTTATTCCCTTTTACACCGTGGGAATCAGATCGTTTCCGGATATCTGTATTCTCTGAAGTCTCCTGATTCTGGTCAGCATTCCCGCTCCGTTTAATACAAGTGAACCCCAAATTAACAAACTCTAAAAATAGAACAGATATGCTTTTTCTCGGAGAGAATCGATTACAATGCATATCTGTTCTATCTTTATCCATGCTTCTATTCTATTTCAACAACTTGACACTCCCCACAGCTAAAGCAGGGGGATTCTTGCTTCAACCACTACTGCATTGGATGATACCATGCGGTACTTCAATGTCTTACACAGTGTCCACAAGCTAGATTATACTGTTCCCGTATGCCCTACGGTGCAGTCTTATATATATTTATTTATGCTGACTGCATTTGCAGTCCTTTCTTCAAGATGTTTATGCTTGCATTGCTATCTCTGTTATGCACTGTATGACAGTCTGGACACTCCCATATACGAACTGTCAGATTTTTTACCAGTGGATTCTTATATCCACAACAAGAACATGTCTGGCTGCTTGGATACATCGCCGGTACTTTTACAACATCATTCCCATACCAGACAGCCTTATATGCAAGCATATCAAAAAACTTACTCCACGACGCAGAACCGATGTGCTGTGCCAGTTTATGATTACGCATCATATTTTTTACTTTCAAATCTTCTATGCAGATCGTTTGGTTTTCACGAATCAGTATCGTTGATTGCTTTTGTAAAAAATCGTTTCTCTGATTGGTAATCTTTTCGTGGACGAAAGCAACTTTTACACGTTGTTTATTACGATTGTTTGAGCCTTTTTGTTTGCGTGACAGTTTACGCTGTTCACGTATGAGCTTACGCATGGACTTCTCAAGATATTTGGGATTTGACACAACATTTCCGTTACTATCAGAGTAAAAATCTTTGATACCTACATCAATGCCAATGCAGTCGCCCTTGTTTTGTCTTGGCTGGGGTTCAAATTCTACATTGAGAACTGCAAAATATTTCCCCGTAGGAGTATGCTCTATCGTTACGTTGTTGATTTTTCCTACTTCCGTGGACTGACGTATTTTGACAAATCCAAGTTTGGGAAGTTTGATGTATCTTCCCACGATACGGATATTACTCCCTTGGTTGATTGTTCGGTACGACTGTCGGCGGTTATGTTTACTTTTAAATATTGGGTGTGCAGCACGTTTCTGAAAAAAGTTCACAAAACCTCTGTCCAAATCACGTAAAGACTGCTGTAACGCAATAGAATCTACCACTTTAAGAAATGCAAAATCTTCACACTTTTTAAGCTCGGTCAGCATAGCCGAAGTCTGAGCATAGCCAATTTTATTGCCATTCTCATAGGCTTCATTCCGCATAGCAAGTCCTTTGTTGTAGATGAGTCTGCAACAGCCAAGTGTCTGATTGATTAAATTTTGCTGTTCCCTGTTCGGGTAGATTCTAAATTTGATACCTTTTTGCATTATCCCAGTTTATCCTTTTATCTTTGCGATGTTTTCTGATTTTCGATATACTGCTTGTTAACCGCTTTGCGAATACCGAACTGAGGGTCTGCCTCCATGAGTATGTATACATGGTCTGGCATGATTTCCATTTCCATGATGTCTACAGAAATATTTGCAGCATACTCAAGAAGAAGTTCCTTTCATCGGGTATCTATTCCATTTGTTAAAATTTTGCGTCTATACTTAGGACACCACACAACATGGTATTTGCAAGAAGAGACTAAATTCTCTTTCTTTCCATTTCGTTTGCAAGTCTGATTCCCGCCTCATAACTTCTTCTCAAGAACTCCTTCTGATTTTTTTCATGACAATTCAATTCCAAGACAATCGGAAGCTCATAAGGAGATTCTGCCAGCACATCTGTCACCGCTTCCCAGTCAATCGTCCCTTCCCAAGGGATCCAATGCATGTCACAGCACCATACCAGTTCTTCTTTGCCGTCAAGATCTATACGCGGACCTCCGAGGTTATCGTTTAGGTGGACACTGAATATCCGGTCCCGGTAACGTTTGGCAAATGTAGTCATGTCCTCATTTAAGATGACATGGGTGTGTCCGGTGTCCCAACAGATTCCAATGTATTCTTTTGGATAGCGCGCAAAAATCCGGTCAAACTGACGGTACTGCTCTCTTGCCGGGATTTCCAGCATCGTTTCCAGGCAGATTCGTATCCCTCTCTCCATCGCCTCAGGCTTTAGTTCATCAAAGGATTTAAATACTTGTCGGTAAAATTGTTCTTCGCTTCCCGGCTGTTCTCTAAATGTCAGATAAGGAACATACAAGTGAATCACAATCTCTCTTGCTCCAAGCACCTCGGCCAATTCCATACGGTTTCGTATCAGCTCTACCCCCGCCTGCCTGCTGTATTCATGAAAAGAAGCGAAATCTTTCCGTGCCTCCATATCTTTTCGCATCGCGGAAGCAATGCGGCTTCCTTTGGAAGCATGCAGAGATTTTGCTTTCAGTCCGAATGTGTCAAACCACGACTTGATCTGGAGCATCTCCGACGGTGCATACAAATAATCTCCATCCCACTCATGACACCAGTGGACATGGGTAAACCCTGCCTCGGAAATCCTCCGCAATCCCTCTCTAATCTCAGAAAGTTTTGTACTCTGTCCTCCAAAATCAGAGGCAAATCCCAACTCAATCATTATTCCATTCCTCCTCTTTTCTCTTTATTTTTATATAGTTCTGAAAGAGAAAGTCCTACATCATTATTTAAACTGAAATTCATATATACTTGCCACAAGATTATTTAATTTCAATGTTTGTCATAGTTACTAATCCAAGACGAATTAAAATAGTTTCTACAATACGATACCAAATGATAATTGTAATCAAAGCGAGAGCATATAAAATAATTGATGCTTGAAAATATTGTCTGTTAAAGTAAATAAGGATAAACGGTGGAGACATTAAAATTACAAAGAATATAATGCTTACAATTATTTTTTTAATGCTCTTTGTATCTGCTAAATCAAATTTGGCTCCACAAGAACATTTGTTTGGTATCATTCCAAATTTAATATTCATTTTAGAACCACAGTTCATACAATATAATTTCTTCATTTTCTTTTCCACGCTTTCCAAATTCCATTTGTCTATTACTATTTACTACAATATATCATTAGAAAATTGAGCAGTCATTACTTTTCTGCTATCTGTCAGAATATTTTTTGTCCCTCGCCTTATCAAGAGTGCAAGCATTACTTAATGTTTAAAAACGAAGTCGGACACTCTTGCATTTTAGCTAATGATGGAGTAGAAGCACTTTCAATTTTGGAAAAGAATACGGTTGATCTTATCATTTTAGATATTATGATACCACGATTAGATGGATTTACTGTATGTAAATTTGCGCGAAATATATGTGATGTCCCTATTATTTTTCTAACTGCCAAAGGCGAAGAAAATGACAAACTCAAAGGGTTTGTAATATACGGAGTGCTATTGACTTGTATTGGGATTATCGTTATGAAAAAGCGGGATATAAAATAAACTATCTGCCGCACGACGGCAAAAGAAAAGCCGCCGATGGTTTGATTTCTACAATCAAGGCCACCAGCGACCATGTTCAGGTAGAGTGGAGAATCTGACATTTCCGCTCTATCGCCCCTCATTTCTATTTTATCTCGTTTGTACCCCTTGTACACCGATGCCTCTGTTCCTTTTTATTTTTTAGACATCCTGCTCCTCATGATATTTCCGATATCCCGGATGTCTGCCCGTAACCTGATACTGCTCTCTCATAGAGATCAGACGGTCGATATTCTGGCGAGAAAGTTCCCTGGCACCTCCGAGTAATTTTGCATTTAAGGAAATCTGCGCAAACAATTCCAGTGTTTCCATCCGGTAATATGCCCCGATGATATCCGGCCCTACTACCAGTGCGCCATGATTCTGTAAAAGCATCGCATCATGATCGGCAAGATACGGAGCGATCGCTTCAGGTACTTCCTCTGTGGAAGGTGTTCCGTAAGGAGTAACCGGAACGGAGCCGAGGGAGATCACAGTTTCAATCATCGAATAATCATCCAGCGGAATGTTTGCCACTGCAAACCCGGTCGCCACCGGCGGATGTGCGTGCAGCACTGCTCCGACATCTTCTCTTTCTCTGTAGCAGCGCAGATGCATTTTAATCTCCGAAGAAGGGCGCAGTCCTTGTTCTCCATCAAGAACCTTCCCGTCTTTATCAATATGGACAAGTTTCTCCGGGGTAATAAAACTTTTGCTCATACCTGTAGGGGTTGCAAGAAATGTCCCATCTTCTAATCGAACGGAAACATTTCCATCGTTGGCTGCCACCCATCCTTTTTGCCACATTTTATGACACACGTCACAGATCTGTTCTCTTAACTCTCTATACTCTTTCATAATATGTTGTCCTCTCTCACTTTTACTGTATGTTTCCAGATTTCATATATTTCATCCCACACTTCGGTGTCCGAAGGCTCGTACCGTTTAAGATCTTCTGAAGTTCTGATCAGACCACGAAGCTCCTTTACATCTTTCACTTCCTGCTCTGCAATGAGCTGCATCCCAAGATTTCCGTATACCGTTGCTTCCTGTGGGCCAGTGATAACCGGTACCTTGCAGGCATTGGCCGTCATCTGACAGAGCAGATTGCTTTGGATCCCTCCACCCACCATATAGATCGCCCGATATTTTTTTTGCGTACAATCTTGAATTTCTTCCATTGCATTTCTGTAACAAAGTGCAAGACTCTCATCGATTCCTCTGACAATTGCTCCCGGTGTTTCGGGAATGTTCTGTCCGCTCTCTTGACAAAATCTTCGAATTTTTTTTGGCATATTTCCTTCCGGGAGAAAAATCGGTGCATCCGGGTCTAACAGACAGCAAAACGGTTTTGCAGATTTTGCCATGTCCTCTAGTTCTCCAAAGGAATACGCCTGTCCTTCCCGCATCCATTGCCTGCGGCTCTCCTGAATCATCCACAATCCCACAATATTTTTCAAAAAAGAAATTTTATTTTCACAGCCGCCTTCATTTGTCATTCCGTAGGAAAATGCTTTCTCATTGATCAGTGGCTCCTTTACCTCCGTCCCAAATAATGACCATGTACCACAACTCAAAAACAGAAAATCCTCTTCTTCTGCCGGAATTGCCGCCATAGCACTCTGCGTATCGTGACCTGCCACCGTAATAACCTTCAATGACTTCACACCAAGTTCCTGACTCAGCTCTCTTCGGAGCATTCCAAGCGGTGTGCCAGGCATGGAGATATCTGGAAACAGTCTTCTTGAAATCCCTGCTGCTTTTAAGATTTCTTCTGACCAGCTTTTTCCTCTCGCATCCAGAAGCTGTGAAGTGGAAGCAATCGAATATTCCGCAGTCCTTTCTCCTGATAGAAAATACCCGAACAAATCCGGCAGAAACAAAACTTGCTCTGCCATACCAAACAGGTCTTTTCGGATCTTTTTCTCCGCCAGAAGCTGATAGAAAGTATTGATCTCCATAAACTGGCTTCCTGTAATTTCATACAAAAAGGACTCTTCTATCTGTGCAGCAGCTTCTCTTCGCATTCCGCTGGTACGCAGATCACGATAATGGATTGGATTTGTAAGAAGTTGTCCGCTTTGATCAAGCAGACCATAATCGACACCCCAGGTATCAATTCCGATGCTGTCTGTGTTCCCTCCTGCTTTTAATATTCCTTTTTTCAGTTCACAGAACAATCTGAGGAAATCCCAGCACATCATGGAAGTCTCTTTGCCCCACAAAGTCACCGGTTCATTTGCAAAACGATGTATTTCTTCCAGAGAAATCTGGTTTCCGTCAAAATTGCCTTTTACCACTCTTCCGCTGGAACCTCCAAAATCGGCCGCCAGCATGTGCTTTTCTGCCATTTTCTATCCTTCTTTCTACTTTTTAGTCGTTGGAGCACTCCAGAAGTTTTATCGATAAAGCGGTCCATAAGCGGAACATGCCCGATAGTCCTGCCCTTCTTTATCCATTCCGAACGCATTCCATGCAGCTGGACGGAAAATGTTCTCTTCTGCTACATTGTGCATAGATACCGGTATCCTTAACATAGAACAAAGTGTGATCAGATCGGCACCGATATGTCCATAGCTGATTGCCCCATGATTTGCTCCCCAATTGTTCATCACATCATAAGCGGTCCGAAATGCCGGACTGTCATTGGTTCTTGGAACAAACCAAGTACACGGCCATGTATAATCTGTCCGCTTCCATAGAATGTCTGATACCTCCTCCGGCAGTCGGATCGTCCATCCCTCTGCAATCTGCAGCGCAGGTCCAAGACCTTTGATCAAATTCAGGCGAACCATTGTCACTGGCATCTCTGCATTGGTAAGAAATCTCGAAGAATAACCACCACCGCGAAAGTATCCAAAATCTGCAGGATTCCATGTGACATTTTCTAGAATCTGTCTCTGATCTTCCTCAGTCACTTCATACCACGGCTTCATGACTGCATTGCCACAATCATCTTTCGCTTCTCCACAGGCATCCAGACATGCTGCGCCGGAGTTGATCAGATGGAGCATTCCGCCTGCTTTGGCAGCTTTTCCCCCCATGGTATATCCTGTTGCTTTCCATACAGCCTCTGGGCTCCAGTAAGTTCTGACATCTGCAAAAATCTGTGCACGATTTGTCAAAAGTTTCATAAACAACATTCCAATTCCGTTTAACACATCATTTTCTGTAGCAAGGATATACGGCTCACGCGGTCCATCCCAGTCAAAGGAGGTATTTAAAAGTGCCTCTGCAAAATCTCCGTTTGGATAAAAATCTGTCCACTGTCTCTGTCCCTGAAAACCTGCTGCCAAAGCATTGTGTCCCATCTGTTCTTCCTCGCATCCTTCTGGAAGATTCGGATTTCCATTCATGAGGTCTTTGATAATACACATCATTTTTACAACAAATTCCCAGTCCTGGTCTTTCTGTTCTCTTGTTTTTTGTACCGCTTCCGGATTTTTATCAAATCCTTCTTTACAGTGTTCTTTTGTCCATTTGAGTGCCTTCTGAAATTCTTCTTCATCGTAGATTCCTTCTTCCATGCGGCGGATCAGTTCTACTTCGTCCACAGATTCCATACGCATACCGAGATACTCTTCCAAAAATGCAGCATCGATGATGGAGCCACCAATTCCCATTGTCACAGATCCAATCTGCAAATAAGAAGTTCCACGCATAGATGCCACTGCTACTGCACTTCTCCCAAATCGCAGAAGCTTCTCCTTGACATCTTCAGGGATCTCGCGCGCGGAGGCCGGCTGTACTTCATGCCCATAGATCCCAAATGCTGGAAGACCTTTCTGCGCGTGTGTTGCAAGGACACTTGCCAGATAGACTGCTCCTGGTCGCTCTGTCCCGTTAAATCCCCAGACAGCTTTTATCGTTTTCGGATCCATGTCCATTGTCTCGGCTCCATAACACCAACATGGTGTCACAGTGAGTGTAATGTCAACCCCCTCCCGACGGAACTTATCCTGGCAGGCCGCCGCCTCTGCGACACCACCAATTGTTGTATCAGCCAGAACAACTTGAACAGGCTCTCCATTTGCATACCGGAGATTCTCACGGAAAAGAGTTGCAGCTGCTTTTGCCATGCTCCAGGTCTGCTCTTCCAATGATTCTCTTACTTTTAAATATCCTCTTCTTCCATCTATCGTTGGGCGAATCCCAATAACCGGATAAGCGCCGATTCTTCTGTTTCTGCTCATCGTTGTACCTCCTCCATTAAATTCTTCTTATAGGTTGCAAAGTCGATCGTCTCTCCACTGAGCCTTGATTCCTCCGCTGCCAGTGCCATCAGATGACTGTCTACAGAAATTCCAGCACCTGTCGGTACCTCGCTATTTTCTGAATTTCCAAGAAGCTGGACAAAATCGTGCATCATTCTCTCGTCACTTCCGCTGTGTCCTTTGGACGGTGTATGTAAATAAATCTCCTCGGTATTTCCACTGACAAAATCAAAAATACGGATTCTTCCTTCCTCCATATCTCCTTGTATTTCTCCATTTGTTCCCATCAGCGTGATCGTGCACTTACATTCTTTTGTAAAAGCACTCATCACAAAGGAAACTTCCACGTCATTTTCAAATTCCATATTGACGATCTGATGGTCTACTACCGTATTATCACAGCGGAACACACAGCGCCCGTACGGTCCTGTTTTCAACGCCGTGAGCACTGATTCTTTGTCACTTGTCGGAGTCACCGCATAGACAAGTCCGTCTGTCTCTGCCTTTGGATGTTCCAAATAAAACTTCGGTGCATAAAAAGCACAGTGATCTCTATGAGGGCATCCATCCATGCACTGCTTTGGTGCATGTGCAGGCGCATTTTCTTCTTTAAAAAAAGTAAGTTTCCCAAAAGAACTGATTTTTTTGCATGGAGCTTTTGCAAGCCACAGAAGAATATCCATATCATGGCAGCACTTCTGCAGGATCATTGGGCTGGATTCTTTTGCATTTCTCCAGTTTCCTCTCACAAAGCTGTGTGCATGATGCCAGAACCCGACTGATTCCATCGCCTGTATGCTCATTAACTTCCCTATTTTCCCGGAATCAAGTAATTCTTTCAGTTTTGTGTAAAAAGAGGAATAACGAAGCACATGGCAGATTGCCAGCACCCGATTATATTTTTCCGCAAGCATTCCCATTTGAATGATTTCTTCTTTTTTAGGCGACATCGGCTTTTCACAAAGTACATGATACCCTCTTTGAAGAGCCATCGTCACTGGCTCATAATGCATCTGATCCTGTGTGCAGACAAGTGCACAGTCTGCCATACATTCTTTCTGAAGTAGCTTTTCATAACTTTCATATTGATTTTCTTCTGGAATTTTATGAAGTGCTGCTATCTGCTTTCTGCGCGCAATATCAGGTTCTGCAACTGCTACAATTTGAAATTCATCTGGATGTTCCAGTGCATAGGAGGCGTATACATGTCCTCCGCGGAGCCCTGCTCCAATTAGGATGGCTGTTATTTTTCCCATGAGTCTTTGTCTGCTCCTTTCTTTTTCAGGACAATTTTCAAAACAGTATCTGTCTGATCTGGAAGTGGATAAGTAAATACCGGATTTTCTCCAAAAGAAACAAATGCTGATTCTTGAAACTGTACGGTATTCCATGCTTCTCCACGATTCATCTCACTTCCATCTGCCAGATAGTAAACGACATCTAATTCCTCCGGTGTAATCCCGTAAAGCGGCATGGCTCCCAGCGCTTCCTCAAATACATGTGCATAAATCACATCGCCTTTTTGCGTGTATCTCCCCCATTCCGGTTTCAGACGTTCGCAGATAGTATTTCCATAAATACTTTCACCGTTTTTCTTCATCCATACACCAATCTCTTTTAAAATTCTGACACTCTCGCAAGGAATATTTCCTTTTGCATCCGGGCCTACATTCAAAATCATATTTCCGCCTTTGCTTGTACATTCTACTAGCTTACGTATCAGCATCTGCGATGATTTAAAGGTATGGTCAAAATTGCAGTACCCCCAATGGTTGTTCATTGTCGCACAAAGTTCCCATGGAATCAGCTCTCCCTCCTGATCCCGGATTCCCTCCGGCGGAATGATCTGTTCCGGACTTGCAAAATCACCACTGAAGATCGAAGGCTCCGCCGTCGCGATACTTCCATGATCTTCCCCGGAACCTTCCAGACGGTTATCAATAATAACATCCGGCTGATACATTCTCACCATGCGGATCAACTCCTCAGCGCGCCATTTCTCCCCACACATATCATCGTAGGAAAAATCAAACCAGAGTAGATCTAACTTTCCATAATTCGTCACAAGTTCTTTTACTTGTCCATGCATATAATCTAAATAACGGTCAAAATCAATTTTTTCATCTTTGTATGCTTCACAGTTTCGCATCGGATGCTGGCGGTCTTTGTACTTTGGAAAATCCGGATGATGCCAGTCAATCAGTGAAAAGTAAAGACCAACTTTGATGTCTTCTTCCCGACAGGCATCCACAAACTCTCTCACAAGATCTCTCCCTGCTTTTGTGTTCGTACACTTATAGTCTGTCAGAGCAGAATCAAACAGACAAAATCCATCATGATGTTTCGCCGTCAGCACCGCATATTTCATCCCTGCTTCCTTTGCAAGACGCACCCACACTTTTGGATCATAGTCAACCGGGTCAAACAGGTCAAAATATTTTTCATACTCTTTCACCGTCATCTCGCGCTCTGACATAACCCACTCTCCGCAGGCAGGGATCGCATAAAGTCCCCAATGGATGAACATTCCAAATCTTGCATCCATAAACCATTTTGTTCTCTCTCTAATTTCCTGATTCATTTCTATCTTCTCCTTCTTTTCATATGCTGTATGATTATCCTTTTACTGCTCCTCCGGAAAGTGCTTCCACAAAAAACTTGCTGAATACACAATACAAGATAACCGGCGGCAGGATGATCACGACCATTGCCGAGAACAACCCATTATAGTTTGTCCGGAATGATGTTGTAAATGTAGATAACAATGCCGGCACTGTCAGTTTTTCGCGGTCGATCAACACAAGAGAGGCCCAGTAGTATTCATTCCAGTTATTTAAAAAGGCAAGAACCCCTGCTGTCATAATTCCCGGACGTGCCATCGGAAAAATAACCTTCTGCCATGTCTTCACATAACCGCATCCATCTATTCTTGCCGCATCTTCCATCTCCTTTGGAATATTCATATAGTAATTTTTAATTACAAAGAAACTCACTGCCAGACCACTGCAAGAATAAATCAAGATTAAGGCGCCTCTCGTATCATACAAATGCAATTTATTGACCAGATTATAAACCGGATAGGTCAATGCAGTAGCTGGAATAAACATGGTCGAATACAGCATGACATTTACAAGCTTTTTCCCTTTAAAATCCAATCTTGCCACAACATAGGCAGACATGGAGATCATCACGATACTGATCACAACTGATACGAAAGAAATCAGTAAACTGTTTCCGAAATACCGCATCACATGCAGATCACGGAAGGTAGAAATATATCCTTCCAGATAGATAGATTCCGGAAGCATAAATCCCGGGCGTGCCATCGGATCTTTTTTGAAGCTGGAAAGTAAAAGCCATACAAGCGGAACAAGCGCTACAAATGCTGCCCAACACAGACAGATAACAGTTACGATTCTTGTCGCTTTTGAGTCTTTTTTCATTCGGTTTTTTAATACTTTCTGTCCGTTTTTTCTCATGAACGTTTTCCTCCTTTTGTCGGTCTTTTCCATGTGAGATTAAAAAGCATATTTATGATGACAATAATTAACATTCCTGCCAGAATCTGTACAACGGCAACGGTATTTGCACGGCCAAACTGTGTACGAGGACTTGTAATGGCAAGTTCCCGGATCACATAGCTGATGCTGTAAGTACCGGCTGCACCCTTTGTGAGAAAATATACTTCATTGTAAAGTAAGAATCCGCCAGTTGCCGCTAAAATACATACCATGCGCAGTGTTTCCTTGATCATCGGGATCGTAATATACCAATCCTGCTTTAACCCACTTGCGCCGTCCAGTCTGGCGGCTTCTCTTACTTCTTCCGGAACTGCCATAATATTTCCGAGAATCATCAGTGTTGTCGTACCTGTAAAGAAAATATATGCAGCTGTCATTGCCCAGAATGCCGGTCCTTCAAGCAGAAGAATGCTGTCTTTAAAATCCTTGTTGAACAATTTGATAATCGGGTTTACCACCCCATAAAGCGGACTATATAGCTGTAAGAAAATCATACCCATAGCTGCTGTTGAGATCATATTCGGGATAATGTAAATATTCCGGATTAATTTTACCCCTTTCATCTTTCTAGAAAATGCAAGTGCAATCAATGTAGCGATCGGGATCTGGATGGCAACTCCCAAAAGTGCCCACAGAGAAGAATTTTTCAACGCTTCCCAAAAATATGGATAAGTATGAAAAATGTATTTGTAATTATCCCACATATTTTTTATGCCAAAAAATTCCGGTGCATTGATATTTGTGTAATCCCATTTGCAAAAGGAAGTGACAAAAACTGTCACGATCGGGTACAAATAAAAAATAACAAAAGCAATCAGTGTCGGAGCTAGAAATGCAAAAATGAATCCCTTCCTCCGCCAACCAAGTCTGTTATGTCTATTCATCTTTTAAACCTCCTTTTAAGAACGAGTTCTGTTCTGCCAAAGAAAAAGAGCTGTCGTTTTACGACAACTCTTTTCTACAAAACATTCGTTATCCGATAAGCGCTGTCAGTTCCTTTTGCAGCTGTTCAAACCGGCTGTCGATATCTGTTCCGGATACCGCACATTCCATTAAAGCATTGATCATGGATGTTCTTACATCTGATCCCCATACATAGTTCAGATCCTCTGCAATGTATTCTGCATCATTGACAAGTGTACATGCTTCGGCGAGTTTGATCGTCGCTGCATTTCCACTTTCTTCGGCAAGTTTATTTAAGTCTAACGTTGTGTTACATGGATTTGCCTGTACTTCTGTAAAGATCTTAGACTGCACTTCTTCGCTTGTCATATATTTTATAAATTCCAAAGCAAGTTTTTCTTCTTCCGCACTCAGTCCGCTGGAAATTGTAAGTCCAGATCCTGCTGAAGACAAAGCTACATTTTCAGGGAATATTGTCGGCTGAATCTTTTCTACCATACTTTCATCGATTCCACTGGCATTCCAGACACCATTTGGAAGCACTGCCATCGTCCCTTTTTTGTTAAAGTCATCCATCACATTTCCAAGATCTTCTACGGTGTGATCGGAGCCATTTGCCTGATCCATCTTCGCCACTCTCATAAATGCCTCTTGAAACGTCTTAGATTCGATTGTCTCCTGTGTCATTTCTGACTCCAAAAGTTCTCTTCCTTCCTCCGTAGATGCAAGCATTGCATTGAACATGATGATGGATCCCTGACCCGCTGCATATCCGTATGTATCACCGCCGAGTGCTCTGACTTTCTCCATTGCAGCCTCATAGCCATCCCAAGTACTTAAGTCTTCTAACGTTACCCCTGCCTGATCTAAAATTTCCTGATTGTACCACATTCCACGGCTTTCCATCTGATCGTGTACAGAATAAATATGTCCGTCTATATCATTCTGCGTATAATTCAATCCTACCGCATCTTTCAGATTGTTCTCATCGATGTAAGGTTTCATATCCAGCACAAGGTCCTGAGCAATTGCGGCCTGCGGCACTGCAGTTCCACAATCTACAAGATCTGGGAAACTTCCCCCTGCAACCTGTGAGCTTACGATGTCATCCCGATTTTCAACTGCAATTGGTTTGAACTTTACTTTGCCGTCTGCATGGCTTTTTGCAAATTCTTCATAAATATCACGCATCACTTTTGCCGCCGGCCACTCACTTTCCTCATGGTAATATCCGTGATAGAATTCCAGCACAGCTTCTGCATTTTCTTTTTTCTCCTTTGCCGTCCCTTTTGCTTCTTTGGAATCTCCACATCCTGCAAGCGCCGTTGTTCCCATCGCTACCGCCAATGCAGTACTGATTACTCTTGCTTTCATTTTCTTCATCCTACTTCCTCCTCCACGCACAGTTTAAAATTCTCCTTGTTTTGTGCATTCATTTAATTTATGTGCTTATTTTAAACATTTTTCTGTGCATTTTGAATAAAGTATTTTTACGAATAGTTTGTTCTATATTTACTTTTTAACTTTTTATATGGATTATATTTACTTTTTTAGTCTGTTTTGACTATTTCGTTCTAGTAATTGAAAAAAAACTTCTTCACTCATCTCCTCCTGAAAAAACACCGGCAAATATTCCTCGAATATATGCATCTGTGCACTGTTCCACAAATTTGCCGGTACTTGGATCTTTATTTCTGCCTGTTTCACTTCCGTAGCCGCCTGGCAGAACCGGGGCATTTTTTCGCTATACTGTTCGATTGTAATCTGAGGATTTGCCGGCATCTGTCCGGTTTTCAGCAAGATTCTCTCTTGCACCTCTTTGCTGAGCATATACTTCAAAAATTTTATGCTTGCATCGATTCGTTTTTCATTCTCTGTATTTCCAAGAAGATATCCAAGCCCCGCAGATTCACAGGCAATCTCTGCACCTTCCCCAAAAGGAAGAAGCGCATAAGATACTGGAAGGGTCTCGTCGATCATAAATGCTCCCCAAATTCCATTGATGTACATTGCAAGCTTTTCATCATTGAACAGGTCTGTTTCATCCCGATAGCTATATTCCTTGCTTAAAGGTTTTGTATAATGCCACAACTCTTTCTGCTGCTCTAACACAGTACAGATTTCTGACTGAGACATTGGAACCTTGTTCTGGCTGATCGCAACACTCCCTCTCCCTCTATTCTTTGCAAGCATCTGATCTGTGATATAGAGATATCCCTCCACGGTAGGTCCAAGAGGCATCACATCCTTGTTTGATGTCTCAGACCACGTTTGAATCTTTTGACATGCGCTATAAAATTCTTCCCATGTCTCTGGAATAGACGTAATTCCAGCTTCACGAAAAATCTCTTCATTGTACCAGTAACCTCCACCAAGCATAAGGACATCGGAGACGGTATAGAGCTTACCATCCCTCGTCTTCCAATACTCCATACTAGATGGGGCAATGCTGTGCAACAATTCTTTATCCTCCTTAATGTATGGCATAAGATCCAGCGCCAGTTCGTTTTCTATCATAAACTGGTACAAGGATTCCTTTCCTGCATCCCCACAGAAAATCACATCTGGAAGATCTCCCACAAGAATTCTGTCCTCTGCCCGTTCTACCATCTCTTTTCCTGTCGGCATTGCGATCAGATTCAGAGAGATATCCGGATACTTTTTCTGAAAATCGGAATAGATTTTCTGCATTTCTTTGTGATCCATCTCCGTGCTTCCCCAGCCATGCATCACTGTGATCTCCACCTGCTTTTCCTTTCTTTCACTGCAACCTGACAGAAAAAATACTGCTCCTATCATACAGATAATAAATATCCTCTTACTTTTCCTCATGCTCCTCCCCTCCTACATTTCTGAATTCTTTTGGCGACATATGCGTATATCGTTTAAATACACGGGAGAAATAGCCGGTATCCTCAAATCCAACAGCCTCTGAAATCTGATATATTTTCCAGTCTGTTGTAGTCATGTATTCTTTTGCCTTTTCTACACGCTTTCTCAAAATATCATCAAAGAGATTTATGCCCCTTTTATTTTTATACAGTCGACTTAAGTAGCTTCCATTGGCATGAAGCGCTTCCGCCATCTCCTCCAGTGTGATTTTCTTTTCCAAGTTTTCCTCGATATAGCGAAGCATCTGATCATAGAGACTATCATTCTCTTTCTTTTCCTCCAGCTCTCCACTGACTGACAAAGACTCTTTTTGCAACTTTTCTAAATTTTGTATCGCCTTTTCTACTGCTCCCGGGAGTTCCTCTAGGACGGAAATTTTCAACACATACTCACACACCCCATACTTGATCGCCGCTCTCGCATACTCAAACTCAGAATAGGCGCTCAAAATAATCACCTGGGTCTCCGGATACGTTTCATAGATATACTGACAAACCGCCAATCCATCTGCTCCTGGCATTCGGATGTCTGTAATTACAATATCTGGTTTCTCCTCCTTCATTCTGTCTATCAGTTTCTTTCCATCTTCTGCTACATACTTAAGACTGCATCCCATCTTTTCCCATGAAATTAATTTTTGCAGTGCCTCCCGAATATAGGCCTCATCATCTGCTGCCATCACGTTCCACATCATCCGCTCTCCTCTCCGAGGGTATTACAATCTCCACAGTCGTTCCCTCTCCTTTTTTTCCTGTCACCTTCCATGTGTGGTTTTCTCCATATAAAATATAAAGAAGTCGCTTTGTATTTTCCAGTCCGGTATGTGTATGCCCTTCTTTTTCCCGGACCGTTTCCATATCTTCTTCCTCAAACCCTACACCATCATCTTCTACAATAATATGAAGCCGCTTGTTTTGTTCATAAAGTATTACCTGCACCTTTCCACTGCCCTGTTTTGGTTCCAGACCGTGCGATACCGCATTTTCCACAAGCGGCTCGATCAAAAGTCTCGGAATCAGATTTTCTTTGACTTTTTCTTCCGGACAGATAATCTCATAAGTGATCTTGTCCTGAAATCTACTATTTTGAAGATATAGATAAAATTCCACTAACTCCAGTTCCTCTGCCACTGGAATCATAATCTCCTTTTTTCGGAAAATTTTTCCTCTCACCAATTCAGAGAATGCCCGCAGACATTGATACAGTTCTTCATTCCCTGCCAATTTTGCCTTCAGACTCAGCATGGAAAGGATGTTGAACTGAAAATGCGGTGTGATCTGTGCCTGGAGATACTTTACTTGAAGTCTCGTTGCGGTAAGTTCTTTCTCATACACTTCAAGTATCAAATGCTGGATCTTATCCGCCATCTCATTAAATACTACAGATATATCATGGAACTCCTGAATCTGAAAATCATCCATTCGGATATCAAATTGTTCCTCCCCAAATTCATGCATACTTTCTCTTACTTTCTTCAATGGTTTTGACAATCGATACCCAGAAACAAATGCAAGAGCGGCTGCCAGGACAAGTGCCAGAAGAAGGATGAATAAAAACGCAAACAATGTTGGACGAAGAACGACATAGAGATTTTCTTTCCCGACTACCGAAGAAATCTGGATATCAAATTCGCCGTCAGCACTGCTGTATACCAGATTATCGCCCTCTATTTTTCTTCCGTCCGAAAACAAAATTTCATCGTTTCCTTTGATTTCCCATCCCCAGTCCTGGTACCCTTCCACTGCCGAAAAAATCTCTTTTATCGCCTCTCTCTCTATTTGCACCATGCAGATTCCTACGTTGTTCATACTTTCATCATATATTGTAAAACAGAGATACCACTTGCCATTTCGGATATAACTTTGATATCGACAATTTTCTTCATAAAACTCTGTTAAAATGTGCTGACAAATTTCTTTCTCCTCCTTTGCTGCCAAAACAGTCAGCGGATAATAGCGTCTGTCAAGTTCCTTCCCCACTTTGTTAAATAAATGTACACTTTCAACGAATGGGGTTTGCTCTGCCAGGTTTCCCGCCGAAAAAAGTTCCATCATATATCCAAGCTGTTTTTCCGCATTTTCCTGATCATAAGATTCATTTTTTAAAAATGCTTCCAATAATGGATTATGACGGATAGAAACTGCGCCATCTGAAATAAACTGGATGTGGCTTTGGATCTGCTCGTTTGTACTGTCCAGGACATATTGCATATCTTCTTTTGCATTTTGTAAAAATAAAAAAGAAAATACACTGATCAGAACAACTCCCAAGAGGAACAGTGTCCCTACAGAAGTCACTACTGTCAGAAGTGTAAATTCCTGGCTGAGTGTTTTTCGTTTTTTCTCTTTTCCCATTTTCTGTCTCTGAATCATGTCTTCTGCTTCCTTAAAATAAACTCTAATGGATTTATTCTAGCACAGCTTTTCCATAAAGTCATTTGCTTTTGTAGTTTTTCTTCTCTATTTCATTTAAAATCCTATATTTTTTATACATTTTGCCCAACAAAGAAAAGGCGGAACATTTTTCTATGCGAAAATAAGTTGAAAAATATTCATGACAAATGGGAGAAAATAGTGACGTATTTTTTGATGAATGGTATAATATAAGAAATTTAGCAGCAGTGAAAATGATTTTTCATAGAAATGAAAAACAAATGAGGTTATAGCAGTGAATAAAAGTTATGATTATATTTAGTAATCTCGCTATTCTATTAAAAAAATAACGAGATTTTTTATTTCAGTCTATGTTTCTAGATAGGAAATGTCAATTTTTATCCTCTCCGGCAACTGCCTCCAACGCATATAGTAATGCCTTTGAGATGGTGGAAAGTTCCATTGTAGCTGTTCCGACAGGCTTTCCGACGCCTTGCTCTGTCGCATATGGCACATGAATAAAGCCGCCTCGAATAGAAGGATATTTTCTATCAATCAAATAAAGAAGATCATACATCACACTGTTACATACATAAGTCCCCGCTGTGTAAGATATGCTTGCAGGGATCCCATGATCCTTGATGTTTTTTACCATTGCTTTTACCGGAATGGTTGCAAAATATGCCGTATCTCCATCTTCTTGCACTTTTACATCCATAGGTTGATTTCCGGCATTATCCGGAATTGAAGCTTCTACAAGGTTGATCGCAACACGCTCCACTCCGATATCGGCTCGCCTTCCCGCCTGCCCAACGCAGATTACTGCATCCGGCTGATGTTGCAGAATTCCTGTTTCCACAACTTTTCCGGCCTCTCCAAACACAGTTGGAATTTCCATTTTTACAATCTGTATATCTCCTGCCATATCTGGTAAAAGCTTCACTGCTTCATAAGCAGGATTTACACTTTCTCCTCCAAATGGCTCAAATCCTGTAATTAAAATTTTCATCTCTGATCTCTCCTGTACTTTCAATTCTGTTACTTATGATACGGTGCTCCTTCTATAATCCGATATGCACGATAAATCTGTTCCAGCAAAATAACACGCATCAGTTGATGCGGAAAAGTCATTTTGGAGAAACTCAATGCATAATCGGACTTTTCTAAAACTTCTTCGCTAAGTCCAATCGAGCCTCCAATCACAAAAATAATGTGGCTTTTCCCTTGAATTCCAAGTTGTTCGATTTTTTCGGAAAATTCTTCGGAAGATAACAATTTCCCATTGATTTCCAAAGTAATCACATAGGCACCTTCTTTTATATGCTTTAAAATACGTTCACCTTCTTTTCTGCGAATTCCATTTTCTACCAATACGCTTGCCTGATCGGGGGTTTTCTCATCAGCCACTTCGATGATCTCCAATTTGCATGATTTGCTCAGCCGCTTTGTATACTCGGCGATTGCATCTTTCAAATATTTTTCCTTTAATTTTCCAACAGTAATAATTGTAATTTTCATGTTCATCTCCCTGCTCTGTACAAGACAGTGCTTCTATCTTATTTCTTTTCTCCTATTATTCTGGCGAAAAAAAGGACTTCCGTTTCAGTCATATACGGCAGTCCTTTTTTGTTACATCAGATCTGACTGAGATATTTCCTATCTCAGTGCTTCCCTGAAACAACGATGATACTATCTTTTATTTATTGCTTAAGTATTCGTGAATACCTTTTGCTCCTGCTTTTCCCGCACCCATTGCAAGGATAACAGTTGCTGCACCTGTTACAGCATCTCCTCCGGCATAGACACCCTCTTTTGTTGTCTTACCGTTCTCTTCTTCTGCAACGATACATTTCCATTTATTTACTTCCAGTCCTTCTGTCGTAGAAGAGATCAGTGGGTTTGGAGATGTACCAAGAGACATGATCACAGTATCAAGATCCATTGTAAATTCAGATCCTTCTACTTCTACCGGACGTCTTCTACCAGAAGCATCTGGTTCTCCTAATTCCATCTTCACGCATACCATACCTTTTACCCATCCATTTTCATCTACTAAAATTTCTTTTGGATTTGTAAGAAGATCAAAGATGATTCCTTCTTCTTTTGCATGGTGTACTTCTTCTACTCTGGCAGGAAGTTCTTCTTCACTTCTACGATATACGATATGTACTTCTGCACCAAGGCGAAGAGCTGTTCTTGCAGCATCCATCGCAACGTTACCACCACCGATGACAGCAACTTTTGTTCCTGCAGCAATTGGGGTATCATAAGATTCATCAAACGCTTTCATCAGGTTGCTTCTTGTCAAGTATTCATTTGCAGAGAATACACCGTTTGCATTTTCTCCCGGGATTCCCATGAATTTTGGAAGTCCTGCTCCAGATCCGATAAATACTGCCTCAAATCCTTCTTCCTCGATTAATTGATCGATAGTTGTAGATTTACCGATAACAACGTTTGTCTCAAATTTTACTCCGAGTTCTTTTACTTTCTCAATCTCTTTTGCAACAACTTTCTGTTTTGGAAGACGGAACTCAGGAATACCATATACTAATACACCGCCCAGTTCATGGAGTGCTTCAAATACAGTTACTTCATATCCTAATTTTGCAAGGTCACCAGCACATGTCAGTCCTGCCGGACCAGATCCGATTACAGCAACTTTGTGTCCGTTTGTCTTCTCTGCGCCAACTGGTTTAATGTCGTGCTCTAATGCGTAGTCAGCAACAAAACGCTCTAATTTACCGATGGAAACCGGTTCTCCTTTGATACCACGGATACATTTTCCTTCACACTGTGATTCCTGAGGACATACACGTCCACAAATTGCAGGAAGTGCAGAAGATTCTCCAATGATCTTGTAAGCTTCCTCGATATTTCCTTCTTTTACTTCCTTGATAAATCCTGGAATATTAATAGCTACCGGACATCCCTGCACACATTTTGCATTCTTACAGTTGATGCAGCGAGTTGCTTCTTCCATTGCTTCTTCTTTGTTATATCCAAGACAAACTTCTTCAAAGTTTGTTGCGCGTACTTTTGGTTCCTGCTCTCTTACAGGTACTTTCTTTAATACATCTGCCATTAGTTGTCACCTCCGCAATTTCCACATCCGCCATGATGTGTATCGCCTTCCTGCAATTTCAAAATTGCACGGCCTTCTTCTGTTTTATACATTAACTGTCTCTTCATTGCCTGGTCAAAATCTACCAAATGTCCATCAAATTCCGGTCCGTCAACACATGCGAATTTGATCTCATCTCCTACCTGAAGACGGCATGCTCCGCACATACCTGTTCCATCTACCATAATCGGGTTCATGCTGACGATTGTAGGAATCTCTAATTTTTTTGTCAGAAGACATACAAATTTCATCATGATCATCGGTCCGATTGCAACGCATCTGTCATATTTCTTGCCTTCTCCGACTAATTTTTCGATCATGCTTGTTACCATTCCGTGGTGTCCGTAAGAACCATCATCTGTACAGACATAAAGATTTCCAGCAACAGCTTCCATCTCTTTTTCAAGGATCAGCATCTCTTTTGTCTTAGATCCAACAATTACATCTACATCTATTCCACGTTCGTGCATCCATTTTACCTGTGGATATACAGGAGCTGCCCCAACACCACCTGCTACGAACAAAATCTTTTTATTCTTTAATTCTTCAAGATCTTCTTCTACAAATTCAGAAGCACATCCTAAAGGACCTGTAAAGTCTCTGAAGTAATCCCCCTCTTTTAACTCTGCCATCTTATCTGTGGAAGCTCCTACAATCTGGAATACGATTGTCACTGTTCCTGCTTCTCTGTCATAATCACAAATCGTCAATGGAATTCTTTCCCCTTTTTCATCCATTTTTACGATTACAAACTGTCCCGGCTGACAGTGTCTTGCAACTCTTGGTGCTTCAACATCCATAAGAAAAATCTTATCTGCTAATTTTTCTGCCTTTTGTATTTTATACATCTTGCGCCTCCTAAAATTTTATATATTACCTATTTACCGCTAAGCCGTGAATAAGCATACATGATTATTAATATAATATATCATTCTTCGTTAAAGTTCAAGTATATCTTGCGATAATGTTAAAAATTTATCGGCATTTTCTAGTAATATTTCCTAAAGATTCTTTTAAAAAGCTTTTGGAAACAAACAAAATGGCACATCTTACGGAAGACATGTACTCCTGCAAAATGTGCCTTTTTGATTTTCTATCTAAGTAATCATTCAACTGCCTGATCCGGGCAAAACCTGTTTTTCAAAAGGTCGTTCTCTTGACAGACTTTCTAATTAGAAATCAACTTCTGTTCCGTAATAAATACATGTAAATAATCTCTCCATTGTTTCCGGATCGATTGCTCTTGGATTAGACCCTGTACAGGCATCTCCAACTGCATTTTTTGCGATTTCAGAAATCTTTTCTTTGAATTCATCTTCTTTAATTCCAAACTCTTTTAATGTTGCAGGAATTCCAAGGATTACGTTAAATTCATTGATTTTTTCACATAAACTATTGATCAGTGCTCGTTCGGAAGCTCCGGCAAGACCTACTCTTCTTGCAATCTCAGCATAACGCTTTGCAGCGACAGGATCTTTTGCATTATACTTGATGACATATGGAAGGTACATTGCATTTGCAAGACCATGTGTAATATGTCCTGTTGAGAATGCTGCTCCTGTCTTATGTGCCATAGAATGTACAATACCAAGCAACGCATTAGAAAATGCCATACCTGCAAGGCACTGCGCATTGTGCATCTGTGCTCTTGCTTCCATGTTTCCTTTGAAAGAAGCTGGAAGATAATCAAATACCATCTCGATTGCCTGAATTGCAAGTGGGTCTGTATATGCACAATTCAAAGTAGATACATAAGCTTCAATTGCATGAGTCAGAGCATCCATACCTGTATAGGCAACCTGACGTGCCGGAAGTGCTTCTACCAACTCAGAGTCAACAATTGCAACATCTGGTGTAATATTAAAATCTGCCAATGGATATTTGATTCCTTTTGCATAGTCTGTGATCACAGAGAATGCAGTAACTTCTGTTGCCGTTCCTGATGTAGACGGAATTGCCGCAAACTTTGCTTTCTGACGCAGTTCTGGGAAGTTAAACGGAATACATAAATCCTCAAATGTTACATCTGGGTATTCATAGAATGCCCACATTGCCTTTGCAGCATCAATTGGAGAACCTCCTCCCATTGCCACGATCCAGTCTGGACCAAATGCGCGCATTGCTTCTGCACCTTTCATAACAGTCTCTACGGATGGATCTGGCTCAACACCCTCGAATAACTGAACTTCCATGCCGGCTTCTTTCAAATAGTTCACTGCTTTGTCAAGAAATCCCTGACGCTTCATGGAACCTCCTCCGACTACGAGAATTGCCTTTTTCCCTTTCAGATTTTTCAGTTCTTCCAGACACCCTTTTCCGTGGTAAATGTCTCTTGGTAATGTAAATCTTGCCATTGTCATGCATCTCCTTTGAATATGTATTGTTAATTCTCAAACAATTACATTATATCACTGTTAACAATTTAACGCAATTCTTTTTTGTTATTTTACAAACAATTTATTTTCTTTTTACACTTCCTTATTCATAAGAATATGTGAGAGTATAATTCCTTTTTGTCACAGCACTTGCACGTCCCTTTTTGTCGATCAGCACTGCCGAAAACAAAGTATTTCCTTCTGGCATGTCAATTGGTTCTGTGTATTTATATGAATCTTCTGAATCCTTTTCCGGTACCTCACCATTGAAGGTATAATATGCCTCATATCCTTCGGGAACTTCAATTTCAATCATCGTATACTCATAGTACTGTCCTGTCGTTGGTGTTACAACCGGTGCATCTTCCAAAGGTAATTCTACCGTATATGTCTTCTCTTCCGTAAGACTTGGGACTCTTTTTTTATTTACAGCAATCGCTTTCACTGTCGTTGTACCTTCCGGGATAGAAATCGGTTCCTCATATTTTGTGCTGTCTGTTGTAGGTTCGGAGCCATCGATCGTATAGTAGATTTCTTTCGCTTTGGATGTCAAGGTTAATTCCTGTACTTCATCATACTTACTTTCATCTAAACTAAATTTTGGCACCTTTACCTGATAAGATTTTAACGCAGTAAGAACACTTTCATCCTCACACTCATCAAGAAGGAGCGGAATCTGTGTCTCCTGATCTGTGGCAATATAAAAATCAATCATCTCTTCATACAATTCCACGCTGGTAGGATTTGCTTCGATAGCATCCCAGAATACCATCTCTGCCCTGTCAAGATCTTCCTGTGCATTGTACACAGCCGCAAGCCCGGCATACGCTTCTGCACGCGCCGGCTTTTTCTCTACTGCCTTCTCAAATGTACGGATAGCCTGATCATATTTCTGCTCCTTTGCCAATGCATATCCTTTTTTTATCTTGCCACTATAGGAACTTCTATAAATTCCGGCACTTAGAAGTGTCAGTAGTCCAACAGATGCTGCGGTCATACCAATCAACAAACGTCTCTTCTTCCTTCTGACTTCTCTTCGACGCGCAAGCCGTTTCTTTCTCCGTGCTTCTTCTTCAGCCTCAATCTGGCTTCTTCTCTGCACAAATTCCCGTTTCTGCTGCTCTTCCTGTTTCTGCTGTCTTAATTTCTCCTGTACTGCCTGGCGATAACGCTCCAGTTCATTTTCTGAAGTTTCTCCCCCGCCAATGGCATCCCGCACCTGCTCCGCCAGCATATCATCCAGCGGATTGTAATCTGGAACAATTCTGACTTCTGCGCCACAATACGGACAATATCCTAGGTCATATGTAATTTCTGCTCCGCATTTTGCACATTTCATTTAGTAAAAACCCCCTATTTGCATGCCGCCTCCACACAGTTATACATCAGCATAGCTCGTGTCATCGGTCCCACTCCTCCTGGAACCGGTGTGATTGCGCCAACTTTTTCTATTACGTCATCGTAATCGACATCCCCGCACAACACATTGTCTTCATTTCGGTGAATGCCGACGTCGATCACGACTGCATTTTCTTTTATATATTCTTTCGTTATAAATTTTGGTTTCCCGACTGCCGCCACAAGAATGTCTGCTCGCTTTGTAATCTCCTTTAAATCTTTCGTTTGGGAATGTGCGATTGTCACAGTTCCATTCTCCCTTAGTAGAAGAAGCGCTGTCGGTTTCCCTACATTGTTGCTTCTTCCAACAACTACACACTCTCTTCCACGGATCGAAATCCCCGAACGTTTCAAAAGTTGAATGACTCCAGCCGGTGTACAGCAGTCAAAGCCATCCCCTCCGATACAAAGCTTCCCGATATTGACCGGATGAAATCCATCCACATCCTTCGCCGGATCAATTGCCTTCACAACTTTTGATTCATCCATATGAGATGGAAGCGGAAGTTGTACAAGAATTCCATGCACATCTCCGGTGTGATTTAATTGATCGAGCAATGCGAGAAGTTCTTCCTCTTTCGTTTCTTCTGGCAGCTCGTAAGAACGCGATTCGATCCCGATATAAGCACAATCTTTCTTTTTCCCATTCACATATACCGTAGATGCGGGGTCATTTCCCACCTGTATCACAGCAAGGCAGACAGATTTCCCCTCCTGGTTCAGCCTTGCCACACGCTCTTTTAACTCTTCTTTGATCTGCATTGCAATCTGTTTTCCGTCAATAATCTGTGGCATATTTCATCTCTCCTTAGAATAAACCTGTAATATTTCCACTTGCATCTACATCAATATGATTTGCTGCTGGAACTTTCGGAAGTCCAGGCATTGTCATAACAGCTCCCGTAAGAGCGACAACAAATCCTGCTCCGGCATTTACGTACACTTCACGGATATGCATATCAAAATTCTGTGGACGGCCAAGTAATGTAGCATCATCAGAAAGGGAATACTGATTCTTTGCCATACATACTGGAAGATTTCCAAATCCCATCTGCTCAATCTTTGCAAGTTGCTTTTCTGCTGCCGGAGCATACTCAATTCCTTTTGCGCCATAGATTTCTTTTGAAATCGTCTCAATCTTCTCTTTGAGTGTCAACTCATCGGAATATAACGGTGCGAAATGGCTTTCCTTTGTCTCCAAAGTCTGAAGTACCTTTTCTGCCAGTTCAATTCCGCCCTCTCCGCCGTGTTCCCACACTTTAGACAATGCAAACTCGCATCCTCGCTCCTCACAGAATTTTTGGATAAATGCATTCTCAGCATCTGTATCTGTCACAAACGAATTCAGTGTAACAATGACCGGAACATTATATTTCTGAATATTTTCAATATGTTTTTCCAAATTCACGATTCCTTTTTCCAATGCTTCCAAATTCTCTTCTGCCAAAGCATTTTTCGGAACCCCTCCATTGTATTTTAATGCGCGCACAGTCGCAACGATCACAACTGCATCTGGTGCCAGTTCACTGCTTCGACATTTGATATCAAAGAATTTTTCTGCACCGAGATCTGCTCCAAATCCAGCCTCTGTAATGGCAATGTCTCCAAGTTTTAACGCCATCTTTGTAGCTCGGACACTGTTACATCCATGTGCAATGTTGGCAAATGGTCCACCATGTACGATGGCTGGTGTATGTTCCAGTGTCTGGATCAGATTTGGTTTCATCGCATCTTTTAAAAGAGCTGTCATTGCACCTGTTGCCTGAAGCATATCGGCAGTAACCGGGTTGCCAGAGAAGTCATAGGCAACGATAATCTTGCCAAGACGTTCCTTTAAATCTTGAAGATTATTCGCCAGACAGAGTACCGCCATAATCTCTGAGGCAACTGTGATGACAAAATGATCTTCTCTTACCATTCCGTCCATTTTGCTTCCAAGTCCAATTACGATATTTCTAAGAGATCTGTCATTCATATCCAGACATCTCTTCCAGACAACCTGCCTTGGATCGATCTGCAGAGCATTTCCTTGCTGAATATGATTATCTAACATTGCTGCAAGCAGATTGTTGGCAGAAGTGATCGCATGAAAATCTCCTGTAAAATGCAGATTTAAATCTTCCATCGGAACAACCTGTGCATAACCTCCGCCTGCTGCTCCGCCCTTAATTCCAAAGCATGGGCCAAGGGAAGGCTCACGGAGTGCGATCACTGCCTTTTTATTTAATTTTGCCATTGCCTGTCCAAGTCCAACACTTGTCGTTGTCTTTCCCTCTCCTGCCGGTGTAGGATTAATAGCTGTCACAAGGACAAGTTTTCCATCTGGTCTGTCTTTGATCTGATCCCAAAGTTCATCAGAAAGTTTTGCTTTGTACTTTCCATAAAGTTCCAGATCATCCTTCTGAATCCCAATTATCTCTGCCACCTCTTTGATCGGCTTCATCTGTGCTTCCTGAGCGATTTGAATATCTGTCTTCATCTTCTCTTCGTCCTTTCTTTTTATGCATCTGCTGCACTTACTTTATACATACTCCTCTATGTACTGCTCAAACTCTTCCATAGACATCAGTACCTTTCGCGGTTTGGTTCCTTCCTCCTCGCCAACGACACCAGCTTCGAAAAGCTGATCCATAATGCGTGCTGCACGGTTAAATCCAATTTTGAATACCCGCTGGAGCATTCCGATAGAAGCTTTGTCTTTTTCTATAATAAAACGTCCTGCATCTACAAAGTAGACATCGCGTTCATCGGCTCCTCCACCTGCTCCTGCAGCTGATGCCATTCCCGTCTGTGCACTGTTTACATGATTTTCTACTTCTTCATTATATATGGCATTTCCATTCTTTGTCACGAGATATTCTACAACATTTTGAACTTCTTTATCAGAGACAAATGCTCCCTGCACACGGGCAGGCTTCTGGTATCCCGATGGATAAAAAAGCATATCACCTTTTCCAAGAAGTTTTTCCGCACCGTTCATATCAATGATTGTTCTGGAGTCCACTCCCGAAGACACCGAAAAAGCAATTCGCGACGGCATATTTGCCTTGATCAATCCGGTAATAACATTCACGGACGGTCTCTGCGTCGCAAGAACAAGATGAATTCCCGCTGCGCGGGCAAGCTGTGCCAGGCGGCAGATTGCCTCCTCGATTTCCCCTGGTGCCACCATCATAAGGTCTGCAAGCTCATCAACAATAATGACAATCTGAGGCATTTTTTCTGGCTTTTCACCATTTTCTATCTGTTTTTCAACCTCAGATACCTTTTCGTTATATCCCCGTAAATCACGCACATTGTATTCCGCAAATAACCGATACCGCTTATCCATTTCCACAACAGCCCAGTTTAAAGCTCCCGATGCTTTCTTCGGATCTGTAACTACTGGAATCATCAAATGTGGAATCCCATTGTAGACACTTAACTCTACAACTTTTGGATCGATCATGATTAATTTCACCTCATCCGGATCCGCTTTATATAAAATACTCATGATCAGTGTATTGATACAGACAGATTTTCCAGATCCTGTCGCACCTGCGATCAGAAGATGAGGCATCTTCATAATATCTGCCACAACAACCTTCCCTGCGATATCTCTTCCTGCTGCGAAAGCAATCTTGGAAGTACTCTTTTGAAATTCTTCCGTTTCCAGAAGATCCCGCAGCATCACTGGGGAAGTCTCTTTGTTCGGAACCTCGATTCCAACTGCAGCTTTTCCCGGGATCGGCGCTTCAATACGAATGTCAGCGGCCGCCAGATTCAATTTGATATCATCGGCAAGACCGACAATCTTACTGACTTTTACTCCCTGCTCCGGCTGAAGTTCATAGCGTGTCACAGATGGTCCACAACTTACATTTGTCACAGTAACACGTACTCCAAAATTATAAAGCGTCTGCTGCAACTTGTTCGCTGTCTCACGCAAATGTGCATCGGAATCCCCACCACCTGCTTTTCCGCGCTTCAATAGCGAAAGTGGCGGTCGCTGATAGTTTAATTTTGGTTGATGTTCCGTTTCTTTTCTCTCTCGTTCAACTTCTTCTGTCGCCTTTTGTGTCTCTTCCTCACTGGATTTCTTTTTCTTTGCTCTCGTATTTTTTTTCTCTGTTGCAGGATCCG
The DNA here is from genome assembly GCF_042846195.1 of Faecalimonas umbilicata. Classification (NCBI taxonomy): domain Bacteria; kingdom Bacillati; phylum Bacillota; class Clostridia; order Lachnospirales; family Lachnospiraceae; genus Faecalimonas; species Faecalimonas umbilicata. Next base: position 1,609,940 of record NZ_AP031411.1, read on the forward strand.
GTGCAAATGGATCTCCTGCCGGAGCTACTTCTTCTAAAACTTCCTGTTCCAAAGTAGGCTCTGCACGATTGATCACAAAATCCAGCGGCTGTTCCTCAAATGGAACTTCTTCCGGTTTTAATTCTTTCAAATCTTCCTTAGGCTGTGTGAGCGTAGTATCAAATGTCACACCTGATATATGCTGATCTGCTTTGGCTTTGGTCGCTTTTTTGATCTCTCGTTTCGCAGCTTTTTGCGCTTCTTTTATCGCTTTTGTTTCTTCTTTTTCAGCACGCGCTTCCTTTTTCGCAGATGCCTGTGTCCGTCTTTTTTTGACATCTTCCTTCGCAGATGTGTAAACTTTTGCACTGCCCTTTTTCAGCCCTCTTAAAAAGGACTTTTCCGTGATCAGCACAAGAAAGATGATCATTAAAATAATCACTATCACATAAGTTCCCGCGACTCCAACTGCCGGGCACAACAATTTTGTAAAAATCCCTCCGAGCAGTCCGCCACCCTTTTTCTCCTTCGCTGCATATCTGTAAAAGGAAATAATAGTCTGCTCTTTTTCAAATGGAACAGTAAGCAACTGTAAAAAAGTGCAGAGCATGAAGGAAAAACCAACTCCTGCCCCCAGTTTTATGTATGCAAAAGAATTACCTCTGTTTGAAAATACGAAAGCAGTCCCTAAAAAAAGTAAAACCGGCATGATATAAGCCGGCAGTCCAAAGATTCCGAACAAAAATGCAGAAACTGCATTTCCAAGAAATCCTCCCAGACCGAAATTACTCAGAATAAGAAGAATTGCCACTGCTAATGTCAAAAGAATGATAATCTCATCACGGAAAGAATAACTGTTTTGTGCCTTTTTCCCTTTTGTGCCTGCCTTTTTTGTTGTTTTGCCTTTCTTTGCAGCCATACAATATTCCCTCCTTGTTTCTTATTCGCAAGTTGCGGTACAGGCTATTTCCCATACCACAACAAAACATACTATGTTTATTATAACACTATTTTTTGTTCGCTTCAATCATTGCCTGCAATTTTTTTAATGCATCACTAATGCCTCCAACCGCATCGATCAGTCCTTCCCGAACGGCATCTTCTCCTTCCAGCAATGTTCCCACATCTTTTACTAGCTGTGTCGAGTCTAACATCAACTCTTCGACACGGTCTTGAGAAATCCGGGAATGTTCTGCGAGAAACCGTGTAATACGATCTTGTGTCCGCTCCATATTCTTATAGCTTTGTAAGACACCAATAAACATTCCGGTCGAACGCACTGGATGCACGATCATAGTTCCACTCGGTACAATAAAAGAGTAGTCTGCCGACACCGCGAGAGGTCCACCGATAGAATGACTGCCTCCCAGTACAAGCGAAACTGTCGGCTTACTAAGAGATGCTATCATCTCCGCAATTGCAAGTCCTGCTTCCACATCCCCGCCCATTGTATTGAGAAGAATCAACACTCCATCAATTTCCTCATTATCTTCTATTTCCGCAAGCTTTGGAAGTAGATGTTCATATTTTGTTGCTTTTGTATTTCCCGATACTGCTTCATGACCTTCGATTTCTCCAATAATTGTAAGAAGCTGGATACGATGCTTTTCTCTGTCTTTGTCAAGTTCAAGCGCTCCCATTTCTTTAATTTGTTCCGTCTCTTTTTCTTGATGATTATCTCTTTCTTCCTGTCCCATTTCACACACTCCTGATATTTTCTTTTTAGTATGTGCAGAAAATAATATTTCATACTTTCCTAAAACATAAAGAACTCTTTGATCATATAAAAATACGTCTCACAAAATAATGTATCCCATCCATCGGACAACAGTATTCTGCAAGACGTATTTTATTTATTTCTTCATCTGTACCATTTCATCAAAACAGGTCGGAGTTTCTTAGCTTGCCATTAGACATAGGCAAGTGCTTGCTCCAAATCTGCAATAATGTCTTCTACATGTTCGATTCCGACACTAAGGCGGATAAGATCTGGCTGTACCCCTGCTTCCAGCAGTTCCTGTTCATTCATCTGACGATGTGTATGACTTGCCGGATGGAGTACCGATGTTCTCGCATCTGCAACATGGGTAACAATCGCAGCCATCTGAAGATGATCCATCATCGCAACCGCTCCGTCTCTTCCCGCTTTCAGCCCAAAAGAAATTACTCCACATGTACCATTCGGCATATACTTTTTCGCAAGTTCATGGTACTTATTTCCTTCCAGCCCCGCATAGTTCACCCATGCCACTTTTTCGTGGCTCTCAAGATACTCAGCAACTTTCTGCGCATTTTCACAATGTCGCTCAACCCTCAGACACAATGTCTCCAGTCCGATATTCAATAAAAATGCATTCTGTGGAGACTGAATCGATCCAAGATCCCTCATCAATTGTGCTGTCGCCTTCTGGATATAGGCCAGTTTTCCAAAGCGTTCTGTATAAATCACTCCATGATAAGTTTCATCCGGAGTTGTCAATCCCGGGAACTTTTCTTTTGCAGCATCCCACTCAAAATTTCCACTGTCTACAATACAGCCTCCGACACAAGTCGCATGTCCATCCATATATTTTGTAGTAGAATGTGTTACAATATCTGCTCCCCACTCAAATGGACGGCAGTTCACTGGAGTCGCAAAAGTATTATCAACAATCAATGGAACCTGATGTGCATGAGCTGCCTTCGCAAACTTCTCAATATCCAGAACAACAAGAGATGGATTAGATATGGTCTCTCCAAATACTGCTTTTGTGTTCTCCTGAAATGCAGCATGTAACTCCTCTTCTCCTGCATCCGGATCTACAAAGGTTGCTTCAATTCCCATTTTTTTCAATGTATGGGCATACAGATTATAGGTTCCCCCATAAAGTGCTGACGCACATACAATGTGATCTCCAGCTTCTGCAATATTCATGATCGCATAGAAATTTGCTGCTTGTCCAGAGGAAGTAAGCATTGCTGCAACCCCTCCTTCCAGATCGCAGATTTTCGCTGCCACGGCATCGTTAGTAGGATTCTGAAGTCTTGTATAAAAATATCCTGCCTCCTCCAGGTCAAAAAGTCTGCCCATCTGCTCACTGGACTCATACTTAAATGTTGTACTCTGGTAGATCGGGAGCACTCTGGCTTCTCCATTTTTCGGCTTCCAGCCTGATTGAATACATTTTGTCTCTGGTCTGTAATTATTGCTCATTTGCGTTGCCTCCTGCGTATTCATTCTGATTTTTTCTCACTAGAATCTAGTATACCATTCAGAAAATATTTGCACAAGAGCTATCTTTTTCATATTTTTTAATTTGTAATTGAAAATAATTTATCTAACTATGAAAATTTTATGCAAAAATGGCACAGCCGCTCTTTCACCTGGTTGGTGATCGATCTGACTGTGCCATTTATCCTTTTAAGAGAAACAGCTCCTTTTGCTGCAAAATAACTACATGCTATACTATAAACTGAATTTCTTATTCATCCCAGTTGTGGTACACTTCCTGGACATCATCATCTTCCTCAAGCAGATCCAATGTCTTCTGAATATTTTTCAGGTCCTGTTCATCTGTCAACTCTACCCATGTCTGTGGAATCATGGTCACCTCTGCATTTGCCATCGGAATTCCTGCTTCTTCCAATTTCAGACGAACTTCACTGAAATCTTCCGGTACTGTCAACACTTCGTAGCTGTCTTCCTCTTCCACAAAATCTTCTGCTCCTGCATCTAAAGCAAGCATCATCAATTCGTCGGAATCCATATCGCAATCTTCTTTTGCAATAATGATCTGTCCTTTCTCATCAAACATGAAAGAAACGCATCCTGGAGTCCCAACATTTCCACTACCTTTTGTGAAGGCGTTGCGGACATTGGATGCAGTACGGTTCTTATTATCTGTCAGCGCTTTCACAATGATCGCTGTTCCATTTGGTCCATATCCCTCATACGTAATGTGTTCGTAATTGTCAGCAGATCCTTCGCCCGCCGCTTTCTTAATACTGCGGTCGATGTTGTCATTTGGCATATTGTTTGCTTTTGCTTTTGCAATTACATCTCGCAGACGACTGTTATTTGCCGGATCCGGTCCGCCTCCTTCTTTTACTGCTACTGCAAGTTCTCTTCCGATCTTTGTAAAGATTTTTCCTTTTGCAGCATCATTTTTTTCCTTTTTATGCTTAATATTCGCAAATTTTGAATGTCCTGACATTACTCTAACCTCTTTCTATTTTGTATTTCACTGCTATATTCTATCACTAATCTTCTATCTTTTCAACTTCAACCAACTCGATCATATTATTGTCTACGCGAAGAATTCTAAAACAGTAAACATCATATCGTACCTCGCACGTCTCATGTTCAGCTGGAATCCGTTCAAGTTTCGAAATCAAAAAGCCATTCAACGTCTCATTTTCTTCATCTTCAATCTCGATTCCTAAAATCTCCTCCAGATCATCCAATGCTACTTTTCCCTTAACAAGATAGGTTCCATTTTCCTGCCGGAAGTACAATGTTTCTTCTTCATCATATTCGTCAAAAATGTTCCCGACGATTTCCTCAATGATATCTTCCATCGCTACAATCCCCGCTGTCTGTCCATACTCATCCAGCACAATAAATAAATGATTCTTTTCTGTGTTCATCTGTTTGAACAAACGGGACAGTCCTTTTGTTTCCGGGATAAAACTGACCTCACGAAGACAATCTTTTAATTCTTTTACTTTGACCGGGCGAAGCTCTTTGTTTAAATAATATTTCATCGCATCTCTAAGATGGATCGTACCGATAATATCATCTATATTCTCCTCATAAACCGGAAATCTCGTAAACCGCTCATCCAGCATGAACTGCAAAGCATGTTCCAACGTCTCACTGCCATCCACCGCTACAATATCCTTTCGATGCGTCATGATATCACGAGCATTTTTCCCACTGTACTGCAGCACATTCTTGATCATTCGCACTTCGTTTTCTTCAAGGTATCCCTGACTGCCGCACTCTTCTACCACATATTCAACCGCTTCCTGCACTTCTTCTTTGCTCTCCGGACTCTCTCCAGATACTATCTGCTTCAAATTTTTCCACAGACGCCTCTCTTCTTCCATCGTCTACTCCTTTACTATGTATGAAGCTCCAGACTGATTTTCAGTGCTTCATTAATTTTTTTCATTAGTTCTTGATCTAGATGACAAACCTGCTCCCTGAGCCTCTGTTTGTCGATTGTACGGATCTGCTCTAACAGTACGACTGAATTCTTTACCAGCCTGCATTTTTTTGCATCAATCTCAATATGCGTTGGCAGTTTCGCCTTATTCATCTTCGATGTGATGGCGGCACAGATGACTGTTGGACTATGTTTGTTCCCAATATCATTCTGTATGATCAATACTGGTCTGATACCTCCCTGTTCCGATCCGACAACTGGACTTAAATCTGCATAAAAAATATCCCCTCGTTTTACAACCACTCTATTCACACTCCGATTCTTCAAGATGCAAAAAGTATTTCCTCTTTTCTCGGATGTATTCTTTAGAGCTTTATTTTATTTAAGCAAAATAATCTACCTGTTCTTCAACCTTCCCATCCTGCACATAGACACGCGGGATCCGCTTCCCAAGATCACAGACAAACTCATAATTAAACCTGCCAGATAACTCGCTTAACTTTTCCACCGGAAGATACTCCTCCTGATCTCTTCCGATCAACGTCACCTTATCCCCAAATTTCACCTCTGGGATATCTGATACGTCCACCATGAACTGATCCATGCAGATTCTTCCGATAATTGGAGCTTTTTTACCGCGAATCAACACGTATCCGGTATCCGAAAGGCTTCTCGGATACCCATCACCATATCCGATCGGAATGGTCGCAATCCGCATCTGATGCTCTGACACAAAATCACCACCATAGCTTACCGGCGTCCCTGCCGGGATGTCTTTTACAAATGCAATATGGCTTTTCAAAGACAATGCCGGTTTTAACTGTACCTTTTCCTTATCGACTTCCTCCGAAGGATAGAGCCCATAAATTGCGATCCCGGCGCGTACCAGATTATAATCAGCCCTGCGAACATCTATAATTCCTGCACTGTTTGACGCATGAACATACGGGAAAATAACCCCTTCTTCTTCCAGTCTCTGTGTCATCCACTCAAACTTTTCCAATTGCATCATTGTAAACGTCTTATCTTCTTCGTCCGCTTTAGCGAAATGGGTAAAAACTCCCTCCAGCACTAAATTCGGAAGTTCTGCAATCTCCTTGATTTCTTCAATACTGCTTTCTTCGGCAGAAAATCCAAGTCTCGCCATCCCGGTATCCAGTTTGATATGTACATATGCCTGCTCCCCTTTTTCGACCGCCAGAGCTGAAATCGCCTCTGCCATCTCTTTTGTATAAACATTCATACGGATTTCATATTTCAACATCTCCCAATATTGATCTGGGAAAATACATCCCAACACCAAAATCGGCTTTTGAATCTCTGCCGCACGGAGCACAACCGCCTCATCTAATGTTGCCACGGCATATCCCCACACATAATCATATGATTCCAGCATCGATGCAACCTGCACAGCTCCATGCCCATATCCGTCTGTTTTGATCACAGCAACCATCTCAGTTCCTTCTTTGAGATTTTTTTTCATCTGTTCCATATTCCATGCTACTGCATCTAGATCTATCTTTGCATACACTCTGCTATAAGTTTTCATTTATCTGCCCCTTACTACTTTTTATTCTGTTCTTTTAACACTTTTCACGCAAAATCATCTCTGTGCTTTCCGCGGTCAGCACTTCTGCAATCCCATCAAGAATATCACTTGCCAGAACACTATAACTGCCTTTTTTCTTCTGTGCAGCATCTCCCGCCAAACCATGCAAAAACACCCCGAGTGTTCCCGCTTCATACGGCTCTATTTTCTGTGCAAGTAACCCCGTGATCATGCCGCCAAGGACATCACCGGCTCCCCCTTTTGCCATCGACTGATTGCCGGAAGTATTCACATATACTGGCCGTCCATCTCTTCCTACAAGTGTTCGTGCATCTTTCATCACACAGACAGACGGAATCGATCCGAGAAATTCCTGAAAATACCGAAAACGTTCTTCTTTTAATTCCTTCACGGAATGCCCGCATAGCCCTGCCATTTCTTTCATGTGGGGAGTCAATATACAATCCGGTGTCAATTTCTCAAAAAGTGCCCTGTCTTTTGACAAAATGTTCAATCCATCCGCATCGATCATGCACGGCTTTTTTACACAGCGAACGGTAGTTGAAAGAAGGTGCTGTGCGGTCTCACTCATCGAAAGTCCTGAACCGATTCCAACAACATCCGCCCATTCCAGCAGTTCCTTTAGCTTTTCTTCCTCATACCTTTCATATGTGGTAATGATCGCCTCCGGAAGCAGTTGCTGCAAGTTCGACTGATTCTCTTTTGCTGTATAAATCTGTACAAGTCCGGCACCTGTCAGATATGCCGCCTTTGCACTAAAGTAAGCAGCACCTGCCATTCCCGGACTTCCCACGATCAAAAGCACTTTCCCGTAGTTACCCTTGTGAGCATCCGGATCACGCGCAGGAAGCAGATTTTTCAAATCCGTCCTATCGTAAGTATAGCACACATCTCCCCTCTCATCATATACAGAAGGTTCAATTCCAATGGAGGCCGTCACAAGCTTTCCGACAAGCTTGCGCGCCATACCAAACAACATCCCAATCTTTTGAAATGCAAATGTGACTGTAAAATCTGCTGCGAATGCAATTCCCAGTACATCTCCGGTATCTGCCGAAAGTCCCGATGGAATGTCTACAGCGACTTTTATGGCATCCATCTGATTTAAGTTTTCAATCACATTATAATATGTCCCGGAAACCTGTCTTGATAATCCAATTCCAAAAATTGCATCCACGATCACCGTATAACAATCTTCTCCTACCCGTTCTTTTACAGGTACTCCATAGTGGACCGCGATCTGTTTCTGAAGCCTTGTCTCCTCTGTCATAGAAGATTCCTTCCCGACAAACCAGACATCCACAGCATATCCTTTTAGATGCAAAAGTCTTGCGACAGCAAAACCATCTCCTCCATTATTTCCGGAACCACAGACAACGAGCACCTTTTTTAAATCTAGTTGCTCAGACTCCATCATCTCCACAACAGAAAGTGCCGCCCGCTCCATCAGAACCATCGACGGCATGCCCATCTCTGTGATCGTCTTTTGGTCTCCCTGTTTCATCTGCGCTCCAGTCGGCAGATATCTCATATTATTCCCCCTCTCCCACTGCAAATGCAACAGCATAACAATCAGTATTCGTAATGGAAACATGTATTTTTACAATACCGGCAGATACTGCCGCCTCCTTTGCCCCTCGCAAAAGATTCACATAAGGTTTGCCTCTCTCATCCCGCAATACCTCGATATCTCCAGGACGAAATCCTGAAAATCCGGTTCCAAATACTTTCGCCACAGCCTCTTTGACTGCAAAATTGCCTGCTGCTTTGTCCATCTGCCCGCGAATCATCTCCTGTTCCCGCACGGAAAAACAACGCGTAAAAAAAGCCTGCTTTCCACACGCTTTCCTTACACGTTCTATTTCTATCATATCGGTTCCAACTCCAATGATCATCGTTTCTTATTCCTTTGCATTAAAGTAATTATAGCGATTTACATTGTAAGATAAACGCATTAAGCTTTCTGAAAGATGTACATTTTCCACAATAACATTCTTTGGAAGATTTAGATCAGTATGTGCAAAGTTCCAAATCGCCCTTACTCCGTTGTCTACAAGAAGTTCTGCCACTTCCACTGCTTTCGTCTTCGGAATCGTAAGTGCTGCAATCTCAATGTCATTGTTTTGTACAAACTCCGGAAGTTCTTCCATCATTCGAATCGGAACATCGCGAATCGTCATTCCTTTTAATGTTGGATTAATATCAAAAATTCCTTTCAGCAAAAACCCGCTTCTTTCAAATGCCGCATAATTTGCAAGCGCCTGTCCGAGATTTCCTGCACCGATGATCACAATATTATGTGTCTTATCGAGCCCTAAGATCTTACCAATCTCTGTGTATAAATATTTCACGTTGTATCCATAGCCCTGCTGGCCAAATCCACCAAAATTATTCAGATCTTGACGAATCTGGGAAGCGGTCACTTTCATTTTCTTGCTCAGGTCATTTGAGGAAATGCGTTCCACTCCATTTTCCAGAAGTTCGCCTAAATACCGATAGTATCTTGGCAAACGTCTGATGACCGCCTGAGAAATCTGTCTTTCTGTCACAAATGTTCACCATCCCCATTGTTTATTACATCTTATTATATAAAATTGTTCTAGTAAAGTCAAACTTTTCATTTCTTTTTAGTTGTATTTTCTTTGATATCCGCTATAATTGAAAAGAGAGTAAAGGAAGATTCTGGGGAAATGGTCACATTTTTTCAGCATGGAAATAACAACTCAACAATTGATTTAGGAGGAAACAACATGGTTTTAGCATGCCATAATCTAAAAAAAGCCTTTTTGGAGCAAGTGATTGTCAAAAATGGCTCTTTTCATATAGAAGAACACGAAAAAGCGGCGTTAGTTGGTTTAAATGGTGCCGGGAAATCAACCATCTTAAAAATGATCATGCGAGAGATTCCCGCTGATGATGGAGAAATCATCCTTGCCAAAGGGAAGACCATCGGATATCTTGCGCAGCATCAAGCGCTATTGTCCGGCAACACGATCTATCAGGAAGTAGAAAGCGCAAAAGCCGACCTGATTCAGATGGAGACACAACTTCGCCGCTTAGAAGAAGAAATGCAGAAAAAAAGCGGGGAAGGACTTGAGCAGCTTTTGCATACCTATCACAAATTAAGTGCAGCCTTTGAGCGGGCAGATGGATATGCCTACAAAAGCGAGATTATCGGCGTATTAAAAGGTCTTGGATTTGCAGAGACAGAGTTTGACAAATGTGTGGACAACCTCTCCGGAGGTCAAAAAACCCGAGTAGCTCTAGGAAAACTGCTTCTTACCAAACCTGATATTTTACTTCTTGATGAGCCTACGAACCACTTAGATCTGAATTCTATCGCATGGCTTGAGACTTACCTCTCAAATTATCCAGGTGCCGTACTTTTAGTCTCCCACGACCGCTATTTCATCAACCGCGTTGTAACAAAAGTCATTGAAATTGAATTTGGCGAGATTATGATGTTCAACGGCAATTATTCTGAATTTGCCGAGAAAAAGAAACTGATCCGGGAAGCGAAGTTAAAAGAATATCTGAATCAACAACAGGAAATCCGCCATCAAGAAGAAGTAATTCGAAAACTTCGTTCTTTCAATCGCGAAAAATCGATCCGCCGTGCAGAAAGCCGCGAAAAAATGCTTGAGAAAATGGATCGGATTGAAAAGCCATTGGAACATCATGCCGAATTGAAGCTTCATTTAGAACCGACCGTCGTCAGCGGAAATGATGTTCTTCGTGTAGAAGGGTTAGGAAAATCTTTTGGCACACACACGCTCTTTCAAAATATCAACTTTGAAATCAAGCGTGGAGAGCATGTTGCGGTCATCGGGGATAATGGAACCGGCAAGACAACCTTACTAAAAATTTTAAACGAAGTGATTCCTGCAGATCACGGAACCTTTACACTTGGTTCCAATGTCCATATCGGTTATTATGATCAGGAACATCATGTTCTGCACATGGAAAAGACTATTTTCGAAGAGATTTCTGACGACTATCCGTCACTGACAAATACCGAGATCCGTAACACTCTTGCCGCATTTCTCTTTACGGGAGAGGATGTCTTTAAACGGATCGGCGATCTCAGTGGTGGGGAAAGAGGACGGGTGTCTCTCGCGAAGCTGATGTTGTCGGAAGCTAATTTTTTGATTCTTGACGAGCCGACAAACCACTTGGATATTGCCTCAAAAGAAATCTTAGAACAAGCGCTTAACAACTACACTGGAACGGTTCTGTATGTTTCGCATGACCGTTATTTCATCAACCAAACTGCCACAAGGATTCTGGATCTCGTTAACCAAAGTTTTGTGAACTACATCGGAAACTATGATTATTATCTAGAAAAAAAGGAAGAGCTTACTGCCGCCTACACCGAATCTGCTGCGCAAACAGATGCTTCCTCTGAAGAAACAGCATCTGAATCGAAATTAGACTGGCAGGCGCAAAAGGAACTTCAGGCAAAAGAGCGGAAACGGCAGAATGATCTTAAAAAATTAGAAGAGAAAATTCAAAAACTGGAAGAGGCTTCCGCTAAACTCGATGAAGAGCTTGCAAAACCAGAGTATGCAATGAACTCAAAAAAGCTAATGGACATCACAAATGAAAAAGCCGAAATTGACACAAAACTATGGGATCTTTATGAACAATGGGAATCCCTCGCGGAATAAATAGTCGTCTGGTGTGCCATCCATCATGCTTACACTCCGCTCTTTCGGAAACGATTCATAAACAGACAAACGGAACGATTGCAACATACCTTTTTCTTGCAATCGTTCCATTTTTTATAAAACTGTATCTACTTCTCTATTTCTCACTGTATTGAGAAAGTTTCTCCGCGATTTCTTTAATAAACGCTTCGCTATTCAGCACGACTGGATTCGGAATCGATGTGATCATCGCAAGATCCTTCGTCATCTTTCCAGACTCGATCGTATCGAGCGTCGCCTGCTCCAGCTTTTCTGCAAATGCTGTCAGTTCTTTATTGCCATCCAGTTCTCCTCTCTTTTTCAACGCACCTGTCCATGCAAAGATAGTAGCTACCGAGTTTGTAGAAGTTTCTTCTCCTTTTAGGTGTTTATAGTAGTGGCGCTGTACTGTCCCATGTGCCGCCTCATACTCATAGTAACCATCCGGAGATACCAGCACGGAAGTCATCATGGCAAGAGATCCAAATGCGGAAGATACCATGTCACTCATCACATCACCATCATAATTTTTGCATGCCCAGATAAATCCTCCTTCCGATTTCATCACACGTGCCACAGCATCATCAATCAACGTGTAGAAATATGTAATACCTGCTTCCTGAAATTTTTCCTGATATTCTGTATCATAAATTTCCTGAAAAATGTCTTTGAACGTATGATCATATTTTTTTGAAATGGTATCTTTTGTAGCAAACCAGAGATCCTGCTTTGTATCCAGCGCATAGTTCATGCAACTTCTCGCAAAGCTTGTGATTGACTCGTCAGTGTTATGCATTCCCTGTATAATACCCGGTCCCGAAAAATCGTGGATCAGCTCTCGCATTTCAGTGCCATCTTCTCCAGTATAGACAAGTTCTGCCTTTCCAGCCCCCGGAATCTTCATCTCCACACCTTTGTACACATCTCCATAGGCATGTCTCGCCAGTGTGATCGGTTTCTTCCAGTTCCGAACACACGGCTCAATTCCTTTTACAACAATCGGCTGACGAAATACCGTTCCATCTAACATAGCTCGGATTGTCCCATTTGGACTTTTCCACATCTCTTTCAGATTGTACTCTTCCATTCTGGCAGCATTCGGTGTAATCGTCGCACACTTTACGGCAACCCCATATTTTTTTGTTGCATTTGCAGACTCTACTGTAACCCTGTCCTCCGTTTCATTACGGTATTCCAACCCCAGGTCATAATATTCTGTCTTCAAATCCACATAAGGCAAAATCAAATGCTCTTTGATCATCTGCCACAAAATCCTCGTCATCTCATCGCCATCCATCTCCACAAGCGGTGTCGTCATCTGAATTTTCTCCATAGTAAGTTCCTCCTTCCACAGCTCCATCCAAAACACTTGAGAAATATTCTGAATATCTTTTTGAATTTCAAATTATTCTAAATATTTTACATTTTAATACAGATTATGTCAATAATTATTTGCTCTTTTTCCTTTTGTTAGAAGATTTTTGTTTCATAGTATCTTAAAAATACTTTTATAGGCAAAAAACAAGGATGTTCATAGGAACACCCCTGTTTTGTCTATGTTTTCAATATAATTTCACAAAAACAATCGTTAGTCTTCTTTTTTGATTTTCTGAAGTTCCGTATTGATATATGCCATTACAGCCATCTTCTTTTCATCTCCACTGTTTGCACCCATATCCATTGCCGGACGGTCTCCCATAACTTCAAGCATCGATTTCTTAATATTAATTCCCATCGTACTGCTGAGACCATTTAACAGAACCTGGCATGCCTCTGTATTCTTTAAAATATCTTTCACAAGATCTTTCAAAGAAAAATATCCTTCTTTAAATTCCATCGGACGTACTACTGATAAATCTACATTGTCAAACCAGTTTGTTACACCTGCTACTTTATCATCTTCGCTTTCTTCAAAAATATAAGATGGATTTGCCTCTGCAACCTTTTCCAGAGTGATTGTATCCGTACAATTTCCGGCTTTTGCCACAATTGTTGTAAACCCTTCCTGTAACGGTACATTTTCAAATGTAAACACTTTATTTCCTGCCTGTTTCTCAATTACCCTTCCGCCGATAGAAAGTGTAACTTCCGGACAATTCGTGTAAACTTTGATTGTCACAGTGTCTGTTGTACGCTGTGCATAGCGCTTGCTGCAAATATGAACAAATTCTTCCTCTGTCCAATATGCCTTATACAGGTAAAATGCATCTTTGCGGATCAGACGATCAATTGTCATAAGACCTTTGTTGTTACGTCCTTTGACACCACCTTCATTTCTTGCATCACATCCAAAATCAAACATATTCCATACATGTGTTGCCCAAAGCCACGGACGTTCCTCAATGATTTTCGCCATATGCTCATGGTACACTGCCTGAAATTCTTCGCTGTAATCTCCGCCTTTTGGATTATCATTATGATATGTTGTAATTCCTTCGCATCCATATTCAGAAATTCCGATCGGTCTTTCTGGGTGCATCTCATGGAACGCATCCAGCCATGCCTCATTATCTTCCAGCTTTCCGCCATACCATCCGAAATAATGGTTATAACTTACCACATCGGTAATGTCATTTTGCTCATTTTCCATCGGAAGGTTGGACACTTGAGCCATCGTTGTCATCCTTGTATCATCCAGTTCATGGACAAGCGCATGTAGATCTTTCAGATTTTCTACCAGTCCCGGCACTTCTCCTCCAATCGTAATCTCATTTGAGATACCCCAAAAACAGATGGATGGATGATTAAAATTCTGGAAAATCAACTCTCTCATCTGGCTTCTGCAATTTTCGTGGGCATCCGGATCTGCGTTCATCGCTGAAATAAACGGAATCTCTGCCCAAATAATAAATCCTGCTTCGTCGCAAAGATCATAAAAATCCTGGCTGTGCTGATAATGTGCAAGGCGGATAGTATTTGCTCCCACTTCTTTGATCAACAGAATATCTTCGTAATGCTCCTCAAATGTCAATGCATTTCCAAGATCATATCTATCCTGATGTCTGGATACTCCGCGAAGCGGCATACTTTTTCCGTTTAAGAAAAATCCTTTTTGCGGATCCACTGTATATTCACGAATACCTATTCTCGTTTCAATTTCATCCAGTACTTCATTGTGTCGTACCAGTCTCGCAGAAACGGTATAAAGATATGGATCTTCGACTCCCTGCCACAGATGTGCATCAAGAAGCTCTACAGCTACCTGTGTCTCCTGTGTCGCCGGACGAACTGCAAATACTTTTGTCTCTCCATCTTCATCATAAATCTCAAACTCTACACGGTCACCTTCCAAAGGATTTGTCACATAAGAATGAATATCTACAAGCGCATTCTCTCCTTGGATTTTAGAGGAAACTTTGATACCCGGCGCTCCATAATAATCCAGGTCAAAGTGAGATTCATTTACAATCACGAGATTCACATCTCTGTACAGACCTCCATAAAATGTAAAGTCTGCCATCTGCGGATAAACATTTGATTTCGGTGCATTGTCCACGCATACGGCGATCAGATTTTCTCCGTTTTCATCTAATTGCTCCGTGATATCCGCACGGAAAATGCTGAATCCACCTTCATGACTGCACACTTTCTTTCCATTTACATAAGCCGCGCATACATTTGCTGCTGCCTGGAATTCCAGGTAAATGCGGCTATGCGGCTTCACTGTATATGGCCCTAATTCCTTTACATACCAGCAGGCTCCACGATAGTAGTCCGAACCCCCATCTTGCCCGTCATACTGGTTCCATGTATGTGGAAGATCGACTACTTCCCAACTTTCTTCGCACGCGGTTGGCAGTTCTTTCTGCTCTTTACTGAAATACCATCCTTCATTGATATTAATAATTTCTCTCACGTTGCTTCCTCCTTTTTCTTTCAAATGACTTATTCGGAAAGATTCTTCTGAAACTCCTTAATTCTTTCTTCTTGGTATTTTCCTGAATATGTTCCTGAAAGGAATTTTTCCAGTCCCTCTGACAGAAACCGCTCCCAGGAACTTTTTTCCTTTTTCACCAGAATCGGATAGTACAGCACTCCGTTGTCCTCCGCCGCTTTCTGGTCTCCCGGTGCATCACCAATCATCAGTACATGGTCTTTTTCATACCCTTTCTGTAAAAGCTGACCGATACAGTAAGCTTTTGTTCCTGCATCCTGCGCCAGCATAATGTCCGTATGCTCAATCAGGTTATGCCTTGTCCACTCTTCTCTGACTGCTCCTGCATTTGCAGAAGACACAATCGCTACATCTGCTGCAGCATGAGCAGCTGCAAGTCCTGCTTTCGCACCTTCAAATGGAAGATTTTCCTCTTCCGGAAGATTTTTAATTGCCACATTAACCCGCTCTGACCACTCCAGCGCCATCCGAAGTGACTTGCTCTCTTTCTGAGCAAGCACGTCCTCAATCGCACGGTTTGAAAGTTCTTTTGTTATTTCTGTCCAACGAAGAAATGTCTCCAGATCATCAATCTGCACATCATCGTAGGTTTCCTCTGCCTCTTTCAATGCGATCGCAAGTCCTTTGAACCGATTGATCCCTCTTGTCATTGTATAAAGATTTATTTCATTCCAACGTGCAAGAAGCTCTTGTTCGTGAGCATGGAGTCCCCAGACTTCGATCATACATGGGCCAAAACAGCGAAAATGCTTGATATCCATTGTATCCATTGCGCATCCGTCTGAATCGACGCAGATTAAAAAGTCATGTTTTCTTTCAAAAGAATCAAATATCGTTGACATCTATGCCTCCTAAAATCCGAAATACTCCATTGCGTTATTGTAACAAATATTTTCTACCATTTGTCCGAGGAATTCCATATCTGCCGGATATTCTCCATTCTCAACAAGATTTCCGATGTAGTTGCAGAGGATACGGCGGAAGTATTCGTGTCTTGGGAAAGAAAGGAAACTTCTTGAGTCTGTAAGCATTCCAACAAATGCAGACAGGAGACCAATCTGGCTCAATACGTCTAACTGTGCTTCCATACCGCGTTTCTGATCAAGGAACCACCATGCAGCACCAAACTGTACTTTTCCTTTGCAGGAACCATCCTGGAAGTTTCCAGCCATACTTGCAAGCATCTCATTATCTTTTGCATTCAGGCAGTAAAGGATTGTCTTTGGAAGTTCTGCATTGTAATCCATTGCATTTAAAAGTGCGCTTAATTCTTTTGCATAGCAGATATCATCGATAGAGTCAAATCCTGCATCCGGTCCTAACTTTTCAAACATTCTTGTAGAGTTGTTACGAACTGCTCCAATGTGAAGCTGCATTGTCCAATTTCTCTTGTGATAATGGCTTCCTAAAAATACAAGAACGTTTCCTTTAAATTTCTTGATCTCTTCTGCTGTCAGTTTCTCCCCTGCCAATGCTTTTTTAAAGATTGCATCTACTTCTTCTTCAGATGCTTTGATGTAGAGATTTTCATCTAATCCATGGTCGCTGACACGGCATCCAACTTCTGCAAAGTAGTTAATTCTCTCTTCCAGTGCTTTCTTTAATGTTTCGATGGAATCGATCTCATATCCTACAACTTCTGAAAGTTTTGCAATATATTCTGCAAAATCAGCTTTATCGATTCCAAGCGCTTTGTCCGGACGGAATGTCGGAAGTACCTGAATTTCAAATCCATCTTCTTTTAATGCTTTGTGGTATCTCAGATCGTCTGCCGGATCATCTGTCGAGCAAAGTACTGTGATATTCATCATGCGGAGAAGATTTCGAACAGAGAATTCTTTTGTATTGAGCATTTGGTTACACTTTTCGTAAATCTCTTTCTCTGTCTTCGGGCTTAACGGCTCTTCAATTCCAAAATAACGCTGCAATTCCAGATGTGTCCAGTGATACAGTGGATTCCCGAATGTATATGGAATTGTTTCAGCCCATTTGCTGAATTTTTCCTGGAAAGAAACTTCCTTTCCTGTCACATACTCTTCCTGGATTCCGTTTGTCCTAAGTGCACGCCACTTGTAGTGATCTCCCCCAAGCCAGATTTCTCCGATGTCGTTAAACACTTTATCTTCATAAATTTCCTGTACATTTAAGTGGTTATGGAAATCACAGATCGGCATTTTTGCCGCATGGTCATGATATAATACTTTTGCTGTCTCTGTCTCTAAGAGGAAATCTTTATCCATAAATTTTTTCATTTTTATTTTCTCCTTATCCTATCTTTTTTGTGCGCTCTGGAAGATTGTATGCTTGCCAAAGCATCTGTCATTTCACTTTTTCTATGATAAAGAACGCCAATGCAGAAAAACAGACTCTGCATGTTCTTCTGCATTGGCAATGTGTCTTTTCTATCTGATTACTATTATACGCCTGAGTAAGCAGAGAACCCTCCGTCTACCGGAATTACTACACCATTTACGAAGCTGGAAGCATCTTCGCACATTAAGTATAATAAAGTACCGATCAACTCTTCTGATTTACCAAAACGATCCATAGGTGTGTTTCTTAAAATCTTCTCTGTACGTGCTGTCGGTGTTCCGTCATCGTTAAATAATAATTTTTCATTCTGTTTTGAAACGAAGAATCCTGGTGCGATTGCGTTGCAACGAATTCCAACTTTTGAGAAGTGTACTGCAAGCCACTGTGTAAAGTTAGAAATAGCAGCCTTTGCTCCGCTGTATGCAGGAATCTTTGTCAGTGGTGTAAATGCATTCATGCTGGAAATGTTGATGATGCTCGCACCTTTTTTGTCCATCATGTCCTGAGCAAATACCTGTGTTGGAAGCAGTGTGCCAAGGTAGTTTAAGTTAAATACGAATTCTACTCCAGAAACATCAAGATCAAAGAATGTCTTCATCTGATTTAAATCTTCTTTGTGGAAGAATTCATTGTCTGTTGTTGCTCTCGGATTGTTTCCTCCTGCTCCGTTGATCAGGATGTCACATGTTCCGAAATCTGCAAGGATCGCATCTCTTGCTGCTTCGATGCTTTCTCTCTGAAGTACATTACATGCATATCCTTTTGCGATTCCTCCGTCTTTGACGATTGCTTCAGCATTTGCTTTTGCTGCTTCTTCGTTCAGGTCAAGAAGCGCAACTTTCGCTCCTGTCTCAGCAACAGCTGCTGCGAACATAGAACAAAGTACACCGCCGGCTCCTGTTACAACTACTACTTTATCTTTCAGATCAATTTGAAATGGAAGTTTCATATTTTTCCACGCTCCAATCTTTTTATTTTTTCGAACTATTTGTCTAATTTATCAAGGGTTTCCCAGATTCCTGTCATATACATTGCACCTAATGCTCTGTCATACAGTCCATATCCCGGTTTTCCAGTCTCTCCCCAGATCATTCTTCCGTGATCCGGTCTTAAATATCCTTCAAATCCAGCATCGTGATATGCTTTTAATATTTCAACGATATCTAATGATCCACACGGAGAATAGTGCGCACTCTCCTCAAAGGATCCGTCCTCCAGAATCTTAACATTTCTTACATGAGCGAAGTGAATCCGTCCCATTGCCGCATATTTTTTTACCATCTCTGCGTAGTTGTTAAATGTCGCACATCCAAGACTTCCGCTGCAAAGTGTCAGTCCGTGATGTTTATCATCGTAGAGACTTAAGAAACGATCAATGTTCTCCTCGCATGTAATGATTCTCGGAATTCCAAAAATAGACCACGGTGGATCATCCGGATGAATTCCCATGTTGACATCAAATTCGATTGCTGTAGGCATGATCTCGTTGATGAAATAAGCCAGGTTCTCCCACAGTCCTTCTTCACCAAGATCTTTGTACGCCTGGATCAGCTCTGCCATCTCTTCTGTTGAGTAGGAAGAATCCCATCCCGGAAGAGCCAATTTTGTCGGATCCATCTGTGCCACATGCTCTTTGTAGTATACAAGTGCGTTAGATCCATCCGGAAGTTCTCTGTCAAGCTGTGATCTTGTCCAGTCAAATACTGGCATGAAGTTGTAACAAATGCACTTCACGCCTGCTTTTGCAAGACGTCTGATGTTCTCTTTATAGTTCTCGATATACTGTTGATAGTTTCCTCTTCTCAACTTGATATCCTCGTGAACCGGAACACTTTCAATCACTTCCATCTCAAGTCCTTTAGCTTCTACCTGAGCTTTCAATTTCAGAATTTCTTCTTCCGGCCATACTTCTCCGACAGGAACACTGTAAACAGCTGTCACGACACCTGTCATTCCCGGAATCTGACGAATATTGTCCAGAGTTACCGGATCGTCTGGTCCATACCAGCGAAATGTCATTTTCATACACATTTCTCCTTTCGTTTCATTTATATATTTTATTATGCGTTATAAGGAACGCAAAATATCTCTTCTCGTACCGACAGGCAGCCATATTGCTGACTGCCGGATGTATCTAGCGCAAATTATTTTGCTGCTCTTTTATCTAATTCTTCTCTGATTTCTTCCAGTTTCTTCTTAGAAAGAGGATACCAGAAAATCAAGATCAATGCAATGATAAGATATCCGATTGCCGGAACACCTGTTGCCACCGCATAGATAGAGTTCTTTACAGCTTCTGTCTGGTCAATACCTGCACCTGACTGATATCCGATCAGTGCAAGCGCATATCCGCCAAGTCCTCCTGCAAGAGCCTGTCCAAGCTTTCTTGCAAAAGAGTAAACGCCATAAACAGTACCACCATCTTCAGAACCTGTCATCACAGTCTGGTAATCAATGATGTCTGTGATAAATGCCCAGATCATCAAGTTAAAAAGACCGCTTCCAAGGTTTCCTAATAAAATGATTCCGCAGAATACCCATGGATTTTTAATCTTTGCAACAAATAAGAATACATATACTGCAGATGCAAAAAGTAATGCCACACTAGATGCTTCTTTCTTTCCAAATCTCTTAGTAATTTTACCAGAAAATGGAGCTAAAATCAATGTACATGCAGTACCTAATAAACTTGCAATTGACATTGCCTTTGTATTTTTGAAGTAATCCTGATACAGATATACGTTCATAGACTGTGCAAGAAGCATTGCAAGAAGTAATACGATTGCCGCAACAATGATAGATACGAGTGCACGGTTTCCAACAAGTCCTTTTACAAGGTCTTTTGCAGAAGCCTTCTTTTCTACTGTTTTTGTCTCTGTCACAACACGCTCTGTAGACCATTTGTAACAGATTGTGTAGCAGATGAATGCACATACAGCGAAAATAAGTGAGAGAATAAACATACGCTCCCCAACTAATACCTGATTTCCCGCCTCATCTTTTACGTATACGATCATCGGCGCTACGAATCCAACGATAACTCCTGCAAGTGCTGCACCCACGCTTCTGAATGTAGAAAGCTGTGCACGTTCTACCGGATCAGTAGAGATTGCGGAAGCCATAGAACCATATGGGATATTGATTGCTGTGTAACAGAAGCTTCCCCATAAAATGTAAGTTACAAAAATATAGACAATCTTCAGTGCATACGGAAGGTTTGCTACCCATGGAATAAATACAAGTACTCCCGCAAGGATTACTGGAATACGCATTCTTCTGATCCATGGACGGTATCTTCCTTCCTTTCCAGGTTTGGAACTATCTACAATTCGTCCCATTCCAATATCTGTGAACGCATCAACAAAACGCGCTACTAAAAACAAAGTTCCTACCACACCTGCGTTGATTCCCAACACGCTTGTGTAGAACACCATTAAAAATTGACTAATCAGAATAAAGAAGAAATCGTTACCAAAGTCTCCACACATGTAAGCGATTTTATCTTTGATTCCGAAAGGTTGATTGTTGTTTGTTGAACTTGCCATTGTCATCCTCCTAAAATCTTTTTCTTTCGGCATGTTTTGCTTTTTGTTCCTCTCCCAGCAACAAGCAGATTTTGGTATACACCTGTGTAACTGTCGGATGGGCAAAAAGACTTTTAGCATTCGGTCTGTCCTGACCTTGTTATTACTTTAACACATATTTTTTTTGAGCGAGAGTAGAATTCTCATTGATTTTCGTACTATTTTCATGTATTTTATTATTATATAGAATAATTTTAAGGAGATGAGTATGAAACAACCGAATATTTTTGCATTCCTCACAGACCTTTTGTACGCTACACTCAAAGTGCACTCTGCCGTCCTGATACCTCCATTTGAATCTTTGGAGCAGATTGACTTCGGACTGCGCAGAAAGATTTGGAGCGATTTTGACTACCAGACTCTACTCTACGGAGCACCAAATGTAACATTTGATAATTCTATTTATTTCATGGAAGATAATTTTTATTCACATTATATCATTTTTAAGCACCCTGAGATTGCCAACAGTTATTATTATGTAGGCCCATTTCTCACCCGAACTGCGGACGATACCTTTCTTTCGGAAATTCTTCAGAAAAATCAGCTTTCCGAAAATATGCGTGATTCGCTCCGTACTTACTATGACACAATTCCACAGTTGGAAATGCGAACGATGATCGCCACACTCAACACAATAGGCAGTTATCTATACGGCGGCCCAGAATCTTACCTTGTCCATTTCATCACTGAAAACTGGGGAACAAATGACGTAAGCTACGAATCTTCTTCCACGCCGGAACTCTATCTTTCCATGGATGTCATGGAAGAACGTTACCGGATGGAGAACGAACTTCTAGAAGCGATTTCCAGAGGAGACCGGAGAAATGCACTAAAGTCTTTTCACGCATTTAGCTGCACTCGCTTTGAGAATCGGACAAAAGATCTTCTGCGTGATGCTAAGAATCGACTTGTAATCTTAAATACGCTGTGCCGAAAAGCAGCTGAAAAGAGTTTTGTCCATCCTATCTATTTAAATGAAATTTCGACATCTTATGCCTTACAAATTGAAGACTCTTCTTCTGTTGAAAATTTAAATGCCTTGATGCTCGATATGATCCGGAGATATTGTCTGCTTGTTCAAAATCAGTCCATGATGAATTATAGCCCCGTCATTCGCAAAGCATTAAATTATATCCATTTTAATTTGCATCATCCACTCTCATTAAAATCAATTGCAGAAGTGCTGAATGTAAATCCAAACTACCTGTCAACCATTTTCAAAAAGGAACTTGAAATTACATTGACAGAATTTATCAACCAGCAAAGAATACACATTGCAGTGAAATTATTAAATACCACCGATCTGCAAATTCAGGATGTGGCATGGAATGTAGGAATGAATGATGTCAATTATTTTACCAAACTGTTCAAAAAGGCGGTTGGTGTAACCCCAAGCTGCTATAAGAAAAATATCAAGCGGACCACACCTTATGATAATCAACCTTCATCTATCACACAGATTTTAATATAACAATGGAGCGGGAATTTTTCAATCCCGCTCCATCTATCTTTTATTCTTCTGTCGCAAACAATGCATTTACAAACTCATCTGGATCAAATTTTTGAAGATCCTCGATATGTTCTCCGACACCAATATATTTCACCGGAATGCCAAGTTCTGCCTGGATTGCCACAGCAATTCCCCCTTTAGCTGTTCCGTCTAATTTAGTCAAAACAATTCCTGTAATATCTGCTGCTTCTTTAAATTCTCTTGCCTGTGCGAGCGCATTCTGTCCGGTTGTTCCGTCCAATACAACAAGTGTTTCACGATATGCTTCCGGAAATTCCCGGTCAATGATCCGATTGATCTTTTTTAACTCTTCCATCAGATTTTTCTTGTTGTGCAAACGCCCTGCCGTGTCACATAGCAGTACATCCGCCTTTCTTGCTTTTGCAGCCTGTACTGCATCATAAACAATCGCCGCCGGATCTGCTCCTTCCTGACCTCCGATCATATAGGCATCTGCTCTTCTCGCCCACTCGGTAAGTTGTTCCCCTGCTGCTGCACGGAAAGTATCTGCCGCTGCTAAAACAACTTTCTTTCCTTCTTCTCGAAGTTTTCCTGCAAGTTTTCCAACTGTTGTCGTCTTTCCAACACCGTTTACTCCGATGACAAGAACAACGGAAGTACGATTTTCAAATTCATATGCCGTATCTCCGATGCTCATCTGCTCTTTGATACTGTCAATCAGAAGCTGCTTGCATTCTGCCGGCTCCTTAATATGGTTCTCTTTTACCTTCGCCTTCAGATCTTCAATGATCTGCATCGTCGCATGGATTCCCAAGTCTCCCATGATCAGTATCTCTTCCAGTTCTTCATAGAAATCTTCATCAATACTTGAAAATCCATTAAAAATGCTGTCAATTCCTGATACAATGTTATCTCTTGTCTTTGCAAGTCCAGATACCAGTCGTTTAAAAAATCCTTTTTTTTCTCCCATATCTATTTCCTCCTACTTTTCTAACTCATCTTCCAAAAGATTTACCGACACCAATGTCGATACCCCTTTCTCCTGCATCGTAATTCCGTATAGACGGTCTGCCGCTGTCATCGTACCACGCCTGTGCGTAATTACGATAAATTGTGTATGTTTGGTCAGTTTATGTAAATACTTTGCAAAACGCGTCACATTCGAATCGTCAAGCGCAGCCTCAATCTCATCAAGAAGACAAAATGGGGATGGCTTTAAATTTTGGATAGCAAACAAAAGTGCAATGGCCGTCAGCGCCTTTTCTCCACCAGAAAGCTGCATCATATTTTGCAGTTTTTTCCCTGGCGGCTGTGCAATAATGCGAATACCCGCTTCTAGAATGTCTTCGTCTTCTAACAATTCGAGCGTTCCCTTTCCTCCGCCAAAAAGCTGTTTGAATACACTGTCGAACTCCTTTGCGATCTTTGCAAACTGTTCTTCAAATTGTTTCCGCATCGCAATATCCAGTTCTTCAATAATCTGAACCAAAGTCTTTTCTGCCTCCACAAGGTCATCATGCTGTCCTTTTAAGAATTCGTAGCGCTCAAGCACATTTTTGTAATCCTCAATCGCATTGACATTGACTGTGCCAAGCGCCTTGATCTCTGTTTTTAATCTTTGAATTTCTTTCTTTAGAAGCACAGGATCAATCAGCTCTTCTTTTCTCATTTCCAGTGCATGAGAATAGGTCAGTTCATATTCTTCCCACATGTAATTCATCAACTTTTCAGTCTGCTCTTCCAAAGCAGTCTTTTTGCTGTCCAAGCGAAAAGTTTCTTTGTCCAGATCAGAAAGATGACGGGATAATTCTTCCCGGCTCTGGAAAATTTCTTTCTGTACAAGCTGAAGTTTCTCTTTCTGCTCCATATAAGACGTCAGTTCCTCTTTTGCTGCATGAAGTTCTTCACTCAGCTGTACGATCGTTTGACGTAGTTTTAAAATCTGCCCTTCCCGATCCGCAATCTCATTTGCCGCATGTTCTTTTCCGGCTTGAAGTGTTTCCTCCTCGTGTGATCTGCGAAACATTTCTTCTTCCATTCGTTTCACATTTTCCTGCAAAAATAGATTTTTTTGATCCAGTGCAGCACTCTCGAGATGTGCTGCCTCTGCACTTTTCAGATAGATTGCTTCCTTCTCTTTCTTCTGCTCAACTTCTTTCTGCAATTGTTGGATTCTGCGCTGAAATTCTTTCTCAAGTAATTCAGACGTTTCAAGTTCCATCTGGATTGACTCTTTGTTTTCAAAAATTTCTGCCATTTGACGTTCCAGCCGCATTCCCTCCTGATGAATATCGGTAAATGCCTGGCTCGTTTCTCCCTGTCGCTCTTTTGCCTGTGCAAGATTCATCTTTACCGTATTTTGTTTCACATACAGGTTTTGAAGAATTTCTCGATTTTTTTCAAGATCTGCATAGCAAGCTGTCCGCTTCTCTTTATCCCGAATCACAGCAGATTGCATCTGCTGCATCTCCTGATACAGCCTTCTTACCGCTTTCTCATACTCTTCAATCTCGCGCCTTCTACTCAAAAGATTGCTTGTATTTTTAAAAGATCCTCCTGTCATGGAACCGCCGGGGTTCATCAGTTCTCCTTCCAGTGTCACAATCCGCAGAGACTGTCTGTATTTTCTTGCCAGTGCAATTCCATCCTCAATGGTATGAACAACAACTGTTCTGCCAAGTAAATGGTCAATAAGTTTTTGATACTTAGGATCTGCTGCTACCAGTGTGCTTGCAAGTCCTATAACCCCTTTCTCTTGTAATGCCTCTGGTTGTCGAATCCCGGAGGTTCCGTTGATTGCAGTCAATGGTAAAAAGGTCGCACGTCCATACTTGTTCCTTTTCAGAAAATCGATCATGCGTTTTGCAGTCTCCTCACAATCCGTAACAATATTCTGAATGTTCCCCCCAAGCGCTGTCTCAATCGCGATCTCATAGGTTTTATCAACTTTGATCAAGTCCGCCACTACCCCAAGAAGCCCTTTTTCTTCCTCTTTTCGTTCCATAATTTTGCGGATACTTCCTCCATAACCATCGTACCGCTCCGTCAAGTTTCTAAGAGATTCCAGTCTTGACTTCTCTCTGTGAAATGTTGTCTGACCGATCTGCAATTGCTCATTTTGATCTTTCAGTTGTTTTTGAAGCTGTTCGATCTCATCTTCCAGACGATTGCTCTCCGCCTGATGCTTTTCGATTTCCGCCTGGACTGCAAGAAAATCTTCCTCATATTTCTTTAATTGTGCTTCCTGCTCTCCGGAGTTACTTTTCATCTCGATCAGTCGCTGATTCATCTGCGCCCTCTGAACTTTTGTCTGCTCCATCATCGTATCATAATGTTGCAGCTTTGCTTTTGTTGAAGCACGATTTTCCAATAACTGCATCGTATCATTTTTCTTTTCTTCTACCGCCACAAGAAGTTCTGCAATCTGCGTCTGGATTTCCTTTAGATTTTCTTCTGCCTGACGCTCTTCTCTCTTTGCGCCAGAAATCTTTTCTCCCAATTGCTCCTGCTCTTTTGCGAACGCTGCTTTCTGTTCCTGATACTCTTTTAATTCTTTTGTAATTGCCAGAAGACGCTGATCATAATGGCTATCGCTCATCTTCGCAGTCCGGATCTGTTCCTCCAATACCTGGATCTGACTTTCCGTCTGCTGTTTTGCCAATGTTTTTTCATCTCGCTTTGTGCGACACCCATCCATCTCCAATTCAGCTTCAGCAAGTTTCTGTTCTTGTTTCTCATAGGCATGTTTCAACGCTTCCTGCTTTTCCTTTGCTTCTGTCAGTTCTCTGTTGGCATCATCAAAAGATCGCTGAGCGGTTTCCATCTGTTCTTTCAGCCGAATCGTATCCATTAAAAACATATTAATATCATAAATTTTTAATTCTTCTTTTTTCTTCAGATAGATTCTAGCTGTTTCTGACTGCCTTCTCAGTGGCTCCACTTGTTTCTCAAGTTCTGACAAAATATCATTGACACGAACGAGATTCTGTCTCTCGTCTTCCAGCTTTCTGACAGAAAGATATTTTCGTCTCTTAAATTTGACAATCCCTGCCGCTTCATCAAAAAGCTCTCTCCGCTCTTCCGGCTTTCCACTTAAAATCTTATCAATCTGGCCCTGCCCGATGATCGAATATCCTTCTTTCCCAATCCCAGTGTCATAAAAAAGCTCATTCACATCTTTCAGCCTGCAAGCAGTTCCATTGATCAGATATTCACTTTCCCCAGAACGGTATAACTTTCTTGTGACAGTCACTTCATGATAGTCAACCGGGAGCTGATGATCCGCATTGTCCAATGTGATTGCAACCGAAGCATAACTTAAGGGTCTGCGGTTCTCTGTCCCTGAAAAAATAACATCCTGCATCGATCCTCCACGCAGCTGCTTTGCCCTCTGCTCTCCAAGCACCCAGCGCACTGCATCAGCGACATTACTTTTTCCACTTCCATTTGGTCCTACAATCCCTGTAATTCCATTATGGAACTCAAACAAAATCTTATTCGCAAAAGACTTAAATCCCTGCACTTCGATACTTTTTAAATACATCTTCCACCTACTGTTCTTTCTTTCTCAGCATCAAAATCGTCTGATATGCCGCCTCCTGCTCAGAAGCTTTTTTTGTTCTTCCACTTCCGGTTCCGTAGCATTCCTCTCCAATGTAGGCAGACGTTGTAAAAGATTTGTTATGGTCTGGACCTTCCTCCTTTTCAAGCACATATCTTACATTTTCTGTAAATTTCGCCTGAACCATCTCTTGAAGGATAGTCTTGCTATCATAAAAGAGCTTTTTGTTTTCCAGATCTGACAAAATAAATTTTTGAATGAACTCTTTTGCACTAGCAAAACCACCATCTAAATAAATCGCTCCGATCAATGCCTCCACAGCATCCGAAGTAATTGAGTCTCGCTGCCGTCCACCAGTTGCTTCCTCACCTTTTCCGAGTAAAAGATAGCTGCCCAACATCAATTCCTTTGCAACAAATGCAAGCGCAGGCTCACAGACAATGCTTGCCCTCGTTTTCGTCAATTCACCTTCCGGCATAGAAGGATTGTCAAAAAAGAGTGCTTCACTCGTTGTAAGTTCTAATACTGCATCTCCGAGAAATTCCAACCGTTCATTGCAGTCTTGCTTTTTCATATGTTTTTCATTTGTATAAGAACTGTGCATCATCGCCTTTTGAAGCAATTCTTTTTTCTGAAATGTATAACCGATTTTCTTTTCTAATTCCTTTAATCTCTGCATTCTGATTCTCCTCTGATAAAACGAAAAAGCCCGGAAGGGCTTTCTCATTTATAAAATAATAGAAATATCGCCTGCTGTTAGTTTGTAGCATTCTTGATCTGTTCTACTGCATCCCCAACTGTTACAATGCTTTCTGCATCTTCATTTGCGATTTCAATGTCAAATGCTTCCTCAATCCCCATAATGATCTGGAAAATATCCAGCGAATCTGCTCCGAGATCATCTACAAACGTTGTATCCATTGTAATCTCATCCGGATTTACATTTAATACGTCCACAATAATTTCCTGTAATTTTTCGAATTCCATAACTTGATTTCCTTTCTGTTATTCCACTTGATTTTTAGGATGTTGTTTCGTCTTTTTGCTTTTCTTCTTTCTGAATATGCTCTCTGATCTTCTCGTTGATCCTCTGTTCTTTGAAGGTCACACACTGTATGATAGAATTGGAAACTTCCTTTGCCGAAGAACTTCCATGCGTCTTCACGACAAGTCCATTCAATCCGAGAAGCGGTGCCCCACCATGTTCACTGACATCAAACGATTTCAATGTCTGCTTCAAAGCTGGTTTTACTAACAGTGCACCAATCTTACTTCTCAATGTAGACATCATCCCTTTTTTTATCTGGCTTGTGAGCGTTGCTCCGACACCTTCGTATAACTTCAAGATAACATTCCCAACAAACGCTTCACAGACAATTACGTCTGCCATCCCATGTGGAATCTCTCTTGCTTCAATGCTGCCGATAAAATGAATATCCTTACATGCCTTTAACAGTGGGAATGTTTCTTTTACAAGTGCATTTCCTTTCTCTTCTTCCGCACCGATATTAACAATTGCGACTCTTGGCTTCGCTATTCCCATCACATTCTCCATATAAACAGATCCCATTTTTGCGAACTGCACTAAATGTGACGGTCTTGCATCCACATTTGCCCCACAGTCAATCAAAAGAGAGACGCCCTTTTCTGTTGGAATCAACGGTGCAAGCGGCGGACGCTCCACGCCTTTAATTCTTCCAACAATCAGTTGTCCTCCGACAAGAACTGCACCAGAATTTCCAGCAGAGACAAAAGCATCTGCCTCTCCCTTCTTTACAAGATTCATCCCAACAACAATCGATGAATCCTTCTTCTTGCGGATTGCCATAACTGGCGGCTCTGCCGTCTCGATTTTTTCAGTGGCGCCGACAACCTCGATCTGCTCCTTCGGATATGTATACTTGTCAAGTTCCTCCCTGACCACAGCTTCCTGTCCGACGAGAAAAACTTTAATGTCCTGACGTCTGCTGACGGCATCCACAGCACCTTTCACCATTTCACCAGGTGCATGATCGCCGCCCATTGCATCCAGAACTACTTTTGTTAAATCAGCCATATTCATTCCTCCCAGCATTACTATTAATAATATTACTAGACATCTCTGCAAAAATCAATATAATTTTTTGTACTTTCCTCTATCACAAAAATCGCTTTATGTTTACCCATAAAGCGATTTTTTGTCACAGGATCGTTTCGTTCCCTGTCTGTTTTATTTTCTTTTTCTATTCCTAGATTAATCTAAATTAAACCAGTCAGCATATCCAAGTTTTTCCAGGTTTGCTTTGCTGATCTTTAAGCTTTCAAATGGATCTCTTCCATAAGTTGCATCCTGCTCGATTAAGAAGTACTCGCTTCCTCCTGCAAGACCTGCTTCGATACATTCTTTTACCGGAAGAGAACCTTCTCCAACTTCTGCAAATTCTACATTGCTTGTAAATGCAGCCATAAATGTTTCAGGATCAAATTTTCCTTGTGGAAGTTTTACTTCACCGATTCTGTAATCTTTTAAGTGAAGCAGACGAATCCGTCCGTCATATTTCTTAATAAATTCTACCGGATTTTCTCCTCCTCTGTGAATCCAGTGGATATCTAACTCAAATCCCATATGTTTTGTATTGTTCTTGATGATGTCTAATAAGTATTCTCCATCATATTTTACAAACTCTACATGATGATTGTGGTAGTATAAATCAATTCCATGTTCTTTTAATCTTCCAGCAACCTCATCTGCACGTTTTACAAAATCAAGCGCTTTTTCGCGGCTTCCCATACATGTCATCGGAAGCATACCGATACGAAGCATGTCGCAGTTTAATGTCTTACAGTCAGCTACGATTTTGTCAAAATCTGTTGTAAGGTATTCTCCAGGCATTCCTGGCATCATCGGCTCTAATGCTGCGCTGAGCGCTGCAATCTTAATTCCGAATTCTTCGCATGCTTTTTTCATTCCTGCTACGTTTTCTTCTGTCATCGGAACCTGAGATACTTCCACACAGTGATATCCCAGCTCTGCACATGCTTTTAATGTTCCATATGCACCTAATTCTGCAATTTTATCTTTGATTGTACTCATCTGAATACCAATTAATCCTTTTTTCATCGATGTTCCTCCTATTATTATAAAAATAATCTGTTATCTTTTTTCGTCATACCACAGCCTGATAAAAATGACGTTTTTACATGAGACATTTTATCGCACAATCACATAACTGTTTGTTCGTCCAGACTCCTGGATTGCGTCAATCAGCTGAATGCTCATCTTTGCATCCTTCACTTTGATATAGTGATCTGTTCCATCCTCAAGGCATTTGTAGAATCTGGCAATCAGTTTACTATGGCTCGCACCATAATAAAACTTGCTTCCAGGCATCTTCTCATCCTCGATCAGTTTTTTCTGGGTACCATCCTCTTGCACTTCATAAAGTACATTATCCCGAATCAAAAATTCTCCTCGTTCGAGCTGAACTGCAATCTGTACAGATTCATTTTTATGATTAGCGTTTGTTGCAAAAAACAGACCTCTTGCACCATTTTCATATTCCAGTCTCGCAGTCACAGTATCTTCAACTTCAATTCCATAATCTAAAAGCTGACCTACCGAAGCATGTACCCCTTTGATAGTTCCACCAAGAAAATATAAAAGATCCAGTGTATGCACAGACTGATTAATCATACATCCGCCACCGGCAGTTTCCCATTTCCCGCGCCACGGTTTGATGTCGTAATACTCCTTTGCGCGATACCATGGGACAATTCCTCTTGTTCCTGTAACTTTTCCGTATTTTCCACTATCAATCAGCTCTTTTAACATCTCCACACTCTCATTCAAGCGATTCTGGAGACAAATTCCAATATGAAGCTCTGGATGCTCTGCTTCTAATTTTACATATTCTTCCGCTTCTTTTGTCGTAAGCGCTACCGGCTTTTCACAAAACACATTGCATCCCATCTCAGCTACTTCTTTGGCAACCGGATAGTGCAGGTAGTGCGGCAGACAGATATGGACACAGTCCGGCTGTGTCTGTTTTACCATTTCTTTGTAATCTGTAAAGAAAGGGACACCTTCCGGAAGCCCTTGATTGGCCTCCGGATTGATGTCGCACAGTCCGCAGAGTGTTATTTCCGGATTCGCAAGAATACCCGCAATATGAATTTGGGAAATATCCCCTAATCCAATGATCGCTGCTCTCTTCATCCTAACTCCTCCCATTTTCAATTGTGAAATTAACGTGTTGGGAATTTTCCTTCCTCTGCAATTTTCTTATTTAATTCAGCAAGATATACATCTTCGTCTACAGGAAGTTCTACTTCTTTTCCTAACCAGCTTGACAGAAGTGTTGCATTTGCAAGGTTTACTCCATTGATTCCGTCTGCTCCAGGAGCTAATAACGGTGTTCCTTCGATGATGTGTTTTGCAAAATCTTCCATAACAGTTGTGTGCTGTACTCCCCATCCATCTGTGTTCTCAAATGTTTCGATGTCGTACAGTCCGTCTGCTCCTGAAGAATTTCCCTGAGTCAGTTTTACAAGTTCCATCATAGACATTGTATCATTTAATTCTTTTTCTGATTTTTTCAGACGGTATACAGTTGCTTTCTTGCTGTCTTCCACAACAATCTTTCCACCGTCTAAGTCGATCTCAAAACGGTCTGTTCCGATTGGATCATGTGTACATGTGATAAAGCTTCCTGTTGCTCCGTTTGGATATTCTGTAACGATTGTTACATCGTTGTCAACGATAATATCTCTGTGAGCTCCGCAGATGATCTTTGCATATACTTTGCTTGGAACTCCACACATCCACTGCCATAAGTCTAACTGATGAGGAGCCTGATTTACAAGGACACCTCCACCTTCTCCGCCCCATGTAGCTCTCCAGTCACTCTGACGGTAGTAGCTGTCCGGACGCCACCATGAGTTGATGATCCAGTTAGAACGACGAATTTCTCCAAGTTCTCCGGAAGCAACGATTTCTTTTACTTTCTGATATAATTTATTTGTACGCTGATTGAACATGATTCCGAAAGCTACCTCTGGGTGAGCTGCTGCACACTCGTTCATCTCACGAACAGATTTTGCATATACCCCTGCTGGTTTCTCTACAAGTACGTTCATTCCATGTTCCAGACAGTAAATTGCGATTTCTGTATGTAAGTAATGTGGAACAGTTGTGATTACTGCATCGACTGTTCCAGAAGCAACCATCTCTTTCCAATCTTTGAAGAAAGGAACTTCCGGATATTTTTCTTTGCACATTGCTTCCTTCTCAGGATCGATATCACAAAGTGCTCCTAATGCACAGTGCGGCGGGCATTCTGGTGCCGGCATTCCTGGGAATCCACCCTTTCCTGATAAAAATCCTGCATACGCGCCACCTTGCGCACCAATACCAATTAAACCAAATCTTACTTTTTCCATGTTTATATTCCTCCTTAGTTTGATTTCTCTATGGAATCTAAAATATCTATTAAAGCATGATACTGCATGGAGTAACCTTCTGCACCATCTTTTGCTTTATTTTCTTTAATAATATTTTCCGCATTTTCTGTCTCAAGAGACTGAAGTGCATCAAACAGTACCAGGTGCGGCTCCAATGTCAGGAAGCCTTGATAACCTTCCTCTTTGATCGCTCTTTTTAAGATTTCTGCAATCTTTCCTTCACCTGTTCCACAAAGGACATTCTCCTTATCTGTTGTCACAGCATCTTTAATATGGATGTATGCGACATGGTCACGGAGCAATTCCCAGCATTCCATTGTATCTTCCCCACACTGTACGAAATTCGCAAAATCAAATACTGATTTGAAATGCGGGCTTCCAAGTGCATCTAAAATGATTTTGCATCGTTCTTTGATATCACCATAAATATCTTTTTCATTTTCATGGATCATAACAACACTATATTTTGCTGCGATCGCATCAAACTTCTTTAATTTTTCAATAACAATCTCTTTGTAATCATCGGCATTCTTTCCTTCTGGAATAAAGAAGCTAAACATGCGAATATATTTACAATCAAGCACTTTACAGATTTTGCAGAGTTCTTCCATCTGCACAAGCTGTTTTTCAAATGCTTCTTCATCATCTACGTTAATCTTACCAATCGGAGATCCCAGAGAAGAAACTTTTACATTTGCTTCCCGCAATCTTGGCAGAAGCTTTTCCTCAACCTCTTCTGCTGTATAATCTGCGATGCCTTTCCCGTCTGCTGTTCTAAGAGAAATGTACTCCATTCCAAGAGAAGTCACAACACGAAGCTGTTCATCAAAATCCGGACTAATTTCATCTGCAAATCCAGAAATTAAAATATGTTCCATTTCTTCCACCTCTTTCTAAAATTTTAAATCAATACTTTTCCATTATCATCCGGCTGCATCGGAATGACAATCATTAGATCCACAAGCGTCATTGCAAGCGGAAATCCAGTCCAGCATGTCAACAGGTAGATAAGTGCTGTCTTATACTGATGTGTATAGAAGCGGTGTCCCCCCATCCACCCTGTGAGCACTGCCAGCCATATGTATGTTTTACGGCTTACCAGCCGCTTTTCTCTGCTGTTGAGCAGGTTATGATACCACCCTGCGAACTTTTGCAGCAAAGTCTCCTTTTCTTCAATACCATATGCCTCTTTTGTTTTCTGTAATTCATTTTCTAACTCTAAAAACTTTTTAATGTCTTCCGGACTGTCCAGTCTTTCCTTTTTTTTCATGTCTGTTACCTCCCATGGGAAAGACTGTCAGCCAGGAATCCTCCCCCTTTTAACCAATTCTTTGTAAATATTATTTCTTTGTCATTGCTTTTGCTTTGATTGCTGCAATTTCTTCCTGAATCTCTTCCATCTTTTCTTTTGTAAGTGGATAGAATTTCATTGCGATCAAGTTGATGATCCATCCGATCAATGGTGCTCCGATAAAGCATGCCATTGTCACCCAGAAGATTCCGTCACTGTATGGTGTAGACTCTACCGGAAGTTCCTTTGTGAAACCGATTGCTGCAAACATCAGCGCAACAAATGTAGCCGCAAGTGATGAGATGATTTTATCAACAAAACTAAACAGTGTTCCCATAAGTCCCGGAACATATCTTCCCGAACGATATACTTCATAATCTGCACAATCTGCCGTCATCGGAATAACGATGGATGAAGCAATACTCATAAATCCTCCCAGTACAATATACAGGAAAATAAATGTCAGTCCAAATAAGCTCCAGTTAGCTGGAGACCATGTAGCCGGATTCAGCAAACCTTTGATACCGTTTACAATTGGAAGCTTCATAGATGTTGGATCACCGAGCCACATTAACAAGAAAATTCCAAGTGCTGATGCGATTGATCCCATTGTTCCGATTACAAGAGCTTTCTTTTGTCCTAAGTTTCTTCCAATATATCCCATACCAAGGATTGTCAAAAGGCAAACCGGAATGGATGTTAATGCAGATACAGAACCGTAAAGCGCATAATTACCACAAATAACACCAAACATTGTAATCATAATTGTCGCATTGTTTCTCATTGACATACTAAGTTTGTCTGAAGAAGCTGATGCAACAAGCATCTGAATCGCACGGTTATGTGCGAGCACATCCACATAATCTTTAAATCCGACTTTCACAACTTCTCCAGTTCCAAAATATTCCTGACGGTCTTTTCTCCAAAGACCAATTACTGCCAACACTGCACAAACTGCCGCGATACAACCAAACAGTAATTGAAGGTGGTGGAACATTTCTGGGTTATAGAATGCAGAAAGCGTTACTTCTCCAGCATCGTTTGTTACGTTAAATTTCGGAATCAAAGTACCAGAAATATAAATCGGAATAATCATTGTCAATGCTACAACATTATACACAGAATCGAACATAGCAAAGATTGGTCTTTGCTTTGGATCGTTTGTCAAGCAAGACTGCGCTGATTTTGTAACAACACACTGGCAAGTATATCCGATGATATAAACCATATAAACTACAACAAAAAATGGAAATCTTCCAGCTTTTGGAATACTCGGTGTCACATTAAACAGGATAAATGAAGATACAAACAAAATAATCTGTCCGACTACAATAAATGGTCTATTTTTACCAAACTTTGTATTTGTCTTATCTACAACAAAGCCAACAAATGGGTCAGTCACACCATCCCAAATTCTCATAACAGTAACAAATGAACCCGCTAAAACTGCTCCTACTCCGACAATACCAATCAGATAATAACTGATATATCCCATCAATGCCATATAAATATTTGTGGAAGTATTATTCAATGCATAGAATGCTATCTCCCATAATTTCGCACGGTGGATACCGTTTTCTTCTAAAGGTTTTTTCATTCTTATTTTCCTCTTTCTTTCATTTCTCAAATCAATGAAAATACTCAAGGCAAATGGTATTTTAGAGTTCCCTTTCTATTATTTACTCGTCCCTCCTTATGCTGACATTCTAACATGTATTCGCAAAAGAAATAAGTAAAATTTTGTCTGAAATAAGGAAAATTGTTATTTTTTTGACTTGCAATGTAAAAAAACAACAGAAACCCCTTTGTTTCTGCTGCTTTTTTGTAGCTTTTGTATTTCCTTATTCTACATTTTTGTTGCTGAAAGCACTTTTTCACGATATTTTGTCGGAGTCATCCCGGTGATCTTTTTAAAAACTTTGCTAAAGTAATTCACATCGCAGATTCCCACCCGGAAAGCAATGTCCTGGATTTGCATAGAGCTTGTGTTTAAATAGAGAATGGCTATTTCTACTCTGCGCTGATTGATATATTCCGTCACCGTCTGCCCCATCTCCTTTTTAAACACCGTGGAAAGATAACTTGCATTCACATTGAGCTCTTCCGACAGATTTTTCAAAGAAACCCCTTGACTGATATTCAGTTCAATATAATTCATCGCCTTTCGCACAAGCGGTGTATATTTCTGAAACGAATAATTTTGTACTAACATACAATATCTTCGAATCATTTCCCGATTAAAATGGCTGTACTCTGCACGAGTGCAAACTGTCTCTATCTTTTTTGCCAACGCACAGGACACCTTGTCAATCAAATAAGGATGTACTCCTCCCATCTCAGCCGCTTTTCGATAAAGCGTATTTGCAGTAATCAAAAAATTCCTGTAATTCCTGCTTGCTTCTTTAAAGCGATCTGCAATGCGAAAACTGGACATTCTGGCCGTTGCATTCAGAGCCGCATCAATATTCCCCTGGGAAATTGCTTTCATAAGATCATTTTCAATTTTGTAGCGTTCTTCAATCAAGTTCGCCGACAAGTTTGACTCTTCCTGATTTTCCGGCGCAGTAAGCTCTTCTGTCCATGTAAAGTGATCCAGATAACAGATTTCCAGTTTCCCTTCATTTTTGTATAGCATACGTATGATGGATACCAGACATTCTTTAAACTCTTGATAGTTTGGCAGAATCGGCATTGCCTGATAGTATTCCTGAAGTTCCCCCATATAAATTGTAGGGATTTTATGTGTCTGCACCAGTTCATTCAGCCAGTTCTCTTCTACCTTTTCATTTTGATATGGTCCGATCAAACAGTAGTTTCCCACACTTCTCTCTTCTTCCGGCAGACAGAACATACAGTATTCCGTTTCAAAAACATCCTGCAAGACATACAGTTTCCTGCTCTCACAAGTGTCACAGACATACGCTGCAATCTTCTCATAAGTATTCTGATTCCCAAAAATCTTTCTGATTCCTAAATCAAACTTCGTGATGTCATCTTCTTTTGAAGAAATCAATGTCAGATTTACATTAAAATTTTCCAGAAAGGCTTCAAGGACTTTCCATAAATCAACCTGCATATGCTTCCTCCTCTTTCTAAAGCAAAAAAAGAATGGAAAAAAAGGAGGCTGATTCCCAACCTCCTTTTCAACCTTATCCTCTTATTATTGAGCGATAATTTCTTTTTTGTTATAAGATCCACAAGCTTTGCAAAC
Organism: Faecalimonas umbilicata; assembly: GCF_042846195.1. Classification (NCBI taxonomy): domain Bacteria; kingdom Bacillati; phylum Bacillota; class Clostridia; order Lachnospirales; family Lachnospiraceae; genus Faecalimonas; species Faecalimonas umbilicata. Next base: position 1,647,086 of record NZ_AP031411.1, read on the forward strand.
TCTGTGAGGCATCATTAATTCTCCACACTTGCTGCATTTTACCAAATTCGGAGCGCTCATTTTCCAGTTTGCTCTTCTTTTGTCTCTTCTTGCTTTTGAAGATTTATTCTTTGGACAAATTGACATAGGTTACACCTCCTTAAAATTCTTAAACACATCGCGGATAACTGACATTCTAGGGTCAAGACTTGTGTCTTCACAGTCACAAGTTCCCTCATTTAGGTTTTGACCACATACGTTGCAAATTCCTTTACAGTCTTCACAACATAGAATTTTCATCGGCCATCCTATCAAAATCTCATTATAGAGTAATTTGTCTACGTCAAGATTATATCCGTCAATATAATTCTTTTCTTCTGCTGTTTCATCGTGCGCTTCTGATTGATTCAATTCGTTCAGATTCACATCTTTCTCAAACTCAATCAAAAATTCATACGGCACTTCTTTCAGACAGCGATCACACGGAATCGAAATCACAACCTTTGTTTTCCCGGAAATAAGTACCTGACGGTTCTTCACATGCCGGATCACAAACTCTACTGGCTCTTTCTCTATAATTGGAAATCTCCCAGCCTTTGTGCGAAACTCTTCCAGTTCCATCTCTGCATTCAGACGCATCGTCTTATCTTCTGCTGTCACGACTTTCAATAGGCTGATTATCATAAAACAATTCTCCTATTCACACCTCAATTATTATATCACGTTCAACGCGTTTGTCAATGCTTTTATATGACAAAAATAAGAAAAAAGTCTGGCACAGACTTTTTTCTTATCTTCCTTCCACAAAATAATCAGAAATTAAACTAAGGCAACTGTCTCACGAGCAATCGCAAGTTCTTCATTTGTAGGAACTACAAGCACTTTTACTTTCGATTCTGGTGTAGAGATAATGATTTCCTGTCCGCGTTTTCCGTTCAGCTCTTCATCAATCTCAATTCCAAGATATCCTAAATATTTGCATACCATCGTGCGAACGATTGCTGAGTTTTCTCCGATTCCAGCTGTAAATACGATATTATCTACTCCGTTCATTGCAGCTGTATAGCTTCCAACATATTTTGCTACTCTGTACGCAAATACATCCAACGCAAGCTCTGCAATTTCATTTCCGTCTGCTGCCGCTTCACTTAAATCTCTGAAGTCGCTTGATAAGTTATTAGAAAGTCCATATACTCCTGATTTTTTATTCAGTACGTTCATAAGTCCGGCAATGTCAAGATTTTCTTTCTTTGCAAGGAATTCCATGATTGCAGGATCAATGTCTCCAGAACGTGTTCCCATTACAAGTCCTTCCAACGGTGTAAGTCCCATAGAAGTATCCACGGATTTTCCATTTTCCACTGCACAGATACTTGCTCCATTTCCTAAATGACATACGATTGTCTTTGTCTCATCGTAAGCTTTTCCAACGAGTTCTGCAACTCTCTTTGATACAAAGCTGTGGCTTGTACCATGGAATCCGTAGCGTCTTACTTTGTATTTCTCATAATACTCATATGGAAGTCCATACATATATGCTTTGCTTGGCATTGTCTGATGAAATGCTGTGTCAAATACAGCTACCATAGGAACTCCCGGCATTAATTCACGGCATGCATTGATTCCGATCAGGTTTGCAGGATTATGTAATGGTGCAAGGTCGTTACATTCTTCAATTGCTTTTAACACTTCGTCATCGATCACTACAGAACTTGCAAATTTCTCTCCGCCATGTACAACACGATGTCCAACCGCATTGATCTCATCAAGGCTCTTTACAACACCTGTCTTCTCATCTGTCAAGGCATCGATTACAAACTGAATAGCCTCTGTATGTGTCGGCATTGCCTTATCAGATGTTGTCTTTTCTCCACCCTCTGGCTGATAGGTCAGCTTTCCGTCGATTCCGATTCTTTCACAGAGTCCTTTTGCAAGAACTCCTTCTGATTCTGAGTTGATCAGCTGGAATTTCAAAGAAGAACTTCCACAGTTGATTACTAAAATATTCATGTTTCTTTCCTCCGTTTGGTTATGATATTTTATTTTAACAGAAGAAATGCTACCACTTTTACATTTCTCCTGTCTAATGCACTTTTATTCTGCTGCCTGAGCCTGTACTGCTGTGATTGCAATTACACCCTCAATGTCTGCTGCGCTGCATCCGCGTGACAGATCATTAACCGGCTTTGCAATTCCCTGTGTGAGCGGTCCATATGCTTCTGCTTTTGCAAGTCTTTGCACAAGTTTGTATCCGATATTTCCTGCATCTAAATCCGGGAAAATCAGTACGTTAGCATGTCCTGCCACTTTGCTTCCCGGAGCTTTTGATTCACCAATTTCCGGAACGATTGCTGCATCTAACTGAAGTTCTCCATCCAGCATTAATTCTGGAGCTGCCTCTTTTGCAATCTTTGTTGCTTCTACAACTTTATCAACATCTGCATGTTTTGCACTTCCCTTTGTAGAGTGGGAAAGCATAGCAACTTTCGGTTCTGCTCCAACTAATGTACGGAAAGATTCTGCTGAAGAAATTGCGATTGCTGCAAGTTTTTCTGGATCTGGGTTCTGCTCAAGACCAGAATCTCCAAAGATAAATGTTCCGTGTTCTCCCATCTCACAGTCTGGAACAACCATAACAAAGAATGCAGATACTAATTTTGTGCCTGGTTTTGTCTTTAAGATCTGTAAGCATGGTCTTAATGTATCCGCTGTGGAGTGGCATGCTCCGGATACCATACCGTCAGCATCTCCCATTTTCACCATCATTACTCCATAATATAAATAATTTGTCAGAAGAATCTCTTTTGCCTGCTCCTCTGTCATTCCTTTTTTCTGTCTCAGCTCTACGAGTTTTGCAATATATCCAGCTGTTCTCTCATCTGTTGCAGGGTCTACGATCACTGCTCCCGTAAGATCAAATCCAGCTCCATTCTTCTCGATCTCTTCCTTGCTTCCGACAAGAATCAGATTTGCTGTGCCTTCTTTTAAAACAGCTTCTGCCGCTTCATAAGTTCTTTTGTCTTCTGTCTCCGGAAGTACGATTACTTTTTTGTCTGCTTTTGCTTTTGCTTTAATTACATCAATAAATCCCATGATTTATGACCCCTTTCATTTTTCTCATATATCTTATTATAGCGCAAATGCTTTTTGTATACAAGCTTTGTTAATTATATGTCAATAATTCTCATTTTTTGCTAATTTACACTAATCTTCCGAAATTTTTCCCAAATTAGATATGAAAAATCCTTGTCACAATCGCAAAGTACACAAGAATTGTACCTGTATCCACTAAAGTTGTAATCAGCGGCGCTGCCATAATCGCCGGATCTAATCCACATTTTTTTGCGACCAGCGGAAGAACACACCCTACCGTCTTAGAAAGCAGGATCGTTGCAATCATTGTCAATCCGATCGCAAATGCAAGAAGCGGATCGCCATACATAATGATCACGCGAACTCCATTCACCATCGACAGACAGAGTCCTACAAGAAGCGCTACCCGTATCTCCTTGAACAACACTCGGAAGATATCCTTAAACTCAATCTCTCCTACTGTCAGACCGCGGATGATCAATGTAGAGCTCTGTGATCCACAGTTTCCTCCTGTTCCTGTCAACATTGGAATAAACGTATTTAAAATCGGCATCACTGCAAGCGCTGCCTCAAAATGTCCTAAAATCAAACCTGTGATCGTTGCCGAGAGCATAAGAAACAGCAGCCATGGAAAACGGTTTCTGGCATGTTTCCAGACAGACGTACCAAAATAAGACTCCTCATTCGGAACCACACCTGCCATTACACTCATATCTTCTGTCGCCTCATCCTGCAGAACGATCATCGCATCATCGACCGTGACAATTCCTACCATGCACATCTCCTGATCCAACACAGGTATCGCGATCAGTCCATATTTGTGTATTGTATTTGCCACATCTTCTTTGTCGTCTAATGTTCTGACAAACAGCGGGTTGGTCTCCATGATTTCTTCAATCACCTTATTTTCACCTGTTGTCAGAAGATCTTTGACATCCACACTTCCAATCAGCTTTCTCTTTTCTGTCACATAACAAGTATAGATCGTCTCTTTATTGATTCCGACCTGCCTGATTTTTAAAATTGCTTCTGCCACCGTCATCTCTTTTCTCAAAGCGATGTACTCTACATTCATGATACTTCCAGCGCTGTCATCCGGATACTGGAGTAACATATTGATCTGCTTTCTCGTCTCCTCATCTGTCACAAGCAAAAGACGATCCACCACATTTGCAGGCATTTCCTCCAGTACATCGACCGTATCATCAATATACATCTCTTCCATGACTTCCTGTAATTCCGAATCCGTCAGTGCATCGATCAACACTTGACGCATCTCCGCATTCATATACGAAAAAGTCTCTGCTGCCTCCTCTTTTGGGAGAAGCCTGAAAATCAATACAACCTGTTTATCTGTCAACTCTTCCATGATCTCTGCGAGATCCACAGGATACATATCTTCCAACTCCAGCTTCAACTGTTTAAAATCACGCTGTTCAAGTAGTTCTTCAATTCTTTCTTCTGGCATATGCACCCTCCCTCTTCTCTTTTTTACCCTGCTTTAAATAAATCGCACTAATTTAAGTGTATCGACTTCTCCCTCGATTGTCAAACAAAAAATATTATAGTATAATTCTGAAATACGATTATAGAAAGGGAGAACCAACAATGAAAATCGCAGGTCTTATCACCGAATACAATCCGTTCCACAACGGACATCTCTATCACATTCAAAAAGCAAAAGAACTGACGGATGCCGATTACCTGATCGTCATCATGAGTGGAGACTTTGTACAGCGCGGCGGTCCCGCAATTCTTCCAAAAGATGTCCGCACGCAGATGGCTCTTCAATGTGGTGCTTCTCTTGTTTTAGAACTTCCCGTCCGCTATGCCACAGGCAGTGCAGAATTTTTCGCCTTTGGGGCTGTATCTCTTCTAGACGCGCTTGGCTGTGTTGATTTCCTTTGTTTTGGAAGTGAATGCGGTGAGATTGAAAAGCTTCTTTCGCTCGCTCAATTTCTTTTGGAAGAGCCCGCCAGTTTCAAAGAAGCACTCCAGGCATCGCTAAAATCTGGCCTTTCTTATCCTGCAGCCCGAAAAAAAGCAGCCTTGCAGACACTCAACGACCAAGCGCTCTGCAATATTTTAAATGAACCAAACAATATTTTAGGAATTGAATACCTAAAAGCATTGAAACGACGAAAGAGCCCCATCCGTCCACTCACGATCCAGCGGCAAGGAGCACACTATCATGACGCTGTTCCTCATGAAACTTTTAGTTCTGCCTCTGCAATCCGCAAACTTTTTCTCTCCCAAGGAGAAGATGCCCTTTCTACCCTTGTCGGGCATGTTCCCGAGACCGTCCATCTACTTTGCAAAGAGGCATATAACATTCGCTTCCCAGTGTGTTCCAACGACTTTTCTCTCTTGCTGAAATACCGACTGCTACAGGAAACTGCAGACTCCCTCGTGCATTGGCAGGATATCTCTTCACCGCTTGCAAACCGGATCATCCGATGCAGAGATCAGTTCCAAAACTGGGAACAATTCTGCGAGCTGTTAAAAACAAAGGAGCTTACCTACACGCGCATCAGCCGTGCTCTTCTCCATGTCTGTCTGGAAATTCCGGACCCTGATAAGAGTGTTCCCCCTCTTTATGCGCGTACACTGGGATTCCAAAAATCAGCCACCCCGCTCTTTTCACTCCTGAAAAAGGAAAGCCGTATCCCTCTGATCACAAAGCTTGCTTCTGCCGCGCTCACATCCAAAGCTGCCGAAGATATGATTCAAGAAGACGTTCACAGCGCTAATCTCTATGAATCCGTCGTCACAGACAAATTTCAGAGGCCTTTTCACAACGAATACAGACAATCCATTATACGCCTTTAAAAGGCAAAAAACTTCGCCCAGCCAGGCTCTCAAATCTTTTTAGATTCTCAGTTGCCTTGCAGGGCGGAGTTTTTTTACTATCATTCTTCCTCTATTCGTATTATTTTCCCATCACTTTTGTACATGCGACTGCCATTGCTCCCGGCCCGATGTGACACGCCACACTCAGAGACAATTTGTCCATATGTACCTCATATCCCGGAAATCTGCTCTCGATCTCTTCTTTCCATTTGGCAGCATCTTCCTCTGAACAGGTGTACGCAGCCTGGAGATATACCTTTTCCTTTCCAAAACGTTCCTTAATGTCTTTCTCCAGCGCATCTAACATCGCTTTTTTTGCCTGCTTCCATCCACGCACTTTTGCAAACGCATCGAGTTTCTCGCCTTGAATCTGGAGAACGGGTTTTAAATTCAGCACCGTTCCGATTGCCGCTGCCGCCGCAGTGATCCGCCCTCCCTTTTTCAAGTATTTCAAGGTATCTACGGTAATGTAAATACTCGCATCCAGTTTTTCTTCCTCCAAACGCTCCTGGATTTCCACTGCGCTCTTCCCTTCTGCTGCAAGTTCCATTGCATCCAAAACAGACTGTCTCTGCGTCACAGAAATTCTCTGGTTATTTACTACGCGCACCCGGCCGTCATAATCTGCTGCAAGCGCCATCGCAGTCTCACACGAACTGCTCAATCCACTGGACATCGGAATGTGTACAATCTCCTCGTACTCTTCCAAAAGGCGATCCCATAATTCCATTATTTCTCCCGGCGCCGGCTGAGAAGTCGAAATATCAGAATCTTGTGTCAAATGCTGATAAAATTCTTCCTGCGTCAGCGTAATGTCTTCCAGATATAATTTCCCATCTATAAAAAACGGCATCGGTATTACTTCTATCCCCAGACGTTTTGCCTGCGCCTGCGTAATCCCGCTGTTACTGTCTGTTACAATTGCTATCTTTTTCATACATCTCTCCTTCTTGCCATTAAACAGTGATAATATCTGATGGCACATCTCTCCTTGCGACTTCCATCCGGAAATCTCCCGGTTTGTACGGAACATCACTTAACAGCACTTCCATTTTCACCGTCTCATATGCCAGTTCCGAATAATTATTTTCTTTGCTCAAATGTCCAAGCAGGACATGTTTCAAATTCTCATGCAAAATATCACAGAGAAGGCGACCTGACAATTCATTTGACAAGTGTCCTCGATTTCCCAGAACTCTCTGCTTCAGATAGTACGGATAACTCCCCACTTCCAGCATATGAATATCATGATTTGCCTCTAAAAGAACCGCATCCAAATTTTGTAGCTTTGACACGGTATATTCATCATAAATCCCAAGATCCGTCGCCACTGCAACCGATTGCCCACCTTGCTCGATCCGGTACCCGGACGGCTCATTCGCATCATGAGAGATCGCAAATGCTTCCACACTCAAATCTCCAAGCGTAAATTTCTGATCTACATCAATCTCATGAAACAGTCCGTCAGGAATCTCTCCAAGTTTTTTGTATTCCCTGACTCCTCGAATGGTTCCTGGTGTAGCATAGACAGGAATCTCATATTTTCTGCTGAACACACCAAGTCCCTGAATGTGGTCAGAATGTTCATGCGTAAGTAAGATTCCATCCAGTTCCTCTCCTTTGATCTCCAGATTTTTCAATCCTTCTTCAATTCGTTTCTTACTGATTCCCGTATCAATCAGAAGATGCGTATGATCACTTCCCACATAAATACAATTTCCACTGCTCCCGCTTGCTATACTGCATAATCTCATCGTGACTGTATCTCCATTTTTTCTAATATCTCCTTTATCTGTCTCTTTGTTTCTTCCAAAGATTCACTATTATCAATTACTCTGTCGCACTTCTGGAAGAAAAGCTCATCTGGATTCTGATTTTGCATAATCTCTTCGCACCGCTCCTCTGTATACCCTCTAGCCTCTTTCAGGCGCTGTACGCGGATACTTTTTTCTGTATAAATATACCAGACCTCATCACAGATTTCCTCATAATGCTCCTCCAATAAAAGTGCCGCCTCAAAAATCAAAAGTGTTGTGCCCTTCATACGTTCTGATTGGATCCGTTCTAAAAAATCCCGCTTAACTTCTGGATGGATCATCTGATTTAAAAACTGTAATTCTTCTGCATCTGCAAATACAATCGCTCCAAGCTTTTTTCGGTCGATTTCTTTTTCGTCATCAAGAACCTCCGCCCCAAAGTGTTCGACAATTCTCTCATAACAGCGCTCCCCCGGCATTTGTAGTTTATGCGCCATCTTATCTGCCTCGCAGACAGTCGCCTGATAATTTTTTTCTAAAAACTTCAGCACTTCACTTTTCCCGGATCCAACACCTCCGGTAATCCCGATAATCTTCATGCTATTTTGCCTCATACCAGTTTCGTCCTGTGTGCATGTCCACTTCCAGCGGAACATCCAGCTGTGCCGCCTGCTCCATCTGTTCCTTCAGAATTTTCTTCACATCTTCCACTTCTTCTTCATATGCCTCGATCAGAAGTTCATCGTGTACCTGCAACACCAGTCTTGATTTCATCTTTCGTTCCGTCAATTCCCGGTGTACTCCGATCATTGCAATCTTTATCACATCTGCTGCTGTTCCCTGGATCGGAGCATTCATTGCCACACGCTCCCCGAAAGACCGCTGCATAAAGTTGCTTGATGCAAGTTCCGGTACCGGACGTCTTCTTCCAAACAGTGTGACAACATATCCCATCTCTTTTGCATGGGCGACTGTGTCATCTAAAAACTTCTTAATCCCCGGATAGGTCTCAAAATAGCGATCAATATATTCCGAAGCCTCTTTTCTCGTAATACTTAGGTCCTGACTCAGTCCAAAAGAGCTGATTCCATAAACAATTCCAAAGTTTACCGCCTTCGCATTTCTCCGCTGAAGTTCTGTCACCTCATCAAACGGTGTGTGGAATACCTGAGAAGCAGTAATCCGGTGAATGTCCTTCGCTTCGCGATAGGCATGGATCAATTCTTGATCCCCCGAGCAATGTGCAAGAATTCTAAGCTCAATCTGTGAATAGTCTGCATCCACAAATACATACCCCTCTTCCGGAATAAAGACTTTCCGGATCAGCCTTCCAAGTTCCATCCGAACCGGAATGTTCTGGAGATTCGGTTCTGTACTGCTGATTCGTCCAGTTGCAGTGATCGTCTGATTAAACTTACCGTGAATTCTTCCATCGGCACAGATATAATTCGCCAATCCATCTGCATAAGTCGATTTTAATTTCGTAAGCTGGCGATACTCTAAGATCTTCTCGACAACTGGATATTCCGGTGCAAGCTTATCAAGGACATCTGCTGCCGTTGAATAGCCGGTCTTCGTCTTCTTCCCATGTGGCAGTTTCAGTTTCTCGAATAAAATCACGCCAAGCTGCTTTGGCGAATTGATATTGAACGCTTCTCCTGCCTGCGCATAAATTTCCTTTTCCAACTCTACAATCTTTGTCCCAAGCTGCTCTCCATAAAAACGGAGTGCCTCCGCTTCCACGCGCACACCAGCCTGTTCCATTGCAAATAAAGTAAACAAAAGCGGCATCTCAATGGTGCGGAATAGTTCTTCCGTCCCGCTCTCTTTCATTTTTTCTTCCAGCACAGCTGCCGCCGCCCAGATTACATATGCTTCGTAGCAGCTTCTGCAATAGCCTTCTGTCTTCTCATCGATAAGCAGTGACAAATGCTCTGCGGCCACGTCCAGCCACGTATAGTCGCTTTTTAACGGATTTAGCAGATACGCTGCAATTCCGACATCAAAGCACGACTCAGGATCTTCTATCCTCACATAGGAAAGCGCTGCTTTCACATCAAACAATGCAACAACCGTTGTCTTAGCCAATGTTCCCACAAGCGAAAACAGGTCTTCCATCGTAAGCTCTCCCTCTGCCACAATCGTGTAGATTTCTTTCTCACTAAAAGCAAGTCCTACACTTCCAAATCCGGAAGAATGAGAAAACAGCGGTACTGCATCTTTTTCTTCTTTCCCGAAGCTTACTCCGACAAAAGTTTCTTTTCCTGCACGGGCAAACAGTTCTTCTGCCTGCTGTTTATCTGTCACACGGACAAATGCATTTTCTATCTGATTTCCCTTTGCTTCCACATCGAATCTGCCGAGCAGATTTTTAAACTGAAGTTTCTGGAAATACTCATAAGCTTCCTCGGTATATAGATTTCCGATTTTTGCCTCTGAAAGTTCGTAAGAAATCGGTGCATTTACTTCAATCGTGGCAAGGATTTTGCTCATCTGCGCCTTGTCATAATGTTCCTTTAATGCTTTTGCCGCACGCGGTGGCTTCAGTTCCTCGACATGTGCATAAGCATTTTCCACAGACCCATACTCTGTGATAATCTTTGTCGCAGTCTTCTCTCCAATACTCGGCACTCCCGGAATATTGTCTGAGGCATCTCCCATCAGCGCTTTCAGATCAATAAATTCCTGCGGAGTTACCTGATACCTTGCTTTCACGTCCGCGGCATAATAATCTTCAATCTCTGTCTTTCCCTGTTTTGTCTTTGGAATCCGTATTTTGACATGATCCGTAGCAAGCTGCAGTAAATCTCTATCCCCCGACAAAATCGCCACATCCATTCCTGCACGCTCTCCGATCCCCGCGATTGTCCCAAGCAGATCATCCGCTTCCAGGCCTTCCTGCTCTACAATTTTTATCTTCATCGCACGGAGTACTTCTTTCATCACCGGTACTTGCTGTCTCAACTCCTCTGCCATTGGTTTTCTCGTCCCTTTATAGTCCGAGAACATCTTATGGCGGAAAGTAGGAGCATGGACATCAAATGCGACGGTCAGATAGTCCGGGCGCTCTTCTTCTAATATTTTAAATAAAATATTCAAAAAACCATAAATAGCGTTTGTATGAAGCCCCTCTGCATTCGTCAGATCAGGGACCCCATAAAACGCTCTGTTTAAAATACTATGTCCATCTATTAATACAATTTTTTCACTCATTCTTCTCTCTCCGTTTCGGTGTCTCGTTCTTATTTATCATACACCAAATCAGATCGTTTTAAAAGAGATTTTATTTTTTCATCAACCGGGCGATCGTTTTTTCTAATGCTTCAAACGCTTCCTCTGGATCTTCCACCAACTGTACCGTCTCTTCCATCGGACACATGCCATCCTTTGTCCTGTTCTCAATATACGGCACAAGGGTTTCAAATTGATATGGAATCTGATGCTTTTCAAATATACTAACAGCACCCTCACTCATAACTCTTCCAAATACGGCTTGAACTTCTCCGAGAACCGCCAGAAGTGCTGCAGCCTTTCCAACAACCTTGTCCGCAATTACAGATCCTTGAAATGCTCTTCTGTCTGCGCGCAGCTCCACCATAAGCGGCTTGATCCCGATGGCATCCGAACACCTTACCGCTCCATCTTCCGATAAGATTACACAGCTTTTCTGCTCCTCTTTCAGAATCGTAACCGCATTCCTCAGTTGTTCTTCGATCTTCTGCTCCTTACTCCTCACCTCTGTCTCGTTCAATCATCCATCCTCCCTTTTTTAATGTAAAATAGAAAAGTGGGATTACCGTGATCTGAAGGATCATCCCCGGAATTCCAGATACAATCCCTGCCATAAACGCTCCCATATTGGCAAACGGGAAATGGAATCCCAAAAGCTTAACACCAATGATCAAGGAACATCCATACAACACTCTTCCAAGGATCATCGCGCTGAGCAAAGTGAAATACACATTCATTTTTCTGATAAAAATTCCAGTGAAAATTCCGTAAGCCACAAGTTCCACAAGCATAAAATAAAGTTTAGGTACCGGCGGCATCCCGGTAAGCATAGAGCTTACGAGAGGGACAATCAGTCCAATCAGCCCGCCATAGCAAGGTCCAAGCAAGATTCCGGCAATCATCACAGGAAGATGCATCGGCAAAAATGCCATGCCCACTCCTTGCCCAAATACATGGAATGCCTGCGGCAGTACAAGTCCAACGGCAGTCAAAAGACCGCCGTATATCATCTTTTTTGTTCTCATCAACTTATTCCTAACAGCAGAGTTCGCAGATTACCTGTGCGAAAATTTTAGCGCTGAGCACCAACTCATCGACAACTGCAAATTCATCCGCACCATGCATTCTATTATCCGTTCCCGGCATCGAGCATCCGAAAGCGACACCTCTTTCCAAGTGATGTACATAAGTACCTCCTCCGATTGCCAGGCATTCTCCTTTCTGTCCGGTATATTCTTCATAGCACGCAAGCAATGTCTGAACAAGAGGAGAATCTGCCGGAACATGATGCGGCGGATTCTGTGTCTCATTTAATAATGTGATCCCATCTTCTTCCATTCTTTCTTTTACGACATTTAATACGTTCTCTGTTGTACCGCAAATCGGAATCCGGCTGTCAAAGATTCCATCCAGTCCATCTTCATTTAACTCTAGAACACTAAAATTCATTGTGAGTTTCCCAGAAAGTTCATCTTCCAGATTGATACCAAGCGCCTCCGCCTGATGATCTCCGGACGGGAACATCCGATGTAATTTTTCTACTGCATCTGTTGTACTGCATGCTGCAAATGGAAGCATACATAATAATTCCAGAAGTGCTGTCAATGCATTCTTTCCTTCTTCCGGCTTAGAAGCATGTGCGCCTTCTCCCTCTGCATGGATGATCACAGTTCCTTCTGATTCCTCACAAGTAAAGACAACGCCAGTTTTCTTTTGTACCTGCTCTGCCTTCTCCAGAATCTCTGCGCTACCAATTCCAACTACACTTGCAGTAGCTTTTCCCGGAACAATGTTGACGATCTTGCCGCCAGAAACACTTAAAATACGTGGAGATACCTCTTCTGTGTCCCATTTTGCAACAAAATGTCCATTCAGACTTCCCTTCTCAATATTGATCACCGGGAAATCTGCATCCGGCGAAAATGTCATCGGTGCTTCTTTCTCTACCGCGTAGTAATGTGCGATATCACTGCTTCCACACTCCTCGTCAGTTCCAAGAATCAGACGTACATTTTTGTTTAATGGAATGCCAAGTTCTTTCACTGCACGCATTGCATACATTGCCGCAATTGCAGGTCCTTTGTCATCAGCACTTCCCCGGCCATACACTCTTCCATCTTTGATAACTGGCATGTACGGTTCTGTCACGCTCCATCCGTCACCTGCCGGAACTACGTCAAGATGTGCCAAAATGTCCAACTGCTTTTCCATGTCGTTTAAATCTGCTGTTCCGACATAGTTTTCATAATTTTTCACTGTAAATCCGTATCCTTCTGCCATCTCAAGTGCTTCTGCAAGTGCTTTCGCCGGTCCTTCCCCAAACGGACAATCGATGGCTGCTTCCCCTTTTGTACTATTGATTCTGATCAAACGGCAGATATCTGCGAGCATTTCCTCTTTGTGTGCGTCTAAATAAGCTTCAATCTGTTCTCTGTATTGCATAAATCTCTTCCTTCCCTTCTTCTGACTTATAATGAAATCGCAGAGATAAACTCTGGTATTCCGGGCAATGGCAGATTTCCTGTCATATGCCGCACTTTGTGTCTTATTATACTGCACTTTGGGGGATACTACAATCTTTTTTAAAAATTTCGCTTTGTTTCTTAATGCATACGACTTCTGATTTTCCATATATTAGAATAACAATATCTTTCAGGAGTTTTCTATGTTCAAAAAACAGTATCTGATTTCTGCTTTCAAACTATGTTTCTTATTCAGCGCCGCATTTTGTATCGGCACCATGACTGCCCATTTACAGAAACAACAGTCTTTGAAGGCAATCCCCACAGCTGCCGACGGTAACTGGGGACTAAGTTTTCCCGAAGAAGGAAAAACACCAACCGGGAATGCCACCTCCGGAGAACTTTCAAAATACAATGCATTTTATGCCGGAAATCCCGATAAGAAAATAATCTATCTTACTTTTGATGCAGGATATGAAAACGGAAATACTGTTCCAATCCTCGATGCGCTAAAAAAGCATCATGTCCCTGCAACTTTTTTTGTCGTCGGAAATTTTCTAAAAGAAAATCCGGATTTAGTGAAACGCATGCAGCAAGAAGGACACATCGTTGGGAATCATACATATACCCATCCTGACATGTCTAAAATCTCTACAAAAGAAGCATTCGAAAAAGAGCTTGGAGAACTGTCGACACTTTACCAGAAAACAACCGGAGAAGAAATGACAAAATTTTACCGCCCGCCACAAGGAAAATATAGCGAAGCCAATCTACAGATGGCAAAAGAGATGGGGTATCACACCTTTTTCTGGAGCCTCGCCTATGTAGACTGGTATCAGGATCAGCAACCGACCAGGGAAGAAGCATTTGAAAAACTACTCGGCCGCATCCACCCTGGTGCGATCGTCCTCCTCCACAGTACTTCCAGCACAAATGCCTCTATCTTAGACGAACTGCTCACAAAATGGGAAGAGATGGGATATACTTTCGGCTCTCTAAACGACCTGATCCAGACAACATAGTTTCATTCACACTCAAATCCCCACATCTCAACCTGCCTACTGTTTTTCTCTGAAACAAATTACTTCTTTAACTGAAAGGCGATTCTTTCTGTGCCGTCTGCCACTTGGATCTTTCCACATTTGACAAATCCATTCTTTTCCAGCAGGCGCTGCATAGGCAGATTCGCCTCATGTGTATCCACTCGAATTTCCTCGCTTTGCTCAATGCTCCATTGCAGGCAAAACATGCCCGCTCCCTTTCTTTCTCCGCTGGATGCCAGCCGGTGCAAGACATGATAGGGAGACTGGTTCAACCACTGTCCATCCCATATTTTCTCATAAGTTGGATCTGGTCCGCCACACAGGCTAAAGACTGCCACAATAGCTTCTTCCTCCTTACAAACGTACTGACACCCTTGTTCAATTTCTTTTAGAATCAATTCTCTGGAAGGGTAACCCTTGTCCCATTGTGTCGCATTTCCGTTTTTTCTCATAAATGCACGTGCCTGCTCATATATCCTCATAATTTTATCGATTTCTTCTGCTTTTCCTCTTCTAATCTGCATCTGTTCTTCCTTTCTTCTCAAAGAAATAGGAATGTGTCTGACACATTCCTATTTCTGCTATTGATATTCCGTACAATCTGTCTTTGACTATCGTCCGACAGATTTCTTACTACTGTAACCTTGTCTGTACCAACTATCTTGCAGCTTTCTTATGTCCGTTCTCTACCACATCTGTCCAGCCAAGCTCTGGCTGATAATTCTGTACTTCTTCACTCTTCTTTAAATCAAAGTACTTTTTGCTGGCACCGATCTTATCACAGATCTTAAAAAATCCGAGTTCCAAAAGGTTAAAGAACTTATGGAACGGTTCAATTTTGTAATCTACATGCCCTTTCATAAAAAGCGCAGCCACAATTCCAGTCAATACAACAGTAGTCATTACAATGATACTCTGAATATGATTCAACATTGCCTTCAACCCCTTTTCTTTTCGTTTTCTTTATTTTAATTCTATTTACCAAAATAGTCAATTATTTTTATTACTTATTTATAGTTTTCTATTATTTTTAATTATCTTTCTAAAATACACTGTTTTCTCTAACTTACAAATTACATATGACCGCTTGCGTCCCCCGATTGCAAGTGTTTTTCTATGCAAAAAATCCAGACTACTTAAAGTAATCTGGATTTTACTGCCGATGGCCGGACTCGAACCGGCACGGATCGCTCCGCATGATTTTGAGTCATGTGCGTCTGCCAATTCCGCCACATCGGCTCTTTTACCTCGGTTCATCTCTCAGAACCGAGATTTATCATAACACACTTTTTTTTGAATTGCAAGTCCTTTTTTCTATTTTTTACTTATTTTATCAATTTTTTTCCAATTTCAAAGCAATCAAACGTCGCATAGTAATCCGCCGGCGTCTCTGCTCTCCGGATCATCTGTACACTTCCGTCTTCTTTCAACAAAAGTTCTGCCGATTTCAATTTGCCATTATAGTTATATCCCATTGCAAATCCGTGTGCACCAGTATCATGGATATAAAGCAGATCTCCAATATCGATCTTTGGAAGCATGCGATCAATCGCAAATTTATCATTATTTTCACAGAGTGATCCCGTCACATCATACTTATGGTCACATGGCGCATCCTCTTTTCCCATAACTGTAATATGATGATAAGCCCCATACATTGCCGGGCGCATCAGATTTACCGCACATGCATCGCAGCCAATGTATTCCTTATGCGTATGTTTTTCATGGATTGCCCTTGTCACAAGTGCACCGTACGGCCCCATCATAAATCTGCCAAGTTCTGTATAGATTGCAACATCTCCCATACCTGCTGGCACAAGTACTTCCTCATATACTTTTCTGACCCCTTCCCCGATCGCATGGATATCGTTCGGTTCTTGATCCGGGCGATACGGAATTCCAATTCCACCAGACAGGTTGATAAATTTAATATGGACTCCTGTTTCTTTCTGCAACTTCACTGCCACTTCAAACAAAACTTTTGCAAGCATCGGATAATATTCATTTGTCACTGTGTTGCTTGCAAGAAAGGCATGAATTCCGAAGTGTTTTGCCCCTTTTTCTTTTAAAATTCGGAATGCATCAAACAGCTGCTCTGTCGTCATTCCATATTTCGCATCTCCAGGATTGTCCATAATATCATTGCTGATTTGAAACAGCCCACCCGGATTGTACCGGCAGCTGATGGTCTCCGGGATATGTCCGATTGCCTTCTCCAGAAAATCAATATGGGTAAAATCATCCAGATTGATAATTCCTCCCAACTTATCCGCATAGACAAATTCTTCTGCCGGAGTTGCATTGGAAGAAAACATAATATCTTCTCCCACAGCTCCGATTGCTTCCGACATCATCAATTCTGTATAAGAAGAACAGTCGCACCCACATCCGTATTCTCTTAAAATCTGAATTAAAAATGGATTAGGTGTTGCCTTGACCGCAAAATATTCTTTATATCCCTTATTCCAAGAAAAAGCTTCCTTTAGTGCTCTCACATTTTCACGGATTCCTCTCTCGTCATAAATGTGAAACGGAGTCGGATAGATTTTTGCAATCTCTTCCAGTTGCTCTTTTGTCACAAATGGTTTCTTCGTCATCGTTTCTTCTCCTTTTCTATTGCAGAGAAGGCATGACCGAACAGCTGTATACCGTCTTGTCATGCCCTCTCGGACTATTTTATTCCACTACAGCGATTCTCATCATATTACTTACGCCGTCACGTGATTTTTTGATCGTTGGGGACGGAATTCCCGCTGTCATTACGACAATATCACCCGGCTCCACAAGTCTCTTTGCTGTCACAAGATCGATCGCATCGTTACAGATGTCTTCTGTTGTGTTGTATTCAATCGATTTTACTGGTGTTACACCCCAGTAGATCTGCATTTTTCTCAAAGTTTCTTCATACGGTGTCACACCGATAATATCTGCCTTTGGTTTGAACTTAGACACTACTCTTGCTGTTGCACCAGTTACAGACGGTGTGATAATACATTTTGCCGAAAGATTCATTGCAGTTGCCACAGAAGAATATCCAATCGCACTAGAAATTCCTTTCTTTCTATGCTCCTGCGCTTTTTCAAGAAGCACATCATAATCAAGATGTTTCTCTGTATTTTCAATAATGTGCACCATCATCTGTAAAGCTTCCACCGGGTATTTTCCCTGTGCTGTTTCACCTGAAAGCATCACTGCATCTGTTCCATCGTAAACAGCATTGGCAACATCTGTCACTTCCGCTCTTGTCGGACGCGGATTACGGATCATGGAGTCTAACATTTGTGTTGCAGTGATTACCGGCTTATAGTTATCATTACATTTCTTAATCAGCATTTTCTGTAAGTACGGTACTTTCTCTGCCGGGATTTCCACACCGAGATCTCCTCTCGCAACCATGATACCGTCTGCACAGTGAATGATCTCATCAATATTTTTGATTCCTTCTGCATTTTCAATCTTCGCAATAATCGGTATATGTGGTGCTCCACACTCTTTTAATAATGCTCGGATTTCCAGAATTCCTTCTGCGGAGCGAACAAAGGATGCTGCAATAAAGTCAATTCCCTGTTCCACACCAAAAATAATATCTTCACGGTCTTTCTTCGTAAGTGCAGGAAGACGTACCGGAACATTTGGAACATTGACACCCTTTCTTTCTCCAAGCTCTCCTCCATTTAACACTTTACAAGTGATTTCATTTCCGTTGATGGTCTTTACTTCTAACTCAATCAATCCATCGTCGATCAGGATTCTCTTGCCTGGTTCTACATCTTCTGCAAGTCCATCATACGTGATAGATACTTTTTTTGCATCTCCTTCAATTTCTTCTGTTGTCAGTGTAAACATCTCTCCTGCTTCTAACATTACCTTCTTTCCGTCTTTCAGCACACCTGTACGGATCTCTGGTCCTTTTGTGTCGAGCAGAATCGCAATCGGCTTCCCAATCTCCTCACGAACAGATTTCAGAAGATCCATTCTTCCTTTCTGCTCCTCGTGAGAGCCATGCGAAAAGTTAAAGCGTGCTATATTCATGCCTTCTTCCGCGAGACGCTTCATCATAGCTCTATCGTTCGTATTTGGTCCCATCGTACATATAATTTTTGTCTTTCTCATCTTTTACTTTTCCTTTCTTATCTCACTTCAGTCTCAAAATCATTTGACATGCTCATGCGTAAATAAATGATCCTGGCAATATTCGTAATCGCCATTGCACTTTGTACAATACCGAAACTCCAGATTCGGATCGTCCAGTTCTGTTCTGCCACACACAGCACATCTGTGTCTTGCTCCATTGGCATAAGTGTGTTCTGCCCGGTGCACTTGTTTCTTATATGCTTGTTTCCTTCTGATTTCTTTTGGTGAGTAAGCCTTCATATTCCTTGATGATACATAGAAGATCAGGAAATTCAAAAGAGATACGAATGCTGCGATTGCGTCTGCTTTATACATAATTCCAAAGACCCCTCCTGCGTAAGCCGGAAGAATTCCCTGCAAGATCGTGAATGCAAAAAATGCCCCATCCAGCAATGCCAGATATTTGACCTTAATCGGAATGACAAAGAACAACAAAAACTCTACATTCGGATACAATGCCGCAAAGGCAAAAAACAGTGACAGATTCAAGTACGAAGTCCCGATTGGGAATGAAATTCCTGTCAGGAAGTATACGATCAGCGCCGCAATCAAGTGAAACAATACCCCGGTAAAAAAGTACAGATTAAACCGGAACGCTCCCCATGCCGCCTCTAGATTCTGTCCGATCATGTAATACAAATACAATGCAAAAACAATAAAAATCGGGCTTCCGTCTGGTGGCTGAAGCAAAAATGTCACAATTCTCCAAATCTGCCCATGCAGAATTGCGTTAGCATTCAGGCTCAGATACTCCATATAAAAACCAGGTGCGATCAGGTTCAGAACGAAGCCAACCGCATAAAGGATGATAATGTAATGCATCAGATTGTGTATTGCATATCTTTCAAATTTACGTTCTAGTTTGTTGATCCAATTCATATGAATAACTACTCCTCTTGACCTTTCTTAAAATTTACTCATACTAATTGTACCTGCAAGCTCCTCTTTTGTCAATTCTAACAGTTTATTATTTTTTCGTTGTATTTTGCAAATTGTTGTCATATAATGAAAATTGTTTTTTTAAGCAGACTATATTTTAATAGGTTAGAACAGACCTTATTTCTTCTAAAAGGAGCAATATTTATGAATTACAAACAACTATATAAACTGGGAATCGACATCGGTTCTACTACTGTAAAGATTGCAATTCTTGATACAGAAAATAATGTACTCTTTTCTGACTACGAGCGTCATTTTGCCAATATTCAGGAGACCCTTTCCGATCTTCTCGGGCGAGCGCTTTATAAACTCGGTCCAATCTTAGTGTCTCCTGTCATGACTGGTTCTGGCGGGCTGACACTTGCCAATCACCTGGAAGTTCCTTTTGTACAGGAAGTCATCGCAGTCTCTACCGCTCTCCAGGACTACGCACCTCAGACCGATGTTGCGATCGAGCTCGGTGGAGAAGATGCAAAAATCATCTACTTTGAAGGCGGAAATGTCGAACAGCGCATGAACGGAATCTGCGCCGGTGGTACTGGTTCTTTCATTGATCAGATGGCTTCTCTTCTGCAGACAGACGCTACCGGATTAAATTCCTACGCAAAAAATTATCAGGCGCTCTACTCCATTGCTGCACGCTGTGGTGTCTTTGCGAAATCAGATATCCAGCCTCTGATCAATGAGGGCGCTACAAAAGAAGATCTCGCCGCTTCTATTTTTCAGGCAGTGGTAAATCAGACGATCAGTGGGCTTGCCTGCGGAAAACCGATCCGCGGACATGTCGCCTTCCTTGGCGGTCCTCTCCACTTTTTGTCAGAGCTGCGAAATAGCTTTATCCGCACTCTAAATCTCGACGATGAACATATCATCGCACCGAAGCATTCCCACTTGTTTGCTGCGATTGGGTCTGCACTTAACTCCAAGGGAGATCACGAAACCTCTCTGACAGCCCTTCAGGCAAGACTGGCGGAACATATCCATATGGATTTTGAAGTAGAACGTATGGAACCACTGTTTGCAAGTGAAGCAGAGTATCAGAACTTCAAGACCAGGCACGAACGACATCAGGTTCCTGTACTTGATCTCTCCTCCTACAAGGGAAACTGTTTTCTCGGGATTGATGCAGGATCTACCACAACAAAAGCGGCACTTGTCGGCGAAGACGGAAATCTTCTTTACTCTTTTTATCACAGCAATGATGGTGATCCGTTAGGAACAACGGTCAAGGCAATTAAAGATATTTATACAAAACTTCCAGATGGGGTTAAAATTGCCCACTCCTGCTCCACAGGATACGGAGAAGCCCTTATAAAAGCCGCCCTTTTACTTGATGAGGGTGAAGTGGAGACTATTTCCCACTATTATGCTGCCGCTTTTTTCAATCCAGATGTCGATTGTATTTTAGATATCGGCGGACAGGATATGAAATGCATTAAAATCAAAAATCACACTGTGGACAGTGTACAGTTAAATGAAGCTTGTTCTTCTGGTTGCGGATCCTTCATTGAGACGTTTGCGAAATCTTTAAATTATAGCGTGGAAGACTTTGCACATGAAGCACTTTTTGCCAAGCATCCGATCGACCTTGGAACACGCTGTACTGTTTTTATGAACTCAAAAGTCAAACAAGCACAAAAGGAAGGGGCATCTGTCTCGGACATTTCTGCCGGACTCGCCTATTCTGTCATCAAAAATGCACTGTATAAAGTTATCAAAGTATCAGATGCCAGTATGCTTGGGAAAAACATTGTCGTACAGGGAGGTACTTTCTACAACGATGCCGTGCTCAGAAGTTTTGAAAAAATTGCAGACTGCGAGTGTATTCGACCGGATATCGCAGGAATCATGGGCGCTTTCGGCGCTGCTCTGATTGCCCGCGAGCGTTTCAATGAAAGTAAAGGAACAACCATGCTTCCGATAGAAGAAATTGAAGCGCTTACATACAGCACAACAATGACAAAGTGCCGCGGATGCACAAATAACTGCCGGCTTACTGTCAACCGTTTCAGCGGCGGAAGAAGTTTTATTACCGGAAACCGTTGTGAACGCGGACTTGGAAAAGAGAAAAAAGAACAGGAACTCCCAAATTTATTCGCATACAAAAGCGAACGTTGCTTCGGCTATGAGCCGCTTTCCGAACAAGAAGCCGTACGCGGAACGGTCGGTCTCCCTCGTGTCTTGAACATGTATGAAAATTACCCGTTCTGGTTTACTTTCTTCCATGAACTGAAGTTCCGCGTTGTGCTCTCGCCACCGTCTAGCCGTAAGATTTATGAACTCGGAATCGAATCTATTCCAAGTGAATCTGAATGTTATCCGGCAAAACTGGCACATGGACATGTGGAATGGCTGATCAATCAGGGAGTGACCTTTATTTTCTATCCTTGCATTCCTTATGAACGGGAAGAATTTAAAGATGCAAACAATCATTATAACTGCCCAATGGTTACATCCTATGCTGAAAACATCAAAAATAATATGGATGCAATCACCAATGGAACGATTCACTTTAAAAATCCATTCCTCTCTTTCAAAAGTGAGGAAGTGCTGTCCAAGCGGCTCATAGAAGAATTTTCAAAAGAATTCCAGATTCCAGAACAGGAAATTCGCCATGCAGTAAAAAAAGCATGGGACGAACTTGCCGCCTGCCGGGAAGATATCCGAAAAAAAGGAGAAGAGACGATCGCATGGCTTGAAAAACATCATAAGAGGGGAATCGTTCTTGCCGGACGCCCATATCACATTGACCCGGAAGTCAATCACGGAATCCCAGAACTGATCAACTCCTACGGGATTGCTGTACTTACAGAAGACTCCGTCTCACACTTACACAAAGTAGAGCGCCCTCTGATCGTCATGGATCAGTGGATGTACCATTCCCGCCTCTATGCTGCGGCAAACTATGTCAAGACAAAAGATAACCTGGATCTGATCCAACTTACTTCTTTTGGATGCGGACTAGATGCAGTAACTTCTGATGCGGTCTCTGATATTCTGACAAACTCAGGAAAGATTTATACTTCCCTGAAGATTGATGAAGTCAATAACCTTGGAGCTGCCCGCATCCGTATCCGATCCTTGATCGCAGCGATCCGCGTTCACGAAAAGATGCACACAACCCGTACGATCCAGCCATCTTCCATCCAAAAGGCAGTATTTACAAAAGAGATGAGAAAAGACTATACGATTCTCTGTCCGCAGATGTCTCCGATCCACTTTGACCTTTTGGAGCCGGCAATCCGCTCCTGCGGCTACCAACTGGAAATTCTTCCGAATGATAATAAAGAAGCGGTCAATGTGGGTCTAAAATACGTCAACAACGACGCATGCTATCCGTCACTGATCGTTGTCGGACAGATTATGGATGCCATCTTATCAGGAAAATATAACACCGATAAGCTCGCTGTGATCATATCGCAGACTGGTGGTGGCTGTCGTGCTTCGAATTATATTGGCTTTATCCGGCGGGCACTCAAAAAAGCCGGCTACCCTCACATTCCGGTCATTTCCCTGAATTTGAGCGGCCTTGAGAGCAACCCTGGATTCCAGATCACTCTCCCTCTTGCAATGAAGGGAATTTATGCTGTTGTTTTGGGAGATGTCTTCATGAAATGTCTGTACCGTGTCAGACCATACGAAGCAGTCCCTGGTTCTACCAATGCGCTTCATGAAAAATGGAGAAAGAAGTGTAAAGAATTTTTATCTGGTGGTTATCCATCCAGGCGAACTTTCTCATCGCTGTGCGCACAGATCATACATGAATTTGACGAACTTCCGATTCTCGATAGAAAAAAACCGCGTGTTGGAATCGTAGGAGAAATCCTTGTAAAATTTCTCCCTGCAGCCAACAATCACCTTGTGGAACTCTTAGAACAGGAAGGCGCCGAAGCTGTTGTTCCGGATCTCTTGGACTTTTTTGCCTACTGCTTCTATAACAACAATTTCAAAGCAAGCCACCTTGGAATGAAAAAATCTTCGGCCACAAAGGGAAACCTTGGAATTCACGCACTGGACTGGTTCCGGGCACCGGCTTCTGCTGCCTTTGCAAAGAGCAAACGTTTTTCTGAACCAGCAAAGATTTCAGATTTGGCAGCAATGGCACAAGACATTGTGTCTGTTGGAAATCAGACTGGGGAAGGATGGTTTCTGACCGGAGAAATGTTAGAACTGATCCATAGCGGTACTACAAATATCGTCTGTGCGCAGCCATTTGGCTGCCTCCCAAATCATATTGTTGGAAAAGGTGTCATCAAAGAGCTGCGACACCGCTATCCGCTTGCAAATATTGTTGCCATCGACTATGATCCAGGCGCAAGTGAAGTCAACCAGCTGAATCGGATCAAACTGATGCTGTCTACCGCACAAAAGAATCTGGAGCGAAAGGGGCTATCGGTTAATACCGATTTTTAGGCTCTAAATCTTAAAATACGAATCTCCCATAGAAATCAGTATTTTTAATACTTGAACTTCTTTAGGAGATTCGTATTTTTTTCTTTTCTGTATGTATTTTAGGACGCAAAAACCCCTTGACTGCATTTTTAAAAGCATCCTTTTTCTAAGCAGTCTTTTCTTCGGTTTTTCCTTCAAATTTCTTGATCTCATCATGAAGAAAACGATGGTATTTATTTATATTTCTTCCAATCGCATACAGCATGAATTCTTTGTATACTTTTTCTGCTGTCCGGTAATTAAAACGGCGAAAACCGTCATTTTCTTTGATGTCTCCAAAATGTCCTTCCGTCTGAATGGAACGGATCTGCCGGTTCAAAATCCCCTTCCCGCTCTGGATATTTGCATGGGATTCTTCTTTTAAAACTTCCCATTGTTCATTGATCTTCATGACTTTATTTTTCTCTGCATCTTTTTCGGCATTATATTTATAGAGACATTTTGCTTTATATCCACAGCCACTACAATCTGCACATCCATACACCTCAAATGTTTGTGTATAACCAGACTGTTCTTTTTTCTCAGTCCTGATATGATGAAGTTCTCTTCCATCATGACAGACGTAATAAAGTTCATCCTCAAAGATCTGCGTTTTCATGTTGTAATACTTCCCAATATCTTCTGTGTACGCACGTGTTTTCCGTTTTTCATGATCCTGCAGCTTAATATAACTGGTGATTTTATGATCCCTTAAGTACAGAAGATTCTTTTCACTACAATAACCACTGTCGGCAGTTACTTCTTCCAAAATTTCTCCAAATGCGTTTTTATGCTTTTCTAACACAGGAATCAATGTATTATAATCTGTCCGGTCATTACTTACATATGCCTGAACAATGAAATAATTCTCTACTGCTACCTGAATGTTATATGCTGCTTTTAGTTGTCCATTTAGCATATGGTCTTCTTTCATTCTCATAAAGGTAGCTTCTAAATCTGTCTTGGAATAACTGTTCCTGTCTCTTCCCATGATCTCAAAGCATTCTTTGTATCCCATCAGGCGTTCACCGCAGGCTTCCAGTTCCTCATATAATTGCTGGATTTCCGGTTTTTTCTTTCCTTTTCCATAAACAAACTCGATCTGTTCCTGCTCTACAATCTGAAGAAGATTTTTCTGGAGTTTCACAATCTCCAACGGAGAACAATTGTCAATTTCGATGATGGTATTATTGGATAACTTTTTATGTTTTGTCAGTTTTCGTTTCCGGTTCTTTTCAATGACATCTTTTACTTTCTCTATTCCTTCAATTACAAACATATGAGCATGAGGAATGTCATATTTGATACTATACTCATTTTCGTCGATTAGAACGTTATATTTCTGATACAACGAATCAATGGTATCCAGCAATCCTGCAAGATGATAATTGAGCGTTCCTCTCCAGACAAACGTATAGCGGTTTGCATTTGCTTCTATTTTAGTCCCATCAATAAAAAGCGACTTTAGGGTAATCAGTCCTTCTTTTTGCAGACGGTGGAGAAACTGATAGTTTAATTCATCTAATACATCAGCCGTTAGTTTTTTATTCTTAAATTCATAGAATGCATCTCTTTTTGGTTTCTGTCCTTTGGTAAGCCAGATAAACGCAAGGTCTCTTTCACATAACTCCACAATACGGTCAACAGCTCTAACTCCTCGCATGTTTGCGTAAGTAACGACAGCATACATCATAATTGGATTAAACCCGGTTCTCCCCTTATTTGAACAATTGGCTAACAAGCCAGAAAAATCTAAATCCTCCATCACTTTTTTCAGGGTATAGACTGGATCGTCGTCAGGTAAACACAATTCGAAGAAACTGAAGTTAATTTTCTGTTGCCCTAATTCAAAAAATTCGTTATAATAATCTTGTTTTAGCATAGTTCCATTATAACATGGAACGGAGAGGAGATGGTTGTCGTTAGCCATCTTTTTCTCTTTTTACGGAAAAGTTTCAGGGGCAGATTTGACTTATACGAGTCAAATCTGCCCCTGTTTGGAACTATCTATTTCCCGATAGCCCCTTCTGCTCTTTTATTTTCAACACTGCCATACCGATACTGATACATGCTGCTGCAAACAAACACTGAATCCCAAATGATTTCCAGATTTCGCTCTGTCTCTCCGGTGTAATCTCCTGGAACCCGGCAAGCAGATTGTTGACTTCTTCATACCAATAAACCGGAAGTATTCTGGAGAATTTCAATATCCCTTTATCTAATACAGATGTTGGAGTGAACACCCCTCCAAGAAAAGAAACTGCCAACGCTGTCACATTCACAATAATATTGATGACGTTCTCACTTTCTGCGACTGCGCCAATCAAAAATGCCATTGCAAGGCTCGTTAGAACCATCAGGAAACTGTTTCCTGCCAGATACGCCGCATGCGGACTTTCTTTTCCTTATAACTTCTTCCGCTACTGATCAAATTCTATATATACTTTTCGGATGTATCACAGCAATTTTGCTGGAAAAACATACTTCTGATTACGATCAGCTAAAGGAACAGTATATTCACACCGTAGATGATCAGACCGAAAAAAACATGCTCCTATCCCAGAAACATGAAGCACTCCTCCAGAAACAGGATTCTGAAATCTATACTGCCACCTTACAGGAGCGTAACCGAATTGCCAGAGAAATCCATGACAATGTAGGCCATATGCTTTCTCGGGCAATTCTTCTATCCGGTGCCATTAGGACGATCAACAAGGAAGAATCGTTACAGGAACCACTCAGACAGCTCACCGATACATTATCTCTTGCAATGGACAATATCCGCACAAGTGTCCATGACTTGCACGACGACTCAGTCAATTTAAAAGAAGTCACTGAGGAACTGACCTCCTCCTTTACTTTCTGCCCGATCACACTAGAGTACGACATGCCAATCACGGTCCCACGAACTATTAAATATGCTTTTCTCTCTATTACAAAAGAGGCCCTCTCTAATATTATCAAACATAGTAACGCTACCGCCGTTTCAATCCTCATGCGAGAACACCCTGCACTCTGGCAACTTGTCATCCAGGATAACGGTACTTTACAATCTCCTTCTGCCACAGAAGGAATCGGCTTGGAAAATATGAAAGAACGAATCCGAAAACTAAACGGCACGATTACATTTTCCTGCGAAAACGGTTTTTCGATTTTTATTGCAATCCCAAAGAACAAAAAGGAGGAATCTGATTTATGATACGACTTTTAATTGTCGATGATGATTATCTGATCACTACCGCATTAAAGACTATCCTCGAGGCAGAGGGAGATCTTTCTGTCTGCGGTATCGGAAAAGACGGAAATGATGCTGTCAGATTATATAAGCGGCTTCAGCCCGATCTCCTTCTCATGGATATCCGCATGGAACATCTGGACGGACTAAATGCCGCAGAACAGATTTTGCAGAGCTATCCCGATGCCCGTATTCTTCTGCTCACTACTTTTTCTGATGACGAGTACATTATAAAGGCATTGCACCTGGGAGCCCGCGGCTATATTTTAAAACAAGATTATACTGGAATCTCCCCTGCAATCCGTGCTGTCCTGAAAGAACAAACTGTATTTGGCGCAGAGATCACGACACGGATTCCAAAGCTCTTTGAGCCACAGAAAGCTTTCGATTACGAAACGTATCAACTTACCAGCCGTGAATTTTCTATCATTGAGCTTGTGGCAGATGGACGCAGCAACAGAGAAATTGCCGAAGCACTGTATCTTGGGGAAGGCACCGTACGAAATTATCTCAGCAGCATTTTAGAAAAATTAGAGCTGCGAGACCGCACACAGCTTGCTGTGTTTTATTATCAACATTTACTGTAACGCAAAACAAAAGCATTTTACCCCAATCCTTGACAAGGAACCAAAAAAGACCCTGAATAGAGGAGTTTCCTCTATCCAAGGTCGTAAATTCTTCTGAATATTCTCTTTTGCCTTTTGGGGAATATTTCACTTTGCTCCCTAACAACAAATCAGCCTCTCGCTATTTTACAAGCAGGGATCTTCCTGTCATTTCTTCCGGCTGTTCCATTCCCATCAGTTCGATCAGCGTTGGAGCAATGTCTGCCAGACATCCGTCTTCTCTTAACTTGTATGCAGGGTCTGCATTGACAAGAATAAATGGAACCGGATTTGTTGTATGTGCTGTAAACGGCTCTCCTGTTTCATAATCTACAAGCTGCTCTGCATTTCCATGGTCAGCACAGATAAACATCTGTCCATTCACTTCTTTGATCGCTTCCACAGTTCTTCCGACACATTCGTCTACTGCTTCAATTGCTTTGATCGCTGCATTCTCAACTCCGGTATGTCCTACCATATCTGGATTTGCAAAGTTAATGATAATTACATCGTATTTGTCAGATTTGATCGCATCTACCAGTTTATCGCACACTTCAAAAGCACTCATCTCCGGCTGAAGGTCATACGTTGCCACTTTTGGAGACTTTACAAGAATACGATCCTCTCCTTTGTTCGGCTCTTCCACACCGCCGTTAAAGAAGAATGTCACATGTGCATACTTCTCTGTCTCAGCAATTCTTGCCTGTGTCATGTTGTGTGCTGCAAGGAATTCACCAAATGTATTTGCAATCTCTGTCTTGTGGAATGCAACAAGTTTATTCGGGATCGTTACATCGTACTCTGTGAAACATACATAAGTTGTCTTCACGCGCTCTCCTCTGTCAAATCCATCAAACGCATCATCACAAAATGTTCTTGTGATCTCTCTTGCTCTGTCCGGGCGGAAATTGAAGAAAATCACAGAATCCTTGTCTTTGATCGTTGCAATTGGAGCCCCATCTCTTACAACAACAGTCGGCACAACAAACTCATCTGTCTTTCCTGCATCGTAAGATTTCTGAACTGCGCAAACTCCACATTCCGCCTGCTCTCCTTCTCCTTTTACCATTGCATTGTATGCAAGTTCTACACGATCCCATCGGTTATCGCGGTCCATTGCATAATAACGTCCCATTACAGAAGCCACTTCTCCAACACCAATTTCTTTCATCTTGTCAGATAATTCCTGCACATAATCTTTTCCTGAAGCCGGTGGAGTATCACGACCATCAAGGAAACAGTGTACATAGACTTTGTCAAGCCCTTCTTTCTTTGCAAGTTCTAAAAGTCCGTAAATGTGGCTGTTGTGACTGTGCACTCCACCATCGGATACCAGTCCAAAAAGATGAAGCGCAGAATTGTTTTCCTTTGCGTTTCTGCACGCTGTAAGCAGCGCCTCATTTTCAAAGAAATCTCCGTCCTGAATTGCTTTCGTGATCTTTGTCAGATCCTGATATACAATTCTTCCAGCGCCCATATTCAGATGTCCTACTTCTGAGTTTCCCATCTGTCCTTCCGGGAGTCCCACAGACATTCCACTTGCATTTCCCTCTACAAACGGATACTCTTTCATCAAGCTGTCCATAACCGGTGTCTTTGCCTCGCACACCGCATTTGCCTCGCACTTTTCATTCAGACCATATCCGTCAAGAATCATTAAAACCGTAGGTTTCTTACTCATATAGCAAATCTCCTTTATGTTAAAAAAATGTCGTAATTTCTACGAAGTTTATTTTACATGATTTTTTCTCTCGTTGCAAGACTCAAATATGCATTCGGCGACGCACTTCCTCCCGCAGTCTTGAAATCCGCATTACAGTAATCAGAGACACTGTAATGATCGCTGCACAGACAACAACCGCTGCGGACCATGTCAAACAAAATTTTTCATGAAGATAATAACACACACTCAGATCAATGTCCGCACAGAACACTGCCATCTCGATCACAACAACCATCGCCGTAAATAAAATAGATCTGCTGACATGCTGATAGACATATAGCAGGACTGCCACAAGAACCGTTCCGAGCAGAATAATCGGGACTGCAATCTGCACATACCAGTCCATCCCGTGATTCACCCATGCCACAAGCGCCAGATAAAAAAGAACCGCACATCCATCTATCAGTACCATCAAAATATACGGCAGCTTCCGATACACCATGATTGGAATGGAAAACACTAAAAATACAAGACATGCCCCAATCACATACAGCGACCATAAACTTCCCTTGTATACAAACAAATTCAAAAGTCCACAGCCCACAGCTGTACTTCCAAAAAGCACGATCAAAAGGATTGCAAGGTCTGTCCGTTTTACCTTCTCCACTGTTCCGCGCTCAGATGGATAGGGCGGAACTTTTTTCTCTGTTTTTTCCTCCTGTGGATGATACACCGGAGTATTGCAAAGCGGACATTTGGTCAGCGTCTCCTCCAGTTTCACCCCACAATTTACACAATAAGCCATCTCACACCTCTAATCTCGGTTGCTCTGAATTGTCACAGCAACCCCTTCTTCTACCAATTTTCTGAAAAATACCCGCTCAATGTCATTCTCCACAATACTGCTCGCAAAATTGATGGTCGTAAGACCGTTATAACTTACGATCGCACAATTCGTCCGAGCGGAGAATGGCTGTCCCATCAGCACATCAAATCGTTCCAGATACGGTTCCATCTCCGCGGGAACTTTGATGATTCCAGGATTGGTAAGCCCCGCGGAAGACTGACAATCCTGCACATGTTTGTAAAACTGTTTAACGACAATATCCTTAATACAAAGCGGAACAATACGGATTAGCGGACTCTGCAGTGTCTTTGCATTCGTCGTAATATCTGCATTCAAAAACTTCTCATTGATATGATATCGCATATAATAGTGAATCTCTTTTAAAATCTCCTCAAAACTATATTCACCCATCCGCGGATCCACTCCGGGATAAACCATTGTAATAAAATTCCGAAGTGTCTTTGATGGGAAAAACTGTCTCAGATTGACTGGCATTGCAATCCTCACCGGCTTTTCCCTCCACACCTTGCTGCACTTCTGATTCTCAATCAATGCATACACCAATACGGCATTTAAATACTCCGTGATCGTCACACCGTATTTTTTCGATGCTGTCTTAAGATCACTGACACTCATACTTCCACTGATAATATTCAGTGTATAGAACGGTTCTTTTGTCCCGCGCACCCTATAGGCACTGCCCTGACTCCTCTTTGGTGTCACCTTAGAATTGGCATACTTCATATAAGAATCTTCCAGTTCCTCTCTTTTTGGTTCCTCCTCTACAGAAAGAATCCCCTCCTCATCCGGAATCTTCACACCGTGCATTCGCAGATAAACTGCTGTCAGTGTCTTTAAAAAAGTAACTGCCCCAAGACCATCGGCCAGAGAATGAAATACTTCAAAAGAAATCTGACATTCATAATAATACAGACGGATCAGATAGCGGTGCTTTGTCTTAAAATCCATCGGCATGCATGGATTTTTGACATCTCGCTCCACCTGCGGCACCGGGTTTTTATTTGGCTCTAGGTAACGCCAAAACAATCCTTTTCGCAATGCAACTTTCAAGGATGGAAATCTCGGAAGTGTCTTCTCATAAGCTTTCTGGAGAATCTGAGGATCTACCTTTTCTTTCAAGGTGACAGAAACGCGGAATACCGATGAGAAACTTTTTCTCTGAAGTGTCGGATAAACATTGCCCGACAAGTCCAGTTTTAACCATTGATTTCTGTTATTCATCTTTTTCTTCCTTTCCTAGCTTTATTATAAAGAATTTGATTGTATATGACAACTGCTTTGTGATAGAATAAATTACTACAAGAAAGGATACGAGGATTTATGCCAAATCAAGAGAAAAAACAACAGGGTCTGATGAAGATCATCAAGGCTATTCATAATTTTACAGTCAATGACGATTTAGAAAAATACAGACGCTCTCAGGCAAACCTCGGGCGACTGCTCGGGACAAAGCAAAGCGAAGCATCCTACACTGAATTTTTGATCGATGATATTCCCTCAGAGTGGATCCGCCTAAATCGTCCACACCAGAACGAGACAATTATCTTATACTGTCACGGCGGCGGCTTCTTTACCGGAAGTCTCGAATATTCCCGTACACTGACAACAAAGCTTGCATCTGCTTCTTCCTCTGACATTTTAAGTTTCAACTACCGCCTTGCCCCGGAGCATCCCTCCCCGGCAGCATTGGAAGATGCATTAAAAGTGTGGGGGTATCTGATGCACTTGGGATACGGTGCAAAAAATGTTATTCTCGCTGGGGATTCTGCCGGCGGTAATCTGGCTCTCTCACTTGCGTTGAAGCTAAAGGAAGATGGACGGATTCTGCCAAAAGCTCTTGTTCTCTTTTCTCCGTGGACAGATCTGACATTAAGTGGCGCATCCCACGAAAAAAAAGCGGCATTGGATCCAATCCTGACTAAGGATTATCTTGAACGCGCGCGGTGTGCCTATGTACCAGAGAGCAATAGTGATGCCAGCATTTATGCAGATCCTTTTGTTTCCCCACTTTACGGAGATTACACGGGGTTTCCTCCCGTCTATATCCAGGTTGGAACCAATGAAATCCTTTTGAATGACTCCACAGACTTACACAAGAAACTTCTTCGACAGGATGTCGCTGCAAAGCTGACTATCTACAAAGGAATGTGGCATGTTTTTCAAATGTCAAATATGAAGACGGCGACAGAAGCCATTAACGAAGCCGCACAGTTTTTATTCCGCTTATAACGTACATTTGCTATGGGATCTTATTCCTGTTCCCGATCAAAATTACATTTTTCAAACATAAACCGGGCATATCACAAATGACCGCCAGAGGGATAGATTCAAATTCTATCGTCTTCCCTCTGCCGGTCATTTCGTTTTTCATAAAGTCATCTGCTGCAACACGCTTTCCTAATGCGTTGCTGCAGCATCCGCAATGATTCCACAAAAAGTGTTTCTATTATTTATTATAGTTCACGATCGCTCCAAAATCTGGTTTCAAGGAAGCTCCTCCTACAAGTCCTCCATCGATATCTGGCTGTGCAAATAACTCTGGTGCACTTGCTGCAGACACACTGCCGCCATACTGGATGCGGATTGCTTCAGCAGTTGCTTCATCATAGATTTCAGCGATACATGCACGGATTGCTGCACACACTTCCTGTGCCTGCTCTGTTGTAGCCACTTTACCAGTTCCGATTGCCCAGATAGGTTCATATGCAATTACTGCTGTCTTTGCCTGATCTGCTGTCACATCAAGAAATGCAATCTTAATCTGCTGACGGATAAAGTCGATTGTTACTCCTTGCTCTCTCTGTGTCAGAGTTTCTCCGCAGCATACGATTGGTGTAATGCCATGCTCAAATGCTTTTTTCACTTTTTTATTGACTGTCTCGTCTGTCTCCGCAAAATATTCACGTCTCTCGGAGTGTCCAATGATAACATATTTCACACCAACATCTGTAAGCATTGCAGGAGAGATTTCTCCTGTGTAAGCTCCACTTTCTTCGAAGTACATATTCTCTGCTCCGATTGCAATATTGCTTCCCTCTGCTGCTTCCATTGCCGGAATAATGCTGATTGCCGGTACACAAAATACAACATCTGCATCTTCTGTTGCCACTAATGGTTTTAACTCATTTACAAGTGCCACTGCCTCACTTGGAGTTTTATTCATTTTCCAGTTTCCTGCGATAATTTTTCTTCTTGCCATTTTTAACGTCCTCTTTCCTAAAAATATCTATATGTAAACAGGGCTGCCGCAAAGTGAAGCTTTTCTACAAGCTAGCATCTGTCACCCATTAAACATTGCTGATCCCTTGTAAAAACTTTCTATTTTGCAGCACCCCTGCTTTGCGCTAAAGTATTTTCTTATTTGTCGTTTGCTGCTGCAACACCTGGTAATTCTTTTCCTTCTAAGAATTCAAGAGAAGCTCCACCACCGGTTGAAATGTGTGTCATCTTGTCACCGTATCCTAACTGGTTTACTGCTGCTGCAGAATCTCCACCACCAATGATTGTAACTGCTTCTGTATCTGCAAGTGCTTTTGCAACTGCTTCTGTACCTGCTGCAAATTTCGGCATCTCAAATGCTCCCATCGGTCCATTCCATACAACTGTCTTTGCTGTCTTTACTGTCTCAGCAAACAACTCTGCTGTCTTCGGTCCGATATCGAGTCCTTCCCATCCGTCCGGAATCTCTCCGCTTGCAACAACTTTTGTATTTGCATCGTTAGAGAAATCATCTGCAATTACATTATCAACTGGAAGTAATAATTTTACACCTTTTTCTTCTGCTTTTTTGATCATATTCAGTGCGTATTCACAGTAATCTTCTTCTAATAAAGATTTTCCGACTGTTCCACCCTGCGCTTTGCTGAATGTATAAGACATACCTCCACCAATGATCAGAACATCTACTTTCTCTAACAGATTTTCAATAACAGAAATCTTGCTTGATACTTTTGCTCCTCCGAGAATTGCAACAAACGGTCTCTCTGGATTGTTTACTGCATTTCCTAAGAAGTCAATCTCTTTCTGCATTAAGTATCCTACTACTGCTGTATCAACGAACTGTGTCACACCAACATTTGAGCAGTGTGCTCTATGTGCTGTCCCGAACGCATCGTTTACGAATACTTCACATAAAGAAGCAAGTTCTTTGCTGAATGCTTCTCCGTTCTTTGTCTCTTCTGCTCTGTAACGTGTATTTTCAAGAAGAATCACATCTCCGTCTTCCATAGCTTCCACTGCTGCTTTTGCATTTGGTCCAACAACTTCTGGATCTGCTGCAAATTTCACTTCCTGTCCTAATAACTCAGAAAGTCTTGCTGCAACCGGTGCTAAAGATAATTCCGGTTTTGGCTCTCCCTTTGGTTTTCCAAGGTGTGAGCAGAGAATCACTCTTCCACCGTCTGCGATTAATTTCTTAATTGTAGGGAGCGCTGCTACAAGACGGTTCTCATCTGTAATCTTTCCATCGATCAGCGGTACATTAAAGTCGCATCTTACAAGTACTTTTTTCCCTTTTACATTAATATCATCTACTGATTTTTTGTTAAGCATGTTTATATCCTCCTTGACTATAAAAATAAAAGTCAACTTATCTTTTTTAAACCCGCAAAGGGTCCGGCCCATAAGACCGGACCCTTTTGGATCTTCTTATTCCGAATCTTTTAAAATTAAGCTAATTCAGAGAAGTATTTGATTGTTCTTACCATCTGGCTTGTGTAAGAATTCTCATTGTCATACCAAGCTACAACCTGAACTTCTGTTGTTCCATTGTCTAATGGAAGAGCCATTGTCTGTGTAGCATCGAATAATGAACCATATCTCATTCCAACGATATCGCTTGATACGATCTCATCTTCGTTGTATCCATAAGATTCGTTTGCTGCTGCTTTCATAGCTGCATTAATTTCTTCAACTGTTACATTTCCTTCTACTACTGCTGTTAAGATTGTTGTTGATCCTGTTGGTGTTGGAACACGCTGAGCAGATCCGATTAATTTTCCGTTTAATTCTGGAATAACAAGTCCGATTGCTTTTGCTGCACCTGTGCTGTTTGGAACGATATTTACAGCTGCTGCACGTGATCTTCTTAAATCACCTTTTCTCTGTGGTCCATCAAGTGTCATCTGATCTCCTGTGTAAGCGTGGATTGTACACATGATACCAGATTTAATTGTTGCTAATTTGTTAAGTGCATCAGCCATAGGAGCTAAGCAGTTTGTTGTACAAGAAGCTGCAGAAATTACTGTATCTTCTGGTTTTAATGTTTCATGGTTTACATTGTAAACGATTGTTGGAAGATCATTTCCAGCTGGTGCAGAAATAACAACTTTTCTTGCTCCTGCTTTGATATGAGCTTCAGCTTTTGCTTTAGATGTATAGAATCCTGTACATTCTAATACAACGTCAACTCCGATTTCTCCCCATGGAAGTTCTTCAGCGTTTGCTTTTGCATAGATTTTGATTTCTTTTCCATCTACTGTGATAGAATCTTCTCCAGCTGTTACTTTGTCAGCTAAAGCGTATTTTCCTTGAGATGAATCATATTTTAATAAGTGAGCTAACATTTTTGGAGATGTTAAGTCGTTGATTGCAACTACTTCATATCCTTCTGCTCCGAACATTTGTCTGAATGCAAGACGTCCAATACGTCCAAATCCATTAATCGCTACTTTTACTGCCATGATTAATTCCTCCTAAAGTTTCTTAAACTATTATTTGTATTTGACAATTCCTTAACTTTGTTAAAGATTCATCAACCTTTATTTATTGTACTAAATCCGCACAGAAAATTCAAGTCATATTTACAATTTTATGGAAGTTGTTGAAAAACAGGTTTTCTTCCTTTAAACTCTGTATAATATTGAAAGCCACAGCTATGCAGAATCTCACTTACAAGTCCAAATGCATAAGCAAGATGCTCCGGTCTATGTCCATCCGAACCAACTGTAACAATCTCTCCGCCAAGCTCCCGATACCTCTTTAAAATATCCGGATGCGGATGACCAAATCCAAGTCCATACTTATATCCTGCCATATTCAGCTCCAGCCCTTTCCCTCGGTCGATCAGCTCCCGCAGGATTTCATCGATCAGATCTGAAAAGGTACTGTAAGAATAGCTCTCTATACTCCTTCCATAGCGCACGATATAATCCAAATGACCGAGTACATCAAATTCTGAGACTGCACGGATATTTTCCAGTGTTGCCAAAAAAGCCGCCTCATATGCTTCCCGATCTGTTCTTTTCTCGAAAAACTGTGGATAATACGGATCTTCCGACTGAATCACATGCACCGATCCGAGCACAAAGTCAAACGGATACTGACTGACATACTGTTTATAGTACTCGCCAAGGTGCGGCTGAAGTCCCAGTTCTACACCGATCCGCACATCTATCTTCTCGCGATATTCCTGCTGAAGTCTCTGCATTGTCCGAAAATAAGATTCCGTATCGAACGTAAAGGAAAGAGATCCTCCTTGATAATCTTTATCCTGATGGTCGGTAAAGCAAATCGTTTGAAGCCCTCTTCTGATTGCCTCTTGTATCATTGCTTCCGGTTCAAATTCTGCATCAGATGAAAAACTGGAATGCATATGAAAATCCGCTTTCATCCTTTCCCTCCTTCACATTTTTTCTGTTCGAACAGCATGTTGCTTCTATAGAATAGTACCTCCTCCGACAACATACTCTCCATCATAGAAAACAACTGCCTGTCCCGGAGTAATCGCTCTCTGCGGTTCCTCGAAGGTACATGTAACCTCATCTTTTCCGCTCTTTCGGATTGTACACCATGCCCCTTTGTGATTGTAACGAATCTTAGTCCATACGCGCATCTCACCGGTTAAATCCTCGATGGACATAAAATTCAACTGATTCGCTCTCAGTGTATAGGACATAGAATCTTCATTACTTCCTATTACAATCTCATTTGTCTCCGGCCGAATCTCAAGAACAAAAGCCGGATGTCCCAAAGACAACCCAAGTCCTTTTCGCTGACCGACCGTATAGTGCGTGATGCCTTTGTGTCTCCCAAGTACTCTTCCATCAAGATCTACGAAATTTCCTTCCGGAATCTTCACAGCCGCCTCTTCTTCAATAAAAGAAGCATAATCTCCATCTGGTACAAAACAGATATCCTGACTATCCGGCTTATTGGCAATGCGAAGATTTATTTTTTCCGCAATCTCCCTCACTTGGTCTTTCGTATACTCACCGACCGGCATCAGTGTCCTCTTCAGCTGTTCCTGCGTCAGATTATAAAGAGCATACGTCTGATCCTTTGCCAGAGTCGCTGAACACTTCAATGTATACCGTCCGTTTTCCAGCTGCACAACTCTTGCATAATGCCCGGTTGCGATATAATCTGCTCCGATATCCATACTCCTCTTTAACAAGGATTCCCATTTCACATAACGGTTACAGGCAATACATGGATTCGGAGTTCGCCCATGCAGATATTCCTGCACAAAATAATCAATGACCTTTTCTTTAAATTCTTTCTTAAAATTCATTACATAGTATGGAATTTCAAGTGCCGCCGCAACACGTCTTGCATCATCAACCGCACTGAGCCCACAGCAGCCTCCGTTTTCTTCTTCAACTGCGCGATCCTCATCCTGCCAGATCTGCATCGTCACCCCGATTACATCATACCCCTGTTCTTTGAGCAGATATGCTGCTACCGAAGAATCCACACCTCCTGACATTCCTACGACTACCTTTTTCTTCATCTAAATTCCTCCCGCCCGGCAGATGCCAGACTGTGTTTTTGTATTCGGATTAGTATTCTTCCTCATCCTCTTCGTCTTCATGGATATCAGATTTCGGCTTCGTCAATCCTTCAATCTTGATTCCGTTTTTCTCTGCATAATCCCAAAGCGCTGCATGAATTGCTTCCTCAGCGAGAAGAGAACAGTGAACTTTCACCGGCGGAAGTCCGTCAAGCGCTTCCATAACAGCTTTATTTGTCACTTTCAGTGCTTCATAAATACTCTTTCCCTTTACAAGTTCTGTTGCCATACTGCTTGTGGCAACAGCAGCTCCACAACCGAATGTTTTGAATTTTACATCACGAATGATCTGATCTTCATCAATATCAAGATAAATTCGCATAATATCACCACATTTTGCATTTCCAACAGTTCCTACCCCACTTGGGTTTTCTAATTCTCCTACATTTCTTGGATTCTGAAAATGATCCATAACCTTCTCTGTATACATAATATTTTTCCTCCTGATTCTTCCAGCAGGGCTGCTTGATCCCTGCCTACTGCTCTTTGATTTTTTACTTGATTCTATTTTGCTTTCTTTTCCTATTTTTTCTGCTTCTTCTGAAAATCTTCATAGAGCGGGGACATCTTTCTTAAGTGCTCCACAATCTCTTTTAATACATCCGCTGTATAATCAAGATCTTCCTTCGTTGTCTCTTCACTCAGAGTCAGACGCAAGGAGCCATGTGCAATCTCATGCGGGAGTCCAATCGCAAGCAGCACATGAGATGGGTCTAAAGATCCAGATGTACAGGCCGATCCGCTGGAACCGCAGATTCCCTTCATATCCAGCATAATTAGAAGCGATTCTCCTTCAATAAACTGGAAACTAAAGTTTGTATTATTCGGCAGTCTTTTGCTCTCATGTCCATTGAGTCTACTATATGGAATCTCAGTGAGAATCCGATTGATAAAATAGTCTCTTAATTCCACTTCTTTTTTTGTTCTCGCTTCCATCGACTCAGCTGCTCTTTTTGCAGCAGTTCCAAGTCCTACGATTCCAGGCACATTCTCTGTTCCGGCACGTCTCTTTCTCTCCTGCGCTCCACCATGAACAAAAGAGCGAATCTTTACCCCTTTACGAATGTAAAGAAATCCGATTCCTTTTGGCCCGTTGATCTTATGCCCACTCGCACTTAACATATCAATATGACATTCATCTACATTGATCGGCACCTGACAGAATGCCTGTACAGCATCTGTGTGGAACAAAATTCCATGTTCTTGTGCGATTTCTCCGATTTCTTTGATCGGCTGAATTGTACCAATCTCATTGTTTGCAAACATAACAGAAATCAAAATAGTGTCCGGGCGGATTGCCGCACGGAGTTGCTCCAGGTCTACCAATCCCTTCTCATCCACATCAAGGTACGTCACTTCAAACCCTTTTTTCTCCAGATACTCTGCTGTATGAAGAATTGCGTGGTGTTCGATCTTTGTAGTGATGATATGTCTGCCTTTGTTCTCATAACATTCTGCAGTTGCTTTCAGCGCCCAGTTATCAGACTCTGAACCACCTGCTGTAAAATAAATTTCATTTGCCTCTGCGCCAATAATCTCTGCAATAGTCTCTCTCTGTCTCGTGATAACCTCTTTATTGCCTGCTGCAAACCCATACACGCTGGATGGATTTCCATAATATTCTGTAAAGTATGGCAGCATTGCCTCTACAACTTCCGGAGCTGTCTTTGTCGTTGCTGCATTATCTAAATAAATCAATTTTTCCATGTCTGTATCCTCCTAATTTCCGCAATGCATCTGACCAGGAATCTGTTGTCCCTTCATCGCCTTGCTCTCTTCTACCAGACGGTCAAGCTTGATCTCATCCACCGTCTGATTAATACTTTCGTTGATTTTCTGCCAGACATACTTCGTCACACATCCTCCTGCGGCCTCGCATCCTTCTTCTGGGTGAAGCCCACTGCACTCTACCGGTTCTAAATTTCCTTCCAGCGCACGGAGTACGTCTCCAACGGATATACTTTCTACTTCTCTGGCGAGCACATATCCACCACCAGCACCACGAATGCTCTTGATCAGCCCTGCCTTCTTTAATTTCGCCATCAGCTGCTCCAAATAACGTTCCGAAATCCCCTGACGCGCTGCAATACTGCTGATTGAAACCGGTTCAATCTCACTGTACTGTGCAAGATCAATCAATGCGCGGAGTCCATATCTCCCCTTTGTAGATAATTTCAAGTTCTCACCTTCTTTATTCTCAATCCCTACTAAATTACTAGGATTTACATTTTGTAGAATACCACTCCTTTTTTGTTCTGTCAAGACTCTGTTTTGAATATGTTTATACAGATTACATATCTTGTCACCGGAGTCATTATGTCTAAAAAATATACAATCTTAAAAGGTACTTTCATCCTTACCACCACCGGCATCATCACACGCCTGATCGGCTTCTTCTACCGTGTCTACTTAAGTCAGACGTTTGGCGAAGAAGGTGTGGGGCTCTATCAACTTATTTTTCCAGTTTATGCCCTCTGCTTCTCTCTGACAGCAGCAGGAATTGAGACGACCATTTCCCGCTGCGTCGCAAGAAAAGCAGCGCTCGGAAAACTTCAGGAAGCCAGGGAATTTCTCTTTACCGGAATGAGTATTTCCTTTCTTCTCTCATGTATTGTTACCATTTTTCTCCAGAATAACGCACACATGATTGCCGTTTATTTTATTGGTGAAACACGCTGTATCCCGCTTCTCACTGCAATGTCCTATGCATTTCCATTTGCCGCAATCCACAGCTGTATCTGTGGCTATTATCTTGGTCTCAAACGCACCGGTATTCCAGCAGCCTCACAACTCATCGAGCAAATTGCCCGCGTACTCTCCGTCTATCTTTTTTCCCTTTATCTTCTTCATGATCAGGGTACACTTTCTGTGACGCTTGCCGTGTCAGGGCTTGTTGCCGGAGAAATCTTTTCCTCCTTGTTTTGTGCCCAAATGTTTTTTCATACGCACCATCTCCATCCTGTACACACTTCTATTCAAACAGTACACCGTTGTCTTTCCTATGTAGGAGAACTTTTCCGGCTTTCAGTCCCACTGACTGCCAACCGCATTCTACTAAACCTTCTGCAAAGTATTGAGGCAATCTCTATTCCAAAAGCACTGATCACATATGGAAGCAACCGAAGCGAAGCTCTTAGCCTCTACGGCGTTCTGACTGGAATGGCTCTCCCATGTATTTTATTCCCATCTGCGCTGACAAATTCGATTTCCGTCATGCTGCTCCCTACAGTTGCAGAACTTCAAGCTTCACAAAAACGCGAAACGCTTCTGTTATTAATTAAAAAAGTTTTTTTCTGTTGTTTTGCACTTGGTCTGTCATGTACCATTGGATTTTTGCTGTTTGGTCGTTTCATTGGAAGCACCTTATTTCACAGCACCCTTGCAGGTAGTCTGATTCTTACACTCGCCTGGATCTGCCCTTTTCTCTACACAAATTCCACACTGGTCAGCATTTTGAACGGGCTAGGATATACCGCCTCTTCCTTTTTCGTCAATACCGTCGGACTGCTGCTGCGTATCGCTAGTGTTTTCTTTTTGATTCCTCTTGCCGGAATCCGCGGTTATCTCTGGGGACTGCTTGGAAGCCAGCTGACAATCACACTTCTCTGTCTCCGGGAACTCTTCCATCTTTTTCATCGGAATCCCTCAGTCTGATGCAACACAAAAAGCATATTTTGACCAAAGGATACTCCCTCTGTCAGAATATGCTTTCTCTTCTCATAACTCTTTGCATCACTTCACAAACAAGCGAATGACAGCCTTTAAACATACCGGATTGATATATGCCTCCAAGGCGATACCTGCCAGAAACATTAGGCCTGTGAAAATGCTTTTCCCGCTATTCCACCTGACTTGCGGCGATAAATATAGATACCATAGATAGACAAGAGACGACGGGAGGTAAAAGAAAATTTGCGGAAATACTCCCACCGCACAAATCACGATCCCAGTAGCTCCAAGCTGAAGAATTCCCGACGTCAATACAATGCCGCTTGTGAGGCCTGTCCAAAGAAGCGTCACCACCACCACCATCTGTTTCCATCTTGTACAGCCCGCTGCCAGAAGAACTCCGGCTGGGATTATCCGAATACGAAGAAGATATCCCAAATATTCTTCTGGGATAATCTCTGTAATCTGGAACTGTCTGAGAAAGTACTCACTAAAAACACCGTACGATTCCAGATAACTGTCCGATACCATGTTCGCATATAAGATTCCCGCCAGAAATCCAGACATATAAAAAATCAAAAACTGTTTTTTACTCTGTTGTATCTTCAAAAACATCCCTCCTGTTTTCAGATACTCTATATATATGTCCTCCACATGTTCTTCATGACCTCTTCTTCGGCTGATGGAATTGTATTTATCCTTTCCGCTTATTTCGATTTCTTTCCCAGATTCTCAACTATCATTTTCTTCTAACAGTACTTTACGGCATATGCCATCAATGCAGAGATTGTCTTTCCATCTTCAATCTCTCCTGCAAAAATCTTTTCTTTCAGTTCTTCCATTGTATATGCTTCCACTTCAACAAATTCATCCTCGTCTAAATGTTGTTCTGTCGGAATTAGATTTTTTGCCACAAAAATTTCAATCCGCTCATTACAGAATGCCACTGTCGTACGAAGTGTGATCAACCATTCCAACTGCTCTGATCGGAATCCTGTCTCTTCCTCTAATTCTCTTTTTGCACAGACAATTCCTTCCTCCTTTGGATCATCCAATTTCCCCGCCGGAATTTCCAAAGTTGCTCTGTCAAGCGCATTCCGATATTGTCTTACCATAAGAATCTTTCCATCCTCTGTCACAGGGACAACCGCCGCCGCGCCATCGTGGTGGATATAGTCCCACTCTGCCACATTTCCATTTGGCAGTTCTACCTGATCTCGGTAAACATTCAGAACTGCCCCCTGATAAACCAGTTCCCGCTTCCGTCTTTTAATTTCTTCCATTGTCTTTGCTTCCTTTCTCTGTAAACTTCCGCATTCCCTTAAGTGCGGAGCGCTGTTATTTCATAGAACATATTTCCTATAACAAAAAATAACAGACAATAGAGACTGCTCTCCACTGCCTGTTATTTTTCACTTTTGTGGTCTTTGATTCTATATAGTTCTTGGTCTATTTTGCGTAATCTGTCACTCTTGACTCACGGATTACATTTACTTTAATCTGACCAGGATATTCCAATTCAAACTCAATCTGCTTTGAAATATCTCTTGCCATCAATACCATATCGTCATCAGATACCTGTTCTGGAACTACCATAATACGAATCTCTCTACCTGCCTGAATTGCAAAAGATTTATCGACACCTTTAAACTGGTTCGCAATATCCTCTAACTGTTTTAATCTGTTTGTGTACGTCTCTAACGTTTCTCTTCTCGCACCCGGTCTTGCAGCCGATATTGTATCCGCTGCCTGCACAATACATGCAATCAGTGTTTCCGGTTCTACATCACCATGGTGAGATTCCACTGCATTGATAACTGTAGCAGATTCTTTGTATTTCCTACAAAGATCCACACCAATCTGGATATGAGACCCTTCTACATCATGATCAATCGATTTTCCGATATCATGTAACAGACCTGCTCGCTTAGCCAGTCTGACATCCAGACCGATTTCTCCTGCAAGCAGTCCTGAGAGCTGTGCAACTTCA
This sequence comes from Faecalimonas umbilicata, assembly GCF_042846195.1. Lineage (NCBI taxonomy): Bacteria > Bacillati > Bacillota > Clostridia > Lachnospirales > Lachnospiraceae > Faecalimonas > Faecalimonas umbilicata. Next base: position 1,690,824 of record NZ_AP031411.1, read on the forward strand.
ATGGAGTGTTTCAATGCATTTTGTCCATAGCTTGTCCTGAACTTCATTCTTCCTAAAAGACGGAGTAACTCAGGATGAATACCATGTACGCCCACTTCGAGAGCTGCTGCTTCTCCTTCCTCACGGATCATTGCTTCTACATCTCTCTGCGCTTTCTCTACCATCTCTTCGATCCTTGCCGGATGGATACGTCCGTCAAGAATCAGTTTTTCCAGCGCAATTCTTGCCACTTCCCTGCGAATCGGATCAAAACCTGATAACACAACAGCCTCCGGTGTATCATCTATAATCAATTCTACCCCGGTCATTGTCTCAAGTGTACGGATATTACGACCTTCTCGTCCGATAATACGTCCCTTCATCTCATCACTTGGAAGTTGTACTACAGAAATCGTAGTTTCTGCAACATGATCTGCCGCGCATTTTTGAATTGCTGTCACAACATATTCTCTTGCTTTCTTTCCAGCCTCTTCTTTTGCCTGATTTTCAAGTTCCTTGATCATCTTCGCAGTGTCATGTTTTACATCATCTTCAACAGTTTTTAATAAATATTCTTTTGCCTGTTCAGAGGTAAGTCCTGAGATTCTTTCCAGTTCCTGTACTCGTTTACTGTTAAGCTCGTCTACTTTGATCTCACGCTGTTTGATCTGCTCTTCTCTTACTGTAATCTTCGATTCACGCTGTTCCAGTACATCGGCTCTCTTGTCAAGCGCTTCTTCTTTAGATAAGACACGCTTTTCATAGCGCTGTAACTCTGCTCTACGCTCTTTTGTCTCCTTCTCAAGTTCATTTTTTGTCTTAATGGACTCTTCCTTGATCTCCAGAAGCGTTTCCTTCTTCTTTGCCTCTGCATTCTTTAAAGCATCATCTATTATCTCTCTTGCTTTGTTCTCAGCATTCCCAATCTTTGAATCTGCATCTTTCTTCAGATTGTTCACCGTTACATAGTAAGTAATAACAACAGCTGCCACAACTGCAATCAGACCAGCAATTATTGATACTATCGGCACAGGAGCACCTCCTTATTTAATTTTCATTGTACACAAATACAACACTTAGATTTTATACCGTTTTCACAAATATGTCAAGTATGCTTACACCGTTTTGGTCATTTTTATGAACCTCTCAGCTATCTCTACCAATATACTTCTTCCGCCTCCAGAGCTCTTCGGATATTCTCATAAGAAAATCCCTTCCGTATAAAATAAGCCGTTTGTTTCTGCTGCTCTTCTCTTGTAGCATCGCGAAAATGATATTTCCTCTTTGCTGCCAACTGGCGGATCGCTTCTATCTCATCATCTTCTCCTGTATAGCATTCCTCCATGGCAAGCTCAATCAGTTCTCTTTCAATCCCTTTTCCTACAAGCTGTGCATACAATTCCCTTTTACTTTTCTGATTCTGTCTGTTCTGAATGTATCGCTTTGCATAGTCAAGGTCGTCTATATAACCAAATGACTTCACATATGCCAGTGCAGCTTCTACCACATCTTCAGTATAACAACTCTGTCTGAGTTTCGTGCGGAGCTGTGATTCTGTCCGATCCATGTCATTGAGAAGGTGCATTGCGCGAAGCTTAGCCCGCTTTATAATCACTTCTTTCTTAATCTGTTCAAAACTCTCCTCTGAGACTTCACATTCTTCTCTGATCTGATAGTGTGACAATTCTCTTCGATACAAAACAAAAGCGAACTCTCCATCAACCTCTACTTTATACCTGTTTTTTGATACAAGCTCTACCTTCGTGACAATCATCTCTTATTCATCTGCCTTCTGTTCCGCTGCAAGATCCTCTTCTCCTGCCGCTCCGTCAAGCTTATAATGTGCCCGTACTTTTGTCTCAATCTCTTCCATCACTTCTGGATGTGTAGAGAGATATGTCTTTGCATTCTCACGGCCCTGTCCAATCTTATCGCCATTGTATGCATACCATGCACCACTCTTATTGATAATATCAAGCCCTGCTGCCAGATCTAGAATGTCTCCTTCCTTCGAAATTCCTTTTCCGAACATAATGTCAAACTCAGCTTCCTTAAACGGCGGTGCAATCTTATTCTTCACTACTTTAATTCTGGTACGGTTACCGACCATCTCTCCGCCCTGCTTTAACGTCTCTGTCCTTCTGACATCCATACGAATAGATGCATAGAACTTCAACGCACGTCCACCGGTTGTTGTCTCTGGATTTCCGAACATCACACCGACTTTCTCACGGAGCTGATTAATAAAGATCACAACACAATTAGACTTACTGATAACTGGTGTCAGCTTTCTGAGCGCCTGAGACATCAAACGTGCCTGAAGACCAACATGGCTATCTCCCATATCCCCTTCAATCTCCTGTCTCGGAACAAGTGCGGCAACAGAATCGACAACAATGATATCCATCGCTCCCGAGCGCACCATTGTCTCTGTAATCTCCAACGCCTGATCACCACTGTCCGGCTGTGAAATATACAGTTCATCAATATCTACCCCGATATTCTTCGCATAAACTGGATCCAGAGCATGCTCTGCATCAATAAAGCCTGCAATGCCTCCCCTTTTTTGCACTTCTGCAATCATATGGAGCGCTACTGTCGTCTTACCACTTGACTCCGGTCCGTAAATCTCGATAATACGTCCCTTTGGCACTCCACCAAGACCAAGTGCAATGTCTAGGCTTAAAGAACCAGTAGGTACTGTCTCAACACTGACATTTGCCGCCGCATCTCCAAGTTTCATCACTGCTCCCTTTCCAAAGTCCTTCTCCAACTTTGCAATTGCTGCATCTAATGCTTTTAATTTATCGTCTCCTGCCATAATATTCTCCTTTTCAAATACGAACTTATGTTCGTTTTTCTAATTAATATAGTATCTTACTTACTTGTGATTGTCAATTCTTTTTTCACTTTTCTCATAGCTCGTTGGGTTCTTCGGCAGACACGCCCGAATGATTCAGAATATTTCTTAACTATAAGCGTACTATAACACCTTTTCTTTACTCTGTAAAGAAAAAAAGTACAGAATGTCCTAACGACCTCCTGCACTTTCTTCTATCTTGAAAATCTATTCAGGATTCCCTCTCGAATCCGAATCAACTGCTTTGGAAGTGCCTCCCGCTTCTCACGATAGAATGCATTTGCAAAATCAAGTGTAAACAGCACCGCCAAAAATCCTCCGAGCGCTTTTCCTGCCATCATCGGAATCCCGTTTACGAATCCCTCTACAAATTTATGCAGAAATACAAATAATCCAATCGTATAAAACCCCCATGCGATTGAACTTTCCAGACAGAGAATCCCTTTGTAATTGAATGGCTTGTCCGTATAATCCCACCAGATCTCTCCGAAAATTTTATTCATCAATACTGCTGTGAAATATTCCAAAGTCGTTGCAAGCAAAGATCCAAAGAAAAATAATTTCCAAAGATTATCACTGTATGGCTTCAATAAAAAAAATACTGTCAAAGCTCCCACCCCGTAAATCGGACAGATCGGTCCTCTTGCAAATCCCCTGTTTGTAAGCTTTCGGTTGCAGATCGACATATAAATGGACTCTACCAGCCAACCAAGCATACTATACGCAAGAAACCACAGCAACACATGATAAAAATCATAGCCAAAAATCACTCTGTTCCACATTCCTTGTTCCTCTTATCCTTTCTCTCTTATTTTCTCTGTATTCTACTATATCTGACTAAAAATTTCTATCTCTTTCAGAAAGCCTTAAGAAATTTATAACTTTTTCTATAAAATCTCCTCTGTTTTTACAGATACAACCACTTCCTCAAACACCGCTCCTGTCACTTTTTGAAAATCCTGCGGCGTTAATCTGATCTGCATTCCTATTTTGCCGCCACTTACAATCATTTCCTCCAAGGCCTCTGCACATTTTTCTACGACAACCGGAAACGGCTTTTTCATCCCAATCGCAGTGCATCCTCCCCTGATATACCCTGTCACGGCAGTCAGATCTTTCAGGGGAAGCATAAGGAGAGATTTTTCTCCGACAACCCGGGCCGCTTTCTTTAAATCCAGCTCCTCTTCAATCGGAATAACAAATACATAATACTCTCTGCTCTTTGCGACTGTCACAAGTGTTTTATGCACCAGCTCATGCGGTTGTCCGAGCTTATCTGCAATCTGTACCCCATCCACGAACTCCTCACACTCATAAGTGATATATGTAAATGGGATTTTCTTTTTTTCCAGTATCCTCATCGCATTGGTCTTCAGCTCTTTTTTTGCCATTTTTCTCCTCTTTTCTTATTATTTCTGCCTGTTTGCTTCTTTTGCAGAAGCAACAACCTCTCTCAATGGCTTTCGAACCTTTTTTCGAGTCACTTCTACAAGCTGTAATCCCGTCATATCTACAAGAATTGTCTGGACAGGATCTTTCCGCAATTCTTTTTGAAACACTTCCAACAGATCTTTTGTACACTCTTTTGATTTCAAATTAATAAAATCAATCAGAATGATCCCTGAGAGATTGCGGAGCCGAATCTGCTTTGCCGCTTCTTTGGCTGCTTCGAGGTTGATTTTCATATAAACTTCGTCATCTTTCTTACCTGCAATGCATTTTCCTGTATTGACATCGATCACCGTCAGCGCCTCTGTCGGCTGAATCACAAGATAAGCGCCTGATTTCATCCACACCCTCTCTGATAGCGCCCGTGAAATGACAGATTCCAGCGAATATAACTTATAAAGTGGTAGCTGCCTGTCAGCATAACATACAAGCTTTTCTAAATCCTCTGGCTGCTCTTTCGCCAAATATTGCTTTACATCTTCAAAAAGGCTCTCCTCTACAACAATATCTGTCAATCCTTCCTGATAAATATCACGGATATTTGACAGATATGTAAAAGGGGCCTCCAAAAGACAGCTAAATACCTTGCGTGACTGCGCGATCTCAACTAAATGCATGTAAGATTCTGCTAGCTGCCCCAACTCTTCTTTCACAAGATCTGCCGGAATATCTTTGGCATTTGTGCGGACAATAAATCCATATCTTTCCGATTGGAGAACTTCGACAGTCTCCTGAATCTGTGCCCGCTTTTCTCCTGTGATCTTGGAAGAAATTCCAATCTTTTTGATACCAGACGTTAAGACAACATACTTCCCTGTGAAACTTAAGTTGGAAGTCACTGTCGGCACCTTCGTTTTAACAGCCTCTTTCTGGATCTGAACAAGCAGCTCATCCCCGATACAGAGCGGCTTTTTCCCGACTTTCTGCGTGAAATGTGGGGAAGGATTCTGAGGGATAGAGTAATAGCACTCCACCCCGTTTGCAATTTCGATAAAGGCAGCCTGAATATTTGGGACAATGTTTTTTACTTTCCCCACGTAAATATTTCCAACACGGTACGCCTCTGTATCTTTATCGCTGACATGAATTTCCACCACTTCTTCATTTTCTAACACGGCTGTCACGACCTGCTCTGCTATTTTTGTGATCACTAACTTTCTTTTCATATTCCGAATCACCTATATCCCCAGCTGGTCTAATGGTACTAGATGACGTTGTCCCCCACTTCCCACATCCGCATACACTTCCAGACGATGATGGCGCATCGCAGTCTCTTCCAAATCTATTCCAAGGAATTTTCCAAATGCCTGCATAACAAGCTCTGGTTTCAAATTCTCCACGCTTCCAGTTGCCACAAGCATATAAACCTTTCCGTCTTGTTCTCTCATATCATAGATCATAGGCTTAATATTGACATCTTTTTCACTCTTTTTCGTTTTTTTCCATACGATGATCTCTGGCTGACTCCGAAAGGCATCAATCTTATCAGCAAGATTTTCCACTGGATGTTCCATTACAAACTCAGACAGATAATCTGCTGCAGCGACAATCGCCATTCCGGTTTTCTTCTTATCGTCTGAGATTTCAATCATATTGACGATTTCCATCCCTTCCACCATTACTTCATTTAATCTTCGAACTGCCTGCGCAAAATCAACAGACTCAGACAATTCAATATCGAAGTATTCTCCATCGCTTGTCAGACCCACTCCAAGCGGATTTGCAAACGACATCACCATGTGCGGACTATATCCGCCCGTAAATGCAATTGGAATTTCCGCCCTTCTCATTGCCTTTTGAAAATATCTCATAATATCCAGATGTCCGATGAATTTCATCACACCATATTTTCGAAATTTAATTCTTGCTTTCAACACAGACACCTCCTCCGTAAATCGCCGCTCCACATCCTGCACATTTCATTTTGCAGTTTGGTGTCACTTCGCCCTTCATAGCCCGTTCCCACTCGCGCTGTAAAAATTTCTTTGTCACACCGATATTGATGAAATCCCATGGGAAAATCTCATCCATATCTCTCTGCCGCAAATTATAAAATCCAATATCAACACCTGTCTTTTCAAATGCTTCCATCCATTTCTCATTGTCAAAAAACTCAGACCATGAATCATACAGACATCCCATTTTATAAGCTTCTAAAATTACCTTTGATACTTTTCTATCCCCGCGCGCAAAAACTCCTTCCAGCACAGTGACATCTGCCTCGTGCCAGTTATATTTCAAACTCTTTCTGTTTAACTGCGCTTTCATTTCATTATTTACAATATGTGCTTTCTGGATATAATCTTCCTTGTTGCACATCGTCGCCCACTGAAATGGTGTGAACGGCTTTGGAATAAAGAAAGAAGTACTTGCAACAATCTGACATTTTCCATTCCTCTGATCCTTTGGAATCTGATAGTAGCGCTCTGCCACTTTTTCAGCCAAATGTGCAATCTCTTTCATATCTTCTTCCGTCTCTGTCGGAAGGCCCAGCATAAAATATAATTTTACTCTCGTCCACCCTCCTTCAAACGCCTGACCTGCCCCCTCTAAAATAATCTCTTCTGTCAGACCTTTGTTGATAACGTCACGAAGTCTTTGAGAACCTGCCTCCGGTGCAAAGGTCAGACTGCTCTTTTTGATATCCTGCACTTTGCTCATGACATCCAGTGAGAACGCATCTATTCTGAGGGATGGCAGAGAAATGTTGATTCCTTTTCCTTTAAATTCTTCAATCAGAAAATTCACAAGCCCCTTCAATTGCGAATAATCACTGGAGCTCAATGAACTTAGTGAGATTTCCTCATGTCCGGTACTCTTCAACATTTTGTATGCATACTCTTTTAAGCGCTCTAACGCACGTTCCCTTGTTGGGCGATACAGCATTCCCGCCTGACAGAAACGACATCCACGGATGCATCCTCTCTGAATTTCCAACACAACTCTGTCTTGAGTCACTTTGATAAATGGCACAACTGGCTTCTCCGGGTAATAGGTGTCTGTAACATTTAGTACCATTTGCTTTTCAATAGTCGGCTTCGCGTGAACATTATTCGGTTCAAAAGAGGCAATCGTCCCATCGTCATGATAAGTTACATCATAAAATGCCGGCACATAAAGTCCAGGAATCTCTGCTGCGCGCTCCAGAAACTCCCTCCTGCTGCTTCCTATCTTTTTATGCTCTTTGTACGCATCCAAAAGTTCATCGTAGACTGTCTCTCCTTCTCCGATATAAAAAATATCGAAAAAGTCTGCCAACGGTTCCGGATTGTAAGTACATGGACCTCCGCCGATCACAATCGGATCTTCCTCGTTTCTTTCACTGGCAAACAACGGAATTCCACTTAAGTCCAGCACCTGAAGGATGTTTGTGTAACACATTTCATACTGGATCGTAATTCCAAGAAAATCAAATTGTTTGATTGGATCCTGAGATTCAAGCGCAAACAGAGGAATCTTCTTTTCCCGCATAATTTTGTCTAAATCCATCCACGGCGAATACACCCGTTCGCACCAGACATCCTCCCTCCGATTAAACATATCGTAAAGAATCTGGATACCCAGATGAGACATCCCGATCTCATACACATCCGGAAAGCACATAGCGAAACGGATATCCACCTCGTTCTTATCTTTCATCACCGAGTTCACTTCGTTCCCGATATAGCGGGCCGGCTTCTCGATTTTTAGTAATATTTCATCACTTAAAGCTAGTTTTCTCATATTTCTCCTTTCGTTTTTGTCTAATATATACCAAAAAGTAATTTGCCCTTGCGTAACAAATTTACTTTTTTTCTACTGTGCAACACTATGCATAATTATACACCATTTTCATAGTCTTGCATAAAATACATAGCACTGCATAACATAATTCAATACTATAAATCACTTATTTTACAATTAAATTCTTAAAAATTTTGTCCTGCTTTTTCTATCATTTAACACCCTATATGAGAATATGATATTATTTGATATAAAGCAGCAGATAACATTCTGAGACAGCATGCTAACCCATCATATTATATGCTTTTTGCAGAAGGAGTTCAAGCAAATTCTGGTTTATCTTCTCCAAGTTTTTCAAACAACTGCATATTTTCCTTTTTTCGAATTTCTAATTCTTGAAAATTTCTGAATATTTTAACCCTAAAATTTCACCCTTGCGTAAACCTACAAACAAAGCCAGTAAAATCTCTAAATAAACAGAATGGTATTCTTACGCCGCTTGAAGCAATGTCCGTATCTGCTTTTTAGAATAAAGTACCTATTTGGTAGGTGCTTATATGCTTTCTTTCGCCATAAAGCACCGTAACATAATTGATTTGTGTGTGTCAATACCTGCATCTATGTTTGTAAACATGGTTTAGTTTCCTTCATCTAACCAATGGGCGAAGAAAGACTTGGGAATACGATAAATATTTCCAATTTTTATAACTTTGAATGGTTAATCTGAATTGAATTTATTAAAACCTAAAAAATCTTTCCAACCACCCATCATAAATGTTAAACTGTTTTTTCCCAAAGTCAAAAATGCCAATGCCCGTAAAACGCCCTTATATTTTTCACTATCCAGACAAATTTCATATTCTCCCCAAAATATGTTTTGCTGTAGACCAGATTTTTGATGGTCCGTTTTTGCTTTGCATATTATATTCTACGTAGGATAATCCTGCTTTCACATTTGCTTTAATCTCCTGTTCCACCTTTTCTTGAAAACAAAAATCACCAAGACAAGAAAAAATATCATCTACAGTAAGTGGATAATCAATTCTGCTCCTTTCTTTATAAGAAAAGGCAGAAGAATATTCTAATCCCTCTGCCTGTGTTGCTATTATCTTAAGCAAACAAATTCTACCATTTCCTGTGGATAATGGATCGGATCCTCCCTTCCCCCTTTCATTGCACAATCTTCCCTCCTCTCCAGTCAACAGTAAAAAAGGAGTATCCGAATCTGTTTTTTTCTTTCCATTTTATTTTCTAGTTTTTGATACTCCCGAAAAATCTTGTCGTCAACATCTTTGAAATTTTTTTGAAACAGAACGTATCGGCTTTTCACTCCACGATTTAGAAATAAAGATATTACTTCTAAACTATTCTCCCAATCAAACTATCTTTGTCCTTGTAATTGTTATAAAGTATGTACTAATTCAAACAATAGCATCGTAATATCATTTTTTGAACATAACGGTTACATACAATATAGTTCTATTTAAAATCATCTTTCCTTAAAAGAGAAAAACTTTTCGAAATAATTTAATCTTATATTTATAACACAAAGCGTTCAGAATTTTTTTCCTACCTCTAAAATTTTTCCATTTAATCTTTGATGGAAATATAATACTTCTCTTTGAATATATCCCTTAAATTTACTTGTCGATATGTTTCTTTTCTATAAGTAATAATGAGACATGTTCTATTTTTCCCACCATGTTTTTCGATATTCACTAGGCGTCCGCCCATACTTTTGTCGAAAAACTCTATTAAATGTCCTCTGGCTTTCAAATCCAGCTTCCAGATAAATATCTGTAATCCTTCTATCCGTATTTTCCAACAAAGAGGTCGCATAATTTAAACGAATTTCATTTAAGTATTGGTTGAAATTTGTATGAAAAATACCTGAAAAAATTTTTGATAGGGCAAACTTATTAGTTCCCAGAGCTGATGCCACTTTCCCAAGTGTAAGTTCCTCTTGAAAATGTGACAACAGATAGGTCATCGCTGCATATATCAGATCATTACTCCCCACACTATCTTTTTCTATGAATCGGAATGTTTCCCTGCACCGGTATAATATAATCTGCAAATAAGCCTGCCCCACAACCTCACTGACTTTCTGATCTTTTATCAGACAACTCAGGGCGTTTTTAACTTCTCTATGTAAATCTACGCTGGTAATTACCGGGTTTTCCGGACATTTCTTCTGAAGAAGCGCCATAAACGGACCACTTAGTTCCAAAGAAGCATAAAACTGGTACACCTCATTTTCCCCCTTTGAAAACACCTGATAATGATGAATCAAATCCGGAAAAACAATAGCAAAATCCCCCTTTTCCATATGATACAACTCATATCCAATGCCAAGCTCCACCTCCCCTTTTGTTACATATACCAGTTCTATGGCATTGTGAAGGTGAGGGGGAACATGATGTGGTTTTTTCCTTATCATACTGAACTTTTCTTTTTTCTCTTCATAAGACGGCTGCATGATATTTCTTTCCCCTCTCAAGAATTGGCTACATTTCTTTTTGATATGGCACGCAGGTTTTCTGCCCATCCGATATAATAAACTCAGTAATTAGGAAAGGAGGAAAACCAGAATGAAAAAACTGATGAATTACTTACAGAAAGTCATGAATTTTTATGCGGTTTACTTCAATCATGCATACCGTCTTTCATAGACTTTTCCTGTAAAAGTTTCTCATTTGCCTTCTCTACATTCATCTTTGCCATAATAACGGTAATGATAAGCGTGATTACTACTGGAATCCATAAATACATGATCTGCAGCATCTGGATACAGGAATCAGACTGTACAGCCAGTGTGCCGTCAAAGCCACTGAAATCCAGAAGCCAGCCGGTAATGGCAATTCCAATTCCACCGCCCAGCTTAATACCAAGAGAAGTACAGGAATACATGGTTCCGTCTACTCTTTTATGCTTTGTGAGATATGTATATTCTGAGCAGGAGGCAATCACAGCATTCATATCCCCCTGCCATGGTCCCATACCAAAAGCTGCAATGCCAGTAAATAGAAGCATCAGTGGCACACTTCCCAGATGACCGGCTACTACGACCAGGGCTCTTCCAATCGTTCCAATCACGTATCCTGTAAGGTTCAGTTTATACATTCCTCTCCACTTTTCCACCAGCATCGGTGTAATGAGCAATGCAATAATCAGTGGAATATTAATGGCCCAGGAAAATACACCATACAGATTTTCATTGAACAGGATATACGTCATATAGTAGATACCCATATTCAGCATAGCAGTATAAATCTGCTGAAGGATATAGGTAGCACAGATCATAACATAGTATTTATTGGTAAACAACAGTTTTGCAGCATCCAGAAGGGAATATTTTTCATCATTTCCGGATTGTTTCCCATCATTTAATTCTTCTTCCGCTAATTCCTTTACAGAAAGTACAGAAATCGTATTGACAATCAATCCAATTACTGCATAGATAATCGCAACCGTTCTCCAACCGGCAGCTCCGCCACCCATCCATTCTACAAAGCCAATGGTCAGAGATTGAATCAACAGACTTGTGGAAAAAGCAAAAATGAAGCGATAAGAACCCATCTGTACACGTTCTTTACTATTCTTTGTTACCAGGGCTGTCAGAGCAGAATACGCAATATTATTCGCTGTATAAAATACTGCATTTAACAATGTATACGCAATAAAAAACCAGGCATACTGTGCAAATTCTCCCATATTTGCAGGTATTGCAAAAATAGCGACTAAGGTTACGGCACAGCCAATATAGCCATAGAGCATCCAAGGTCTTGCTTTTCCCATTTTACTCTTTGTTTTATCAATCAGGGTTCCAAAAAAAACATCCGTAATTCCATCGAATAACTTAGATACGGCAATCAAGGTTCCAATAATTCCCGGATTTAATCCTACTGTATTGGTAAGATAAATCATGACAAAAGAGGACAGGAGCGCATACACGACATTTCCTGCAATATCCCCAAAGCCATACCCAACTTTGTTATACCATTTTAAATACGTTTTCTCTTTCATGTGTTCCTACCATTCCTTCCCAAATAAAAACTTCATATCAAACGTAAAGGTTTCTTCTGTAAACTGGTACTCTTTCCGTAGTTCCGGACCACAGCTGTTGGAACCAATGCCGTTCTGTGCATAATCCAGACAGACAATGGTACTTCCCGATTTTTCCAATTCAAAATTGTGTGCCTTTCTCGTCAGTTCTTCCTGTGAGTAATAAGACACATTGAAGGAAAACGGCCTGGAAGATACTGCTGTAACGGTCTGATTCTCCTTTTCCAACATCAGATAATCACAATCTGTATGGCTTCCATTCTCCTGCGGGCAGATATAATCTTCATGCTGTTCCTCTACCGTTGTATCATACAATCCATGGCTGCAGGAACGGCATTTATCCCGATAACTTTCGTGCGGTCCCAATCCATAAAATTTCAGATTTTCATATTCTCCCCTCAAAAACAGGCGGATGCCAAATCTAGGAAGCTGCGGAAATTCCCTATCCTTTTTGACGTGCATTTTGACAGATATTTCTCCTGTCCTGTAAATCTTCCATACGGCCTCTATATCCAAAACCTTCTGAATTGCTACTGCAGCCACGGACACCGTACTGTAAATCCGAATTCCTTCCCCATTCATTTCCCAATGAGTATCATAAGCCCTGGCTTTGCTCCGGTCATATCCGGCATCTATCCATTCTTGTTTGATCTTCCGGTCATTATCCGTAGGTGCTCTCCAGATATTCAGTTCCATAGGAGTTTCCAGAAGTTCCTCTCCATCTACACTTAATTGTTCAAATAAACCCGAAAGTTTATTGTAAACATAGAAGAATGTATCTGACCGGATGGAAAGAAAACGATCTGTTTCAGAAACCTGTACCTCTGCTTCTTTCTGTTCCTGAGTTTCCAACAAAGCTGTTGCCTGCTGGTTTCTTCCATCCTGATTTTTCAAAGGGATTTCATCAAATCCCATCCTACTGCCCTGCGCCATAACACTGGTACCGTGCTTTAAATGATAAGATACTTTCAAATAACATTTTCCGCTGTCTGGAACGGTAATATCCAACAAAATAGTTCCTTTCTTGTGAGGCAGTACAGACTCCTGCAAAATGAACTGTTTTTTCTCCAGCAGCTTTCCGTCACAGTTTACTTCGTATACCAAATAGATATAATCCTTTAAATCCACATAGTTCATATAGTTTTCCAGACACAGCTCCCCTGTTTTCTGACAGAAAGACACCACTCTTGCCGGACGGTACACCTTCTGGTATTCCAAAAGCCCTGTATGGGGTGTTCTGTCCGGATATACCAGGCCGTCCATACAGAAATTCCCATCATGGACTTCTTCTCCAAAGTCACCTCCATAAAGGTACTTTTCTTTTCCATTAGCAGCCTGTCCCTGATAAATGGCATGGTCGCACCATTCCCACACAAAGCCGCCGCAGAGGACATCATACTCATAAATTATTTGAAAATAGTCTTCTAAATCTCCCGGTCCATTTCCCATGGCATGACAGTATTCAATCAACAGGAGAGGTTTGTCCGGTTTTTTGTCCATATATTCCTGAATTTCTTCCAGGGAAGGATACATCCGGCTGAAAATATCAATGTTACTGTAATCATATTTCCTTCTGTCGCTGCGATAAAAAGAACTTTCATAACAGGTGAGCCTTGTAGAATCAAACCCTTTTGTCCATTTTAAAGCTTCCTCAAAAGTACAGCCATAACCACATTCATTTCCCATAGACCAGATAATAATACAAGGGCGGTTCTTTTCCCTGTGTACACAAAGTTTTGTACGATCCAGAGTTGCCGGGATAAATTCCGGGTTGTCCGAGATCCGTTCATTCCATTTCCTGCTTACATTTTCCCAATTGGAATCTTTTAAATACTGGGACTGGGTTCCATGACTTTCATTGTCTGCTTCTGCAATCACAAATAATCCATATTCATCACAGAGCTGGTAAAAATAAGGCACATTCGGATAATGGCTGCTGCGGACTGCATTGAAGTTGCTTTCTTTCATCATCTGCAGATCCTTCTTCATCTGCTCCAGTCCAATCACAAACCCTGTTACTGGATCGGAGTCATGACGGTTCACCCCTTTGAATTTGATGGCGGTTCCATTTACATAAAGGACTGCATCTTTGACACAGATTTCCCGGAGGCCAATCCGGTCTGTAATCACTTCCCCTTCCGTTTCCAGAACCAGAGTATATAAATACGGCTGTTCCGGATTCCACAGATTTGGCTCTTTTACAAGAATTACTGCTTTATGTGTATAAACAGTACCTGTATTTTCCTGAAATACCTGAGAAGCAATCTCCTTATGTTCTGCATCATACAAAGTAAGTTTTGTTGGCACTGCCTTTCCCTGATAACTAGCCTGTACTGTAATTACTGCCTGTTCCTCCTGGATTTCGGTAGTTGTAAAGTAGTCATAGACCACATTTTCCGGGCGGTTCACAAAATACACATCCCGGAAGATTCCACTCATTCGAAATTTATCCTGATCTTCCAGATAAGTTCCATCACACCATTTCAGAACCAGTACCGCCAGCGTATTCTCCCCATTTTTCAGAACTTCCGTCACATCAAATTCACTTGTGGCATGGGAAACCTGACTGTAACCTACATACTTTCCATTTACCCAGACATAAAAGCAGGAATCCACCCCTTCAAAATTCAGATATGCTCTGGGCGCCTCCTCTGGTATTTCATAGTAAAATTTCCTGACATAGGCTCCGCATGGATTCTCCTGTGGAACATAAGGCGGATCCAGTGGAATCGGATACCTCACGTTAGTATACTGGTGGCTGTCATACCCGTAATTCTGCCACACCCCCGGCACCTCTACCTGTGTAAATCTACTGCAGTCATATCCTTGTTCGTAAAATTTTTCCTGCAAATCGTAGATACTGTTAAAATACTGAAACTCCCATGTTCCATTCAGACAGATAACCCGATCTGAAGAAAAACGATCCTCTACCAGTGGTCCCATATCATGGGAAGCTGGCATATAATATGCTCTGCTGGGCATGGTGTTTTCATGCATTATTTTTAAGTCCTCGTAATGTCTTGGCACGATCATAATATTTTTCCCCTTTATTTTTATGATTTTTTCCTTTGGTTTATCATTATTTTACGCTATTTTTACACTATTCGTCCATAAACTCTATTGGACAAAACATGCACGAAATGATACACTATCTTTAACAGAAGCCTACTTGTTTAAAGGAGGTGCGAGACGCATCATGTATATCAACTCTGGTTATCTGCATAATTCATTATTGGATTTTAAAGATAAGAGCAAATCACTAGTAGTGGGAAGCTGTGGGACATACCGGCTGATCCACCAGCCCAAGCTTCCCACGTATCGCCCCCGGGGAAGGATTGACTATCAATTGCTTTATATTGCTGCAGGGAAAGGTCATTTCTTTTTGAATGGCAAGGAAGAGATTGTAGAGGCCGGACATATGATTTTATACAAGCCACGGGAAATGCAAAGATATGTTTATTATGGGACAGACCAGACAGAAGTTTACTGGGTTCATTTTACCGGTAATAATGTAAAAAATATTTTAAGAGAATACCATTTGTTTGAATCCGGACAGATTATCCAGACTGGAAACTCTACGGAATATCATCAGATTTTCCGAAAAATGATTCAGGAACTCCAACTTACCCGTCCTCATTATGAAGAATACTTATCTCTCCTGCTCAGGGAACTGTTCCTTCTGATTAGCCGCCAGGCTCCTATGGGCATCTCTTCCCAGAACCGGATGTTGCAAAAAGAAATGGAAGAAGCTACACAGTATTTTAATGAACATTTTGCAGAAGAAATATCGATTGAGCAGTACGCCATGGACAAACACCTCAGTATCAGCTGGTTTATCCGAAGCTTTAAACGTTACAATAGCGTAACTCCCATGCAGTATATACTAAATCTCCGGATCACAAATGCAAAGACACTGCTCCGGACTACTACATATTCTGTATCCGAGGTGGCATCCATCGTTGGGTATAATAATCCGCTGTATTTCAGCAGACTGTTCAAAAAACAGACGGGACTTCCTCCATCGGAATTTCGGAATAATAAGATTTAGGAAAGTGCATAGTTTCAAATCAATTTTATATTATAGACGTAAAACTTCTTTATATCCAATCTGCTCTTCCAAAAATGTATTTCCCGTTTTTTGTTTTGCCATACTGCTTCTCCTAAAAAAATTTTATTCTGCCATA
The DNA here is from genome assembly GCF_042846195.1 of Faecalimonas umbilicata. NCBI lineage: Bacteria > Bacillati > Bacillota > Clostridia > Lachnospirales > Lachnospiraceae > Faecalimonas > Faecalimonas umbilicata. The sequence continues at coordinate 1,707,084 of NZ_AP031411.1, forward strand.
CTTTACCTGTTCTGAAAAGGTCGTAGCGTTTAAAATATATCCCTCCGACGAATCGCAAGAAAAAAGCAAGAATATAAATCTGTCATTTTCACAACTCTATGTTAAAATATTCTTATTTATACTGCGAAGGGAGGAATCTATTTTTGTCGAAAGCAACACTATTTGACAGCCGTATCAAAAAGTACGCTTACTGTAAGCCGCCAGAAATCTACCGGGATCTTGGTACATCTGCCCTTGGGCTATCCAAAGAACAGGTAGATGCAATGCGGGAAAGATATGGCAAAAACAGTTTTCAGGAACGTAAAACAGATACCACCATCCAGCGATTGCGGCGAGCGTTTATTAATCCATTTCATGTGATTCTATTTATTTTAGGTATTGTTTCTCTTGTTACCGATGTTTTTATGGCCTCTAATTTTACATGGAATGCTACTACTGCCCTTATCATTTTTCCATGATTGTAATCAGCGGTATCATCCGTTTAATTCAGGAGCTGCGGGCGAAAAGCACAGCCGAACAGCTTGACCGTTTGATTCACGAAAAGGTTACCGTAAGACGGAATGGGGAACTACGGGAAATTCCCGGTGAAGAATTAGTAGTAGGCGATCTGATTCTGTTTTCTGCTGGTGATCGTGTTCCAGCGGACATCCGGCTGACAAAGGTAACCGATCTATTTATTTCCCAGGCCGCTATCACTGGAGAAAGCGCCATTTTGGAAAAAAGCTGCCGTACACTTTGTTACAAAGAGCAGGAACCCATAACACAATTGGAAAATCTTGTGTTTATGGCGACCACAGTTATCAGTGGAAAAGGGGAAGGCATCGTGCTGGCTGTAGGAAGGGATACTCTATACGGTGGATTTACCAAACCTAATTCTGAAGATAAAAATGCTTTTCAAAAAGGAGCCAATTCCATTGCCTGGGTCATGATCCGGTTTATGGCGGTTCTGGTTCCCATTGTATTTCTTATATTGGGGATCACAGGTGGAAAGTGGCTGGAATCCTTTGCATTCGCACTGTCTGTAGCGGTAGGGCTGATGCCGGAAATGCTCCCCATGGTCATCACCGCCTGCCTTGCAAAAGGAAGCCTTGCTATGGGTAAAAAACAGACCATCATCGAAGATCTGAACGCCATGCAGAGCTTTGGAAGCATGGATGTGCTTTGTATGGATAAAATAGGAACACTGACCAATGAAAGTGTCCTGCTGGAATATTATATGGATATTCTGGGCAATGAAAATACAGATGTCCTGGATCTGATTTATCTGAACAGTTCCTATCATTCCGGCGTCCGTAATCCCATTGACAATGCCATTCTTGCCTGTAAATCCATGCCAGGCAGGGAAATCCATTATGCCAAGCTTCTGACAGAATACCAGATGGAAAAAGATGCCAGACAAAGCGTATTTTGTGTGGTAGGGGAAATGCTGCAGGATGGGATAAAGGTTATTGCTGTGGCTCGGAAACAAGTGGGAAGATGAAAGAAAATCACACCTGACGATGAAAAGGATATGACTTTGGTTGGTTATCTGTCTTTCTTCGATGCCCCAAAACAGACGGCAGGCGAATCCGTAACAGCACTGAAGAGATTAAAAGTAATCCCGAAGATCCTGACCGGAGATCAGACATCCATTGCACTATCCGTCTGCCGCCGGGTTGGAATCTCTGCCGAACATATCCTAACTGGCACCCAACTGGATGAAATGACAGACTGTGAACTGAAAAAGGTGGTAGAAGAAACCCATGTTTTTGCAGAGCTTACTCCCGGTCAGAAAGTACGTCTGGTTTCTGCACTCAAAGAGAATGGTCATACCGTTGGATTTCTTGGGGATGGGGTCAACGACATTCCTGCACTAAATGAGGCAAATGTAGGGATTTCTGTAGATACAGCAGTGGACGCCACCAAAGATGCTTTGTCAGGATCCGGCATTATGGACTTCTATGTTCCCGCAGCAAACACAAAAAACTCACTTTATGCCGGAATCTTCTCGGATGCAAAAAATATCTTTCAAAGCTCAGGGCTAAAGAAATGCCGGAAATACTGAAACAGCTATACGGGATAAACATCTGTGTATGTAAATCCTGCGGTGGATATCTTGGAAAACCACAACTGAGAATACCGCAAAGGTGTTAAAATCCAAATCTTTTATATGTTTTTAAGCCTCAAAATCCTGAGGTTTTATTGTTGTACCTATTTATCTGAAAATCCTTGATTTCTGTAGCGTCTGCATAGGAAATCCTGTATAATCATGGATAAGAACGAAAGATTAAAAGTCCATAGGTAATATCTACTCGGACGCTCACTTTATTCAATTAGGTCAAATCGAAAATAGAGTAAACGAAGGGGCAGTTCACTGAAATGTCAAAACTGCTTTTTCGTTTACCCCATCATCGATTCTAACCTAAAGAATTTATAAGCTCTTCTTCCGTAATTTCCAAATATTCTGCATCTTTCTCCAAATCTTCTTCCGGAATACTGACACAGTACATCTTACAGCAATTCCTACATCTGCTGCAGTCGTAATTTGCAAACAACTCTTCATGAAGCTTTTTGAACTGCTCGTCCAATTCTTTTTCATCTGCATTACATTTTAAAAATGTACGAAATTCAATATTTTCATTTTCCTTTTCTTCGCCTCAAATTTTACTTTTCTTGGTGCAATCATATTGTCACCTCATTTTTCTCATCTTTTGCTGACACTGAGCCTTTTCTCACCCAACTCTGTCCCGTCAAATTTATCCTTTACATATTGACAGGTTGCAAAATAATAATCCTGACTTCCTTTCCATCAAAACTCCTGTTAAAATTTGTTTCAAAAGCATGCCTGTCTTTTATAATTTTTTCTTTGTCGTAAATATAAAAGAATATATAATCCGCCTTATAATGTACAATATCAGCTTCTATTTCTTCTGTCAGCTTTTTTAAGTTTGTTGATGTTCTTGTACACTTTGCTTCTATGATTGTATTTAAAGAAAGAATTTTTATATCGCTTCTAACTGTTCCAACTCCCGAATCATCATTTACCTCTCTTCTAGCATCCGGATACAATGGCTTTATAACTGCATAAAGCAAATGCTGTAAATCATATTCATTTTCAATCTGTATTTTTTTCAAGTTTTCAGACGTAAGTGATGCCCTCTTATCTGGTTTTACTTCCCTAAACGCTTCTAAGAAGAAATAAAAATTTCGCAGATACCTTTCAATCTCCTTTTGAATAAATTGTGATGACTCCTCATATTCTTCACATAAAATACTGTCCAAATAGATCAACAGATTTTCCTTTGCCTTTAACATATTTTCACGGGTAGATTCTTTTGAAAATTTGTTCACCATATATTTCTGTTTATTTCTAATATTTTGAACAATATCATTCTTATATGATTCTTGTTTCATCATCTGGTGCAACTTCAATATAAATGCCTCATATTCCTCTACAGTATCCACTAATTTCAACTTTTCGATATATTCTTTCAGCATATTATCCATTCATTCTCCCCCATCTCAGATAAAACAAAAACAACGGATCCAAAACATACACTTTTCCGTCTTTCCATTCTATTGCTTTATAAATTTCTTCTTTTTCTTTTAGGATTGTTTGTAAATTATTTAAATGACTTTTTACAGAATTTCTATCCGGTTTTCCTTCTGTTTTAGGAATAAGGTTTATGATTCTGTCATAAACTGTGTCAAAATCTAATTCCATAATCGGAGGATTTTTGGCTAACGATTCCACAATCAGTCCATACAAATCCAATTCTTTTCCATCTAATGTTTTGTATAAATTTCTTTTCTTTCCACGCGGATTTGGACCTTTAGACATTACATTTACCACATCGTAATAGTTAAAGTTAACCGTTGTAAATTTATATGCCATTTCCAACATATCAAAATTTACAATATGCTCATTTTTGTCTTCCAACAATGTGCAAATGCTCAGACAAATATACTGCATTAACTGTGGTGATGTAAGGCATTCAACTGCCAACTGTTCTGCAACTTCATCTGTTATCTTAATGTCAAGTTGTTTAAATCCTTTTAAAGCAATCTCTTTTAAATCCTTTTTTTCCCACGCTTCAATATTAATTAAACTCAATCTTCCCGATAAATCTGCATTCTGGCGAATTGCATCGTCTGCCCTATGCGGAAGAGAAACTACGACTACCTTTAATTCTCTTCTAATTGCATCTTTGAGCTGTTGTGCCATTTTTGTCTGCATCTCTTTTGAAGCATAATGAAAATCATCAATTACTAATACTTTATCGTGCTCTTTATAATATTGAATAACGGTATCTTTCGCTAGAACATACTTTTCGCTTTTACTATCTGTTTCCTTACTATTTCCTTCATTAACCTCTCTTTCTGTTGTCAATTCTCCTTTATAAGGCAATCCCACTTTTGCAGCAACAATTGCCCAAAAATCTGTGTTGCTGTTAAAATCCGCACCAGAAATTTCAACAATGTTGTCAAATCCAATTACCTTCTCGCATAAGATTGTCTTTCCCATTTTTGATGGTCCAATTAATGATGTAAGGCAACCCGCTGTTCTCAATGCCTGCTTTAAACGTAATTCATATGATATACCTGTATTTTCATAATTCCTGGAGACATATGTATATTCCGGATACGCTCCAGGTTTAAATACATTTTCTGCTTTTAGTCTCATATTAGCACCTCCAAATATTAATTACTCTAATTATAACACATTTTATTACTTTTTAAACATTTTATTACTTTTTATTGGTCTAAATATCATTTGACCATAATATAACTTCATTGTTATACTCCAGCACAAATGATTTTGTTATCTAGCATACTTAAGCATACTTAATAAAAAACAAAAAGGCTGAAGCCCATGATGCGACTCCAACCCTTTAATTTCTCTCGACAAAAGAAAACATATAACCCTTGCATTTATATTTAATTATTCTGAATGATATTCACTCCAAATTACCATTTTTGCGTAACAAATTCAATTTCGTAACAATATCATTCTTTCATTTTCAGTTTCGTTTAGTTTCATCCAATCCATACATCTCGTACTTCAAATCACAGAACAACACTATATATTGTTCTTTAGCACTGCTACATTATAGCACTTCAGAAACGTCCGGAAAGCACACAGCGAAACGGATATCCACCTCGTTCTTATCTTTCATCACCGAGTTCACTTCGTTCCCGATATAGCGGGCCGGCTTCTCGATTTTTAGTAATATTTCATCACTTAAAGCTAGTTTTCTCATATAGTTCCTTTCTATTTTCATCTATATTTCCTATTTATCAGCAGAAAACACTGCGTTTAATACTCCCCATAGTTCACACAAGGAGATACAATACATTGGATGATCCAATTGACACTATTATATACATTTTAAGGAAGAACTTCAAGCAAATATCTTTTGCCAACTCTTCTTGCCTCAATCAGAAAGGCAGGAGACCTCTGATTTCCTGCTTAGTAGAGTTCTGACTATTAAATTTTAATTAATCTATCCATTGTACAACCTGCAATGGATACTCTTAGTTTCATCTATAACACCAATTCTTTTCCCACTAAGATCTTCATTTGAAAAGTGAATTCCTCTTGATCAAACCGGTATTCTTTCTGAAGACGGGGACCACAACTGTTAGAACCGATTCCATTTTGTGCATAATCAAGGCAGACAATGGTGCTACCCGACTTTTCCAATTCAAAATTGTGGGCTTTTGCTGTCAATTCTTCCTGAGTATAGTAAGACACATTAAAAGAAAATGTTGTTGGGGAGACTGCCGCAAATGCTTGATTTCCTTTTTTCAGTACCATGTAATCACAATCCGTGTGGCTTCCATTCTCCTGAGGCCGAATATAATCCTCATGCTGTTCCTCTACGGATGACTCATAAAGACCATGACTGCAAGAATGATATTTATCCCGGTAGCTCTCATGCGGACCAAGTCCATAAAATCGAATGGTCTCATATTCCCCTTTCAGAAATAGGCGGATACCAAATCTCGGAAGTTCTGGAAATTCTGTGTCTTTTCTCACATGCATTTTCACAGAAAATTCTCCTCTACCGGAAATCTCCCACATCACATCAATCTCCAGGACTTTTTGTAATGCCACCGCCGAGACAGATAACCTGCTATGGATCTGCACCTTTTCTTCCTGCATTGTCCACTCTGTTTTGTACGCTCTAGAGTGGCTCCGATCATATCCTGCACGAATCCATTCGTCTTTGATCCTCCGGTCATTGTCCGTAGGTGCTCTCCAGATATTTAACTCCATCGGAGCATCAAACTGTTCTTTTCCGTCTATAGTCACCTGTTCAAACATCCCCGAAAGCTTATTGTAACAGTATAAAAACTGATCTGTCTGGATCAAAAGCAAACGATCTGTCTCTGAAACATGTATCGATCCATTTCTCTCCTGCATCGCTAAGAGTGCCGCCACCTGCCGATTTTGTCCGTCTTCATTCTTCAAAAGAATCTCATCAAATCCAAGGCTGCTGTTCTCTTCCATCAAGTTCGTTCCACACTTTAAATGGTAGCCTATTTTCAAATAACATTTTCCACTTTCCGGAACAGTTATCGGAAGAGAAATCTTGCCTTCCATGCGTGGCAGGATAGACTCCTGCAGTATAACTTTCCCTTGTTCCGTCATGATTCCATCACATGTCACTTCGTAGGTCAGAAAAAGATAATCTTTCAGATCCACCGCATTCATATAGTTTTTCAGACAAAGACTGCCGCTCTCCTGCTCAAATGAGACCACTCTCGCCGGACGATATACATTCCAATACTCCTTCAAACCTGTATGTGGTGTCCGATCTGGATACACCAGTCCATCGACACAGAAATTTCCGTCGTGTACTTCTTCCCCAAAATCACCACCGTAAAAGTACATTGTCTTCCCATCTAAAGTTTCTCCGCGATACACTGCATGATCACACCATTCCCATACAAATCCTCCGCAGAGCTTGTCATACTGATCAATCTTGCGGAAATAATCTTCGAGATCCCCTGGTCCATTTCCCATCGCATGGCAATACTCAATCAATAAAAACGGCTTCTCCGGATTCTGCTCCATATAGGTGTCAATCTCTTCTAACTCCGGGTACATTCTGCTGAAAATATCAATATTGCTGCAATCATACGTTCTCTTCTCACTTTGATAAATTGAACTTTCATAACAAGTAAGCCTTGACGGATCAAACTGCTTTGTCCATTTTAACGCCTCCTCAAAGGTACATCCATAAGCGCACTCATTTCCCATCGACCAAATAACCACGCAAGGGCGGTTTTTCTCCCGATGTACGCAAAGTTTTGTGCGGTCTACTGTTGCCAAAATAAATTCTGGATTATCTGCAATCCGCTCATTCCAACGCCTGCTTGCATTCTCCCAGCTAGAATCCTTCAAATACTGAGCTTCCGTTCCATGGCTCTCATTATCTGCCTCCCCAATTACGAAGAATCCGTACGCATCACAGAGCTGATAAAAATACGGTGCATTCGGATAATGACTGGTGCGGATCGCATTGAAATTATGCTGCTTCATTAACTGCAGATCCTTTTTCATCTGTGCTGCCCCAACGACAAAGCCCGTTACCGGATCCGAATCATGTCGGTTAACCCCTTTAAATTTCACCGGTGCTCCATTGACATATATCACTGCGTCTTTGATACAGATTTCCCGGATTCCCACCCGGTCTGTGATGACTTCCCCGGCACTCTTCAAAACCATTGTATACAGATATGGCTGTTCGGGATTCCACAATTTTGGTTCTTTAACCGAAAGGATTACCTGATGTGTATAGCCACTCTTCTCCGACTTCGCAAACATTCCACAGGCTACTTCTCTATTTTCCTCATCACAAAGCGTAACCTTTACCGGCACTTCCTCTCCAATATAGCTTGCCCGGACAGTAACAGTTGCATCCGACCTTCCCAATGTAGTTGTTACAAAATAATCGTAGACTACATTTTCCGGTCTTCTTAACAGATAGACATCCCGGAAGATTCCGCTCATGCGAAATTTATCCTGATCTTCCAGGTAAGTTCCATCGCACCATTTCAAAACAAGTACCGCAAGCGTATTTTCTCCGTCAAGCAACACATCTGTGACATCAAATTCACTTGTAGCATGAGAAACCTGGCTATACCCGACATACTTTCCATTGATCCAAACATAAAAACAAGAGTCTACCCCTTCAAAATTCAAATAAGCTCTTGGTATATCTGCCTGTTTTTTGTAATCAAATTTATACACATATGCGCCACATGGATTTTCCTGGGGTACATACGGCGGATCTAATGGAATCGGGTATCGTACATTGGTATACTGATGGCTATCATAACCATAATTCTGCCAGTTTCCCGGTACCTCCACCTCCCGAAAACGATCAAGATCAAATCCCGGTTCATAAAATCTGTCTTGCAGATCATAGAGACTTTCAAAATATTGGAATTTCCACCTTCCATTCAAACAGATTGTTCGGTCGGAAGAAAATCTGTCTTCCACCAACGGTCCCATATTGCAGGAAGCCGGTATGTAATAAGCTCTATACGGCATGGTGTTCTCATGCATAATTTCTAAGTCCTCGTAGTATTTTGGCACTAACATCACAAAATTCTCCTTTACCTTTCTAGTTTTTCTCTTCTTTAACGTGAGTTTATACTTTTTCCACTGTTTTGTCCATACACTCTAGTTTGAAAAAATTTCTTATTTTTCTTCCTTCTTCTCCTCTTTTTTCAGAAAAAGCATACACCCTGCCGAAGCAACCGGCACAGTCAACAGACATGCAATCGCGCTGAAAAGCATCGCAGACACTCCCTGAAATAACATTTTGGAATTTAAAATTACTTCTGCCGTATATTTCACATTTTTCAGATAGAAAAAGAGCAGTAAGGAATCTCCTAAGTAAGCGAAGAACAGCGTATTCACCGTAGTCCCGATAATGTCTTTCCCAATCTGCAATCCCGAATGATAAATTTCACGTCTACTCATATCTGGTTTGTGCAAAATCACCTCGTACAAAGAAGACGTAATCGATAACGCGGTATCCAGCACTGCCCCAAGGGTGCTGAGCAATACCATACACACAGTAATCTGAAGCATGTTAATATGCAGATTGGTATTGTAATAATACATCACATCTTCCTGGATTGCCTGTATTTCATTTAATCCACCACTTCTTGCATCCCACAAAAGCAGAAAAATTGCTGCAAACAGTAACAGGATAACTATCCCGGTTGCTCCGAACGCAATCTCTGTCTTCTGATTTTCCCCATTTTGTTTTACCAGTGTAATATAACTGATCAGACCGGCTGCAATTCCAGTAATGATAAGAGGTGAATGCCCGCCTGCCATCAAAATGATCGCCAGTGACAATACCAGCAGATTTCCTGCAAGAGACATAACAGACACTGCTCCCCGGTCTCCACCGATCACCATCATCAATCCAAATAAAATCAGCGCAAGTATTCCTATCATCATCTTTCATTCCTCCGATCTTTTCTAACTTTGCAGGTTTTCATAAAAACTGAAGCAAAAAGTATCGAAACTGGAATTGCCAGTACAATTCCGATACTTTCTATCAGAAAGCAGCAGATCTCATATGGAATATGCAGACGAAGGATCGTAAAAAAATCTACGTCATTGTTCATTCGAATCAAAAAGGTCGGAATCTGACTGCATGCAAATACAAACAAGAGTACATTCATCATTGTTCCCATAATATCATAACCGATCTCTCTTCCTGAACGGATCAGCGCCCGCACAGAAACAGATGGATTCTTCCTCGTAATTTCTCCGAGCGCTGATGAAATCGTCACAGTGACATCCATAATCGCTCCGAGTCCTGCCAACATGATTTCTGCACGAAATAATTCTCCTGGATCATCCATACTTCCAAGATATTCCATCGAAGAATAATCAAGCCCTCCGGTATACCGTACTGTCAGATCAAAGATTCCCATGATCAGCGCTAAAACACTCAGCGTAGATAACACTGCCGCCCACGTTTTCTTATGGAATCCATTCAGGATCACAAGAGGTATTACCGCAAATAGAACTGTCATAAATCTACAGACAACAAGCACTTCTCTTCCTTTCAGGAACCCTGTAAACCCAAGGAAAAAAATTCCAAAATTTGCCACAACCGTGAGGATGGTAAGCATCCCTTTCTCCTTCGTAACCGCAAGCAGAAGGAAAATAAGCGCCCCTGCAAGCACTGCCAGGTGGGTATCCCTTTTCAAACTTTTGATCGTTCCTTTCAAAGAGTCTCCCTCCAGAGTAACGAGTACTTTATCTCCCTTTGCATATTTTTGATCCAGTACCCCGGAATAAGAATATTCATTGTTCAGCCGTACTGTCTTTCCTTTTTTTTCTCCGTTCAGCAAAATTCCTTTGATGTTTTGCGTATAATAAGGTTCTCTCCCTCCCCGAACATCTTCTTCCTTCCTGCTTTCCTTTGTATGCACTTCCGTAATCTTAACAATAGGTGTCTGATATACCCACGCATCATTTGCCACAAAAAGAAGCAGGCAAAAATACAATAAGATTGCAGCAAAGATTCTTTTTCTTCTGACAGACACATTTTCTTTATTTTTCTTTTCTTCCCACATCACACTTTTTCCTTCATGATCACTTTTTAATTTTTCTTTATCGTATTCAGTTTTTCACTACTTGTCAAGTGGCAGCTAAAAACCTGTCTTTTTCTCAAAAATTTAGTGGAGAGTGTGATCTGATGTCATTCACACTCTCCACTATTATTTAAAACAATTATTTTTCATCTTTCTTCTTTTTTACAAAGCTGATCGCAACACAGGCCGGACCAACATGTGTCCCGATGATGCCACCTACCGGATACAGGTGGTAATTTGTCAGACCATACTTTTCAACAGTCTCTTCCATGAACTTTTCCCCAATCTCCTTATCGGATGTATATCCAAAATAGACCGGTTCCTTCTCATCGATTTCATAGGATTCATATTCTTTCCACAGATACTTCACGCCACCCTTTCTTCCGCGTGCCTTCCCTAACATCGTCAATTCGCGATCCTTCAGTTCAATCACAGGTTTGATCTGGAGAACATTTCCTAACACAGCAAGTGCTGCCGGAATCCGACCTCCCTTTTTTAAATAGGTGAGTGTATCTAACATGCCGCATACCGTGACGCGCTTTTTCAAATCCTCTATCGCCGCAACAATTTCTTCCATCTTTTTCCCTTGGGCGCGCATATCTACCGCCTTCTGTACCAGAAAACGCTGAGTAACAATCGCCTGCTCAGAATCAATGATCCAGATTTTCTCATATTCACTCATCTGTTTTGCAAGATTTGCTGCGTTGACTGTCCCACTCAATCCGCTGGAAAGAGTAATCACAAGCACTTCCTCATTTTTTTCTTTTGCTTCTTCGTACAACTGCAAAAATTCCTCCGGAGACGGCTGACTGGTAACCGGAAGTTCCTTCTCTTCAGCAAGCTTATCAAAAAAATGGATAAAATCCTCTTCTGTTTCTAATGGAAAATCTCCATCTGAAAATTTTGTCTTTAACCAGACAATCCGAATGTCCATCTCCTCTGCTTCCTGCTTTGTGATATCCGAAGCAGAATCTGTAATAATCATCATTGTAAAATTTCCTCCTTCAACAGATTGACAACCTCTGTCTGATTTTCTAAAATAGATGATACAAATATATCAAGTAAACAATATAGCATATCTGCAAAAAAAATCAATGCAGAAACTTACAAATGAAACAAAACAGGAGATTTTGTATCTATGAAAAGAACCCAACGCACAAGAGATTTTCTAAAGGAATGCATTGCCGATTCGCTTTTAAGACTTCTGCGCACAAAGCCCCTTGAGGCAATTACGATCCGTGAGATCACTGAACTCGCCAATGTCAGTCGTGTCACTTACTATCGGAATTTCACTTCCAAAGAAGAAGTCATTGAATTTAAGCTGGACAAACTAATGACAGACTGGATTGAACACGAAAAAACAATCCGTAATACTTCTGCCTGTGAACTTGCAATCCGCTTTTTCCAGTTTTTCTACTCCATCCGGGATATCGTTCAGACTCTGATTCAGGCGAAACTATCACTTTTGCTTCTCAACGCACTGATCATACGCTTTGGTGACGTTTTTACACAAGACTGTGCCGAATATTATCGCCAGATTTTCATCTCCTTCGGACTGTGCGGAGTGATTCTTACATGGATGGATACCGGTATGAACGAGTCTCCGGAAGAAATGGGAAAAATCGTCACGGAAACATTTTTCCCGCAAGAACAGACTTAACTTACTTTAAGAATTCTCCCACCGGTTGCTGATATGTAATTGCCTCTATGATTTTTGCACTATCGTATGTTCCAACAGAAGTTTTCTCATAATCGATCCCCGCAAAAATCAAAAATAAAATCAGACTGACACAAACACGCAGCACAAAGGTAGAGCGGGGCAGTGCCTCCTCTTTCTCATAAAGTTGATGATACGCTCCCTGACAACGCGGATGGATTGCCGGATTGGATGTTCGTCCACTTCCATATAGATTTCTTGCTTGTGCAAGTAGTTCTTCTCTTCTTTTTTCTGTCTCATTCATGCGAGTCTCTCCTCTCCGTCCCGACATGTTTATAGTTGCTCCTAAAACAGCGGGCATACACTTCTTTTATAAAGTGTATGCCCGCTTAATTTCTGACAGACCAGTCCATCTGTTATCTCTCCGCAAGTTCTTTAATAATATCTTCCCACTTCACGCCTCGCTCAACCATAAGTACCATCGCATGATAAAGGAAATCAGAAATCTCTCCTTTGATTTCACCCGGGTTTGGGTTCTTTGCTGCAATGATCAATTCAGTTGCTTCTTCCCCAACTTTCTTAAGAATCTTATCAATTCCTTTGTCAAACAAATAGTTCGTATAAGATCCATCTCTCGGATTTTTTTTGCACTCAAGAATCTTCTCATAAACCGTTTCAAACACTTGAAGCGGATTCGTGCCGTCATAATCCGTACCAACAAGCGGTTGGAAGAAGCACGTTGCATTCCCGGTCTTACATGCCGGTCCGATCTGTTCTACTTTTGCAAGCAAAGCCTCCTTATCACAGTTGATCGTAAGTGCCTTCACATACTGATAATGGCCGCTTTCCTTCCCCTGTACTTTGCTTCTTTTCGCTTCTCTGTCATAATAAGTCATCTTTCCGGTTTTGATTGTATTGTAAAATGCCTCTTTATCCATATAGGAAAACATCAACACTTCTCCAGTCTTATAACTTTGTGCGATCACAGGAAGAAGCCTCTCCTCATTGAGGTGAAACTCTGAAAACTCCATCATGCTCTCGAACGAAGTCATTTTGATATTTTCCTTGGCGCACTGCTCTTTAAATGCAACAAAATCCATTGTTGTCCGGCTTACATAAGCGCCGGAAAGTCCTTTCACCCCCGGACATTTTAAAATCTTAAACAGTTCTGACTTCTCATTCGTATCTGTAAGCACCACACACGGAATATCTGTCACGTTCATGACCGAATCCAAATCCAGTCTGTGCATAAATAAAATTTCACTGCTGCACTCTTCGATCAAATGCTGTTGCTTAAACAGCGCATCAAAATCATTGAGAGAAACTGAGATTTTCTCCTTTCCAAACCTTTTTGCCGCCTCCTCGATCAACTCAAAGGAAATCGCTTTCGAGAAATTCAATACTGCCCGTTTCGCACCCGCATACAAGATTTTCTTGATATCTTCCTGCCGCTTGATATTTCCTCCCGCCACCATCGGAATGCGTATTGCCCGGCTGATCTTCTTCATAATTGCTATTGCTTCCTCATGTTCTTCGTCAGAAGAAGACAGATCGAACACAAAAAGTTCATCCGCACCATGATCACTGTAATATTTTGCCAGAGAAACTACATTTTCTGAAAGGACTTCTCTGTTGTCAAACCATTTTACCGCCTTCCCTTCATCGATGAAAATGCAAGGAATTAATTTTTTATAACTCATTTTTACAATTCGCTCCTTTATCAATTTCAGATCGCCTTACGCACAGTCTACGACTTTTTTCTCTCCCGTGTGTAAATTCACCATGATGATCTGCTCATCTCTCCTCAGATAGATTAAGCTGCCCGCCTGCTTTCTGCGCCCATAGATATGATATACCGACAGATTTTTCTTTTCTTCCCGTTCAAGCAGCTCTACTCGTTTCCCTTTTCCGCGGAACTCCTTCGCAAGAGAGATTGCGTACTTCCTCTGCTCCCGGTCAAAGAGCAGGATTATCTGCTCCGGTTCCTCCGGAATTTGGATTTTCTGTCGTATCAGTGCTTTCATCAGCTCATCTGTACCGATTGCAAACCCTGCTGCCGGAAGTTCTCTTCCGAATCTTTCCAGCAACCTGTCATACCGTCCACCTTTCGCGACAGGTTCCCCGCCTCCAAAAGTATCGCTCTTAAAAATTATTCCACTATAATAAGCATATTTTCCACACATGCCAAGATCAAATGTGATCATCTCCTGCATGTGGTACAGTTTCAAAATTTCATAAACTTCTTTTAAACGCTCCAAAGCAAGAATTGCCCGCCTGTCCGGTGCCAGCTCTCTCGCCTCATTTAAAATTTCCACACTTCCAACCAATTCTGGAAGGCGATAAAAAACTTCTCTGATCGGACGCTTTACCGGAAGTTTCTCAAGAAGTTCTCTCATACCAAGGAAATTTCTCCTTGCAATCATCGTCCGCACCTTTTCTTTGACTTCGGCAGGGAATTGTGCCGCATCCAAAAGGCTTTGCAGAAATTCCACATGCCCGACACTGATCTGAAATTCTTTCATCCCAGCGCGCTTCAGACTATCTGCCGCAAGCGCGATCAACTCTGCATCTGCCCCTGCAGTTCCATCTCCAATCAGTTCTGCACCAAGCTGCGTGCTTTCACACAATTCTCCCTGCTGACTTCCATGATTTAAAAATGTATTTCCTATGTAACACATCCTAAGCGGTACAGAATCCTTTTCAAACTGTGTCACTGCAACTCTTGCTACCGATGGTGTAATATCCGGTCGCAACGCAAGTGTGTTTCCCTCCCGGTCAAAAAATTTATAGAGTTCTCTGGAAGATACGATTCCGGTGTCTCTTCCAAATACTTCCAGAAATTCAAAGGCAGGTGTCTGAATGTCTTCATATCCATACAAATGAAGCATTTCATGCAGTTCTTCTTGAAGCAACAACTTTTTTCTGCACTCTTTTCCATAAATATCTTTGACTCCTTCTGGTGTATGCAAAATCTTCTGTCTCATAGCCATTCTCCCCTTCTCCTTACAATTTTTACTTATCTTTTGGCAGCATTTTTATCTTCCCTTATCTTTTGTACTTCTTTTTACTCTCTTTCCTCTAGATCTTTCTGAAGCGCATCAAGATACGGTACATATCCCCCTGCCATCTTTAGAAAAAAGTGCTTCGAAAGCTCGTCCCTTCGAATGCTCTTTCTGCCGCCGGTTTGCCCCCGCTCCCAAAAGCGTTCCATCTCGGCACAGCGCATATAATACAATTCATTCCGTCTACTGAAATAGATCAATAAAAATGCGACCCCATCCTGCTTTTCAAAATTTTTCATAAATTCCAGTTGATGTTCATGGATATTCTGCAATGGGAAAGTATCTGCATTACACTCCTTTGCATCAAAACAAACCGGGATCCCCTGAACTGCTCCGATATAATCCACTGTACTCCGCTGCTCAAAATACGCAAGCGTAATATGCCTGTGTTCCTTGTCAATCCGCACCGGGGTGATCGGTGTCGGTATCTTCTGAATCAACGCAAGTCCCTTCTCCAGATATCTCTCATTAGTCCTGTTGATCATATCCTCCAGCGTAGATCCCCGAAGCCCTCTGGAATTCCATGTCCCCATCAGCGCTCACTCCTTGATTCTTTGCAGATTTTTGCAAACAGCGGTGGGACGTCTGCAATAAACACCTTCTCAGACAGCTGACTGCAAACTCCCTCCATCACCGGAAACTCTAACCGGTACGCATGGAGCAGCTGCGATTTCAATCCATATTTTTTTTGATAAAAGTCGTTTAATTTTCGGTCCCCATATTTATAATCTCCGATCAGCGGATGGCCTTCTGAGGCAAGGTGTGCGCGAATCTGATGCGTCTTTCCGGTAATCAGCCGTACTTCCAGCAATGTCACACCCTCTTTTGTCCACAACGGATGATATTCCGTCTCAATCGGCTGGTCAGATGGGTCCGATGGTCTGTCTAAAATCTGCACCTTGTTAGTCTTTTCATCCTTTTTCAGCCATCCTTTCAGATATTGGTCTTCTCGGATCACTCCCTGCACAAGACATCGATAATATTTGTGGAGAGTTCGCTCTTTGAAAAGTTCTCCCATTTTCTGAAGCCCCGGAAGGCTTTTCCCTGCCACGACTATTCCACTTGTATTGCGGTCGAGCCGGTTGCAGATTGACGGACGGAAACTTTTTAGTGTTTCTTCTGAGAGTTCCCCTGCGTCAAGCAGATACGAAATCAGATGTTCCACAAGAGAAACATCACTTTCCTTTGCCTTCTGCGACAACATTCCTACTGGTTTATTGATCAGAACAACATCTTGATCTTCGTAGATTACGGATAAATTTGTTTTTGTTCTCTGAATTTTTACGCTGGAAAATTTCCGAATCGTCTCGTCTGCCAAAAACAATTTTACTATATCCCCTTCTTCCAGTTTCTCATTTCCAGTTGCTTTCTTTCCGTTGAGGACAATATTTTTCTTTCGCATCATTTTATAGAAAAAACTCTTTGGCGCTTCATTTAAATACTTTGCCAGCAGTTTATCCAGACGCTGGCCAGCCTCATTTTTTGTCACTTTAATTTCCTGCATCTTTTTTCTCCCGCTCTTTTTCAAGTCTGATTTTACAGAGAAATATTCAGAACAATGCCTAAGAGCTTCTGTTCCCTTTCCTCATTTCGCTCATGTCCCAGTGCTTCCAGTTCCCGCAGTCTCTGCAAAAATGTCTCGTAATTTTCATAAATCTTGATTGTCATTTTCTGATAGCCGTTCTGCGATAAAATCTGGGTAATATGTTTCTGGGCATATGCCGGATCTGTCTTTTTGCTTCTTGTATAACCAATCATCACATGATCAGAAACTGTCATACAGTCGATCGGCATGATTTTCTCATAGCTTGTCACAACCAGATCATAGACAACCGGAAGGGTTCCTGCTACCCGTCCGATCTCTTCTGCTTCTTTCTGTCCTATCGAATGGTACGGCCACCTCGTGATCACGCCGACAAGAGATTTTCCTGCCGGAAGACATCCTAAGACTGCAACGACAGTCAATAGATTTTTCTTCGTATGTGTCGTCAGGTAACCCGTCGCCATGATCGCGATGACCAGACCAAACATCATCGCTGTTTTTAAAATTTCTTTTTTCTTCTGTGAATCCAGATAACCTGGTCTTCCTTTTTTCATTTTCTCACCTGTCTCTGATTTACTTCCAGAAATGCTGCATCACACCAAGCACAACCTTCTGCGGCAGGACTTTTGTTGCAATCCTAGCACTTTTCATTGAAATGCCGCAAACAGACAATTTTTTACCTCTTGCCGCATCAAGTAATGCCTGCCGTACAACGACTTCCGGCTCTTTCATAAAGTTATCCTTTGCATTTTGACCATCTTCTTCCGTACGAGCTACCTCAAAAAATTCGGTGCGAACCGGTCCGGGGCACACTGCCGTCACAAAAATTCCTCTTTTTTTCACTTCCTCGCCGAGCGCATCCGAAAAACTTTTCACATACGCCTTCGTCGCTGCATATACCGAAAACTTTGGCTGTGGGCAGAATGCTGCCGCAGATGCCACATTGACAATTCTGCTGCCTGTACTCATGTATGGAAGAACTATACATGTCATATAGGTCAGCCCTTCACAATTTAGACGGACCATATCTGCCTGATCAGTCGAAGAGATTTCTTCCACTTCTCCAACTTTGCCAAATCCTGCTGCATTGACGAGCATACGGACATCTGGATTAAATTCCTGAAGCGCTGCTGCTATTTTGTCAAATGCACTCCGATGCCTTAAGTCTGCTGCAAAGATTCTTACTTTTGTCATCATCCTGCTCTCTACTTCCAGAAGTCTGTCTTCTCTTCTGGCAATGATCCAGATCTCATCCAGTTCTTTGTACAGCGATTCAATCTGTCGTACAAATTCTCTTCCGAGTCCGGAAGATGCTCCTGTTACAATTACAATTTTCATTTTTTACACTCCCCTTATCTTTTACTGTTTCTTATAGGCTACTGTTTCTTTTTATGCACGTTTCGGATTGCTTTTTTCTTCTGCTTCCCTTTCCCCTGTGCTTTCGCCTGAGACTTTCCCTGTGCCTGCTTTCTGAAGCCTTCCCCGGATCCTTGTTTTGGCTGTCTTGGACGGATCAGACAATGTCTGTCATATCCTACCAGATCCATACGTCCCGCCTTTTTCAGCGCCTCCATCACCAGATCGTAATTTTTTGGATTCCGGTACTGGATCAGTGCTCGCTGCATCGCTTTCTCATGCGGATTCACCGGCACATATACTTTTTCCATTGTTCTCGGATCCACCCCCGTATAGTACATGCAGGTTGAAATCGTCGAAGGTGTCGGGTAGAAATCCTGTACCTGCTCCGGCATATAGCCGAGATCTCTCAAATACTCTGCAAGCTCTACCGCCTCTTTCATCGTTGATCCCGGATGAGAGGACATCAGATATGGAACTAAAAACTGATTTTTCCCCAACTTCTGATTGATCTTCTTATATTTTTCAGTAAATGCCTCATATACCCGGTTCTCCGGTTTCCCCATCTTTTGAAGCACTGCATCCGAGATATGTTCCGGTGCCACCTTCAGCTGACCGCTGACGTGGTGCTCGCACAATTCTCTGAAAAACGTATCGTCTTTGTCTGCCATCAGATAATCAAACCGAATACCGGAACGGATAAATACTTTCTTCACATTTGGAAGTTCACGTAATTTTCTCAGCAATTTTAAGTAATCCTTATGATCCACTTTCAAATTTCGGCACGGTTTTGGGAAAAGACACTGCTTTTCTTTGCATACCCCGTACTGAAGCTGCTTTTCGCAGGACGGTGCACGGAAATTTGCTGTCGGTCCGCCGACATCATGAATATATCCTTTAAAATCCTTATCCCATATAAACTGATTTGCCTCCGCCAAAAGCGACTCATGACTTCTCGTCTGGATGATACGCCCCTGATGAAAAGTCAACGCACAGAAATTACATCCTCCAAAGCATCCCCGGTTGCTGATCAGACTGTATTTTACTTCTTCAATCGCCGGAACTCCTCCTGCGGCTTCATAGGACGGATGATAGGTCCGCACATACGGGAAGCTATACACTTTGTCCATCTCTGGCTGTGACAAAGGCTTCGCCGGAGGATTCTGCACGACATACAGATGATCCGAATAAGATTCCACAAGTCGTTTCCCTGAAAATGGATCTGTATTACAGTATTGTACATAAAAACTTCTTGCATAGTTTAATTTATCTTTTTTCAACTCTTCATAAGACGGAAGCGTAACAGCATCATAGACACTGCTCAGATCTTTCGCCTTGTACACCGTCCCATCGATAAAGGTGATATCCCCGACTGCGATTCCACTCTTTAGCGCATCTGCGATCTCAACGATCGATCGTTCTCCCATCCCATAGGAGATCAGATCTGCTCCCGAATCTAACAAGATGGAACGCTTCAGATGATTCGACCAGTAATCATAGTGTGCAAGCCGCCTCAAACTTGCCTCAATCCCCCCGATAATGACCGGTGTTTTTTTATAGACCTGCCGAATCAGATTTCCATAGACGATTGTCGCATAATCCGGACGTTTCCCCATGACTCCTCCTGGTGTAAAGGCATCGGTCTTTCTTCTTTTCTTAGATACAGAATAATGGTTGACCATCGAGTCCATATTTCCCCCGCTGATCAGAAATCCAAGTTTCGGTTCTCCATATTCCATAATGCTTGTATTATCTTTCCAGTCCGGCTGGGAAATGATTCCCACCCGGTATCCATTTGCCTCCAGAATCCGGCTGATGATTGCCGGGCCAAACGATGGATGATCCACATAGGCATCCCCGATCACATAAGCAAAATCTACTGCATCCCATCCTCGTTCTTCCATATCCTTTCTGCACACTGGCAAAAATCCTTGATTCATTCTTTCTACCTCTTTTGTTTTAATTGTGTAAGTTCCTGTTCTGTCAATTTCCGGTATTCGCCAGGAAGAAGTTTTTCATCCAGCACAAGGCTTCCCATCGACAGACGTTTTAAATAAGTCACTTTCTTTCCGACCGCCTCAAACATTCTTTTGACTTGATGAAACTTCCCTTCACGGATCGTAAGGGTAATCTCCGACTCCTCACCGGAAGATAAAATTGTAAGTACTGCCGGAAGAGTCACTCTCTTTTCACCAATATCGACCCCTTTCCCAAACAACTCCACATCTTCTTCTGTCACGGTTCCCTCTATTTTGGCATAATACTTCTTATCCACATGCTTTTTCGGTGACAAAAGATCATGCGCCAGTGCTCCATCGTTTGTAATGAGTAAAAGTCCTTCGGTATCCTTATCCAGCCTTCCTGCTGGAAATAAATCCTTTCTCCTTCGATCTTCGATAAGGTCTATCACTGTCTTATCTCTTGGATCCTCTGTTGCCGATACAACTCCTGCCGGTTTGTTCAGCATATAATATTCATATTGGTGATAAGAGACAATCGCTCCGCTACATACAACTACTTGCTTCTCACAATCTACTTTCTCTTCCGGTTTTTTTACAATCAGACCGTCCACAGTGACCAGTCCCTTCCGGATCATCTGTTTTACTTCACTTCTTGTCCCGACCTGCATATCAGCAAGATATTTATCTAATCTCAACATTATGACTGCCATCTCCATCCTGGAAGATATTTATTCTTCACTGTTCCGGCAGAGAGCTTTCCCCATCCCAGAGGATATTCATCGACACAGATCAGATACCATCCTTTTTCTTTCTGTGAGACAAGATCTTCCACATCCAATGTCTCTCCTTTTAAATACTTGACCACGCGCTCATCTTCTGCTGAAAGACAAAGGCAGTACCTGTATTCTTCCTTTTTCAAATTCATCGCAAACGCCTGGCTTGGCTCAAATCTGTTCTTCTTCAGTTCTCCGAGAAGCAGACCCGTGCGTAGGAATCGAATCCCTCTGACATCCGGCAGATCCTCCGGCATATAGTAGACGCACTCCCCGTGGATTTCCAAACGGCTTTTCTCTAAGTCCCAACTGACATTTTCAAAAAATGCTTCGAGTTCCTCCGGAATCTTTCTCACACCTGTCTTCGCAATTCTGTCTGCTTTTATCCTTCTTTGTCTTGTCTGCTCTTCGTTTTCTTCCTTTGGTTGTTCCCCTTTCTGCAACAGTGCCACATAGTGTCCTTCTCCATGAAGCTTATGCGGGAACATCCGCACAGTTCTGGACAAGTCTCCCCGTTTGCTTCTGGAAACTTCCGGAAGTCCCGGACAAAATCCTTCGTACGGTGCAATCTCACAAATTTGAAATTCCGGATACTGCTCTAACAAATATTCGATCGTCCCTTCGTTTTCTTCCGAATCAAATGTACAAGTGGAATACAGCATCATTCCACCCGGCTTTAACATCCTTGCTGCCTGTGTCACGATACTTCTCTGAATCTTTGCAAAAAATTCCGGTCCATGTTCTTCCCATGCCTTGACCATCTTTTTATCTTTTCGGAACATTCCTTCCCCGGAGCAAGGCGCATCAATCAAAATCTTATCAAAATACTCCTCAAAATATTCCTCTATTTTCCCAGGTTCCTCACTCAGCACAAGTACATTTCCAATTCCAAACAATTCAATATTCTTTAACAATCCCTTCGCCCTGGAATTGCTGATATCATTTGCAACAAGTACACCTGTCCCATCCAGCTTCGCTCCGAGCTCTGTCGCCTTTCCTCCTGGGGCCGCACACACATCGAATACTTTATCTCCCGGATTGATTGGAAGACGATTTGCCGGAGTCATCGCACTTGGCTCCTGAAGATAGTAGAGTCCTGCAAAATAATACGGATGCTTTGACGGCTGTACATGGTCTCCATCGTAGTAAAACCCATTCTCAATCCATGGAATCGGCTTCAGTTCAAACGGAGAAATTTTCAGAAACTCCTCCACACTGATCTTTCTCGTATTTACGCGAAGCCCGTACAAACGCGGCTCATCATAACATTTTATATATTCTTCATATTCTTCCTGAAGCAAAGCCTTCATTTTTTCTTCAAATTTAATTGGTAAATTCATTTTTTCCTCCAAATGGTATTATCTCAAAAAAATCACCCAATATATTGTATCATATTCCATTTTATTACACCACCCCAAACCTCAGAGAAAAGTATCCCGTTCCCGCGCAGAAAAATACACTTTTGATGCACTGGCAGTCTAATGTTAATATCGATATCTCAATTTTTTCTGCTCTGCATACTTCAAAATTGCATACGGGTTGATACTCATCTCAGTTCCATCCGGATAAATATAAATACCGAGGTGCAAATGAACCGGAAACATTCCTTTTGTCCCGGCTTCTCCATACCCAGTATCTCCCATAAATCCAAGAAGCTGCCCGGCTTTCACCTGATCGCCAACCTTCAAATTTGCATAGGAATCCAGGTGTGCATAATAAAAATACGCCCCCGCCTCAGTCCAGATTCCAATCCGGTTCCCGCCTTTTTCAAGCCATCCGATCTTTGCCACAGTTCCATCCGTTATACTGATGATTGGATACAGCCCTCTTACATTTTCCCCCGCCATCAGATCCGTCCCCTCATGTCCTCTTTTTCCTCCATAATTTCGCTCTTCCATCCATGAATCTGCAAAGGACACAAATTTTCTGCCAGGCTTTTCTGATTCCGGTATCGGAAAATACTTCACTGTATTCCAGATTGCGCGGCAGGTAGTTCTGTATGATTCATAGGAAGGGTTTCTCTTCCAGCGTTTTTCTCTCTCCTGAAATGTTTCACCGGAAATCTGCCACGGGAATGTTTCGTATCCGAATTTTGTCTCCAGCCAGTAGATTCCAAGGTCTCTGCCGGGGTCTTCTGCTTTCTGTATATAGGACTCCATTTCCTCCGTCACATACTGTCTCCGAAACGCTGCTGTCTGAACTGTATTCGCATGCAGTCTTTCAGATTTCCCCTCTTCATAGACTTCATGCAGCCCAATCTGACAGAAAAATGCTGCCAGAAACACAAACAAAATCCGTCTGATCCTTTCCCGTCCAAATACTCCCTGTCTCATACTATCTGCCGCCCTGCAGTTTTTCTTCACCACCATTCTATGAATCTTCCTGTGACTTTATCCGTCAGCCTTTCATTGCTTATGATATTTTTCGCATCCGGACCATACTTCCTATTTTCTAATCTCGAGGAGTATTGGACATAAAAAGCAATTTTCTCCCATATGAATAATTACAGAAAATCTATTTGGACATTCACAGGAGGTCATACTATGAAACGTAAAGCTGCAAGTTTTGGAATCATTCTTTTTTTCCTCATCATGCTCTTGTGCCCGCAGGAAGTATTTTTTGGAGCAAGCAAAGGACTTCTTCTCTGGTTTCAAACAGTTCTTCCAACACTGCTTCCATTTATGATTCTGTCCGGACTTTTGATTTCTACAAACAGTATCGTCTACCTGGACCGGATCTTCGGACCTTTTTTTCGAAGACTCTTCCGCACTTCTGAAAACGCTTCTTTTGCCATTATCGCAGGATTTCTCTGCGGTTATCCAATGGGCGCCAAAGTTACCGCAGACCTTCTCCGGCAAGATCGAATTTCTAAGACAGAAGGGCAATACTTGCTTTCTTTTTGCAATAATACCAGTCCGATGTTTATCATCAGCTACATCGTCTGGCAAAATTTTCAGGACAAATCCCTTCTTGTCCCGACTTTATTTCTTTTGTTTTTGACTCCGATCTTATCAAGTATTCTTTTCTATCCTTTTTACCATAAAAAGCAAAAGACGTCTTCGCCAGAAAAAAACAGTTCTGACAACACAAAAAAACAGGCACCCCACATTTGCATCAAATTTCAAATGTTGGATACCTGCATTATGAATAGTTTTGAAGCGATCACAAAGATTGGAGGTTATATCATGCTCTTCTCCATCCTAATCTCACTATTGTCCTCTGCCCCACTGCAGAAAATTCCGCTTCTGCACATAGCACTTCCGTTTCTAGAAATCACAAACGGGATTCCTATGTTATGCGCCGCTGACACTTCCTGCGCTGTACGCTTCGTTCTGACACTTTCTCTCACGGCATTTGGCGGTGCCTGCTCGATTGCACAGACAAACTGTATGTTAGAAGGAACCGGACTTTCCATATTTCCTTATTTCCTTCAAAAACTAATCACCGCAATTCTCTGTGGGATGCTGTCAGCTCTTTTCTTCCAACTCTTCGTCTAGCCTTAGTTCTGAGTTGCATTTCCGTCATACTCTGCTTCTTCCGGCTGAACAAGCTCCGCACGATTTGCACGTACAACGTCATAGCATTCTTTCAGTGAATTTACAAGTCCATCAAATTTAGATGTATAACTGTCCATTGTGTGTCCGACAATACTTTCAACACCTGCTAAAAGTTCGTCTGTATATTGTACAGCACCTAACCGGATATCATTTGCATCATTTGTAGCATTATCAAGAATCTGCTGCGCCTGCTCTGTCGCTGCCATCACAACTTCATTTGCCTGCGCATAAGCCTGCTGCATAATCTCATGCTCACTTACCAGCTCGTTTGTCTGTACATGCGCTTCCTCCAGCATACTGTCTGCTTTTGCCTGCGCATCTGCAAGAATCGCATCCTTATTAGAAATAATCTTCTGATAACGCTTGATCTCATCCGGTGTCTTCATGCGAAGTTCCCGAAGTAATTCATCAATGTGATCCTTATTTACGATAATCTTTGATGTAGATAATGGCTTAAACGGACATCCGTCAATATACTCCTCAATCTCTTCAATAATCTGCTCAATACGGCTGCTCATAGTTACACTCTCCTTTTGGTTTTCATCTTTTCTTCTATCTTATCTACGACCAGTTCTGGTACAAACTGTGTGATGTCGCCTCCAAATGCTGCCACTTCTTTTACAGTTGTCGAGCTAAGAAACGAATACTCCAGACTTGTGGTCAGAAACATCGTCTCTATCTCTGGTTCTAACTTGTGATTGGTCTGTGACATTTGCAACTCATATTCAAAATCTGTAATCGCGCGCAGTCCTCTTACAATTACCTTTGCACCGATCTGCTTTGCAAACTCTACCAACAATCCGTCAAAGGCCATCACCTTGACATTTGGCAGATCTTTTGTCACTTCTTCTAGTATTCTAACACGTTCTTCCACAGAAAACAACGGCGTTTTTGCTTTATTATTCAGCACACCGACAATTAATTCATCTGCGATCTGACCGGAGCGCCGGATCATATCCAGATGTCCAAATGTAACCGGATCAAAACTGCCCGGATAAATTGCTCTTAACATACTCTTTCGCTTCCTTCCAGCGCGAGGAACAAATGCAGATTGGTCTTATATTCTTTCTTTTTCAACACCGAAAATCCAAAAGATTCTACATAAGAAAAGTCCGTCGACTTAGATGCCTCTACGATGATCACACTGTCCTCATCAATCAGCTTCGATTCTGCAAGATACTCCAACACCTGCTTTTCCAACAGTTTATTATATGGCGGATCCATAAAAATATAGTCAAATGTTCCGCTTCCTTCCATGCGTCTGAGCGCAGTCATAACATCTGTCGCCATCGTCACCGCGCGTTCTTCCAATTTTGTTTTCTTCAGATTCTCTTTGATACACGCCATCGCTTTCGGATTCTGCTCCACAAATACAGCTTCCCCGGCTCCTCGGCTAAGTGCCTCAATCCCGATTCCTCCGCTTCCGGCAAACAGATCCAGAAATCTGCAATCATATAAGTAAGGAGAAATCATATTAAACAGCGTTTCCTTAATACGGTCCGTTGTCGGTCTTGTATCCAGACCATCCAATGTCTTTAATTGTAATCTTTTCGCGCTTCCTGCAATTACTCTCATAAGTTCTCCTTTCTCTCTTTCTCATTTTTACCGGCAAGCATCTGACTGCATTTTCAGAAAAACATACCGGTTCTCGTCTATTATATAAATTTGTTGTAATATTGTCAAATATAAAAAGAATGTGCCTTGGCACATTCTTTATACTTTATGGAACTCCTCTACATTGATCACAAAGATGGTGGCTCCTCCGGCTTCTACTGTGATTGGCACAAAAGAATAATTGCTCACAGGAGCACCGCTTCCCATATATGGAGCCTGCACTTCGATCTGCTGTCTCTTTGCGCATTCTTCTTTCACAATCTCAATTACTTCCGGAACTTTCTCATCCTCTGTACCGATCATCAATGTTGTATTTCCTCTCTTTAAAAATCCACCGGTACTGGAAAGCTTTGTGACACTGAATTTTTTCTCATTCAATTTCCTTGTCGCTCTTTCACTATCTTCATCATGTACGATCGCATATACTAACTTCATTTCAAAGCCCCCTTCACATGCTCTTGCTTTTCCGTTATTTTACCATTTTTTTATAAAATATGCAATCAAAGAATGAGAAAAAGCGCATAGGATTTTCCCATACGCTTTTCTCATTCTTCTACTTTTTGATCAACATTCCGGCTTATTTACCAGCCATCTGTTTCTCCTGCTGTTCAATCATTTTCTTTACCATATATCCACCAACAGATCCGTTCTGTCTGGATGTGAGGTCTCCGTTATATCCTTCTGTTAAAGGTACTCCAAGCTCGTTTGCTACCTCGTATTTGAATTTGTCTAATGCTTCTTTTGCTTCTGGTACTGCTGTTCTGTTTGATGAACGACTTGCCATGATTTTTTCCTCCTTTAAATAACTATCTTTTTGTTTTTGTAACAATTGTTTTTTGTTACATGGATAGTATATGGAGTTTTTCTGTTCTTACACTGGAAATTTTTTCTTTTTCGCAATACGACAATTTTGCGTTTCTTCTAAGCTTGTATTTTATCCTTTTACAGTGTATTCTCGATCGCACTTTTCTGCACAGAATGCTGGATATGTTCTTTTAGATTTCTGCACGCCTCTTCTTCAAGCCCTTTTCCATTTTTCAAAATCCAGTCTGCCGCCTCATTTGCTCTCTGGAGAATCTTCGCATCTTGAAAGACGTCTCCAAGCCGGAAATCCATCAGACCGCTCTGCCTGATCCCGAAGAGATCTCCCGGACCGCGGAGCTTTAAATCTTCATTCGCAATATAAAATCCATCGTTAGAACGATTCAAAATTTCCAGACGTTCTTTTGTCTCTTTCCCTTTCGAACCACTCATAAAGATACAGTAGGACTGATAGTTCCCTCTGCCGACACGTCCGCGCAGCTGGTGAAGCTGTGCAAGTCCAAACCGTTCTGCGTTTTCGATCATCATGACCGTAGCATTAGGAACATTGATCCCAACCTCGATCACAGTTGTTGACACAAGCACCTGCGATTCATTCTTTCCAAACCGCTCCATAATCTCATCCTTTTGCGACTGTTTCATTTTCCCGTGCAGAAAATCTACAATAATGTCCTCCCCCAATTCTCCCTGTAGCTTTTCCGCATAATCGATAACATTTTCCGCCTCCAGATGTTCACTCTCTTCCACCATCGGACAGATTACATAACACTGCCTTCCCTCCGCTACCTGGCGTCTGATAAACTGGTATGCCGTCTTTCGATAACTGGTATCAACAACACAGTTTTTAATCGGGAGCCTGTTCGCCGGAAGTTCATCGATCACCGACACATCCAGATCCCCGTACAAAATGATCGCCAATGTACGCGGAATCGGTGTCGCGCTCATAACAAGAATATGAGGCTGTTCCCCTTTTCCCGCAAACTGTTCTCTCTGTTTTACCCCAAATCGATGCTGTTCGTCAGTCACAACAAGTGCCAGATTCGCATAGGTTACTTTCTCTTGGATCAGCGCGTGTGTTCCGACAATGATCTGTGCCTGCCCCGATTCGATACGCCCGTATGCAAGCCGTTTTTCTTTTGCTGTCATCGAACCTGTCAGCAATTCTACTTTTAACGGAATCTCATATTGTTCAAACATCTCTGTGATAGAATCAAAATGCTGTCTTGCAAGCACCTCTGTCGGGGCCATCATCGCTCCCTGCCAGCCACAGAACGCCACACTCATCAAACTTAAGACTGCTATGATCGTCTTACCTGATCCGACGTCCCCTTGAATCAGACGCGCCATCGTATGTGTGCCTGCCATATCTTTTTGAAGCTGTTCCCATACTTTTTTCTGGGCATTCGTCAATTCATAAGGAAGCTTTTTCAAAAACACTTCTATCTCTTCTGACGGATGAACCGGAAACTGATTTCGACTTCGCTCTTTCTTTTCTTTCATTTGCCGCAGCGAAAGAATAAATACAAGGAACTCCTCAAAGACCAATCTCTCTCTCGCCTGATAAAATTCCTGCTTTTCTTTTGGAAAATGTATTCCTCTCACTGAAAAGTTATACTCTGCCAGATGGTATTTCATACGCACGGTTGCCGGAAGGATCTCTTTTTGCAGTTCTAGATAATCAAGAGCCTGTCGCACCGCTTTCATCACCGCATTATTGGTCAGTCCTGCCGTCAGGGGGTAAATTGGCTGAAGCGTATCTAATTTTTTTTCATAGCTATCCGCCGGAGAAAAAATCTCCGGATGTTCCATAACTCTAACTCCCTTTTTTGTCACAACCCTTCCGCGCAGAATCACAATCTGACCATTTTGCAATGTATTTCTCAGAAAAGGCATCCGGTACCAGACAATCTTTATTGTTCCCGTCATATCTTTTAGATATCCGCTTGTCACCTGAGCCCCCCGGCTGCTCACCTGAAGCGTCCCATAAATCATGCCTCTGACCGCCTGCACTTTCTGTTCCTGAATTTCCCCTATACTAACAGGTGGATCATAGACATCATACCCACGCGGAAAATACCGAATCAGATCTCCCACAGTAAAAACCCCTAGTTTCTGAAACAGCTTTTCTGTCTTCTCTCCAATTCCTTTTAATTCTCCGACTCCCGACTGCTCATTCATGAATTTCTTTTTTCTCCTTTTTTAGTAGATTTTTCACCGACCATTTTCTTAAAATACCTCGATAGAAAAAAGCCGTAAGACAAATCGATTGTTGCACTATCCCACCATTTCTGATTTTCCCTTGTGCAGCCCGATCTTATCCCACGGCAGCTTTCCCATATATGATTTTCTAATGGCAGAATTGCTCTGCTTCTCTCCTACTCAACAGATACTACATAATAGTAGATCGGCTGACCTCCAAAATGTGTATCTACATCCACGTCCGGATAAATCTCTTCCAGTTCTTCTGTGAATCTATCCGCCTCTTCCTCGGATACCTCTTCCCCATAGTACAGGCTGATTAATTCTGAGTCTTCTGTCACAAGATGTGCGAGCATCTCCTTTGTTGTCTCCTCCACAGAAGTTCCGACAGCAAGAATTCCACTGTCACCGATTCCCATGATATCTCCTTGATGAATTTCCTTGTCATCAATCTTTGTATCTCTGACCGCATAGGTTACCTGGCCTGATTTTACATTTTTTATTTCTTCCAACATAGTTTCTTCATTCCAGTCAGCATCATTTTCCGGGGAAAAATTGATAATTGCTGTAATGCCCTGAGGCACGGTCTTTGTCGGAATTACAATAATATCTTTATCTTCTGTCAGCTCTTTTGCCTGATTAGCGGCAAGAATGATATTCTTATTATTCGGAAGAATAAAGATATGTTTTGCATGAACCGCATCGATAGCTGTGAGCATGTCCTCTGTACTTGGGTTCATTGTCTGACCACCTTCAATAATGTAGTCTGCTCCAAGTTCACGGAAAATTTCGTTCATTCCTTCTCCGATAGAAACTGCGATAAATCCCATATCTTTCATAGGAACTTCTTTCTTCTCAGCAGCCTGCTGTGCTGCGAGTTTCTCTGCATCACGAATCAGCTTCTCTTGATGTTCCTCACGCATATTGTCAATCTTCATACGAGACAATTGTCCATAAGTGAGTGCTTTCTGAATTGCAAGACCCGGATCATTTGTGTGCACATGGATTTTCACAATCTCATCATCTGCAACACATACAATAGAATCTCCGATCGATTCCAGATAAGCTTTAAATTCCATCTCATCTGCCTCTGTAAAATGCTTTTCTGTCATGATGATAAATTCTGTGCAATAACCAAACTTAATATGTGCAGCTGTATCCTGGCTGACTCTTGTCACCGTAGCACCGCTTCCTGCGGAAATCGCGCTATAATCTACCTCTTTGCCAAGAAATGCATCATAAGCACCCTTTAAAACTTCTAAAAGTCCTTGTCCGCCGGAATCCACAACACCCGCTTCTTTTAAGACCGGGAGCATATCCGGTGTCTGAGAAAGTACATATTCGGCATGGGCGATCACTTGCGGGATAAACTCTTCCAAGTCATCTGTCTCTCCGACCAGTTCCATCGCTTTCTCTGCAATCCCTCTTGCAACAGTAAGAATCGTACCTTCCTTTGGTTTCATGACAGCCTTGTAAGCGGTCTCCTTCGCTTTTTCACATGCATTGGCAAGTACAACTACATCTACTTCATCATACTCCTTGATCCCCTTTGTGAAACCACGGAACAGCTGAGAGAGAATAACACCGGAATTTCCTCTTGCACCTCTGAGGGAACCAGATGAAATTGCCTTTGCAAGTGTCTCCATCTCCACTTTCTCCAACGCAGATACTTCTTTGGCTGCTGACATGATAGTCAGAGACATATTGGTACCCGTATCTCCATCTGGAACCGGAAATACATTCAGTTCGTTGATAAATTCTTTCTTTGCTTCTATGTTCGCAGCTCCTGCCAGAAACATCTTTCTGAGCATCTCTGCATTCATTGTCTTCATTGCCACAATGAGTTCCTCCTTAACTAATCAATAACTCTTACGCCTTCTACGAAGATATTGATCTTCTCCACCGGCATACCAGAAAATTCTTCTACTTTATATTTGACGTTACTGATCAGATTATCAGATACCGCCGAAATACTAACCCCATATACAACGATCACATGAAAGTTTAAAGTAATCTTGTTCTCATCTGAGATGGATACCTGAATCCCGTGTGTCAGGCTTTCTTTCTTTAGTAATTTTACAAGTCCGTCCTTCATGCTGACTGCTGCCATTCCGACAATCCCGAAGCACTCCACAGCAACCGAACCTGCATATTTTGCAATTACCTCCGAATCAATAGTAATGATTCCAAGTTCTGTACTCATACAACCTTTCATATCTATTCCCTCCAATTCTTCTGGATTTTTTCGCTTCGCATGCATTTAACATATGTATTATACTCTGTTTTGCTTCACTTTACAAGAATTCCTACTAAAGTTTTTCCTTTTTGAATTTTATGCTTGCAAAATCCAACACTTTCTGATAGAATAAACAGTGTTATGAGTCTAAAGAAGACTATTAAGATCGTTAGGAGGTGCAATTATGGCTAAATGTGCTATTTGTGAAAAGGGTGCTCACTTCGGAAATAACGTAAGTCACTCTAATAGAAAAACACCAAAAATGTGGAAATCAAATGTAAAATCAGTAAGAGTTAAAACAGAAGGCGGTTCTAAAAAAATGTATGTTTGTACTTCTTGCTTAAAATCTGGCAAAGTTGAACGTGCTTAATCAGCCTTAAAAAAGAGCCTGTATCTTATCGTTTTGATAAATGATAAGATACAGGCTCTTTTTCCGTTCGAAAGCCAATTTCACGAAAAGAAAAAACAGAGGAGAACTTCTCCCTGTTTTCCTATCAGCAGCTAAACAGCAAATATCCTGCCAGAATACAGATCAGTATCAGCATCACTGTCCAGAAAGTATTTTCAAGGAACATTGTAATCAACATCCCGATCGCCACAAAAAACAGCGCAAATCCTGCAACACGTTTCATCTATGTCCCCCGTTTCAAACACTTTCTTTACTTCCAGTTTATGCAGGCTTTCTGTTCTTATGCCTGTCCGTTCTTATCTGCTTCCGCTTCACTCAGCATTTCATTTACTTCTTTTTCTGTCACTGTCTTCTCGCCCTTGGAGCTAAAGCGGTCAATAACCTCTGGAACCATATCAAGAATTTTTGTGATAGTATCCTGATTTTTAATGTTCACAAGTCTTGTTGTACCATTCTGAATAACAAGAACTGCACTCGGTGACATCTTTCCACCAAGACCTCCTCCCGCTCTGTCTTTCTGTTCACCTGCAAAAGCTCCTGCTCCAACACCAAAGGAAACCTCCACCAGAGGCAGGATGATCGTGTCTCCAATATGAATCGCCTCACCTACCACTGTCTTCGAAGAAAGGACACTGTCCATTCCATGAAAAAGAGCTTCTACTGTTCCATTAAATTTGTTCTCTGCCATCACATTTTCCTCCTACCATTTTAATTTTTTGATATCTATGATGATTTTTCTTACATCTCGGTCTTTGATCAATCTCCACAGAATGGCTAGTATCCGGAAATTATGGATTTTGCCCTCTATATGGACAGAACCCTCTAATACTTTATTCTCAAAATCCGGTACAATAACTGTATTCTCCCCCAAAAACGGGAACAGCATACCAAGCACTGCCAGCGCCTGTCCGGTCATATACGGATCTTCCAGACCAATTTTTCCTACAATCTTAACATCTTTCGGAGAGACATGTCCAAGAAACCTTCGCACTTCCCGCTTCAGACTGCAAAATGCCCTGCGATGAGAAGCATCTGTGAGAAAGCTTTCGATTTGTTCCTTTTTTCCTCGAAGATTTCTTCCTATTGCAAGAATCTTTCTCCAAAAACTTTTGCAGCTTTCTATCCACTCAGAAATTTTCTCTTTCATACGGTCCCAAAGAGGCTTTTTCTTTCTGCCGCCTGCTTTTCGCCGATCAGCTGTGAAACTTTCCTTTTCTTCCTCTTCTTTGTCTATCCCAGATTCCGTTTTCTGCTGACGACACTCTCTTTTCTCCGCCTGCTCTTGCACGTTATTTTCAGGCAGAGAACGATTTGTTTTCTCCGGCGGCAGACTCTCTTTCTGCTCCTTTAAAAATTTCTGTTCCTCTTTTTCTTTCTGAAGATCATTTTCTTCTTTTTCTTCTGGAACTTCGATTTTTTCTTCCGACTTTCCTTCTTTTTCTTCCGAGAACAGATATTTCCAACCGATTCTGATTTTCATATCCGCTTTCCCTTTTTTCCAGCAGGCAGTCAAAAAAAATAATTTCCACATCCAAGAAAGTTCAAACTCTGCTTCCAGTGTCTCTATATCATTTTGACAGGATGCATCTGCACGGTACCGAATGGGAACAAATAGTCCCAAATTAATGAGTAACAATACTAAGAGCAAGAAAACCGCCAGTACAATCCCTATCCATTTTAAAATCAGCAACAAAATATGCAGCATAACTTTACCTGTCAGATCCTTTCCTGAATATATTTTTTCATCTCAAGTGTCTTTGTGGCCTCATGCACTTCCTCTGCGATTTTTCTCACAAGCTCATATGCTTCCCATTCACTTGCCGCAATTCCAACGATCCATGGATCCTTCTCAAAATAGAGCGGTTGAAGAAGCATTGCTGCATGATAAATTTCCAGCTGTTCCCCTTCTTTTTGGGAAAGCACAATCACATATGCTTGAAGTTGTGGCCTTTTATACTTTATTTTCCGTAAAATTGATTTTTCTTTTCCTTTGATAGATTCCCCGACATAGAGCTTCCTATAAATATTCATCTGTCCGCCTTCTTTATCTCTTTTCATCTTTTTTCCAAAATGCACTGCCCTTATTCATAATAATACGCATTCATAATAGCTTTTGCAACCGGAATCGCCCTTCCACCGGTCTGCATCTCATTTCCTTCTACGATCACACTGACAACAAGTTCCGGATCCTCCACATTTGTAAACCCGACAAACCAGGAATGACTCTGACCGTCGGAACCATATTCTGCAGTCCCTGTCTTCCCGGCAACACTGTAACTTTCTCCAGAAAGCTCCATTCCGGTTCCCTGTGTCACAACCGATGTCATATACTGTGTCAGAATGGATGCCTCTTCCGCCGTCATCAATTCCTTATAAACGGAAGGTTTGTTCTTTTTCACCGGTGTTCCGGTATAATTCGTCACTTCACTCACAAGATAAGGCTTCATCAGTTTTCCGCCATTTGCCACCGCCGATGTGATCAGTGCCATATGATATGGACTGACCTGTGTATCTCCCTGTCCCATGGCAGTCATCATCACTTCCGCGCTTGTCGATGTTTCCTCTAAAGAAAAATCACTCTTCCGGTAATCCAACACCGATGGCAACTTAGAATTAAAGAGCAGCTGTTTACATGTCTTTGCATAGGATTTTCTGTCAAGACTCAATCCAATATTTGCAAATGAGGAGTTACATGAATTGGCAAAAGAAGTATTCAGATCCTGAAATCCATGTGCGATATGATTAAAACACGGGATCGTAGTACCATCATAAGTAATTTCCCCATAGCAATCATATGTATATGCACCATAGGCCGGCTGCTCCCGGATATATTCCAGCGCTGTTACTATCTTGAAGATTGAACCCGGAGCATAAGCTCCCTGCATGGCACGGTTTAAAAGAGGACTCTGCTCATTGTCCGCGTTTAAATATTCCCAGTTGTCTTCAACACTATTCGGATCAAAGGACGGCTTGGAAACCATCGCCAATATTTTCCCGGTATCCGCCTCCATGACAACAACTGCACCTTTTTCATCTCCCAATGCATTGTATGCTGTTGTCTGCAGTTTTGCATCCAGTGTTGTTACAACACTGTCCCCGGTATTTTTTTTCGCCTGAAATTCTTTGATAATCCGCTCTACAAAAAAAGCATTGGAAGTCAGAAGATCAAAATTTTCTGCAGATTCCAGTCCGCTCTTTCCGTTGACATCATAACCGACTACATGGGCAAATACTTCGCCATACGGATAGGTACGCATCTCACTTCCATCTTCTGCCACTTCCGTCTTTGCCAGTACCTCTCCATTTCGGTCAAGGATCGAACCTCTCACAACACGGTCAGAAAATGTATCCTGTCTTGTATTATACGGACTATTAATAATTTTTTCACTCTTCACCACATTAAAATATACAATATATCCCATCAGAACAAGAAACAATGTAACAAACAAGTAGGTCACTCTAGCGAATTCTTTGTTTGTAGCTTTCTTCTTTTTTTGTCTTTCTTTTTCTCGTTTCCTTTTGGAACGCTTCCCGTCTTCTCTCATCTCGTAATTGTCTTGCTTTCTTTCTCTCAATAATCTCTTCCTCATCTTCTCTTAAAATATACAGTCCCTGAATAATCGCAAACATGATCAGTGTACTTAAGATAGAAC
This sequence comes from Faecalimonas umbilicata, assembly GCF_042846195.1. Classification (NCBI taxonomy): domain Bacteria; kingdom Bacillati; phylum Bacillota; class Clostridia; order Lachnospirales; family Lachnospiraceae; genus Faecalimonas; species Faecalimonas umbilicata. The sequence goes on from NZ_AP031411.1 coordinate 1,742,540, forward strand.
TTCCTCCGTAACTGACAAGTGGAAGTGTCACCCCGGTAGATGGGATAAATTTTGTCACACCGCCGATCGTTAGAAATACCTGAAAGATATAGCAGGTACCAAGCCCTAACGCTACAAGCTTATAGAATCGGTTTCTCAGCTGCATGGCGATATTCAAAAACATAATATAGCAACTTACACAAACAAGGATCAAGCATAGTCCGAAAATCAACCCCAGTTCCTCCACAATCGCAGAAAAAATAAAATCTTCTGCTGCTACCGGTATACTCTCCGGAGATCCCTGACAAAGTCCCATACCTAACCACCCTCCGGTTCCAATTGCAAACAGCGACTGCGCCACCTGAAAACCTCCGGTTTCATAAGTTGCAAACGGATCTTTCCAGACAGATACACGAACCTTGATGTGTCGGAACAAATGATAAGCGATCACTGCCGCGCCACTTCCTGCCAGCATTCCTCCGGCCAGATAAAGTGGCTGCTTTGTCGCCACATAAAGCATGATCAGGTACACAACAAACAAAATCAGAGCAGCTCCCAGATCTGTCGATGCCACAAGAATCAGCACGTGTGCCGCGGCAATTGCCGTCGTGATCACTACATTTTTAAAGTCTGTCGATTTCCGAAGACTCGCCGCCACAAAAAATACAAACGAAATCTTTACAAACTCCGACGGCTGGATACTGATCCCTGCAACAGAAAACCCAAGTTTTGCCCCGCCGGATGTCACCGCAAATATCGCAACAAGTGCAAGTGCCGCAAGACCTACGCCTGCATAAATATAAGTCCATTCCGCCAACGACTTCATCTTTCGTATGACAACCGGAACGATCAGACTTATTATCATCGAGATTCCAACAAAAATAAACTGTTTGATTGCCTTCTCTGTATTCAAGCGCAAAATCATAATAAAACCGATTGATAAAAGCATACACATGTTGTTGATTACGACTCTTGATACGTTCGGATAAAGAATCGTATACAGTGCGATCACCGCAAGAAATAAAATCACCTGCGCCAAATAGAAAAATATAATCTCTGTCTTTCCGGTCTTCAGATACATGACCCCATATGCGATCAACTGAATGGAAAACATCAGCTTATTCTGTCTTAATAGAATCTGCTGCCTGTCCTCCTCGTATTCATAACGAAATACAGAAAAACAAGAATACGTATATACTGTCATCAGAACAATCAACAGATATTTTGAAAATTCAACTATAATATTTACCAATGTTTCACCTACTTTATACCCCTTTTAAAATGTCCTCTTGTAAATTCAAACGGAAGTTCTCCAATTTCTGCTTTGTTCAGAAATACTTCCTGATAAAGCGCAAGCATCTGCCTTGTCCTTTGCTCATCTTCCAAAGTAAATGCAAGTCTAAGTGCTGCCGGGGCCAGCCTTTCAATCTCCCTCTTTTGGTCGATCAATACAACCGGCGCAGTGTTATAAATGATATTGTAACACTCTTCACAACAGTTTTTTACCTGGAATGACTTCTGACAGCGGTCTTTCATAGTAAGAAATCCCGTCTGATGTGCACAGCCCGCCGTTGTCTTCTGCACGCACTGGGCAGATACCATCATCGGCAGATATCCATAAATCAACAGCTCCATCCCTTCGCATCCCAGCTCCGAGAGTTCATGGCAATTCAATTCCAACGGTGCCGAAAGTTCTGACACATATTTTTTCCAAAATTCCTTCGCATAGTGATTAAACTGATAGATATGGTGATCTGCCACAATTGTCTTCTCATAAGAATGCTCTCGTAAAAACTGAACGGATTCCATATTTCGAACAAGCACACCGTCAAACTGCTCCTCAAGCTGCCTATAATTTTTCTCATAGCGCTTTCTTGTCCTATCTCTGAAAATATGAGGCATTGCAAGAAATACTGTTTTCCCTTTTTCGTGCAAAAAGCTAATAGCCTCATTCATCTTGGCAGATTGTAAGATTCCCGGAAACATATTACAGTCAATATATACCCTGGAAATCCATGAAGCCTCGGCAATCGGCTCCAACTGGCATCCCTGTTCCGCATATGCATACATCTCTGCTGTTGCTGCTTCTGGTTGCAAATGCAGACTTCTTCCAGTATCCAGTATCTTTGCTTCTCTTCCCCTTTTTTCTTTCTCCACTTCTTCTGAACCGCTTCTTCTATACTGTGACACAATCTTTGCTTCCAAAGCCTCCAGCCCTTTTCTTCGCAGCTCATTTAACTGCTGCATTGGAAGAAAGACATCTTCTTTCACACAAACCTGAATCTCTTCAAATTGAAATGGCGTATTTCCTGTCTTTTTCATCTGCTTTTCAATCCGCGCAACATCCAACGGAGAATTCTGCGGGATTTCTGCCACAGCTCCTTCGACTTCCACAGCAATCTGTTTCCACTGTAATTGTAGTATAGCAGATTTTCCCGGAGAAAGAATTAAATTCCCCTTAATTTTTTCCTGCACTTTTTCTCTAAAAATGTCGTTTTTTATCTGTGAGAGCAATTTTTCATTCCGCGTACGATACAATGACATCCCGTCACTGATTCTCTGATGCTTATGTGTCACAAAGGAAATTTTCTGTCCTTCTGCCACCGCCTGTCCAACTGTATACGTCTCTTTTTTGTCTGGCATCTCCAGAACATCTCCTTTTTCCAATGGACGAAGTGCTTTGGCAGTCACTTGTTTTCCTTGCTGTTTTAACACTTTCACAGCTTCCACACCCGCATGATTCGGTCTGGACAGCGAGATCATTTCTCTTCCATTTCTCGTGTGATAATATCCCCCGTGAAACCCTCCGCGGTTATAAATATCCATCAGCATCTCTTTATCCTTGCGAGATACAGCAAACCCTTTCTTTCCCTGTGTCAGATAAAGATCCGCATATTTGCGGTACATCGCAGTAACAGCCGCCACATATTCTGGTTTTTTCATTCTTCCTTCAATTTTAAAAGAATAAATTCCCGCCTCACACAACTCCGGAATGTAATCAAGCGTACAGATATCTTTAAGGCTCAGAACATAAGACTCTTTCCCACTTTTGCCAACCTTATAAGGCAGACGGCAAGGCTGGGCACACTGCCCCCTGTTCCCGCTCCTTCCTCCGATCATACTGCTGTACAGACACTGCCCTGAATAGCAATAGCAGAGCGCTCCATGTACGAAACTTTCCACTTCCAGATTTGTCTGTTCCGTAATCGCCCTCACTTCCTCAAGCTGGAGTTCCCTGGAAGTGACAACCCGCTCCACCCCCTGCTCCTCGAGGAATTTTGCTCCAAGCACATTTGTCACAGTCATCTGCGTGCTTGCATGAATAGGCAAATTCGGAAAATGCTGCCGCAGAAATGACAGCACACCCAAATCCTGTACGATCACTGCATCCAGCCCCTGCCTGTAATACGGCTCAATATACTGATACAGTTCATTTTCAATTTCTTTTTCTTTTAAAAGCGTATTCACAGTCATATAAATCTTTCGGTCGTGCAGGTGGACAAAATCAATCGCCTCCAACATCTGCTCCTCTGAAAAATTATTTGCGAATGCCCGCGCACCAAATTTATTTCCTCCGACATAGACCGCATCTGCTCCTGCTAAAACAGCTGCCTCCAAACTTTCATAGGATCCTGCCGGTGCCAATATTTCTATTCTTTTCATTTTTCTATCCTTTAAAAAAGGCTGTCAGATGACAGCCTATTTGTTTCTTGTGTTCATTTCAGTTTCCAGTTTAACAATCTTCATCTGCAAGGCTCTATTCTCTTCCTTCAGATCTTCCATCACTTTCTGTAGATTCTCAAGCTTGATCTGCTCCGTGATCAGCTCATGCTTCAGATCGTACATCTCTTTGTTCTTCTTTTCAATATCTTCTTCAAATGTATTGCCCAGCTGCTTCGCCTTAAAGTAATCGTCCGCAATGTTCAACGACAGAAGGATGCTTCTAAGTTCTGCGCTTTGTCTGCGATAGTTCTCGCTGCTGGTACATTCTGCAATTTTATGATTCAAATAAGTGGATACTTTCTGAAGATATTCTTCACTCTCAAATCCGCCGAGTGTGAAAACTTTTCCACCTATCAAAACTTCTGTATAATTCTTTCCCGAAGCCATGGAAAACCTCCTTATGCTTTACAATCTTCTTCTCCATTATAAACCATATTTCCAGAAAAACAACTATTTTTACTGATTTTTATAGGAAATTCCCAAATGTGCATATGCCTTGTCCGTGACAATCCTTCCTCTTGGTGTTCTCTGGATGAATCCATTTTTTAAAAGGTATGGCTCGCAGACATCCTCGATAGTACCCGAATCCTCACCGATCGATGCCGCAAGTGTTTCCAGTCCAACCGGTCCTCCCTGAAACTTCTCGATCATTGCAAGCAAAAGATTCCGATCCACATGATCAAGCCCATAACGATCCACATCCAAAAGATCCAGCGCATAATTTGCCACTTCTTCCGTAATCCGTCCATCGTACTTGACCTGCGCGAAATCTCTCACCCGCTTTAACAGACGATTCGCCAGACGCGGGGTGCCCCTGGAACGCTTTGCAAGCTCTAATGCACCTTTTGCATCAATCTCCACGCCAAGTACATCCGCTGAGCGCATGATGATCGTCCGCAACTCTTCTTCTGTGTAAAATTCCAATCTTTGTACAACTCCAAAACGATCCCGCAACGGCGCCGTAAGCATCCCTGCCCGCGTTGTCGCTCCAACCAATGTAAAATGAGGAAGATCTAGGCGGATGGAACGTGCCCCCGCCCCTTTTCCGATCATAATGTCGATCACATAATCTTCCATCGCCGGGTAGAGTACCTCCTCTACCTGTCTGTTCAGACGATGGATCTCATCCACAAACAAAACATCTCCTTCTTGGAGATTATTTAAAATTGCTGCCATCTCCCCGGGTTTTTCAATCGCCGGACCAGACGTGATCTTTACATTGACTTCCATCTCATTTGCAATGATTCCGGCAAGAGTCGTCTTCCCAAGTCCCGGAGGACCATAGAACAACACATGATCCAGAGATTCTCCTCTTGCCTTTGCAGCCTCAATATAAATCTTCAGCGTCTCTTTCGCCTTCTCCTGCCCAATATAATCTTTTAGGAGAGTCGGTCTTAAATGACTTTCAATCTTTACATCTTCTTCCAGATTCTCTGTTGTAATAATTCTCTTTGCCATATCTGTCCTTGTCCTTTAAAATACCATAAATTTTAACGATTGTTTCAATAGTTCTTCTACAGTCATCGTCTCTGTCATCGGAACTTTCTTGACCGCCTTCAGGCTTTCTGCACTGCCATAGCCAAGTGCCACAAGCGCCTGCACCGCTTCCGACTGCATATCCGCTCCTCCTGATGGGACTGACATCACTTCCTCTTCTTTTGTCAATACATCATCAATGTTCAGCTTGTCTTTTAGTTCGATGATCAGCTTCTCAGCCGTCTTCTTTCCGATTCCCGGAGCCGCTGAGATTGCTTTAACATCCCCCGCCAGCACCGCAAATCGCAAGTCATCCGGTGTCATCTTCGATAAAATATTCAAGCCTCCTTTCGGCCCAATTCCATTCACTCCGATCAAAAGCCGAAAAACTTTTAAATCATCTTTTGTCAGAAACCCAAACAACTGCATGGCATCCTCACGCACGTTCAGATAAGTATGGATCTTTACTTCACTCCCTATCGGAGGCAACATCGTCATTGCCTGCCCCGGCATGAAGATCCCATATCCAATCCCCTGCACTTCTACTACGACCTGTTCTTCACCGACCGCAGCCAGTTCTCCTTTAATATATGAAATCATCTCGTCTGTCCTTTCTGTAAATATCGCTGTAATCTCTGTACGAGTAGCCCGATCACTGCTCCGGTGAGTATTCCGGCTGTCAACAGCACCGGCATATAATAGGAAATACTCAAACTTTCCACCACCAGCATCGCAACAAGAAGCTGTCCGATATTATGAAACACTCCACCGGCAATACTGACACCTATCACACTGAAGCTTCCTCTCTTCTTCAAAAGATGCATAATTAAAATACTAAAACAACTTCCGGCAATACTATAAAAAATAGCAAACAGATTCCCAAACAGAAAGCCTGTCAAAATATTTCGAAGAATCGCCAACACAAAGGCCTCCTTCGTCCCGGCATAGTAAAGCGCTGTCACTGTGACAATATTTGCCAGTCCAAGCTTGATGCCCGGGATTCCGAAAGAAATCGGAATCAAAGTTTCCACATAACTAAAAATCAATGACAACGCCAGAAACATCCCAAAATAAGCTGATTGTCTGCCCCAGTCCTTCCGATGCTTCTGATTTCTATCCTGCAACTGCATCATTTTCCTTACTTCCTTCATCCGCTCTGTCTACAATCTCCAAAATCACCTTGTTCGGAAGACAGATAATACTCTCACGATTCTTTGAAATCTTCGGATGTGCAGCACAAATCTGATCCGGACAATCTGCCCAGATCATCTCCACTTGCCCATCCTGAATTTTTACCCGGTTATGTTCTCCAATTGCAATCTCCGCATCTTCCTCCAGACTGACTTCCCGAAAAACTTCTCCGTCTACTTTTATTCTCAAATATTTTTCTGCATCCTTTCCTCTTCTTTCCGTGAAACAATTCCCCACCAGAAAGAAAAGTGCAGCGATCAAAACAGTTCCTGCCAGGATCCAGTCATTCTTTTTCATCCTATCACGATTCCTCTCTGATTTTTTCTGTCCATTCATTTCGGTACTACTCATTCTATCACAACCAATGATCGGATGCAACCACATGTTCGATTTCATGTGAATTGTATCAGCCTGCAATATCGTATTCTCATGCGAAACGTGTTTTCTACTGCACAGGATTCCATAGATGTTCCCTATATAAAAAATCTCCCAGACATAGATTTCAAAAATTCGTCTATGTCTGAGAGATCTGACGCTAATTAATAATAAAGTGCATTTGACATTGCAATTCCGAACACAACAAAGAATAATGTATAAAGTACAATGACAACTGCCATCACGATCAACATCGCGCGGCTATAATTTTTCCGGTTGATATTTGTATTGGCACCAAATGCCCAAATAAAATAGAGAACAATTCCTACGCAAGGAACTAATCCTGCCAGAATAGTAAGCAACCACTCACCCATAGATAATGGTGCATCTAATGGTTTCTTTCCGGAATTCCCACTATAATTCTGATTATAATTCTGCTGGTATCCTTGATTATAGTTCATATTATAATTCTGATTATAGTTCTGCTGATATGCTCCATTGTTCTCGCCAGAACCATTCTGAGAACCATCACTATAATATCCATAGTTCATCGTCTGCTGATAAGAATTGTCTGCTGCCTCTGCATTCTGATCCTGCTCTGGCATATTACTGAATTTTTCATCCATACTAAAATCCTCCTCGTTCTCTCTTTCAAATCATTTTGAACATACGCTATATCCTTCTAATCTGAAATTCAAGTACATTTCTATTTTTTGATTCTAGCATATTTTTATGTTTTGCACAATTATTTTTTTGCATTTTTCTATCTTCTATATATTCTGTCCAATATTTTGTACAAAAGATTCTCTCGATAATATCCCATCGGAGCTTCTCCCGGAAATTGTGTCAGCATCCGGTAAATATAAATTACAATACATGCAATAAGGAGAACTGCACCCCATGCTGCCACATGCGGCAGTTTTCTTCCAAGAATATAGCGATAAAAGAAAAACGCACACAGAAAAAGAATCATCGGATAGATCATCGGATTCATCCGATATGCCTCAGCAAACTTTGCGCAAAACAAGAGTCTGGCAGCTCGTGTCAGACCACAGGCAGGACACGGAAATCCCGTCAGACAGACACTCGGACAGCCCGCATTGCAGCCTACATGCATAAAAAGAAAATATACTGCTACTGCAAACAATGCTGTCCGGTACTGGAACAAATCCTTCCAGATCCGTGCAGCTATCTTTTTCACAATCTCTTTTACAGAATGATCTTTTTCGGACATTTTTCAGCACATGCTCCACAGTTCGTACACTTCTCCGGATCGATCCACGCAAGATTATTCTCCACAACGATTGCATCTGCCGGGCAGACTTTCTGACACATCCGACAGCCAATACATCCCGTGCTGCATACAGCCATCACATCTTTTCCCTTTTCCTTAGAACTGCACTGTACAAGATGCTTTGCCTCATATGGTACAAGCTCGATCAGATTTTTCGGACATGCTTTGATACATTTTCCACATGCTTTGCATGCTTCTTTATCTACTACCGCAACTCCGTCTACAATGTGAATCGCATCAAACGGACAGGCTTTTACACAAGTGCCAAATCCACAACATCCGTAATCACAGGATTTTGGACCACCATTCTGCATATGCGCCATCATCACGCAGTCCTCGATTCCCGTGTACGCATAATCCTGCTTTGCTTTCCCACAAGTCCCCGCACATTTGACAAACGCAGTCATCCGCTTCTGTTCTCCTGCTGCGACTCCCATAATCTCTCCGATTTTTTCCGCCACCGGAGCGCCGCCGACTGGACAGGCAGAGATTTCCGCCTCTCCTTTTACAATCGCGGCAGCAAGTCCGGAGCACCCTGCGTATCCACAGCCGCCGCAATTATTGCCCGGAAGCGCATCACATACTTTTGTTTCACGCTCATCAACTTCCACTGCAAATTTCTGTCCCGCAACTCCGAGGAATACACCAATGAACAGGCCGACTCCTCCCACGATCAGGGCAGCAAATATAATTCCTGTAATACTCATCGTCTTTCCTCCTGCCTATAAGTTCAGTCCGGAAAATCCAAAGAATGCAATCGCCATCAAGCCTGCTGTCACAAGCACAATCGGCATTCCCCGAAAGGATTCCGGCACATCATTATGTTCTGTCTTCTCCCGAATTCCTGCCATGATGACAATGGCGATCGTAAATCCTACCGCCGTTGCAAACCCATTCACAACACTGGCTAAAATTCCATAATCCTTCTGCACGTTTTTCAAAGCAACTCCAAGTACCGCACAGTTTGTCGTAATCAATGGCAAGTACACCCCAAGCGCGTTGTAAAGCGGAGGCATCATTTTCTTTAACAACATCTCCACAAACTGCACAAGTGCAGCGATGACAAGAATAAACACAATCGTCTGAAGATAGACAAGTCTTCCATTTAAAATTGCATCGTTTGCAAGAATAAATTTGTAAATCAGGCTTGTGATAAAGGAAGAGATCGTCAACACGAAAATAACTGCTCCTCCCATTCCTGCTGCCGTCTCCACCTTTTTAGATACGCCGAGGAACGGACAAAGACCTAAAAACTGGCTGAGAACAACATTATTTACAAGCGCTGCACCGACTGCAATCAATAATAGTTCTTCCATTTACTTTCCCTCCTGCTTCTCTACCGAAAACACTGCTTTTCCACAACTTCCGTTTCCACAGGATGCGCAGCTGCCATCACAGCCACTAGCCGCCTCCTGCTGTCCACCTTTCGCCTTTGCCGCTTTCACTTTGTTCTGAACCGCCACAAGACAGGCAAGCACAAAAAATGCCCCTGGAGCAAGCACAAAGATCGTGATTGGTTCATACGATGCCGGCATGATCTTCCAGCCAAAAATCTTCCCGCTTCCGATAATCTCACGGACCATTCCGATTGCTGTCAGACCTACTGTAAAGCCAAGTCCCATCCCAAGTCCATCAAAGATAGACGGAAGCACCGGATTTTTGGAAGCATAGCTCTCAGCACGTCCAAGGATAATACAGTTTACAACAATCAGCGGAATATAAAGTCCGAGCGAATCGTAAAGACTTGGAATAAACCCTTCCAACAAAAACTGCACCATTGTGACAAACGATGCCACGATCACAATAAAAGACGGTACACGCGCACTGTCCGGGATAATCTTTCGCAGCATGGAGATCAACATGTTTGACATTACAAGGACAACCGTTGTTGTCAGTCCCATCCCGAGTCCGTTGATTGCGGAAGTCGTCACCGCAAGTGTCGGACACATTCCAAGCATCAGCACAAATGTCGGGTTCTCCTTGATCAGTCCGTTAAAAAGTCGTTCCGTACACTTATTCATTGCCACTTCCTCCTTCCATTGCTTCATGGTAATAGACAACTGCGGCATTGACCGCATTGGTAACCGCATCGGTTGTGATCGTTGCTCCGCTTAACGCATCGATCTTACCCTCTTTGCCACCATCTCCTTTTACAACCTCAAATTGATCTGTATTGACATCTTGAAACTGTTCCTTAAATTCCGGTTCCTGTGCATTCATTCCAAGACCGGCAGTTTCACTGATTGATAACAGTTCGATTCCTGTCACAGTCCCATCCAGTGTAATCCCGACAGACACTTTGATTTCTCCGCCATATCCTTCTTTGGATGTAGCTGTTATCACACTGCCAATTGCATTTTTCCCGCTGTCAAGAGCCAATGCCGCTTCATTGACATAGCAGCCGCTAACCCCTGCATTTCTTAAAATTTCTTCTGCCTCTTTTTCCTCAAATGCTTCAAATGTCTGAAAGGTTTCCGCCTCTTGAAACACAGTATGATATGCCTCCTGCTTTCGATTTTCTCTGCTGGCAGCAATCGGCTCTTTTGTAATCTCATAGACAAATCCGAGAAGCAGACCGGATATCAATGTGATAGCAGTCAGGATCAATGTATTTTTTATGATCTTCTGATTCATTATCTCTCTCCTCCCTTCCCGAATGGACGTGGGCGGGTTACTCTTTCAATCAATGGGACAAGCAGATTACTGATAATGATTGCATAAGAAACTCCCTCTGCAGATCTTCCAAGCAGACGGAATAATCCCGTCAGCACTCCCAGACAGACACCATACAAAATCTGCCCTTTCTTTGTGACCGGTGCCGTCACATAATCTGTCGCCATGAACCATGCACCAAGCATCAAACCACCTCCACACAACTGTGCTGTAAGGTAGTTCAAGTCGAATCCTTTTCCACTAAACAATACGATCATCACAATAAAAGTGATCAGATATGTCCCCGGAATCCGAAGATCGATCACTCCCATAAACAGAAGGAACATCGCACCGATCATAATTGCGATCACAGATGTTTCACCGATCGTTCCCGCAATATTTCCAATCAGCATGTCCATGGTATTGACACTCTCACCTGTTTTTAGCTGGGCAAGCGGCGTGGCGCCTGACACCCCGTCATAGACAAATGTTGTCATTCTCCCTGTAAAGGAAATCAAAAGAAAGCACCTCGCAGCAAGTGCCGGATTCATAAAATTCTGTCCAAGTCCGCCAAACAGCTGCTTGACTACTAAAATCGCAAACACCGCCCCAAGCACGCACATCCACCACGGCGCTGTCGGCGGAAGGTTTAATGCGAGAAGCAGACCTGTGACCGCTGCACTTCCATCAGCAATCGTGATCTTCTTCCCCATGAACCGCTCAAAAAGATACTCTGTCGCTACTGCAGAAGCAACTGTCAGAAACACGATTCCAAGTGCCTGTACGCCAAAATTATAAATTCCAAAAAGTGTCGTCGGCATTAACGCGATCAGGACAAGGAACATAATATTTCCTGTCGTGACCTTTGCGCGTATATGCGGCGAAGATGATATATTAAATGTCTCGTTCATATGTCTCTCCCTATTTCTTCCTATTTGCCAGAGCAATCTTCCTCATAGAACCAATTGCCTGCTTCAAGTGTCTCTTTGCCGGACAGACATAACTGCAGGAACCACATTCCACACACTCCAGCCCCTCCCATTTCAGGAACGACTCTTCGTCATGCCGTTCAGCAAAATCTGCCAGTCGCGACGGAACGATCCTGCTTGGACAGGCATCCACACAGCGTCCGCAGTTGATACACGCACTTGGCTCATGCTTTTTCACTTCATCCTTAGAAAATCCAAGGATTGCAGAAGAAGTTTTTGTCACAGGTACTTCTGTGGAAAACATTGCAAACCCCATCATCGGTCCACCTGAGATCACTTTCTCCGGCACGCCTTCAAATCCACCTGCCATCTCGATAAGTTCCATCTGGCTCATGCCGCAAGGAGCAAGAAAATTGCCAGGTTCTTTGACCGCATCTCCGCTGACAGTGACAACTCTTTCATAGAGTGGCTTTCCGGAAATAACCGCCTCGTAAATCGCAATCAATGTCTCCACATTATCCACAATACAGCCTGCATCTGCCGGCAACATAGAAGAATTGATCGCACGCTTTGTCGTCGCATAGATCAATTGTCGTTCTGCTCCCTGCGGGTATTTTGTCTGGAGAACTTTCACTTCCATCCTCGGTTCATCTTTCGTCAGTTCTTTTAACTTTTCAATGCAGTCCGGCTTATTATCCTCGATTCCAAAGATACCTTTTGCATTCTCAAACAACTGCAGAACAACTTTCATCCCGCCAACTAACTTCTCTGGTGTCTCAAGCATCCGGCGATAATCTGCTGTGATATATGGCTCACACTCTGCACAGTTTGCGATAATATATTCTATTTTCTCCGGTTCTTTCGGTGACAATTTTACTCTGGTAGGAAAGCCTGCTCCTCCCATGCCGACAATTCCTGCTTCCGCAATACAATTTAAGATTTCTTCTTTTTTCATCTGCTCAAGTGGAATCACTTCTCTCCACTTCGCCTCTTCATACTGTTCATCATTTTCAATTATGATACTGTTCACTTTTGCACCCGTAGATGTAAAATTTGGAGCGATCGCCTTGACCGTTCCCGACACGGAAGAATAAATTGGCGCAGATACAAATCCACCTGCCTCAGCAATTTTTTCTCCCCGGAGTACTCTTGCCCCTATTTCTACGATTGGATTCGCCGGTGCTCCGATATGCTGTGAAAGCGGATAGACCAGTTCTTTGCCCGGTTTGGCTTCCACGATCGGTTTGTCTTTCGACAGCTTCTTGCCATCGTCCGGGTGAATCCCGCCTTTAAACGTCAACAATCCCATTTTTTCTCCTTCTTTCTTATAATTTATATATATCATACAAAAAAACCAAAGATTTTTCTATTGAATTTCCCATTTTTCTTGTATATTTTTGCAAACAGCTTGTCGTTTTTTTAACATCTTTGTGAAAGTGAAGACAAATGATTGGCAGGGGGAAAACACAAAAAACCACATTAGGAGAACTCTCCTAATGTGGCAATGATTCAATATTACTATTCAGCTTTTGATTATTCTTCTGTAGTTTCTGCTGCCTCTGTCTCTGGCTCTAATGCTTTCATGCTAAGGCTGATTTTCTTCTCAGCTTCATTTAAGTCAACAACTCTTGCAACAATCTCCTGTCCAACAGATAATACATCAGAAGGTTTTTCTACATGAGCTTTTGAAATCTGAGATACATGAAGAAGTGCATCTACACCTGGTGCAAGTTCAACGAATGCTCCAAAATCTGTCATTCTTGCAACTTTTCCTGTTACATCTGCTCCTACAGCATACTTTTCAGAAGCATTTGCCCATGGATTAGATTCTGGGAATTTCAGGCTGAGTGCAATCTTTGTATCGTTGATATCTTTTACAAGAACTTTCACCTGATCTCCTACCTGGAATACTTTCTTTGGATTTTCTACTCTTCCCCAAGACATCTCTGAGATATGAAGAAGACCATCTACTCCTCCAAGATCGATAAATGCACCAAAATCTGTTACATTTTTCACAGTTCCTTCTACTGTATCGCCTACTTTTAATTTAGCAAACAGCTCTTTCTGAAGCTCTGCTTTCTCTGCTACGAGAAGCTGTCTTCTATCGCCGATCACACGATTTCTTCTTGGATTGAATTCGCTGATTACAAATTCAATTTCCTGTCCTTCGTATTTGCTCAAATCTTTTTCATAAGAATCTGATACAAGGCTTGCAGGAATAAATACTCTTGCTTCGTCAACAACAACACTTAATCCTCCACCTAAAATCTGTGCTACTGTTGCTTTTAACACTTCTTTATTCTCGTAAGCTTCTCTTAATCTCTCGTTTCCTTTTTCTGCTGCAAGTCTCTTATAAGTCAACAGCACTTGACCTTCTCCGTCATTTACCTTCAGCACTTTTACAGTCATCGGATCACCAACGGAAACAACTGTTGTTAAATCAACATTTGGTTCGTTTGTATACTCGCTACGTGTAATGATTCCGTCTGCTTTACATCCGATATTCAGGATGATCTCGTCCGGTTTCACATCGATTACAGTACCCTCAACAACCTCTCCATTTCGTATTGTTTTAAATGATTCTTCCAACATTTGTTCAAAAGTTAATTCTGACATTTTTTTGAACCTCCTCAATTATTTTATTGGGCGTGGATGCCCCTGCTGTAATACCTACTGTTTCCACGGACCTTAATTGATTCATATCCAAATCGTCAAGTGTCTGTATATAGTACGTATTGTTACATGCTTTTTTACATATTTCAAATAATTTCTGGGTATTTGAACTATGCTTATCGCCGATCACGATCATAGCATCAACACCCTTTGCAATGCTTTTTGCTTCTGTCTGGCGCTCTTTTGTCGCATTACAAATCGTATTTAAAACACTTATATCATACCTCTTTTTGGAGATAATTTCAACTAAATCTTTGAATTTATTGTAATTAAATGTCGTCTGTGATACAATACATATCTTTTGTTCCTCCGGCAAAGACAGTTGCTCTGCTTCCTCCGCATCTTGAATTACAGTCACCGGCAAAAGTGACCAACCCATAATTCCCTGCACTTCGGGATGTTCCGGATTCCCAATGATGATCACATGACTTCCTTCCTCACTTGCCTTCTTTACAATATTATGTATCTTCTTTACAAACGGGCAGGTTGCATCTACATACTGCAGCTTTCTCTCCTCCAGCAGATCATAGATCCTCTTTGGCACCCCATGAGAACGGATGATCACGATCCCCTCTGTCAGCGCTGCCAACTCTTCTTCCGAATGAATCACTTCCACTCCTCGACTCCTGAGATCCTTCACCACTTCCTCATTGTGAATGATCGGCCCATATGTATAGATTTTCTTCCCATTTTCCTTTTCCGTCTGCTCATACACCTGGTCTACTGCCCGCTTTACACCAAAGCAGAACCCTGCGGTCTTTGCAACATTTACCTCCATCTGCCGCCTCACTTTCCATTACTTTTCCAATTCCTACTTACACACCGATAAAATTGCCTGCACGACTTCTTCGATCGTCATCTCAGAAGAGTCGATCAGCACTGCATCCTTCGCCTGCTTCAACGGAGCGGTCTCCCTTGTCATATCACGTTCATCACGCTCCTGAATATCTTTCTCAATCTCTTCTAGAGCGCATGCCTGACCAGCTTCCTGAAGTTCTTTGAATCTTCTTTCCGCTCTCGTCCTGACACTTGCTGTAAGATAGATTTTGACATCTGCATGCGGGAGAATATTCGTTCCGATATCACGTCCATCCATCACAACGTCATAATCTCTTGCCAGTTTTCGCTGAAGTTCCAGCAAGTGCGCCCTCACCTCCGGAAGTGCCGATCCGACAGATGCGAATCTGCCCACTGCTTCCTCTCTGAGTCTTCCAGTAACGTTCTTTCCATTTAAATATACCTGCTGGCTTTCATTCTCATAGCGAATCACAATTTCTGCTCCGCCGCATATTTTCTTCATATGTTCCAAGTCTTCCGGAGTAAGCCCCTGCTCCTGAAAATAAACCGCCATCGCCCGATACATTGCTCCAGTATCCACATAAATGTATCCTAGTTTTCTGGCCACCCTCCTGGCGATCGTACTTTTTCCGGCACCCGCCGGTCCATCTATTGCAATATTATATCCCATATTTCCTCTTTTCCCGGCAGTCTCCCGCCAATTTTTCTCTTTTATTTTCCAACGTCACTAATTTTGCAACATCTATCCCTGCTATTTTATACTGCTTCCCGCCGCATATGCAGTTGACCACGCAATCTGCAGATTATATCCGCCTGTCAATGCATCAAGATCTAACACTTCTCCTGCGAAATAAACTCCCGGCACCAGTTTAGACTCCATTGTTCCCGGATCGACCTCTTTTACTTTCACGCCACCTTTTGTAATGATCGCCTCATTGTAACCACGCAGTCCTAAGATTGTCATCTCAAAATGTTTCATCAGCTTTACAAAATTCTGTCGCTCTTCCCTCGAAATATCATGTACCTTTTTTTCCGGATCGATCTTGCTCCGTTCGATCATCACCGGTATCAGTTTTGCCGGAAACAGCCTTGTCACTGCATTTTTAAACTGTTTGTTAATATTTTGCTCAAAATCCCTAAGCACACGTTGGTCGAGCTGCTCTTCCGTCAATGCTGGTTTGAGATCGATGACAAGCTTCAGTTTCTTCTCTCCTGCTTTCTTTGCAATATGGCTGCTGCCGCTTAAAATCAGCGGACCGCTTACCCCATAGTGGGTAAACAGCATTTCTCCGAAATCCTGATACAATTTCTTTTTCCCCTCATAAATTGCCGCCTCTACATTTTTCAGTGACAACCCCTGCAGCTCCTTTACAAATTCTTCCTCAATTGCCAGAGGAACTAAGGATGGGTAGATATCAGTCACTGTATGCCCCAGCTCCTCTGCGAATCGATATCCATCTCCGTTAGATCCCGTCGTCTGATAAGAAAATCCTCCTGTCGCAATCACGCAGGCATCTCCCTGAACGCACGCGCCATCTGCAAACTCTAACCCGGAAAATCTGCCATTCTCTGTTAAAATTTTTGACACCTTTGTATAAAGATGCACTTTGACACCAGCGCGCTTCATTTCGCCGGAAAGCGCTCCGATTACATCCGAGGAATGATCTGACACCGGAAATACACGATTGCCGCGCTCAATTTTGGTAGGAACTCCAAGCGTTTCAAAAAATGAAATGACATCCTCATTTGTATAACTATAAAAGCTACTATATAAAAATTTCCGGTTGCTCACAACGTTTTCAAACAGATTTTCCATATCCCCGGCATTTGTAATATTACAGCGTCCTTTCCCGGTAATGAATAATTTTTTTCCGAGTTTTTCATTTTTCTCAAAGACATGTACTTCATTCCCATTTCGCGCCGCAAAAATAGAAGCAAACATTCCAGCCGCTCCTCCGCCTACAATCAACACTTTACTCATCTTATTTTTCTCCTATTCCCAAGGTTGTTTCCTCCTCGATCTCATCGTTTCCGTAGACTTGATTCTCATCCCAGATCTCTTCCAGAAATGCCAGTGTGCGCCGCATTTCCTTTTGTTTCTTCATGCAGAGTGCTACAACAAACGCATTGATCACGCTGAGCGGCGCTACAAGTGAATCCGCAATCGATGCCATATCACTTCTCGCAATCAAATTACAGTCTGAATATTCTGTCATCGGTGAGCGTTCACTATCCGTCAGTGTGATCACTTTTGCCTCTCGCTTTTTGGAAAAAGAAAGCGCCTTCCGGGTCAGTTGTGAATATCTTGGAAAACTGATACCGATGATCGCATCTTCCTGTCCGATTCGAATTAGCTGTTCAAAAATCTCACTGGAACAATTCGTATTGACAAGAATCACATTATCAAACAGAAAATTCAAATAAAACTGTAGGAAATTAGCAAGTGGTGCACAACTTCGGATTCCGATGACATAAATTTTTCGTGCCTGAAGGATAATATCCACCGCCCGGTCAAATGCGCTTTGATCAATATTCGTCAGTGTGACTTTAATTTTCTCAATATCCGACTGGAGTACGGTCTCTAAAATTTCTGACTGACTGATTCTCCCATAAGTCACTTCCATACGCTGAATCGAATTCAGCTTATTTCTCACAAGTTCTTCCAACGCTTTCTGGAAGCCCGGATATCCACTGTACCCAAGCTGCGTGGCAAAGCGAACAACTGTGGACTCACTGACGCCGACAACTTCACCAAGCTTTGCCGCGGTCAAAAAAACAGCCTTGTCATAGTTCTCTATAATGTAATCAGCCAAAAGCCGCTGTCCTTTGCTGAACTTTTCATACTGTGTCTCCATTCTCTTTAAGAACTCATTCCCACTTGTTCCACCTGTATGTTTCATAATTTCCCCACCATTTCCTCTAAGTCTTCACTTATTATACACAACTACTTCCTTGAAGTAAAGGAAGGATTCTAAATCAGTCCATAATGCTTCATTGCCCAAGCAATTCCGCCATCTTCCACTGTCTTTGTCACAAATTCTGTATACGGCTCAAGCCCCGGCGCATGATTTCCCATTGCGATCGTATGTGATGCATATTCAAACATCGACAAATCGTTCATACTATCTCCAAATACATAGACCTGATCTTTATTCAGACCGAATTTCTTTACCAGGAATTCGCATGCCGTCGCCTTCGAAAATGCTTTCTGTGTCAGCTCATATGTATTTTCTCCCCGGTCGATCACCGCAAACGCATCTTCCATCAGACGAAAAAAACGCTCCTTTTCACTTTGTTCATCTGCATACACAAAAATTTTGTCGTAAAGAAATCCACCTTCTTCTATATGCTTCTTCTTTCCCAGACCCAATTGTCCGAAATAGTGTCTTCCCTGCTCCAATTTTTCAAACCGCGAGACTTTTTTCGGAAAATAAAGATCTTCCGTTCCTTCCAAAACACCATCTAGCCCGCATTCCCGCATCTGCTCAATATATTTTTGTCCACAGGCTTCCTCAATATGACTTTCCAGTAATACTTCCTCATGAAAGAGAAGATACGATCCGCACCCACACAAGTATCCATCAAATTCAAATTGATAAAGCTCTTTCGGAAGCGCACAGACCGTTCTCCCCGTATTAATAAAGAGTAAATGCCCATTTTTCTTCGCTTCTGCAAGTGCCTCCAACGCACTGTCCGGAATTTTCCCTGTTTTATCGCTTAAAAGTGTTCCATCAATGTCAAAAAATAAGATTGATTGCCTCATCTTGTATCTCCTTTTTCTTTTCTGTCTTCATTTATCATAGCGAAGATTGCGCGTTTGTCAACCCCCACATGCGTTCCATACACACCTGCGGATTTGCAAAATAAAAGCGACCCTGTGGAGGCTTTATTCTCTGGCTGCTCTCCCACAGGGTCGGTTTATGATCGACAAAGACAGACTGCTTGCTCCCCTGTCCTTTGTCGGCTCTGTCTTATTTTTCTATACCGGATAAGATCCGTTCTTTGTGTCGGCAACTGTCTGATCTACTTTCGTCTGCTGCGCTTCTCTATATTTAAAGAAATCTGTTGCCACTTGTGGGAACAGCGCATAGGAAAGCACATCTTCGTCCTGTTGTGACCACTGTTCCATTTCACTTCGCAGTGTATCTAACTCATCCGGGATCAAGTCTGCCGGACGGCATGTGATAACTTCTGCATCTCCGATACATTTCTTCTGCACTTCTTCGTTAAACGGTTTGACTGTTTTCCCGTACTTTCCACTCAGAAGATCTTTTGTCTCCTTGGTTGCCATTTTGTAGCGTTCTCCCATCAGGACATTGAATACTGCCTGTGTTCCGACAATCTGAGAAGATGGTGTAACAAGCGGCGGCTCTCCCAGATCTTTACGAACTCTCGGCACTTCCTCAAGCACTTCGTAATATCGATCTTCTGCTCCCTGCTCTTTTAACTGAGAAGTCAAGTTCGACAACATACCACCTGGCACCTGATACAGTAATGTCTTAATATTTACACCAAGGTTCTTCGGATTCAGAAGTCCTGATTCTAATGCTTCATCGCGGATTGGGCGGAAGTAATCTGCAATCTCTGCAAGCAGGTTCTGGTCAAATCCAGTATCGTATGGTGTTCCTTTAAATGTCTCTACCATAACTTCTGTTGCAGGCTGGGAAGTTCCAAGTGCAAATGGAGAGATCGCTGTATCGATCACATCAACACCTGCTTCCACTGCTTTTAAGTATGTCATGGAAGCCACACCCGAAGTATAGTGTGTATGTAACTGGATCGGAATGCTGACATTTTCTTTCAACGCACCAATCAACTCTGTCGCCTCATATGGAAGGAGAAGACCTGCCATATCTTTCAAACAGATAGAATTTGCTCCCATATCCTCAATCCTCTTAGCGATATCGATCCAATATTCGTGAGTATATGCATCTCCCAGCGTGTAGGACAACGCTACCTGTGCATGTCCCTTCTCCTTATTTGCTGCCGTGACTGCTGTCTGCAGATTTCGAAGATCGTTTAAACAATCAAAAATACGAATGATATCGATTCCATTGGCGATTGATTTCTGAACAAAATATTCTACTACATCATCTCCATACGGACGATATCCTAAAATATTCTGTCCGCGGAATAACATCTGCAATTTTGTATTTTTAAATCCATCACGGAATTTCCGGAGTCTCTCCCATGGATCTTCCTTCAGGAAACGGAGTGATGCGTCAAAGGTAGCGCCACCCCAACACTCTACGGAATGATATCCCACCTTATCCATTTTATCGATGATCGGCAGCATCTGCTCTGTCGTCATTCTCGTTGCGATCAGCGACTGATGTGCATCACGCAGAATCGTCTCTGTAATTTTAATTGGTTTTTTTGCTATATCTGCCATGTTACTTCCTCCTAACATTTCACTTTTTCAACTTACATTACACCGAAGATTGCCATAAAGGTACCTGCTGCAACAGCCGTACCGATGACTCCGGCGACATTTGGTCCCATTGCATGCATCAACAGGAAGTTTGTAGGATCTGCCTCTGCCCCGACTTTCTGTGATACTCTGGCTGCCATAGGCACTGCAGATACTCCGGCAGAACCAATCAGCGGATTTACTTTTCCTCCAGTCACCTTGCACATCAGTTTACCGAACAATACACCTGCAGCTGTTCCAAACGCAAACGCTACCAGTCCAAGCACAACAATCTTGATCGTATCCCAGTTTAAAAATGCTTCTGCACTTGTCGTTGCACCGACAGAAGTTCCAAGCAGGATCACAACAATATACATCAATGCATTCGATGCCGTATCTGTAAGCTGTCTTACAACTCCACACTCTTTGAATAAGTTACCGAGCATCAGCATGCCGACTAACGGCGCTGTTGTTGGAAGGATCAGCGATACGACGATCGTAATGATGATCGGGAATAGAATTCTCTCCAGTTTAGATACCGGACGAAGCTGTTCCATCTTGATTTTTCTTTCTTCTTCCGTTGTGAGAAGCTTCATGATCGGCGGCTGGATGATCGGAACCAGTGACATATAAGAATATGCCGCTACCGCAATCGGTCCTAAAATTGCTGTCTGCTGCAGTTTTCCTGCAAGGAAGATCGATGTAGGTCCGTCAGCTCCTCCGATAATAGAGATCGCTGCTGCTGCCTTATCACTGAATCCCATTGCCATCGCCCCTAAATAAGCGGCAAAAATACCGAACTGTGCTGCCGCTCCAAGGAGGAAACTCTTCGGATTCGCAATCAATGGTCCAAAATCGGTCATTGCTCCGACACCGAGGAAAATCAGTGACGGTAAGATTGCCCACTCATCAAGCAAGTAGAAATAGTGAAGAAGTCCTCCGACTCCATTTGAAGAATCCTCAATGGATAACATAATATCTGGGTAAATATTTACCAACAGCATACCAAACGCGATCGGAACCAAAAGAAGCGGCTCAAATCCTTTGGCAATCGCCAGGTATAAAAACACGCATGCTACCGCAATCATGACGTAATTTCCAACTGTAAGATTGAAAAAAGCCGTCTGGTGCATGAGGTTATCCAATGTAGTCATAATGTATTCCATATTTTAACCTCCAGTCTGTGTCCGGGACATCATTAATTCAATGTAGCCAGTACTGCTCCTGATTCCACTGCATCACCTACTGCTACATCAATGCTGGCTACGGTTCCCGCCTCCGGAGCTACAACCGGGATTTCCATTTTCATCGCCTCGATCACAACGATCGGTGCTCCTTTTTCTACCTGCTGTCCGACAGCTGCCTCTAATTTAAATACTTTTCCTGCCGCACCTGCTGTCACTTTGACATTTCCTGTCCCTGCTGCTTTCTTCGGTGCCGGGGCTGCCTTTGGTGCCACTGGAGCTTTCTTCTGTACCGGTGCCGCTGGTGCTGCTCCTGCTGCTTTCTCCTCTACTGTCACATCATATACATTTCCATTTACTGTAATTGTATAACTTTTCATCTTCAAATTCCTCCTGAATTAATTCCATTTATTTGATTTTCTTCTGCGGATCGATCTTACCACAAATCCGTCAGACACACTTTCATCTGCCGCTGCAATCGCCGCTGTAATTACGGCCACAAGTTCTTCATCATCGGTTAACTCTTCTTCCACTACAGGAACTTCCGCCTTTGGCACTTCTTTTACCGGTGTTTTGTTTTTTTCTGTCTTCTTTGTAAACTTTTCCTGAAGCATTGGTATATATTTCAAAAGTGAGATTACAAACGCAAGGAAGATCAGAACAAGAAATACAGTTCCCATTCCAAGAATGGTATTCATTCCGGCTTTCTTTAAAATTTCTCCGGTTGTATAATCTGCCGCAATATCAAGTGATTCTATATTGAGATTCTCGTCAAACTTAAATTCCAGCGTTGCTTCCCGCTCCTCATACACTGCCTCTGTAGACACAACTACACCAGAATCCGAACCTTCAAACTGATATTCGCCATGTTCTACATATTCTCCACATTCTTTTTCTGCCGCTTCCCAGGCATCCATCATAGAAATAAGCACTTCTGGTTCAATTGGCGCATTCGCTTCAGACATGATCTTATTGATCTGATATTCCGATGCCTGCCGATAATTATCAAATGCTTCCTCATCCATCACTTCAAAATTTGCAATGATAAACTGTGTCACATATGTAAGCTGTGTTTCATCATATTCCAGTTCTTTCTTACTTCCACATCCGGTAAAACTAAGTGTCAGAGCCAATGCACCGATTAATAAGCTGATTCTTTTTTTCACTTTGCTTCACCTCTCTACACTGTTCCATGTTTTTTTGCCGGGCGATCTTCTCTCTTTGTAAATAACATTTCAAATGCACCGACCAGATATTTTCTTGTATCTTTCGGATCGATCACCGCATCTACATATCCTCTTCCTGCCGCAGCCAAAGGACTTGTCTGCATCGCTTCATATTCTGCCGCCTTCTGTCGGATCACTTCTGCACTCTCTTCTGCATACATGATCTTGGCAGCAAGATTCGCATCCATCATTCCAATCTCTGCCTGTGGCCATGCATATACCAAATCTGCTCCCAACGCCTTGCTGTTCATTGTTATATAGGCACTTCCGTATGCTTTTCCGATGATGACATTCACTTTCGGTACAGTCGCATTTGCAAACGCATATGTAAGCTTTGCCACAGAAGAGGCAATATTTCTCTCCGAACACATTGTTGCATGATATCCTTCTACATTAGTAAGAGACAATACCGGAATATTGAATGCGTCACAGAAATTTACAAAATCTGCTGCTTTTCTACATCCACGTACACTTAAGCCACCGTCAAATTCTGCTTCCACATTTCCATCTTCATCATAGACCTTGCAGCGGTTTGCCACTGCACCGATCGTCACACCGTTGAGACGGATAAATCCTGTTACCATTTCTTTTGCATAGTCTCTTTTTGTCTCAAAAAATACATGATTATCTGAAAGAGTGGAGAGCACGACTGCTGTATCTTCCGCTGCATTTTCGATCGCATCACAGAGACGATTCAGATCATCTGTACATTCGTCATAAGAGTTATCGTCTTCATTATTTGCCGGCAAAAGACATACAAGCGAACGGATTTCTTCTAAGATTTCCTCTTCTGTTCCGGTTCCATCTACCAGACCCGCTTCCTCACTCTGGAATTTTGCAGAAGATGTATCACACTTTGTAATAACATTTCCTTCCAGTGCATTTGGAGAATTCACAAATAATTTTGCATGTTCTTTCTCCATAAACGTAAAGTCTGTCAGAGAAGGGATCACTGCAAGTCCTCCCCCACATGTTCCGAAAATTGCTGTGATCTGTGGAATTACACCCGATGCCAGTGTCTGTTTCATATACAGAGTTCCAAATGCATGGAGCGCATCCGTTGCTTCCTGAAGTCGAAGTCCCGCACAATCTACAAGACCGATTACCGGAGCTCCCATCTTCATCGCAAGATCATAGATTGCGGCGATCTTCTTTGCATGCATCTCACCGATCGCCCCCTGCAATACAGAGGCATTCTGGCTGTATACATACACGAGGTTCCCATCAATCACCCCGTATCCAGTCACAACACCGTCTCCCGGAGTTTCTTTTGTCTGCATGTTGAAATCAGTCGTTCTCGCTTTAACAGCAGCACCGATTTCAACAAAACTTCCCTCGTCAAGCAAAGCGGCAATTCTTTCGCTTGCGCGGTTCTCTGTTGTTTCGTAACTCATATCTTTTAGCCCTCCAATTTCTAAAATTTCATAAAGTTTAGCCAAATTTTCTGCCTATTATATTATATAATACTGCTTAAAAAATAGCAATTGCTTTTTGATATTTTTTTCACATATTCAACTGAGACGTCCTCCCTCAAAATATCCTCTTCCATCATGCTGATTTTTTCACTTCTTCTTTCTTTGTTTTTGTATATTTTGTTTGATTCCACTCACGATTATGATACAATAGAAAAGGCATGAAACGGGGACATCTTTTTGTTCCCGCACATTATAAAATGTATCTAAGGAGGAAATAGAAATGAGTGTAACAGACAGAATTGCAAAACTCAGAAAACTCATGGAAGAGAGAAAGATGGATGCCTATATTATCCCATCCGCTGACAATCATCAAAGCGAATATGTAGGAGAACATTTTAAAGCCAGAGCGTTTATCTCCGGATTTACCGGTTCTGCCGGAACAGTGATCATCACAAAAGATGATGCAGGTCTCTGGACAGATGGACGCTATTTCATTCAGGCAGAAAAACAATTAGAAGGAAGTGGAATCAGACTTTTCCGTATGGCAGAACCTGATGTCCCTACAAAAGAAGAATATTTGGAATCGGTTCTTCCAGATCACGGAGTGCTCGGATTTGACGGAAAAGTCATCGGCGCTTCCGAAGGTCAGAATTATGAAGAAGTATTAAAAGAAAAAGCAGTCTCCATTTCCTATGACGAAGATCTGATTTCCTATATCTGGGAAGATCGCCCGGCTCTTTCAAATGCTCCGGCATTTTTATTGGATCTTGCATACGCAGGAGAAAGTACCGCCTCCAAACTGGAACGTCTCCGTGAAAAAATGCAAGAAGCTGACACGACAGTCCATATTCTTTCTTCTCTTGACGATATCGCATGGCTGCTCAATATTCGAGGCGGAGATGTTATGTATACTCCTCTTGTGCTGAGCTATGCTGTGATCACGATGGAGGACGTACATCTGTTTATCAACGAATCCAAATTAAATCAGGAAATTTTAGATAGCTGGAACGGGCTTTCTGTCATCTTACATCCTTATGAAGAAATCTACACATTTGTAAAGACGTTAGATGAAACTTCTCATGTGCTTTTAGATCCTTCCCGGATCAATTATGCGATCTATAAAAATCTCCCTGACGCAACAGAAAAAGTGGAGAAGCCAAATCCAACAACAGCATTTAAGGCAATCAAAAATGAGACAGAATTGAAAAATATCCGCGCAAGCCATATCAAAGACGGGGTTGCTTTCACAAAATTTATGTATTGGCTTAAGAAAAATGTAGGAAAGATGCCGATCACAGAGCGCAGCGCCTCTGACAAACTAGAAGAGTTCCGCAGCCAGCAGGCGGGATTTATCAGTCCAAGTTTTTCTCCGATCGTCGCATACAAAGAACATGCTGCCATGATGCATTACAGCGCTACTCCGGAATCTGATTATGAATTGAAACCGGAGCACTTCCTCCTTGCAGATACCGGCGGAAATTATTATGAAGGTACCACAGACTTGACTCGTACAGTTGCTCTTGGACCGGTCAGCGACGAACTGAAGACACACTTTACAGCTGTTGCCCGCGGTATGATGAACCTCGCAAGAGCAAGATTTCTATATGGCTGCCGGGGTGTGAACCTTGATATCCTCGCAAGAGAACCTATGTGGTCTCTGAATATTGACTACAAGTGTGGCACCGGACATGGAGTCGGTTACCTTCTAAACATTCACGAAGGACCTGCTTCTTTCCGTTGGCAGCTATCCCCTTCAGGCCTGCCACCAGCAGTGCTCGAGGAGGGTATGGTCATCACCGATGAACCTGGAATCTACATTGAAGATTCCCACGGAATCCGTCTGGAAAATGAACTCGTTGTGCGCAAAGGTGAAAAAAATGAATTTGGCCAATTCATGGGACTGGAAAATGTTACAGTCGTTCCGATTGACTTAGATGCGATCGTACCGGAAGATCTGAATAAAGACGAACGCAATTATCTGAACAGCTATCACAAATTTGTATACGAGACACTTTCTCCTTATATGACAGAGGAAGAAAACGAATGGCTCAAAGTATACACAAGGGAAATCTAACTATCATAGATTCCTGCCGGAGCTAAGCACAGCAGGTTGCCATAGTCAAAGGGCACCTAAGATCTTTTTTGCTGATCTTAGGTGCCCTCTTTCAGTCTTCTTTCTTTTTTACAATCTTCCGTCTTCATTCAAAAAATAGTATCCGCTGATTTTTTGAAAGATCCATCGAAAATTTATTTTTTCGACGTTCTCCTGGGCTACGATCGGGTATTGCTGAAGTACTTCCCCGTCCAGAATATAGCGAACCGTTCCAAGCTTCTCATATCTTTCAATCGGCGCTTGCACTTCTTCCTGCAATTCTACAACAGTTTCAATTTCTTCTTCTCGGTGCAAAAGAACTTCCACCGGACTGTTTTGAATCTTCTCAATCTTTACCGGAACATGTGCTTTCTCAAAAAGATTTCCGCTGGTAGGAATTCCCGCCTTCACAGTTACATCACGGAGGGGTTCTTTCCCGGCAAATGCCTCCCGTAGCTCATAATTTTCCATCCCATATGTCATCAATCGCTTGGTATCTGCCCATTTATATCCTTTATTGTTCGGCCATCCGCATCCAAGCAAGGCAACCACAAATGTTCTTCCCCGGCTTTCAAGCGCGCCGACATAGCAATACCCCGCCTTCCCGGTAAATCCTGTCTTTCCGGATAACGCTCCATCCATCATTGTCAAAAACGCATTGTGATTCTGGCAGGAAAACGAACGATGGCAATCTACATCCATAAAATGATAGCTTCCCTTCTGAGTAATTGAAAGAAAGCTCTCCTTCTTCGGAGATTTCAAAATACAGTAACTCATGATCCTGGCCAAATCTTCCGCTGTCGTTGAATGTTCTCCGTTGTCATCCGAAGCATCCAGCCCATTAGGTGTAATAAAATATGTATCCCTGCATCCGATTTCTTTTGCCTTCGCATTCATTTTATCCGCGAATGCCTGCACACTCCCCCCAATATGTTCCGCGATTGCTACTGCACTGTCATTGTGCGATTCCAACATCAAGGAATATAGAAGATCTCTCAGATAAAACTTTTCATCCATCTGCATCCCCAGATGTACTTTCGGCTGTCTCGCCGCATTTTCTGACACATTCACAACATCTGTAAGATTTCCTTCCTCCAATGCCAGAATACATGTCATGATCTTTGTCGTGCTCGCCATCGGCTTTTTTTCTGAACCGTTCTTTTCAAATAAAACACGCCCATTGTCCGCGTCCATTAAAACCGCTGACTGGGCGTATAACTGTTCTATCTCTTCTTTCGCACTGACAGGGGAACTGACCAGCAAAACTCCTGTCAAAATTCCGATCAAAACTTTCTTCATAAGCATACACCTGTTGTTCTGTTAGTTCATTGTATGATTAGAAGTTCCCGAATATGTCCATCTGAATCTCTTTTGATCAGACATCCAGTCGATCTTTGATCTCCCGCTCTGCCTCTTCTTTGAAATCTTCCAGCTGCTCTGGTGCAATGCTTGGAAGCTCCTCCACCGACTGCACTCCAAATCGTCGCAAAAATTCTTCGGTTGTGCCAAATAGCAGCGGTTTCCCCGGCGCATCCAGCCTCCCCACTTCACACACCAGATCATATTCCACAAGTTTATTCACCGCATGGTCTGACTTCACTCCCCGGATCTTCTCGATCTCAATTTTTGTAACCGGCTGCTTATATGCCACGATTGCGAGTGTCTCCAGCAGGACATCTGTCAGCACATGTTTCTTCGGCTGTTTCGCAACTTGAATCAGATAGTCATATAACTCTGGCTTTGTACAGAGCTGATAAGAATCCTCCAGTTCGATCAACTGGATTCCCCGCTCTTTCTTTTGATACTGTTTTTTCAGTTCTTCCAAAAGTCTTTTTGCTTCTGTCTCATCTTTCCCGATCGCAGATGCAATTTTTGAAAGGCTCACGGACTCCCCCATTGCAAAAAGGATCGCCTCCACAGCCCCTAGCAGTTCCTTCTCAGTTTTCTTTTCCACACTATCTGTTCCTTTCTTGTTATCGTACAATTTTTCCTTTTTAATGCTTCACTTCTCTTTTGCCATGCTACATCATAGAAGTGATCATAATCTCCGCAAATGTTTTTTCTTGTGTAATCTGTATCTTACCTACTTTCATCAATTCCAGTACCGCGAGAAACGTGACAATCACATGCATCTTGCTGCGCTGTCTTGCCAGAAGCTGACGGAAACTAAAGTACCCATTCAACATTGCATACTCTTCCACATAGGACATCTTATCAGAGAGCGTCACTTCTTCTTTCTCAATCGTTCCAAATTTACTGCGCACCGGATCCATCTTATCTGCCTTTTTCCGCATCACTTCCTGAAAAATCTGATTCAACCTGCGAAGATCCAAATCTCCCAGAAGTTCATCCAGATTTACCGGTTCGGTATACTCCTGCACTTCCTGTGGGATGGCAGCCTCCTTAAATAACACTCTGTCTGAATCCATTTCCCGATCCCGAAGTTCATAAGACATATATTTGTACAGCTTATACTGCAGCAACTGTTCCACCAGCTCCTGCCTAGGATCTTCCTCCTCCCCTTCTTCATTCACCTCTTTGGGAAGAAGCATTTTCGACTTAATATCCAAAAGAGTCGCTGCCATCAGAAGAAACTCGCTCATAATATTCAAATCTGTCCGTTCCATCTCACGGATATACTCCATGTACTGTCTTGTAATTTCCACGATGGGGATATCATAAATATCAATCTTATTTTTGTCAATCAAATGCAAAAGCAGATCCAGTGGCCCTTCAAACACTTGCAGCTTTACTGGTATTCCCATTACTGTCTTCCTTTCATATGCAGCACAACTACTTCCGGTGTGTTAAACAGCCTAACCGGTATCGTATGTTCTCCAATCCCTCTGCTTACAACCGTCGTTGTCTGCCCTTCTCTGTAAATCCCCCCACTGTAACGCGGAAAGATCTTAAGCTGTGGCGTAATGACAGCTCCAAGAAACGGGAGCCTTACCAGCCCTCCGTGAAAATGTCCTGAAACAACAAGATCTGCCTTCCACTCTTTGTATGCCGGCACATGTGACGGATTGTGGGCGATTAAAATCTGATAACTTGCCCTGCTTGCCTTTCCAATCCGCTGTTCAATCTCCGCTTCTGTCACTTTGTGATACTTCCTTTTTGCATACCCCTCATACGGAATCTCCAATCCGGAAATCGTAAACAGATCACCATTCCACTCTCGTACAACCGAACGATTTTCAAGGAAGATTACCTGTTCTGCACTCAACTCTTTCTTGTATCGCTCATAGACATGACTATAATTTGCCGGATTTTCCTTCATCCGCTGCTCATGGTTGCCATTCGCATAAAATACCGGACAGATATTTGCAAGTGATTTCACAAATTCCATCGCTGGCTTTGGATATACCCCCTTTTTCCCCACTAGCATATCCCCTGCGATCAGAATTGCATCTGGTCTCTGCTTTGTAATTGCATACAGCAGTCTTTTATTATGTTTTCCATATACTTTATTGTGAAGATCACTTAGCAGGACAAACTTTGTCTCTTCCCCCACAAGCTTTGGGGCTGTCACCGTATAATGTGTGACTTTAAATGTGTGGATTTCACGTATCATCTCCAATACACAAAGAACTGCTACCACCGCAATAATCTCTAGGACCTTTACAATTTCTCTTTCCATATCTGTTCCCTTATCCTCTTTCACTGTCTCATTTCATCTCACAGCAATGCTGATTTGTCTTCCATTATATAATTTTTCTCAGCGTTTTACAACCAAAAGCTTTTCAGCACCTTTTTCAGCACATGTCCATAAGTAATCTTATCTATCTTCTCTGTTGTTCTGACCGGCACAGTTCCAATTGTTTCTTCCTGCAGTGTATACACAAGTTTTCCTACCGTTGTTCCCTTCTTTAGCGGTGCAGAAAGCCCTTTTTTTAACACTAGTTTTTTCTGTATCTCAGACAAATTTGCTCCGGTCGTATCCACATACTGAAATATTGCTTCCGGCTCGATCCTCACTTTTTCCTTTGTCCCCCCATCCACTTTTACCGCCTTTAATCCACCTTTTTCTTTGTCCACATACTTTGTGCATTTTCCAAATCCATAGTTTAAAAGTGTTGTCGCATCCTTTACGCGCATCTTAGAATCCGGCGCCGCCATGATCACCGCGATCAGATCCATCCCATCCTTTCTTGCCGTGGCAGAAATACAGAATTTTGCTTTACTTGTAGATCCGGTCTTAAGCCCTGTGGCATATGGATAATGACGTACCAGTTTATTTGTGTTTGACAAACCAAATTCGCTTGTTCCCTTGTTTGTTTTATGCGTAATATTTTCCATCCAGATCATCGAATATTTTTCAATCTCCGGATGCTTTGTAATTAATTCTCTGGACATCAGTGCAATGTCGTAAGCAGTCGTCAGATGTCCATCCGCATCCAAACCATTGCAGTTTACAAAGTGAGTATGCTCCATCCCCAGCCCTTTTGCCCTCGCATTCATCTGCTCTACAAAAGCTTCCTCACTTCCGGATATGTATTCGGACATCGCCACACATGCGTCATTCGCACTTGCAACTGCAATGCACTTTAACATCGTATCTACCGTCTGCACTTCTCCGGGTTCTAGAAACACCTGGCTTCCTCCCATGGATGCTGCATACTCTGACACAGTTACTTCGTCTTCCAACTTTATCTTTCCATCCTCCACTGCATCCAGGATTAAAAGCATCGTCATAACTTTCGTCACACTTGCAGGCGGGCGTTCCTCCTCCTTCTGTTTCTCATAAATAATTTTTCCGGTAGATGCCTCCATCAAAACGGCGGACTGTGCTGTCAGTTCCAGCTCATTTTTCTTTTCTGACTCTACCTCTTCCTGCAATACTTTCCCGTCAGGCGGCATCGCGCAGACAGTCCCGGTACATAAAATAACGCTCAATACTACTGCCAGAATTGTTCTCATTTTACAACTCCCTTTGATTTCGTCTACTACCATTGTAAGCATTGTGTGAAAGATTTATGACTGTTCCTACCGTTCTTTCTCTTTGAGTTCTCCTTCCCTGTAAGCCCGGATCAGCTCTTTTAATTCTGCAATTCTCTCTTTCATCTTGTTCCCATTGTCAGTATCCCCGACAAGCTGACGCCTGTCTGTATATTTTACTGCCACCTGTCTAGAAACGATATCTCTCTCCTCATGGATCGCCATCTCTGCCGATTCAAACGGTTCATGTGCTGTCAGTGTCATGCCATAAGAATTATAGATTAAAGTATACCCCGCAATTCCGGTCTCCTTGTGGTATGCCCTTGAAAATCCTCCGTCAATAATCAATACCTTACCACCACATTTTACAGGGCTCTCCCCTGAGCTCTGATGCACCGGCACATGCCCGTTGATAATATGTGCATCTTCCCCCTCAAGACCAAATGCTTCCAGAATCCGCTCAGCAGTACTGCTCTCTTCTAAAAATCGGTAATATGCATTCTTCTTTTCCAAATGTGCTTCCGGTTCTGCAATCAGATACCTTTCAAATGCAGCCATCTTGCTTCTTCCAAACAACGGAGATTTCGGTCCACTCCAGAGATACCATAAAATATCCTGTCCCTTCTTTCGCTCACCTTCTTCCAAGGCAACAAAAGCTTTTCTTACATACATTTCAAGCACATCATAAAGCTTTCTCCCCTGATAAAATGTTCCAAAAATATTGACTTTCTCAAAGCTGCCGTCTTCTTCCAGCGGAATACACCCATGATAGAGCAGATTGTGATTATACACCTTGTAAAGACTTCCATTCTTTAAAAGCAGCTTAACATGTCTTTGCAGTTTTTCACAGTTTTGAAACGCTGTTTTTAGTTTCTCCATGATTTCCCGTTCACCTTTGCTTAAACGATATGGTGCTTCTTCAGAAATCGTAGGAAAGCTCTTGTCTTTTAACCGATATTCTTTTCCCTGTATGATCACAGTTCCCTTCTTCTTATCGAGTGTCTCAAGAAAACATCGGTCTTCCATATCAAAATCAGGATGCTCCCTCAGAAGCATTTCCTCCAGTTTAAACTGAATTATCGTAATCGCTTTGTGCATTCTTCTCTCTAACAGAGAGGAGGAATCTGTTTTTCCCTCTCTCCCTTTCACAGCGAAACATACACAGGGGTCTTCTCCATAGATTTCCATTGCAAATGCAGCTAACGGAAGCAAATTAATACCATATCCATCTTCCAGAAGATCTAGATTGCCATAACGGAGACAGATTCGAATCACCGTCGCAATACATGCTACATTTCCCGCAGCGGCTCCCATCCAAAGGATATCATGGTTTCCCCACTGGATATCAAACGAGTGATACGTCATAAGACAGTCCAGAATTTTATCCGGTGCGGGTCCTCTGTCAAAAATATCGCCAATAATATGCAGATGGTCGATCACAAGTCTTTGGATCAGCTCTGACATCACAATGATAAAATCTTCTGCCTTTCCAATCTCCAGTATCGTTGTGACGATTGATTCATAGTACGCACCTTTATTCAGCACCTCTGATTTCTCTGTGATCAGTTCTTCAATGACATATGCATAGTCCGCCGGAAGTGCTTTTCTCACTTTTGATCTTGTATATTTTGAGGAGACTGTCTTGCATATTTCAATCAATCGATACAATGTGATCTTGTACCAGTTCTCCATATCTGGCTCTGTTTTTTTGATCTCAGCAATCTTTTCTGCCGGATAATAGATCAAAGTTGCCATCGCACACTTTTCTGCCGTACTCAGTGTATGGCCAAACACATCATCAATCTTCTTTCTAACCGCTCCTGATCCATTGCGCAGCACATGTGAAAATGCCTCAAACTCTCCGTGAATATCTGATATAAAATGTTCAGTTCCTTTTGGAAGGTTTAAAATCGACTGGAGATTGATAATCTCTGTGGATGCCTTTCCAATTGTCGGATATAATTCTGCAAGATATTCTAGATAATTTTTATTGTTTTGTTCCATGTTTCTTCCTTTCATTCTTATTGATTTTCTCTGTACTGCCAGTCCCCACAAGCAGGATATGAGATAGCTAAAATAGCAGGGATTTCCCCTGCTATTTCAGCTTCTCTACTCTCTCCTGCACCGTCTTATTAAAATTCTCTACTTTTCGATTATATGGTTCATTCATATATTTTGAATGCAACATAAAGTCTGCCGTCGCCAGATTGTTTGCAATCGGAATGTCATATACGACTGCGATACGCAAAAGTGCCTTCACGTCTGGATCATGTGGCTGCGCTTCTAACGGATCCCACAAAAAGATCATAAAATCAATATTTCCCTCAACAATTTTTGCACCGATCTGCTGATCTCCGCCAAGCGGTCCACTGTTATATCCCTTAACCGGAAGTCCTGTTTTTTCAGCGATCAACCGGGATGTCGTCCCTGTTCCACAGAGAAAATGTCCTTTTAAAATCTCTTTATTCTTATCGCACCACTCTACCAGTTCTTTTTTCTTTCCATCATGTGCAACTAATGCAATATGTTTTGCCTTTCCAATCTCAAATGTAACATAATCATCCTGTAACATAAGCGTCCTCCTTTTATTTAGACTTTTTCTCTTTCTTCTACACAAGCCGCAGCTTTTTCAATCGCG
This sequence comes from Faecalimonas umbilicata, assembly GCF_042846195.1. Classification (NCBI taxonomy): domain Bacteria; kingdom Bacillati; phylum Bacillota; class Clostridia; order Lachnospirales; family Lachnospiraceae; genus Faecalimonas; species Faecalimonas umbilicata. The sequence goes on from NZ_AP031411.1 coordinate 1,776,533, forward strand.
TTTCAGCTTTATTATACACAATTTTTCTCTATTTAGGAAGCCCCTTACTGTTTTGCGACAATCTCGCCTTGTTTTTTGTAAATACTTCCCGCTGGAATCACTCCGCGCACCATGGAAAGAGGATAAATGTTTGTATGACTTCCAATCACACTTCCTGGATTCAGCACACTTCCGCAGCCGACTTCCACCTCGTCCCCCAGCATTGCCCCGAATTTTTTCAATCCAGTCTCAATCGTCTTCTCGCCGACTTTCACTTTCACAAGTGATTTATCTGACTTTACATTTGATGTCACTGCCCCGGCACCCATATGAGATTTGTATCCAAGAATTGAATCGCCAACATAATTATAATGCGGTACCTGTACTTTATTGAATAAAATTACATTTTTTAACTCTGTGGAATTTCCCACAACAGCTCCTTCTCCCACGATAGCATTTCCCCGGATAAATGCACAATGTCTGATCTCCGCCTCTTTTCCGATGATCGCCGGACCATGAATATTTGCAGTTGCTGCAACCTTTGCTGATTTTGCAACCCAGATATCCTCTCCTATCTTCTCATATTCCGTCTCTGGCAATGTGCTGCCAAGTTTCACGATAAATGCTCCAATCTTTGGAAGCACTTCCCACGGATATGTCACTCCCGCAAAAATCTCACTGGCAATAGTTTCTTTCAATGTATACAGTTCTGTTACTGTCATCTGCTCCATATCTTCTTTCCTTTCCATCTTCTAATCTGGTTTCCCATGTCTCTGTTTGAAATGAACATCTTTCTTTGCTGTCATTTTCGGTTTCTGATAAAATCCAGCAGCCCTGTCATAGCAGGCGCGCAGCTGATATTGATTATTCAATCCCAATACCCCATTTGTATGATTCTGTACAAACCGTTCCAGCTTCACCATATATTCCTCCGGGGTAATCTCTCCCTCTGCCACATAGTTCAAGCCTTTCTCCCAGCTCGCTGTCAACTCAGGATTTAAAAGAGAGCGGATCGAATGTCCAACTACATCAAACACCATCTCCCCAAGAAGCGTCGGAGTGATGATCTGTGTCTTCTTATTCAGCGCGAGATACTTAATATGTATCAACTTCTTTAAAATTTCTGCCCTCGTCGCACTTGTGCCAATGCCGCTTCCTTTTATCTGCGCACGCAGTTCCTCATCTTCAATCAGCTGTCCGGCATTCTCCATCGCAAGGATGATCGAACCAGAATTATATCGTTTCGGAGGAGATGTCTCCCCCTCTTTAATCTGAAACCCTTGCACATTTAACTGCATCCCTTTCCGCAGTTTCTGTACAAGAGAAAATAGATCTTCATCTTGATTTTCATTGTCCTCGCCTGCATCCTCCCCTTTTTTTGTCCCCGGCACACCTGTTACTTTCAGATACCCTTCTTCTACAAGTACTTTAAAAGAAGAGAAAAACTGTTCTTCCTTCCGCTTGGTCACAATACTTACTTTCTGATATACTGCCGGCGGATAAAAGATGCTTAAAAATCGTCTGACAATCAGATCATATACCTGTCTGGCAGTCGGTGCTACAGCCTGCAATGCAGGAAGTCCTTGTCCGGTTGGAATGATCGCATAGTGATCTGTAATCTGCTTGTCATTGACATAGCGAGTTTTCTCTAGCCCTTTGTGACTTCCAAACCGTAAAATATCAGATAGAAACGGTCCTGCCATCTCATATTTGGAAAGACCATTCAGATTTTTATGAATCTCTTTTGCAACCGCAGTCGACAGCACACGCGCATCAGTTCTCGGATATGTAACCAGTTTTTTTTCATAGAGTTCCTGTACAATCCGGAGTGTCTCATCCGGGCTGATTTTAAACCGTTTGGAACATTCATTTTGAAGCTCTGCCAAGTTGAACAACAACGGCGGATTTTTCTTCTCCTTTTTCTTCTCGATGGAGAGGATCTCACAAGTGAGCGGAAGCGGCTGACTCAAATAAGCGATCAACTCCTCGGCCTTCTCTCTCTTCTGAAATCCATTTTCCTTGTAGAGGTCAAACGATTCAAAATACCGTGAGCCTTTGACTGCCCTCCACTCACCTTCAAATGTCTGTCCTTCCACATCAACCGTAGAGATTACACGAAAAAACGGTGTCTTGACAAACTCGCGGATTTCCCTTTCTCTCCGGACGATCATGCCAAGAACACATGTCATCACTCGTCCAACCGAAAGCACTGTATAGTTGGTTTGCAAGTAATTCGAGATGCTGTTTCCATACTTTAGTGTCAGCAATCTCGAAAAATTAATCCCCATCAGATAATCTTCTTTTGCCCGCAGATAAGCAGATGCACTCAGATTATCATAATCTTCCAGTGGCTTTGCCTCCTGGATCCCACGAAGAATTTCCTCCTCTGTCTGGGAATCGATCCAGACACGCTTCCTCACTTTTCCTTTCACTCCTGCCATCTGCTCTACCAGACGGTAAATATATTCTCCTTCTCGTCCGGAGTCGGTACATACATAGATGGTATCCACATCTTCTCTTGTCAGCTGTTCCTTTACAATCTGAAACTGCTTTGCAACCGCCGGAATGACTTCATACTTAAATTCCTTTGGAAGAAATGGAAGCGTATCCAGCCTCCATCTCTTCAACTTCGCATCATATACTTCGGGATAACTCATCGTGACAAGGTGTCCAACACACCATGTTACGATTGCACTGTCCGCCTCCAGATATCCGTCTTTTCGTCTTGTATTCAATTTTAATGCCTTTGCAAATTCCTGTGCGACGCTTGGCTTCTCCGCAATATATACTGATTTTCCCATGTGTACCTACTTTACTGTAAAATGATATGCCGTTGTTGTATGATATGTGCTGCCGGCTTTGCAGACTGGACCTTCAAAGTGCTCTTTGTGGATCGCATCCGGAAAATACTGCGTCTCAAAACATGCACCGCTTCTCTTTCCATAGCAGATTCCCTCTTTTCCTTCTTCATGTTCCACAAAATTAGCAGTGTAAAACTGCATACCCGGAAGATCCGTCCACACTTCCATTCCAATACCACTTTCTGCTCCTTCCATCTCTGCCACCTTACGGTAAGTACCCGGATGGTTCAGTACCCAGTTGTGATCATATCCATTTCCAAGCCGGATTGCCTCATAATCGCTTTCAATCTCTTCGCCGATCATCTTGCCGGAACGGAAATCCATCGGTGTTCCTTCCACCGGAACGATCTCTCCGGTCGGGATCGATTCTGCATCTGCTCTCGTAAATGTATCTGCATCAATCCAGACACGCTGGGCAAGCACATCCTTTTTCTCATGCCCGTCAAGATTAAAGTAACTGTGGTTTGTCATATTCAGAATCGTGTCCTGATCCGGCACAGCGTAGTACTCAATTTTCACCGTGTCATCTTCAGTCAGTGTATATGTCACTTCGATTTTCACTGTTCCTGGATATCCTTGATCTCCGTCTCTGCTCTCCAGTACAAATGTAAGTTTATTGTTGTCCTCTTTTATCACATCCCAGATACGGACATTGAAGAAATCCATCCCACTGTGCAGATTATTACCATTATTATTTTGTGCAAGAGTGTAAGTCTTTCCATTCAGCTCAAAAGAAGCTCCCCCGATCCGGTTCGCACATCTCCCGACAATTGCCCCAAAAAACTTACTTGCCTCTTCATATTTTTGTGGCGTATCATACCCAAGCACAACATCTTTTGGAGTTCCATTTTTATCTTTGACGATCACCTTTACTAACGTCGCTCCAAGATCAGTCACCGCAATCTTTGTCCCATGCTGATTGGAAATTGTGTAAAGTGAAACACTGTTCCCTTGTTTTGTTGTTCCAAATACTGTTTTCTCTATACTCATCGTTCTTCTTCCTCTCTGCTCTGCTTATTTTTTATGAAAAATTTCAAGAAATCTTCGGATCACTTTTGGCTCTCGCCTCTTTTCTGACGGTCTTTCCTGAAGCGCCTCCCGCATAAATACTTCCTGCGCATTCACCTCACGCTCTCTTATTTCTTTCTTTTTATATGTCCCGTCACTTGTCAGGATACGGGTCTTCACATTGTCCGACAGCATGACCTTCAAAAGATGGTTTAGTTGCCGTTTCACTATCGGATCATAGACCGGACATGCAACTTCTACCCGCTTTTCTGTATTTCTTGTCATCATGTCCGCGGAACCAATGTAGATCTTTTGCTCCTCCCGGACCCCGAAACTAAAGATTCTGGCATGCTCCAGGTAGCGCCCGACAATACTGATCACTCGTAAATTTTCTGTTTCCCCTTCAATCCCCGGTAGAATACAGCAAATTCCCCTTACGATCAGATCGATTCTGACTCCCGCTCTGGAAGCCTCGGCAATTTTCTCAATGAAATCCATATCGGTTACCGAATTCATCTTCATGACAATCCTGCCATTTGTCCCCTTTGCGATCTCCCTATCGATCAACAGGAGAATCTTCTGTTTTAAACTTGTTGGCGCTACGATCAGTTCTTCATATCTTCCGTCAAGATTACTGATTGACATATTTTTAAAGAATTCAGCTGCATCTTCCCCGATACTCCGACTGGATGTCATCAGAGAGACGTCCGTATACATCTCCGCTGTCTTCTCGTTATAATTTCCCGTCCCAATCTGAGTGATATACTGTATCTCATTCCGATGGCGGTAGGTGATCAGACAGATTTTAGAGTGTACTTTGTATCCCTCAAATCCATAAATCACCCGGCATCCCGCCTCCTCAAGCCTTTCAGACCAGTCGATGTTATTCTGCTCATCAAATCTTGCCCGCAGTTCGATCAGCACTGTCACTTCTTTTCCGTTCTCTGCTGCTGCACACAGATACTCTACTAGCCTTGTCTTTCGTGCAAGGCGGTAAATCGTAATCTTAATCGTCATGACATTCGGATCCGCGGACGCCTCTTTGATCAGACGGAGAAACGGTTCCATACTCTCATATGGATAAGAAAGCAGAATATCTTTTCTTCGAATCTGCTTCATCATACTGCCTTCTTCCACCATCTTCGCCATCTGAGGAGAAAATGGCTCATACGTCAGTGCACGCTTCATAGAATCTGGAGCCTTATCGATCACTGAGAACATAAACCCGAGCTTCATCGGCACTTTTGTACGAAAAATCTGTTTCGGTGTAATGTTAAATTTACTGCAAAAATACTGTTCCCGCTCTTTACTGAGACTCTCTGCCACTTCAAGACGGACAACCGCCATTCTTCTCCGCTTATGTAATGTCTTTTTCATCCGGTAACGAAAATCATCATTGATATCAAACGCTTCATCATCCGGAGAAATGTCTGCATTCCTTGTCACACAGATATAATTTCGATCCGAGATCTCATACTGACTAAAAATCAGTTCCAAATACTCCATGATCACTTTTTCCATGCGAATATATCGAATGTCATGTCCGGGAAGATATAAGATATCAGAAATAAACTGCGGTACCGGTACAATTCCAAGTAACGATCTGCCATTCTCCTTCAAGGTTGCCGTCACATATATTTCATTGTTCAAAAGATGTGGAAATGGGTGGTTTGGATCTACGATCTGAGGTGACAAAAGCGGAAGGATCTGCTCTCTGAAATATTTTTTTACAAACTTCTTCTCTTGCTGTTCCAGCTCCTTGAAAGACAACCCACAGATTCCATACGGACTTAACTGTTTCTTGATCTCCGCGTATGTCTTCTCCCGCTCTTTATAGAGCGGTGCAACCGCCGTATAGATTTTGTCCAACTGCTGCCTTGCACTCCATCCGGTCTTATCGTCAATATGATTTTCTCCCATCATTCCCATATCATAGAGACTTCCTACCCGGATCATAAAAAACTCATCCAAATTGCTCGTAAAGATTGCGACAAACTTCATCCGCTCCAAAAGCGGCACTGTCGGATCCTGTGCTTCCTGAAGCACGCGCTCATTGAATCGGAGCCAGGACAATTCTCTGTTCTGTGTGTAATTCAATAGTTCTTTTCTCATTTGAACACCTTCCTCTTTTCGCAGTTCCAATCTCTCTTTATCAATTTTCAGTATAACAAATTTCTTATTTCATTTCCATACCCTGTCCTAAACTCCTCCAGAAAGAGAAAAAAGAGGTTCTGCAAAACTGCGGTTCCCCTTCTCTCTTTTCCTTTCTATTTTGCCTTGATATATCCTTTTGCAGTCAGTGTTTCTGCACAGAGCACAGCGCCTCCTGCTGCACCTCTGACTGTATTATGGGAAAGTCCGACAAACTTATAATCGTACACGGTATCTTCTCTTAAACGTCCAACTGAGATTCCCATTCCCTTCTCAAAATCTACGTCCAATTTTACCTGCGGGCGGTTGTCTTCCTCAAGATACTGGATAAACTGCTTTGGCGCACTTGGAAGTTCTAACTCCTGCGGCAGGCCACGGAATGTTACAAGCTTTTCAATCAACTGTTCTTTTGTTGGCTTCTTTGCAAATTTCACAAACACTGCAGCTGTATGTCCATCCAGAACCGGAACACGGATGCACTGTGTTGTAATAACAGGACTGCTTGCTTTTACAATCTCACCATCTTTGATCTGTCCCCAGATTCTAAGCGGTTCCTGCTCACTTTTTTCTTCTTCTCCACCGATAAATGGAATGATGTTCTCCACCATCTCCGACCACTCTGCAAATGTCTTTCCTGCACCTGAAATCGCCTGATAAGTCGTCGCCACAACCTCTGTCGGCTCAAATTCTTTCCATGCAGTCAGCACCGGTGCATAACTCTGGATAGAACAGTTTGGCTTTACTGCCACAAATCCTCTCTCTGTTCCAAGCCGTGCTTTCTGCGCTTCAATGATCTCAAAGTGTTCCGGATTGATCTCCGGGATCACCATCGGCACATCTTTTGTCCAGCGGTGTGCACTGTTATTTGATACAACCGGTGTCTCAGTCTTTGCATAAGCTTCCTCGATTGCCTTGATTTCTTCCTTGGACATATCCACTGCGCTGAATACAAAATCAACACCCGCTGCAACTTTCTCTACTTCATTGACATTCATGACTACTAAACTTTTCACTGATTCCGGCATCGGTGTCTGCATCTTCCAGCGGTCTCCAACCGCCTCCTCATACGTTTTCCCTTCTGATCTTGGGCTGGCTGCCACTGTCACTACTTCAAACCATGGATGATTTTCCAAAAGAGAAATAAATCTCTGTCCTACCATCCCCGTTGCTCCAAGAATTCCTACTCTTAATTTTCTCTCCATCTTTCTTTCCTCTCTTTACTAAACCATTATATTTATCAATCCTGTGCGGAAAACGTATCCGACTGGGACAAATATCGTTTCTGCAGAGAAATCACCTGCTCCATCGCTTCCCGCCCCGGTGCACCAAATGTCTTGCGCTTCTCCACACAAGTCTTCAGGCTGATCGCATCATAAATATCTTCTTGAAATACCGGGGAAATCCTCTGATATTCTTCCAAACTCATCTCTTCCAATGAAATTCCCTTCTCAATGCAGCTTAACACAAGCTGTCCGACAATCCCATGTGCATCCCGAAATGCTACGCCATGGCCTACAAGATAATCTGCTGCATCTGTCGCATTAGTAAATCCGTTTTTCGCGCTTCTTTCCATCTGTTCCTTCTGAAATCTCATCGTGCGGAGCATATCTGTAAACAACATCAAACATCCCTTTGCCGTATCGATCGCATCAAAAGCAAGCTCTTTGTCTTCCTGCATGTCCTTATTATAAGCAAGCGGCAATCCTTTCATTGTCACAAGAAGTGACATCAACGCTCCGTAAACACGTCCTGTCTTTCCACGAACAAGTTCTGCAATATCCGGATTCTTCTTCTGCGGCATAATGCTGCTTCCGGTACTGTATGCATCATCAATTTCAACAAACTGGTACTCATTGCTGTTCCAGATAATAACCTCCTCTGAAAAGCGGCTTAAATGCATCATAACCGTAGACAGTGCGGCTAAAAATTCAATCAGATAATCTCTGTCTGCCACAGAATCCATACTGTTCCATGTGGCACCTGCAAACCCTAACAGTTCCGCTGTATACTCTCTATCCAACGGATATGTGGTACCAGCCAGAGCTCCAGAGCCAAGCGGACAGTAATTCATTCTCCGGTAAACATCCTTCATGCGGGCTCGATCTCGCTTAAACATTTCAAAATAAGCACCCATATGGTGTGCCAATGTGATTGGCTGTGCTTTCTGCAGATGAGTAAATCCCGGCATGAACGTATCGATATGTTCTTCCATGATTCCAAGCAGTACCTCTAACAACTCCTTCAAAAGATGATCCGTCGCATACACTTCATCTCTGATATAAAGCTTCATATCGAGGGCAACCTGATCATTTCTGCTTCTTCCAGTATGTAATTTCTTGCCAGGTTCTCCGATCCGCTCGATCAAAGTCGCCTCCACAAAACTATGAATATCTTCATATTTCTCTGAAATCGCAAGAGAACCGTCTTCTATATCCCTTAAAATTCCTTCCAGACCGGAAATCATTTTCCGTTGTTCTTCTTCTGTCAGAATCCCTTGCTTTGCCAACATCATCACATGCGCGATGCTGCCTCTAATATCCTGTGCATAAAACCTTTTGTCAAAAGAAATCGATGCATTGAACTGATATACCATCTGATCTGTTTCTTTTGTAAAACGTCCTCCCCACAATTGTGCCATATTTGTTCCTCTTTTCTGTTGCTTATTTTTCATAGTCTATCATATTTTTGTATAATTTTCCAATATTATCTTCTCTTTTTACATATTTTTTCTTTCTCTTTTAGGATTTTTTACATATTTTCACTTTTTAGCATTTCTTTCTTCTGAGCTTCTCGCTCTTGTTTTGAGAAGATACAGCCACAGTAATCCTGCCGGTAAAGTCCATACAATCCCGATAATTCCACCGAGCGACGGTATCCATTCTTCTTCTTAAAATCAGACAGAAGATAAGGAACCCCTATCTCTTCCCCGATCCGCTCTCCAATTTCATTTAACTTTGCAGCATTTTTCATCGGGCTGATACTAAGTGTCGTTGTAAAATAATCAAAATTGCCCTTTTTCGCTTCCCTTGCCGCCTCCAAAAGTCTCAGTTCATAGCAGCGAAAACATCGCCTGCCGCCTTCTTTTTCTCTCTCCATCCCTTTTACCGCATCATAAAACAGCTGTTTATCATATTCTCCCGCCAGAAAAGAGATTGGATATTTCGCCGGGAGTTTCTCAATCAGTTCCTTTTGTTCCTGTACCCGCTTGTCATATTCGGTATCCGGATAAATATTCGGATTGTAATAGAACACTGTAATATGAAAATACTGAGACAAATACTCCAGCACATAACTACTGCAAGGTGCACAACAGCTATGAAGTAACAAAGATGGGACTCTGCCATCTTTTTCAAACTGTTTTAACAAGTTCTCCAACTCTTTCTGATAATTTCTCTTTGGCTGTCCCGATATCTTCCGGTTTTCTTCCTTTTGATTCATCCTCCCACCATCTGTTCTTTCTTTCATTTTCTTCACCCTTTGCCCTTTTTCTTTTATTTCTCCTGCTGATATTATACACAACTGATCAAAAAAAACAATCCGCGTTTTTCTGATTGCTCTATCGCCGCACCATTTTCTTTCTTTTGCATAAATTGGATAGAAACAGACTGGAGGCTTTTATGGAAACTATATTAGAATTTCAAAATGTCAGTTATGCCTACCACACGCTGGATGGCGAGACACCTGCTTTAAGCCACATCTCCTTTTCGGTAAAAAAGGGAGAATTTATTGCTATCGTCGGTCCATCTGGCTGCGGAAAATCCACACTCTTATCACTGATTGCAGGGCTGCTCCAACCGGAGGAGGGGCAGATTCTGATCCATGGAAAATCCGTAGAGCTGCGCAATGCCAACATTGGGTATATGCTTCAGAAAGATCACCTGTTTGAGTGGCGCTCCATCTATCGGAATATCATCCTTGGCCTGGAGATCCAGCACAAATTGAACAGCCAGACAAAAGAGAAAGCAAACGAACTGCTAGCCACTTATGGATTGCAAAACTTTGCCAAAGCAAAACCTTCTGAGCTCTCCGGAGGTATGCGGCAGCGCGCTGCCCTTATCCGCACACTGGTCCTTGATCCAGACCTTCTCCTTCTCGACGAACCATTCTCTGCTCTGGATTATCAGACTCGTCTGACGGTTGGAGATGATATCGGACAAATTATCCGAAAAGAAAAAAAGACAGCGATTCTTGTCACTCACGACTTATCAGAAGCAGTCAGCCTTGGAGATCGCGTCATCGTCCTTTCTGCCCGTCCCGCCTCTATTCAACAGACGATCCCGCTTCACTTTGATATGCAGGAAGATACTCCTCTTCTTCGCAGAAATACACCGGAATTTAAAACATATTTCAATCTTGTCTGGAGGGAACTAAATGGAAGTGAATGAGATGTCCGTAAAACAACAGGAATTTTTAAAAGGCAGACAGAAGCACCGGACCATCGTCTCTGTCTTCCGGGTTCTGATCTTGCTTGTCTTTTTTATCCTCTGGGAGATTTCCTCTGCAACCGGACTGATCGACTCGTTTATCTTCAGCAGTCCTTCAAAAATTGTCCGCTGCTTCTGGAATATGGTGTGCGATCGAAGCATCTTCCTCCACGTTGGTGTCACCGTATATGAGACAATCGTAAGCTTCCTTCTTGTTATCTTCATTGCTCTGCTCTGTGCCGTTCTTCTCTGGTTCAGCCCGAAGCTTTCCGAGATTATGGAACCTTACCTTGTCGTGCTGAACAGCCTTCCAAAATCTGCACTGGCACCCCTTCTGATCGTATGGCTCGGCGCCACTCAAACAACGATCATTGTCTCTGGAATGTCTGTTGCAATCTTTGGAAGTATTTTAAGCCTATATACAAGCTTTCATACTGTCGATCAAGAGAAAATCAAACTCATCTATACGCTGCACGGTACTAGATTCCACGCTCTCACAAAAGTTGTAATCCCTCACTCCATTCCGGCAATCATCAGCAATATGAAGGTCAACATCGGCCTATGCCTCGTCGGAGTGATCATCGGAGAATTCCTTGCAGCACGAAACGGGCTTGGTTACTTGATCATTTACTCCAGCCAGGTCTTTAAGCTCGACTGGCTCCTGATGGCTATCGTCCTCCTTTGCATTCTCGCAATGTTCCTATATGCCTGCATCAACCTGCTTGAAAAGCTATACCTCGGAAAACGCCACTCTTGATCACTACTATTGCAAAGAGCCCCTTTTCAATACGAAAAAGAGGGAACCTCTCACCTTTCGAGAAAGTTCCCTCTTTTTTTCAAACATCATTGGATATTTTTGTTATTTCTCCATACTTCCCAATGCTTTTTTCTTCCATTTTCCACGTTTGTAAAAGTAAAATGTAATCAACGCACCCAGCACCCAAGAGCAAAGCAACGAAATGAAAACGCACTCAGACCGTCCATTTGGCAATTCTGGTGTTCTTGTGATCCAGGAAATTCCATAGGCAACCGGTACACGGATCAGCACTGTCGTCACAAGCGAGATCCACATCGGCGTCATCGTATCACCTGCCCCACGCATCACTCCGGACAAGCACTGAGTTGCCCCCATCGCAATATATCCAACCGCAAGAATACGCATCATCCGCATGCTGAGATCAACAAGCTCCTCAGTCTCTGTAAAAATTCCCATCAGATATTTCCCAAAGATCAAAATCAGCCCGGTAATAGTCGCCGATACTCCCATTGCAATCAGAGTTCCCTGCTTTGCTCCCCGGTTGATTCTATCATATTGTTTTGCTCCTGCATTCTGTCCGGCATAAGTCGTCATCGCTGTTCCAAAAGAAAAGTTTGGCATCATCGCAAACCCATCAACGCGCATAATGATTACATTTGCTGCAATGAACATCTCCCCGAAACTATTTGTCAATGACTGCACAATAATCATTGCCATTGAAAAAATTGCCTGTGTCAATCCAGAAGGAAGTCCCAGGCGGATAATCTGTGCCGTATGTTCTCTGCTCATTTTTAAGTGATGTTTTCTAAACTCAAAAATTTCCTTCATATGCATTAATTTCCATAAACAAAGCACCGCAGAGACAAACTGAGCGATCACTGTCGCGAGGGCAACCCCCGCTACTCCCATATCAAACACTGCAACAAATAAAAGATCCAGACCAATATTCAATACCGTTGCAACAAGCAGATAAACGAGTGCCGACACAGAATCTCCAAGACCCCTCAGCACACCACTTAATATATTATAATAAGCCATGCCTGCAATCCCGACCATCATAATGATCAGATAGGAAGTACACCAGTCGATAATGCTTGCCGGTGTGTGGAGCATTTCCAACATCGGTCGCACGACAAATGGAGAAACAATCATCAGAGCTATTGCAACAATCGCTGTCAGCGTCACACATCCTCCGATTGTAGATGATAATTCTTCCCTTTCTTTCGCCCCAAAATACTGGGCAACCATAATACTCACCCCAACTGAAATTCCAATAAACAGTACGATCAGCAAGTTCAAAATCGGGCTGGCACTTCCCACGGCTGCCAGAGCATTATCTCCGACATAGCGTCCCACAATAATACTATCCACCGTATTGTATAATTGCTGCGCAATATTTCCGATCAACATCGGAATCGTAAACAGGACAATCTTTTTCCATGGTGTTCCTTCTGTCATGTCTGTCGGTGTAAACAATTTTTTCCACATTTGTTTCATTTCCCTCACTCCCTCTTTCGTTTTGTTCTGTAATAAAAAAGCAGATATAGACTCTCACCTATATCTGCCTGCCATTCAGCTGAAAATCGGACTTGAACCGACGACCCCTTCATTACGAGTGAAGTGCTCTACCGACTGAGCTATTTCAGCACGATATGATATATTATATTTATTTTCTGCAAACTTACTTTTCTCTGCAAGTTGCTACGAACTATAGTATAATAAAAATTTTCTGAAAAGTCAAGTTTTTTTATTAAAAAACGGCAAAAAGTGGAAGAGATTGGGAACTTTTTGCCGCCTTTCTTATACTGCTTTTCTATTAGCTTTCTTTTTGAATATGAACATCCATTTGCGGATAAGGAATGTTGATCCCCTGTTCATCCATCGTCAGTTTGATTTCCTCCAACAATCTCCATCTGGTCGGCCAATAATCATCGGTTTTCACCCAGGACTTTGACCCGATCACAACAGAACTTTCTGCCAGTTCATCAACATACACTATGATTTCTTCATCTTTTAAAATACTCTCATCTTCAAGAAGAAGAGATTCGATCACTTCCTTTGCCTTCCGCAAATCTGACTCGTAGGAAATCCCTACTTTAATCTCCAAGCGCCTCTTCTCTTTTGCTGTCACATTTGTCAGACTATTATTAGACAGCGCACCGTTTGGAATAACGATCATCCGATTGTCAACCGTTGATAACTTTGTATAGAAAATTTGAATTTCCTTTACCGTTCCTTCATTTCCAGTTCCACTTTCAATAATATAATCTCCCACTACAAACGGTTTCAAAAGAAGGATCAAAACTCCTCCCGCAAAGTTTGAAAGACTTCCTTGGAGCGCCAGACCGATAGCAACACCTCCGGAAGCAAAGAGCGCTGCGATCGATGTCGTATCTACTCCGAAATTTGCCACAAGACTAAAGATCAGAATACAATAAAGCACCACTTTTAACATTGAATCTACAAACTGCTCTACCCCTTTATCTACGTTTGCCCGATTTAAAGATGCTCTGACTAATTTCTGTACCCACCGGATCAGCTTTCTTCCGATAAAAAAGCAGATCAATGACAACACTACTTTCAGACCAAAATTAATGATGTTCGGAATCTGAGAATTGACATATTCGACCAACCGGTTTACATCTTTTGCTGCTTCTTCTACATTTTCTGCTGCTGTTTCCATATCCATAGATGACCTCCTCTTTCGCGCTGTAAATTTAGTTTATCTTCCACTGTTTATTCTAACATAAGAAATGCCCCAAGGTTTCCTCTCTTCCCCTGTGATGCCCGATGCGAAAACAGGAGTTCACTGTTGCAGCAAGTACAGATATTTGTCACTGCAATCTGCTCCTTCGGGATTCCTGCCTCCTGCAGCACAATGCGATTTGCCTCCCAGAGATTTAACTGGTATTTGCCGTTTTCTTTTTCATAAAATAATTTTTCCCAGTATTTCTCATCATAGTTTTCCCGAAACTGCTCAACAACATCTTTGCTGACCTCATAGCAATCCTGACAAATCGACGGTCCGACTGCCGCGACAACATCCTTTGGATCTGTTCCATACAGTTCTGTCATTTTCTCCACCGTCACTTTTCCGATCTTTCCAACCGTGCCCCTCCATCCAGAATGGCTGAGCCCAATCGCTTTTTTTACCGGATCCACGAAAAAAAGCGGCACACAGTCTGCATAAAAAGTAGCAAGGCAAAGTCCGGGCTCATTTGTCACAAGCCCATCCACATCCTTAAGCCCTCCCGCGCATCCCGTAATACATGCCTGCGGAAATAAAAATCCTTTTCCTGCATCGTCTTTTGTTACTTTCCGAACATTCGTTGTATGTGTCTGCGCAGAAAAGACATACTGCTCTGGCGAAATCTCAAGCACTTCTGCCATCCGGTAAAAATTCTCCCGCACTGCTTCCGGATCATCTCCCCGGGAAAAACTTAAGTTCATCGAGGCATAGATTCCCTCACTGACTCCTCCAAGTCTTGTAGAAAATGCGTGTCTCACACACTTCGTATGTTCTAAAAGCGGGTAGGACAGATAGGTTACGCCCGCTTTTTCTTTTACTTCCAATACATTTCTTTCGTCTGTTTTCTTCCAACGATTCTCCAATGCTCTCTCCTCCCTTTATTTTTCGTCAAACATCTGTGCACCATATTTATCCTGGTTCTCAAAATGCATCCCGGATCAGGCAGATCTCCCGTCCTAAAATACTAATCACATCGAAGCGACAGGGCATTTCTGCTATCCCATACTCCTGCAAGTATGCTGCCGCACATTTGTAGATTGTTTGCTGCTTCTTGACTCCGACTGCCTCTGCCGGTTCTCCTTTTCTCGTATCCGAGCGATACTTAACCTCACAGAATACAAGCATCTCTCCGTCTTTCGCAATTAGGTCAATCTCCCCGTATCTGCACCGATAATTACAGGAAAGTATCTGAAAGCCACATGCTTCCAGATACTCTGCTGCCATTTTCTCATACTCCCTTCCGATCTGTCGCTGATTCCCCATAAAATGCTTTCCTCTCTTTAGATGAAATTGTGGATAAAACTACGACGATGGATCGGTGTCGGTCCATATTTTTTCAATGCTGCGATATGCTCTGACGAGCCATACCCTTTGTTCGATGCAAATCCATATCCAGGAAGTACCTCCTCATATTCTGTCATCAGCCGGTCTCTTGTCACCTTCGCCACAATGCTTGCCGCGGCAATCGAAACACTTTTGGCATCTCCTTTGATAATCGGCACCTGGACAATATGCGGAGGAACCATCGGAATTGTAACTGCATCATTTAGAAGGACATTCGGCTCCACACAAAGCTTCCCTACAGCCTCCCGCATTGCCTCATACGTTGCCTGAAGAATATTGATCTCGTCAATCCGTGCAGGACTTACAATTCCAATCCCAACAGCTACTGCTTCCTGCATGATCACCTCATAGAGTTCTTCCCTGCGTTTCTCCGTCAATTTTTTGGAATCATTGAGATAAAGAATCTGGCTGTCTTTTGGAAGGATTACAGCCCCTGCCACGACCGGACCTGCAAGCGGACCTCTTCCAACTTCATCGATCCCGCAGATAAATGCTGCATCCCGGTATTTGTTCTCATAAGATTTCATCGCCTCAATGCGGGCAATCTCCGCCGCAAGCCTTTCTTCCTGCTTTTTGTATTTTGCGATCAGAGCAGTCACACCTGCCCTCGAATCATCTGCATACTGTTCATACAGTACCTTTCTTTCACAATCATCTGCCTGAGAAAATTCCTGCTGTATTTCCCGAATGCTCTTACTCATGTTTTATCACTCCAAACTCTGAAAATGGCCAGATCCGTACCCACGCTCTTCCAACAAGATCTTCTCTCTTTAAAATACCAACTCTAGAATCTCTGCTGTCCATGCTGTGGTTCCGGTTGTCACCCAGTACAAAATATTCATCTTCTCCAAGTGTCACTGGCACTTCGGCGATCCCTGCATCCTGCATCACTTCTGTTCCATACTCCTCACCGAGTATCTGTCCGTCAATGTAGACTTCCCCATCGATAATCTGTATGGTTTCCCCCGGCATTCCGATAATCCGCTTAATATAGTATGTATTTTCCTGATACTGATACGGAAAGACAATAATGTCATACCGCTCCGGATCCCGGAACCGGTAAGAGATTTTGTCCACAATGAGATTGTCACCATCACTCAAGGTCGTTTCCATCGAGGAACCGGTAACACGCGTACGCTGTCCAACAAATGTAATCACAAGATACGTCAGACCAAAAATAATCAGTATATATACCAGCCAGCCAAGAAGTTCCTTAAAAATATTTTTTTCTTCTGCTAAATACTTTTCTTCATCGCTTTTCATTTCTTACCGCCTTCTTCCTTCCGCTTTTTCTACTCATAGTCTTCCGGAAATTCCAGCGTGATCCTTCCAAGCTTTCCACTCCGGAAGTCGTCGATCAGCAGGATTGCGGCCTTATTTGTGTCAAGTTCATTTCCTTTCACAAGACAATGTCTGCTTTCTGCAATTCTTCTCAGGCACTCATAGGAGTCTTCACTGATCTCTACGCTATATTTTTCTTCCAGAACGCCCGGATATTTCTCTGTCAGAAAAGTGATCATCTCCATCGCAAGTTCTTCTGTATTTAAAATCTCATCCTTGATCGAACCGATAAACGCGAGCCGAAGTCCCACTGTCTGATCTTCAAATTTCGGCCAGAGAATTCCCGGTGTATCGAGAAGTTCTACGTTTTTATTAAGACGGATCCACTGTTTTCCTTTTGTGACGCCTGGCTTATTTCCAGTCTTCGCGCATGCTTTGCCTGCAAGAGCATTGATAAATGTCGACTTTCCGACATTTGGAATCCCGACAACCATTGCCCGCACCGGACGATTTAAGATACCGCGCTTTCTGTCACGCTCAATTTTTTCTTTACATGCCTCCTGAATTACGCCTTGGATCGACTTGATTCCGCCTCCTCTTTTCGAGTTTACTTTTACAACTGAAAATCCTTTTTCCTTAAAGTATTCTGCCCAGGCATCATTCTGTTTTTCTTCCGCAAGGTCTGACTTATTCAAAAGAATCAGCCTCGCCTTATTTTTTCCAAGCTCATCAATGTCTGGATTCCGGCTGCTCACCGGAATTCTGGCATCAACCAATTCGATCACAAGATCGATCAATTTTATATTTTCCTGCATCATACGTTTTGCTTTCGTCATATGACCCGGATACCATTGAAAATGCATCTCTTTTACCTCTATCTTTCTATCAGTCTTTTATCAATCCAAAATGTTGTGTCGGCAACATGACAAACCATGCTTTCCCTTCTATCTCAGAGCGTTTCACTGTACCGATATCCGCCTCTCTGCTATCTTCACTCGCCGCCCGGTTATCTCCAAGTACAAAATACTCATCGCCTCCAAGCACCAGCTCTTCCCCGGCAATTCCGGCATCTCTAATCTCTGTTGTCTGGAAATCCTCTTTTAACTTCTCTCTATTAATATAAACAGCATTGTCCTTCAATTGAATCGTTTCTCCAGGAAGTCCTACAATGCGCTTGATCGAAGCATGGGCATTTTCATTCCCATTTGGCCGGAACACAATAATATCATTCCGCTTCGGTGTGCTTGTGTCATAAATCAGTCGGTTGACAAGCACAATGTCCCCATTATGCAGCACCGGATTCATCGAATCGCCAATATTACTGACCCGCTGTCCCCAGTACCATACAAGCACAAAGGCGATGATACATACAATCGCGATCTGCATACTCCATACCAGACCATTGCGGATTTTCTTTATATATTCTCTCTTCCTGCTTCTTCTGATTCCGTATCTTTTCATTCGCACCTCTGTGTCTGTCTTTCTTGATGATAGAACAAAAGGGACAACATACATTCCGTACTTTGTCCCTTCCTCTTGTTACTATTTTACTAATTCTTTTACTTTTGCTTTCTTACCAACGCGGTCTCTTAAGTAGTTCAGTTTCGCTCTTCTTACTTTACCTCTGCGAACAACTTCTACTCTCTCTACGTTTGGTGAGTGTAATGGCCAAGTTTTCTCAACACCGATTCCGTTAGAGTTCTTTCTAACTGTAAATGTTGCTCTTGTGCTTCCACCCTGTTTCTTCAGAACTGTTCCTTCAAAAACCTGGATTCTTTCACGGTTACCTTCTTTAATTTTTGCGTATACTTTTACAGTATCACCTACGTTAAATTCAGGTACTTCTGCCTTTAACTGCTCAGCTTCAATTTTCTTAATAATATCGTTCATCTTGTGTGACCTCCTTATTATTTGGACGTTCCTAATACATGATTTGTATCAGAGGACCATCTCTTTACTTCACAACACGTTACATTTTATCATGCTCTATTATATTTTGCAAGTTTTTTTTCTCTTTTTCTGTAAGTTCTGCCTTATCCAGCAAATCCGGTCTTCGTTGCCATGTTCTCAAAATCGACTGTTCTCTTCTCCACTTTTCCACGTTGGCATGATGTCCGGATAGAAGGATCGGCGGCACTTGCTTGTCATGCCAGATTTCTGGTCTTGTATAATGCGGATATTCCAACAGATTATCCTGAAAACTCTCAAATTCTGCCGAAGTATCATTGTGCAGAACTCCCGGGATCAGACGGGATACCGCATCAACAATTACCATAGCTGGAAGTTCTCCTCCGGTCAGTACATAGTCTCCGATGGAGACATAATCTGTCACGATTTCTTCCAACACTCGCTCGTCAATTCCTTCATAATGACCGCACAAGAGGATCAGATCTTCTTCTTTCGCAAACTCCTCTGCCATACTCTGGGAGAAAGTCCCCCCCTGCGGTGAAAGATATACGACACGTGTACGCCCTTCTTTTCCAGTGCGTTCTTGGATAGAATCTTCCACCGCGCGGTATGCGCCGTACACCGGCTCTGCCTGCATCAGCATACCCGCTCCGCCTCCATATGGATAATCATCCACCCGATTATGTTTATTATTCGCATAATCCCGGATATTAACAGCCTCTACCGAAAGCAGATTATTTGCCATTGCTCTTCCAGTAATACTTGTCCCAAGTCCATTTAAGACCATCTCCGGAAATAATGTCAGTATATGAAAATGCATCCTTTATACCAGCCCTTCTAACAGATGAATTGTCATCTTCTGCTCTTCGATATCCACATTAAGAATGCACTGTTTGATTGCCGGCACAAGGACTTCTTTTCCATCCGTCGTGTCGATGATATACACATCGTTTGCCCCGGTTTCCAGCACGTCACGGAGCGTTCCGAATTCAGCTCCATCTTCGGTAAATACATGCATTCCGATCATATCAGCAATAAAATATTCATCTTTTTTTAATTTTACCGCATCTTTTCTGTCTACGAGAAGACTTTTCCCCTTATACTTCTCGATGTCATTTATATTATCAATCCCTTTGAATTTCAAAATCGCAAACTGTTTAAAAAACTTCACCTGCTCCACTTCCAAAGGCAACTGCTCTTTTCCTGTATCTAATAACACATGCTTCAGCTTCTTGAAGCGCTTCACATCATCTGTGGTAGGAAATACTTTTACTTCTCCCCTGACACCGTGCGTGCTTGAGATCACTCCGACCTGAAATTGTTGTTCCATAAGATCTTTCTCTGCCTGTGCTTTCTTATTTCCACCCGGCAGATGCTCCTTTCCTGCTTCCAATGAATCCTTTTAAAAAAATAGATACCGCTCTACTGAGCGATATCTACAACTACTTTCTTATCTTCCTTCGCAGCTGCTGCCTTTACAACAGAACGGATCGCCTTTGCAATTCTTCCCTGCTTTCCAATTACTTTTCCCATATCTGCATCAGAAACATGTAACTCAATCACAGTTGTCTTTCCCTCTGTTTTCTCTGTAACTACAACACCGCTCGGATCATCTACTAATGCTTTCGCAATTACTTCGACTAATTCTTTCATCACGCGCACCTCCGCGGCTCAGATTATTTTTCGATTCCAGCTGCTTTGAAAATCTTTCCAACTACTTCTGTTGGCTGAGCTCCGTTGTTTAACCATTTCTTAGCTGCTTCCTCATCTACTTTGAAAGCGCTTGGCTCCTGATTCGGATCATATGTTCCGATTTCCTCGATAAATCTTCCGTCTCTTGGAGATCTTGCATCTGCTACAACGATTCTATAAAATGGTGCTTTCTTCTGTCCCATTCTTTTTAATCTGATTTTTACTGCCATTTCATTCACCTCTTCATCTTTCTCTTAAAATTTGTTATCTATGTGCTAAAAAGGAAGCTTGAATCTGCCTTTTTTACCACCTTTGCCGCCCATTAAATTCGGAAGCTGCTTCATCATCTTCTTGGACTGTTCAAACTGCTTGATCATGCGGTTGACTTCACTGATATCTACTCCCGCCCCCTTCGCAATTCTATGCTTCCTTGATGGGTTTAAAATCTCTGGATTCCGGCGTTCTTTCACAGTCATAGAATAAATGATTGCTTCCATCTGTGCCATCTTCTTCTCGCCTTCCTCAGAATCAAATCCCTTCATCTGTGCCATGTTCATTCCCGGCATCATACTGAGGATACTGGACAGACCGCCCATTTTTTTCATCTGATTCATACTCTCCAGATAATCTTCAAAATCAAACTGGGCCTTCTTAATCTTCTTGCCCATCTCTCTTGCTTTGTCTTCGTCAATGTCTTCTCCGACCTTCTCGATCAAGCTGAGTACATCTCCCATACCAAGAATACGGGATGCCATACGATCCGGATAAAACTGCTCCAGATCAGAAAGTTTCTCACCCATTCCGACATAAAGGATCGGCTTTCCTGTGACTGCACGAATGGAAAGTGCAGCACCGCCTCTTGTATCTCCGTCAAGCTTTGTCACAATGACACCATCGATTCCAATCTTCTGATTGAAATCATTTGCCACATTAACCGCATCCTGTCCTGTCATCGCATCGACTACAAGGATTGTCTGATGAACTTCCACATGTTCTTTGATTTCCTGAAGTTCTTCCATCATCTCCTCATCGATATGAAGACGTCCTGCCGTATCGAGGATCACGACATTGTTTCCATTTTTTGCAGCATGTTCCATCGCTGCTTTGGCGATATTAACCGGCTTGTGATTCTCACCCATCGAGAATACTTCCACGCCCTGCTTCTCACCGTTCACCTGTAACTGCTTAATCGCTGCCGGACGATATACATCACACGCAACAAGAAGTGGCTTCTTCCCTTTCAGCTTCAGCTTTCCTGCAATCTTCGCTGTTGTCGTCGTCTTACCGGCTCCCTGAAGACCCGCCATCATAATAACAGTGGTCGCCTGTCCCGGCTGCAGCTGAATCTCAGTCGTCTCAGATCCCATCAGACGGATCAACTCTTCATTTACAATCTTGATCACCATCTGTCCCGGATTCAGACCATTCATCACGTCCTGACCGACTGCACGCTCCTGCACATCTTTCACAAACCCTTTGACAACTTTGAAGTTAACATCCGCCTCTAAAAGCGCCATCTTTACTTCCCGCAGTGCAAGCTTAACATCTTCCTCAGTCAGACGTCCCTTGCTTCTCAGGTTCTTAAATACATTTTGAAGTTTTTCAGTTAAACTGTCAAATGCCATACTACAACTCCTCTAAGATTTCCGAAGAAATCCCTTTAATCTCTCGGATCAGCTCTTCTGTACTGATCTTTTCTTGCTCTTCTAACAATGTATTCATGCGGTGAACTTTTTCCTTAACGGAAAGAAATCTCTCTACAAGATGGAGCTTCGACTCATATCCCTCCAGTGTCTTGTTGCACCGTTTGATCAAATCGTGTACGCCCTGCCTGCTGATTCCCGCATCTTCTGCGATTTCACTCAAAGATAAATCCTCCAGCACGAACTGCTCATATATATTTTTCTGATGTGCTGTCAAAAGCTCTCCATAAAAATCATACAGCAATGCCTGTTCTAAGATCTCATTCATTTTTATCACCTTTGGTATCATATAACAAAAAAAATGTGGTGTCAAGTATTTTTTCTTGACACTGATGATTTTCTGCAAAATCAGAAACTTTCATAGCAGAGAAGCTCTTGCACCGCCTTCTTTTTTTGTGCTACAATCCAGACGAAGGACATTTACAAACATTATTTGAAATTGATATCTATGGAGGATTTATTTTTATGAAAATCATCATTTCCCCGGCAAAGAATATGAAACCGGCTCAATCCAAAACGATACCGCGTTCGCTGCCCGCTTATCTTTCCCATACACAGGAGATCATCAAGGTGCTGCGTACCTATTCTCCGATGGATCTTGAGATTCTTATGCGGATCAATCCATCCTTGGCACTGGATGGCGCCGACCGGATCCAGACAATGAAATTCGATCAGAACGGTACTGCCGCCATCGAAACTTATGATGGAATCCAGTATAAATATATGAAACCACTCACCTTTTCTGACTCTGACAAAGAGTACGCTCAAAAGACGATCCGCATTTTAAGCGGCGCTTATGGAATATTAAAGCCTTACGACAGTATTTACGAATACCGATTGGAAATGCTCACAAAACTAAATGTTGCCAGCACAAAGAACCTTTATGAATACTGGTCAGACCTTCTCTATCAGGATCTCACTGCATCCGATGACCGGATCGTCAATCTTGCCTCTGAGGAATATGCAAAATGTATCCGAAAATACGTCAAAGCTCCGGTTCGTTTTCTCACCTGCTCTTTCAAAGTCCGGAAAAATGGAGTGTACAAGACACTCGCCACTGCCGCCAAGATGGCACGCGGTCAAATGGTTCACTATATCATCACAAACCGGATTTCTGATTTTGAAAAATTAAAAGAGTTCGACACTGACGGCTACTTCTATGAGCCTTCCCTCTCCTCTGACTCCGAATTTGTCTTTTTACAGCGCTGATTTTTTACAGCGCTGTCTTATTCCTTCAACAACTTCTCTACATTCAGCAGTCCCCATCCTTGTTCATTCTGCGGTCTTCCAATATCAATACTGCTCTCCCGAAGCCGTAGTTTCACTTCTACATTAGACATATCCGGATATTTTGATAACAAAAGCGCGATAGCACCACTCACGACCGGCGTGGACATGGAGGTTCCGCTCTTCATTGTATACGGTTTCTGTCCTTTTTCTCTGTATCTTGCATTGCAGGATGTGATGTAGCTTCCCGGAGCAAGAAGATCCGGCTTCACCACACACTCCGCAGTAGGACCTCTGCCCGAATAACTTTTTCTCTTTTTCTTTCCTTCTTCCATATAAAACTGGTCATCGCAGGAACCGACCGTGATCACTTTCTTGCTGATTCCCGGCGAGGTAATACTGCCTGGACGCGGTCCATAATTGCCTGCTGCAGTCACTACTACTATCCCCACGTCCCAAAGTGCCTCCACTGCCTGCACCAGTTTTTCTGCCCCCTCTTCATTGACACTCGGCAATGTCCCCACAGAAATATTTACAATGCGAATTTGAAAACGAGCCCGATTTTCCAGCACCCACTGGATCCCATGCAGAACATTTCCGATATTTCCATTTCCTTTCTCATCCAACACTTTCACAACTACCAGCTGACACTTCGGCGCCATTCCCTCATATCTGCCCCCGGACATCCTTCCACTGCCGCCAATGATTGAACTAACATGCGTCCCATGCGAATTGTCATCATAAAGTTCCGTTCTGCCATGCAGCATGTCTGCAAATGCAACAATTCTGTCATCAAAATCCGGATGGCGCACAATCCCCTCTTGTGTCAAATAATTGCACAAAGATCATCGATTATTTCCCCTGAATCTTTCATCTCCTCTTTTTTATTCTTTCATGTTCAACTTCTTAAAGTCTGCAATAATTGATAAACTCCATTTTATCCGGAATTTTATCAGCGAACTGCTTCTTCTTTTCCTTATAAAACCGCTTATATATGGCTTCTTTCAGAATCTGTACATCACATCGAAACTCCGGGAATTCTTTCTTTAACTTTAGAGTCACCTGATCTGCCTCTTCTTTTTTAACCTGTGCCAAAAAAACAGCTTCTCCATTTTCGGTGATAATTCCTATTACCGTAAAAGGAGAAAAGAGAGACTTATTGACTGCAATAATATCTAAAACAATTTTTCGCGGAACATATACTTCCTTTACGAAAAACCAGTTTTCAGAATAATAAAAATCAAACGGATCCGATACGTCCTCCATCACAAATCGGTTAAACTTCTCTTTTTCTATGAAATCCTTCAACTCTCTGAACGATAAATATCTTTTTACAATTTTCATGCAGGCAAATCTTTTTGGATAAGCACATCCCACAAAAAGATATGTGAAAAATGTTAATGCTGCCACAAACATAAGCGCCACCTGCATCTCACCGGCAAGCACTGCAAGTCTTAATGAGCTGACGAGTATAAATATTACCATTGGTAAAATGATAACGGAACTAATTCTCTTCCATGTCCAAATTTTTTTAATCATGGTGCCTCCTTTGGAAAATCAGGATTTTATATTACTTTTAATACGATTTCTAGTATCAATGAAAAAATGCAAATCGACAGAATACTAATAACTAATTCAACATCCCATGGATACAAAACATTGAAAAATCAACACACTTCCTACTAATAATAAAGCTGTTCCCTCAATTCTCGAATGTAACTTTATGTTTTTTACCCCATTATATCTTTTGATAAGGGGTAACTTTCCTTTAATAATACTGAATACACCTAAAACACCCATTATATTTCCTGCTTACTAAAGCTGTGAAAATGCTATTGTTATTATTTAATTTCAATGTTTGTCATAGTTACTAACTCAAGACGAACTAAAATAGTTTGTACGATACGATACCAAAACATACATAGACTCAGGAGTAAAGCATATAAAATAATTGACGCTTGTAAATATTGTCTGCCAAAGTGAATAAGAATAAGCAGTGGAGACATTAATATTACAAAAAATATAATGCTTGTAATTATTTTTTTTATGTTTTTTGTATCTGCTAAATCAAATTCAGCTCCACAAGAACATTTATTTGGTATTGTTCCTTTTATTTGAGCACTACAGTTCATGCAATATAGTTTCTTCATTCTCTTCACCTCTACAACTTCTAATTGAACAAAATCGCTGCGCGATGGCCTTCCAAGGCTATTGCACAGTTTCTTACTTTAGTTTTCTAAAAAAGCAGTGACAGGATTCTCCCAAGATAGTATTGTTTAAGTACCACCAAAAACAAACTTCAAATACGGGCTTAGTTCCCTACCACTGCCTATGAAAAGAATACCATTTTTCCACCGTTTCTACAAGCGGTTTTATCAAGCGAATGCTCCTCCGTAAAGGCATGTGGAACTTATAAAATTTCATTTATTTTACGGAGGATATTTTATGTACGAAGATATTTATAATCAAATCAAACTCGCTGCGGAAAAGAAAAATTTAAAGCCATCCACAGCTAATGCCTACTGTCATACGATTAGACATTTTTTAGATTATACAGGGAAGCCATGGGATGAACTGATTATTGATGACGCGGATGCTTTTTTAACTGCAAAAAGGTTATCTGGAGTCATGCCGGAAACTTATAATCATTATTATTCTGCTATACGTTTTATGTATAAAAGAATCTTAAAACTATACTGGGACGAAGATGAAATCGCCCGCATGAAACGCGATCGGGCTCTTCCTGTTGTTCTTTCAAAGGATGAAATCAATTCTATTCTTGATGCAACTAAAAATTTGAAACATAAAGCAATGATTGCAACCATGTATTCTGGTGGACTTCGTGTATCAGAAGTGGTACATCTGCACTATGACGATATATCCAGAAGTAATAAGTCTATTCATATACGCAATACCAAAAACCGAAGAGACCGATATACTATTCTTGCCGACCGTACACTGGATTTACTTACAGAATACTGGTTTCAATGCGGTAAACCAAGGGATATACTGTTCCCAAGTCAATGGACTCACAATTACCTTGATATTTCAAGTGTAAATCAATTCTTAAAAATAAGTGCAAAAAAGGCTGGCATTACGAAACATTTTTCTTCTCATACTTTCAGGCATAGTTTTGCAAGCCATCTTTTGGAAGCGGGTTGTGACATTAAATATATTCAAGCATTATTAGGACATACAGACCCAAAATCCACAGAAATATATCTTCATGTGAGTAACAAAACACTATTGGGAATTAAAAGTCCTTTTGACGTGCAGGAGGATTAGGCATGGAAAATCCAACTGTACAGGATATATTTCACTCTTTTTATCTCAAATATCTGGACAGATATACACCTTCTGCGGAACAGGCAAAAGTTTCACACTCCATTATGAACTGCAAGACCGGCGCTTATGGAGCAAATGTCAGTGTTTGTGAAGATTGTGGCCATCTTCAGATTCACTACAATTCCTGTCGTAACAGATGCTGTCCTATGTGTCAAGCTCTTCCTACCGAAAAGTGGATGGATGCCCAACGGGAAGACGTTTTGGAAGCACCTTACTTCCATGTGGTATTTACAGTCCCTCAGGAACTGAATCCTTTAATCTATTGTAACCAGAAGCTCCTGTATAATGCCTTGTATCATTCTGTCTCTTCCACGATAAATGAACTTGCTGAGGATGAAAAATATCTGGGTGCAAAGGTCGGATACATCTGTATCCTGCATACATGGGGATCTGAAATGAATTTCCATCCCCATATCCATGTCATTCTTCTCGGTGGTGGATTGACTGCTAAGAATCAGTGGCGCGATAAAGGTGAAGAGTTCTTTTTCCCTGTTAAAGTGTTATCTAAACTTTTCCGTGGAAAATATCTGGATGAACTGAAAACTTTATGGAAAAATAAAAAACTTCAATTTCACGGAAGCAGTGAAAAATACCGGAATCACTATGCCTTCAAAGAGCTGATAAATATCTGCTATGAAAAAGACTGGATTCCACACTGTAAGAAAGCCTTTAACGGTGCACAGTCTGTTATTCATTACCTTGGTAAGTACATACACAGAATTGCTATCAGTAATCGCCGTATTATCCGCATGGATGAAGATACTGTCACATACTATGTGAAGGACTACCGTGAAGCAGGTAAATGGAAAGAATTGACTATCCCCGGAGTTGAATTTATCCGTAGATTCCTTATGCACGTACCACCGAAACGATTTGTCCGGATCAGACATTATGGTCTGCTGTGCACCCGAAGCAAAACCAAACAACTTACACTATGTAGAAATCTTCTTGGCTGCAGGCAATATCTGTCTCGACTGAAAAATATGAAAACAGCTCAAATATTGGAAACACTTTATGGAATCAAGGTTTCTGTTTGTAAATGCTGTGGAGGACATCTCGGAACCCCTCAGCAACGGATACCTTTACGGATTTAAAAACCAATAATTAAATATTTTTACGAAGCCGCAGAAATGAGGCCTGTTTGTTGTGGAAAAATATCTTTTTCTATAAAGAAATCTGATACAATATTTTAATCAAAACAGTTTTTTTCTACAAAAGAAACGAATTGAAACTCCATATATTCCGGCTATCCGGACACGACTTTGTTCACTATAGAAAAATCGAAATTGGTGCAAACGACAGGGCAGTTTATCAGCAATCTATAAGCTGCTTTATCGTTTACACCAACTTCGATTGGTTTCTAATCAATTGAACAAAATCGCTGCGCGATGGCCTTCCAAGGCTATTGCACAGTTTCTTACTTTAGTTTTCTAAAAAAGCAGTGACAGGATTCTCCCAAGATAGTATTGTTTAAGTACCACCAAAAACAAACTTCAAATACGGGCTTAGTTCCCTACCACTGCCTATGAAAAGAATACCATTTTTGCACCGTTTCTACAAGCGGTTTTATCAAGCGAATGCTCCTCCGTAAAGGCATGTGGAACTTATAAAATTTCATTTATTTTACGGAGGATATTTTATGTACGAAGATATTTATAATCAAATCAAACTCGCTGCGGAAAAGAAAAATTTAAAGCCATCCACAGCTAATGCCTACTGTCATACGATTAGACATTTTTTAGATTATACAGGGAAGCCATGGGATGAACTGATTATTGATGACGCGGATACTTTTTTAACTGCAAAAAGGTTATCTGGAGTCATGCCGGAAACTTATAATCATTATTATTCTGCTATACGTTTTATGTATAAAAGAATCTTAAAACTATACTGGGACGAAGATGAAATCGCCCGCATGAAACGCGATCGGGCTCTTCCTGTTGTTCTTTCAAAGGATGAAATCAATTCTATTCTTGATGCAACTAAAAATTTGAAACATAAAGCAATGATTGCAACCATGTATTCTGGTGGACTTCGTGTATCAGAAGTGGTACATCTGCACTATGACGATATATCCAGAAGTAATAAGTCTATTCATATACGCAATACCAAAAACCGAAGAGACCGATATACTATTCTTGCCGACCGTACACTGGATTTACTTACAGAATACTGGTTTCAATGCGGTAAACCAAGGGATATACTGTTCCCAAGTCAATGGACTCACAATTACCTTGATATTTCAAGTGTAAATCAATTCTTAAAAATAAGTGCAAAAAAGGCTGGCATTACGAAACATTTTTCTTCTCATACTTTCAGGCATAGTTTTGCAAGCCATCTTTTGGAAGCGGGTTGTGACATTAAATATATTCAAGCATTATTAGGACATACAGACCCAAAATCCACAGAAATATATCTTCATGTGAGTAACAAAACACTATTGGGAATTAAAAGTCCTTTTGACGTGCAGGAGGATTAGGCATGGAAAATCCAACTGTACAGGATATATTTCACTCTTTTTATCTCAAATATCTGGACAGATATACACCTTCTGCGGAACAGGCAAAAGTTTCACACTCCATTATGAACTGCAAGACCGGCGCTTATGGAGCAAATGTCAGTGTTTGTGAAGATTGTGGCCATCTTCAGATTCACTACAATTCCTGTCGTAACAGATGCTGTCCTATGTGTCAAGCTCTTCCTACCGAAAAGTGGATGGATGCCCAACGGGAAGACGTTTTGGAAGCACCTTACTTCCATGTGGTATTTACAGTCCCTCAGGAACTGAATCCTTTAATCTATTGTAACCAGAAGCTCCTGTATAATGCCTTGTATCATTCTGTCTCTTCCACGATAAATGAACTTGCTGAGGATGAAAAATATCTGGGTGCAAAGGTCGGATACATCTGTATCCTGCATACATGGGGATCTGAAATGAATTTCCATCCCCATATCCATGTCATTCTTCTCGGTGGTGGATTGACTGCTAAGAATCAGTGGCGCGATAAAGGTGAAGAGTTCTTTTTCCCTGTTAAAGTGTTATCTAAACTTTTCCGTGGAAAATATCTGGATGAACTGAAAACTTTATGGAAAAATAAAAAACTTCAATTTCACGGAAGCAGTGAAAAATACCGGAATCACTATGCCTTCAAAGAGCTGATAAATATCTGCTATAAAAAAGACTGGATTCCACACTGTAAGAAAGCCTTTAACGGTGCACAGTCTGTTATTCATTACCTTGGTAAGTACATACACAGAATTGCTATCAGTAATCGCCGTATTATCCGCATGGATGAAGATACTGTCACATACTATGTGAAGGACTACCGTGAAGCAGGTAAATGGAAAGAATTGACTATCCCCGGAGTTGAATTTATCCGTAGATTCCTTATGCACGTACCACCGAAACGATTTGTCCGGATCAGACATTATGGTCTGCTGTGCACCCGAAGCAAAACCAAACAACTTACACTATGTAGAAATCTTCTTGGTTGCAGGCAATATCTGTCTCGACTGAAAAATATGAAAACAGCTCAAATATTGGAAACACTTTATGGAATCAAGGTTTCTGTTTGTAAATGCTGTGGAGGACATCTCGGAACCCCTCAGCAACGGATACCTTTACGGATTTAAAAACCAATAATTAAATATTTTTACGAAGCCGCAGAAATGAGGCCTGTTTGTTGTGGAAAAATATCTTTTTCTATAAAGAAATCTGATGCAATATTTTAATCAAAACAGTTTTTTTCTACAAAAGAAACGAATTGAAACTCCATATATTCCGGCTATCCGGACACGACTTTGTTCACTATAGAAAAATCGAAATTGGTGCAAACGACAGGGCAGTTTATCAGCAATCTATAAGCTGCTTTATCGTTTACACCAACTTCGATTGGTTTCTAATCAATTTTTCTCTACCCACCATATAGAAATCACTTTTATCCTCTCTGGTAGCTTATAAAGAAAAATTTTATATAATCATCCCTACCAGTCCTCTACTATAATCGTCGTATCGATAACAATATCATCCTGAAATCTTACTTGATATACCTTCCACCCTGCCAATAGATTGTCTTGAATGCGGTATTCATAATATATAATCTTTTCTGTACCCGGCTCTGTTTTTCTCCATGTCGGCGAGCCTAACAACTCCTCTATTTCACATCTGCGCATCCCAGCCACGTTATACTTTTCTTCAAGATCGTCAATATAAAGATATCTTTTCGCTGGATTGCAGTTCAGCCATCCCTTTGGGGAAAAACTTCTTTCCTGATAGGATGCCCATACGGTAATCCCACCCAATATGCACACAAAGAAAAAACCGTACACACAAATCAGTATGTTTCTGTGAAAATTTTTCTGCATACACTTCATCGTTTCTCCCCCCATATGTATTATCTGTTCTGCTGCATTTACTTATTTTCTCCCGGCAACTGCAATCCCGGTATTTCACTCCAAAATAAAGCTTTGCTATCCGCACCGTGTTCAAGCAAATATCGTACAAATTCTTTTTCACACAAATCTTTTTCCGTTTTCATTCTGTCATATGTATTCTTTAAAATTGTACTGATTCGTTCATAATCTCGGAAAAACACTTTAACAGGTATTATTTGATACTTTTCCCATAACAGCTGATTAAAAGATTGTATGGTAGAAACTTTCCATGAATATCCCGCTTTAACTTCAAGATATTGCCCCGTCATATAAAATATTTTTACGGGTGTGATATCTCTATTGTTGAGACTTGCCGCAACCCATGCCCTTCCAATAATCGTCATATTCTTTGAAATAAATTTTCCATGGATACAAAACCAATTTTTACTTTCCAATAAATCCAGACTATTTAAAGGATTTTCCATACTGCCTGTCATTTTCTGAAACACTTCTCCCTCAAACAGTTCTTCCAATTCTTTTTTTGTAAAAATTTGATTAAAAACCGGTACGCAATGATATCTTGTAAAAAGATAGTTCTTAACCGGCAGAAAAGATTTCATAAGTACCGCACCGTCTAAAATGATCACAACTATTGTTTTCAGATCATGATCTTCTATCAACCCCCGGAAGCCTGCATATAATATGACAACTGCAAATAACCATACCGATACTATGATTCCCTTTTTAATCGGATATAGCTTTTTCCATTCTGTCGTGCGGATTATATTTTTTTTCATAACAATCCCCTTTCCCCATAATCATACATTTTTACTACATCCTCTTTTTCAAATATTGATATAAGTTTTCCCGCAAAACAGGTCTTGCTATAGCAACCATACTGGATAACGCAATCATGCTGGCTAAAAACAGCACTAACAAAAGAATGAGGTTCGTTATGTAAAAAGCGAAACAGAGAATCGCAGAGATGAAACTCCATAGATACATGATCGTTTTTTGCGTCTTAAAATCCTTTTGCCCTTTCTGCAGCAATTCATCAGATAGTGGATATGGCACTTCTACCCCGTCTTTTTTCAAAATTCTCGTGATATTATTTTCAAAAAACAACAAGCAAATGCCGCCGATACTAAGGCAGAAAAAGACAAGAAAATATTTCAAATAGCCATTTTGAGCCAACAGTATATAAGCTTTGTCATTTAATAGGTATCCCAAATACAGCGCCGCTAAAATACACAATTGATATTTTAAGGAAAATGAAAATTTACTTTCTTTTTTATATCGCAATAGTTTCTCTTCCGCTGTGTCATAATAGAAAGCTGAATGTTCATTTTCTCTGCAGAGCTGAATGTACCTGTTTCGCTCCCTGAATCCCATTTTTGATTCTCTCCCTCCTGATAAAATCAATCTCACTCTTTCCGTTCCCGGAAATATTTTTTTACTTGTGAAGCTTCCGAAAATTCTCCGTAATGAAAAAAAATCACTCCGATTATCCCACCCAGTAAGAGCAGAACGATTCCCGTAAGACGAGAGACTCGGATCATAAAAATCATACCGATCAAAAAAATGACCACACCTGCAAAAACAATTATTCCTAATACTCTTCTGTTCCATCTCCCCCGAAGATATAGATTGAACAGATCTGATTTTTCCATTTCAATCCCCATCGTATGTTCCTCGATATATCGATACTTTTCTGCAAATGAT
The DNA here is from genome assembly GCF_042846195.1 of Faecalimonas umbilicata. NCBI lineage: Bacteria > Bacillati > Bacillota > Clostridia > Lachnospirales > Lachnospiraceae > Faecalimonas > Faecalimonas umbilicata. Next base: position 1,809,058 of record NZ_AP031411.1, read on the forward strand.
TTTTTTACCTTTTGATCAATCAAAACCAGAATTCCAATTACCAAGATCATCGATAAAATTCGAACATTCTCAGATAAGATTATTTGCTTTGATACCTCTTCTAAAAATGTTGCTGCCACTCCGCCTGAAATCAAAAGGAACAGGATTCCTTTCGTATTTTACTTTGCATAGTATGCAGACAGACAAATCTGATATACTTTTTGAGATTGTAAGTCAAAATAATATTCATCTGTCTTCTTATCATGAATTTTATAACATAATTTAATCATCCGCTTCCCCCACTCTTCCTTCCGACAGTATCATCGATAAACGATCGGTTTTCTATATTCTCTTCAAACTCTTTATACAAAAATACTCAGCACATACAGCAGAATGAAAAGTATTGCGAGACACACTCCCGCAAACACAACTATTGTAGTTTTGACTAGATGCTTTTCTTTGATTGTCAGGATCATCATGGAAAATACATCAAAAGAAAAAAGAAACTGGCAGATGCCGGACAGAATTACCACTGCCTTTGAATGCCTTCCTTCTTTACATGATTTTATAAGGTAGGCGATTGCATATGGCGCCGCTCCCAACAAAATCCCATACCCAAAAATCAGGAAAACAACTGTGACCAGCCCAAACAACACCATCAACGGCAGCGGAAACAGTGCAGCAAGTGTCACGCTGATGGTAATACATCCTCCAATCAAATAGAATGGAATCAATCCATATTTAATGATCAATGTACAATTTAACAATGTTTTTCTTGACCATTTTCTTCCTACCGTCAATACGACAATCAAATTGACGACTCCCATGAGAAAAGGCAGAAGTGCTGAAATAATCTGTAATTCCACTACCTGATCAAATAAGCCGGGCAAAAGAAAAAATGTATAAGAGACGATCACATATAAAATTGGAATCAAATATGGCATTCTCCTACTCTCCTTTCAAGATTTTACCTGCAATTTTCCAGCCTTTTAGCGGATGATTTCCCACGAAACCAGTTATCAGTAAAATCGTTATCATACACATGACTGAGTTAAAAAAAGCATATACCAGAACGGATGGCACAATCCAAACCATCAAAAATCGGTATCCCACACATACTCCTATAAAAATAGCAATTAATACCATATGTTGAAAAAAGCTTTTCCGGTTCTGCTTTGCCAATTTCCGTTTTTCTTCCAGTCTGCAAGGATACACTCTTGCGTTTTCTTCCACTTTTCTTTTTGCACGTCTTAACAGATATCCAGAAACGATCGCCCCCACAATCACTCCCAGTCCCAACGAAATCCAGTACAACAAATTTTTGTCAAAAGGAATTGGTTTTTCTATGTTCCGTACAAGCGCATAGATTATCAAGGAAATTCCCGAAAGAACTCCAACCACAAGTCCGTTCCCCCCTTTTTTATTATCAAATACAAAAAATTCCTCCGTCTGCTCATCATAATAGTAACTGCTCCATGTGTTCGCTTCGCTGCACATCCATATGTATTTCATCAAACTCACATCCTTTTCTGATTACTTTTCTTCCATTCATTTTCCCTCTTCTGTCCATTTTTAATTGCTTTCCTGCGAAACAGTGATTTTCTCTAATATCCACCAAATGATTATAAAACACCCAACATATACGACTGCTCCAACCGTTGTGGAACGTCTTCCAAGCATTGTAGTCAAATTCCAAATCGCATTATCCAACCCTATTTCTTGAACCATCGAAGAAGTTCCATATCTTTCAACAGCATAATTTACTTGTTTCAGATAATAAAATAAAGTTCCACCATAAAAGATCAATAAAGAAACAAATATCGTCACTAAAGCATTTATCTCTTTTCCCTCTTGTTTTATCTTTCTTTTTCCAACCTTTACGAATAGAAAATAGTCTAACCCTGCTATGTAAAGAATCATAGACATCTCCATAGCAGCTACAAGCAGCAACATATTCGGTTGACGAGCGACCGTCAGATCAATACACGTATCAATTCCAGCCTTTATTAGCGTTGCAAGAAATCCAAACAGGATCATTTTTCCTATTCTTTTCTTGCTTCCATCGCCCATCTGCATCTGCTCTGCAACAGAAAACAAAACAGAATTGTAAATCCACCACGTCACAACAGATATCAAAAAGGAAAATGAAAAATCTCCTAATACCATATACGGAATCCTGATCAAAATACGATTCATGAAACCAAATACTACCGTTGCAGCTATTACAACTGCCAATTCATTCTTTCGTTGATCTTCCATACGATTTCCTCCTTCATAATTCCATCACTCTTTTTCTGGAAACATTTCCAAATTCTTTTGTACAAATTTTATAATAAGATTATATATTACCAATCAATTCTTGTATATATTTTTTTTGCATGTAGAGAATAAAAATTTTAGGCGGGGACATAGAAACGCAGTCTGATCCGCGACCAGACTGCCTCACTCATTGATTCCAATATAAATTTTCAGTATCTTCCGCTTCCCGGAAGTTTTTTCTTTTAATCCATCTATATAAAATCTTTCTTTTCCACTCCGATCACAGATAGAACAGCAAACAGAAGGGAAATGATCGTCAAAACAAGAGGGAATACGGCATTATTTGCCAGTGTAAGATCTCCAATGTTTGCCTGCGTCAAAATAATCAGCAGAAAAGAGGATATAATCGTCGCTTTTGTGGACTTTATTGCCAATCCGATAAATAATGCAATAAAACTCATGCTAACAATAGAAATCGATTTTACAATAAGCTGTACATAAAATTTCAGACTTGCCATATCATAATCAATTGGAAATGATGATACCATAAACTGGGACCCCCACAAAATACAGCCATAAATTACAAGTTTTGTTATTACCAATGCCAGGAAACAGAAAATCCAAACCGAGAGCATTTGAGAAATAAGTATTTTCTGCCGCTTAATCGGGTAAGAGAACATCAATGCCATTGTTTTATCTTTATAGGCACTTACAATAAAAGATGAAAGCATCACACCGGTAAATACTAGAAATGACATACTGCAAAATAATTCAATGGGTGCTGAAATTGTACCGTTTCCCGGCACTGCGTCCGGAATCCCTGTATCCGGATCATTTGCAATACCAAGATAGGCCAGTGCAAACAGAAACAGACAAAGAACACCCGCCAATATCATTGCATTTCTAATATACTTTCCAATGTTGTTTTTCCTCCACTCTAATTGAATCAGCTTTAACATAATCTATTCACCTCCGCAGTTAATTTAAGGAAGTAATCTTCTAAAGTTTCAGCTTGTCTGCCAAGCGCAACCACTTCAACATCATTCAATGCTAACACCTTAGACAATTCCTTTATTGAAACGTGCTGGCCATAAATACGGATCGTATTGTTTTCAATGATCTTAAAATTGTTATACCCCAGTTTTTCACTCAATACATAGGCAGCTTTTTTAGGATCTGCTACTACCAGTTCCACATATGCAAGGCTCATCCTCTCTATTTCTTTCATGCCGATTTCTTTCACCATCATTCCGTGATGAATGATACCTACCGTATCAGCAATACTTTCAACTTCTGAAAGGATATGGCTGGAAATCATAATCGTTGTTCCATATTCTTCGCAAAGATTTTTTAGCAAATCACGGATTTTCTTCATACCTGCAGGATCCAGTCCATTTGTCGGCTCATCAAGAATTAATAATTCTGGCTTGCAAAGAATTGCACGTGCGATACCAAGTCGTTCTTTCATACCAAGAGAATAATTTTTTACAGCTTTTTGTGAGGCAGCCGATAATTCCAGCAGATCAAGCGCATTTTCAATGCTTCCATGTTTATAATACCCCATGTACTCACAATGAAGCTGCAAATTTTCATACCCGGTCATGTGATTATAAAAGGTAGGAAATTCAATGATACTTCCTATTCTTTTTAAGATTTCACAGGACTGTGGAGTAAGTATTTCTCCGAAAATTTCAATACTTCCACTTGTCGGCTTCCAAAGATTTGTGAGCATTTTTATAACAGTAGTTTTACCTGCACCGTTCGGGCCAAGGAAACCATAGATTTCCCCTTTCTTTACGTGGAGATTGACATTCTTAACAATCTCTTTCCCATCAATGATTTTTGCAAGGCTATTTGTTTGTACAACATATGACATATTCTATTGCCTCCTTTCTAAATTCCATTGTAACGGCTCAGATTTTCAAAACTCTTGAATAAATATTACAAATTTCTTTCGAACATCTTAAAGTAAGATTTTTTCAACTGTATTGTAAAAGTCGTTTTGACATAAGGAATACTTTCCAAAGTAATATCCCCACCAAGACAAACAGCTAGATTTTTGGCGATGGTCAGACCAAGTCCGTTCCCTTGTATCTTACGATTACGAGAGTCTTCCATTGTAAATAATCTATCAAATATGCTGTCTGCAAACATTTGATCAATGCCTTTCCCCTTATCTGTTACCTCCACATATACGTTTCTTTCTTCATTTTTCAATGAAAGCCCAAGATATTTTCCGTCCGCCCCGTATCGGATGACATTGGAAATCAAATTAAACAGAATACGTTGTAAAGCTTCTTTATTCCCTTGCACAAAAACAGGCATTTCCGGAATATCAATATTTACTTGAAAGCTTTTGCTAGAAAGCAACTCATAAAAATCCAGTACACTTTCTCGACAGATTTCGCAAATATCTACCTTCGAAAGCGCTATATCCATATCGCCTGACTCAATTTTTGATAGGGTAAAAAATTGATCGATCATTCCCATGACCCCTTGCGCTTTATCCTCTACCTTTTTCAGCATTTCAGCAGAAATTGTTTCGCTTAACTGCATGATTTCCAGATACCCCAAAATAACAGTCATAGGCGTTTTAATATCGTGAGAAATATTCGACAACATTTTTTTAGAGGCTATTTGAGAATGGCGATAATCCGCTTTTATTTTCAAGTGTTTCTCCAGTAATTCATTGATTTGTGCAGCCAATTCTATTAGCTCTTTATTGTCCGTAAAAACCATTACTTGCTCATCACTGTGCGTTTCTATGATTTTTTTGAGCTTATCACTGATTTCCCGTAATTTTGCTTGTGTTCCTGTGCGGAAAGTAAATTGCTGATAAAATACAACACATACCAAAAAAACGATACAAATGCACAGAAAAAAAATAATCGTTGTATCCTTCATACATTTTCCCCCAATTTGTATCCAATCCCCCATACGGTGATGATATACCGGGGATTGCGAGTATCTTCTTCGATTTTATTTCTAAGACGACTTATGTGCACATTCACAGCATTTTCATCACCAAGATAAGCATCCTTCCAAACAAGAGCATATATTTGTTCCTTTGTATAAACCTTTTTCGGATGTTGCATAAGCAGCTTCAAAATTTCGTATTCTTTTGCAGTGAGTTCCACCCGTCTTCCGCTCTTTGTCAATGTATAATCTGACAGGTTCATTACTAATTCTCCGGCAGTTAATCGTTTCGGAATATCCTCTGATCCTTGATCATATTGATTTCTCCTGCGAATATTTGCCTTAATGCGAGCTAACACCTCCACAACAGAAAACGGCTTTGTAATATAATCATCAGCTCCTAAACTCAGCCCTAATGTTTTATCAATTTCGCTATCCTTTGCAGAGATAATAATCAGTGGAACAACACTATGTTCTCTAATATGCTGCATAACATCCATTCCACTGATTTTAGGTATCATCAGATCAAGAAGAATCATACTAAAGTCTGTGCAATCAAAATAGTCACATGCCTCTTGTCCGTCGTATGCACAAATCACCTCATAATTTTCTACGGTTAAATAGTTTTTTAACATTTCGCTGATTTCTTTATCATCTTCTATCAATAAAATTTTATTCTGATTCATAGATTAGCTGACTCCCTTTTGTAATAAAAATTTTGCTTATATTATACACTATATACGCCCACACCGACAAACACAAAAAATAGTCCTTAGGTAGCTTTCCCATCACTGAAATTCCAGATAATCTCCACATGCCGCTCATCCCACACTTTTACCTTTCTTATGAAACTATCCACTGTTTCCTGGTTCAGCTCATGGACCTTACATGCTTTCCAAATCTTATCGGCATCCGGCAAGCCTGTATGCTTCTCTGCCTCCATCTCTACCAAAAGCATCTTCTGCCTTTGGATTTCACTTTTTATCGCATCTTCCTTCTTCTGTACCTTTTCTTTGCATGCCAGATATTCTTCTTTCAAGATTTCCTTCTTTTTATATCGCTCATAAAGTATGATCTGCTCTTTTCCTGTAATCTCCAAACTTTTTCGGGCTTTTCGCAGCTTAGCCATCTTTGCATCGTACTGTCTTTTCTGTACCTCCTGATACAGCTTCCACACTTCTTTCAGTTCAATCTGCCTGCAGATTTCTTTTTGCAAAGCGGATACAAGTATCTGCTCTAAAAGGAATATGTTCACTTTTTTCAAACAGTTCTCATTGCCGGTCGCATAACGATCCTTGCAATAAAAATAAGGATGTTTCGCATTCCGATAGCACAAAGCCCTGCCACACTCTCCGCATAGTACCTTTCCTGTCAACATGTGTGCCTTTCGTGACTGATAAGGTTTTGATATTCCTCTCGTCCGCTGTACTTCCTCAAAAATCTCCCGTTCAATGATCGGTTCATGATGATGATCGGTAATCTTCCACTCACTTCTTGGTTTTAAGTGATTTTTTCCTCTGACAGCATCCTTTTCATATTTCCCATATACGACATCTCCGGCATAAAAATCATTTCGCAGTATCTTGCAAATAGTCGTATGATGCCATGAAAATTCCTTCCCCAAAGGGTTCCGATGCGTTACTCCTCTCGCCGCCAGATATTCCACCGGTGTTTTTATCTTTTCCTTGTGAAACTTCTTTGCAATATCCACAGAAGAATAACCCTCTAACGTCAATCGGAAAATTTCCTGGATTACTTTCGCCTCTTCTGGCACAATCTCTACTTGATTCTTATCATCTGCTTTCTTACGATATCCAAACGGACAGTTTGCACTGCAATAGATTCCCCGCTCTTTTTTAGAATGCAGAGAAGAAATTACTTTTCCTGATAAATCCTTCGAATAGAGATCGTTCACCAGTGCTTTAAATGCCAGATCCATACCCATCATTTGATTCTGAACAACTCTACTGTCATAATGATCATTCACAGAAATAAAACGGATGCCCAAAAACGGAAAGAGCTGTTCGACATAGAAACCCATTTCTACATAGTCTCTGGAAAAGCGGGAAAAATCCTTTACGATAACACAATCTACCTTCTTCTGCCGGACACATCTTAGTAATTCCTGCATGGCAGGTCTGTTCATGCTAGTTCCGCTGTAACCATCATCTACAAACTCGAAAATCTCACACCCATACGGGCATCCCGTAATACATGCCTTCGGCTGGCAGACTTCGTCTGATAAAATTTTCCCTCTAAAATTTTGCTCAATATATTCTTTTAGCAATAAACGTTGACAAGAAATACTGTTACTTTCCTGGGTATTCCGGTCATCTTCCTTGGACAATCGCAGATACATTGCGATGTTCATCCTATTTTGCATCGTTTATTCCTCCTGAGACTTTTACAAATTTTTAAAGTTTTTTTCTTTCCCATGACCTTCGGGCAAGAAATATCTCACGCTTTCTATTCCATCCATATATCCTTCCATTTCCAGAGAACCTCGATCCGTTTTCCAGGATACACATAGATTTTCCCTATCAGGTTTTGTACCAGTTCCGCATTCAACACAGCGCCACCTTGACATTTCAAAACCGTGCAGAGAGCTTGATTCTGCTTATCTACCAGTCTGTCAACCGAAGCATATTTTAGAGATAACTCCCGCAAAAGCCGCTGATTTTGTTCCTTTTTTTCTTCCAGTTTCTTTTTGATTTCCAGAAATTGAGTCTGTGAAGTTCTCCCGCTTCGATACTCCATATAACAAAAACTGATCTTCCTATCTATGTTCTCTACCGATTTTTGCAGCTCTTTTTGTGTTTTCTCTATCTGTCCTTTTCGTATTTCTCCAACCTCTCGATTAAAATCTGTAAGTTTTTTCATCTGTATATCACTGAGAAGAAACTCTTTTTTCAACAGATGCAATATCACTTTCTGAAGCTGAAGAACTGTAATCGATTCATTTTTACATTTGTCTTCATCAATGCGTTTTCTATTCGGGCATCCATAAGAAACAAAAGTCCTCTTTTTGTTATTAGAAGACTCTCTTTCTGTCACCGTCCGGCTGAATTTATGTCCACATTCTCCGCAATACAAAATGTCCCGGAACACCTCTTCCATCGTATTATTCCGAAGTGATCTGCACTTTTGGATCTTACGGTTTCCCTCCAGCCTTTCTCCTACACGACAAAAGACTTCTTCCGGAACAAGAGGTTCATGGACATGTTCTGCTATGATCGGTTCTCTTATATGCTTGCCGGATTGCGCAAGATTTCCTATGTAAACGACATTACTCAACAAATACCGGATAGCTTCTCTCCTCCACCGCCTCAGTTTCTGCCCCTCCTGCTGATAAACAGTTTTGTATGCTTTGTAATCGCCCGGGCAATGAATCTTTTGCTCATACAGCCACTTTACAATAGAAACAACGTTCTCCCCGGAATCATAGCGCACAAAAATCTCTCGAACGATCTCACTGGTCAAAGATTCACGCACCAACGTCCGTCTCCCATCCATTTTTTCGATTCGAAAACCATACGGCGGAACACTGCCTAGATATTCTCCCTGCTTCCTCTTTGTCTGCTTGCTGGCTTTTACCTTTTCTGCAACGTCCCTTGCATATAGTTCGTTGGCTATATTTTTCAAATGCATGGAAAGCGCTTCATTACAATCTCCTTGTTTTGCGCTGTCATACTGATCTGTAATAGAAATAAACCGGACACCCATGAAAGGAAACATCTTTTCCACAAAGTTTCCCACCTCAATATAGTTTCTTCCGAATCTCGAAAAATCTTTTACGATCACACAGTTTATCTTTTCCTTTCTCACATCCTGCATCAATCGCTCAAAATCACTCCGCCAAAAATTCGTTCCCGTAGCCCCTAGATCCGAATAACAGTCATACAATAGAATATCCTTATGAGTCTCTATAAACGTCTTCCCCATCTCAATCTGCGTTTCAATAGATACTTCGTCGCCATCCTGATGATCTACAGACAGCCTTGCATAAATGCCTGCCACATATGCTTTCTCTGTTTTCTTTTCAAAAAGTTCCTGACTTTCCAGCCGTCTTTTGCGTTTTGATGTTCTTGCCACTGAGATCACCTCCTGATTACGAGCCTGCCATTCTTCTTATCTCTTCCTGATACCCAAATTGTATCACAATCCGTTTCTCCTCATAAACTTCTATCCGCTCCACAAACGCCAGCAGTGCCTCCCTGTCTAACGTCGTAATCTGCATCGTCTCTTTTAGCCGCTCCAACCTGACATTAGAGTGCACTCCCTTGTAAAACAATTTCTTTACCAGTTCCTCCTGCTTTGCAACCGCCCATCCCGTTTCTAGATACTGTTTTTCATAAATTGCGCTAAATTTTTGAAAATCTGCCTGCGTGATCACTCCTGCTTTCCAGTCTTCATAAAGCCCTGCGCGAAGTTTCTGATAGTTCTCTTGCTCACCGCGCAGACGTATCATCTCCTGCTCAAATCCAACAGCATCTTCCAAATGCATCTCCCTTGTCCGGAGATACTGCATCTGTCTGTTTTCATCGATCAGAAGTGCTGCTTGCAGCCGGATGATCTGAAGTATGACTCTTTTTAAATCCGCTTCCAAAATACGGTGTCTGCTGCACCCTTCACTCCGATTTCTCGTGGAACAGATATAAGATATTTTTTCTGTTCCCTTGTATCTGTTCATACGCCGGACCATCGGCTCTTTACAGTCTCCGCAAAACAGAATCCCCGAAAACATATGCGCTTTTTCTTTTCCTTTCTCGGCTCTGGTATCTACTTCCAAAAGTCGCTGCACCTTTTGGTAATCCACTTTGGAAACGATCGCTTCATGAGTTCCCTCTACTTTACACCATTCCGACTCCGGCTTTTCTAAAATCTTTTTAACCTTATAATTGACTTTCTCTCGTTTTCCCTGCACCATCGTTCCGGTATAAATTTCATTGGTCAAAATTCGCTTGATTGCTACCGCAGACCATTTGGATACGATTCCTGCCTGAAACCCTGTGGCATAATGTTCGCCATGGGATTTCTTATATTCCAGCGGGGAAAAAATTCCATTTTCATTCAGTTTGTTCGCAATGGCAAGATTGCTCATTCCATCCAGTTTCCACGCAAAAATCTTTTTCACAATTTCTGCCGCATAGGTATCTATAACAAGCTTATTTTTATCCTCTCGATCTTTCTGATATCCATAGACTGCAAACGCCCCGATAAATTTCCCCTGCTCCCGTTTTATTTTCTGATGTGATTTTACCTTTTCTGAAATATCCTGACAGTAGAAATCATTCACAAAATTCTTTACCGGTATTACAAAAGATGTTGTATTCTTATCTGCAGTCAGGCTATCGTAATGATCCGTAATCGCAATAAAACGCACAGAAAAAGCCGGGAAGGTCTTTTGAATGAACCGCCCGGCTTCAATATAATCTCGTCCAAATCTAGATAAATCTTTTACAACAACACAATTTACCTTCCCATTTTTAATGTCTTCTATCATTCTTTTAAAATCCGGTCGATCAAAATTCGCCCCTGAATACCCATCATCAATATAAAGATCAAACAACTCCATATCCGGCTGTTCTCTTACAAACGAACAAGCAAGGGCACGCTGAGAGGAAATACTGTCACTTTCTCGTTTTGCACCGCAATTCATATCTCCATCCTCCCTCGATAAGCGAAGATAAATCGCCGTATGATAACATACATTTTTTTGCATCTTGCTTCCTTCTGCCTTTTAATATTTTGTTTCTGCAATTTTTGAAATATACTGTTTCAACCGGTCATTCAAAGTCTCTGTACAGTCGGAATATCCAACTTTTACAATATATTCTCCCACCCGTACAAGATAAGGGTTATGTACCTGTTCCACATACCCCTTTACTCTTCTTTGTACCGACTGTTTCGTGTAAATTTCAATTTCACTAATATCTACCAATTCATCAGTATTTACATTTTTTATATCGACCTGCTGCATTTCTCGCAAACTCTTTTCCTCCAAGTGATAGCCCCCCTTTCTACTTGAGATTGTATGCACCTGGGGACTTGTCTCATGCTAAAAAATATTCCTCATTTCAAGTATTTTGAAGTATATCGAAAACTCATTTTACCACGAATTTACCACGATTAAATGAGCCTTGATATGATGCTAAAACAGCGCTAAAAAGCAGTCAATCACTAAGACCAACTGCTTTTTGTGTATGGATATTAAATTTTGTTAGAATCTATCAGTATCCTAAATCTTAAATACTAATATGGCTTTATCTGTTCCGACCATAGACATAGTTACTAATTTATATCCTTTGTTCAGCATTTCCTCTGATTTTTTCTCAATAGCTTTTGCTAAATCTTCTACACCAGTAGAACATTCTACAACAATTGATTTATAGACCAAATTGAACATTTTATCCACCTCCTCCTTATTTGATTTTAGAGCAAATAGAATTTATTATTGTTTCTTTTCTTCTTTTTTATTCTTTCTATCCCACCAAGTATCTGCTAACGAACAACTTCCGCCCATAACTATAAATCCAATCATAATAAGCCAAAATTCCATGATTTTTCCCTTTTTAATTTGTTAAATACTAACAAATAAAAATTACAACAAAACATATAATAAGTGCGATTGCACCTGCAATGAATGCAAATATGATTTTTTGATAATTTCTTTTTCCTATTTCTTGTTGTGTTTCATCATGTGTTAATTGCTTTCCGTCAATAAATGCCAAAATTTCTTTATAGGTTTGAATGTCATATCTCTTTTTCAATTTTTCAATCTTACTTGCTGTATAGAGCGTTATTGCGAATAAGCAAAACCAGATAGCAATTCCTATATTTCCCTTAATACTAAATAAAGGATAGGCACTTACGGCTATAACGATTAATTCAATTAGGAAAACTACACTTATCACATTAAACTTTTTAATTGTTGTTTTTTCTACAATCTCCCTCATCTCCTTTATATCTTCTTTTATAAAATTATCTAAAGATACATTGAAGATATTAGATAAACTAATTAAACTTTTAACATCTGGACAACTTTTATTTGTTTCCCAATTAGAAATTGTTTGTCTTGAAACAAATATTTTAAGAGCCAGCTCTTCTTGAGAAATTTTTTGTTGTTCCCTAAATTTCTTAATTTGTAATCCAATATCCATCTTGAATCTTCTCCTTTATTGTATATGAATATAAGTATTTTGTCTGTCAAAAGCTTTTGACATTGCCCTTTTTTCCTTGTCAAAATAGTTTTACATGGTTTAAAATAAAACTTTTCAACTAATTATACTCGGTTTCATATATAAGTTACAAGAAAAATATGGTCTTACATTTATTTTTTGTCCCTGCGGTGCATGTTTCTGTCTATTGCCTGCGTTTTAGTTGCCTTTATTCTCCAACACAATATCCTCTGCCTTCGCATATCAATTTATGTACTGTATTTATAATCAAGTTTTTAATGTTCTTTCAACAGGATTGAAATACTCCAATTCAGGTATTCCATTCCTTTATCTCCTCTTAATTATCCAACACAGAAAATAAGAAGCTACACTCGGCAGCCCCTTATCTACTTTTGATATATAATTTTCCGGACAGCATATAAAGACAGATTACATTTCTTTGTAAGACACTGCATAGAGATTCCACTATGATACTCCTGCTTTCTCTGCTGATTACGTTGTTGTTTTACTTTGCGACTACTTTGCTCCATACAACTGTCGCACGCTACTGGCTTTGCATGAAGCGAATCTTTGTTACTCTTTTTCCCCTTAATGAATATACAGCTCACCTCTTTTCGCTGGTGAGCTTTGCAATATAATAACACATTCCCCAGTATCAAGCACCGCAACACAAATTCCCTGCCCGGATATGTTTCCACTATTTATATCCTCACATGAGTAACGAATGGCTTTTTTTACATCTTTCATATGCATATCCCTTTTTCATTAGGATATTCATTTCTTTAACGGATAGTGTGTAAATTTTCTGCACAGACGTTTCTCTCTTCCTGTTCCGCTTATTTATGATCTACAAAAATAAACTGCAGAAAGCGAATGAAGGTATAAATCATAAACAATACGGCAATCACCGTTTCTATCAGAACAACATATCGGAGCATCGGTATCGGCTGCTTCATATTCGCAAGACAGACCATTGTCTGCTTTGTTGCAATCGCGCTGATAACAAATGGGAAGGTAAATGCCGCATAGCTTGGATAGAATTTCAGCTTCAGATAACTGATCGCTTTCACAAGCGCCAAAACATATAGCACGGTTGCCACAAGCAGCATCGCCAACAAAAATTCTCTTGATTTTGGTGTTACTGACTGTACATATCCGGCAACACAAAGGCTTGTAGGCGCTGCATAAATACAGAAAAGCGGCTTTGCAGGTTCTGGAATCTCTTTGTATTTCATATAACGGATTGTCACAAGAACTAATAAACCGATTAACGTCAAAAATCCAAACCAGAATGCACCGGCACCTATTGCAAGCTCTTCAAAAGCTGGAGCCGTAACTGCCGCAACTGCAATTCCCACATATACAATAAAATAACTGGCAAATACTTTCGGCATCTGAAGTTTAAGCAAAAACTTTATTGTGAAATAAACAATCAATATAATATGTAACCCAATCGCAAAATACCAGATGTATTTTGCTCCCACACCAATAAATGGCTTGATATACGTGCTTAATAACATCAGTGCCATCGGAAATGTCGCAGCCACACTCGCCAAAATCGGATTTTTAAAATCTTCTTTTATCATCTCCGGAAACATTATGAGTTTCATCAGAACAAGTATCAGTAAAAATGTAGCTATTCCTCCACAGACATATCGAATTCCCTCACCATAACTCTGCAAAAGATTGCCGAGAGCGGCGAATCCAAGCATAACCCCACAAAGAGGAATTGGAACTTTTTGTATCATTTTTTTCATGTCATTCTCACCTTTTGTCTTAAATTTCAGCAACCGTACGTCTTGGAGCCGGTTCATCCACCTCATCTAGATTCTTCATTCCCAATTCACGGCAAATCATTTGGGCAACCTTCCATGCACAAAGTCCCGTAAAGAAAATGCATTGTTCCTTGTGTTCCCCACGTCCTTTGTCAAACTCTTTTGTCAGAACGCGACAGCAGATTGCATTTTTACCATTGGCCTTTTTAAACCAGTCATGAAGCTCTTTTGTCAGTTCCATACATTTGACACTTTTTGGATTTGTCGGTCCATCCTGCTCTGTGCGCCCAAAAAATAGTCCAAGTGCAAGAATTCCTCCATTAAAAGCACCACAGACACACCCGGATTTTCCTGCGCCGACTGCCATACCAGAAGCCATTGCAATCACTTCCTCTGGAACATCCAGCTTAAATTCATCGCGGATTGCACTGACTAAAGCCTCACAGCAATAGTATCCTTCTTTAAATTTTTTCTCAGCCACTTGCTGCACAGTTCTTGGGCTAATTTCAGTTACTCCAATTTTCATATAGATTTCCTCCTCAAATATAAATTTTGCTGCTTTTAGTTTAACATATCTGAACAGAATATCGTTATCATTTATTTTTATATAACTATAGGCATATTTTATAAACAATCTAAAATGCAACCAACATTCCCTCTGTTTTTACTAAAATCTTCCTTTTTAAATTTTTTCTGTTTTTTGGGAAACATGAATAAGCCCTCCCACATAGTATAGGAGTGTAAACAATCTCAAATGGAGGATTTAACATGAGTGATTTAACAGCTACTAACTGTGGATGTGGATGCGGTGGAGAAGACAGATGCGGAAATAACAATTCTTGTCTGTGGATCATCCTCTTATTATTCTGCTGTGGCGGTTTCGGAAACGGACACGACAACGGATGCGGATGTGGTGACAGCTGTATCTGGATCATCTTATTACTTCTCTGCTGCGGCGGATTTGGTAATGGATGCGGATGTGGCGATAGAAATTCTCTTTGCTGCTAATCTCTTCTGCAAGGCGGGGCAACATGCCCCGTCTTTCTTTTGGAAAAAACTCGACTGCCTTGCTCCATTCTTTCTCACAAAATCATTTTTCTAAACATGCTTAGATGTCTTCCTTGTCATTTTCTTCTGCGTTTGCTCTCTCCTCCTGTTGTTTCCTCTGTGCTTCCATCTTCCTTTGAAAACATTCTTCATCTAATTCATATACTGCATTTCTGTCAATGATTAAAATTTGTTCCATCTTTTCCTCATTTCCATTTCTCTTTTCTTTATTATATGAAGGAAAAAGAAAAAGGTATATCTTTCTCAATCTGCTCATATATATTGATAACGCAATGGAAAGGAGTTTCTATGGACGATCAATCAAAAATTCCCATGACACCATTTGACACACTGATCTCGACACCCGGTCTGCGGATGATGAAACTGATGATTCCCTATCTTCCCCCATCCAACCAGCGGATGCTCGCAGTCTATGTGAAGTTTATGGAATTACAACAGACGTTTTCTTTTTTTCAGAATTTTCGCTCAGATTTACATAGCTGTGCTTTTGAAAAGGAAGTGTCTTCGCCATCTGACATTCTGGAAGAACTTCGCCCATTCCTAAGAAAGAGCGACTGTGAAATGATCGATCAGATACAGAATATGCTAAGCGCAATGGAAATCGCTGCCTCATTTCAGAACATGACAAAGGAATCCTCCTCAAAACAATCTTGTTCCGATGCCTCATCTGACAGCTCATCTTCCACTCCCGCATTTGACCTTTCCATGTTGCTTCAAGGAATGCTTTCCCCGGAGCAACAGAACCTTTTTGAAACTTACAGAGATCTGTCATCCGATGTTTCTGCTGCCGATACAGACGCAAATATGCAGGAACTTCCGATATCTCTGGAACCTAATTCTTTGGAGGGAATTGTATATGAACAACTGGATGGAACACCCAATGTTACAGAAGATGGACCCGGCAAAACTGGAACTGATCCGGACTGCAGCCACAAAAACGAACGGGAAATCCGGCAATGACCTTGCCCCGATCCTCCTTACCCTGATCACAAACGCAAATAAGAAAGGCATCCGTTTCTCGCCTGATGAAATTTCATTGATTTTGGAACTTTTAAAAGAAGGAAAATCAAAAGAAGAGCAGATGCAAATTGATAAAACCGTCCGAATGGCCAGTTCACTTTTGAAAAATAGAAAATAAATTGCTTGTATTAAGTAAAAGAGGTACTTTTTAACATGGCACAAATATTTTTCAATATTTATCTGCCACAAAAAGTACCTCTTTACTCCTGCTTAATCTCTCTTACTCATCCATGCTTCAATGTCTTCTGTCGTCTTTAGGATTCCTTTGGAAAGATCTACCGCTTTCCCTTCTGTGATCAGAATATCATTCTCAATGCGGATTCCAATCTCTTCTTCCTCAATATAAAATCCTGGCTCTACCGTGATGACCATTCCTGGTTCCAGTACCTCATAATCAGAACAACTGATATCATGTGTGTCTAACCCCAGTTGATGGGAAACTCCATGATAATAGTAATCTGCTACTGTCTTTCCATCTTTTGCAAGTCCAAGTTCATCAAGTCTTGCTGCGTAGTGATCGATCACCATCTGATTTAATTCCCGAAGTGTCATACCCGGCGCTGCTTTTTCAATAATCAAATCTTGTGCGGATAATACCAAATCATAAATCTCTTTCTGACGTGCAGTAAATTTTCCATTGACTGGGAATGTTCTTGAGATATCTGCACAATAATGCTCATTTGCACTTCCAAGATCGATCAAAACGAGTTCTCCGTCCTTGACTTCTTGGTTATTCTCTTTGTAATGCAATGTCGTCGCTCTTACGCCTCCCGCAACAATACTTGGAAATGCATGTTCCCTCACACCTTGTTTGCGCAGCGCAAAATCAAACGCTCCCTCCATCTCACATTCGTTCATACCCGGTTTTACATACCGCATCAATTCTTCGATCGCCTTCTGTGTTGTATGCTGTGCAACCATCATTTTTTCAATTTCAATATCTTCTTTTTTGATACGCTGTCCTACAAAATCTGCGTAGATATCTCTGATTTCCACTGCCGGATACTGTTCCTTAATGCGTGCTGCCAAAAGATGTGCCTGTGTCGGAGCCTGGGTCACTTTATATTTCCACAAATCCAGCGCAACTGTGAGTTTTTTGCTGCTTCTGGATGATTCTATCAGACTGTTGAAATTTCCGTCAAATGCTTCCAGGTAGCAGATTTTCTCAATCCCACTGATCTCTCTTGCCTCGTTTTCACGCATTCTTGCACCAACCCATTTCGCCATCACCTCATCAAATGGCTCAATATAGAGTTCCTCCGCCATAGTTCCTTCTTTTAGCTTCTTCAGGACAAGAATCATATGTTCTCTATCAATTCCTGTATAATAATAAAAATTCCGATCAACCGAAAATTCGTACTCTTCATCGGCAGAACGCATCGGCGCTGTTCCTGAATAGATGACTGCGATTGATGGTGCTTTCATTCCTTCCATTAACTTTGCTCTTCTTGCTGCATAGACTTCTCTCATGATTTTTTCTCCTACTAATTTGTTATTTTTAGCTCTCCATCATTTCTGTCTGCAATCCGCAGGCACATGCAAGGTCTCTGTAATATTCTCTGACATCCTCATTTTCACAGAACAGTGGAAATGCCATCTGATAATTTCCCCAGAGCACCGCCCTGTTCTTTATAAAATAAAAAGAGGAGAACAGCCACTCCCTCGCTGTAATATCGAGCAGGAAGGTACAAATTTCATTGTCCAGCGGATAGTATATCTTTCCCTCCGTACATTCCATGCGCTGTATATATGATTTTTCGTCCGCAGAAAGCCCGGAGAGAAAGTGCTCTTTTTCTTCCTTTTTTAAAGAAGGATAGTAAAAATCGGCATAGCAGTCCTGCTCCTCTATCACCTGCAAAAGAAATTTTTTCATTTTTTCTTTCGTACCCCTAAGCAGAATGGATGGATAAAGAACTTCTCCTTCTTTCAGTGTATCTATCAAAAGTGCTCCTGCCTTTTCCACTTCTGCTTTGGTCATAGAATGAATCACAGTATTCTCCCCTTTCCATGAAATTTGTATCTCAAAACTGCTTTTATTATAGCACAATCTTTGTTATACTAAAACTACTTTTCAAACCATAAAAATAATATTTACGAAAAGAAAGGATTACTTATGAGAAATATATTGCTGACATTAGAATACGATGGCAGCCGCTATCAGGGATGGCAGCGCCTCGGAAAAGGAGAATCTACAAACACCGTTTCCAATAAGATATTAGAAGTGCTTAAAAAGATGACCAATGAGGATGTAGAATTATTCTGCGGAGCCCGCACAGAAGTCGGTGTCCATGCTTATGGACAGGTTGTCAATTTTAAAACAACAACAGATATGACCTTATTAGAGATCAAACATTACATGAATCGCTATCTTCCGATGGATATCGCAGTACTCTCCGTGGAAGAAAAACCGGAGCGTTTTCATGCAAGCCTCAATGCAAAAAGCCGGATTTATCTATACCGTGTTGCTATTGCAGAAGTCCCAAGCGTGTTCGACCGCAAATATACATATCATTCTTTCAAAAAACCAGACACAGAACTGATGAAACAGGCAGCACTTCTGCTTGCAGGAAAACATGATTTCAAGAAGTTTTCGACCGTAAAGAAAAACAAATCTACAGAAAAAGAAATCTTGAATATTGATATTTACGAAGATTTGGAAGAGATTCAGATTACACTGGAGGCAACTGATTTTCTCCACAATATGCCTCGCATGATTCTCTCCACCCTGCTCGATATCGGACTTGGCATCCGCCGCAAGGAAGAAATTGACGAGATTTTCTCTCCTACTTCCTCTACTGTGGCAAGCGCACCTTGCGATCCGAAAGGGCTCTATCTGCAGGAAGTTGTCTACGATCGTTAAAACAACTTGGAAAAGTATCTTGTACAGTGATTTTGTGCACCTATTTCTTGAATAAAAGCACGATCTCTGTATTCACTTATTATCACAGGAAAGGAGCTTCTTTTTATGAAATTATTATCAATCGGAAAATCAGACTTAAAAACACCTTACATCGGCATGGGGACATGGGCCATCGGCGGTGGTGTATGGTGGGGGGAAAATGATGATGTGCTCTCCATCCACACTGTCCATGAAGCGCTGGATCATGGAATCACATGGATCGACACCGCTCCGGTATATGGGGTTGGTCACAGCGAAGAGGTTGTCGGAAAAGCATTGAAGGACAGACGTCATAGTGCAATTCTCTCAACAAAATGTGGGCTGGAATGGAGACACGAGACCCCATGTTTCCACAAAATCATCGAAGGGAAACATATTTACCGAGATCTGTCTGCCAAAAGTATCCGTCAGGACGTAGAAGAAAGCTTAAGACGTCTTCAGACTGATTATATTGATCTTTTATACACACACTGGCAGACACCGGATCTTTCTCTTTTCCCACTCGAAGAGACGATGGACACTCTGATGGCATTGAAAAAAGAAGGCAAAATTCGTGCGATCGGAGCCTCCAATGTAACACCGGAACAGCTTGAACTTTACTGCCAGTACGGACAACTCGATGTGATCCAGGAAAAATATAGTCTGCTTGACCAGCGGATCCGCACAGATCTTCTTCCGACATGCCAGAAGCACCAAGTATCTATCCAGGCATACTCCCCGTTGGAACAAGGGCTTTTGACTGGAAAAGTAACTATGGATACCGTTCTCTCTGATACAGATGTCCGCAACAACAATCGTTTCTGGAAGAGCGGCCGCCGCAAGGAAGCCCTTGCTATGTTAGACTCCTGGAAACCAATGTTGGAAAAATATAACTGTTCTTACAGCAGTCTTGTGATCGCACTGACTGCCGCTACGATCCCGGATCTTCATATTCTCTGCGGAGCCAGAAAACCTGAACAACTCATCGATAATGCAAACGCACTTTCGCTAAAGCTGGATGCCGAGGATATCAGACAGATGCTTGCTGCAGTTCCTGCTCAAATCTAAAACAGGAGGGAGAACAAACTTGGAACAGATCAGACAAAATTATTATGGCAATTTATGTACGGAAATGTATGAAATCCTACACAGAGAAGCGCCGGCAGACGAACTGGACTTTTATCTGTCTTATGCAGAAAAAGGGAAAAAGATACTGGAACCACTCTGTGGCAGCGGGCGTTTTCTTGTCCCTTTCCTGGAACGTGGTTTTACAATTAGCGGAATCGATTTATCAGAGGAAATGCTTGCGAAATTAAAGCAGAAAGCGCCGACGGCTTCTGTCGCCTGCAGAGATATCCTTCAGTATTCTTCTGACAGACTTTTTGATTACATCTTCATATCCTCCAGCTCTGTATCACTTTTCACTGATATTTCTGTATGCAGACAGCTTCTTGGAAAAATGAAATCACTGCTGTCTCCAGACGGTGTCTTTGTCTTTGCAGTAGATACAATCGCAAATAGATGTATCGATGACACAGAGTATGTTCCTTCTGTCACTGTCCCTTTCGAAGACGGTACTGCATTGACCTTGAAGACAAAAAACTACTATGAAGAGAAAAGTCAGACACAGTTTTCTCCGGGCATCTATGAGTTATGCCGGAACGATGAATTGCTGTCACAAGAATTTATGGATTTTCAGACACATCTCTATACCTTTGAGGAAATGGAAGGATACCTAAAAGAAGCCGGATTTTCGACGATCAAAACTTACTCTTCCTTTCAAAAAGAAATTGCGGTAGACGATCAGTGTGATTTTTTTCTGTTTGAATGCAGAATTTCTTAGATAAAAATATGAATAGCTTCTCGCCAGCAAATCTGTATGGAGAGGATGCAAAACAGGGTTGTCTTAAAATATGTTCTCCTATTCGGAAACCATTTCAAGGCAACCCTGTTCTGCAATTTTCTATTCTTCTTTCTGCAAATATTCTAGCAGGTTGTGATACTGCTTTTTCATATAATTATAACCATGATTATAAAAGTCTGTTAAAGTATCTGCATTCCTCTCCAACCTTGACACGGTCTTCATCTGCGGTCTGAGCACAAAAATCTTTCCTTCCTCTTCCAGCTTCTCTATCTTCTCCATTGTACGGTTATAGACAATGCTGCGCCTTGCGATCGTACGAAGCAAATTTGGATATGTCTTATAAGACGAACGATAAATCTTCATCACGCCTTTGGACGGCATCTTTTTCCGATATCCGGGATTTCTTGTCAGAATCACAACAATTTTCTCATTCCCAATCTCAAGTGCCCGTTCGATCGGAACAGAATCTGCAAGCCCTCCATCCAGATACGGTGTCCCATCAATATTCACGATCGGCGAAAACAACGGAAGACTGCTGGAAGCCCGGCAGACCTTCATCAGACGCTTTGGGTCGGACTTTTCTGTCATATATTCCGCCTTCCCAGTCACACAGTTTGTCGTGACCATCTCACATACGATGTCTGACTGAAAATAGGTGTCGAAATCAAACGGATAAACTTCATTTGGAAATTTTTCAAAGATCATATCCATATCAATCAGGCTTCTCTCTCGGACAAATTTCCGAAGATTAATGTAATCGTACTCTTTCTCTGTATGAATCATGCAATTCTTTGTTCGGCCAATTTGTTTTGACACATAATCTACCCCGTTACATGCTCCTGCTGACACTCCTATCACATGTGACATATATAACTTCTGTTCCATCAGAAAGTCAAGTGCTCCTGAAGTAAACACACCTCTTGTTGCACCGCCTTCCAAAACCAGTGTTGCTTTTTCCATATGCATTCCTCGCTTTGCTTTTTTTAAATTATATACCCTTTTTCATTCCTTTCAAACAATTTTTTTCTTAATTTTCTCCAAAGATATGCTTTGCCTTGCCATTTTTACCTTCTCATGGTAAGATAGGGCTTGGAAATATCCGTAAACAAGCCAGTTTCTGCAGAGGAATCTCACCTGTGGATCTCTGGCAGAAAATAAATGAAACAGACAAAGGAGATTTATCAGATGATTAGTGCAAATAATATTACATTACGCCTTGGCAAAAAAGCGCTGTTTGAAGATGTCAACATCAAATTCACAGCCGGCAACTGTTATGGTATGATCGGTGCAAACGGAGCTGGAAAGTCCACTTTCCTAAAGATTCTTTCCGGTCAGTTAGAGCCAACAAAAGGAGAAGTTGTTATCACTCCGGGAGAACGTCTTTCTTTCCTTCAGCAGGATCACTTTAAGTACGATGAATTTCTCGTACTCGATACGGTTATCATGGGAAACGCAAGACTCTATGAGATTATGAAAGAAAAAGAAGTCCTCTACGCAAAAGAAGACTTCACCGATGAAGATGGGATCAAAGCAAGTGAACTGGAAGGTGAATTTGCTACTATGAACGGATGGGAAGCAGAATCTGATGCTGCTACTCTCTTAAATGGTCTCGGCATCGACACTGATCTGCATTACAAATACATGAGAGATCTGAAAGGTTCTGAAAAAGTGAAAGTCCTTCTCGCACAGGCACTTTTTGGTAATCCGGACATCCTCCTTCTCGACGAGCCTACCAACCACTTAGATCTTGATGCGATCGCATGGCTCGAAGAATTTTTGATCAACTTTGACAATACTGTCATCGTCGTATCACATGACCGTTACTTCTTGAATAAAGTCTGTACACAAATTGCAGATATCGACTACGGTAAGATCCAGCTCTATGCCGGAAACTACGACTTCTGGTATGAATCCAGCCAGTTGCTGATCCGCCAGATGAAAGAAGCTAACAAAAAGAAAGAAGAAAAGATCAAAGAACTTCAGGAATTTATTTCCCGGTTCAGCGCCAACGCTTCCAAATCAAAGCAGGCAACATCCCGTAAGAAAGCACTCGAAAAAATCCAGCTGGACGACATCCGTCCATCCAGCCGTAAATATCCTTACATCGATTTCCGTCCAAACCGTGAGATTGGAAACGAGGTACTTACTGTAGAGAACCTTTCCAAGACAATCGATGGTGTAAAAATTTTAGACAGTCTCTCTTTCACGATCACACGCGAAGAGAAAGTTGCTTTCGTAGGTGGAAACGAGCTTGCAAAGACTGTGCTCTTTAAAATTCTTACCGGGGAGATGGAGCCGGATGAAGGAACTTATAAATGGGGAGTCACTACTTCTCAGGCATATTTCCCGAAAGACAGTACAAAAGAATTTGACAATGACTATACGATCGTAGACTGGCTGACACAGTATTCCGAAAACAAAGATGCAACTTATGTCCGCGGATTCCTTGGACGTATGCTCTTTGCCGGGGAAGACGGAGTGAAAAAAGTACGCGTACTCTCCGGTGGAGAAAAGGTGCGCTGCCTGTTATCAAAAATGATGATCTCCGGTGCAAACATCCTGATCTTAGATGAACCTACGGACCATCTTGACATGGAATCCATCACAGCTTTAAATAACGGTCTGATTAAATTCCCTGGAGTCCTCTTATTTGCTTCCCGCGACCACCAGATCGTACAGACAACAGCAAACCGTATCATGGAGATTGTTCCTGGCGGAAAGCTGATCGACAAAATCACAACTTATGATGAATATCTGGAAAGTGATGAGATGGCAAGAAAACGTCAGACATACAGCATGGATGCCGCAGAAGAAGACAATTAATCAATCGTGGATCCACATTGAGAAAACATAAAGAAATCCCGCAGAGTCCAATCGAAACTCTGCGGGATTTTTTATTTATGTGTATTAATCTCAAATACTGCTTTATCTGTCAACATGTAATGTTTATTACATAGAATAGGTTGTAACTCCTCATCGTATATTTTTTCCTGGACCATTGTCATTTGCTCCCCTTCTTTCATATACTCTGTAAGAATAGAAGTTCCAGCTGAATTTGGATGAATCCTCAGCTGCGAACGCTCTGCTTTCTCATAGATTTCTGTCTGAGCAAATCTAACAACCTCTTCTTTTTTATTTAAATCTAACTGATATTTTGTGACTGTATGAGGTGACATTACTCCAAAGGTATAACCGGTTAGCTCCGTTCCTTTCCAGTACCAAATATGAATTGCTACAATTACAGGGGTATCTAAATTCAACAATTCTTTTTCATAATCATTAGACGGTTCTATTTTCAACTCAAATGTTGTTCGATCAAATTCTTCTCCCATGCATCCGGCCATAGGATGCGTCAGCTTCTCCAGACTGGAAGAAACTATTTTATTCCCATCTGCAACAAAATTCCCTGCTCCCCGAACTTTTCTTAATTTGCCATCGTCATGAAGAAGATCCAGAGCCTGCCTAAGCGTCATTCTACTGACTCCCAGCATTTTTGCCAGTTTCGGTTCTGCGGGTAATCTGCTTCCAACCGGAAATGTTCCATCCTCTACCATTTTATAAAGTGCTTCATATACTTGTACATGGGCCAGTTTTTTGTGTGTAACTTCTTTCTTTCCCTGTAATTCCATTCTTTTCCCTCATCTTTCTAACTCTGCTCTTTTCAAATATTTTACCACTTATTCTTCAATATTTCCAGCAGCCTGAGGTCCTTTTACCTTTCGTCCAAAGAAAAGAAGCACAAATAGCGTAATAAAATATGGAAGCATCAACATCAATTGATTTGGAATTTCCACTTTCAAACTAATTCTCAATGCCTGTGCAAATGCAAATACAAGGCTTGCACACAGAGCCCCAAAAGGATTCCATCCACCGAGAATCATTGCGGCCAATGCCATGAATCCCCGGCCGGCAACCATTTCTTTTACAAATAAGTTGCTTTGCACGATGGAAAGATAACCACCTGCAAGCCCGCACAACATTCCACAAAAAGTAACAGCTACATAGCGATATAATGACACATTGATCCCTACTGTCTGAGCTGCCTGCGGATGGTCTCCAATGGCACGAAGCCTGAGTCCTGCCTTTGTCCGATACATAAAAAACCAAGCTCCGAGCACAATACCAGCAGTGATAAAAAGATATGGGGACTGTTCTGTAAACAATGTTCCGATTACTGGAAGCTCTTTTAGTCCCGGAATACTGACTGCTGGAAGTTTTTCCACTTGTCCACTCATTCCATCTGATTTCCAGACTGCCCGGGTAAGAACAATCGTAAGTCCGGAAACAAATACGTTGATCCCGATTCCGCTGACGGATTGATTTGTCTTAAAGCGAATACATAGTACTGCATGCAATATACCAAACAATCCGCCTACCAAAATAGCAAATAAGACCCCAATCCATGGATTCCCACTGATATAAGTTCCATACACTGCTCCAAATGCTCCTGAAAGCATCATTCCTTCAATTCCTAAATTAATAATCCCACTTCGTTCACACAGTGTGCCCCCGACAGAAGCTAACACCAGCGGAATGGCCATACGCAATGTACTCAAAAGCATTTCCATCGATAAGATACTATCCATATTACGATTCTCCTTTCTTCCGTTTGATCAATCTGATGATATTCGGAGTTGCCACGAATAAAATCACCAGCCCCTGAATTACATTTACCATACTTGTGGAAATCCCTGCTGAATAACTCATTTTCATAGATCCCGCTTCCAAGATCCCAAATAAAAGCGCGCTTAAAAGAATTCCCATCGGATGGTTGTTAGCCAATACCGCTACTGCAATCCCGGTAAATCCAAACCCTGGAGAAAATCCGTCAATAAATCTTCCCATTTTCCCAAAAACTTCTGTTGTACCTGCAAGCCCGGCAAGTGCGCCGCTGATTCCCATCGTCAAAATAGCCGTTGTCATCATCGGGATTCCCGCTGCCTGCGCTGCTGACTTATTCTCTCCCACTGCCCGGATATGATACCCTTCTCTTGTCTTCTTAAAAAAGAAAAACAAAAGAATCGCTGCTGCAACCGCTACTAACAATGCTGTCGTCAATTGCGTCTTCGGAATCAGTTTCGTCAACATATAATTCGCACCAATATCCACTGTCTGCGCTGTCATGGCACCTTCCTGCTTCAATGGATATGTAACAATATACGAAGTAAAATATTGAATGATATAATTCAACATAATTGCCACAACTACTTCATTGACCTGAAGCTTGATTTTTGCAGCTCCGATAATTGCTCCTACACATGCTCCTGCAAGCATTCCTGCACAAAAGGAGCAAAAAATCACCAGGAATCGCGGTGCTCCCTGCATCATAAGCGCTGTCACCGTACTTGCCATTGCTCCTGCATATAATTGTCCTTCTCCACCGATATTAAAAATCCCGCCTTTATTTGCGAATGCCACTGCGAGTCCGGTAAACAGCAGCGGGATGCTCTTGCTTAACGTATTCGCAAATGCGTTCTTAGATCCAAATGCACCTTCTATCAAAGCGCTGTATGCCTCTAATGGATCATATCCGACCAGAAGCATCACACCTGCTGCAATCAACAACGAACATAAAATTGCACCAAGAGATAATAAAAGATTATGGAGAACTGTCTTCTGTTTCATACCTACACTCCTTTCTTGCCTGCCATAAGTAAACTAATCGATTCTGTCGTATACTTTTCTGTCTCTTGAAGTGACATCATCTCTCCTTTGTAGAGCACTCCAATTCTGTCACTTAACTGAAACAAATCTGACAATTCTGCCGATATCAACAATACTGCCTTCCCCTGATTGCGAAGTTCCAACAAAACATTATGAATAAACTTAATCGCACCGATATCCAGACCTCTCACCGGCTGACATGCTAAAATCAGATCCGGATCTTTATCCACCTCTCTGCTCAGCACTAATTTCTGCTGATTTCCACCTGACAATGCTCCGATGAGCTGATCTCCGTTTACTGCCCGCACATCGAATTTTTCCATTAATTCTTTTGTTTTCTTTTCAATATACTCCTGATTTAACATCCCTTTTCTGGCATAACTATCTTTGTACTGATTTCCGAGGAGATAATTATCTTTCAGAGAAAATCCAGGTAAGATTGCTCTTTTATAGCGGTCAGACGGTATATATCCGATTCCTCTTTTACACCGTTCTTTCACAGACATTCCGGTAATTTCTTCTTGTTTAAAGAAAATTTTTCCACATTTTACTTTCTCTAACCCCATGATCATCTCTTCCAATTGCTGCTGTCCATTTCCCTCTACACCGGCAATTCCTAAAATTTCTCCGGCACGTATTTCCAAATCCACCGTCTTTTCTGCCTGAGGAAGAAGTCTTACATTTTGTAAAGAAAGAATTGTTTCCCCTTTTTCCACTTTTTTTCTTTCCAACGTCATATCAATCTCATATCCAACCATCAGCGCTGCCAGTTCCTTCTCCGTTGTTTCTGTTGTTTTGAGAAATTCCACTGACTTTCCGCTCCGCAGAATCGTTACATGATCTGATACTGCCATTGTTTCTTTCAGCTTATGCGTGATAAAGATAATCGTCTTTCCCTCTTTTTTCATTTCCAGCAAAATCTGCAGAAGTTGTTCTACTTCTAACGGAGTAAGAACTGCTGTCGGTTCATCTAAAATAATAATTTCCGCACCTCTGTATAATGTTTTCAGAATCTCCACTCTCTGCTTCATCCCAACTGAAATCTCAGAAATCTTTGCATCCACATCCAGATCAAAATGATATTTTTCTGATAAATGTTTTACAATTTCCTTCCCTTTTTTTCTGTCGATCATAAAGTTTCCCGGTTCACTGCCAAGAACAATGTTTTCCCATACTGTCATATTATCGATCAACATAAAATGCTGATGCACCATTCCCAGTCCCATTTCAAATGCTTTCACTGCTGTTTGATGTTTGATCTCATTCCCATTAATTTTGATGCTTCCCCCGTCCGGCTGGTAAAGCCCAAACAAAATCTTCATCAGTGTAGTTTTTCCTGCACCATTTTCTCCAAGCAGACTATGAATCTCTCCCTTTTCCACAAGAAATTCAATCTGGTCATTTGCGATCATTCCAGGAAAGCGCTTTGTAATCCCACGCATTTCTACCGCATACATTCTATTTTCCCTCCCTATCTAAGAATAGATGTATTCCAGTTTTCCTGACATACATCTATTCCCCATTTTCTTATTAATACTGATTTTCTTTCACAAATTTTTTGGCATCTTCAATTGTCGACGGCACTTTGATTTCTCCATCCACAATCTTCTGCTTAATTTCGTCAAGGATCTGAATATCTTCTTCAGATACCGGAACCTTGCTTTCTTCCAATGTATAGTCCATTCCCTCATCAGAGAGTCCCAAAGATACTGTTGTTCCTACTGCAAGATCCTTGTCAATGATTGCACTTTTTGCAATATCATAAGATGCTGTATCTACTCGTTTTAAAATACTTGCAACAATGTGTTCTGGATTGACTGTATTCTGATTTGAGTTACATCCAATTGCATAGAAATCATATTCTTTTGCCGCATCAAATACTCCAAGACCAGCTCCTCCAGCTGCGTGGAAGATAATGTCTGCTCCCTGGTTTTTCTGGCTGATCGCAATCTCTTTTGCTGTTGTAGTATCTCCAAACGGATTATCTCCCGCTACAAAATCTGAAAGACAGTTGATCTTTGGATTTACATACTGTGCTCCCGCCATATATCCAGAATTCCATTTCAAAAGAATCGGTGTCTCCAACGCCGCAATAAATCCGATTGTATCATTGTCTTCCACACCATATGCTGCTGCATCTTTTTTCATCAGTCCCGCAAGAGCACCTGCCAAAAAGGCTCCTTCTTCCTCTTTTGCCGCATAATTTACGACGTTTTCTGCCTCTAATGTTCCATCAATAAATGCGAACTGCTGATCCGGAAATTCCGGAGCGACTTTTGACAATGCATCTGTCTGGTCAAACCCTACACAAATGATTGCACCGTACTCTCCTGACGAAGCCATATCCCGCATCATCAATTCAAACTCTGATACCTGAGTTGGTTCTGCATAATCAAAATCAATATTTAATTCTTCTTTTGCTTTTTCAAGTCCCTCATAGATCAAATCATTAAATGCCTGATCTCCAAGACCTCCAACTCCTAAAATACATCCTACTTTCCCTGCACTGTCTTTTGCTTCCTTTTTACTGTCTTTCTCTGCATTTCCACATCCTGAAAAAATTACAGAAGCCATCATCACCATCGCCAGTCCAACTGCCACACTTTTCTTCTTCATCTTCCTTTTCCTTCCTTTTTTGTTTTATCAAATGTCTGATCTATTCTCTCCAGAATACAGACATAAGTTCATTGATCGCTCTTTCTGCATCTACTTCTAATGCAAAACTAATGTATTCTGCCTCAATCGGCTTTTCCCGTAAATCCGTTACAATCATTCCGCGGCAATAGGTACCGGAGCACTCTACTCTCGCCTTTCTTTTTTGTATTTTCACAATACTTGGAACAACCGCAGCTACCATTGCCAACGGATCGTGCAGCGGACAATTATCCGGTGTATAATTCTGTACTCTTGATCCGTTCATATAGTACTCTAAAGCTTTTTTCATATATTGCACTGCAGGCTTACATCTTTCCGAACAGTATGTTTCCATCTGTTCTACATGTTTTTTTCTCAACCTTGTCTTCAACGTCACATCCAGTCCAACAACTGTAATGTCCATTCCTGTAAGAAATACTTGATCGCATGCTTCCGGGTCTCCTGCAATATTCGCCTCTGCGACCGGAGATACATTTCCCGGTGCATTTACAGTTCCGCCCATCATCACCAGATTTTTTACAAGCTTAGTTGATTCTGGATATTTCTGTACCATCATTGCGATGTTAGTCAGTCGTCCCAATGTTACGAGTGTTAACTCCTGCGGGTATTTCTGCAGCATCTCGTAGAGAAAATCTTCTGCTTTGATATCTGTTCTGTAAGAGAAATTCCCCTTCTCCAGCAGTACGTTCCCCACTCCGTTTTCTCCATGGATCCATGCGACCGGACCTTCCCAGGTTCCGTTTAAAGGCTGATTTGCCCCGACAACGACTGGTATTTCTTTCTTTGTATTGGATAATTCAATTATCCTCACGGTATTTTCTGCTGCCTGTACTGCATCTACATTTCCACATCCGGTTGTAATTCCCACAATTTCAACCTCCGGATGATTTAATGCATACAGAAGTGCAATGGAATCATCCACCCCTGTATCGACATCTATTAACATTTTTACCATACTATTTCCTCCGAACTTTACTAATTTTCATTTATTTGTCTACATTATACTTCTGTTTTAGACATATTTCAATTTATTTGTACTTATCATTATATATTTGTCTAACTTATAATTTATAACAAAATGAAAAGAAAGCTGTCACTTCACGACTTTTTTATCGCGAAAGCAACAGCTTCCTTCTTCATAACCTCTATGAACTTCTAATCAAATTGAATACGCAGTCTTTTTTACCGACTTGCTTTCTATTTCTTCCTGCCAACAGAGTGTTCTGCCTGCCCCATCGTTCCATATCCATATAACCTTACGGTACACTCGATGATTTCTTCCACCATATTTTTACCAGCTTTTGCATACTCCGCCACAAGCTGCCCATATCGTACCAATGTCTCCATCGAGTAAGTTTTCAACTCTCCTCTCAGATAGGTTTCAAAAGAAATGTCCTCCACCGTATCTTCCTCTGTATGGATGATCCGCGCCTGCCCCGACAATTGTGGGTATTCCCCTGCCATCTCTTCTCTCCAGCTTACCTGAATGGAAACAATCCCTTCAATCAGCTTTTTCTTTTCTTCAGAAATCTTTGGGAGATTTTCCGCAATCCTTCGATACTCTTCCGGTACTGTTGACTCCATCATATACGCATATTTTTCCATAACAAGATTACGTCCCGCACTTTCCCCGTCGAGAAGATCTCTTTCATAAGAAAGAAGCAGTTCCTTTTTCCAACTGGTAAACTGACTTTTTCTCATAATGTAAAACGTCTCCCAATCATCCTGACATCCAGCTCTGCCTCCGGTATTTCTTACTTTCTGAAACATGTTCCATTCTAATTGAATGATTGCTTCCAAAATCTCTGTCTTTTCTCTTTTCATTCTCTCTCCTGCCTTTAAAATTCTGTCTGTGTGAATTTCTAGAAAATCTTCCCATCCGTATGTCAGTTTCTGCTCGCGAAGCCGATCCAAAATCATAGCAGAAATCTGCTCGATCTGACATACAATCGGATCGTCCCAATTGACCTCCTGTACTTCTCCTACAGCCTTCCAGTGATCCCTTTCCGGACGTTCGTTTGCCAATGTTTCTATTCGCTTTTGCATTTCTTGCGCTCCGGACAAGTTTTCCATCCCCCGCCATGCCCATTTATAATAAGGCATGTACGCGTGATGAAGCAGATACTCTATATGCACTGCTTCCCGAAGAAATTCCCATAACGCAAAAGAAGCGGCTGTCGTATCGCCGCGACGCATACAGCGGGCGTAATTATATTGTCCTGCCTGTGCCGCTTTTGCTATCGCTGTTGCAGTTTTTTGCAGCCACAGTTGTTCTGGCATTTCTCTCATTAGGCATTCCCGGACTCTTGAAAATTCTCCAAGTGGATCTGTAAATACTGCTCCATTTACCACCATCGCAAGTCGTTCTTCCTGGAAACCGGCCCATACAGAAAATACTTTTTCTCCATCTACTTTTTTATCATCTTCCAGAACAGAGAACCATTCCCTGCCAAGAAAGTTTTCATAGAAATCCGGAATCGAAAATACTCCATCTCGATCAGATCCACGAGCAGAAGCAATTCTCCTCTTATGACCTTGCACCTTCGACGGGAGTTGTTCATAAGCGCTCTGAAGTCGGTCGCCAATCTTGTCATAGTCTTCCTGTGTCAGCCACATACAGAATGCTGCGCCATAATCGTGATCTTCTGAAAGCATATCATCAAATCCAAGGCATTCCGATCCTTCCCCGACAAGTCCAACCGCGATTCTGTCCGCATATTCCGGAAACTGTTCCCGGATCATACGTTTCCCAAACTGTTCGTAATAAGCGCGCGCCAGTTCTATCCCTTTTTTTCGGTCTTTTTCGCTTTCTGGTCTTCTTTCATATGATTTACTTTCCACTGCAGAACACCTTTTTCTTGCATGCGCCGCCTTTTCCCGGAGGATTCCTGCTTCTTTTGGAAATCCCGCCGTCTCCAGCACCATTGCACAGTTTTCACAGGTAACTGCATAGGCATCATTTTCTCCATACGTATCTAAAATCATTCGGAGTGCCTTTGTATAGCTGTCAATTGCCTCTTCATATCTGCCCGCCAGATAATAGCCATGTCCACACGCAGAAAGTGCAGCTGCATAGTGTGGATCTTGTGTATTCCCTGCCTCATATAACACCAGTGCCTTCTCCAGACAGTTTAAACCTTTCGAAATCTGCCCTGTTTTCAAATACAATTCTGCCAGATTCGTGTAAGTTGCCGCTGTCTCTTCCTTTGCATCTGCAGTTTGTAAAATGACGGAAAGCGCTTTTTGCAGACAGCTGAGCGCCTCTTCATGCGCATTTTGTCTCTCATAGGCCAAACTCATATTATTATAAAGCCCTGCAAATCTTGCATCTTCGGAAGGAAGACAGATACTGTAGATCTGCTCCGCCTCCCGGTAGGCTTCCAGCGCAGCTTCATACTGCCCCGCTGCCCGCAGTGCAGTCGCTGCGTTTACTAAAGTCGTTCCATGTTCTGCACTTTCCGACATGCCAAGCTTTCTGATCTGTTCCAATGCCTCTCGGGCATTCTGCACTGCCTCCTCATGTCTGCCAACACTGCGATAATACCCTGTCAGTTCATTTAACAGGATCAGCACCTCTTCCCCACTGCTTTTCTTCTGCCTTTCTTCTTTTGCCCGCATCAGCGCCTCTGTCAAGAACTGCTCCGCCTCCTGTATCTGATTTGTGGCAAACAGCTCATCCAACTGTCTTAACACTTCCTGTATCTGCATACATTTTCTTCCTTCTCTACCGGATTCTGTCCGGGAATCCTACTTTGCGCTGTACTTTCCGCAATGTCTTTGTCGCAAAATAGTTTGCCTTCTCTGCATTGTTCTTAATAATTCCATCGATAAATGCTTTATCTTTTTCTAACCTTGCGTATTCATCCTGAAGCGGTTTTAATACAGATACTACTGCTTCTCCAACTGCCATCTTAAAGTCTCCATACCCTTTTCCGTCAAATTCCTTTACCGTCTCATCTGGAGTCTTTCCTGTACATGCACTGTAAATATCAATCAGGTTTTTCACACCCGGCTGTTCTTCACGGTACAGGATCTGTGCTTCTGAATCTGTCACCGCACGTTTGCATTTGCGCATGATTGTATCCGGATCATCCATCAGATAAATACTTGCATTTGAATTCTCATCTGATTTTGACATTTTCTTAGCTGGATCCTGCAGACTCATAATCTTTGCTCCTACTTTTCCGACATATGGCTCCGGAATCGTAAATACATCTCCGTATACCCCATTGAAACGCTGTGCGATATCTCTTGTCAGCTCCAGATGCTGCATCTGGTCAATGCCCACCGGAACAACATCTGCCTGAAACAATAAGATATCGGCCGCCATCAGAACTGGATATGTAAACAATCCTGCATTAATATTATCTGCATGTTTTGCTGATTTATCCTTGAACTGTGTCATACGGTTCAATTCTCCCATATAGGTATAACAATTTAAAATCCATGCAAGTTCCGCATGTCCTGACACATGTGACTGATAATAAATACAATTTTTTTCCGGATCAAGTCCTGCTGCAATGTAAAGTGTCAAAAGAGCACGTGCCCGCTTCCGAAGTGTCGCCGGATCTTGTCTTACCGTGATAGAATGCATATCCACCACACTGTAGAAGCACTCATATTCATCACTTAATGTCACCCAGTTCTTAAGCGCCCCAAGATAGTTTCCAAGTGTCAGATTTCCTGTTGCCTGCATTCCGCTGAATAATACTTTTTTGTCATTGATCATTGTCTTTTCCTCCTAAATAAAAAACGCCCATAGCCAAAGCTAGGGACGTCGGTATTACGTGGTGCCACCCCGATTCATATCTTCCCGCATCAAACTTCCTGTTGTTTGCCAAGATATAACTCTTGTCTCTGTAACGTGAGAACACGGCTCCACTACTAAAAGGCTCTTGCCTCCGTTCATTTCGCATCTTCCAAATCCATTCGCTGTCACTTTCCATACCGGCTTCCACCATCCCCGGCTCTCTGTCATGTTCCATGGCAGTTACTACTTTTGGTCACTGATTTTATCTAAACTATCTGAATTACTGTAAGTCTAACATCTGCCCGCAGGAAAGTCAAGCAGACCTATCTTCTTTTCTATGATTCTTTTCTATGACTTTACCAGTCTTCAACCTCATCGTCATAATAGATAACTCCTTCTTCTATGACCTTTGCAATGCCATCCTTAATTTCTATCACAGATACCGCACAATTTTTCTGAACACCACTGTCCCAAAACTGCTCTACCCCGATTCCTTTCACCGTATCTAAAAGTGCGCGAAGCATTGCGCCATGCGTGGATAACAGAATCGTCTTATTTTCATATGCTTTCTTCTCACAGAGATCTGCAAGAAACCCTTTTGCTCTTTTAAGTAGTTCTTCAAAACTCTCTCCACCTTCCGGAGCCTGATAACATGCTGGATCATCATAAAAATAATGGAACTTTGGATCCGGTATATTCATCTTCTCACCCTTGCAATAATACCCTTCCAAACATCCAAATCCCATCTCCGCCAGTCTCTCATCTTCCAAAAGAGGAATTTCTCTGCCTTCCAGCAAAATCTCGGCTGTCTCCTTTGCCCTCTTCAGAGGACTTGTGATTGCCAGATCAAACGAAAGATCTCTCAAATGTTTTGCCGTCTTTCTCGCAAGAGTCCTCCCGAATGTATTAAGCTCAATATCCGACTTTCCCTGTAGCTTTCTTTCCTTGTTCCAGTCTGTTTCTCCATGTCTGATTAAATATAGCTTCATTTGCTCACCAAACCTTCCTCTCCCGTCTTTTCCTGATTTTATTCTCATTGTATCACACTTTTTCCTCACTTGCACAAAAAATCAAAAGCATTTATAATGGAAGAATCAAACACTGGAGGTAATACAATGGAAAAAATCACAAGTTTTACAATCGATCATAACAAACTCGTTCCTGGACTCTATGTCTCCCGGAAAGATCATGTAGAAGGAGCAGTCATCACTACTTTTGACATCCGCATGACCAATCCAAATGAAGAGCCTGTCATGAATACCGCTGAGATGCACACCATAGAACATCTTGCCGCCACCTTTCTCCGCAACCACTCCGTGTATGGCAAGAAAACTATCTATTTTGGTCCAATGGGATGTCGTACCGGTTTCTATCTGCTTCTTGCCGGAGATTACCAGTCCTCAGACATTGTCGATCTGATGCGGGAACTTTTTGTATTTATTGCAGACTATTACGATGAAGTGCCTGGAGCAAGCGCCAAAGACTGCGGAAATTATCTGGACATGAACCTTCCGATGGCACGTTTTCTCGCAAAAAAATATTTGAATGAAGTCCTCACAGACATTCAGGAAGAACAATTATATTATCCTAAATAACTATATGAAAATGAAAGCAGACATGTTCTGTCAAATACTCATTCCTGTTTTTTAACCCGAATAAGTACTCTGACAGAACATGTCTGTTTTTTCACAGTATTTTTCTAAAATAACCTATATGATCTTACAATCCAATTTAATGCAT
This sequence comes from Faecalimonas umbilicata, assembly GCF_042846195.1. Lineage (NCBI taxonomy): Bacteria > Bacillati > Bacillota > Clostridia > Lachnospirales > Lachnospiraceae > Faecalimonas > Faecalimonas umbilicata. The sequence goes on from NZ_AP031411.1 coordinate 1,844,804, forward strand.
ACCTTTTTTCAGCACATTTTCCCTGATGTACAAATAGGTAGCCTCCTCCCCCTGCTCTGCCAGCATCACAAGAAGTGTCTCTAACAGTTTCTGGGTTTCCGGATGCATCATTTTTTCATATCCGCTGCCACTCTCATAATATTCCAATGCACTCCGATTGGTATATTCGTCTTTTTTATAAACTTTACAGGCCGCAATCCGATCTACAAACATCTCGACGACATATTTTTCCGGCATTTTCATACCGACCAAACCGCTCTCTCCGTCCAAGGCATAATCAATCCAGTATTCATAGTGATGACGGTTTCGTCCTTTATGATGCAGCCATGCAGAAGAGTATCCTATCGCCTCCCGCTCAGCATTGTTCGGACTTCTCGTTCCCTGATAATATTTTGCTCCGATTCTGAATTCCGTCCAACTATATTTTGACAGATCATGGAGAACGCCCTGACGGTATAGTCCAAGCCGGAAACACTCTCTCATCACCAGCAATTTATGATATGTAATTGTACAAAAATGTCTCCATGCATTTCCCATTTTGTTCATCCCTACCTTAATGCTTCTTATTATCAAAGCCCAATACTTTACAATATCTTAATATATCAGCAGACCTATTCCAAGCAACACAAGTAAGTGTAGTGGATAAAATAAGTAAAATACATATTTCATCTTCGGTCCCTGTTCTCCGTTGTATAGAAGAATAAACGGCAGCGCCAGCACCGCAAACGCCTGGATATATCCCATCAGTAAAATATTGACTGCAGCTACCGAAAGACACATCCATACTTTCTTTTCACGGAATGCCCAAAAACACAAAATGAGCAAGAGCCCCATCGAACTGTAATCCGTCCTCACAAACTCTGCAAACAGCATAAATAAGATGACCATCAAAAAGTTTAAAACAGCTGGATACCGTTTCGTCAGATAGTAAAGCATAACCAACCCTATGAATAATGTGAAGAATACATTTTGGTGTGTTCCGTCTAAAATCCTTCCATAGAACAAAAGATCAAATGGGATCTCTGAGATCAATGCAAATAATCCTATTCTTGTCATATACCGGATCACGTCATGTGTATGCATAAACCCTTCCACCAGAAGAAAGCAGAAAATCGGGAAAGCAATCCTTCCGATGATTCTCAAAATCGGATATTGCGGAAGCAGCACCGCTCCCACATGGTCGATGAGCATCGTTGTAATTGCAATCATTTTCAGCCAAAAAGAATTCAATCCTATTTTTTTCGTCATTCCATTCATATACTTCTTGTTCCTCTCATTGTTTCTTGGGACATCCCTGCAACAAAAGCCGCCACACTGCGTCCTTCCAAAATTATACTTCTTTTTCCTTCAATCAAAAGAGGCTGTTCATAGAATCCTTCTTCAGTCGACATCACCTGATACCATGCTTGATCTTTCGGTAAAGTTGGAAGGGCGAAAGAATGTGCGATCCAGTGCATATTATAGAGAAGAAAACAGTTGCTCTCTTTCTTTGGACTTCCACTGTATAAAATTCCAAGCTGCCTGCTCGACGCCTCCTGTTGGATCTGCCACGCCGCCTCTCCATGATAGGAAATATCAGGAATACCGCTGCCACTTCGGTCTGTTCCCGTCAGCGCTTCCTTCTGGTGGAGTATGCCATGCTTTTTCCGAAAAGCAATCAACTCTTTGACATAGTGAAAAAATGATTTTTCTCGCTCCAGTCTGCTCCAGTCTACCCACCCGGTCTCATTATCCTGACAGTAGACATTGTTATTTCCACCTTGACTGTTTCCAAATTCATCTCCTGCAAGAAGACAAGGTGTCCCCTGTGCAGTCATTAAAAGAAACATCGCATTTCTCTTCTGTCCCTGCCGCAGTTTCACTATCTGCTTTTTGCGTGTCTTTCCTTCTACCCCACAATTCCAGCTATAATTATAGTCCGGCCCATCCTGATTCTGTTCTCCGTTTGCTTCGTTATGCTTTGCATCATATGATACAAGATCTTCCAAGGTAAAACCGGTATGATTTGTAATATAGTTGCAGGATCCTGATACAGAAGTTTTCCTTCGGAACTGTTCTGCTACACTGGCAATCATTCCTTCATCACCTTTTAAAAATCTCCGCATCGTATTCTGAAAGGATTCGTCTTTGATAAGCAATTTTGTCCCACTTAAAACCGGATCTCTCCGCAAAAATTCTACAGGTACCTGATACGGATTTAAAAGAAATCCGTCAATATGATACTCCATCACATAATACCTCAGACAGTCCTCCACAATCTGAAACCTTGTCTGTGCTGTAAAGGGAAAATCAAGTACTACTTCAATCCCTTCCCGGTGACATGTCTTTACAAGTTCTTTCAACTCTTTTTGTGCATCATGATCTGCTGCATAAGATGCCTTTGGTGCAAAGAAAAATCCCTCTCCATATCCCCAGTAATTGACCTTTCTTCCGCGCTCTTCAAATTCATAAACCGGCATGCACTGGATTTGATTAATCCCAAGCTCTTTCAGATAAGGAAGCTTTTCCATCACGCCACGAAACGTTCCCTTTTTCTTCACTTTGGAAGAGGAATGTCTTGTAAATCCTCTTACATGGAGACTGTATGCAATGACGTCCTCTTCCGGAATCCGCAGCGGGCAGTCATCTTCCCATGGATATTCTTCCTTTTGGGGAAGCTTTCCTCTCACTTGATGTGGTGTAAAATCCGCCTGATCGTTCCATCGTTCTCTCCCTGCAATCCCTTTTGCATAAGAATCGGTAACAATCTTGCCATCGATCTCATAGTTGTATTCACACGCTTGCGCAGGAAGATCTGATAACATCACACAGCGCACTGTCCCAGTCCCGGCTTCCTCTTTCATCGGAATCTTCTCCATCGGAACATTTTCACCACACTTATATAACAGAAGGGTACATTGCTTCCCCTCTTTGACCTCCACCGCAAAATTTAATGCTTCTTTCTGCCTACTGACGCCAAGCGGCAGTGGTGCTCCCTGTACGACCTTCATTTCTTCCTCCCTTATTTCACCTATTATTGCCAGCCATCTGCCCCATACATATCAACATTATCCTTTGTGATCAGAAAAGTTTCTTCATAAATCGGCTCTTTTATCTTTTCCCCATCCAGCACCTGGAATGCTGATTTTACTGCATCTTTCCCAAGGGTAATCGGCCGCTGAGCTGCTGTTCCTACAATGATATCGTCTGATTTTTGCAATTCTTTTTTCAAATCCGGAGAACCGTCTACTCCGTAAATCACAACCCCGGCATAAGCCTGATCTGTCTCTGCTGCCACCTTTGCTCCAAGCGCTGTCTGGTCATTTCCACACATGATCACATCCACATCCGGATATTGTTTCAGAAGCCTTTTTGTAGTCTCCATAGATATTTCTTTACTTCCATTTACATTCTCTCTTGCGACAATCTCAAATCCCTGATCCGCAATTGCCTCTTCAAATCCGGTAATCCTCTCGTTGATCGAATTTGTATTCGGACATTCTAAGATCAACACCTTCCCTCCATCCGGAAACCGCTGTACGACATCTTCTCCACATAGATATCCTGCCTGCTTGTTATCTGTTCCAACATAGGCATCTACCAGATTAAGATCCTTCACTTCCGTGTCAATGTTGATAATCTTGACACCGGCTTCTTTCAGGGCATCCAATCCCGGCTGAATCGTCTCCCAGTTTACAGGGCTTAAGAAAATCGCATCAATGCCTTCTTCAATCATTTCATTGATCTGTTCCAGCTGAAGGGTATCATCCCCCTTCGGATCGCGCGTGATCATTTGCCCGCCCTGCTTCTCCACTTCTTCTCGGATTGCCTCTTCCAGCACAGCAAAGTATGGATTATCTGCCATCGTCGTGCATGTATATCCAAATGTATAAACTTCTGTCTCTTCCTGTTTCTCCTCCTCTGGACTTACTGCATTATCTTCAGGTGTCCCTACATTTTTCTTACAGCCTGAAAGAGGCAGTATGCACAGAATCATGCAGAGGATGATTGATAGTATCTTCTTTTGCATATGTTTCCTCCTATATCATCATATAACATTCTACTAAACACATATTTCACACATATAAATTTAATTTTACCTATTTTTATTTCAATGTCAATAGTTTTCCCCTTGCATTTCTGACCGGAGTCTGATAGAGTTATCATATCAGTAATTCAAAGATGAATGAAGCAGAAAAGGAGAATATTATGAGTGAACACAACCACGATTGCAACTGCAATCACGACGATTGTAACTGCGGATGCCACAATGATGAAGCAGTCACAGTAACTTTAACATTAGACAACGATGAAGTAGTTGAATGTGCTGTCCTCACCATCTATGAAGCAGATGAAAGAGAATACATCGCGCTCCTCCCTCTGAACGAAGATGGAGAGAATGAAGACGGAGACGTATTCATCTACCGCTATAAAGAAGTAGACGGAGAACCTACTCTTGAGAACATCGAAGATGACGATGAGTACGAAGTTGCTGCCGATGCTTTTGACGAATGGCTTGATGAGCAGGATTTTGATGCTTTAGACGACGAAGAATAGATTCCATCTGATCCCGAGCAGAAGCAATTGTAAAAGAGGCACTGAACAATCTGGCAAACAAAATGATTCCCCATTAGAATTACAACTAATGAAATGGTCATTTCTAAAAACAGATGCTCAGTGCCTCTTTAATTATATGTCTCTTCTGGAAACATTCCTTAGAAATTCATTCTTATCTTGTAGGTCTGTTCTGAAACAGTTCCCCAAGAAATCTGGACTGCTCCATCGCTTTTCCATTTTTTTCTCTCACATAGCTGATCGTCAAATGTTTCTTTGCGCGTGTCATTGCCACATAGAACATTCGACGTTCCTCCTCCATCTCCTCTGGAAGTTCTGCCTTTTTATACGGTGTCACATCTTCGTTGGCTCCAATGATAAATACGGTATCATACTCCAGCCCTTTCGCCGCATGAAATGTCATAAGAGACACTGCATTTCTATTCTCTGTCCGTGTGACTGCCTGCAGCCGCAATTCCTCTGTATATTTTTCAATATGGGCGAACCATTCTTCGATTGTCTTAAATTCTTTGGCACGCTCTTCCATTTCCCGAATCAATTCCTGAAGATCTTCCAGTTTCATCTTCCGTTTGATCGCATACTCATTTAAGAACAGATCATAGCCAACACTTTTTCTGATATACTGAATTGCCGCATACGGAGTCATTCGGCTGATCACTTTCAGATCCACTTCCAGCTGGTCGATCCGATCTACCATCCAGTCTTTTTCCATATAATATTTCCGCAGGTTTTCAAAAGAAATCTCTCCGCGATCTACACTATCTCTGCCAATATATCTATTTGGCCGATTCATGATCATCAGAAAATCTCCGCGGTCTCTTCCCCCAAGCGCCATCCGCATATATGCCTGAAAATCTCTCCCGATAAAATGCTCATACAGATTGGGAAGATGCTCTTTCATCTGAAATGGAATATGATATTCCATGAATGTCTCTACAAGCGCGCGCGGCTCCGTATTTGTCCGATATAATACCGCAATCTGCGATGGCTCAGTTCCTGCTGCGACTGCTTTTGCAATCTGTTCTCTGACGTAGTGGCTCTCCTCTACCGGATGACGTACTTCCTGAATATGTACATTGTCCCCCTGCTCATTTACAGTGATAATCTCCTTCTGATAGCGGTTTTTATTCCGCTCGATCACTCTTCTCGCAGCACTCACGACAGCCTTCGTAGACCGATAATTCACATCCAGTATAATTGATTTTGCGTTGGGATAATCTTTAGAAAATCCGAGCATGATCTCTGGCCTTGCTCCGCGGAAACGGTAAATAGACTGATCATCATCCCCGACAATAAACAGATTGTTTTCTGGAAGTGCAAGCATACGAATCACATCATACTGCACTTGGTTGATGTCCTGAAATTCATCGATTAAAATATATTGAAATTTTTTCTGCCACATTTGAAGAATATCCGGTCTCTTCTGAAACAGTTCATAGCATAAAACAAGCATGTCATCAAAGTCGATTTTCTTTAAAAGCTTTCTTCTTCGCTCATATTCCTCATAAATTTGACGAAACATCTGATCCGAACAGTTGCTGGATTCATATTCCTCCAGCGAAAGTCTGTTATTTTTGATCTGGCCAATCTCAGAGGCAATTCCCTGTAAAAATTCTTTCTCATCTTCGATCTCCAATTCCATCCCGGCAATAACTTCCCTTAAAAGCATCATCTTTTCTTCCTCCGAAAAAATATTTGATGCATTCATCCGGTATGCCCATTTCAAAATCCCATAGTAAATACCATGGAAAGTCCCAAACGTAACTGGAAAACGATCGTCTTTTGTAATTCTTGCAAATCGCTCCCGCATCTCTTTCGCCGCCGCTTTTGTAAAGGTAATGACAAGAATCTGCTCCGGTCTGACCCCATACTTTTTAATCAGATATTCTACTCGTCTTGTGATGACCAATGTTTTTCCTGAACCTGGGCCGGCAAGTACCATTGCCGGCCCATTTTTATGACAGATTGCTTTTGTCTGAGCTTCATTAAACCCCATTATGCACCCAGCAGTTCAATTGCCTTGCGGATACGATTCAAAGACTCTTCTTTGCCGATAATCTCCATAATCTCTGTCGCACCGCCCGGTGTATTCTGCTTACCGGATACTGCCGTGCGGACCGGCCACATCGCATATCCGTTCTTACAGCCCTTCTTCTCTACATACCCTTTAAGCATTTCATATAAGGCATCATTGCTGTAATCTTCCTGCGCTTCAAATAATGGAAGCAATTCCTGCAATACTTCCAGCGATGTCTCCGCATTTGTTTTCATTTTCTTATGTGTGTACATCGCAATATCATACTCTGGAAGCTCCTCAAAGAAATCAATCTGATCCTTGATATCCGGGAACACTTCAATTCTTGATTTCACAAGCCCTGCAATCTTCTTTAAATCATAATCTTTATGAATAACTTCCTCAATATATGGTTTTGCAAGTTCATAAAACTTGTCAAAATCCATTGCTTTCATATACTCACCGTTCATCCATTTTAGCTTCATTGTGTCGAACACAGCCGGAGATTTGCTCATATGATGATAGTCAAATGCTTCTACAAGCTCCTCCAACGAGAAAATTTCACGGTTATCCGATGGGCTCCATCCAAGCAGCGCTACATAGTTCACGATTGCCTCTGTCAGATATCCTTGTTCCAGAAGATCTTCGTAAGAAGAATGACCGGAACGCTTACTCAACTTCTTGTGCTCCTCATTTGTGATCAATGGACAATGAACGTAAGTCGGGATCTCCCATCCGAATGCTTCATACAACCTGTTATACTTTGGTGCAGAAGAAAGATATTCATTTCCTCTTACTACATGTGTAATCCCCATCAAGTGATCATCAACAACATTTGCAAAGTTATAAGTTGGATATCCATCTGATTTGATCAGAATCATATCATCCAATTCTTCATTTGGAACTGTGATTTCCCCGTAAATGTCATCGTGGAATGTCGTTGTTCCTTCTGTCGGCATATTAATACGGATTACATATGGTTTTCCGGCTGCAAGGTTCGCCTCAATCTCTTCTTTGCTCAGATGCAGACAATGTTTATCGTATGCTACAATCTCAGTACCGCTCTCTGACACCTTGCTCTTTAAAGATTCCAAACGTTCTTTATCACAAAAACAATAGTACGCATCACCCTGGTCAATAAGCTGCTTGGCATACTTCATATAAATTCCCATCGCCTGACGCTCACTCTGTACATACGGTCCGACACCACCGTCCTTATCCGGACCTTCATCATGAATCAGTCCAGTCTTCTCCAGAGTTCGATAAATGATCTCAAGTGCTCCGTCAACAAATCTCTCCTGGTCTGTATCTTCAATACGAAGCATAAAATCTCCGCCTTCATGTTTTGCGATCAGATATGCATACAATGCCGTACGCAGATTACCTACATGCATTCTTCCCGTAGGGCTTGGTGCAAATCTTGTTCTTACTTTACTCATTTTTACACACTCCTGTTCTCTTTTGCTTGCGCAATGCTTTTCGCTATGTTCCATTATATACAACTTATTCACGCTTGACAAGGAGAAACTTGGAGAAACAAAGCCTTGATGCGGATTCCCCTTCTCTTGGGAAAACTCCCATAACAATCTGTCTTAATATAGTTTATGTAGATTTTCTGACTGGCAAAGTATCTTCAGCAACGTCTGATCTACTCTGTCATGGATCACTCCATCCGCATACTTATCTGAAAAGTGCTCCTTTAATGTAATTAAGATCAACCTGTTGCCTCCATAATACCCAAGCAGCTGTTCACACAATGTCGTTTTCAAATTCGTTCCAAGTGCAAGAACAACATCTGCTCGCATTACCTCTTCTGCCGCTTTTGTCATCACTTGATTGTCTACCATCTCGCCATAGAAAACCGCCCTCGGACGAAGTGCTGTATTACATTTTGTGCAAAGCGGAACACGCCGCGACTGTCGGATATAATCCAAAGAGTATTCTTCCCCACAATGTGGACAATAATGCTCGCAAATATTTCCATGCAGTTCAATCACATTTTTACAGCCTGCTCTTGTCGGAAGGTGATAAACTCTTCTTGTGATCACAGTATCGATCAGACCCTTCTTTTCTAAAGCTGCGAGAGCATAAAATCCTTCTCCCGGCGGCTTTTCTAATTGCGGGAGCATCTCATTTCGATAGAATTCATAGAATAACTCTTTTCTTGTAGAAAATAGTGAACTACTGAAAAGTTCCTCCGCAGAATACCTATATTTCTTCTCGATATCGTAGCTTTCCTGACTGTCGCGAATCAACATATAATCGCTTTCTAGAACCATTCCATTTCCGCTTAAAACGACAGTATATTTGCTTTCCTTCAAAATGTCCATCAATCTTTCTACGGTCATACAATATCCCCCACTTTCGTTTTTATTAGAGATATTGTAACATTTATTTTCATCTATTTCAATAAATAGACATTTGTTTCTTATAATTTATAATTATTTCATTAATTTTCAGTTTTTATCTTCATTGTTTTCCATTCACCTTATATAAAACCGAAAAAAGAAAGCATCCCACACGGAAATGCTTTCTCTTTCTATAACTAAATACTTAGAGGCTTAATTAATTGATATAACCTGCTTTTTTCAGTTCTTCTTCTGCTTTTGCAAGATTTGCATCAGATACACGGATGATAGGTCCTGTACAACCCATTCCACTTTCTGCATAAATATTAATCTTCCAGAGTGCTTTTACAGCATCTTCAAGATCCATTACTTCGATACCTGGAATCTGTGCTGTAACAATCTCCTTCGGAGGTTCTTTTACTTCCTCTTCAGCTGCTGCTGGTTTTGCTACAGTTTTGTATTTGTTAAGGATATCATTGAATCCAGCTTTTTTCACTGCTGCAAATTCATCTTTTGCAACTTCAAATACTTTTCCACGTACAAGCTGTGCTGCATAACGAATCGCATTTGCGATAACAGGAGCACCGGAAGCACGGGAAACGATCATAACAAGCTGTTCGTATCCTTCACCGATACCTGGTCCATATCCAAATCCTGTTGCTTCAAAACTTCCTCCTGTATTGAAAGAAGAAAGCATCTTCACAAGGATATTACCTGTAAGAGAATCTGTAACCATGATATCTGGAGAAGCCTGAAGTACATCATTACCTCTCATCACACATCCACCGTCAGCTCTTCCTGACTCTGCAAATGTAATATCATATCCGTTGCTCTGAAGCTCTTTTAAAGCTTTCTCAGTCTGACGAGCGCCATCTACATTTAAGATACCAACAGATGGGTTCTTTTTCCCGCAAGCTTTTGCTGCGATTACACCGTAGATTGCATTTTTAATCATACCTTCGATACGATCTGTACTGGATGTACCTGTTGTATTTGCAATAAACATTTCTTTTGCAGTTGCAGGTGTTACACAACGTCCAACAGTAGAAACACCGATTGGGAATGGGAAATGCATTGTTACTGCCGCATCCACTTCTTTATTTTTCAGCATTTCTTCCATCTTATCGTGGCCTTCTTCATCGTTAGCCACTTTGACTGTTGTAACTCCTTCTGCTTCTAATGTACCGATGTAGTACACATCGATTCCATCCTTTGCAGCCTCAATTGCTGCAGCCATGGAGTTTTCTTCTCCGTGTTCGCTTCCCATACCTGTAAGAGCGATTTTAGGACGTTTGCCAAAGCTTCCTGTCTCCAGTCCCTGAGCAATCTCCATAAAAGTGGAAGCAATCATTTTTTCTATATTTGCCATTTTGTCCACCTCTCTATTCTGCTGCCATAAGAGTTTCTGCAAAATCTTTCATTGCTTTTGCGATCAATCCTTTTACTTCTTCTTCAGAAACACCAGAATTGTCTTCTGCACCTGTGTTTGCCTGAATTACAAATGAAACACCATCAAAAAGGTTTGTCATACGGCCAAGGAATAAGCTTCCTTTACCAACGATCATAGCATTTTTGATCTTACCTGCTTTGATATCTTCTACTGCAAATCCGATGTACGGAACACCTGAAGGGATATGTCCCTGAGTCGGAGCCCAACCTGTCAGACCATGTTTTGCTGCAAATCCTGGCATATCTTTCTTCTCAAGATCACCTTTTTTAACAGCTAAAGCAGCGATCATCTTATAGTTAGCTAACGGAACATCACCAGCTCCTGCAGGTTTTGTAATATCTGGGTTCTGCATTTCTGGAGAGTATTTGTCAATATCTGTAATCTTTAATCCTACTCTTGCAAGAGGATCAGCTACAAGACTTCCGATTACGTTCTGTGGAGCAGATCCTGTACCAACTGTATGACGTCCTAAGATGTCAAGGTTGATTTCTGGGCTAACACCATCATTTTCTGCGATGATTACACAGAATCCTGCAAGACAGTCTTCTAAGATTGGAAGACCTTTCTTCACATGGTCTTTTCCGTTCATACCAAGTTTTGCTGTACATCCACCAGCTGTTACAGCTACACATTTGTAAGCACCTGATTTTACAAGAGCTGCTGCTTCAATTAAAGCATGTGAAGGACCAGCACAGAATCCACGTGAGTCAGAACCTGTTGCATTCATAAGTCCAGCAACTTCTGCTGCAGCTTTTGCAAAGTTTCCACCACCACGCTGATTCATATCACCACAAGCTTCTTCTGCACAGTCGATAACGTACTCGATATCTCCTGCATCGATTCCTGTGTTTCTTACAGCATATAATAAAGCAAGTACACTTGTAGCTTTGCTCATCATGTTTTCATGCATTACATGAGCAGAAAGGTTCACATCGATATCATGTGCTCTCTTCACACAACCAACTAATTTGCCAGCGATGTAAAGTCCTTCTGCATGTTCTTCGTTTACCAGATGCTCAACTTCACTAAGTTCTACACCTTCTTCTACTTTTGCTGCGATTGCTTCTGTAATAATTGGATTAGAAACAAATGCTTCTTTTGTTGCTGCAACAAATTCTTTGTCTAATTTTACAACTTCAAACATATCACATGTCTGAACTAAAAGAAGGAATTCGTTCTCTGGCATAATCTCACCGTATTTACCAAATCTCTCTGCGCCTTCTTTTACTTTATCATAGTAAGGGAACTCTACTTCTGCGAGTTCATCCGGATGTGCGTTTCCAATATATACCTGGTTTGGCCAGTAGTTTACACATTCTTCGTAAGAACGAAGATGACTTTCAAGTTCTTTTAAGTATTCAGATTCTGGGTTCACAACTCTCTCTGTTGTCTGAGTTGTTCCATTATACACTACCATCTGTGGAGTATGTGCCAGTACATAGCTGGCTCCTTTAATTACACTGTTCATTTGAAGGTTCCACCTTTCTTTTAGATGTTTAAAATGAGAATTTTTTATATATACTAAAAATAAAGGGTGATGAAGTAAGCATTTACTCCATCACCCGTAGAAAACCCAAAATCAAATCAGATTTTCGTTATAAATACTTATCTTCTATAAATATTTACAAAATTGTTCACGAATAGATGACATCTCGCTTACGATATCATCAACGTCAAGTACCATTTCCATCATACCTACCTGCTCATCGTAAACAGCTTCATCGAATTCTTCTTTCAATTCTGGTTCACATACATGATATACCGTGAGTCCTAACTCGACCCCTGTCAATGGTCCTGCGAATGTTGGGTCACCAGCAGTAACTGTCTCAGCAGCTAATCCTGCTGCCTCTCCTTCTGCTGCTCCAACGAGTACTACTAAATTCTCTGCACCGAATTCGTCTGCAAAGTCTTTAACTCTTTTCTGATTCTCAAGATCCATTGCACCTGCGCTAGTTCAGACGAAGCATTCAGTTGAAGAAAAAACTACTTCTCCACCGGCTGTCTTAACACATTCTGCAATAGCTGGTCCTGGCACACCATCACGGTCGCCAATGATAATTACTTTTTTTCCATCTAAAATTGCCATGGCTTTTTCTCCTTCCTTTCATTTTACTTTTAGTATAAATTTATAGTTGGAATGCTTTCACACTCCCGCAAAAGCCTGTTCGGCTTTGTACGCATTAAGTATACATGCTTTTTCTAAAAAATACAAATAGATTTTCTAATTAGATGTATTTTTTGATCATAGCTTCAATATTAGCTTCTGTAGCGTCATCTTTTACAAGTTCTTCTACTTTTTCTCCGTCTTTGTAAATAGCCATAACAGGAAGTCCTAAGATTTTCTGTCCAATAGCAAGACGACGAGCTTTTGTTGTATTCAGAGATGTGAATTTTAATTTATCTCCGTACTGATCTGCCATAGAGTGTACGAATGGCATTAATGCCTGGCATGGTACACATCCATCACCAAAGAAATCGACGAATACGTATCCTTCTGCTTCTAATACTTCTGCCTGAAATGTATTTTTATCTACTTCTAACATTTTACATGCCCTCCTTGTGAAAAATTATTCCATTTCGTTAATGTATTTCTCGCACTGTGTAGTAGCGATTGCTCCGTCTGCAGCAGCTGTAACTACCTGACGAAGACTCTTCACACGAACATCACCTGCTGCAAATACGCCTGGGATATTTGTCTTCATATTATCATCTGTTGGAATGTATCCTCTTTCATCAAGTTCAAGACCTTTTCCTTCGAAGATCTTTGTGCTTGGTAATGTTCCGATAAATCCGAATACACCAAACATTCCGTCTTCTTCATCGGCAACGATCTTTGTGAGCTCTCCAGTTTTTACATTCTTAACTGTCATTTCAGAAAGGATTCCATCTCCTCCAACTTCCTCTACAACAGTATCCCACATAAAGTGAAGTTTCGGGTTCTTGAATGCTTTTTCCTGAATAGATTTTGCTGCACGAAGTTCATCACGTCTGTGGATGATTGTAACTTTTCTTGCGAATTTTGTAAGGTACATAGCTTCTTCAACAGCTGAGTCGCCGCCACCTACTACATATACTTCAAAATCTTCGAAGAAGTTCGCATCACATGTAGCACAGTAGGAAACACCTTTTCCCATGAATTCTTTTTCACCTTTGCATCCAATTGGTCTTGCAAAAGCACCTGTAGCAATGATAAGAGTTTTACCGCAGTATTCTCCTTTTGCACTGATCAGTTTCTTCACGTCACCTTCCAGTACAACATCATTGATAACATCTGTTACTCTCTCTACACCGAATTTTTCACACTGCTCTGTCATTCTGGCGATCAGAGATGGGCCACTTTCACCCTCAACAATCTGTCCAGGATAGTTTTCAATCTCATCTGTAATAGCAATCTGTCCACCGTCTTTACCTTTTTCTACGATTAATACAGACATTCTTGCTCTTCCTGCGTACAGACCTGCTGCTAAACCAGCAGGACCTGCACCCAGGATCACTACGTCATAAATTTTGCTCATAACGCTGTTCTCCTTCTTTCTTGTAGAATTATTCGAAAATTGTCTGATCTTCTACTTCTGTCTGAAGAGCTACAAGAGCCTTCTCAACTAATTCTCTACGTAATTTATATTCCTCTTCCTTCTCTAAAGCAGGATTTCCAAGTGGATGTGGAATAGCAATTGTAGGAACGATTCTGTTAGCACCAACTGTCATAGAAATTGGTGTTACTGTACACATGTGTACTACTGGAAGTCCAGCAGCTTCTACACCTTTAACCATCGTTGCACCGCAACGTGTACAAGTACCTCAAGTAGAAGTCAGGATAACTGCGTCAACTCCATCTGCTTTCAGTTTCTGAGCAAATTCATCTGCAAATGCTTTTGAAGATGCTACTGCAGTACCGTTACCAACTGTTGTGTAGAATTTATTGTGTAATTTTCCGATGATTCCTTCTTTTTCCATATCGCGGAGAACGTCAACCGGAAGAACACGGTCAGCATCTTCATTAGCGTATACTGGGTCGTATCCACCATGAGCTGTCTCGTATGTTTCTTCTGTTAAATCCATAACTCCTGTGATATCGTACTCACCATAGTGAGAAGCGTTTGAAGATTCGATATGATCTGGATTTCCTTTCGGAACAATACCACCAGATGTTACTAAAGCGATTGTAGCTTTAGAAAGATCTTTTACAGCTGGGTTTGGAGCTACTCTGTCGAATGCCGGCATTGGGTATTCTGTTGTGTATGGCTTATCAGCTAATTTTGCAAGTAACATATCTACTGCACGTCTAGAACCACGTTTTTCTTCAAAGAAGTTTACACGTACTCCGTTTGGCATGTAGTTATCCTGGCAAGATGCACCGATTGCTTCTTTTTTAGCTAATTTAAGAGCTAATGGAGCCATTTTCTTAACGGCATCTCTAGCACCTGCTGCATTGTTCTTTGTAGGTACTGTATATACTTTGTTTTTGAACATATCAGCACCTGGGTTTTCTACGTACATACCTGTTACTGCAGGAATTCCTAATTCTTCCTGAACAGCGTCACAGATTGTACCACAAGCTACACCGTAACGTCCAGCGTTGAAAGCTGGTCCAGCGATAAATACATCTGGATTTAACTCTTTTACCCATGCTAAAATTGTTGCTTTTGCTTCTTCAAGATTTTCGTTGAAGTAAGAGTCACCACATACGATTGTAGAAATAATCTCTGCTTCATCTTTGAAAGCTGCTTTGAAAGCTGCCCCAGGTCCCATTACTTCACCATCGTGACGTTCAGCTGGGATGTGAGCTTTTTCTTCTCCACCGATCTGTGCGAAGAACTGGTTGATATAATGTACTACTTTAATCATTATGTTTTTTCCTCCTTCCCTATCTTGCACTTAAGTAACCGAAACCTGTTTCGTTTGTTGCACCAGTAATTGCCTGGATTTCAACTTCAATTGTTCCATCTTCACGTAAGCTGTGTTCGTTACCACCAGCGATTGTGTTCACGTAATCTAATGTTCCGATCACTTTGTCAAGTTTTGGAAGCACGATTACCTGGTTAGCATTTCCGCCTGTGATTACTGCGTCAGCTGCTACGTCAGCATCTGCTAATGACTGAGATTTTCCATCACGTCCAGCGTATTCGTCAGTAATGATTACTGTCTTAACACCTTCTGCTTCGATTTTCTTACAGTTCATGATAAGGTCTGTATCTGGGTTACCGAAACCTTCCTGAGATAATACGATACCATCAAGATCTAATAAACGGCAAAGTTTAGCTGTCCAGTCTGATGAGCGCTGCTTATCAGCAAGGTATACGTTTTCGTTTGTAATAATATGGCAAACAAAGTTTAATGTTTTACCGTGTTCTTCAAATAAATCATGTACAACACCATTGTTTTCATGTACATATGTAGGGTTCTTATCACATGCAGATACACAGTTACCAGATACGATAGCACCGTCCATAATTTCTGTTGGTGTCATAATTGTAGATAATGTTTTCTTAGCATCTACTCCGTATACATATGTATCGTGAAGTAATCCCTGAGACTGTAACATCTGAACATATGCTACTCTTGGAAGTCCTGGGAATTTTTCAGCACCTTCCATAACTCCATATGTTTCAAATACTTCTGTTTTATCTGGTGTCAGTTCACGAGCTAACTCTCCAAGGTAAACAGCTACTCTGAATCCTGCAAATCTTACAGCTGGCTCATAATCGTGCTGTTTGATTCCTTCTACAGGTTCACATACAACAACTAAGTTGTTTAATTTTGAGAATGGTGTATATTCTGCACCTGGGCCTGTCATATCGATGATACCTTCCTGGAAACCAACGATCTTACCTGCTGTAACAACAGCCATACCTTTGAGTGCATATGTTTTACCTTCACCAACTGTATCCACCTTGCTGATTACACCTGGGAAAATTCCTCCACGACCTTCAACTTTTACACGTGGCTCGATAACATCTTTTACAGGTGTGATTCTTACGCTCTCACCCGGTCTTGCAATATCAAGCTTGCAGTCTTTAATTCTTTCGTCCTCAAGAACGATTGCTTTTACAGCTTCTTCATCAACATAAAGTACGCCATCTTCGATTTTAGACTCTGGTCCAAACTGAATGTCTTTAATGTTAATGTGACCTAATTCTAATCTTCTCACTGTAAATTCCCTCCTTTATTGTGTTTAGTTATATATGCTCTAAGTACCTTAACGTACTATTACAGCCAATGTCATTGAATTTTTCATTTTCTCTTGCTATTCAATCCCATCTGCGATTCTTTTTTTAAAAAATCGCAGACGGAATTGCACTCTCAATCAATTTCAAATCCACCACTTGAAAATCTTCATAGACTTCCGGTGCATACTTATCTGATTTAAACTGAAATTTTTTACAAGACTGAATCGCATACTCAATAATCTCCATAGACCGCGGATCCAGCTTTTCTTTCTTTTCTGACACCATAATCGATTTATACGGTGTTTCATTCGGCTTCACACTTCCAGACAGCGGATGTGTCAGAAGCTCATACCCTTCATAAATATAGTTTCTTACTTTTCTAAGTATCTCCTCATAGGAGCACTCTACGAACTCAATATGATATTCATTTTCTAATGTTTCTTTTACTAAGGGATTGTTTGTTACTATCTTAAATGCTTTTTTCATGTTCTCACCTTGTTGTTAAAAAAAGGACGGCTTTCGTAACTGTTGCTACCAAGTCGTCCTTTCTGTTCTTTTCTGACATTACGTCCAAGTCCAGAATATGGTCCATTTCTCACTCCTTTTGCCTGAAAGTTTCACCAGTTAATTGACCGTTACCTGGTTTGCATCTTCGGCGGTTTCCTGTTTCAGAAACGCTCTCACAAGAAATATCTTCCCATCTTCTTTTCCAATATTTATTTTTTCTTCATCTGTTTTGGCTTGAAGTTATTAAAGTAATCTTTGTGTACTTCTTTTACTACCTTACTCAGTGCAAACAGACCGATAATATTCGGAATTACCATTGCACTGTTGAAGCAGTCTGCCATGTTCCAGATTAAATCAACTTTTACTGCTGATCCTGCTACGATACATACCGCCACAAGAATCGCATATACTTTCACTGCTTTTGATCCAAATAAGTACTTGATATTTGCTTCACCGAAGAAATACCATCCGATGATTGTAGAAAATGCGAAGAAGAACATACAGATTGCAATGAAAACTTCTCCAAATTTTCCAAATACGCTTGCAAATCCAGCCTGTGTAAGAGCTGTTCCTGTGAAAGCTGCTCCTGTCAATGGATCTGTCTGTCCTACCATACCACTTGTAAGGATTACAAGTGCTGTTAAAGTCAGAACAACAAATGTATCAATAAACACACCCATCATAGCAACAAAACCTTGTTCTACAGGATGATCTACCTTTGCAACTGCATGTGCATGTGGTGTAGATCCCATACCTGCTTCATTTGAGAACAATCCACGTCCAACACCTCTTGCAAGTGCTCTAGATACTGTCCAACCAAGAACTCCACCGCCGATTGCCTGCGGATTGAAAGCTCCTACGAAGATATCGTGAAATGCCTTCGGAATCATATTTCCGTTACAGATGATGACAATCAATGCACCCACAATGTAGAATGCTGCCATGATCGGGACGATCTTTTCTGTCAAGGAAGCGATTCTTGAAATACCACCCACAAAGACAAACAACGAAATAGCTGCGATAATAATACCGATAATCCATGGATTAATTCCAAATGCTGTTCCGAATGCATCTCCAATGGAGTTAGACTGTACTGCATTTCCCATAAAGCCTAATGCAAAGATAATGAGTACTGCAAATGTTGCTGCAAGAATCTTACCGAATTTTCCGGTAAATGCTGCTCTGATGTAGTATACAGGACCTCCGGTAACTGTTCCGTCATCTCCGACCTGTTTGTACTTCTGAGCCATAAGTGCTTCCGCATAAATTGTTGCCATTCCTAAGAAAGCACTTACCCACATCCAGAAAATTGCTCCAGGACCACCCATAGCGATTGCTGTTGCTGCTCCCGCAAGGTTACCTGTACCTACTTGTGCCGCGATAGCTGTTGCTAACGCCTGGA
The DNA here is from genome assembly GCF_042846195.1 of Faecalimonas umbilicata. Lineage (NCBI taxonomy): Bacteria > Bacillati > Bacillota > Clostridia > Lachnospirales > Lachnospiraceae > Faecalimonas > Faecalimonas umbilicata. The sequence goes on from NZ_AP031411.1 coordinate 1,863,249, forward strand.
AGGAAGACATTCCTTCTTTTCCGGCTTTGTCGCTTTTTTTGAAGAGACCTCCAAAAGTACGCTTCCAGCCTTCTCCGAATCCTCTTACCTGAATGAAGCCAAGATTAAATGTGAACCAAAGTCCAGCACCTACCAAAACTACAATCAAGATTTTGTCTGCTAGTACACCTTGAATGGCTACTACTAAATCATTCAGACTCAAACAAATCCCTCCTCACGCACCGTTTTTCGGTGGTTTTATTGAATATCTCTTATGTCATATATATTACATGATGAGCGGGATTATTTCAACTCTTTTTATGCATTTTACACATCTTTGTTCAGATTTTTACACATTTTTAGGTGTTTATTTATATCTTCTATATATGAACTTTGTTTTTTATTTATTTTGCATATTTCATTATATCTTATTTTGTTCATTTTGTCTATTGTCTTTTTTCATCTTTTGAAATCTTAGTCAAATTTTTGTCAATTTGCTAGTTTTCGACAGAAAACAAACCGCTTTCGACAAAAAACCTACGAAAAAAGACGAATGTCCGTTTGGCATTCGTCTCTTTTCTTTCTATACAAAATATCTATTTATTGCAATTGTTACAATATTTCTTCTACTTCCACACTTACAGCGCTATCGTACATTAGACATTGATCTCAGCGGTCATTCCAAGAACTGCTTGATTCTCTTCTAAAACCGGACGGATTACATTCTCAAGGAAGCTTTCTACCTGTTCTTTCGCCCGTCCTGTATATCTGGACGGTTCCATTGTTTGCTGCAATTCTTCCAATGTCATATTAAATGCCGGATCTGCCGCAATTAATTCCAACAAATTATTATCCAGACCTTTTTCCTTTACATTGCGTCCTGCCTCCATAGAAAGTTCGCGAATTCTCTCATGAAGTTCCTGTCTGTCTCCTCCGGCCTTTACTGCATCCATCATAATATTTTCTGTTGCCATAAATGGAAGTTCTGCACGCAGACGCTTTTCAATCACCTTCGGATATACGACAAGTCCATCCACCACATTCAGGCACAGATCCAAAATACCATCTATTGCCAAAAATCCTTCCGGTATGCTAAGCCTTTTGTTTGCAGAATCATCTAAAGTTCTTTCAAACCACTGTGTAGCAGATGTGATTGCCGGATTCAGTGCATCTGCCATCACATATCTGGACAGAGACGCAATCCTCTCGCTCCGCATCGGATTTCTCTTATAAGCCATCGCAGAAGACCCTATCTGGGATTTTTCAAATGGCTCTTCTACTTCTTTTAAATGTTGAAGCAAACGAATATCATTAGAAAATTTGTGCGCACTTGCCGCAATTCCCGCAAGAACATTTAACACCCTTGTATCTACTTTTCTAGAATAAGTCTGACCGGAAACCGGATAGCAGGCTTTAAATCCCATTCTCTGTGCAATCATCGGATCAATCTTATCGATGGTGTCCTGGTCCCCATCAAACAGTTCCAAAAAGCTTGCCTGAGTCCCTGTTGTTCCTTTGGAGCCTAGAAGTTTCAGACTTCCGGCTACATATTCCAAATCTTCCAGATCCATCAGAAACTCCTGCATCCAAAGCGTTGCCCTCTTTCCAACTGTCGTAGGCTGTGCCGGCTGAAAATGCGTGAACGCAAGCGTCGGAAGTGCTTTATACTCATCTGCAAACTTTGCAAGTTCTGCGATAACATTGACCAGTTTCTTTTTCACAATTTTAAGCGCCTCTGCCATCACAATAATATCTGTATTATCTCCAACATAACAAGATGTAGCTCCAAGATGTATAATTCCTTTCGCCTTCGGGCATTGCTGGCCAAAAGCATACACATGCGCCATCACATCATGTCGTACTACTTTTTCACGCGCTCTTGCCACATCGTAGTTGATACAATCTGCGTGCGCCTTCATTTCTTCAATCTGTTCTTCCGTAATATTTAGTCCAAGTTCTCTTTCTGTCTCCGCAAGCGCGATCCAGAGTTTTCTCCATGTGCGGAATTTCATATCCGGCGAGAAGACAAACTGCATTTCTTTACTTGCATATCTTTCTGATAACGGGCTTTGATATCTGTCAGTGCTCATATTGTTATTCTCCTTCTACTTTTCTTTATAAAAGTCCAAGACGGTGGAAAACCTCTTCATAGGCTTCCTCGACGTTCCCCATATCACGGCGGAATCTGTCTTTGTCAAGTTTTTCATTGGTATCTACGTCCCAGAGTCTGCATGTATCCGGTGACACTTCATCTGCAAGAATGATTGTTCCATCCGGCAATCGTCCAAATTCAATTTTGAAATCAATCAATTTCATACCTGCATCCAGGAAATATCCTTTCAAAAATTCATTTACCTTTTTTGCATAAGTACGAATGGTGTCAATCTCCTCCTGCTCTGCCAATCCCAGTGCTAACGCATAATCATCATTAATAAATGGATCTCCAAGTTCATCATTTTTATAACTAAATTCTAAAATTGGGCACAGGAGTTCTGTTCCTTCTTCGACACCCATCCGTTTTGAAAAGCTCCCGGCTGCCACATTTCTTACAATCACTTCAAGTGGTACAATCTCCACTTTCTTCACAGCAGTTTCACGGTCATTTAACTCTTCTACCAGATGAGTAGGGATCCCTTCTTTTTCCATCATCTTAAAAACATGATTTGTCATCCGGTTATTGACCACTCCTTTTCCAGAAATCGTACCTTTCTTCTCTCCATTAAATGCTGTCGCATCATCCTTATAAGATACGATCACCACCTCAGGATCTTCGGTCAGAAATACTCTTTTTGCTTTTCCCTCATAGAGTTGTTCCATTTTTTTCATATGCTTTCACCAGTTCCTTTCCTATTTTTCAATCAGCAAAGTTGATTGCGTCGGTACGTTGATTTTATCTTTTCAATTTCCAGCAGCTTTGCTTTTCCTTCTTCACGTTTTTCCTGTGCGTATGTCTGCAGTTCCTCCATCAGTTCCCGGTGCACTTTCGGGTACACTGTGTTTTTCAGCAGAAAGAGTTCATATTCTTCCTTTGTATACGCCTTATACGCACAGTAAATATATGCTTTGACGATCGACGGCTCTTTGTATGTCTGAAACGCCTTTTCATACATCTCCATCGCTTCCCGGTAAAGAAATTGTCTGCCATATGCCGATCCAAGGCACGCATAAATCTTTCCATAAAAAGCATCTTCCACCGAATCATCCCTATCGCCATATAAAATGGACTGATACACAAGAATCGCATCTTCGAATTCTCTGTTTTCCAAAAGATTATCCGCTTTATATTTCTGTCGTTCAATTTCTTTTTGATTTTTCAACCGGTCCAAAATATTTTGGATCTGCTGCAGTTCTCCCGCTGTATAAATCGAAGAGCTCGACAAAATCCGCATGACAAATCGCTCTTCCGAGCTATGTTTTTGCAGCATCGTCCGAAGTTGCTCTGCCAGCCTTAAAAGCCCAAGTTCTGCTTCTATCCAGTCACAGAGTCTCTCATTGACAATCGTATAATCAATCAGATACAGATTATTGGAGAGATAATAGCAGAGTTCTTCCAATGTGTAGATCCGGCAGTGGATCCGCGACACTTCGTACGGCTGTTTTGCGCGCTTTTTATTACATAGTATCAAACTGCTCATTTCTTCCTCCTAAATAAATCGTATGTTCCCTGACAAAATCTGTAGCCGGGAAAAATTCTCCAAATCCGACATCTTTAAACAGAATCTTGCAGACATTCTCTTCGACAAAAAGAACTTCTACTTGAAGCCGGATCGTATATTTTGCACGTTTTGGAAGCTCATTTACTTGCACGCGCTCGATGCGTGATGTGCCGGTCAGCAAGGACTCCACCTTGATTTCAATATCATCCGTGTCTTCTAAAAGCACTTCCCACTGACCATCTCCTTCATACCAATGTCTGCCCCATGGTACAAGTGGGTACCATTCTTCTTTTCCATGCTGCCGCAGCTGAATAGAAATCTGCTCTTTCAGCTTACTTTCATCAAGATACACCGGCCCTTCCTGTTCTTTCATCAGTTCTTCCTGTCCACGCTGGTATGCTGTATAGCATGCTCCTTTGCTGTACAGATTATTTCCAAGAAATGCCCTTCTTCCATTACACAACACCTTCAAGGAATTCGGATACCAGTTATTTTCAAATCCTTCTCCCATCAAAAATACAGAGGAAACGATTTTTTTCTCAAATACACTCTCGATAAATTTTTGAAAGCGAAAATCTGCCATCTTAGCCTGCTCGACATTCAGCACCGGATACACCGCTTTCAGCTCTTCCATCTGAGCACTTGCCACCTCATCAACAGTGACAAACGTCTGCTTCTTCAACTTTGCTCCCGCCGCAATCTGACTTAACATATATGCCTTAATCTGTCTTTTGTCACAGTAAAACAGCGCTGATTCATATTGCCAAAGCTCTTTTGGCTGATAAAACATAAAATAGCAGTAACTTTCTTTGTAGTCCTGCACATGGATCTTCTTCCGTTCGATCCCCATCCGCTGTCCAATGCCCCTCAGCATCCTTGCAATATCCGGACTCATCTCGGGCACACAGAAGACAATCGACTCAATCTTGTCAAACTGCTGAAGTGTGAGACGGATAAATTTTGCAAGAAGCCACACTGCATCGTAAGTTCTTCTCCCCAAATGGATCTTAGCTCCGTGCATACTTTTGGCAAGCAGATCTGTCGCCATCGCCCCATCCTTGTGTTTTGCATGACTGCGAGCCTCTTCCCCGATATACCATGCATCATTCTTGCATCCGATCACAAGAGGAATCTGATATTCTCTGGACTCGTTTTTCACTGTCTCCGGCTCATGCTGCGCTTCATTATAATAACTGATCTGGCATCCTTCTTCACTCAGATCATATCCAATAATACTGCCTTGTCCCATATCTCTCCCCCCTATCAATAAATCGGAAACAGAAGTTCTGACATCTGCTCTTCCTCTGCAAAATTTTCTATCAGTTCTTGCTTTTGTCCTTCGCGGATCAGCTGGTTGATGCGCATATATTTTCCAATCTCCTTCTGTCGATCCACTTTCCTGCAGACTGCCTTTTCCGTACGAATCTCACTCTTTTCACCAGATTCCACGAAATAATAGCGGAGTTCTTCTCCTTCAAACAAGATCATCGACTTCACATAGACATTCTCATAGACCGGACCAAGTACCTCCGAATGATACTCTCCTGCCTCTTCTCCATCCCGGATCAGTTGATATCGAAAAGTTACTTTCCCTTTCTTTTTTGCATAATATGCTACCATCGTCTTATCATATAGCTGGAGTTCCTTTAACCAGTCTTTGCGATACTGTAAGAAAAACGGAAAATAAATCTGGCGGATACTCAGTTCGCGCAGAAACGTCAAGAGCATGTTTTCCTGAACATCTCCCCACGCATGATCTGCATAATACTGAAGTACAGCAATCTGACACACTTCTGGTATCGTGGACTGGTGATGATATTCCATACATAAAATTTCCATCACTTCATCGGCAATCTCTCTTTGCTTTGTGACATACTCTCTGCACACATAAACAAGATATGCCCATTTCAAACGATAATATGGCTTTCCATAATAGTAATCCAGAAAAATCTCCGCCTCCCCAAACATCTGCTCAGAAAACAGCATCTGTGTCAAAATACGTTCTGCTAACTGGAAGGTCTGTATCTCATACTCTCTCGCCACACGCCAAAGCCGTTTCATATCTTTTGTCGGTCCACAATAGTAATTTGCCAGATAAGTCAGCACTGCCTTATCATAATATTCCTCCTGGAACAAAGAGAAGGTCAGGTAGGTAAGAAAATCATCTTCCGCATAGTTATCCTCTCTGATTTTTTTACTGCATAGATGAAAAACTTCTTCGTGCTCATACTGCTCTAATCCATTGTCCTGCACCTCTTCAAACGTCAGCGGTCGGCTGCAGTATCCTTCTTCCTCTTCCTGCTCTGGATCCGGTCTGCACAATTCTAAATAATGCTTATCATAAAAGAGACGTCTGCTCTCATAATTTACAGATTCTACATAGTGGATCCCATTTCTTCCTTCCCAGACAATGCGGTCTTCCTTCGAGTACAGATGGATTTGTGCTTTTCCATCGATCACGGAAACTCTGTTTGCAATCTCTCCTTCGGCGTTGATTACGATTACTGATTTCATCTGGTCAGACTGCACGATCACCTCATAGACATGACAGATTTCATTCAAAGCTTCCCTTCGTTTTGGAGTCAGATTTTCTTCATTTAAAAAGCGTTTATAAATGATCCGGAGCGGCTCTGTAATATGCTTTTTCTCCAGCTGGGTCAATGCAAACTGTTCCATCTTCTCCCGATATTGTCCATATAGCTCACTTGTCTCCTCTACATGAAGAATCACATTTGCATATAACACTGCAAGCTTCGTATAATCCAGCACAGATCCGTGCAGAAAATACAGATAAATAGATTTTGGCAGGGGTTCCTTCGCTTTTTTACCATGAATTGTGATCATATAAGATTCATAGAGTTGTGCAATCTTCAGACCTGCTTTGACCGCCCGCTCATACCACACAAAATATTCTCCATCCAGTCTGCTTCCCTTGATCAACATTGTGCAGACTGCATTTAAAATCATCGGATCCGGATATTGTTCGTAAGCTTTCCCAAGGATCTGGTAAATGTTCTTATCAAATCCTTTTAACTGTGTGGCAAGATTCGCGATATATAATGCCACTTCCTCACTGAGCAGACCATATTTTGCCGCAAAAGAAAAGACACGGATTTCAAATGCCCCAAGCTTTTTAATACATTCCGGTTGCTCCCTATAACACCGGTATGCCTGCAAATAAAACAAAATACTATTTGCACCTTTTTGATACTGTTCCTCCAGACGAGAAAGTTTCTCCTGTCTGTCCTGATAAATTTCATCTAATTCCACTAAAATGCACAGAATCTGCCAGGATTCTCGGTTTTTCATATACATTCTTCGAATGTCTTCTACCGTTTTCTTCGTGTATGCTTCTTCAGCCCGGCAGACCGCAGTCAAATAAAGGTAATATGCATCCATCTCAAATTTCTTGCTCAAAGAAAATCTGCTGTAACTATATTGATCTAAATTATCCTGAGCATCCTTTTTGCGTCCCTCTAATATGGCAAGCTGTGCTTGTAATAACAGATATAGATCATTGTCCGAATCTTCCTGCTGCCTTCTTTGGATATATCCTTTTGCCTCCTTAATCCACATTTCCTTCTGAGCTTTTCCGGCTTCACACTGTAAATAAGAAGATAAAAGCTTGATCCATTCTTTTGCCTGCTCTCGCCTATCACTGCTCTTTGCCGGGTTTTGAGAAACTACAACCGTATATGTCAACGTCTCATAGGGAGTGCGAATAACGATCTCCCCGTAATTTTTCCCGCCATGAAGCAGATCACTTTCAATTACATATTCTAACTGATACCGGTTCCCAACAAAGTCTTCTGTTGAAAAACGATTCTGTACAAGACAAAGGAAGTCACCTTTCACCTCCACGGCCACTTCCATATATCCCCACGTGTTTTTTGTAATACGGATTGCTTCTTTTTTAGACGTCTGCAGATCAAAAAACGATTCCGTCTCTTCTGACAATGTCAGAAAAATCCGTTCTTTCTGCTTCGTTCCAACTAAAAATTCTTCCAATCCCTGTTCATCCAGAGACCATTTTCTCATATTGCTGTACAGATTGCTCCAACGCTTCTCTTCATATTTTAAAATCTGATAAAAATCTCTTGAGCGAAACAGCCTCGCTGCCTCCAGGTAATCTTTCTCTGCCAGCCTGCGAAAGCTTTCCATATCTTGTACTTTCCCAACAGATGTCATAACATACGGCTTTTCAATGATCGCAGTAAACGGAAGTTCAAATTCTCCCCCACTGCATACAATCGTAAAATACCCCTTCTCTATCTGCCCGGGAAGCATTCCTGACGCATCGTATGTGAAATGAATCTTAACCTGATGCCCTTCAAATCCTTGTTCGCTGCAATGCATGCGAAAAGAAGAGGCATAGACAAGACCTCTTACGTCTCCCTCTTCTTCGTTCTCTATTAAAAATTCTCCATGATAAACTTTCCCCTCTCCGATCTTCATTATGATCTTCGTCTCGGGAAGTCGGATTTTCGGTTGGATCGCTCGAAAATCGCCCTCTGAGAAATGTTTGATTTTATTCTTCAAATCGTTCACCTACTTGTCGTTTCTTACATTGCTTTTTCTTCATTGCATGATAATAAATTATAGCATTATCCTCCATGTTCTTGCAATGCTTTCATGACAGACTTTTCAGATACTTTTTTAAAGCTTCTCTTCTCCATCTCATCGAACCATTTCCCAAAGAGCAATAATCTATTCCACAATTTTGTAGTATTCCCTTGCAGTTACTGCAAAAGTAATGATATAAAACACTGCAAAAAGCAATGAGATTGCCACAGTACATCCGAGAAACAACATTGTATTGGTAAATCCAAATCCTGCCAACAACTTTGTCAACACCTTAAATGCCACAGCAATGTGAAGAATGGATGCTCCAAGCGGCAGAAAAAATACAAGCAATACCTGGCTTTTAATAGAGTCTCTCACTTCTTTTTTGCTCATCCCCACTTTCTGCATAATCTGATACCGCTCACGATCCTCATATCCTTCCGAAATCTGCTTATAGTAAATAATTAAAACCGTTGCCATCAAAAATAATATTCCAAGATAAATACCAATGAACAGCAAGCCTCCAAATATAGAAAACATCCCTTCTTTTCCTTCCTGTCTCGTTTCATAAAATCCCGGAATTCCTGATGCATCAAACGCTGCACGCAGTTCTGCAATCGCTTTCTTGCAATTTTCCTCAGTCCCCTCTAAATTCGACTGTAGTGTATAAGAAATAACAGAAGCCTCCTGGATATACTCCTCTTTCATTCCACTGTCCTGATACATCGCCTTCAAAATGCCATTGATTGATTCCATATCCAGCAAAATCACATAATAATTCTCTGCCATATTTTGCGTAGAACTTCCCGCAATTTTTAGTTCTTTTAACTGCTGTATGACATGATATCTTCGCTCTCCAAAAGCAAGCGTTCCTGGAAGTTCTTTCTTTTCATTAGATACATACACCAGCATCTCATCCTGCGCAAGCGATATCGACATTCCCTCCATCTGATTATAATCTTCCAGCGGAATCAAATATACCTGGCATACTTCCAGCATATCTTCCTGACTCACCTCATTTTCCTTGAGAAATCGTTCACCGTCAAACACTGAGACAAATGAACCGTAATGGTATTCCATCGTTTCGACCATTTTCACATCATATTTCCCATAGACTTCTTCTGCTATTTGACGCATTTGTCTGTCCTGCTCGGGTGTAGAAAAGCTAGTTTTTATCCGGCTCTCTCTCGGATAACGGCTGGATATGACATCATCAATTCCCAGATACAGTGATGCAGTTGCCGAAATCATAACAAGCACAATCGTACTTAAAATACAGATATTTGCAAGGCCTGCTCCATTTTGCTTCATTCGGTAGATCATTCCTGACACAGAGACAAAATGTTTTGTCTGATAATAAAAACGCTTCCTTCCCTTCAAAAATTTCAGAAATGCGATGCTCCCTGCAATAAATAATGCATATGTGCCGATGATCACACAGATTACCGCCAGAAAAAATTTAGGGATTGCTTCCAGTGGAGATTCTGTCGTCAACGCAATACAATATCCAATTCCAAGAAATACTGTTCCCACCAAGGCAAGCACCCATTTCGTCCGCGGTTCTTTTTCCCCTTCTTTTCCTGCCCGCAGTAACTCTGATGGGTTTGACAGCCGGATCTGCAGCAGATTATAGCAAAGTGTCAGTGCAAAAATCCCAAAAAACAGCACCGCCGTCGAAAAAACTGTCTCCATATGAAATTCTGACTTCATCCCCGTTTCAAACCGTAACAGTTTCTGCAGACACAAATACATCAATTTTTCAAACGTAAGGCCCGCCAGTATTCCACCTGCAATGCTTACAGATGCTGTCACAAGTGTCTCCATTGTCAGCATTTTAGCAATGTGTTGCTTTCCCAGACCCAAAATATTATAAACACCGATCTCTTTTTTTCGTCGTTTCATCAGAAAGCTATTCGTGTAGAACAAAAACAGTACCGAGAAAATCACTACTACTGACAAAGAATATTCTAATACCCTCTGCAATGTCCTGTCACCGACTGAACTTCCACTTGCAAGTCCACACAAAATGTAATACATCATCACGGTTACAATGGCAGTCAGCACATACGGCACATAAGTCTTTCTGTTGTTTTTCAGATTGGTCAGTGCCAGCTTTGTATAAACCGATCTACTCACCTTGTTCACCTCCCGTAGCAAGAACTGTCAATGTGTCAGAGATTTTCTGGTACATCTGCTCATTCGACAGATTTCCGCGATAGAGCTGATGGAAAACCTCCCCATCCTTAATAAAGAGCACCCTTTTCGCAGTACTTGCCGCCTTAATACTGTGCGTCACCATCAGAATCGTCTGTCCGTTCTCATTAATTTCATGAAACAAATCCAAAAGTTCATCTGCCGATCTGGAATCAAGCGCTCCTGTCGGTTCATCTGCCAAGATCAGCTGTGGTTTTGTGATCAATGCCCTTGCAACTGCTGCCCGTTGTTTTTGCCCGCCAGACACCTCGTAAGGAAATTTCTTTAAAAGTTTCTCAATTCCAAGCGATGCCGCAATCGGTTCCAGTCTGCGCGCCATCTCCGGATACTTCTTCCCGGAGAGGACCAGCGGAAGGAAAATATTGTCCTGCAGCGAAAAAGTGTCGAGCAGATTAAAATCTTGAAAAACAAATCCTAAGTTCTGCCTGCGGAATGCCGCCATCTCTTTCTCTTTGATTGTTCCAAGCTCTCGTCCTTTCAGAAACACTTTGCCGCTCGTCGGTCTGTCAAGCGCAGCCAATATGTTCAACAATGTCGTTTTTCCCGAACCGGATTCTCCCATGATTGCCACGTATTCTCGCGGTTCCACGGAAAAATTCACATTTCGCAATGCTTCCACCTGCGTTCCTCCAAATCGGGTTGTATAAATTTTCTTTAGATTATTTACTTCCAATAATGCCATATTCATTACCTCCTGTCTTTCGATCACAGTGTCATTATACAAAATATCCGGTTTTCTCTGCCATCGTTTTCCCTTACATTTTTCTTCGCTATCTTACATTTTTGAAAGAAATAAAAAATCTCCGAACAGTTTTCTTTTTCCTGTCCGGAGATTCTTTCTATTTTCTTACCAAAACTATGGTCATGGATTTTTATAACAAGAAATATTTTCCTACAAACAGAACAGCAAGGATGATCATCAATAAACTCATCTTCTTTTCTTTTGCTTTTCCTGCTACAAGATTGATCACAACATAAGTGATGACTCCCATAGCAATTCCTTCTGAAATGCTGTAGAAAAACGGCATTGCTGCGATACAGATAAAGCAAGGAAGCCCTTCTGTAAAATCAGCGAAATCAATATTTACTACATTGGTCAGCATATAGAATCCAACAACGATCAGTGCCGGCGCTGTCGCAAATGATGGAATGGCAAGGAAAATCGGTGAAAGCAATAATGATGCTCCGAATAAAACTGCCGTTGTCACTGCTGTCAATCCTGTTCTTCCTCCTTCTGAGACACCGGAAGCACTTTCAACAAAAGTCGTCACCGTCGATGTTCCAAGCACTGCACCTGCTGTTGTAGCAACCGCATCTGCCATCAGTGCTCCTTTAATTTTCGGAAGCTTTCCTTCCTGATCAAGCATACCAGCCTTTGTCGAAACACCGATCAGTGTTCCAAGCGTATCAAAAATATCTACAAACAAGAATGCGAACACAACGATAATAAACTGTCCGATATTAATTCCTGAAAAACTCAGTTTTCCAAAAATCGGTGCAAGACTCGGCACACTGATTCCTTTGCTGAAATCCGGTAACAGACTAAACATTCCGAGTTCTGCATTTGGAACATAGAGACCACTGATCTGACAAAGGATTCCAAGGATCCATGTGATCAGAATTCCCCATAAAATATTTCCCTTTACATTTTTTACAACAAGAATTGCTGTGATGATCACACCGATCACTGCAAGAAGTACCGTGATCCCTACATCGTTCATAGATGCTTTCACACCATTCAGTTCATTATATCCTTCAATAGAAAACAACTGCACCAAAGTAGATCCACCAATTACAATCTTTGCATTCTGCAGTCCGATGAATGCGATAAACAGACCGATTCCCACACTCACTGCTGACTTTAAGTTCAGCGGAATTGCATTAAAAATCGCCTCACGCACATTTGTCACAGACAATACAATGAACACAAGACCTTCTACAAAAACTGCTGCCAGCGCGATCTGCCAGCTATATCCCATACCAATTACAACTGTGTATGCAAAATATGCATTCAGCCCCATTCCCGGAGCCAGCGCAAATGGATAATTTGCAAAAATTGCCATCAACATCGTTCCTAAACATGCCGCCAACGCAGTTGCAGTAAACACTGCACCTTGATCCATCCCGGCCGCCGCCAGAATGCTTGGGTTGACTGCCAGAATATATGCCATCGTCATAAATGTTGTGATTCCGGCAAGCACTTCTGTCTTCACAGTCGTGTTGTTCTCCTTTAATTTAAACAACTTCTCTAACATCTCTCATTTCCTCCTTAAGTGTATCGATGTACTTTCTCTCTCATGTGCGAACACTTCCTTTGTGATCTGCCATGACCAAAACCGTACATAATTTTATCAAAGATTTGTAAGAAAGTAAATCATTCACCTATCATATATACTAATAACTATTTATAAGCCAAACACCCACTACTCTGCAATCTCAAATTCACGCCCAAAGTTTAAGATCACTGTCGTTCCTTTTCCCACTTCTGATTCAATTTCAATCAAATGTCCCAATTTTTTCATAATTTTTTTACAGAGATACAACCCGATTCCTGTAGACTTTCTATCCTGTCTGCCATTGTAGCCGGTAAAGCCTTTCTCCATCACTCTTGGCAGATCTTCCCTGCTGATTCCGATTCCGGTATCTTGCACGATGATGCTGTCCCCTTTTATCTGAACAATGATTTTCCCTTTTTTTGTGTATTTTAATGCATTAGATAAAATCTGCTCCACAACAAACACTGCCCACCGTTCATCGGTCAGTACTTCCACCTTCGATGGGTGAAATTCCAATTCGATTTTTTTCAAAATAAACAAGGACGAATATTTGCGGATTGCCTTTTTTGCAATTTCATCGAGAAAATAGCGCTGCAGGACAAGATCGGAGGATAGATTTCCCGCACGCAGATAAGATAATACCATCTCCACATACTGCTCCGTCTTAAAAAGTTCCGCTTCCATCGCCCTTCGATCGATCTGGTCTGACTGATTCAAAAGCTTCATCGCCGCAATTGGTGTTTTTATTTGGTGAGCCCACAATGTATAGTAATCAACCATTTCCTGATAATTAATTTCCGCTTCTGACTCCAACTCTCTTCTGTATGCTTCCAGGCGGATCAGCAGTTCCTGATACTGGTCCTCGATAGATTCCTTCGCTTTTGGAAGACTGCTAAGTTCCATTTGTTGCTGCATTGAAATATCGTGAAGCTTTCCAGATCGACGCACAAAATCTGCAAAATCAATTATCCCAACAATGCACATCAAAACTACAGACAAAAAAGCAGCATACTGCACAGTGTCAACCGGAACCGATGACAAGAAAAATACAACGAAAAAAATAGTTACAATCCCAATATATACTGCAATCACCTTTCGGCATTTTTTGAGATATGCACCTGCTAATCTGATCATTCGATTCATTCGATAATATACCCGATTCCTTTCTTTGTCTTGATAAACTCCTGTACCCCTAACTCTTCCAGTTTTTTCCGCAGACGAGTCATATTTACAGTCAGTGTATTGTCATCAATAAACTCATCACTTTCCCAAAGGCGCTGCATGATTTCCTCTCGCTTTACAATTGTTCCTGCACGCTCCATCAGAATCTGAAGAATCTTATAATCATTTTTTGTCAGTTCTATCTTCCGATTCTGAAATGTCACACTTGCATCACTGAGATTTAACATAAGACCCTTGTGCTCCATCACACTTGCACTGCCTTGAAATGCATATGTTCTCCGAAGAAGTGCCTGAATCTTCACCGTCAGCACATTGAGATCAAACGGCTTTGTCACAAAATCGTCCCCACCCATCTGAATGGCCATAACAATATTCATATTGTCAGACATCGATGACAAAAATAAGATTGGTACGTTTGACGTCTTCCGGATCTCTGTGCACCAGTAAAATCCATTATAAAACGGAAGTCCGATATCCATGAGAACAAGATGGGGCGCATACTCCTTAAATTCTTTTGCCACCTGCTTAAAATTCTCTGCGCATCGAGCCTGATAGCCCCATTTTTCCAAATGTTCTCCGAGCAGTCTTGCAATCGTCTCATCATCCTCCACGATCAATATCTTATACATCCATTTGCTCCCCTTCCTTTATTCCTCCGGCTCATTTTCTTTTTCGTAAGCCTGATTTAACCAGTCAACCGCTTTTTCCAGTCCTTCCTTATCAAAAGAAAAATCAGCAGAATGTTTCTCGTCGTTCAAAACTTTTTCCCAGCAGACATCCCTCCACCAGAAAGTCGCTTTTAACCGTTCCTCGCCTTCGACTACCACTTTTTCCAGACGATACCTCATCTTTCGAAAACTTCCTGTAAATGCTGATTTTTTTAAAAATGGAATACTTACAATACCGTATAAATCGATCATTTTTTGCCTTCTTTCCTCAAATCTCTTTACTCATATTTCCAATAAATTGTTATTTTTTGAAATGCACTCTCTTCCCGATAAAAATACTCTACGGTAGAAAGACCATACAATTCTCCAAGATACTGCACCATTTCCGGAAGAATTTCCTCTCGGATCTTCACTTCTGCCTGACCAAATGCGTCTGCTGACCCAAATTTCAAAGCTGATTCACTCTTCTGCCCTTCCACATCTTCCCGGAGCACCTGGCAGATCTGCTGTTTCTCATAGTTCTCATAAAATCTGTTATTTTTCCGATAATACTCCTGCTCATAAGCATCACATACCGGGAGTACAACCGATTCTTCCGGTATATGTGTCAGAAAAAGCTGCTCCTGCGGACAGCAAAGATAATCATAGACGATCGTTTCCATTTGTGTTCCCTCTCCGGTCCAGACCGGATCTGCCCATGTAGTATCTACATAAGAATACTTTCCGTCGCACTTCACAAGATTCCATGCATGATCCTGCGTCTCCCCGGTATCCGGATCTGTTGCTATCCCCGTCACATAAGTGACAAAAATTCCTACCTTCCCTGCCAGATACTGCATTGTCTTGGCATATCCTGCACAGACAGACTCCCCATTTTGCAGCACACTATAAATATTCTGATCGTCCGTTCCACCTTCCTGATACTCGGTTCGCCAGACAATCTGCTCATAAAGATATTTGATTTTCTCATATTCCGAAACATTTTCAGGTATATCCGCAAGCCATTCCTGTGCCGCACTCTCGATTTCTTTTTGCCGGCGCATGCTCTCCTCGCTGTCATATAAGTATTCTGGAAATAATTCTATTTTTTCTGCCATTGGATAGTGTGTCATTTGCAGTGTGCCAGAGCACCAAAATAATTCGGGATGATCATTTAGCAGAAACTGATAAACTTTCCCTATTTTTTCTGTATCTGCTCCTAGGATTTCCACAGATTCCCGGTGTAAGGAGACTCCCTTCAAGAGACTCGTATAAATGCGCTGCTCTTCCTCTGAAAGCTGCCGAAAATAAAAGTCTGACGTACTTTCATCCTGAGATTCGCTTTGCCTGTCTGTTTCTGCGATTTCTTTCCACTCTGCGGTAATCTTAAATTTGTACTCATTTTTTTCCGCGCCCTCATAATTCCGACCCAACATCCAGAAACCTGCCGCTGCCAGCATAGTAATCAATATAAACACTATCCAAATCCATCCTTTTCGCCTTTTCCGCTTTATCCTTCGATTTCTTCTGTGATTTCTGCTCATATCGCAATCTCCTTTTTGCAGCCTCCATCCATATTCTTTCAATGCACTCTACATATTTTTCTGCATATAGTAACAGTAATCTTAATCACATGAGGTCTTATTATGAAACCAATGCATGCTATGCAGGCAGACACACCGGACAAAGGAAAGTTAAAGATCCAGATCAACTCTGAAATCACTTCCTTCCCGATTGCCGACGCCTCCATTTCTATCTCCTATACGGGTGTTCCTGAACAAACTTTAGAACAAGTCACTACAGATTCCTCCGGTCAGACCGAAACTTTAGAACTCGCTGCTCCTCCACTGGAATACAGTCTGAATCCCACAATTGAATCACAGCCTTATTCTGAATACACACTCTCCGTCACCGCTCCTGGTTTTGAACCGATCAATATTTCCGGTACCGAAATTCTCCCGGACGTCACTGCTATCCAAAACATTACTATGCGCCCGAGCACCGCTACTCCCCAACAGGAAGTGTTTGTCATACCAGCCCATACCCTGTACGGCACATATCCGCCAAAGATTGCCGAAGATGAGATCAAACCGACAGACGAGACCGGTGAGATTGTACTAAGCCGTGTTGTTGTCCCGGAATTCATTGTTGTACATGATGGTTCTCCGCGTGACTCCACCGCCCAAAACTATTATGTAAAGTACAAAGATTATATCAAAAATGTAGCTTCCAGTGAAATCTATGCGACCTGGCCAGAAAATACTATCCGTGCAAATGTACTTGCTATTATGTCATTTACCCTTAACCGGGTATATACGGAATGGTACCGGAACAAAGGATACGATTTTACGATTACCTCCTCCACTGCATTTGACCACAAATGGATTCCGGAAAGAAATATTTATGATACCATTTCCGTCATCGTAGATGAACTATTTGCAAACTATCTTTCCAGACCAAATGTCAGACAGCCGATTCTGACACAGTATTGTGACGGAAGACAGGTAAGCTGCCCGAATTGGATGACCATATAGTAACAGCGTGTAAACAAATTTTCATTTTTCTTCATTTCCTTATATCTTTATCGTTCTTCAAAATGATTGTACTTAAGAATTGTATCACATTCTTGACAGAGGAACAATCCATGATGCCCTTTCAAAAACTCTAGGAATCCCATATGGCAAATATATTTATGCTCCCTCCTAAGTGACAAGTTTTTACTATCTTACTTGTCTTCCTAGAAGGGAGCATATCATTTTGCAAATGCTATTTTCTATTTTTTATTTTCTACTTTTGTGATTTGTTTCTCGCTCTTTTCATAGCTCCGTCTGTCTATATCTGACGTCCGACTTCAAATCCTTCTGCCACTGCATCGATCGCACGTCTTGCAGCTTTTGCATCGCCAATCACATGGAATGGAATCTGTTTTTTCTCACAGGCTTCTGCCAGCAAATGGGAATCATTAGAATGAAAACCGACCGCAAAAACCGCGCAGCTGCACGGAACTACTGTACCATCTTCTAACACGATTCCTTCCTCTGTAAACTTGCAGACTTTACTATTTGTAAGCATTTTTACATTTAACTGCTGCATTTTCATCATTACTGCGATCTTTCTAAGGCTTCCAAGATCACTTCCGATGCTGTCTTTCATCTCCAGGATCGTCACCTCACACCCGGCGCTCGCAAGTGTATCAGCGGTCTCCAGTCCAACAAGACCTCCGCCGATTACCGCAACCTTTCCTTCTGGTTTCACTTCTCTTCTCAGTACTTCCGGTGCAGATACATGGGTAAGCTTATCCGATCCCTCCAGCTGAATCTGGATTGGGGAAGATCCGACTGCAAGGATCACTTCATCCACATCTCCCTTTGCGATCATCTCTACATCAACCACTGTATTTTTATGAACAGTCACCATTCGCTCTGTCTGCGCACCCATCTCCAGTGCAGCTGCTTTCATCTCACCTTTTCCCGGAGCTTCTCCTGCAAGGAGAAATTCTCCGCCCAGTGTATCTGCCGCTTCGAATACTGTCACCTGATGCCCTCTTTTATGAAGGATCCGAGCTGCTTCCATACCAGCTACACCTCCGCCGATCACCCATACTTTTTTAGTATATTCTGCCGGATCAAGTGTATATTCTGCCTCATGTCCGATCATCGGATTTCTCATACAAGTAATGTGCGGGCGGTTTGCCACATCACAAAATCCATCATAGCATCCCTGATTACATCCGACACAGTGTACAATATCCTCTACATGCCCTTCTTTTGCCTTGTTTGCAAACTCCGGATCTGCAAGCTGTGCTCTTCCCATCACCACCATATCCACTTTATCATCTGCGATCAGCTCTTCTGCCAGTGCAGCCGTATTGATTCGTCCAACACCGACTGTCACCATACCGGTTTCCTTTCGAATCCTTGCTGCGTTCTCTACGTTAAATGCATTTGGCACATCGATCGGCGGAACTTCATACATGGATGCTGCTGTAATAATATTTCCCCTGGAAACATCTAGCACATCGACCCCATGCTCTTTTGCAATTTTACAGAAACGAATCACTTCTTCGATGCTCATTCCATTTTCAAGAAGATCATCCTGTGCGTCGATACGGATAAATAACGGCATTCCTTCCGGCATTCTCTTTCTGAGTTCATCAATTACTTCCAGTGGGAAGCGGCACCGGTTTTCAAAGCTTCCTCCATATTCATCTTCTCTGTGATTCAGTCCCGCACTTAAGAAAGAATGCGGGAGATAGTTGTGGGCCAGATGGAATTCCAGACAGTCATATCCCGCCTTGACCGCACGCTCTGCCGCAGCGCCATAGCACTCGATTACTTCTTTGATTTCTTCTTTTGTGATCGCTTTCAATGTATACGGACCAAAGTTCATATCGGAAACTACAAGAATCTTTGCTTTTGGATCCATAGATGCAGCAATAGATCCCTGCCATAACTGAATTCCGGCTTTTCCGCCATTTTCATGAATCGCATCAGTCAGTTTTTTATGACCCTCTATAAATTTATCCTCACTGATCGATACGAAATGTGCCGGGGCACTTGGAGTATGTACGGCTGCCACCTCCACAATATTCAATCCACATCCGCCTTTTGCTCTTGCAGCATGATATGCAACCAGTTTTTCTGTCACAGATCCATCTGCATCTGCCATCCTTGTTCCCATTGCAGGCAGGATAATTCTATTTTTTAGTTCCATCTCCCGAATCTTGATCGGGGCAAATACATGTTCAAACATTTTTGACACCTCTGTTTTTTTCTTTCATTATAGGTCAGTTGAAAAGAAATAGATATTCATATTTTTAACTATTATTATCATTTTTTTACAAACAATCGATATTCCGACCGGTATTCGCTCGGCGTCTGATTCATATATTTCTGAAAACTTCTCTGGAATGTCGATATACTTCCGAAACCTACATCCTGACCGATTTGCGTAACACTTCTTTCTGTCGCCGCAAGATAGCTGCAAGCCATACGTACTCGGATTTCTTCCAGTAATTCTTGTACAGTTCTTCCAAACTGCTCTCTGCTCCGCTTTTCCATTTGAAATGGTTTCATTTTTAACTGCTGTGCCATCTCTTCCATCTGAAATGGTTTATGAAAACACAATAGTAAATATTGCAAAACCTGAAGTGCCTCTTCTTCTCCCCTCATGCCAACTCCTGCCCCGATATGTTGTGTCTGATACTCTCTCACACTCATTTTCATGTATCGCTTAAACACCCTGCAAAAGTCTTCCAGATTTGTAAATCCAAGGTAATCGCTGATATACTGCAGATCCAGATCCGGAAAATGCAACAGTGCACAGGCGTGGAAAACCTTTCCCATTTTCTGTAGCTGAAAAAACGTATACCCACAATTTTTCGTAATATGCCGGTTCAATGTCACCGCTGTCATCCCTGCTGCCTTTGCATACTCCTCAAGAGAAAGTGTCTTGCTTGTATCAAGCAGTACCCTTTGGATCACACTCCAAATCTGCGATGCACCTCCGGATAACGACTCTCTTTTTTCCATCGCATACCGACAATATAATGCATGAAGTTCCATCGCAAGATAGATGCTGATGTTTTGACTCCCGAACCTCTGCGTTTCTTCTTCCAAAAGCAGTTCTGCAAAAATCGTTTCGACACGCTTCTGTTCTTCCATATTTAAATAGAGCAGCGGCTCCACCCGATAGATCAACATTTCATTTTCCCATACTTCCCTCTTTTCAAAGCAGAGGAACATAAAAAGTCCGATATGGAAAGAGACTTTCACACAATCGAGTGGCTCCTCAATCTCATCAATCCGATAAAACAGATGCATATACAGACAGAGTAAACTCCCTTGTCTGACTTTAAATTTTTCCCCGTTGACCCAGATTGTGGCCATTCCGCTTCTGACATAATAAATTTCTGTCCGCTCGTGAAACACCTGTTCCACAGGATTTATTATACAAAGCTCCTGAACAGAAATCTGCCGCTCCCTGAAATTATAATAATCACTTCCGGTGAACCAATCTTTCTGATACCACATACGCGTTTTCCTCTCTTTTCACAATTCTTTTCCCTGTTTTTGCATCTTATTCGCTTTTATCTGTCTGACTGCTGTCTTTTACAAGTTCTATAAATTTCTGCATCTCCTGCGTCACCCACTTACTTTTGTGATAAAGCAGCTGGCTGTACATCACCACAGTCGGGAGGTCTGTCCTCACTTCCAAAAGCTGTTCTTTTTTCAGTTCTTTTTTCACAGTAAATTCTGGAAGAAATGAATATCCCATTCCCTTTTGTAACAAGTGGATGATTGTCTCTGTATTTCCGATCTCCAGAACCGGCAGAATCTCCAGATCCCGCTCCGATAGCAGACGTTCCAGTTCATACTGATAGGCAGCACCGGACTCTGTCAATAGAAAGGCTTTTGTTACCAGTTCCCTTGCCGGTACCTCTGCTTTTCTGTCAGAAATCTGCCCTGTCGGTGCCACAAAAAGAATCCTCTCTTTTTTCTGTACCGCCCCACACCACTCTGCATGACATATTTTCCGATCCAGAGTAAAGACAAGATCAATCTCATTGCTTTTTGCCATCTCCATCAGTTCCTGGGTTGTTCCTGATTTTATGATAATCTTCACTTTTGGATACTGTGCATAAAAAGAACACAGCAAATCTGGCAAAAGCGCAGTGCAGACGGATTCTACCCCTCCGATCCGCAACGTCCCGTCCAATTCCCGTTGATCTTTTGCAAAGAAACGTGCCTGATCAGTCACCCGCATGATCTCATTTGCATAGGAGGTAAACTCCATCCCACGCTCTGTCAGCGACACACGCTTCCCAATCCGTTCAAACAACGGCGTCCCTAATTCTTTCTCCAGCTGACGGATTTGCACAGTCACTGCTGACTGTGAATATCCAAGCTGCTCTGCCGCCTTGGAAAAATTTTGGGTCGCCGCCACCTTTAAAAATGTATTGATATTTCTTAATTCCATGATTTTTCCCTCATACCGGTAGTTTTTCTTATGAATTATTTTCATATATCTTATAAAATTTATGAATTTTACGGATAGTTAAAAGTAGTATACAATAAAATCACGCAGGCGTAAAGTTTTGCCTGATCGCTATACAACGATGACAGCAGTATCCCTGTCAAGATCTGCTCCATCTATTTTTGATTTTAGAAAGGAAGTATCATTTATGCTGAACAGTGAAAATGTTTTAAATAGCGCACAATTGGAAGAAGCAATCAAGAAATTTGTACATACGTTTTGTCAAGAAAAACACGATATCCATTCTCAAAAAGTGACCTGGTATACCGACGAGACACAGTCAGAAAAAATCAGACAGATTGGATTTCCAAAGGACGGAAGACCTGTGGATGAGGTCGTCGCAGAGATGTCAGAGGAAGTCTATCGTTACCGCGGAGATGCCAACCATCCAAGGTTCTTCGGATTCGTACCGGGACCAGCCTCTTCCATCTCCTGGCTTGGGGATATTATGACTTCTGCCTATAATATCCATGCCGGCGGCAGCAAACTGGCCCCGATGGTCAACTGTATCGAGCAGGAAGTGCTCCACTGGCTCTGCGAACAGGTTGGCTTTACAGAAAACCCTGGAGGTGTCTTTGTCAGCGGTGGCTCCATGGCAAATATCACCGCACTGACCGCTGCTCGCGACCACAAACTAACAGATGAGACGATGCACCTCGGAGTTGCTTATCTCTCTGATCAGACACACAGCTCTGTTGCAAAAGGATTGCGAATCATCGGAATCCCAGACAGCCGAATCCGAAAGATTCCGACAAACAGCGATTTCCAGATGAGGACAGAAGAACTGGAGGCACAGATTCAGACGGATATAGAAAATGGCCTGATCCCATTTGTTGTCATCGGGACTGCCGGAACAACAAATACCGGAAGCATCGATCCACTGGAAGAGATTGCCGCAATCTGTTCGAACTACAAATTATGGTTCCATATCGATGGTGCCTACGGCGCTTCGATCCTTTTAAGTCCAAAGTACCGCCATCTGTTAAAAGGAACCTCGCTTGCTGACAGTATCAGTTGGGATGCACATAAATGGCTGTTCCAGACTTACGGCTGTGCGATGGTACTTGTCAAAGATATCCGCCATCTATTCCACAGCTTCCATGTAAATCCGGAATATTTAAAGGATATTGAAAGCGATGCAACTCACATCAATACATGGGATATCGGAATGGAACTGACACGCCCTGCCCGTGGCTTAAAATTGTGGCTCACACTGCAGGTGCTCGGAACAGATCTAATTGGAAGTGCGATCGAACATGGTTTTGACCTCGCTGTCTGGGCAGAAGAGGCACTAAGAGATCTTGACCACTGGGAAATCGTGTCCAAAGCGCAGCTTGCGATGGTCAATTTCCGCTATACCTCCGAAGATCTGACTGAGGAAGAGACCGATCTTCTCAATGAAAAAGTTTCTGAAAAAATTCTTGCAAGTGGTTATGCCGCTATTTTTACAACCGTCTTAAACGGCAAAAAAGTACTGCGGATCTGCGCACTGCATCCAGAGACAACAAGGGATGATATGCGCACGACCATCCATATGCTTGACACCTTTGCAAGAGAGATACACTCTTCCATAAAAAAAGAACGACTGCCAGAAAAATAAACTCATAATAAAAACCTGCCGCAGGATAAGCTTTCACGTCTCTCTTTTTAGAGAATTTCCATGAAAACTTGTCCTGCGGCAGGTTTTATCCTTTATTGATCTTGTGTTTTGTGCTCTATTCTTATTGAAAAAACTTTTGGAAGAAATTCTATATCCATATTTCTACAACAGATACTCATAGATTGCTTTTGCTACCCCATCCTCATCATTGCTCGTTGTGACTGTCTTCGCAATTTGCTTAAGTTCCTCCTTCGCATTTCCCATCGCTACCGGAAAACCGACCCTCTCCAACATTGAGAAATCATTTGCATTGTCACCGATCGCCATCACCTGTAAAAGTGATATGCCCAATGAATCACAAAGAGCTTCCAGCGCCTTCCCCTTATTTGCCTCTGCCTGCGTAATCTCAATGTATCCACTTGTCGAAACAGCCATCTCCAATGTCACAAATCGTTCCAGCATTTCCTGTAGCACCAGAAGTTTTTTCTCATCTTTGGAAAACACCTGGATCTTTTCTACCGGTTTCTCATTTTCCCGCACCCACTCATACAGATCTTTCTGTACCCTATGCGCTTTAAAATCTCTGTGATATGCTACATAGCGGTATGCTGCCTGCAGGAAAGAATTATCATAGCACTTCCCTTCCTGGTGGATCGCAATTCCAATTTCTTCCTCCTGACACTTTTTCAAGATCGCACAGGCGGTCTGATTTGGGATCAGCCTGCGGTAAAGAATCCTCTGCTCCTTAAAATCATATGCTTTTGCCCCGTTGGAAGTGATGAAATACTCCACACCATCCATCCGACGAATCTTTGCAGGAAGTCCTTCCAGGCATCTGCCAGTAACAGGAACAACCAGGATTCCTTTCTGAATCGCAAGTTCCAGGGCCAGCTTCGTCTGCTCTGTCATCTGATGTCTGCTGTTTACGACAGTTTCATCCATATCTACTGCCAATAATTTGATTTCCATATCCATACCCGCTTTCTTCTTTTAATTTTCTATTTCCTTTTTCTTCCAAAACGGAAGCAAACCTAACAATGCTCCACCTGCCGCCGGCAACATCCAGCCAAGATGCAGTTCATAAAGCGGAAGCTTTTTCGCCCACTCCGTCAGCATCCCCAGCTCAATTCCCACACCTTCCATCGCATTGATAAATGCGATACCAAATGCAACAACCATACTAAAAATATAGACCATCTTTCTTCTCCCTATCCATTTGTGTCCAAAGGATAGAACGATCAACACAATCAGTACCGGGTAGATCATCATCAGCACCGGCTGAGAAATGGTAATCATGTAAGACAGCCCTACATTGCTGACTGCAAAACTGAACAGACAGACAATTGCCGTGATTCTTCGATACGAGAGCTGCGGAATCAACTCGTGAAAATAATTGGCAAAAGATGTCGTAAGCCCGATTGCCGTCGTCATACATGCCAAAAATACTGACATTCCAAGTACAATCCCACCTGCCGGACCAATCAGATCACTTGCCACTGCATGAAGAAGTGCTCCACCATTTGCAAAAACAGTCTGCGTCGTTGCACCGATGTATGCCAGCATATAGTAAATCCCGCTTAAGATCAATACCGCACCCATTCCTGAAAAAGTCGTATATTTTACAATGCTTTTTCGTTCTCTCACCCCAAATCCAGTAACTGCATTGATAATGATGATCGCAAATACAGGCCCTGCCGGACCGTCCAACGCATTATAACCTTCTATCATCCCTTTAAAGAACGCAATATCCTGATATTCTCCGGTCGACTGAACCGCTCCATACTGTATGACATTACCCGATTTATCTGCAAACAGACATACAAAATACAACACGGTAATGCTGAGAATCAAGATTGGAGTCATATACTGTCCGATAATATCAACAATCTTTTTCGGATTTCCACTGAAATAATAAGTCAGCGAAAAAAATACCGCCGTCACAAGCAGAGAAACCAACCACACATATTCTTGTGGAATATACGGGCGGATTGCCAGTTCATACGATACACTTCCGGTTCTTGGAAGTGCAAAGAGCGGTCCGATCAACAAATATACTGTCACTGACAAACATAATGAAAATCTTCTACTGACCAGATTCCCTAAATCTGTGATCCTATTTCCAAGTAAAACAACTGCAACAATCCCAAGCAGAGCGATTCCCGCATCTGTCAGAATAAACCCTGCAAGTGCCTGCAAATAATTTTCTCCCGCAAGCTGTCCCATCGCCGGCGGAAAGATCATATTGCCCGCTCCAAAAAAAATAGCAAACAAAGTCAAGGTCAATGACGATATTTGCTTCAGATTCAATTTTTCCATATATCTTACTCTCCTGTTTCCTCTTCTCTTTTCCGATTCTAAATCCGAAAATTGTTTCTAAAATATCATCAAATCTGATATTTGTCAACTGTTAGCCACTTCGTTTATTCTCTTCAAGATAATCATACCTCATATAAAATAACTGTTGACACACTTTTCTGAAACTGTTATGATAAAGACCGAAAGAAATGACGATGAATTTCACAATAAGAAAGGACAACCAATGAAAAAGACAACCTGGAAAGTACAAGACCTCACTTTATGTGCACTTTTTACTGCGCTGACTGCAATCGGCGCATTTATTCAAATTAATATCCCCGTAGAACCCATTCCGATGCACTTTACACTGCAATTTTTCTTTGCACTGCTGGCAGGATTTTTGCTCGGGGGAAAACTTGGCAGTTTAAGTATTGGAATCTATCTGATGATCGGACTTTGTGGTGTTCCGATCTTCGCATCCGGTGGCGGACCATCCTACCTGTTAAAACCAACTTTTGGATTTTTGCTCGGATTTTTCTTTGCTGCAGGTGTTGTTGGAATGCTGACCGACCGATTTGCCCCGAAGCGGTTTCTCACTTACTTTTTTATTTCCATGGCAGGGCTCTTTGTGATGTACTTATCCGGCAACCTCTATTTCTACTTTGTCAGCAACTACATCGCACACATCACCGTATCGTGGAAAATTGTTCTGATCAACTGCTTCCTTTTAACTGTAGCCGGAGATTTTGTCCTGTGTGTGCTATCAGCAATTGCTGCGCAGCGGCTGACCATTATTATGAGAAAAATTTTACATTAAATCCATTCAGGCTGAGGTATCATTCCTCGGCTTTTTCTCCATAACAATACTCTATCGAAGATCTACTCACATTCTTCTATCTGATATACAAATCCACGTTCCATATTCGGATAGTAATGTACAAGAACGAAATCTCCTTCTTGAAAACCTTTTGTACTTCTTTCACCGATTACAATTTCCTTCCTCTCATTCCCTCTTATGTATATTGTGTCGTTTGTAACTTTGAAAATCGTACCTGTATCTTCTATATATTTGCCACTTACTACCAGTGGCAAATCCTTCATAGACGGAATTACGATTTCACCTACACAAAGCAGGAAAAAGAAAATCAGTAAAACAAGATATCCCCTCTCGATGCATTTTCTGATTTTCTTTGACGTAATTGTCCGTAATGTTTTCTCCCAGTTGATGAGAGGCAGTTTTTTATATAATTTTTGTACAATAAAAAAAGTTGCCACACAAATAACTGCGTCTAATATGTAATACCATACTACGGTTATGATCATTTTTCTCCACTCACATTATGTAATATCAATTTGCACAATCTCACTATTTGTTCCAATTCTTATCGGCATTTGGAAATATCCAGCACCCGAAGAAACAATACTGTGTGTCTTGTTCGTTTTAGAATATCCGTAAAATCCCTGCTTTCCATAAGACCATTTTGTAAATAAATTCGCAGGAAAAAACTGTCCTTTATGTGTATGTCCGCATACTACTAGATCTATGTTGTTTTGAATCCCATCTGCAATTCCCACCGGATTGTGATCCATCAATATTTTAGGCTTATCTGAACAAATTTTCTGCACAATTTCTGTAAGGGCCTTACGTTTTGGATTTGAATTTATATCATCACGCCCGATAATTATAAAATCTTCTGTCTCTATAATTTCATCGACAAGCAATCTGATCTTGCTTTTTTGAAAGAATTCCCTCATTCTGGCATCTGTAGAAACAGGATCATGGTTTCCCAGTATAGCGTATACTCCTTTCACAGCCTTTAATCTTTGCAATTCCTCTGCAATTTCAGAAAGATTACAATAGTCAAATGCGTCTACATCAAACGTATCACCGGCTATCAGAACATAATCACATTGCATTCTATTTGTTTGATCTATGATTTTTCTCAGCTGCCTTTTGTTTACAAACGTTCCCGTATGGATATCACTCAAAAAAGCAACCTTAACAGGATTTTTCCTATCTTCCAACGGAATCGCATAATGCTTTATATAAATGTGATTCGCATGCAAAAATCCATATACAGTCAACAAAACAGAGACTATGATTGCCAAAATATATACTTTACTATCAGAGAAATGGATAAACATTCCTATAAAATCCTCTGCCAGAAGACAAAGGACCAAATTTAGCAAAAAACTCAAAACCACACTGCATAACTCGTAAAAGCTTCTTGTCTTTTTAATCTTCCTTTTACTGGTATGATACAAAAGCATATATCCAAAAAGTAACAAAAAGATGCCAAACAGCACCCCGTATACTTTGACGGCAAAACAGCATTCCAAAACAGCTCCTATTCTTACCGTAGTATAGCCGACAGAGAGAAAAGATACGATCAAAAAAAGAATCGAAAAAGCTTTTCCCCGGATAAATTTTGCAAATCCCTTATACAAAGATAAAACCACCCTTCATGATCTTGTTGAATTCTTAAAAAAAACAGCGTATTTTATGACTCCCCTCGATGTCTTTCTACCCATGCTTCAAAATCCTCAATCACCGCTTCTTTTGGATCTCTTTCATACCAGTTTTCTGTATAAGGATTCATTCCCATTGGTACTCCTTGATATTGCAGTATCTGTTCCAACTGTGCAAAGGCATCTTCCACTTTTTTCCGCTGTTTTCTAATCTTCCCTTCATCCTGCCCTTCTAAAAGGCTTGTAAAATATCCAAGCCACTCCCCGATAGCATCGCGCAGAGCGCCTGTCGACTGCACATAGAGTGCCTCCCCTTTGGCTATGAGATACTGATTTTCCTCTTTTTCTTTTGGATGTATTTTCAGCTTTTCAAACACTTTTAGCTTCGCCTCTTTTTCAGCTTCGGTCATGGAACCATCCTCCTTTTGGATGACTATCGTCTGTCTCTGACCGGTCTCCGGCGTATGTAACTGTACTTCCAAAAGACCATTGATATCGTAGGTAAACCGGATATCAATATAAACCTCTCCCGCCCTTTTTGGAGGAACATGAAATTTGATCTGTCCGAGAGGCAGATTGTCATCTGCGTAGTAATTTTCCCCCTGATAGACATTGACGACAACCTCTGTCTGATTGTCATGGGAAGTATAGTACCGTTTTTCTCTGCTGGCAGGAAGAGAAGTATTCCGCTCAATTAGTATGCTCATCATATCTCTGTCGCTTCCATCATGATTCCGAACGCCGACTCCAAGCGAAAACGGACAGATATCTGTCAGAAGCATATCTTTGATTTCATCGTCCCGCTCTTTGATCCCGACGACAACACCAAGCCCCCGCGCAATCATCCTGTCCGGATCGCACATCTCAATCTTTCTTCCTTCCAAAATATAGCTTAAATACTGCTTTACAATCTCCATTTTGCAGGAACCGCCCACAAGAACGACCTCTGTCAGTTCTTTTGGCGAAACCTTTCCATCTAGCAGGACACGCTTCACCGGTTTCTCCATCCTTCGGAAAATCTCTGCTCCAATATGCACTACATCTTGTCTGGTCAGACTCAGATCCCATGACTGCTCCTCATATCTTACCCGCATCACTGCATCTTTCGCAGCTGTCAGTTCCATCTTGCATCGCTCCGCCGCTTTTATGAGCACTGCTCTTAACTTTTCATCCAGTGAATCCCACAACAGATTCTGTTTCTCGCAGAAATATTTTGCGATCACACTGTCAAAGTCACTTCCTCCAAGATGATTGTCCCCGCTGACCGCCTCAATCTGAACAACATTGTCAAAACATTCTACAAGGGAGACATCTAAAGTTCCTCCTCCAAAATCGAAGACAAGAATTGTGGCATCTTCCCGCTGTTCTATATTTTGGCAGGCAAGCGCTGCTGCAGATGGCTCGTTGATGATACGCTCTACCCGTAGTCCTGCCAGCTCCCCGGCACGCTTTGTGGCAGCTCTCGCTTTATCGTTAAAATATGCCGGAACACTTATGATTGCCTCGCCGACTTCTTCCTGCAAAAATTCCTCCGCATCTTCTTTCATCTTCTTTAACAAAAATGCAGAAAGTTCTTCCGGACGAAACAGTCGACCGCCGAGGGAAAACTGCTTATCCGTCCCCATATATCGCTTAAATACACTTGCCGTCTCATCAGGATGTGCAATCATCCGCTCCTTTGCCGTCTTTCCTACATAAATCCGATCTCCATCCACGCTCACAAAGCTCGGTGTCAGATATTCCCCGCTGCTGTCCGGGATCAGCACACTCTCCCCATTCTGCCACACGGCTGCCAGACAGTTCGTTGTCCCTAAGTCAATTCCAATCGTTCTCATTTTCCTCCACCCTTTCTCTCATAGACTTCCTCAATCAGTTGATAGGCTTCTTCTTTTTTTGTTTCTGCTTCTGCTCCCGTCACAATAATTCCTTCCAGTGCAGAGACCTTTCCTTTTTTATAAAGCATCGTCACCGGCATCCGTTCTTCCGGAAGGTACAATGCCACTTCTAGCTCTATACTGTATTTTTCTTGCAGCTGCCAAAGCGCTGCCTCATACCGGGCAAACTCTTCTGCCCTCGTCGGCATCACATTCACATAGTCTTCCAATGTTGTCCCCACAGAATCTGTCAGACAGAATACAAAATAGCCATTACAATATCTTGTATTCTGATTTTCTCCGGCAAATGCCTCCATCATCTGATCACTTCCCGGCTTCGTCAAACGATACTGTTTCTCCTGCTTCCAGAAGCTTTCCAGATCCTGCTCAAATTTTGTGTGATATCCGGTCTGTCCCAGCCACGGCACCTGCAGTTTCCCATAGGTACTGTTGATCTCTGCCACTTCTGTTTTTACAAATGCTTCCTCACTTCCAGTTACTGCCACAACTTCCGCCTGCATGGCTGCTTCCACCGCTTCTGCCTGCAAAGTGTCAAAGTATTTCTCTCCATCTTCATCTTTCCATAACCACGCAAACACTTTCTCGGTCCCTTTCTTTCGCAGTTCTACACCCATGTAAGTATGATCCCATCCCGAAACCGAAGAAACATAGACATGATATTCCGGAACGCTAACTTCCGTACCCGCATATTTTTCCGTAAGATACGTTAACAGCGACTGTTCCCCTTCCTTCTGCAGTTCCTCTTTTGCGAGCTGAAGGTCACGTTCGGCAGACTTTGTATCCTCGATCAGCTTATCTGCTGCATCCATAGTTTCTGCCAGCTCTTCTCTCTGCTGATCCCATGTCTCACTGTCCTCCCTCGTTCTTGGAAGAATCAGGAATGCAAGCAGACTAAATACTGCCACTAGCAGATAGATCATTTTTCGGATGTTTCCATTGTGCTTCTGAGGTTTCTTTTTCCCTGTCGGAGGAAGTTTCCTTGCTGCTTCCAGTGCACGCGCAACTCTGTTCAGTGTCTGATTCAGTTGCTCTAGATGTTCCGGAATATACCCGGAGGACTGTAGTTTCTCCTCCAGCTCTTGTCTGGTCAGCGCAATCTGTCGACAGATGATGTGAAATGACTTTTCAGAAACATTCCGTTCGGCAAAAATTCCTCCACAAAGTTCCCATAACACCGGCTGAAATTGATTTTCCCGAAAAACTGCAGACTGAAAAAACACATTCCACAACACTGCTTCCTGTTCCGGTTCCTCTCTTAACGGTTCCAAAAAGGTTAGAAGCTCCTGCAAGATGCGGTCCTGCTCTTCTTTCTGAACTTTCTCCAGTTTTGAAAGAATATGCTCAAAATCAAAAGCAGTTTCCTCTTCCTCGATATCCTTTGACTTTTCCAGGGAAATCGCCTCCGGAACGCTTTCCGGCACAGCATCTTTGTCTATATATTCTTTTTCTGCGCTTACTTCTACCGCAGTCTTTTGCTCTGTGTTTTCTTCCCAAACAACAATAGAATCAGCTTCTGCTCTGTTCTCCAAGCCACTGAAAGAATCACTTTTTTTCTGCTCTTCTTCCTCTGTCCAAGCATCTTCCCCGATTGCGGAAGCAAACTGGATTGCTGCTTCGTATGCCTCGTGGATTTCCTGCCATTTCTCCGGGTATTCTTCCGGGTGGTAGCGCGCTGCTAGTTTTGCATACGCCTTTTTGATCTGTTTTTTATCTGAAGTTGGCTCAATTCCAAGTACTTTAAACGGATTTCTCATGCTCCTTCTCCTGCTCCTCCTCAACACGCATCATTTTCATGCGCCGAAAATAAGAACTCATCTCGTCTGCCATCCCGGAAAGCCGGTTCAGCAATGTAGAGAAATCATTTAACATAATATCATCTTTGAAATATGGATACACAATATCATGGTCAATCTCACTCCACCCTTCCTCAAAGAGCGTTCTTCCCTGAATCTCCACATAATGCCCTTTATATTTGATAATATAGTGCAAAGAACGGTAAATTCCCCCGGAACGGATCTCGATCAGCTGATCATCGTAAATTCGACTGTCTCCCGCCCGCTTATACACTTTTGGCCGCTCTGCAATATAATAGTGATCCGCATCCTCATCAAAATCTTCCAGACGATTTTCCACATACTGGGCAGGATCATTTTCAAACACCGACGTGATATATTGATGAAAATGAATCCAGTCCTCACGGTAGAGGAAGAACACGCGGATACCGATCAAATCCGTAAAATATTTGTGAAAATTCCAGCGGTCGATCCGGTCAAACTTCTGAAAATTTTCTCTTCGTTTCCGGATGATCTTCTCCAGAAGATGTCCCGGTTCCTTCGTTCGGTAGCGGTAAGAATGGATCCCCGCCTTCTGGATGTCATAGAGGTATTCATCTACAAAATCTTTTCCGATCTCCCGGAGCGTCGTCTCCATAGACTGGTAATTCTCATAGATTGCTGTCAGTTCTTCCCAACTGATCTTTGCCTCCTCAAAATCCTGCTCTGAAATTCTGTATTTCTGAAGAAATTCTTTCTTATCTATCATTCTACTCCTCTCTTGTGCATGAAGATGCTGCACGCTTATTTCATTTGCAGCACCTTCCCTGCATCTATTCTGTTAAAACAGTGTTGCCTGCTCATATTCCATTTTTACATACTCAGCTTCTTCTACATCGATCTTGCTGCGATAATCTACAATAACGGTCTGCTGTTTTTGTCCGACCATCTTCTGCCCGAGCAGATAGTTGACATCAAATTTGCCGATGATCGCCGGTGTCGCACCTCTTGTCGGCACGATCAGCTGCACCCGATTTGCTGCAAGCATCGCAAAGATTGGTTCCCAGATATATGTATCCTTCGCCGCACCAAATGGATTGTCGATGAAGATTACTTTCTTTAGAGACTCCTCATTTGCATGGTAGGAATGAATACTTGCAATGTAATTGATGATTGCGATCAAAAACTGGATATAGATTCCCTGCGACTGTCCGGTACTTCCAACTGCCTCCTCGTATCTTAGGTGGCGGCTCTGTTCTTTGATCCGCTCTCTTTTGTAAAGTTCCAGACTGATCCGGTTCATATCTGTGACGATTGCCGAGAACATCCGCTTCATCGACAGTTCTTGAATGAGATATTTTTTCTTTTCCTGCTCGGTCTCGTATTTTTCCAGGTTTTCAATCACTTGTCCAAGATAATTGGAAATCTGCATTTGCTGCTGTTCTTCTCTCACATATGGAATCTTCAACCGGACGATCTGCGTCAGTTTCTCATCGATCATAATACTGCTGAGTTTCGGAAACTTATCCAGTTCCATTCGGATCGTATTACACCGCTGTAAACATTGATTTTCAAAACTACTTTTAATCTTCTCGATATCACGAAGGCTTTCCTCAATCTGATCTCTTCCCATTTGGATCATCACACATGCTTCTTCCAACCGCTTAATCGTCTTATCTGCCTCCTCAAAACTTTGCGGAACCGGGATCTGTTCTTTCATCTGCAGTGCAAAACTTCCTGCGCCAAGTCCGGTCAGCGTCTCTTCACACCACGCCTTTGCCTTGCCAAATGCAGTTTCTGCCGCTGTTTTTCTCGCTTTCATCTTCTGCCATCCACTCATGATCTGACGCTCGGTTTCTTTCCAGTCTAAGATAACAAATC
Source organism: Faecalimonas umbilicata (assembly GCF_042846195.1). Taxonomy (NCBI): domain Bacteria; kingdom Bacillati; phylum Bacillota; class Clostridia; order Lachnospirales; family Lachnospiraceae; genus Faecalimonas; species Faecalimonas umbilicata. The sequence continues at coordinate 1,896,713 of NZ_AP031411.1, forward strand.
CTGGAAGTGTCTTGACGGACATATCTTTGATGTGATACTCTTCTGCAACCCATGTAATCTTTCCGATCATCGTCTGGATTTCTTCCTGCGCTTTTCCAGTTTCCTTCTGTTTCCGGAACAATTCTGCCAGTTCTCTCTTGCACTGCTGTTGTAGCTCTTTCTGCCGTTCCTTCTCTATCTCAATCGTCCCTGCTGCAATCGGGAGCCGCTCGATTCGGTAGAATCTCTCCTTGATCTGCCCGGCGATCACATCTGCCTGTGACTGGAATCGCGTACATGCAAGTACCAGCTCCGATACTTTTTTCTCACATCTTTGTAATAGCTTCTCTTCCTCCATCAGATGTTCTTTCTGCGCCTCAATCTCTTCGTCGGACACTTCCGCAAGTTTCTGCTCCTCATAGAGCTGTTCCAGCATCTTTACATCTGCCTTTCTGCTTCTTAATTCTCGCAGATAGGATGTAATCTGTTCCCGGATGACCTGAAGTGTCTCGCTTTTTTCTCTTACATCTTTATTTTCCTTTTCAAATGCTGCGATGGCACCATCCAACTCTTCCTCCAGACGTTCCGGAATCGGTTCTTGGATCGGAATCTCTTCTTTATAATAGGCAGCATATCTCTCCCATCCCATCTTCCGTTCCATAATCTGTGCCGTAATCTGCCGGATTCGTCCGTCTGCTTCAGAAATCTCCCGTTCTTTTGCCTGCACCAGTCTCCAAAGTGCTTCCTTTTCCAGTTCCAGCTCTGCTTTCTTTTCCTTCCACTCCCTTTGATTTGCTTCCACAAGATCTGACTTTCTAAATATGTCCTCCAGCCTTTGCAAGGACAGGATCTCCTCTGCCAGTTTCTTAATCTTTGCTGCACTTTCAGGAATCTTTCTCTCCAGCTCTGCTGCTCTTGCACACAGTTTCTTTTCCTTCTCTTTTAACTGTTCCTGTGCCTCCATCACCTGTGCTCTTTTTTCTTTTCTCTCCTGCTGTTCTTCCAGCCAACCGGCATAGTTTTCGAAATAGTTTGTCACATACTCTTGCACGCCATCTGTGTCCGCTGTCAGTACTTTCTGTTGTTCTCTCAACTGTTCCTGCTTTTTATGTTCCAGATCCAATACTTCTTCTGTCCGGTGTATTTCTTTTTCCAGCTGCTCTTTTTCCAGAAAATACGCAGTTTCTTTTCCTGCAAACATCACTCCGTCCCCTGCATCAAACTGTCCATGCTCCAGATATGTCTGATCCACGACCGGGATCATCCAGCTTACATTCTGCCACTCTTCCGGTTTTGGTTCTGCAAGGATCTTCTCGTAGATCCGGTGCCCGACGACAATGCTGTACGGCAAGTATGGAATCCGGCCAAGCACCTCTTCCTTTTTCTCCCCCTGCATCTGCTCTAACAACTCTGTGCCAAGCACTCCATCCCCGTATTTTCGGTAAAGAAACTCTTTCAGCTGCTCTGCTTCCGGAGTTACCTGGAATAAAATTCCTTTTTGAAGCTGCTCCAGCTGTTTTTGCAGTTCTGACTGACGGTTCTGTCCGTCATGGAGCAAAATGATCGTCTCCCGCTGTTTCTCCTTTAACAACTCCAGTAACCGGTAGACATCTTTCTCGCCATATACTTCCATTCTCTGTGCTACTTTTTCTGTCAGCTCCTCATAGATTGCCAGCTGTGCCTGACATTCCTCCTCTTTTGTATGCAATTCCTTTGCCTCATGCTCCAGATCCTTAGCCATCAGCCTGTCTGACTGAAGCTGTTCTTTTATCGTCTCACACTCTTGTTCCAGCGTTCTCTTCGACTCTCGCTCGGCATCTTCTTCCTTTTCTTTTTCTATGATCGTATCCTTAATTTGCTCCCGGAGAAGAAATGGGAATGCTTTCATCCCCTCGCCGATTTCTTTTTGCAGAGCGGTGCGCTCTTTCTCATTTTCTATAAGACGGCTTTCTAATACAGCGCGGGCATTATCGCTTTCCCGCTCCTTTTTATCTGCCTCTTCCTTTTCTCTTCTGGAAGTCTCTCGATTTTTCTCAGCCTCATCTTTCTGCCTGTTAAGCTGTTCAAAAATCTGCTCATCTTTTCTTTTTTTCTGGGCAGTCATCTCCAGTAAAGACTGGTAGAGTTCCTCATTTCCCTGCTTCATCCGCTCCATCTCTGCCTCGATAGTATGTGCCCGCGACTGTGCTTTTGCGTAATTAAGAAAATACTGGACAGACTCTTTCTCTGTCACAGTCTGTCTTAATTCTTCGACTGCCTCTTTCAACTGCTCTTTCTGCTTTTCCTTCTGTTCTCTTTCATAATTGGCTTCATCAAGATGACATTCCAGTTCCTGCAGATCTAAAGTCAACAAGATTCGCTCCGTTTCCTGCTGTTGTTCCTGCATGTTCTGCAGCGCTTCCTCCAATTGCTCCGCTTCTGCCTCAATCCGCTCTCTTTCATCAAGAAGGGTATGATAAAATACGCTTGTCTTCTGCTCATTTTCCCTGCACAGTTCAAAGTTCTGTAACAATGGCTCAAACTTTGTCAGAAACTCTTGAATCACCGTAATCTGCCTGTCGTAATTAGAAATCTGCTCCTTTTTCTTTGACAGTTCTACCATCTGTTCCCGGATATCCAACAGTGTCTGTGCCAGTTCTTCAGCATCCTTTTCCTTACCAGTCTGAAGCTGGTATGCCTTTTGAATAATCTCCTCGATCAAAAGATCCTCTACTACTTTTCTGCTTGTCCTATAATTGCTCTCAAAATAAGTACGAACATGACCTTCTGTCTTATTGATCCCGCGGATAATGTTCCACTGACTCTCATATAATCCATGGCCTGCAATGAAACTTTGATATTCACTTTTGGAATTTTCAAAAATTTTCACTGAAAGCTTCCGGTTTGATTCGGCCTGAAGCCGTTTGATGAGTTCTTTTAGCCCTTTAAAGGTAATCCGTTCTTTTCCATTTACAAGAGGAAGATTTAAAATATCATAATCATTAAACTCATTATAAAAAATACAGTAGTTAAAATATTCAATCGCCGAAGATGAGACTTCCTCCTCCCCCTCTTTGATCCGATCTGCCTTCTTTCGTGCACAGAATCCAGTCGTCATAAACCGAAATCCACACTCTTCCTGATCCGGCCTGTCAAGGTCCCACTCGATCAAAGAGTGAATAACACTGCTCCCGGTGCTTCCCCGAAACAACTTTTCTACCGGCTGTTTGTCATCCAGTGTACAGTTTGGGATCAGATTCTGTAAAAGCAGAAGCATCAGAACACTCTTTCCCCCTCCATTTGCCAGATCATAAAGGCTGTTTTTCCCTTGAAACCGAAGGCACAAGTCGTCATAAAACTGAGTTCCCACGTTATATTTGATGTTGTTTACCCGGATTCTGTTAATATGCGGCATCGTCTCTACCTCCTGTCATAATCTCATAAATACGACTCTGCTCCGACTCAAAATAGCTCTCGATCAGCGCCGAAAAACGGTCTGTCGGATAATATCGATCCTCCACTTCCAGAAACAATCCTTGACGGATCAGAAATTGAAATGTCTTCTTTACCATTCCTGCCCGGGAACCTTTTTCTGCCCGGATCACGGAACTATCCTCATTGGTGAGAAGTGGCAAATCCCAGGCAAGCGCCATCTGCTCAAAACTGTATTCCTCCACCTCTGTCAGTGCAAGCGTCTCCACTTTCTCTGCTAACCCTTGAAAAGAAACATCTACTGCTTCCACAATTTCCGGAACCTTGACATACTCCTGATAAGTATAAGTCGCTGAATCTGTATAAAATTTTGTGATAATGTGATAAATAATGAAGTAGCAAAGGAACAACTCCCGATTGAGCCGAAGTCCGATCATCTCCTTTAGTTCTTCATTCGTATATCCAAAAACATGATTCGATTCTCCCGGTGTCAGATACAACCCTCCCCGGTAATCATAAATCTCCAGATTCAGCGCCTTTGTAATCTTATTTACCGTATCAAATATGTCTCCATTCTGCGTATATGCCTCATAGAGCTTCGTATGTTCGCCTTGATATTTTACTGCCTCCTGATTGATCAGTCTGGCAAAAATCTCAATCCCTGTTTCCAGCGTCTGCTCTGTCATCTCCATTCATCCTTTCCACTCTTATGTTCGTCACCGAAAAACATTCGAGAAAAGTAACTGGTTCCTCATCCGTCAGTGTTTCCAGACAAAAATCCATCTGCAACTCTTCCTCGGTGCCTTCTATTTCAAAATATTGTTTCAAAACTGCCTCAAAATTTGTCGCCGGGTGTCTTACTGCATCCCGAATTACAATCTCATGCTTCTGGCACAGATTGACGAGGAACGAATAATAATCTCCATTTGCAAAAATCTTCTGTCCATACCGTACCTCTAATTGCTCATTCCACTCCCGCAGCGTGAAACAGTCTGTTTTCTTCAACATCGCAAACAATTCCCGCACAAGGATCCGGTAATTGCTGCTGATCCGCTGTTCTTCCAGTTCGTCATCATAGACATAATCCGCCTCTTCCTCTGACTCGATCTCCTCACGTTCCTCATCCATACCGCGGCGTAATGCCAGCATTTCATCCAGCCGCTTCAGATCAAACATCTTCTTCTTTTTCGCCTGAAACAAGGGCTCCGCAAGCAATTTCAATTGTTCCACATCATCTTTTTTAAGGGCCGTCTCAAGAAACTGACGGAAATAGACAACCGGACGAATCGCGTTTAATGTCCCCTGTTCTACCATACTGTCGACTTTTCTCCTCAAATCCATACACTCACTCAATAACTCTGAATGCATCGCCATCGCCCGCTTCAGTTCGCTATCCAGCAAAAAGATCTCTTCTTTATTTTTGATCTGATCAACCGGAGATAGCATGGACATTGCCCCGGCAATCAGCCTCGTATTTTTCATAAACAGATCGTGTTCCTCATCAAACCAGCAGACACTCTCCTGAAAAAATTCCCGGTAGAGAGAAAGTCCGTTTTTCAAATCATGCACAAGTACCTGCAGTACTTCTCTCTTCTGCATTTTCAGTTTGAGTACCTCATTGCAGATTCGCTTTACAATCTCACGACCGCCTTTGAAGTTCTGAGTGCGGATCATCTTCTCCAAAAGAAGCTGCTGTATACTAATCTTGCTTTCTTCTTTGAACTCCTTTGTGTTCAGATAAAATTCAATCCCACTCTCCGTAATGTAATAATAAATATTTCCTTCTTGAAAATGACTTTTCATCAGCCATACTCTGGCAACCTTCCGGATCTTCTCCTCTGGATCATAAAATTCATAGGAGAACGGCTTTCCGTCATTTTTTATCTTATCAAACACATACCCTGCAAGCTGAGCATACTCTTCCGGTGTACAGTCCAGTGCAAATTCACTCTCCAAAAACGGAATGACAAAATTTAAATAGTCCGTATAAGTTACTCCGGTATTGTTAAAATTATTTTCTTCGATCAACATTCTAAGCACTGCCATCAACACATATCCTATGTCAATCGACTTGTATTTTCCATTTTGAAACTGCTTCAGATCATGACTGACAATCTCAAAAAATGGATAATATTTTTTCATACTCTCCATCCGAAGCCCTTGTTCTGCCCGGATCTCCTCAAGCAAATTTCTATGTAACTCCATTACTTCTGATTCTCCTTGTAGTATTTTCCACCTCTGCTTCCCCGACAAGAATCAGTGCTTCCTGCGGGATATAGCACAGATCTTTCAACATCATTCTCTGCAAAAAATCTGCTGTCTCTGTATCAAATTCCTGAAGGGCAGATGGTAGTACCTCCCGCGCCCGATTCTGAATCTTCCCTCTGATTTTCCCGGGCTTTCTCTCACTTCCTCTGACTGCCTCTAAAATCTTCTCATAAAACTCCATCTTCAGCCGGATCGAATACGATGCATACTGCGTTTTTAATTCATAATAAATCGCAAACCCTTCGGGATCGATATCTCCAAAATATTCTATGGTATCTGTCTCCATTATACCAGTTTCTTCTGCGAGAGAAAAGGCTCTTATAATCTTCCACCCCTCCCCGTAAATCACACAATCATATTCCTTTCCATATATTCCGTTCTTGATCCGAAAATATGTATCTTTATTTTCTACAATCAAAATTTTCCTGATATTCTTTTCAAAAAAAGATGGGCGCACCTGACAAATAAATGGCTCCTTCGTATAGAAAGCATGCAGATCCGTCTCTATGTCAAATCCCATCCGATTTAACAGATGCGTGTAAGCTCCTGCCCTTTTCCTGTGCCTTCCCCCATCATCCTTTTCCGTACTCATTTCCTGCTCATCTGACACTTGCTTCTCCTTTTCTCCCTCCGGCTGTTCGAATGCTTTCTCATCCCCGAACAGGTAATAGCCAAGTTCATTTGCAGTCATCCATACTTTCTCTATCCTGCAATAGTAGTTATAGAGTATATCAATCGCTTCCCGATCCTGCTCAAACGCTCTCCGGTTTCTCTTATAAAATTCAAGCACCTTCGTGCCCACATAGGAATGCAAAAGAGCAAGATATTCCGGATCTTCCACCACTTTTTCTTTATTGCCGACAATCTCATACCGTTCATAGACCGTCGCCATGTATCCCGGTTTCTTACTTCTTTTCACCGGATTTAACACTCCCTCCTGAACAAACGCTTCCAAAAGCTGCTGAAACTCCCTCACTCTTCCGGTTCTGATCTCCAGGAGCTTTCTCTCTTCGTTTCCCGCTGCCTGCTCAAGCAATTCCTCATAGGTGACACGGATATTCCCTGTTTTTTTCTTCTCTCTGCGCTCTGCAAAATACCGTTCCAGATTCTTTCTCATCCTCTTTGCCCCCTCACTTTTTCGTACTCCAATCATATCATATCCTATTTTGAATTTCATCCGATTTCTAACTTGTACATTAGATTTAAGTTTGTTATAATTTTCGTATAAACAAAAGCAAAGAGAGGTAGTCATTATGAAATGCCCACACTGTGGTAAGGAGCTTGCCATCAGTAAAAAAGACAGCTCCTACGGCTTATGCCATACTTGCAAAAAAAGATATAAACTTCCGTCACAACAGCAGACGTATTCCAATATTCCACCAAAGCATATTCGTGAAAAATCCGAGCGCACCATTCGCGAGAATTATCGGAATATGCTTGAGATTGAGGACGAAGAAGATGTTTCCGAGACAAAAGACAAAGTCATTCTTACTATCATGATCATTCTGTTTCTTCTCATTATCGCCGTGGCAGCATATATTTTTCTGTTTTTCAAATAAGTTTTCAGACAGCAAAAAGGATTGCAGCATCTACTATTTCGATGCCTGCAATCCTTTCTATTCCTGTGTTCCTACAAAAGTTCACTGCTCTTTCTTAAATTTTTATACTCAGCTACGGAACGGTCAAAACCTTTGATATGTTTGTAAAGCCACTGAATCACATTTCTATTTACCTGCTCTACAAACTCTTCTGTCGGTCCTTCCTGCTCTTCTAACATCTCGTGAAGTTCGTCTACTACACGATATAATTCCTGGTGCTGCTTTTTGTGCTCCTCGATTCCCGGATATTCAATTTCCTCCTGCAGCTTTTCCTCTGCATTAAAATGAAATTCTGTGTACTCCGCAAGGTAATCTAACATCTTGATCGCTGCAACCTTTCCACCGTCTTTCTCACAACTCTCTACAAGTGAATTAATCTTTGCGATCAACTCTTTGTGCTGGGAATCGATCATCTCATTTCCTGTTACTAAACTTTCATCAAATTCTGCATACATCGTTGTAATGCCTCCTTTTTCTATTTCTCACATCGCCACAGATAAAATTCTTCTGCAACGCTTCACTTGTGATACAGTATAACATAATTTTTCTGAAAAATCACCTTAAATCACTGCAAAAACCGGCTTTTCTTTTTTATTTTTCTCAATTGCCTCTTCCACTTTCCGAAGCATCTTCTGCCGGTCCTCCGGAAAAGTTCCTCTGACACGGAATTGTACAAAATCATGGAAACCATCATACTTTAACCCATCCACCTGCAAATGTTCCAAAAGACATTTTTCCTCCATCAAATTTTCCAGTTCATCTGCCGGCAAAAAATTCCCCTGCACGATGTCACGGTATAACGGTGCCTCCTGATGCAAAAACATTGAAAAATTAATCACATGCCTCGGTTTTGTCGCATTTAAAAACTCCGCCGTCTTCTCTGCATTTTCCATTCCCCTGCCGCTTCCCGCAACTCCAGTCATAATATGGGCATCATAGATCATTCCCGCACGTTTGATCCTGTCAATCGCTGTATATGCTTCCTCCAGTGTATGATCTTTATGCATCCATTCCAGTACATCCGGAAGTCCGCTCTCGATTCCAAGATACAAATGCCGCACTCCAGCTTCCCATAGCTTCTTCAATTCTACATCGCTCTTCTCCTGAATATTCGTCACGGTAGCATCCATATTCACCTCCGCGACATCCGGAAAATACTCGCGAACCAGTTTCAGAATCTTAAGAAGCCTCTCCGTCTTCATTCCAAATGCATTTCCATCCCCAAGAAACACTCTCCTCGGCCTTCCATTCAGCCCTTTTACTCTTTGCAATTCCTCCTCAATCTGTGCAATCGGCAATTCCCGATACTGTAAATGTTTAAAAAGTGTGCAAAACTTACATGCGTTATAAGAGCATCCGACCGCGACCGGAAGCATATAAGATGCCCGCTCCATCGGCGCCCTGCAAATTTGTCCTTCATACTGCATTCTGCCACCTCCCATTGTATCTTTTGCTTTTTCTTCCATTTTAGCACCGTTTTTCACGATTGCAAATTTCTTTTCCATTTGTTCATCATTTTCTTGTTTTTTCATCACAATTTTGTCACATTTCCTTTGTATGATAGTAATCAAACAAAGGACAACACCTTTTTTATATAGATAAAACTTTTTCTTTTTCATAACATGCCGGTCCATGACCGGCATTTCCTCCGTTGATTGGGGATTCGTAAAATAATCTAGAAACTTTTTGGATGGCAGCCGCATATTATCCTGATCCAGAAAAATTAAATACTAAAAAAGAAAATGCTATGCCGGAAATTATCCCAGTATAGCATTTTCTTTTATTTAAATTTGTGTATTACCTCTGCATATCCTTGTGTATTACCCGTGTATTACTTGTGTATTATGTAGTAAGATTCACAAGGTTTTCACTGGATGCCCACACTGAACAATCCTTGAAAATACGCTGTTTCTTAGAACTTTCCGTTCTCAGCTGCTTCCTGAATACTTACAGCAACAGCAACTGTCATACCAACCATTGGGTTGTTACCTGCTCCGATCAGTCCCATCATTTCTACGTGTGCAGGAACAGATGAAGATCCGGCAAACTGAGCATCAGAGTGCATACGTCCCATAGTATCTGTCATACCGTAAGAAGCAGGACCAGCAGCCATGTTATCTGGATGAAGTGTACGTCCTGTACCACCACCAGAAGCTACTGAGAAATATTTCTTACCTTGTTCGATACATTCTTTTTTGTATGTACCTGCTACTGGGTGCTGGAAACGTGTCGGGTTTGTTGAGTTACCTGTAATAGATACGTCAACACCTTCTTTGTGCATGATTGCAACACCTTCTGTTACGTCATTTGCTCCGTAGCAGTTTACTTTGGAACGAAGTCCGTCAGAGTAAGATTTTCTGAATACTTCTTTTACTTCTCCTGTATGGTAATCCATCTCTGTCTCAACGTATGTAAATCCGTTGATTCTTGAGATGATCTGTGCTGCATCTTTTCCAAGACCATTTAAGATAACTCTTAATGGTTTCTTACGAACTTTGTTTGCTTTCTCAGCGATACCGATTGCACCTTCAGCAGCTGCGAAAGATTCGTGTCCTGCAAGAAATGCGAAACAATCTGTATCTTCTTCCAGTAACATCTTTCCTAAGTTACCATGTCCTAAACCTACTTTACGCTGGTCAGCAACAGAACCTGGGATACAGAAAGCCTGAAGACCTTCTCCGATTGCAGCAGCAGCGTCAGCAGCTTTTCTGCAGTCTTTTTTGATTGCGATTGCAGCACCTACGATGTAAGCCCAGCATGCATTTTCAAAACAGATCGGCTGAATTCCTTTTACCTGATCGTAAACATTTAATCCAGCGTCTTTTGTAATTTTTTCAGCTTCTTCGATAGAAGCGATACCATAGCTGTTCAATACGCTATTGATCTTGTCAATACGTCTTTCATATGATTCAAATAAAGCCATTTTCTACGTCCTCCTGATTTTTCTCTATTTACTAACGAAGCAGACTATTCAGCTCTTGGGTCGATGATCTTCACTGCATCATCCACACGTCCATACTGTCCTTTTGCTTTTTCCCATGCTGTGTTAGGGTCATCACCTTTTTTGATAAAGTCTGTTAATTTTCCGAGGCTTACGAATTGGTAACCAATGATTTCATTGTCAGCATCTAAAGCGATACCTGTTACATATCCTTCTGCCATTTCAAGATAACGAGGACCTTTTGCTAATGTACCGTACATTGTACCAACCTGAGAACGAAGTCCTTTTCCTAAGTCTTCAAGACCAGCACCTACTGGAAGTCCATCTTCTGAGAATGCACTCTGAGTTCTTCCGTATACGATCTGTAAGAAAAGTTCTCTCATAGCTGTATTGATTGCATCACAGACTAAGTCTGTGTTAAGTGCTTCTAAAATTGTCTTTCCCGGAAGGATCTCAGAAGCCATCGCTGCTGAGTGAGTCATTCCTGAACATCCGATTGTCTCTACTAATGCTTCTTGAATAATACCGTCTTTTACATTCAATGTCAGCTTACAGGCTCCCTGCTGTGGTGCACACCAGCCCACACCATGTGTTAATCCGGAAATATCTTTTACTTCCTTTGCCTGTACCCATTTTGCTTCTTCTGGGATTGGAGCTGGTCCGTGATTAACGCCCTGAGCTACCGGACACATTGTTTGTACTTCATGTGAATAAATCATGTTAAGACTCCTTTCAAATATGTATGATTTTACTTATGATGATTGTTATAACTTTAACATCACATATATGTTATATTTTCTCATAAACTTCCGATTTCGTCTATATCTTTTTCACTTTTTTTCATATTTCGACACTCCCATGTGGGAAAGATGAAAAAAACTGTCGTTCCTTGTCACTTTTCACAATAATTTTTCCACTATTTTGTCGAAGGCTCCTCTTCCAACTGCTTTTCCAGAAGTTTGAGCGCCTCCTCCACCGATGCATTTCTGTTTTCCTGCCTTGTCCCATGAAATCTGCACTCTTTTGTGACAGTTCTTCCACATAGATAACAGCCGATATAGACAAGTCCTACCGGCTTTTCTTTCGTTCCGCCAAGTGGTCCTGCAATCCCGGTCACGCTGAGCGCCGCATCCGCTCCTGCTGCCTTTGCAGCGCCCTCTGCCATCTCCTCTGCCGTCTGTGTGCTGACCGCCCCATATTGTTCCAAAGTTTCATGCCGCACATGCAGCAGTTTTTCTTTCGATTCATTGGCATAAGTGATATATCCCTCTTTATAGACTGACGAAGCCCCCGACACATTCATGATGCGCCCTGCCAAAAGCCCTGCCGTGCAGGACTCTGCGGTGGTCAGATACAGACCTCTCTTTTCCAGTTTTTCTACGATTCTTTCTTCCAGACTCATTTTATTTTCCTTCTTTCTGCTCTACAACTAATCATCCTCATCAACCTTGCACTGACAAAGAACTCTCTGAAAACAACTATGCTTTTCCGCCCTTTCGGAATCTTGGCATTCCTCAATATTAGATTTTCTTTGCCTGAATCGAAAAGAAAGATTGTCCGCCCTTTTGGCAGCACAATCTTTCCATCTTCTTACATGCCGCCCTGTGTCAGCACTTCTTTATTCTTCCTAATATAATCTACCAGAGATACGATTGTCAGGATCAATGACACCCAGATAAGAATCTGTTCCACTACTGCGAATACACTTCCTTCAAATGCCGCGATCAATACAATGATCATCGCCATCTGGAACACGGTTTTAAACTTGCCCCAGTAACTTGCCGCGATTACAATTCCATTGTCCGAAGCGATCAGGCGGAATCCACTGATGATAAATTCACGGCTGATAATCACAATGACGATCCACGCCGGAAGTCTTCCCATCTCTACAAGACAGATCATTGCCGCACCGACAAGCAGTTTGTCTGCCAGCGGATCCATAAATTTTCCGAAATTTGTCACAAGGTTGTATTTCCGCGCAATTTTTCCATCTAAAAGATCTGTCAGACTTGCAATACAGAAAATCGCAAGTGCGATCCACTTACTTGCCGCCATCTCTCCACCGAGGGACGGAAGCATGAACCATACAAAAAACGGGATCATCAATACACGGACAACCGTCAGCTTATTTGGTAAATTCATTATACTATCTCTCCTATCAAATCATATTCCAGTGCCCCAGTCACTTTTACTCTTGCAAAATCCCCGGACATCAGCTCTTCATCGGTATTTACAAAGATCAATCCATCAACATTCGGTGCATCTTTGTAAGTTCTTCCAACATATGCATTTTCATCGGCAATCTTTCCTTCGATCATCACGAGCACTTCTCTTCCGATCATATCTTCTGCCTGCTCAAACGCGATATCCTGCTGAAGCTCCATCAGTTCCGCCTGACGGTCCTCTTTGACGCTCTCCTCAATCTGATCCGGCATCGTTGCTGCCGGAGTATCCTCCTCCGGAGAATAAGTAAATACGCCAAGCCTGTCAAACTCCATCTGATCTACAAAATCCATCAATTCCTCATGCTGCTCTTCGGTCTCTCCCGGAAATCCGGTAATCAATGTTGTACGCAGTGTAATATCCGGAATCTCTCTTCTTAATTTTTCAATGATCTCGATCAACTGTGCTTTGGAAGTCCGGCGTCCCATTCTCTTTAAAATGCCATCGCTTGCATGTTGGATCGGCAGGTCTAGATAATGGCAGATTTTGCTCTCCTCTTTCATTACCTGGATCAATTCGTCTGTGATCTCCTCCGGATAACAATATAAAACACGAATCCAACGGATTCCCGCAATTTTACATAATTCCTTCAACAGTTTATGAAGTGATTTTTCTCCGTAAAGATCCTTTCCGTAAAGCGTTGTCTCCTGCGCCACAAGAATCAATTCCTTTACCCCCTGCTCCGCAAGTTCTTCCGCCTCACGAACCAGCTGTTCCATCGGAACACTGCGGAAATTTCCGCGGATCTTCGGGATAATACAGTATGTACAGTGTTTGTCACACCCTTCTGCAATCTTCAGATAAGCGAAATGTCCTCCTGTTGTCACAAGCCTTTTACTATCTACTGTCGGAAGTGCATCTATATCTGTCATTTTCAGATAATGATGTCCTTCCAGCGCTTCATCTACGGCATCTAAAATCTTATCGTAAGAAGTTGTTCCAAGAACTGCATCCACTTCTGGAATCTCATCAATAATCTCCTGCTGGTAACGCTGAGCAAGACAGCCGGTCACAATGAGTGCCTTCAGTCTGCCTTCTTTTTTCAATTCTGACATCTCTAAAATCGTCTGGATACTCTCTTCCTTTGCATCGTGAATAAAGCAGCAGGTGTTGATGACGATAATGTCTGCCTCACTCTCATCTTCTACCATCTGATAACCTCTCGATGCCAGCATGCCCAGCATCACCTCGGTATCTACCAGATTCTTATCACATCCCAGTGATACAAATAATATATTCATCTGCTATTTTCTCCTACATATTTATTAAGGCAGATACCTATGCATCTGCCTCTGCGGTTCTATTCGTTAGAATCATCCTCTGCGATGATCTTGATTTTCCCTTTGTTCAACTCATCAATTGCGATAGAAAGCGGCTTTTCTCCGTCTTTTGCACGAACAAGCGGCATCTCTCCTCCGATGATCTGTCTTGCTCTCTTTGCTGTTGCAAGTACAATAGAATAACGGCTGTTGACAATCTTTGTAGCCCCTTCTTCTACGTCCTGGTTTACGACTTTCATTAAGTCTGTATAAGATGGATGTAACATTCTATGATTCTCCTTTCAAATTTTCATCTAATTCTTCTTTGATCTGAGCCATGAACTGTCGGTTACGAAAACTTCTTCTGTGCTCTCCCTGAATGATCTGATGCATCTCCTCGATACAGGTGTCCAGATCATCATTGACGATCAGATAGTCGTATGCCTCCATACCCTCAGCTTCTTCTGCGGCTCTCTGCATGCGGGATTCGATTACTTCCATTGTCTCCGTTCCGCGCCCTACCAGCCGCTCCTTTAATACAGCAGCACTCGGCGGAGTCACGAACAATAACAGTGTCTCCGGGAACTTCTCTTTCACTTTCAATGCCCCTTGGATTTCAATTTCCAGAATGACATCTTTCCCTTTCGCCAACTGTTCTTCGACATATGCGCGCGGTGTGCCATAATAATTATTTACATATCTAGCATACTCTATAAGTTCATCTTGTGCAATCATTTTTTCAAATTCTTCAGTTTCTTTGAAAAAATACGCCTTTCCTTCCTCTTCTCCCTCGCGCGGTTTTCTTGTTGTGGCAGAAATCGAAAGTGCATAATTATCATACTTTTCCAAAAGTCCCTTCATCAATGTTCCTTTGCCCGCTCCCGAAAATCCGGAAACTACAATTAAGATTCCCTTCTGTTCCATCTGTTCTTCCTCACAATTCTCTGTTCGCTATTTGATAGCTGTTTCTTCTGTTTTTTACTCTATGTTCTGAATCTGTTCTCTTACTTTCTCAATCTCGGTCTTCAGATCGATCGCCCGATTTGAAATCTCCAGATTGTTCGCCTTAGACAGAATAGTATTTGCCTCCCGGTTCATCTCCTGCGCGATGAAATCCAGCTTTCTTCCGATTCCTTCGGCTTCTTCCAGTGTCTGCTTCATATGTTCAATATGGCTTCTCAGGCGCACAACTTCCTCATCGGTACAAATCTTATCTGCAAAGATTACAACTTCTGCTGCAATTCTTCCTTCGTCAATCTGTGTATCGGTAAGCAGTTCCTTCATCTTTGCTTCCAGCTTCGCACGGTAATCTGCAACGATTTGCGGAGAATGTTCTTCGATATAAGTCACTTTTTCGAGCATTCCATCTAATTTCTGAATCAAATCTTTCTTCAGATGTTCCCCTTCCATACTTCTCGTCTCCACAAACTGGCGGCATGCTCCTTCCAATGCTTTGCTCAACCCATTCCAGATCTCTTCTTCATCTACGGTCTGCTCTTCCATCGTAAACACTTCCGGATATCTTGAGAGTGTTGATACACGAATATCATTTTCCAGCGAAAACTTCTCTGACATCTCCCGGAAATATCTCAGATATTCTGCTGCCAGAGATTCATTATATTTTAATGAAATCTGCCCTTCTGACATATCTTCATAAGTAATGAAAATATCTACTTTCCCACGCTGCACATATTTCTTTAAAAGCGTACGGATTGCCGACTCGAAGAAATTCAACTTTTTCGGCATACGGATATTTACATCAAGATACCGGTGGTTCACCCCCTTCATCTCAACAATAAATTTACGTTCTGACTCTGCGATCTCACACCGTCCAAAACCCGTCATACTTTTTATCATAATTTCTGCCCTCTTTACTTTTTCTTTCGGTCTTTTTTGCTAGACTTTATTATAATGGATTTACTCTTTATCGTCAATCGCAATTCTTTACCTCATCCAAAAGTCATGGTATACTATTACAGAAATGTCCAGGCAGCCATTCTGCCTGCCGGTGTCCATGGAATCTTTCGTTTTCATACACCTGATCACATTTAAGAAAAGAGGAATTACATATGGCTTTTGATGGAATTACAATCGCAAATATTGTACACGAATTAAATAGAAATCTGCTCGATGGAAGAATCAACAAAATCGCTCAGCCTGAGACAGATGAATTACTGCTGACAATCAAGACACCCGGCGGACAGCGCAGGCTCAGTATCTCTGCCAGCGCTTCGCTGCCGCTAATCTATCTGACAGAGGGAAACAAACCAAGTCCAATGACTGCCCCGAATTTCTGTATGCTGCTTCGCAAACATATTAACAACGGGCGCATTACGAAAATCTGGCAGCCAAAACTGGAACGGATCATCCATTTTGAAATCGAACATCTCGACGAGCTTGGAGATCTCTGTAAAAAAGAATTGATCGTGGAGATCATGGGGAAACACAGCAATATCATTTTCTGTAATGAGGACGGAACGATCATTGACAGTATCAAACATGTATCTTCCCAGATGAGTTCTGTCCGGGAAGTTTTACCGGGACGCACATATTTTATCCCGGATACGATGGAAAAGTCCGATCCTCTCTCGGTCTCTTTTGCAGAATTTCAACGGGTACTGACCGAAAAACCGATGCCGCTTGCCAAAGCAGTCTATACAAGTTTTACCGGCATCAGCCCTGTCGTCGCCGAAGAGATCTGTTATCTCTCCGGAATTGACTCTGCACTCACTCCAAGAGAGCTCTCCGAAGATCTCCTGACACACCTTTACCGTCAGTTTACATTGTACTTTGAGGAAGTGACTGCCGGACATTTTTCTCCGGCAATCTATTATCATGGTGCAGAGCCGAAGGAATTCAGTGCACTTCCACTGACTCACTTCTCCCAGTACATCAGAAAAGAATATGACTCCATTTCACGCCTGCTGGAAGACTATTATGCAGAAAAGAATACACTGACCCGCATCCGCCAGAAATCTGTCGACCTTCGCCGTGTCGTGCAGACTGCCCTGGAGCGGAACCGCAAAAAATATGACTTACAGGCAAAACAACTCCGAGACACAGAAAACCGTGAAAAATTCAAGGTCTACGGGGAACTGATCCACACCTATGGCTACAATCTGGAGCCTGGTGCGAAAAAGCTGGAAGCGCTGAATTATTACACAAATGAAATGATCACAATTCCGTTGGACAGCACAAAGACGCCACAGGAAAATGCACTGAAATATTTTGAGAAATACAATAAGCAAAAACGGACCTTCGAGGCACTGACTTCTCTGATCGAAGAGACAAGAGATGATATTTCCTATCTAGAGTCTGTCAGCAATGCGCTCGATATTGCACTCAGCGAAGATGATCTGACACAGATCAAAGAAGAATTGATCGAATCCGGCTACATCCGCCGGAAATTTACGAAAAAGAAAGTAAAGATTACAAGCAAGCCGTTCCATTATCTCTCCAGTGATGGCTATCATATTTATGTCGGCAAAAACAATCTTCAAAATGAAGAACTTACTTTCCACTTTGCCTCTGGAAATGACTGGTGGTTCCATGCCAAAGGAATCCCTGGCTCGCACGTCATTGTAAAGACAAACGGAGAAGAACTGCCGGACCGTACCTTCGAGGAAGCCGGAAAACTCGCCGCGTACTATTCGAAGAATCGCGGAAGTGAAAAGATTGAGATCGATTACATCGAAAAAAAACATGTCAAAAAACCAAAGGGAGGAAAACCTGGATTTGTCGTATATTATACCAACTACTCACTGATGATCGACTCAGATATTTCACAGATCAAGCAACTGGAAGACTGATTAAATTACATATGTTCAAAAGCTCAAAAAACAAAACTGCCGCATCGGTTTCCTCTGATGCGACAGTTTTTTCATTTCCTTCTTGTTCTAGTTCTAATTAATAGTCCCAGATATCGATCATAATACTAATAATCTTCTTGGAATCTTTGTCAAATTCAATTCCCAAAGAACGTGTAAATAATTCATCGTCCCAGCTGTAGGTGAGAATTCCAGTCTTAGTGTCTTCTGATTTTTCTCTCGGCTCTCCGTATTTTTCAAGTAATTCAGCCTCTGTCATGCCAAGGCGGACATCTCCCGGAAGTGCAATATCAACAATGCCCTCTCCATCACGGCTTGTGATATAGAACCCTGTCAAAGTGCAATCTGACACTTTTGCATCCTTATCTCCTGTATTTTCACAATACACGCCTACCTGATTTCCATTTTTGTCCTTCAACATTGGAAATTCTGTTTCCCCCGGTTTCACCATCTTATCTGCCGGTACCTCTTCGGCATCAACCTTTAAGCCTGCTGCCTCTAATTCTGAAACCTTACACGGAAGTGTCACTGTTTTTCCGCTCACATTCAGCTCTAAGGATTCCCAGGAAACGGTTCCCTTCTTTTCTGTCTCATCCACATCTGCAGTGTCTTCCTTCTCAACCTCTTCCTCTGTATCCTCTTCGAGATCTTCTCCCATCTCTCCTCCCAGCAATCCAGCGATGCTTCCATCTGCATCTATGGCTTCTTCTTTTGCTTCTTTTGGAAGTTTGATTTCTTTCACTTTATTATACTCATCAAAAGTCATTTCCAGATTCAGTTCCTGGATCTCCATCTCTCCGCTTTCTTCCATTGCTGTCATGAGTACATCTTTCATATCAATAAAAATGCTTGCAGGAAGAATCTCTTTCTTATATACAGTGATAGTACACGGGATCTCCAGTTCTTTCAATTCTTCCTCCGATACTGCTCCTCCCATTCCAAAAGCATCCAGCATATCTTCTCCCAACACATCTGTTGCAAATTCACCACCGATATCTCCCTTAAGCTCAAAGCATTCTTTTCCATTTACGGTCACGAGTTCTTCTGATAAGGTAAATGCCTTTGCCTGCTTTGTCAATTCTTCCACCATACCCGCATTCAATGTGGTTTCTTCCTCTCCACTTTCCACAGGTGATTTCGTCCACATGTTATTCACATAAGTATAGCTCATCAGCCCATCATCTTCTTTTACCTGATAATTCGACATATCCATCGAAACCTCTGTGCCCGCAATATCCATCAAGAGCTTTCCTTCCATCTGGAATCCTTCTGACTTTTCTACCGATGCGAGATCAAAATCCATTTTCATCCCCACACTTTGACCTTCTACCGCAAATTCCATATTCGCAGTCATCTTTCCCGAGATAGACTCAATCGTCTCACCATTCTTGGCCATATCTTTAAAAAGACGTTCCGGGGTTGCTTTCTTCTTACATCCAGCTCCAGATACACAGAGCATTACTACAATCAATCCTATCGTACCTGCTTTTTTCCATTTTCTCATAGGCTTTCCTCCGTTGTGTTGATTTATCGGTATTATATCATTTTCACTGTGCATTTTCCATATTTTTTTTCTGTATTTTTATATTTTTTTGTGCACTTATATCTTTTTTTGATATCTTACAAAGAAATCAACACCGGAAATATCACCTCTGAGCTCTTCTCACCTTAATAGTTTCCAAGTATCTTGAGATTTCTCGCTTCTTCCCGGATACCACGGATGGCATTTTTTACAGCGGCATCGTTAAGATTTCCTTCAAAGTCCACAAAGAACCTATATTCCCATGTCCGTCCTTCAATCGGTCTTGATTCGATCTTTGTCATATTCAGATTATTGTAAATAAAATGAGAGAGGATGTGATACAAAGACCCGCTCTCATGTGGTATCTCAAAGCAGATACTGATCTTTCCCGCCTGTTTCAAATATACCTTCTGATTAGAGACAATGATAAAGCGAGTAGAATTATTACTGTTATCATTGATTCCCTCTTTCAGAATCTCCAGATGATGGATCTTTGCTGCATACTCACTGCATACCGCTGCCTGTGTCTTCTTCTGCTCCTTTAGCACTTTCTGTGCTGCGATTGCTGTATTTGCCACACTGATCTGCTGCCAGTTCCGATGCTCATCTAAAAATCTGGCACTTTGCATCAGCCCCTGTGGATGAGAATATACACACTCAATTTCTTCTATTTTTGTTCCCGGAAGCCCTGCAAGCATATGTCGGATTGGAAGTACAATTTCCCCTACAATGTGGTTTTCAAATTCAACAAGTAAATCATATACCTGACTCACAGCCCCTGCAGATGAATTTTCAATAGGAAGTACTGCATAATCCGCAAGTCCATCCTCCAATGTTTCCATCGCGTCACGGAACGTCTGCACATGAAAGCTGTCACACTCCTCCCCGAAATAGCTGTGGAGCGCCGCCTGACTGTATGCCCCTTCCACACCCTGGAATACAAGTCTGGCACCTTTCTTATCGAGGGAATCAATCCCAATAAATGCCGTCTTCCCGATCACTCCATGCTCTGTCAGAATCTGATACTGGAGTTTTCTGCTCATTGCCATCAGCTGTTCATACAGTTCGGTGATTCCTCTCTGATTAAATTCATTGGATGCCATCTGTGAGAGTGTCGCCAACTTCTGCATCTCTCTCTCCTTGTCATATACTTTCTTACCTGATGCGATCTTTGTGAGTCCTACCTCTGTGCACAATTCCATTCGCTTCTCATATAATCTCACAATCTGGCTGTCAATTTCATCCAGTTGTTCTCTGATTTCACTTAATGGTATCATCTGTCTTTCACCTCATTATCTTTTTTACCAAACTATGCTGTCGCAGAAAGCTCTCCGGCTTCTTTGTCCTGCACTTTGTATTTTTCCTATTATATTACAATTTCTGGATAAAATCTAGATTTTGGAAAATACTGTTACTATGAAAAATAAATTTATCTTATGCGGCACAGCAGGCTGGTGCATGGAAATCCTTTTTACAAGCCTGCATTCTCTTTTTCACAGAGACTACAAATTATCAGGGAAAACTTCCGTCTGGATGTTCCCAATCTACGGAATGGCAAGCATACTGACGCCTCTCTTTGAGATGTTGCGCGGAAAAAGTGTGATGCTCCGCGGCAGTATTTATGCATGCCTGATTTTTCTAGGCGAGTTCTGTTCCGGCTCTCTTTTAAAAAAATACGATCTCTGTCCATGGGATTACAGCAATGCCAGATGGAATATCTGCGGTCTGATCCGCCTCGACTATGCCCCACTATGGTTTGGCGCCGGACTTTTCTTTGAAAGACTCCTTTCCAAGTCAGAGCGATCACATTGATTCCCATAAAGCCTCCCTTTTTGTACTTGAAAATCTTGTCATTTTATTATATGATAAATAAAATAATTCAATATGCAGGAGGCTCTTATTATGGACACAACGCAATGTATTCAGACACGACGAAGCATTCGAAAGTACAAACCTGATCCAATCGATCACACTTTGTTAGAATCTATTATTTCAACTGCATCTTATTCTCCATCTTGGAAGAACACACAGATCACTCGCTATATCGCGATTGAAGACTCTTCCATTCTCAAAAAAATCGCTGATGATTATACCCCTTCCTACAATTCTAATATTGTCAGTCAGTTATCCATGTTAGTTGCGGTAACGATGGTAAAGGGGCGCTCTGGGTTTGAACGCGACGGTTCTTACTCCACGAAAAAAGGAGACCGCTGGCAGATGTTTGACGCAGGAATTGCCTGTCAGAGTTTCTGTCTTGCAGCGCATGAAGCCGGACTTGGAACAGTCATCATGGGAATTTTTGACGAAGATGGTATCCGCAACCTTCTCAACATCCCTGAGGAGCAGGAGCTTGCAGCTCTGATTGCAGTCGGATATCCGGACATTTCCCCGGAACCACCGAAGAGAAAGACTGTTTCTGAATTATTAACATACAAATAGGAGGAAGTTATGAGACACTTAATGAGTCCTTTGGACTTTACCGTAGAAGAATTAGACAAATTATTAGATCTTGCCAATGATATCGAAGCACATCCAGACAAATATGCACATGCATGTGACGGGAAGAAGCTTGCCACTCTCTTTTATGAGCCAAGTACCCGCACAAGACTAAGCCACGAGGCAGCTATGTTAAATCTCGGTGGAAGCATCCTCGGATTTTCTTCCGCTGACTCCAGCTCTGCTTCCAAGGGAGAGAGTGTATCCGACACGATCCGCATGGTATCCTGCTACGCGGACATCTGTGCAATGCGCCATCCAAAGGAAGGCGCTCCGATGGTTGCATGCCGCCACTCTTCCATCCCGGTCATCAACGCAGGGGACGGCGGACACCAGCATCCAACACAGACATTGACAGACCTTCTGACAATCCGCTCGTTAAAGGGACGCCTTGGAAATCTTACAATCGGACTTTGCGGTGATTTAAAATTCGGAAGAACAGTCCATTCTCTGATCCACGCTCTTGTGCGCTACGAAAATGTACGGTTCGTCCTGATTTCCCCGGAAGAACTTCGCCTTCCAAGCTATATCCGCAAAGATGTGTTAGATAAGAATAACATCCCTTACAAAGAAGTCATCAATCTGGAAGAGGCAATGCCGGAACTGGATCTCCTCTACATGACACGTGTTCAGAAAGAACGTTTCTTCAACGAGGAAGACTATGTCCGCATGAAAGATTTCTATATTTTAGATGCTGCCAAAATGTCTCTCGCAAAAGAAGATATGCTTGTACTTCATCCACTGCCTAGAGTCAATGAGATTTCCGTGGAAGTGGACAAAGACCCTCGCGCCGCTTATTTCAAACAGGTACAGTACGGTGTCTATGTCCGCATGGCGCTGATCCTCACACTTTTAGAAATCGAAGTTTAGACGGCAGAAAGGAGTTTATCATGGAAAACAATACATTAAATGTCAGCAGTATCTCAGAAGGATTTGTATTAGACCATATTCAGGCAGGAAAAAGCATGGATATCTATCACTACCTTCGCCTGGACAAGTTGGATTGCTGTGTCGCAATCATCAAAAATGCAAGAAGCAACAAAATGGGAAAGAAAGATATTATGAAGATTGAGTGTCCGATCGACATCATTGATCTTGACATTCTCGGATTCATCGATCACAATATCACGATCAATATCATCCAGAATGACAAAGTTGTTGAGAAAAAGCGTCTGGAACTCCCAAAAGAAATCACAAATGTGATCAAGTGTAAAAATCCTCGCTGTATCACTTCCATTGAGCAGGAATTGGAGCATGTATTTGTTCTGACTGATCCGGAAAAAGAAGTATACCGCTGCAAATACTGTGAAGAAAAATACGACAGAAAAAATCACTAATTGAATATATTTTTATTGCATTGGATTCCAAAAGGATTTCCTTTGTAACAAAAAGGTGCTCCTCTTCGAACGACAGGCAAAAAATCTATTGCCTGTCTGCTCGAAAAGGAGCACCTTTTTTCTGTTCTATTATTCACAATTGCAATTATAATACAAATTCCAACTGGCAATCACACGGTTCTTTCTCCACGCTCTTCTGATTATACTCGACTGCCTCCACACATCCCATTTCTTTGTAAAATGCCTGTGTCTCCTCACAGGAATGTGCAGAAATGTATAACTTCTTTGCGCCCATCTTTCTTGCAGCTTCCACGCACCTTGTAAAAAGCTGTCGTCCAATTCCTCTGTTTCTGCAATCATAAGAAGTATGTATACTGGTCAGTTCCAAATACTGCTTCTCCTGTCCGAAAAACTCGTGTTCTACCGATGCAAATCCCTTCAGGCGTTCCTCCACAAACGCACCGAAGACAACTCCTCCTGTCTGTATCGTGTGGATCAGACACTCCGTCAGATACCGATAGTCACTATCACTCCACTGTTCGTTAAATACGATGTCCTTCAATACCCATTCACCGTCTTCCTTCCGCCAACAGCGATTTACTTCCTGATAGCGGTCAAAGTCAGCAAACAGTGACACAGACAACTCAGATTCTTTGATTCTTCTGTAATTGATTCTACCTTTTCCCATAGTCGGTCCCTCCTGTAAAATCAAAAAGCATTAAGCAAGACGATAAGCCGGGTTATGTCGTTGGACAATCATCTATCTAGGCCTGCCGTTACCGGAAGGCTCAAGCGACCTACCTAAAACGTGACGGGCCGCCACATTGTTTTCGTTCGGTCTTGCTTCGGATGGGGTTTACATATGCCCTCGCTGTTACCAGAGAGGCGGTAGTCTCTTACACTGCCCTTCCAACCTTACCGGCCAGATGACCGGCGGTATATTTCTGTTGCACTAGCCTTGGAGTCACCTCCACCGGACGTTATCCGGCATCCTGCCCTGTGAAGCCCGGACTTTCCTCACCTGCCACCTTTCGGTGATTGCAGCTGCGATTGTCTGTCTTACTTAAATGCCTTTGTATTCTATCATCTTCTAGCAAAAAAGTAAAGACTTCTGTTAAAAAATACATCTTCTACTTCCATTTACCATACATTATAGCACATTTTTTCAATTTGCAAACACAATGACAGATATTTTTAACTTCTTTTCCAAGATGTATAATCTTCTGTCTTTCTGCCATACTAGACAGGGAAACGTAATATGAAAAACTTGAGGAGGGCTTAACAATGGCTGATATTTCTATCTTAGATTTACAAAATCTCCGTCATTTGATCGGAGGATATGACACAACACACTGCAAAATGACAGATTATGCTTCTCAGACAACCGATCCCGAAATCAAAAAATTGTTCCAGGATGCTGCAGACAGTGCAATGAAAAACAAACAGGAACTGATGAGATTTTTATAAGGAGGACATCAAAATGAACGAAAAAACAATGGTCGCAGATGCACTGGTAGGTATCAACGGAGAATTAAAAATGTTTGGAGAAATGATTCCACAGACAGAGAATAAAGAATTAAAACAATGTCTGAAACAGATCCGGAATTCTTGTGAAATGTCACAGGAGAAACTGTATGAAGTCGCACGCCAGAAAAGTTACTATGTTCCTGCCGCAAAGGCAACGGAGCAGGAAGTAAACCATGTCAAATCCATTCTGACTCAACCGACAATGCACTAATTTTTTCAGCCGCCTCCCCTGCCGCATCACTACACCGAAGCCGGAGAGGCGGCTTTCTGTGTCTGAAAACCTCTCCGATACTGACATACATACAGTTCTTTTCTAAAATCTCCAACTTTTCTTATAATCCTAAGAATTCTTTACTTTCTTAATGACAAAAAATATTTTATCCTGTACAATGATATCTAACTGACAAAAGAACAAAAGAATTAAGGAGCTATTTTATGAGTATTTTAAATGTAGAACATTTATCTCACGGCTTCGGGGACCGTGCGATTTTTGAAGATGTTTCTTTCCGACTGTTAAAAGGTGAGCATATCGGACTTGTCGGTGCAAACGGAGAAGGAAAATCCACTTTTATGAATATTGTAACCGGAAAATTACAGCCAGATGAAGGAAAGATTGAGTGGGCGAAAAATGTACGTACTGGATATCTGGATCAACATACAGTTCTGGAAAAAGGCCAGACGATCCGTGATGTCTTAAAGTCGGCATTCCAGTATCTCTTTGCACTGGAGGAGAAAATGAATCAAATCTGCGACTCTCTCGGCGATGCAGATCCAGAAGAAATGGAAGCGCTGATGGAGGAGCTGGGAACAATCCAGGATACCCTGACACTTCAGGACTTTTATATCATTGACTCTAAAGTAGAAGAAGTTGCCCGCGCACTCGGATTACTTGATATCGGTCTGGAGCGAGATGTCACAGATTTAAGCGGAGGACAGCGCACAAAAGTACTCCTTGCCAAGCTGCTTTTAGAGAAACCAGATATCCTGCTTCTCGACGAGCCAACAAACTATCTGGACGAGGAACACATTGTGTGGCTTAAGCGCTACTTACTTGACTATGAAAATGCTTTTATCTTAATTTCCCATGATATTCCATTTTTAAACGAAGTAGTCAACATCATTTACCATATGGAAAATCAAGAATTAAATCGTTATGTCGGTGACTATGATCATTTTCAGGAAGTCTACGCAGTCAAAAAATCTCAGCTGGAAGCTGCTTACCGCCGTCAGCAGCAAGAAATCAGCGAACTAAAAGACTTTGTTGCCCGCAACAAAGCAAGAGTTTCCACAAGAAACATGGCGATGTCCCGCCAGAAAAAACTGGATAAGATGGATATCATTGAGCTTGCTGCCGAAAAACCGAAACCGGAATTTCGCTTCAAAGTCGGACGCACTCCTGGAAAATACATTTTCGAAACGAAAGATCTCGTGATCGGATATGACGAACCTCTTTCCAAACCACTCTCCCTTTCTATGGAGCGCGGTCACAAAATTGCGCTCGTCGGCGCCAATGGAATTGGAAAGACCACTCTGTTAAAAAGCATTCTTGGCCTGATCCATCCTCTGAAAGGTTCTGTGGAACTTGGGGAAAATCTTATGATCGGTTATTTTGAGCAGGAATCTGCACCAGACAATAAAACGACCTGTATTGAAGAAATCTGGAGTGAATTTCCATCTTTCACCCAGTATGAGGTCCGTTCCGCACTAGCCAAATGTGGTTTGACGACAAAACACATTGAAAGTCAGGTTCGTGTGTTAAGCGGTGGAGAACAGGCAAAAGTACGTCTGTGCAAACTGATCAACCGAGAGACAAATATTTTACTTTTGGACGAGCCGACCAATCACCTTGACGTGGATGCCAAGGCAGAGTTGAAACGAGCTCTTCAAGAATACAACGGCAGCATTCTTCTGATCTGTCATGAGCCTGACTTCTATCAGGATGTGGTAAATGAAGTTTGGGACTGCACAAAATGGACAACGAAGATTATTTAATTTCATTTCAAAAATATCTCTGATGCAACAAAAAAACTTCAGCAAGAACTCTTTTGCCCTGTCCTTCTTCTAAGATTCGACAGATTCAAATTGGTTCTTTGCTGAAGTTTTTGTTTGTTTTTTATCGTATTTACTTTTCCACTTGCTCAGATGCACAATCTTTCGGAGATTCTTCCTTCTCTTCAGCTTCCTTCTCCTCTATCGGCAGGTTTCCTAAAAGAGGCTGTGGCACTGGCACCTCATTTTTCGTAAAATCCTGCTCTCCGGTCATCGGATTCCCCGAAAAAGACATTTCCCCTTTTTCTGTTTCATTCATGGCTGCTCCAAAAGTACCTGCCATAAACTCTCTCGCCGCAGAATTCTGTGCCTCTTCCTGATTTCTTGTCATCTTCTCCTGTCGGAACTGATCTTCTTCTTTTCTTGTACAACGGAAAAAGTAAATTCCGACTGCAATGATTGCTGCTCCTGCCACTCCCTTTGTCAATACATTTCCAATATTCCAAAGAACATCATACATAAATCCCGGCAAAATGACATAAATCAGCGAGGAAATTCCATCCCACAGCAAGGTTGCACCGATCAGAATGATCAGAATTGTAATGATAGAACGGTAAGACTGGAAAAATCCTTTTTTATCGCTTCGAAACTCTTTCGCCAGTTCATCCATGTGAAGTAAATATCTGTCTTCTACCATGTAAAATTCTTCCGGGTTCATTGTCTTTAAATTATGCACATGGAAAAAACTGTAAAACCATATAACCGGGAGTAAAAAAATCGGCCATCCCATGCCAAGCATTGCAATCAGTGCCACGCTTCCCCAAAATAGAATCATTAGACTGACTCCCTGCTTCTCAAATCCCATATAAAGCTCTCCCGCTCCCGGGATTAAAGAAGCTATCCATGTTAAAAATCCTTTTCTTTGTCTTCTCATACAAATCATTCCTTCCATTTATCTTATTGATTACTTTCTTTTGAACTAACTTTATTATACAAAAAGAACTTTAAG
Source organism: Faecalimonas umbilicata (assembly GCF_042846195.1). NCBI lineage: Bacteria > Bacillati > Bacillota > Clostridia > Lachnospirales > Lachnospiraceae > Faecalimonas > Faecalimonas umbilicata. The sequence continues at coordinate 1,924,099 of NZ_AP031411.1, forward strand.
ATAGGCGATATGATTTATTAAGATTTTATGAAATTTATCTTCTTGGCACGGCTATACTCTTGTGTTTGCTTTACAGCTATTTTCGATTTCTTTTATACTCCTTTGCCATGCGAATGACCTCTCCATGCAGAAGGATCAACGCTGTCAAGTTCGGAATTGCCATCAACCCGTTAAAAGTATCAGACAGTTCCCAAACAAGCTTCGGTGCAAGAACAGCTCCCGGCAGAAGAAGCAATATGTAGATCAGTTTATATGGAAAAACTGCATGTTCTCCAAAAAGATATGCTGCTGTCCGCTCTCCAAAATATGCCCAGCCGATGATGGTCGCAAACGCAAACAGCGCAATGGAGATAGCAAGAAATTTGTCCCCATTTGGAAATACTGTTGCAAAGGCATTTCCCGTCAACGTCGTGCCGTCAATGTTTTCGACTCCATCTGCAATGTTTGAAATGCATCTCTGTGGATCATATACGCCTGAAGTCAGTATTACAAGTGCTGTGATTGTACAGACAACAATCGTATCTATGAACACTTCTGCCATTCCCCACATACCCTGAATCTGCGGACAGCTTACGTCAGAAGCCGCATGTGCCATCACCGAAGATCCAAGTCCGGCCTCATTGGAAAAAACACCGCGGGAAATACCCATTTTCATCGCCATCTTCACACCATATCCAGCAACTCCGCCTCCAACTGCACGCAGCCCAAATGCTTCTCCGAAAATCCATAAAAATGTTTCCGGAATTCTCTCATAATGTATCACAATGACAAGAAGACCTCCCAGAATATAGAATGCCGCCATAAACGGAACGATTTTTTCTGCTACCATCGCGACTCTCTGAACACCACCGAGAATCACAACAGCCACAAGTACCATTAATGCCATTCCTGTAAATTGCTCCGAAATTTTCAATGTAGCTTCCAGCCCTTTTGCAATCGCATTAGCCTGTGTCATATTTCCCATTCCAAAAGAGGCGCAAAGACAAAATATAGAAAAGAAAACCGCAAGCCACTTCGCCCCCAGTCCCCGCTCCATATAGACCATCGCACCCCCAACCCATGCACCTTCGGAGTTTTTGTAACGATATTTGATCCCGAGCACATTTTCTGCATAGATTGTCATCATCCCGAGGAACGCAGACACCCACATCCAGAAGACCGCTCCCGGGCCTCCGGTCACAATTGCTGTGGCAACTCCGGTAATATTCCCCGTGCCAAGCGTTGCTGCTAACGCCGTACAAAACGATTGAAATTGTGAAATAGACTGATGATCCTGCGCCTTTCTGACTCTCCGGTCACGAAACAATGCACCAAGTGTATCCCCCATCCAGACTTTCCAACCCTTAAACTGAAAGAAACCGGTTCGCAGTGTAAAAAGCATTCCGACGCCAAGGAAAATAACCAGCATCCCCCTCCCCCATACGAACGCATTTACCACACTGTTGATTTGTCCTATTTTCCCTAGCATAACTCCTCCCATATTTCAAATTTCGATGCAAAGCGAACCTTTCGCTCTGTCCGTACTATCAAATATATGAGAAATTTTTCTGTTTATTAGTTTTCCCGCAAAATCATTTGCCCTTTTTTCGATCTCATAGTACAATACCACTATGCAAAGGAGCGTGACACAAATGACAGAACACGATATTCAACTTTTAAAATCACATTTTACTTTCTGGGACAAACTATCCCCTCATCAAAAAGATATTCTAATTGGAGGAACGACTGCTGTCTCCTATGAAAGAGGAGATTCTATCCACAGTGCTGACTTAGACTGTGTCGGTGTCCTTCTCATTAAAAAAGGCTCTGTCCGGGTATATATCCTCTCAGAAGATGGGCGGGAAATTACTCTTTATCGGCTGTATGACGGAGACATCTGTATTCTATCAGCTTCCTGCGTTCTTCAGTCAATCACATTCGATGTCCATATCGATGCCGTTTCCGACTGTGAATTTCTTCAGACAAATTCCTGTGCCTTTTCACAGATCATGCAGGAAAATATTTATGTGGAAGCCTTCGCCTACAAGCTGGCATCTGAAAGTTTCTCCGACGTCATGTGGGCAATGCAGCAGGTGCTTTTCATGAGTTTTGATAAACGGCTTGCCCTCTTTCTTTTGGAGGAATCCGCCAACGAACAATCCGACACGATCCACATGACTCACGAGCAGATTGCACGCTTCGTCGGCAGCGCCAGAGAAGTCGTCACCCGGATGCTCAAATATTTCTCCTCCGAAGGATATGTCGAACTTTCTCGCGGAAATGTACACATCACCAACCGCGCCGGTCTGACTTCCCTTACCCTGTAAATACCATTTTTCTAGATCAGGTGTTTCATACGCTTGTAAAACTATTCCCAAAATACAAAAAGGAAATGTCCTGCTTTTTACAGCTATTTAGACATTTCCTTGCTTTATCATATTTTTTGCATCGTTTCTGCTTTCGTTCTCCTAGCACTTATCCATGGATCATTTCCAGTAACTCTTCTTTTGTCTTTGCCCCGAGCTCTTGTTTTGCAATCTTACCATCTTTGAATAAGATCAATGTCGGAATGGACATTACGCGGTATTCCTTTGCAATTTTCATCTGCTCATCTACATTGACTTTACAGATTTTTACATCTGTCACTTCTTCTGCCAGTTCCTCAATGATCGGCAGTACCATCTGGCAAGGTCCACACCATGGTGCCCAAAAATCTACTAAAACTGGTTCCTTTGCCTCTAATACTTCTTTTTGAAATGTTTCGCTTGTTAATTGAATTGCTGCCATTTTTCTTCCATCCTTTCTATTCCTGCAATGATTTATGGTCTGCCTGACATTCATCAGGTCTTTTTCTATTTCCTTTGTTATCTCTTATTATACTCATGATTGACAGAAACTCTGTGAGTTAGTCACAGTTTCTGCAATTTTTCTTACCAGCTTTTATCATCAAAAAATCAGGTTTATGAAAAAGATCTGCATAATCCGGATATTTCTCCAGAATTTCAATCGTCAGCAGCGGCTCTGTCACACTTTCTATGCAAAATCCTTCTTGAATCAGTGTGTTGAGCATTGTTGAAAATGTTCTGTGATATTTCTTGACGCCGTCGACAAACCATGTCGTTTCTCTTTCTCCCTCTACTCCATAATCCATAAGATTTAAATATAGCTTTTTCCCGTTTTCATCTTTGGTCCATCTGTCACCCGACGAAAAACAAGTAGTCAACGGATGCTCCTGCGAAAACACAAATATGCCTCCATCCTTCAACAGTTGATACACATCCCTGACAACTGCCTCATAATTTTCAACATAGTGCATCGCAAGAGAGCTGATTACGATATCAAACTTTTTATGCAATTTTGATATTTCTTCGATAGGCATATGGATATAGGAAATAGAAGGATGTCCATTCTCTGCTTCTGCAACCTCCAACATCTTTTTGGAAATATCAATTCCTACAACCGTTGCTGCACCTAATTCCACAAATTTTGTACAGTGCTCCCCAAAACCGCAACCCATATCCAATATTGTTTTTCCATTTAAATCAGGTAATAATGCAAACAATTCGGGAATCTCAAACAAGGTATTGGCATTTATTTCGTTCTGTCTTATCTTTTTGTAACCTTCAAAAAAACATTCGTCATCATAAATATTTTGCCTTGCCATCTCTTTTCCCCTTGCTAAACTTTTCTTTTTGCCATCTTTAGCATATCATATTTTTTAATACTTGACATCCTCTTCTTGCGCTGTTTCGTTTTTCCACTTCTTATAATTATACGCAGCCTGAATAAAAACCGGCAGAAAAAGAATCACGCCAATAATCCTTGCATAGGAATATGCCGGAAACTCTTTATAAATTACGATGTTTATCATTATCAATACAGGTATCATCCATAATGTTCTGATTAATTTTCGTCTATAACTCAATTTCCAATAACAAAATTCAACCCCTTTGTCTACTTTTTCACTCATATCATATCTTCTTGCAAGAAAAAAAGAAAGGGCCAATCCAATGATCATACTAATTATCATTATCAAGAACATATTACCATCCTCCGATTTCTACTTCTATTACGATAATTTTACCATTTTAGATCACTGTTACAAGTTAAATGTAAGTAAAGATTTTAGAAAATTATTCTTCTACTGTAAAAATTTCTTCAATCGTAACATGGAATGTCTTTGCGATATTCCATGCCAAAACCAATGATGGATTGTATTTTCCCTTTTCAAGGTTTCCTATAGTTTCTCGGCGTACACCTACTTTTGCAGCCAATTCTTCCTGTTTCATATCAAATCTTGCTCTATACTCTTTAATTCTGTTTTTAATCATCGGATACACCACACCTATCTTTCCAATCAAAATAAGCAGTAACAAAGCAGAAGACAATTATGGAAAACCCAAATCCCAAACCAATCCCTTTTACAAGCGCGACATTAGAATTATGCTCTATGATTGCATAATAGAACGTGACAATGGCTGTTATTACTAATTCAGAGAAAAACGCCCACGCAGCAGCTTTTCTCATATTTTGAACAAACATTTCATCTGTTTCCACAAAGAAATATTCAAAAAATAAGGCAAAACCTAAAAACGGGAAAAACATAGGATTATCTGTCCAAAATCCCAGCAAGCCAATGAGAGAGAAAAAACCTAAAAAGCCATACCTACACTTCATAATAGACCTCCTTCTATGTGGTATATTTAACACTTTATGTTATAAATATACCACTTTTCATGTTTAAAGTCAAGAATGCACACTACATCTCTCTCAACCTTTTAGAAACTATGAAACTACAGAGAAATGCTCCTGCTACAATAATAAAGCAAACGATTGTACACCATACAGGCACTCTCATATCTAATTGTACTCGTAGCAAAATCGTGATTGCTAAAAATACAGCTCCCACAATTTGTATAAAGTCTAATATCCTTTTTTGAAGTACCTGCAAATGCTTTTTATCTTTTATTCTTTCAGATTTCCATATTCCATAATTTACTTGAAGATCCTTTACATCTTCATCAGATATAAGTTCGTCCACACTTACGTCTAGTTCTAATGCCAGTTTTTTTGCTGTAATCAAATCCGGACATCTTGAACCTTTTTCCCAGCGACAAACTGTCTGCCTTGAAACATATAACTTATCTGCAAGTTGTTGCTGAGTAAGATTTTTTTCTTCTCTGAATTTTTTGATGTTATCATTTAACGCCATACTCCATACCTCTCTTTCATTCTCATCATATAACGATAAAATCCAAAATAAAAGTACCAGTATGTATTTCCCTTGTTTCCATTTTGGTAACATCCATTTCACAAACCTGTTACGCTATTTTGCAGTATTCTACAGCAGTGCTATACAAGCTCACTAGACTAGCTCGTTTGCTTGACAGGCATATGCCCTATAGATACCAAAAAAGATGGCCTTATTCCTATAAACAGGATAAGTCCATCTTTTCCGTTATCTGCACTGCCTACTTCTGCACAATATTAATAATTCTTCCCGGAACGTAAATCTCTTTTACGATCATTCCTGTCAGTTTATCTGCCACTGCTTCTTTTCCTTTTGCAATTGCATCTTCTTTAGATACATCTGCCGCAAGTGTCACGACAGCTCTTGTCTTTCCGTTGATCTGTACAGCGATTTCGACCTCGTCGTCTTTCATCGCCTCTTCATCATAAGTCGGCCATCCCGCATTGAATACGGTTCCTTCGTGTCCGAGCTGCTGCCATAACTCTTCTGCCATATGCGGAGCAAACGGAGCAAGCAGTACTGCCAGTGTGCTTAATGTTTCTTTATCCACGCCGCCTGCTTTTTTTGCAATCTCATTCAGCTTATTGTTGTACTCCATAAATCCTGAAATAACTGTGTTTAAGCTAAAGCTTTCCAAACGTGTTGTAATATCATATACCATTTTATTACGGATCTTGATCATCTCTTTTGTTGCGCTGACATTTTTGTCTTTGCTGTCCATAACGAGATTCCATACTTTATTTAAGAAACGGTAAACACCATCGATTCCTCTGTCATCCCACTCTGCATCTAATTCCGGTGGACCTACGAATAATTCATACATTCTCAGAGAGTCACAGCCGTAATCTCTTACAAGATCATCCGGAGATACGACGTTTCCTTTTGATTTACTCATCTTGATTCCGTTTTTACCAGTGATCATTCCCTGATTGAATAATTTCTTGAATGGCTCATCAAAATCAATTGCCCCAATATCACAGAGGAATTTTGTGTAGAAACGAGAGTACAATAAATGAAGTACCGCGTGTTCTACTCCTCCAATATACATATCTACCGGAAGCATCTCATCTGCTTTTTCTCTTGATACAAGTGCTTCGGAATTATGGCTGTCCACATAGCGGAGGAAATACCAGGAAGATCCAGCCCACTGTGGCATTGTGTTTGTCTCACGTTTTGCAGGTTTTCCACAAACTGGACAAGTTGTATTTACCCAGCTTTCAATTCCTGCAAGCGGAGATTCTCCTGTTCCGGTCGGCTCATAAGAATCTACTTCCGGAAGTGTCAGAGGAAGCTGCTCTTCCGGTACTGGAACTGCTCCACAATCCGGGCAGTGTACAATCGGAATTGGTTCTCCCCAGTAACGCTGGCGCGAGAATACCCAGTCACGCAGTTTATAGTTGACAGTTGCCTTTCCAAATCCACGTTCTTCGATGATATGCGGCGCTTCTTTTTTCAAAACAGCTGATTCCATTCCGTTCCACTCACCAGAATTGATCATCGTTCCTGCTGCCTCTGTATAGGCCTCTGTCATATTTTCAATTTCTTTTCCATCTTTTGCGATTACCTGTACGATTGGAAGATCGAATTTCTTTGCAAATGCAAAGTCACGATCATCGTGAGCCGGCACACACATGATTGCTCCGGTACCATAGTCTGCGAGAACATAATCAGAGAGCCAGATTGGTGTCTTTGCTCCATTTAATGGGTTGATCGCATAAGATCCTGTAAACACTCCTGTCTTTTCCTTATCCTGAAGTCTGTCTACATTCGACTTCATAGAAGCATCATAGATATACTGTTCTACCGCTTCTCTTGTCTCGTCTGTGGCAAGACTCTTAGCAAGCGCATGCTCCGGTGCAAGTACCATAAATGTCGCCCCGTGAAGAGTATCTGGTCTTGTCGTATAGACAGTGATCTTATCTTCTCTTCCTTCTACCTGGAAATCAACTTCTGCACCGTAAGATTTTCCGATCCAGTCTGCCTGCATCTTCTTTACCTTCTCCGGCCAATCTAATTTATCGAGATCTGCAAGAAGCCTCTCTGCGTATTTTGTGATCCGAAGCATCCACTGACGAAGATTTTTCTTTGTCACTTCTGTTCCGCAGCGCTCACATTTACCATTTACTACTTCTTCATTCGCAAGACCTGTCTTGCAGGAAGGGCACCAGTTGATCGGGAATTCCTTCTCGTATGCCAGTCCTTCTTTGAACATTTTTACAAAGATCCATTGTGTCCATTTATAAAATTCTGGATCAGTTGTATTGACTTCCATATCCCAGTCATAGAGAGCTGCGATCTCATTGATCTGTCTCTTAATATTTTTTACATTCTCAGCAGTAGAAATCGATGGATGCACGCCCATCTTGATTGCATAGTTTTCTGCCGGAAGTCCAAATGCATCCCATCCCATTGGATGTACAATATAGTATTTCTGTAATAACTTATATCTGCTCCATACATCAGAGATTACGTATCCTCTCCAGTGTCCGACATGGAGACCATTTCCTGATGGATATGGGAACATATCGAGACAATAATATTTCTCTCTCTTTCCATTTTCATCTTCTTTTACGTTCACTGGATGCTTTTCCCAGTTTTCACGCCATTTTTTTTCAATCGCCTTATGATTATAAGGTACTGCCATTCTTTTTTCCTCCTTTTTCTCCAAGAATTCCCTCTGCGGAAATCAATTTCCTATGCAATAAAAAAAAACCTCTCATCCCATCAAGAGACGAAAAGGCTGACTTCCGTGGTACCACTCTTATTCATACAGCATCTCACTGTACGCACTCATTGCTTCTGTAACGGGAAGTCCCGCCTCTATCTACTTCCATACAGTGTATTCTGTATCTCTCGTTCAATAGAAGGGCTCCAAGGTGAGTTCGGAGATTACGCTGCTGCCTCACACCTGCCGGCAGCTCTCTGAAAACGATAGACTCTTACTACTCCTCTTCTTTGCCATTGTCTGATTCAATCTGTCATCACAATTTCAATGATATTTCTATTTTATCATACGAAGACTATTTGTCAAGGCATTGGGAAAAGCTGTATTTTTTTGTAAATTTCGCATAAATTTTTATATTTTATTGCCATTTTCTTATAATTAGTGTATAATACATTACATAATCGACAGAACGAAAAAACATTATAAAGGAGATAGTGCCATGGTAAATTTATTAACAGGCCCTAAAGGGAGCGGCAAAACACAACAGATGATCGAATTAGCAAATGAGACAGTAAAGCAGTGTGACGGCAATGTAACGTTTATCAAGAACAGTCACAACGATACATACAGTTTATCTTTTGATATCAGAGTAATCTGTATGGATGACTATCCTTCCATCAAGAACATTGACGACTACACTGGATTTATTTATGGAATGCTTAGTGCTAACCATGATATTCAGGCTATTTTTATCGATGGTATTTTAAAACATGCCAATATTTCTTCTGAGAATATGCCTCGCTTCATTGAACGGTTGAAAAATATCTCTAAGAGACATGATGTGAATTTCTATTTAAGTATCAGCGCAGAGAAAGACCAGTTAAACGGAATTGACTTGACTGACTGTGCACTTCTTAATTAAAACAACGAAGCAATTCAAATGGAAAAGTTAATAGTCCATAATTTCCATTACTTTTAAAAGCCTTGCAGTAATTGCTACCGCAAGGCTTTTCTCTTATCTTTTTTCTATTTTCGTATACTCTATTTTCTTTCAAATGCAAGCTCGATCAGCTCTGTCACAAGCGCTGTCGTATCGATTCCTTTTTCTCTCCAAAGCATTGGGTACATGCTGATATTCGTAAATCCAGGCAATGTATTGATCTCATTGAAAATCACTTCATTTGTACCATGTTCCAGGAAGAAATCCACTCTGGAAAGTCCAAAGCCATCTACCGCTTTGAAAATTGCAACAGCATCTTCTCTCGCCTTTTCCAATGCTCCTTCTGGCAGTTCCGGATGAGTATCTGTCTTAGAATCCGGATTATTGTACTTTGCTTCATAAGTGTAGAACGTATCTGCTGCCTTAATTTCACCGACGTCAGATGCTTTCACATTCTTTCCACCAAGCACTGCACATTCAATCTCACGCCCTTTAATCGTCTCTTCCACAAGAATCTTTGTATCATGCTTTGTCGCTTCAAGCAATGCTGCCTGTAATTCTTCTCTGTCTTTTGCCTGATTGACTCCCTGAGAAGACCCTGCTTTGGACGGCTTTACAAATACCGGATACGGAAGCACTTCCTCCACCTTGTCAAGCACCTTGTCGATCTCCTCAAGCTCATATGCATGGATTCCAACAAACTTTGCCTGACGGATTCCAAGACGATCTACGATGATCTTCGTGTAAAGTTTATCCATGGATACCGCTGATGCAAGTACCCCACATCCGACATAAGGGATTTTCGCAAGTTCAAACAATCCCTGGATGGTTCCATCTTCACCGTACATTCCGTGAAGAACTGGAAAGATCACATCTACCTGGATCTTCTCCACAGTATCCCCCAACACGAGAATTCCATGTTCTCCGGCATCCGGTGAAAGAATTGCCCGCTTCCCGTTTTCACGCCAGGTATCATTTCTAATTGCTTCTGTATCTTCCACTTCCAGCCAGCATCCCTCTTTTGTGATCCCGATTAAAACCGGCTCATATTTTGTCCGGTCAATATGCGAGATCACTGTAACTGCTGACTTACAGGAAACTTCATGCTCAGAGGATTGCCCTCCAAAGATTACCGCTACTCTCTGTTTCTTCTCTCCCATTTTTCCACATCCTTACTTTTCTTTTTTCACTTCTTTCTATTCTATCGGCATTTTCTATAAAATGCATTTCCAAAAATGCTGATTTCATTGCAAATCCTGCTCTATTTAATACTTAAAACTGTATTTACCTTCTCATCCTGCTTATATTCAATCGTCACTTTCTGTCCCGGCTCATAGCGGATGACATCAATAAAGTCTACTACCGACACATCAAAAATCTCCTCTGATTCTTCCAGAAGAATATAGTAATGTGAGTTTCCTTCCACGACTCCCTGTGCAATCTTCGCAATGGTTCCTTCCATCGTCTGTACTTCTCGCTTGTCTTCCTCTTCCTTGATCACACCATCCGTCAGAAGAAGTTCATTGTATTTTTCCTCACACTGGCTTACCGTATCTCCGATTGCTACAAGCTGATATTTCTGTACATTTACCATCGCATACTTCTTAACAAGGCCCGCATCATCTTTTAATGCGATAAAATAAGTCGGCTCTCCGGAGAGATTTAAAAGAAGCGGGAAAGTCGCCTTGTATTTCAAGTTCTGTACCTGACCTTCTGCAGATGACATTGCAGAAGCCTCTGTAGCACCTTCGATCGGATAAAATTTTGTTTCCATTGTTCTCTGGTTCATCAGAACAAATCCGACGTTGGACTGGTCACCACTCACGGATGTCACACCCGTATATACCCATACATCGTCATCGATCGCAAGATAGTTATATCCTTCTGTCGTCTTCAGGCAGTCTTTCTGTCCAAGCACACTGTTCAAAAATCCATGCTTCAGCGCTCCATAGTAATCATAAAGCTGTACAAGAAGATCAGAAGAATATGCACGGTCAATCCACTTCGGCACATCATCGATCGCATAGTCTTTCGTCTCTCCTGTCACTGCATTACACAGTACAACTCTTCCAACAGTCTCTCCTCCAAACAGACCAATGTTAAACTTCTTCACCGGGCATACCCAGTATGGAACTCCGTCATCATCTGTCTCAAAACTTAACTGGTCAAAAATATAAGTCGGATAATTGAAGCGCAAATGTCTGTAAATGTTCCGGTTAAAATATTCGCTTGTAGAATACTTGATACCTTTTTCTAATTTTACAAGCTCTGTAGACTGTGTGGCCATATCAATACGGACATACGCCGGGATTCCTTCAGACTGATTCGTGATCCATTTAATACCACTGGCATATTTGAGCGGAGAAACACGTACCGGTCTTCCTTGATAGTTGATCTGGCTGTAAATATCATCCACCTCAAATTGAGATACCATATCTACCATACTTCCCATCTTTCGATTTCCGAGAAGTGTTGCAGACTCTTTGTCAAGCAGCGGGATTTGATCAAAGGAAAGTTCTTCGATATCCTTTGTAAATTCTCCCTCCTCTACTTTAAGAAGCTTCTGATACTTCTTCGCATTTACGATCGGAGAAGAAAGTAACGCTCCCACAAGATACACAACAACAACTGCTGCCAGTACAAATAGAATCGCCTTCATCCCTTTACTCGTCTTAATCTCATCTGGACGAAGCCGTTTCTTCCACGCGTAGATCAGCGCAAGAACTGCAACTAAAATCCCAATAAAGAACCAAAAATCACGAGAGTGGATATTGATTGCCGGCAGTGTAAAATAGTAATACAAAAATGCAACAATCGCAAGCACAATCGCTCCAATTATTTTTGCCTTTGCTTTTTTCATAACATCCTCCATTTTCTATATATCAATAAGTTATAATGAACAGTATAATACAAAAATATCATCAGCGCAAACAATGTCTGATGATATTTTATAAACTTCTTATAAACAATAGAATCTAGAAATGTTTTCTCCAGAAACTTGGAGAACAAATCATAAGAAACGGGAAGATTTCAAGCCTTCCGATCAGCATATCCATAGAAAATACAATTTTAGATAACACCGAGAAAGACTGGAAGTTTTCTATCGGACCTACTCTTGAAATTCCCGGACCTACATTGCTCAATGTAGTCAGCACTCCCGATATGGTTGTTGCAAAATCAAAATTATCAAGTGCCACAAGAAGCACAGAAATTCCAAATACAAATACATATGCACTAAAATATGCATACACCCCTTGCAACGTCTCATTGCTGATTTTCTTTCCATTTACTTTTACAACATTAACCGATTTCGGATGCAGCATTCCTTTCACCTGCTTCAAAATACTTTTCCACAAGATCAAAAATCTGGACACTTTCACTCCACCTCCGGTAGAGCCGGCACATGCACCAATCACCATAATGAGAAGCAAAATACATTTTGACAATTCCGGCCACAAATTAAAGTCTGCCGTGGCAAATCCTGTCGTTGTAATAATTGATGCAACCTGAAAAATCGAATATCGGAAAGCTTTTAACGGTTCTTTGTAAATAGAGAGAACATTGCAGGTGATCACCAAAGTTGCCGCCACTATAATTCCCAGATATGCTCTGACTTCCTCATTTTTCCAGACAGATTTTACATCTTTTATTAAAAGAAGAAAATACATATTAAAGTTGATTCCAAACAGGATCATAAAAACGGTGATCACCCCGTCAATATAAGCACTGTCATAGTAGGCAACGCTGCTGTTATGATTTGCAAATCCTCCGGTTCCTGCGGTACTAAAGGAGTGAATGATACTATCATATAAGTTCATTCCTCCCGCCAGAAGGAAAATGATCTCCGCGACAGTGAGTGCCAGATACATTGCATATAAAAGCTTTGCGGTCTCTCGCGCTTTCGGAACAAGTTTATCCGCTTCTGGTCCTGGAACTTCTGCCCGCATTAAATGCATAGAACTTTTATCATCCAGAGAAGTCACTACCATAACAAACACAAGTACACCCATTCCACCAATCCAGTGCGTCAGACATCTCCAGAAATTCATTCCATAAGAGAGCGCCTCTATATCTGTAAGAATGGTAGATCCTGTCGTCGTAAATCCAGATACGGTCTCAAACAGAGCGTCCACATACGATGGAATCTCTCTTGATAAATAAAATGGAAGTGCTCCGAATACAGACCACAATATCCATGCTGCGGCTACGATCACAAGCCCGTCCTTCCCATAGATTCTTCCATTTTCTGGTTTTTTTCTACCAAAGAGAAGGAAAAAGACACACAGCACAGCGCTTGTAATCCCAAATGCTACCATGTCTGAAGTTTCCCCATAAATCAAGGATACTGCTGCCGGGATACAAAGTACAAGTGCTTCCACCCCCAACATTTTTCCTAATACATAAGCTGTCATTTTGTAATTCATTTTTCTTCCACCACTACACTAAAATATCATGAAAATCCTGTACTTTGCATTTCAATGTAATTACGATCACACTATCCCCGATCTGGAGGCAATCCTCTCCTCCGGGAATAATAATTTTTCGATTCCTTACAATACATGCAATCAGCACATCTTTCTTAGTTTCCAGGCTCTTCAGTGGTACTCCCACATAGGAGGTCTGTTTTTTTATAATAAATTCCAGTGCCTCAACACGATCATCTACAAGATGGTACATTGCCTCAATATTGGCACTGCGGATTGAATTCTGGCGTGCGCGCACATAGCTTAAAATTGCATCGGCAGTCGCAGATTTTGTAGATACAATGCTGTTGATCCCAAATCCTGCCACCATCTCTGCCCTGGAATCTTCATTGACTTTCGCCACAATCTTTGGAACTCCCTGCTGTTTTGCAAAAAGTGCCATGATGATATTCTCTTCATCCATTCCCGTAAGTGCAATAAAGGCATCTGCATCACCGATTCCCTCTTCGATCAGAAGTTCATTATCCGATCCATCCCCATGAATAATAGTAGCTTCCGGAAGCGCCTCACACAGTCCTTCACTCTTTGCCAGGTCTTTCTCTATGATCTTTACCTGCATTCCAAGCTTCGTCAACTGCTTTGCGAGATAGAATCCAACTCTTCCTCCTCCGCAGATCAATACCTTTTTGATTTTATTTTTACGATTTCCAATTTTTTTAAAGAAAATTTCCATCTCTCGATGAGATGCCGCTATGTGAAGCCTGTCTCCTGGCTGCAGGACAAATTCCCCATCCGGAATATAAACCTGTGTTCCCCGCTGTACTGCACAGATCAAAACTTTAATCTTATACTTTTTATAAAATTCTGCAAGGGATATTCCAGTAATCGAGCTTTCCTGCTGAAGCGGAAATTCTACCAGTTCCACTCTTCCTTTTGCAAACGTTTCCACCTTACTTGCAACCGGGAAGATCAGTACTCTGGAAATCTCATTTGCAACTGTCAATTCAGGGTTTACTGCCATACTTAAATGCAGATCTTCCTTCAAAATATCAAGCTGCTGCAGATAAACCGGATTTCTTACACGGGCAATCGTATGTCTGGCTCCCAGCCTTCTGGCAATCAGACAACTTAACATATTCAGTTCATCCGTAGACGCACAGGCAATCACCAGATCTGCGTGGGGTACATCCGCCTGCTTCTGCACTTCTGCACTGACTCCATCTCCAGTGATACAGAAAATGTCCAGCCTGTTGATGGTCTCTTTCAATTTTCCCTCATTTGGATCGATCAAAACGATGTCATAATTTTCTTCAGAGAGTTGTTTTGCAAGCTTAAAGCCCACTTTCCCATCTCCTATAATTACAATTTTCATCGCACTTTCCTCTTTTCTCACATTACTTTTTCATTTTGTAAATTACTCATTGTCTAAACCGATAATCAGCATGCAAATTATAACACTTTCTATTAGAAAGTCAAGGGAAATCTTTATGTAATTTTAATGTATTTTTACATATTTTTATTTTCTTTTAATATCCCTCTCAGTCATCTCTTCACAGCATACAAAACCCAAGAAGATGTACCATATTTTTCAAGAGACTATTCTCTGATTTTCAGATACAAAAAGACAGAGAATCCAGGACTGCTTCCGCCGTCTCAGACTCTCTGCCAGTTCCGTGATAGATTTCTATTTCTATCACTGCTTTCCTATTTTATATACAATCTACTCTTCCGCTGCGCGCTTTGCGATTTCTTTCTCTTGTACATCAGAAGGCGCCTGCTCATATCTTGCAAATTCATACTCATAAGTTCCGCGTCCTCCGGTCATAGAACGAAGCACTGTGCAATATCCGAACACTCCCGTCATCGGAATATCCGCCTCGATGATCTGTTTTCCACCCTGCACTGGTGTCATTCCGAGTACACGTCCGCGACGTTTGTTCAAATCTCCCATGACGTCCCCGGTGTACTCATCCGGCACAGTCACTTTCAATGTTGCAATAGGCTCTAAGAGAACCGGAGAAGCCTCCATGATTCCTTTCTTAAACGCCTGCATGGTCGCAGTCTTGAATGCCATCTCAGAGGAGTCAACCGGATGATAAGATCCATCATACAGCGTTGCTTTCACACCGACTACCGGATATCCTGCAAGAGGTCCCTTGCCTACAGATTCCTGAAGACCTTTTTCGACTGCCGGGAAATAATTCTTCGGAACTGCTCCCCCTACGACTGTCTCCTCAAAAATATATGGTGTCTCCAGGTCGCCTGATGGTTCAAATTTCATCTTGACATGTCCATACTGACCATGTCCACCGGACTGTTTCTTATATTTTGTATCAATATCGGAAGTCCTACGGATCGTCTCACGGAATGCAACTTTCGGTGTCTCCAGCGTAACCTCTACTTTATAGCGGTTTGCCAGTTCGCTGACGATGACTTCCAAATGTTGCTCACCCATACCATAGAGAAGTGTCTGATGATTTTCACTGTCGTTAACTACCTTGACAGTCACATCTTCTGCCATGATCTTTGCCAGCGCCTGAGATACTTTATCCTCGTCTCCTTTCGATTTTACAACATATTTCATATATGTATACGGAACAGAATGATCTGTCTTTGGATATACAACCTGCGTATTCTTAGTGGCAAGCGTGTCTCCGGTTCTAGTCGCACTTAATTTTGCGATGGCACCGATATCTCCCGCATGTAGCTCCTGTACTTCTACCGGCTTATTTCCCTGCATGGTATATAATTTTCCTGGTTTTTCTTCTGCATCTGTACTCGTATTATACAGAACGTCCTCTCCTTTTAAAACACCAGAGCATACTTTGACAAACGAATATTTTCCGATAAAAGGATCCACCATGGTCTTGAAGACATAGGCTGTCTTTGCCTTTGCAAAGTCATAATTTGCTTCATAGATTGCCTTTGTCGTACGGTTAAATCCAACACACTCTCTCTTATCCGGGCTTGGGAAAAATCTTACGATATCTGACAGAAGGTTGGCCACTCCCTGTGCCATCGTATTGGATCCCATTCCAACCGGAACAATACTTCCATCCATCACATTTACTCTAAGCGCAGAACGAATTTCTTCTACGGAAAATTCTTCTCCTGCAAAGTAACGCTCCATCAAGTCTTCACTTGTCTCGGCAACCGTCTCTAACAATGTGTCTCTGTATATTTTAAGGTTTGGCAGACAATAATCTGGAATCTCACATTCTTCTCGCTGTCCAATGCCCGTATATCTTCTTGCTGCATTCTTGATGACATTGACATATCCTACCAGCTGTTCGTTCTCTCTGATCGGCTGGAAATGCGGTGCAATAACCTTTCCATATCTCGCTGTCAATTCTTCCACAACATTACGGAAACTCGCATCATCCATATCCATCTCCGTCACATAGACCATACGAGGCAGATTATACTTATCACAGAGCTCCCATGCCTTTTCTGTTCCGACTTCCACACCTGCTTTTCCTGATACAACAATGACAGCCGCATCCGCTGCACTGACCGCCTCTTCTACTTCCCCGACAAAGTCGAAATATCCCGGAGTATCAAGCACATTGATCTTTGCCTTTTCCCATTCAATCGGATATAACGTTGTATGGATGGAAAATTCTCTCTTCTGCTCTTCTTTATCAAAATCGCTGAGCGTATTGTGATCAGAAATCTTTCCCATACGGTTGGTCACCCCTGATACGAAAGCCATCGCTTCCACTAAGCTTGTTTTTCCACTGCCGCCATGTCCAAGTAACACGACATTTCTAATTTCATCCGTTCTGTAAACCTTCATATTGCTGCCTCCTTCTAGCGCGTTTTTGTCATGTGTATATTGTACTAAAAAAATATATAAATTACAACTCTTTTATGTAATTTATACAAATTTTATACAATATATTCTTTTTCACTTTAAAGCATCATAGCTTTGACAAATATGAAAAAATAGCTTACAATAATTCATATAAAATTTTCTGATTGATATATACTGGAAGGACATATGAAATATGAAAGAAAAAATTGGTTTTATCGGACTTGGACTGATTGGAGGATCGATCGCAAAGGCAATCCGGCAATACTATCCGGACTTTGAACTGGTCGCATTTGATAAGCAAAAAGAAACACTGGCACTCGCTGCCCAGGAAGGCATCATCGACACCGCATGTTCTTCGATCAACGACAGCTTTTGCAACTGCACATATCTGTTTCTATGTGCTCCTGTCGCCTATAACAATGCCTATTTGGCACAATTGAAAACCTATCTGCACGAAGGCTGTATTCTGACAGATGTCGGCAGCGTAAAGAATTCTATCCACGAAGCAGTCAAAAAGCTCGAGCTGGAAGAATATTTTATCGGCGGACATCCGATGGCCGGTTCTGAAAAGAGCGGATTTGCAAATGCAAAAGCAATTCTAATTGAAAATGCATATTTTGTCCTGACTCCGTCAGAAAAAGTCTCGCAGGAGAAAGTAACTGCTTACAAAGATTTCATCGCCTCCTTGAAAGCAATCCCGATTATTATGAATGCCAAGGAGCATGATTTTGTCACCGGAACGATCAGCCATCTGCCCCATATCATTGCTTCTGGTCTAGTAAATTTTGTAGAACAGACGGATACGGCAAATGAATATATGAAACTGCTTGCCGCCGGAGGATTTAAGGATATTACGCGAATTGCCTCATCTTCTCCTACTATGTGGCAGCATATTTGTCTAAAGAATCACAAACAGATTTCTGAGATTCTGGATGCTTATATTCACCTCCTGATCGAGACAAAGAAGTCTGTAGAAACCTGTAATACCGAGCAGCTTTATGACTTCTTTGACCGCGCAAACAACTACAGGAATTCTATTCCGGACAGTTCCTTTGGCTGTATCAAAAAGGAATTCGTTATTTACTGTGATATTATTGACGAAGCCGGCGGAATTGCAACCATTGCAACCATCCTCGCTTCCAACCATATCAGTATAAAAAATATCGGAATCATTCACAACCGAGAGTTTGAAGAAGGTGTTCTTCGCATTGAATTTTACGAAGAACTCTCCTCACAGAAAGCAGTGAAACTTCTTCAGAAGTATCGCTATATTGTATACGAAAGATAATACTTCGTATGGAGAAACGCACTTCTCCTTTTTCACTCAGATTCATACCTAAAATTTTTGAAACATTTTCTTTCAGAAAGGATTTACAATGGAACTTAAACCTACAACAAAACTACGAGGAACCGTTACTATTCCGGGAGATAAATCTATCTCTCACCGTGCGGTGATGTTTGGAGCACTTGCAAATGGTCTGACAGAAATCCACGGATTTCTTCAAGGGGCAGATTGCCTTGCCACCATCGATTGCTTTGCACAAATGGGAATTTCTATCGAAAACAATCAAGATACCGTGCTTGTCCACGGAAAAGGACTCCGTGGACTTCGCCGTCCATCTTCTGCCCTGGATACAAAGAATAGCGGCACAACGACAAGACTGATTTCCGGTATCCTAGCCGGACAGCCTTTTGAGACGACACTTTCCGGAGATGCTTCTCTCAACACAAGACCGATGGGTCGGATCATCACCCCACTCTCCATGATGGGAGCAGACATCACAAGTCTTTCCGGCAATGGGTGTGCCCCTCTTCGAATCCGCCCTGCTGACTTGCATGGAATCTCTTACTCTTCCAACATTGCCTCCGCGCAGGTAAAATCTGCTATACTTCTTGCCGGTCTATATGCAGACAGTGAGACATCCGTAACAGAGCCGGAACTGTCTCGTGACCATACCGAACGTCTGCTGCGGGCATTCGGTGCGGAGCTTACAAGCACAAAAACAGATGCCGGAGCTGTTTCTATGATCCAGCCATGCAACGAACTTTTTGGTCAGAAAATTTTTGTACCTGGCGACATTTCTTCCGCAGCGTACTTTATCGCTGCCGGACTGCTTGTCCCACACTCCGAGATTGTTATAAAAAATGTCGGAATCAATCCGACACGCGCCGGGATCTTATCTGTCTGCGAGGCTATGGGAGCAGATATCACCTACCTTTCCAAGACCAATGATGGCGGAGAGCCTACTGCTGATCTCCTTGTCCGCACAAGCGAACTTCACGGCACCGTCATTGAGGGTTCCCAGATTCCGATACTCATTGATGAAATCCCGATAATCGCTGTTCTTGCTGCCTGCGCGGAAGGGACAACTATCATCCGGGATGCTGCCGAACTGAAAGTCAAAGAAACAAACCGGATCGACACCGTGACAGAAAATTTAAAGAAAATGGGGGCAGATGTCACACCAACTGACGATGGTATGATCATCCGTGGAAAGACACTCCTTCACGGTGCTGTGATAGACAGCTATTTCGATCATCGGATTGCCATGGCATTTTCGATTGCAGCACTGGTTGCAGACGGAACAACCACTATCCAAAACAGTTCTTGTGTGGATGTCTCCTACCCAGATTTTTATAGAACACTTTATCATTTAAGAGAGGAAAACTAATATGAGACGTGATAAAATCAACTACTACCTTGACCTTGCAGAAATGGTATCTCAGCGCTGTACCTGTCTGCGAAAACACTATGGCGCAGTCATCGTAAAAAACGATGAAGTGATCTCCACCGGATATGCCGGTGCCCCTCGTGGCCGAAAAAATTGCACAGATATCAATATGTGCATCCGTGAAAAATTAAAAATTCCAAGAGGAGAACGCTACGAATTATGCCGCAGTGTACACGCAGAAGCCAACGCGATCATCAGCGCCTCCCGCGATAAAATGATTGGAAGTTCTTTATATCTTACCGGAATCGACATGAAGACGAACGACTATGTCGAAAATTCCAACAGTTGTTCCATGTGCAAAAAAATGATCATCAATGCCGGAATTGACAAAGTATACATCCGCGACACCAAAGATGACTACCGGGTCATCGACGTGGAAGAATGGATTGCACACGATGAATCTTTAGACGGCTCTTATGGATACTAATCATTCCCAGAATCTGGAAAGAAGGTGTTCTTCTATGACACGTGAAGAATTATATGCATCAATCTATACACACGATACCATTTACCTTCCTCCTTGGGAAGAACAGTCTGCCCCGCTGGAAGTAGCGCTCGGATGCAGCTGGGGGAAATGCCGGTTCTGCGACTTTGCCAAAGATACATTTTCCCTTCACTCCGATGAAAAAATCGAGGAAAATCTAAAAATACTTTCAAAACTCCAACCCGAGAATCCCCGTGTCTTTTTCCTTGGAGAAAATGCATTTGTCATCGAGAGTGAGCGCCTGCTGCGCCTGTTCTCCCTTGTACGGACCTACATGCCACAAGTAAAAGAATTTGCAATGTATTCGCGCATTGACGATGTACTTCGAAAGACTCCTGAGGAACTGGAACTACTCAAAAAAGCCGGACTCTCTGACCTGCATCTTGGTCTGGAGTCCGGCAGCGATCCAATTCTTGATGTAATGAATAAAGGTGTAACTTCTGCCGATATGCGCAAAGGTTTTCACATGCTGGATCGTGCCGGGATCGGATATTATGTCACCGTCATTCTCGGTCTTGGAGGTCGCACGTTCTCGAGACTTCACGCAATTGAAACTGCAAAATTTTTAAATACGATCCATCCAAAAGATATCTGGTGTCTGAAGCTTCACCTGTTCCCGGGTACTCCTCTGTACCGCGAGAGTAAACGAGGACATTTTGATCCAATGACACCTGAAGAAATACTCAGAGAAGAGTATCTGCTTCTTGAAAATCTCACAGTAAAAGATTGTCTCTTTGAAGATACGACTGTTTTAAACACTTACACGCTGCGCGGAAGACTTCCGGAACAAAAAGAAGAACTGCTGCGCGCGATGGAATACTTATCTCAGATGGCAGACACATAGAATACTCTTCTATAAACAAAGAATCTCGTAAGCGAGATTTTCCATGTAATAAAAAAACATGCTCCCTTCCCGGCGATAAGCTTGGCTGTTCCTTATCTGCCCGGAAGGGAGCATATCATTTTCTTTTACATTCTTTCTTATTTCCGAGTTATTGTTTCTATCTGCTTTGTTCCACCAAAAATTCTGCAATTAAATCGATGCAATCCTGTACATCTTTTAAATCCGCCATTTCTGCCGGTGTATGCATATAACGCAGCGGAATGGACACAAGTACCATCGGAACTCCTTGGTTGGAGAAGTGGATCTTATCTCCATCGGTATAAGTCATACGACTTGCCGCCTCCATCTGCACTTCAATTCCAACTTTTTTCGCACAGGCTTTCATTTCCTCATTCAACTTCTTGACAACCATTGGGCTATTGCATAGTACCGGCCCTCCGCCAAGTTTGACTGTACCGAAATCTGCCGCATTTGTTCCCGAATAATCGCTTGTATAGGTCACATCGACCACAATTGCAAGATCCGGCTGAATTCTTGTACTCGTCCAGTAAGCACCGCTCATAGTTGTCTCTTCTCCAACCGTGGATGCTGCATAAACTCCAACTTTGCAACCTTCTGCCTTTGCTTTCCTAAGTGCTTCCATGATAATAAAAACACCAACTCTGTCATCCAATGCTCTGGCAGTCAATCTTCCATTTGCCATCCTGTGTATTTTTGTATCAAGAACGATCGGATCTCCAAGACTTACATACCGAAGCGCTTCTTCTTTATCTTCCGCTCCTATATCAATACGAATGTCTGATGTCTTTAAATCACTCTTCTTTGTCAACTCCCGGCAAGTCTCCACAACGCCAGGAATATTCCCCTGCGCAGTCTTGATCTGCACTTGTTGTCCGAGATATGTTGCCAAAATAATTCCTCCGCGGGCAATCACCTGAATTCTTCCGTCCTCAGTAATATTAGAGATCATCAGCCCAATCTCATCCGCATGTGCAGAAAGCATAATTCGCCTTTTCGCCTCTGGATTCACTACACAGATTAGATTGCTCATCTCATCTCGTCTGATCTCATCGGCACAGTCTCTCATCTGTGTTTCCACCACATCCTGTATTGGTTCCTCATAGCCTGATACTGATATTTCACTCAAAAGCTGTTCTAAAAATTTTTCATTCATATGTTCTAACACCTTTCTTGTTGTACCTTTGACAACAGATTTTTTCATGCTAATACAACTCAAGTAAATCATAACACGCACAAAGCTCTTTGGCAAACAGAATGGGGTTCACTTTACCAGTGTACTGTGCTATAATTATGTGTAAAAGTTTCTAAGTAAAGGGGGGGGTATCCATGGATGTCTTAATGATTATGGGACTTGGTGTTCTTGCAGGACGCTTTCTTATACCAAACCGTACAAAGAAAGGGAATGAAATCATCTCCCTTACATGCACTTTTCTTTTAATTTTTTCTATGGGCGTGACATTAGGCAGAAATGACAATTTTTTGAAAGATTTATCTTCTTTGGGGCTGTCAAGTTTATTGTTCTTTTTAGTTCCAACTGTCTTGTCTATTCTCATCGTTTTTATTCTAACAAAAAAATTAATGATAAAGAAAACTACGAAACAAGAAAAAGAGGTCGAAGAATGATTGTTTTATTTATGATTTGCGCACTGGTCATCGGACTGCTTTATGGAATGTCTGGTATCGATTTTACCTTTTTAAACATCATTAGCGAAAACACCGATTTGGTTTTATATATTTTGATGTTTTCTGTTGGAATCAGCATAGGAATGCAAAGAGGGATTTTGTCAAAAATAAAGGAATATCATCTGAAAATTTTTATTATTCCAATCGGAATTATTATTGGTTCTTTCTTAGGTGGAGTGATTTGCTCCCTGATTTTAAAAATGCCTATTGGGTATGGTACTGCTATCACCAGTGGTTTAGGCTGGTATAGTCTGGCAGGGGTAACCATTAGCAGCTTAGCGAATGTGGAACTAGGAAGTATTGCTTTTATGAGTAATCTTATGCGAGAAATGTTTTCTTTCATTCTGATTCCGTTTCTCGCTGTTCGCTTGAATTACTATACTTGTATCGCTTCCGCAGCAGCTACAAGTGAAGACACTACCTTGCCTCTCATTTTGAAATACACAAATGAGGAAACTGTAGTTCTGTCTGTCTTCAATGGTGTCATCTGTTCCCTGATGGTTCCCATCCTGATTTCTTCCTGTTTGAATATGCTCTAGCTGCAAAAGGCACCCACTTTTTATCGTGGATGCCTTTTCTTTATAATAGTTAATCATGGAGTAAGCAATATTTATTTGTTCAGTCCCATTTCTTCTCTTACTTCGATGAAGCATTTTACAATGAAGTCGATATCTTCTTTTGTATGGCTTGCACATACCTGTGTACGGATTCTTGCTTTTCCCTTCGGAACTACCGGATAAGAGAATGCAACAACATATACTCCTTTTTCTCTCATACGCTCTGCAAATTCTGCTGCTGTCACTTCATCATATAACATTACAGGTACACATGGATGTGTTCCCATGATGATATCAAATCCGTTGTCTACAAGTTGTTTACGATAGTATGCTGTTGTTTCTTCTAAGTGGTCACGAAGTTCTGTACTTTCCTCTAACATATTGAACATTTCAATACTTGCACCTGCAATTGCTGGAGCAAGAGAGTTGGAGAATAAATACGGACGGCTTCTCTGACGAAGCAGATCGATGATTTCTTTTCTTCCTGATGTGTATCCGCCTGACGCTCCACCAAGTGCTTTTCCTAAAGTACCTGTGATGATATCCACACGTCCTTCTACACCACAATGCTCTGCTGTTCCACGTCCGTGAGCTCCGACAAATCCTACTGCATGGCTGTCATCTACCATCACAAGTGCATTGTATTTGTCTGCAAGATCACATACACCTTTTAAGTTACAGATAATTCCATCCATAGAGAATACACCGTCTGTTGCGATCAGTTTAATTCTTGCTCCGGCTTCATCTGCTTCTTTCAATTTTGCTTCCAGATCTTCCATGTTGTTATTTTTGTAACGGAAACGTTTTGCTTTGCAGAGACGTACTCCGTCGATGATAGAAGCATGATTTAATTCATCACTGATAACGGCATCGTCTGCTGTTAAGATTGTCTCAAATAACCCACCATTGGCATCAAAACAAGAAGAGTAAAGAATCGTATCATCTGTTCCGAGGAATCCTGAAATCTTCGCTTCCAGTTGTTTGTGAATATCCTGTGTTCCACAGATAAAACGTACAGATGCAACTCCGTATCCTCTCTCATCGTATGTTCTCTTTGCTGCATCGATCAGTCTCTGGTTGTCTCCAAGTCCGAGATAGTTATTTGCACACATGTTGATAACTTCTCTTCCGTCCTCCAGTTTTACTTTTGCGCTCTGTGGAGAAACAATCGGAGCTTCTCCTTTAAATAATCCTGCTGCTTTAATGTCTTCTACTTCTTTTGTGTAGATACTTAAAATATCATTTTTACGTGCCATGTTGAAATCTTCCTTTCTTTCAGACAACTTTTTTGTCGTTTTCGATCTTAAAATTCCTGTGATTGTGCCTCTAACTGATCTAAGTCTTCCCAGTTCAGGATAACCTTTCCTGACTGTCCGGAGATCATTGCATCAAATCCTGCCTTATAATCTTTAATATTCAGTCTATGTGTGATGATATCAGAGATGTCCAGTCCTGCCTGAAGCATTGTAGTCATCTTATACCATGTATCCCATACTTTACGTCCGTAAATTCCGCGGATATTCAGTCCATTCCAGATAACTGTCTCCCAGTTGATCTGTGCATCTGGTCTCTGAAGTCCTAATACTGCAATCTTACCGCCGTGCTTCATGTTGTCGATCATGTCTCTAAATCCAGCTTGTGCTCCGGACATTTCCATACCAACGTCGAATCCTTCTGTCATTCCGATTTCCTTCATGACTTCTTCCAATTTCTCATTTGCAAGATTTACTGTTCTTGTTGCTCCCAGTTTCTTTGCAAGATCCAGACGATACTGGTTAAAATCTGTGATAACAACGTGTCTTGCTCCTGCAAATTTTGCGATTGCCGCTGCCATGATTCCGATCGGTCCTGCTCCTGTGATCAGCACATCTTCTCCTAATACTTCATAAGAAAGTGCTGTATGTGTCGCATTTCCAAATGGATCAAAGATTGCATACATCTCTTCCGGGATTGCCGGATTTGTCGGCCATACGTTAGCAGCAGGGATGACAAGGTATTCTGCAAATGCTCCATCGCGGTTTACGCCGACACCTTTTGCATCTTTACAGTTCTCTTTGTGTCCTTCCAGACAGTTACGGCATTTTCCGCATACAATGTGTCCTTCTCCGGATACAATATCTCCGATGTTGAATCCTTCTACACCAGATCCCATCTCTACGATCTCTCCAACATATTCGTGTCCAGCTGTCTGTCCTACGGCAATGGTGTGCTGTGCCCATTCATTCCACTGATAGATATGTACGTCTGTTCCACAGATTGCTGTCTTATGGATTTTGATCTTCACATCGTTTGTACCAACTTCCGGAATCGGTACTCTTTTTAATGCAAGTCCCGGAGCTGCTGTTTCTTTTACAAGTGCCCACATTTTATTATCGTTCATCTTATTTTTCCCTCCGTGTAATTGTGATTCAGTATTATCACCATTTGTATTTATCATACTCTATTTTGACATTTTTTTCAAGACTTTTTTCCGCATATCGCGAACATTTTTATTTTACTGTCCGCATAGCAGAAACACTTGTTTTCTTACAACATTCACCATTGACAGAGAAGAAAAAACACGATACACTTCTGATATAATTGAGTGCAATCAGATGCCCGCAAGGGATAATAGGGAAATGAGTGAGATTCTCATACGGTCCCGCCACTGTGTTGGAGGAATCGTCAGCCAATATGCCACTGGGATACTGGGAAGGCGGCTGACGGTGTTGATACCTGAGTCAGAAGACCTGTCTGTTGCATAAGATTCACACATAGTTACGAGCGATGACTAGGTGTATAAAGAGGGTGTCATAAATATAGAAGATCTGAGCAAGTGACAGCCTGTATCTGGACAGATACCGGTTGCTTCTTTTGTAAAACTTTCTTTTATGACAGCCCCTTTATCGCGCATACCTGTCTGCTTTTTTTGCATGACAGGTTTTTATTTTGTAAAAATTTTCTTTACAAAATAAGCAGCAAAATGCAGGAGGAATAATCAATGAACAAAACACAAAAGAAACTCGTCACTTTATCAACCATACTTGCCATCGGTTTTGGTATTTATCCTGCCGCAAATGCAATGCACATTATGGAAGGCTATCTTCCAGTTACTTATTGCATCGCATGGGGCATTCTCTGTATTCCATTTCTGATCGCAGGATTCTTCTCTCTGAAGAAAACAATTCAGGAACACCGGAAGACTCTGATCCTTTTAGCAATGGCAGGAGCTTACGCCTTTGTTTTATCTGCCTTGAAAATCCCATCTGTCACAGGAAGCAGTTCTCATATGACAGGAACAGGACTCGGTGCGATCTTGTTCGGACCATGTGCCACCGGAATTTTAGGACTGATCGTCCTCCTATTTCAGGCAGTACTTCTCGCTCACGGAGGTCTTACGACACTTGGAGCAAATACATTTTCCATGGCAATTGCCGGTCCGCTTCTGACATTTGGAATCTATAAGCTCTGTCAGAAATTAAAACTGAATCGAATGGTCACAATCTTTCTTGCAGCCTCTCTCGGCGATTTATTTACTTATTGTATTACAAGCTTCCAGCTCGCTCTCGCCTACCCTTCCGAAGTCGGTGGATTTTCTGCTTCTTTAGTGAAGTTCATGGGGATCTTTGCAGCGACTCAGGTGCCACTTGCAATCATCGAAGGACTTCTGACGGTTGTCGTTATCATGAGTCTGGAATCTTACGCAAAATCTGAATTATCTGCACTTGGATACTTCAAAGGAGGTGCTGCAAATGTCAAGTAAAGCAAAATCTATCATTATTTTATTACTGCTCTGCGTACTAATTGCCGTAATCCCGCTTACGATGAGCAAAAATAAAGGTTCTGAATTTGGCGGTGCAGACGGCGAAGCAGAAACTGCCATCACAGAAATCAACCCAGATTATGAAGCATGGGCTTCCCCGATTCTGGAGCCACCGGGAGGTGAGACAGAAAGTCTTCTGTTCTGTCTTCAGGCCGGGCTTGGTGCAGGAGTCTTCGGATATCTGCTCGGTGTACTGAGAGAACGCGCAAAACACGAATCCAAAGCAGAATCTCAACCTGCAAAATAAAGACGGACGACCGTTTTTTATTTCCTATATTATCATTTTCCCGGAAAGGACTATCTATGTTTGAAATCGACACACTTTGTTATCATTCAAAACTAAGAGAGAGAAATGCAGAGATAAAATTTGCTTTCACCGTGCTGACACTGTTCATCTGTGTCTGGAACCGCTCCATTGTGATCGCAGCGATCGTCTTTGCAACTACCGGATTTTTGACCGTATGTGTGGGTGGCATTCCTGCTACCCGCTACATACGGCTTTTATGTATTCCGTTTTTCTTCCTTCTTTTGAGTACTTTGACAGTGGTCATTAATTTTTCAAAGACACCACTGTCAGGATATGCGATCTGCCTCGGAACTTTTTACATCACAGCCGGAAAGAATACGATTCTCTTTGCCGTTCAGATTTTCTGCACCGCATTCGGAGCTGTGTCCTGCCTTTATTTTTTATCACTTTCCACACCGATGACTGATTTGATCGCCGTTTTAGAAAGACTGCACTGCCCTTCTCTGTTCATCGAACTGATGCTTTTGATCTATCGATTTCTCTTTGTTCTCGCCGAGCTTGCCTCTTCTATTTCCACAGCCCAGAAGGCACGGCTTGGCAACCGGAATTTTCGCACTTCCTTTTCTTCCTTCGGTGCACTTTTATCCGTTCTGTTCATCCGTGCCATTCAGAAATCGGGCAGGCTGTATGATGCTATGGAATCACGCTGCTATGATGGAACAATTCGTGTTCTCCATCAACAGTATCCTGTTAAGAGAAAAGAACTCTTTCTTTGCATCGGTTACGAACTATTGTTACTCTACTTTTCATGGAAAGGACTGCCATAATGTCAGAAACGATTTTAGAAGCAAAACATTTATATTTCTCTTATGACAATGATCAGACACATTCTCTCAATGATTTTTCATTGAAAATTGAAAAAGGGAAGAAAATTGCAGTGATGGGATCTAACGGTTCCGGCAAATCTACCTTTTTCCTCTGCTGCAACGGAATCCACCGCCCTTCTTCCGGAAATCTGTTTTTTCACGGAAAAGAAATCGGTTATTCCCGCAGAGAACTTCTGGAGCTAAGGAGTAACATCGGTATCGTCTTTCAGGATCCGGATAACCAACTCTTTTCCGCCAGTGTCTATGAAGAGATTTCTTTTGGAATTTTAAATCTCGGCGTTTCAAAAGATACAGCCAGACAGGCTGTCTCCAATATCATTTCCAAATTGGAGATCACACCATTTCAGGAGAAACCGACCCATGCACTGAGCGGTGGACAAAAAAAGCAGGTTGCTATTGCAGATATTCTTGTTATGCAGCCGGAAATTCTGATCCTCGATGAACCTGCCGCTTCTCTTGACCCGAAACATACCGATATTGTGCGGGCATCGATCGCTCAACTTAGCGACAATGATATGACGATTTTAATTGCCACTCATGATGCCGACTACGCATTTGCCTGGGCAGATGAAGTGGTTCTGATCCACGAAGGCAGTGTTTTAAAAAGCGGGACACCGCTTGATGTTTTTTCAGACACAGAAGCACTGGCACGGACCAACTTAAGACCGCCATCGGTCCTTCCGCTTTTTCAGACACTGTGCAGGAAGCATATTTTATCAAAAGAACTTCCTGCCCCAAGAACTTTAACAGAACTTGAACAACGACTGGAAGCATTACCCGATGATGCAAAAAAAGCATCCAATAAATAAACAATCACCGAAATCAAACCATATTTTCATCCATATAAAGTGAGGACTGTATTATGAATTTTATCGAAAAAAAAGCAATCCTTGTTGTCAGCTTTGGCACAAGTCATGAAAACACCCGCGCAGTTACGATCGATGCGATTGAATCTGAAATCGCATCCGCTTTTCCGGGCTTTGCGATTTACCGTGCATGGACAAGTGGGATGATCATCAGAAAAATCCTGAAGCGTGACCATGTGAAAATCTTCACCGTAATCGAGGCGATGGAGCAGATGCGCGCAGATGGGATCACAGATGTCATTATCCAGCCAACCCATGTTATCAACGGAATTGAGAATGATCTGATGAAAGAGCATGCCCTCTCTTTCCGTGACGCTTTTCGCTCCATCCGGTTTGGGACTCCACTTCTGACAAGCGAAGCAGATAATCGGGCCGTGATCGCCGCAGTGACCGAGACGTTCTCGTCTCTCTCCCCAAAAGATGCTCTCGTACTTATGGGACATGGAACTACACATTACTCCAATGCAATCTATGCTGCTTTGGATTATCAATTCAAAGAGATGGGATATCCAAATATCTTTGTCGGAACAGTAGAAGCTTATCCCGATATGGATACGCTGCTGCGCCTCGTTGATCAAACCCACCCAGAGCAGATTTATCTTGCTCCTTTTATGATCGTTGCAGGGGATCACGCTGTAAACGATATGGCTGGAGAAGACGAAGATTCCTGGCAATCACAATTTCAGTCACTTGGATATCCAGTGACATGCATCTTAAAGGGACTTGGAGAATATGAAGCGATCCGTAAAATATTTCTCCAGCATATCGAAGATGCACTGGCAGAAGCATAGGCCATTTTAGAGCTGTATACTCCCTGGTGATCTCAAATGCAACACACGCCTTGTAAGGCTGCTTTTCAGTCTATACAAGGCGTGTGTTTCTCTTTATTTTCCATCTCTCTCAATCATATACAACAGTGCATTGCAGATACAAGCTGCAATATTGCTTCCCCCTTTTCTTCCTCTTGCCACAATATATGGCACTCCAGCTTCCATAATCAGCTCTTTGGACTGCACCACATTGACAAAACCTACCGGAACTCCAATGACCAATGACGGAGAAATTTTCTTTTCCTGAATCAATTCATAGAGGCGCACAAGCGCTGTCGGAGCATTCCCTACTGCAATGATCGGATGTCCTCCTAATTCTGCCGCCTTCTCCATGCTGACTACCGCACGTGTCTCTTTTCGCTCTTTGGCCGCAGCCGCCACGTCTTCCTCTGCCATAAAGCAATAGATTTCCCCTCCTAGTTTCTGCAAGATTTTTTTATTGACCCCTGCTTTTCCCATATTTGTGTCAGTGATGATCGCTTCTCCCCGCTTCAGCGCAGCGAGAGCTGCTTCCACCGCATGCTCTGAGAAGACCAGGTTGTCTGCGTAATCAAAATCTGCACTTGTGTGGATACATCTTTTAATGATCGGCTCGTGCAGTTTCGGAAAGCTCCGCTCGCCCAGTTCTTCTCCTATGATTTCAAAACTTCTCTTTTCGATTTGTGCCGGTTCTACTTTTTCTAATGCAATCTTCATCGATATCTCCTTTTCTCAGTTTTGACAGATTCTATATTCCTGTCTCCAAAATCTCATAGATTTTTTCCATATCCAGATGTGTACGCAATCCTTCTGCGAGAAGATTATACTGCGTTTCTTTAAAAGCTGCAAAATCCACTTGTTCCAAATCGGAAAGTGTAATCCCCTTTTTCTCTGCAAGCGCTTCTAAGATTGCCGGCACAACGCCTTCCCCATCGAAAATGCCATGCACATAAGTGCCATATACATTTTCTTTCCAGCATCCATCTGCCTTCTCCCCTTCTTTTTCTAGTTGGAATGCTTCTCTTTTATGGGATGTTTCCTGTAATTTTGTCAGCGTCTGCCCTCGACATACGGTCTGTCCCATATGCACCTCATATCCATAAAGCGGAATCCCCGCAAGCCTTTTTAATGTTCCTCCCGGCATACTAAAGGTTCCTTCCACCCTAGTTCTTGTCTTTTCTGTGGAAAATACAGTATCCACCGGAAGCAGGCCCATCCCCTGGATCGTTCCTCCAGCCTCCATCTGCTCGGGATCTTTGATCGTCTCCCCAAGCATCTGATATCCTCCGCAGATCCCGAAAATAACTGTCCCTTTTGCGTGTGCTTTTAAGATTGCTGCCTCCATACCGCTTTCCCTAAGCCATCTGAGATCTTCCATTGTATTCTTGCTGCCTGGCAGAATGATCAAATCCGGCTTCTGCAATTCTCTCACATGTTCCACATAGCGGACAGACGCTTCCTTTGCCACTTCCAACGCATTAAAATCTGTAAAATTGGAAATCCTCGGAAGACGGATCACGGCGATATCAATCTTTCCTGCCGCCTCTTTCATCCAAAACCGTTCGGTCAGACTGTCCTCATCGTCTAACTGCACCTGCAGATACGGAGCAACTCCTACAACCGGAATCCCTCCTTTTTCTTCCAGCATCACGACACCCGGATCCAAAATCGTCTTATCTCCCCGGAATTTATTGATGATCAGACCTTTGACCATCTGTTTTTCCTCTTCCTCTAACAAAAGAAGTGTCCCAAGAAGCTGTGCAAACACACCTCCACGATCAATGTCTCCCACGAGAAGAACCGGCGCTTTGGCCAATTTTGCCATACCCATATTCACAATATCATCTTGCTTCAGATTGATCTCCGCCGGGCTTCCGGCACCTTCGATTACGATGATATCATATTCTGCCTCCAATTTTTGATATGCGCGCAGAATATCTGGGATCAGTTGTTTCTTATAAGCAAAATAATCTCTGGCCTTCATCGTACCGATCACTTCTCCATTTACGATGACCTGAGATCCCATATCGTTGGTCGGTTTTAAGAGAATCGGATTCATCCATACAGACGGCTCAATCCCTGCTGCTTCCGCCTGCATTACCTGTGCTCTTCCCATTTCCAGACCATCTTCTGTGATAAAGGAGTTCAGTGCCATGTTCTGTGATTTAAACGGCGCACACCGGTATCCGTCCTGCTGAAAGATCCGGCACAGCCCCGCCGCAATCAAACTCTTTCCTGCACTGGACATCGTGCCCTGTATCATAATTGCTTTTGCCATCTTTCTATCCCTTCTATCAGCTTTTTATTTTCATTTCTCGTCCGCACTGCCACACGATAAAACCCTTCCGAGAGCCCTGGATAATTCTGACAATCCCGGATAAGAATCCTCTGCCTGCGGCACCCTTCACACATCCCTTTTTCTCCCCGAAAAAAAATATAGTTTGCCTCAGATGCGTAGCATTTCATCCCAAGCCGGATAAGTTCTTTTCTGAGATATGCTTTCTCTTCCCGAATCAACTCTTTTGCTCTTCTTACATACGCATCCTCTTCCAATGCCGCAATTCCTGCCGCCTGAGCCGGAACCGAGACATTCCACGGCTGCACTGCCTGTTCCATTTTTTCTAGCAGTTCCTTGTTTTGGCAAATTCCATACCCAAGCCGAAGCCCCGGAATTGCGTAGCGCTTTGTGAATGCTTTGAGAAGAAACAAATTTGAGTATAACTCTGTCATTTCCTTTAATTCAAATGCTTCCGCCTCCTCTACAAAATCGAGGAAACATTCATCTACAACTAAAAAAATCTGTTTCTCTTTACACCGGTTCAGAATCTGTATCAGAAGATCTCTCTCCGTCAAAACTCCGGTCGGATTGTTTGGATTACACAAAAATACCATATCTATCTCCCCGGTCAGCACCTGCAAAAAGTCTTCTGTGAGCCGGAATCCATTTTCTTCTGATAGTGGGTAATAGAAAACTTCACAGCCTGCTGCCAGAAGCGCCTGCTCATATTCTGCAAATGTCGGTTGCGGCAGGAGCGCCCGCTTCGGTCTGAGACTGTATCCAAGCGCAAAGATCAGCTCCGCCGCACCATTTCCAATGATCAGCGCCTCTTCTTCCATCTGCTCTGCCCATCCAAGCCTTTTTTTTAACTCTTTGCACTGCACATCCGGATAATGTGCGATGTCATTTACACACGCTGCCACCGCCTTTTTTACACTGTCCGGTGGTCCCAGCGGATTAATATTTGCCGAGAAATCGATACAATCCGGATTCCGGTAAACGTCTCCTCCGTGGATCAGTTTTTTCATATTCTCTTCTCCTGCCTTTCTTCTCTTGATACTTCCATCTCTTTTTCATGCTTTCTTACAGACAAATTCCTATATACAGCATAGTAAATGCAAGCACTGCGATCACCGCTGTTCCATACAACATCTGATTTGCCCTCCGGATATCTTCTGCCTCTATCTTTCGTTTGTCATCTCCGATTGTCGGCTTTTCATATAATTTTCCAAAATACCATGCATTTCCCGCAAGCTGCACTCCAAGCGCCCCTGCCATGACAGCCTCTGTCTGAGCAGAATTCGGGCTGGCATGATTTCTTCTGTCTCTTCTGTAAATCCGAATCGCATCTTTCCAGTGATGCCCTTCTACCGCCGCCGCTGCAACCATAAACCATGCAGACAGCCTTGCTGGAATGTAGTTGACAAGATCATCCAGTTTGGCGGCGCAAGTTCCGAAATTTTTATATTTCTCATTTTTGTATCCAACCATAGAATCCATGGTATTGATCGCCTTATAAAAGTAAGCTCCCACACCTCCTGCAAGCATCATATAGAGCAGTGGCGCAATCACCCCATCGGAAGTATTTTCCGCAACTGTCTCTACCGCAGCTTTTGTGATTCCCTCCTCGGTAAGCGCGGCAGTATCTCGTCCCACAATCATCGAAACAGCCTTCCTCGCCCCCTCGACATCTTCTGCCTGTAATCGTTCATAGACCTTCATGCTTTCTGTTTTCAGAGATTTTGTCGCCAGCATCTGCCAGCACATACACGATTCCAGGATAAATCCTGCTGCAGGATGCAAACGGTATGCGAGAAATAAAAGCCCTCCCGGAATCAGAACACACCCGCTCACAATGCAAAGTACAAGTACTCCTCCCGCCATCTGTTCCCCTCTTTTTGTCTTCGGGAACCACGCCCGCAGCCACTTCTCGCAGGCAGTGATGGCATTTCCGATCATACAGACCGGATGATACATCCATCTTGGATCACCAATGCAAAGATCCATAAGAAAACCCGTCAGTACCGCAGGTAAGATCCAATTTCCCATTCTTTTCTAACTCCTTTTCTATATAAATAGAATATCCGCACAGATTTTTGACATGCCATTCATAAAACGACTTTTCAAACGCTGTGACGGTCTCCATCAAATTCATAATCACACCACCGTGTGTCACGACAGCGGCAGACTTTTTTTGCTGCTCTTGGCAGACAGAAATCACTTTCTTCCAGCCCAAAAGACACCGACTGCGAAACCCCTCCCTGCTTTCTCCACCGGGAAAAGGAATCGTTGCATTGCTGTCGATCCACCTCTGATAAGCTTCTGTTTTGGACAGTTCTTCTGCATTTTTGCCTTCAAAGATTCCAAAATCACACTCTCTTAATTCTTCTATAATATAAATATCCTGGTCGGGATATAAAATTTCTGCCGTCTCCACACAGCGCTTCAGCGGACTGGAAAACACAATCTCCGGCATCTCATACATACACTGTTCTGCCAGTTTTCTTCCTCTCTCACTAAGCGGTTCATCGGTGATCCCGATGTACCTGCGCTCCTCATTGCCCCTTGTCATTCCGTGGCGGATCAAATCGATCCGCATCGGTGTTTTCTTCTGTTCTAAATTTCTTTCTTTCATATTTCTCCATCAATTTACAAGGAATCGATCACTGTTTCTATTTGTCGTCTTGTGCGATTTCTATTTCCCTTCCATCTTATTTTAGTACAACCGGAATTCCACAGACAACCCGAGTGACCTCATCGGCATGTTCTGCCAGTTCTGTGCAGATTCTTCCGGTCAGCTCCCGCCAACCGCGGTCAAATGGATCGATCGGCACAATTCCATAACCGAGTTCATTTGTCACAAGAACAATCCGGGGATTTTCCTGCAAAAGCTTTGGAATCAGCTGTTCTCTTACATACTGCTCCTTTCCTTCCTGCAGCAGCCTGCGCAAATATAGATGAAAATCTACCATTCCTTCGCAGGAAAAAATTTCTTCCTCAGGGCAAATCTCCCCGTTTGCCCATTTTTGAATAGAGTCATGTTCTTCCACATAGGCACGCTTTCCCTGATAGGCTCCTCCAATCACTAATTTCATCTGCTCTGCCTCCTTTTATCTCTTCCATCGTTTTACCGGAAAATTCCTCCACCGATCACTGCCGACAACAGAATCCCCAGTTCACAGACTTGCAGAAACCATCCTGCCAGATCTCCGGTAATGCCGCCGAAATTTTTGACAGACATTTTATAATAGTAGAAAAATATCCCCCCGGCTGCCACAACAGCCAGAAGCCCTGAAAGTTTTCCGACCACAATCATCAGCACTGCAAGCATCACCAAATAGACGGCCATTGTATTTCGTACGATCTTCTTTTTTGCACGATCGGCAAACATCGCAGCAAGTCCGCTTCCTTTTGCCATCGGAAAAGTAACGATAGAAAGTCCGCTTAAGCTTCTTGACATCAAAAAACCAAGTCCGACTACCGGGATGAGTTCTGTCCGCAGACTCGTCATTGCACCACAAGTCAAAATCAGATAGACGGCACACGAAAGAATCGCAAATGCACCGGCATGAGAGTCTTTCAAAATTTCCAGCCGCCGCTCCTTTTCCTGCCACGAACTGAGCGCATCACACGTATCCAGAAAACCATCCATATGAATCCCTCCGGTCACAAAGATCGGAAGCACTGTCAAAATTGCCGCATAAAACAATTCGTGATAATAGATTCCGCAACTTGCCAGCCACTCTTTTACATTCCACACTCCCGCAAAGAAAAGTCCGATCACTGCGCCGATCCATGGAAAGAAGCACATGACATACCGCATATTTTCCTCCGTCCAGTCGCTTTGTGGAACCGGAAGCTTTGAGTACATCGAGCATGCGATTTTAAAACTTTCATACAGTCTTTTTCCCTTTTCCATCTTCCCTATACTCCTTCTTCCTTCTTTGCTTTTAACTTCCACGGGATTCCATAGATAACTTCTGTAACCTCATCTGCCTCTGCAGCCAGTACCTGGTTGATCTTCGCCAACTGTTTTTGATACTGTATCGTATCGGGATCATAGACGATCCCATCAGAAAATACTTCATTTGTCACAAGGACCAGATGCGCTGCCTGCTTTTGGAGCATATGGATTCCCTGAAGGATTTCTTCTACTGCCCGCTCCTTCGCCCCATCCTCAGAATACATTTCATTTGCCAGGAGGTTGGACATACATTCCAGAAGTACTACACATTCCTGTAGTCTTTCTCCAGTATCCCAGTGACCATCTGAATATTTTCCATCTGTGCTTTCCGATGGCAACCGTACTGCTTTCAGGTTTGTATAACATTCAATTGTCTCAAACTGTTTTTCTGCCCGCATTGCCCGATGTCTTGCAATTTTTTTCTTAGATTCTTCCCCGAAAGGATACATCGTCGCAATATAATACCGTTTTTCTCCAAGTTCCATTGCCAGCGCTTCCGCAAAAGCAGATTTTCCGCTTCCGCTTCCTCCGGTCACAATCTGAAACATCTACTTCAACTCCTTATAACTTTCTATCGAAATCTCCCCGAACGTACTCATCTTTTTGTAAACGTCCTCTGCCATCTGAAGCAACGGAAAAATCGCTACCGCTCCAGTTCCTTCTCCAAGACACATCTCACATGTGAGCAGTGGCTTCTTGCCCAGCGCTTCCAGTATCATCTGCATCGCCGGCTCCTTGGACAAATGTGAGGCTAGCATATATGACCTGGCTTCCGGGCAAATAGTCGCTGCCAGAAGGGCTGCCGCTGCCGAGATAAATCCGTCGATGATCACCGGAATTTTCTTTGCCGCCCCCCCTAGAAAGACGCCTGCCATCCCTCCGAGATCAAATCCGCCCACTTTTGCAAGAACATCTATCCCATCTGTCCGGTCTGGTTGATGCAATTCCACTGCTTTTTTGATGACTTCCTGCTTTCGCTTCAGTGCCGCACTTGTCAGTCCTGCCCCTCTGCCTGTCATCTCTTCGACCGGCTTTTCTAACAGTACTGCTGCTACCGCGCTGCTTGTTGTCGTATTTCCAATACCCATCTCTCCGGTGGCAAGAATCTCATATCCTTTCTCTGCGAGTTCCTCTGCCATACGGATTCCTGTTTCTATCGCACAGACTGCCTGTGCTCTTGTCATCGCCCACTCCCGCGCCATATTTTTCGTGCCGTATGCAATCTTTTCATTTCGCAGCTTCGTATCTCTTGCAATTCCAATATCCACCGGAAACAAGTCTGCCCCTGCCGCCTTACACATGATTGCCGCACTTGTGTCACCACTCAGGAAATTTTCCGCTACAACCGCAGTGACTTCCTGCCCGGTCTGGGAAATTCCTTCCTCCACGACCCCATTGTCGGCACACATGACAATAAGCGCTTTCTTCCCAAAATGTACCTCATCGCTTCCTGTCATTCCCGCCGTCTGAATCAGTACTTCCTCCAGCCTTCCAAGGCTGTGAAGGGGCTTTGCAATACTATCCCACCGCTTCTGACACTGCTCCATTGCCGCTGTATCCGGCGGACATATTTTTTTCATTGTTTCTTTCAGAAGTTTTCCTTCTGTCTGAAGGGACTGTGCTGACATCTCTTACCTCTTTCTTTCCTTGCATTTTTTAATAAAAAGTTCTGCGATCTGTGGATTTCCCCCATAATGAATATGTGGATACCCCGCCAAAATCCGCTCTCCTGCATGCATACATCTCCAGGATCGTTCACTGAGTGGTTTCACTGCGAGAAAATCGTCTCCACAGTTTGTAGAGTCAAAATAGTGAAATTCATGCGCAGTGATCGGATCTGTCTTTTCTCCGAACACAGTCCCTTCCGTCAGTGTCACATACCCAAACCTCGAAAGTTTTCCGGTATAAAAAGTATTTCCCGGAAAGATACCTACCATCGGATATTCCTTTCCTTCCATATCTTTCAAAGTCTCATGCAGATACATAAATCCTCCGCATTCTGCAATGCAGCACACGCCCTGCCGAATCGCCTCGCAAACCGCCGTCCGCATTGATACATTTGTGCTGAGCCTTTCCGCAAAAAGTTCCGGATACCCTCCATACAGCACAATTCCTTCCAGCTCTGGCGGCAGTTCGGCATCATGTATTGGTGAAAAGAAACAAACTTCTGCCCCTGCCCGACGAAGCGCTTCTAGATTTTCCTCATAGATAAAGCAGAATGCCTCGTCTTTTGCCACCCCGATGCGGACTTTCTCTCTTTGCACAATGCTTTTTCCCCTTTTCCCCTGATCTCCTTTTCTTACAAGATCCTCTTTCTTCTCTGCCACAGGGATGTCCTCCGCCTGCGCTGCCAGTTTTAACAGTCCATCCAGATCAACCGTCTTTTCCATCTGTTCTCCCAACAGATGCATCTGGTCTTTCAACTCTTTGATCTCTTCCGGAAGTTTCAGACCCAGATGCCTGCTTTCCAGTTTGAATCCTTTCAGTTCCGGCACATATCCGTACACCTGAATTCCCAACTGCTCTTCCACCATCTTGCGAAGTCTCGGATACAGCATTGGGGATACCCGATTGAAAATCACTCCCTCGATCTGATTGTCTGTTTGATAGGTAAGGAACCCCTGGATCAAGGCTGTGACTGATACACTCATTCCTTTTCCATCCACGATCAGCACCGCCGGTGTCTTCGTCCACTTTGCCACTTCAAACGCACTTGCGCGCGTGGAAATTCCTGCAATTCCGTCATAATACCCCATAACCCCTTCCAGGATTGCAATATCACAATCTACAGAAGTAAGTTCGTGACAGATCTGCTCCTGATTTAAAAAGAATCCATCCAGATTCCGGCTTTTCGCTCCAATAATCTTTGTATGAAACATCGGATCGATATAATCCGGTCCACATTTAAAGGAAGCCACCGCTTTTCCCCGTGCCTGCAATGCCTGTAAAATCCCACAGGTGATCAGTGTTTTTCCACTCCCGCTCGCAGGTGCTCCAAGCAGAAATCGTGGCATTTTTTCTCCTTTCATTTATCTTTCCTGCCTTTCTCCTCCAAATGAAATGACATAGACCGGATTTTGTCCCGTCATCATATGATATCTTCCGACTTCCCGTGCACGCGCTGTCTGCACAGAGACAACCTCTGCACCGGAAATTTCCTGCTCTTTCAGATAAGTAAGCGCCTCTGTGACGGTCTCCAAGGTAATTGCATTGATCACAACCCGGACCGCTTTATTTTTTTTGCGGACGATATCCAGAATTTCTTTGAGATTTCCCGAGGAACCTCCGATAAATACATGTGTCGGGGCGGGAAGATTTTCCAGTGCCTCCGGCGCTTTTCCGTGAACAATCTTCAAGTGATCTACAGCAAATTCCACTCGGTTTTTTCCCAGAAGCGCTACTGCCTCCTCATTTTTCTCCACCGCATAAACAACACCATCAGGAGCCTGCAACGCCATTTCCACAGCAACCGATCCGGTTCCTGCACCCACATCATAGATCACAGCATCCTTCCAAAGCCTCAGCTTAGAAATGGAGATACTTCTAACCTCTTCTTTCGTCATCGGAACCTTTCCCCTGCAAAACTGTTCGTCCGGAATCCCGCAAACGACCTCACGCCGCTCTGCTCTCCGATTCCAGATTAGAAAAACTGCGAGCGAATCGGTTTCCAACTCACAGAATTCCCTCACATTTCCCTGAAAAATTCGCTCCTCCGGATAAGAAAGTCTCTCCCCAACTGCAATTTCACAGTCTCCAAAGCCGTACGCTGTCAATCTCTTACAAAGTTCTGCAATCTGATTCTTTCCTCCTGCCAGCGCAAAAACCATAGGATGTTCCCGTACACCGGAAACCAGTCCTTCCTCTCTCCCGTGGACACTGATCGCCTTCACTTTTTCCCATGGGACATGCAGCTTCGCACAGAAATAGACAAGAGACGAAATTCCGGGGATCACGTGGACTTCCAAGTTCTCCTCCTGTTCTTTTACATGTCCAAGGAAATCCTTTGCTCCACTGAAAAAGCCAACATCTCCAGAAAGTACAACCGCAATATTTTCGTGCTGTGGATGTTCTTTGATATATTCCAATATTTCCTCCGCACGGTAGGCGCAGAAAACTTGCTGTCCTTCTTGTCTGACTGCCTCTGTCATCCGCTTCGCACCGATCAGAAGATCCGCCTCCCTGCATGTACGGCTGGCTTCCCCAGTCATCGTCTCAGCAGATCCCATCCCGATTCCCACAAGAGATACCCGTCGTCTTCTGCCTTTCTCCGACTGATCTCTCATTTCCTTTGTTCTTCTATCTGTTTCCTCTTGAAACTGTTTTTCCAGCATTTCTTTGCACTGCTCCAAAGAAAGCCCTTCTTCCTTCTTTGGTCTTCCTATGATCACAAGCGGAATCCCAAGCTGTTCTGCTGCCTGCTCCTTCTCCCGAAATCCACCTGCTGTTCCCGACTCTTTTGTCACGACATAAGCCGCATGACACTGTGCAAACATTGCTTCATTCAATGCTTCTGAAAACGGTCCTTGCATGCAGATTACATGTTTTCCACGGATTCCAAGCTTGGCACATACACTGATAATCTCCGGAGCCGGCAGAACTCGCGCGTAAACCCGCTCTTCATAGTCAGGAATCTCGGTAAATGCTCCAAGCTCCTTACTTCCAGTTGTCAAAAAGATATTTCCGGCTGTCCCACTTAAGTACCGGGCTGCCTCCGCAGCAGAATCTACATAGATGTTCTTTCCATATTTTTTATATTCTTCGGATTTTCTGACAACTCTGATATATGTTCTTCCACCTTTCTCACAAGCAGTTCGGATATTTTTTGTCACTTCCACCGCATAGGGATGAGTAGCGTCAATGACAACTTCCGGCCTCTTTTCTTCAAAAAGTTTCCTCAT
Source organism: Faecalimonas umbilicata (assembly GCF_042846195.1). Classification (NCBI taxonomy): domain Bacteria; kingdom Bacillati; phylum Bacillota; class Clostridia; order Lachnospirales; family Lachnospiraceae; genus Faecalimonas; species Faecalimonas umbilicata. Next base: position 1,965,244 of record NZ_AP031411.1, read on the forward strand.
ATCTTCCTGATCCAGTCTCCCGCGGTGTACTTCCAGCTGTGCATATTCTTCCAGAACAGATTCCCCGTATTCTGTTGCCACACAGATCATGGCTGGAATCTGTCTTTCCTCCAGAAATGCTGACAGTTTTCTCCCCTCGGTTGTGCCGGCAAATACTATTGCCCTACACATTCCGATATCCTCTCGGTGTTACCATCATCTCTTCCAGTGACATCGTCTGTGAATTACCGATAAATACTGTTGTAAACATATCAACCTGCTCTTCCTTCAGCGCTTCTAACGACAGAACCTTCTTCTGTTCCCCGGTTCTTCCAATATTGACCACAGTTCCGCAGACAATATCCGGACTCTGATACTCCAGTAAAATCTCACAGGCCCGCCGCAGATAATCTTTTCTCTTTTTGCTCGAAGGGTTGTAAAGACAAATGACAAAATCTGCCTCCGCTGCAGCCCGCAGCCGTCTTTCGATCTTCTCCCACGGCGTCAGAAGATCACTAAGACTGATTAGACAGAAATCATGCATCAGCGGCGCTCCAAGTACCGCCGCCCCTGCGGTGGCTGCCGTCACTCCCGGGATCACTTCCAACGCTACCTCGGGATAACGCGCACCCATCTCGTAAAGTAACCCCGACATGCCGTAGACTCCTGCATCTCCGCTGCAGATCATTGCGACCGTCTTTCCTTCCATCGCCGTCTCAAATGCCATTTCACATCGTTTGACTTCCTGCCGCATCGGTGTTGTCAAAAATTCTTTCTCTCCGAAATGTTCCCGAATCAGATCTATGTACACCGTGTAACCAACAATGACATCACATGTCTTTAATACCTCCGCAGCCCGGATTGTCATCTGTTCATAGTTTCCCGGTCCAATTCCAACAATATATAGTTTATGCAAAATGAATCCTCCATTCTCTCACAGCCAGTGCCGCTGTCACACCATCCACCGCTGTCTTTCTTTGTATCAATTTCCCACCGTCACTTGCAAGAAGTGCACTTCTCTCGCACACGTTGTCTACTCCCGTTGTCTCTTTTACAAATGCAGAAGAAGTAAAACTTCCCTCCACATCGTTTAAAACTTCTGCCGGATAGACCGCAAACGGAATCCCTGATTCCCTGCACCACTCTAAAATGCCCTGCTCCCTCGCTTTCAAGTCAATACTCGCCACCCGGATGATTGCTTTTTTGTCGATATCCGCTTCCTTGCAAGCCTCATACACACACCGATTGATCTTTTCCTTATCTGTCCCTCTCCGACATCCAATTCCTACCGTCACTGCCTTGGGGATCAGCGATAATACTCCTTTTTCCCCGCATCTTTTAATTCCGATATAGATTCCCGGACGTGCTGGCTCTTCTGCAAAATCCTCGCAGCAGTAAAGTCCTTCCGGAAGAATCTCCGGCAATTCTTTCTCACAACATATCGGGATCTTTTTTCCTGCAAGCAATGCTGCGGAAATCTCTTTTGCCAATTTCAGATCAGAAATCTCTAAATCATTTTCTTTTGCAAACAAGTCGACTGCAAACCGTTTCTTTCTGTCTGTCGCCGTCGTAATGACCGGAACTGCACCCACTGCATCTGCAATCCAGAGTGCCAATGCATTGGCGCCCCCCAGATGCCCTGCAAGAATCGGAATACAAAACATACCTTCTTCATCCAAAACGATCACCGCTGGATCTTTCGCTTTATTTTCGATGAACGGCGCGATACTTCTCACCGCAATCCCGACAGCACCGACAAACACAATTCCATCCATCTGTCGCATCCATACTTGCACCTGCTCTTTTAGTTTCCCAAAAATGGCCGTTGCCCTCATTGTTTCCGGCACCTCTTCTTCCATGACATACCGGCTCTTCACATAACGAGAAACTTCATATGCGGTATTTTTTGCCAGTGTTTCTATTTGTCTTGCAAGCCGGGTACCCGCCTCGGTAAAACTGACGATCACAAGCTTTTTCTTTTTGCTTTCTATTTTTTTCTGCTGCTCTGTCAATGCTTCTTACTTTGTCCTTTCTCGCTCACTTGCTTCCTGACTTCTCCCCTCTCGAAATTCTGTCGTGAATTCCGGATGGTATAAATCCGATCTGCGATACTGTTGCGGCAAAATAACATCACCTACAATGATCAACGCCGTCTTCGTAATACCATGTTCCCTCGCGGTCTGTGCCAGACTTCCTACAGTGCAAACATATTTCTCCTCGTCCGCCCATGTAGCTTTGTAGACGATCGCCGCGGGAGTATTCTCCTGATAACCTCCTGCAACCAGCCTCCGAGACAATTCTTCTAACATTCCAGTGCTTAAGAAAATGACCATCGTCGCCTGATGAGCTGCAAACGACTCAATCGACTCTTTTTCCGGTACCGGTGTCCGCCCTGCCATGCGAGTGATGACCACACTCTGAGAAATATCCGGCAGTGTGTATTCAAGATTCAGCGCCGACGCTGCACCGCAGAAAGAACTAACGCCCGGGCAGTAATCATAGACAATCCCTTTTTCATCCAGTGCATCCATCTGCTCCCGGATTGCCCCATACACACAAGGATCCCCTGTATGCAGGCGGACAATTTCACACCCTTTTTGATCGCCTTCTTCCATCACCGTCAGCACTTCCTCCAGTGTCATCTTTGCGCTGTTAAAGACTTCACATCCTTCTTTTTTCTCATCCAGCAACTCCGGATTGACTAGGGATCCTGCATAGATAATAATATCCGCTTCTCCAAGCAGCCGCTGTCCCCGGACGGTAATCAGATCTTTCGCCCCGGAGCCTGCCCCTACAAAATGTATCATAATTCCTTTTTCTCCTTTACAATGATCAGTGAATAGTAACCTGCATCTTCTGGGATTTCATCGATAGTACTATAAATTTTCTCTCCCGGCATCCCGCAATTTTCAATCATGACTGCCGTGGCATCTGCCTGCTTCAACAGTTCTTTGACATGTCCCATCTGTTTTCCTGCCTTCATCAATACTTTTGTCCCCGGAAGCTTCAATGCTTCCTCGATCTGATACGATGCAGGAATGATGTGCAGCATTTCTGATTTTTCCACCAGTCCCATATTCAGCCGCGCTGCCACTGCACAGAACGATGGAATTCCATTGACGATTTCCACAGGATAGCCTGCTTCTGCCACTCTATGGTGAACATAGAGGTAAGTTGAGTAAATCGTGACATCTCCCAGTGTCAAAAAGGCCACCTGCTTTCCTTCCCTTAAAAATATCTCAATAACCTCTGCCGCTTTCTGATGGCTCTCTTCTAAGCGCACCGGATCTTTCGTCATCGGCATCTTTACCGCAACCCTTGTTTTTTCTGTGATCTCCGGGAATACCGGGAGCACAATCTGATATGCCACACTTTTTTCTACATCTGTTCCGGGAACAATGATCACATCACTCTCCCGCATGATCCGCAGTGCCTTCAAAGTCAAAAGTTCTGCCTCTCCCGGTCCTACTCCAATTCCATATAATTTTCCTATCATTCCTCTATTGTCTCCTCATTTTCTGCAATCTTCTTTAAAAATGCTTCCGCGCATGCGGTCTCTCCAATCTTCCCTATCTCGCTGGAAAATACAATCGCGGCAGTTGGCAGTTCTCCTTTTGTCCGCCATTCGAGATAATGTTCCATCCGCGCCATCAGCTCTTTCATTGCCGCGTCACGTTCTTCTCTGCCCAGAAGTTCCAAAGCCTCTTCCGTCGTCGTACAGTCCAGAATCTTCCGGACCACTGCAGAATCTATCCCTGCCCGAAGTCCTGCCGCCCCGAAAATTTCCATCCTTGCATCCGCACACCGGGAATGTGTGTTCATAATTCCTCCCGCCACTTTCACAAATTTACCAAGATGCGCCACAAATAATATCCCTTTTGCTCCAAACTGCGCTGCCAGATCAATCGTCTCTCCGACGAAATTGCTGCATTTGACTGCACAGTCCGGGCTGATCCCATAAGTTTCCTTCAGAAAATCTAACCCGTAATTTCCCGGTGCAGCCAAAAGCCAACCGTTCCCATTTGCCAGCTGCATCTGAATTTCCACACGGATCGTATCGATCAATGCCTGTTCACTCATCGGTTCCACAACCCCACTTGTCCCAAGCACGGAAATCCCACCTGTAATTCCAAGCTTAGGATTGAACGTCTTCTTCGCAATCTGTTCTCCTTCCGGGATAGAAATGATGATCTCAAGTCCTCCTTCGTATCCATAACAGTCGCAGATCTCCTCTGCCTCTTTTCTGATCATCTGTCGCGGCACCTTGTTGATAGCGGCAGCTCCTACCGGCTGGTCCAATCCTTTTTTGGTCACTCTCCCAACTCCGCGCCCTCCGTCAATTTCAATTTCCGTTCCATCTTTTCTTCTGACCGATGCATAGACAAATATACCGTTTGTAATGTCCGGATCATCTCCGCTGTCCTTTCTGACGGCACAGCTGACACGCTCAATCTTTTCCCCCTGCCTTTTCATCTCAATCTCACAGACAAGAAGCGTCAGTTCCTTTCCTTTCGGGAGGATCACATCCACCGATGTTTTCTCTTCTCCGGAAAGCAACATCCATACTGCTGCTTTTGTCGCAGCCTGGGCGCATGTCCCTGTTGTATATCCTGCGCGAAGCCTTTTTTTCTCCATCTGTCCATCTCCTTTTCTAGTCTTCTAAAAACAAATGGCCCATCTCTCAACGATAAAAAGACAGCCTTTCGGCTGTCTTTTTATACACGGAAAAGAAATGCTTCCGCATCTCTCATAAAATCATTTTGTAAAATCATTCTAAGCTGTGTATACTCTTCTCCTCACCGAAAGATGTTACTTACCTATTGACCGATATCCTGACTTAGGACTAAAACCTACTTCCTGCCCTTCCCGCATCCGAAACTCATCCGAACACAGTGGTATGCAGGGTTCGTCATCCCTTACAGTAGAGTGAGCTGTTGCGGACTTTCACCGCATTCCCTGTTTCATTGGCATCTGCCAAAGTCAATATACGGTTATTCTACAAAGTTTTGAAAAACCTGTCAACTTAAAAATATTGAATCGTAACTGATTTCCCCATCTTTTCGGCAACTTCTTCCAGCTGTTCAACGAGATTCATGCGAATACTCAGATCAAATGGAAGGTTAGAATTCCGGTGTGCCACATTCATTGCCTTTCCAACAAACAGATGAATCTCTGTGCATTCCTCAATCAGCATTTTGGCAAGTTTGGATGCTCCATTATTCTTGTCCAGCTCCTCAAAAAATGTGGCGTCAATCTCCTTCTTCACATATTTTTTCAAGAGCTTCAACGCCAATCCAAGCGTCAGTACTCCTTCTGTCACAAGGTCGATTCCTTCGATGAGCGCCATCGGCGGCACTTTCGGATCATAGTCTTTCAATGAAGTGTAAATTTCTTTGCCAAGCACCCTTGCTGTAATATTGGCGCTTGTCCCTCCGGATACCACCTTTTTTCCTTCCTGCTTCATGAACGACTTCACAACCCGCTCATCGTCCTCCTTATTCTCCGGCGGCCCGGTAAAAATATTGACGATCTGCCGCGGGATCACATGCATAACAGCAACTGTCGTATCATCTCCCGGACGGTGCCCATAAAGTTCATCACAGGTATCTGCAAGCGAAACCGCCAATCTTGATGCGGAGATCTCCTCCGACAGGCAGCGGATCGCCGCCTTCGCCATACTGTCCCATGTCCAGCCAAAATTCAGGAAATCTCCCGGCCCTGCATAGAGCACCCCATCACTCATCAGAACAAAGTAGTCACCCAACTCTACCCGGAAACGATATTCATGGATTTGCTTTCCTTCTATATTCCGCTCCTCGTATGGATAAGACTGTACTTTATGATCCCGGATAAAAATACAGCTTGGATTGTCAAATTCCACCAGATATGCTTCTCCATTCCGAAAAATCTGAAGAATGCTAAATGTTGCATAGGCAACTTCCCTTACTTTACAGACCGGTAGCGTCTTTGCGATCGTCTCCACACAAGACTCGATCGTCGCCCCGTTAAACAACATTGTTCCAAGAATCTTTGAGGTCAGCGTAGCCAGAATATTCGCCTTGACACCGCTCCCCATACCATCTGCCAAAATCACAATATCCGAATCCACAGTCTTTAATACTTCCACTTTATCCCCGCATAGCTCCTCGTGGTGCTTATTCAGGCTTTTCCACGCAACATCTACACTGATTCCCATGGCTAGTCCCCCTCTCCATCAAGGAGAATCGAATCCCGAAGCTTTGTCAGAGTCACTTTTGTCTCTGCGGTCGTCTCTCCTAACAGCCCGGCAATTTCCTGTGCGACCATCATCTGTTTGTCAATGACACGCTGTGCCATCTCCACCGTCTCCATTTTCAGATTATAGTGTTTCTCTTTTGCTTTTTCTTCTTTTGTGATGTCCTGATAAATAATCAGCACCGACTCCATCTCCGGAATATATATGATCTTTTCCTCAGCTTTCATGCCTAACTGCTCCAGCTTCACTTTCTTGTATGTAATCGACTCTCTCGTCTGGAAAACGTCCTCTACATCTGCTGTATCCACAAAGTCATACAGATATCTTTCCAGCGCTTCTTCTCTGCTGATTTCGAGCAACTCCTGCGCCTTCTTATTGCATTCCCGGATCCGCATCTCCCTATCTATAATGAAAATAAGATTCGGCGTCACATCCATCACTACATTCGACATGGACTCTGCTTTGGAAAGTGCATACGGCAGACACATACTATTCTCTGCTTTCTTCTGAAAAACTGCAATCGCCTTCTCCCGGCAGGTTGCGTATCCGCACGCACCACAGTTTAATTCATCCTTCTCAGAATACTTTCCTGTCTCTCTTAAAATTGCAGAAAGTTCCTCCTCGGTCGGAAGCTGCTCTTTTGGCGGATGCGGCGCAAATTGTCTGGAAAGTTCGACTTCCAAAGACTGTGGCTCATATTGTGCCTTCTGATGGGCAGCCACTCTCCGCTCCATCTCCACTTTTGCCTTGATAAACGACACATTCCATTTTCCAGATGCCGGTCCCTTGACACAGCCACCATCACAGACATTCGCTTCGATAAAACAGTGCTCCAATTCGCCTCTTTTCAAACTTTCCAGCATTTCCATACAATTGTCCAGTCCATCGACATACACTTTGTGGTATTGTTTTTTTTCTTCACCTTGCTCTTTCTCCCGCATTTCAGAAGAATCCAGCATCACGGACTGAAGAACTCCACCACTGACCGGATAAAGACGATTCACACCACAATCCGGGTTTGCCATTGGAAGATCTTCACATTCTTCCAGAACAATCTGTTCTTCCTCCAGCCACTGTTCTAATTCCTCAAATGTCAGAATCGCATCCACTGCGCCAAACACGCGGGAATCTCCCATCGCCTCCTGCTTTTTCGCAATACAGGGACCAAGAAAGACAACCTTTGTCTGCTCCCCATACATTTTTTTGATCAGTCTTCCGTGCGCGATCATTGGAGAGACAACCGGAGCAAGCTGGTCTGTCAATTCCGGATAATACTTCTCCACAAGTTCATTCACACTTGGACAGCAAGTTGTAATGATATTTTTATACGTCCCTTCCCGCAGCAGTTTCTGATACTCTCTCGTGACAAGTGCCGCACCTTCTGATGTCTCCCGCACTTCATCAAATCCAAGCTTCCGAAGTGCTCCGACAACCTGTCCCGGCGTCCGATAATTCATCACTCCCAAATACGATGGTGCGATTGATACGACAATCTTCATATTCTGTCGAATATAGGCTTTGATCAGTTCTAGGTCACTTGCGAAACGCTTTGCATTCTGCGGACAGACTTCCAGGCATTTCCCACAGTGAATACAGTGATCATTCATAATGTGCGCCTGCTCATGTCGGACAGAGATTGCCTTGACACTGCAATTTCTCACACATTTATAACAGTGCTTACAGCTCGCATTCTGAAAATCAATTACTTTCATTCCATTCACTCCAATCATGACCACCCGTCCAACGGGTGGTTTGCTCTAGGGCTATAAGCCCTTGTTACTAGGCCAGCGTCTCAAGGCGCTGGCTTTCTCTTTCGACTATGGGAATTCTGTTTACACATCCTTCCCACAGCTCCGTTCAAGCCATATTGCTCTTGACTCGTCGCTACCCCTTAAGGGGTATTGTTACTACTTGGCATTACCCCTTAAAAGGGTCTTCATATTCTTTTACACTTAATTTATCCATTGCAATATCATGCTTTTCCTGTTCTTGGATATATTTTTTTATTGTTGCCTCATTTAATCCGACTGTACTAACATAATATCCCTCCGCCCAGAAATGACGATTTCCAAATTTATACTTTAAATTTGCGTGTTTATCAAATATCATAAGTGCACTTTTACCTTTTAGATATCTCATAAATGAAGATATGCTTATCTTCGGTGGAATACTTACTAACATATGAATATGATCTGGCATCAGATGTCCTTCAATTATTTCAACACCTTTATAACTGCACAATTGTTTTATAATATCTCTGATATCCGCTTTATATTGATTATAAATTACTTTTCGTCTATACTTTGGTGTGAAGACGATGTGATATTTGCACATCCATTTTGTATGTGCGAGTGAATATTCTTTCTTCGCCATAAATTACCTTTCCTTTCTACAATATAGCCTGAACAACTTTATTGTACACGGAAAGGTAATTTTTTTGTATAACAATCGACGCGCACCCGCATAGCGGGTGGATTATTGTTTCGCCCATCTCCATTTTTCGGATCAACGAAAAACTCCAATGGGCGAAACAGACTAAAGTCCACATTCAAAAAAAGGACCTTTCCTGTCGCAAGGTCCCTTCTTTTTGTTATTCATATTTTGCAAGAATCTCTTCTACATCTTCCGCTTTCACATGGTTGTACACATCGTCATTCACCATCAGAATCGGTGCCATGCCACATGCTCCAATGCACCGGCTTGCGTCCAGCGAAAATTTTCCATCGGCAGTACATTCTCCACCACCGATTCCAAGCACTTCCGTCAGCTTATTGTAGACATCTCCTGCTCCCTTCACAAAACATGCCGTTCCAAGACAGATCGATACCTGATATTTTCCCTTCGGGCTCAACGTAAACTGTGGATAGAAATCAACAACCTCCTCAATCTTGTGAAGCGGAATATCCATCTCATCCGAAATGATCGTCTGTACTTCCGTAGGAACATATCCATAAATCTCTTGTGCCTGCTGCAATACTGCCATCAATGCCCCCTGTTCGCTTTTTCTCTTTTCGATCACTTCACGCAGTACCGTCTCCTGTTCTTTCGTTCCCTGAAATGGAACTGTCGACTTATTTGCCATCTGAAAAACCTCCCTTGTTCTTATAACTATGTCAGTATACTGCATTCATCGTATCATAAATAGGCGCTTTTTGCCATATCGTTTCAAATTTTCATACAAAAAAACAGTCGGAAATGCTGTCTTATCACATTTCCGACTGCGCCTCATCTAAAAAATGATTTATTCGTCTTTCTGCGTATCGTCCTTCTCTTTCTTGGAAGATTCTGCTTCGGAAGGTTCTACTTGAGAAGATTCTGTTTCGCAAGGTTCTGGTTCAGATTTCTGAACTTCTGGTTCTTCCTCGGATTCCTTCTGTTCTATCTTCTCTGAATCATCTTGTTTTTCTGCCTCTTCCACAGGTATTACCTCTGTTTCAGGCATTTCCTCTATTTCAGAAACTTCTGCTGCACCCTGACTCTGTGCCTCATGGATCTTGTTCCAGTCTTCTTCTTCTTTCTTCAAAAGTGCTTCTTCTTCCGGATCCGGGATATTCTCTACAAGCGGAAGCGCCGGCAATACCTGTGTCTTCTCTTCTTCCAGACCTTCTAAAGATGTCTCCGCCTTTTCTTCCTCATCTGGTTGTGATTCTGACAGTTCCTTTGCTTCTTCCTCAAGTTCAGCAAGCTCACTGTCCAGTTCCTTCTCCAGCTCTGGGTCTGCTTCTTCAGAACTAATCTCTTCTATAATTCCCGGAAGTTCCCCTTTCTCTCCACGAATCTTCTGGCGTTTGGCTTCGCGGATTTTTCTTGCTCTCGCCTCCATCAGCATAATAACAACCAAACCGATCAGTGCCACAAGTGCTACCCCTGCCGCCACAAGTACCGGTGTCGGAAGCTTCGGCAACTGAAAAGAGTGTTTCTTTTCTTTCTCTGTATTCTTTGACACTTCTTTTTTATCTTCTGTATCTTCTTTTTCTGCCTCACCAGCAGCTTTGTCTTTCTCTTTTGCGAGCACATATTCCCCGCCTTTTTCAAAGATCAAAGTCACCTTATCCCGATCTACTACGATTTCTGTTCCTTTGTCCAGATTGCTTCTCTCATAGAGGAACAATTTCTCTGCACCTTTTAACTGCTCTGGAAGCTGGTAGATAACCGTCACTTTCCCCGGAAAGTTTTTGCTCATCATGAATTCCAATACTTGGTACGCACCGATTTTGTCCGATTCTTTCTTGGAAAGCGTAACATTTTTCTCGATGAGTTTTGTAAAAAGCTCATTTTCCGGATTCTTTATATCTGCCCCTTTGATCTTGATGGAGTAATTATCGTACTCTAATGTCAGCTCAAAGTTCGGATTTTTAGCAAGAACAGTCAAAATTTCCTTGTCAAGCTTATATGGCTTACTTCCGTTGACAAGAGAATTGCTCCCACCCTTGATCGCTGCATTGATATTCTCAAGCAATGTCGGTTCAGCAATACTTCCCACTGTGTTTCCCGCTGAGGTCCCACCTGAACTTCCTGTGGACTGACTCTTGGAAGGATTTCTCGTTGTATTCTGATTCTCCGACCCGCTGTTGTCCATAGTTCCTTGTGTATTGCCCTGCTGGTTCCCATCTGGTTTCGATGATTGATTCTCCTGCGGTAGATCTGTCTCCGGTTTCTCTGGCTCTTCCGGTTCTACCGGAGGTTGCGGATCTGGATTTTCTGGCTCTACTGGGGGTTTTGGTTCTGGCTCTACCGGAGGTTTTGGATCTGGATTTTCCTCCTTCGGAACATCCACAGATGTGATCGTTCCATTTCCGGTATTTCCATAATACACTTTCCCATCATCGCCAATCAGAAGATAATCTTCTCCATTTTTCTTCGTCTCCGAAGTATAGACGGTCTCCACCGTCATCTTTTTGTCTGCGTCAAACTTGGCCACATACAAATTTGCATAGTCTTCTTCCTGTGTAAAATACACATAGAAATTCTTACCTGATTTTGTAACCGCCTGACTAACGACCGGATGATCTGTCTTCTGTGACAGAATCTCAGTAGCATCAGATTCAGAGTACACCGCTATGTAACCCTGACCACTTCCGCCTGTCACAAACACCTTCCCTTCCAGAATCGAAATAATCGCATTTCCTTTATCTGGCAGCGAAATAGTCGCTTTCTCTGTCACCTTCCCATCACTGCTGAGTGTAACCTTGTAAAGAATTCCTTCATCTGTCGCAAACCACACAGATCCATTTGCCTCTACAAGCGGACTTCTCACTTTCCCCGTGATGTCATCCTTCTTGTCTTTCACCTCTCCGGTCTTTGCATTTGCAAGTACCAGTTTTCCAGAGTCTCCTGCAAATAGTACATTCTCTCCGAGAATAGCTGCTTTTGTACCGATATAATTTCCTTCTTTTTGTTCTGCTGACTTCCACTCCGGTGCAACTGCATCAGTTCCTGTCCTAGAGTCTGTCTTAAATGCAGCAAAATATCCTGATACTTTCTGCTCCTGTGCCACCGGACTAAAACCTGCATAAATCATATGATCATGATATAAAATCTGGCTCTGTACCGAAAATTCTTCCGCAGGCTTCTCTGTCAAAAATACAGAGCTTAGATCAGATGTCTTCACCGCCTGAATCCTTCCGTCTGAAAGTGGGACAAACAACATGCCATTCCCATTTTCGATGACTGCCGATTCGGATGCATCCGCTGCTAGTTCTGTGGAAGCGGTCTCCTTTCCGGTTGTGACATCAATTACTTTTAGTACATTTCCAACAGTCACATAGAACTGATTCTCTATCATAAGCGGAAGTGAGGTCTGTATCTCTGCTGCATCACTAATCGTCCAGTGAATCTCGGCCTTCTCTTTTGCATTCTCAGTCTCGGCAGCAGATACTGCCAACGGTGCGCAGCTTAACGCCATCGATAACGACAAAGCAGCGCATCCTACTCTGAGGGTTTCCCGATATTTCCGATTTGGTCTCATCTAGTTTCTCCCCTTATTTCTATTTCTGTCTCTAAAATATATCTGAGTCTAATCATTTCTATGTTACTCATCTTTTGCCCTGCTGTCAACCTCTCCGGAGTGATTTCCCAATTATTTCTATCGCTTCTTTCTCACTGTCACTATACAAAATCTACTTCGCTCCCACCAGATGACATGCCACTCGATGCCCTTTCTGTACCCCTCTCATTTCCGGTGTCTTTTCTTTACAAATCTCCTCCGCATATGGACAGCGCCCGCAGAATGCTTTTTTATAACAACATTCCATCCCACTACTTTCATTATAGAAAAAAGTGATCAATCCTACCAACTGATCACTTTGCCTTTTTACCGGATAAACATCGCATCTCCAAAACTAAAGAAACGATATCTTTCTTTAATTGCTTCCTCATATGCATTTAATACATGCTCTCTTCCTGCTAATGCCGAAACAAGCATAACAAGTGTGGACTCTGGCAGATGGAAGTTTGTAATCAGACAATCCAGTACTTTAAACTGATATCCCGGATAAATAAAAATATCCGTCCATCCACTCACTGGGGCGATCGTTCCATCTTCTTTTGCCGCAGACTCAATAGTGCGGCAGCTTGTAGTACCGACCGCAATGACTCTTTTGCCATTTGCTTTTGCAGTGTTAATCTTCTCTGCTGCCTCTTCCTCAATCTGATAGAACTCAGAATGCATATGGTGTTCTAAAATATTATCTACTTTCACCGGGCGGAATGTCCCTAGACCTACATGCAAGGTCACTCTCGCAATCTGCACTCCTTTTTCCTCAATCTTCTTTAACAGCTCCGGTGTAAAATGAAGTCCTGCTGTCGGCGCCGCTGCAGAACCGCTGTGTTTTGCATAAACCGTCTGGTATCGGTTCTTATCTTCCAACTGATGTGTGATGTACGGCGGAAGCGGCATCTGTCCAAGACGGTCAAGGATTTCTTCAAAAATCCCTTCATATTCAAAATGGATCAGACGATTTCCTTCTTCTACAATATCCACCACTTCTCCGACTAACAATCCGTCCCCAAAGCTGATCCTTGTTCCGATCTTAGCCTTTTTCCCAGGTTTTACCAATGTCTCCCAGACATCGTTTTCCTTTCTCTTTAACAGCAATACTTCAATCTTTGCATCTGTTCCGATTTTGGAACCGATCAGCCTTGCCGGGATCACTTTCGTGTCATTGATCACAAGGCAGTCCCCTGCCTCAAGATAATCTATGATTTCTCGGAACACATGATGTTCTGTCTTTCCCGTCTCCTTATCCAGTACGAGCAATCTGGAACTGGAGCGATCCTCCAGCGGATCCTGCGCGATCAATTCCTCCGGTAAATCAAAATTAAAATCTTCTTTTCTCATCTTCCGTCTCCTTTATTTCTTGTCGTTCTTCTATCTTCTCATTCATTCTGTCTCCCTGCATCTGCCGGCAAACTTCTCTATCTACTTTCTCCACGCTCTGTCTCTGCTCTGATCCTGCCCGCACAGCTGGATTCTGCATAGGATGATGTGGCATCCCATATGATCCCTGTGGTACTCCGCTATTGACAACTGCCACTTTCACTCGCTTCTCGTAAATCACGCGCGTACCACAAATCATATCATGCAATCCCCTCTTCTGTCCATCAATTCCTGCCATGATATATCCGATTCCCCAAAAAAAGCTACACAGAAATCTTCCGATTGTTTCCCGATAGATTACATTAAAAAGTGTAAGTTTCTCTCCTGTTTCCGCGACTACACGGAGATTCATCAGCTTTTTCCCAAGTGTTGTACCGGTATAATACGTCAGCAAAATATAATACAACACTCCGCCAAGATACAGATAAATATCCTTGATCGTATACGAAAACAACACCCTATACTCCAAAAGTTCCGTCGGAAGGAGCAGCGAAAGCAAAGCAAGCGGAATCCTTGCAAACAACAAGATTCCTCCAACTATTACCATATCAATCAAGTGCGCCGCCATCCGGACAAAAAATCCTGCACATACAGCCGGCTCTCCGGCTTTATTGTAACTGTTCTGCATAATACATCAGCACCCCGCTTCCAAGATCCTCATTCCATTCCGTCAGCACTTCCGCCTCAGATTTTGGTTTGAGTGTCTCCAGTTTAGAAAACAAAGATGCGAGCAGAGGCACTCCCTGCTCAGGTTCATAAAATGTTGTACATCCTGTTTCCTGTTCCATTGCTTCCTGCATTTCCTCATACAGACTAATCTCATCGATCAACCCATTTGCTTTTGCCTGTTTTGCAGTGTAAGTTCTCCCATCTGCAATTTCTCTGACAGTCTCTTCTGTCATCTTTCTTCCATCTGCAACAATTTCCACAAACCGATCAAAAGACTCATCAACAGAACTCTGGTAAATCGCAATCTGTTCCTCTGTCAGCTTACTCATATCTTTATTTTTTCCGCTAGTAATACTCACAGAGCGGATTCCCAGTTTCTCATACAGTCCACTCATATCGTATCCGGACATAATCACACCAATCGACCCTGTTGTCGTATTGGGATTCGCATAGATCTTATCGGATGGTGCAGAAATATAATACCCGCCAGACGCTGCATAATGCTCCATGTAAGTCCAAACCGGACGTCCGGTTTCTTCTTTATATGCTACTAATTTCCGGTATAGTTCCTCCGACTCATATACTGTTCCTCCCGGGGAATCAACTCGAAGTAAAATCCCCTGATTTTTCTCATCCTCCATCATCCGATCAATATAATCCAATGTGGTATCATGCTGATAGCCTGCCACAGTATCAAATATACCGTCGGAAGAAGTCTGTTCCTGAATCGTCCCTTCCACAGCAACAATTCCAATATATGGTTCTCCCGGAAGGGTTGTCGTATTTCCTCCTAACAGCGCATCCTCTGTCTTTTTTGCCGTATCCGCCAACATTCGCTCAGATAATGTATTTGTCAGCACACTGGAAACTCCTGTCACAATAAAAAGTCCTGCGGCAACAACCGCACCTATGATCTGTTTTTGATTCATCTTCTGTTCATCCTTTCTTGCCTTTCCCATTTCCTGCAACTGCTATTTCTTATTCTACCACAGGAAAAAAAGAAAGTCATCAAAAGTTGTTCATCAACAAAATAAACTATAATGTTGCATAAGAGTCACCCTTTTTTCTCCATTAGCAACGTATACCATCAACTAAAAAATACACCTTACTAAAAATCTCTCAGCAAGGTGTATTTTTCATAAATACTTTTATCTATTATTAATTTTCTTTTCTATTTGCTGTTTTCCTGTTTCTTTTTGAAACACAAAAACAAATCATAATGATGCCTCCCGATACTATCAGCAGCAAAATCAACCCGGTAACTACAACAGGGTCTCCTGTTTTTACCGACTCTCCCTTACTTGGTTTTTGAGCTGTTTGCCCATTCGGCTTTTCTCCATCCGGTTTTGGCTGTCCCGGTTTTGGTTGTTCTGGGTTTGGTTTTTCCGGGTTTGGCTGCTCTGGGTTTGGCTGTTCTGGGTTCGGCTGTTCTGGGTTTGGCTGTTCTGGGTTCGGCTGTTCTGGGTTTGGCTGCTCTGGATTTGGCTGTTCTGGATTTGGCTGCTCTGGGTTTGGCTGTTCTGGGTCTGGCTGCTCTGGATCTGGCTGCTCTGGATCTGGTTGTTCCGGAACAGATGCCAAAAATTCAGCAGCTCCAATATCAGGCTTTCCATCGGCAAGGCTGTTTCCAAAGAAATCTTTGTCATATCCAACCCCATTGATTTGCGGGAAGTTATTTCCCATCACATAGTCAATACTATTTCCATTTTTCGCCTGCTCAAAAAGATTTCTTGGAGACATACCTCTTCCGTCAACTAACTCTGTACCTCCAAAATGTTTCCATGCTTCGTCTACTGTAATTCCCTTGTCGATCAACACGGAAGTATCTTCCAATTTATATCCATCCAGCGCTCCAGAGGATCCGGTTACTGCTGTTTTACTCTCATTTACTTCAGGGCCGGTTCCAGGTGCTGTCAGACCTGCATCTTCCGCTTTCAATGGGTTATCATCCCCCTCAAACGCCTCTATCCCACCAGTATATGCATTATTATATAATTTCATATACGTTGTCAGATTTTGTGTTTCTCCTCCATAGAATTTCTGTCCTTCTGGGTAGTGGAACACATTATTAAATGCAAAGGTATCATTTACCCCTTGTCCAGCTCCTGTATTTGATAAGAAGAAGACTCCCCTCTCTAAAAGCTGATCTGAGTAAATTGTGTTGTTATAAATCATAGTTCCTTTTGGGCATCCCTGTGCAAATTCAAATGTTTTATCACGGTCATTCTGACTGATATTGTAGCGCACTGTCGCTCCTGTATGCGGATACCCACCCATAATAAGCATAAACCCACCTTCGTTATTGTGGCTGTAATTATACTGCATAACCGAGTTTGAAGATGCATGGTCACAGTCTAATCCCTGACCATCCGTTGTTCCATGTGTCTCATATGCTTCGTTATATTGCAACACTGTATTCGCTGCTTCAAATGGCCAGATACCAACATTATATCCTGTATTCTGATACCGACAATCTCTTACCAGGTTATGTTCAATCAATGCCCCATCTGTATCTCTGACTGTAATTCCATCTCCTCCGATTTTCTCCATATAGTTGTCTCTTACAACTACGTTGGTCGATGGATACCAGTTTACAGGGACACCCGGATCATTCTTTTCCCACTGGTTACACCACTGTGAACTGATCAACTTAATTCCAGATCTGTCCACTCTCTCAAATGTACATCCCGAAATTAAAATCTGATCATATTTGCTTGGAACTCCTGTTAATGTTCCATTTTGTATATTTGCTTTTACATCGAAGAAAATTCCACCATTCCACTTAGATTTAATATTTCCATTAATGTCATGAATATAGCAATCTTCAATTCGAATATCTGAAGCGGTTCCAAAATCACGGATTGACACGTTAATTGCTCTTAACGCTTTTTCCTGATTGTTGCTTCCATTCAACTCAAAATTTTGATTATACTTTTGATCTAAGTTTGTAATTTCTAAACGATTAATATGAATATACTGCTGATTATATAATGAAATTACATTTTCAACTTCTCCGTTTCCTTCCAGTCTTGGCAGTTCCCCTTCTCCGTAAGAACTGATTTCGATTGGCTGTTCTGCACTTCCCATTCCCTGAAATGCTAACTGTTCCCCACGGAATACACTTCCACATTTTAATAAAATACGATCACCTGGGACAAACAAATTATGTTCTTTAATTCTCCCTAATGTTCTCCACGCTTCTTTTTCCGATGTCCCGGCAGATTGATCGTTTCCACCTTCAGAGTCTACATAAAATGTTTTCGCTTCTCTCACCGTATCATCTTCAAACACGGCATTGACTCTCAGTTTTTCAAACTCTCCCGCCGGCATCACAAATTTATTATCTACAATCGAAAGTCTTTCCATTCCCTCCACCTGATATTCTTTGAAGCGATAGCCCGCTTTCGGAATCGTCTGGAGTGTAACCGTATCACCTGCTTTTGCTTCTGCAACATCCGAAACTGCTGTTCCGGCACGATGTTCCAAATCTTCCTGCCCATTGTAAATTGTTACAACTTCAATAGGTTTCTTTTCGCAAATTTTCTCTACGAGCAGATTGTCAAATCCCATTGTCGCTCCCTGTGTCATATTCCATAACTGAACTTTTGGTGTCATCCCACCCCAGTTGTTCCGTTCTGTATAAGCTAGAAGTTCTTGACCATTTGCAGAAACTCTGACTTCGTTTTTTACTACTGTCACTTCTATATGTGCATATTGATCTGTCAACTGAAACGCTGCTTTTTTTAATTCCACATTCGTTCCGTCAATTTTTCTTAGCATCAGACTTCCCTGGGAATTAATTGCCACTACATAACGTTGTGTACTTTGTTCTCCACCACGAAAAGCAATCTGCATTGTGCCTGAAGTTTGCGTAACTCTCCTTACATCCACAGAAATCCGATAGCCTTCCTGTGCAGAAACCTGACTCCAGTCAATAGCCGGCTCATAGAAATTGCTTCCTTGTCCTTCCGGGATATCTACCACCAATTCTCCATTAGAAATGTGAACTCCTTCTGGAAGCGCAGCTCCTGGTTCGCTTCCAAAATCATCAAAAAAGACTTCATCTTTCCCTGGCTCCCTTGTTGTAAAATACGCCTTTACAACTACCGTAGGAAATTTTTCGTTTAGTTGAAAACGGTTGTTATCGATTGTTACCAGATTATCTGTATTGGTATCATACCGTTGAAAAACATATCCATGATTTGCTTTTACAGTTAATGTCACCCACTCTCCGGAATGTCCTGACAATTTATCTGCGGTCAATGTTCCGCCAATATGTTCTTCATCTAATTTTCCGTCTGTATAAGTTTCTAGAACAACCTGACATTCTGTCGCTGCCGCCTGTTCCTCTGTTTGTACCATTTCTTCTTGTGGTACTATTTCTTCTGATTGAATTTCAACCTGTTCTTCTGTCACAATCTCCGATACATTTTGTTGTTCTTCTGCCGCAACCGCATACTCCAGCGAACCTCCAGCCAAAAGCGTTGCAGTCAAAATCATACACGAGATTCTCTTTTTCATATGTTTCATTTGCTTTCTCCTTAATTATTTTTTCATAAAATTCCAAACGTTAGACTCTGAAATCCTTTTTTGCAATTCTACTTCAAACTTATTTGCAATGTACTGTTCCAACACTGCTCCTGATACTTCCTCATAGGACAGATACCCTCCATCCTCCCGGCTTGTACAATACAGTTCTTTTTCTTCCCCCTGCGCTGTACTCCAGATAACTTTTCCTCCTTCCTCCAACAACAAAAGCCTGTTGACAAATTCCTCGTCGAATTCCATTTTTGCACGAATATTATTTTTGTCCAGTATCACAGATTCTTTATAAATCTCTCTTCCATCCTGCCGCACTGTGTATTCCGCACAAACCGTATCCACTTCTTTGAAATTTTCCTGATGAGTCTTGTAAAATTCATACAACTCTTTTTTCTCAACACGTTTCATCATGTGGTCCTTTAAGCTTCTTTCATACTCTCCGAGTTGCCGCTTATAATATTGCATTGGCGTAAACTCTACCGGACCATATAAAGGTTCTCCTTTCTGCTTTATCTCTTTTCTTTCTTTATTTTCAGTTTTCAAAGACTTTTGAAACGTCTCATAAGAAAACTCATCAGCCCGTCCTTCCTTTGCTGCCCAGTTAAAAATGACCCTTGACCGTATTGCCCTATCTATATCATGATTGTGAAACCGTATCTCTTCCTGTGTAATACCTTTCCCATCCACAATCAATGGATATTCCATTGCGAGCAGATTCTTTATTAAAAAAAATCCAAAAAAGAGTAGGAGTACACTCCCTCCTATCACAATTTGCTTTTTTGTATTTAATTTCTTCCCTCTTATCGAAAACCGCTTCATGCTATCCCCTATCCGTTATTTTTTATTTTTTATAAATAACAAAACGTGCTTTTTCTTCTATTTTGTAATTTTTAGCTGTTTTATGCTTATTAATTATTTTTATTTTATAACGAAAATAGGTTCTTTAGCAAGAACATTTACATTGCTATTTTACACAATATTTTCTTTTGATTTTTATGCATTTTCACTATAATTTGTTATATACTTTTTACATTTTTATTTTATTTATAATAATTTCCATCCCTATCAAGAAGCACACAAAAAAGGCAAAACCCATTACATTTCGCAACAGATTCTGCCTTCTATTGAAACACTATGAAATTTCTATTGAAAATATTTTTCTAAGACACTTTCTCAGAATAACATCCAATTTCTACTGTCTTAATTCAATTCCCATTTCTTCTAACGCTTTTAAGATTCTTGTCATTGCCGCTGTGACATCTGCTTCTTCCAGTGTCTTATCTTTTGCACGGAATACGATAGAATATGCGACAGACTTAAATCCTGCCTTGATCTGCGCACCTTCGTAGAGGTCAAATAACTTGTAGCTCTCTAAGTAAGCGCCACCTTTTTTCTCAATTACATCTTCCACCTGACCAACTAAGATTTCTTTTGGCATTACCATGCTAATATCTCTTGTCACTGCCGGGTATTTTGCGATTCCTTCGTATTTACGGTCAAAAGTAGCAAGCTCTACCACTTCCGGCATATCAATGACTGCCACATATGCTCTTGTTCCGATTCCATAAGTATCTGCAACATCCGGATGTACTTCTCCTAAGTATCCAACAACTTTTCCATCGTAAATGATGTTTGCCTGACGTCCTGGATGTAAGAACGGTTTTCCTGCATGCGGATCATATGTTTCTTTCTTGTGCATACCGATCTTTTCAAAGAATTCTTCCACAACACCTTTCATACTAAAGAAATCACCTTCTCCGTACATACCAAGCGTAAACTGCATACGCTCTTCCGGAAGTTCTGTAACCGGAACTTGTTTCGGAAGATAAATATTTCCAAGCTCATAGAGACGGACATCTTTATTTCTTCGGTTATAGTTTGTTGCTAGAGAAGTTAACATTCCATTTAAGGATGTAGTTCTCATAATGCTGTAATCTTCTCCGAGCGGATTCATAATCTCTACTACTTCACGCAGTTTCGAATCTGCCGGAATCAATAATTTATCAAATACTTTCGGGCTCTCGAAGGAATATGTCATTCCTTGGCTGAATCCATAGAACTCTGCAATGTTTCTTGCAACTTCCTCGATACGTAACTTGAAGGACAGTTTTCCTGTCGTCGCCTCTCCTTTCGGAAGTGTAGTTGGGATATTATCATATCCATAGAATCTTGCTACTTCTTCTGCAAGATCCGCAAGGCGGAACAAATCATGACGGAAGGTCGGTGCGATCACTTCCTTTGTATCCTCATCGTATTCCAGACCGATTTTTGCAAAATATCCCAACATTTCTTCCTCAGAAATGTCTGTTCCAAGCATCACATTGATCTTCTCTGCATCAAACGGAACCCGAACTGGTTCTTTTACTTTTCCGTATACATCCACAGTTCCCCCGACAACTTCTCCTGCTCCTAATTCCTCGATCAGCTGACATGCACGGTCGATTGCAGCTTTTGCATTGTTCGGATCTAATCCCTTTTCAAATTTTCCGGACGCATCTGTACGAAGCCCCACTTTTTTGCTGGATTTACGGATATTTGTTCCATCAAAACATGCTGCCTCGAATAACATAGTCTGCACATCATCTGTGATCATCGTATTTTCTCCGCCCATGATTCCGGCGATTCCAACAGATTTCTCTCCATCACAGATCATCAGAACAGATTCATCCAACTCTCTCTCCTGACCATCCAATGTCACAAACTTTTCTCCTGACTTGGCAGTCTTCACAACAATTTCTTTTCCTGCGATCTTTTCCAGATCATAAGCATGCATTGGCTGTCCGTATTCTTCCATCACATAGTTTGTGATATCAACTAAGTTGTTGATCGGGCGGATTCCTACTGATGCCAATCTTCTCTGCATCCATTTCGGAGATGGTCCCACTTTGACATTTTTTACAACTCTTGCACAGTAACGCGGGCAGAGATCTACATCTTCCACAGTTACTTTAATATAATCATTGACATCCTCACTGTTTCCAGTCTCTGTCACAACCGGTGGATGAAATTCTTTTCCAAATGTAGCTGCTGCTTCTCTTGCAATTCCAACCACACTGAAGCAGTCCACACGGTTTGATGTCACTTCATATTCAAATACGACATCATTTCTTCCAAGTGCCTCGATTGCACTGCTTCCTACAACAGCATCCTCCTCAAAAATGTAGATTCCATTTTCTGCTGCTTCTGGATACATGTCCTTTGTAGATCCAAGTTCCTCGATAGAACACATCATACCGAAGCTGTCTACCCCACGCAATTTTCCTTTTTTGATCTTGATTCCACCTGCAACCTGCTTTCCGTCATGGCTTCCCGCCACACGTCCGCCGTCCAATACAACCGGAATTTTTGCTCCTTCAAATACATTTTTTGCTCCCGTTACAATCTGTACGGTTTCTGATCCAACATTTACCTGGCATACAACAAGTTTATCTGCATCCGGGTGTTTCTCGATCTTCTCAATCTGCCCAATCACGATTTTTTCCAAATCTGCATCAAGCACTTCATATCCTTCTACCTTTGTTCCGGAAAGTGTCATCGCATCCGTATATTCCTGCGCTGTGACATCCAGATCCGGTACATATGCTTTTATCCATGATAATGATGTATTCATGTTTCTATTCCTTTCTCACTTCGATATTTCTGTCTTTCTCACTTTTCCATTTTCCTGAAAACTGACTTTCCGGAGAATTGTGTCTTCCTCTCTGCACATGCTTCTCCGCCCTTTTCTGATGAGTTCCAATCTGTTTTAGAACTGTTTTAAGAAACGGATGTCATTTTCATAGAGCAAACGCATGTCGTCAATCTCATATTTTAACAGCGCGATACGCTCCAGACCGACACCGAATGCAAATCCATTGTACTCTTCCGGATCAATTCCGCACATCTCCAATACATGTGGATGAACCATACCACATCCTAAGATCTCAATCCAACCGGATCCTTTACAGAAACGACATCCCTTTCCGCCACATTTGAAGCATGTCACATCCACCTCAGCGCTCGGCTCTGTGAATGGGAAGTGATGCGGTCTGAATTTTGTCTTTGTCTCTGGTCCGAATAATTCTTTCGCAAATACTTCCAGTGTTCCTTTTAAGTCTGCAAAAGAAATATTTTTGTCGATCACAAGTCCTTCAATCTGGTGGAAAGACGGAGAGTGTGTCGCATCCACTTCATCTGAACGGAATACACGACCCGGAGCGATCATACGGATCGGAAGTTCTCCCTTTTCCATCACACGCGCCTGTACCGGGGAAGTCTGTGTACGAAGTACGATATCTTTATTGATATAGAAAGTATCCTGCTCATCTTTTGCCGGATGATCTGCCGGAATATTCAACTTCTCAAAGTTGTATTCATCGTATTCTACTTCCGGTCCTTCCACAACCTCATATCCCATTCCAATAAAGATGCGTTCCACTTCTTCTAATGCGATCGTATTCGGATGACGGTGTCCGACCATATTTTTCTTCGATGGCAGTGTCACGTCAATGACTTCAGATTTTAACTGTTCCTCACGAAGTGCTCTTTCCATCTTTGTCTTTGTCTCTTCTAATAACTCTTCAATTGCCTCTCTCGTCTCATTGACAAGCTGTCCAACCTTCGGTCTGTCTTCCGGGGCAACATCTTTCATCCCTTTTAAAACTGCTGTCAGCTCTCCCTTTTTCCCAAGAAATCTGATTTTTACATCATTCAGTTTTTCCGGTGCATCAGCAGCCTGGATCAGTCTGACTGCTTCTTCTTGGATGCTCTGTAATTTTTCCTTCATCTTTTCTGATTCCTCCTAAATAAAAAAATCCCCGTCCCCAAAAGGGACGAGGTCTATCGCGGTACCACCCTAATTCCTGCTCATAAGAGTCAGGCTCTCGGACTGCGTAACGTGCAGATACGTCATCTTCTACTAAGTTCCGGGCATCAATCACCTGGAATCCTTTCCAAAATGCAGCTCCCGTGGGAAATTCGATCCCTATCTGAACTAAAGGAAACTTCCAGCCGATGATTTCCTCTCTCTGTTAGAAAATAGTTCTCTACTGACACGTTCAACGCCTTTGATTTATCAATAACTCATTTGATTGTCTGAATCACTTATTATTTTATCATAGGTTTTTGTGATGTCAAGTGGTATTTCATAAAACAGAATCTCAGAATGCAAGATACCTGCCGATTTACAGCCAAAGCCGCTTTCCATCCAAAGCTACATATTGTAATACATCATCCGTATCGTAGACTAATTTTAACGAAAAGAACGGACGATTTTCTTCCAGAAGCCGTAGGAAAATCTTATCACCTTCCCACAAATTCAAGTCATAAATCGCTGCTTTTTCTACCCATTCCAGCTCCCCTTCATCACACAAAATTTGTGTCCCTTCAAACCCATCTGCAGTAAAAAGAGACATGTATTCGATTGTATCTTCTCCGTATACAAAAGTTACAATTCCCCGGTACTGCCATGAAGTCAATGTGTACCCGGTCTCTTCTTTGACTTCTCTTAAAAGGCACTCTTCCGGACTTTCATTTTTCTCAAAATGCCCGCCAACACCGATCCACTTATCCCGATTGACATCATTTTCCTTTACTGTACGATGTAACATCAGATATTTTCCGTCTTTTTCTATGTAACACAATGTGCTTAATTCTTTCATTTGCAGTCCCCTTTTCAATCCACTAATATACACTTTGCAATACGTGCCTGCAACCTTCTTTATAATGCTGCCAAAAGAAAGAGTCCTATCAGAAACACTCCGATCCCCACAAGAAAAAACATTGTTCCCAGTGCACAGTTAATGTAAATTCCACTGCCACTGATATAAGATCTCTGTGGTTTCTTCTGATTATAGTGAACTGTATAGTCCCTATTTCGACGGAACACTCCGAAGGTTGTCCATCCTGTCCTGCCCTCATACCGCACTCCATCCACCATATACTCATATGTGGCAGTGATCCCCTTCTGATCTGTTCCCAGAGCGCTTCTTGACTCCAAAATCCTTCCGATCGTACAGCTCCTACATGTAAATAACTTATAGTATTTTGGGAAACTGTACAAAGCCCCGACAAGCGTAAATGTAACCGCAACAATCCATACCGCAATCATATGTATTCCCCCACTATTATCTTAATCTTCTGATTCTAATCTCTTTTCACAAACTATGATATAACAAAGCCTGTCACTACAACACTCTTTCAAGTTCACGCAATAACTTTGATTTCATTTCTTCCAACTCTGTCTCTGAAGGAATATTTTCTTCACTGTACATCAATTCCATAGGATACCACCATACAGGACCTCTTCCATGATTTCCATAATTTTCTATATCACCGGTTACTCTTGGAAACAAATGCCAGTGAAGATGCGTATCTCCATTCCCCAGCAATTCATAATTCATTTTTTCTGCACTAAACGCCTTTGCTACTGCCTCTGCCACAATAGACATTTCCTCCAGATATTTCATTTTGGTATCATGATCTAATGTAAACAACTCTGTCTGATGTTCTTTGCATAAAAATAATGTATAGCCCTTAAAATGTTGATTATCCCCAAGCACAACATATCCCGTTTCCAGTTCTTTTACAAAATATGGATTTGTCCCTTCTTTTATCCTCTGAATTCTTTCACAAATAAAGCACATATATGTATCCCTCCCAAATCATTCTTCTCCAAAATAGTTTAACAAATGTATCGGCTTTTTTCCACTGTATCTGCCATCTTCCTACATAGATGTGAAAAAATCTTCTGCAAGCATCTCGTTTACTTCGCCGCCAAGCAGCATAATATACATACATGCATACAGCCAGAGCATGATCAGCATAATTGTCGTCATACTTCCATACATCGTAGAAAATCCGGTAAAAATATTGACATATGCTGAAAAGATATAAGAAGCTGCCGCCCATCCGATCGCAGTCAGAAATGCTCCCGGAAACTGTCTGATAAATTTTGTTTTCTTATTTGGAAGAAAATGATAGATTGTCATAGAAAACACCGTCAATACTACAATCGATGCCACTGCACGGATATTGATGATCAGATCTATGATTCCCTTCATAAAAGGATAGTGATTGACAATAAAAATGCTCAACCGATCACCAAAACCAAGTATAACAAGGGAAAGTACGATCGCAATAATAAATAGTACTGTGTAAAATGCTGCACGCAGGCGCAGGTAAATATAATTTCTCGTTTCCTTACTTCCATAGACACTGTTAAGCCCCGCACTCATTGCAAGAACTCCTCTGCCTGCAGACCAGATTGCTACAAGCCCAGTCAGAGAGATCATTGCCTGAGACTGATTGTACACCTGATTGACAATAGAAACAATCATCGGGTAGATGGTCTTCGGAAGTACATGCGTCACCGCACGTATGACGTCTGCTTTCGTCACTGGCGTATACTGTACCAGAGCAAGAAGCAGCATGATAAAAGGAATCATTGACAGCACTATAAAAAAGGCTGACTGTGCAGCATATGCACCTGTATGATTCTCTGAAATCCTATCCATAATCCGGTTCAATAACCGGTATTTTTTCATTATCGTTTCTTTCATCGGACTTCTCCTTATTTTTTCTAACACACAATCTTACCATGCTTTTCTCTCAAAATGCAATCTGTTTTTTATACAGTCTGTATTTTTATATGGCACTGTGATATAGTATCCTGAATACCGGCTGGTTTGCTTTTCGTAAATTTCACCGTACTTCTACATCGTGATAAAATGTTGTCAGAATCTCGAGATAATTCTTTCCTTTTTTTGCCATCTCGTTTGCACCATTCTGGCTCATTCCGATGCCATGTCCGAACCCGCCACCGTCCAGTACATAATTGCCGTCCTGATACTCCACAGTAAAAAATGCACTCGGAAGCAGTGCCATACTATCTATCACTGTCCCATCCTGCTTCTCAATCGTATACCCATTTCCGCCAAGCGCCGTCCGTATCTTATTTTCCGTATCAACGGTCACACTTCCCAACTCCCCAGTCACCACAATCTGCTGTGCCACACCACCGGGACCGTATTTTGTCACTTCCATCGAAGTTACATTTCCGATATTGGTCTGTGTATTTAGATTGATCATATTTGTCAGTACATTTGTCGGAATGACCGCCCGCCATCGATACCATGGAAGGTCTGCTTCGTAATCGCGCTCTGCATCTTTGATCTCTGCACTCTGTAGATACCCTTTCTCCGGCGAAGCATTTCCCCACGCCTCCGCCGTTGTCGTCTTTCCGCAGGATGTAGAAAAATAATAAGCCGTGATCACTTGATCTTGATACCATAATTTTTGTCCTCTTGTCTCATCCACCGCTCGGTTTGTGCTCGCCTGCTCTCCAGAATTGCCATATACCTGGAAGGCAGTGCTGTCATCAATATGTGCCTGATATTCCGGATAGCCAAACCCCTGTGTCTGCTTATATGCGTAGCTGCGCGCACAGACCGCCTGCACTTTCAACGCTTCCGGCTCATAGGATGCAGGCATTTCTGACGGCACAACCCCATATAAGTACTGTTCCATTGAGAGTTCATTGACGATCACAACTCCTTCCGCTGTCTGAAACAATTCGATTTTCCCACGATAATTTGGAACACCGCATCCTCGGTTCAATGTGACAACCGCGATCAAATCTCCTTCTTCTTTCGGCTCAATATGTATCGTTCCCTTTGCAAACATTGCATCATCCGGACAGATTGTGACCACTTCTCCTGGAGCGCTCTCGCGCACTTCATCTCCACTTTGGATTTTCAGACCGCCTGCTGCCTGAAATCCCGCTTCGGGATGTGCCACATTTGCAAATCCATCTGTCTTTAATACCACACGGACAACGGAATCTTCCACTTCTTTTTCGGTTCCTTTTCCCTTACTTTTCTTTTCTTCCTCTGTCACGTTTGAATTTCTGTTCTTTTTCACCTCTTTCTGCTGATTGTTAGAAATACTTTTCATCAGACAGGCAAAAACAGATAACCCCAACAGAAGTGCCAACATATGATATTTATATTTTTCTATCCATTTCATCTTTATTTTCACTCTTTCTCATACAAAAATGGCAGCCGCTTTCACGACTGCCTTTCTCTTTTGTAAGCTTTCCCCGGAGGTGCCGTTTTCTGTCTTTTGACTCCTAGCATTCCGCTAGGTGGGCAACCGCATCTGCTTTTCTGCCTTCCACTGCTTCGATCGGTGGCCTGACATATTACAGAGATATAAGAATCCCGTTTAAAGTATTGTAGGTTCAAAATAACAGAATTGTCGAACATCCCAGGTATTTCTCTTTTGTTCTAGGTACATTATACATGATGTCTTTCAAGATTTCAACTGCTTCTTACTTAGATTTTTTTCAGTTTTCATTTTGTTTTTACAAAAAGTACCTTTTACAAAAAACATTTTGTAAAATAAAACAAAATCTTTTCCCGGAAAGTCAATTTTTCCGCAATCAATCTGCACACGTTCCGATATGTTCTGCAGAGTTCTCTTTCTTCTTTAGCAGAAATGGTGTCCCCGCTATACCACGCTTTAAGCGCTGTCTGCTGTGCCGCTTTTATCTGCACTTCCATTTTATCACAGACTTTTTTCGCCTCCTGCCCGAATTCATCCCCGAGGCAGTCATTCTCTGCCATCCCGGCAAACCGGAGTACTTCATAGAGACTGGAAAAGATCGTCTGTGCTTTCTCATTTCTGTTCTTTGCAAATATCCCCTGGCGCTGCTGCACCTTGTAAAAGCGCCATGCGCCAAAACTTATGATACTCATCAGCATAAACAACAGAAGCTGTTTTATTCGTTTTATCAACAAATTACTCTTCGTTCCATTGTCTTCTTTTTCTACATCCACATTTGTTGCAGCATTTTTTTCTGTACCTTGCTGCTGATTTTCCACATTTTTATCATTCGCTTCTTTTGTCCCGGTCTCATGTTCTTTTGGAATATTGGATTCTGCCATCTGGCTGTCAGAACTGACTCTCTGCGAATCCTCACCAGATACTTCCGGGGAAACATTTTCCAAATCTGTCCCATGCGCTTTTGATGTATCGTCTCTTCCGTAAGTTGGTGTCAGCTCCACTGGAATCCAGATTCCGTCACCCGTGTAAATTTCTGTCCATGCATGGGCATCTGCCCCGGTTACAGTCACCTGATAAGTTCCATCATCGGAAGTTTTCCACTGCTCCTTACCTATCAGGTATCCGGAAACAAATCGCGCCGGAATATCATGACTGCGGAAGAGTAATGTTGCCGCCGTCGCATAATGCGCACAATATCCTTTTTTGTTCTCAAACAGAAAATATTCTACATATTCTTTTCCCCACGGAACCTTTCCCGGTGACAGACTATAACTTGTATGCGCGCCCAGCCATTGCTCCATCGCTGCTGAAATTTCAAAGAGAGTTTCACCCTCCAGTGGGATCTGCTGCAGTTTTTTCTTTTGTTCTGCATCAATCTTAAGATACTGTTTGCTGACAAACAAATCATACTCTGACGTTTTTCTAAGAATCTCCTCACACTTTTTTCCGGTGCGTTCCTGCCAGTCAGCCTCTGATAGTTCGCAAAAAGAAGTCGTATACGTCGTTTTCCCGGTTCCTTTCACATAGGTATCCCCCCATACTTCCTGCTCATTTCTGATCTTGCTCCCATACGGAAGATATTCATATGCCTTCTCTGTATCCTCATACTCCACAGACAGCTTTTTTTCATCCTTCTTTTCCTTCAGCCAGCGATAGACATCCCCTTTTCTCTCTTCCAGTGCCTCTCGCCTTCCAAGCTGATCTCTCGCACTGCTCTCCAGTCTTTCCCACTGTTTTCTATTGTAATCTGCTCCAATATATCCATACAAATACAGATCCGTCTGTGGTTTTTCCCCGACTGTCACTTTCAGCTGGGGCTCTTTTCCCGGTTCCAGCCGATCCGCCGCAGATAAGTCTCCATTTCCAATACCTCCTGCTGCAATATCTGTCCTCACATTCTCTCTGGTACTTCTTCGGATATCCTGCCACAGTTCTTCTAATACGAGTTTTTGTTTTGGACTGTCCGGCAGAAAAATTGTTTGTAACAACGGTTCCAGAATACACGCACCTCCCACAAATGCAATCGCTGCGATTCCGATCAGCATTCCGTTTGCCGTTCCGAAAAATTTTATCTGCCTTTGTTTTCCCGGCAGCGCAGTCTGCATTGCCAGAAGTCCCATGATTCCTATCAGCAACTCCCACACCGTACGATTTTCTGGAACTCTTCCAACCAGGAATGGCGCGAGAAAACCAAATGCAAACAACACTGCCAAAAGTATTCTGCCCTTCTTTTGTAAAAATCCTCCAACAAGAAGACCACTCACAAGGACCCCCGCCGCAAGGATTGCTGTCTGCTCGGTAGAAATTCCCCCTGTCTTCACATACTTCACAGCGTCCCATGAGAACTGATAATACGCATTGACCGCCTCCGTCATTCGCTCCATACTGCGACAAATCCCCTCACAGATTTCCTTCCATCTCCAAAGTCCGATCCATACAAACAGTCCCACTGCCGCTGGAAACAGATATTTTCTGTGCCGTTTCCAGCCAAACGCAATGCCCCAGATCACAGAGGAGAGTACAATCCAGATGAAAATCATTTTTTGATCATATGGAATCTGAAACGCATCTGCGATTCCATGCAACATGCCAAGCGTCCCTACTGCTCCATAGAACACACTCCACGCTGTTTCCATCTTGCACCCCTCCCTCATACTTCCAACACACACTGTCTTAGCCACTCCTGACTTTCTATCAGATGATCTGCAAAAATCTGTTCCTCATTTTTGAAAAAACCGCCTTCTCCTCGCCAAGAAAGTATCGTATGATACAACTCCTGTGGATAAATGCTCCTGTAACTTTCTGTAAGGCTCTCTTGTGACGATTTTCCTGCTCCCCATGTTTCAAGAAATCGGATTGCAAACAAATAAACATCTTCTTCTGTAAAAATCCTCGCCCGCTCTAGTTCCCCATTCTCCATGATCCAGCTCACTACATGGCTGCATCCCGCATCCAAAAGACTTCTTACAAGTGATACCGCTGTCTGCAGATACCTGCTGATCTCTGCGGCGCTTTGTCCCCCTTCTTTCCACACAGGTTCCAATAAAAGCAGCACCGCTGTTCCAACAGGTCTTCCAAATTCTTTCACATACCATTCTCCCTTCCTTGCACTAAGTTTCCAATGGATGCGTGCCATCCGGTCACCCGGCTGATAGTCCCGCAATGCAAAAAGTTCCGACGGATCATCGCCGCTCACCTCTTCTGAAAATCGCTCACCTTCCAGAGAAAAATTACTTGTTTGAACAGTTACCTCCGTCACAATCGGATATGTCTTTGGAAAAATCAATATTTCTGCTTTCTTTTTCATTCGTTTCCGAAATGACCAGATTCCCAACACATCATATACACGGCAGTCTACTAACTCTGCACATACTTTGCCCGAATATTTCTGCAAATGTTTGACAGCAATCTGTTTCTTTTCTTTTGCACGCACTGCAACCCACAGTCTTTCTTTCCTCTTCTTTTCCTCTCCCGCATACTGATAACTCAGATCTATCCGCATCTTACATACTGGAATACACAGACGATTTCTGACAAATATCTGACTTTGTAGTGCTTCCCCCTCCTCCACAAACAGCTTCGTATGCTTCCACTCTGCCGACAAACCAATCCACGAGATTCCTGCATTGCAAAGCAAAAGAAGCAGAAACATTCCTTCAAATGCCAGGACAAAATTCCCAAGTTCCCAATGGTACAGCATATTCAAATATACCGTCACTGCCAGTATTCCCGCATAGACTATTTTCCCTCTCATCTGCTGTATCTCCTTTCCACGTACTGCCTTTGGTCTTTTATCCTCGATTCGGCAGCGGAGCCGAAACCTGACGGAGAATTTCCCAGAGCACCTTTTCCTTGTCCACTCTCTGCGCTCTCGCTTTTGCATTCAGAGAGATCCTATGCGCCGTCACCGCCAAAAATACATCTTGCACATCTTTCGGAGTACAGTATTCCCGCCCATGTAAAAATGCGGTCGCTTTCGCCATCTTCGCAAGAGCGATCGTTCCTCTGGGACTGACACCATATGCAATCATAGGATGTTCCCTCGTCATCTGTATCAGACTTCCGATATACTGATAGACACGGTCATGGACGTAAATTTCCTCCACATATTCCTGCATCCGCTGAAGCATTGATGCAGAGATCACGGAATGTACCAACCGTTCCGATTGCCGTTTCTGATTTCCTTTTACAATTTCAATCTCATGGCGAATATCCGGATATCCCATCGTCATACAGATCATAAAGCGATCCAACTGTGACTCCGGCAACATCTGGGTGCCGGTAGAACCCATCGGGTTCTCCGTCGCAATGACAAAAAATGGCTTCGGAACTTCCCGTGTGACCTGATCTACTGTGACTGTCCCTTCCTCCATCACTTCAAGAAGCGCCGACTGTGTCTTCGGCGATGTTCGATTCAGTTCATCTGCAAGAAATAGGTTACACATCACCGCTCCCGCCTGATAAACAAACTGATCCCTCTCCTTCTGGTACATTGAAAATCCGACAAGATCTGATGGAAGGATATCTGGTGTAAACTGTACCCGCTTCCAGTCCAGCCCCATACTTTTTGCAAGCGCAAGTGCCAATGTCGTCTTTCCTACTCCCGGAATATCTTCAATCAGAATATGTCCCCCTGCAAGAATCGCAGCAAGCGCCTTCCAGATACACTCATCCTTTCCGATCACTACTCTTTTTACTTCTTTTATTATCTCCTGCGCCAGTTCCATATACTGCATACGACCATCCCCCTGACCTTTCTTTTTAGTATAGCATTCCCCCACTATTTCTGCATCTTTTATCTTTTCTGCACCTTAAAATTTAACTTCTTCTTTACAAACAGTGTATAACACTTGACAACAGTTTGTATCTGTTATATACTGTTTGTAAAGAAAGGGGTGCAAAATGAGAATTATTATAAATCATTCTTCAATGACACCTATCTATGAGCAAATTGTAGAACAAGTGAAAACATTGATTCGAAATGAAAAACTAAAAGAAAATGATAATCTTCCATCTGTCCGTTCACTTGCAAAAGAATTGAAAATAAGTGCTTTGACTGTAAAAAAAGCATACGACAACTTAGAAAGTGAAGGATTTACAGTGACCGTCCACGGAAAAGGAACATACGTTGCCGCAACAAATCCGGAACTTTTACTGGAAGAACAAAAAAAAGAATTAGAGGCTGACTTAGAGCAGGCCATTCAAAAAGGCAGGCGTTACGGCATCCGCGATGAAGATATCAAAAGCTTATTTGAACTGATTTTGGAGGGATAACTATGTTAAAAATTGAACACTTAAAAAAAAGCTATGAAAACTTTTCACTAGACTGCTCTCTGGAAGTAAAGCGAGGTCACGTCACTGGGCTGATCGGTCAAAATGGTGCCGGAAAAAGCACTACCTTTAAAGCCATTTTAGGGCTGATTTCTTATGAACATGGTGATATCACAATCCTCGGAAAACCACTTGCTCAGTTTACAGCAAAAGATAAGCAAGATTTGGGAGTAGTCCTTTCTGATTCTGGTTTCAGCGGATATTTGACCATCAACGACATCCTCCCTATCATGGAAAACCTATATAAAAATTTTGACAAATCATTCTTCTTGGAACAAGTAGAAAAATTTCAACTTCCATGCAACAAAAAGATCAAGGATTTTTCAACAGGCATGAAAGCGAAAGTAAAAGTTTTAACCGCGATCTCACACCATGCAAAACTGTTAATTCTCGATGAGCCAACGGCAGGACTGGATGTGATAGCCAGAGATGAATTGCTGGAACTCTTAAGAGATTTTATGGCAAAAGAGGAAGGAAACTCTATTTTAATCAGTTCTCATATTTCCAGCGATCTGGAGTCAATCTGCGATGATCTCTATATGATACATCAGGGGACGATCATCCTGCATGAGGACACCGATGTATTGTTAAGCGATTATGCACTGCTTAAAGTTGATGACGAAGCATATGCCGGACTGGATAAACAATATCTGCTGCGCTCCAAAAAGGAAAGTTACGGATATAGCTGCCTGACCAATCAAAAGCAGTATTACGCCGAAAACTATCCGCAAATCGCAATTGAAAAAGGAACTATAGACGAAGTAATCACAATGATGATCAGAGGTGCTGCATAATGAAAGGATTATTAATCAAAGATTTTAAATTAATGAAAGGACAGAAAAATTTCTTTTTGGCTATCGTCGCCATTGCTCTGGCAATGATCACATTATCGCCGGGAACTTCGTTTGCAATCGGCTTCTTAGGTTTTGTCGGCTCACTATTTTCATTGAGTTCTATCAGCTACGATGAATTTGACAACGGAAATGCGTTTCTGTTCTCTCTGCCGATCACACGCAAAGAGTATGTGTTAGAAAAATATACTTTTGGAGTCCTTTGCGGAATCGCTTCTTTATTTTTAGGAACACTCATCAGCTTTTTTTCCATCCTCATTACAGACAAAGGCAATCTCCGGGAAATGTTTCTGACCGCATGTACTCTGCTTCCTGTCATCCTTTTGCTTCTGTCAATCATGCTTCCTTTCGTTTTAAAATTTGGCGGTGAAAAAGGAAGAATCGCTATCTTAGGTATGATGGGATTTCTATTTGTGGCAGGAATCCTTCTTACAAAAATAGCTGAATATATGAAAATAGATTTCTATCCACTTGTAAAAAGACTTTCACAAATCGATCCGCGTGTTTATATTTTATTCTTTTTGTTTCTTGCAATCACTGCTTTGGCTGTCTCATGCCTTGTCAGCCAATCTATCCTGAACAAAAAAGAATTTTAAAAGTGAGGTGTGATTATGGATCTGACTATTCTGGCAATTGGATTGCTTTTAGGTATCGGTATTCCTCTCAGAAACAGAGCAATCAAAAAACATCGTAAGAATAAGAAAAATACTGACAAAAATCACCTTTAACATTCATACAAAAGCCGTGAGCAGTCCCTCATACTATGAGCTCTTCTCACGGCTTTCTTACATTCGCTTTTCTTCTTCAAATTTTTTATGTCCAATTGTCAATATAGCGATCCACCAGCCATTTCTAAATTTATTATAAAATTCGTGACGTTCCTGTATGGAAATGGTATGATATTTCTATATAATTTTGTCCGTGACCGGACACAATGGAGGAATGAAAATATGTTTACAAAAAAAGAACTTTACTGTGCCAACTGCGGCAGAAAAATTGATTTAAAATTCGGTCTTCCGGACTCCTGTACAAACTGCAAGATCCGATTTGAATTTCCAAAGATCACACAAAAACATGGGATCACCGGATTCCTTCTTCTGTTTGCCCTCTCTCTGGCTCCCATCTGGGCATTGATCGAACTAATCCGCCCGATGATGAATGCATCTCGTGCAATCAACATCGGAGTAACGATCCTTGCACTCTTCGGAGGGATTGTCTGGTTCAAGACAGTTCTGACACTTCTGAATCAGTACGGCTTTTATGTCTGCCGAAATATTGATCGACGCTAGCAGGCTTCCAGCTACTGCAAACATTATATTTCTGAAATTCCCAAGCATCCACGCATCACCGGGGCAAAGTGCAAACTGGCAGACATTCTGAAATTCTCCCCACTTTTATGCCGATTATGAACTCCAAGTCTCTATCCGCGGTGGCTGGAGCGTCATGCAGTATCCGTTTCTTACACTGAAAGCAATAAACAGATAAATGTAAATGGTTCATACTATTTTTTTCTATCTGATCGACACTCCCTATCGCTAAAGCAAGCAGTTTTACGACACATTAGATAACCAAGAAAGGAAGGTAACTATGAAACCTCTTATAATTGATTCCGAAATCACTTTAATTCCTTACTATCCAAACTATGATACTGCGCTTCCATGGTATCAAGATCTGGATGTATGCAGGCAGGTTGACAACATTGATTGTACCTATTCCCTTGAACGGCTGCAAAAAATGTATTCATTTCTCAGTACCCACGGAGACTGCTTCTATATCCAGTATCAGGGAACTCTTGTCGGCGATGTCACTCTCCGCAATGATCAGGAAGTATGCATTGTTGTATGCAAAGACTTTCAAAATAAGCGGATTGGAAGACGCTGTATCCTAAAAATGATTGAACTTGCAAAAGAAAAAAGAATGGATCAGATTACCGCAGAGATCTATCCTTTTAACACTCAGAGTCAGAAAATGTTTCTGTCTATCGGTTTTATAAAAACTGAAGAAGAGACTTATACATACCAGCTTTCATAATAACTTTAAGGAGCTGATCAATTTATGAATATTGAATTACTGCCATTTTTCAAGCAGAAGCGATTGTACAAGAATACTCTGAATCCCTCTATATAAAATCATGCACTTAGGAGGCCATCATGCAACAATATAAAATTACCTTTGGCGTAGCATTAAATGAGGAAAAGTTATATGCCATCGAACGTGACTTTGGCATTCCGGCACATTTTGATACCATCTATATCGAAGCAAATTCTCCAAGACATGCCATCCGGCTTTTTTGCGAAAAGTATGGTATTTCCCGACGCATCATTCGGACATCCGACTTGTTAAAAATAGTATACGTCGTAAGGCCAGGAGGGAAACACGGATTTTTAGGATTTCGTGTTTCCGGTTTAGAATGGAAGAAAGATTTTGAAACACTGCAGAAGAAGTCCTTCTTTCACTAATCATAGATACCCACAGTATATTCTTTTCTACTGGAATTTTGTCCAGACTGTACACATGTTTCTCATTTATTCAGGAGGTACTATTTTTATTATGAAGCTATCAAAAAAAATCCCGGAATACATTCCTGCTGACTCCTATCTGGAGGTGTCTAACAGTTTGTTCCGGGATATTTATACTCTATTTTGCGGAAGGCAGCAATGTCCTTCTCTCTATTCTTTCGGCCCCGCGGTGAGGGAATGCTATCTGCTCCACTTCTGTCTCGACGGCTGCGGAGATTTCTATGCAAATGATCAACACTACCATCTTGAAAAAGGACAGGGCTTTCTGATCTGCCCAAATGAGCTGACGTTCTATCAGGCGGATGAAGCGCATCCGTGGACCTACGCATGGATTGGACTTTCTGGAGAGCAGGTATCTCACTATCTTGACCTTGCAGGAATTTCTTCCCGAACCCCGGTCTTTCGCTGTCCTGATGTAGATCTGATCCGATCTGATATCGATGATATGATCGCACACCATACACTAAGTTATTCTTGTGAAGTGCATATTCAAGGGGTCTTAATGAAGATTTTGTCCTATCTGATCGAAGTATCTTCGCACCCAAGACAGAAAGAAGAAAATGGCAACAGCCTCTATGTAAGCCGCGCCATTTCCTATATTCATAAAAACTATCAGAATCCGGTGTCTGTTCAGGAAATTGCAGATTATCTTTCCCTGAACCGCAGCTATCTGACAGAGCTGTTTGTACGCACACTACATTTGTCCCCTCAGCAATTTCTGATGAAATATCGGATTACAAAGGCGGTTGATTTTCTTACCTACACCGACTTGAGTGTAGAACACATTGCCTGCTCCTGTGGTTACGCAAATATATCTTCTTTCTCAAAGGCATTCAAAAAAGTGACCGGGATCAGCCCTTCGCAGTATCGAAATGAGCATCAGACTTACACTTCCTGAAGGAAATATAACCGAGACTGATAATCTCCATTTCTTCCGTTATATTTTTCTCCATTCTGCCCTGCAGCTGCATCAGAGACAACAAGCCCTGCCTGCATCAGTTCATCACCGAAAAGAATTTCTTTCCGGTCACTGATCTGATAGGCAGCTCCTTCCTTTAGTCCTGCCAGATGCAATCGCTCAAATCCTGCATTCACAGGTTCCAGCACACGATAATAACCAACTAGTGCCTGGCTCTGATCTTCGGATACAACCATCCATGCTGTCACATTTCCCTCAAATGGGCTTTTCAGACGATAAAACGTTCCCTTCTGAATCAATTCTCTATGCGCCTTCATGAACACAATCTGCTCTTTGATTTCCTCCAACTCCGCTTCTTCCATTGAAGTAACGTCAAGTTCATAACCAAATGTACCAAAATAAGCTACATTTGCCCGTGTGTTTAACGGAGTATTCCTCAATACCTGATGATTTGGCACAGCAGATACATGGGATCCCATACTGCTTACCGGATAGACAAATGACGTGCCATATTGAATCTTCAGACGTTCTACAGCATCTGTGTCATCCGAAGTCCAGCATTGTGGCGCATAATATAGAAGTCCCGGATCAAATCTTGCACCTCCGCTGGCGCAGGACTCAAATAGAATCTCCGGAAACTGCTCCGTCAATTTTTCATACAAATGATATACTCCGAGAATATATTTATGGAAAACAGATCCCTGCTTTTCTGCCTCGGAACCATGTGAATAGATTTCCGAAATGCTCCGGTTCATATCCCATTTCACATAAGAAATCGGAGCTTCTTTCAAAAGTTTCTCCATCTGACCGTAAATTCCCTCTACTACTTCTTCTCTGGAGAAATCAAGCACAAGCTGATGCCTTCCGACAGAAACATTCCTTCCCGGTGTCGATAAGATCCAATCCGGATGTTCCTCATACAACCTGCTTTTTTTGTTTGTCATCTCCGGTTCAAACCACAGGCCAAACTTTAATCCCATCGCCTCAATCTTCTTGGCAAGTCCAGCAATCCCTCCCGGGAGCTTCTGCAGATTCGGATACCAGTCGCCCAGAGAGGTGAAATCGTCATTACGCTCTCCAAACCATCCATCATCGAGCACAAACAGTTCAATTCCCAGTTCTTTTGCTTTTCCGGCAATCTTTAAAATCTTCTCCTCATTGAAGTCAAAATACGTTCCTTCCCAGTTATTGATCAGAATCGGTCTTACCTCGTCTCTGTATTTTCCCCGCACCAGTCTTGTCCGGTACAACTTATGAAAAATCTGGCTCATTCCATTGAGACCCGCATCAGAATAGACCATCACTGCCTCAGGTGTCTGGAACGTTTCTCCTTTGTTTAATTCCCAAGAAAAACGATCCGGATGGATTCCCATTGTAATTCTTGTCACATCATAAGTATCCACCTCTGCCTGTGCGAGAAAATTTCCGCTGTATACAAGGCTAAATCCAATCGCTTCCCCGAAAGTTTCCGTTGTCTCCGAGCGCTTTAATGCAAGGAACGGATTATAATTGCTGCTGCTAGATCCTCTCATGCTGTACACCGCCTGAATCCCATGCTCCAGCTTCCTTGTTTTGACTGCGCGCTCTCTTCCCCATGCTCCGGTCAGTTCGATCATCTCATATTGCTTATCCGGCAGATCCAGACTCAGGCTCATCGCACGGTCAAGAAGAATACTCTCCTCCCCTTTGTGATGAAATCTTGCATTTCTTGCAATAGCCGGAAATTCTTCATAGATTGTATACGTCAAGATCAATTCTGTCTGAATCAGTGAATCTTCCAGTGTCACCTCAAGTGTCACTGCTTCTTTCTCTTCTTCCACATAAGTGGCCGGAAGACCTTCTAACCTTGGCTTTCCACTGTAAAGTCGATGACTTTTATAAACAAATTCTGTCACTCTGCTTCCGTTTTTTTGCAAAATCTCCTGGGCCGGATATCTCATATCTCCGCTGCCATAAGCCGGATACTCTTGACGGATATGTTCCATCGAAAAAGTACTGTCATCTTCAAATGTACATACAGACATTGGTCTGTCACAAAATTCCAAAAGATGATTAAAACTCTCCCTGTCTCTGAGCCGCTTCCCAAAATATAACTGTCCAAGCTGTCCGTTTTTTAAAATCGTAAAAATATAGCTGATTTTTTCGTTGAACAGATGAAAATTTCTACTTTCCTCATGATAAATTACTGGCATCTGATCTCCTCCTTCTCAAGTCATCCAACCGCCTCTCTGATGGACTGCACCACCCATCTCTGTTCGGTCTTATCGCTGCATCTACTGATTTCTATTATATCGGAATCTGTCCCCAGTTCAATTTGCAGATGTCGGTATTATTTGTCCAAATGTTGGATTTCAAAATTTTATCTAAAATCCATAAAAAATGTGTTCTTCTTTTCCATTCTCCGCCGCTTTCTTCGCAGCAAGACAAGCAGCTGCACTTGCAAGCCCTGCACATAAATCCGACCTGCTCTCCTTCCCTTCCAGAACATCTACATAAGCTTTTGCAAGCTGCTCATCTCCCCCAAAATGTACCAAGCCTTCTGGATATGTAAACCTATGTTCTGCACTGTGTTTTGCATCATAATAGTCTACTCGAAGTGT
Source organism: Faecalimonas umbilicata (assembly GCF_042846195.1). Lineage (NCBI taxonomy): Bacteria > Bacillati > Bacillota > Clostridia > Lachnospirales > Lachnospiraceae > Faecalimonas > Faecalimonas umbilicata. The sequence continues at coordinate 2,005,309 of NZ_AP031411.1, forward strand.
CGCTGTATAAAAGTCAAATTCTGCACTTGCTTTCGACCCTATAAAGCGCGCTCCCCGTCGTCCAGCATTATTTTTGACAAAAAATGTCTGGTGATAAGAAATAATCGTTCCATCTTCACAAGTGAAAATCGCCGCTCCTACATCCTCATTTCCAGTATCTTTTGCAAAACAGCAATATTTCCCGGTAGGTTCCTCTTTCCGCTCTGTTTTCACAACAAAGCTACTTTCCGGACAGGTATGATATTCGCTGCAATCCTCACAGCAAAGCCCTGCCTCTTTTTCTCCTTTGAAATACATTTTTGCAGTCTTTGCCACAACACTCACCGGACGTTTCCCCAAAATGTAAGTAATATAATCCATGTCATGTGTTGATTTCTGTAAAAACAGTCCTCCCGTCAGGGAATCATCCCGATACCAGCTATGATAGTAAACACTGCCATACGGCACATGATTCGTTGCTTGTACGGACAGAACTTCTCCCAGTTCTCCACTATCCACTAATTTTTTCATTTCTTTTACAATACAAGTAAACCTAAGCGGAAAGGATACAACTGTCTGTCCGCGCATCCCTTCCGATGCATGTAGCAGGCGCTGGTACTGTTCTTCATTAATGCAAACTGGTTTTTCTAAAAACAATGGTATCTTTTTCTGAAATACCAACTCCGCATATTTCGTATGTTGATTGCAGCGTGTTCCGATCAGCACACCATCTAACCTTTCTTTTTCCAACATCTCTTCCGCTGTTTCATAAAAAACAGTCTGTGCAAATTCTGCTGTCTGTGCAAATGCTTTCTGCTTCTGGCACCAAAGTGGATCTGCAACTGCAGCAACCTGAACTGGTGCTTGGATTCCTTGAAATGCTTTCATCATCGTTTCACTTCGCAAACCATATCCTATAATCCCTAATTTCTTCAATCTTATTTCCTTCTTCCTTAAAATTTCTTTTCTATTTTTTCTGTTGATACTTATTATCACCGGAACCACACTCTCCGTCAATAAAAAATCCTGATGCATTGACAAAAATGTTACCTTTCACTTCTCTTTCCAAAAATAGTCAAAAAAATACCCTGACCTCCTCTCTTTTCTAAGGTATGGCCAGAGTATCTTCATGAAATCATTTATTCTTTTTTCGAACAGTCAACTGGCAATATCTAAATTTCTGCTACCAGTTTTTTCAGTGCTTCCAATGCTTCCTCCGGAAGTTTGTCGTATCCGTCTTTGTTTACGGCAAATCCTTCTACTGCATTGACACGATTCTGCATTGCATTCTTTAACTGTGCCTTGTACTCTTCGTCATTCAGATTTGGAACAAATCCTTCCCATTCCATGATCTCAATGTCTTCAAAAGCTCCCCACTGTTTGAATTCTGCTTTTCCTTCTACAATTGCTTCTAAGATTCCAAGTGTATCTTTTGGCTGTACTTTCTTGCCCATGAAGTCACCTGTATTGACGATATAGCAGTCTACATTCTTTTCTTCCACTAATTTTTTGAACTTCTCATAATCATTTATCAGTGGATATGTTCTAAATGGGTTTGCATATGGAACGATACGGAGTGCATTTAAGTCTGTTCCTGCTGCAACACGCTCTGCTGTGGATGTCTTTGTTGCAAGTGTCGCTCCCATTACGGATGCAAGTGCAGCTCCTTTTAATTTTACTACCGGCGGAATAGTAGGATCTTTCATGATCCAGAAGATTGCATTTACCGGAGCATCGATCTTATATACACGGTTCGGTGACCATAATTTTGACTTGATTGCACGTCCGTTACCATTTCTGATATCTTCTGTCACTAACTGGATATGTCCTTCTTCGTCCATAGTAGCAGAACAGTTCTGAGCAGATAATAAATACTGATTATCCGGGCATCCAGTTGGGTAATCTGCCGTCTTATCAAAATAAGTCGGTTCTAATGCTACCGAAGAACATGTGTCTGTATTGATAATAAATGCATCATCATGTAATACTGTAATCGGATATTTTCCACCATGTTTTGCATGTGTCAGTGTAGATTTACCTGATCCGGAAAGTCCGAATACAGATGCTACGAACTTAGAACCATCTGCAAGTGTGTATTCTTTCTGTCCACCATGGCAGGAAGCATATCCGTTTCTATTTGCGATTGCCCATGCCATTGTCAATGTTCCTTTTTTATGCTCTCCGAAATATCTCATACCTAAGATACATGCGCAGTTCTCTGCAGTATCAAAATAGCATAAGGTCAGCGGATCACTCAGACAGCTGAAATCTACGTCTGGTCTTTCCTGTGGAATCCACTGTGGATCTGAGAAAATATAAATATCCGGTTCTTTTCCCTCTCCGACTGGTTTTGATTTCTTATACATTTTCACATATTCATCTGACATGTACTGGAAGTTGAGCATCCAGTTGTACATGATATTCTCTTCGCCTTCCGGAATCAGAAGATGTGCTTTTACCATGAATTCTGGGTCAAGACCTACGAATACTTCTGCGTGGTACATTGTTTTCCAACGTGATTCATAGATAGCATCCATCGCTACTTTGTCAAGCTTTGCAGAATCTACTCCCGGCTCTCCTTTGATCCGGCGAGCTGCTGCGTAACGTCCTGTTACTGCTCCGTCATTGAATAAAAGAACTTTTGCATCTTTCTCAAGACCAAATTCTTCTCCTCTATATACAGGCATATCTGTCACGATTGTTCCTGGTGAATTTTTTGCTAACTCATAAGCTTCTTTTAAAGTGTTTACTTTCACTACATTGTTTCCATAAAATGCAGCTTCGATGATAGAACGTGTTTTTGAAAAACCTGGTTTTCCAGCACCGATTTCGTTAATTGGATAATAAGCTTTTGTTGACATATTCGATATCCTCCTTAAATTCCGAATTTGCATTCATTATCTCATTTTGTTTTCAAAATGTCAATCTTTTTATTGAAATTTTACAATTTTTATCATTCATTTATACCTCATTTTTTTGTTGAATTTATTGAAAAACTAAGAAAAATGCAGGATTATTTTTATTTTCCTGCATTTTTATCGTATCTCGTGTGTTTTTGTCCTTTATTTACATGGCACTCACATAGTATTATGCAATTTATTTGTTAAAAAATTCACTATGCATTCTTTTTGCAAAGTGCACTGTAATAATATTTCAATTTTTTCGCCTGACAGAGCACATCCCTCTCCTTTGCTCTCATTCTACCACTATCTATCAAAAGAGGTATCTGACACTGCAATATCTGATGGACACGCACCCAGAATTCATCGTTATTTTTACATTTATACACATCCCGCCCATCCTCAAGCCAGTTTTTATAAACCGGAATATCTCTTAAAATAACCGGAATCTGCGAGGAGAGTGCTTCCAGTACAACAATTCCTTCTGTCTCCTCATACGATGGAAATAAAAAGAGATCACAACTGCTGTACGCCTTCTTTAACTCTTCCTTTGGTACATATCCTGCAAATGTCAGATTCGGCAAATCCGTGTGAATCGCATCTCTGACCTTCTTTGGAATCTGAAGTTCTGGTGTATATCCAAACCAAATAAACTGATACTCCGGCATTCTCCCTGCCAGTTCCACAAAGTCAAGAATTCCTTTTCGTTCAAAGTACAGCCCAACCGACATTACAATCTTGTCCTCGTTGCGAAATCCATATTTTCTTCGAAAAGACTCTCGATCCAGTACATTTTTCTGGAATTCACAAGTATCCACTCCGTTTGAAATCACTTCTATCGGATTCTTGATCCCATATCCGTTCAATAGCGATTTTGAATATTCCGTCGGTGTCAGGATCAAATCTGCCATCTGATAACATTTCATGATCCACCATTTAAAAAGAGGCGCCGTCAGATTGGATCCCACAAAGGAGTTTCGAAAATCTTCCTTTGTCGAATGGGCATGATACACTACTTTCTTTCCTTCTCTTTTTGCCTTCTTTGCCATATGATAATCACTTGGAAATACCGTATTTAGATGCACAATATCAAAATCTTCCCGAGGATCACAGGTCAGTTCTACCTGCTCCGACTTAAGAGCATTTTTTTGCATGGACATTGCACGTCCGACTCCACTTCTCGACACAATCTTCTCGTTTTTCGCATAAAGCAATACTTTCATTTCTCTCATATTCTCCTCTCCATACTTCCTTTTGATACAGATTCAGTACCATATTTCCAAACTGCTCTGTCCCGAATTTCCGTGCGTTGTTCCGGCTATGCTCCACTGCCTTTTCCATCCATAAAGGCTCCTTTAAGATACGGCTGACGATCTCTGAAAATTCGTTTAAGTTCTCGTAAGAATAACCATTTCCGCCTTCCTCAAGTACCCCGTACAGGCAGGCATCTTTCCTGCACACAAGCGGTAATCCACTCGCCATCGCCTCTATATAGGTAAGTCCCTGTGTCTCACTTGTCGATGCACAGACAAAAAGATCTCCTAACTGATAATAATTTGCTATATCTTCCGGTGCTGCCATCCCAGTAAATTTTACATAAGTTCCAAGTCGAAGTTTCTCTGTCAGTTCCTCCAGACTTGCTCTCGCTGGTCCATCCCCGACAATCAGCAGCCGCACATTTTCCCCATGTTTGACCAAATGACACATTCCATAAATTAATTCATCGACTCGTTTTTCAAATCCAAGTCTTCCAAGACTTAACAACACCCTCGCCTCCTGTGGAATATCATACTTGATCCGAATCTGTTTGATTTTTTCCTCCTCACACGGTTGCTGAAATTTATCGAGACAGATTCCTGATGGAATCACCGCAATTTCACTCTCTGTCAATCCATATTCTCTGAGCGTACGTTCCACCTTCTTTGTTGGAGCAATCACAGCATCTACACAAGACAGTCGCATTTTCATCCATTTTCCAAGCATCTCTCGACTTACGTTTTTTCCAAACGGAACATACTCTGTATACTGCTCATACAACGTATGATAAGTATGCAGCAATATTGCTCCTGTTTTCCTTGCAATTCGTTTTGCAAAGCCAAAACTAAAAAATTCACACTGACTGTGAATGACATCTGGATTCCACTCGATAATCTCCTGCACATATGCCCTGCCCCGCGATACTGGAATTCGCACATCCGGATAGATTTTTGCCGGAACAGAACGAATATAGTACACATTTTCCATCTGATAGGTACTGCATGTATCTGACACTGCAAGAATCTTTACCTCGTGTCCGTTCTTCTCTAATTCCCTCTCCAAATTCAAGACAGATGTCACGACACCGTTGATTGCAGGCCTAAACAAATCTGTTGTAATAAGTATCTTCATAATGCTCTCCTCCTTCTGTCTATATCAACTGCAAACCACTGATCCACGTTCCCGCATAGACAAGTGCCAGACTATAGATGGCAATCGATCCTGGTTTTCCAAGTAAAATAATGGCAGAAAACCGCTTCCATGACATCTTTGTAAGTCCCGCCAACATACACAGAAAATCATCCGGCGCACATGGAAAGAAAATCGCAACTGCAAAAAACTTATCAAATTTCTTTCCTTTTTCAAGCCATTGTGCATATTTTTCATATGTTTCTTCTTTGACAAAATATTTTACAAAACACTGTCCATACCGCCTTGCAAGATAAAAATTAATCATCGATCCAATCACGATCCCGATATAATTGTATAGAAGTCCCATCCATGGTCCAAACAAGATCACACCTGCTGCACAGGAAATCCCGCCAGGGATAATCGGAACTACCACTTGCACCATCTGAATGAAGATAAAGAACAGTGGTCCAAAGATTCCTCCCCGCTCTATCAACATTTCCATCTTCGTCCGGTCTGTAAACAGTCCGTTCTGCATTCCGTATATTACAAACAATACCATTGCTGTTATGCTGACTGCTGTTAAAAAATGAATCGTATATCTCACTGATCGCTTACTCACCTACATACCCCCTTTTGTATACTCCTTATCATATCAGCATAAATTTAAGTTATCTTGAGGGGATTATTAAGAAAAATGAAAGATTTTCTTTGGATATTCAAAATACAATCCGACCTTTATTTTTTATAGATTTTATCTGGTTTTCATTTCTTTCATCTGCGTTTTATGATACAATCTACAAAACAGCGAATCATGAAACTTTTTGTTTTACCTGATTGCCAACAGCAATGTAGTAATGCACATGTAATAACAGTAGAATAAAGGAGTTTTTTATGATAGAGATAAAAAAAGTCACTACAAACAAGAAACAATATCTGCCTCTTCTGCTCCTTGCAGATGAGCAGGAGGATATGATTGATCGCTATCTGGAACGTGGTACTATGTACATACTGGACGACAATGGAGTCAAAGGGGTCTGTGTTGTCACCGATGAAGGTGATGGTATTCTGGAGATAAAAAACATTGCAACGGATTCACATTTCCACCGGAAAGGCTATGGCAGAATGCTGATCAAATTTATAGAGGAAACCTACCACAATCAGTATTCCATCCTCCAGGTTGGTACCGGAGACAGTCCGCTTACCATTCCATTTTATGAAGCCTGCGGATTTGTCCGCTCCCATGCAGTAAAAGATTTTTTTGTTAAAAACTACGACCATACGATCTATGAATGCGGCATTCAGTTAAAAGATATGATTTATCTTCGAAAAAACCTCTTATAGAACTAAAAAAAGAAGCAAAAACCATTGCAAGATTCTCTCCTGCAAGGCTTTTGCTTCTCTTATTCCGTTCTTTTTTCTCTTTCTATTCTCCGATACGCTCAAATACCATATCGTATCCATCATTTCCATAGTTCAATGACCGATTGACACGGCTGATCGTCGCTGTAGATGCGCCGGTCTTCTCGGCGATCTCCAAATATGTCTTCTGTTCCCGAAGCATCTTGGCCACCTCAAAACGCTGTGATAATGACATTAACTCATTAATCGTACAGATATCTTCAAAGAAAGTGTAACACTCGGCTTTATCTTTCAAACTCAAAATTGCATCAAACAATAGATCTGTCGCTTCCGTCCTAATCTGCTTACTCATTCTTTTCTCTCCTTTGTCAGACTCTTATCTGTCCTCTATTTTATCACAGTAAATTTGTAAAGTCCACTGATTTTTTCATCTGACAACTCCTATCCCTTTGGACATCTTCCTATATATTTTTTCAATTTCTCTATTGACGTATTGACGATCAGTTCCTCCGGGAATCCACATTCTCGTACAACTTCCAGAGAATAACGCACATTTCCCACATCACTATCTACATGTGCATCACTGGCAAGTGTCACAGGTACTTTATATTTTTTGCAAAGTTCCAAAATCGTATGTTGATTCTCACGCGCATTCTGACGGAACCCTCCCGGTGTCAGAGAGGAGTTATTCACCTCTAAGATTTTTCCATACTTTGCAGCAGCCTCCACGATTTTTTCATAATCTACCGGGATCCTTCCGTCGTCGGGATGCCCGATGATATTCACATACGGATTTTCCATCACTTTTAAATAAGCTTCCGTATATGTTTCCTTAGTTGCACCTTTTGCAAAACATGGAAGATGCAGACTTGCAATGACAAGATCCATCTCTTTTAACAGTGCTTCTGAAAGATCAATTGTTCCATCTGCATCTAAAATATTTAACTCCACACCAAAAAGCATCTCCACTCCCGACATTTGCCGCGGAATCACTTTTAAATTAGAAAAATAAAATGGATGACAGGTTCCCGGCATCGTTGGAGCATGTTCTGTAATCGCAAGTCCTTGCAATCCCTTCTTTGCAGCTGCCGATGCCATTTCACGAATCGTACAGTATGCATGTCCGCTCGCAATCGTATGTGAATGTGTATCTATTGCAATCTTCATAATACTTCCTCTTTTCTATCTCGATTTTTTTATTTTTGCTCATTGTTCTTACCTGCGTTCTCTCTTGACAATTTTTATTATACCATCGCCTTTCTGCATTTGAAAACATAATTTTTCTCCTTTCCGCTCATACTATTTATGATATCTTTTCTATCTTTAAAAAAATTATTACCGAATATCAACGACTTACAGACGGGAAAGGAGTTTTTTATGAAACCAATTACTGAACAATCTGCAAAAGGCGGTACAGCTGCACCTGCCGGAAAAATCTGTTCTGATACTCAGCCAATTTCCGAACAAACACTAACCAATCAAGAGATCATTGACTCTTACGATTATCTTTCTTCTGCAGCTTCTGCATGGGACTGCACAGGACTGATCCCTTCTGCACCGTCCTCCTCTGCTGAACTGGAATCCTATGAGGCAATCTATCCGTTTGAACCTCCTAAACTGGATTCGAATGAGAGTGGTGCCACAAAATATTCTTCTGCATATACTGGTGAAAAACAGGAGTAATATTTTATGCCTAACTTTTCTTTTGTCCCGCTGGAAGGAACGATTCAAAACATTCGTCCTTTCGGCGATGAATGTTGCAGCTCCCTTGTCACTTTGCAGACATCTGAAGGTACTGTCACAGTTGTCGTATCAAGTGATACGTATGTCATCAGTGAAGTACGCCTTCGCCGCGGCATGACTGTCGCGGCTTTTTACGATGCCCAGGTTCCTGTTCCACTTATCTATCCTCCTCAGTACCGTGCTGTCATCCTTGGGAGAAAGCAGCCAAATGAAACGATCACCGTAGACTATTTTGATGAAACTCTCACAAACAATGACAATACACTAAAACTAAATGTTTCCCCCGCCACCGACATCGTCGGATCAAATGGGCAGCCATTCCGCTGCTCTCTTGCGGATCGCCTTTTGATCGTCTATTACACAAATGCCACGAAAAGCATTCCCGCTCAGATCGTCCCGAGGAAGATTATTGTTATGTGCTGACTTCCTTGCACAAAACTCTGTTTTGATCCGCTATGGCACGAAACACAATGCAAAAGGCGGCAGTTACTTCTGCCGCCTACAACTACTTTTTTCTTTTTTTACCATCCTCTTAGCAAACAGAAGAAGCACATACATTCTCAAGAATCTCTGTCAATGCACTCTTGCTGCTTGTATGACATCGCACAATGTCTGCGTTGCATTTCTCTGCTTCTGCAACTGCACAGCGTACCATCTTGTGAGATACGGTATTCGTAAACAAGATCAGCAGATCTGGAGTGCCAATCTGTTCACTTAGATTTGCAGACATCTGTGTAAATACTTTCGCTTTACACTTATACCCTTTACATATTTTTTTATACTGACAAACCATCCGGTCATGGCCTCCTACAATTACAACGCTCATCTTTCTGTCCTTTCTTTTCTCTTCTGTCTACAAAGCTGCAAGATTTTTCCCGAGCTCTTCACACCTTTCCAATGCCTCCTGATCCGGTGTCTCCTGACAGATCACACCTTCTCCTCCGATGACATTTGCTCCCGCCTGCTGCATACGCGCTTCCCAGTCTCTCATCCATTCTCCATCTCCCCATCCGTAAGAACCAAACAAGCCAACTGTCTTTCCTTTCACAAATGCTTCCAATGTTTCCACAAAAGGCTCCATCTCTGATTCTTCCAGCACTTCCGCCCCCATCGCCGGGCAGCCAAGTGCAAACACTGCCTCTTCCTTTAATTCTTCTGGTGAGATGCTTCCCACCTCTACAACCGCACTTTCTTTTCCTTCTGAACGGATTCCCCTTGCGACCGCTTCAGCCATCGCCTCTGTATTTCCTGTCTGTGACCAATATACTACATAAATTTTATCCATGATCTTCCTCCTTATCTTTTCCTTGTCTCTGCTTCTTTTTTCATCGACAATGTATTTTTATGCCACACATCCCCGGACTAGTTCTTCTATCCGAATTCCTCTGGCAACCGCTTGGATTAATGCTTCTTTTGCCTCTTCAAATGCCTGAAACAGGCAAATCTTCTCTCCCATATTCGTGTATACTTTCCAATATCCTGCATAAAGATAATTTTTGCCTTTCTGCTCTATAAATCCTGTGACATCATCGAGCGGATATCCAAGAAGCAGACCCATCTCATGCGGAAACACTCCTCCTGCTGTCATATAAGATTCGTAACGTTTCTGAAAGGTATACAAAATAGCTCCTAATGTCAGCTGCTCATATCCTTCTTTCTGAAAGAAATCCCTCATCTTTGGATGTTCTATCACTTGTTCTAGATCTTTTCTGCGATATAGGAGATACGTGATCTTTTCTGTCGTCCGAAGTAGCCGGAAATAAGAGATTCCTGAGTGCTTCAAAACTATTTTTACTGCTGTTTCATTCTCCGCTGGAATGATAAAAAGATTAGAAACTTTCAGTCCCATGATCAATGGTGCGCATTGCAGAGCAAGCTGTGTTTCGATCTTTTTGAAATCCATCCCCTTCACAAGTTCAAATATTTCCTGACTCATGTTTCCTCCTTCTCTTGTTAGTTATTTCTAATTTATGTTTATATTATCTAATTCAAGTTGATTCGTCAATACTTTTATTGATCTATTTTTCTCAATAATCTTTCCGTTAAAAAAAGAAGTATCCTGCCATTTGCACAGACAGCAAGGATACTTCTTATCTCTCACACGCTTTTTGATATGCTATTCCATTAAATTTTTCATACTATCCAGCCCAATGAATAGTGTTGATGTATTATGAAACAATGCAGAGGCTGTCGGCTGCAGAATTCCTGCCACTCCAAGGGCAATGAGTGCAGCGTTAATTCCAACAATCCGTCGATAATTTCTTCCAATCCGCTGCATCAATCTGTCACTGAGTCTCTTCAACAAAACAAGTTCATACAAGTTATCTGCACTGATTGTAATGTCCGCAATCTCCCTTGCAAGCTCTGCGCCGTCACTGATTGCAATGCCGACATCTGCCGCTGACAGCGCCGGAGAATCATTGATGCCATCTCCAATCATAATAACTTTCTTTCCTTTTGCTCTCTCCTTCTCCACAAATCTCGCTTTCTCCTCCGGAAGCACCTCCGAATCATAATCATCCACGCCCACTCTTTTCGCAATGGAAGCTGCTGTCCGTTCACTGTCCCCAGTCATCATAACAATATTTGCAATCCCCTCCTCTTTTAGCAGGCGGATCACTTCCACTGCTTCGTCCCGCAGAGGATCTTCGATGCGGATCACTGCTGCAAGTTCCTGTTCCATCGCGAGATAGAGATGTGAGTATTCCCCGGAAAGACTCTCAAAAAGTTCTTCTTTTCCTTCTGGAATCCGACACTTCTCATCTTCAAATACAAAATGATAGCTTCCTATCACCGCTCGCTTTCCTTCAATCTCTGTTGAGATTCCATGGGCTACCATATACTCTACTTTGGAATGCATTTCTTCATGTTCCAGATTCCGCTTCTTGGCCGCATACACAACCGCTTTGGCCATGGAATGTGGAAAGTGCTCTTCCATACATGCCGCCACTCTTAACAGTTCATCCGGATCATCTCCATTAAACGATATGACGTCCACAACCGTCGGATGAGCTTTTGTGAGCGTTCCTGTCTTATCAAAAACAATCGTGTCTGCTTCTGCAACAGCTTCTAGGTACTTTCCGCCTTTTACAGTCAGATGATATTTGCTCGCCTCACGAATAGCTGATAGTACTGAGATCGGCATTGCCAGCTTCATCGCGCAGGAAAAATCTACCATCAGTACCGAGAGCGCCTTTGTCACATTTCTTGTCAGAAGGTATACTAGTCCTGTGCCTGCAAACGTATATGGAACCAACTGATCCGCCAAATGTTCTGCCTTTCCTTCCAGCGAAGACTTTAACTTCTCGGATGCTTCAATCATCGTCACGATTTTTTCAAATCTGCTCGAACCACCAGTCTTCTCCACACGCAGGGTAATCTCTCCTTCTTCCAATACCGTTCCGGCATAGACAGAATCTTCACTGCTTCTTCTTACTGGAACAGACTCTCCAGTCAACGCAGCTTGATTGATCATAGCCTCTCCTTCTATTACAGTACCGTCAAACGGGATAACGTTTCCCATATGTACAACGATTAAATCTCCTTTTTTTACGGTTGATGCCGCAACAAGGATTTCCTGATCATTCTTTTTTATCCATACTTTTTCTACATTGAGCGACATCATACGCGCAAGGTCATCCACAGACTTTTTATGTGTCCACTCCTCCAGCAATTCTCCGATAGAAAGGAAAAACATAATGGAAGATGCTGTGTCAAAGTCATTTCTCAGAATCGAAACGCCGATGGCAGTCGCATCAAGAACCGGAACTTCTATTTTTCCTTTACACAGTATTTTTAATCCCTGATAAATATATTTGACAGACATTGCAGCCGTATACAGTGCCGTCATCGGATAAGGCAGAAACCACTTACGCATCCATCGGAATAAAATTTTATCTATAATTTTTTCCTGATATGCTGCATTCAGTGCCCTGCCTGATGTCTCAAGTACTTCATTCGGAACAACTACCTTATCATAACAAAAGCTACGCAGCATTTCCAATATTCTACGTCGCTCTCCCTTGTAACGAATGACCGCATCCCCAGTGCGCTCGTATACTTTCGCAGAGATTACTTCACTTTTATTTTCCAGATAATAAAGTAATGTATCCGCCTGTCGGTATGTCATTGTACTTCCCAGAAAATGCACCCGCATTCGTCCCTCTATTTCATGTTTTATCTTAAATCTCACTGTTTACCCCTTTTCCATATGTAGAACAACTAAAAGGAAACACCTGCTGATCCTGTTCGCCTTTTGGCAAGAAATCCGCAAGTGTTCTCTCTGTTAATTCCATCCTGTTCTCTGCAATTAGAGTTCTCTCTTCGTTTCATCATCAGTACAAGTTTCCGACGCAACTTCTTCGACCTCTTCAAATACGTCTTCCTCTTCTTCCGAAGCACGTTTTGCGTTAATCTCCTTTGCTTCCTCGTAAATATCCTCTGCATTCTCCTGGATTGTTGTTGCTGTCTTCATCACACATTCTTTTGCTCTGAGTACTGCTGCGGTACAGTTTGTATACACTTTCTTCGCATCTTTACTCGCAAGCAGCTTTACTCCTGCTGTACCAAACAAAACTCCTGCCGCAAAGATTCCTGTTTTCTTCATGTTAATACATTTAAAACAATCTAACATTTTTATCCCTCCTAGATTTATTTATGTTTGTAGCCTGTGTAGAGTGTCATGAACAGACATGCGACCATTGCCCATGCCCAAAATCTATGGTTTTTCATCTGCCTCTTCCCTCCTACAATATTTTTGTCATTATAATCCTGCCTGCGGATAATTTCCATTATTTTTCTGTTATTGAGAAATTTTATCTTTTAAAGTCCTATCACGATCAGTCTCAAACACAAGACTCAATCACAACTGCTTTTACTTTTTGCGTTCCGATATATCCACAGCTTTTCAGCCCTGCAAGAATCACTTCATTCCAGTTTTTTGATGACAGGTACCGTACAGTATGATCCTCCATCTCAATTCTGCATACTTCTCTGCTGCCATTTTCCTCATCGCAGGCAATTTTATACATATTCTTCCTGCTGATCGCACCAATCTCCTCCAGCTTATTGACAAGACGATATACCGTTGCCGTCCCAATTCCCGGATCAAGCTTAGATGCCCGGTAAAAAATTTCCTTGCAGGAAGAACAGTCTTCTTCCAATATAATATCCAAAAGGATCTGCCTCTGTTGCGTAATCCGGCAGCCTTGCTCCCGAAGTTTCTGAAGAACCATCTCTTTTTTCATCTTTGTCCGCCGATAGTTGCCTGTCTCATTTACTTTTTTAATCTGTCCTGTCATGTTTTGGCTCATACCGTCCTTTCCAAAATGAAAACTATTTCTCTCTAATGGCAGTGCCCACCACAATGTTTACAATCTCCGCCACAGTGAAGTGATTTTCCATTTTTCTTATCTTTTACCATGCTTCTCACTGCGAGCGCTACTAACCCTACAACGATCATTCCTGCAACAATTGTTCCCATATTCCTTCCTCCTTTTTAATAATTTTTCAGTTTATACCCTATCTCTTTGCTATGAAAAAAGACTGCCTCAGAGAACTCCTCCGAACCGGCAGTCTTTCTTATTTCTATTTTGCACCTGCCATTGCTTTCATATTGACATGAAGTGTCTTACTTTCTTTATATGGACGTACAAGCAGATACATAAATCCAATCACAAGTAAACATGCGACTGCTGTGGCGATACCAAATGTTCCGGTAGTAATCCAAGTTCCAATCTGGTAAACACAGAGAGAAACAACATACGCCAACAATGTCTGATAACCGACTGCAAACCAAAACCATTTTGCATTGTTCATCTCTCTTTTGATCGCTCCCATCGCTGCAAAGCAAGGAGCGCAAAGCAGATTGAATACCAGGAAAGAATATGCCGCAACTGCTGTCATGCTTCCTGCAAGCGCACCCCATATCTCTGTTCCATCTTCTGCTACTTCCGCAAATCCAAACAAAATACCAAAGGTTCCTACTACATTTTCTTTTGCAATCAGACCCGTTACTGCTGCAACTGCCATCTTCCAGTCTCCCCATCCAAGCGGTGCAAATACTGGTGCGATCACACTTCCTATCTTCGCAAGGATACTGCTGTCAAGCTGTTCTGCTTCCAACATTCCAAAAGAGCCGTCACTCCATCCAAAATTCATCAAAAACCACAGTACGATGGTCGATAGCAAAATAATCGTTCCCGCTTTTTTGATAAAAGAAGATCCTCTTTCCCACATGCTTCTCAACACATTTCCGACTGTCGGCATATGATATGCAGGAAGTTCCATAACAAACGGAGCCGGATCACCCGCAAACATCTTTGTCTTTTTCAGAATAATTCCGGAGCAAATAATCGCCGCAATTCCCACAAAGTAAGCACTCGGCGCTACCCACCAGGCACCGTCAAAGAGCGCCCCTGCAATCAGTGCAATAATTGGAAGCTTTGCTCCACATGGGATAAAAGTTGTTGTCATAATTGTCATTTTTCGATCTCTGTCGTTTTCGATTGTCCTGGATGCCATAATCCCGGGAACTCCGCATCCACTTCCGATCAGCATCGGGATAAATGATTTTCCGGATAAGCCAAACTTGCGGAAAATTCTATCCATAATAAATGCAACTCTCGCCATGTATCCACACGCTTCTAAAAATGCAAGGAAAATAAAGAGCACAAGCATCTGCGGAACAAAACCAAGAACCGCTCCTACACCGGCAACAATTCCATCCAGAATCAATGCCTGCAGCCAGTCTGCACAACCGATTGCATTTAACGCACTTTCTACAAGAACCGGAACACCCGGAACCGAGATTCCAAAAAAGCTCCATCCATCTCCGAATACACCGTCATTTGCCCAATCTGTCGCCCACGTTCCTACTGTCGTCACAGATACATAGTAGACAAGAAACATCACTGCCGCAAAAATAGGCAATGCCAACCATCTGTTTGTCACGATACGATCAATCTTATCGGAAGTTGTCAATTTTTCCTTAGATCCTTTCGTCACACAAGATCCAATGATAGAGGAAATATACGTATATCGTTCATTGGTGATCACGCTCTCTGTGTCATCATCAAACACGTTCTCCATTTCCTGGATTTCTGTACCGACATCCGGAACGCGTTCCATCTGAGATCCAATCTTATCATCTCTTTCTAACAGTTTTATTGCAAAGAAACGTTTCTGTTGTTCTTCTACAATTCCGGTTAGCTTTTCTTCTACTTTTCTAATGATCAGCTCTGCTTCTTTGGAGAACTCATGTACAGGCACCACCGCTTTGTTCTGCCGTGCAAGTCCCACCGCTTTCTCTGCTGCTTTCTTGATGCCGGTTCCTTTCAATGCAGAAATCTCAACAACCTCACATCCAAGTTTTTTGCTGAGCTCCTGAATATGGATACGATCGCCATTCTTCTCCAACACATCAATCATATTGACTGCCATCACAACCGGAATTCCAAGTTCCATCAGCTGCGTGGAAAGATACAGATTCCTCTCAATATTCGTTCCATCCACAATATTTAAAATTGCATCCGGACGCTCCCCGATTAGATAATTTCTTGCCACAACTTCTTCCAGTGTATATGGGGATAAAGAATAAATTCCCGGCAAGTCCATGATCACAACATCTTTATGTCCCTTTAACTTCCCCTCTTTTTTTTCTACCGTAACTCCCGGCCAGTTCCCGACAAATTGGTTGGAACCTGTCAGTGCATTAAACAACGTTGTCTTTCCGCAGTTTGGATTCCCTGCAAGTGCTATTTTTACTGACATACTACTTCTCCTTTTTTCTTATTCCTTTTTTACTAATTTTCTTTGTTTGTTTCACCTTTCTTTCGTTAGCATTCGCTAACCAGTGGGCAAAAAAAATTATTCTACTTCTATCATCTGGGCATCTGCTTTTCTCAGCGACAATTCATATCCTCTGACCGTCACTTCAATCGGATCTCCAAGAGGCGCTACCTTTCTCACAAAAACATCTACCCCTTTTGTAATTCCCATATCCATAATTCTGCGCTTGACCGGTCCCTCCCCTGTCAGCTTTTTTACCTTCACCGTCTTGCCGCAAGGTATCTTGTTCAATGTGTTCATAATTTTTCTCATTCCTTTCTATCAGATCTTATTTTCTAAATCTGTTTTATTCTGCGCTTCTATGACGATTGTTTGTCTCGCAGTGTTTTAAACAATAATTTTATTCGCCATATCTTTCCCAATCGCGATTCGGGCACCTTTGATCTCAACAATCATATTTCCTCCATTTGTAGAAATGACTGTCACAACCCCGCCCGGAACAAATCCAAGATTTTCAAGAAATCGACGTGTTTCTTCTTTTCCCCCGATTCTTATGATCGTGTTCGGTTCATTTACACTTACCATCGTCAGCGGCATACTATCATCTTCTTTCTCTGTTGAAATTGATAAACATTTTCATCTGTTGATTAGTATAATCTAATTACTATTAGTTGTCAATTACTTTTTTGTTTTATTTTTCATTTTATTGATCTCCGTGACAGCTTCGCTCTTCCTCAGTATTTATTTGTATTTTTTTCGCCACTATGTTATACTACTTTCAGTTTCATGTAATTTTTTTAAAGCAAAAATAAATTTCTATTTGGAAAAGGAGGCGAAGATTTTGAGAACTTTTGGAAATGAGTCTGCAGAAAATTACTTGGAAACCATTCTTGTTCTAAGTAAAAAGCTCCCGGTTGTACGCTCTGTCGATATCGCAAACGAACTGGGATTCAAAAAATCCAGTGTCAGTGTCGCTATGAAAAATCTTCGTGAGAAGAAGCATATTACTGTGTCAGAAGCCGGTTTCATTTTCCTGACAGATTCCGGGCGCGAGATTGCAGAGATGATCTATGAACGCCATGAATTTCTGACTGACTGGCTTGTGAAACTAGGTGTATCCGAGGAAATCGCTTCCGAAGATGCATGCCGGATTGAACATGTGATCAGCAGTGAGAGCTTTGAAGCGATTAAGCGTCATATTCCATCTGAGCGATAATTTTAAAAGAGTATTTCTCTATAATAAAAAAGTGTGCCTCACAGGTTAATCTCATGGATTCTCCTGCGAAGCACACTTTTATTTTCTATATACTTTTCTATGCGAAGCCGCTTCCTTTTCTTCTTTCTCTTTGTCGACAAACATCAGAAGAAAGGCTGCTGCAAGAAGTCCCGCACTGACGAGAATCGCTTTTCCATGCAGATATCTGATACAAGCATTTCCAAGCACAGCTCCCATCACAAAACAAATAATAATCCCATAATAGAGCATTCCCTTCTCCACTGCCTTCCAATTTTTTGTACTCCAATATTCACAAAGATTCTGTGTAGCACTCCTCAAATTTCCGATACACATCGTTGTGGCAATTCCCTGCCCGTGAATTTTACGAAAACTTTCCACCTGGATTCCACACGCAAACGAAATTAGACTGTTTGCAACTGTGTTCATGCTCTGTGGAAAAAATGCAACACAAATAAGGACAAATGCCTCTATCAGCACACAAATCTGGCGCCAATGAAAATTCTTCTCATCTGTCTTCATGCGTACGATATCTGCCAATGCGATTCCAACCACAAAAGCACTGATTGGAAACAGATAATGCAGCGCTGCCGTCCAGTTCTTCTCCGCCAACTGAATTCCAAATAGCAAAATATTTCCTGTTTGTGCATTGGCAAATACATGGTCTCTGTAAATATAAGAATAGGCATCCATCAATCCGCCTGACAAAGCAAGCAAAATTCCAAGTTCAATGGATTCTGACATCTGTTTTGAACGTTTCATCTCATCCCCGGCTTTCTTTTCCTTTTATGTGGAACAAAACAATCTATCTTACGAAAGTCTATTTTTGAAATCTTCATAACCGAATGTCCGCACAAGATGTTCTTCTCCTTCTTGATCGCGGAAAACAATCGATGGAAGTGCCATTCCGTTGAACGTATTTGTCTTTACCATCGTATAAAGCGCCATATCTTCAAATACCACACGGCTTCCTTCTGTAAGCGGTTTTTCAAAAGAATAGTCACCGATCACATCTCCTGCAAGACAGGTTGGACCGGCAAATCGGTAAGTATATTGTTTTTCTCCCGGATTGCCTGACTTCTGTACCGGTGGACGGTACGGCATCTCCAGTACATCCGGCATATGACATGCTGCCGATGTATCCAGTATGGCAATCTCCATATTATTATGCACGATTTCCATCACACTTGCAACAAGATCTCCCGCATTTAATACGACTGCCTCTCCTGGTTCCAGGTAAACTTCCAATTGGTATTTTTCTCTCAGACGGCGGATAATCCTCACAAGTCGCTCTCGATCATAATCTGCTCTTGTGATATGATGTCCTCCTCCGAGATTCAACCACTTCATCTGCGGAAGCCACTTTCCAAACTTATCCTCCAGCGCTTCGACCGTCTTCTCCAAATCATCCGAGTTCTGCTCACAGAGCGTGTGCATATGAATTCCATCGAGAAGCGGTACGAGCTCCTCCTCAAATGCTTCTAATGTTGTTCCAAGCCGTGAACCCGGTGCGCATGGGTCGTAAATGGCATGGCCCTCCTGTGTGGAACACTCCGGATTGACACGCAGTCCGATAGATTTTCCCGCATTCTTTGCGCGAATCCCATATTTTCTTACCTGTGCCGGAGAGTTAAATACAAGATCATCTACATACTGGAGCAATTCGTCAAATTCCTCCGCCCGATATGCCGGGGAGAACACATGTGTCTCCCCGCCAAACTCTTCTTTGCCAAGTCTTGCCTCATAAAGACCACTTGCCGTAGTCCCGCAAAGATACTTTCTAAGAAGCGGATAGACAGAAAACATCGAGAATGCTTTTTGCGCCAAAAGGATCTTACATCCACTTTCTTCTGCCACCTGCTTTAAAATCTCAAGATTGTGAAGCAGTCTTCGCTCATCCACAACAAAATATGGTGTACAGACTACTTCCTTCCCCATGCTGCTCATTAGTCCACCAGCACTGGATTGTGAGATTCGATCCATGGAAGTCCCCATGTATTGAGCGCATCCATAAACGGATCTGGATCAAACTCTTCGATGTTATGTACACCCGGTTTGTTCCATTTTCCAGTCATGATCATCATCGCACCAATCATCGCCGGCACTCCAGTTGTATATGCCACAGCCTGCGACCCAACTTCTTTGTAGCATTCTTGATGATCACAAATATTATATAACTGATATGTCTTTTCCTTTCCATCTTTCTTTCCCTGGAAAATACATCCGATATTGGTCTTTCCTTTTGTACGCGGTCCCAGTGAAGAAGGATCCGGAAGGACTGCTTTTAAGAACTGTAACGGGATGATCTCTTTTCCTTCATACATGATCGGCTCGATCGAAGTCATTCCCACATTTTCCAGGCATTTTAAATGTGTCAGATAACTCTGTCCAAATGTCATGAAGAAACGAATTCTCTTGATTCCCGGAATATTTAATGCAAGACTTTCGATCTCCTCATGGTGGAGCAGATACATATCTTTCTCTCCGACTCCATCAAAATTATAAACTCTTTTAATCTCCATCGGCTCTGTCTCTACCCATTTTCCATCTTCCCAGTAAGAACCTTTTGCGGATACTTCGCGAATATTGATTTCCGGATTGAAGTTTGTCGCAAACGGGTACCCATGATCTCCGCCGTTGCAGTCTAAAATATCGATATAGTTGATTTCATCAAATTCATGTTTTAATGCATATGCGGAGAAAACACTTGTCACACCCGGATCAAATCCGCTTCCAAGAAGTGCTGTGATCCCTGCCTTTTCAAAACGTTCTCTGTACGCCCACTGCCAGCTGTACTCAAATTTTGCCGTATCTTCCGGCTCGTAGTTCGCTGTATCTACATAGTGTGTCTTTGTCGCAAGACATGCATCCATGATCGTCAAATCCTGGTATGGAAGCGCAAGATTTAAGACAACATCCGGTTTTTCCTTTTCGATCAGTGCAATCAGTTCTTCCACGTTATCCGCATCTACCTGTGCAGTTGTGATCTTTGTTTTTGTCGTTCCTTCGAGTTTTTCTTTCAGCGCATCGCATTTTGATTTTGTTCTGCTCGCAAGACAAATCTCTTCAAATACCTCACTGTTCTGACAGCATTTATGCACTGCCACTGAAGCAACTCCTCCACATCCTACAATCAACACTTTACCCATTTTTTGTTCCTCCTTGTTTCTTTCCTCTTGTTTTTCTTTCATTTTTTGTTTAACTTCTTCGGAAACTTTTCTACTTACTCAGCGCAAGCAACATTTCTCTTACAATCTTACATGCCGCCGCTGTTGAGATGCCGCTTGGATCATAGTGCGGACTCAATTCATTTACATCGCAGGCGACAACATTTGCCCGGCTGCACACTTTCTCAGCTGCTTTTCTCAGTGCATCAAAGGTAACTCCTCCCGGCTCCGGTGTCCCGGTTCCCGGAAAGACAGATGGATCCAACACATCCAGATCCAGTGTGAAATAAATCGGCGTTCCTTCCAGTTTCTCCAACACTTCCTCAAGTCCCTCAAAGTCAAATTTTCTCATTGTCACATGCTCTTTTGCCCAATAAAATTCTTCCCGGTCACCGGAACGGATACCAAATTGGTAAATTCTTCCGTCTCCGACAAGATCCCAGCATCTTCGGATCACCGAAGCATGCGAAAGCTGCTCTCCTAAATATTCTTCCCGCAAGTCCGCATGGGCATCAAAATGAATGATATGGATATCCGGATATTTTTCCAAAACTGCCCTAAATGCACCAAGCGTCACAAGATGCTCTCCTCCGAGCATAAATGGGATTGCAGAGTTATCTAAGATTTCTTTTGCCTGTTCTTCAATCTGCGCAAGCGCCTTTTTTGTATTTCCAAAGCAAAGCTCCAGATCTCCACAATCCATCACCTTCGTATCTTCCAAATCTTTGTCCTGGTAAGGACTGTAGCACTCGATCCCATAAGATTCTCTGCGGATCGCACTGCTTCCAAACCGTGTGCCGGGCCGGTAAGACGTCGTCGAATCAAACGGCGCACCGAACAATACGATGTCCGCCTCATGTGCTTCCTTTTCACATGCCATAAATACTTCTACATTTTTATTCAACATTTTCTAACATCTCCTCTACGTAGTACGGCAGATAAAACGCTCCCTTGTGGAGTGTCGTCGTATAATATCTGCAAGAGATTCCTCTCATGTTCCATGCAATATCATTTAAGTCTCTGAGCGGATGATATTTTTTTGATGCGAATCCAAACAGCCAGTGTCCGGACGGATAGGTCGGAATGTGCGCATGGTACACCTTGCTGATCGGGAAAGATTCCACGATCCGTTTGTGCATTCTCTGGCAAGAAATAGCATCTTCATCATAAAATGGACTTTCATGCTGGTTGATCATGATTCCGTCCTCTTTCAAGGCTTTGTTACAATTTCCATAAAACTCTCTTGTAAAAAGTCCTTCGCCCGGTCCAAATGGATCCGTCGAGTCAACAATGATCAGATCGTACTGATTTTCCCGGCTCCGCACAAACCGAAGCCCATCCTCATAATGGATCTCCACCCTCGGATCATCTAGCCGGCAGGCAGTCTGTGGAAGATATTTCCTGCACACTTCCACAACCTGCTCATCGATTTCCACCATATCAATGTGTGCAATTTCCGGATACTTTGTCAGCTCTCGGATAATCCCTCCGTCTCCCGCGCCGATCACAAGCACATTTTTCACGGATGGATGCACCGCCATCGGAATATGTGTCATCATCTCATGATAAATAAATTCATCCTTCTCCGTCAGCATAATGTAACCATCCAACACAAGCATTCGGCCGAACTCCGGCGACTCAAACACATCAATCCGTTGGAATTCACTTTTTCCACTATAAAGCTGTCTGTCAACTCTCACTGAAAATTTTACATGAGGTGTCTGTACCTCAGAAAACCATAGTTCCATCTTCCCTACACTCCTTTCAGCACATTCAGCCGCTCAATGTCCGGATCTTCCGGTCCGGTCATAGAGCATCCCTTGTCTTTTGCATAAACAATGTATTCCAGAATCTCTTCTGTAATTTTCTCCCCCGGTGCCAGAATCGGAATTCCCGGAGGATAGCACATCACAAATTCACTGCACACTCTCCCTGCACTTTCCTTTAGTGGAAGTGATTCCTTCTCCGCATAAAAGGCTGTCTGCGGAGAAACGATCCCCTTCGGTTCGATATATTCCTGGGAAAGAAGGCCTACGCTTGGTCCCCCAAATCTTCTCCGCACTTCCGAAAGCGCACTGACAAGACGCTCGATATCTCGCGGGCGATCTCCGATGGAAAGATATGCAAGAATATTTCCAAGATCACCGAACTCGATCTGAATATCATATTCATCCCGCAGGAGATCATACACTTCAATCCCCGCAAGCCCGATTTCTCTTGTGTGTACCGACAACTTCGTGATATCAAAATCATAGATGCTGTCTCCATTGCAAATTTCCTTCCCATAGGCATAGTACCCACCGATTTGATTGATCTCTTCTCTCGCATACTCTGCCATCCGGATTACTTTTTCAAATATTTCTTTCCCGCGAAGCGCCAGATTCCTTCTGGAAATGTCAAGGCTTGACAACAGCAAGTAGGAACCACTTGTCGTCTGTGTCAGATTAATGATCTGCCTGACATACCCTTCATGCACCTCCGGTCCGGTCAAAAGAAGAGAGCTCTGCGTCAGACTTCCCCCCGACTTATGCATCGATACTGCTGCCATGTCTGCCCCGCACGCCATCGCAGATGCCGGAAGATGATCCCCAAAGTAAAAATGTGTGCCATGCGCCTCATCGGCAAGGCAGAGCATCCCATGGGCATGTGCAAGCGCTACGATACTTCTTAAATCAGAACAGATCCCATAGTAAGTCGGATTGTTAACAAGCACCGCTTTCGCATCCGGATTTTCCAGAATTGCCTTCTCAACTGCTTTCACACTCATCCCAAGCGGAATTCCCAGTCTGTCATCGCACTCCGGATTGACGTATACCGGAATCGCTCCGCACAACACCATTGCTCCCATCACGCTCCGGTGTACATTTCTCGGAAGAATGATCTTCTCCCCTCGCTTCACAGTGGAAAGCACCATACTCTGTACCGCCGAGGTTGTTCCTCCGACCATCAGAAATGCATGTGCTGCTCCAAATGCCTCTGCCGCCAGTTCCTCTGCTTCCCGGATCACCGAGATTGGATGACACAGATTGTCTAGCGGCTTCATAGAATTGACATCCATTCCCACACATTTTTCTCCTAAAAGTTCTGCAAGCTCGGGATTTCCTCTCCCTCTTTTATGTCCCGGCACGTCAAACGGAACAACTCTTTGCTTTCTGAACGCTTCTAACGCCTCGTAGATCGGCGCTCTTGTCTGTGATAATTTTTCCATTTTTTATCCTCCTGTCATGGATTCGTTTTCGTAACTTCGATTCCATGATCCGGCTGTCTGACCAGATATTTCTAACTCTCTAAAAAATATTTCTTCCACTGAAAATCTCAATCATTTCCCGCCTCAGACTATTGATGATCTCCAGTCTTTTGGTCGGCGGTAATTCATAGACATCTGTCTTAAACAAATAGTCCTGAAGATCCAACTCTTTTACCATCATCTTCGTGTGAAACAGGTTTGCCTCGTACACATTAATGTCAATCGCATCGTATCTTCTTAAAATCTCCGGCATAATGTATTCCTGGATCGATGCAATCTTGTGGTCCATGAACAGTTTCTTCCCATCCACGTCTCTTGTAAATCCCCGGATCCGATAGTCCATCGTAATAATATCAGAGTCAAACGACTGAATCAGATAATTCAATGTAGAAAGCGGTGTAATCTCCCCACATGTTCCAACTTCAATATCTACCCGGAACGTAGCGAGACAGCTCTCCGGATGGTATTCCGGATAAGTATGAACCGTCACATGACTCTTATCTAAATGCGCAAGCTGTATTTCGCCACTTGGCAGTTTGCTCTCCTCTGAGATTAAAATTGTCACGGAAGCCCCCTGAGGCTCATAATCCTGTTTTGCAATATTTAAGATTTTTGCACCGATCATGTCCGTCAGATTTACAAGAATATTCGTAAGCCTCTCGGAATTATATTGCTCATCAATATATGCCACATAATCTTTCTGCTCCCGCGCCGTCTTCGCATAGCAGATATCATAAATATTAAAACTTAATACCTTTGTAAGATTGTTAAATCCATACAATCTGATTTTATTTTCCATTTGCCTTTCCCCCAGCATATTTTCCAATCTGCTCTCTGCGAGTCGCTATCCCCACACGCAGTATCTTTTTGATTGCAAGAACTCCAAAGTAATTTCCCAGACACTAAAAAAACGCAAATAATGTGAATCCATTCCATTACTTGCGTTTTAATCTATATTTTATTCTATCTCAATCTACATTTCTCCTACTGTAATCAGTAATCGAAATCTCTTCCATTTTTTAATAGAATAACAAAGCTTAGAGTCTATATAGCAAATACTTTACTTTTACTACTCTTATTGACCATTTCACAAGTTGATGCACGCATTCACGCACTGGTTATAAAGTAACCAACTTATAAAATTGAGCTTCTAACTCAATCAATAACGGTAATAATATCACCTATCGGCAGTTGACCCGGCTGTCCGTATGGCCTTTCCCCACATCTGTGGGTGGTCAATAAATATTTGCATGGAACCCGATTGCTCTGTTCTTCCATGTCTTTTCCAGTATACATAATTTTTCTGCTATTGTCAATTAATTCACATTAAAAATCTTGCCCAGGAGCCAAATATATCGAGTACTTTGATCCGAAATGCTTTCTTGTCGCTAAGTTTCCTTGGCTTTTGTCCTTCTTTCAGATCATACTGACTCTCATCTACAACTTTCAATGCCCTTTCTTCATACTTTGCCATGGCCTGATTCATCTGTCTGGTCAGTTCCTCACTGTCAGCTACAAGCATCAGTTCTGTATCTAGATAGGCACTTCGCATATCCCAGTTAAAGGAGCCGATTCCAGTCAGACGCCCATCGATCGTAAAACATTTTCCATGGTAAGAAACGCCATCGTCATACTCCATGATCTGTACGCCAGTGTCAATGATTTTCCCCCGATTTCTCCGATAATCCATCGCACCAAATGGATTCCCATTGTTCGCTACAGAGTTCGTCATCATCCGGATTTCTTTTTCACCTTCACATACCTCTACAAGCTGTCTCATCATCCAGTCATTACAGATAATATAGGGTGTATGAAAAAGCACTTCATGATCTGCCTGCTTCATCAGTTCCGTCATCTCATAAAAAACAACCGGCTCTTTTGCATAGACATGCGTCGGATTTGAAAGCAATGTCATCTTTTTCACTTCTACTGTCTCTTCTGTATAATCTTTTTCCATGATCCAGTCCGGATGCTCTTTTGCAATCTCCTTGTAACGTCTGCGCAATTCTCCTTCTGCCGTTTTCACCGACGGATTCCACTTCCAGATCGGGCTCTTTCCATACAGCTTGCAGTCTGAAATCTTCCACACAGATGAAAAATAATCTCTTACCTGCTCTAAAGATGTGTCTTTCTTTCCTTCTGGTACACAGACAAGCATATCCCAGTCATAGTTTTGATAGCCCGGCTGGTCTCCGAGGAAGAAGTCATATGTATTTCTTCCTCCTAAAATGTACATTGACCGGTCTACGATCAGATATTTGTCATGAAGACGTCCCATGAGTTTCCACGGCTGCCAGAAACGAAGTGGATTATAGATTTTGATCTCTACATTTTCCTGTCCTGCAAGTGCAAGAAAATAAGGATTTCCCCAGATGGAAGTCACATAAGGAACCCCATCCGTTACGATGGATACTTTCACTCCTCGATCTGCCGCATCCAATAATGCAGCAAGCACCTGCTTTCCACTGATATCTGCCTTTATATCATAGGTAGATAAAATAATCTCTTCCTTCGCCTGCGAAATCATGCGGATCCGCTCCTCCAAAGCTTCCCCATTTTCCGGTATGATTTTCGCCCGCTCTCCCGATGCGCTTTCTCCATAAAATTTTTCTACACTGAAATTTTTCTTTGTTTCTTCTGTAATTTTAGGCTGTTTTAAATAAGGAATCAGAACAACTGCAATAATTACAACAATGATACATACTGTCAGTATGATTTTCCACATACGACCTCTCCTGCCTTTCTTCTTCGATTCCCCTTCCTCTCTCTCCTGAATGTTTGCTTCCTGCTTTTTCTTATCCTCCTTCTCTTTCTCAGAAGCATTCTCTATTTCCTTTTTTTGGTTTCCTCCTGCAATACTCTTCCACACCTTCCAGTACATCTTCAAATATAATGCCAAGGAACTAAGCATGACTATGATTGCAATTCCAGCAAGAACATTGACAATCAAAATCGACATGCCCGGAAGAATCAATACAAGAATCATCACAAGATCAAGTACCGCTGTACATACCTTTCCATGCTTCTGTGCTCCATCCATCCGGTAATTTTTTTTCATCATATATAAGCCAAGTATTGCCATCAGGCACTCTTTTCCTAAAAACACGAACAGCAAAATCCCCATCGCCGGATATTTATAGGAAAAACTGATCGCCATCGCCCCTTGTGTCAACTTATCTGCCACAGGGTCCAAAATCTTCCCAAATTCCGTCACCATATCGAACCTTCTTGCAATCTTTCCATCAAAAAGATCTGTCAGGAAAGAAACAAGCAGCACAACTGCAGCCATATAATATTCTTCCGTTGTCTCCGCCCGAATATAAAGGAATAAATATACCGGGATCAACAAAATCCGAAAATATCCCATCAAGTTCGGAATGGAAAAATATTCCTTTAACACGCGTTCTTTCATACGCTTCTCCTCCTTTGAATGTAACAAATATAGCATATTTGACTCAAAAATCAACATCCCTTTCTAAAAAAGAAACAAACCCTCCACTTTTGTTTCTGTCTGTCGGAAGATTTTCCATGCAATAAAAATACCTTCGGAAGACACTCTGTATTTTGTGTCCGCCAAAGGTACTTTTCTTTTCCATATATCTGTTTCTATTTTCTACTGCTTCCTGATTTACTGACCACTCTGTCTGCTACACTTCTGCCTGTTTTTGTTCCGTTGCCTGTGCCTGATTCTGCTCTTCTGACGGTTGCTTTGGACGTGCCATATCCAATTTGATATTCACTGCATTTGGATTAATGATCACACCTTTTGCCTCCGGCGCCAGAAATTTTGGCAGATTCGAAAACTCTATGATCGCTGCCTTTAAGTTTTTCTCTTTGTTAAACTTGTTAAATTCTTGAATATCTGTAAATAATGGCTGATACATTTGTCCGTCCTTTTCTCTCAGAATCGGAATCTGCTGTCCTTCTTTCTGTACTGCAACAATATATTTCCCCCTGCGGAAATGTGCCAGCATCTCTTCATTTAACTCTTTAAGTTCTTCGGTAATCCCGCCCTCTCTCTTCTTGCGAAATTCCTGTGCAAAATACAGCGCCGTCAAATGTAACTCCGGATTCTCAATACGGATCTGTCCCTCTGGAAGATGGTTTCCATCTGGTCTTCGGATCAGTTCATCTAACTGAACCACCGTCTCGATCTGTGTTCCTTTATTCACCCGCAAACAATTTGCTCCAATTGGAAGCAGGCTGATGTAAAATGCCAGCAAGGACTCATTCTTTACTGATACAACCTGAACCGGTTCTCCCTGCTGCAGAAGACGGACTGCCTCCTGCTTTGCTGCCTGCTCATTGACAAATACAAGTACCTCATCGTCATACGTCTCCGCATCACAGACAACATACGGCATCTTTGTGCATGCAGACATCAACACATAAATAGTTTCCGCATGCCGTAAAAGTGGCAATGTATTTCTTTTGATTTCCTCCGCGCTCAGTTCTTTTTCACTCATTCTTCAAACCCGTTCCTTCCTGTCAACCGCCTCTTGCCATCAAATCAACGGCTAACGATACTATCCTAAAGCGGAATCTTCCGCACTTTGTGCCCTTGGAAAGTTCCCTTTCTTTTTGCACCACAATAAACTTATTATACATGATATGTCATTCAAAGTATAGATGTAACCGAAAAACTTTTTCAAAAACCAGTACAAAAAATGCCCTGCCCAATGATGATATTTCATCAGGCAGAGCATATTTTTTCTGTACTGTCTAATTAGTATGTATCTTCCGTCGCCTTACTCGATAATGATCTCAAATTCTGATCCAATTTCTCTGGATTTGTAAGTTTTCCCATGGCTCTTTGCATACTTTTCCACATTCATCTTCTGATTCACTTCACTGACAAGCACTTTCACCGGACCTTTTTCATTTTTTAATGCATCTGCTGTCATCATCAGCGGTTCCGGACAAGAAAGTCCTCTTGCATCTACTTCTTTCATACTGTCGACCTCTCTTCGTTCTGATATTTCTTCTGCTTTATTTTCGCTTATTTCCTGCAAATGCAATGATCAGCAGAACAACAATGCAGATTACCCCTGCAATTTTTCCCTGGATCGCAGGTCCTCCGACAACTGCCTCCGTCTCTGCTGTGGCAGCCGCTGCTGCTGCAGAAGCAAGCTTCAGATTATGGCAGAGTGCAGAACCTACAAACATTCCTGCAACTGTCACTGCTGCATCCGAAGATCCCTGTCCAGCCAATACAAGCTGACGGAGCGGACATCCGCCTGCAAGTGTTGCTGCCAGCCCTACAATATACATTCCAAGAATATTCCACAAATGTTGTGCATGTGCAACCGGCTGTCCTGAAAAGCTCAGATGGAAATTTCCAGTTGCAATGTTGTAGATCAGCATCACTCCAAACAGAGCTGCAATCACTGAGAACAAGTCAAAGTTTTTCATTAACATAATATCACGGATACTTCCTGCAAAACACATTCTCGTTTTCTGCGCAAGTGCTCCAAATACAATTCCTCCGATCAGCGCTAACCACACCGGTGCATGCATACTTCCAGGTCCTTTCTCACTTGCGATCAAAAGAGAAGATCCCATCAGAATCATCACAAGAATGCCAAGCATTAATACCGGAAGCACGGCACCATTCATCTTATTTGTCTCGTGTGCTCTTCCAAGGCTGAATCCCTGCTTTAATGCTACAATTCCTGTTGCGATTCCTGCTACAAATCCAATCAATCCTACGTAAGCATTCAGATCTCCTGCTGCCATACGAAGTACCATACGGAGCGGACAGCCAAGAAACAATAACGCACCGATCATGATGATGATACCAAGGACAAACCGGATCATCGGAGAAGATCCAGCTGTTGAACGGTACTCTTTTGTCACAACCGAAATAATAAATGCTCCCAATACAATCCCTATAATCTCCGGTCTTGCATACTGTACGACCGCTGCTTGATGCATCCCAAGCGCCCCCGCCGTATCACGGATGAAACATGCGATACAGATCGCCATATTTCCGGGATTTCCAAAAATTGCCAGCAGTACTGCTACCACTCCACAAATAGCACCTCCTACTGCCAGCTTTGCTTTTGAATCTGTTAAATTCATCTCATTCCCTCCTAGTTTCTTCTGTTTCTTCAAAATCTGTCTCTCCGACAGGTTTTTTCTCTGTGAGTCTGTTCTTGCATTTTACCAACAAATTTCAAGAAATACGCTCTACTATCAGTATAGGTTTCTATATTGTCTTCGTCCAATCATTATTTATAATAAATGGACGCTATTTATAGTTTTCTTCTATAAACAGTGTCCACACTTCTTTTCTCTTTCAAAAATCTTCTATTTTTACAAAATCAAAAGTAATACTGCCACAATCAGAACAATGCTGACTACAATTGAGATGGAATTCACCGCACTTGCTAACCCCACATCTCCTTTCAAATCTCCGGTAAATGCCGGTGCTGCCGAGGCAATCGGACTAAAACAGAGAATCACAAGCGCCTGGCGATATTCCAACGGAAACGGAAGCAAAAAGTAAAAGGCAAGCGCCAATACGATTGATACCGCATACCGGGCACTCAAGATTTTTACAATTTTCCCAATCTGTTCCCGGTTTCCGGACAATTTAAATCCAACACCGATCATCAGCATCGCCATAAAGGCATTTCCATTTGCAATGATTTTTGTAAACGATACAACCGGAGCCGGAAGGCTAAGATGCAGTAACGATAACACAGTCATCAGAAGATATGCATCAAACGGCACAGACTTTAACAGTGTCTTAAAAATCGTCCTGATCTTAAATCCACCGCCTTCCCCCTTTGCCATAGAAGCAATGCTGTATGCACCTCCAAGACAGATAAAGGAATTCCCCGAATCAAACAGACTTGTTGCCACAATCCCCGCTGGTCCAAGAAAACTCTGCACAAACGGCATTGTAAAATTTCCAATATTATACCCACTCATATTTAAAATAGAAAATGCACGCTCTTCCTTTGACTTCCCCGCACTGATCAACCATGCAGTCCCAATCAGGATCACACCACCCCCAAGTCCGAGAAGGCTGATCAGAAGCATGGATGGTTCCAAACTCATCCCCGAAAAGTTAGAAACGATTGCCGCAGGAAGTGTGATCTTCAGCACGATCCTTGAAATGACATAAAAATCCTCTTCCTTAAAAAATCCTCGACTGCGCAACACATAGCCGAGAATAATAATTGCAACAAACGAAAACGCCTGCATCAATATTTCTCCCATAACATCTCTCCCAAATATTTTATTTTCATAAACTCTTCCTGTTTCGGTTATTCACTATACCATAACTTTCCTAAAAAAAGCAATATGGCAGTCAATCTTCGATTGTTCTATTTTGGAAACACATTTTTCTACCATTTCATATACTAATAGAAATCATACAAATCTTTTGGAGGAAAAGATTATGAAAAAGCGACCAATTGTATATTTAATTACCGCTGCTCTTCTCACACTTACCGTCAGTGGATGTGGCAGCGAAAAAACAGAAAAGCAAACAAAGCAACCGACAGAAAAAGAGCCTACTAAAGTCATTTTAAACGAAGTCGCACACTCTATTTTCTATGCACCGATGTATGCGGCAATCGAAAACGGATACTTTGAGGATGAGGGTCTTGATATCACTGTCATTACTGGATTTGGTGCCGATAAGACAATGACCGCCGTTCTCTCCGGCGAGGCAGATATCGGCTTTATGGGATCAGAAGCTTCCATCTACACTTACAACGAAGGGGCTAATGATTATGTCGTCAACTTTGCACAGCTGACACAGCGCGCAGGCAACTTCCTTGTCGCCCGGGAAGAAATGCCGGATTTCTCATGGGATGATCTAAAAGGAAAGAAAGTACTTGGTGGGCGAAAAGGTGGCGTACATATATTAATGTAAATTTAGAGAGTATTGTAATTTTATGTAACTGGGTGGATGGGATGAACAGTGCGAAGAATATATAAAAAGAAGTGGCGGAAATACCAGCAATGATATTTCCGCCGAAATTATTAAGCTACCTGTGGATAGTCGATAACTGCAATTTCCTGCATTAATTTTTTTGCCATATCAACAATCAATTCAAGGTGTTCAGCAACTTCATCTGTATAATATTTTTCTCCACACTGATCACATTCAAGGCATGGAACATTTTTAATTACAATAATACAATTTTTATAATTTACGACGTGTGTTGTTGTACTATTGATAGTTGTACTATTTTTACAATACATACACATATTCATCACCTCTTTCTTCGAGTTTTTAAATCATCTTCAAATTTCTTTGTATCTGGATAATATGCCGTTATGATATATACATTTATATTATCACACCCGGCAACAATATGCAAAATTCGTCCATTTACGTTATATCCAAAAATCAGACAGCTTGGATTAGGATAATCGTCAGGGTAATCTTCTATAATTTCACCAGTTGCAATTCCATTTTTTACATCGGCACGACTGATATCTCTTTCCTGCATTCGTTGCAGACAATGCTGTGTCCAAAGAATTTTTGATTCTGAACACAATTTCTGATATATTTCTAAATCCATTCGCTCCCTCCTTAACTTTGTTACAATCTATAAATATTATACATCAATTTTATTGTGGATAATACATAAATAATGTTTACAAGTATAAAAATAATTATGAATACGCTGTTCCGAATGGATAGGGCTTTTTTTGTAATAAAACGAATGTGTTCCTTCACCACTCAGTAACTCAATCACATCATTAGGAACGGTGTACTTTACAAAAAACCTCTTCATGAACAGAAAAACCAGTAAGATGGAGTATCTGCTGGACAGGATTCTAGGATTGAAAAAACATGAAAGGATAACAGAAGATGCGACAGCAGAAATTCTGAAAGAGGCTGTACAGATTTCCTATAGGAGAGGTGGAGAAGAAAACAGTCTGAAAGTAACTGTGAGCAAACAGACCGTAAAAGCAAAACTGCATGGTCTGAAGTTCCCGAAAGACACCAATGCGCAAGATAATTGATGGAAAAAGCTTTAGGATTGGTCTTCAACAGCTTTAGGCGGTGGTTTATCTATAGCAACCGGGATTGCGTATTTAGTTTAATGATGCCTTGTATTCCTCTCCCCAATTCCACATGGCGTCCAGAATGGGTTTCAGACTTTTTCCTAAGTCTGTTAAAGTGTATTCTACTCTCGGTGGTACCTCTGCATATACGGTACGGGTTAATAAGCCGTTTTCTTCCATTGCACGAAGTTGTGCAGTCAATACCTTTTGTGATACATTTCCAATTGATTTTTTTAGTTCACCAAATCGCTTTGTTCCCGTGAGCAAGTCGCGCAAAATTAAAACTTTCCATTTATCACCAATTAAAGTTAATGTTGTTTCTACAGGGCAAGCGGGCAATTCCTTTACGGTTTTTGATTCACTCATTATGATTACCTCCACACAATGGTTTCTTAGTGAAACTTTGTTTCAATTATACTGTATGAGTCTGATTTGGTCAATGTTTCCGTATGAAATCAAGTGAAAATAAATTTTTAAATTTTATTGCCTTGCACCAATAACCGGAAAAGCCTGAAATTACGCATTTGTTTCCTCGCGGTAACTACCCAATAGTATCCTTTAGGTAACTACGCCACAATAAAGTGCTTACTTTACAGTCGAAACCAACACCCATATAATATAGCCAAGAGTTGAGGAGAACGGCCGCTGCGAAGCTCTGAGCATATCCAAAAGGAGAAATCCATTATGAGCATTTTTGAGAAATTTTTTGGCAACAGCCAAACTAAGATGAAGGAGGAAACTAAAATGAAAATTACAGTTGTATGTGCAGCAGGAAAGCAGGGAAAAAAACTTGTAGAAGAAGCGCTTAATAGAGGACACAATGTAAAGGCAGTTGTTCGTAATAATAATTCAGTACCTGCAGGTGTAGAAGTTCTTGAAAAAGATTTGTTCGATCTGACATTAAATGACCTAAAAGACAGTGATGTTGTAATTGATGCTTTCGGCGCATGGACAGAAGAAACTTTACCTCAGCACAGTACTTCTTTGAAACGCTTATGTGATATTCTTTCAGGTACAAATATTCGTCTGTTGATAGTTGGTGGGGCAGGTAGTCTTTATGTAAACCCGGAACATACTCTTTGCGTATCCGACGGACCTGATTTTCCGGATATATTTAAACCGCTTGCTGTTGCGATGGCAAAGGCTTTAGGGGAGCTGCGTCAGCGCAATGATGTGAAATGGACATATTTAAGTCCTGCTGGAGATTTCCAGGCAGATGGTGTTCGTACCGGCAAATATATTCTTGGCGGTGAAGAACTTACTCTTAACTCAAAAGGAGAAAGTGTTATCAGCTATGCAGACTATGCAATTGCTATGATTGATGAAGCGGAAAACGGTAAGCATATACAGCAGCGTTTTAGTGTTGTCAGTGAATAAAACAAAAGTGATTATGATAACGGGGCTGTCAATAGGACAGCCCCACTCTGTTTCACAGGAGGTTTTCAAAAGTGAAAACAAAGGAAATATTAAACTATTTAGAAAAGAAAATTCATTCAGTTATTATTGCAACAGTTGACGACAAGGGACTGCCCGTTACCTGTGCGATCGACATAATGGATGGCGATGAAAATGGATTATACTTTCTAACGGCAAAAGGAAAAGGGTTTTATAATCGCTTAAAGAAAAGTGGATATGCCGCATTAACGGGAATGAACGGCAGAGATACATTGTCCTGTGTGGCTATTTCTGTCCGTGGCAAGGTGCGGGAAATCGGAAATGCACCTTTACAAAAGCTTTTTGAAAAAAATCCATATATGAATGAAATCTATCCGACAGAAAAATCCCGTCAGGCTCTTACTGTTTTTCAACTCTATGAAGGTAGCGGTGAATGGTTTGACCTTTCCCAAAAGCCGATTGAACGAGTTTCTTTTACGATTGGCAACGAACAAACAAAAATGCAGGGCTATGAGATCACACATAAATGCAATGGCTGTAAAGCCTGTCAATCGGTATGTCCGCAGAATTGTATTGATTTTACGATAATCCCTGCTGTAATAAGGCAAGAAAACTGCCTGCATTGCGGTAATTGTTTAAGCATTTGTCCACAAAAAGCAGTTATACGGAGAGGATAAGAACATGACACAAACCGAAAGAAGAAAGTATTTAATAGCGGCACTTCTAAAAGAACATCCGCAGTACACAGAATTAGAAATCCCGTCGAATGAGCAGGAACAAAAAGCCTTGCTCCGTTCGCTTTTTAATATTCGTATGCCGTTTCCTGTAACAGATGAATTCTTGACGATACAAGACACTTATTTGCAGGAAGAAACACGAAAAAAAGGAGTTACAGCTCTATCAGCTTTAAAGCCTGTTCAAAAAGGAATATATCTTTGGCGTGGGGATATTACCACGCTGCAATGTGATGGTATCGTAAATGCCGCCAATAGTCAAATGCTCGGCTGCTTCTGCTCAAATCATGGCTGTATAGATAACGCTATTCACACCTTTGCAGGAGTGCAGCTTCGTTTGGCTTGTGCCAAGCTTATGAAACAGCAGGGACACGAAGAAGAAACAGGCAGGGCAAAAATTACACCCGCTTATAATCTGCCCTGTCGTTATGTGTTGCACACAGTCGGTCCGATTATTTATGGTACACTTACCAAAAAAGATAAGGAATTGCTTGCCTCCTGCTATCGTTCTTGTTTGGAATTGGCAGAGCAAAAAGGATTAAAAAGTATTGCATTTTGCTGTATTTCTACAGGAGAGTTTCATTTTCCAAACGATAAGGCGGCACAGATAGCGATTGAAACAGTAAAACAATACAAAGAACAAATGAACAGTGAAATTGAGGTGATTTTCAATGTTTTTAAGGAACTTGATTACAACATCTACCGAGAGTTGCTCCGAGCAGATTAACAGGCTGAAAAATGAAATAAAAAATGCAGACGCTATTGTGATTGGCGCAGGTGCGGGGATGTCCACGTCGGCAGGACTTACCTATGACGGAGAACGCTTTGAAAAGTATTTTCCGGATTTTCATAAGAAATACGGAATTTCAGATATGTATTCAGGCGGTTTCTATCCCTATGAAACACTTGAAGAATATTGGGCGTGGTGGTCAAGACATATTTATATCAATCGTTATGATATAACGGCAGGAAAACCTTATATGGATTTATTAAATATCGTAAAAGATAAGGACTACTTTGTACTGACTACAAATGTTGACCATCAGTTTCAACTTGCCGGTTTTGATAAAAAGCGATTGTTTTACACACAGGGTGACTATGGTCTGTGGCAGTGTTCCAGAGCCTGTCACGATAAAACCTACGATAACGAAGAAACTGTGCGTCTGATGATTAAAACACAAAAGAATATGAAAATTCCGTCAGACTTGATACCGAAGTGTCCTGTCTGCGGCGCACCTATGACAATGAACTTGAGATGTGATAATT
Organism: Faecalimonas umbilicata; assembly: GCF_042846195.1. Classification (NCBI taxonomy): domain Bacteria; kingdom Bacillati; phylum Bacillota; class Clostridia; order Lachnospirales; family Lachnospiraceae; genus Faecalimonas; species Faecalimonas umbilicata. Next base: position 2,041,542 of record NZ_AP031411.1, read on the forward strand.
CCTTTGTACAGGACAACGGGTGGTATTCAGCAGCAAGCCGCTATGAGGACTTTATCAGGCGACACAAAGAAAGTCACCTTCTGTTTTTGGAACTTGGCGTTGGCAGCAACACCCCCGTTATTATCAAGTATCCTTTCTGGCAGATGACCGCTAAAAATCCAAAGGCAATTTATGCCTGCGTCAATCATGGAGAAGCCTATTGCCCACAACAAATTAAAAAACAATCTATTTGTTTTGATATGGATATTGCAGAGATGCTTGAAAATGTGCGTAAGGTAGAAGATTGATTCCGAGAGAAGAAATCAAGGATTAGAGTACGCATATCCCATCATTATTGGAAATAATGCTTGGTTCGGTTCAGGCATTCAGGTTATGCCAGGTGTTATCATAGGTGTCGGATCCCTCCAATTGCTATTGAATAGCAGTCTTGTACAAAAAAGTATGAGGCTGCTTTTATTTTTCTAGAAGTAAAAAATAATATTCTCGGTACTTTTTCTTTCCCAAATTATCAAGAGCAAGATCCACCCCGTATTACAATATCGCCATTCTGCCATATAAGTAATATTTCGGAGTTTTATCTTGCTGGGGAACTGTCGCCTCCCCATACCCACTTTTTTATTAACTACACCGGCGGTGTACGCAGCAAAATATCATAATTAACATAATTCTATTTTGAGGCATTCAATAAGTAATTGGATGTCTTTTTCTTTTTGAAAATACACATGGTGATGCGAACAAATTCTTTTGTAAGCCGATTATATAAGCAAGGGTATGGGGAATTGTCACTCCCCATCAAGAGAAAACCCATAAGGTAAACGGATGCGGAAACGCGATAACGTTAAACATGGGTGGATCTTGCTCTTATAAATTTTTTTCTTTGTACCCTGTAAAATGAGCCTTTTTCCTTTCGTTATATGAGGAGATATCAAAAGAGAATTTTTATAAAGCATAAAATCTCTTTGGGAAAGCCGGCATCCGTCTCCTTAATTTTTCAGAAAGGTAAAAGAAAATATGAAATTTGAATATATGATGGAAACGGAAAAGATACTTCCCTATTATCAGTTCCCTAAATTTTTGTTAGAGCTACCACTCTCTCAAAATGCAAAATTACTTTATATGTTGTTATATGACAGAGCCAGAATTTCACAGAAAAACCATTGGCTCAATGAAGACGGGTATGTATATTTCGTCTTTCCTATTACAGAAATTTCTTTGAAATGGGGAAAATGTTGTACTTCTGTAAAAGCTGCCATGAAGGAATTAGATGAGTATGGATTGTTGATTCGCAGTTCCGGAGGATTTTCAAAACCAAATCATTTATATATGCGAATCCCCTGTATAGAGTTGATTTCTGAACCGGATGTAAAGCAGACAGACGAAAATACAACTTCCATGAGGATGAAAAGCTGTCCTTCATTCAGTCGGAAAACAGCCTCTTCTATGGTCGGAAATGTGCCACCTAGTAAAGTAAAAGAAAAATATAATTTTAGTAATAAGATTGGAGTAAATTACGAATATGAGGAGGGCGACAGTCTATGATAAAGCAGGAAAACACATATTTAGGTACAGATGGATTAGCATATTGCAAGATTTGTGGAGAACCTGTAGAGGCATATTTTCCTCCAGACAGTATTCTTGGTATGAAAAAACATTTCAGACAATGTGCATGTATCCGTCAAAAACGTGAAGCAGAAGAAAAGGCATATAAAGAAAGAGAACATTGCGAATTAGTGGAGAAAAATAGAAAAATCTGTTTTGAAGAATCACGAATGTATGATTGGAATTTTGAACTGGCAGAAGAAACTACCACCATCGAGAAGGCAAAAGAATATACAGCGAACTGGAACGATATGAAGAAAAATCATATTGGTTTTCTCTTGTGGGGACCAATAGGAACAGGAAAGAGTTACATAGCCGGTTGCATTGCCAACGCACTTTTGAATCAGGAAATTACTGTGAAGATGACAAATTTTAATACAATTATTGATGATATGTTTCCATTAGAGGATAAAACAGAATATATCAATGCTCTGGCAAAATATGAACTTTTAATTCTGGATGACCTTGGCACAGAACGAAGTTCCGAGTATGCTCTTGGAATTGTATTCAGCGTAATTGATCGAAGATATCGCTCCGGCAGACCATTAATCGTAACTACCAATCTTCCGATAAAACAATTAAAAGAAGAAACGAACATAGAAAAGAAACGAATTTACGATCGTATTTTAGAAATGTGTGTTCCGTTATATGTTGGCGGTTCTAGCTATCGGAGTGATATTGCCCATGAAAAAATAGAGAAAATGAAAACCTTTTTCGCTACTGCCGAATCAAGTCAGACTGAAAATATTATAGAGCAGACAGGCACAAAAATAATCTGATGTTTATATCTTAGTATAGACATCAGAAATAGAAAGAGTGTGATAGCTCTGCAGAAACCTACATATTACCTGTGGCGAACAGATTATACATCTTCAGAAGACTTTGAGGCAGATAAGGAGAAATATACGAAAATAGGTTTTCGGGTTGTCACGTTTGCAGATGGACAGCCGGATAAAAATATACATAATGGAATAAAAGCGTTGATTCGAAACCATATAAAAGAAATCAATCAGTAATTTCTATGGGCGGGAGACATTCTCTCGCCCATATTTACTATTCACAATAATATAATTCATTGTAAAATTATATGATAATCCGTTTACGAAAAAGATTTTTCGATATATAATTATATTACATTATTCTATAAATAATATTTCAGAAAGGATGAGGACATGAATGCTGGATATGTGCGTCTTTCAAGAGATGACGATAAGCGAAATTATGTTTCTATAGAAAATCAGAAGTTAATTATCAATCAGTATGCATCTGACCATGGAATGGTTATTGACCGATGGTATGAAGATGACGGAGTATCAGGTTATATTTTTGACAGACCAGGATTTCAACAGATGATGGCTGATTTAGATAAAGATATTGATACCGTATATGTGAAAGATTTCTCTCGTCTTGGCAGACATAATGCGAAGGTTCTTTTGCTTTTGGATGAATTTCAGGAACGCGGAAAACATCTCATTGTCATTGATGATAATTACGATTCTTTTGATTCCAGCGACGACACCATTGGAATTAAAACATGGTTCAATGAGCGTTATGTAAAAGATACCAGTAAGAAAATCAAAAGAGCGATCGGAGCTAGACAAAAAGAAGGCACTCTTATGACAAAACCACCTTTCGGATATTGTCGGGATACGAAAGACAAAAGTATCATCAAAATCGTTCCCAAAGAGGCAGAATTTATCAAAATGGTTTACGATCTTTATATCTCCGGATCCGGTTATCGCAAAATAGCAAATTATTTGACCGACCAGGGTATCCCAACGCCTTCTATGGTGCAGCGAGAACGAGAAATTGAAGAAGGTCGCATAAGTAAAAAGAAAGTCGCAACCATTTGGTCTGACAGCATGGTGAAAGAATTATTAGATAATGATTTTTACATTGGAACTTTTCGTTTAAGAAAACGTGCCAGAAATACAGTACATGGAAAGGATAAACGTGTTCCAAAAGAAGAACAGTGTATTTTTGAAGATCATCATCCGGCAATTATTGATAAAGCCACTTTTTCTCTTGTACAGGAATTAAAGGAAAAGCGTAATCGCACGAATTATCGTGGAAGCAGGGGGGAATGGATTGGTTCAGAAATTCCCAATCCTTTTGGAAGCTGTTTGTTTTGTAAAGATTGTGGAAGTCGTTTGACACCGATTAAGCGTCAAACATCCAGCAGAGAAAGAAAATATTATATTTGTACTACCTATAATACAAAAGGTAGGCGGTATTGTGAGAAAGCGCATTTGATTGAGGAAAATGATTTGATGGAAGATGTGCTGAATTATATTAAACTGTGCAGAGAAGCACTTTGTGAAGTGATTTCCACATATGATATGAGGGACTTTGAGGCAGAAAAGAAAACGCTGGCAGAAAAACGACAGGACCTTCAGGAAGAAATTCAAAACCGAAAAAATCAACTAAAGGTACTTTTAACACAAAAAATAAAAGATTTGTCCATAGCATCTGAAAATGAGGATTTGATCCATGAAACCTATGATTCTATGCAAAAGGATTTACTGGCGCAGATTCATGGTTTGGAGATGCAGGAAAAAGAACTGAACGAAACTACTATAGAAACACCGGATGTAAAGGACAAATTGAGAAACGCATTGGATGTAGTTGATAAAATCATTGCAGGTGGAACTCTTGACCGAAGAGATATTGAACTGTTGATTGAGAGAATTGACGTAGATAAAGAGGGAATGCCAGAAATTACTTTAAAATATGGTTTGTCTGATTTAATCAATTACAGTCCTGCTGATGAGATGAATCGCCGGGAAAATACTGTAATCGCTCTTGTAATGAAGCTGATTACAGAAGATGACCGTGGTTACACTTCAGCAAAATATTTATCCGAACATATCACAGCATTGGGATTTAAGAAAACGAAACAAAGTATCTTACCTTATATCAATCTGATGAAAGAATTGAGAATTTTGGAAGATACGGACAATCCGCTGAAACCTTACAATATTGCGAAAACAAAAGAAGAGATTACGGTATTGATGCATCAATATCTACCGGATCTACCGGTTCAAATGACTTCTGAACAATTATCGAACAATTATTTACATTATATTGATGGCGACAGGTGGTATGCCGGAGATGGTATTTGAGTATATTCTCCGCCAGAATGGCATTGACCCTGCCAAAGATCTAGAGATCAATCAGAATATTGACTTTGGCTCTACTGCAGCAGCTTTTTCTGAGGATGATTCAGATTTCACTGTAGAATTTGAACCTCATGCTACTTCTCTGGAAACTGGTGGAAAAGGACACGTGGTAGCTTCTCTCGGAACTGACAGCGGCTATGTTCCATACACTGCGTTCTGTGCCAAACAAAGCTATCTCAAAAAGAATCCTGAGACCATTCAAAAATTTACAAATGCCCTTCAAAAAGGAATGAATTTTGTGCGTGCTCACTCTCCAAAAGAAATCGCCGAAGTCATCGCTCCCCAATTCAAAGAAACGGATCTTGATACGATTACAGCAATCGTAACAAGATACTATGATCAGGATACCTGGAAAAACAATCTCGTTTTTGAGGAAGAAAGCTTTGAACTTCTTCAGGATATCCTGGAAGATTCCGGCGAACTAAAAACCCGTGTTCCTTACAAAGATCTTGTCACAACAACTTTTGCGGAAAAGGCAAAAAATTTTTAGGGTATTTCATTCTCTATTTCTTTGAAAATATGCCACAAAATCATTTTTATAGAATTTAATTCCCTATTTTTCTTATAACATCCATTTGGGGGATACGGAATTTCTGTTCTGTTTTCTTGGGATCTCAATTCTTTATTGCACACCAGCAGATTTCTATGGTATAATGAGATTCAAATGAAAGCTGAAAGAAGGTATCTATTATGTTAGTAGCTATCATTGGTATTTCTATTCTTGCAGCTGTCATCGCTGCAGTTGTCACAGCTTCATTTGCCGGCGTGCTCGCAGCAGAGCTTGACGATGAAGAATAAGAAATCATTAAAAATGGATGCAGACCTGCCACTTACAGATCCGCATCCATTTTCATTTATATAATTCTACATAGAAGAGACAATTATCCGCTGTACTAAACGACACTGTCATGTACAACACTTCCAAACGGCATCAGTGCCAGCTTGGCAATTTTAAAATGCTGCAATCCAAACGGGATTCCGATAATTGTAATACATAAAAGACATCCCAGTAGCGCTGACTCAATTGCAAGTGGAAGTCCCGAGATAAGCAACCATATGATATTCAGCAAGAGGGAACCTGCACCTCCTCCATAAGTAATCTCCTTTCCAAACGGGAAAAACGACAATGCCGCAAACTTAAAACACTGCATCCCCACCGGGATTCCTATGATTGTGATACACCAGAGGCACCCCGTCAGAAGCCAGCTAAGCCCTGAGATCACACCTCCACAGAGAAACCAGATTACATTTCCAAGACATCCCATACTACATCCTCCTCTCCATCTTTCTGATATCGTTGATTCATCATCTGAAGGCTTAAAAGAAGCTGTCGGATCCTCTCAAGCGCTTCATCTACCTGCTTTGATGCACGCGTAATTTTTTCCTGCATAGCCCAATCTGATAAAATATTATCAAAAAATATATCTGCGAACTTTTCAAAACTTTGTATTTCCACATGAATTTCCGCATTTACGGAGATATCTGCCAGTTCTTTTTCAAACATCTTCACTTTCTTTCCGGCAAGCTCCAGTGATTCCTGTGCTTCTTCCAGTCGATTATGCTTCAGCATACTGCTCAAAGCCCCGCCTCCCAGAATATCCCATATTCCTAAATACTTCGCATCCTCTAACTTTTTCTTTGCCTCTTCCAGGCAATGGACTGCACATACTCCCGCTGCCATTGCCTCCTTTACCTCCTGCACATTTCCTTTCCTTTTTTCTTCCATAACTAAATCCTTTCTGCCCTTTTGGCTTCCACACTTTTCTCCCGGCAAAAATTCTTTTTTCTTCCAGCGGTATCCTGCCGAAACACATTTCCCGGCAGGTATATATTCCAGATGTACTTTTTCTTAAAATAGAAAAAGACTCCTACCGGGGCAATTTCTGCCTCGATAAAAGTCTTGCACATTTCATTTGATACGGATACCTCTCGATATCGGGTGACGATCTCAAACCCACCTTACGGTGTCTGGCTACTCCCTCTTATCTTGATTATGATTCTAATACGTTTCCCCGCTCTTGTCAATCTATTTTTTCTTTTCACAAATCATTTTACAAATCTTATCACAAAATGACTATTTCTGCTCAGTTTTTGCTCCGGAAACAGTAAACCCGTACTTCACAGTTCCATTTTCCCATACCGCTTCCAATTCATATACCGAATTCACCTCTGCTTCTTTCAGTTCGCCTTCACTTCCATCCATCGTGACATCCTGCTCTGTAAACTCTGCCGCTTCACCAGAGAGTGTTTCCATGCTCCACTTTTTCACAGTGACTTTCTCCGGTTTCCTTGAGAACATAAATTTCAGACTCTTATCCTCCGCATCACAGATAATCTCCGGGAGTACACCTGCCTGATACTTTTCCAAAATAGACCCTTCTTCTGCTTTTTGACTTTCTGTTGTCCCGTCATCCTCTGTGTAACTCCAGTCATAGGAAACAGGGGAAATGCTTGTCGATACGATTGCAAGCTTCTGATAATTTTCAATACTGAGCGTTGGTATTTCAGAAGGATCTGGCGCCTGGTAAAATGCATCGATCAACGGCTGGTATTTCTCAGCAATTTTCTGATCTCCCTTTTCTGTACGAATCATCTTTGTCACACCTGCATACTGTGGCGGAAGACTCTGTGTAACTGCCCCATTTCCATAAATTTCTATTGTATCTCCGGCTTGCAGATTTTCTTTGGAAATCTTTTCTCCATTTTTGTCAAATAACTTTCCATCTGGAATTTCTGCTTCAAACAATGTTTCATTTTTTATATCTGCAAAAATGTAAAATTCCTGTTCTTCCCCATAAGTGAGATAAACTCCTTCTACAGTCGGTATTTCCTCTTTTTCTTTAGTTGTATTTTCCTTTTTTCCACAACCTGTACCTAAAATCAGTACTGATGCGAGAAGCACTCCTATCATTCTGCTTTTTTTCTTCATGTCTAACGCCTCCTCTTTCTACTATATTTTTATTATCTTTCCCATTCTTTTTGAATGTATCAGCATTATACCAAAAGCTCGCAGAAAAAAACAGTGCAGAACCTTCTTTTTAAGATTTTGCACCGCTTTTCTTAAGATTTTACAAAGAATTCTATTTTCCTTTTCGGCAATCTATTTCCCTTCTGTATCTTTCAATTTACAGATTTTTTCTTTCAAATGTTCTGCTGCTCTCTTTGGATCATCGGCCTTCATGATCGCAGATACGACCGCCACACCATCCATCTTGCATCCTCTTAAAATCTCAAGATTCTCTGCATTCAATCCACCGATTGCCGTCACTGGAATCGGCACAGTTTCACAGATTGCTTTCAATGTCTCCGGCTTTGTGAGAATCGTGATCACCTTTGTCGTTGTCGGGTAAATTGCACCCACTCCGAGGTAATCTGCCCCTTCTTCCCACGCTTTTTTTGCGGCCTCCACAGTCTTTGCTGTAGCTCCGATAATTTTCTCTGGTCCAAGCAGTTTTCTAGCCACAGCTACCGGAAGATCACTGGCTCCTACATGAACCCCTGCTGCATCACATGCAATCGCCACATCCACCCTGTCATCAATAATCAGCGGAACTCCATAGCGATCGGTAATCTTCTTTACAAGAATTGCCTTCTCAAGATATTCTTTTCCGCCTGCCTCTTTTTCTCGCAGCTGTACCAGAGTCACACCTCCTTTACATGCTTCCTCCACAGTCCGAAGCAATGACTCTGTCGTATGATAAGTACTGTCTGTCACCAAATATAAGGTAAGATCTACCTGATTTCCTGTTCTCATCTGTCCACCTCTTCTATTTTCCCATTTTTTCCTTGACAGAATCTGTCACTTTTTCTATTCAAAATTCTGCTTGATTTTTTCCCGCAGTCGAAGTCGATTCCTAATTTCTTCTTCCTGCAGATCATATAGCGCATCTAAAAATGCTATCTGGAAACTTCCCGGTCCTCTGCTGTTTTCTGCTCCTAATTCCCCTGCGATTCCCATAACTGCTGCTGCTGCCAGCACTGCCTGTCCTCTGCTTTCTGCGGCTTCCGTAAGATAAGTCCCGCACAATGCCCCAAGCATACAGCCGGTTCCTGTGATTGTTCCAAGCATAGCATCTCCATTTGTCAGACAGTAGCAATGGGGTCCTTCTATGATCAGATCCTCCTGACCGGTCACGAGAAGAACTGACCGATACTCCTCCGACAGCCTGTAAAATGCAGGTAAGATTTCCTTCTCATTTTCCTCTGAAAACCGATCTCTTTCTCCTGCGTCCACTCCGGTTCCATATGTGGAAAGCCCTGCCAGTTTCCGCATCTCTGACATATTTCCTTTTAGTACGGTCGGACTTCCAATCTCTAGTAGTTCTTTGGCATAATGCAATCGAAGACTGCTGCACTGGATCCCAACAAGATCCAAAACAGTCGGAACACGATTCTTTAGTGCCTCCTGAAATGCTTTCTTCATAGAACTCATTCTCACATCGGTAATATTTCCAAGATTTAAAACAAGCACCTGCGCTGTCCTTACGATTTCTTCTACCTCCTGTGGATGCTCTGCCATGATCGGCCGACCACCGGCTGCCAGTACAATATTTGCACTGTCATGGATGGCAATCGGATTCGTGATACAATGTACAAGCGGTCTATGCTGCCTGATCTGCTCCCCCAGTACTGCGATCTTCGCCGCTATTTTTCTTAACATTTCCTTTGTCATATACTTTCGCTCCAAGACTCCATTGAATTTTTGCAAGCACTCCACTTCTGCTGAGCTGATTTAACAGAAGCCATGCCACTGCTCCTCCCATACAAGTTGCACCAAGAAACATTGGTGTATAGAAAAATGCATTCAGCCCATCTCTTCCCATCAGAAATGCCATGACCGGATAGGATACAAGTGATCCGATGATTCCTGTTCCGAAAATCTCCCCAAACACAGCACAGAAAATCTTTCCGTGAGATGCACGGTAAAAAACACCGGATAAAAATGCTCCAAATACTGCTCCGGTCAGAGCAAGCGGCGGGATTCCCATGAACATCATCCGGATAACCCCGATCATCGTCGCACAGAGCAGCGAATACCATGGTCCTAAAAACACTGCACAAACAATGTTGACAAGATGTGCCGTAGGACACATTCCCTCCACGCGCAAAATCGGTGAAATGACAACTCCCACAGCTACGAACATCGAAAGCATTACCATTCGGTTCGTGTTCATTTTTTGTTTTTTCATGATGTGATTCCTCTCTTTCTTTTGTTGGAACACACCTGACAATCATGCCTGAAAATTTTCCCAGAAAGGACATCAGTCCTTCTGAACATTTCTCTTAATACACTCCTTCGACCCGAAAAGCATGATCCATCGGACCACTTCCTTTTCCAAGATCCAGCATTGCCTCCAATGCCCCGGAAATGTAATTCTTCGCATTTTCTACACTTTCTTCCATCGAAAAGCCTTTTGCAAGGTTGGAAGCAATCGCACTGGAAAGCGTACATCCAGTTCCATGGGTATTCGGATTCTCAATCCTTCTTCCACGGAACCATCGAAATGTTCCATTTTGATATAATAGGTCATTGGCATCGTTCTTCTGATGTCCGCCCTTACACAGGACAGCACATCCATAGGCCTCACTGATCTTTCGTGCAGCTGCGATCATATCTTCCTCCGTGAAGATTTCCATCTCTGCAAGCACTTCTGCCTCTGGAATATTCGGAGTTAGAAGATCTGCCATCGGAAGTAACGTCCTTTTTAGTGTCGCAATCGCCGTATCTTCCATTAATTTTGCGCCGCTTGTCGCCACCATCACCGGATCTACGACAATCTTTTTTGCATTGTACTTTTTCAGATTCCGGGCAATGACTTCCATCAGTTCTGCCGATGATACCATACCTATTTTCACTGCATCCGGATAAATATCAGTAAAAATACACTGCAATTCTTCCTCCAGAAATTTAGGAGTTACCTCCATAATATCTATTACGCCGGTCGTATTTTGTGCAGTCAATGCGGTGATAGCACTCATCCCAAATACATGGTGTGCCATCATGGTCTTGATATCTGCCTGAATGCCGGCGCCTCCGCTGGAATCGCTTCCAGCGATTGTTAATGCTGTTCTCATTTTGTTCTCCTTTTGCATTAATTTTATATAGCGGCAGAAAGTGGTGCCCCCGGCCTGCCGCTTCTTGGGTTCCCGATAGCTATTCCGGCGACATCCGTTCTCTCTGTCGCGGTACGATCTGCACGGAATACTCTAATTTTACAGGATTCTAAAGAATTTCTGTAACAAAAAAGCTGTGATAATCCGCGCGGGTACTATCACAGCATAAACTTCTACCGGGTATTTTCCTACGTTGGCATTATCCAAATCAGGTTATGGGTCTAAGCATACAGCTTACTCTCAGCCTGCTTTTCGCAAGCTCCCCTTGTTCTTTTCCAAGTTTTATTGTAGCACAATTTTACAGCAATGCAAGACTTTTCTGATTTTCAATTCGCTCTGCAAGATCATTTAAATATACCCACCGCTCCATCTTCTCTTCCAATGCAGCTTCTGCAGCTTCTTTCTGTTCGGTGATTTCCGAAAGCTTCGCTGAATTTGTAGCATATTGCATCATCTGCTCATCCAACTCCTCGATTTTCTGCTCCAAAGATGCTATCTCATCATCGATCGTCTCATATTCTTTTTGTTCTTTATAAGTAAATTTCAACTTTTCCGGAGCATCCTTTTTCCAATTCTTTCGATCCGCCTTTTTCTTTGCGGATTCCTCAGATTCTCTGACAACAGTCCCATTCTTGCGCTCTTTCGCTTCAAGATAATCCGTGTAACCACCTTCGTACTGTACAAGCTTTCCGCCAGCCTCAAATGCAAAGATACGATCTGCAATATTATCAAGGAAATACCGATCATGAGATACTGTGATCACAATTCCCAAAAAAGAGTCTAGATAGTCCTCAAGGATGGTCAGCGTTGGAATATCAAGATCATTCGTCGGCTCATCGAGAATCAATACATTTGGAGCATCCATCAATACTTTTAAAAGATACAACCTTCTCCTCTCCCCTCCGGACAGCTTTCCGATCGGGGTATACTGCATTGCAGGAGTAAATAAGAATCGCTCCAACATCTGTGAAGCTGTAATTCTGCCATCTTTTGTCGGAACATATTCTGCCACATCTTTGATATAATCGATCACGCGCTGATTCTCATCCATCTCCGTGACTTCCTGCGCGAAATATCCAATCTTGACGGTATCGCCAATCTCCACCGTTCCCTGATCCGGTTCTTCTTTCCCGGTAATGATCTTCATCAATGTAGATTTTCCACATCCGTTTGATCCAATGATCCCAAGCCGCTGATTTTTCAGTACAATATACTCAAAATCATCGATCAGCTTTTTCTGCCCATAACTCTTAGAAATATGGTGCAGCTCGATCGTCTTCTTTCCCATCCTCGTTTCCACAGAATCCATCTCAACCTCAGCATCTCTGACCGGAGCTTTTCCATTCTTCAGTGCCTCAAGCCGCTCCAACCTTGCTCTCTGCTTCGTTGTACGGGCACGGCATCCTCTCTTGGCCCACTCCAGTTCCATCCTGAGAACGCTCTGTCTTTTCCGCTCAGAGGCAAGTTCCATCTCCTCTCTTTGTGCTTTCAATTCCAGAAACTGTGAATAATTTGCCGTGTAGGAATATAATTTCCCATGGTCGATCTCTAAAATCTTATTTGTCACCCGATCCAGAAAATAGCGGTCATGTGTGACCATGATGATCGCACCTTTCCACTGGTTCAGATACTCTTCCAGCCAGACTGCCATCTCATTGTCAATATGGTTCGTCGGCTCGTCAAGAATCAACACATCTGCCGGATTGACAAGTGTCCGTGCAAGTGCTACGCGCTTTTTCTGACCTCCGGACAAATGATCAATCTCTTCGTGATGATCTGTAATCCCGAGGCGGTTCAACGCATTCTTTGCTTCACTCTCTCTTCCCCAGTCTGCTCCATCGGCACCGTCTGCCACATAGGAAAGAACTGTTGCATGCTCCGGGAACTTCGGCGACTGCGGAAGATAGGTGACACGAAGTCCCTTTTGAAAAATCACTTGTCCCTGATCCGGCTCTTCCAGCCCTGCAATTATTTTCAGAAGTGTTGTCTTGCCAGTTCCATTGATTCCGATAATTCCAATTTTATCTCCCTGATGAATCCCACAGGAAATATCATCAAACACTTGCTTCTCTCCAAACACTTTACTGATATGCTCTATATTAATTATGTTCATCTGCAATTCTCCTCATCTTTATCATCTTTCCCATTATATCGATTCCAATAGATTTTCTCAAGACAGACTGGGGAAGAATTTCAGAAGTTTTTCTTTCCTCTATATATTATTCTACTCGCAACATCCGGTAACCCACCCCGATATGTGTCTGGATATACTGGGGCATATCCGGCTCGCTCTCGATCTTCTTGCGGAGTGTCGCCATATATACACGCAGCGATGCCACGTCGTTCTCCCAGCTTCTGCCCCATATCTCCTGCGTAATATAAGTATGTGTCAACACCTTTCCGACATGTTTTGATAGCAGGCATAATAATTTATATTCAATCGGTGTCAAGTGTAATTCCTTTCCATCCATATAAGCACATCCCGCGCCGTAGTCCAGCATCAGTTTTCCGTTTGTGAAGGTGGACTTTTCTTCCTGGGTTCCCCCTTGCATGATTGCAAGTCTTCTCTGTGTCACCCGCAGCCTTGCAAGCAATTCTTCTACGGAAAATGGTTTCGTCAGATAATCGTCTGCCCCCGCATCCAGCGCCACAATCTTATCATTGTCCTCACTTCTGGCACTGATCACAATAATCGGCATATTAGACCAAGAGCGAATCTTTCGGATGATCTCTACTCCATCCATATCCGGCAATCCCAGATCCAAAAGCACAATATCCGGATTATACGAGGATGCTTCCAAAATCGCTGTCTGTCCATTTGCAGCTGTCTGATGGCGGTAACCGTGTGCCTTTAATGTTGTCGTGATCAGATTTCGTACAGATGTATCATCCTCGACAACTAAAATTAATAATTTATTCATTCAAATGTACCTCCTCTGCAGGTAATGTAAATGTGAAAATGCATCCGTGGGGATGATTGTCTTCTACCCGGATGCTTCCTTCGTGCGCCTCTATAATCGAACGACACAGCGACAACCCAAGTCCCAGACTGCGGCGACTGTCCACAATCTTATGTGTTCCAGTGTAAAACATTTCAAAAATGTGTTCTTTTGCCTCAGCACTAATTCCTGGTCCATTATCACTGACAGACACTTCCACCATATTTTCTTTTTTCTGTGAGGCAACTTCTATGACAGATCCCGCCGGCGTGTATTTCAGCGCATTGTCAATCAGATTGATAATTACCTGAAGAATCAATCTGACATCCATCTTTGCCATGAGAAATTCATCATTTTTCTTTAAATGAATCTGATATTCTGCACTTTTCCTTGGCAGATGGCGTATGGATTCCGCAGTCACTTCATCGATCAGCTCCACCGACATCTTCAAGTTCAGTCTGCCATCTTCTATCCTTGTCACAGACAAAAGATTTTCCACAAGATTGATCAGCCATATGGAGTCGTCATAAATATCTCCATATAAGCGAAGTTTCGTTTCTTTGTCAAATTTATCTTCATTCGATAAAAGATTGCTCGCATTTCCTGATATTACAGTCAATGGAGTCCGCAGATCATGAGAAATCGCACGCAAAAGATTTGCTCTAAGCTGCTCATTCTGAGCCATAACAGCAGCCTCCTCTTTCTCTCGGATACTCTGCTCATTTTCCAGCGCAAGCGCACATTCTCCGAGAATTGAAAGCACGATACTTTTCTCAAAAGTATCCATCGGACTGTTTCCAAGTGCAATCCCGATCACTCCATAAACCATGTTATTGACACGAACAGCCAGATATAAACATTTGGCATTTGGGAACATCTTTGTTGTTGCCCCTGCATGACGATTGTTCTTCATTACCCATAGACAGGCCTGCCGCTCCTCTTCGGTCGTATACGATTCTTGTTCCTCTTCTTCACCGCAATAATAAACATGCGGAGCCGAAAGAGATGCTTTCTCGACCTCATAGACTACAATATTTCGATTCAGAAGCTTGATCAGCTGCATGGCTGTGACTTCAAGAATATCTTTTTTGTCCCGCTCCTGTTGCAGCAGCTGATTCATATCAAATAAAATCTGTGTCCGAAATGCAGTCTGTGCCGCCTCTCTCGCATTATTTTTCAGCTTTACCGTCAGAGAGCTCGTAATCAATGCTGATAAAAACATAATTCCAAATGTAATAAAATATCCTGTATCATATGCTTTCAGCGTATATTTCGGAGCGGTAAACAAAAAATTAAAGATCAGCACACTGAACACCGAGAGCGTCAAGCTGTAAATCCTACTTGCTGTGATCGCCGCTGTGACAAGCACCCCTAAAATATAGACTGTCACAATATTAGACTGGCGGATTCCCAATTCCTCAAACAGAAGGCTAAGTACTGTTGTTACAGTTGCTACAACTACTGTCTTTACCCAGTCTGAGAGCATATAGTACTTCTGTTCCTGCTTTACCTTTTTCTCATGGTAGAGAGAAATACTTCTCTCCGCCCATCCTTTTTCCCTGCTCCTGCTCTCTGTCTCACTTTCTTCTGCGAGCATATCTTCTGTTTCCCACTCTCGCAGATATTTCTCCTGATTTTTTTCAAACAAACTGTCAATTTTCTTCATGCACCAGAAGCCTATGATTCCCGCTGATAAAAATACAATGATCATCCATATATTCTGCATCCTGTGACCGCCCCTCTGACTCTGCTATATTTTCTTATCTATTCCATTAAATATGGAAACACTTCTGTACATTTTTATTTTTTCCAAGAACAAGAAGTGTCTCATCTTCTTTGAAACAATAATCGGAATGAATCTCCGGATTAATCTGATCATCTTTTTTTACTGCAAGAAGTGTCACATTATATTTCCTGCGAATATCTAACTGATGGATGGTCTTTCCCACCCATGCCTTTGGTGTCTCCGTCTCATAAATAGAGTAATCCGGTGTCAATTCAATATAATCAAAAATGTGATCAGATGTATAGCGGATTGCCGTCCATGCTGCAAGCTGCTTTTCCGGATACACTACATGGTCTGCCCCATTTCTCAACAAAAACTTCGCATGAACATCTCTTGCCGCACGCGCTACAACTTTTCTGGCTCCCAAATCTTTTAAAAGACTTGTCGTTTCCAGAGAACTCTGGAATGCATCTCCGATCGCAACGATACAGACATCAAAATTTCGTACTCCCAAAGAACGTACGAATGCCTCCTCTGTGCTGTCCCCGATCTGTGCACTTGTCAAATATGGAAGTGCATCTTCCACTCTCTTTTCGTTTTTGTCCACCGCCAAAACTTGATGATTCATTTCATTTAATTTTCTGGCAACATGTCTCCCAAAACGTCCTAATCCGATTAATAATACTGATTTCATATCTCTTCTCCTAACCTATCGTTATTTTTTCCTGTGGTAATTTTGATTTCGTAAAACGGTGTCCAGATACAACCGCAAAAATCAGTGTCAACCCACCGACCCTTCCCCAGAACATGAGAAGGATTAAAATCATGTGGGAAAACAGACTCAGCTGAGGTGTTAAACCAAGGGACAATCCAACGGTCCCAATTGCCGACGATGTCTCAAACAGCGCTCCCATGAGTGGAACCTGATCAACACAACTGATCACGACTCCCCCCAGAAGAAACAGGGACATATACAAAAACAAAATGGTCGCTGCATTCTTCACTGTCTCTGACGGAATTCTTCTTCCGAAACACTGTACATCTTCTTTCCTGAAAAAAACTGCAAAAGAAGTAAGAAGCAACACAGCAAGTGTCGTCGTCTTAAATCCACCCGCCGTCGATCCCGGTGAACCGCCGATCAACATCAGCAAGATCATGATCAACTGGCTTGGCTCACTCATACGGTTCAGATCAACCGTATTAAACCCTGCCGTTCTTGGCGTTACAGACTGAAATGCAGACGCAAGAATCCTCTCTTTTTCGCTAAGGTCCGTCCACTCAGTTCTTCCAAACTCATAAAAATAAAAATACAGTGCCGGAAGCAAAATTAAAAGAATTGTCACAGTCAAAATAACCTTACTTTGCAGACGATACTTGTGAAAATGTAGTCTGTGGTGCCAAATATCATCCCAAGTCAAAAATCCAATTCCACCAATCACGATCAACGCTATGATTGCAAGGTTGATTGTAGTATTTCCGTTAAATCCGGTCAGAGACGAGAACGGTTGGTTCACCCCCATCAAGTCAAAACCTGCATTGCAAAACGCAGATACCGAATGAAATACTGCATACCACACTCCTTTCTTCATCCCAAATTCTTCACAGAATACAGGCGCCATGCAAATTGCTCCGAGAAGCTCGATTGCCAGCATCGCCCGCAGAATAAATCCGGTCAGTCTTACAATTCCTCCTACCTGTGTCGCGGAAATTGATTCCTGCATCGTACTTCTCTGCATCAGACCGATCTTTCTCCCCGAAAGAATTGCAATGGCAGAAGCTGCTGTGATCACTCCCATTCCTCCGATTTGGATCAACACCATAATGATCAGCTGTCCCTGCATCGACCAGTAACTCGCAGTGTCATGAATCACCAATCCGGTCACACAAATTGCTGACGTTGATGTAAATAATGCATCCGAAAATGAAGTCCCTACCTTTTCTACTGTAGAGGATGGAAGCATCAGCAGAAGACAACCCATCAGATTTACAAGAATAAATCCAAAAATAATCATCTGCGGAGAAGAAAAATGTAATTTTTTTTGTATCACGTCCATAAAGTATCTCCTGAAAAAAGTTATCCGATTCCTCTTCGATCTCGGTATTCTTTATATTACTTTAACACTCATTAACGCCGCATAAAGAAAAATATGCCAGTATTAAAATCGTATAAAGATTTTAATACTATTTTTACTATTTGTCATTCTTTTTCTTCGTTTCTTCTTTCCATCCGTCCACTCACCAGATTGATTCTCGCAAACACTAATGCCGCCTCATTTAACATTGCAGTCAGAAGTCCATATTCAAATGATGGAATCTGTCGTTTTTCTTCAAGTAGAATTCCCATTACACCGTAAATTTCATCACTTGTCTGAATCGGAAGATACATCGCCTTTGCCCCCGGAAGTGTATGTGTGCAGCAGCCTGCACGCTTCTTATTTGCAATCACCCAGTCTGCCACTGCCCATTCCTGATTATCTATCATACCTCGTAACTCTTCTCTCGACTCTCCTTCTTTTGGAAACACCCACGGTCCCACCGCTTTCCCATCTTTATTCAAGAAGAATACAACCGGAAGATTCATAAGCTTTAACACCTGACCGCTCAATTCTTTTAAAATGTCCTTAATATTATCTACCCGGCGCATTCTCCTGCTATTGTCAAGGAGAAGTTCTGTCCGATACATCATCTTGGCACTTTCTCTTGCTTGTCTTCTGGCATTAGAAATGATCGCTGAAATACTCAGAGAAAAAATCAGCATAAAAAGAAACGTCATACCGTACCCTTTCTTATAGATTTCTAGACTGTATAACGGCTCTACAAACAAAAAATCAAAAACCAACACACTGATCAGCGATACTGCTGCCGGTAGAAACCACCGTCTTGTATATAGAGAAAGAAGCAATACTCCAAGCAGATAAACCATGATAATGTCTGCATTTAAAAATCCAAGATACTGCATTCCCAGTCCGGCTGCCGTCGACAATATAAGCGACAGAAACCCTTTTATCACTTCTGCTCCACATCCTTCCCCTCTCTGAGAATCAACACCTCTCTTCTTTTTGAACTCTTCGCTCCACTTTCTCTTGTTGCTCTGTCTATCCGGAATAATGTAGATTTCTATGCCCTTTGTGTAGCTGTCAATCTGATCTGTCAGATTCCGCTTCCGCTGCCCCAGTACTGAGCGATGACTCGTTCTCCCAATGACAATCTTTGATGCTCCGCTGATTCTTGCATACTCTGCAATCTGAAACGCAACATCCTCACCGAAGACCGTTGCGATTTTAGCGCCTAGAAGCCTCGCCAGCCTGATATTTTCATCTCTTTTCTTCTTCACATTCTCATCCGCATTCTGCAGGGATGGTGTTTCTACATACAGTGCGGTAAATTTTCCCTGAAAGGCATAGGCAAGCCTCGATGCGCTGCGGATGACTTTCTCGCAACTTGGTGCCGGAGAAATACAGACAAGAATATGTTCCCCTTGATAAATTTCCCGCTTCTCATCTCCCGACACTGCCTGTTGTCCTTTCGCTGCCTCCCGGTTGACTTTATCTGCAGTCCTCCGAAGTGTGATTTCTCGAAGAGCAATCAGCTTTTCTTTCGCAAAAAAGTTATGAAGTGCCCGCTCTGCCTGTGTAGATTTATAAATTTTCCCGTCTTTGAGACGCTGGATCAGCACGTCCGGCTCAATATCAATCAGCTTAATCTGTGTTGCCCTATCAAAAATAAAATCTGGAATCCGCTCCTTGACGTGTATTCCGGAAATCTTTCCTACGATATCGTTCAAACTTTCCAGGTGCTGTATATTAACGGTCGTATAGACATCAATTCCTGCGTTTAAAATCTCTTCAATGTCTTCATACCGTTTCTGATGGCACATGCCCGGCGCATTTGTGTGAGCTAATTCATCAATCAAAACTACTTCCGGATTTCTCTTTAAAATTCCGTTTAAATCTACCTCTCTCAGTTTGATTCCTTTATAATCGACAAGAAGGGGTGGAATTTTTTCCAGCCCCTCTTCTTTGCTCCTTGTCTCTGCACGCTCATGCGGTTCAATATATCCGGCAACCACATCCACACCGCTTTTCTTCAGATCATGCGCCGCTTCCAGCATGGCGTAAGTCTTTCCGACTCCCGCCGCATAACCTAAAAATATACACATCTGTCCTGTTTCTTTTTTATTCATCCAATGTAACTCCCATCTTCTCGGCAATCTCGATGTTACACTTCAACACATTTACCTTCTCTTCTCCGAAGATTCCGAGAAACTTATGTTCTGTATTCTCTTCTACGATTGTTTCCACTTCTTCCTCAGAAAGTCCACTGTTTGCAACTACAATCGGAATCTGGACTTTAGCGGATGCTGGACTAATATGAGGATCTAACCCGGAACCGGAAGCGGTCAGAAGATCTGCTGGTACCTCTCCTTCCAATTCTTTTCCTGTAGCATTCTCATACTTCTTTTGAAATGCTTCCATATCTTTTTCCACGCGCGTCTGAAGTTCTTCCGTCGTGCTTCCATAGTTGTAAGAACCGGAAGCCGGTCCTGTGTAAGTGCCGTCCTCTTTTTCTTTCTCTGAATATACATTATAATTTACCGAAGAAACTCTTCCCTGAAAATACTGTTCCCCTTCAAACTCCTGTCCAATCAATTCTGAACCGACTTTCTTTCCGTTTATTTCTATCATACTTCCATTTGCCTGTTTTTTAAAGAGTAATTGGCCTGCTCCCGTCATCACAAGCGGATAAACAACTCCGCACAGCACGATCAGTACCAGTGTGATGCCAAATGCTTTTTTTAAATAAGATGTAAAATTTTTCATCTTTCTCTTCTCCTTTTTTCTGTCTCTATAATCCTAATAGTGCGAGCAAAGGTGTCACTACAATATCAATCAGCTTGATACCGATAAATGGAACGATGATTCCACCAAGTCCATAGATTCCCATGTTCTTTAAAAGCATTTTTTCAGAACGCATCGGTTTATATTTGACACCTTTCATTGCAATCGGGATCAGACACGGAATGATGATCGCATTGAAGATCAAAGCAGAGAGGATTGCGCTGAATGGTGTGGACAGTTTCATAATATTTAATACCTGCATCTGCGGGATGACAAGTGTAAACATTGCCGGAATGATCGCAAAATATTTTGCTGCATCGTTTGCAATACTGAATGTTGTCAGGGATCCTCTCGTAATCAGAAGCTGTTTTCCAATCTCCACGACTTCCAGAATCTTAGTCGGATCGGAATCCAGATCGACCATGTTGGCTGCTTCTTTCGCTGCGGAAGTTCCACTGTTCATCGCCAGTCCGACATCCGCCTGTGCAAGCGCCGGTGCATCATTTGTCCCATCTCCAGTCATCGCAACAATCTTTCCTTCTCCCTGCTCTTTCTTAATCTCATCAATCTTATCTTCCGGCTTACACTCTGCGATAAATCCGTCCACACCTGCTTCTTTTGCGATGGTTGCCGCTGTCAGCGGGTTATCCCCGGTGCACATGATCGTTTTGATACCAATCTCTCTTAACCGTTCAAATCGTTCCACAAGCCCCGGTTTTACGGTGTCTTTCAGGTAAATCACACCGTAGATGACATTCTCCACACAGACAACAAGTGGTGTTCCTCCAAGACTTGAGATATCTGTCACGATTTTTTCCAGATCAGAAGGAATCTTTCCTCCTTTGGCAGCAACATATTTTTTGATTGCGTCAAAGGCACCTTTCCGGATTTGTGTGCCATCTTCCAGATTGACACCGCTCATCTTTGACTGAGCAGTGAATTCCACAAACTCTACCTGATCTGCCACAGACTCTTCCATTCTTGTTCCCATTGTCTTTCCAAGCTCTACTACAGATTTTCCTTCCGGTGTTGCATCACTTAAGGAAGTCATTACTGCATAATCAATCAGATCTTCCTTTTTTATCCCTTCCACCGGAATAAAATCGGCTGCCAGTCTGTTTCCATATGTAATCGTACCGGTCTTATCAAGAATCATCGTATCGACATCACCACATGCTTCCACTGCCTTTCCAGACAATGCAATGACATTATATCTTGTTACACGGTCCATTCCCGCAATACCGATTGCCGAAAGCAATCCCCCGATCGTAGTCGGGATCAGGCAGACAAGCAATGCGATCAGTGTTGCCACTGGAATCTCAACTCCAGAATAATCTGCGAAACAATAAAGCGTCACAACAACGATCAAGAAAATAACCGTCAGACTGATCAACAGAATATTCAGCGCAATCTCATTTGGTGTCTTCTTTCTGGAAGCGCCCTCAACAAGAGAAATCATTTTGTCAAGAAAAGAATGACCCGGATCTGAAGTGATTCTTACTTTCAGCCAGTCGCTGACTACTGTCGTTCCTCCTGTTACCGATGAGAAATCTCCTCCTGCTTCTCTTGTGACCGGGGCAGACTCTCCGGTGATCGCAGACTCATCGACAGATGCGATTCCTTCGATCACTTCTCCGTCCCCCGGTATCATCTCATTTGTCCGTACGATGACGATATCACCTTTTTTCAACTCTGATGCACTGATTTTCTTCTCGCTGCCATCTTTCATCAGAAGAACGGCAGTCGTATCTTTCTTTGTCTTCTTTAATGTTTCTGCCTGTGCCTTTCCCCGTCCTTCTGCGACAGATTCCGCAAAGTTCGCAAACAGGATTGTGACAAACAAGATCACGGTGACAATTCCATTATAGACTCTTAAATTTGCCTCATCACCGAAGATTGTCGGGAAAACTGTCAGCACCAGTGTAATAAAAAATCCAATTTCTACAACGAACATGACCGGATTTTTTATCATATATCTCGGATCTAATTTCTGAAACGATCCGATGACAGCAGATTTCATAATATCCTTTGTAATAAATTTTGTTTTTTTACTTTGTTCTTCCATTTCCGTCAAGATCCTTTCACCCTATTATGGCATCCACAGCACAAGATGTTCCGCAATCGGTCCAAGTGCCAGTGCCGGGAAAAATGTAAGTGCTGCAAAAATATACACAACAAACACAAGAATAAATACGAACAGTACGTTGTCTGTGCGGAGTGTTCCGACTGTCTCATTGACTCTTCGCTTCGCAAGAAAACTTCCGGCGATTGCAAGCTGCGCGATCATCGCAATATATCTTCCGAAAAACATCGCAAGTCCCGTCGTAATGTTCCAAAAATAAGTATTATCTGCAAGTCCCTCAAAACCAGAGCCATTGTTCGCTGCTGAAGAAGCATATTCATACAATACTTGCGACAATCCGTGAAATCCCGGATTTGTAATTCCTTCCTGCCCTGCACCTGTCATCACTGCCAGTGCGGAGAAACCGAGAATCAGAAGCGGATGAATGATCAGCACAATCGCAACCAGCTTCATCTCTTTTCCCTCAATCTTCTTATTCAGGTATTCCGGCGTCCGACCAATCATCAGACCGCATAAAAATACAGCAAGGATCACATACATGATCATATTCATCAATCCGACACCCTTGCCGCCAAACACACAGTTTAACATCATATGAAGCATCGGGATCATTCCTCCGAGCGGGGTCAGTGAATCGTGCATATTGTTGACAGTTCCAGTCGTAAAGGAAGTGGTCGTTGTAGTGAAAAGTGCTGATTGCGCAACTCCAAAACGAACCTCTTTTCCTTCCATATTCCCAACCGTCTGATCCAGTCCCGCTTCTGCAAGCAAAGGATTGCCAGACTGCTCCGCCAAATAACATACGGTAAGTCCTACAAGGAATAAGATAGACATTGCTGCAAAAATCGTTCTTCCCTGAGAACCAAAGCAAGTCACATTTCTTTTGATCTCTGCGACTGCGTTTCCTGTTTTCTCCTTTTTCCGCTCTGCGGCCATTTTACCAAAAGTAATGACACAGGCACCCGGTAAAAGCATCATCGAATATAGTTCAATGAGGTTGGAAATGATAGTCGGATTTTCAAATGGAGTGGAAGAGTTTGCTCCGAAGAATCCTCCGCCATTTGTTCCGAGATGTTTGATACTCTCAAGCGCCGCTACCGGCCCCATTGCAATATCCTGAAGTCTTCCCTCTATCGTCTCCACAGTTGCAGTTCCTGCCAGTGTCTGCGGTACTCCCTGCCAGATCAGAAGGATTCCAATCACAATCGAAAACGGAAGTAAAATTCTTGTAGTGATGCGGATCACATCTTCATAGAAGTTCCCGACACCTTTGCTATTTCCAGTAATTCCTCTGCAAAATGCCATACAGGCTGCATATCCGGTTGCGGCCGACGTAAACATCATAAAGGTAATGACTACCATCTGACTTAAATAAGAAAGGCCGGATTCCCCGGCATAATGCTGAAGGTTTGTATTCGTCATAAAACTGATAATTGTGTTAAATGACAGTGTCGGTTCCATTCCTTCAATCTGATTTGGATTTGCCAGCAGTATTCCCTGCACTCTTAGAATGAAATACCCTGCAAATACCATCACCGCATTTGTCATCAAAAGACTGATCGCGTATTGTTTCCACGTCATTCCCTCTCCTTTGATTCTGCACACTTTATACATCATCCGGTCTATTCTGTTAAATACCGGATCTGCAAATGTCTTTCGGTTGGTGGCGATATGATACATGTAATTTCCGACTGGAATCACCAATGCAATATAAATCGCCAGTGTGATAATAATCTGCAACATTTATTTTTCCTCCACATGATAGTATTTTTCTTTTTTTCTTTCTTTGGCTGTCCCGACCTGCTTTTCGCACCAGTCCGCCAGCAGCTTCATACTTCCAAAACAGATCAGCAACAACAAAATCATAAAAATATCTGTTATCATTATTCATACCTTCCTTCTCCATTTGTTTCCATATCAAATTAGCATAACGAAAATTAAGCCGGTGTTATAAATGTTCACTTTTCCATTAAAATCCTATAAAATTTGATATCAAAAAAAGCAACTACCCTATTGGATAATTGCTTTTTCTAAAACTTCTATTATAACTTTTTAATGCCGGAAGCCCTCTTCCCATTTTATATCCACCCAAAAACTATACCAAATGGCAGCATCACCACAGTTGTAGTGAGTGTAAGTGCTCCGACAAGTAAAACCGGTGCTCCTAAAAATGCAAGCGCACATGTCGCAACTGGATATTTATCTGAAAAATGATCAAACTCTTCTTTGCATTTCTTTTTCATCGTCGTCACCCGACTGATTATCTGCTTCATCATTCATTCCCTCCTTATGCTTTCCACAGATTATCATGTCAAGAATTAAAATACTTCTAAAAAGAAATGCGTAAAGTTAAAATTAAATAAGGATTGTTTTTTACAGGCAAGATGTCTGTTAGGAAATCTCCTCCATCTCTGTCCGTCTCCACTCAATCCGCGCAACAAACAGATCTCCGTTTACCTCGATTGTAAGTTTCCCTTTCTGAAGTTCCACAAAGCTTTTGACAATCGCAAGTCCCAGCCCGGATCCTTCTGTGTTTCTTGAAACATCCCCGCGAACAAATCGCTCTGTAATATCTCCCGGATTAAAATTTAATTCTCCTTTGGAAATATTTTTCATTGTGATCGTAACTATATCCTCGTTATCTGACACATCGATATACACCCTCGTACCTTCCAGTGAATATTTCAAAATATTGATCAACAGATTTTCAAAGATCCTATAGGTCTTCTGACTATCTAAAGTAAGATACACCTTTTCCTCCTGAAAGTTCCACCGGAAATCAAGCTCGGATTTCTCCACCCGTTCACTCAGTTCTAACCTCACCTGTTTTAAAAGTGAAATAATGTCTACTTTTGCCAATTCAAGCTTCACATTTTTGCTTGTCGCCTTGCTGACCTCAAATAAATCCTCAATCAGTACTTTGAGCCGCATAGATTTTCGCTCCAACACGTTGATATAGTTTTCTCGCTCTTCGTCCGTGATTCCTTCTTCTTTCAGCAGATTCACATAAGTGATGATTGCGGTCAGCGGTGTTTTCAGATCGTGGGAAACATTGGTGATCAGCTCCGTCTTCATCTTCTGACTTTTGACCTCTTCGTCTACCGCTGACTTAAATCCGCTCTGGATCTGGAGTAACTGCTTTCTGACTGGATCAAAAATTCCGAAATCCTGTTCCATAGACATATCAAGGTTGCCGGATGCAATCTTCTCTGTCGCCTGAAGCATCCGCTGATAATCCTGTTTGATCTTATAATACTTTTTGCAGATAGTCCGGAATAAGACCACTGAGTAGATCAGCACTCCCGCAATTCCAAAGAACCATCCCATACAAAACAGTGATACGATCACAAACTGTGCTGCAACAAACCGGAAGATTACTTTATTGGATTGTTCCTGCAAATCAATCCGAAAGAATATGTCAACCCGCTTTGCCAGTCCGCTCCATTTCTTTTTCAGAAAAGAACATGCTTTTTCCAGTTTCGCACGATGTTTTTTCAGAAACGGAATCAAAAATATCCTTTCTCTGACTACTTGTTTCCATCCGATACTGATTAGATTTCGGATGCTTCCTGTCACCCAGTAAATCAGACTGAAGTATATGATCCAGACAATCAGATTCCATGCCATGACCATACTTTCTGCATCTCCATTGCTCAATCCGAGCTGTACCAGTCTATCCTGAATATCTCCTCTCATTGTGCTGATGACCAGACTGGTAACTGCCTCCCACAAGATCAGCAGTCCTATGACAGTAATTCCAATGATTTCTACCGGCATCTGGAACCCTCTCTCGTTTCCGGTATTTAACTTTTTCACAAACGGAAGAAGTATCGCCGCACCGATCAGAACAAAAATCGAAATTCTGATCATATCCGCCATTCCGCTTCTATAATAAACGGCATAAAACGGATTCCCGATATAGGACTGATATGCCTCCCCCTGTTCCTTAGTCATACCATATAAAAATGTACAGTCCGCCGGAGTTCCCATCTCTTCTGCTGTCTCTACATCTTCATATTGATCTTCGTATTGACAATACAGTCCTTCCGACAGACGCACTTTCATTTTCTGGGCATAAGTTCCATAGCATTCTGTCACTTCTGCATTTCCAAGATGATCGTATTCCATCTGTACGATCCAGTCATATTTTTTTAGATGATCTTGTGCAAGAAGTTGTTTTAAAGATTCCCCGTTCTTTAGAATCGTTTTTCCATTTTTATTTAACACTTCATATTGAAGATATGGACGGATTTCCCGGAAAGAATTTCCCGGTGGATCCAGCTCCCGCGTATTCGCCCCACTGATTTCTTCATGTAAAACTTGATTTCCATTGTAAAGCATTTCCGCGAATTCCCGTGTCGTATAATATTTTCTGCTCTCTTTCTCACTCTGCTCTCGTATATGCGGATAGGCGGACAAAATCACCATCGCCGGAACTATGCAGAGCAGCGTCCATAAAAAATATTTGATCTTACATTTGTTTTTCCATCTTGTAGCCAATTCCCCACACCACCTTTACATACTTTGGTTCTTTTGGATTAATCTCAATCTTTTCCCGGATATTCCGGATATGTACCATGATCGTCTCCGTGTTGACCGCTTTTTCATTCCAGACTCTCTCATAGATCTCCTCTGCGGAAAAGACTCTTCCCGGATGTTTGATCAAAAGCAGCAAAATCTTAAATTCAATCGGCGTCATCTTGACCTGTCTTCCGTCCACAAGCACTTCCACACGGTCTTCATTGACCTCCAGCCCTCCGATCATATAGGATCTTTCCTTTTCTTCTTTTTTGTTGAGAGCCTCCTGAAATCGATTGTATCTGCGAAGCTGAGAGTTCACCCGCGCCATCAGTTCCATTGGGGTAAATGGCTTTGTGACATAATCATCTGCACCGATATTAAGCCCCATTACTTTATCCACCTCCTCTGATTTTGCCGATAACATAATGACCGGAAATTCATATTTTTCCCTAAGTCTCATCGTCATCGTGATCCCGTCCATCACCGGCATCATAATGTCAACGATTGCCAGATCGATCTTTTCCCGCTCAATAATCGCTAAGCCCTCCTTCCCATTCTCTGCCTGAAAGACTGTGTACCCCTGGCTGCGCAGATAAATCTCCACACCCTCCCTAATCTCTTTATCATCTTCTACAATTACTATCTGATTCTTCATATCCCCTGCTCCCTTTCGTTCCTTTTCGTATACTTTCTATAATAGAATAAAATCTTCCATAAACAGTTTCAGTATACTACTTTTCCTTTGCAAAACCTAGTATAAAGCAGAGTTCTAAATATCCCACGGACAAAATTCTAAAGATTTTCTAAAGGTTTTCATAGAAATTTCCTGAGTATTAAAAAAATACACCCTGCCGAAAATTTCCGACAAGGCGTATCTTTATAATGTCTGTTTTGGATTCATCTTTGCATGTTCTTCCTGCAACTCATGATACAGTTCCAAAGATGTCCATTTCTGATTGTACTCCGTCACAATCGCTTTCAGATTAACTTTCGCGATTCCCGCTTTTCGAAACTCCTTTAATAGCAAGTCGATCCTGCTGCTTGTAAATCCTTTCATCACAAGCATTTCCTCTGGAAATCCTTCCCCCTCATAAATGTCCCCGGACGATGGTATCTCCTTATTTCCCGCCAAAAATCCAATCGGCTCCAAATACTGCTCCTTTGACACTTTTTTTATCTTTACCTTCATTTTTAAAAGCACCATCTTAATCTTACGCGCCTTCTGGCCCTCATCAAAATTATACAATAACACGGTCTCAAAATTCATCTCGTTTCCTCCATTTCTTCCAAGCAGATATTGTTCCCTCTGCTCTTCTACAATGATACTTCTTCGTTCCTCAAATTGCAAAGCATCCGCTCAAGATAACTGTAAAGCATCTTCTGCTCCTCCTCTGAAAATCCATTCGTCAGACGCTTCTCCAACTCTTGAAAGACAATCGAAACTTCCTTTGCCTTCTCGCTTCCAGTCGGTGTCAATGAGATGAGAAAACATCTCCTGCACTCCTCATCGGTCTTTCTTTCTACATATCCTAGTTGGACAAGCTTATCCAGATTTCTTGACAACGTCGTCTGGTCTACATGACACATCTGTGCCAGTTCTTTCTGCGTAATTTCTGTCTTTTTCAACAACGCCTTCAGCACTCCCGGCTGTCCCGGTGTCAGCCCCAGCTTTTCAAATTTCGGTCTTAACGTCTGTCTGCGCTCCATATCAAGGCAGAACAAAAGGTCTCTGATCATCGCCGTTTTTTCCATATATGTTTTCCTCTTTTCTTTCCTTTTTATTCCAATTCAAACTGTCCCGTATATAACTGGTAATACCTTCCTCTCTGCTCCAACAGCTCCTCGTGATCTCCCCGCTCGATAATTTCCCCATGATCTAACACCATGATCGCATTGGAATTTCTAACCGTAGAGAGCCTGTGAGCAATGACAAATACTGTACGTCCCTTCATCAGAGAATCCATTCCTTTCTCGATCAATCGCTCCGTTCTTGTATCGATAGAACTTGTCGCCTCATCAAGAATCAGCACCGGAGGATCTGCAACTGCCGCCCTTGCAATTGCAAGCAACTGTCTCTGCCCCTGTGACAGATTTGCACCGTCACTTTCGATCATCGTATCGTATCCGTTTGGGAGGCGCCGGATAAAAGAATCTGCATTGGCCAGTTTCGCTGCCTGCTCCACTTCCTCCTGACTTGCATCCAGATTTCCATAGCGGATATTTTCTGCAATCGTCCCCGTAAATAAATGAGTGTCCTGAAGTACCAGTCCAAGAGATCTTCTAAGATCTGCCTTCTTGATTTTTTTCACATCAATCCCATCATAAGTAATACATCCGCCCTGCACATCATAAAAACGGTTGATCAGATTAATGATCGTCGTCTTTCCTGCGCCAGTCGAACCGACAAAGGCAATTTTCTGACCTGGCTTGGCATAGAGACTGATCTTCTTTAAGATCTGTTTCTTTTCTGTATATCCAAACTCTACCTCATGAAAGCGTACATCTCCACAAAGCGGGACCACTGTCCCATCCTCCGTATCTTTCCATGCCCATTTTCCACTTCTCTCTCTGCATTCCTCCAAAGAGCCATCTTCTTTTTCCCGAACTCTGCACAGTGTGACAGTTCCCTCGTCCCACTCCAGTTCTTCGTCCATCATATCGAAAATCCTCTCTGCTCCGGACAATGCTGCCAGCAGGAAATTGACCTGCATTGTAAACTGATTGACCGGCATCGCACTCTGCCTGACGTAAACTAGATACGATGCAAGGCTTCCGAGATCCATCATCCCTTGGATCACAAACAAACCACCTACACATGCAGAAACCGCATAATTGACATAGGAGAGGCTGACGATTGTCGGAATCAGCATCCCGGAATACTGAAATGCACTTGTGGAAGCTTTCCGGAGATTTTCATTTCTTTTGGAAAATTCTTTAAAATCCACCTCTTCATGGTTAAACACTTTTTCGACTTTCTGTCCATCCACCATCTCCTCGATAAATCCGTTGACCTCACCTAAATATTTCTGCTGGCTGTTAAAATACCGTTTTCCCCTTGCACCGCTATACTTTATAAAGAAAAACATCAAAAGCATGAACACCAACACAATCAGTGACAACTTAAAATTCAGAAGAATGATACAGATAATTGTTCCGGCAATCGTAAAAAAACTCTGGATCAAAGTTGTGAAACTGTTGTTTAACGCTTCTGAGATTGTATCTACATCATTTGTAAATCGACTCATAAGCTCCCCATGTGTATGTCCATCAAAGTATGACAATGGAAGCCCCTGAGTGTGACGAAACAAATCTTCTCTGATCTCACTTACCACCTGCTGTCCCGTACGCGCCATAATCTGTCCATAGCCATAAGTTGCAAGTACACCTACCGCATACATCACTCCCATAAAGAAAAGCATTCTCGCAAGTCCTTCCACATCCCCCGGAAGAATATAGCGATTGACAACCGGCTTTAAAAGATATGTCCCAAGAATGCTCGCCACACTGCTGACAGTAACAAGGATGGCTACAATGGCCACGGCAATCTTATGTACACCGAGATACCCAAGTAATCTTTTCAATGTTTTCTTTGTGTCTTTTGGTTTTTTATAGTTCATCGTCCTTGCCATTACAGTCCACATCCTTCCTGCTGAGAGTAATAAATCTCTTGATAAATCTCATTTCGCTGCAACAGTTCCTCATGTGTTCCACAATCATTCAGCTTTCCATCTTCCATGATCAGAATCTGATCCGCATGCATCACCGAAGTAATTCTCTGTGCAATAATAATTTTTGTCGTATCAGCGAGATTGTTCTGCAACGCCTCCCTGATCTTCGCCTCGGTTGCTGTGTCTACTGCACTTGTAGAATCATCCAGAATCAAAATGCGCGGCCGCTTCAGCAATGCTCTGGCAATGCACAGTCGTTGTTTCTGTCCACCAGACAGATTCACACCACCTTGTTCCACCTGTGAAGAAAGTCCATCTTTCATCTGTAAAAGAAATTCATCGGCACACGCCATACGACATGCTTTCATCAACTCTTCCTCGCTTGCATCTTCTTTTCCCCAGCGCAGATTGTCCGCAATCGTGCCCGTAAACAACGTATTTTTCTGAAGTACCATAGCGACCGCCTCACGCAGATGCTTCAGCGGATATTGTTTAACCGGTATTTGATCGATCAAAATTTCTCCTTCTGTCACGTCATACAACCTTGGGATCAGCTGTACAAGTGTAGACTTTGCAGATCCGGTCCCTCCAATGATTCCTACCGTCTGCCCCGGTTCAATATGAAAAGATACATTCGAAAGCACATATTTTTTTCCTTCTTTTTTATATTTAAAAGAAACATTCCGAAATTCAATCTCTCCGGCTTTGATCTCACCTGTCGCTTCCGGATCCTCTTTCAGATCAATCTCTTCATCAAGTACATCCAAAATCCGCTTTCCAGAAGCCATCGCTCTTGTCAGCATCAGAAACACATTTGAGATCATCATCAGCGAGTTTAAAATTTGAAGAACATAGCTTAAAAAACCTGTCAGTTCTCCGACCTCCATCTCCCCGGCAAAGATCAGTTTTCCTCCGAACCATAAAATGCATATGATCGTTGTATACATGACAAGCTGCATGGCAGGCATATTTAGCACAGCTGTTCGAAAAGATTTCTCAGAAATACTTTTTAGTTCCTGATTGACCTGCGCAAATTTCACTTTCTCATAATCTTCCCGGACATATGCCTTCACAACACGGATTGCCGTCAGATTTTCCTGAATCATCCGGTTTACAAGGTCTATTGCCGACTGCATCCTCGTATACAGTGGTCTGACTTTTCGGATCACAAGCCAAAGGCAGATTCCAAGTGTAGGCGCCGCGACAAAGAATACAAGCGCCAGCTTCGCATTCAATAAGAAAGACAAGATCATTCCGGTCACCATCATTAATGGAGCCCGGATCAGCGGACGGATTCCGTTTGAAACAGCATTTTGGATCAATGTCACATCACTTGTCAATCTCGTTACAAGCGAAGAAGTGGAAAACTTATCCGTATTTGAGAAAGAAAATTCTTGTATTTTACGATATTCCGCCTTCCTGAGTTCTGCTCCAAGCCCCTGCCCACAAAGTGCCGCAAACCTGGCATACCCGATCCCGAGAACTAGAGAAATCCCGGCACAGAATACCATCTGCAATCCTCTCTCCAGAATATATGCCTGATCTCCATTCGCCACGCCAACATCAATGATATCTGCCATGATCATCGGAATGATCAGCTCAAAAAGCGTTTCAAATGCCACGCAAAGGCAGCTTAGCACCGCATACATCTTATACTTTTCCATGTACACATAAAACCGTTTTAGCATTCCATCAAACCCCTTCCTTTTTCTCTAACACTTCTGCAATCTTCTCTTCCTGCGTATACCTCTATACATATACAACTGTCACAGTTACAATATTTTCATATACATTAGTTGTATATACAACAATCATCTTTATCATAAACATATTTTTTTCCATTGTCAATGAAAAGCACCAATAAACTCTTTCCTCTTGCAATATGAAAGGCTGCGGAAGTATTCTCTCACCTCCGCAGCCTCTCCTGCATTTTCTAAAACATCGCTGTTCTTTTTTCTCTGTACTAATGAATCTCCAAAAGCTTCTGCTTTAGTTCCCCTTCCATACGATTTAACTCCACCTCTGCTGCACGACGTTTTTCCTTTCCCTCTGTCTGGATTTTCATCACTTCATCCAGCGTAGCGATCAACGACTCATTTGTCGCCTTCAGTGTTTCCATATCCACAATGCCTCGCTCCGTCTCTTTTGCGGTCTCAATCGTTGCCATTTTCAATGTCTCTGCGTTTTTGCGGAGCAGGGCATTTGTCATGTCGGTCACTTCCCGCTGTGCTTTCGCGGCCTTCGCAGAATTTTCCACACCGATTGCCAGTACCATCTGACTCTTCCAAAGCGGAATCGTATTGACGATCGTCGACTGAATCTTCTCTGACATTAATGTATCATTGCTCTGCACAAGACGAATTTGCGGAGCCATCTGAAGCGAAACCGCCCTTGTCAGTTCTAAATCATGGATCTTCTTCTCAAACCGATTACAAAGAGACGAAAGATCACTTACCGCCTGTGCATCTTCCGGCAATCCGCTTCCCTTTGCCTTTGCTTCAAGCTGTGCCATCTCTGTAGTGCGCACTTCTTCCAGCTTTCGTTTTCCTGCAGCAATATACATCGACAATTCTTTAAAATAAGTGACATTTAATTCATACATTTTGTCAAGCATTGCAATATCTTTCAATAACTGAATCTGATGGCTCTCAAGTGCATCACAGATTCGCTCGACATTTCCTTCCGCCTTCTCATACTTTGCTTTCATATTTGCCAGCTTATTCCCACTTTTCTTAAAGAAGCTAAAAAAGCCCTTATCTTCCTCTTCTTCCTCTAGAGTTCTCAACTCCGATACGACACTTGCCAGCATTTCCCCTACTTCTCCGAGGTCTTTTGTGCGCACATTCTCCAGCGCCGTCTCTGAAAAATCCGCCATCTTCTTCTGCGCCCCTGCACCGTACTGTAAAATCATATTGGAACTGTGCAGATCAATCTTCGCCGCAAATTCTTCCACCATGCGTCTCTCTTCCGGAGAGAGATTCACTTCCTCTTCTTTCACAAGTGGCTCCGGTTCCTTCTCTGCCACCGCCGCCTTCTCTTCTCCGAATGGGTCCAACGTCAATGTCGGCGCTTTCTGCATCATCTCATCTAAATCCTGTGCCATCTTGATTCCTCCTATCCTCATCTGCCATTTTCTGACACACTTCTAAAAATCACTCTCTTTGTAGCCTTCCCTCGCAAACATTGCTTCCAGCACAGAGATATCTGCTGACACATCAAATGCCGTATCCTGAAACAAGTCATCCAAAAGCTTCTCAAATGCGACAATGATCGTATCCATCGTGCGCTCAATCTCTGTCATTGCTGTTGTAACATTCTCACCTTTGACCGGAAGTCCGTCAAACTCCCGATAAGTATTGACCAGCTTCAATGTTGTCGGCAAATAATATTCCATAAATTTTTTCATCTCTCCCGCCTGCTCCGGATGACGGATCACGGACTCAAAAATCTTACTGATGATCAGTTCCAATTTATCTAATTTCGCCGAAATCACCTCTCCCGGAATTGCATCATTTGCCTCTCGAAGTGACGTAATATATCGTCCACCTTCCTGAACCATCTCCTGAATTTCCGGAGAAATCTCCTGGGCTTCCTTTTTCTCCTCTCTCCGCTGCTCTTTCTTCTGCTCTGCCTGTCTCTGTTTTGCCGCCTTCTGCTCTTCTTCTCGCTGTTTCCACGACTGCTGTGCCTGTAAATACTGTTGATACGACTTATCATCCAACATCAGACAAGTCCCCTGCTCATCAATATGCCCTTGAGGAAATGCTCCCCGTCGGATCATCTTCTTTAACTCCCTCAACATCTCTTTCTCCGAAAGATTCATCTTCGCCGCCAGTTCCTCAATCTGACAGAACGCTCGTCCATTTAATATTTCCACACAGCGAAGCACTTTTTTATATCCTTTTCTGTTGGAAAGCCCTTTCCATAAAAGTATCAGCGACAAAATAAAAATCGGAAGCTGAACAATTAAGGAAATACCTAGCAGATGCAGGTGCCCGGTAAACAGAGAAGAAATCAGCAAAATCAGCTCCAACAAGCCTCCCAAACCAAGTCCCAACGAGCCAAACACGATCAGCAAAATCCCAGATACTTTCCCAACTGGCTGAACCCTCTTCTCATACGTCGCTGCCGGCTGACTTTGACCAGCACCACCTGCATACTTCTTTCTCCCATATGCCTGCTCTGCGCTTCCTGACCGTGCTGTGCTTCCATAAGTTCGGTCTGCGCTTTCTGACTGGGTTGTTCTTTCATAAGTACGCTTCTGACCTCCCATATTCTGTTGCCACTTGGACTGGTCTGCACGGTCGTATTTGCTATGAGGATCTACATGCGGAAGGAAATCCGTATCTCTGTATCCCCCAAACTGCCGTCGTGCTTCCTCCAGTGCCTGGTTCACTGTCCTTCCGATATCCTGATTCAACTTACTGAAGTTCATCGACCGCATCGCATCGTCGACCATCTTGCTGACCTGCTCACCTATATTCGAAAAATCTCTGTTATCCATAACTCTATCGCAGCCTTTCTCTTTTTGCGCTCTGATTTTCTTCTATTATATAAAAAACCAAATTTTTTTACAATGAACTTTTTCTAAAAATCATTCCTGGAAAGGAAGATACAGTCTCCCTTCAACCATTCTTTGCTTTGCTTCTTTGGAATCCATCATATATTTTTCCTCCTCACCTTCTATATTTACAATTCAATGCTTAAAAGCTCTTCGTCTGATTTTTGCGTCCATTTTTGCTTTTTCTATCTTACTATAGATTACATGAAAATAAAAAAAGGAGCAATCCCTTTTCCTGTGAATCGCTCCTACAATCTTTGTTTTTCTAAATACTTTTTATAAATTTTCTTTAAAAAATGTTTCCATTGCCGCTGCTGCCTCAGCTTCATCGGCTCCTTCTACCCGAATTACAACTTCTTCTCCCTGCTTTGCCGCAAGCCCCATCACACCGAAAATACGCTTCGCATCTGCTGCTTTTCCTGCTTTCTCAATTTTGATATCCGATGCAAATTTTGCCGCCTCTTTGACAAGAAGACCCGCCGGTCTGGCATGAATTCCCTGGCTATCTGTGATTGTGTACTTAAATTCTTTCATTTTCTTTTCCTCTTTTCTTTCTTTTTCTCTTTATTTTCATCCGCTCTACCTTTTTTTCGGAAGCGGTTTTTTCAGGATCACAATACCTGCCATCGCAATAACAGAACCTAATGCCAACGCGATCAAAAACATCGGTGCATGATCCATGATTCCTACTACAAAGATCCCTCCGTGCGGCGCTCTTGATCCACATTCAAAAAACATGGAAAGTGCCCCTGAAACCGCAGAACCCAGCATACACGGTGGAATGATGCGGAGTGGGTCTGATGCTGCAAACGGAATTGCTCCTTCTGTAATAAAAGAGAGTCCCATAATATAATTTGTGATCGTCGTCTGTTGTTCGCTCTTCGTAAAGCGGTTTTTAAAAAATGTTGTCGCCAGCGCGATTGCAATCGGCGGTACCATCCCTCCGATCATGACCGATGCCATAATCTCATACTGTCCACTTGCAATCGATGCTGTTCCAAATACATATGCTGCCTTGTTAAACGGTCCTCCAAAATCAACTGCCATCATTCCTCCAAGCACCGCTCCTAACAGAAGTCTGCTTCCTTCTCCCATACCTGCAAGCATATCATTCAGCCAGGTATTAAACGCTCCCACAGGTGGATTTACGATAAACACCATGATTGCTCCCATAAGAAGAATTCCAAAAAATGGATACAACAGCACCGGCTTAGTTCCCTCCAGCGCATGCGGCAGACGCTCAAATACCTTTTTCAAAAGCAACATCAAATATCCTGCCACAAATCCCGCGATCAATGCCCCGAAAAATCCAGACGAAATCCACTGGTCTTCCGGAAGAAATACTGATGTTCCCGCTTTTGCAAGCAATCCTCCGACAATCCCCGGCATCAAAGCCGGACGATCCGCAATGCTCATTGCAATGTATCCCGCAAGAATCGGGAACATCATCCCAAACGCGGTGTCTCCGACTGTCTTTAAAAATCTGGAAAATGTATTTCCGGTTCCAAAAATATCCGTTCCTGCATTCGCACCGTCAAACAGAAATGCCAAAGCGATTAAAATTCCTCCGCCGATTACAAACGGCAACATATGGGAAACTCCGTTCATTAAGTTCTTATAAATCTTTCTTCCGAATGACTCTTTCTCTCCACCAAATGCTTCCACTTCTTCTTTCCGGTCGCTGTGATACACAGAAATTGTTCCACTTTCCGCCTCCTCAATCAGCTCTTTTGCCCTGTGGATTCCATTTGCAACTTTTGTCACGATGACTGGCTTTCCATCAAATCTTGCCATTCTGACATCTTTGTCCGCTGCTACGATAATACAGTCACATGATGCAATTTCCTCTGGTGTCAGTACATTTTTATCTCCACCAGAACCATTTGTCTCTACCTTAATGGTATATCCAAGTTCCTTTGCTGTCCGCTCAAGACTTTCTGCCGCCATATAAGTATGAGCAATTCCAGTAGGACAGGCTGTCACTGCAAGAATCTGGTAACGTCCCTCTGACGACTGATGCTTTTCCTTCTCCTGCTCTTCTTTCGCATTTGTTTCTTCCGAAGCATCTTCCTCCCCAAATTTTTCTTTCTCCGCCTCATCTACGTATGCGAGGAACTGTTCCACCGATTCTGCATGAATCAGATTCTCCCGAAAAGCTTCATCCATAAGAAGCATGGACAGTCTTCCAAGTACTTCCAAATGAATATTATCCTTCGTATCTGGAGCTGCGATCAAAAAAATCAGATTCACAGGAAGTCCGTCCAGCGAATCATAATCCACACCGTTTTTTACAACCATTGCAGCAAGTCCTGCTTCCTTTACTACCGGTGTTTTCGCATGCGGAATCGCAATTCCTTCCCCGATTCCTGTTGTTCCTTCTTCTTCCCGCTTCTTTACACAGGATTTGTAGATTTCTTCATCTGAAATATTTCCGGATTCTACCATCAGTGAAACCATATGGTCAATTGTCTCTTCTTTGGAAGTCACTTGTCCATCAAGATCAATGCTACATCTCTTTAATAAATCTGTAATCTTCATATCTTTCCTCCTACAATCCGTATTCCTCCGGTGGTTGCTGCAAAAGCTTTACAATCTCGTCTTTTCCCGCAAGCCAGGATAAAAATGCACTTGCACTTCCCGCCGCAATTCCAAGCTGAAGCGCTTTCTCATAATTATTTGTATTAAGGTAACCTGTCAGAAATCCCGCAACCATGGAATCTCCTGCTCCGACAGAATTAACTACATTCCCTTTCGGCGGCATCTTTCTGTAAACCTTTCCGTCTTCCGTCAAAAGAAGTGCCCCATCTCCTGCCATCGATATCAGCACATTGACTGCCCCCATTTCCTGCAGCTTTCTCGCATAGACAATGATGTCTTCCTCCTGTTTCAGTGTCACTCCAAACAATTCTTCTAGTTCATGATTGTTTGGCTTGATCAAAAATGGGTGATACTTCAGCACATTCAAAAGCAGATCTTTTGTAGCATCTACTACGATGTGGATTTTTCTTCCTGCAAGCCGCTCCATAATTCTCTCATAAATATCTTCCGGAAGTGTATTGGGGATGCTTCCTGCAAGTACAAGAATATCTCCTTCCTGAATCTGCTCCAGCTTTTCAAACAATTCCCGGATTGCCTCCGCTGTAATTTCCGGCCCCTGTCCGTTAATCTCACTCTCTTCACTTGCATTAATTTTTACATTGATCCTCGTCATTCCCTCTTTCAGTCTGATAAAATCTGTCGTACATCCAAAATCGGTCAACATCTTCTCCAGTGCATCTCCGGTAAATCCTGCTATAAATCCAAGCGCCCTGCTTTTCATACCAAGATTTGCCAATACTACAGACACATTGTTTCCTTTGCCGCCGGGATATATCGCCTCACAAGACGTCCGATTGACTTCCCCCAGTGTCAGATTTTCTATCTGGACGACATAATCTAACGAAGGATTAAAGGTTACTGTATAGATCATCTATTTCACCTCCACAATGTTTTTATACTTTTTCCATCTGGCATCCTGCAAATCTGTTGTAAGCACTGTCGCTTCATGAAATGTTCCAAACCGCACCGCGGAAATCTTTCCAATCTTTGTACTGTCTGCCAGCACATAACACTCTCTACATTGCTTCATTGCTTGTTCCTTTACAAAAGCTTCATGAATGTCCGGTGTCGTAAAACCAGCCTCCTCATGAATTCCGTTCGTTCCAAAAAATCCCTTTGTAAAATGGTAGCGTTTCAAACTCTCCATCGTTTCACCGCCAACAACAGCCTCTGTCGCTGCCTTTAATTCTCCACCTAGCAGGAACACCTTATATCCTTTCTCTGCGAGTGTGCGGGCATGCACAATTCCATTTGTCACAAAAACAGCTCCTTGCTCGCAAATCCAGTCGATCAAACATCCTGTCGTTGTCCCCGCATCCACATATACAAAATCATTCTTTTTAATCCGTTCTGCGGCATACTTTGCAATCCTTTGCTTTTCTTCCATATTCATGTCTTTTCGAACGGATACCGCCTCATCTTTCGTCGTATACCCCATCTGAAGCGCCGTCGCACCCCCATGTACTTTTACAAGCTGGTGTCGTTTATGTAATTCTGTCAGATCTCTGCGGATCGTCGATTCGGAAGAATCTAGTAACTCTGTCAACTCCTGGACCGTCATCGTCTTTCTCTCATTGACCAGCCTGATAATTTCATGAAACCGTTCTTCTGCCAGCATCTCGCTACCTCTCTTTCCTTTTTGTTGATTCCATATTACAATCATTTTCAATCATAGTCAATCAAAATCATTCAAAAAACTTCACCAAATTTCCTGTTTTCGTTTTAGACATTTTTACTAAAAGATCATTTTCTAAGCAATTGTAAAAAAGATTGTTTCTGACAAAAATAAATAGTATAATAGGCACATAACAAACTGATGCGCGCATCACACGATAAAGGAGGAACCTCTATGTCCAAAAAATCTAAAGCGGCAGGAGATGCCGATAAAATACACGAAGTAAAACAAACTGCGGAACAGGATCCAGCCGTTTCCAGTGCACTTTTTTGTGGGACGGACTTTGATATCTGTGAACCAGTCCCTTCCACCAGTTCAAAGGAAGCCGACATCCTTCCATTTTCAGATGTCTCTTCCGAAACAGAAAAAACGTCTGAAACAAACAATTATGCAGACCTTTCCGGGACAGGTAACACCTCTTCCGAAAACAAGGCGATTGCCTCTGAACCAGTCTCTTCTGGTGCTTCCAAACAATCAAACACTGTAGCATCAGATTCTTCCTATGAAGAAGAACCCCTTCAGAGCGATACCAGACACGAGCGACGCTCCTTCTTCTCCAAAACAGCAAGAAAATCTGCTCCTTCGCTGGAAGAACAGATTCTCGCCCGGATAAACGATGCAGATCTGATGCGCTATCTTGAGATGGAACATGAAAAACTTCATCTGCTTCAGTCGCGGAAAGAATCGCGTGAAAAGCGGCTGTTTACAATCCTTCAGCTGCTCTTGTCACTCGCTGCTGTTGTCACTGTAGTCTTTCTTCTGAGAGATAACCCAACTGTGCTCGTCAATATTTTATATATCACTGGAATCATTGTCGTTCTCTGGCTAGTGAAAAACCCTCTCGAGAAAGACCGTAAGAAAAAAGATTGATTTCGGAAAGGCAGTATTTCCGAACATACAAAAAGAACGAAGCCCCTCAGGACTGTCTTAAAAAGTCAGTTTTTTCTTCTCACTTTTTAGGACGATTCCTTTTGGCTTCGTTCTTTTTTCTCAAAAATTCTCTTTCCATCTCTCTTCTCAAATTTGTTTTTATGACAGATCACACTAAAGCTTCTCTATAAAAAACTTTTGGATTGCTTCTGCCGCTTCCTCTTCATCTTCGCCTTGGACAGTAACGTAGAGTCTGTCTCCCTTGCGTGCAATCAGACTGATGATCCCCAATAGACTTTTCCCACTCACCATCCGCACTTCTTTCTTCTCCACTTCAATCTCGGAACGAAACTCTTCTGTCATGTCTACAAACTCGACCGCCTCCTTCATATGAAGTCCCGCTTCCTTTTG
Organism: Faecalimonas umbilicata; assembly: GCF_042846195.1. Lineage (NCBI taxonomy): Bacteria > Bacillati > Bacillota > Clostridia > Lachnospirales > Lachnospiraceae > Faecalimonas > Faecalimonas umbilicata. The sequence continues at coordinate 2,082,324 of NZ_AP031411.1, forward strand.
AATTACATATTCCAGTTTTTTCATTAGCTTCTACAACCTCCTCTCCCCGCAAGATATTTTTATGTCATAATTATACAAAAATAGTTTTGTAAATTCAATATATTTTATTCACTTTTTCTAATTATCTTTCCTTTTTCCTATTCAAACAGCGGTGTGGATAAATATCTCTCCCCGGTATCCGGAAGTAAGACTACGATTGTCTTCCCTTCATATGCTTCCTCTTTTGCGATTCGGATTGCCGCACACAGAGCTGCTCCAGAAGAAATACCAACAAGAATCCCCTCTTCTTTTGCAAGAAGTTTTGCCGCCTCATATGCCTCTTTAGTTTCCACAGTCACAATCCTGTCATAGATTTCTGTGTCAAGAATCTCCGGCACGAACCCCGCACCAATCCCCTGAATTCCATGTACACCAGCCTGCTCGCCTGACAATACCGCTGATGTGCGAGGCTCCACAGCTACTACCTCGATCGTTTGGCTCTTTTCTTTCAAATATTTTCCTGTTCCGGTAATAGTTCCACCTGTCCCTACTCCCGCAACAAACGCATCTACGTTTCCTTCCGTATCTTCCCAGATTTCCGGACCTGTCATACGGTAATGTGCGTCTGCATTGGCTGGATTGACAAACTGCCCAAGCACAACTGCTCCTTCTATTTCCCTCTCCAGTTCTGCTGCTTTTTCTATCGCACCTTTCATTCCTTTTTTTCCTTCTGTCAGCACAATTTCTGCCCCGTAACCCTTCAGAAGTTTTCTCCGTTCAACACTCATCGTCTCCGGCATTGTAAAGACCGCACGATACCCTCTTGCAGCCGCAATCGCTGCCAATCCAATTCCTGTATTTCCACTTGTCGGCTCAATGATGACAGCTCCTTCTTTTAAAATCCCTCGTTCTTCTGCATCCAGAATCATTGCGAGTGCTGCTCGATCCTTCACGCTTCCTGCCGGATTAAAATATTCCAGCTTCACCAGTATCCTTGCCTGCAATCCCAGATTTTCTTCTATCTTTTTCACCTCCAACAAGGGAGTTCTTCCAATTAACTCTGTCATCGTTGTATAAATTTTCGCCATGTTGTTCCATCCTTTCTGTCTCATTCTATTTTACATACTGCGAATATGTTTCGCAGTTAGTTTTAACTCACTTCCATCCTATTATAGCATGCATCTGTTTCCTTGTGAACTCCCTTTCTCACGACTGACCTCCTTCCTGCACTTTTACCTGCCTGCACTGCCTCCTCCTATCTTTTTATTTATATATTTTGCTATTTTTGTGATGTTCTTTTCTTGTTTTTTTATATATTTTGTTGACATTCTACCATCATTATGCTATCCTCAAGAAGTGTTCAGCACATCTGGACAACAGATTTATTTTTTATGGAGGTAACACAATGAACAAAGGTACTGTAAAATGGTTTAGCAACCAAAAAGGGTATGGATTCATTTCTGACGAAGCTGGAAACGATGTATTCGTACATTACTCTGGTCTGAACATGGAAGGATTCAAGACTCTGGAAGAAGGTCAGGCAGTGGAATTCGAAGTGACAGAAGGCGCTAAAGGACCTCAGGCAATCAATGTCGTAAAACTTTAATCAGAATCTTTACTGTGCCTTTTATTTATATATATTAATTTCGATATTTCATAATTAAAAAGCAGTACTTGTATTACGTGATTAAAATAGAGCTGATGGCAGATTTGGGAAGTTCCCTCTGCCGCCAGCTCTTTTCTTTTTGAGTTCTTTGCTAAAGTTGATCAAAACTACTTTACATCAGCTTCTTTAACAATTTTAAATGTCCTTTATACGGTGGATATCGAACCGGAAGATCTAGCCACAGGGCCTTTTTCAAAATGCTCTTTCTATGGGTAAATGTATCAAACCCTGCTTTTCCATGGTAGGATCCCATTCCACTTTCCCCAACACCTCCAAATGGCATATGCGAAGTAGCCAAATGGACAACTGTATCATTGACACATCCCCCGCCATAGGAAATCTGTCCGAGTACCTTTTTTTCTGTCCTGCGGCTTCTTGTAAAGAGATACAATGCCAAAGGTTTTGGCCGACTGTTGATCTGTGCGATTGCTTCATCCAAATCTTCATACACAAGTACCGGAAGAATCGGACCGAAAATTTCTTCCTGCATCACTGGACTGTCCCAGGATACCCGTGTCAGAATTGTTGGCTCAATCTTTCCTGACTTTCTAGCCCATTCTCCTCCAACAACAGTATGCCGCTGATCAATATATCCACAGAGTCGATCAAAATGTTTTTCATTGATGATCTTCGGATACTCTCTGTTTTTACATGGCTGCATTCCATACAACTTCTCAGTCATCCTCTTCAGATAAGTGAGCAACTTTTTTCTCACACTTTTGTGTACAAGCACATAATCCGGTGCCACACAAGTCTGACCTGCATTCAGAAATTTTCCCCACACAATCCTTTTTGCTGCCAGTTTCAGATTGGCTGTCTCATCAACAATACACGGACTTTTTCCGCCAAGTTCCAGACTGACCGGAGTCAGATGCTCTGCTGCTTTCTTCATCACATACTTTCCAACTTCCATGCTTCCTGTAAAAAAGATATAGTCAAATCTTTCGTTCAACAAACTCTCATTCTCTTGTCTTCCACCTTCTATGCAGCAGACATATCCCGGTACAAAAAGTTCCTCCGTCATCTCCCGCATCAGCCTGGAGACATTTGGGGAATAGGCGGATGGCTTTAATACTGCACAGTTTCCCGCGCCAATTGCTGCAACAAGCGGTGCAATAGTCAGTTGAAACGGATAATTCCACGGAGACATGATCAGCACAACCCCATATGGTTCTGCATAAATCCGCGATTTTGATGGAAATTGTGTAATAGGTGTCGGAACTTGCTTTGTCGCAGCCCACCCACGCAAATGCTTCATTGCATATCGGATTTCTTCTTTCACAATTCCTATTTCTGTCGCATAGGCTTCAAAAGGCGCCTTGTTCAAATCTTCCCACAGCGCCTTCTCTATTGCCTCCTCATGCGCTTCTATCCACTGATACAGCTTTCTCAATTGAATCAGCCGAAAAGAAACATCCTTTGTCACCTGTGTCTGAAAATATTCCCTCTGTCCCTTTAATACCTTCTGATAGTCTGTCATATCTTCTGCCTTTCTGTATGGATCATTCATACTTTACAGAGCGTCTCCCACGCTTCCGTCTGTAACCTTTCTTTTTCGCTATCATTATAAGAAAAATGTGCTGCTTTTACAACACCATCCGGCATAGAATCTTCAATGCTTTTCTCACTCCTATCCTCGCCGCCTTCTTCCAGCACAAGCAATTCTTCCAATCTGGCCTTCGGCGCAAAATAAGTAAAAAATACGCTCTTGTTCCATGTTTTCTTTTCCACTTGTTTCATCATACAACTCTCCCTTTTCTCTTTCTTTTTACTTTTTCTTTTGTTCTGCTGTTTGGAATAACGGCGGGAAAGATCATCCAGCCGGGAAAACAAGAATGTTTTCATGATTCATTTTCTCTTTTGAAATTCTACTTGAAATGGTAAGCGGCGAAAAAAACCGCTTACCGATATTTCTTATCATAGCACACTTCCCCTAAAAGGGAAAGTCCCTATTTGTTTAATCTTTTACAGATCAAACAGTGACAGCTGATTCGTTTCCGGCAAATCGCCAAACATCCCAAGATCCGCCATAAAGTCAATGACAGTTTTACTAACCTTCGTCCGCTGTCTAAAATCGTCTCTCGAAAGATATGGTCCATCTTCTGCTGCCATCTCCACTGCTTCCGCCGCCTTATCGCCCATTCCTTCGATGCTGGAGAGCGGCGGCATCAATTTGCCGTCAATGATCTGAAATTTTGTCGCCTTCGCCCGATAAATGTCAAGCGGAAGAAATTCATACCCTCTCGCATACATCTCCTGCACGATCCGCATATCTTTGAGTGTATCCTGATCCTTTTTACTCAGAGAATCCGAACGGTTCTTGTAGTCCCGGAGATAAAACTCCAGTTTTTCCTTGCCCTGACACATCAATTCATAGGAAAATGCAGATGCACGGATACTAAAATATGCCGCATAATATGCCAGCGGATAATTGACTTTGCAGTAGGCAATCCGGTATGCCATCATGACATAGGCCGCTGCATGGGCTTTCGGGAACATATATTTGATCTTCTTACATGACCAGATATACCAGTCGGGAACGCCCGCCGCCTTCATCGCATCTTCCCATTCCGGCTTCAGCCCTTTTCCCTTACGGACACTCTCCATGATCGTAAAGGACAGCTCACTTTCCATTCCGGTATTGATCAGATACGTCATAATGTCATCACGAGTACAGATAGCTGTAGAAATCGTCGCTTTTCCCTCCTGGATCAACGTCTGTGCATTATTCAGCCATACATCCGTACCATGTGACAAACCAGAGATACGGATTAGGTCAGACAACGTCTTTGGCTTTGTATCCACAACCATCTGGATAACGAAATCAGTCCCAAACTCCGGGATTCCAAGACATCCCACCGGACATCCTCCGATATCCGAAGGCTTGATCCCAAGAGACCCTGTATCCGCAAAAAGCTGCATCACTCCCGGGTCATCCAAAGGAATCTCTGTCGCCTTAAACGGCTTTCCGGTCAGCTGCTCCACAAGTTCCTCCAGCATCTTGATCATCGTCGGATCATCGTGCCCGAGAATATCAAGCTTCAGCAAGTTATGGTCGATCGAATGATAGTCAAAATGTGTCGTGATAATGTCTGTCGTCATATCATTTGCCGGATGCTGCACCGGTGTGAAGGAATTGATATTCTCCCCGTGAGGCAGTACGATGATTCCTCCCGGATGCTGCCCGGTGCTCCGCCGGATCCCGGTACACCCTTCCACGATCCGCTCAATCTCACACTTCCGCTTTCTGCTTCCATGCTCCTCATAATAATTTTTTACAAATCCGAACGCCGTTTTCTCCGCCAACGTTCCGATCGTCCCGGCGCGGTACGTCTGCCCTTCGCCGAAGATGACCTCGGTATACTTATGTGCATTACTCTGATAATCTCCCGAGAAATTCAAGTCGATATCGGGCTCTTTATTTCCCTTAAATCCAAGGAACGTCTCAAACGGAATATCAAATCCATCTTTGACAAGCGGTTGTCCACAGTTCGGGCATACTTTATCCGGCATATCCCATCCACATCCTCCGGCAAATGCACGCACTTCCTCCGACTCAAAATCACTGTAATGACAGTTGGTACAGTAATAATGCGGGCTGAGCGGGTTTACCTCGGTAATTCCCGCCATCGTCGCCACGAAAGAAGAACCGACAGAACCTCTGGAGCCAACAAGATATCCATCCTCGTTTGATTTCCACACCAGCTTCTGCGCAATAATGTACATCACGGCAAATCCATTGGAAATAATGGAGTTCAATTCCCTCTCAAGACGTTCTACAACGATCTCAGGAAGTTCTTCCCCGTACATACTATGCGCCTTATCATAACAGATATTCCTCAGTGTCTGGTCCGAATCTTCAATGACCGGAGGACACTTATCGGGCCTCACCGGGGAAATCCGCTCGATGGAATCGGCGATCTTATTTGTATTCGTGATCACGACTTCCTCCGCCTTCTTAGATCCGAGATAAGAAAATTCTTCCAGCATCTCCTCCGTTGTCCGAAGATACAGCGGCGGCTGGCTGTCCGCATCAGAAAATCCTTTTCCGGTCATAATGATCCTTCGATAAACCTCACTGTCCGGATCCATAAAATGCACATCACAGGTTGCGACAACTGGCTTTTGAAATTTCTCTCCAAGCTGTACGATCCTCCTGTTCATGTTCTTTAGATCTTCCTCACTCTTAATATTTCTCTGCTTCTCACTGGCGATCATAAATGCGTTGTTGCCGATCGGCTGGATTTCCAGATAATCGTAATAATCTACGATCTTTGCGATTGTCTCTTCCGATTTCCCATCCAAAAGCGCCCGATATAATTCGCCCGCCTCGCAGGCACTTCCAAGGATCAACCCTTCCCGGTACTTGTTGAATTCGCTTTTTGGAATTCGCGGACGTCTCGCAAAATATTTTAAGTGCGAGAGGGAAACAAGTGTATACAGATTCACTCTTCCCACTTCATTCTTTGCAAGAATGATCGCATGGTAAGTCGGCATTTTCTTGATCGCATCCGGGTTCATATCCCCAAATGCATTGACTTCTTTTAAAGTCGTCATCCCTCGTTCCTTTAACATCTCAATAAATTTCACATAGATTTCCGCCGTCGCTGCCGCATCGTCCACAGCACGGTGATGATTTTCCAGGGAAATGTTTAATGCCTTCGCCACAATATTCAACTTATATTTGGACAAGGTTGGAAGCAGTACACGGGCAAGTCCCACAGTGTCCACCGAGGTAAATGTCCGGCTTCTTCCAAGTCTGACACAGTTCTGCTCAATAAATCCCACATCAAATCCTGCATTGTGCGCCACAAGCGCAGACTCACCGACAAAATCAAGAAATGCCGGAAGTGCCTCCTCAATCTTTGGAGCCTCCAGTACCATGTCATCTGTAATGTGCGTGAGCTGCTGAATCTCAAACGGGATTGGGACCTCTGGATTGACAAACGTACTGAATCGATCCACGATCGCCCCGTCCGTGATTTTAACCGCCCCGATCTCTATGATCCGGTCTTCCGCCGCGCTGAATCCGGTTGTCTCAATATCAAATACAACAAACGTGTCATCCAGTGTCTGTCCCTGTTCGTTGACAGCGATCTCTGTCAAGTCGTCTACAAGATATGCTTCCACCCCATATATGATCTTAAATGGATCCTCCTTGTCAAGTCGTTCCACATAATGATTGGCATCCGGGAAGGCCTGCACTACGCCATGGTCCGTAATGGCGATCGCCTGATGTCCCCAGTCATGTGCCCTCGCCACAAGCGCCTGCGCCTCAGATACTCCGTCCATATCACTCATTTTCGTGTGGCAGTGAAGCTCCACACGCTTCTCTGGGCTGGTATCCTTCCTCGTTGTCGTAAAGTCACTGATCTTACGGATACCCACAACGGAACCGATCGTCAGCTCTCCATCAAACTTATCAATCGTCGTCACTCCTTTGATCTTCAAAAAAGCGCCTTTTTTGATTCCTGCGAGAATCTCAGGAAGCTGTTCATTTCTCGTGAACATCTTTACCATGATCGTATCCGTGAAATCTGTGATTGCAAACATGACGATCGTCTTCTCATTTCGAATCTCTCTCGTCTCCAGCTTCAAAATCTTTCCGCGGATCGTAATCTCTCCCATCTCTCCGACCACATCGGAAAGCGGAATTGCCTCGTCCTCAAAATCCCTTCCATATAGTACATCCGGATTGTCAGACCGCTTCGGAGAGCGGTAAAATTCCTTTTTCTGAAATTCCCTCTTTGGAAATTCCTTTTTCTTCGGTTCTGCAGGTGCTTTCTCCTGTTTCGGAGCACTTTCCTTCTTCTTTACTCCTTCTGTCTTTTCCTTCTTCTGAGCGATCTTTTCCTCATGAAGGCTTGCATTCTGCTCCAGAATTGCATCTACTTCCTGCTGAATCCGAATTTCTCCGTGTTTCTTATTCTTACTTTCTTGCGGCTCCCGATACAATACTTTAATCTTCGTCGGAACCTGACACCGCTCGTTAAAAATCCGGTCAATGGTTCCTACAATCGCATCTTTTTTCCCTTCTGCCACAATGGAATCTGTCATCTCAATGCAAAGAGTCTGCGTGTCCTCAAATGTACACACTGCATTTTGAAACATATTGTACTCTAACATACTCTGTCGCTGAAATTCATATAAAATACTATCCCGATACTCCCGCAGAAGATTTTCCGGTGTATAAAGCTCCGAAAGCTGATAGGTCTCTACCACCTCAACCTGAATCTGTGTATGTCCGAATAATTGTTCCCGGATCATCTCTTCCATCTTGCAGACAGACCGCTTTGCAATCAGATGGGTGCTGCATATATGTACCCGTATAAAATCTCTCAGAGAAGTGGTCGTGACTTTCATCACTTCCACTTCTCTGAAAAGATTCTCATATTCTTTATTTACTTTTAATGTCGGAAATACATCAAAAAATAATTTTCCCATGTATCATCTGCCATCCTTCTATTCGTTCCAATTCAAAAGTTCTTCTCTTAATACAGACAAGAGCTGCTCTTCTTTGACCTTTTTGATAATTTCACCCTTTTTGATCAGAAGTCCTTCCCCGATTCCTCCTGCGATTCCGATATCTGCTTCTTTCGCTTCTCCCGGACCGTTTACTACACAGCCCATCACAGCCACCTTAATATCAAGCGGAATATCTGCCACCATATTTTCCACCTGATTCGCAAGTCCGATCAAGTCAATCTTCGTTCTTCCGCAAGTTGGACAAGATACAACTTCAATACCGCCTTTTCGAAGTCCCAGTGTCTTTAAGATTAATTTTGCAGACTTGATTTCTTCCAGCGGATCTCCGGTCAGCGACACACGGATCGTATCTCCGATCCCCTGATATAAAATGATTCCAAGCCCGACCGAAGACTTAATATTGCCCGACAATACCGTTCCGGACTCTGTGATACCAACGTGCAGCGGATACGGACACTGCTTTGCGATCAGCTCATGTGCTTTCACACACATCAAGACATCTGAAGATTTAATACTGACAACAAGATTATCATATCCCATCTCCTCGATCAAGCGCACTTTGTCCATTGCACTTTCCACGATTCCTTCCGCAGTCACACCGCCATATTTTTCTAAAAGCGGTTTCTCCAAAGAGCCACTGTTCACTCCAACGCGAATTGGGATATTGTATTCCTTTGCCTTATCGACAACCGCCTGCACTCTGCTTCTGTCACCGATATTCCCCGGGTTGATCCGGATTTTATCCGCACCGTTTTCGATCGCAGCGATTGCAAGTCGGTAATCAAAATGAATATCCGCCACAAGCGGGATGTGGATCCGCTTCTTAATCTCCCGGATTGCCTCTGCCGCCTCCATCGTCGGCACTGCACAGCGGATGATCTGACATCCTGCCGCCTCTAATGCAAGGATTTGCTGCACAGTCGCTTCCACATCTTCTGTCTTTGTATTTGTCATCGATTGGATCGCAACCGGATTGCCTCCTCCGATCTTTACGGTTCCAATCTGAATCACTTTTGTATCTTCTCTTGTCATGGTCGTTACTCCTTTCCGTCCCATTTGAAAACCCTCTATGAAAATTGCTGCATTCTCTTAGAGGGCATGTTCTTCTGCACTATTTTTTATCAAAAACCAACTGATCTCCGTACTCCCGCTCGGTAAGTGTCAGCTGATTGTTCTGTACACTGTAATCGTATGTGGCTGTGATCTCACTCAATGCTGTTTCCAGCATATCGGCAGTATATTTTCCTTCCGATTTTTCTTCTGCTTCCAGAAGAGCTTCCTCATCTGCCTTAAATGTCACCGTCTTGCTATCCTTATCCAAAAGGTACTCCATGCCGATCGTCATCTTCTCGTCTTCGAAAATTTCTTCCCAGTCAACCAGAAGTGTTCCATTTCCCTTGATCGTCAGCACAAGCTGCTGCTCGGTGCTTTTCCATGTCCCTTCCAGCGGATTCCCGGTAAACATCTTAAACAAGAAAAATGCCCCGATCAAAATAATTAGTACACTCGCCGTGGATATGACAATCCTCCATGCCATACTACGTTTCTCTTCATTGCTCTTTGCGATAAACATACTACCCCTTCCTTCCCTGCAAGTCATTGAAGTATCTCCTACTGTCATCTGAATTTCTCATCACTTCCCACAATAGAAAAATTGCTTCTCGCCCTTGTTGTAAGTAAATTATAAGTTGTTTCAGAAAGAGTGTCAACGGATAATGCGAAAGCCTTTTACTTCCTCTTCATACTTCTGATCTTTTCCTTTTCTTCTTTCCCCACCCGGAGTGATTCTGTGATTTTCTGCAATGCTTTGTTGTAGGTAAAATCATCCAGCTTATTTTTCATAAGATACTGCATCGTCAGTTTCGGATGCTGCACATAATAAACCGATACTGCCCATGCCACTGCCATTTTCACATAGTAATCTTCCAGTGTGATCTCATCAAAATATCGAAATGCTTCCCACAGATAGATTTCTTCTCCAAAATAATCTAGCCCCATGACCACGCCGAATCTGACTGTGTAAACCTGATCTGACTGCATGCACTGCTTTACAAATGTCCACATCTCTTCTTTCTCATCCTTTGCAGGTTTTAAGGTGCTGCAAAAGCTGTCACAGACCGACCAGTTATCAATCTGTGGAAGAAAATCACAAATCCATCTATGCCGTTCTTTCCACTCCATCTTCGCATATCCGATCACAAGTCCCCGAAGCATCGTCTCCTCGAATGTCTTCTCCACTTCAGATTTCTCTTCCAAATACGCTCTCCAGTCTCCCTTTACGATCTCTTTTGCAAGTTTCCTGAGATGCGGAAGTCTTACGCCGCGAATCCTCTCTGCTTTTACATTCGGGATCAACCGGGCAGAAAACTGCTGATAGGAAGGTTCTGATAATTCCTCGATTCTTTTTCTGACTTCTTCAGCCGTCATCATCTTTTTCTCCTTCCTACTATTTTTCATTCCCTTTTTCCAGTGCTGCCAGAAGTGCAAGGAACCGCTCGCCATATTTCTCATATTTCTTTTCTCCGACACCGGTCACCTGAAGCATTTCTTCTTTTGTCTTCGGATGAAGTATACACATATGTGCCAGCGTTTTATCGGAAAATACAATATACGGCGGAACCCTCTCTTCTTTTGCGATCGCAAGACGCAATTCCCGAAGCTGTGCAAACAGTGACGGATCTGCTTCGCCTGTAAATTCGGAGGACTTGCGCATCTTTTTTTCTTTCTTTTCTACCTTGCGCTCTTTTGCCGCTTTCATAAAGACTTGTTCATTTTCTTCCAAAAGTTGTCTGGATTTTTCAGTCAGATGAAGTACCGGATACTCTTCTTTTGTCAGCAACAGATATTCGTTTAAAATCAAATGATTCATGATCTGCCGCAGACGAAAGACCGGAATTGCTTCCATTGTTCCGTATGTTTCATTTTCATCCATGTGATATTTTAAAATCTTTGCGGACTTTCCTCCATGAACGGTTTCTATGATCACATTGATCCCATACCGCTGTCCACTTGTCCGCACACAGCTTACCATCGCCTTTGCCGGAGCGGTCACATTGATTTCCTCAAACTGGGTCAGACAGTTTGAACAATTCCCACAGTAATTTGCCCCATATTCTCCGAAATAACGCAGCATATACTCCCGAAGACACTCGTTTGTAAAACAGTAATAGGTCATCTTCTGAAGCCGGTCCCGCTCCCGTTCCCGGATCAGTTCTGCCGTCTCCGGATCAAATTCTGACTGCTCCCCTGCCTGCTCGATAAAAAACTGATTTGTGATCACATCCTGTCCGGAATAGAGCAAAATACATTCGGATGACATCCCATCTCTTCCGGCTCTACCCGCCTCCTGATAGTAGCTTTCCATGTTTTTCGGCATATTATAATGGATTACAAAACGGACATTCGACTTATCAATCCCCATCCCAAATGCATTGGTCGCCACCATGATCTGCTTCCGGTCATAAATAAAGTCCTCCTGGTTTCGTCTCCGCTCCTCGTCACCAAGTCCTGCGTGATACCGTGTCACTTCTAACCCTTCTTTGATTAACTTCTCACATACTTCCTCGACAACCTTCCTTGTCAGACAGTAAATGATGCCGCATTCTCCTTCATGCTCTCTCAGATAAGCTGTCACTGCCGCAAACTTATCTCTTGGATGCTCTACACAGAATCTAAGATTTACCCGGTCAAATCCAGTCGTGATCATTGCGGGATCCCGCAGGTTCAGCAGTGCGATAATATCTTCTTTTACTTCCGCTGTCGCCGTCGCCGTAAAGGCACTCAGAACCGGTCGTGTGCCAAGATAGTTGAAAAATTCCGCAATCTTCAAATAACTCGGTCTAAAATCCTGTCCCCACTGCGATACGCAGTGCGCCTCATCCACACTCACCATCGAAATCTCTGCCTCTCTTGCAAATCCCAGAAAACTCTCTGTCAGAAGCCGTTCCGGTGCCACATAGATAATCTTATACCGCCCTTCTTTCGCATAACGAAGTGCAGTCAGATACTGTCCCTGCGTCAGGGAACTATTCAAAAAAGCTGCGTGAACACCTGCCTGATTCAATGCGGCGACTTGATCTTTCATCAGAGAAATGAGTGGTGAAATGACTAATGTGATTCCCGGCATCAGAAGTGCCGGAATCTGATAGCAGAGTGATTTCCCTGCCCCGGTTGGCATAATTCCAAATACATCCCGGCCGTTCATCATCTGTTCGATCAGAAATTCCTGCCCCTCACGAAAGGAATCGTATCCGAAATAGTGCTTTAAGATATGTAATGCTTCTTCTTTTTTGTACAAAATCAATTTCTCCCTTCCAGGCTCTTTACATTTTCTATCATTATGATATGATACAAGGCGAAAATAATCAATGTTTTTAAGGAGAACGATCTATGAATCCAATGCAATTACTACAGATTAGAAATCTTTGGAACGGCTTCACCTCCAGACATCCAAAATTTCCGAAATTTATGAATGCCGTCTATCAGAATGGACTTTGCGAAGGAACCGTAATGGAAATCCAGATCCGCACACCTGACGGGAAAGAGTTTGCCTCCAATTTGAAAGTGACAAAAGAAGATCTGGAACTTGTTCAGCAAATGAGGTCGATGCGTTAAATCGACCTCATTTTTCACTAAAATCCCATCTCTTCATAGTCCTCTTTCATAAACCGGTGATAGATCACATGACTTCCTTCAAATTTGACACAATAATAATATGCATCCGGTTTCTGATCTGCAAAATAGATCAGCACATCGAATTCACTGTCCTTGATCTGCTCCACAACGGTATGATTGGAATACCTTTCACAGATTTCCAACAATTTTTCCAAAGTACATCCATGTACAGACACTGCTGTGATCCACTCCTTTAAAAATGGATTGTCCGGCACCTGCTCATGTACATAGACTGCCCCTTCTGGCGGAACACAGAGACAGAAACGGTCTTTTTTGTGAGATACTGTAACATTTCCCAAATGTTCTGTATGCCCTCCAAACCATTCCAGCTCCTGCTGCAGTTTTTCTATAGAAAGCTCTTTTCCCAACAACCGAAGTAAGGAATCCGCCGGATAATACAGACGAATCGTCTCCTTCTGATACCCAAGCTTCATCTGCTCCTCTTTGATCAAGTCAATCAGGTTTTGTTCCAGTTTTTGATATTCCTGCTCCATATTTTTTATCCCCCTTTCTTTTCTTACCGGTATTCTTATAGTCTATATTGCCCCGAAAATGCTATTTGACCTTTCGTCCGGAAACATACTTTTCTGTAATATGTCGGTCATCAGACAGATAGATCATGCGCTCCAGGCGGTCCCGCACGGTCAGTTCCTGCGGATGTGCAATGTTACTGTCGTCTAAAATCAGTGCATCAAACTCGTATCCTTCTTCAAAACTTCCAACCTTTCCAAAAAACGCCCCGCCGCCTTTTGTTCCAAGATAGAATGCCTCCTCCACAGTCAGCGGCTTCTGTGTATCATCCACAAGTCTCCAGCGCATTTTAGAACATTGGATCGCATCTGCCATCGCCCGGAAGATCGACGTACTGTATCCTGCTGCCATATCACTTCCAAGCCCGGTCGGGATTCCCTCTGATAAAAATCTTCTCACTGGTGCAATCCCTGAAGAAAGATTCATATTGGACTGCGGACAGTGCGCCACATATACCTGATTGTTCTTCATTTTTTCAATCTCATCTTCTTCCATCCAGATACAGTGTGCCATAATAGTAGGGCAGTCCCCGCCAAATAGTCCAAACTGTTCATATGCCTCGCTGTAATTTAACACATTCGGACAAAGCTCTTTCACCCACGCGATCTCACCTGGATTTTCAGATAAGTGAGACTGTACCGGCAGTTTTTTTTCTCTCTGTAGCTCTGCCAGCCCTCGCATCAGCTCATCTGTGCAGGAAGGGATAAACCGAGGTGTCAAAATCGGTCTGACATGTCGGAAACGTCCGTCCGTCTCTGCAAGCCATCTTTTCGTTTCTTCCAGCGATTTTTCTGCACTTTTTTCTTCCAGATCCTTCCCTCCGTTTCGATCCATATTCACCTTTCCCACATAGGCCGACAACCCGGATTTTTCCAGAAGTTCCATCAGAATCTTAGTTCCTTCCACATGCATTGTCGCAAAAATGACCGCTCTTGTTACATCACTTTTCTTCAGTTCTTCCACATACATCGTATATGCCCGTTTTGCATACACTTCATTGGAATACTTTGCTTCCTCAGGAAACGTATGTGTATTAAGCCACTCTAACAATTCCAGATCCATACCAAGTCCTCGAAATGCATACTGCGGCGCATGCGCATGAAGATCCACCATCCCCGGAACAATCAGGGCATCCCCACAATCCTTCACCGGAAGCCCCTGATATTTCTCAGGGATTTCCGAAAATACCCCCGCACTCTTTCCATCTACACAAATAACATACTGTTGCTCGGCTACCCGCAGTCTGTCCATCGTCTCACTATAACAAATATTCCCTTTTAAAATAAAATCGGTCTTCATTTTGTTTCTTCCTCACTTTCCCAAACATTGTTGCCCGAAGTCTGTCACTCCATTCCGACAACTCCTATCTTTTTACGCAGAAAATGGGGCGATACAAAAAGTACACTGCCTCCTTGCATCTCCCCACTTATAGTCAACTATTCCGGTAGTTTGTAGAAACGTCCAACCAATCTTGAACATATATAAGTTCTGCCTATTGCTCCTTTATTATAAAAGATTCTGTTCCGGAAGTCAATTCGCCACAAAAACTTGTTTTCCTCTTCATAATATCTTGCCAAATTTTAGACCTTTAAAAATTTCATAAAATATTCCCTTGTCTTTTTCTTCTCACTTTTCTAGAATTCCTCTGCTTTTTTTGAAATTTCCTGCCTGAACCGGCAGACTGAATATGGACAATCCTGATACTGACTTTCTTTTCTTGTTTGAAAAACAGTATCAGGATTTTTTGATTTTTATCTTGTGAAATGCATTAGATATGCTTTAGATTTTACTCTTTCTGACCGCATTGCCTACCTTTTACAGACTCTGCTTCTGCGAGAAATGCTTCCATAGTATCTGACTTTGCCGCAAGCACCAGCCAGTTTCTCAATACTTCCAGATTTTGCTCTGTCTCAATCTGTTTTCGGAACATATCAGGAATCCTGCCTTTGCACTCCAAAATCGTACACAGCGAAAGTCTTGCACCTTCCGCTCTTCCTTCTTCTCTTCCCTCAATTCTCCCTTCTTTTCTTTCGTCTTTCAGCATCTCTTCCAAAATCATAAAACGCTCCTCCATCTCCCGGTCTCTCTTGATTTCTCGAATTGTTCTCTGCAGTTTTTCTACATAGTCATCGTGAAAATTTTGTTCGCTCTCCTGCAGTTTGCTTTCTTTACATTCTTTGCACTCACTTGAAAATGTGTATCGATATTTCTTCTGCCCAAACGGGTCAAAGTCACATAGAAAAATAACATAAGTATCCGGAAGTTCTTCATACTCTTCCCCAGATACCAGCAGCTCCATATCAATCTGACTTTGATAATATCTGCTTCTTCTCCCAAGTGCCGGCTTTTTGGAAACCTGCATTTCCACATTATAGTGGGTTCGTTCTTCATCATTTGCATAGACATCCAGACGGATTCCCTTATACTCTGGGTGGTAGATCATACTCTTTTCCTTACTGACAACCACCTCTGAGAGTTTCGTCTGAAGGACCATCTCCAAAAAATCTTTGCAGTTTTCTGGCATCGTCATCACTGCGCCAAACATAAAGTTATCTTTGATCGTAAGTTCTTTTAATTGTTTCTTCATCGGTTTTCCTCCATTATGCAGAGGAATTCTATGAAAAAATTATAACATGTCCATTCTGCTTTCTGCAATCTCTATTCAGCCTTTACATTCCCTTTTTCAATGTTTTCTTCTACAATTGCTTTCACGCATTCCCACACTGTTTTTGATGTCTCTTCCATTTTTTCATTCCGTTTGTAGATCTGTGACCGTTTCACCCCATGTTCTGCCCAGCTTTTTCCACCAGATGCGTGATTTAAAAGAAGTGGCTGAAAATTGTCAAGAAGGTGTGCATACTTTGCATCGCCCGTCTCGTATGCCTCAAATTCTTCCCAGAGTTCCCGAAAATAAGCGCCCTGATCTGCCGGTAGGATTCCGAAGATCCGATCTGCCGCCTTTTCTTCACGCGCTCTCTTTGTTGCGGCTCCAGCGCTGTCATATGCATAAGTATCTCCTGCGTCAATTTCTACGAGATCATGGATCAGTACCATCGTCATAACTTTCAAAAGATCCACCTCTTCCTCTGCATGCTCCTGCAAAAGTACTGCCATCAGCGCAATGTGCCAGGAGTGTTCAGCATCATTTTCTTTTCTCTCACCATCGGCAAGATAGGTCTGCCGGAATATATTTTTTACTTTGTCTATCTCCATCAAAAATGCAATCTGCTGTTGTAATCTTTCATGCTTTTCCATCATTGGATCCTTCCTTTCCTTCTCGTGATCATACTTGTTATTACTATATCACACTCTCCCTTTTTTCACATCCCCAAATCACAGCAATCAAACCATCAAGCCATTTCAAAAAGCAAAACAAATCTGACTTTCTTCACCTCAAAAATATGTTCTCCCCACACTTGACAAAATGCCATAATATTTTTCAAAAACCACTTACAAAGCGTCAGTATTCCTCCTGACTCCCGGCAAAAAAGAAAACTGTCATGTACTTTCTCCGACTGTTGTGTCCTTTCTTTCAACAATCAGATACCTGCCATGACAGTTTTATTACGATTTTTTATTGTCTGTTATGAGTCTTTTTGTTTTCCGCTCTGTTTTTATGCGTTTTTCTTCACGCGTTTTCTACAGCTTGTGTTCCTTCAGCCATTCGCTTGCATGTCCTGCAATCTCTCGGATACATCCGTCTTCTACCGGAGAGGCAAGTCCCACACCTGCTACCAGCCCGAGGAATGTATCTGTTCCGCCGCGCTGTACAAACATTTTATATTTTTCCCACGCCTGTTTCCAGTCCTTTTCAATCTCAAGCCAGAACTGTAATGCAACGGTCTGTGCAAGGCAGTAATCAATATAATAGAATGGTGTCAGATAAATATGGTTCTGTCTTTGCCATCCTGCACCTCTTCCATAGAATGGCATTCCTTCCAGATCAAGATATGGACGATACATCTTTTCTAATTTGAGCCATGCTTCGTTTCTCTCCGCTGGTGTCATTTCCGGATGTTCATATACAACCTGCTGGAAATGGTCGACAAGACATCCATATGGAATGAAGTTTAAAGTTCCCTCTAAATGAGACACTTCGTATTTCTTTGTCTGATGTTTAAAGAATAATTCATACCATGGTGTCGCAAAGAATTCCATCGACATGGAGTGTGTCTCTGCCGCTTCCATCGACGGGAGATGCATATCGATCAGCTCGATATTTTTCTCTGCCATATATTCTGCAAATGCATGGCCTGCTTCATGTGTCAATACATCGACATCTCCGGCTGTTCCGTTGAAGTTTGAAAAGATAAATGGGCATCCATATCCCGGAATATCTGCACAGTATCCACCGGTAGCCTTTCCTGGTTTTGCAACAACATCAAATAATTCTCTGTCAAACATCATTTTGATAAAATCCGCTGTCTCCGGCGACATCTCTGTATACATCTTTCTTCCGGCTTCCATGATCTCATCATAAGTTCCCTGCGGAATCGCATTTCCATCCGGGAACTGCAGGCTGTCATCGTAGATTTTCAGATCCTCTACTCCAATTCTTTCTGCCTGGTTTTTCTTGATCTCACATACGATCGGGACAAGATCTCTTACGACCTGCTGACGGAAATCTGCAATTGCCTCCGGCGCATAGCAGTTTCTCTGGCGACGGACATAGCCAAGTTCTACGAAATTTTTCATACCAAGACGGTGTGCCTGCTCGGTACGGTTCTTGACAAGCTTGTCAAAGATCTCATCCAGCTCTCCTTGATGTTCATCAAAGAATTTTCCCGTAGCCTCATACGCTGCTTTTCTTACTTCTCTGTCCTGACTCTGCATATAAGGTCCTAACTGAGACAGATTGCATTTTTCTCCGTCGAACTCAATCTGTGCACTTGCAAGCAGTGACTGGTACTGTGTCTGCAGTGTACTTTCTTCCTGTAACAATTCAGTAATCTCCGGAGAAAATCCTTTCATAGAAAGCTCTAGATTGATAAATAACACTTTCCCCAGCTTTTCTTCCAGTTCTTTTCTGAACGGAGATGCTAACAATACTTTATTATACTTCTGCATCTCCTCTTCCAACATTGGTCCGATATGATCATTGTATTCTCTTTCCTTTGCGTAAAATTCATCTTTTGTATTAATCGTATAACGAATATACACGAGGGAGTCTGCAGTAGCGATTTCTTTCTTGACATCATTCATCTCATAGACTGCCTGCACCTGTTCTTCCCAGACTGTGCATGTTTCAATTTCTCTGTGATCTCCTGAATCTTCTTTTTTGTCTCCTCAAGATCAATTCTTTTGTAAATAAATTCACTGAACTTCATCACTTTTACCCCTTTCTGGATTTTTATTTTCCTCCTGTCAAAAACAGGAGCTGCTTTTACAACATGTTCTGCTGCAAATTTTAGCTTTTATAAAAGAGCGTGCTGGATCTGCTCCATCAAGACAGCATTTTCTGCCTTACACACGCTCAAATATACAATCTTGTTTTGATTTTATCGGAAGAAAAAGAACAGTACAAATGCGATAATACCTACAACGACTGCAAGTACCGGCCACAATGCCCAAAAAGCGCCAAGTACCATTGCCAGATAATCATTCTTCTCCAATGGAACATCTTTGATTTCTTCTTTGAACTTATTGAACTTTGCATCCGCATCTTCTATCATCTTTGCACGCTTGCTGTTTTTCCCAAATAATAACATCGTACTCTTCCTTTCTACCTCTGTGTCAAATCATTTTCCCTTTATTATACTATACTTCCTCTTTCTTTTCCAGTGGGAAGTGGCATGCCACATAGTGTTCCGGCTCTAATTCTCTCAGTTCCGGTGTCACGTGTTTGCAAATTTCCTGACAGTATTTGCATCTTGTATGGAACTTACATCCTTCCGGCGGATGTACCGGGCTTGGAATATCTCCTTCCAGAGGGACAATCTCCTTTTTATGATTCGGATCCGTCGTCGGGATTGCTGACAGAAGTGCCTCTGTATACGGATGCATCGGGTGGTCAAACATGGCTTTGGAAGATGCAAGCTCTACAATATTTCCAAGGTACATGACCCCGATTCTGTCACTGATGTATTTGACAACACTCAGTCCGTGGGAGATAAATAAATATGCAAGGTTTTCCTTTTCTCCGAGATCCTTTAACAGATTGACGATCTGTGACTGGATCGATACGTCGAGCGCAGATACCGCCTCGTCGCAGACAACAAATTTCGGTTTCAATGCAAGGGCTCTGGCGATACCGATACGCTGTCTCTGTCCACCGGAGAACTGGTGTGGATATCTGTGGATCATATACGGAGCCAGACCACACTCTTCCATCGTCTTCATGACATAATCCTGCATCTTATCATCATTCTTCTGAAAAAATCCATGTGCGAGAAGTCCTTCTCCGATGATCTGTCCCACAGTCATTCTAGGATTCAGGGAAGAATATGGATCCTGGAAGATCATCTGCATATCTTTTCTTAAAATACGCATTTCTTTTGACTTCAGTCTTGCAAGATCTACTCCATTGTCCTTATATTCTTCGTATTTTTTGAACTCCGGATCTGAACTGTATTTTGCACGGAGTGCAGTAAGTTTCTCCTCTGCTGCTGCAAGTTCTTTTTCTTTCACTGCAATCTCACGGCTCTTATCTTTGCCTTCTGTTTTATCTTCTTCTCTCAAGTTGCACAAAACCTTCGCAATCTTGAATTTTTCAAGAATCTGCTGCTCTGCTTCCTGCGTATTGTCTACGGCATAAAATCCTCCGATGATCTGTACGAGATTCAGAAACTCTCTGTTACATTCCTTGCGGAGATTCTCGCATTCTTCCTGCTTCCGGAACTTTTCTGCTCCGTCTTCCATTTTCTCGTACTCTGCCTTAAGACTTTCTACTTTTTTCTCAATTTCTGCGATTTTTTTCTTTCTTGGTCCGATACTTTTTACTGTATCTTCTACATAATCCGGCGCCATCTCTGTCAGAGAACGTCCATAATACATAGTTTTTCCTTCTGTCTGTGGATAAATCTGCAGCAGCGTTCTTCCAAATGTAGATTTCCCGCATCCGGACTCACCTACCAGACCGACTGTCTCTCCCGCATAGATATCCAGTGTGATTCCGTCATTTGCGCGGACATAAAGCTGTTCTTTCTGGAAAAGTTTCGTCTTCTTGATCGGGAACCACTGCTTCAGGTCTGTAATTCTTAAGAGTACTTTCTTCTCTCCCTGATTTTCCTTATGATTGTTTTGCATGACGCCCCTCCTTCTCAGGATAGAAGCAGCGTACTATATGATCTCCTTCTACCTGTTCCAACTTTGGTTCTTCTTCCAGACATTTCTGTGTCGCGTATTTACAGCGCGGTGCGAATTTACATCCTTTTGGAAGATCCAGCGGATGTGGCACAGATCCCGGAATCGCTTCCAGACGTGCTCCTACCGGTGTATCCAGTCTCGGAATCGATGTCATCAATCCTTCTGTATAAGGATGTGAGAACGCATTGTCTCTTGCGAAGATTGCATGTGCCGGGCACATTTCCACTACCTGTCCACAGTACATTACCGCCACGCTGTCTGCCATCTCATTGATAACACCGAGATCATGTGTGATGAAAAGGATTGAAGTTCCTTTTTCTTTCTTTAACTCATTCATCAAATGAAGGATCTGCGCCTGAATGGTTACATCAAGTGCAGTTGTCGGCTCATCTGCGATCAAAAGACTTGGCTCACATGCCAATGCCATCGCGATCATGACACGCTGTCTCATCCCACCGGACAACTGATGCGGATATTGTTTCATAATAGACTCTGCATTTGGAATCTTTACTGATTTCAACATTTCCAGCGATTTCTTACTCGCCTCTTCTTTTGAGATCTTCTGGTGTGTCAGATATACTTCATTCAGCTGTTTCTCAATCGTATATACCGGGTTTAAGCTTGTCATCGGCTCCTGGAAAATAACCGAGATCTCATTTCCACGAATCTGGTACATATCATTTTTGGTACATTCTGCAAGGTTGCGTCCCTTAAATGTGATTGTTCCGCTGTCAATATACCCGTTTCCATCAAGAAGTTTTAAGATGCTCATCGCAGATACACTCTTTCCACTTCCGGATTCTCCTACGATTCCAAGCGTCTTACCAGCCTCCACCTGATAAGACACTCCGTTTACTGCTTTTACAATTCCTTTTTTTGTCTTAAAATATGTATGTAAATCATCAACTTCTAATAAATATTCCATGTCTTTTCCTACCTTTCATTGGATTTTGGATCAACTGCTTTGCGCAGACCGTCTCCAAAAAGGTTGATGCTGATCGTACATAGTGCAAGTGCAATAGACGGGAATACCCATCTCCACCAGAACTGAGAGATAACCTCTGAAGACCGGCAGTTGTTCAGCATATTTCCCCATGAAGGAATTGGTTCTCCAACACCAAATCCAAGGAACGACAGGCCGGACTCCGTCAGCATACAAGTCGCAAATGCAAGTGTTGCATTTACAATAATAATCGTCATAACATTTGGAACAATGTGACGGAAAATAATATTTCTTTCCCGAACCCCCAGTGCCTTTGCCGCCGTAACGAATTCCTTTTGCCGTTCTGCAAGCACCTGCGCACGCACCATATTCGCAACGCCCGGCCAGCTTAAAATACCTAAGATAACCATGATCATAATGATACGGCCAATCTCCGATACTTTATTTCCAATTAGGGCAGATAAAATCAATGCCAGAGGAATAAACGGCAGCGATCCTACCACTTCTGCAACACGCATCAGGATAATATCTATCTTACCTGCATAGTACCCTGCGATTCCTCCGACAATGATACCAATCACAAGTGAAATGATTACCGATACAAATCCGACTGTCATTGTCATCTGACCACCCTTTAACATACGAAGCGCAACACTTCTTCCAAGGTTATCGGTTCCAAACAAATATCCCTTTAGTCCCCATGTCTTCACATTTCCGTCTTTGTCGATTGCATAATTCTGATAGTATCTACTGGAGACGGCAACGATATTTTTCATATCGCCTGGTACCTTGATCTGCTTATTGTTGTTTCCGCCCCATGCCTTCACACTTCCGTCATCTAACAAAGCAACAACATGGTTACGTCCTGCGGAGAGGCTCTCCACATGTCCGTCTATTTCTTCCGGGATACTTTGAATCTTATAATCATTTGCTCCCCAGCATGCGAGTGTACCATCTTCCAGTAATGCAAATGCCGTCTTGTCAGTCAACGCAAAATCTTTCACTTTCCCCTGAATCTCTTCCGGGATCGCATCAAATGCAGTTTCCCTCTTGGCCATTGGAATCAGCTTCCCATCTTCAGTAAGCGCAAGACCTGTCTGGATATTTGTTTTGACTGACTTCACCTTTTCATCTTTGACTTTTGATGTCACAACATCAATCGCATTCTCATTTCCCCACTTTACAACACTTCCATCCTCCAGTACTACGATAGACACTTGGAATCCTGCAGAAATGGATTTCACTTTCTTTCCTTTCAGCTCTGTCGGAATCCTGTTTAAGTTCATACGGTTAAATCCCCATGTGAACAGTTTCCCTTCTTCATTCAGTGCAAGCACGTGATCCTGACCAACGGCGATATCGACAACTTTCCCCATATCTCCCGGTATCTGTTTTAACCTGTCCGTCAGTGTTCCCCACTCATATACTACACCGTCATTATCAATTCCTACTCCAAATGTCGGTCCCGCTTCAATCTTCTTTGCATTTCCCTGCAGCTCTTTCGGAACATCAAGGAACTTCATCCCCGGCGCAATATTCTTCTGAGTTGGATCCTGATAGTTCATATCTTGTTTCAGCCAAATTGGCAGAATGAAACACATTAAAAATATCGTACAAAATACAATTGCGGAGCCCATAGCAATTTTATTTTCACAGAGTCTTTTGAGGATTGTCCGAAAAGGACTCTGCATCTGTTCTTCTTCTAATATCGAACGCTTCTTTTCTTCCTTTTTGCCTTTCTTTAACATGTGCTTTCCTCCATGATTACTCTAATTTGATTCGTGGATCCACAAAACAGTAACAGATGTCTGTGATTAGATTTGCCACAAGTGCCAGTAAAATATAGAACATCTGCATAGCTAGTGCCACGGTATAATCCTGCTGGTTCAAAGAATCGATCAGAAGCTTTCCAACACCCTTCCAAGAGAACAATGTCTCAATAATAATGGAGCCACCGAAAATTGCCACGATAGAACCGACAACATACCCTGTGATCGGAATCAATGCATTGCGGAATGCATGTTTGTAAATCACCGTTTTCTCCCGCAATCCTTTCGCTCTTGCAGTACGTACATAATCCATAGAAAGCGCATCAAGAAGAGCTCCTCTTACATATCGTGTCAGACCTCCCAGCCCCGCAAAAACCATAACGATCACCGGCAGACAGAGATGGTACAGATAATCACCAACCGCCCGGATTCCGGTATACCCTGCTCCGGTCGTCACCATTCCGCTAATCGGGAAAATCGGGATTGTAATTGCAAACAGGAAAATAAAGATCAGTGCTGTTATGAAAGACGGAATACTGATTCCGATGATCGTCGTCACCTGCACCGTCGTGTCAAACACAGAATTCTGCTTGACTGCCGCCTTGATTCCCAAAGGAATCGTAATAAAAAATAATAAGATATAATATACAATATTCAGACAGACTGTATTTTTCATCGGTGGTCCTACAAGCTGAAGAACCGGAACACGATGTACGGAAGAGTATCCGAAGTCACCTTGTAATACATTGCCAAACCAGCTAAAGTACTGGACGATAATCGGCTTATCTAATCCCAGACGTGTCCTTGCGTCCTGATAAAGTCTTTCGTACTCTTCCGGAGATACGCTCATCTTCTGTCCCTCGACCATCATACGCGCCGGATCTCCCGGAACCATCTTGAATAGCCCGAATAACAGAATGGACAGTATAAAGAAGACGACTACCATATAGGAAAGTCTTTTTAAGATGTATTTAACCATTCGTTGTAACCCCACTTTTTATTATTAGTTAGTACAGAACATCACCGGAAACCCCAGTGTTTTTTATCACATCGGAAAATCCGTCTGACTTTCCGATGTGATAAAAAAGGAAGCGGGCTTTGCCGCCTCCCTTCTTATGTTTCAAACTATCTACTACCTATTTTTATTATTCCTCGATATATGCATCCAAAACAAAGTACCACCAGTTGTCATATGCACGCGGAACAAAGTTCTTTAATTTTGGATTATAAAACCAGTAGTCTGTACCGGTTGACATAACAACTCCCGGAAGCTCTTTGTTAATCTCTTTTTCAAATTCAACAAATAACTTTCTGAATGTATCTGTATCACCCGGCTCTACGCTTCTCATTTCCTGTGTGATACTCTTTAATTCCGGATCGCTTACACGATAATAGTTCCAAAGACCCATGCGTTCCGGTGCATCATCAAAGAAGTACCACCATGCACTGAGTTCCGGTAATACAACGCCAACGCTGAATACATGATAAGTAGGATCCACTCCTTCTCGATTCAGATGATTGATAACCTGAGCAAAGTCCATCTTCGTTCCTTTGATCTGCATACCAATCTTCTCTGCTTCCGGTGGAATTACTGTATTATAAAGGTTATTTTGCTCACTTTCCTGATATGCCCATTCGATTACTAACGGCATTAGTTTTCCATCTACTTCTTTGTAGCGAACCTTGTCTGTTCCTTCTACGAATTCTCCGCCACTTTCATTTAATGTCCAGCCACCATCGATCAGTTCTTGTTTTGCTTTATCGATATCGTATGTATAATGTGTCAGTTCTCCTTCCAGTTCATCCTTTGTTGCCTGGTAGTCCTCCATTGCCTCTGTTGCAACGCAGTCTACCACATTTGCATATCCACCAGTCAGCTGTTTGTTGATCTCATCACGATCAATAATGTAAGCAAATGCACGACGCACTTCCGGGAACTGGGATGGTCCGAAATCACACGCGAAACGGAATTCCAATACAGAATCCTGAGGTACCACTCCGTAGTTCGCTTTGATCGATCCATCTTCTACCTTTGTCAGTGTAGAGTCGATCGTCTCTCCTTTGCTTGTCTTAAAGAAATCAACCGTACCTTTTTCAAACTCATCTCTCCATGTTTCCGTTGCAACTGGTTTTGAGATGATTTTCTCGATATGTGGTGTTGTTCCGTCATATCTTCCAAGATATTCTTTGTTGATCTCTATCTCAACAGTCTCTGTACCGATATCTACTTTCTTTAACTGGTATGGTCCACAGACAACCGGTCTCTTATAGCGGAACCCGGTCTCCGGATCAAGCAGTGTCTTGCGGAGTAAGTCTGTTGTAAATTTATCATTCAGGTAGCATCCGTTTCCATCGTCTTTGATCTCTACTTCCGGCGCAATTGCTGCCATCGGTGCGGGTTCAAATCCAATGGAATCAAGGATATAGTAATCCGGAAGGTTTTCCGCTGCTACTGTGAAGGAAAATTCATATTCTCCAAGCAAACGAACGCCTGTAAATTCTTTTGTTTTTCCTTCACGAAATGTATCAAATCCAACTAAAGTACTTCCCATTGTCGCATCGCCTTCACACTCAGCGAACTGCTTGGAAGAACGAAGAAGAATGTGGAACACATAATCTTTTGCTGTGATTTTAGATCCATCATTCCATTTCAAGTTATCATTAATTGTAATGGTATAAGTTCTGGAACCATCTTCGTTGTCTGTCTCCTCATGAGATTTTACAACAACCGGATCCCATTCTTTGACACGCTCTCTTGTGATATCTGTAAGCCCGTAACCATTCATCAATCTGATGAAACCTGTATTGGTAGCGTTTGCTGACCATCCATCCATCATATCCGGTGATAAGGATCCCGGAGCGATCTGTACTACGAACTGACCTCCTACCGGTGCATCCTCCGGTGGTGCCTGCGGCTCCGCTGTCTGTTCTACACCGACTTCCTTATCCGCAGTGCTTGCTTCTTTACTATCTCCCTTTCCTGATGATGAATTGCTGCTAACACCGCCTCCGCCACATGCGGTAAGAGACATAGCCATTGTTCCTGCAAGCAGACACGCAACTACTTTCTTCTTTATCTTACTCACTTCCTCCTTATTTTTAGGTTTTAAATAAATCTGTTAAGATATTAACACGTTTGCGTGTTTTGTGCAATACTTTTCCTTTTTTCATGTATATTTCTACTATTTTTGTATGCTATGCACAAGTTTTTCGCTTTTTAACGACATTGTCGCATTTTCTATCATTTTATTTTTTCTGATTTCTTTGGTTTTTACGCCTTAAAGTAAGACAAAAGCAATCCCTTTTTTTCAATTCATTTTCACCTGCATACATATGTCTTCAAAACAAAGATTTTTATAGTTTTAAACTATTTGTTTTTTCTATATTCGGCAAAAAAATTGCACAAAACTATTTCTTCTCACAATCTCTCCTGCTTTTCTTCAAAAGAGAAATCGTCACCTGCGCTCCTCCCATTGCATCCGAATTTTCTAAACATAAACGCCCTCCTTGCTGCTCAACAAACCTGCTTGCAATTGCCAAACCCATACCATAATGATTGCGCTGTCCGCGACTTTTATCTCCCCTGTAAAACTGTTCCGTTCCCCTAAACAGCTCCTCTTCTGAAAATCCAGGCCCATCATCTTCCGTGACAAATATTGTTTGTTCTTCCTCTATGCAGACCGTAAGCCGGATCCTTCCCCCTTCCTTTCCATATTCGACACTGTTTGCAATGATATTCATCCATGCCCGGTAAATAGATTCTTCTTCCATATCCAACACAAAGTTTTCCAAACAATTTTCAGGAATTTCTCTCACACTGACTGTCATCTGCCTAGTCTTTGCAAGTGTGTCTGCCTGCTTTTTTATTTTTTCTGTAAATCGTAATAGATCTGTCTTTGTTTTTGCCGTCGTCTGATTTCTTTCCGAAAGCAGCATCTCCTGAAGTACTTGAAGATAATTTTCTATTGTTTTCGTCTCTTCGCGAATTTCTTCGGCATACTCTTTTACTTCCGCAAGTTCCTCCGCTTCCAGTGTCAATTCTGCATTCCCCCGGAGAATGGTCAGTGGCGTCTTAATATCATGTGCAAGCGCCGCCATCTGCTCCCTTCGCATCTGCTCCATATTCCACTGTCTGTGCAGCGATTGTTTGAGTGCTTCCCTCATCTGATCCATGGATTGTAACACTGCATCGATTTCCAGTACTTTTGAAGATTTTCTTTCAAAATTAAGTTCCTGTTGACTGATATTTTCAGTCACCTGCTCCAACGAAGAAATTTCCCGCGAAATAATCCTTCCAAACCTTTTTGCCAGCCATATGAGATACAAGAAAAATAAAATGACTGTCACTCCTATCAAGGTCCAGTCTGCCGCCGGAAAATACTGTCGTAAAAACTTGTTCGTATAGCTGGAAACCATGCGGTACTTCACAATGCATACTTCTCTTTCCCTGTCAAAACTTCGAAAATAATACCCCTCTTTTCCTCTCTCTCCTTCTCTATAAATCTCCCACGCGTCTTCCCGCTCTTCTTTTTCAAATGTTCCATAAAGGTATGTTCCCTCTCGATCATACACTCCGTACCGACATGTCTCCGGAATCAGATCTTCCGTCACCCGCTCTGCTGACTGAATCTGTCTGGCACGTCCTGTAAGCATTCCTTCCGCATAATTTGCCGGAAGAATCCATCCTGTCTCTATCCCTGCGGAAAACAGCAACAGTGCAGCTGTCAAAATCACCACTGCACCAATCATAACCCAGACTGCATACCGGATAAAAAAGGTATGCAGTCGTATTTTCCTTTTTAATTCCATCGATACCCCATCCCCCAGACGGTCTCAATTGGCTCCGCCTGTACTTTTATTAATTTCGCTCGGATATTTTTAATATGTTCTGTGATCGCTGAGGCGTCACTTTCTCCTTCATAGCCAAATACTGCCTCATAGATCTGTTCCCGCGACAGTGTCTGTCCGTGATGAAGCGCCAGATATTCACAAATCTGATACTCGCTTTTTGTCAGCGGAACTTTCTGATCTTTTGCCATCACTTTTTTTGCCTGCATATAAAAATGAAGCCCGGATACCGCGAACACCTGCTTCTTCTCCCGCAGTTCTCTTCGCAGGTGCGCCTGCACCCTCGCCCGAAGTTCTCCAAGTCCGAACGGTTTGCAAATATAATCATCTGCTCCGGAACCAAGTCCTGCCATCAGATCTTCCTCGAGTGTCTTTGCTGTCAGAAATACAATTGGGCAATCCACAGTTTCTCGAATCTCCCTGCACAAAGTAAAGCCATCGATGCCAGGCATCATCACATCCAATAAAATCAAGTCATATCGGGACAACTCCATCTGTCTTACCACTTCCCCATCCTGGACAGTCTGTACGATATGCCCATCTTTTTCCAGTGCTTTCCTTATGATCTGGAGAATCTTTGCCTCATCATCCACTGCAAGAATCTTTGCCATTTTTATTCCACTTCCTTCTTTCCTTCATAGTATGAAAACCAGACAAAAAACGCCGTTAGAAAAGCAACTGTCATTCCTGCGCTCATCCACACCCCGGTTCTTAGATCTGACGTTATTTCCATTATGAATTTCTCCTTATAATATATCATATATCTCAACAGTTGTGTTCCCCAGGCAAACGGACAATACATCCAAATTCCCTCTCCCATTCCGGTAAGAAACAGCGCCGAAAGCATACTCTCCACAATCCCTGCCCCTATAACAACTCCCTTATGCCACTTTAGACTCAGAAAAAAATGGATGACATAAATAGCAATCTGCGTTCCAAGAAGTATAAAAACTGACTCCACAGTAAAAAGTAGTAACTCGCCACTGAAAGATTCTCCAGAATACAGATAGATCCCTACCAGATAACTTCCAAGCGCCAGCAGTGTTCCCATTGCTCCAAGCAGCAGCAATGCCACCAATTTCACGCCCCCTGCACGGCACTTTCCTGCTACTCCTCCCAAGAGCACCTGCATATTTCCGGCATCCACTTCCATCTCTGTTCCAAGCGCGCACACAATTCCGCTCAGTGTCGGAAATGCAAGACTTAAAATTTCCAGAAACTCCCCGATACTCTTTACATTCATATGCAACGCCCCAAGTCCCTTATAATACCAGAGAACAATTCCTGTTCCAACTATCGGTACCAGTATATGCATCCAGAAAAGTGTAGTCCGTTTCATTTTTACAAATTCTGCACGCAGCATTTACTTCATCCCCTTTCTCTCATAGACCCGGATACTAATTTCTGTGACAACAACAAAGCATAGGCAAGTGACCACAAGTCCCGGCAAAATACTTTCCCATGACAGAAGTTGCGGGGAAAATGTGATGTTTCCCGGCTCTGCCGGAAGCCCATTTGGCAATATTTTTAGTACCGGACACATCAGACGCGCCGGAACTGCATATGGAATCAGCCACATCCTTTCGGTTGCAAAATTAGCACTCAAGATAATATTTGCTACCATATTGATCAAAATTGTGGCTGCGGCTCCGCATTTCTGCTCCAGAAGAAGGCAAAGTGGAATCTGCCACGCGTATGTCAGAAACAGTAACACTCCTGCAAACAGCGCATGAAAAATCGTAATGGTGTCTGAATATTTTGCCTGGAATACCTGTCCTGCCACAAACGTCAAAATACACTGCACTATGCATGCCAAAAACAACCACAGACTGCAATAAAAAATCTTGATCAGCCTTACCCTTTTTAGTGACACCGGAAGTGTAAACACCGCCTTTTCGCCAAGCTTTCTATCTTTCTCTCCGCAGCTGCAGGAAACAATGGAAAGCATTGCCGGAAGCAAAAACATATACCACCAATTAAAACTAGTCAAAACTACATACGCTGGAGACAACTTAATGCCAAGCAGCAATGTCAAAAGCGGCGCCACAAGAAACGCTTTCCCCAAGAAAGTATGTCGGTACTTCATCTGTTCTGCACAAAGATCATTCCACATCTCTACTACTCCTTTCTGCCTGCCCCGGCAATCTCCATAAACAGACTCTCCAGCTTTTCCTCATGAGGCATTTCTCCCTGATAGCCTAACACTCCATCGGCAATAATTCCGATATCATCCGCCACCTGAGACACTTCACTTAAAATATGACTTGACACAATGACAGTAATTCCTTTTTGTGGAAATTCCTGAATCATCTGTCTAAGATCCTGGATTCCGATTGGATCCAGACCGTTGGTCGGCTCATCCAGGATCAAAAGTTTCGGATGATTTAAAAGAGCGATCGCAAGCCCAAGTCTCTGCTTCATTCCCATAGAAAATTTCCCTGCACGTTTCTTTCCAGTCTGTGTCAGTCCGACAATCTCCAGCACCTCATCAATCCTTTCCTCGGGAAGACCTAGCATCCGTGTACGCACTTTCAGATTTTCCCGCGCAGACAAGTTTCCATAGATTGCCGGCGATTCGATCAGAGAACCAATCTTATTTAATGACTTCCTGCTCCATACTTCGCCATCCACCAGAATACTCCCCTGAGTCGGACGGACGATTCCCGCAATCATTTTCAACAGTGTCGATTTTCCTGCCCCATTTGCACCAAGCAGGCCATAGACGGTATTCTCCCGCACCTGAATAGAGACTGCATTGACTGCTTTCTGCTCTCTGTAAACTTTACTAAGTTCCCTTGTTTCTAATATATTTTTCTGCATTTTTTTACCTCCTGTAATGAATTTATCTTCATTGTAAAAGCCAATTCTAAGGAAATAATAAGGATTTTCTATTTTTTATTCCGGCAACTAGTCGTCATCCAATCATAAAACTGAATGAACTAGTACCAATTCGTTATCAAAAATGCTATAATATTAAAAACTTTTCACCGATAGAATGTGCAACTTTTCCAAATCAAACAAGCATCGCTATCGTATATTTCTGCTGATCACTCATACAAATCTATTACTGAAAGGAGTTTATAGACATGTTTAAAATTTTTAAGAAACACTCGAAAACTTTATGGATCTCTATGCAGGATGTGCTTGCTATCATAAAAAGTGACTATGACAAATCCTGGCCATTTGAGATTATAGAATTCCGCTATGGAGGCACAACACACCGCATGGGCGCCTATGTAGAAGAGTTAGACGAAAAATTTTATAATAAGATTAAACAAGAAGAAATCCATTTCGTGTTTGATGAACAAACTTACACTTCCTTCGAGGAGTTCGTAAAGTCTGTTCATATAAATGGAATCCCGATCACCGATGTGCTCGGTCCAATTGAAGTCCTGCAGGCAGGGATCGTCAACGGAGAAGCGATGTTGAGTTCTCCATGGGGCGAAAAAAGACTTAGTGCGCATGCGATTGAAAAAGAATAATTTTCTGCTTGACAAACATTCCTCTATCGTTTATTTTAAACTTGAACAAGGTTCATTTTAGAAGGAGGTTTTTATGAATCCAACAGTTACTTCAAAAGAAGAAATCATTGCCGTCTGTCAGAAGATTGCAAAAGAGCGGGGACTGGAAGCAATCAGTATACGCTCGGTTGCCTCAGAATGTGGCATGGCAGTTGGTTCCGTCTACAATTATTTTTCCTCTAAATCAGAACTTCTCTGTGCAGCGATCGAGAATATCTGGAAAGATATTTTCCACATGTCTGCAAGCCAGTGTGCTTTTTCCGATTTTGTAGAATGTCTTAACTGGCTTTTTGACAGTGTACAGAGAGGAAGTCAGATGTATCCTGAATTTTTCTCCCGGCATGCAATGGTTTTTGCTTCTGAAGATCAGAAAGCCGGACATCAGATGATGGAGAAATATTTCCGCCATTTAGAGGAAAATCTTCTGAACGTACTGCGCAGAGATCCAAATGTCCGGGAGGATGCATTTGACGAAGTGCTTACTCCTGAATTATTTATCAGCTATGTACTGGAATTATTCGTCTCCTCTGTATTTCATTTTCAGAAAGACTACCGCGGAATCCTTGAGATTGTCCGCCGCTGTCTCTATGCCCCTGCTCACTAACTGCTATGTTTTTGTGCAGCGGGAACTGCAAATGGAAAGAGTGAGAGTTTACTATACATGAAACTGAACACCGTTCATCATTTTCTTTCACAGGAGGTATGCTTATGAAAATTAAAAAACGAAATCTGCTGCTTCTCGCAGCAATCGTCTGGATGATTGCCGGATTTAACATCCTGCGCATCGGAATAGAGACTTATGTAGCTTACAAAAGCGTGATCAACTTTATACTTTCGCTTCTTGTATTTCTTTTCTTCTGGTTCATGATCTTTTACAAACTGACTGTAAAGCACACAGACCGTATTCAGAATTATCAGGAAGAGCGACAGTTTTTTCTTAACTTTTTTGATCTGAAGTCATTTCTGATCATGGCTTTTATGATCACATTTGGGATCACGATCCGCACATTCCACTTATTGCCGGACAGATTTATCGCTGTGTTTTATACCGGGCTGGGCGCGGCGCTGTTTCTTGCAGGGATCACTTTTGGTCGGAACTACATTTTTTTCAAAAAAACAGAAACTGCAAATTAGCTTTTTCACATATTATTTTTCTATTAGGAGGTTCTATTTTATATGAGCACAGAAAAGCACACACACATTACCACAGTGAAAACATTAATGACCGCTTCTATCATCTATTTTTTCTGCTCCATGGCAGGAGGGGTTTTCTACCGAGAATTTACAAAACTCTTTGATTTCACCGGGAAAACAACTCTTGGCGTGATACACGGACATCTGCTCGTTCTCGGAACATTTTTCTTTCTTCTTCTTGCAGTGCTCTGCAAATTTACTGCACTTGGAGACCAAAAACTGTTCCAAAAATTTTTTCTCATCTATAACATTGCATTCCCTTTGATGGCTGTCACGCTTCTCATACGCGGAATCGTGCAAGTAACAGGCTATCCAATGACACGCATGTTAAACGGTATGCTCTCTGGATTTGCAGGACTTTCCCACATTTTCCTTGCAGTAGCACTTTTTCTGTTACTGCTCGCTGTAAAAAGAGAACTTTGTAACGAAAGCGCCAAATAATTTCTTGCGAAAGTTCTCCTTGACAAATGTAACTTTTTCTCTTATCCTTTAGCAAGGGAATGAAGTTCTCCCTTAGTAAATACTAAAACCGCCAGGTGGAGCGTGCCTCCCCTGATTGCTGATGACTTCTGCTTTTTGCAGGACTCATCAGCTTTTTTATTACATCATTTTCTATCGGAAAGGAGAAAAACAAATGTTATTTAGTATTTCTGTTCTATTGCTGCTAGGCATGTCACTCGGTGCCCTCTGCAAGAAGCTACACCTTCCGGCGCTGACCGGAATGCTGATCACCGGAATCTTTCTCGGTCCTTATGCACTTGATCTGATTGATGCTTCCATTTTATCCGTATCCGCTGATCTTCGCAGGATTGCTCTGATCATTATTTTAATCCGGGCAGGATTGTCATTGAATCTGGATGATTTAAAAAAAGTCGGACGTCCCGCAATTTTAATGTGCTTTGTTCCTGCCTGCTTTGAGATGGCAGGAATGATATTGCTTGCCCCAAAACTGCTTGGCATCTCACTGCTTGATGCAGCGATTCTTAGCTCTGTCATTGCCGCTGTTTCCCCTGCTGTCATCGTTCCGAACATGGTGAAACTTATGGAGGAAGGCTATGGCACAAAAAAAGGAATCCCTCAACTGATCTTAGCCGGGGCTTCCGTCGATGATGTATTTGTAATCGTTGTGTTTACCGCCTTTACCAGTCTTGCTGCCGGAGACTCTGTGTCCATCAGAAGTTTTGTCAATATTCCAATATCCATTTTTCTCGGAATAATATCAGGGCTTGGAATCGGACTGCTCCTTTCGGTTTTCTTTCACCGAATTCACATGCGAGATACTGCAAAAGTAATCATTTTCCTCTGTATCTCTTTTTTGCTTGTCACACTGGAAGATCACTGTGCAAATGTAATTCCTTTTGCTTCCCTGATTGCGGTAATGACAATCGGTGTCTCCCTGCAGCAGAAAAATCAGGCACTTTCCCTCCGGCTCTCCTTAAAATTTAATAAACTATGGGTTGGAGCAGAGATCATACTCTTTGTCCTTGTCGGTGCAACTGTCGATCTTCGCTATCTGAAGTCAGCCGGAGGAACCGCTGTTCTTCTGCTCCTCCTTGTTCTTCTCTTTCGGATGTCAGGTGTCTTTCTCTGTCTTGCAGGAACAGATCTTACAAAAAAAGAACGACTTTTCTGCATGATAGCCTACACTCCAAAGGCAACCGTCCAGGCAGCTATCGGTGGAATCCCTCTCGCTCTTGGACTTTCCTGCGGAAATCTCGTCCTCACCGTTGCCGTTGTCTCCATACTACTGACAGCACCGCTTGGAGCCTTCTGTATCGAAAACAGTTATCAAAAACTTTTAACCCATTAATCTTTCATTATTGAAACGACAAAAGTCCGGAAAACCTGATATCAGTTCCAGGTTTCCGGACTTTTGTATAAAATATTATTCGAGCTCAAATGCTCCTGTATATAACTGATAATATTTTCCTTTTTGTGCGATCAATGTCTCATGGTCTCCTCTTTCGATAATATTTCCATGCTCTAATACCATGATCACATCCGAATTCCGCACAGTGGAGAGACGGTGCGCAATGACAAATACCGTTCTTCCTTCCATCAGCGCATCCATTCCGCGCTGTACGATCGCCTCTGTACGTGTATCAATCGAAGAAGTCGCCTCATCCATAATCATTACCGGAGGATCTGCGACTGCCGCGCGTGCAATTGCAATGAGCTGCCGCTGTCCCTGAGAAAGGCTCGCCCCGTTTTCCGTAAGCGGTGTATGATACCCTTCTGGAAGACGCGTGATAAAATCATGCGCACCGGCAAGTTTTGCAGCCGCAATACACTCTTCTTCTGTCGCATCTAGCTTTCCATAACGGATATTGTCCATAACAGTTCCGGTAAAAAGATTTGTCTCCTGCAAAATCACCCCAAGTGAACGGCGCAAATCTGCTTTTTTAATCTTATTGATGTTGATTCCATCATAACGAATCTTTCCATCTGCAATATCATAAAAACGGTTGATCAGATTTGTGATCGTTGTCTTTCCTGCTCCAGTAGAACCTACAAATGCCACTTTCTGTCCCGGCTCTGCATAAAGTGTGATATTATGAAGTACTGTCTTTTCCGGTACATATCCAAAGTCCACATCAAACATCCGGACATCTCCCGTTAACTTTGTATAAGTCACGGTTCCATCTTGGTGTGGATGCTTCCATGCCCACAGTCCAGTATGTTCTTCACACTCTATAATCTCTCCATTCTCTTCTCTTGCATTGACCAATGTCACATAACCTTCATCAACTTCTGGCTCTTCATCGATCAATGTAAAAATACGGTCTGCACCTGCAAGTCCCATTACAACTGAATTGACCTGATTTGACACCTGGCTGATATTTCCCGCAAACTGCTTTGTCATATTTAAAAACGGAACAACAATGCTGATTCCGATCGCCATACCGGAAATACTCAGGTTTGGAGCTTTAGAAAGAAGCAAAATTCCTCCAGTCAACGCAACAGCAACATACAAAATATTTCCAATATTTCCCAGTACCGGCATCAGAATATTTGCAAACTTATTGGCATTTTCCGCATCGTGAAACAATTCCTCATTGAGACGATCAAAATCTGCCTCGCTTTCTCTCTCATGGCAGAAAACCTGTACAACTTTCTGTCCATTCATAATCTCTTCTACAAAACCTTCCACTTTTCCCAGTGCGACTTGCTGGCGCACAAAATATTTTGCAGAATTTCCCCCAACTTTCTTCGTTACAAAAAACATCAGGATCACGCCGCATACAACAACAATCGTCATCCACACACTGAAGTACAGCATAATTGAGAATACGGTCAGCACTGTAATAGAAGAAATCAAAAGCTGCGGAATACTCTGCGATACCATCTGACGCAGTGTATCAATGTCGTTTGTGTAATAGCTCATGATATCTCCATGATTATGTGTATCAAAATATCTGACTGGAAGATCCTGCATTCCATTGAACATTTTTACACGAAGCTTTTTCAAAAATCCCTGCGTGATTCCCGCCATCATCTGGGTATAAGTGATCGCGGACAAAATGGACAGGATATAAAATACAAGAAGCAGCCCTACATAATAGAAAACTTTTCCGGAAACAGCATCCCAGTCTCCGCTCTTCCAGCTTGTCTCTACGATCGCGATGACATTCTGCATGAAAATAGCTGGAATGGAAGAGACAACTGCACTGAAAATAATACAGAACAGTACGATCGGCATCTTAACCGGATAAAACTCAAACAATGTCTTGATCAGACGTCCCAGTGTTCCTTTTTTTGCTCTGCTTGGTCCCTTATTTTTCATCGTCATCACCTGCCTTATTCTGAGATGTATATACTTCTCTGTAAATCTCATTGTGTTTCAGAAGTTCCTCATGTGTTCCGACTGCATTGATCGTACCGCCGTCCATGACAATGATCCGGTCTGCATCCTGCACGGAGGAGGTTCCCTGAGCAATGATGATCTTTGTCGTCTCCGGAATGAATTCGCGGAATGACTGGCGGATCAATGCATCCGTCTTCGTATCTACTGCACTCGTCGAATCATCCAAAATCAGAATCTTCGGTTTCTTTAGAAGCGCTCTTGCAATACAGAGACGCTGTTTCTGTCCACCGGACACGTTCGTTCCTCCCTGCTCGATATGGGTATCATATCCTGCCGGGAACTGTCTGATAAATTCATCTGCCTGTGCCAGTTTACATGCCTCGATCAGTTCCTCGTCCGTTGCTTCCTTATTTCCCCACCGAAGATTTTCCTTAATCGTACCGGAGAATAGAATATTTTTCTGCAATACAACAGATACCTGATTTCTCAAAGTCTCCAGATCATACTCCTTGACATCGCGGCCACCGACTTTAACACATCCCTCCGTCACATCATACAAACGGGAGATTAACTGGATCAAAGAAGATTTCGAAGACCCGGTTCCTCCAATGACACCAATCGTCTCACCAGATTTGATATGCAGATCGATATTGGCAAGCGCCATCTTCTCTGCATTTTTTGAATATTTGAAATTTACCTTATCAAAATCGATCGAACCATCTCTGACTTCATAAACTGGATGCTCCGGATTCTTGATCGTGCTCTCTTCGGAAAGTACTTCCACGATACGTTTCGCAGACTCGCTTGCCATTGTGATCATAACAAAGACCATAGAAATCATCATCAGACTGCTCAGAATCTGGAAACTATATGTAAGCAGTGCAGAAAACTGTCCTACATCCAGGTCAAGCCCCCTTGATGAGATGATCACATAAGATCCGAAAGAAAGCACAAAGATCATTACTGCATACATGCAAAACTGCATCAGTGGATTGTTGAATGCCAAAATTTTCTCTGCTCTTGTAAAATCCTGACAGATATCATCTGCCGCCGCCCCGAATTTTTCTTTTTCATATTCTTCACGGACATAAGATTTCACAACACGGATTCCCTTTACATTCTCCTGAATAGAATTGTTCAGGCGATCATATTTCTTAAAGACTTTCCGAAACAGCGGCATCGTCAGACGGATGATCAGCGCCAGTCCCACACCAAGTACCGGAACAAGAATCACAAAGATCCATGCCATCTTTCCTCCCATAATAAATGCCATTGTAAAGGAAAAAATCAACATCAGCGGACATCGAATTGCAATTCGGATAATCATCATATACGCCATCTGCACATTCATCACGTCTGTCGTAAGTCTCGTCACTAAAGACGAGGTAGAAAACCGATCAATATTCTTAAACGAATACGTCTGAATTTTGTAGAACATATCTTTTCTTAAGTTTTTGGCAAATCCGCAGGAGCCGGTCGCTGCCGCTGTCCCTGCCATCACACCAAATACCAGCGAAACTACTGCCATCACAAGCAGGATCGATCCATATGTTGCAATCACGGAAAAACTGCATCCAGCCTTAATTTCATTCACAAGCTGGGCGATGATGAACGGAATGATACATTCCATAACTACTTCCAGTGATACATAAATCGGTGCTTTGATCGAAGCTGCCTTATACTCTCTGATACATTTTGAAAGTTCTTTTATCACTTCACATTCCTCCTGTTTCCTAATTTTCGTAAAAACAAGGTATCTCAACTTCAATTGTTAGATACCTTACTTTCTTATTATAGCACTATAAAATTTAATTTGCAAGGTTCCTAACATTATTTTCTTGCATCTTTTTTGCCTTCGATTCCAAAAAAAGAAGGCCTGCATCCTCGCAATCATTCCCCTCCAGCAGATACGTTTCTTTCCACTTTCCTGCTATCTGAAAATTGCATGCGGTTCTGCATGACCTCTCTTTACTTTTTTATTCTCCTCCGAGCTTATTGGCAATCAGCCATCCAAGTCCGAATGTGATTACTCCGGCTCCGATCGTAAATACGGAAACACCTGACCAATTCGTCTTCATCAGAATCGCAATCGGTGATGCGACAATCAGACCGATAATTCCATAATAAGCATGAATCTCTGCTTTTGAAAAAATGAATTCAATCAATTTTGCAATCACACCGATTCCGATCAGCACACCAACTCCAAACGGCGCAAGTACACCAACTCCCTGCATCAGTCCTGCCATATCGAATTTCACAAGTGAATCTACAAATAAATTAATCGTCTTTAAAATTACATCATAATATCCAAGCAGCATCAGCATCATCGAACCACTGACTCCCGGCACAACCATCGTTGCCGCCGCAACAACCCCTACAAAGAATAACTTAATTACATTGACAATCCCAAATGTGACATCCGCTGTCTTTCCTCCGGTCTCTCCAAGCATCGCCATCAGAATCACGATTGCAAAAAAGACAAGAAATGGAATTATTTTCCCGATTGTGACTGAATGTCCTTTCACCTTCTTTACAATAAATGGAAGACTTCCAATGATCAGACCGCAAAACGCAAAGTTCGTCGGGATTGGATATGTATCAAGTAAGAATTCAAACAATTTCGACAATACGACAATTGCAATTCCTGCCCCAGCAAAAATTGGGATCAGAAGCTTCATACTTTGTTTAAACTCGCTCTTCAAGTGGGTAATTGAATGAATCAGCTTGTCATACAGTCCCATAGCGACCATCATTGTTCCACCGCTGACTCCCGGAATGATATTCGCAATTCCGACAACCATTCCCTGCAATATTTGTTTCAGCATACATTAATCTCCTTTCCATGCACTCTGCTAAAAAATTTAGCATAAATCCTCTCTTTTTTCAATCTTTCTCTTTTGATTTACAAAAATTTTATTTCTTTTACGGACTTTCGCGTGCTTCTCTAGGCTTATCTCTGAAAATACTGCTTTGCAAGTTCCTGAAATCTCGGCAGCGCACCAATAATTGTCTCATATGCCACACAGTAAGCAATCCGCACATAACCTGGACACCCAAAAGAACTTCCTGGCACAAGAAGGATATTGTATCCCTTTGCCGCCTCACAGAACGCTTTCTCATCTTCGATTGGAGATTTCACAAACAGATAGAAAGCTCCCTGCGGCTTTATACAGCTGAATCCACACTGTCTCAGCCCTTCATAAAGTGTTTCCCGGTTTCTATTGTAATAGGTAAGATCTGTTTTTTCTCTAATACATTTAGCAACCACCTTCTGAAGCAACGTCGGTGCATTGACAAATCCTAAAATCCGATTTGCCACACCCGCTGCCGCAATCACATCACAACTGTCTGCCACTTCTGAAGGAATCACAAGATACCCAATCCGCTCTCCCGGAAGGGACAGAGACTTACTATAAGAATATGCCACAATCGTATTTTTATAATATTTTGTCAGATACGGTACTTCCACTCCATCAAAAGCAAGTTCCCGGTAGGGTTCATCGGAAATCAAATAGATCTCAGTCCCATATTCTTTTTGCTTCTCCTCCAAAATTCGTGCCATTTCCCGGATTGTCTTCTCTGAATACACAACACCGGTCGGATTGTTCGGCGTATTCACGATAACCGCCTTCGTCTTCGGAGTAATTTTCTCCGCAAATTCAGTAAGCTTTGGCTGGAAAGTTTCTGTGTCCGGTGAGATCTCCACAAGTACACCATCCACATTGGATGTGTAACTTCTATACTCACCGAAATACGGTGCAAAAACAATCACTTCCTCCTGCGGGTTGATAAGCGTCTTTAAAATCACATTCAAGCCTCCCGCTGCACCGACTGTCATGAGAATATTTTCTGCAGAAAACTCCGTCTGAAATCGCTCATTCAATGACTCTGCCACTGCCTGGCGTACCTCTTCATATCCTGCATTGCTATTCGTATAGCCATGAAGTTCCAGCGGTGCCTCTTCCTTTACAATGGAAATAAGTGCTTCCTTTACCGCCTCCGGTGCTTCCACATTTGGATTGCCGAGACTGAAGTCAAATACATTTTCTCTCCCGTACAGCTTTGCAAGACGGTTACCTTCCTCAAACATCGCGCGGATGGCAGAACTATTTGCCACCATCCCTTTCATCTTCTCTGCGATCATACTGTTGCCTCCCTCTT
This sequence comes from Faecalimonas umbilicata, assembly GCF_042846195.1. Taxonomy (NCBI): domain Bacteria; kingdom Bacillati; phylum Bacillota; class Clostridia; order Lachnospirales; family Lachnospiraceae; genus Faecalimonas; species Faecalimonas umbilicata. Next base: position 2,123,206 of record NZ_AP031411.1, read on the forward strand.
TGTCACAGTTCCTTTTTCCACAAGAAATACCGGGCGGTATGACAGTTTTGCTTTGCGAAGTCCTTCTGCCCCAGTGTCTTCCTCACGGTTAATGTATTTATATTTCATACACTCGTGTTCCACAAACTGCTGATTGATCATCGGATAAGCACCTTGGATCTCTGCAAATGCTTTTTCAATATGGACTACAAATGTATCGTCACTGACTTCCTCTCCAAGGGTAAATGCAACAACCTTTCCATTCACTCTCAGAAGCCCCCCGGTCAGCTCCAGTTCTTCATAGAGCCGCAGAGAATTGAGTGTTACACACATCTCTGCATTTTTCTCTTCATCTGCCTCACATCCATTTTCGATCCGCCATTGCAGTGCCATCTGAAAACACTCTTCGATATTTTCTTTTGTAATCTTTTCATACGACCAATCTTCATTTACTTGTTTGAATTTATTGATATGATTTCGCTTACCGTGAAGCTTTTTGCCAGAAAGTGTCGCCAGTTTCTCAGACTCGTAGACATAATCTGCACTGTCTCTGTCGTATTCGATTTGAAACTGTCCCGGATACCACTCTTCCAGCTGTGCAAAGTTCTCTTCTGTGACACAGTACATCGTAAACGGATACCCCTGTTCCCTGCTGTACTCCATCAACACTTCGATCGTCCGCTTGACATCCTTTGGATCTCCCACCGGGTAGGCAAAGGACAATCCATTTTCCTTTGACCGAAAGACAACCGTATTTTCTACCATCGCATAGCCTACCTGATAAAACTTCGCCCACAGGTACACGTTAACAAACGTGCGCTCACAGCTTCGCGATGGATACTTTCTAAAGTAAGATGTCAAAAGTTCCTTATCCTCCAAAGTCGGTCTTCGAAAGTCTATCGTTATCATTTTATTCTACCTCTTCTCAAATTTTGCTTTTCTCTGTTTTCCTGCTGCCATTGCCTTCTTCGCGCTTCTTTAAAAGTACTTTTTCAGGCAGTGTATCTATTTCTAGCACTCGATCCCTTTTCGGAACTGCATCTGATAAAGGTCGGCATACACGCCGTCTTTCTCGAGCAGCTGCTCGTGAGTTCCTTCTTCCTCGATGCCATTCTCAGTCAGCACAAGAATCCGCTTTGCATTTCGAATCGTAGAGAGTCTGTGCGCGATCACAAATGTCGTACGGTTCTTTGCCAGACGTTCTAAGGACTGCTGCACAACTTTCTCACTCTCATTATCCAGCGCTGATGTAGCCTCATCAAAAATCAGAATTGGCGGATTCTTTAAGAATACCCGTGCAATAGACAGACGCTGTTTTTGTCCTCCGGAGAGTTTCACACCGCGCTGACCGATATCTGTATCATATCCTTCCGGAAAACTCATGATAAATTCATGGGCATTTGCATTTCTCGCTGCCATAACCACTTCCTCATCTGTCGCATCCGGCTTTCCATAACGGATATTTTCCATAATCGTCCCTGCAAACAGGTAAACATCCTGCTGCACAATTCCAATATTATTTCTCAGGTCATCTAACTTCATATCCCGGATATCAATGCCATCAATCCGGATAGCACCCTCTGACACCTCATAAAAACGTGGGATCAGGCTGCAGATTGTAGTCTTTCCGACACCTGATGGACCGACTAATGCCATATAATCTCCTGCCTCCACATCCAGATTGATGTGATCCAGTACATTTTCCGTACTGTCCTCATAATGAAAAGATACATTTTCAAACTCAATCTTTCCTTCCAGATGCTCCACACTGACTGCATCTTCTTTGTCCTTGATATCCGGTGCGATCGACAAGATTTCAAGAAATCTCTCAAAACCTGAATATCCATTCTGGAACTGCTCTGTGAAGTTTACAAGTTTCTTCACCGGTTCTGTAAAGTTATTGATATACAAAAGAAATGTGATCAGGTCAGTCACCGCCACTGTTCCCGCTGCCATAAACCGCACTCCGGCGATCAAAACAACAACAGTAACAAGTGTTGTCAAAGCGCCAAGCCCAGAATTGTATGCTCCCATATAGCGGTAGCTGATCTTCTTTGCTGCAACAAAGCGGTCATTTCCATCCTGAAACTTCTTCATCTCAATCTTTTCATTTGCAAACGATTTCACAACACGGATTCCGGAAAGGCTATCCTCAATCTGGCTGTTAATATCTGCAATTTTCTCTCGATTTCTCTTAAACGCCCGCTTCATCTTCCGGTTATAATATCCCGCATACAGAATCATGACCGGAATAAATGCAAACGCGACAAGTGTCAGCTTCGCATTGATACTAAATAAGATTGCAAAAGATCCAACGAGCTTGATAATAGAAATCACGATATCTTCCGGTCCGTGATGCAAAAGCTCTGTGATATCAAACAAATCGCTCGTAATACGGGACAACAGCCCTCCAACCTTCTGATTGTCATAGAACGCAAAGGTTAATTTCTGGTAATGTCCAAAAATATCCCTCCGCATATCCGCTTCCATCTTTGCACCCATCAAATGTCCATAATATCCGATAAAATAATTACAGCCAAATTCCAAAATAACGAGTCCAAACATCAGGACACCGATCCACGTAATCGTATGCAACACATCCTCTGCCGGGAAATATACGACCTCATTTGTAATATAACGGACGATCAACGGCAGGATCAATGTGACTGCCGCTCCCAGAATTGCAAAAAACATATCACTGAAAAACAATCCTTTGTACGGCTTATAATATGCCGCAAGTTTCTTTAACTTTTCTCCCATCATTTCTTTCCTCCATTCTTCTCTTCCAAAAATGTTCCTTTTTCTTTTGCAAAATGAAAAAGTTCCCGCTTCACATCTGCGATTGTTCTCTGTTTTAGCAGATCTTTACAGCATGCATTTAAATCCCCATAAATCCCCGCCATCACATCTGCCATCCCCGATGCCACACAACACTTTTTCTCGGGAGACCCGCTCCGCCACGAAGTCGACACAAAAGAAATCTGAAGTGCCTCCGCTACCATGGCAAGTGTCACTTCTTCTGCTTCCCGAAAGAAGAGATATCCTCCCTCCGTCCCTTCTTTTGTACGGATCAAATCAGCCCTTTTCAATTTTGCCATCACCTTCCGGATCCGAGCCGGGTTGGTGCACACATTCTTTGCCAACTCTTCACTGGAGATCACGATTCCCTTATGTTCCAGAAACACAAGTGCATGGACCGCGATCGCAAATTCACTTGTCATTTTTGTGTTCCCCCCTGCTTCTGTGTCTGTTCAATAATATTTCGCATCACATCTTCACTTAACTGACCACTGACATATCCATATACATTCCCATCCTTATCAATCATAAAAGTTGTCGGAAATGCACTGATTCCATAACTTGAGAAAATCTCCCCGGTCGTATCCATCACAACTGGATACGTGTATCCATTTTCTTCCAAAAACGCCTTGATCTCTTCCTCAGAAGCTTCCCCTCCAAGATCCGGTGCTGCAATTCCCAGAATCACCACATCACTGTCTTCTTGTGCTTCATATTCTTCATGCAGCTTCTGGATCTCCGGCATCTCATTCCGGCATGGTCCGCACCAAGTCGCCCAGAAATTCAAAAAAACGGTCTTTCCTTTATATTCTGATAATGTATGCGTATTCCCATACTGATCTTGTAGTGTAAAGTCGATGGAAGGAACGGTCTCTCGTTGATCGTTTTCCTTCTTTTCTTCCTGTTTGCTTTCTCCGGCACTTGTTTCTTTCTCCCCGGAAGTATTATCCTGCCCGGTATTTTTCTGTTGGGCTGCTGACTGATTTTTCTGTTTTTTTGCATTTTCTGTTTCATTTCCTGCTATGGAAACTTTTGATAAGTATCCGGTGACTGCATTCATCTTCCCTGTAAACATGAAGAGTCCCATCAAAACCATCAGTATCCCGCCTACTTTTACCGTATATTTTACAACATTCATATGCTTTTTTAACAGCTCCAGAAGGCTTGTCGTAAACAGCCCCAGTACAAGAAATGGGAGCACAAATCCGAGTGTATATACGCCGATCAATGCAAACCCCATCCACTTTGTCCCGGCGGATGCCGCCATCAAAAGCACACTTGTCAACGCCGGACCTACACACGGGGTCCACGCAAAACTAAACGTAAATCCCATCAGCAGCGCGGTCAGCGGGGACATTGCAAGCACATCAAGATGAAATGGCAGTCTGCGCTCTTTTCCAAGTAATCTGCTCGGACCAAAGACACCAAGCTGATAGAAACCAAATGCAATCACTAAAATTCCACCGATTCTTGCAAACAACATCTGATTTTTCTGCAAAAAGCTCCCAAGTGCAGATGCGCCAAGTCCCAGAATGAAAAATGCAAAGCTAACTCCTACCACAAAACAAACCGTATGGATCATCACTTTTCGTCTCTCATAGTGAACCTTTCCATCCTCCCCAATCTCACCCGTTCCGCCTGACAGATACCCCATATACAGCGGAATCAGCGGCAGAACACAAGGAGAAAAGAAACTAAACACTCCCTGTAAAAATACTGTCAATACCGGAATGCTGATGTCCAGCGAAAATCCCATAAAACCACCTCTTTCCTTCTTTTCTTTTTACATTTTTTGACAGCGATCCGTTTCCTTTTTTGTCTGTGCAAAATTTTCCTGCGGATATCTGTACAAATTGTAACTTTTTTCATTACATTATTTAACTGTAACTTTATCAAATACATTTTTTGTTGTCAAGAAGCATTTTTTCCAAATCGAACATTCTGTTTTCCTATTTTCCATACAAACTTCCAGAGCTCCGTAAGCAGTTCCCTATAGGAAAAAGACACCCCTTGGCATTTCCTGGAGTGTCTTTTTCTATTGCAAAGCTATTGTCATTCTCTGATTTCTCTTAGACAAATTTTCTTCTATTTTGCTTTTTCTCTTTATTTTTCTTCTGATTCTTTCTGCCCTTCAATATCCTTTTTCTCGTCTGTGTCATTTTCTCCTGCCACATCATATGCCGGACCGATCAAAAGAAGTTTATCTACATTCATCTCTTCTGCCGGGCAGAGATCTGTGCGTGCCTTCATTGTAATGACTGCAAGTTCATCACTTCCACTATACAGCGGCTGATCTCCGCGATTTGCAAATGCAAGATTGACATAAGCGGTTCCATCACTGTATACCTTATTGACCGTCAGATTTTCCATCGCTCCTACCGCCTTCGTTCCGACAGCTGATACAAATTCCAGATGTGAAGGATCATAATCGATGACAGCTCCAAATGCATTGACATGTTTCGCATCTTCTGCAAGTACCGTAAAGGTCACTGTCTCACCGGCTCTGATACATGATTTTTCTGCACAAAGTGTTGCCTGCCCAGATACTTCTCCGCTCTGTTTTGTGCCTCCATCGAGTTGGAACATTGTAAATACATAATCATAAACATCATAGATGCCGTTCATATTGATATCTCCACTTCGCTTCTGGATTTGATCCACAAAGTTGGAACCATCCTTGACAGAAGTTCCAAGGTAATTTTTCATATTGGTATAATCACCCTCTGAAACCGTCTCATTCTTATTAGTACTTCCGACTGCAAATGGCTTGGATCCATCTTTTTTGTATACCGGAAGTTCATGAGATGCAAAGTAATTGCGCCGTGATTTCATAATCTGAAGTTTCAGATAACGTGCACTGACTCCGGTGAGCGGAACTGTCTTTGCATTTTCTTCTACTTCCAGATCCGTGTTATATACCCACTCTTCCTCTTTTGTTCCATCCCATTCCAGTTTCCAATGTTTTCCATCTAAACTGGAGTAGACATTCATACGCTCTACGGTACCACTTCCATAGCTGTCGCGTGGATAATATTCAAATTTATCCAGTTCGTAAGCTGCACCAAAATCATAGATGAACGGAGTCTTGTCACCGACAACATCCCCCACTGCGAAGAATAATCCACGGAAGCTGTGGTCTGTCGCATACTTCAGTGCTCCTGCCTCATCTCCTCCGGTCCATGAAATCGTTCCAAGTGCACCAATCTCATTTCTCCACGGATCCAGCAGAGAACTGGTCACAAGCTGCTCACTCCATGCAGAATACCCTTCCGCATTTCTCGCACGCACGCAATAAGTATGCTCAGAATGATAGTCGAGATCATCATGGATATAAGAAAGTGCATCTCCCATAGCATAAAGATTTCCATCCACGAGCATCTCATATTCAGATGCTCCTTTGCTTTCTGTCCAGCATAATCCGATGCTTGTAGAAGTTTTCGCTTCTTCTGCTGCCGTCAGCTGCGGTACAGAAAGAGCACCATTTTCTTTTTCCGCCATCCGGCAAACGGTATTTTCAAATCCCAGAATCTCTACAGTCTGTTTTTCTTTCTGGCTGTCCACTGTTGCGAATTTTACATACAGCTTCGGCTCTGCCTGAACCTTTTCTACCATTGCGCGTAAAATCTTTTCTTCCTCAGAAGCATAGGTACGGATCATTGGATGTTCGTCATAGAAGAAAATCGCCTCTCCTTTCTTTGGCTCACTTTGCTCAAAGATTTCCAGATTTTCTGCTTCTGTCAGATGCAACTTTTCTTCTCCATTCCATGCTGTTACTGCCTCCGGACGGTTTGACAAATGTACGATAAATGTGCTGCTACGCTTTTCCTCATATCCTTCATAAGTACCTTCGGAGCATTCTGCTGTCAGAATCGCCTTTCCTTCCTTCACACTGGAAGTATAGGTCGTTGAAACATGACTTCCATACGAAACATGGTCAATGGTTCCGTATTTCTCATCCTCCTCCGTCTGATTATGGATATATTTTCCATCATCCTCGTAAGTTGTATAAAAGCTGTCTCCATCCGGCCAGAATTCTATCATCCGCTTTGTCCGGTCAATGGCATCCGGCGTATTGTTTGCCTCATACATTGGAAGAATCGTTCCATTTTTTACAAACACCGGCAGTTTCCAAAGCGGCGCCGCAAAATTATTAAGCACTTGTCCGCCCAGATATTTTTCTCCGGTCAGATAATCAATCCACACTTCGTCTGGATCCGGAAGGTAAATGTGGTTTCTCACATCATTTCCCTCTTCATCTGCAACTGTATTTTTATAAACTGGCGCAACTAAAATATTTGCTCCAAGCAAAAACTGGTACTGCATATTTCTGCTGTATGCATACGCATCTTCCGGATATTCCAAAAACATTGCACGCACGATCGGAAGTCCCGTGTCATCATTTCCCGTATCCATATTTGACGCAGAGACAGCTGTCGTATAAATATATGGCATCAACTGTGACTTGATTTTCATATACATTCGGTTAATCCCCGTATACGGATCCCCAAATGTGTACGGTGCTTTCATGTAAGTGCCCCATCCGTCCATATTTAACATCTGAGGTGTGAACGATTTCCACTGATAGTCACGCGCAGCAATCAGTGCCTTTCCTCCGAAGATTCCATCCATATCACTACCAATATTTGGATTTCCGCTCAGAGAGCTTCCGATATAAGTCGGGATATGGAAACGGATATATTCCCAGTTTCCTCCGGTCTGGTCACCGCTCCACACGCTGTTAAAACGCTGTGAACCTGCCCATCCGTCCAAAGAGATAATATTCGGGCGAAACTGCTCTGCTGTCGTGATAATGTCATAGGCCGTCTTCACTCCATTTAACTGGAAAGAGTATCCCGGTCCTACCCATGCAACATCGGTCTTCAATGTGGTCGCCCCTCCGACAGATACTTCCTTCCGGAAATCGCGAAGCAGGTGCCAATATGTCTGATTGTCTGAGTCCGGTACCAGATTACTCTCTGTCCAAAGTCCGGCTGCAACCCCTTTGCTGTTTGCATACTCTCTGAACTTCGCAAGATTTTCTACATTGGCATCTACCGCTGCGATTCGTTCTGGAGAACTGCTTCCATCCTCATTGACTCCCCCTTGTACATAATAGCCATTCTGTCCATATCCCCCACCATATCCATCATTTGGGAGGAAATATCCAAGCGGCATATCGTATCTGACGTACTGATCCAATACAGCTCTCGCTGAATATTCATATGGCGCATCTACATTTTCAGGGTAATGCTCGGCTGCCACTTTTGGTCCTTCTCCATTTAAGGATTCTGAATGTTGTCCTTCTGACAAACGATATCCGGTCGCCATACCACTTTCATATTTTGTCATCCCTGCGGCGGTGCTTTCGGCGATTCCTTTAATGTTCCATTCCTTCTCTCCACCTTCGTCAGACCACGCATCGCGATTATAACAATTTAGATGTCCTTCGTAAAATCCATATTCCGGCAAAAGTAGCGGATTTCCAGTTACATGATAGTAGGCTTTTAAGATTTCCTGCGTAATCCGGCTTCCATTTTCTCCGTCAGACAGAAAATAGTAAGCACTAAACTTCGCTTCTTTATGCGCAGCGCGCACAACCGCGGTCTCACTTTCTCCAAAGTCATAACTTCCATGGGCAAATGTATTTCTCAGAACCCCATAGCCTTCCGTCGTAAAATAAAACGGATTCGGTGATGCAACACCTCCGTCCATCCATGCGCTTTCATTGACAATCTGAATAGTCTTTCCAGTATGTATAAACCGTCCATTCTGTGTACCACCACCGTAGAAATTTTCTTTTTCTCCTCTGACAAGTGTCTGAACTGTCTCCTCACCGATCGTGAGACCTTTGGCTTCCTCAAGAACGGTCTTGCCGCTGACAGAAATTTTCATCTTTGCCGTTGCTTTATCAAAACTTACTTTTGTCTTTCCACAGCAGAGATTGATCGTCTGATTTTCCTCGTAGATTTCTACTTCCGGTTTTGTATAAAAATCTGACTCGTCCGGACACTGCTGAATCTTTGCTGTATGCTCCTTCTCTCTCGGAGCCGCATAACTCTCAAATGCTCCGCTCGGATCTACATCATAGCGGAAAATAGTTTCTTCCAGAAAAATAAGTTTTCCCTTAATATTTTCCTCAAATGTGAGCCAGACGATATGACCTTCCTCTCCCTTTTCCACCGCTTTTACACCTGTTAACGGACCACAAAATCCCCCGTTCTTTTCTCCTGCTTCCAGATGCGGCGCCATCTTCTGATTATTCTCGCTCATAGTGTTCCTCCTGTTGTGCAAACTTCTTGCTTTTGTCGGGCTTATTATATAATACATCCAGCTTTTTTACTATATATCTGGCTTTATATACAAACAGATAGGACATTTTGACAATACAGCTTTTCTTCTGTTTGGCAAACTTATAGATTTCATCCATTAAATAAACCTCAACCTTGTACGCTTTGTCCTCTGGACGTTCGGCTGCATCTTTGCTGAAAACTAGACACCATTTATTCCCCATATAAAAACATTTCTGCGATGCAGATATCATCATACTTTGTTCCGCTCCTGCTGTCTTTGATTGTCACGATACAAGAATCAACAGAAATACTTTGTCCAAAATCAATGTAAATCATAGAATCCATTGGTGCAGAAAAATTCGGAACATACGATTCCAATCTTTTTGTCCAGATTCGATCTCCTGCTTTGATTTCCAGTTCCAATGGAATTCCATTTTTTGTATAGATATCCTCTGAACTTAAGTACCCTGGAAGAACAGCAATTCCTCTCACACTCTGTTTTTCTTCTGAGTCAAATAAAAGATATTCTCCGATTCCAACGCCATCCACTCCCTCTATCCAGCAGGTAGCCGGATTTCTGTCCAAAAGAGCTGCTGTACTATGATCATATCCCTCTTCCTGCAGTGTAGAACTTGCAGAAACACGAAATGCTAAAGGATTCTTCTGTCCCTCTGCTTTATCCTGATTTGTACTTTTCTCTGTCCAAGTGTTCACAGACTGTAATGTATAACCACCCCACATGCTTTGCGAATTTTCTATCAGAGTAACATCAAACACTGCTGAGTACGGTTGTGCCTCCTGCATTTCCGGCGTATAATGAACTTCTCCATAGACTTCTATTTCATCCTCTGATATCTTTTTTACTTGCATGATCTGAGGAGTATCATTTCCATAGGCCGAAGTTGGCGTTACCCCTTCCAGCACAACCATTCCATCTGAAATTTCCACATGCTCTTCGTTAAAAGCTCCTGTCCCGATAGAATTCTCCAAATATTCCCTGACAGTCTCTTCCGGAATCTCCCATCCCATCTGCCCGAGCTTGGCAGACTCTCCATCCACAAAAGGAATCTCAAACCATATCGACCGTATCAAAAATGAATACGCAAACTCTTCATTGACCACAACTCCCTCTGAGAAATTTTTCCCATTTCCTCCTGCATCCAGTTTACAAAGCAGGCTCAGAAAATCAGTGATCTCATTCTGCACATCGGCATCCAGTGTGATGATCTGTGGATATGTCTCATCTTTCTCCTTTGTTTCGTTGGAAACCTTTTCTTCTTCCTCTTTTTTAACGCTCTCCTTCTTTTTTCTTGCTTCCTTCTTTTCTTCTGCTTCTTGCGCCTGTCTCTCCTTTCTCTCAGAAGCCACACCTGCCTTATACATGGCAAATGCTCCTCCTCCGCATAACAAAAGAATACCCGTTAAAACAGCAACTGCCCAGATTTTCTTTCTGATTGATTTCTTATGAGTCTTCTCCTTCTTTGAACCCCTGCTTTCCGTTGCTTTCATCTCATTGCTGACACCGCTTTCTGCCCCGCAATACGGGCAAAATCTCACACCCTCTTTGATCTCTTTCCCACATTTTTTACAGAACATCTTCCCTCTCCTTTGTTTTGATTTCTTTTTTCTTTCTTCCAACAGTAAAACTCTATATAAAAAAAGAGAACTACCCTTCAACGTTCTATCTCCTGCTGACTGGTATTTCTCTTTTATTTTTTATTTTGTAACAGTTTTCTCTTCTTTGACCACTTTTTGTAGACAAGAACAATTATTCATTCATATTACTCAGTTTTGCCGCCTGGTCTGCTGCAATCAGCATATACGTCTTTTATATTAGGGTGTAAGCATATACAGCTATACACCTACTTGGCATGAACATATACATCAAAATACCAACTAATATTACCATACCTTACACAGCTATACAACATCATCTTCTGCATCTTTACTATTTAATAGCGATTTTCACAGTAATAGGTTTCCAATATTTCTTCACAAATCTCCTACCTACTCTTGATGACTCCATAAACTGTTGACATTCTTCTGTTGAAATAAGAAATGTATGTATGATGTTAAAGTTATCATCATTTTGTAAGGACTTTGCAAATTCTTCTGAGTACTCTTTTATTCGATAATCAATCGTATTTTTTCTTACACCAGATAAATTCATTTCCCATACAAATTCATCATTATCTCTGTATATGATACGTTCCACAAACATATCAATTAACTCATCACTAACTTTTCTTCCAGTAAAATCCACATAAGTATTCAACTTTTTTTCAATAGTTTCTATATCAAATGTTTCCTTGCTATCTCTTGCTTCTTCTAATTGTCTGTCACGAATACCTTTCTCAATTCCAGCCTTTTCCTCCTCCAAACGCACTGTAAGTTTTTTGAACATATTCGCATCGATTTCACCAGACAATTTATCAAGATATAAATTCTCAATTTGTGTTTCCACTTTCTTTAATTCAGACTCTAAATCTTCTAAGGATTTTCCAGTCCTATTTTTTTGTTTGTACTTCTGAGCTTCTTTCAATAAGTTAATCGTATATAAAATTTCATCTTTTGAGTCACCAAAAATATATCCAAATACTTTCAGCGACATCAGCCAAAGTTTTACTTCTGAAACAGCAGGAACATGACAAACACTTTTCTCCTTATGACTTCCACTGTTAATCTGGCATCGACAAGTATAACGAAACTGTGCTTCTTTCTTCTGTGTAGCCACATGAACATATTGAATACTTCTTGTATATCCACACTGGCAGAAACTCTTTTGTGCAATAATATCTTTAGGTTCTCGCAGTCCTGTAACTATATTACCTTTTTCAGAATAAATATACTCTTTTGCTCTTTTCGTTCTAATCTCATTTGCAAGCCACCAAACTTCCTCAGAAACAATCGGTGTCCAGTTACCCTTTACTAAGTTACACTTCTTAATAAGATTACCATCTTTATCATACACATCTTCACGAATAGGCTTTATCTTCGTAGCAACTTTTTTCTTCTTTATAGTATCAACTACTTTAACCTTTCCATAAAGAATATATCCCATATATTTTTCGTTCTTAAGAACTCTTACTACTTTAGAAGCACTCCAATTCAAATCTCCTACTGCTGTCTTATAATTATTTTCATTCAAATAGTCTGCTATCTTACCTGAACCCATACGTTTCTGCGGGTCTGGGTGCGTATACAAATCAAAAATACGCTTTACTGTTATACTTTCGACAGGATGTGGAGTCAATGTATTCAACCTTTTATCTATATTCTTTTCATAGATATAGCCAAAAATACCAGAAATAACCAACTGCCCCCTTGCACGATAAGACTCCACACCATCTGAAACACGCTTTGCAGTACGCATAGACTCTCCTTGTGCCATTCCTGCATCAATCGCAAGACGAAGAATATCTGTCTCTGTCATATTATAAGTCCAGTGATTTCCATTTAAAATCAGCACTCCTACTCCGTAGTCTTTTAAAATACGAATATTAGTAAATAACTGTTCAATATTTCTTGCAAAACGTGCTGTATCTTGTACTATTAAAACATTAAACTCATATCTTGAAGCAGACTGTAACATCATATTAAACGCAACTCTATCATCTACCTGTCTACCAGAAATACCATATTCTGTGAATTTATGTTTTTCATCTAATATGAACTTAGGATTGCTTTCAATCATAGTATCAAGACGTACAACTTGATTTTCTAATGCCATTATCTGCTCTTCATGCTTTGTTGACTCCCTAGCATAACGTGCTACCTGCAATGTTCTGACAGAATGTAAAATATCATCAAAATGTGCCTGAGCTAAAAAATCTCTTATATCCATCTTACAAATCTGTTCCTCTGTATAGTGACTACTTAATGCCATATATATCCCCCTTTGCCATCTTCTGTGCGACTATGTAAGTCTCCGTATCAATTAAATTTTCTTCATATAATTTCACTAAAAACACTTCCACTTTTGTATCCTTTTCTACAAAAATATTCTTACCCATATTACGTTCTCCTTTTTTCGTTCAATATCTTTTTTGCTATCACATAATCTTCCGTACCAATTAAGTTTTCCTCATAAAGTTTTGAAAGGAAGAAATTTATTTTTGCTTCTGATAATACCATTCCTCTTCTTGGTATATTTAAATCAATTCCTTTCATTGAAGTTTCTTCTGTCTGTAACAGATTACTAGCGTATCTACACATAATATGCCTCCTTCGAAAAAAATTCTCGAAGTACATAAGGCAACCCAAGGGCAAACCCAAGTTTTATCGTAAACACATCTCCTTTATGCAACTCAATCGAAAGAAACATTATCTCGCATAATTAAATGCAAACTCGAAACGATTTCTCAAACCACCGTTACTTTTGTAACCACAGTTCATTTCGTAAACCATGTGATTTTTCAAAAACTACACCCCATTTTTGTAAACCACATTATTTTCTATCAACTCTCTAAACGTCACTGGCTCATACCCATTCAGCATACAGCCTGCGTTTAATGCTCTTTCCAAAGTACGCATGTACTGATACGCCCCATTTCTCCTATTATGTATGTGACCGTAGATATGATAAGCACCTTTATGAAAGCCATTCCACTCTGCAATAGGAAAATGACATAATACAATACGTTTCCCACTGTCCTGCACAAACAGCATCTTATCCACTGAGTCCATACACCCCATAGCTTCAGAGTCTTTCAGCAGTACCCCATCATGATTACCCTGTATGAGGTGTTTCTTACCCTTTAGTTGTTTTAGATACCAAGCAGGGCTATGCTCAGAGCGATAGCACATATCTCCCAAAATATACACATCATCATCATGTGATACCCTTTTGTTCCAGTTTTCCAGAAGTAACATATCCATTTCAGATACAGACTCAAAAGGTCTGTTATCAAACTTCAATACATTTTTATGCCCCAAGTGCATATCCGCTATATAAAAATTCATACAATACCATCTCCTATACTAACTCATCATTTTTCGCAATTTATAATACGTTGTTTTCTTCAAGTTCAGAAGTGACATAGCTTCCACAGAAGTTATCTCTTTATTTTCCACCATAGCAATAACACGTTCCCATTCCTCTGGTACTTGCACCTGCGGTCTTCCAAACTTGACTCCCTTTTCAAGAGCCACATCAATCCCTTCACGCTGCCTTTTCAGAATTTTCTTTCTTTCCTCTTCTGCAAATCCGCCTAAGACTTCGATTAAGATATTGGTTATCATTTCTTGTATCCATTGTGTTTCCTCTTTAAAATCCACCAAAGTTGTAGGAATATCCAATATCTTCACACGAATGTTCATTGCTTTAAATTCTTCCAGTTCCCTTTTAATATCACTTTTCTTTCTGCCCAGTCTATCCAATTCTTTGATAACCAGTGTATCTCCTGCACGAAGAAGTTTTGTCTTTAATAACTGATAACCATCACGTTCTAAGTTTTTTCCAGACTCTTTGTCCACAATGATATTGCGTTCTTCCACACCAAACTCTTTTAATTTTTTAATCTGCCTGTCCTCATGCTGAGTCATGGAAGATATTCTGGCATATCCCCATGTAATACCATTCTCCACTATATTCCACCTCACTTTCACTTTTTACAAAGAAAAATCTGTTCGTAAAAGTCCTGATAAAACGTGAACGTGCGGAAAGTAGCAGACAGAGTTTAATAAACACATTTTCGGCATATTCTCATAGGGTTTTGTAGTGACCGCAAAAGTATACTTTTTTGAACGTTCACTTTACGGACTGTTCTATGCCAGTTCCGAATGATACACCCCTATTTTGCCCTGTATGCGATTATCAGAACAGGCTACAAGGAAAATACCCATATATAAGCAGGAAAAACGCATACAGAGCAATTTTCCAAAGGGCTACCTGTTTGAAAGCCAGTTCTTCACAATTTCCGCAAAGTTCCGTAGGACTTTCTGAACTCTGTCTGAGTCTAACTCTGTTGAAAGGAAATTGGAAGTGGCTAGAGTTACTAAAAAATCAATGGGAAAATTGTCGGGTTTGTATCCCCATAAAGAGAGAAGCCAAAAGTGACAGGTTCTGATAAAGGAAAAAGAAATGATGAATTTTAGGTTGAAACGATTATATATAATATAGAAGAAACTCAGTTTTATCTTTGGATTTTTCTTACAAAAAAATCACAGTTCCCCCCTATAAAGACTTGCTGTTAATGATACCTCAAGCACAAGAAATAAATACAAAATTTCAAACAGATGTCAATTATATGTTCCCTACTATTTTTCTAAATTTTTCTGACAGCCAGTGTTTGAGCCAGTTTTACGTTCAAATCAATAATGCATTATAGAAAAATGATAAAAAAGTACCACTAAAATTATCAGCAAAATATGACAATTTTAGCAGTACTCTTTTTCTATATCTATTTTATTATCAACTTGAAACATACTGGTTTCTTACCAGTATTAAGCTACCCTTTTAAAAAGGTTACAATCAGCTACATAAGAAATCCTTCTCATCAAGAGTAACTCCATATACTTTTTCTACCATAGAAAGCATTTTCTTCAGTGCCAAATATAGGTTTCCTCTTTCATGTGGTTCAAAGTACTCCACCGGCATACCAGAATCGATTATAAAAATCTCTCGCTTTCTAAAGAAGCACCCTAAAAAGTTTGCACATATCACGCAATCAAGACTTGGGAATACTATTCTCATTTCCTCGAATTCACTACGACATAACTCCGTAGGATAATTAAATAGACGTGTTACAATCCCAACTGTAGGTGATACTTTTCCTTGATTAAAAATACTATGTGGAAACTCATATTGAAAGTTATCACCTTTGCTCGTATGTACCATATAAAGGTGTTCTGGATTTATATTCTTTTTCTCCAGGCACTGAAGAAATATCACCTTTCCAAAGGACATATTATAATATACTGTTGCCAAATAAGGAATCCGCATATCACATCACCCCCATGCTATGTAATATCTCATAAGGCAATCCAAATACATAAACAGAAAAATCTTCTAATTGCTTTTTATCGTATTTACTGGTGTCGAGCCTTTTCATCTTATGCACCAGTATATATTTGTAATAAGGTAAATTTGAAATATAACTACATCCAACAAGGTTTTTCGCATCTTCAAAGACATCATTTTCTTTTGAATTACTCATATCACCGCACCTCCATATCCCCATATTCTACTTTTTTCTTCGTGTCCTGCAGAAATCGTATAATCTCATTTATTTCTTTCGTAGCATTATCACAACCATAAAATTTTATCTGCTCAGTGAAACGTGTTTTGTATAACAAATCATAAATGCTTTCTTCCTTAGAACAGTCTATTTTAATCAAAGACTGATACCCTTCTTTCAGTTTTTCAAGAGCCTTATCTAAGGACTCCGCATAGAAAGACTGTTTTTCTTTTCTTAAAATATTTTTTATGGTCTTTGTTTGCATTGGGAACTCAAAGTGATCTCCTGGGTTCTTAGAAGCACTAAGCTGTTTTGATAAAGCACTAACCTCACTCATAGCATAACGTTCAAGGATTTTTTCTTTCTGTTCCTCTAGCCAGTATAAAGCTCCTTGAACAATTTTTTTATCATTTGAATTTAATTTTTCCATAACGGATGCTGTATCAGATACCAGAATATTAAGGTTCTTTAACAGTAAATTTCTATCTTCCAATTTAGGATTTTGCATAATGCGTGTTGGCAAATCTGATTTTAATTTTTTAATCTCACTTTCACATTTTCTAGCAATCTTTTCACACAGATAAATGCAAAACAATCTGTCATGCAGAGCATTTCCCTCAACACGTTCACGAACTTCTGATACTTTTTCTGTGAGATTATCAATTCTTAAAATACCTTCTTCATTCAGATAATTATTATAGGTATTCTCAAATGTTTTCATGCTATCTTCATCAGTATACAGAACTACGATTGCTGTGTGATTAGGATACTTTTTCAGTAGTGTTCTGGTAATCAATTCATCCGCAACTGACATATCAAAGTAGTATCTTCCATCTGGTGAAATATTAATCGGTGTAATTGTGCCTTCCTTCACATAATTCAGTATCGTCTGAGGGGCTAAATGTGTTCGTGCTGCTAAATCTCTTGTTGTTAATCTTTCCATAAATAAAACCTGCCTTTCACAAAATCATTTTTAATTTGCTTTCAAAAAGCATATAAATGTATCAATCATATCCAGTCAGACCTCTAAATGCTTTTGATATCAGCACAAATGCTATTTTTTATGGAGCGTGTGCAACTGGCAAACACACAGATACAACTGTTAATGAACAACGTGCAAGTGGAAGTCGATAACGTGTTTATGGTACAGGAACGTGTGTTATGGATATTTGAGAACGTGCAACTGGTCAAGAAGTGTGTGCAAGTGCTATCGGAAAACGTGTTATTTTCATTGGATAACGTGCAACTGCCAACGGAGAACGTGCTATTTTCATTTGACAATATGCCACTGCCATTCAGAGGTATGCTGGTGCTAAAGGCACAAAGTCCAGTGCTAACAGAGCGTGTGCAAGTGCTACCAAACCAAATGCTATTGTTCACTGTCCAAAATACTTTGGCAGAAGAATTTTAAAGAAAGGCACAGCCTGATAACCCCCTTTTGTTTATTGCAGAAGATACCATCTCAGACTAATACCATGAGGGAGAGCAAAGCCCACTATTCTTTCATAGATACCAGAAAGTAAAGGAAGATACATAAATCTTCCATAGAAAAAAGCCTGCTCCTAAAAGCAGACTTATAAGCACCTCATCAGTCAACTCATTTTCCAAATGAGTCTAACCCCCATGAGTTTTCAAATATACAAAATTTTCAGAATTTCTCAAAGGCACATCTTACCCTGTATCTGCTATAAAAAGCGGTACTTCTGATAGGGTGAAAATCGTCATCTGATACCTTATCTCTTGAATTTTTAGGTAAAACACAGAAAATACCAGTAGGTGTGAGTTGATACAGTGTTGAGAAAATGTATCTTAGAAATTATTTGATACCCCATTTACAGGTATAAAAATAACCCACTGATACATTAAATATCAGTAGTTTATTGTTATCTCTTTAGAAGGATACAAACTGGGATTTATTGCTTACATTACACTTCATTAACCTAAAAAATCAGTGATTATCCTGAGCTTTTTTATAATACTCATATAAAAGTTTCTTTCCTTTTTTATATCCTTTATTATAATTTAGAATTTTAATTTCCCTATTTGATACATTTGTTTCTATAATTATTTCTTCGCTGTTATCAGTCGCTTTAGGCGTCTTAATTATTTTGATAGAAGAAATATCTTTATACTTAATTTGTATTCTTTTCTTTAAGAACGCATATTGAATGACATCAAATTCCCTAAGTACAGTTTTACTAATACATAATCTTAATGTTTGCACAAACAGAATAATAGCCATAACAAAAAAAAGAGTTGTATAAATCCAATGTTCATCATGGAATATAGAGTATAGTGCTAATCCAGCCATAAAGATTGTTGCTATACTAACAGCAACAGGCATATAAAGATATGGTCGAATTATATATTCTGTACTTTGATTTGAAATTTTATTTTGCATAATAGTAATACTCCTTTTAGTGTCTATGGCTTTCATGATACATTTTGTTTTGAAAACTCCATGCTCAAATTCTAATTTATACTTTTCTGTATATTGTCAGTATATCAACCATACACCCCAAACACAAGAATTTCTTCGTATAAAATACTAATCTCTCTTCTTCTATCTTATACCCCATTTTATACACAAAAACAAGCCTGCCAATACCTAGGTATCAGCAAGCTATTCTCATCTTATTTTTTAATACTTCGCTTTAATTTGCGTACTGCTTTTATACATTCATACAAATCCTTTTCATAGAGCAGAGCTACAATCTCTTCCAGTTCTGGAAATTTCTCAGCACATTTTTCTATTTCTGGCAATAAACATTTCATAGCTTCTATTGGTTGAAGTTTTTCATCTTCAGAAGTGTGTAAAATCTTAATCCTTTTTGCATCGATACTAGACTTGTCATTGCGACTGTACTGATATATCTTAGCCAATGTCAGTAACATAGTTTCTACATCATTACACTTCTCCATCTTCCACTCTTTTACATCTACCATACTCATAGGCAAGCACCTTACTCAATGAAGTGGACTTCTGTTGTAGCATCGGAAATCTGCACCTGTACATACAAATCATATTTCCATGATTTTCTCTTATCCTTAATTTCTTTTTGCTTCTCCAGTAAGTGCATAGGGTCTTTTTTAACAGTCGAGCTAATATCAACACAGCATTTACTGTATACCATCTCCTGTCGATTACTGGAAGTTTCTTCAGTATAAGGGCACTCGTTATAAGGGCATTCTTCCCAAATATTATCTTCTTCATTAATCGAACGAAGTTCTGCCAGATATCTCCTAGCTGTTGCAATACTCAAATGTTTTCCATGTACATCAATGTATGTGTTAGCATCTGACTCATTCAAAGCATTATTGATTTTATCTAATCTTACAAGCATCTTCTGATCGATTTCATAATTCTCACGCAGAATTTCTTCAGGTAAGTCCTTAGTAGCAAATCCACCAAACATCCCTGTGTCTTCCTTAACAGCATAGGGATTTGTCCATGAGAAGTAATTCTCACAAATCTTAGCACGTTCCGCACGAAGTTCTACAACTTTCATGTAATACACCTCTTTCAATTTTGTTTTGGTGTCCACACTTTAACTCTGAATAAAAGGGATTGCAAGTCCTAAAAGCATGTTCTTTACAGGTTTATCACTATCTACTAAAATATGCCGATTATAATTGTGCTTATTGTATCCTATGCCAGAGCCAGTGAAAAAGGGCTTTGCCACAGAATGATTGTTCTGGGTGGTTTTGGCACGAATACCCCCGTACAAGGAGCGTATTGGCAGTTTCTAGGGCTTTTAGGGCAGGATAGGCATATTTACCCATAAAAGGGCTTTTAGAGCAGGAAAAAGGCAAATAAAGGCGGTACATTTTTTCGGGCATGAAAAAAGAGCAGGTTATCAGTACGAAACCACTGCTCTTTACGAAAGTATATGAATTTTTTCCGTTTTGTATAATAAGGCATCTACCGCAGATACCATATCATAAATTGTTCTCCCCTTTACTATGGACTTTCTCCATGAGCTGCTGCGTATATCTACACCATTACAAGTACGATAGCACCAATAGCATCTCTTATTTTTTATTTCCATCTTTCCATCCAGTATTTCCATAGTCCTACTCACTGTTATAAATAGGGTAACTTTTGCAAATGTATTCTCCTTTGTAAAACCATAGCCTTCTAATACCCTATTCAACGTCTCGGTATTACGAAAAGATATACCAGAGTATTTGTACTTCTTCTTTTCACCTGTTTCCTTATCTTTCACAGTTAAATATAAAGTATTGAAGTCTGTACTTCTCCAATACAAATACATTTTATTCTTAGTGTTTTGAAAATGGATCTCCAATGCAAACCACATATCTGCTCCTCTCCTCTTACAATAAAAGGGGGCAACCACCGCCCCCAATGTAAAATAATAATACCTATGAAATTTCTTTTGGCATTTCCAATGCCTTGTTACCCCCATTTGCAATTACCTAAATTTACTAATCAAACCAGAAAGAAAGTTTAGCCTTGCAACCACTTTACCCTCTACCATATCTTCAGATACCTTGTCATAATCCGCTTTTTCATTGTTGTCACCTTTTGTTGTAATATTGCCTTCGGCATCAATATCAACTGCTCGGTGGCAAACCCTTGTATCTTCATCTATACGGAACATAACTACATCGCCTTCATTGATGTCTTTCGTTTTCTGTACAATAGCAATGGAATTTGTTTCCATATAGGGCTCCATTGAACCAGACAAAACTAACACTGGTCTATATCCAAAGATATAAAACTCTTCCTTTTGTATCATAACTCCTAACAGTATATAAACTGAAAAAGCAATGATACTATAAGACATTAATCTGCCTAAAATTTTACTGCCTTTTTTCAATATACCACCGCCTTACTATAAGAACTATTAGTACTGCTAGTGAAACTAACATGGTAATAGATAATAAGCCCACATGAGTATTATCTCCTGTTTTTACGATGACCTTATCACCCTTTTGAATGATATCTACATCTTCTGAATCAGTTTCCAGTAATCTTCCTTCAAAGTTAAAACGTGCCTGCATTTCCATAGATTGAAAGTCATTATTAACTTCTGCTGGCATATAACCTTGTAATGGTAATTCTACTGTTTCACCGCTTTCTACCTGAACCCATTCAGAAGATAATTCATTCAGTTTCACAAAATCACTGTTATTATAACTGTACATCATCACATCATAGAGTGATGAATCATTCAAATTCTCTGTATCTACTAAACGAAACTGAAGTGTACTTTCTGTTTCATTCGTTACTTCTACGGTGTCCTCTATAAGTTCCATAGGAGCTACACTTTCATGTACCCATTCCTCACCACCAATATGAAAGGCGAAATTTGGAGAACTGGCATCCGCTTTCAGCGGACTTGCAAGTATCCCCAAGAACATGATACCTAAGAGCAATCTCTTCATACTATTTCGCCTCCATCTGTTTGAATGTAAAATACCCAGTGTCATAGTTTGCCATGTCAAGACCTTCTTGCTGTGAAGTTTGGCTACCAGTTAAACCAGTACATGCCCAAAATGGTAAGCAGTCAGTCTTTACAATATCTGACCAATTCTCTGATACATACACCTTATTCAGTGAATACATATAACTAAACATCTGTGATAAATTGGCATCTGCACGCATCTTGAAGCCAGATAAATCAAGCTCTTGTACTCTACTGTCCTTGAACATACCCTTGTAATTTACAGCATCTCGTGTGTAAAAATGTGACAAATTCAAAAAAGCTATTGTAGGACAATCTTTAAACATATTCTCAAATGTTTTTACTTTTTCAGCGTGTTTTGTGCCAAGCTTGATAGTATACAGTTCCTTATCATTTACAAACATACCTGACATGTTTATCGCACTCTCTACATTCCAAGAACTGATATCCAGTTCCTTCATACTCACGCAGTTTGCAAACATAAACTGGAAGTTCTGTATGTTACCAGTATCAAGTTTATTGACATCTGTTGTAAGCAACTTCACACATGATAAGAACATATTATATGCTGAAGTGGTGTCTCTTGTGTCTAATACATTCTTAAAAGTAATGGACTCAACGCTTGTGTAGTAGCTGAACATTGTATTTAAGGACTGGTCGGCAATAATGCCTCCTCTACCCCCTATGTACATTTCTGTGATATTTTCTACCCAAGCCATGACACTTCCATCTTTCTCTTTTGATACATCGAATTTGTTAATACCCATTTTGTAGTCTGCTAAATCTGGTATGGTACTCATAAACTCTACTGTTTTAATATCTGCTTTTACAGGACTTGTGATACTGTTAAATTCCTCACCAGATACTAAATAAGGTCTTATCCATGTACCAGATGTAGCACTTAATTCTATTGAATTTGAAGCAGTAAACCATGCAAATGTCTTTGTGATATTCAATGTAAATAGCAATATCAACATAGCTACAACATATAGGAATTTCTTCTTTGTCATAGTTTACCTCCCTAGCAGGTTAATCTTCGATATCGATTGCCATCATTTCATCTTCCGCAACACTAACCTCTGGAACTGGTGTCTCCTTACACTCAACTCCCATGATTTTCTCCATAGAAGATACCACTGCATTAACAATATTCTGTTGATTGTTGCGGATACTCATAAATATTGTTGTCATAATTGCCCCGATTGTTAATAATACTAATGTAAAGCGAATAAATTCTTTCTTACTCATAGTAAAAATCCTCCTTAATAATTTTTTATGAAGTAGTACCTCAAAGTTGAGGTACTACAAGTATCAATAAGTTATATTGAGAAATTTAGTTTTTCTCAACAATGTTTACCCATTCACTGCCCAATCCGCTAGTGTTTCTGTGCTGTTTAGCAAAGACTTCAATTTTGACATCAGAGGTAACACCCTGCCAACTGTTCTTTGCATCTTCATCCATAGCAAACTTGTAATCGTATTTGTGAGTAGTCTTTGTAGAACCATCTAAAGTCTCATCTTTCTCTACACTGCCTGCCAGTGCTACATCATCGATTGTATAAGTGATAGTCTGTTTGTCCTTACTTAATACTCCATTTAACTCCTGACCTTCTGGTGTTGTGATTTTAAATTCATGGTCACCTTCATTGAAAGCCTGTGGTGCTTTTACTGTCATAACAGCCTTAATATCCATAGACTTTTCACCAGTGTTATTTACAGTAAATGTCAATGGATTGGAATCACCTGGGTTGATGACTGTTAATCCATTAGTCAAATCTGTAGTAGCATCTGCAATTTCCATCTTTAATGTACCTGCTTTTGCACTCAAATCTTTGGAGTCATAATCAGTAAAATAAGCCAATGTTCCACCTAAAATTCCAACTGTTGCTAAGGCTGCTGCTCCTGCTGTTACTACCTGGCTTCTCTTTAATCTCATAATCTTCGCCCTCCTAATGGCATAAAATAAATTATTTGTTCTCATTGCGATTAGGAAATACTCCCTCTTCGCATTTTCTCCTCAGTTCCTCTACATCTTCTTCTCGAAACTTGAGGTATCCCGTTGGTGTCTTCATAGCAATGGGAATGTAGCCCTTCAATGCCCACTCTCGCATCGTATTAGTGCTAATTTCCAAACTTCTTGCTGCTTGAATCGTCGACATCATCATCTTGTATTCCTCCTTTCTTAGTTTTGCTGTCTGCTAATTCAAGACGAATCATCTGAATCAAGCAGAGGAACTATAGTTCCAATACCACTAATTAAAAGTGATATACTAATTTAGATATAACTTACAGCTACAGAAATCACCTCTTTTTCAGTTACAGAACTTACCATAAGGGGCAGTCGGGGCAGAAACTGCCACTGCCTTTAAAAGAAAAAAAAATACCCCCGTGAGAGGAGCGAAGCTCCGTTAGAACTACCAGTCCTTAGAGCTTCTACCATACTTCTCATGGAGGATTTTTTAATACTTTATTCTTTTGTAGGTGGTAAGATGGTGAACCTTATATAATACCGTCATACCCTATCAGCTTATCAAGCCTTTCAAGCAGATTATCTGGTATCTCCACATAACCCCATGTATCTGGTGCAGTTCCTACTGGATATTCACACACATATACCTTTCCAGTACTGTCTTTACACAATTCTCCTGCTTCTGGTATATGACCGCCACTCCATGTACCAGTTACAGAGTCATACACACAAAAGTTTTTCTTATTCTTAATACAGATTACTCTACCAAAACCATCCGTATTGACATTTACAATATCTCCACCTTGTACTGCCTGTAAATTTGAAAGTCTTGGCTCATTTGGAAATCTTCTGTTCACCAGTTTAAATTCTTCTGGCAAGAACACGATATCCCCATTATTTTTACAGTACAATCCTACTGACAGTGCCTCGCTACCCTTATTCTTCATATCTTCCAGTAATTCTTCCCAGATACCTACTGCATCTATTTTTAGAGTCAGTAAAGCACCATAAGGACTTTCCTCTGTTTTATCCGTTACTGGGTTTGTTACAAAGGTGTCTGTGCTACTTATCGTAGCTGATAACCCCCATAAGTTTAGTAACCCATCAGCACTGACTTCTACCTCTGGGGTTGGGGTTGATAAGTACCCATCTACTGGCTTTAGCTTTACAGTAAAACTGCCTATCGTATTATTGATACCCTTTCTCAGTTCAAAAGTCTCCTCTTTGATACTGTCACTCACATCATAAGCCAGACGATATTTCTCGTTGGGGTCTGCCTGTGTTGTGTCTAAAATAACCTGCTCCTCAATACCATTTTTGCCAAATACACTAGGAACATATTGGTATATTGGACTGCTACCAAATATCTCTTGTAATTTCAGATAACTCTTATCTAAAGTTAATATCAAGGATTTATTTGAACTAGATACCCCAGTAAGAGTGCCACTGGCATCATACTTATACTGGTCTCCTGCTACCCTTCCAACTTCTCCGCTAGTACCAGACGTACTGTAATGCAATGTATACTCATTACTCAATGGTTTACCTACCTGGTCTGCAACATACATATCACAATAAACCCTGCCCTGGTATGAAGTAGTGACTGCCTTCTGCGTATAGTTAATGCTATTACCCTCATACGCATAGTGAAAGGTCACTACGATATCAGTTCCATTGACTGTACCCTCTACTGTTTTATCTGATACTAGAGTGTGACCTCTCTTCGATAGAATGTCCTCATTCGCCGAAAAGGTAAAATGACTTCCATTAACTACCAGTGGAGAACAGTACCTATCAAGGTCTGGAACGTAAATGTTTCTTTCTATGACCTTCTCACTTGAATAACTGTGAATGATATCTTTTACAGTAATCTTGTATAAATCCTTCTGCTCAATTCCATCCATGAATTTCTCGGGCGAAGCTGGGACTTCTTGGATACCCCCATTAACAGAGTCTTTCGCCACAAATACCAGATACTCATACTTATCACAATAATAATAAGGCTGACTGTACAAATACCCATGTATCTCTACACGTTCTGGTGGATTTACTATCCAGTTAAAACTTAGCTTCAACTCTCTTGAACCAATATCAACACAGGTCAGCATGGTACAGTCTGTGATAGCACCTCTATTAAATTCAGTACAACTCTCTGGTAAAATCAGTTTCTTCATAGTACTGTTATTTAAGAAAGCCTTAGTGCCTATCTTCTTGACACCATCTGGTACAATAACGACCTCATCGTTTCCCCAATATCTTACTAAAGTTCCGTTAGAGTCAATAGTAAATTTCTCCTCTTCTGGCTGTTCTAACGGACTGAATGTTAAGTTAGCAAACTTATCACAGTATAATGGCACTTCGCTGTATGGATACCCAGTCACCTTTAAATTATTAGTTCCTAAGACACAAGTACTGCTCGTTCCAAAAGTAATATTCTTGCTGTTAATGACTACTTCTTTGAGGTTCTGACAGTTGCTGATAGCACTGTTAGCAATATTAGTGCATAACTCATTGATTATGATTTTCTCTATTGACACGTTGTTTTCAAATGCTCTACTGCTAATCTTGGTAACATTATCTGGTACTATAACTACGCTGTCAGTGCCTGTATATTTTGTTAGGACACCATTAGAGTCTATTTCAAAGGGCGAGGTACTGGCGACCTCCTCTAAAGATATCTCTGGTAACTGTGGCACTATATCTGGTACTTCTGGCTGTGGAATGTTTGGAATGGAGTCTTCAAGACTTGGTGTTTCAGACTGAGCTTCTTCAATCATAGGTTCTGTCTGAACTTTCTCCTGCTCTTGTGTTGTATCTGTTTCCCCTTGTGTGTCAGCGTGGTTAGATGTGCCAACCTCATTAGGTACTATCAGATTAACTTCTGCTGCTAGGGAAGTAACTGGTATTGAAATAGCCAGACTCGCCGATGCTAACATAGTGATTACTCTCCTATACTTCATGTTGGTTTCTCCTTTCATAATAAGTTTTCTCAAAGGCATCTACATCCTCATCTGTAAAAATACGTCTTCCTGTAGGAGTCACAGTACAGGCAAGCCAGCCTCGATTGACATAATCTCTCACTGTATTCTCCGATACCCTCAAGCGTTTAGCTACATCTCCTGTCTTTAACATCAATCAGCACCTCCTTTCCTGTGTTTTGTTATAGTAATATATAGAAAACTTACTGATTAGAAGTGCAGTCTGAAGTTAGGGGAGAAACTGAAGAAAGCCCCTACCATACAAAAGTATGGTAAAGGCTATCTATACTAATTGATACTTCTCAGCGTTTCATATACTCAATCCATTAGATATTTCTCGTGATACTCTTTATTCTCTATTTCTTTTCCTCCTTCGTGGCTTTTGGGTTGGAAGAAGCCTTCAGCGGTTTTGTCTTATCCGCTTGTGGCGGTCTTACCCCCTGTGTCCCCTTTGTAGTGACAGGTTCTTTCATAGAAATAGACTTCTTATCCCTTAATTTGAAGTACATCTCCATACTTTCCTGCATAGCTTTCAGTCTACCTTCTGTCTTAGTACGTTTGATATTTCCTGCACCTGTATTCTCCTCATACTCAAATGGTACATGTTCAGCAAAATACAGGACAAATTCTCTAAACTCTTCTGGTGTAATACCCTTCTCCAAAGCAATATCAGCCATGATGAATACCATAACAGCATTGGTTTTCTTCAAGAACTTAGTTTGCTGTGGGAAAGCATCTTTTAAAAAGGTTACTATCTTACTGATCAACTCTCTTTTCTCCTTTGGATAGTTGCCCCTTATTTCCTTGCAGTACTTCGTTACCTCTCTCATGGAAATTGCTTTATAATCATAATTGTAATGTCTTGCGTCTAACAATAGCATTGACTGTAACAGTATCTCTAATTCACTTTCTCTTCTTGCCTGGGCAAGTGTCATCGGTACAGAATTTTGAAAAAATGGGGAGCATGTTATTTCTCTAGTCCAAGTAGCAAGTTCAGTACCCATTTCAGTTCTTGCTTTCTGTATCAATGTTAATGGTGAAGAATTATTCAGACGGGCGAAAGCCTCTTCAATCTCATCGTCAGTCGCATCTTCCAGTAAGTAAATAGTAAAACGATATCCCAATATGAGGTCTTTTATCTCTTCTGATAACTCCTTAAATTCCTTCCCTGCTAATTCTATTGTTTTACCATCAACGACTACATCTGGTGTACTGGAATGAAGTTTGTAATCACCGTTAATATACTCAAACAAAGAAGTACATCTTTGTTTTCCATCCAGTGCCTGATGAATTACACTATCATCTTTCCCTTTATACTTGATAAAATATAAAGGTGGTACTGGAAAGTCCGCCAATAAAGAATGAACTAATAAGGACTTTTGAAGTGGACTCCACTGCCCTGCTGCTCTCTGTATTGGCAAATCAAATCTTAAAGTTTTACTTATATACCATTTCTGCAAAGTTCTTAATCCTTCTGGTAAATTTGATTTCTGCATAGATAATCCTCCTATTTGTTGTTGTTTTTTAGGTCTCTTATCTATCGCTCTGAATAGGGAATAAGTCAAGCTATTCTTTTATGTTTATCTATAGTCACCAAATACAATAGTGATTTTTTATCTATTGTGCTTGGGTTCTTGATGGGCTGAAGCCCAACTAACCCCCTATCATGGAATAATGAAGAATACCATATCTCAGACATAGAAAAAAGACTGCCAAATACCTACTCTGTAAATGACAGCCTCTTCTGATACCCTATTGAGATATATTGACTCTGATTAGTTCAAACTCCTCTTTGGACAACTTCTCTACTTTCATCAATGCACCTATATTTCTCAAAGTTTCAGTTATGTACTCCAGTATTGTATCGCTTTCTTTATACTGAATATCCTTCTCAATGGAAACTACTATTTCAACTGGAAGATTGGTTAAAATCAGTACCTGCAAACGACTCACATGGTTCTTCAATAGTAAAGTAGCTACTTTAATGTCTCTTTCCAGAGCAATCAAATCTTCTTGAACACACCATTTATAATACTCATCCAAAACTGGTTTATTCTTATTTTGTTCATATACTTCTTGACGTCTTCTCTCTTTTTCTTCCATATTTAATCTGCTTTGTTCTCGTTCAGCCTTACTAATCTTCATTTGCAATCACCTCTAATTCTAAAATTCATCTCTTATATATCCTTTACCTAAATATGCTCTCCTTTTAGCTACCCAGTCTTTATATGTTTCTTTTTCCACTCCATACTCATTGAACAGCTCTTCGTACTGCATATACAAATCTTTCATGTGCTGACTGTCACCAATAGCCTTTCCAGAAATCACCCTATAATATGTAGATTGAGAAATACTCAACTGGTCTAAAATATCTTGCATTTTTAGTCCATTGATTAACAGACAAATAATGCGTACTGTAGACCTGTTCATATTATTTATTCTAGTATCTATCGCCTCAGTTGTGGTTCTGCCCTTCTTTATAAAAGCCAGTTCTTCTTTCAGACTTGCATTTTCAGCCTCCAATTTTTCAATCTGTCCTTTTAACATAGTAATTTCATCTACCATAAATACACACCCTCCATTTTTTCTTATATTTCTTGCAATTATTTTTGTATCTGGGACTGAAGAGATAAATACCCCCAGACCCTTCAAATATCTTAATAAGCTGTCAAACAATGAATACGTCTGTTGATACCAGCATGAGATACTAACTGTACCCTACCACTGTTAGTCTTAAGGTTATATTTCACTTTCTTGTTCTGTCTGTTCTTTCTATTCTTCATATCTACTACCTCCAATTTATTTTATCTTTGGGAATGTATAGTACATCCCCAAAGGAATTTACATTTTATAAAATACAACTTGTATTACAATCTCATTTATGATGCAGCACTGTATGAAATTGATGAAAAGTGTTCTAACAAAATCTGGTTATATGCACTTGCCAATTCAGCACTCATATCTTTAAAGAAGTATCTTTCAAGCAATATAGCCATTCCAAAACGATAATCATTCTTACCCTCATAAGCATAATCACCAGATACATTTTTTGAACTTGCCCTATTTTTTGAATTTTGTTTATTTGTTACTGCACGAAGATTGTGACTTCTATTATCAAAACGATTACAATTTATATGGTCTGCCTGTACACCGTTGACAACACCTTGTATGTCTAAAACTAATCTGGCTACTTTCACTTTACTTTTAATCTTAACAATCGGCATAGGATTTTCGCAAACTCGTGTGTTATCATGTCTGTCATTCAATGTTAAATTTTCATCTTTAAAGTATTTAGCATAATCTTCATAATCAAGTAATGTTGGTATTCCAACTCCTTCGTTGTTATATGCAACAGCAACAACTGTAGACTCATTGTCTGGATACATAAAATAATCTGTATAACAATTTTTGTATCTTGTACTCCTAGTTTTTACTTGACCTATATTATAAGCACCACGTCTTAATAATGCTTCAGAGATTGTTTCACCATCCTTTAATCCAAGCATGAATAACTTTGGGTCATAAAAATCGTAGTCTCCGTTGTAACCCAGAAGTTTTTGTAAGCTTATATCTTTTTGTGCAATATTTCGTAAAACTACCTCTTTACTAAATGCCTCTTTTCCTACTGCTATCTGTGTTTCCATAATGTTCTCCTCCTTAACTGCCACAGCCTCGATGCTTTCTTTTGATACTAAATTTTTCATAATTATTACCTCCATTTGTATTATTTTCTTATATAATTAGTAACATCTCTAAGTTTTACACTCAGAGTTTTCACACAGAAAAAGTGTGAATTTTTTTTATTTCCTATAATAGTCCTAGCTCGAAGTAAGACAAATCACCTTACAAATGTGATAAAAATACTCGCTTTGACAGTTCTTACAGCAGTACATAATATGTTCTTTATGGGCTTTGGCGAGCCTCTCACCCCTATCTTTATAAAGCCTGTTTTTAGGCATAAAAAAGCTACCCAACTGAACAGCGGATAGCCTTTTATCAATACCTATTTTTCATATTGGAAAAAATTATATGGAATTACTCAGGCACAAAAAAAAAGAGGATACATACAAAAGTACATACCCTCTTACAAAATAAATTACAGTTTTAAAGTCCAACGATACTTAACCGCTGGCTCATGTACCTGTTGATTATAGTAACTCCTAAAATAGTCTGCAGTCTCGTTAGATTTAACTTTATCTGAGGTAAACGGTGGGATAATGATTGTGTCCATAACTCCATCTGCATGTAGCTGTTTTTCATACTCTTTTGCTCTTTCATAAGTCTCGACAGTACACATTAAGGAATAATCATTTGGTTCTCTACTCTCAATAACCGCAA
The DNA here is from genome assembly GCF_042846195.1 of Faecalimonas umbilicata. NCBI lineage: Bacteria > Bacillati > Bacillota > Clostridia > Lachnospirales > Lachnospiraceae > Faecalimonas > Faecalimonas umbilicata. The sequence continues at coordinate 2,154,166 of NZ_AP031411.1, forward strand.
GCACATACTCCTCATCTTCATTCGCCATATCTACAAGTTCATGTAATTCCATATACACAGCACCTCCATATATAGTGTTTTTCATAGGTTCTGTATAGCTTAACTCCATCTCTTTTTGAATACAATAGGCTCTTAAAAAAAACTTTTGTATCTCACCAAAAATTTTACATACCCCCAATCCTATTTTGTTTCTGGTGCAAAAAATACCAAATATTCCAGTGTCTTATCCTGCTCTTTCATAGTTCCAGATACCTTATGAACTGCATAATCTCCAACGAAAAATTGTACCCTATCATCTTCCAAAGGAATGATTTCCTTTGTAGCAAGGTCAATGAAACTCATATCGTAAGTATTATTCTCTAAAATACTGTTGGCACACTCTTCGCACATAACACTACTCATTTCCGCTGCATCTGGTCTGCTGTCCTTTTTCAGTCTGAATGTAACATCGGTTATCTTTCGTGTATTATTCCTATCTATCTCTACTATTGTTTTATTTTCTCCGTTTGTATTGATTGTACTACTAGAGCCAGAATCATCATCTTCTGATAATAATGGATAAATCTCAAGACGATTGAAATTTAGCACACCAATACCTTCGTTATAAAGTGAAAATAAACTTCTATCCTCATTCCCACACATGAAGCACTCTTCCTTCTTTTGATATCTTATGTTTTTATCGAGTGTCTTACCATGTGAAACAGAGATACACCCCATCAATAAACTGCATGAACACGTTAGAGCTATAATACCCAAATGTATCTTCTTCAAAACTTTTCCCTCCTCATAAGCATAGTGTTTATAGACATTATACTGTTTTAACCCTAGTTATTCAAATAGTAAATCTTCTGTATAGTTTTATAGTGTCTGTAGACATTATAATCATATTATAGAAAGGGAAAAATATTTGATACGTTTAAAAATCAGAGAACTACTTGACCAAAAAGGAAAAACTAAATACTGGTTGCATAACCAAATAAATATGGACTATAATAATCTTTCTCGTTTAATGAACAATGAAACTGATAAAATACGTTTTGAAAACATAGAAAAGTTATGCAATATCTTAGACTGTACACCCAATGATTTATTTGAAATCATACCAGATGATAAAGACTTATCACAATAAAGCCTTTCCTAAATGACTTTAGGAGAGGTTTTATTTTTTATGCAGGATAAACGAATCCCCTTCTACCAGTGGGAAATTTTTTATGGTGTCTGAAATAAATGTGATTGTTTACAGAGCATGATAGAATATATTGGATTTTCTTTTTTTGTCTGAACCTGATTTTTTTATATATCATTGTATTTTTCTGAAATGTAAAGACGTTCCATAAGGTATTGGCTGATTAGGTTTCTTTCCAATAAAAGCCTGTTCTGTACAAGAAAATAAAAAAGATAAAAATACAGGTCATAACTGCTTTTATGAAAAAAAAAAACAGGCAGTAAAATGATATTGTCATCTCACTGCCTGTTCTTGAATACCCCTATTACCTTAACATTTCGCTCGTTGTAGCACTAGGTATCTTAAAATCTGCCCCATCAATATGCAGGTTATTGATAAGAACAGAGCCTCCTTTGAAGTAATTCTCACTCGTATCTACCATACCCTTATCTGGTGCATATCTTTCATGCTCAGATAAATACAAATTCGTGGTTTTCTCCCTATCATTTTTAAGGTATACAGTTAAATACCATTTACCCTCGTTGCTGTTATATTTTCCCTGCTGTGCAGTAGTTCTGTTATCTCTACCTGCTGTACTATCTGGTGCAATGTTATAATCTAACTTATCTGTCAGAATGATGTTCTTAAACTCTACTGACTGGCTTTCGTATCTTCTAATAAGGAATACCTTTACCTCTTCGTCATACCAGTTATCTTCTGTATTTTCAGACCTAACTGCGTGTGCTCCGTTGTCTTCAGTATTTACGTTCTGAGATTTATTTAACTCGTCTTTGATGTCCTCAATGCCCTTCAAAATTGTTTGGTACATATTAGACTCTTCAAAGAGTTTCACTGCTTCTTGCTCAGAGCACTGATAATCTGAAGCAATCTGCTTCAGTAATGCCTGATATCCTATTCCAGAAGTATCTATCTCACCACGTCTAATATAGATTGGATACTGACTTGTTTCAGTATGTTTGGACTGTTCATCTTTAGATACTAAACTTGCCATCGAAACATTAAAGTTGTTAAATTCTTTCGTATCCTTTTTGCCTTCCACTTTCAGAGTGATATCGGCATATAAGTTTTTCTTAACAGAAGTAGCCCATTCTACATACTGTTCAAACAACTCATCAGATGAAGAGCTATTCCCCCATGTAGTGTAAGGATCTCTATTTTCTAGGCTTGTATCATTTACTACTGAAGTATAAGGGATAACAGTATCTTCAGATAGTTTAAATCCATTCTTATCCTTATCATAGTTTACCATATCTAATGCGTAGCCATACATTCTAAGCTGTGGTTTTACTTCCTTTACATTCAATGTGATATCAGAACCGCCATAAATAACTGGCATGTTTTTATCACGACTACCACCTCTATTTTGGAGCCTTTTTGCGTTAGAACCTGTAGCCATTGTTTCAGAATACACATTACCACTAACTAACTCTCTCTTATCAGAAACATCCAATCTCATAAGATACATTGATTTAGGCTGTACCCTTCTGATTTCTTCTGCCATAGTTAGAACTGTTCTTGGTATAATACTTCCTCCTCCAAGTGTATCCATACCATTTGTAAAATAGGCTCTCATCCTAACCTCTGGATAGAATGATAACGGCTCACACTCAGCGTTTGCACCAACAGCTAAACGATACTGCTGTTCTTCTGGAAGTGTATCGTTGAAACCTTCGTTATTCAAACGTTTACCTGTTTCCAGTGTGCCATACTCTTTATCACCAGAGTACAGTGTCTTGCCTACTTCCATAACCGCTGTACTATATTTGTAAATGGTTTCTTTCACATCTATGTCCAACTGATATATTGGAAAGCCTTTGTATGACAATGGTCTTGCACCGCTACCAGTAAGGACTTGGTATGTATCCTGCACATCAACATCACCATCTTCTGTCTGTTTAATTCCCTTATGAACCAAAACAGATACACTACTCGGTTGTTTACCACCTTCAGACCATAAAGAACTGAATGAAAAACTGTCCTTTATTTCTGATGTATAAATTGCTTTGGAGTCTCTTACAGGTGTAACATCACCCTTTGTTGCAGGTATAATACCATAGGTATTTTTATGTACTCCTGTTAAAATATTGCGTTCTTGCTCCGGTAAAGAGTTCATACTCAATGCAGATATTGTTCTCTTATCTCCATGTAAACCTCTTGATAAGTTGAAAGCGTAAGTATATCTCTTCTGTGCATCAATAGAAATATCACTAACACCTTTATCGATAGCATCTCTGGTGTAAGACTCACCAAGAAGTTTGTTATAATAAACCAACTTCTCCGTTTTACTATTTCTATCAGCATCAACCGTAATACCTTTCTGATATTCCGTTGACTTCAAGTTATAAGAACTATTACCCCTATATATTTTGTGTACTTCATCACTGAAAGCACACTCTCTATCTACTACATTTTTAGGATTGATAACATTTTCACCGCTATTGGTAAGAATACCCTGTACTGGGGATAATATATCATCTTCTATTTTATTCAGCTGATAGTCCTCTAAATGAATTTCTGTTGATACATTGATTTTCTCTGGTACATCTATTTCAAGTACAAATACACTGTATCCATCTCCATTTTTACTTCCAACACCTACTGTAGCATTTCTCGTTGTACTCTTCAAAGTTGTGTTTTCCTTTGAAAGCAACTGTTCAACTTGGTTCTGATATGCTTCAATACCAAACATATCTCCATCAGTAATACTTTGTGCCAATTTGTTCCAAAATACTTCTCCAGTGTTTCCATCGGAAAGTTTATATGTTTTATTGGCATCACTGTTTGCTACCATAGCTAAATAGTATCTTGAGCTATCTACCTTGAAAGTTCCTTCTTCAGCTAATGTGTGTTCCACACTATCATGGTTTCCTATGGAAATCTTTCCATTTAAGTTTTCATCATAGGAAAGTTTGGCATAACTGATGTATGATTTTACTGGCTTCGTTTTCACTAAATACTGAACTGATACACCTAATTTCTGCTCCTCACCAGATAAAGCGATTTCTCCTTTACCTGCTGTTAATCCGTCAGCACTCTCTAACTCAGCACTAGATACCTGACTCTTATTGTTAGCCAATGCAGTCAAGTTGTACTGTAAGTTTATGGGTTCTGCCTGCTCCTTTGTCCGCATGTTTTGTATCAGTTTATCTGATACTTTACCAGACAGTGCAGACTGTGCAAGGAAGTGAGCAGTATCTTGTGGGGTTCTGTACTTGTAAACTGGTTTATGATTACTTCCTGCGTTAAAGTTACCAGAACTTACACTGGTTATTTGTGCTTCTGTGTCACCTTCAAGCTGTTTACGCAAGGTATCAAGAGTTTGCTCTGTCATCTTACCACTACCATTGACTAAAAATGCACCATAGGCACTGATTGTATAGCCCTTTTGGTAATCATCTGTAATGTTCGTGACCTTTTCTGGAACGCTGTTGGCGTTCTGGCTACCCCCTATGAAGCCTTTGGCTTCTGAAGTACCATTTACCAAATTTTCATCTACTATCATATCTCCCTGCTTCTGCGATACAACTGAAGCTCTTGAGTCCATAGCATAGCTACCATTATCCTTTTGGGTTGCTCTTACTGTGAAACTGGTAGCTGATTTCGTGTTACCCTGCCAACTAAGACCAAGCACACCAAAACCATAACGATAATTAGTTCCTTGATATTTTCTAGCTAATATCTCCGCCAGACCACCACTCTTATTATCAATCGGCTTATTATTGATATCGTGCATAGTATAATACTGTGCTAACTCCGTTAGACCTACTGTACCATTGGAGTCACCATAAGGTACTTGCCTGTCAGAATAGTGGTTTCCAGTCACATCATAGATGGTCTTGAATACATAATTCAGACCTTTTTCCACAATTTCATTTGCCGTTGGGAACGAAAGATAGCCCCCTCCTTCAAAGCCTATTATCGGAGTGATTACCAACACTCCAGTTTTTGAAGTAAATTCTTCTTTTGTAATACCACAGGAAACCCCTTTACTTGACAATACAGAAGTAAATCTGTCATAGAACTCAGCTCTCTTCGTAGCGTCATAAAGCATACCCTCTGGATTATACACATCTGAGAAGTTTTTATTGATGTACTCAGCAAAAGCTTCAAATCTGAAATGAGCATGTACGTCTGGACTCTGCTGTCCAGATAATGCACCATCATCTACCATGTTTCTTAGAGTGCTGTCTAGGCTGTTAGCATCTACTTCCAGTAGAGCTGCAGCTTCTTGTGTTGATACATTGGCATTACTTACTGTTACCAGTTTTCCGTTATCAACGATAAATTCTTGGGCATCATTTACCAAATCATTTCTATTAGCAGAAGTACTGTAAATGCCATCTCCATTCTTTAAAACTACAACACCAGCACCTCCTCGTGTGTAACCTGCATAATTACCACGATTGATATCTCCTTCAGTGAGCATATCAGCTCGTCTTGCAAGGGAGAACTTCACACCATAAGTAGCATAAGTGCCATTGCCCGTAACTGCACCATCATTGATACCGCCAGAGCTACTTCCGCCTGTCCATTCCGCTCTCACTGTTTGTCCTAACAGCAACATCAATACTAAAGCCAATAACGGTTTCTTAATCTTCATTGTGGCACCTTCTTTCCTTAAATTGTGCAGACAGGGCAAGAATTTTATCTTTACAAGATAAAAATAACCCCCCTACGATAAGCAATATACCTGATAAGGTTATTGCTACCCAGCTTACTCCTCCCGTCTGTGGTAAAAAGGTAGTGCCTCCAGTACCATACATACTCATGTTAATGTCCTCTGCTTTATCAACAAAACCAGTTACTTCGATTGTTTTTGATACTTCCACACCAGAACTTGTAGTAGCTGTAATCTTATACTTCCCATTATGACTGACTGAGAATGTATACTCCTTACATGGTGTCTGACTTGACTCTCCATTTAACATCAACACACTGTCAATACTGCTATAAACTGTTATTGGAAAATTCGTGCCTGTTAGAATACCATTAGGTAACTCACTGTAAGAAATATCTGGTTTTACATCGGATATCTCTTCTTGCTTAGGACTCGATAACTCATTTATTTTGAAGTCTGAAGTAATGGTTCTTATATTGGTACGCATACTCAATGTAAAAGTTCCATTCATACTAATCGGAAATACTCTTGTTACTCCTTTTACAGTGTTACCAGTGTCTATATATTTCTTTAAGGCTTCCTCTGAACTAAGTACAATACTTCCCTTAGAGTCCTTTATATCAAAGTTCATAAGATATTCTCCGCCTAACTGTTCTGGATATTTACTAAAATCATAACTTACAGACACATTAGCCTGGGTCTTATCATCAGACAATGAAGAACTGATACTGATACTTGGTGTCTCAAGAAACGTACCATCATAAAGTGCATCGGCGACTTCTGTTGAATTGACATCCATGTTACCTAAATACTCTCCTTGTGAAGTAAATACTAAAACTGTAGTTGGTGCTTCAGTTCTTAGTGGAAAGGATATTAAATCTTTACAAGAAGCTTTCTGAATCTCGCCGGTGTGCTTTTTAATGTACTCGGACAGGGATTTGATATCTGACAAACTATCGTTTGTTCTTATGTACCCCCATGTGTACTTTCCGTTATCAGAATACTCACCAAAAGAAATACTAGATACTTTATCTGCTGTCTTAGTAATACTTGGTGTTATAAAGCCTTCCTCTCCTTTAGTGCTATCTACATACCCTATAAAAATAAGGTCTTCATTCAATAAATATCTTCCAGAAGATACTTCCTCTTTAAATGGATTTTTTATCTTCTGCCTAAGAACATCTAAGTTCTCATTCACTTTAATATTGAAAGATACTTGCTCCTCTGGCTTGTTTGTTTCCTCTTCATTAGGAACAGCTTCTGTTGAAGTGATACTGGACCGCTCATCTTTAATGTTATCCATGTTCTCAGATGCCCCTTCATTGGAATGCTCCTTTAGAGTTTCCTCTGACTGCTCCGCTGCTAATACTATCTGTGACGAATAAAGACTACTTGATACAGATAGTGCTAACAGCATACATACGATTGTTCTCTTCATGCTTAACCTCCTTATGTAATTTTCAAAGTTCCTTACGGGGAAAAACTGCATACCCCCTTTTTCTAACGCAAGGTGATACAACTATACGTTCTACTCCTTACCTTGCACAAAAGAATACAATGACGTATAGGTTTGTTTAATTCTCTTGGATACTTGCTATGTTTACTCTTCCACATAACCATCGCCTCCCTCTGTGCTGTCAAGATATTTCTGATATGCTCTATTGACATCTTCTTCTTCAAATACACGAACTCCGCTAGGTAGGCGTCTGCATTTCAATTTTCCTTTACCTACCCAGTTTCTTATAGTTGTATCACTCACTCCAAAGAGTCTTGCTACATCAGATACTTGATACATAATTTCTTCCTCCTTACCTATACCCTTTCCTCAGACTGTTAGAATTTACTCATTAAACCTGCTATCTCCGTTTTCAAATATCATCTGCAAGTTGGAAATTCGCCCGACTGCGGAAAGGCTATTTAGTTTGTACAGTTACTATATAATTATCTCTTCTAAGTAGTTGACAACATTGACATTGTTTATAGTCTTGACATCAATGTGCCATCACTTTGCAGACTTTCATAATTCAAAAGAGTCTACTCATGATGCGTTGAGTAGACTCTTTGACTGATAGGAGTAAAATAGTCATCTGGGTTTGTTAAATATATTTGAAGAGTTGTAACTGTACATCTTACTTTATTTGTGTATCAGCTTGATGTCTTTCATATTTATAGAGGTCTTTGAGGTAAACTATGAAGAAGGACTTATCTTACATCAACACTACTCCTATCAATCGTAAAAAGTACAGCAAAAACAACTCACCAGTGATAAATAGCATCACTGGCAATCTTCATTTGAAAAAATCTCGTTTTAATTTACATCTCACTTTTATCTCGATTTCATTAAAAAATCCTTCCACAGTATCTCTCAAAATAAATTCAGTTTTCTCCACAGTAAAATCCTCGAAAACCCTTGATTTTGCTACATTCTTCGGCATTTTTCTTTCAAAAATTGCCACAGAAAAATATACGATTTTTTAATAAAAAGCTACACTTCAATTCCATTTTTTAACAAAAAAACTTACTAAATTTCTGATTATCTTTTCATAAGTTGGTAAATGCCGATATATCCCGTATTTTAGGGCTTTATCGGTATTTTCTTTTCGGAAGATACCTTGCATAAGCTGGCATTTACCAGCATGAAAATGCAACCAAAAGTAGTAAATGAGTAGTAAATATAAGCTCCGATATTAACAAGCCAGCCTTTCCAGTTCTGCTTTTGCAGATTGAAATGTGCCGTGTGCATAATAGCCAAGTGTCATGGTTATGTTAGCGTGTCCCATGAGATATTGCAGAGTGTTTGGGTTCATTCCTCTGTTTGCCATATTCGTACAATAAGTATGTCTGAATGAATGTGGCGTGATGTTCGGTAACTTGTCCGTGTGATACTTGTTATACTTCTTAATCAGTCCTCGCACCATGCCCTCATAGTTTCCTGCAACTTTAGGCAAGCCCTCACGATTTAGGAATAGGAAATTGCTGTAACCACCTACAATCAGCGGTTGTGCCTTTCCTCTGTTCTTTAGTATTCTTTGGATTGCTTGATAAGCCCGTTCTGTCAATGGAAGTTCCCGTTTTCCGTTTTTGGTCTTTGGTGTTTCAATATAGTAGCCCATTTCGCTATCTTTCAATAACTGGTGGTCTATATTGAGTATTCTGTTCTGCATATCAATATGCGTCGTCAGTCCGCAAAATTCAGAAATACGAAGTCCCGTTTCCAGCAGAAGCACAACCTCATCATAATACTTACTGTAAATCTTGTCCTTTTCCATAAAGGCAAGCAGGTGTTCTTCCTGCTCTGGTGTAAGGATAACTTTCTGTTCGGTATCATCTTCCAGAACATCACTTAACTTAAATTCAAATGGGTTCTTTCTGATACAGTCGTCTTGTATTGCCATGTAAAATGACGCTTTCAAGGAACGTTTATAGTTATCAATCGTTTTATAGGCATATCCTTTTTCGCTCATTCTGATAGCCCATTCTTTAGCGTCCGACTGCTTAACCGTATCAATCGCCCTCATACCTAATGGGTCATTTTTCAAAGCGTTCATAAGATACTGTCGTCCTTTTTCAGTAGCCCTTTTGATGTTCTTTCTTTGACTGTTCTTCTTGTCGTAGAGCTGGCAGACTGTCATTTTACCGCCGACTGTGTCGATACCGTCGTTAAGGTCTTTTTTTATCTGTGCTTCTTTTTCCCTCAACGATATATCATCACGCTTTCCAGCAGGTGTCTTGTCTGTCGGTACAAGTTTCCAAGAATAGATAAATTGTGGCTTTCCGTATATATCGGTATATTTATAAACGTATCTTCCGTCTTTTCGCTGGCTCTCTCCATTACGCAAATTGCGATTTTTACTGTCTTTTCGTTTCACATTAGACATAGTGTAAAGCTCCTTTCCGTCATGGAATGAGCCGTGATACGCTACTAATATTATACCATATCTACGGCTCAATGACATTAGATTTCGTCCAATGTATCTATGATTTTTTCAAATTGTTTTCGCTTAATCTGAATACGATTACCGTTCACGATAACCCAGCCAGCGTCAAGATTTTCTTCGGCTAATTTACGCAATTTCTTTTCGCCAATACGGAAGTATTTAGACGCTTCTTCAATCGTCAGCGTATATTTTTCCCAGATAGGCACATCAGTATTGTTCATAATCTATGCACCCCCTTTACTGTGTGTCATTTTTTTACAAGCAGACAAACGGCTTTGGAAAGCTCCGTTAGTATCTCAACTATTCCCATTCTTGTGGGCAGAACCGCACCATGCGGACGTATCATTATTCTGTGAGGATAGGTCGTGGCAAAACGACTATTCCAACAGTCGCTCTCGGATCACTGCGTGGGTCGCTCGCTTTCTTTTGGAAAGGTCATGGCGTACAGTCCCCGTGGCTTGCTATCTCACAAACGTATCTGTCTGCTTTATTCAGTTGTCAAAGACCAGACGGGCATAATCAATCCCAATATGAATTAGAAGCGTTTAATATCAAAGTTTAAGATTTTACGAATAATCGCTTCTTTGATAAAACCTTTCATTTCCAAATCTACCGCAAGACGTAAGTTGTTGTTATCGTCGTAAAACGGACGCATACAGCACTGATTGATATATGGGTCATAAAATTCCAAGATTTTTGAAATTGCTGTTTCGTCGCCGTCGCAGGCTTTGGAAATAACCGTGAAAGTCGGTGTCAGCTCTTTTGGCATTTTTCTTTTTCCTCCTCAATCAGTTGCTTTAACTTGTCTAGTGCTTGTATTCTGCACTTCGTTACATTCGCTCTGGAACAGTCAAGCATTTTCCCAATGTAAGTGTCCGTGTCGCCAATGAAAAAATACTGTAAAACGATATTACGCTTTCGTTCTTCAATAGCTTTCAATGCACGAGCCAGTTGTTCATCTTCGATTGATACTTTTTCTCCACAGACTTCAAATACCGCAACATAATCCGTAGAATATGTATCTTCTGTACCTATGGAATTTAAGAGGTCGTCCATAATTTCGGCGAATGGCATTTCTTTTTTCTCTGAACGACGTATCGCTCGATAGAAGTCAATCGCTCTATGACGTATAACTGTTTTAATAGCACAATCGAATTGATGACAGGTTTTTTCTTGTAGTTCTGACGGTTTCATTTTCCTCACCTCCTTTCGCTAGTCGAAAAGAGGTGTCTGCCCCTTTTCATATATACCGCGTTGAAAGTGGGGGACAGCGTAACCAAAATCGAAAAAACTTTAAAAAATTTTTTTCTGGCATGAAAAAAGCCCGCACAAAACATATAGTCTGTACGAGCTTTTAAAACTGTGCTATATTCAGTTGTTATAAAAATGCCGTTAGGTTCAAACTGATTGCGTCGAGGTATATCTAAAATATTCCATAATGACAACTCCTTTACGGCACTATTCTAATTTAATCAGACAGAAAAGAAATTGCACCGTTTTTAATTTCTAAGATTTCGTCGGCTTCTTCTGCCAAATGCTTACTGTGTGTAACCACAACAACACATTTTCCTAATTCATGTGCAGTCTTTTTCAGCAAAGCAATGATTTCATCAGCGGTAGTTTCGTCAAGATTTCCCGTCGGTTCGTCTGCCAAAAGTACATGAGCGTCGCTGGCTAATGCTCTTGCAATCGCTACACGCTGTTGCTGTCCGCCAGATAGTTGCAATACATTTCTCTGCCAGTATTCTTTTCCAATGCCGACTTCTTCCAATAATTTTTCAGCATTTCCACTACCACCTAATTTGACATTTTCAACCGTTGTCAAATAATCAATCAGATTATAATTTTGAAATACCAATGAGATATTATGCTTTCTGTGGTAATTCAGCCCTTTTTTTGTAATGTCCTCGCCATTGCAAAGGACAGTCCCTTTTACCGCTGTGTCTAAGCCTGCTAACAACGATAAGAGTGTTGTTTTTCCTGCACCACTCGGACCGACAATAGTATAAAAAATACCCTCCTCGAAAGTAGCAGATACATTATTCAAAATGGTTTTATCTTTTTTTGTTTTGTAAGCATAGCTTACATTCTTTACTTCTAACATTTTCGTCGTCCTCCTAACTCATTTCCGATAAAATATCTTTCGGGTTTCTCTTTAGTATTACAATTCCAGATACCAGAACAGAAGCCGTTATCAACACAAGAACACTTGCTCCGTCCAACAGATACATTTCTGGCGTAACCTCTACGCTGATATTCTGCACGTCCTGCTTTGGTGCAACATATTCTGTGGATACTTTTCCCTCGTTATTTTTTTCTTCTTCCTGCATTTGCTGAACCTGCTGTGATACCAGATAATTTGCAGTTACTTTGGAAACGGCAGGAGCGACAGCAAAGGATAGCATAAGGGAAAGAACAGCAATCATAATCGCTTCACTCCAAATCTGCCCGATAATTCTGAATTTCGGAACACCGAGAGATAAGAAAATGCCGACTTCCTGCACTCGATTTTTCAGCCAGAACAGAAATACTAAAACAAGGATAACAAAACTTGCAACAGAGATTACCAATATCATCATTTCGCTTACTTTTGCTAAATCATTGAAGTTTGAGGACATGGTTTCGGAATTTCCGTTATTGTCAATCAAATCATATTGCTCCCAGTTGATGTCTACTTTTTGCAGATTTTCTTTTACTTCGTCGTAAGCTTCCACATCTTCTACTTTGAAATAGGCTCTTTCATATAATGGACTTGTTTCACCCTCTGCCTTTTCTGGAAATCTCAAATCTGTAAATATTACATTTTCCGAACGGTAAGTATCTCCCTGCATAAGTGGGGACATCTTTTGATCCACTTGATAAATTCCAACAATCTCAGCTTCTGATACCTTTGAATTTTCAGTATCGTGGTAATCATTAAAAGAAATCTTATCGCCGATTTTCAGATTATTTTGATTTGCAAGTTCCTCTGAAATGACACACATATCTTTATCCTCTGGGGTTATCATTCGCCCCTCTTTGATATGCAGGTTTCCAGATAAAACATTTCTGTCAAGTTTCATATCTTTGTTTCCAATTAAGCTTACACCTCCCTCATCTACACTTTGGTCTACATCTTTATCTTCAATTCTTTTGAAATTTACAGGGTTTACAGGAGTTGTTGCTGTTGTAATATTGTAATCAGCAATTCCTTTTGTTTTTGCCAGTTTCTCAATGTCTTTTATATCTAAGCTTTCAAATTCATTTGTTGTCCAGCCTGACCAAGTCTCCACACCATTGATAATCTCTTTTTCCTGATGGTAGCCACCAAAACTACCTTCCTTATCATTACCAATCTTTTCTGAGTATTCACGAACTCGTTTTGTTCGGTACTCTGCATTTCTTTCTAAAAGAAAGCCTGCACCTATGGCTTGTCTGGTTTTGTCCTGCACCTCAATACTGGCATTTTTGCTCGCCACACCTGCAAGAAGCAGGGTACTGATTGCAAAAACAATCAACAATAAGAGAATACTTTTTATGGGCTTTCTGAACACAGAACGCCTTGCCAATCCAAAAAAATTCATGTACTATCCCTCCATTTTCGCTAATATATCTTTTGGGTTTGCTCGTAATATCGGAAGAATGGAACAGCACAATGCCACCAGAATAACTGCACCACCTAAAAGGAACAACATTCCAATATCTTGTATCTGCAACACCACTTTCAGATTTTCTGTTACTGTTTCTGAACCAGTAATGACATTTTGCAAAACGCCCGAGAACAATTTACCAATGGCTGTTGCTCCTAAAACCGAAAGTGTAAATACACTGCCTGCTTCTAATAAAGTTTGCAGGAAAATTTCACTTTTTGTCTTGCCGAGGCTCATAAAGATTGCCACCTCTTTTTGCCTTGTCCGCATCCACATACATAACAGCAGGGAAACAACAACAGTACCAGTTACCAATGTAAGTACCAGCATAAGATTTGCCACCTTACTGATTTGCTCTAATGGAGCAGACATCTGTTGATAAAGGGTATCGGAAGTGCTAAGTTCTACATCATTTCCGAATATTTTTTGCAAGCTGGTTTCCAGCACATCTAATTTTTCTGGTCTTTTTGAATAAACGCAGAGTTTTTCAAATTCAGCTTCTTTGAACAATTCTTTATAAGTGCTGTTGTCAATAAAGACTTGATTTTCTATTCGATTGACTGCGGTAGTTTCTGTTGGCTGGTCTTTTTCCACATTTCCTGCGGACATGAAAATTCCAATAATTTGAACAGATACTTTTGTTCCGTTTTCTGTACTTAATTCAATCGTATCTCCAACTTTTAGCTCATTTTGATTTGCAAGGTTCGCATTGATAACAGCACCTTTTTTCTCATGTTTGATATAATCGCCAGAAGATAAGCGGTACTGCATTTCTGAAAAAGGGCTGTCCTTTTCCAAATCATCATAGGAGAGCAACGCTATTTTCAAATTTTCCTCATTCGTAGAAGTATTGAGCGTAACGGGAGCAAAACTAGCTGGAAATACATCTTGCCTGCCGATACGGTTGATAGCTGAAACATCTTCCAGCGTTTCAATCTTGTTTACTTCATTCTCTGTTATCTTGCTGTCCTTACTTGTAATTTCAGCTACAATCTTAGAATTTGTCTTTTCCTGCATGGCTTGTTTGGACTCATTTGTAGTCCTTAAAATCATGCTTGTACCTAAAATCATACTGTTTACAAGTATCAAAACAATCAACAAAAGAATGGTTTTTCCTTTTTTTCGCTGTAAATAGCGAAAACCAAGTTGATAAAACTTCATACTTCACACCTCTATTCCCAACGGGCTATGACAACCTTTGTTGCATTGAAATGAAGTGTGTCTGCAAATTCTCCATAAAGATATACTTCAGATTGTTTTTTTACATCGGATATAGAACCCGTTGTTACATTTGTAACACCAGACTGTGCATTTACTGTGGCAATGACAAATTCACAATCTGGGTTATAGGTTACAGAAACAGCATTGTCTTTATTTTCCATTCCCGGTGCTTCTATTTTTATCCCAGCTCCACCCTCAATATCTTTTGCTTGATTTACCAAGCAACCATTGTCTGTAAATTCCAAAACACTTCCTCTCAAATTAGCAGACTCTAATATGTCGTTTCCTTTATTTTCTGAAGAACCATTTGTATTTTCTTCATTCGTATTAGAATTGACAATAGGATTAGACGTATCTGGCTTCTCATTTGGACTTGCACCACACCCCGTCAATGCACAGATACATAATCCAACTGCTATGAATTTACTGATGTTTGTTTTTTTCATTTTTGTATTCCACCTTTCTTGTTCGATATGCCCCTATTGTAAAAGCAAACCATTCTAAAAATCCTGTAAAAAAGTAAGAAAATCATCATCATTTTTTAGAGGATTTTTACAGACTTTTCTGTTATACTGTCTATAATTTATATAGAAAAGGATTGATACATTATGAAAATACTTCTTCTGGAAGATGATTTAGAGTTATGTAAAAATATAAAAATTTCTCTGGAAAAAGAAAACTATATGGTTGATTGTTGCAATGACGGGGAAACTGCTATGCTGTATGCCTTAAATACAGACTATGCTTATGACCTCGCCATTGTAGACCGTATGTTACCGATTATTGACGGTTTGACAATCATAAAATCTATGCGTAAAAAAGGAATTTCTATTCCTATCCTTATCATTACTGCCATGAGTACCCTTGACAATCGGGTTGAGGGTTTAGACGGCGGTGCTGATGATTATTTAGTAAAACCATTTCATATCAAAGAATTGCTTGCAAGAGTTCGGGCATTAACAAGACGCCCTGCCAATATCCAGTTATCTTCCAAATTAGAATATGGAGATTTAACTTTCGATAAAGACAGCCGAACCTTATCTACACCCGTCAATTCTCTTTTATTAACTTCAAAAGAAACCGAGTTGACTTTTGTATTTATGCAGAACCCAGAAACACTATTTTCCCGTGAACAGCTAATCCTTAAAATCTGGGGCAGTTCTTCCGAGGTAGAAACTGGCAATGTAGACAGTTACATTTCTTTTCTGCGAAAACGCCTAAAAGAATTAAAAAGTTCCTGTAAAATAACAACGGTCTACGGTGCAGGGTACAAACTGGAGAAAGAAACATGTTAAATAACTTATACCGAAAACTTCATATTCTGTTTGCAAGTTCTGTTATGCTGATTATTACCCTTGTGATTTCCTTTGTCGTTGCGAACACAGTTCATACAGAGAAAATCAACGAAAGCACCTTATTTCAGAGATTGACAACCTTGCTGATTTATCAAGTGGAAAGTGCTTCTTCGGATATGGACAAAGCACTCAAAACCTACGAAGAGAGTTATCATATTTTTTCTTTAATTACTGATACAAGGGGGAATACCATTTATCAGAGTGATTTCCCATTTCCAACTTCTGCGGACAATCTGTTGCATGATGTAGAAAAGCAGATTTCTACACAACCATTATCACAAATAGAAAACAGCACAACTTCACAAGGCGGTTTTCTGGAAATAAGAGGAACACATCACGATACTTATTTTGTTATTCCTGCTACAATTAGGACAGCAAATGATACCGTGTATCATGCAACCTTTCTTTATCAGACAGCCAGTTTGACGGATATTTTACAAAAAACATTGCCTATATATCTTCTTATCTGGTTTTTGGCTTGTATCGTTGTTATCGTGCTGACCCGTTATCTGCTGAAAAAGTCGTTTGCTCCAACGGAACGAATACTGCAAAGCCAAAAAGATTTTGTTGCAACAGCGTCCCATGAATTAAAATCTCCACTTGCTGTTATGATTTCCAACACGGATATGCTTCTTGATAATGTTTCCTTAAACGAGCAGGCAAAGCAAGCCGTACAGACCATAGATTTTGAATGTATGCGGTTATCCCGTTTAGTCAAAGATATGTTGCTTTTGGCTTCTTCCGACGCTAAAACATGGACATTGCATAAAAGCACAATCAATGTAGATACCTTGCTCATTACGTTATATGAAACCTACGAACCCGTCTGCATGAAGCAGAATTTAGAACTAAAACTGCATTTATCCGAGGAAAGTTATCCTGCTATGTTTACCGACAAAGACCGATTATTTCAAATCTTGTGTGTCTTTATGGATAATGCCATTCAACATTCCAAGAATAATTCTTTAATAGAGATAGAAGTAATCGCCACCGAAAAAAATATTGCTTTTTCTGTGGTAGACCACGGGCAAGGCATTTCTGATGAAGATAAGCAGTATATCTTTGACCGATTTTATAGTGGCGACAAGTCCCATACGAACAAATCGAATTTTGGACTGGGACTAAGTATCGCCAAAGAATTAACTCAAATGCTGAACGGTATTATCATTATCAATGATACTGCTGGTGGAGGTGCTACTTTTACTGTTAAATTTCCTCTGAAATAGATTAAGGCTTGCAGATCATACACTATGTATGGAGCAAGCCTTTTTTCAAATCTTTGTCTTTTTGGTAATCTTGTAAATATATTCTTCTGGGGTAGGGCGTTTATTACCAAAATATTTTTTGAAATTTGCCTACACTTCTGGGGCGGTGCTATTCATAGCTTCATCAATCGTCGCTTCAATATCTGCCCGAACATCAGCCAATGATACACCGCCAGCTTTTGCACCAGCTTTCAACGCTTTTTTTATATCTCGCTTTTTTAGTCCTATCATAATAACCTTTCTTATCATAATTGCAAATTTATAAATTCATTAGTATTAAAACTGAAATTCAAATACATTACTAAAATCATTGTTCAAGACATAATAAACTTTATTTTTTTCTGTA
Organism: Faecalimonas umbilicata; assembly: GCF_042846195.1. NCBI lineage: Bacteria > Bacillati > Bacillota > Clostridia > Lachnospirales > Lachnospiraceae > Faecalimonas > Faecalimonas umbilicata. Next base: position 2,171,724 of record NZ_AP031411.1, read on the forward strand.
GAATATACAAATGAAACCCTAGTTGCCCACAAGTCTTTTTGAGAAACAGATTTTAATACTTTAAATGCGTCATTTACTGAAAAATCTTTATCATATCCTGCCAATAACTCTTTAGCCACTTCGTATCTTGTATCCCCAGAAACAATGTACGGCTTTGTTATATCTGGTTTTAGAATAGAATAATTTGTAATAAGTGAAAAATTTTCTTGTTCATATCTATACCCAATTCCAGGTTCAATAATTAAAACTCGTCCTTTTTTATCAGAAAGCATAGCTTGCATAGTAGCATCTGGTGCATAAATAATTTTTTTCTTTTTAACAATGTCCAAGGCTTTATCAAAAGAAATCTCTGCCTTAATGAATTTTTCTGTTAATTCAGATATTGTAATACAATCCTCGCTTTCTATATACCTTGCATTTTCATTACCATGAACATAAAGAAGTGTTCCTACATTACCATTTTTATTTATCCCATGAAATGAATGATACAGACCGTCAGGCATTTTAATACCAATATAAAATCTATTTTCTTCGGTAATTACAGTATGATCCCATACAGAAAGGTCAATATCAAAATTAAAACCAACAATTTTATCTATACCATTGTAAACAAATCTTGTACACATATAATCACTCCTCAAAATACTATTTCAAATAGTCATTTAACTAATCTAATTAGTATTTTAAAATGTTTTTAAACTCAAACATATTATATTCGCACGTTTCGATTGAATAGCCTGAACTAAAGTAGGCTAAAGAGAGGGTAAACATAACGCTATTGCGCCCTACTAAACCCTTTTCTCCTGAAAATTTCGTTTCGTGCAATAAGAGATTAAACCAGGGTTCATCTACTTGTTTTTTGCCTTCTGTACCGCTTAAAACCGTTAGACTTGAACGAGTAAAGCCCTTATTATCTGTTTGTTTGAAAGACCAATCTTGCCATTCTTTGAAAGAATAACGGTAATTGGGATCAAAAAATTCTACATTGTCCGTTCTTGGTATACGAGCAATCCCAAAATGATTGCACGTTAGATCAACTGGCAAAGACTTTCCAAAATATTCTCGGATATTTTGCGAGATTATTTTGGCTGCTTTGACAGATTTAAATTCTGATTTTGAAGTCACATAGACTGGCGTTTCTAAAACAAAATATGCTTGATAACCTTTATCAGATTTGATAATTAACGTAGGCATAAAACCTAAATCAATAGCTGTTGTTAAAATATCGCTTGCTGAAATAGTTTCTTTTTCCGTGTGAATATCAAAATCAATAAAGAAGGTATTGATTTGTCTTAAATTGTTTTCAGAATGTCCTTTAGTGTATGAACGGTTTTCGTCTGCATACGTACCATAACGATAAACGTTTGGTGTCCAATGCGTAAATGTATCTTGATTTTCGTGAATCGCTTCTTCGGAAGTCAGAACAACGCCACGTCCGCCAATCATGCTTTTTTTTGAGCGATACGCAAAAATAGCCCCTTTACTTTTACCTGGCTTGGTAGTGATTGAGCGAATTTTACTATTTTTAAATTTTTACTTTAACAAGCCGTCATGAAGCACAGTTTCTACAACAAAAGGGATATTCATTCAGCTGTTCTCCTTTCTTACGAAAATTAATTAGTTAGAAGCTACGATCAAAGTTGAATCACAACAAAAAAGGCAATCAACTAAGTTTTTCTTAATTGATTGCCTGGTATCTTCTTAAAGACTTGAAATCCCCTCAAAAACCCGATATAATGGGTTTACAGATATTTAAGTATCTGATTAATAAAGTAATTAAATACTTTACCAAATTTTGGGTCTCGACTTCTTTAATTGATTGGTGGTAATCAATTAAGGCTCGCAGTTAAAGTTTCTCAGGCTTTAACTGGTCGTGGCTCTTTTTTTGTATTCTTTATTCAGTTCGTTGTTTCGTTATATCTAGTATATCGCTTTTTAAAAAAATAAGCAATGATTTCGTGCATTATTCACACGAAATCATTGCTTTTTTCTTCTTCCATTTCTAACTCCAATGTTACTTGTTCTGTTTCTGGTTCTGGTTCTGTTGGCTCATTTGGGATTAAATCCACTACTAGCGTTGAGTTAGTTAACTTTGCAATTTGTTCTAGTGTTTTTATGGTTGGATCTGATTTTCCTGATTCTATTCGTGAATAATTTGATCTACTCATTTCTAATTCTTGGGAGAATTTTTCTTTTGATTTGGTACCTCTCATCTTTTTTAAGCTTTCTCTAAATGCTAGTTCCAAGTTTCTCCCCCCTCTTTTTGTGTCATAAAATTCACGCTTTATTTAAATTATAGCTTTTAATATCTTAATAAACAAGTGATTAATCACTTGTGATTTGTGATAAGTGATTTGTGATTAATATATAAAAGCCCTCTTTAAAGGGCTTTTATGTTTATTTTGAAAAAGAGATAAAATCAATATATCCCTTTTCCCCAATTTTTACAACGGCATTGTAGGGCTTTTTCTCTTTGTTTTTGATTCCTTTTACCAGGGTTTCTTTTCCCTCCAGTAATTCTTTTACATTCGTTTTGGTTAGTTTTTTCTTTCTAAAATGTTCAGCTAAAGTAAACTTACATTCAGGATAATTTGAACAACCATAAAACGATTTTTTTAATACAATATTGTTGCCACACTTAGGACATTTTCCTACAAGGGGTCCCGAGCGCTTAGTGGGAATTTGTACCCCTTATCGATACAAATTCCCCGTAGGCGCTAGGGACCTCTTTAGCTTCTTGGAAGCTGTCAGTAGTATATCTAATAATTTATCTCCATTCCCTTTAGTAACGTGTAACTTTCCAAATTTAAAAAAGCGACTCATAGAATTATTTCCTCCCGTTAAATAATAGATAACTATTAAAAATAGACAATACTTGCTCATAAGTAACGGTACTTAAATTGTTTACTTTGGCGTGTTTCATTGCTTGATGAAACTGATTTTTAGTAAACAGTTGACGATATTCTCGATTGACCCATTTTGAAACAAAGTACGTATATAGCTTCCAATATTTATCTGGAACATCTGTGGTATGGCGGGTAAGTTTTATTAAGACACTGTTTACTTTTGGTTTAGGATGAAAGCATTCCGCTGGCAGCTTAAGCAATTGCTGAATCGAGACTTGAGTGTGCAAGAGCAACCCTAGTGTTCGGTGAATATCCAAGGTACGCTTGTAGAATCCTTCTTCAACAATCAGATAGATGTCAGACGCATGGCTTTCAAAAACCACTTTTTTAATAATTTGTGTGCTTAAATGGTAAGGAATACTCCCAACAATTTTATACCTCTGTTTGTTAGGGAATTGAAACTGTAGAATATCTTGGTGAATTAAAGTGACACGAATGTTCAGTTTTAATTTTTCTGACGATAAGTTGAATAGATGACTGTCTAATTCAATAGACGTTACCTGTTTACTTATTTTAGCCAGTTTCGTCGTTAAATGCCCTTTACCTGTTCCAATTTCGTAAACGGTATCGGTTTCTTTTAAATTCAATTGTTTTATTATTTGGTTGAGTACTTTTTCACTCGTTAAAAAGTTTTGAGAATATTTTATATTTTTGTTCATGTAATCACTCCTGAAGTGATTACATCTGTAAATAAATACAGAAGTTAAACGATTTGTTTGTAATTTTAGTTATCTGTTTAAAAAGTCATAAGATTAGTCACTGGTAGGAATTAATCTAACGTATTTATTTATCTGCGTAATCACTGTTTTTAGTCTGTTTCAAAACAGTAGATGTTTTATCTACATTACGCATTTGGAATACCAACATGACGAATCCCTCCTTCTTAATTACAAATTTTTAGCATCTAATTTAACTTCAATTCCTATTATACACAAAATTTTAAGAAAGTCAATAAATAATCATAATTTTCTAATTGTGTTATTGACTACACTAATTCAATTAGCTAGAATTGTGTTTGTATGATATTTTGAATGAGGTGCATAACTATGAAAACCACTAAAGAAGCAGTAATAAAAGCAACATCAGACTTAGCAGATGAAAAAGGATTAAATAACGTTTCGTTAAAAGCTGTTGCTCAAAAATTAAACATTCGTACACCATCTTTATATAATCACATAGAAAGTTTAGATAATCTTCTTTTAGAAGTTGCTCATAATGGTATGCGTGACATGAATGAAAGAATGATGAAAATTGCCGTTGGAAAAATAGGGAAAGAAGCAATTAAGTTAGTTTCTATCGAATACCTAAACTATATGATTGAACACCCCGGAGTTTATGAAACAATTCAATGGGCTGTGTGGCACGGAACAGAGGAAACAGCAACCATTTTTAACAACTATCTTTCATTATTAACTACTCTTATCCAATCGTGCAGTCTTAACAAAGACAAAACACTTGAAATATTAAATATGCTTACTGGAATAATTCACGGTTATACAACTTTGCAATTAGGAAACGCTTTTTCTGCCTCAGATAAAGTTAGATTTGAATTAGCTGAAGCGATAGATACTTTATTAGTCGGGATTTTCCAGAAGTATAAATAATATATTTAGGCTTGCAAATCAATACAGAACTGCAAGCCTTTTTCTTTTATCCTACAATCTTCCAGTTGCTATCCTTATGTAGCACAAGCTCATACTGTGATACTTGTGTCGCCTTTGTCTGATTATCAAGGAATTTTACAGCTACTTTAACTTTCACATTATCCCCGTCCTTTGTAAAGATAGGGTTTACCAGTTCAGAATAAAGGTAGTCCCTGCCGATAGGCTCAATCACATTTCCAGATACATAGTAAGCAAGCTCTTTTTCTGTGGCTGTTGGATAGAGCTTAAAGAATGTTTCCAGAAATGCGGTAGCGTCATTTACCGTATCAGCGTCCACGCTTGCGTCTGCTTCTGGTGTCTTAGGCTCATAGTCTGATTTTTCGATTGCTGGTGCAAGAGTAGGGTTCTGAATGATTACCATATCCCCGTCAGCGTCTACATGGACTTTTACAGTATAAGTCGCTTTCACATTGCTTGTCTGTTCTCCCTCTTTTATCTGCTGATCTACTTCGTAGGTAGCAGAAAAAGTGTCCGTTCCCGATTGCTCGATATGCCACACAATCACATCTGTAACTGTGGAGCTGGTCGGTATATCCGTTCTGATTGTATCAACATTCAAGTCTTGCAATTCCTTTGTCAGATAACCGCTGATTGCCTGCGTCCTTGCTTCAATCGCTTCTTTGCTGTTACTCCATGTGTAATAAGACTTCGCAAAGTTCTTCACGAAATTTTCTATCCCGTTGGTGTCCTGCAAACGAAGTTCAATGATTTCTTTTTCATGGGTCGTGTGCTGGTCGATAGCCGTAAAATTCTTATACACCCCAAAGCTCACGCTTGCGATAAGCACCACCCACAACGCAATCACGGTTTTCTTATGTGTGCCTACCTTGACAGTACGCACCTTTTTTTCTTTGACATTTTCTGTCTGTTTCTTATTCTTCTTAAACATAATGTTATCCTCACTTTCTATTGTTTTACTCGTCCTGCACCGATTAAGTGCTGTTGCCAGTAACTATTATTTAGGTCTGCATATCCTATCGGATTTCCTGCGTGGTACATCTGCGTCGGCGAAACAAGAATACCGACATGTGTTACATAACTTCCAGCGTTATAGGTAGAATGGAAAAATACCAAGTCCCCAGCCTTTGCCTGCGAGAGTGGAAGATGTTGGGTGGCGTCATACTGTGCTTGTGCTGTTCTCGGTAAGGAAACACCAGCTTTTCCATAGCACCATTGCGTCAGCCCCGAACAGTCAAAGGAAGTGTTAGGATTGCTACCGCCATATACATACTTCCAGCCTTGATACTTCAATGCTTCATTCATTACTTTTTGTGCCAGTTCTCCCGATACCTGCGGAACAGTTAAATACTGATTGACTAATTCGACGTAAAATTGATTGCCATACTGATACCGCCAGCCCCCGTTCTTCGCAACGGCTATCGGGTTGGTGTAGGTTACTTTCTTTCCACCCGATTTTTCACGGGCGAAGCTCTCTGCAAGATTAAAGGTGTGTTTCTTTCCTTTTCCTGCCACATATCCCACATAGCCACCGCCATAGTTATAAGACTGTATCGCTACATTCAAATCGTCGATACCTTGATTTTTGCAGGAAGAAAGCAGGGACGCAAAATACTTACACCCCTGCTTGATTGAGCTTTCCGTATCTAAGGAATTAGGCGGTAAACCAAGACTTTCCGAACTCTGCATAACATCTTCTGCCGTACCGCCACTTTCTACTTGAATGATAGCCAATAGCACATTGACATACTCGGAAATACCGTATTCTCTGGCGTACTTTTCTACCATAGGCTGATGTTTCAAGACTTCTGCGGATAAGTTCATACCCGTAATGCCAGAAGAAAAATTGCTGTTCTCGTCGTCGCTGTCCGCACTAATCAAGACACCAAAGAAAAGCACCAGAGAAAAGAGGATAGGAAACAGAGTGCCAATGATAGCGATATGTTTCAGTTTCATTTTTTCTTCTGTCCTTTCTTCATCACAAGGTTACGAGTTTTCTCTGTTGTCTGCTGGTTCTTTTGGACGGTTTGCGTCTGCTGAACCTTTGTCCTGCGGTCTTTTGTGTAATTCTGGCGTGTTTCCTGCGATACCACTTTTTCTACATTCTGCCTATGTACTGGCTGTGCCGACTGGGTCGCTTTCTTATCAGAAGCACCAGAAGATAACGGACGCTCTTTGATAACATTTGTCTTGACTGGCTCACTTGCTTTTGAAGTGGTCGCTGTGGCAGGACGTTTGACTTCCTGCATTTTTTCCGCACTCGGCTTTGAAGCTGTGGCTGGTCGCTCATGGGGACGGGTAGCTCCCGTTGTCGCTGATCCGTCAGCCTTTCGCTGTGCCTGCCTTGCTTCTTGTGCCTTTTGAAGCTCCATACGCTTGTCAGCGATACTCTGTCTATGCTTTTCCTGCTTTTCCAAACGTCCCGTCTGTCTGGACTGCTGTTCCTGCACCATGCCACGCTTAAAGTCGGACACGCTGGACTTTGCCTTTTCCTTTGCGGAATACACCGCATAAGCGGTCTGTGTCGGCATATCCTTGATATTCTCTTTGACAGCATTTGCCTTGTCTTTCACTTTATTTTTCGTATCTAAGACAGCACCCACCTTTGAGCCTGCACGCTGTCCCATACTGGAAGTAGATGTATTGCCCCGACTGTCTTTTGTGGCTGTGTTCCTTGTCGGTTTTCTGTTTGAAATCGTGCTACCTGCCACCGCACCAGCAACACCGCCAGCAGTAACCGCACCAGCAAGCCGTCTTTCCATACGCCTAGCTCTATGTCGCATAAACAGATATGGTCTGCGGAATATCCTGCGTCCCATGTTTTGACTGTCGCCAGCGTTCAAAGAGAACATACTCATTAAATCGCCCAGCTTCATATAAATACCAGCGAAACATACTATCTGCAAGAACGCTACCATAAAGAACGGATAGTCCGTGGAGATGTTATAAAACATACTGGAAATGCTGAACGCCACCGTTACAATGAGCGTTATTCCTGCCCGTGTCATTATGGTATTAAACACCCTTACGATTGCCTGCTTCGCCATGCTTTCATAGCTCGGTATCATGGAAAGTAAAAAGCTGATAGGTAAAAACATTGCAAAGATAATAAAAAGTATCTGGCTAAATAACATCATGCCCGTAAGCAAGAATACAAATATCGTTATCCCTAAATTGAAGAACAGTAGGAAGAACACCATGCCTAAACGGTTCACGACCTGCGGTATCGTCAGATTGTTGTTGTCGTTATCTTCGATTTCTGTTTTCACGACTTCCTCTCTGGTTTTCCCGTCCTCGTCCTCTGGACTTGCCGATACAAGAGCTTCGACACGGTCTGCCCCGATTTCTTCTGTGTTGCTGTTACCGAATTGCAGAAGTAGCCACGGCTGTTCCACTTGAATAGAAAATAGGCTGTCCCGTATCAAGTCCACGCTGTCCTTGCCCTCGCTGTCGGAGTTGGGGAGCATGATTTTTGTTCCCAAGTCCAAAGAAGCGGTACTGATGTCTGATGAAAATTCATTTATCTTCTTGATGTAGTCGGGAGCGTAGGCAATAAACGAAGCGGACAGCACGAACACCACCACAAAGTTGATAACAGCGTGAAGTGCCTTGCTGGTTTCCCGTTTGATAAGTCCCGTATAAGCAACATACATTCCCACCACTAAGATAATGAGAAGCAGGAAACCAACATAGAAGCCCGTAGAAGAAAAGCCGTTCTCGGTTACACCTGCAAGGGTCTGTATGCTCTTTCCGATACTGTCTGCCATATCGTTAATAAAATCAAGTTTATAGGCTTCCTGCACCACATAGCCCGTGGCATTGCTTAAATAAAGGCTTATCGTCCAGACAAAGTTGGTAATGCAGTAAAGCCCGTACTGTACCGATTTTCCAATGCCGTCCAGCCAGTTCCACGGCAACCATGACCAGCTATTATCCACATAAAAATCAAGCTGGTAGTTGGAAAGGGGATATTTTGAGTAAAGATTTTCTGCGTTTATGGTATCGTCCACAAGCCCCGTCGCATGAGCCACCGTCCCCAAAAGTGAAAGCAGGATAAGGGAGAGTGCCACCACGAACAGAGCCATTTTGAGAAAGTGAAGTATCTTCCTTTTTGTGAACGCACCTTTTATCCTTTCTTTCATCACTCCACCTCATTTCTCTGTACGGGCGGTCTGGTATCAAAGGCGTGTAGCAGTTCTTCAAAAACTGGGTGTATCTGTACCACACCGACACGCCCGTATAAGTCCTGCAATAAGCATTGTCCGTTCTCCAAATCACGAAGCCGTTTCTGGTTGTTTTCATCGTCCTTGTCGATACCGAAAAATTCTAAGGTCTGTTTTATCTCGTTGATGTCAGTAGAACGGAAAGCGAATTTTAAGCCGATATTGTTTTTCAGACTTTCCTTTGCCACGTCCCCAGAAGATTGTGTAACGAAATAAACACCTGCCTGCATAGCTCGTCCAGCACGAACCAGCTTGTTAGAGAGCGTTTCTCCTTGTGCCACATTTAAGAACGCCCACGCTTCGTCCAAATCGACAATCTTAAAAATACTTCTGTCCGAATGGATAAAATCAAGGGCAAAGGTACTAATCACAATCAGCATAGATACCGACAATAATTCAATAGTCGTGTATTCTTCAAAGGTCGTGTCCTTATCTGGCAGTACAAGGTCGGCTACTTGAATGATATTGAGCTGGTTATCAAGGCTGATTGCATTTTCCACCGTACCGTCTGAAAACAGCAGATGTGCAAAGTCGTAGTCCGTGAAGCTGTCGATATGGTCTGCGATATTTCTTGATATGGGCGTATCTTCACGGCGTAGCTCGTCTATTACATGGAGCAAGCCCCGACTGTCGCTCTGGGTAACGGAACGAACCGCTTTTCGTAACACGGGGAATTTTTCGCCGTCCCTAGAGGAAATACCCGTAAGGAATGTCAAGATGTCGATTGCCAGACTTTCAGCGTCTTTTACATTCTTCATAATCACGAATGGGTCAAGAAGTCCTGCATTGTCTTTATCGCTGGTAAGATTTACGATATTGATTTCATGGGCGATTTCTGGAAGTGTTTCTCTCCAGTTGCCACGCTCGGCTTTGGGGTCTAAAATGACTGCTTGACCGCCAAACAACACCGAATAATACACCAGAAGATTGTTGCAGAACGACTTTCCACCGCCAAGCGAACCGACAAAAGCAGACGCTAAAGCGTTGGTAACTGTACCTTTTACGCCCTGCGAAGCTAAAGACGGTTGCAGGTACACATTTCTTCCCGTATCAACGGAATAGCCCATATAGATACCCGTAGTTTCCCCTAACTGCTGGGTCGCTCCAAAGCCAAGCCCTGCCAAGAAGTCTGATTTTACATACTGCACATAGTCATTGATATATCGCTTGCTGGCAGGTAAAAATTCAGAATGAAGCCCCAGCATATCCCCAGCAGGACGTACCAGCTTTACATTGAGGTCGTCGTAAAAGTCTTTGACTTCATCACAACGGCGTTTCAGCTCGTCAAGATCGGGTGCAGACACCCGTATAACGTAGCTTAACTTATACATACTTTCTTTTGTCTGGTCTAAGTCCGTTTCCAGCTCGTCCACGCTGTCTAAAGCGTCCACCACATTTGAGCTGGTTTCACCTCCTGCTTGATAAGCGTGATTGTCAAGGTCTTTCAATTCCTTTTTCTTGTTGCGTACGGTTGTTAATGCTTTTCGGTTCTCCACGATTTCTACATTCATAGAAGTATCAACGGGGAATGTGAATTGCTGTTGCTGGAAATAGAAGATTTCACTTGACGGAAAATCAAGCTCGCCGACAATCGCATTGACGGTAAAATAGGACACATAACTTTCCTTGTCCTCATGTTCCAAGCGTAAATACCGCTGGCTTTCTTCAATCACACACCTTGTCGGACGGATAAGGTCGTAGTATTTTATCAGCGTTTCTTTGTTCAATTTTTTTTTTGGTAGCTGGTACGCATAATCTTCATAAGCGATACCGTCCCTGCCGTAAAGATGTTCCATGAGATACCCAAAATCATTGATTTCCAAGCGACGCACCTTAAAGCGACGGGAGATTTTATTTTCCAGTAACTTTTCCATTTTCATGTAACGGTTGATTTCATCATTCGGCATGGAAACAAAATCATTCATCAGCGTATGGTTTACTTCATGGAGAAACTCTTTGAATGTCAGCCACGCCGATTTTTTGATGTTCTTCAGATTGAGCTGTTCTTCCGTAACCATGAGCTTAAAGCCAAGAAAAAAGCGGTAGTCCACTTGATTGTTCCCAATCATAGATACTAACGCTTCGGTCTGTTCGTCTATTTTCTGGTAGGCAACTTCCTTTAATTTTCCCGTTACCAGTTTCTTTGACTGCTCCTGCATACTTCGTATGGAGCTTTCTGTGGCAATCTGCAACGCATGAATTTTACCCTCACGGGACTGTGCGATTAGCTGTCGGAAACTGTCATGCACGATAAATTTCTGCTCTGCGGATAGAAAAGAATAGTTGTATGGTACCAGCTCATAATAGGCAAACACTTCATTGTCCTTGTTCCAGACAAGGTTATTGTCAATATATTTTATCGGGAACATAGTTCACACTCCTTACTGCCGTGATTGTTTCATTTAATATCTGCTTATGCAGTTTTACGGCTTTTCCTGCATAAGTGATTTTTGGTCGCAGGGCATAGGTTATCTGTGATTTCAAAAAGCTGTACGGCTTCTTTCCGTCAAAGGTTTTCTGCGACATGAACCAAGTGAGAGCAACGGGAATACCAAAGTATTTGAGAAATGCTCCCTCAATCATGGAAAGTGGGGGAATATCCCCAAACAGAATGATGATAAATTCCGTAATCACAAACCATGTAATCTGTGTAAAAGTAACGGGAAAGGGTAAGTTAAAGTCATTGATTGCATATAAGACTTTTTCCACGTTCCAGATACCCGTGTAGCTTTTAATCTTTTTCAAGTTCTTTCAGCTCCTTTCAAAATAGAAAAGGACAGCCATTTTCAGACTGTCCCTTAAAAGAGAAATACGCTGTCAGTAGCAACAATGCTTGTCGCTGATCTTCCAGCGTTAATATGGTATCTCGCACATACCTCGGCTTGTTTCAATAAAGCAACCGCCCATATCCAAATCTCGCCCGTAGGCTTCATAGTCAATGTAGTTCTGTAAGCTGGGTGGAATGTCGCCAAGTGCCTGCAATTCGTCTATGTAGTAGTAGGCAACGTCTGTCATGGTTTCACAGTCGGGATAATAATAAATATCGTCCTTGTGTTCCACGACTTCTTCCAGCGTCCCGTAGTGGCTGATAAATTCGTCCAGACACTCTACGATATAGTCGGGAAGTTCCTCTATCATTTCATACATCTCATTGAGTTCTTCAATGGAAACATACTCGCCAATCGCAATGGGGAAGTTGTCGGTATCATGGATTGCGTATTCCTCATACTGTTCATTCAAGCCGATTTTTTCTTTTACATCTTCCTCATCAATGGGAAACGTGAACCAAGCACCGACTAAATATCCCTCATTGTATTTGCCAAGATTAGCAATGTAAACCGCCATATCATCAATCATAACCACCACCTCATTTCCTACTCTGGCAGTTCAAAGATACCGTGTTCTGTTACTAAAAATTTCCCGTGTTCCTGCAAGTGAGAAGCATAGGCTTCAAAGTCAAAGTAATATTCTTGACAGTCCTCGGATAAATGCTTAAATGTCGGGTCGTTCATCAGCTTTTGCCTTGCAACATCTATCATGCTTTTGCAGTCAGGATAAACCGTAATCACGTTCCTGCAAATATAAAGTGCTTCTAAATTGTCATATACGGTCAGAAGTGATACATATTCTTCCTGCATATCACTTGAAAGCTGGCGGTACATAAAATCTAATTCGTTGAGCTGATACACGCTTGTATGTTCGTGAACTTCATCAGCATAAGGCAACACCTTTTCGATAATACAGTAATCCCCACTTTCTGCACCGATACCTAACTTTTCTTCAAACTCGGCAACATCTATCGGCAGGTCGAACCAGTATGATATTGTTTCTTCGTCAGTTGTTCCTCTCGTTTCCACCAGTACCCTTGTTTCCTGCATTGTTCCTCACGTCCTTTCTGTTGGTTCATCACATCTTTTAAGTTCTGGTATGAGATACCAAACACATATTTAGAAAAATCTTCTAACTGTCTTTCTTCATAGTCGGCAGGGTTCAGCCGTTTCATTTCATGCCACACCTTACGCTTGTAAGAGGGCAGGTCGGAAATGTATTCACAGCCGACTTTTGCCTGCATATCCTTAAAAATATCGTTCATTTCATCACTCCAATCTGAAATTTAGGTATGAAAAAAGCAGTCAATCCTAAGACTAACTGCTTTGTGTGTATGGATATGAAATTGTTTATCAGACATATTGTTTGAAAAATACATTTAACTTTTGCCCTAGTAGTGTTGGGTTATCTGTATTTACTTCATGTCCTGCATTTTCAATAATAGCTATTTCTGCGTTTTCTATCTGTTGTTGCAATTCTAAAGAAGCTTTTTTATTTATCTTATCCTTATCGCCACAGACAACAAGTACCGAACATGATATTTTTTTCAGTTCATGTTTAAAATTAAGTTCTGTCATAGATTTGCATAGATTGATAAAATCTGTTTTCTGAAAACCCATTTTTTCAAATGCTGAACAAGGCATAATACGGAATATCAGATTTTGCATTTTTAACAGATACTTTGGCATTTCATATTGTGTGCCTATTAACACTAATGAGTTCATTTTTTCTGGGTGTTCTATCGCATACTGCATAGCAAGAATACCACCTAAAGAAAGTCCACAAATATTTAGCGGTTCTTCAAACTGTTCACAGTATGTTTCCAATGTCCGATACAATGTATCATAACATGGTATTTTTCCAAAAAGCCAATCTGATAAATTAGGGCATAAAACTTCAAAATCATCATTGAATACTTTTACGGTATCACTCCAACTTTCAGAAGATTGTCCCAAACCGTGAAGCATTATATATTTCATTCCATCACTCCTAGATACTGTGTTTCATATCCACATTATAACATTCGCATATCAGCACCACAATAAAATTTTATGCACCGATAATCTTATTGAACAGCTCTAACAATACATCTTTCACACCGCCAGCGTTGAATACCAAACCGACAGCAATCAAGGCAACTACCAAGAAGCCGATAAGTTTTGAAAACTCACGCTTGAACCCTAAGTAGATACCGATAACCACAATCGCCATAAGCACTAAGCTCTGTGCGTTTGATAAAAACCATTGATACAAATTTTGTCCGAAATTCATTTAATTGTCCTCACTTTCTTCTAATTGTTTCATTTCATAGTCAGCTTCTTTGCCGACATTCAAAATACACATCAAGACTACGCCGATACCCATTCCCATAGATACCAGCAGGAAATCTTTTAATAATACCCACATTTTTTATCACTCCTAACTTTCCACCAAATCTTTTGCAGGGGTCGTCTGCTGTTTGATTATCATTTTATGCTTTTCTGTGAGCTTTGCCTGCTGTTCGATTGTTTCCATGTAGTCTGTACCGTTTCCTTTATCAATCTTTTTCAGCATTTTCAAGGTTGGTGCTACCTGCCTTTGTACCCAACGCAATGTGCGGTCTAAGGTGTAAGGCTCTGGCTTTGTCGTCAGCTTCAAGCTCTGTCTGTTATCGCCAATAAACCAAGCCCAGCGGTCATTGAGTTTCCATTCATTTTTTCGCTTGTCGGGTTCTTCATCAACAAACCGTACATACTGGTTGATGATAGAAAAGGCGGTCTGCTCTGCGTCATAATAGGTCAGCAAATCTCGTACTGCATAATAGGCACGTTCATTTCTAAGCCGTATCTCAAAACGGTTGATAATGTCGGCTTCTTCAAGCGGTGTCCCTAACTTGACGTACTGCTCATAGTCCTTTTCATAGATACAAAAATACACATCTGATTTCAGCGAACCAAGATAAAGGGTGCGTCCCATATATTCTCTGTCGTCCTCTCTATGCTTGATAAGCTCGCCCGACTGGTAAAACTTATAACTTCTGGACTTTCCGATATATTCCCGTTTTCTGCATTTTTCCGCAAGCTCTGGAATATCCAAAATGCCCGTATGGTCGTTGATAGCAAGGTCGATACGCTTCATCACGCCACCGTCTACGAGTGCGTCCATGAGAAAGTCATACCAGCTTCTTTGCTGTGCCAGCAGGTAACTTTCAAACTGCCTGCAACCACGCCCCTTTAACTCTAAAAGGACACCTTTTTCTTCGTCAGCCGACGTATAGATAAAGATGTCCCCTAAAGAGTAATGCTCCGTATAACTGTAATGTCCATAATCTTCATGGAGCATATAGTTGATATTCAGTTTTAATATGTCTTTGATGATATGCTGTATATCCAGCGTGGGAAAACGAATTTTCACATAATCAAACAGCATGGTAAGCGGTGCTTCTGGATTGAACCTTGCCAGTTCTTTATGCAGAGTTTCCAAAAGCTCCTTTGACGGCTTCATTTTTCCGCTTTCTATCTTATTGAGATATTCTCTTGTGATACCAGAAGCCACCGCCAGCCTGCCTTGTGAGATACCGTAAGCAATCCGTTTCTCCCGTAATTCTTTTATCCATTGTTCTTCATTCAGAACCATACCCCCAATCTGTAAAGTGTGAAGTTTTTTTAGGCGACTTCACAGCCGATTTTTGCTAGGAAACCATGCCAGAAGCCTTATGTTTCCTATGTTTTTTGTCTATTGTCTATTTGCAAACGTACCCCTCTGTTAGATACCGAGGGGTTTTATCAGCGGACGGGACAAGCCCCGTCCGCCAAGAACGGAACTTGCGGTTGAGAACCGCAAAACCCGTCCTTGTCGTCCGTGTCTGTGTCCTGCTGTGAACCTTGTATGCCCTCATAGATAACCGCAAAATCTATTCTTTCATCTGAAAGTGCTTCTTTCATTTCTTCAGACAGCCCTTTAAGAAATACATTACATTGCAGACAAGCCTTATCTAAAACTCGAAATCGAAAATAGATTATCCTGCTTTCAACGCAATGTCTACTTTCCAACCTCATTCTAAACTTATGAGGAATGTTGATTTTTTCACGAATAACATCATCAATGATTTTATCTATCCTTGAATGAAATCGCAGATTTGGATTGACAGAATAATCTAAAAAACAATCTAACATATATTTCCTGCAATCCGTTGTAAAAATATCTGTATTCAAGCACAAACAGAGGTAGTTTTTCTCTGTGGGTGCGTGATAAACATTTAATGTGTCCTTATTCAATCACATCTTCCTTTCCTTGTTGTTCTGGCATGACTTGTCTTTCTTGTGCAAGCCTGCCGATTGTTTGTAAAAAATCATGTCCTTTGGGGACTAAAGGCGTGTAAAATTCGCTTATCACGCTTGTTCCCATATCACAATAGCCACGCCCCTTGATACGCTTCTGGAAAAACTGCTTTTTCACATCTGAACCGAACAGCATACCGTAACCTAATTCGCTGATACGCCCAAGTCCCACACGGAAATTGAAGTTATCTCTGATACCGTCAGAGAAATACTTTGCGTCTGGACGCTGGCAGGCAACGATAAGGAAATAACCTGCTTGTCGTCCTAACATAACGATTTTCTTTAACTGGCTAAGCAAGCCCACGCTTTCCTTTGTCCCCAGCATTTCAAAAAATGCCACATATTCATCAAAGATAAGAAAGCAGGGTGGCAGTCCCAGATAGGCGTAGTTTTCGCCCGTCTTATAGTTCGGGTGTTGCTTCATTTCCTCACTTCGCTGTACCATTCCCTCATAAAAGGCATTGACACAATCAATCATTTCTTCTTTGGTGTGATACACATTTCCCATAACTGTCCCTAAGTCTGCAAGGTCAGCGTTCTTCGGGTCTAAGATGTAAAGGACAGCGTTGGTATGCAGTAAGGCTTCAATAAGCGTCAGCAGAAAATAAGTTTTACCGCCACCCGTTCCACCAGCAATCAGAGCGTGAGGGAGTGCGTCATATTCCCAGACAAGATTTTTCATCAGTTTCAGACAGCCGTTTTCTGCCCGTACTTCATCAATGGTAATGCGGTTCGCTATCATATCATAAAGCAGGGTATATTCAATATAGCCGTCATGCAGGGTCTTGTCGGTCAGCTCACAATATAAGCCACTTTCCAATTTATCCTCTAACCGTAAAAGCTGGTCTTGATATTTTCCCAGCGTAATTTCACAGCGGATATGAAGCAGTCCCTTTTCCATTTGATAATAAATCTTTGGAAACCAGACGATTTTTTCCCTTGATCTGCTTTGCAGGTCAGTAAAAAAACCGCTGTCTTGTACGGTATCGGCTTCATACCACTTATTTTCCAGTACCATTCTTGCCAGCTTTTGACGGTGCAGGAGCTTCTTGAAACTATCGTAACAGAAGTGGTAATACAGAAAAACGACCAATGCACAAACACCAGTCGCTATCAGTATAGTTATGAAGTTGTAAGGGGAAAGCGTCAAGCCGTTCTCTAACAAGCTGAAATGTTCCCAATCAGTACGCATGAGCTGTTTGATATTCAGTAGCAGGAGAACCGCCACGAATACAAACAGAAGCGTTCCTATGGAAAAGTGGTAGACAAGGTGCTTGTCGCTGGCTCTGATACGGTGTCCTTTGTTAAAAATCTTTTGCATAAATCAATCACTCCTTTCTGGGTATGAAAAAAGCAGTCAATCCTAAGACTAACTGCTAAAATAATATAACTGTTTATTTGGGCGAAACGTATTAGAGTAAATTTTTCTCTTTTAACATTTCAAGAAATTCTTTATATCCAACACAGTCGCAAGAAACTGTACAAATTTTTTTGTTTCCTACAAATATTTTCAATCCTATTTGCTCTTTTTCTGTGCAACGGGAAATATCATTAAATGAAATTTCTCTTGTTCTTCCAACAGCAGGAGTAATACGCAAATTATTTCCGTCAATTACTACCTTATGTCTTTTTAATGCCCACGCACAAAATTCAATCAATAGAACAAAAATAGCAAAAACAACAGAGTGTCCCACCGTATTATCAAATCCCATGAACAATCCTAAAGCTATTGCAATTCCTACCATTATCAATGAACAAATATGACATACTGTTTGATAGGCGTGTGATACAAAAACAGTATTTGTGAATTTTTCTTTTTTAGTTGCTTTTTGTGTCTTATCTAATACGAGAGATATAATAGGGACAACGAATACAGCAAATATAATAGCTCTTATCATAAACAGCACTCCTTATAATTAAATTTTTCATACCCATATTATAACAGTTTTATATATCCGCTACAACGAAAATCTATTCAGCAAGCCTATTTTTTCGGCTGTCCCTGCGGTGTATGGTTCTGTGGACTGCCTACGTTTTGATTGCCTTTATTCTTCAATACAATATCCTCTGCCTTTACATACCAGTCCACATCTGCACCCGTATAGGTCTTTCTTGATACCGTATCGGCTACTGGATTGACAAGCTCCACAACTGCATTGTACGGAAATTCTCTTAACGGTACTTCTGGCGGTACAGACACGGGGATAATTCCACCATGCAAACTGCACTTCAAATCATAGATACGCTTTTTAAGCTGGGTACTCGGTGTCCCGTCCTCATTCTGTAAGAACACATCACGCACCGCTGTAAATTTTAATTCTCCAAATGTTTTCTCTTTGTCAATAACAAACCCGTTTGATAATCTCATAAATTCTTCACTCCTTTACTTTTCTTCAACTGCTACAATATCATCAGCAACTAACACATAATCGGTATGTCCCATATCCCCGATTGCATAACCTCTGCCGTATAACTTCGGATTGACAAGTTTTACTTTCTGTTCATACTTGAACTTTTTTTCGCCAGCCTGCACGGGAATTTCTACCACAACATTTTCGCCTTTCTGTACGTCAGAATAAAGGTTATAGCTTCGTCTTGCTAAGACCCTGCGGTTATTTTTATCTCTTTCAAAGACTGGCTCACTTTCGCCTGCAAATTCAAGAGTTCCAAAAGACTGTACCATATCTGGCACGACATATTTCATTTCCATATTGTTTTACCTCGTTTCTTTCTATTTTTGATAAATTGATTGTGATTTCTTATTCTGGCGGTTTGGGAAGTACCAGCAATCCCACAGATAGTAAAGGGTAAAATCAATGCTTACGCACCCTTGACTATCCGTGTTCTTGCAGGTTGTTGGCAGACAAGCCAGAATAAGCGGAAGTCTGCCGTTTGACAACTTCGGCGGAGAGCGTGATTTTTCTTTTCTCATACCGTTACCGCCTTATGATTTTTTCATTTTACGGCGTTTGTAGAAGAAGATACCTGCCAGTCCAGCACCAGAGGTCAAAAGAAGTGCAAGCAGTCCGTAAAGGTTTGTGTTATCGCCCGTTTTGGGACTGTCGCTCGGTCTGTTTGGCTTTTCTGGTGTCGGTGGTGTTTCGGGTTTCTCTGGTTCTTTTGGCTTTTCCTTAAAGGTAATCGTCTGTCCCTTATCCTCAATATCCTTATGCTCGGTAACTTTCTTCGGATCGTCTGGATTGCTTAAATCGTACAATTCTTCAAAAGTTACAAGCTGTTTGCCGTCAAGGGAAGTAGCGTCAAGGGTAAAGGCAACTTCCACTTTCATAGTTTCGCTGTCAGCAGTAAAAGTGTAATCACTTTCCACACGTTTCCCATTGATAAGAAGCTCGGCATTTTCTTTTTTCAACATCTGCCAGCCCACCAGTTTGTACTGTGTACCGACTTCTAAGCCCTCTAAGGTTACGGTATCAATGATTGTTACCTCTTTTCCAGCTTCAAGCTCTTTGTTGCCGTCCTTATCGGTAGCAGTCGTATGAATTTTGATGATACGCTCTGTGATAAGTACGGTCTGCCCGTCGTCCTCAATGTCTTTATGCTCCGCAACTTTCACGGGTTCGTCTGGATTGCTGAAATCATACAATTCTTCAAAGGTAACAAGGTTCTTGCCACCTAAAGCAGACGCATTGAATATATAGGAAATTTCCACTTTCATTTCTTCATCATCAGCGACAAAGGTATAATCGTTTTCTACACGTTTCCCGTCAATGATAAGCTCGGCGTTTTCTTCCTTTAACATCTGCCAACCTTTCAACTGATACTTTGTGCCTTTTGTAAGCCCGTTTAATTTGACAGTATCAACGATTGTTACCTCTTTTCCTGCAAGGATAGTTTTTTCGCCGTCCTTGCTGGTCGCTGTGGTATGGATAGAGATTTCTTTTTCGTATTCATCAGTCAACGTTCCTAAATCAATCACAAGGTTATTTCTTGATACCACGATTTCAAAAGGTGGGATAAGTTCAAAGCCTTTGTTACTGTCGCAACGCATTTCTTCAATGATGTAGGTATCATAAGGTAATGCACCCTTGCTGTCGTCTGGTTCAGAAGTTCCAAACCACACACCGTCCTCGCTGGTCTTGCCTGCGTTGGTATTGTGCTTATGCGAAGCCCATTCAGAAGAAGTGGAAAACTGCCCGTTATCATCAGTTACAACTATATGATTTTCGCCCGTTGTCTTGCTTGTGATCCTAAAAGGAACATCAGCAAGACGCTTGTGTGTGCCTGCACCGATTTTTACACCCTCAATATCTCCACGCTTAATCTGATTATAGATAGAATGGGCTTCGTCGGTTAAGTCCACGATTTTTCCATTTTCTGTGATTGTAAAATCAATCGGTTTTGCACCGTCTGTCAAATATCCGTCTGGTGCTTCGCTCTCAACGATACGGAAGTTTCCATAAGGTAAAAGGTCAGCAGAAGTAGAAGCGATACCCTCAATATCGGTACGAATTGTCTTTACCACTTCATTTTTCTTATAGAGCTTGCCCTCAACCAATACTGCATTATCATTTAAGGAAATGATGTCAAAGGCAGTATCTTTTAAAGTTGCACTTCCTTGTGGTTTGGTATCGCCCGTTTCTAAATCTCGTTTCTGAATTTTCACACCGCCACGGATAACCTTATCTGATACGGAAAACTGGTTACTTCCAGATAATACGGCAAGGTCGCCGTCCTCGGTAATCTGTGTAAGGTATAAGTCTTTTATCTGTTCGGACTTATCGCCAGCCTGCATATATGCACCGTCTAACAAGTATCCGTTTGGAGCTTTTGTTTCTTCAACGGTTAGCGTTCCAAGTGGAAGAACCGCTTTACCGTCCTGCATATAGAAGCTATCGCCAGATACTTTGTATGCGTCCGCAAATTTTGTGATGTAGTGGGTTGACCCGTCGCTGTCTGTTTCAGCGATTGTCTTTGTAACCCATGTACGAGTAGCTTCGGCAGGGAGATTGTCTTTATTATAGAAGCCTGCATAATACTTCCATGTAAATTCCGCACCTGCTAGAGAAGCGTTCCCCTGCGGATTGTCTTTCTGTGTTTCCATATCAATCTTGAAAAGCTCAATCAACGTGTCCGTTACTTTTGGTGTATCAGATACTTTCAAAGTCGCTGTTTTTCCAGCTTCAACCTTTAAGGAATATATAGTTTTATCTACTTTATATCCTGCTGGTGCGGATAATTCCTTGATATAGACTGTGCCTGCTTTTACCTCTACAACATCTGTATTTCCGTTTTCATCAGTCGTAAGAGTGGCAAGCTGTTTCGTGCAGTTCTTATCAGAAAAGACACCGTATGTTGCACCAGCGATAGAGTAATTCCCGTTACCGTCTGTAATGCTGGTATTACTGGTAGCCTTTTTAAGTTTCGCATTTCCGATATTTAACTTCGCCCAGAATTGCCCCAATTCCTGCCCCTCGCCAGAGTAGATATAACCGCCACATTCATAACGTCCTTTATTTTCTTTGACAAAGGCTCTTGCACCAGAGAAAACTTCGTCCTGCGTTGCCTTTGGAATTTCATCATAAGAAGCTCTCACGTTGTCGCATTGCCAGCCAAGATGTACGCTCAATCTCTGCCAGACAACAAGCTGTCTTAAAAGGTAGGCGTGATTGTTGCTTATTCCGCTGTGGCTGTCTGTGTACTGTTTCACATATTCGATAGATAAGGCAACGTCGCTTATCTGGTCGGCACTCATACGGGTGCTTGCGTCAATTCTGGTCTTGTAGCCATTCCTAAAATCTGTGTTAATGTCGATACAGTAAGCGTCCTCGCCCTCGACGGTCAAATGTCCCTCGTTAAAAGTAGAACCAATCGAACCGTCATTCATTACTTTTTCAACGATACCGACACGCTCTTTTGACTCCGTCCAGTATTGCTTGCTTTCTGCATGAACGGGTGTCGTCGGTAAAGTAGTAACGACAGTTGCAAGAGCTAAGAAGCCAGTACACAATCGTTTTAACATCTTTTTCATAAATCTAATGCTCCTTTCATTTTGGGTAATAAAATAGCCGTCCAATAAGAACGGCTGGAAATAGAAAAGGAACGTCATGTTAGGCGTTCCATAGTCTATAAGTTATTCAATTTTTTCTTGTTTCAATACTGATGTGTTGTACCATATCTTTGCATATCTAGGAAAACTTGCGTATCAAGGCTCATTCGTTAGTAGTAAATAAGTAGTAAATTGATGTGTTTGTTTCCTTGAAAATGCTGATAGATACTGTGTTTTAGCGGATAATCAGATTTTTATTGTGTTTTTATCTTTAAAAACTACGGATAATCTCTATATTTTTCTAAAATCTGCTTCAAAAAACCACTTCTATTTTTCATTTCTTTGCTACAAAAAAATATCTGCTTTTATTTATTTTCACTACATGAATTTTTGAAATATTCTCAATATCTACCACAAGAACTTCATCATATTTACTTGCGTATGCTACACGAAATCATTTCTGTTTTTTATTTCTTGCCACTCATATTTGAGCCTTTTATAAAAAATGTGCTACATAGTTCTGCAAGTATTCTTAGATATTGTCTACAAGCATTTCCTCGTTTTTATTCATTTCCGCTACCATACTTCAATCATTTTCATTTTTTCTTACCACGAAATAATAAACTTGCATACTTATGGTCTGACTCTGCTTTGTATTTGTGTACATCCTAATCAGCCATTTTTTACTGTAGTCAGCTAAAGTTTAAGCATGGTTTAGATTTTATGGTCTTGTGGTTTGCATTTTACAGACTTTAGGTCATCGTTTTTCTTAGTGAGATAAGGCTTTTTTTCACTGGGTTTACAAAAAATCAGTGTGGTTTGCTAATTCTTGGGTTTACCTACTGAGTCAGAATATGTACGGCAGAGATTTTTCTCTGCCAGAAGTACGTCTTCTTACAGATTAAAAAATCTCCAAAAATATTTTTTTTGATAGGAGATAGTTTATTATGAAAAAAGTAAATGTAAACATTACTAACACACAAAAGGTTTCTTTTGAAGAAATCTGTAAATCAACTTCTGTTTCTAAAACCATTAACCGCATGCCTGCTCTTGAAGCAGAATTCAAAAGAGTCTTTGGATATGATTTTACACCTTTTGTACTTTCAGATATGATTGCTGAATGTGATAAAAAAGAAATCAAAAAACTCTTCAAGAAAATAAAGACTCGCTATACAAACAAATATTACTTAAATATTGTTCTTACAAGTGCAACAGACAGAGCTAATATAGTATCGAAGTCTACTCGGTTATCTATAAGTGATTGGGCATTTATAGACTCCGTTATGACTGATACGGAAAATGATAAAACAGACACTCGTGGACTGAGCAATTTTATCTTCTTCCTTGCGTTTTTAATTTTCTGTAAAACTAGAAACAAATCTATTACAAAACCAGATATGAAAGACTTCTCCAGTCCTATCTTTCATGTAATGGGAAACAAACTGTGGTTTAAAGATAGCTTTTATAGTATGTGTGACCAACTGCTTGCAGAAAAAGATATTGAAACTACTTTAGATTTATTTGGTGGTAGCGGTGTTCTTACTGGTTATATTCAAGATTATTGCTATAAAAATAGTCTTAATTTGGAGAGCAGATACAACGATCTTGATAAGAACAAACATAATTTCTTTAAGCAATTAACTACATCTCCAAAAGAACTTGAGCGTAAATGTAGGAAATTGCTTGAAACGTATGATTATTATAATGATAAGGGAGATATTGAAAGCATATTAAAACTTAAAGAAAATGCGGAAAGTCTTATGAACCAAAAAGGTCTTCATGCGGCGGCTGCCTTTTGGTATGTAAATACAACAAACCAAAATGGAAACGTTAATAAGCAAAAATGTAAGTCACTAGAAGAATTTGTTTATGCTTCAGAGTTATACAAAAAGGTTATCTTTGAACAAAGTGATGCCTTATATCGTTTAGACAAATGGTATGATAATGAAAACGCCTTTATCATTGTTGACCCACCTTATCCTTATACACTGGGCTATTTACATCTACTGGCAAATGATGATTTAACTTTAAAAAATCATATACAACTGTATACGAAACTGCTAAACGCAAAGGCAACATGGGTATACTTTGGAAGAATAGATGCATCAAGAAGTCATATAAATAATCAAGATAAAAAGAAACTTGCTTGTGATGATGCACAACTTCTCTCATTTTTTGATGACGCCTTTCAAAATAAAGGATTATTTTATATGGATAGAAAAGTTAATAAAAATACTGAACGCATTGTTTCAAATTATCCGTTTGAGGGATTTAAGCCTTATGTAGAGGAAAGAGTATCTTCTTCAATAGAAATTGAAGAAACAGAAAAAGTTGTACTTTCTCCAGTAGAAGCTGAAAAACCAAAGGAAATTGTGCCTTCTCCTGTAGACGCTGAAGAAACAGAAGTAACTGTATCTTCTCCAGTACAGATTGAAGAAACAGAAACTGTTGAAAGCAGAGTACATACAGAGTCTTTCCATGCAGAAGAAATAAAAACTGATAATCATGAAACTGTTATCGAAGAAGATACCAAAAAGGAGCATAGAGAATGTTGCGTAATAAAGTTTTTCCGCAAACTGTTTCGTTGCAGAGAATAGGGATTTCTGATACTAGCCAATGCTTAGGCACTTGGCTAGTGTCTCGCATACCCCCTCGTTATACACGCTGTAGGGTTGTATAACTTATATCCATTGAATTATCTCAGGTCGGAACAGGAGATAGTTCTGAAGGGCTATCAGTGCGTCAATGGGTGTTTTTTATGGGTGTTAGTGTGTCTTTGAATGACAAAAAAATAGAAATCGGCTACATTTTCATCTGTAAAACCGATTTCTACTCTATTCTTTATAAAATACAGGATACCTTACTTTCCCACAAATCCAGTAAAATCAAGGGATTTAGGCATCTTTTTCTAAGCCACTTAAGCGTATCGCTTGGTCTGCTGCGATCAAACTGTCAATCACTTCATCTAAATCTCCGTTCAAAATGCTGTCCAGCTTATGCAGTGTCAATTTAATTCTATGGTCTGTCACACGTCCCTGTGGAAAATTGTAAGTACGGATCTTCTCCGAACGATCTCCTGTTCCAATCTGGCTTCTTCTTGCCTCTGCCTCTGCGGACTGCTGTTTTTCTAACTCTAATTCATACAGTTTTGAACGCAGTAAGCGGAATGCTTTCTCTTTGTTCTGAAGCTGTGATTTCTCTGTCTGGCTGTAAATCACAATTCCTGTCGGATAATGTGTAAGACGAACTGCAGAGTCTGTTGTATTGACACACTGACCACCATTTCCAGATGCTCTCATTACATCGATACGAATATCTTTCTCTTCGATCACAACATCCACTTCCTCCGCTTCCGGCATCACCGCAACAGTGATTGTGGATGTGTGGATACGTCCACCGGACTCTGTTTCCGGCACACGCTGTACACGGTGTACTCCACTTTCGTATTTCATCCGAGAGTAAACGCCCTGTCCACTTACCATGAATACGACTTCCTTAAATCCACCGATTCCATTTTCATTGACAGAGATCATCTCTGTCTTCCATCTCTTGCTCTCTGCATAATGCACATACATACGATATACTTCTGCCGCAAACAAAGCCGACTCATCTCCACCGGCTCCGGCACGAATCTCTACCATAATATTCTTATCGTCGTTCGGGTCTTTTGGAAGAAGAAGAATCTTCAATTCATGCTCTAATTCCTCCACACGTTTTTTCGAGGAGCTGAGCTCTTCTTTTGCAAGTTCTCTCATCTCTTCATCAGATTCGATTTCAAGCATTTCCTCACTATCTGCGATAGACTGTTTTGCTTTTTTATATTCTGTATATGCCTCCACGATCGGAGCTAAATCAGCCTGCTCTTTCATCAGCTTCCGAAACCGTTCTTGGTCATTTGCAACATCCGGTTCCTGAAGTTCGCCCATGATTTCCTCATAGCGGATCAACAGATCTTCTAATTTATCAAACATATCTATTCCTCCATTTCTCTCATCTATTGTACATGCCGGA
Organism: Faecalimonas umbilicata; assembly: GCF_042846195.1. Taxonomy (NCBI): domain Bacteria; kingdom Bacillati; phylum Bacillota; class Clostridia; order Lachnospirales; family Lachnospiraceae; genus Faecalimonas; species Faecalimonas umbilicata. The sequence goes on from NZ_AP031411.1 coordinate 2,197,641, forward strand.
TACCACACGGTCAAGTCCCGCCAGATCCTTTTTTACCGTTACCTCTGTAAACCCGGCTTTCTCCATCATCTTCGCAACATCCTCTCCTTGATCATACCCGATTTCAAAGAGAAGACAACCACCCTGCTTCAAATGTTCCCGGCTTTTTTCTGTAATCTTTCTATAAAAATATAATCCATCTTCTTTTCCGTCCAATGCAATCATCGGATCATGCAGTCTTACTTCCTCTTCCAGTTCCTCAATTGCTTTTGTTCGGATATACGGCGGATTGGACACGATCAGATCATATCTCTCAGCAACTTGTTCAAACAGATCGCTTTTCAGAAACGTGACATCAGCATTTAGGCTCTCTGCATTTCTTTTCGCCACCTGAAGTGCTTCATCCGAAATATCTGCCCCGACTGCCCGGATCCCTTTCCGGTAATGTTCCAGACTGATCAAAATACATCCGGAACCGGTACACATATCCAGCACTTGTTCGTTTCCACTCAAATGAGACAATGCTTCCTCTACAAGTATCTCTGTATCCTGTCGCGGGATTAACACATGTTCATTGACAATAAATGGCAATCCCATAAATTCCTGCTCCCCAGTAATATGCTGAAGCGGAATCCTCTGCGCCCGCCTGCTGATACAGTCAAAATATCTTTCCGCCGCTTGCTCTTCTGCAGGCTCCGCTTGCTTCAGATAATACATCGTCCTGCTGATTCCTGTCACATATTCGAGCAGATACCAGGCATCCAGTTCTGCCTCCGCGATTCTTGCCTGCTTCAGACGAAAAATTCCTTCTTTATATAGTTCCTGTATCGTCATACTGATCCCCTTTTACCAATCCCGTTAGATTTTGTCATCTCTTTTGCAATCTTCTCATTGATTTTGCCCACATCCTGTTCTATGGCTCTTCCGGGAAATTTTCCTTTTGGTATTTCTTCCAGTCAAAGACTGCTTCTACCGAACAGATTGCCACTTCGATCATATCATCATCCGGCTCTTTCGTCGTCAGATTCTGAAGCGCTAGCCCCGGCTTGCTTAACAATTCCACAACTGGATGCTCTGTGTTTCCTGCAAGCCGGATGATTTCATAAGAAATTCCCGCGATTACCGGAAGCAGTGCAATCCGCAGTAACACTCTTAATACCGGAGACTCTGTTGTAATAAAAAAGCAGACGATAATACTAACAAACAGTACAAAAAACAGAAAACTTGTCCCACACCGCTTGTGCTGTTTGGAACTTTTTCTTACGTTCTCCACAGTCAGATCCATACCATGCTCAATACAATTGATACACTTATGTTCTGCTCCATGATACATGAACACGCGCTGAATATCCTTCATCTTCGAGATCAGCAGGATATATACGATAAACAGAACAATCCTCACGATTCCCTCTATAACAGTCCTGGCAAATCTGCCCGGCACAAACGGTTTCAAAAGATTTGACAGCAAGTAAGGAAGAACCATAAAGATTGCAACCGCGATCACTACCGAACATGCCATTGTGATCCCCATAATCAAATTCCCCTGCTTCTCCTTTTTCGCCGCTTCCTTCTCGGTTAGTTCTTCCTCCTCTTCTTCCTCGAAGAAACTTGCCGAATAAGAGAGTGTCTTCATTCCCAGCACGAGAGAATCTACAAAACTGAAGATTCCTCGCACAAATGGAATCTTTGTCAGTTTCTTCCATTTGACAATCCCATCGTATACTTCTTTCTGAAGCGCAATCTCTCCGTCCGGTTTTCTGACCGCTACTGCATACTGATCCCCGTTCTTCATCATCACACCTTCCAGAACCGCCTGCCCGCCAATATTTGATGACTTCATAGATTCGCTCTCCTTCTATTTTTCAGACAGATTTCCATCAATTCTTTTCCTCTGTCATATCTGTACAATTCTCTACAATGTTAAAAAAGGTTGAGATTTGCACCTCAACCTATTCTCGTCATTCTGATTATTCCTGAATTCCGTATTTCTTGTTAAATTTATCAACACGTCCACGAGCCTGAGCAGCTTTCTGCTGTCCTGTGTAGAATGGATGACATTTAGAACAGATTTCTACGTGGATATCTTCTTTTGTAGATCCTGTTACGAATGTGTTTCCACAGTTACATGTTACTGTTGCCTGATGATAAACTGGATGTATTCCTTCTTTCATGATTTTCACCTCTTCATTTTTATTTCGTGAGGTTATATCGCCCTCACAGCGAATATCTTTGCAATCATCCTACTATCGTAATGACAGAGGAACGCTTGCTTATTATTTGTTAAACAGCTTTTTTATTGTATCATACTTATTTTCACATTGCAAGTTATTTGTAAAAATCATTAGATAATTTTTGTCTTCTTTACCATCTGGATAAACTCTTCGTTATTTTTCGTGCGAGAAAACATATTTAAAATATTATCGACTGCCTCCTCGCTCTTCATTCCATTTAAGGCACGGCGCAGAGAATATACTGCTTCCTGTTCTTCTGCACTCAACAGAAGATCTTCTCTTCTTGTTCCCGATTTTGGAATATCGATTGCCGGGAACACTCTTTTTTCTTGAAGCTTTCTGTCGAGGACAAGTTCCATATTTCCAGTTCCTTTAAATTCTTCGTAAATAACATCATCCATCTTGCTTCCAGTGTCTACAAGTGCACTTGCGAGGATTGTTAAGCTGCCTCCTTCTCTCATATTTCTAGCTGCACCAAAAATCCGCTTCGGCATATAAAGCGCAGCCGGATCCAGACCACCAGATAGCGTTCTTCCACTCGGCGGAACGGTCAGGTTGTATGCCCTTGCAAGGCGTGTGATACTGTCAAGTAAGATCATCACATCTTTTTTATGTTCTACCAAACGCTTTGCACGCTCAATCACCATCTCCGACACTCTCCTATGATGTTCAGGAAGTTCGTCAAACGTAGAGTAAATGACTTCTACATTTTTCCCGGTGATCGCTTCCCTAATATCTGTCACTTCCTCTGGACGCTCATCGATCAAAAGAATCAGGATGTGCATCTCTGGATTGTTTCTCAAAACTGACAGCGCCACTTCCTTGATCAAAGTTGTCTTACCAGCCTTCGGAGGAGAAACGATCATTCCTCTCTGTCCTTTTCCTATTGGGGAAAGCAAATCTACGATGCGCATCGCCGTAGAACTTTTTGGATGTTCCAGGCGAAGTCTTTCGTTAGGAAAAATTGGTGTCATATCTTCAAAATTTGTCCGTCTCGCCGCCTCTGCCGGACGCATTCCATTGACCGTCGTCAAATATAAGAGTGCGCTGAATTTCTCCGACTGTGTCTTGATTCTCGTATTTCCAGTCAGGATATCTCCAGTTTTCAGATTAAATCTGCGAATCTGTGACGGTGATACATAGACGTCATTCTCTCCCGGAAGATAGTTATCGCTCCGGATAAATCCATATCCATCCGGAAGCACTTCAAGAATCCCCTGCGCCGTAATTCCGCTGTCCAGCTCCTCAATATCAATGACCCCTGTTTTCTCGCTTTTTACCTCTTCTTTTGCTTCTTCTGCTTTATCCTGCTCGTCTTTTTTCAGCATTAATTCGATGATATCTGCTTTTTTCATTGTCGATACCCCTTTTAATCCTCGCGCTTTTGCGATTTCCTTCAAAGACGTTAACGGTAATGATTCATATTTTTCTCTCATTATCCTACTTCCTTTCGCTATTCATTTGTCTATCCTAATTATTTTAATTATTAATAAGTATCTGCGGGAATATTCGTCTGACATGACTTCTCTTAAGATATACGCATTATACACTATTTTTAGGGAAAAAGAAAGTATTTTTTCAGCAATCCTTGTTGATTTGATTTCACCGGAATGTTATCATAACTTTAGAAGTTTCAAAAATATGAAAAAGAAAAGGTGTGAATAATATGACAACAAACGAAAAGGCATTACAAATGCATGAACAATGGAATGGGAAATTAGAGATCAGTGCAAAAGCCAAAGTAAATTCCAGAGAAGACCTTGCAATTGCATATACACCAGGTGTCGCAGAGCCTTGCAAGGTGATTGCCCAGGATCAGGAAGCTGCTTACAAATATACGATGAAAGCCAATACGATCGCTGTTATCTCGGATGGAAGTGCTGTTCTCGGTCTCGGAAATATCGGCGCTTATGCAGCAATGCCTGTTATGGAAGGAAAAGCCGTTTTATTCAAGGAATTCGGTGGAGTCAATGCAGTTCCGATCTGCCTTGATACCCAGGATACCGAGGAGATCATTCGCACAATCGTCAACATTGCTCCGGCATTTGGAGGCATCAATCTGGAAGATATCTCTGCTCCGAGATGTTTTGAAATTGAGGAGCGTTTAAAAGAACTCCTTGATATCCCGGTATTTCACGATGACCAGCATGGAACTGCCATTGTTGTCCTTGCCGGCATCATCAATGCGCTGAAAGTAACCGGTAAGCAAAAGGAAGCATGTCAGATTGTTGTAAATGGTGCAGGTTCTGCCGGAATCGCCATCACAAAGCTTCTTCTTACTTACGGTTTCTGCCATGTTACCATGTGTGATATCAATGGAATCATTTCCAAAGATTCTCCGAATTTAAACTGGATGCAAAAAAAGATGACAGAAGTCACCAATCTGGAAGGGAAGAAGGGAACACTTGCAGATGCATTGCAAGGAGCTGACATCTTTGTCGGAGTATCCGCACCGAATATTGTCACAAAAGAGATGGTTGCTTCCATGAATAAAGATTCTATCTTATTTGCGATGGCAAACCCTGTTCCTGAAATCATGCCGGATCTTGCAAAAGAAGGTGGTGCACGTGTCATTGGAACTGGACGTTCTGACTTTCCAAATCAAGTCAATAATGTTGTCGCATTCCCTGGCATTTTCAAAGGTGCTCTGGAAGGACGTGCCACACAGATTACGGAAGAGATGAAACTTGCCGCTGCTGAGGCAATCGCAAGTCTCGTTTCGGATGAAGATTTAAGCGATACCAATATCCTCCCGGAAGCATTTGACCCACGTGTTGCCGATGTCGTAAGCAAGGCGATTAAGGATCTGATCTAATGAAGCGCTGGGGCGAAAAGAGATACCACTCTCTCGATTATCACTTAAAACATACTTACGGTGAAAAGCTCTATAAACTTGCTTTAAACGGCGGAATGACTTGCCCAAACCGTGACGGTACACTCGGAGACCGGGGCTGCATTTTCTGCAGCGCCGGAGGCTCCGGTGATTTCGCAGGAAATCCTCGCGAATCTATCCGGCAACAAATTGCATCCGGCAAAGAGCAAATAAAGAAAAAGACCGATGCAGTCTCTTATATTGCCTATTTTCAGGCATACACAAACACTTATGCCGAAGTCAGTTATCTGGAGAAGATTTTTACAGAGGCAATCTCCTGTCCTGAAGTCAAGATTCTCTCCATTGCCACCAGACCAGACTGTCTGGATGACGAAATTCTCACACTTTTAGCACGTCTGAATCGGATCAAACCCGTATGGGTAGAGCTTGGTCTTCAGACAATCCATGAACAGAGCGCCCAGTTTATCCGGCGCGGATACTCGCTTTCCGTCTTTGAGGAAGCTGTCAGAAATCTCCGGCAGATTGGTGTGGAAGTGATTGTCCATACGATTTTATATCTCCCTGGTGAGACAGAACTGATGATGCAGGAGACGATTTCTTATCTAAATACAATGGATATTCAAGGAATCAAGCTCCAGCTTCTTCATATTCTACATGGAACTGATCTCGCCGACTATTATGAAACTTCCCCTTTCTTCGTCCCGACAATGGAGGAATACATTGCATTTCTTGGAAAGTGTATTACGCAGTTGCGTCCAGATATCGTCATCCACCGCCTGACCGGCGATGGGCCAAAAGAACTGTTGATTGCTCCATGCTGGACCGGACACAAGCGTCTTGTCCTCAACAAAATGAATCAATATTTCAAGGAACAGGATCTTTGGCAGGGGAAGAACTACAAACTATGATTTTAGAAAGGATTTGCGTACAATGTCAGACTCATTTACTTTGTACAAATTAATTGTTTTATATATGCTTCAGAAAGTGGATTTCCCTCTGACGAACTCACAAATCTCCGAATTTGTCCTCGACAAGGAATACACGAATTATTTCACACTCCAGCAGGCACTCTCGGAAATGGAAAATGCCAATCTGATCCGTCTGGAGAAAGAACACAGCCGCACCTTCTATCATCTGACAGAAGAAGGCGCTGAGACGATCCAGTTTTTTCAAAACAAGATTTCTCCTACTATTCAGGATGAGATCGACACCTTTCTTCAGGAAAAGCATTACGAACTGAAGAACGCTGTCGCTGTGCGCGCAGACTACTACCGAAATGATAATCATGAATTTTCTGTTCGCTGCCAAGTCACGGAAAATCACGGTTCTCTGATTGACTTGACTATCACAGTACCGACCGAGCAGGAAGCAAAAACTGTCGTCCACCACTGGAAACAGAAAAATCAGGAAATCTATGCCTTCGTGATGCAGAATCTATTATAGATTGTTTTCTTCTATTTCTAAATCTGTTATGGTAAATGTTTTTACAGACAAAAATCGGACAAAACAACTTTTATAAGGAGATTTTACAATGAACTATCAGAAAATAAATGCTGAAGCAATCGATACCTGGTGTCTGGATGGTTGGGTTTGGGGACAGCCTATCTCCCATGAGCTTTATCAAAACGCACAAAAAGGGGAATGGGATGTTCTTCTTACTCCGACAAAAGCTGTTCCTCATGAATGGTTCGGCAGTCTGTGTGGCAAAAAAGTGCTTGGTCTTGCAAGCGGCGGTGGACAGCAGATTCCTATTTTTGCTGCCCTCGGAGCAGATTGTACCGTACTGGATTATTCTTCCCAACAATGTGCAAGTGAGCAGCTAGTCGCTGACAGAGAAGGATATCCTGTAACAATCATTCAAGCAGATATGACACAGCCACTTCCCTTTGAAGATGGGATATTTGATCTGATCTTTCACCCAGTTTCTAACTGCTATATAGAAAAAGTAGAACCTGTTTTCCAAGAATGTTACCGCATTTTGAAAAAAGGGGGAGTCTTGCTTGGTGGATATGATCTCGGAATCAACTATGTTTTTGATGAAAACGAAGAGTATCTGACCTATTCTCTGCCGTTTCACCCATTAAAAATAAAAAACAATATGAAGACTCCATGAAGTATGACTGGGGAATCCAATTTTCTCACACATTAGAAGAACAGATCGGAGGACAGTTAAAAGCTGGATTCCAGCTTACTGATCTATATGAAGATACAAGCGGTCAGGGGAATCTACACAAACATAATATTCCAGCTTTTGTCGCAATACGCTCTGTCAAGCGATAAGTTGTCGGTTCCTTTTCGATTACCAGATTTCCTTTCCATCGGAGCAAATAAAAAATCTGTCTTGACAGGCAATATTCGCCATCCAAGACAGATTTTTATTGATTTGGTAGGCGAAAAATCGTTTCTTCGCTAAGCAGCCTTACCTGTAAAAACACTTTATTTCCCTTTGATCCTTCGGAAATGCTCCTGAATCTCCTTTTCATATCCCATATCCGAAGGCTCATAAAATTGCATGTCTTTAATCTCCTCTGGAAGATACTGCTGCTCTACATAGTGATTTGGATAGTCATGCGCGTATTTATATCCAGTTCCTCTTCCCAGGTTTGCAGAACCTTTGTAATGCGCATCCTGCAGATGAGACGGTACTGTAGTCTTATGTGCCCGCACCGCTGCATTTGCAGCCATGATCGCATTTACTGCTGAATTACTCTTAGGCGCTGTCGCCACATATAGTACCGCCTGCGACAAGATGATCTGGGCTTCCGGCATTCCGACACGCTCCACCGCCTGCGCCGCGGCTACCGCCACAGAAATCGCCATCGGATCTGCATTCCCTACATCTTCTGATGCACAGATCATAATCCTTCTGGCAATAAACTTCACATCTTCCCCTGCATACAACATTTTTGCAAGATAAAAGACTGCGGCATCCGGATCGGATCCGCGCATACTTTTGATAAATGCAGAAATGGTATCATAGTGGTTGTCCCCTCCCTTATCGTAGCGCACAACTCTCTTCTGGATACACTCTGATACAACATCGATCGTAATGTGGATCTTTCCATCCTCCGACCGCTCCGTCGTCAATACCCCAAGCTCTATCGCATTCAGAGCATTTCTTGCATCTCCACCACAAATATCTGCAAGAAATTCCAGCGCATCTTCATCGATGATCGCATGATAACTTCCCATTCCACGCTCTTCATCTGTCAGCGCCCGCATGATCAATCTACGGATATCTTCTTTTTCCAGCGGCTTTAATTCAAAAATACTGGAGCGGGAAATCAACGCGCCGTTGACTTCAAAATAGGGATTTTCCGTAGTCGCTCCAATCAGGATGAGCGTACCATCTTCTACAAACGGGAGCAGATAGTCCTGCTGTCCTTTGTTAAACCGATGGATCTCATCGACAAACAAGATTGTCTTCTTCCCATACATTCCCTGATTGTCTTTTGCCTGCCTGACAACCTCCTCCATATCTTTCTTGCCCGCAACTGTCGCATTGATCTGAGTGAAATTGGCACTAGTCGTATTGGCAATCACCTTTGCCAGTGTTGTCTTCCCGGTTCCCGGAGGTCCATAAAAAATAATAGAACTCAACTTGTCCGCCTTGATTGCCCGATAAAGCAGCTTATCTTTTCCAATTATATGCTGCTGTCCTACCACTTCCTCCAGAGTCTTCGGACGCAGACGCGATGCAAGCGGAGACTCTTTTTTCTTTGTCGTTTCTCTCATATAATCAAACAGATCCATATCTTTTCCTCCTATGAAATTCCTGCCAGATCACGGATAACCTCCCCGGCAATGATCAGTCCTGCCACCGGAGGTACAAAGGAAATACTTCCCGGCAGTGAACGCTTATTTCCTTTTTCTTCTTCCGTAATATTTTTTGAGACATCGACCGGCTTTTCTTTTGAGTAGAGTACTTTTAAATGTGCTACTCCCCGGTTCTTCAATTCCTTTCTCATCACCTTACAGAGCGGGCAGACAGATGTCTTTGTAATATCTGTAATTTCAAATAATTCCGGATGAAGCTTATTCCCCGTTCCCATACTGCTGATCATCGGAATCCCTCTCTGATCGGCAATCTGAGCAATCGCAAGTTTTGCTGTCACTGTGTCGATCGCATCGACGATATAATCGATATTCCCATCCAAAAGCTCCGCTGCATTCTCCTCAAGGACGAATGTTTCATGGACTGTCACTTCTGTTTTTGGGCAAATATCCTGAATTCTTTCTTTCATCACCCTCGTCTTGTATTGTCCGATCGTACTGTGATAAGCAATCGATTGCCGATTGATATTGGTCAGTGATACGGTGTCATTATCCACCAGGATCAAATGACCGATACCACTTCTTGCCAGCGCCTCAATACAGTGTGATCCAACTCCTCCCACACCGAATACAAGTACTGTCTTCTCCTTCAAACTTTCTACACAATCTTTTCCAATCAGTAACTCCATTCTGGAAAATTCATTTATCATCTTGTTACTCCTTTATCTATAATTGTTCTCTCTTCTGTTATTCGCCTGCATCTCCGGCAGATTCACCATTTCCCTCTCCAATCATTCTATGGGAGGATCAACTCTTCCACTGTCACAAATTCATAACCACTCTCTTTTAAAATATCCACAATTCTGAGAGCCGCATTCACAGAACTTTCATAACAGTCATGCATTAAAATAATATCATTTTCTTTGACTTCCGTCACTACCTTGTTCACAATTTCATCCGCATTTTTCGTCGTCCAATCAAGCGTATCCACAGACCAGTTTACTGGCAAAACCTGCATCTCTTTTTCCAGACCTTTCTGCCATGCCCCAAACGGCGGGCGCATAAACGACACCGGCTCACCGGTAATTGCAGAAATTTTTTCGTTAGTCATCCGAATCTCTTCCATCGCCTTTTCATCTGACAGCTTTGTCATCTCTACATGATGAAACGTATGATTTCCAACGATATGTCCATTTTCGTACATTTCCTTTACAACAGTCTCATTTCCGTCTATATTGGATCCGATCAGAAAAAATGTTGCCAAAACCTCCCTCTCTTTTAATCCTTCCAAAAGTTTCGGCGTCCATACCGGATGCGGACCATCATCAAATGTAATCGCTATCTTTGGCTTCTCCACTCCCGCCGTAATAGCTCCATCAGCCTCCTCAGCCTCCCGACCACTTCCCGCCTTCAAAATCAGGCATACCAAATATAACATCCCAAGAAATTGCAGTATAGATTTTCTATGCAAACCACTTTCCCTCCCCCTCTTGCTCATATCATATATATGAACCACAATAAAAAAGAATGTGTCCCCGCTCCATGTCATACACATTCTGACATTTCCTTGAAACACACTCTTTCTTTTTGGACTTCCAGCAGACATTTTTTGTCCTGTTTCTTCTATCTATCTTTCCGGGCACGCTGTGCCCTGTTTTCACTTTTCTTTGAAGGATTCTGCGCCTTCTTTTTATTTTTCTTTGAAGGATTCTGTGCCTTGCTTTTATTTTTCTTTCGGATACTGTAACCAAATGTCCCCAGTTCTCTCCCGGTTTCTAAATAGGAACCATGCGAATACGCAAGAAGTTCTGCCTGATTCAGTTCAAACTTCCCACCTGCAGACATATAAGTTCCATCGACCTGTACCGCCTCCACCGTCGCAAGAAACATATGATGAGATCCAAGTTCCTTTACCTCTGTTACTTTACACTCGATATTGACAGGGCTTTCCACGATTGTCGGTGCATAGCGAAGTTTTTCCGCTTTTCCTCTTGTAAGCCGAGTCTCTTTCCACTTATCCACATCCCTGCCGGATTTTACTCCACAATAATCTGTCGCATGCACAAGATCTTTTGTCGTCAGATTGATCACAAACTCTCCTGAGCTGCGAATCATTTCATAGGAATAGCGTTCTGGTCTCACAGAAATATATGCCATCGCTGGATTCGTACAGATTGTCCCTGTCCATGCAACTGTGATAATATTGGTATTGCCATCGGCATCCCCGACACTCACCATCACTGCCGGCAGTGGATAGATCATATTTCCCGGTTTCCATAATTGTTTCTCCATATCCTGTCCCTTCTATTGCTGCAACGCAATTACGAAATTCGGAATTAACTGTTTCTTTCTGGAAACAACTCCCTTTAAGATAATGTCTTCCGTATCTTCTCTCAAATCAAACGCATCAAATACCTGCTCCCTTGCACCTGCACCGTCACACAAAAGCTCTGTGGACTCTTCAATAATATTCGTTAACATAAAGAAAATGCGATCCAATCCCTGACTGTACATTGCCTCCTTCAGATAAGGAATCAACTTTTCCTTGATGTCATGCAGTTCATCTTTGTTCATTGAATTGATCTGCCCAACACCGAACTCCACATCTCCAATATTAAATTTCTTAAAGTCCTGGAAACATATTTCCTCCGCAGTCTTATTCTTCAGATTGCTTCCCGCATTAAACATCTCTCTTGCAAGGCTCTCAATATCAATATCTGCAATCTTCGCAAGTGACTCCGCCGCTCTTCGATCCACATCAGTGCACGTAGGCGAACGGAACATCAGTGTATCGGAAATAATTGCAGAACACAGAAGGGATGCGATCATCCTGTCGATCATAACCCCCTGTTCCTCATACATCTGATAAACAATCGTTGCAGTACATCCAACCGGCTGGTTTCTGAAATATACCGGTCCGATCGTCTCAATGCTTCCAAGTCTGTGATGATCTATGATTTCCTGGATATCTGCCTCTTCGATTCCATCCACAGCCTGAGATTTTTCATTGTGATCCACTAAAATCAGCTGTTTTTTTCTTGCATCGATCAAAAGCCTTCTCGAAATCAATCCGACAAATCTTCCTTTTCTGTCTACAACCGGGAAATCACGGAATCTCTTCTTTGTCATCACATCTTTGATATCTTCCACATAATCACTCATCTTAAATGTCGTCAGATTTTCCTTACTCATAAAATGCTTTACCGGAATACTCTGATTAATCAATCTGGCTACAGTAAATGTATCATGCGGCGTACTGATCACAACACACTGTCTTTCTTCTGCCAGCTTTTTAATCGTCTTTGACACTTCCGATCCCTGGCAGACAACAATACAGCTTGCCTCCATCTCAAGAGCACACAGCTGTGATTCATAACGATTTCCCAAAACTACCAAGTCATCTTTCTCAATAAAGTTCTCGAGAAGTTCCGGGCTGGATGCTGCGATCACAACCTTCCCTTTCACAAAATATCCATGTTCATTTCCTGTCACAATCGTACCATCTAAAGTCTGGACGATATTTCGATACTGCGTACGCGCTTTCGCAAGAATATGACTGTCATACACATCCATATAAGAAGTCGCAATATCTCCGATCGTGATCAGACCTTCTAACATATTCTCCTTTGTGATCGGCATCGTCTTCGTATTCGATTCCTTCATCTGCCGCCACGCTTCTTTGATCGACACATGACCTTCAATTCCTGATACCCTGCTAATATCGAGATCCTTAACTTGAATCTGCACGTTCGACAGAAGTCCCGGTTCTTCTACTCCAAATCTGTCTAAAATATACTGTGTCTCTTCATTAACCTGGCCGGCTCTTTTTGCAACATATTCCTGGCCGGTTACTTTCCTCTTCAAATTTGCATAAGCAAGTGCAGAACAGATAGAGTCCGTATCTGGATTCTTATGCCCTACAACATACACTTTTCTATTCTTCTTCTTTTCTGATGTCATAATCCAATCCCTCATCAACAATTCATTTATACTATATAGTAAGCCATTTTTTCTTCTGTTCGTCAACCTTATTTTTTCATGGAATTGTTTTTTTTGCATACAGCCTGTTATTTTTTTGCCAAAATTTTTCTTTTCTGTTTTTCCGAAAGAATCTATGCTATAATAGAAGAAAATTATGAAAATTGAGGTGTAGAGCATGAGTGAAGAACAATTTACAACAGAAACTATGGCTGACTACGAAGGACAATTTGACAATGCAGATCCATGGCATATCGTTTCAAAATATATGGAACAACAGACCGATCTTCCCGTCAAAATTGAAGGAATCGTAAATGGAGGAGCTATCGCCTATATCGAAGGACTCCGTGGATTTATCCCTGCCTCCAAGCTTTCTCTCTCCTATATCGAAGATCTTGAGACTTATCTTCTCAAAGAGATTAAGGTTCGTGTCATTGATATCGATCCTGCTGAGAACCGCCTCGTTCTCTCTGCCCGCGAGATTTTAAAAGAAGAGCAGGCTGCAGAGCGCGCAAAAAAGGTCCAGGAGATTCCTGTCGGAAGTATCCTCTCCGGAACAGTGGACTCTCTCCAGTCTTACGGCGCATTTATTCTCTTAGAAAACGGACTGTCTGGTCTGGTGCATGTATCACAGATTTGTGAAAAAAGAATCAAATCTCCGGCAGACGTTCTCAAAACAGGGGAAGAAGTTCAAGTGAAAGTAATCGGAATCAAAGATGGTAAGATCAGTCTCAGTATGAAGGCATTGTTAGAAGAACCAGAAGAGGAAGAAGAAGCGGTCGAGATCCCAAAATCAGAGGAAATCGGAACAAATCTTGGCGATTTGTTTAAAAACATTCAATTATAATCCCTTTCTAAGTAAGATAAAGAAAGTGCTGTCAGCAATGGTACTCTGTTTTCATAAAACAGCTCCCATTCTGACAGCACTTTCTTTTTATGACACTGTATTGTCTCTCACAATTTTTCACATTATATATGCACAGTGCCACCTCTTTTTCAACTCATGCTACGATGCCATGACTTTTTCACTCTCAAATGCCTTCACGATCACACCAGTCAGAATTACTCCCATCCCAAATGTCATCAACAGTGTGATCACATAATGTAGTATCGTCACTTCCTGTGTCAAAATCTCTTTTAATACAACTGAACTGTTATAAACTGGAATCCAGTAAGAACTTTCTGGCGTATTTCCAAATGAAAACATCGTTGACAGTCCGATAACAAGAATCAACATGTACATCGGCATAATATAGCTGCTTGCCTCTTTCATTGATTTTGCAAAAACAGATACCAAAGCAATTAATGTAGAGTATAAGAAAGATAATGCGATCAACAGCGCGCCTAACATGATGATCTGTTTCACATCCATGCTGATCTTGAATCCATCTCCGATATTGCCTCCCATCGTCTTTGCCATGATCGGCATGCAGGCAACCATCGCCGCCACATAAATGACTGAAGAAATTCCTGTCAGTGCCATCAGTGCAAATACCTTCCCGAGCACAATCGAACTTCGCTTCACCGGTGTCACAAGCAGGCTCGCCATCGTTCCCCGCTCTTTCTCCCCTGTGATCATGTCAACTCCAAGTCCCATAGCACCTGCAAACAGCAAGATGGTAATAAAATACGGAAGCATCATGCCAAGTACTTTGCCGTTTACTTTATCTTCATCTTTAATCTGGATTGCTTCGCTTTCTCTATCTACCTTAAAAATCTCAATCTGCTCCAGATTTCCGACTCTCTGTCCCAAAAGTACCTGTCTGTACGTCTCCAGTAATGTCCCTCCAACTGTATCGAATGCTTCTTTGGAATAGTCTTCACCTGGATTATAATATGGAAGAATCTCCGGGATCTCATCTCCCGTCTGATATTCTGCAATCTTATGATCCATATTTTCCGGGAAAGAAAGAAGTAAATCTACATCTCCTTTCAGAATCTTCTCTTTTACTTTCTCTACCTCCCCTTCTTTGACAGGTTTCACCTTAACCTCTGCCGCCTCGCAAAACTGTTGAAAGCTTTCCGGTTCATTTTCCACATAGACAATCGGGGTATGTCCTTCTATATTTGACAACATCCGTTTCTGAAATGTTCCGGTGACCATCAAAATTCCAATCATAATCGCCACCGGCAGAATAAATACCGAAAACACCATTTTTTTATCCCGAAAGATACGTGCCATTTCTTTTTGAAAAATCTGTTTGATTCCATTCATCTTTTATTCCCTCCTCAACTTATAAAACTCAAAAAATGCATCTTCCAGATCCTGCGCATTCGTCTGTTGAAGAAGTTCTTCCAGCGTTCCTTCCGCAACCTTCGTCCCATCGATAACAATTCCTATGCGGTCACAGAGTTTTTCCGCTTCCGACATAATATGTGTCGACACAATCACCAGTTTCCCTTCGTCTCTCAGCTTTCTCAAATAGTCTGTAACATTTCTCGCTGTGATAATATCAAGCCCATTGGTCGGCTCATCAAAGATCACCACTTCCGGATCGTGTACAAGGCTAACTGCGATTGCTGCTTTCTGCTTCATACCCGTGGAAAGTTCTTTGATCTGTTTATGTGCAAAATCTTTGATTTCAAAATACTCAAACAACTCTTCTTTTCTTTTTCTCAGGTTTTCCTCCGGAACATTGTGAAGTCTTCCGAAAAAGTCAAACAGATAATCTGTTGTGAACTGCGGATCGAGCTTGATATCACTTGTAAGAAATCCAATCTTTTTGCGGACTTCCTCCGGCTCTTCCTGCACTTCATGTCCTGACACATAAATCTCACCCTTTGTCGGTTTGAGGATTGTCGCAATGCAGCGAAGCGTCGTTGTCTTTCCTGCCCCATTCGGTCCAAGCAATCCGTAGATTTCCCCCTTCTTTGCTCGCAAGCTAACATCATCGGCTGCAACTTTCCGGCTGCTCTTTGTCTTTGATTCTTTCATCTGCTTCTTATTCAGCTTATAGATCTTCGTAAGATTTTTAATCTCTATCATCTCTCACCCTCCATATCTTATACACATTCATCGGCATCTTTTTGTACTAATATATTAGTACAATACTATATGGTGGGTGCTTTGTCAATTCTTTTTTCTACCTCTTTCGATCTCGCTTTCTGTAATAAATCAATCCAAGTAACAGAGAAGCTCCAAGCAACGCCGCAATGAGCTTTGCGACTGTCGCTGTATCTCCGGTTTTTGGTGTATCCTTCCTTCCTGTACTCTCCTCTGGAAGCTTCTCTTTCTCTGATTTCCTATTATAAAGTGTAATCTTTTGCACTTCTTTTCTAGGTTCCACACGAAACTTCATTTTTTCTGCCTTCTGATATCCGAATGGTGCCTCTGCTTCCACCAGTACATATTCTCCCTCCGGCAACTTTTCAATCTGTTTTGGTTCTTTTTCTGTTTTCCATTTTTCGACAATTACCTTTCCCTGTAAATCTTCAATCTGAAGTACGGCGCCCTCTACCGGTTTTTTCGTATCCGCATCCAGTTTTTCCACTTCTATATTGGTATGTTCATTTTCTAGTTTCAGGCAAAGTCTTTGCTTCCCTTCGCTGTATCCCTCTTCATCTACTGTAAATTCAGTAATCTGCTCGGACAGAAGGTACCCCGGAAGTGTCTTTTTCTCCTGGATGCAATATGTGCCAGTCTTTAGATATTCCAAAAGAATCTTTCCATCCTGATTTGTCACATACATTTTCTTTTCAAACTTCGGCAGTTTCTCGTCCTCCTTCTTCCAAACCGAAAACGAAACTCCTTCCAGTGGTTTTCCGCTCTTTTTGTCTGTCTTAACAAGTTCTGTCGTCACTGGCACATTCGCAACTGTCAGCTCCTCTGTCACAATTTCTGTCACTTGATCTTTGTATTTTAATTCAACTTCATACTCCTTTTTCAGACGGACATATCCTTCCGGCTGTTTTTTCTCCTTTACAACATACTTCCCGAGATACAGATTTTGGGAACATCCCCCTTTTTCCGAAACTTCCACCGTATCAACCAGTTCTCCTTTTTCTGCATGTACTGTCTGGTCAGCTGTCACAATATCTTCTGCAGCAAAGATTTCAAAGACAGCTCCTGAAAGAGTCTCCTTCGTTTTTTGATCTATTTTCTGAAGCACAATCTTTCCTTTTGCACTTCGGTTGCTGTAACGAATCACCTGTGCCTCCGCCCACGTTGCTCCTTCTTTCACTTCAAACGGAAGTAATTCCCCCTTCAGATATCCCTCCGGCGCTTTTACTTCCTCTAAATAATACTGTCCCTTTTTCAATTTCTGTGGAAAAGTAAATTGTCCTTTCTTATCTGTCTTAAAAATAGAAGTCTTCATATGCTCTGGATAATACACTTCCATTTCAATTGGTTTTTTTCTGCTGTCCAGCAGCCTAAATTCCACTCCTGCTGCCTGAATCTGCTTCCCAGTCTCCTGATCCACTTTTACAACGGTGATCGGAGATGTGATCAGCTTATCTTCCTTGTAGATTCCTCGCAGCACTACCTTTTCCTCCTTGATCGTAATTTCAAATGGTCTGACTGGACGATACCCCTCTGGTGTCTTCGTTTCTTTCACAACATAAGTCCCGAAAATCAACCTTCCCCTTGGATATTCTTTAGATACTGTAGTCGCAAACCCACGCTCATCTGTCACCAGCTTTATAACTTCTTTTCCACTTGTTTTTTCATAGACAGTAAATTCTGCGCCTGCAAGTCCCTGAAGGGTATCTTCATCCTCATTTTCATTTTCTGCTAATTTCATGATCTCAAAATCCCCGCGGATGATTTCCTCCTTCGAAGAAACCGATTGATAAAAAATTTCTGCTGTCTCTTCTCCCGGCAACAGCTCTACTTGATAGATCGTCGGATCGATATTGTATCCTTCCGGCGCCTTCGTCTCCTTCACCTGATACTTTCCGGTTAAAAGTGGTTTGCTTTCTGCCTTGCCCTCATCATCCGTGACAAGCGTCTGGAGAACTGTACCTTCTTTGCTGCTCACCGTGTATTCTGCACCTTTTAAAGATGCATATGGGGACTTTTTCTCCTGCTCTGCCTCCTTGTCTGCTTTCTGAAGACGAATGATCCCTTTCTGCGGCTTTTCCTCAGATACAACGACAATTTCCACTTCCTGCAGTTGCACACTTTGATCAATCGCAACTGTATAACCAAATGGCGCCTTGACTTCCCGTATCGTGTAAATCCCATAGGGGAGCAGCTTTGAAACCGCCTCTCCCTTTTTGTCTGTCGTAAGCGTATCCTGCTTCTTACCGTTGCTATCGAAAATTTCATAGACCGCCCCCTCAAAGGATCCCTCCCCCTGAGGTTTTCCCTGCTGTGTCTCTGCGTCAATTTTCTTCAATCTGATTTTTCCTGTAGGAACCCACTGCACATTGAGCTGAACTGGTGCTGTCGGTGTCACTGCATAGCTGCCTACTCCCATAATCTGAGTATCTTCTCCGGTTCCGATGATCAAGGAGCGCCATTCATTGGTAATACTTCCGTAAATTTCCCCGCTCTGATAGGTTTCTTTCATATCTATCGGTGCTCTCAAATAAAACTGTTCGCCTCCGGAAATATGACCGATTCCAGTCTCTTCCGTCCCTCTGCTTTCATTTACAAGCACCATTTTTTCCCGCAGAGGAAGCGCAATCTCATTTTCCGGATCTCCTGACAGAACCAGACTTTCTGTGCGCTGTCCTTCACTGTCTATATAGGCCGTCACATCAGAATCCGAAAAAGATAATGCCGCCTCCGGCACTTTCAACCCTTTGATGTGCTCTAATTTCCATTGAAAATCTTTCTTTAAGTCTTCATAAAATACTTCGTTTTCCAGACCTGTTCCGTGAAACGCGGCATCAAAATCATAATCTGCAAAAATCCATGAGAGGAACATGTGGGAATATGCATAGCGCTCATCCCACGACACAACTCCAGATATTTCCGGATCCGGAATCTGCCAGAATCCTTCTCCTACAACCGCTTCCCCCGGCTGCCCCGTTGAAAAATAAATGGCTTTTGCAAGCACTTCATTGTTTTGCAGAACTTCTCCTGCATAAATCCCATCTGCCGGCGTCTCCTTTGCTGGCTGCAGACAATATCCTACATTGCCATTGATATAAAATAAATTTGTAGAATACTGATGATAATAAATCTCTCTTCCTGTTTCAATCGTTACTTGCTCCGTCTGTGCTTTTGCCTCCTTCGGAAAACACAGGGCAGTACAAAAAAGCATTGCCGCAATACATAGCAACACCATCTGTCTTCCTTTTCTCATAAATGATTCCTTTCTCTTTTCAAATTTTCTTCCAATCACTCTGTCTAAAATAGAATCGTACAAAAACTCTATCCATCCGTCGATTCTATCTGTTTCCAACAAGCATAGGCATCACACTTCTTTCATCATCAAATTAAAAACATACTGGAATAACTGGCAGAACTGCCTGATCCATGTAAAAAGGGAAAGAATCTCCCTTAGAATTACTCTTTCAGTGTAACATATCTATTCCGAAAGTCAATATCCACTTCAACAAAAAAACAATCTATGGCAGCTATCATTTTCTTCGACTACCGCCATAGATTGTTTTCATTTCTCTCTCATCTGTCGTTTTCGCTATCTGTCTCTTTTCTGGAATCCCCGCCGAAAATCAATTCAATCTTTGTCCCTTTGCCTAGATTACTGCTGATCTGAATCTTTGCATCGTGGAGAAGCGCACCGTGTTTTACGATAGAAAGTCCAAGCCCAGTTCCTCCGTTTTCCCGGGAGTGACTCTTATCCACCCGATAAAACCGCTCAAAAACACGTTCTTTTTCTTCCTCTGGAATACCAATTCCAGTGTCTTCCACAATGACCTTTGGGCCTTCCAGTGTATTTCCTGTCCACACACTGACTTTTCCGCCTTTGACATTATACTTTACTGCATTTTCACAGAGGTTATAAATCATCTCATCAAGGATCTGACGGATTCCATTATAAGAAACATGTTCTCCTGACACTTCAAATCGTACGCTCTTCTTTTCCGCCTGCGGAGCAAGCCTTGTGCATATCTCTCTTACAAGCAGATAGAGATCTACCTCTTGCTTCTCCAGCTCAATGCTCTTCTCATCTAACTTGGAAATCTTGATAATGTCTTCCACAAGTGTGATCAGACGGCTCGCCTCATTGTAAATCCGCTCTGAAAAGCCCTTCATATCTTCCGGCCGCACCAGCCCATTTTTCATAATCTCCGCATATCCTGAAATAGATGTCAATGGCGTCTTCAATTCATGGGAAACATTTGCAGAAAATTCTTTCCGCATCTCAGCCGCCTTTTCCTTTTCCCGGTTCTGCACATCGATTCCCTGCAAAAGTGGTGTCAATTCTTCATACACATCATTCTCGAGCGGATGTTCCAGATCCAAATGATTGATTGGATCGATCAGACGCTTTGTCTGCCATTTTGCCAGCAGATAAGCTCCCGCCACCATCAAAAGAAAGATCCCAATGATGTATGGAAGAAGCTTCCGAATTGTTGGAAGCACATTATCAATAGTCTGGGAGGCACGAAGAACCGTCCCATCCTGCAGTCGGATCGCATAATAGAACGTCTTTTGTCCAAGTGTATCGGACGTTCTTACTGCTTCTCCTCTCCCGTTTTCCATCGCTCCTTTGATTTCTTTTCGGTTTTTATGATTTTCTAACGTCGTATCGTCTTGTACAGAGTCATAGAGTACTGTACCATCCTGCCCGACTAGTGTAAGCCTGGTGCTTTTTTGCACATTGTCCATGACATTCAGATATTCTTCTCCAGCAATATCGACTGCCGCCTGAATATATTCCGCCTCCTGCCTGAGTTCTGCGGTTTTATTCATAACTGTCTGCTGATAAACTGCCGCAACGGTCAGGATTCCCGAGATCAAAAGTGCAAGAAACGCAACTAGACACATGCTTCTTTGTATCTTACGTCTCATCCTGTCCTCCCATCCGGTAGCCTACTCCACGCACAGTCTCAATCAAATCTCCTGCACTTTTTAACTTCTGTCTAAGTGTACGGATATGAACATCGATCGTCCTTGTCTCCCCATCGAAATCATATCCCCATACTTCCTCCAAAAGTCTGTCTCTTGACAATACAATATTTTTATTTCGGATCAGAAGCTCCAAAAGTTCAAATTCCTTCAACGTCAATGTGACAGGGATTCCATCCACTCTCACTTCATGTTTTTTCTGATCCAGCATAAGATTTCTGATCTCATACTGTGTGCTTTTCTCTTCCCGCTTCGTCCTTCTTAACACCGCTTTCACGCGCGAGATCAGCTCCATCATTCCAAACGGCTTCGTCACATAGTCATCTGCGCCGCTGTCCAACCCGATCACTTTGTCATACTCTGCCCCTTTTGCTGTAACCATGATCACCGGGATATCCTTCGTCTTTGCTGAACTTTTGAGCTTCTTCAAAAGGGAAATACCGTCCTCTCCCGGAAGCATGATATCAAGCAGAACAAGCTCTGGCGTCTCAAATGCCAAAGCTTTCATAAATGCAGTCCCATCTGGAAATCCACAGGCTTTCATCCCTGTGGACTCCAGTGTATATACGACCAATTCCCGGATGTTACTGTCGTCTTCCACGCAATAAATCATCTTCGTTCTCTCCTTTATCTATCTCTCCACAAGCTGTCCGTCTTTGTGCACGCCTGTGATAGAGAATTCTACCCATTCTGCAATATTTGTTGCATGGTCTCCAATACGCTCGAGATACTTCGTGATCATAATCAAATCAATCGCTTTCTCGCCCTGCTTTCCGCCATCCTTCAGAATCAATTCTACCAGTTTCGCCTTTACAAGTTCAAACATTCTGTCCACTTCGTCATCGGCAAGCATGACCTTTTGCGCCATCTCCAAATCTTTATTGACATAGGCAAGGATACTGTCATGAACCATCTTGCTCGTTGCTTCTGCCATCGTCCCGATTACCGAAATATCTCTCGCTTCTGACATTCCAGCAGAAATGATAATCTCCGCGATATCTGATGTCTGATCTCCGATCCGCTCCATATCTGTGATCATTTTCAGCGCCGCAGAAATCTGGCGCAGATCTCTTGCCACCGGCTGCTGCTGAAGCAGAAGTTTTAAGCACAGTCTCTCGATATCTTTCTCAATCTGATCAATCTCTTCATCTTCGCTCATGACGAGCTTTGCAAGTTCCAAATCTCCGTTTCTCAGAGCCTTTGTCGCATTTGCAATTGCTTTCTCACAAAGGCTTCCCATAAAAATAAGCTGTTCACTGAGTCGTTCCAGCTGCATATCAAACTTATTGCGCATCTCTTATCCAAACCTCCCTGTAATATAATCTTCCGTTCTCTTATCTGATGGAATCGAGAACAATTTTTCTGTATTGTTATATTCAATCATCTCACCAAGAAGGAAAAACGCGGTATTGTCCGACACGCGCACTGCCTGTTGCATATTGTGTGTAACCATGACAATAGTATAGTCTTTTTTTAGTTCCATGGCAAGGTCCTCAATCTTCGATGTTGAGATTGGATCCAATGCAGATGTCGGCTCATCCATCAAAAGCACTTCTGGCTGCACTGCAAGCGCTCTTGCAATACAAAGTCTCTGCTGTTGTCCGCCGGACATTCCAAGTGCACTTTTCTTCAAACGGTCCTTTGTTTCCTCCCAAATTGCTGCCTGGCGAAGCGATTTTTCCACAATATCATCTAACTTTGCCTTAGAATGGATCCCATGTGTACGCGGTCCAAATGCAATGTTGTCATAAATACTCATTGGAAATGGATTTGGCTTTTGAAATACCATTCCGACACGTTTTCTGAGAAGATTCACATCCATCCTTCCATAAATGTCCTCTTGATCCAGTAAAATCTGTCCGTCGATCCGACATCCTTCCACAAGATCATTCATCCGGTTGATCGACTTTAACAAAGTAGATTTTCCACATCCGCTCGGCCCAATAAATGCAGTGATTTTGTTTGCCTCGATTTCCATATTAATATTTTTCAGCGCCTTAAAATCACCATAATATAAATCTAGGTTCTTTACACTAATTTTCCCCATTTCCATTTCCTTTCGTAATCTTTTTCGCAATATATCCGGACAGGCAATTAATTCCGACAACAAGTACAAGAAGTACGACCGCCGTCGCATAAGCCTGATCCATGTAAAGTCCTTCACTGGACAGATTGTACATATGTACGGCAAGGGTTCGCCCAGATCCCATCACACTTTTCGGCACTGCCGGAACAGTTCCCGCTGTATAGATCAGCGCTGCCGTTTCCCCAACAATTCTTCCGACCGCCAGAATTACACCTGCAAGAATTCCCGGTACTGCCGATGGCAGAACTACACAAAAAACTGTCCTAAGTTTTCCCGCTCCTAACCCAAAGCTTCCCTCACGGAAACTGTCTGGAACTGATTTTAATGCTTCCTCTGTCGTTCGGATGATCAGTGGAAGAATCATGATTGCCAATGTAAATGCCCCCGCAAGTAGAGAATATCCCCAGCCGAGTGTTGTTACGAAAAACAACAATCCGAATAATCCGTAAACAATCGACGGGATTCCCGACAACGTTTCCGTCGTAAGTCGGATGATTTCCACAAATTTATTTCCTCTCTTTGCATATTCTACAAGAAAGATTGCGGCAAAAATCCCAAGCGGTACTGCAATTACAAGCGATAACGCAGTCATTCCGATTGTATTTAACAGCGCCGGCATCAAAGATGCATTTTCTGAAGTATATTTTAATGCAAACAGATCTGGTGTCAGATGCGGAAGTCCTTTGATCAAAATGTATGCAATCAAAAATAAGAGAACTGCAAAAGTTGCCACTGCTGACAACATCACAAGGAGCATCAAGATCAACGATCCAGGTCTTCGTCTGTAAGCACGAAGTTTTTGTCCAATTGTCTGCCTATTCATGTTGTGCCCTCCTGTTCAACAATGATACGGAAAGATTGATCAGCAGGATAAAGACAAATAAAACAACGGCGGTTGCAATCAGTGCCTCTCTGTGAAGTCCTGCTGCATATCCCATCTCCAGCACAATATTTGCCGTAAGAGTACGAACACCTCTCACAATCCCCGCAGGCATTCTCGCCTGGTTTCCTGCTACCATGATCACTGCCATCGTCTCTCCGATCGCACGTCCGATCCCCAGTACAATTCCTGCTACAACACCTGATTTTGCTGCCGGGAGAACAACCGAAAAGATACTTCGCTCATGTGTCGCCCCCAGTGCAAGTGCACCCTCATAATAATGCGCCGGCACAGAACGGATCGCTGACTCTGTGACACCGATGATCGTCGGAAGAATCATCATTCCAAGTAAGATAGATGCAGTCAGAATGCTGCTTCCATTTCCACCCCAGTGAAATTTCTGGCAGATGTCTCTGATCAATGGCACAAGTACGACCAATCCAAAAAATCCATATACAACGGACGGGATTCCTGCCAAAAGTTCGGTAGCACCTTTCAGCACCGGATAGATTTTCTTTGGACAATATTTTGCCATAAATACCGATGTCAGAATTCCGATCGGAACTCCTAAAATAATTGCTCCCGCAGTGACATAGATACTTCCCATGATCATCGGGAGGATTCCGAAAATTTCATTGGTCGGCTTCCACCTCTCTCCGGTCAAAAATTCCATAAATCCAATTTCCTTCATTGCAGGAATTCCATTTGCGAATAAAAATACACAAATGAGAGCCACCGCCAGCACCGAAGTACAGGCGGCGATGAAAAACACTCCCTGCATGAACTTTTCTTTCCATGCTTTCATATTGTTTTTTCCCTCTTATCCATCTTTCTCAGGCTGTTTTGCAAGCAATTCCTGAATTAGTTTAACTCATCCCAAGCAAGCACTTCACCTGTATAGATTTCTTTTATCTGATCACTTGTGAGCTCATCCATCGGATTTGCTTTATTTACGATTACTGCAATTCCATCTGTTGCGATCACAGTTGCTTTTAACTGCTCTTTCTCTTCATCCTTCAACTCTCTGGACGCCATTCCAATATCACAGATTCCATCGATTGCAGAAGTCATACCTGTTGTGGAATCACTTGTCTGAATCTCAATCTCTGCACTTGTGTTCACTTTTAAATAAGCTTCTTTTAACTTCTCCATCACCGGTGAAATAGAAGAAGATCCTGCGACAACAATCTTTCCTTCTGGCTTGCTGCCCGCATATGGCTTCACATCGTCAAGAGAAATATATCCATTATCAGATACGATTTCCTGTCCCTCTTCACTCAGAATGTAATCGATGAAATCTTGTGTCACTTCGCTTACTTCTTCCTTTGTAGCAATGTTAAATGGTCTTGCCACTTTGTAGGAACCATCTTTGATATTGTCTTCTGTCGCTTCCGCTCCATCTACTTTCACAGCTTTTACACTGTCATCAAGAGATCCCAGAGAAATATAACCGATAGCATACTCATTGCCTGCTACTGTTGACATCATAACAGATGTACTGTTTGTAATATTTGCCTCTTCTGTTGTATTATCTATTTTATTTCCTTCATCGTCTTTCTCTTCAATTCCCAGCAGCTCGATGAATGCTCCTCTTGTTCCTGAACCATCTTCTCTTGATGTCACAGAAATATCATTTGCAGAGTCAAATGAAGTATCAGTTTCTCCACTTGCTTCCGTTTTTTCATTCGTTTCTGCTTTTCCTTCTTCTTCACTGCTTCCGCAACCTGCTGCCATTGCTGCTGTCATAGATACCACTGCCATTACTGCTAAAAACTTTTTCATTTTCATACGATTTACTCTCCTTCAATCCGTCTTATTTTTCATTCTGCTTTCGTTTACAAGTGATACTATACTTGGCGATTGTTAAATTTAAAAACAGCCTTTTGTTAAATCTGTGTAAAATTATTTTACAAAAAAAGAAGCATGTCTTTTTACGGACACGCTCCTCTCATCATATCAAAACATATTCTTTTTTGATTAAGAAAGTCTCTTTTCAAAGTTTCCGACTGCCTTCGCACCTTCTGTAAAGATCATAAATGCATTCGGATCGATCTCTGAGACAATTCTTGTGATCTCATTCTGTTCGTATTTCGAAATCATAACAACAAATACTTTGGAATCTTCCTTCGTGTAGGAACCTTTTCCTTCCCACTCCGTCACACCGCGGCGCATCTCATTTATAATCGCCTGATCAACCCCATCCTTCTTTGTAAAGATCATCACACTGAGACTAATGTTCTGCACATGCACCCGGTCACACGTCATTGCCATCACGGTCGCATAGATCAACGAGTAAACTGTAATTTCTATATCAAATATCATAAAACAGATTCCATACACGAAAATATTCATAAGAATACTTACTTTTCCAACACTGAATGACGGGTATTTCTTCGCACATACCATTCCTAGTGTATCTTGGCCTCCTCCGGAGCTTCCCCCTCTCAGGATCATTCCTGTTCCGACACCAGCAACAAGCCCTCCGATAATACACGCCGTCAGATAGTCTTCAATGATCGGTGTATTGGGAATCGGAATAAATGTCATAAACAACGTCTCAATTGTTGTCGTGTAGACAGACAACCAGAAAAATCCCCTTCCAAGTACTTTCCATGCCATGAAAAACAACGGTACATTTAATAACCAGAAAATAATACCGTCAAGATTGATCCCGCTAAGCGCGGCAATCTTCAGATAGTCTACAAGAAATGTACGGATCAACTGAGCAATACCTAAGAAAGTTCCATTATATAAATGCAGCGGTAAAATAATAATATTAACGCCCGCAGCAAACAGAAGACTTCCAAATGTTGCCCAGAGAAGACGTACAGCCATTTTCTTGTTCTTCAATTTCTCCATTCCTTTTTTCCTCCTAACGTACTCTTAGAGCGTGCCGGGAAGTGCTCTGACGAACTCCTCTCTGACACGCTCTAAGTTATTTTATCATTTCCAGGAACGATTGCCAACTCCTATTTGCTATTCTTTTCAGATTCTATTACGATTCCTTCTCCCGCTCCGATTCCTGCAGGCACACTTTGATTGCTTCATTGAGCGATAACATCTTCTCATCAAGCGCCGAGACCATATCCGCACATTCTCTTAAGTCTCTGCTGATATATTCCGGTGCGTTCCCTTCAAATTTATAATAAATCTTATGCTCAAGACTTGCCCAAAAATCCATCGCGATCGTACGGATCTGAATCTCAACCTTCGTATCGACAACACTGTCCGATAAAAAAATCGGTACAGAAACAAGCATATGATAACTCTTATATCCGCTCTCCTTCGGATTCTTGATATAGTCCTTGATCGACAGCACTTTCAAATCGCTTTGATTCCCGATCATACCTGCCAGCCGATAAATATCTGATGTAAAAGAGCAGATCAGTCTGACCCCCGCAATGTCATTGACATACTTAACCATATTTTCAATGGATGTCTCATGTCCATAGCGCTTCAACTTCTTTACAATACTCTCCGGTGACTTGATTCTAGATTTAATATGCTCAATTGGATTATACTTGTGTACATGCTGAAACTCATCATTTAATATTTCCAGTTTCGTTCCTACTTCTTTCATTGCGGCATTGTACAAAAACATGACAGTCTTCCAACTATCCACATCCTCGTAATTTTTTACCACTGTTCTCATCACGTTCCTTCTCTCCTTGTATCCGAAAAATCATTTGATACAATTATTATAACATAGGATGATTTAATTGTCTTAAATTTCACAATTTTTTAATATTCTTTATACTTTTTCGTATGTTGTCCCATTTTCTCCATAGAAGAAAGATAAGCACACCCTGTCCTTTTCTTTACTCCTCAATAATATGAATTTCCAGATAGTCAAAGTCGATGGAATCCACAAAATTATCCTGATAAAATCTTGCCTTGTCATGTCTCTGAAATTCACTGATTGTATGATTCAGCCAAATTGGTTTACTCAGATCAAATTCGTAACAGATTTCATCTAATGCACGGAAAATTTTATGTGTCCTCGTATCTTCCTCCTCAATACAGATGACCGTATCGCGTACCATCCGGTTGTCTTTAAATATCTTTCCCCATAATCGAAACATCTCTTTCATCTCCTACCATCAAAAACTGTTATAGTATCTGGATCTGACACATCTGCATCGTAGACAGCGCCGCCTCGTGGCTCTCTGGAGTTACTCCTGCACAGCAGCTTCGATCCACAACAATGTCTGTCTCTGGAAGACGTGCTTTTAGAAGAAGTGCATTTGACACAACACAAATATCTGTGCAGAGACCGACAAGCTCAATGGATTCATATCCTTGCTCGGCAACATAATCAGCCAGAGCAATGCTTCCAAAAGTTTCCTTGTCAAAAATTCTGTCAGCATAAGGCTTCAGGCAGTCTATGATCTCCCAGCCTTCTGTTTCTTTGACACAGTGGATAACCGGAAGCGACTTCCCCTCTTTTGTCTGAAGGTAATCTTCTCCGTGGGTATCTCTTGTGAAAAGAAGTTCTGTCCCCATTTCCCGGGCAGCTTTTACTTTCTTCTCCACTGCTTCTACGATTTCCTGTGCCTCCTTTGTTCCAAGACTTCCATCTACAAAATCATTTTGCATATCCACAACGATCAGTGCCTTTTTCATATTCATTCCTCATTTCAATTTTTTATTTTTCTCAGCCATTTTTCTTCCCTTTTATTTTGAGATAAACCGCTGAAAAATACAAGCCTTTTCTAATGGAAACAACAAATTTTGTACATACCTAAAAACAGAGAGGCTTTTTACACCTCTCTTCCAGTTTTTCTATTCGTTACGGATTGCCGCAAGCGGACTTAACCTCATAGCACGCAGCGCCGGGAAATATCCTGCTGCCATCCCGACCAAAATTGCAAATCCAAGGGAAGCCAGAATAAGCCAAATTGGAATATATGAAATGTCTCCTTCAAATCCCATCGCACTTCCCATGCTTCCGGCAATTGTATTGATTCCAAATGACAGAAGCATACTCAAAATATTTCCAATCACACCTCCCAAAAGCCCGATGAAACCTGCCTCGATCAGAAACATCTGTCTGATATTTTTCAGACTGCACCCAAGTACTTTGATGACACCGATCTCCTTAGTCCTCTCATAGATTGACATCATCATCGTATTGGCAATTCCAATTGCTGCTACAAGAAGTGATACTGCACCAATTCCTCCAAGTACAGCCTGAATGATCGCAAACTGACTCTGCATGCTTTTTAAATATTCTGCATTGCTGTTTGCGGTATATCCCATTTCTCGAATTTTGGCTGACACTTCCTCTACATAGTCAATATCATCTACCTGCACACAGGCGGACGAATATACAAATTCCTTATATGGCTTTCCAGACTTTGTCGTCGGCTGCCCGGGAATCGGCTTCGTTCCATACTCTTTTTTCAGAGAAGCAATCAGCGTATCCAGATCACAATATACATAATAAGAATGTGAATTATAGGTGTTTAAGTCTCCCTTCACCATCCCACTGGCATGGACAACATATTTTTTTGGCACTTTTGCGCTTGCCTGGTTTCCTCCCTGCCCTTCATTCTTGCCAAGTGACTGTTCCAAAGAACTTGTTCCATTCTGTTTTGAAGCCAAATATGCATCTGAATCTAAGATTAAGAACAAAGAATCCTTCATGTAATCGATTTCTGGCAGTTTTCCGGTTTCCCAATATCCTTTTCCTGTATTTTTTTCATAAAGCATCTCAGGAATCAAATTACCGATGATCAGCTCCAAATTGGATGTCTTTGTCTCTGGAAGACGACTCCCCTCTATCAGTGGAATATTTTGCTCCTCCAATGCTTCCGGACGCATTCCTCTCAAATCAATGTATCCCTCATAATTTCCTTTGAGAATCATCGCTGACATTGACAACACCGGAGACGCCATTTTCACATGTTCTATCTTGCTCAACTCTTCGATGGCCTCATCTGTAATGTATTTTTCCGACTCCTGATCCTGATGCATCATATCACTGCTGATGATGACACCGCCTCCCCCATTATTCTTCCCAGTGACATCAATATTTGTAATCCCACCAGATTCCTCCACTTGCTTATACATGGATTTCTGCATGCCAAGTCCGAGTGAAATCATCACGACAATGGAAGCTGTACCGATCACCACACCAAGAACAGTCAGAAAAGTCCTGAGTTTTCTGCGCTTTAAATTTCCACTACTCATCCTCAGTAAGTCTATCAAACTCATCTGCCAAGCTCTCCTCCTCTTCTTGAAGCTTTCTTTGTTTTTTCTTCTTTACGATGATAATCGCAGCAATCCCTCCCGCAAGTATTACTACTGCAATCCCAACTGGCAGAATCGGAAAACCTTTCTTTTCCTGCTCTGTTTCAGGGCTAAATACCATTCCTGCATCTTCCTGTTTTGGAGTCACAAGAAGCTGGAATTCCTGTTCTGTCGAGTATGGGGCTCCTGCCTCATCTTCATAAGTCACGATCATCTTCATTCTTCCATCTCCGGTCGTCTCTTTCTCCCCAGTTACCATTCCATCAATAGCCGCAGAAGATCCCGATTCCACATGACCTACAAATACTTCTTTTCCTTTGATTCCTTCCCCCTCAAATTTCGCCTTTACATTATAAAGTTTGGTACGTCCAAGATTATAGATATTGCACATAATATTCGCTTCATCACCGACTGCGATTTCCGGCGAGCTGACTTCCACCTCACTGAACTCAAATCTCGCCGCCTGCTTGATCGGAATTGCAAGCGCCGCATGTCCCTCATACTGTGTTGCATTGCCATCCTGATATTTCATGGACAATTCAATACTGTATGGCTTTTGAAGCAAATCTGCCCGTGCATTCAGAGCAATCGCAATATCTTTCGTCCCTCCTGCCGGAATATGATCCAAATAGACAGAGCTGGATCCGGAAACCGGAAGAAATGCCGGGGCTGCTCCGCTTGACTCCGCGCCTTCCGCCGGAGCATTGAATTCAAAGAGCATATTGGAAACAGCCGTATCCTGAGAGGTATTCTGTAAATGTACAATCAGATTAAAGTTACTTCCCGCAGGAATCTCTGCCGGATCTGTATTAAATCCGGACACGATAACACGTGGCACTCCTGTCTTTGTCTCACCTCCACCAGATACAACCTCTCCTCCATTATATACTCCGCCTGCATCGTACGGATAAGAAACGGATCCATTTTGTTCCCCACTTCCCTGGTCTTGCTGGTCAGGCTTTTGCTGCCCTGGATCTTGCTGATTCTGGTTTTCCTCTTTGACATCCGTTTTCAAAAAAACACTTTGTTCCGAAATCGTACCTTCCGCACATGTCAGATCAAATTTCAATTTGTAGTAGCGAGATACTACATCCTGCCGTGCAGTAAATGCATAAGATACTGCCTTTGTCTCTCCAGGTGCGATTGCATCCACTGTCTGTGTATAATTTTTGTTTTCAATCTCAAACGGCCACGCGTCTGTATTTGCTTTTACTCTCGGAGTCACGTTGACACAAGTCAACGGTGTATTTCCTGTGTTTGTGAAATTTAATAATAAATTTTTTGTCTCCCCCGCCCGGTAGAGAAGGACATCGCTTTCATTTCCTTCAATCTGGGATGTCATCTCCAGACCAATCTGCGTTTGCCCCTCTTCCGTTGTCATCATTTCCTTTTCTGTATTCAGTTCCTTTGCATACACTTCCGCAGGCAACACCATTGCTGCACAGAGAAGGAATGCTGCCCATCTCTTTTTGCTTCTCATTGCTTTCTTTCCTTTCCACTCTCTTCTGATTTTTCTTTCCCTTGTTCCCGATTATCAACGATCTTTACAATCTCCCCGTCAATAATATGGAACACTCTGTCTGCATACTCTGCAAGATGATTGTCATGCGTGACCATTACCAGTGTCTTCTTCTGCTCCTTAACTACTTTCTGCATCAAACGCATCACCTCTTCTGACGTATGTGAATCCAGATTTCCTGTCGGTTCATCTGCAAAAATAATCTTCGGATCCACTACAAGAGCTCTCGCTACTCCGACTCGCTGCTGCTGTCCGCCCGACATTTGATTCGGCAGATGCTTTTTATGCTTTTTCAAATTGACAAGATCAAGCATCTCATTGGCAATCTTCATCCGCTTACTTTTTGGCACCCCTCGGAAGCTCAGCGGCAATGCCACATTTTCTACTGCATTCATCGTCCCGATCAAATGGAAAGACTGAAATATAAAACCTACGTTCTCCCTGCGGAATTTTACAAGTCCATCTTCATTTAACTTTTCCATATGAACGCCATTGATAATCACCTCACCCTTGGTTGGTTTTTCAAGTCCTGCAAGCATATTTAACAGTGTTGACTTTCCCGAACCGGAAGTCCCGACGATTGCACAAAACTCTCCTTCATAGATACTAAAATTCACGCCATTTAATGCACGCACGATACTGTCTCCTACACGGTACAACTTAAACAAGTGTTTCGCCTCAATGATCTTCTTCACTTCACTGCTCCTTTCTCTGCATCGGTCAAATCCATGCGTTTTTTCTTTCACTTCCACACCACATGACCAGACATCCATGCACTCCCATATCCTAATAATACTCTCAATTCTGTAAAAAAGAAAAACATTACACTCACTTGAAATTATGATACCATATCATACAATATTTTTTATTTATAAATATTTAATAATTTCTTAATTTCATATCACGATTTTAGTGGGTTTTCAGGCACTTTTGTTACTAACGTGTTACTAACGCGTTTAATATCTTCCTGTTTCAAAAAAGAGAGCCTGTTTCCAAGCTCTCTTGATAATATTTTTTCAATTTTCATTGCCCCACTTTTTATACTCTTCCCAGTCTTTTTTATTGAGTATAATTTCAGAATAATAGAACTCCTTATTCGGTATGATTTTTGTAGTATTTTAATTTATTGCTCATATCTTATTATACTACAGATTGCGGACTCTTCGGATTTCGTTTTCTGATTTTGTGGCATAAAAACGGAGTCACTGCTCCATAGTGATTCCTCATCTATTTTGCAGCAACTCCTATTTTCATTTTATATTTAGTTTTCCGGATTCATAATTTCTTCTGCAATATTTCTTGCATGATCTGAAATTCTCTCCATAGAAACGAGCGTATCTAAATAGAAGATACCCGTCTCTGCATTACACTGATTATTTGCAAGACGTTTGATATGTTTATTTCTCAAACGTACCTCCAGATCATCTGCAAGTGTTTCTTTCTCAATCACTTTCACTGCTTTCTCTGAACTCTTCTCAAAGAATGCCTCCTTTGCGTAAAGATAACTTTCCACACAGACGTCCATCATCTGTTTGATCTCTTCTGTCGCAATTTCTGAGAATTCTAGCTTTCTCTCGCGCATCGCCTCTGCGCACTCTGAAATGTTCTCACAGTAGTCACAGATCCGTTCCATATCTGATACGACTTGGAGTAAATGTGCCACATCTTGATGTTCCTTCTCACTGACCTGAAGCGCTGTGATCTTAATAGCATAATCTGTAATTCCTGCACTAAGCTTATCTACAACAGACTCTTTCTCCTTGATACTTTTTATCGTCTCTTCGCTCTTTGTAAAGAGCACTTCCTTAGATTCTTTCAATGTCTCTGCAACAATATTTCCCATTCTTACAATCTCTGTCACGGTAGACTGTAATGCAATACCTGGTGTCTGAAGCATTCTGTCATCCAGTAATACAACATCGTCTTCCTGTGTACACTCTTCTACACGGCCAAGTTTCTTTGCCAATGTGATAATCCAGTTGGATACCGGGAAAAGCAATACCGTTGTTCCGATATTAAAGATTGTATGAACAGTACTAATCTCTGTCTGGGTGATCAAATTTTCTCCCAGAGCCGGATTCATAACTGTAAAGAATATAATTGCCACAATACTGAAAATCACAGTACCGATTACATTGAACAGCAAATGCATCAATGCTGCTGTCTTTGCATTTCTCTTTGCTCCAACACTGGAAAGCATCGCTGTCACACATGTACCGATGTTCTGTCCCATAATGATATAAACTGCTGCACTCATCGGAACAAGTCCTGCTGCTGCAAGACTCTGAAGGATTCCGACAGATGCAGAAGAACTCTGGATCACAGCTGTCACAATTGTTCCTGCAAGAATTCCAAGGAATGGATTCTTTCCAAGTGTCACAAAAATATTACAAAATGCTTCTGATTCTTTCAGTGGAGAAACTGCTCCTGACATTGTAGAAATACCGACAAATAAAATACCAAATCCAACAATGATACTTGAAATATCCTTTGTGGAACGTCTCTTTCCTGTCAGCATGATCACCACACCGATAATAATTGCGATTGGTGCCAAATTCGCCGGGCTTAACATCTTTGCCCATTCCACACTCGATACAAGCCATCCTGTGACAGTTGTACCAATGTTGGCTCCCATAATAACTCCCATTGCCTGTGTCAGGTTCATGATTCCCGCATTTACAAAACCAACAACCATAACAGTTGTAGCTGATGAACTCTGAATCACAGCCGTAATAAATGCTCCAAGCAATACCCCAAAAAACTTGTTCTTCGTCAAAACTTCGAGCAAAGATTTCATCTTATTGCCAGCAGCATTTTCCAGTCCCTGTGCCATAATCTGCATACCGTAGATGAACATTCCAAGCCCACCTACAAACGGAATAATAATGCCAGTGTAATCCATAGGCTTCCTCCTCATAACTAATACATTTTAAATTCACCTTTTTACCATAACATTATATTCGACAGAAAACAACATCTTTTTACTATTTTTCTACTTTTTCATTTTCGGTTCAAACACAAGCGAACCAAGGTATCCAAATACAAGTGCCGCCGAAATTCCTGCAGCGCTCGCTGTAAATCCTCCGGTAAAAATGCCGATCAGACCATCCTTTCGGACTGCCTCTTTGACTCCTTTCCATAACAGATTTCCAAATCCGAGCAGCGGAATACTTGCTCCCGCTTTTGCAAAAGAAACAATTGGCTGATAAATATTTAAAAATCCAAGTACCGCGCCAGAGCACACGAGCAATACCATCACTCTCCCCGGCATTAATTTTGTCCGATCAAGTAAAATCTGCACAAGTGCACAGATCAATCCTCCCACCAAAAATGCTTTGACATAATCCACAATGTTTCCTCTCTTTCTCACACATTCCTAATTCATCAACAATGTTCCAGCACGATGCCATGTGCAATGCCCGGGACACTTTCCCCTTCATTGAAGCTGACCGTTGACATAAGTGCCCCTGTCGGTACAAACAACACACGTCTCCATTCTCCGCTCTCAATCTTTGGAAGAATATATGCTGCCAGTGTCACCGCCGCACATCCGCATCCACTTCCTCCTGCATGCGTGTCCTGCCTTTGCTGATCAAAGATTGTCATTCCACAATCCATATGATTCTGCTTGATATCCTTTCCCTTTTTTCTCACAAGATCAAACAAAATCGTCTGCCCCACATACCCAAGATCTCCGGTAATGATCCGATCATAATCGGTTTCCTGTCTCCCAAAATCTTTTAGATTCTGCAAAATCGTATCACACGCCGCCGGAGCCATACATGCTCCCATATTTTGCGAATCCTTAAGCCCATAGTCAACAATCTTTCCAACGGTTACTCCTGACACTCTCACATGACTCCGTTTCTTTCCTATTAAAAAGGCGCCGCTCCCTGTTACAGTCCAATGGGCAGACAGCGGCCTCTGACTCGCATATGCCAGCGGAAATCGGAATTCTTTCTCTGCACTTCCAAAGTGGCTCGATGTCACCGCAAGCATGTATTCTCCATACCCCGCCGCCACTGCCATAGATCCAAGTGCAAGTGCTTCCCCTGAAGTAGAGCAAGCCCCATAAAGTCCAAACATAGGAATCTGAAGTGCCTCCACTCCCATGGAAGTTGCAATTCCCTGCCGCAGCAAGTCTCCCCCGTATAAATATCGAACCTCTTTGGCATCAATTCCTGCTTTTTCCAATGCCAGAACGCACGCTTCCTTCTGCATTCTGCTCTCCGCTGCTTCCCATGTCTGTTCTCCAAACAGGTTGTCCTCCCCCGCCATATCAAACAGGTTTCCAAGCGGTCCTTCAAATTCTTTTTTTCCTACAATCGACCCGGCGCTGATCACATATGGCGCCTCCTGAAAACAGATACTCTGACTTCCTCTTACCATTGTCATACAATCACCCCGACTTTCAATAACAGATAGTAAATCAGCCCCAATCCCCAGGATGTCACAATCCCATATAAAATAACCGGGCCTGCAATCGTAAATATTTTACATCCGATTCCAAATATCTGTCCTTCTTTTTTATATTCGATTGCCGGAGCCACCACGGAATTGGCAAATCCGGTGATCGGTACGAGCGCCCCTGCGCCTCCCCATTTTGCAATCCCCGGATACAAATTCCATCCGGTGAGAAGTACACTGAGCAAAACTAACATGAGTGATGTCCATGTTCCGCTGATTTCTTCTGTGCATCCTGCATTTTTACAGAAATTCATAAAAAACTGCCCGATCACACAGATGGTTCCGCCTGTCACAAATGCTTTTGCCATATTCAGATAGACGTTGTGCACTGGTGTCTTTGTTTTGACATAATCCTGATATGCCTTTTCCTTCTTTTTTTTCTTTTCTTGTTCGTCCATGTCCTTCCCTTTCTTTTCGTTTTATTCTGAATCTATCTGTTTGTTTTCTTTCTTTTTCTCATCTATTATCCCCAGCCTTTCCAGAAATAAATCAGCGAACCAATTCCTTTTCCAAATGCTATTCCCGCAATAATATAAGGAACTGCCCGGAGAAGCTTCACTCGTCTGATAAAAATTGGGAAAATATTCAAAATTTCTGCCAAAGTCATTGCCCAGCACCCTACAAAAATCCCCCCAAATATACCGAAAATCGGAACAAGTATCTGCCCATAAGGAATTGTGACCGGAAATAAATAGAACAGATTGCCAAAGATTCCTCCAAGTGCGATGGATTCTTCATAAAGAAGCACGCAATCTCCGGTATGTGTACGATCTGCAAATTCAGATACCACTCCGAGACCTACGATAAATGAAAACAATCCTCCTGCCACCGCAACCCCTGCGCTAAGTCCAAGTACCACAAGTATCATCTGTTTGATCCACATGACGTTTCTCTCTTTCTTTTTTGTTCCCTCATAGCTTTTCCTACTTACTTAACATCAATTTCTTTTTTCTTTCTCTCATAATTTTGTACCAATGTTGTCTGAATATCATTCTCATAAAGTCTCATTTCCACCTCCATCGGTGTTGGATCGACCGAGAATCTTTTACCGGCAAAATGATTAAAGAACACAAGAATACCAATAATCAGACCAATGCTGTAACAGACTTCCAACAGTGTAAATCCACTTGACGGCACCCCCGTGAGCTGCTCATAAACCTGCCCAAACATTTTCCCCACATCCACATCATTGTTAAATGCCATAATTGAAAAGGCTGAGCCTAGAAATGTAATCATCACAACTCCCACCGTCTTCAGAAAATGTACCGCCTTTCCTGGAGTCTTTTGCTTTTCATAAGTAACAATAAATTCTGTCTCACCAAGATTTTCAATATCCAATCCCGGATATACCCTGTGAATCTGCTCAATAACCTTTAAAATAGAAAATACAAACCGGTTCTGTCCCTGTTCCGGCATTTTCAGAAGTCGTTCTGTCTTCAATCTTGTCACAATGGTTTGGTCCGTACACTCCATCGAAAGAACATCTCCCAGCGTCACTTCCTGTTTTGTCAATTCAATACTGCGGTCTGCCTTTATATATAATTTTTTGTTTGTTGCTGCCATGTGCTGCCCATCTCCGATCTTTCCATTCTTACAAGCGTTCCTTCCCCAGATAATTCTGTCTCCCGCACATCCGTAACATAATAGCAGAGCCCGACAACTATCGCCACCGCAACAGCGCAGAGCAGACAGATCCAGATTTTCTTTCTTGCATTGTCCATTTTTGCACCACCTTTCTGATACTTCTCTGCCTCACAGAGCTGATGCTTACCTGTTCTGCCAGAGATTGCTTATTCCTATTATTTC
Organism: Faecalimonas umbilicata; assembly: GCF_042846195.1. Taxonomy (NCBI): domain Bacteria; kingdom Bacillati; phylum Bacillota; class Clostridia; order Lachnospirales; family Lachnospiraceae; genus Faecalimonas; species Faecalimonas umbilicata. Next base: position 2,235,430 of record NZ_AP031411.1, read on the forward strand.
CGCATTTGGCAAACCTATACTCTTCAGGAAAACTTAATAAAAAGAGGAAGCTGCTCTCATTCTGAACTGCTCCCTCCTCAAATTTCTTATTTTTTCTCCCGGCATACCAATCGCCCAGACTCATCCTGTCTGCATTTTTGTCCTCATATTTTTTAGAATCTTCTTTTCAAGCCTTGACACCTGCACTTGGGAAATTCCAAGTTTTTTTCCAATCTCTGACTGTGTTTGATTTGCAAAGTACCGCAAATAGATCAACTGTCGTTCCTCTCTATCAAGCTCCTCGAGAAGCTGACGTATCAGCATATGATTCAGTATCGTTTCTTCCTGCCCTTCCTCTTCCTCTAGCTTATCAAGAAGCTGAATCTCATTTCCATCTTTCTGATAAATCGGTTTGTGCAGCGATTCCACTTCCCCGCTCGCATCAAGCGCCATCGCAAGTTCTTCCTTCTCCACCTCCAACTCCGCTGCCAGTTCTTCCATTGTCGGCTCTCGGTTATATTTTTTTTGAAGACGCTCCCTTGCCAGAAATGCTTTGTATGCTGTCTCCTTTAATGACCGGCTCACTTTAATCATCCCATCATCTCTTAGGAATCTCCGAATCTCCCCTGAAATCATAGGCACTGCATAAGTCGAAAATTTCACATCATAATTCAGATCAAATTTATCAATTGCTTTCAAAAGTCCGATACTTCCAATCTGAAACAAATCTTCACTGTCCGTTCCCCTTCCAAAGAACCGCTTCACAATACACCATACAAGCCCTGTATTTTCCTCCACTAATTGTTCTCTCGCTTTCTCATCTCCATCGTGTGATCTTTGAATTAAAGCGATTGTGTGGTCCATAGCTCCCTGCCTTTCCCGATAGTCTTTTTCATTCGGACCAACGTCCCCTTCCCCAGTTCGGATTCTACATACACATTGTCCATAAAGGCTTCCATAAATGCAAATCCCATTCCTGACCGGTCAAGTTCTGGTCTTGTCGTAAATAACGGTTCCATTGCCTTTTCGACATTTTCAATTCCTTTTCCTTCATCTCTAATTTCTACATAGAGTGTCTGCCCTTCAATCCAGCATCGAATCATAATTTTCTTCACTTTTCCATCATACCCATGGATCAGCGCATTCGTGACTGCCTCTGAGACCGCAGTCTTTACATCTGATACTTCCTCCAAAGTCGGATTGAGCTGTGTCATAAATGCTGCAACAGACACACGTGCAAATCCTTCATTGACGGGTCTGCTGTCAAATACCAGTTCCATTTCATTTGTGTTCTTCATCATTGTTTTTCCTCCTCAAACATCTGGATTATTTTCGTCACACCTGACATTTTTAATATTTTTCTGATCCGCTCATTTGCATTTACTGCCCAGACTTCGCCGCCAACTAAATAGACCAGCTTATATCTTCCCATAAGGACTCCAATTCCCGAACTATCCATAAAATTCGTGTTCGCAAAGTCAAAAATAACATATTTAATATGGTTATGCTCAATCAGCATATCTGCCCTCTTTCTCACTTGCTCCGCATTGCAGTGGTCTAACTCTGCGGGAAGAAAAATTGTAAGACTGTTTTCTTCAATCTGATACTCCATATAACCCTCCTGTTTTCGTAGCCTATAAATCGAAAAAAAAGGACATACACGCTCTTTGTGTATCTCCTTTTCTTTCGTACTTCTATTTCTATTGATATTCCTCGTAAGTTACATCTCCATAGGATTCTTCTGTTTCCTGATAATTGTCATATACATCCTGATCCCCTTGTCCTTGGTAATCTTCTGTATCGCTTCCGGCAGTATCCCCATAAACACTGCCATAATCATTATACACATCCGCTCCTGACTGTCCGGAATCCACACTCTCTTCCGTACCAGCCCCCTGAGGATTTGCCGGGGTTCCTTTTTGTGCCTCTTCTGCTCTCTTTGCAACATCTGTTTTCGGATATGCCTCGATGATCTGCTTGTATATTGCCTCAGCCTTATCTTTCTCATTGTTCAACAGATAAGAGTCTCCAAGTAACAGCAGTGCCTCTCCATCTTTGTAATGCCCATCCATCCGGATCAGTTCCTCCAAAAGTGTGATCGCTTTTGGATAATCTCCCTGCTGATAGCTTTGCTTTGCACTACTGTAATGTTCTGCACAGATGCTCGGATACACTTCATCGGCAATCGCCTGATACTGAACTTTTCCCTGATCTCCAAGGGAATCTTTCTGCACTTCCAAAAGTTCTTTTGCAAGTGTGGCGTAAGCATACTGCCCGGAGTTATAGTGCTCCTTGACCGTCAAAAGCTTCTCATAGCTGTCTTTTGCCGCCAGTGCAGCAGCCGTTGCCGCCTCGTTCTCATCGGAAGAATTTCTAATGGTCTCTAATTCCTTTTTCATCGCGCTGATCTGCGCATCTTTGGAATTGATCTCCTCTTTAAATGCCAGCACCGATTTGTTGCTTCGATTGGATTTTACTTCATTGACCGCCGGAACAATGAGAAACCATACAACGGCTGCTCCTAGTAAAATTCCTATGACAATATTCAGAATGGTAAGGAATCCTGCATTCTCTTTCAGCGGAGAGACCGCCGGCTGAATGACCGTGTCATTCCCAATCTCATAAGTCTTCTGTTCTCTTCCTTTCGTGCCTTGCGTTTCTCTGAGTTCGGACAACTCATGCATATATTTCAAGGTTGTCTCATTTGTCGTGTCGAGACGATGTGCCCGCTTCAACACCTGTTTTGCTTTCTGGTACTGACCTGTTTTTAAATACAATAGCGCCAAAAGCTGATATGCTTTCAGATAAGACGGATGTATCTGCACCGCCTTCTTCAGTTGAATCACCGCCAGATCTTCCGCACCCTGATCACAGTAAACGAGGCATTGATTATACATCTGCACTGCTCTGTCAATTTCTTCTAATGTTTTTTTATCTTTCTGGATTTCTCTGATAAAGTATCCCGCCAGATTGTCTGATTTTTGAAAATTCTGACTGAGGATCCACTCTACGATTGCCTCCGCAATCTCTCCTCTTTCATAATAAACAAGCCCCAGAAGGTTCCTTGCAGGGATGTTCTCCCTGTTATACTGAAGGCTCCGCTTTAATGACTGAACGGCGCCCGATATGTCCCTTATTTTTGCTTTTCTCAGTCCATCATTATACCAGTAATTTGACTGATGTAATATTTTCTCCGTATACTCCATGCAATTCCACCGTATCTTTCTGCTATTTCGCCTGACTGAGCATCTCCCGCAGAATATCAGTCATATCAGACAAGTCTTCCTGATACACTGCCTCCTCTATGTCATCTACTTCCAGGCTAGGTTTAAATTTCTTTAATTCCTCTTCATAATCTAACATTCTGGTTCTCCCTTCACAAGCTCTTTGATCATACCTACAAGGTAGAGTGAGCCCAGGCAGTAGGCAATACCGTCTTCTCCTTTTTGTTTCATCATCTCCGCCCATGCCTCTTCTAATTGTTCCCGGACAGTCACTTCACTGTCTGTATATTTTCGAACGATCCGGGCAAGTTCACCCGCATCGACTTTTCGTGTACTTTCCACGGTCGTGATCACATAACTGTCCACTGATAAATTCTGGCATAGTTCTGCGATCATCTTCTCGTACTCTTTCTCTTTGACTGCTGAAAACAGAATCACAGTCCGTCCACCGTGGACAGGTCTTCGCTTCACCGTCTCGACAAACCGCTCTACTGCATTCTCGTTATGTGCTCCGTCTATGTAGACTCCCGGGAGGATTTCCTCCATTCTTCCCGGCCATTTCACATGAAACAGCGTATCCTTCCATAGTTTCAGATGTCTTTTTGGAAGAAGAAGCTGCACAGCCTCCAGTGCAAGCAGTGCATTGTCCACCTGATAACATCCAGTATTGGAAAGCCTCCATGTAGTATCTTCATCATACGCACTTCGTTTTGAAAATGCAATATATTTCTCTGTGATTTCCTGAATTTCGTACGCATCTTTCGTGATTTTTCTACAAGGTGCACCACAATTTTCCGCAATTTGTCGGAAAACAGCTGCTGCCTGCACATTATTCCCATCGAACACAAGCGGAACCTGTCTTTTGATGATCCCGCCCTTTTCTGCTGCAATTTTTTCTATCGTATCTCCCAGTATCTCCATATGATCCATTCCGACTGCTGTGATCACAGTCAATACCGGATCATCGATTGCATTCGTGGCATCCAACCTGCCACCGAGCCCTGTCTCCAGCACAATGTACTCCATGTCTGCCATCGCAAAAGCAGTCATCGCCATTCCAAACAAAAATTCAAAAAAAGTCGGATGTGCCAGCCCGTCTTTTTCCATCTCATCCACAGTAGTTTTTACTTTCTGAAAAACAGCAAGAAATGTTTCATCGTCTATCTCTTCCCCATTTATTCTGATCCGCTCATTGATCTTCACAAGATGGGGAGAACTGAAAAATCCTGTCCTCTTTTTCTCCGCAAGCAAAAGAGCCTGTATGTATGCACATACAGAGCCCTTTCCATTTGTCCCTGCCACATGAATTACTTTCCTACCGACCTGCGGATTTCCAAGTCTTAATAGGAACTCTTTTGTATGTGTCAGATGATTCTTCACTGTGAATTTTGGAATGTCTAAAATATATTTCACACTTTCCTGATAATTCACTTGTCTTCTCCATTATTTCTGCGGTGTTTCAGACGAATCGTCTGCCGCATCTTTTGTTTCTTCTGTCACTGTCTTTACATCTTCTGCCTTTTTTTCTTCCTCTTCCAGCTGAAGCTTCAATTCTTCTGTCAACTCTTCTATCTTGCCACCGCGGTAAATGTATTCCGCAGAAGTCCGAAAGACCGTATTACTTGATCCCATCTGAATGATCGTGATGATATCTCCTTCCTTCAGCTCTGTCTCCTGCAGTTCGATCCTCGTATTATTCAAAAATTTAGAACTCTTCTTCTCGCCATTGACATAGACTCTACTATTTTTAGTAAAATTCTCGCCATAGAGGCTATATGTTCCGTCAAGCTGCGTGATCAGATCTGTCAGCACGACATCCTTAATTCCCATCTGCATGTGTCCTTCCGGCACTGGATTTTTCCCTCCGTACACATACTTCTCTCCATAGAGAATATCATACTGCAGCATCTCCAGATCGAGTAAGTAGTTCTTCGTCTGCCTTCTCTTCTGGTGATAATTGAATATTGTTCCGGAATGAATATCCAACTTCTCAAAAACATCCGCCATGATCTGATAAGATGCAATATTTCGATCCTGTTTTTCCAACCCGATATTATCCCATACAACATAGTTTGTATTGTACAGATACCTTCCCTTCAGATCTTCAGATTTCAGTCCGAGTGTTGGCAGATGATCTCCATATAGGACTAGAACGGTTGGTTCCTTTCTATCTTCCAACGCCTGCACAAGATCTCCGATAAACTGATCGACTTCATAGATTTGATTGACATAATATTCCCATGCACTTCTTACTTCTTCATCCTCTATTCCGGTCACTTGAATCCTTGGATTTTCTAAATGCTGTCCATAGTAATCGCCATGACTTTGTACTGTGATCCCAAATACGAAATCCTGCTGTTCTGTCGAATCCATTGCGTTCATGATATGTTCTGTGAGGATATCATCCTTCGCCCACCCATTCTCGGTAAGCTGAAGAATATTCATAAATTCCTTACTCGTGTAACTGTCAAACCCGATATTATTAAATACCGTTGAACGGCTGTAAAAATTTCCTCCGTTGTTGTGAAGCGCATGTGCGCCGTAACCAAATCGTTTCAGCGCAGTTGCTGCACTCTCTGCGGTTTCTTTTTTTAATATTGTCTTATACGGATACTCCCCTGGTCCAAAATATCGCAAGTTCATTCCGGTCAGAACTTCAAACTCTGTGTTGGCCGTTCCAGCTCCCACCGATGGCACTTTGAAATACCCTGACGAATATTTCTCAGAAAGCGCTCTGAACGTTGGAAGTGGATCCTGTGATGTCTGCAAAAATTCTACCTCACTTGTATCAAAGAACGATTCCAGCTGGATAAAGAGAATATTTGGCATCTCTTTTCTTCCGGTCTTGGCCTCTGTGATCGCACCGTTCTCACTGATCTGAGCGATCATTTCCTCGCTGTAGCCATTCGGCTGTGAAATTCCGGTATTAAACACACTCGACATAAAACAGTATGGAAATCCATAATCTTCATAGGCAAAAGCAATATTTCCAAAATAATTGGAAATCACTCGCTTATCAAGTGCTATATCTGTCACGACAAAAAATAGTCCAAACCAGATTACCACTCCGGTCAGCGCAAGCACTCTTCTCATTTTTCCAGCATACTGTCCGCCACGCTTCCACATGGAAATGACCCATACAACAACCGCTGCCACACCAACGATCACCGCAACAAGTTCAATTCCGTTAAAATAAGAATTGATCAAGGTCACCGCATCACCGGCAACTTTTAAGTCCTGTGCATTAAACGGAGTGACACGTTTCATAAGCATGTATCCGTTTGTCACCCCAAGACCGATCCAGAATACACTTAAAAGAATTCTGGCAAAAATACGTCTTCTTACGAGATAAACAACAGAAAACGTAATAAAGATCAAAAATGAATTATATAAGAACACTTTTGGTGTCTCAACCATATAATTCCACCCCTGTACAAGCGAATGTCGGGAAATACATTCAATGACCAGGTTCAAAAAGCATGCCAAAAGTGCATGAAATACAAGCGAAAACTGATTCATGAACTTATAACACGGTGCCAGCTTTTTCGCCAGCGGGCTGTTGCGTCTCTTCTCTAAAATCTGTTCCCTTCTCTCTTTTCTCTTCTTCCAATACTTCTTAATGTCTTCCGGCTTTAAATTTTTCACCCTTTGTATGCCACCCTTTATATCGGGGCGTTTGATATGAATCCGTTTCATTGTCACCTCTCACAATCTGATGTGTTTATTTTCTAAGTCCTTTTAATCGTTCCTGTACTTGTTCCATCATCTGTGTATATTTCTCAAGCTTTGCTCTTTCTTCATTGATTTTTGCTTCCGGAGCCTTGCTGATAAATTTCTCATTGTTCAGCATGCCATTGACACGGGCAAGTTCTTTTGTCAAGCGTGCTTCCTCTTTTGTCAGACGCTCTAACTCCTGCTCAAAGTCAACAAGTTCTTCCATTGGTAGATATACAACTGCATCTGCCACAACGACAGAAACTGCATCCTCTGCGATTCCGCTCTTGTCGGACTGAATCTGGATTTCATTTGCACTCATCAGCGGCATGGAAGACTCTTTAATCTCCTCAAATCCCTGACAAAGATTTTCATTTTCACAGACAATATATGTCTTCGCCTTACGGCTTGGAGCAACATTCATCTCTGCTCGTACGTTGCGGACACCGCGGATGATCTCTTTCATGTGATCTACAATATTCTCTGCTTCCGGATAGCAGCTGCTCTCTTTGTATTCCGGCCAGGAAGACATCATCAATGATTCTTCTTCTGGAACAAGCGCACCGTAGATTTCTTCTGTCACAAACGGCATAAACGGATGGAGCAGTTTTAATGCATCACCGAGCACAGTCTTTAATGTATAAAGTGCACTGTTTGCTGCTGCCGGATTTTCCTCCGCGTGATAAATACGGTATTTTGCAAGCTCGATGTACCAATCACAGAACTCATCCCAGATAAAGTCATATACTTTTTGTACAGCGATTCCAAGTTCAAATTTGTCCATGTTCTCTGTCACATCTTTTGTCAGTGTATTCATCTTTGAGATGATCCATTGATCCACCGCTGACAAATCACTTTCGTTCGGAACTGTAATCTCTTTTCCTTCCATATTCATGAGGATAAAGCGGGATGCATTCCATACTTTGTTCGCAAAGTTTCTATTTGCCTCTACTCTCTCATCGTAGAAACGCATATCATTTCCAGGTGCATTTCCCGTCACAAGCGTGATACGGAGCGCATCTGCACCATACTTCTCGATAATCTCCAGCGGATCAATTCCATTTCCAAGAGACTTACTCATCTTTCTTCCTTGAGAGTCACGGATCAATCCATGGAATAATACCGTGTGGAACGGCGCTTTTCCAGTATAAGCATATCCGGAAAATACCATACGGATCACCCAGAAGAAGATGATGTCATATCCAGTTACAAGTACATCGGTTGGATAGAAGTAATCAAGATCTTCCGTCTTCTCCGGCCAGCCAAGTGTTGAGAATGGCCAAAGTGCGGAGCTGAACCATGTATCTAAAGTATCTTCATCCTGCACAAAATGGGTACAGCCACAATCCGGGCATACCTCCGGCATCTCTCTTGCCACAACAACTTTTCCACATTCCTGACAGTAATAAGCCGGGATTCTATGTCCCCACCAGATCTGTCTGGATACGCACCAATCACGGATATTGGACAGCCAGTTCATATAAGTCTTGTTCATTCGCTCTGGAATCAGTTTCAGATCTCCGTTGCTGATCGCCTCGATCGCCGGTTTTGCCAGCTCTTCCATACGGACAAACCACTGTTGTTTTACGAGTGGCTCTACCGTTGTTCCACATCTTTCATGTGTTCCGACATTATGAGAATGATCTTCTACTTTCACAAGGAATCCCTGCTCTTCCAGATCGCTTACGATTGCTTTTCTCGCCTCATAGCGCTCCATCCCTGCATATTTTCCACCGAGCTCGTTGATCGTAGCATCATCGTTCATGATGTTGATCTCCGGAAGGTTATGTCTCTTTCCGACTTCAAAGTCATTCGGGTCGTGTGCTGGTGTGATCTTCACTGCTCCGGTTCCAAATTCCTTATCTACATAGTAGTCCGCCACGATTGGAATCTCTCTGTTTACTAATGGAAGTAATACATTCTTTCCGACGATATCTTTGTATCTCTCATCATCTGGATGTACCGCGATTGCTGTATCTCCTAACATTGTCTCTGGACGTGTTGTCGCAATCTCAAGAAAACGATCTGTTCCTACAATTGGATATTTGATATGCCAGAAATGTCCTGCCTGCTCTTCGTGATCAACCTCTGCATCGGAAAGTGCTGTCTTACATACTGGACACCAGTTAACGATTCTGGATCCTTTATAAATGTATCCTTCCTCATAAAGTTTGATGAATACTTCCTCAACTGCTTTGGAGCATCCCTCATCCATCGTGAAGCGTTCTCGATCCCAGTCACAGGAAACACCGAGTTTTTTCAACTGGCCTTCAATCGTTCCTGCATACTCATCCTTCCACTGCCAGGTACGCTCTAAAAATTTCTCTCTTCCAAGTTCCTTCTTATCAATTCCTTCTGCCTTTAACTGCTCTGTAACTTTTACCTCTGTGGCAATCGCCGCATGATCTGTACCTGGAATCCAAAGTGCATTGTATCCCTGCATTCTCTTATAACGGATCAGGATATCCTGAAGTGTATTGTCAAATGCATGCCCCATATGAAGCTTTCCTGTGATATTCGGCGGTGGCATTACAGTTGTAAACGGTTTTTTACTTCTGTCTACTTCTGCGTGAAAATATTTGTTCTCACACCATTTTTCATAAAGTTTCGGCTCAATCTCTTTTGGATTGTAAGTCTTCTCTAAATTCTTACTCATCATTTCCTCCTTTGCAAACCCTCTTTTGCTCTTCATCTTCTTTCAGCTCTGTCATAAGTGGCCGCTCTTTATCTTTTCCTTTGATATGATTTCCTATGGAATAGAAAACGCCCTCTACATACTGTAAAGGGCGAATGATCGCGGTACCACCTTTGTTATCTCTCTGCTCCATACTCCGTAAATCTCTGTACAAAAGCAGATTGATATCTCTAGCGTCCGGTAACGGGGACGATCCGTGACTACCTACTGTCAGCATTGCTGCCGCTTCAGTCGTCCGGTTCAAAAGCTACTTCCACAATTCCTTCTTGAAATCACCTTTCAGCCCATGAGTGATCCTCTCTTGCAAGGGATCTTTGCGTACTCCTCTTTCTCTCAACCTTTTCTTATTCGATATTCCTTATGATAGTCGGCTAACTGCCATTTGTCAAGAAGTTCATAAATTCTTTAGATTTTCATAAGTTCTTCGCAACTTTATTCTCACCTTCTTACAACCGCAGCCCCCGGTAACGATTTAGGCAGGCAAAGATCTCCTGCTTTCTCGGCATTGCAAAATTAACCGGAAGATACGAAGACTCTGCAATGGAAGCAAGTCCATCCCGCTCCATCTTCTGCTCCATCGCATCTACTACCTGCTGGATTGTTTTCTTTCCATCAAACAGATTCTGCTCTGCATACTTCACGAGATATCCAAGTACATTTGTCTGTTCCGCATCAACAATCTGTTCCACATAGCGAAGTTCGATTGTCTCTCGATTCATCTGGATGCCATCTTTTCCCATCGCCTTGATCTTCACTTTTCCGCGGTCTGCGAATGTCCTGTTTTTTTCTGCGCTTCGGAGCACGGATGGTTTCTTCATCTCCCGCTTTCCTTCCGATACCGGAAGCGGAAATGCCGCTGCCTCTTGCTTTGCGAAAGCTGTAATCTCCGCCGGCTCATACTGTTCCATCTGGATAATCGTATCTGCGATATGGAAATAAGATCCGGAACTTCCCGCTACGATGATCGAGGACACCCCTTCTTTTTCATACAACTCCCTCACTCGGTCAATAAACGGTGTGATCGGTTCTTTTTCCCTTGCCACTACCCTCTGCATCAGTTCATCGCGGATCATAAAGTTTGTGGCACTCGTATCCTCATCGATCAGAAACAATCTGCTACCTGCCTCGATCGCCTCAACTACATTTGCCGCCTGCGAAGTGCTTCCACTTGCATCTTCGGTATAGAATGCCTCTGTATTTTTCTTATTCGGGAGATTGTTGATGAACATAGAAATGTCTGTCTTTTTGATACTCCGTCCATCTTCCGCCCTGAGTTTGACTGCAGTATCATCACTGATCACATACTCTCTTCCATCTCCAGCAATGTGATTATACACACCAACTTCCAGCGCATTTAACAATGTGGATTTCCCGTGATAGCCGCCGCCTACGATCAAAGTAATTCCACATGGAATCCCCATACCGTTAATCTTTCCTCTGTGCGGCAACTCCATCTCCACTTCCATCTCTTTCGGCGAACGGAATGGAACCCCATTCTTCATCGGGCGGGAAGAAATTCCACTCTCTCTCGGCAAAATCGAGCCGTTTGCCACAAATGCACTAAGATTTCGCTTCAGGATCTCTTCCCGGATCACCTGCTGATCTTCCGCCAAAAAAATCGTCTGCTCAATTTTTTTCTGATCTGCACACGGATAGAAAAATGATTCCTTTACACACTCTGGAAGAAACTCAAAGAAAATTTTAATAAGCTCTCCGGAATTAATTGTCCTTCCATTTGCCGGAAATCCTACTTCCATACGCACAAGCACGTTACCATTTGCCGGGTCAATCGTGCAGGCTGTCCGTTCCAGAATCTCCTGTCCGCATCTGCTGACAGATAACAAACCACTTTTCCCCGAACCCTTTGCCTTGAAGTTGAAGCGTTCGATCTTCTGATAAAATACTCTTGTCAGATAATCCTGCAGCGCGATTCGCTTATATTTCTTGTCAAATAATTGTTTCGGAAACCTTGCCAGTTGTCCGTCAATCGCAACACTCACTTTCGATGGCGATGCAAATGGATCTCCCTGCACATGATCGATCTGCAGAATATAATCCGCAAACCGATAACTGCCCTTCGTCCCCTTATATGCAGGATAACTCTTCCGATGAATCTCATTTAGTAACTTTCTCAAATCCTGTGCTGACTTCATTTCCTTGCTTCTACCTCTTTCTATCTCTTTTTATTTTTTCTTTCTCTGCGGTTTTTCCGGCGCGATTTTCCCCTCAGTTACACTAAGGTGTCGTGCAGTTCTTCTACGCTCTCTTTGATCATTGCCGCTCCCGCTTCTTCCAGCTCTTGCCGGTTTCCATAGCCATATAACACTCCGATGCATGGGATGTTCTGCTCCTTTGCCCCAAGCACATCATGCATTCGGTCTCCGACCATGATCACCTTATCTCTGTCTGTAATCTTCTCATGCTCCAGCACATATGCGATAACATCTCCTTTTCTGACACGCTCCCCGCTCAATTCACTTCCTCCAATAAAAGTGAAATACTCTGTCAGGTGAAAATACTCCAAAATCTGTCTTGCATACACCTCTGGCTTGGATGTCGCCAGATAGACCTTCTTTCCTTGTTCTGTCAGTGCTTTTAATAGTTGTTCAATCCCTGGATAGACTTCGTTCTCATATAATCCTCGCACCGAAAAATATTCTCTATACTTCTCCACTGCTTCCACTGCCTGTTCCCGGTCAAATCCATAATATTCCATAAAAGAATCCGCAAGCGGCGGACCGATAAACTTGCAGAGTGTATCAAGATTCTCCACCTCTATCCCATAAAATTTCAGCGCATGTGCAACCGCGCTTGTAATCCCCACTTTCGGGTCTGTCAGTGTTCCATCTAGATCAAATAAAATATGCTGATACATTTTTCTTCCCCTTTTTCCTTTTTACAATTTGCTAAACACACTTCATTTCACACTGCTACTCATGAAATAAAATGTCATGGTTTACGCTGCTGTAAAATCTTTCTTTCACTTCCGCGTAACTCATCTGTTCCATGGACATGATCCACATTAATTTTGTGATCACTGCCTCCAATGTCATGTCGTATGCTTCAATCAGATCAAAATCCTGTTTGACCTTTTTCCCAACTTCATAGACCGTCATGTTACTTCCTTCATTTGCCACCTGCGTTGTCATCACCACAATCTTTCCGTGGCGCACCCACTCCGTCATCTCTTTATAAAATTCTCCGACAATGCTCTCCGGCAGACCGCCTACACCAAAACTTTCAATTACGACACAATCATAATGTTTAAAAATGTAGGACAATACATCCGGCTTCATACCTGGAATCAGCTTTAATACATAAATACTGTTCTTCATCTCATGATAGAACGTGACCGGCTTCTTATAAGGAATCGCCGGCATATAGCGAAATACTTTCTGATCCTGTATCACTGCCGGATACGGGAAATTAATGCTGGAAAATGCATTGTAACTCTTGGCGCGCTCTTTCTTCGCTCTTGTTCCGACAATGACTTTCCCATCGAATACGATCGTCACATCCTGAGAGGCATCGTCTGACGCGTAAATAAAGCTGTCTAAAAGATTTGTCTTCGCGTCTGTCACATCCATGTTGATCGGCTTTTGCGCTCCGGTGATCACGATCGGCTTCTCAGAATTCTGGATCATGTAAGACAGTGCTGCCGCCGTGTATGCCAGCGTGTCCGTACCGTGGCAGATGACAAATCCATCATACTCCTCATAGTGTTCCTCGATTGCCCCTGCAATCTTCTTCCAATATTCCGGCGTCACATTCGTACTGTCAATATTGCACACCTGAAGTGTATCCACATCACACACACTCTCTACCTGCGGAATATAAGATAGGATATCCTCCGAGGAAAGTCCCGGAGCCAACCCGGCCTCCGTCTGTTTTGATGCAATTGTTCCTCCGGTTCCTATCATTAATATTTTTTTCTTCATACTGTTCTCCTGTCTATTGTCTTCCTGCTATTTTCTATTTTCCAAAAATTTTCTCTACAAGACTGCGGTACTCGATATACACCGGAACTTCCGAGAAAGATTTCCGAAGAGCCTCCTCTACTCCTTTATAGTACCATCCAATCGTCTCTTTGTCTTTCATCCGGAATCGTTGCCACAATTCCTCCCCGCACTCTGGATAATCCCGATCGATATCCCGCATATTGGACAGCTTATCTGCCAGACCGATCATCTGTACTTCCCGCTCTGCTACTTTCAGATGCTGAATCGTCGCACCTTTGCGTTCCATCCACGTCTTTGATTTGTCTTCACTTTCTTTCTGCACAAGTTCTGCCACCCGCTTGGAAAACATCTGCTCGATCATCTGCGCCGTCACTCCTTCGCAATCCTCGATCGTATCATGCAGGATTGCTGCACTGATAACCTCCTCATCCTCCGTCATTCTCGCTACGATCACACCCACTTCCAGCGGATGTAAAATATATGGGCGCATCGTCCCTTTCCGCAGTTGCCCGTCATGTGCTTTCGTCGCAAATGCGATTGCCCTTTGGATCATCTCCTCCACCTCCTGTATTTTCTTCTTTCTTTCGATTCCCACCTAAAACGATATACCAATTTCACCTAGTTTTATTATACCAATCGAACACACTTTTTCAACTCTTCTTTCGGATTTGTTCTGAGCTGTTCTGTCATTTTTCACCAGTTTGTGCTATAGTAACATTATATTTTTTTCACGGAGGTTCTTTATGCATATAACCAATCAAAAACCAGTCGTTCTTGTTACTGGTTCCTCTAGAGGAATCGGAAGAGCGATCGCACTTCAGTTTGCCAAAAATCATTACCATGTCATTTTAAACTGCTCCACTTCTCTCGAGCAGTTAGAAAATGTCAAAAAAGAAATCCTTGCACTGCCTGACGGCTCCTGCACTTGTTGCCGCTGCGATGTCAGTGATTCTTCACAAGTCACCGCAATGTTTGAAGAGATTTCCGCTACTTGTGGGCAGATCGATGTACTTATCAACAATGCAGGAATTTCTCACATCGGTTTGTTCACAGATATGACCGACGATCTGTGGAACCGCATGATCCAGACAAATCTTTCCTCAGTTTTCTATTGCAGCCGGGCAACCCTGCCCTCTATGATTTCCAGAAAAAAAGGAAAAATCATCAATATTTCCTCGATGTGGGGAACGGTCGGCGCCTCCTGCGAAGTCGCTTATTCCGCCGCAAAATCCGGCATCCACGGACTGACGAGGGCACTGGCAAAAGAGCTTGCACCTAGCAATATTCAAGTCAACACCATTGCCTGCGGCGCCATCGATACTGCCATGAACGCACAGCTTAGTCCTGAAGAACGTCTTGCACTGGAAGAAGATATCCCTGCATGCCGATTTGGTACCCCGGAAGAGGTTGCTTCTCTCGCATGGGACTTAGCCCATGCTCCCGCCTATATGACCGGACAGATCATCGGAATAGACGGAGGCTATATTTAAAACTAGCCTTTTTTACTCCTTCAAAAGTAAATCCGTATACGGTCGATGCTCACAGGATTTTTACACATAAGAAATGGGTATAGCCTGCATTTCAGCCATACCCATTTCTTCTATAATTATCGGAATCTACAATTCCAAAAACTGCAATAATATTTCTATTTTTAATCGGGAAATATAGGAATCCCAATCGATCTGTAGCATTCGGTCTAACTTGTCAATCCTTTTTCGAATGGTATTTATATGTACATACATTTTCTCAGCTGTCACGCTGAAATTCATATTGTTTTCCAGATAAACTTTCAGTGTCCTGAGCAGTTCTACATTTTTCTCGTCTTTCATCATATCCAGATACTCTGAGAGCATCTGTTCCAATTCTTTCTCCGGAATTTGAAGCCATGCAAACGGTCCAATCATTTCATAATCCCAAATTTTCTTCTTTGGACAAAGCTTTTTCCCCATTTTCATTACTTTCCCACACGTTTCCACCGATGATTTTAATTCCGACATTTTCTTGCCTTCTCGCAACACTGCAAACTCCAATTCCATTTTAGGAAATGTTTCAACAATTTTCTGCTCAAAATCAGAAATCATACCTTCCAGATGTTTTTGACTATATGACACAGAATCAGACAATTCCGTTAAAACTATCCCTGTATTTTCATCGAGAAATGCTAATTTTGCATTTTTAGAAAGCTGACTGTTTTTGAAAACAGTAATATACTGTTCTCTGGAATTCCGCGCACTCAATTCCTCATTCATCTGGTGAAACAATACACAGATATATCTTGTATTCATAGAAATCCCCTGCTGTCCCGCCTGATAAAGAAGCCTTTCTTCATCTTCCCCGGTAGAATGCAGCGCAAGCAAAACAAGATTTTCAAATCCGATGTTCCCAATACTTTGTGCAATGACAATTTGTTCATATACCGATTGTAGCAAAAGGTACGCAATCCGAATGGAATACTCATCGTAATAATCTAAGAATTCTCTTGATTCCATCACAATAAAGTATGCCTGCAGATTGCCTCCAATACTAATCGGCATCAAAATCCAACTGATCCGCGGACCATCCACATTATCTTCATTAAACATTCGGATTCGTGTCATCTGTATATAGTCACATAATGTATAGCGATTGTGTTCCATTTTAGGATTCCAATAATCACTTTCCTGCAATCCATAGGTTTCTGAAATTCGCTTAAAGTTTGCAGAGCTGCAATATCCTTCCTGTTCACCTACATCATATAGAAATGCCGGAAATCCCATTTCCACTTCTACTGCCTGCAATATTTTTTTAATCTTTTGAACTTTGTATGTTGTCGAACCTAACATCATCGCACCATTCTGATGGATTTGAAAGCGCCGAATGGTCCGATTCATCACGATCGTATTCACTTGTTGCATGACTTCCATATAGCCGATTTCAAATGGCATACTGATCAGCGGTATTTCATATTGTTCAAACAGTTCGATAATTTCTTTCGGAATCATCGGAAGATGTCTCCCTCGTTTAATAATCATTCCGGAAGTAATCTGCATCAATCCTTCATCAAAAGACTTTTTGATACAATCCGGTTCCATCAAAATAGAATAACCGGAAGTAATTACAAGTTCCTTTCCTTTCGTCCAACGATAGGCATCCGGAGCATCCATGACCGCAATTCCTTGTACTTCTTTCTGTATCCCTTTAGAACCAGCTACAATATGAAAGTCTTTAAAAAATTCATGTTCCAATAAAGTTTCAATTGAAATTCCCATATTGTCCCTGTCCTTTCTTTGTTCTGCTTGCCATTTCCTACTATCGTTGCAAGTTTATCATCTTCTGCAATTTTCTGTCAAGCTAGGTCCATCTTTTGCCTAACCATGATTTTCCAGCCAATCCATTGCCGCTTTCGCATAAATAGCAGCTGCCGTCGGCAGGCATGTTTCATTGAATTTTGCATGAGGATTATGATGTCCAACCCATTCATCTTGATTGTCCACTCCTGCTCCGATAAAGAAATAACTTGTCGGAATCTTCTCACCAAAGTAAGAAAAATCTTCAGAGCCCATCACGTGAAACGTCGGATATGCTTTTAACTCGGAATCCAGCTCTCTGACAGACTGAATAATCTCTTCATTTAATTTCACATCACATTTTACTGCCGGAACATCGTTAAGCACTTCTAGTTCCACCTCACAACGATATGTGGCAGCTACTCCTTTTGCAACTTCTTTGATCCGGCAGATTATATAGTCTCTGACTTCTGATTTAAATGTCCGAAGAGATCCTTCTAATACTGCGCGATGCGGAATCACATTAAATGCACTTCCCGATTCAAACCGTCCAATCGTCAGCACCGCTTCTTCCATTGCTGAAATTTCTCTTGCAATCAATTCTTGCAGAGCCAAATACAAATGAACTCCTGCATTAATCGGATCAACACCTAGCTCTGGTGCAGATCCATGCGTTCCTTTTCCGGTCAAAAGAACACGAAATCCATAGACAGAGGTCATCGGATATTCTCCATAAATAATCTTCTTATTTTCACTATTCGGTGCTACATGCATTGCAAATGCAGCGTCTACTCTCGGATTTTCTAAAACACCTGCATCCACCGCTGCTTTCGCTCCTTGAAAAGTTTCTTCTGCTGACTGAAATAACAATTTGACAGTCCCTTTCAATTCCCTTTCATGTGATTTCAGCAGTTTTGCAGCCCCCAAAAGTGTTGTTGTGTGCATATCATGTCCACAAGCATGCATACATCCGTTTTCTGATGCAAAAGGTTCTCCTGATTCCTCTCTTACCGGCAGTGCATCCATATCACTGCGAAGCATGAAACATTTTTCTCCACTTCCAATCAAAGCAACAATGCAAGAACTTTCTTCATACACGGTATATGGAATATCCATTTGCTCCAACTCTTTTTTTACAAATGCGACTGTTTTTGGAAGATGTAATCCAATTTCTGGAATTTGATGAAGCGCTCGTCTCCATGCACTTAATTTCTCTTGAAATTCATTTGCCTCTTTTAATAACTGATTCTGCATAATCTCTTCCCTTTCTACGAATCTGTTGTCCATAATCTATTCTTCATACATTGGTCTATACTCCACTTTTTTTTCTCGAAATTCTTCTAGGATTTTTTCCCGAATTTCTGAAGATTGGTATAAATCATATGCAATTCCCGCCATAACCCGCGCTGCACTAAGAGCACCTTTTTCTCCAATAGAAGAGCCTGCAGAAGCTGATGCCTGCCATGTATGTGGCGAAACTGCCGCCGGCCAACACACAGTAGAGATCAGACACATCGGCATTATATAACTGACATCTCCGCTATCAGAAGAAGCCGTCAGTGGGTTCCTCTGATACAAATCTCTTATTCCCACTTTCATAGCCAATGGAAGTCCCTCTGTGTCATACAGTTTTCTTGCATTTTCTACCGTTTCCCCTGACAAGGTATCTTCTAATTTCGAAGCAAATGCTAATTCCTCTTCTGTGTAAGATGGTAGTTTGGCTTCTTTTAGATTCTCATATGCCAAATCTGCATATGCATGATTCTCTAAAAGCTCACAACATCCATAATCTATTTTCATTTCCATTGATGTTTCTGTCATAAGGCAAGCTCCCTCTGCCACTTTTCTTACACGCTCCAAAATCTCTTTTACCTCTGAAATATGAGGTGCCCGAACAAAATACCAGGAACCTGCTCTTGGCGGAACAATATTCGGAGAAAATCCACCGCTATCGGTTGTATAATGAATCCTTGCTTTGGATGTCACATGTTCACGCAAATAGTTCACGCCAACGTTCATTAACTCTACCGCATCCAACGCACTTCTGCCTACCTCCGGCGCAAATGCAGCATGGGAGCTTTTTCCATAGAATTTAAAGTGTGCAGAAGCACTGGCGAGATATCCACTATCATACACCATATTCGCACTCATTGGATGCCAGCTAATCGCCATATCACAGCCGTCAAACATATGATGATAAGACATTTTCACTTTTCCAGAAAGTAACTCCTCTTCCGGGCATCCATAGAAACGAATCGTTCCTTCCTGATTTTCCTGCTCCAAAAATCGCTTCACTGCAATCGCTGCAACGGCCGATGCGGCTCCCAATAAATTGTGACCACATCCATGGCCTGCTGCTCCTTCCTGTACTGCTTCTTTTTGCGCAGATACTGTCTGAGATAATCCTGGAAGCGCATCATATTCTCCTAAGATTGCAATGACAGGAGTTCCCGAACCATATTCTGCATAAAATGCATGTGGCAATTCTGCTTCATTCACAATAACAAAGCCTTCTTCTGATAAGATCTCCCGAAAATAATTTGCACTTTCTTTTTCTTCTCCACCCACTTCCGGATGATCCCATAATCTCTTACAACTCTTTTGGCACAAGGGCTCCAGACTATCTACAATTTGATGAAGTTCTTTTTTTGTCATCTCTATCTCTCCTTTGCCTATCTTCCTAATTACTTATGCTTCTTTTTTTGCAGTGTTTTTTAAAGTTGCCAATCCAATCGCGATACTAAGGAATACACATCCCATTGTTCCAAGCCAGTTAGATGCGCCAGGAAGCCAATTAAAGACGCCCATTCCAATTGCTGTATATAACGCAATCGCAATCAGTACCATCACAAGACTATGCTTTTTCATCTTGATTCCAAACTGCACGATCAACGCTCCAAACAATGCCGGGAGCAGATAATTTAATGCAGAAATTACAGAAGCCGGAAGCATTTCCAATACTGAAGTTCCAAGAATGGCTCCTACCGTTAATACCGATGTATTGATAATAATAGAAACCGCCATACCAATGGTTGCAATAACAGAACCTTTTTCTGTTCCCGGCTCCACATCAGCTGCTACCTGTGCCATACTTGCACATGGAATACGCATATTAGAAATATTGCCGGAAAGAAATGCCATATAAGTTCCTGCCGGACCAACTACCGGAAAATAGGAAATCGGCTCCACAAACCAAAGCACTCCAAATGCACTCGCACCACTGACAAACGCAGTCAAAAGAGCTGCCGGTTTCGGAAGCAGTCCGTAAACTACCGCAAGCGCAACCGCTGGTAAAAACGCAAGAATCACTCCTACATATCCTGTCATCTTTCCTATTCTATTTATTTTTGGCATATATTCATCTTTATAGAAATTATTGCTCATTCATTCTTCCTCCTATCAT
Organism: Faecalimonas umbilicata; assembly: GCF_042846195.1. NCBI lineage: Bacteria > Bacillati > Bacillota > Clostridia > Lachnospirales > Lachnospiraceae > Faecalimonas > Faecalimonas umbilicata. The sequence continues at coordinate 2,255,670 of NZ_AP031411.1, forward strand.
TAAATCAAAGCTGTAATGACCATCGCTCCTAAAATAGTAATCGTCAATGACCATTCTCTTAACCAGCCAATATTCTTTTTCTCCGCTACTGTCGAAAGCCCATACATGATCACAGCTCCTAAAATACAGGCAATCGCATTTTTATTTGCACCGCCCATAGCTGCTGCATCCGCTTTCTGCATCAGAAAATAAATAGGTTTTGAAAGATGGCTTGCAACCATTGCAGCAAACACACCAATGATCGCTGTTGATGCAATCGTTGTCAAAGTTCCCGCATTTCCTTTCGATAATTTATGTTCAATCTTTTCCATTTTATTTGCAGAAAATGTTCCGAACAATACCCAGCCAACTGAACAAAGGATCATTGTCCAAATTGCCATGGTAAGCGCTTCTTTTGTCATTGGATCTGTTCCTAACGTCACACCAACCGCTGATGTTCCAAGTCCCGCTGCAATAGACTCAAACATAACAGAACCAATCATAGAAAGTCGCATCCAACCAACTGGTCCTCCAACTGTCACCAAAAGTGATAACATACCGCTCAGTACAACAATCGATGGCCCTATCGAAGTCACCGCACTGCTTTTAATCGCTTTATTCATTTGTGTTTTCGTAAGCCCGACTTTTTCTCCCGAACGATAAGCCTCACGTGCAAAGAGAAGTGCCTGTATCATGACGAACACGACCGGAATACCACAAGCGATCCACATAGGTAAACTGTTTGCAAGTTTCATAACATCCATTCTTTTTTCCTCCTTTTTCTTGCCCTACCTCATTTTCCTCCATCATACCTATTTCCCGAAAATAAAAAAATGAAAATATCTTCACTTTTCGACATGTTTTCCCATGTGGTGAAGATATTTTCACTTTTCTATTACTATTTATAAAATTTCTATTAATTTCTCGCCTTAGCCATCTCTCTTTTGACAGTATGTCTTATTTTTCTCTTATACAGACATAGTTTTTCTCCACTCCAGCGCCTTTCGTTCCAGATCTTTTACAAAGGAATCTTTTCCATCGCAATATCCCTCATTGTCATAGGTAAATTTCTCTGCCAGCTCTGTCTTCAGGGCAGCATATGCCTCCGCATCTTTTTTATGGGTGCGAAGATAGTCTCGTACTACCAGATGCCGCTCAATCTCTTTCCTGCTCTCCTCCGCAAAAATGTGTACATGATGGGTCCGCAAATCCCCTCCCTTCATAAAAAAACGGCGACCTAAGATCCCATACTCTCCCTTACACTCATACCCTAGCGCTTCAAATTCCTTATTGTGCAGATCCACCGCTTCCAGCTCTTTTACAACTGGCATCAGATCAATGATCGGCTTTGCCCGCAGTCCCTTCACGGAAGTGGAACCAATATGATAGACAGTAATACAGTTTTCTCCTAAAATTTCTTGAATCTTCGCAGCCTCCTGCCAGAATTTTTCTTTCCATTCTGGACAATAATCAACCACTTCTATCTTTCTTGCCATTGTTTCCTCCGCTATTTTATCAGCCGCTGAATCTGTTTGCTCTGCTCCGTTCCAGCCTCTTTTAGAAGTTCAAAGATAACTGCCTCATACGTTGTTAAAAAGGCGCCTTCCTTCTCGGCCCGCTTTAACGCGATCTTCCTGTCATAAGCTTTTCTGCTGGAGATACAGTCCACAACAAGAATCGGCACATGTCCATGTTCAATCAGGTCGATCACCGTCTGAAGCACACAGATGTGCGCCTCAATGCCGCAGAGAATGACAAACCGTTTTCCTTTGACAAACTCTTTGATATCCTCATAGGCGCTGAAGCTGATTTTCTCCACATGTTCCTTGATCCCCGCTGCCGCTATGATCTCTGGTACTGTCTCCCCAAGACCTTTTGTGTACTGCTGTGTCAGACAGATCGGTACTTCCAAAGTCGAAAGCCCTGAGAGCAAAATCCTTGAATTTTCAATCAGCTTTTCCTTTTTATGCATGACCGGAACAAGCTTCTCCTGATAATCAATTCCGATTGCAACCGTCTGTTCTTTCTCAATTCTCATCACAATGACCTCCTTCATAAACATTTCCGAAAATAGACCCATATTTCTTAACACTTCTTCAGCCTTTTCAGCAACAAAAAATGTATTGTATGCGTATATGCAGCTCGCAAAAACAGGTTAACCGCTAACTGCGATTTTTTAAAATTTGGCTGACAATTGCGTGAGCAGCCTCTTCTTTGGACATCAGTTCTAGTGCAATTTCTTCCTGCGGTGTAATCATAGTCACTACATTTGTGTCCGTCCCAAATCCTGCACCTGCCTGCTTTAAGTTATTTGCAACGATCATGTCGAGATGCTTCTTTTCCAGTTTCTTTCTGGAATTTTCAAGCATATGCTCGGTCTCCATGGAAAATCCACATAGAAACTGTTGTTGATGCTTGTGTTCCCCGAGGTATTTTAAAATATCATCGGTCCGCTCCAATTCGATGGTGAGAGCATCCTCTTTCTTTTTCATCTTTTCTGTGGCAATACTGGCAGGGCGATAATCAGCGACAGCAGCCGCTTTGATGATGATATCCTGCGATTCGGCATGTTCTGTGACCGCATCAAACATCTCTTTTGCAGATGTGACAGAAATCACAGTTGTAAATGGCGGCGGGGTCAGTGCACTTTGGCCGCTCACCAGAGTGACATTGGCTCCACGCAACATACAGTCACGCGCAAGGGCATAGCCCATCTTTCCGGTGGAGTGATTGGTAATGTAGCGGACCGGATCGATTGCTTCCTGGGTGGCTCCGGCAGTCACAAGGACATTTACCCCTTTCATATCTTTCTCCATTGCAATCTCTTTTAAAATATAGTTGAGCAGTGTCTGCTCATCCGGAAGTTTGCCCTCTCCGATATCTTTGCAGGCAAGCATTCCAGTCGCCGGAGCGATCACCTCAAAATCAAATTGTGTAAGCCGTTTTAAGTTATCCTGCGTGATCGCATTGCGGTACATATTGGTATTCATTGCCGGCGCAACGATTTTTTTGCATGTGCAGGCGAGGGTTGTCGTTGTGAGCATGTCATCGGCAAGACCGTATGCCAGTTTTGCAATGACGTTGGCGGTTGCCGGAGCGATCAGAACAACATCTGCCCGTTTTGCAAGAGAGACATGTTCCACATTATATTGAAAATTCCGGTCAAATGTATCGACAATGCATTTGTTGTTGGTCAGTGTCTCGAAGGTAATCGGGTGAATAAAGTTCGTCGCATTCTGTGTCATCAGTACATGCACATCGCAGTGAAGCTTTGTGAGCATACTGGCGAGATTGGCAATCTTGTATGCGGCAATGCTGCCGGTTACTCCGAGTATGACTGTCTTTCCTTTTAACATAAATGGTTCCTCCAATCTGGTACATTTCTGAACATGATTGTATCATATCACAGCACAGACTGCACGCGCAAATCTATGTTTTTCTTTTCAAACATCATTGCTTTTCAGAGAGCGACATGCTACAATAGCGCCGTAATTGTATTGTATCCCCAAAAAGCATACGGCTTACCGGGGAATAATAACAAGGAGGAAGAAAAATGAATAACGAAACAACTAACACAACGTCACAGGTAAAAGGACTTGTACAGGCTGCACTTTTCGCGGCACTGATCATTCTGATGGCTATGGTCCCATTTTTAGGGTATATCCCGCTCGGATTCACACGGGCAACGATCATCCACATTCCTGTGATACTTGGCGCATTGGTGCTTGGCCCAAAGAAAGGAGCTTTTCTCGGCTTGATCTTTGGATTGACCAGTCTGATCAACAATACGATGAATCCGACAGTCACATCTTTTGTATTCTCACCATTTTATTCACTGGGAGAAATTCAGGGGGGATTTGCAAGCATTTTAATTTGTTTTGTGCCGAGAATTCTGACAGGGGTTGTTCCCTACTATGTATATCATGGAGTCAGAAAAGCGACGACAAAATGGAAAGCATCCCAAAATACAGCACTTTTTGTGGCCGGGATCAGCGGAGCGCTCACAAACACATTGCTTGTTATGAATATGATCTATTTCTTTTTTAAAGATGATTATGCACAGGTCAATCAAGTGTCGGTGGATGCGGTATATGGATTTATTATGACGATCATTGGAATCAACGGAGTGCCGGAGGCAATTGTCGCGGCAATCTTAACGATGGTGATCGGACGTATTTTGTTAAAATTGAAAGAAAGATTACATTAAAAAATATCAGAAGGATAGTATTTATGATTTTAGCGATTGATATTGGAAATACAAATCTTACGATAGGATGTTTTGACGGAGAGCAGATCTGTTTTGCAGAGAGGCTCTCTACAGATCTGACAAGAACCGATTTAGAATATGCAGTCAGTATCAAAACTATACTGGAACTGTATGGAATCAAGGAAAGCAGGATTCGGGGAGGAATCATCTCCTCGGTTGTGCCACCGCTTACTAAGGTGATAGCTCAGGCAGCGAAAAAGGTTATTCACAGACAGATAAAAGTTGTGGGACCTGGAGTGAAAACAGGATTAAATATTCATATGGATCAGCCGGCTCAAGTCGGAAGCGACCGGATCGTCAATGCGGTTGCGGCGATTGAAGCGTATGAAGCGCCGATCATCGTTGTGGATCTTGGAACTGCAACAACCATTTCTTTGATTGATGAAAAGAAAAATTATGCCGGAGGGATGATCCTGCCAGGAGTGGCAACAGCTTTGGAGGCATTGACTGAGAAGACTTCTCAGCTTCCAAAGATTAGTATCGAACAACCGCGGAAGGCGATTGGAAAAAATACAGTAGATTGTATGAAGAGTGGCATTATCTATGGAAGCGCAGCTTGTATTGATGGAATGATCGACCGGATTGAGGACGAGATTGGACAAAAGGCTTCACTTGTAGCTACCGGTGGGCTGGCAGGCACAATCATTCCACATTGTAAAAAGGAAATTCCGGTTGATGAAACACTCCTTTTAAAAGGACTTCAGTTGATTTATAATAGAAATGATGAAAAAAATTAAGAAGAACTATAAGATGACGATCGCCTATGATGGGGGCGGTTATAAAGGATGGCAGAGGCTGACAAATGAGCCTGGAACCATACAGGGAACGATTGAACGTGTGCTCAGTAAAATTGAAGGAAGTCCTGTAAAAATAAGCGGCTCTGGAAGAACTGATGCAGGTGTACATGCCAAAGGACAGGTTGCTCATGCGTTTCTGAAAACAAACGAGGATCCGGAGTTGCTTCGGCAAGAATTGAACCGAATGCTCCCGGAGGATATCAGAATCTGTCTCGTCGAGAGTGTTTCCCAGTCTTTCCACAGCAGGTACAGTGCAGTATCTAAGGTGTATGAATACCGGATCGATCAGAGATCACGTGCAGATGTATTTACAAGAAAATACTGTTATCACAGACCGGTGCATCTTGATCTGGATCGTATGCGCCAAGCAGCCGATCACTTGACGGGCACACATGATTTTGGGAGTTTTACCGACAATAAAGAGGCTGATTCTGTGCGGACGATTTTTTCCATCGATATGAAGGAAGAGAACGAGAAGCTTGTGCTGGCATTCTGTGGAGATGGATTTCTATATCATATGGTTCGAATCCTCGCGGGAACACTTTTAGAGGTCGGAGAAGGAAGCCGCACACCTGAGAGCGTTCTGGAAGCATTTCACCACAGAGATAGAAGTCTTACTGGATTTCTTGCACCGGCGCATGGGTTATGTCTGCGGGAAGTGAATTATAAATAAAAAATACTATTCATAAAAATAACAGAAGAAATTATGAGGAGGTGGATAAATGAAATTTATTTCATGGAATGTCAATGGGATACGTGCCTGTGTCCAAAAAGGGTTTTTAGACTTTTTCAAGGAAGCAGATGCGGATATTTTCTGTATACAAGAAAGCAAGATGCAGGAAGGTCAGCTTAAGTTGGAGCTGGAAGGGTATCATCAGTTCTGGAACTATGCAGAGCGGAAAGGGTACTCGGGGACAGCAATTTTTACGAAACAAGAGCCGCTTTCAGTTGCTTACGGAATTGGAATGGAAGAACATGACAAGGAAGGGCGTATCATCACACTGGAATTTGAGGAGTTCTATTTTGTGACAGTCTATACGCCAAACTCACAGAACGAACTTGCAAGATTAGATTACCGGATGCAGTGGGAGACGGAATTTTTGAAGTACCTAAAGAAGCTGGAAGCGAAAAAGCCGGTGATCTTCTGTGGAGACTTAAATGTTGCACACAGAGAAATCGACTTAAAAAACCCAAAGACAAACCGGAAAAATGCCGGATTTACAGATGAGGAGCGCGGAAAGTTCACGGAACTGCTTTCGGCAGGATTTATTGATACATTCCGCTATTTCTATCCGGAACAGGAGGGGATTTACTCCTGGTGGTCCTACCGTTTTAGTGCAAGAGCAAAGAATGCAGGATGGAGAATTGACTATTTCTGTGTGTCAGAATGTTTAAAATACCGCCTCAGAGATGCAAAAATTCTCACAGATGTGATGGGATCAGATCACTGTCCGGTAGAACTGGATTTTGAATAAAATAGTTTTGCCAAAAAAGGCGGCAGGCTAGTCCATTCCCGGACACAGCCTGCTGCCTTTTTTTATCTTGATCTTCAAAACAGTGTCAATCGGATCCGGTAGCGGATAAGTAAACACTGGATTTGCTCCGAGCGACACAAATGCAACATCTTGGAACAATACTGTGTTCCATGCTTCCCCGCGTGTCATCTCACTTCCATCTGCAAGATAATACACCTTGTCCAACCAATCCGGTGCAATTCCATATAGGGGAAGTGCTCCGAGCGGCGCCTCATAAACATGTGCATAAATCGTATCCGCATTCTGCGTGTACCTTCCCCACTCCGGTTTTGGAATTTCAGAGATTCCGCAGCCATAGATACTCTCTCCATTTCGCTCCATCCATGCTCCGATTTCCTCAAGAATCTGCACACTTTCTTTCGGAATTCTTCCTTTCGCATCTGGTCCCACATTCAGAATCATGTTTCCGCCTTTGCTCGTACATTCTACAAGCTTTCGGATCAGCATATCTGCCGGTTTATATTCATGATCAAAATTGCAGTATCCCCAATGATTATTCATAGTTGCACAAAGTTCCCATGGAATGCGCTCCCCATTTTCATCTATGATCCCTTCCGGCGGGATGATCTGCTCCGGGCTTGCAAAATCTCCGCTATAGATCAGAGGTTCCGCAGTTGCAATACTTCCATGATTTTCCCCAGACCCCTCCAGTCTGTTGTCGATCACGACATCCGGCTGATATTTTCTTACCATCTGAATCAATTCTGTCGCACGCCATGTTTCTCCTCTCATGTCATCGTAAGAAAAGTCAAACCATAACAGGTCCAGTTTTCCGTAGTTTGTGACAAGTTCCTTTACTTGACCGTGCATAAAATCAAGGTATCTGTCAAAGTCTATCTGTGCATCCTTGTATCTCTCCTGATTTCTCATCGGGTGATGGCGATCTCCGTACTTCGGAAAATCTGGATGGTGCCAGTCGATCAACGAAAAATACAGTCCAACCCGAATCCCTTCTGCCCGGAACGCATCTAGAAATTCTCTGACAAGATCTCTTCCTGCCTTTGTATTTGTCGCCTTATAATCTGTCAGTGCCGAATCAAACAGACAAAATCCATCGTGATGCTTTGCCGTAAGGACCGCATATTTCATCCCAGCGCGTTTTGCCAGCTTTGCCCACTCTTTCGGATCATAGGCAGTCGGATCAAATTCTTGGAAATACTGTTCATACTCCTCATTCGTCATTTCCCTCTGGGACATCACCCACTCACCGCATGCCGGAATTGCATAGATTCCCCAATGAATAAACATCCCAAATCTTGCATCCATAAACCACTTCGTTCTCTCTCTGATTGCCTGATTCATTTTCTCACTCCGTTCTCTTTTGCCATGGAAACCCTCTTACTTATCAAGAATTGATTTTAACTCTTCCACAAAAGTATTGACATCCTTAAATTCACGATACACAGAAGCAAATCTTACATAGGCAACTGCATCTAACTCTTTCAGCTTGTCCATCACGATTTCTCCAATCACCTTGCTCGGAATCTCTTTCTCTTCTCTGCTGAAAATCTCTGTCTCTACTTCCTCCATAAACTTCTGGATCTGATCTGCCGAAACAGGTCTTTTGTAGCAGGCACTCAGTACCCCAGATTCAATCTTTCTTCTGTCATACTGCTCTCTGTTGTCATCTTTTTTAATTACGATCAACGGAATCGTCTCAACTTTTTCATAAGTTGTAAACCGCTTTCCACACTCATCACAGGCACGGCGACGACGGATCGAGCTTCCATCGTCTGCCGGTCTGGAATCGATTACCTTTGTATCTGGATTATTACAATAAGGACACTTCATGTTCTGTTCCCCTTCCACATTTTTCTTTAGTATATCGGTAATGGAAATCAATGTCAAATCATTTGCATGGAACAAGGTATTTTTCTTCACAGATTTCCACAAAAATGATATCTTCCCCTATTTTTTTAATGCAGGAAAATGGAATCACATACTCACTGTCCGATCCTAGAAAACCACAGATTTTTCCCGGCCCCGGAATGACGATTGCCTCGATACAGCCACTGCACGCATCAAATACAAGATCCACCGGATTTCCCAGCCTTTTACAGTTACAGACATTGATCACTTCCTTTTCCCTCAACTCACATACCCGCATTTTCTCCCCCTTTATTTCTTCTATTTCGTTTTCTATGTTTTAATGGACATATCTGTCACACAGCTGCTCAAATATTTTTACATGACACTGTTCATCTAAGATGATCCGCTCCAAAATTTTCCTGATATGACAATCCTGTATCCATTCTTTCTGTCTGCGGTATTTTGCAATGGTCTGTTGCTCCCCGCGAAGTGCATTCTGAAGAATGTCACCGATGTTTCTGGAATATTGATTGCAAGCCCCTGACCAGTAACGATATCGTCCTCTCTCGACACTCCACATGCGTGGATCTGCTCCAAGTAGATTCGCAAGTGTCGCAAAAGTGTGTAAATGATGCATCTCCACAATACTGATCTTATGAAAACATTCCGAGATTTCTTCAAATTTCCCCTCCGCAATCACGCCATTGTAAAAGTAAAGACTGACTGCCGACATTTCAGAGTCACACGCTCCTACATTGCCAAGCATTGCTGCCGCATACTGTCTGTTTTTCTCCTGCACACAGACTTCTGGGTATTCTGATTTGTCCGCATAAATATATTTTGTTTCTTCCATTAAAAAAAGCCTCCCTGATCCGTTCTACCATACAATCTATGGCAGTCCCGGATAAAGAAGACCTCTTTTCTATTTTCTTTTTTATTTTTTCACGACAGGATGATCGGCCGCTCTCTTCTTGCTTTTCAGAAAGCACTGCCTCTCTTTTTCCGTCACTAACGGATATCGATAACAGACACCGGACAGCTGTCTCTTGCCGCCTTTGCTTCCTCTTCATTTTCTGCTGTGACTTCCGCATATGCCTCCGCCAGCCCGCCATCTCCGAACCGGAACACTTCCGGACATTCTCCAACGCATGCGCCACAGGAAATACATCCTTCTTCTACAATCGCTTTCATGCAATGCCTCCCTACTCAGATTTTAACTGTTTTTTCAGCGGATATCCGCTTTTCTTTCTCTGAGAGTATTCCCAATCTCTGTTCTTTTCATACACTTTCACTATAACTTATTCTATTCTGCAAACTGGCTTTTGTACAACTCTGCATAGAACCCATTTCTTGCAAGCAGTGTTTTATGATCCCCCTGCTCAATAATATTTCCATCTTTCATCACAAGGATCACATCTGCTTCCCGGATCGTAGAAAGTCTGTGCGCCACAATAAAGCTTGTCCGTCCCTGCATCATTTTCTGGAATGCTTTCTGAATCTGTATTTCTGTTCTTGTATCAATGGACGATGTTGCCTCATCAAGAATCAACATCGGCGGAAGTTTCAGCATCACTCTTGCAATACACAAAAGTTGCTTTTGTCCTTGTGACAAATTTCCTCCATCCTCGGTAATAACCGTATCATATCCTTCCGGCATACGTTTGATAAATCCATGGGCATGCGCCGCCTTCGCTGCCGCAATAACCTCTTCTCTTGTCGCACCCGGATTTCCATATGCAATATTTTCTGCGATACTGCCAGATTTCAGCCAGGTTTCCTGAAGGACCATTCCAAAGCTTGCACGCAGACTGTCTTTTGTTACTTTTGAAACAGCATTTCCATCCAGCAATATTTGTCCGCCATCCAAATCGTAGAATCGCATCAGCAGGTTGATCAAAGTCGTCTTCCCACATCCTGTCGGACCTACGATCGCAATCTTCTGTCCCGGCTTCACAGTAAGATTAAGATGCTCCAACAGTGGTACCTCAGGCTGATAGGAGAACGATACATCCACAAGTTTTACTTCTCCTTGTACCTGACTTAAGACGACTGCATCTTTCTGATCCACCGTCTCCGTTTCCTCTTCAATAAAATCAAACACGCGCCTTGCGCAGGCAAGCGCATTCTGCAGTTCTGTGATCACACTGGAAATTTCATTGAACGGCTTTGTATACTGATTAGCATAAGTCAGAAAACAGGACAGCTGTCCGACAGAAATCGCTCCTCGCATCGCAAAGACTGCGCCGGTAATCCCAACTCCCGCATACACGAGTCCATTGACAAACCGTGTGCTTGGATTTGTGATGGAAGAAAAAAAGATTGCTTTGAGACTGCATGTCTGCAAGTTCCGATTGATTGCATCGAACCGCTTTAACGCTTCCTCTCCATAACCGAATGCCTGCACTGTTTTCTGATTTCCAATCATTTCCTCCACAAGCGAAGTCATCTCAGCTCTTGTCTCTGACTGCTTCTGAAACATCGTATACGTTCTTTTTGCAATAAAGCTTGCTACAAACAAAGATACCGGTGTGATCAAGATCACGACCAACGCAATCTGTACATGAATACCAAGCATAAAGACAAGCGTTCCTAAAATCGTAACAATCCCGGTGAAAAACTGGGAAAATCCCATTAACAATCCGTCTGAAAACTGTTCCACATCGGTGATGATCCGGCTGATCGTCTCCCCCTGCGGGCGGCTGTCCACATACTTTAAGGGCAGTACCTGAAGTCTTGCAAATGCCTTTATCCTCACATCCTTCACAACACGGTAGGTGATCCGGTTGTTGCACAGATTCATCAGCCACTGCGCCACACAAGTCAGCACAATGACAACTGCAAGTTTTTTCAAAATTGCAAAAACCTCCGGAAACTTTACCTGTCCTTTTCCAATAAGAACATCCACACCGTCCCCGATCAAAATTGGTGCATATAGTGTCAGAGCGACAGAAATCATCGCAAATACAAGTGACAACAATAAAAGATATTTATAAGGTCCGATCAGTTTTAATACTTTCCCCACCGTTCCTTTATTCTTTTTCATATTGCTCCACCTCCTCTTTGGAAAGCTGGGAATAACAGATTTCCCGATAGACCTCACATGTTTTTAACAGTTGCTGATGCGTACCGATCCCTGCAACCATACCATCATCCATAACAATAATCTTATCCGCATGGAGAATGGATGCCGCTCTCTGCGATACAAGAAAGACTGTCATATCCTTTGTCTTGTCCACAATGGCTTTCCGAAGCTTTGCATCTGTCGCAAAGTCCAGTGCCGATGCGCTGTCATCAAGAATCAATACTTCCGGCTTCCGCACAAGCGCACGGGCAATCGTCAGTCGCTGTCTTTGCCCTCCGGACAGATTTTTCCCGCCCTGACTGATCATCGTATCAAGTGCCTTCGGTTTTTCCTGAACAAACTCTTTTGCCTGTGCGATCTCCAGTGCTTCATAGATCTCCTCATCGGCAGCATCCTGTTTCCCCCACTGGATATTTGCACGAATCGTCCCCCGGAATAAAGTAGCTTTCTGCGGAACTATTCCGATTTTTCCACGCAGCTTCTCCATCGGATACTCTTTGACATCTGCACCATCAAAAAGTACACGTCCTTCTGATGCATCATAAAATCTCGGGATCAAATTGACCAAAGTTGATTTGCCTGATCCGGTTCCTCCGATAATTCCAACCGTTTCTCCTTTGCTTACAGAAAATGTTACATCCGAAAGCGCAGGTTCTTTTGATCCGTGATACCGGAACTGCACATGATCAAACAAAACTGCTTCACACTTTTTATCAGATACTTTTTCCATTCTGCTTTTCGGAGATTCCATCGTTGTACAAATAGCAAACACCTCGTTGATTCTTCCCGCAGATGCAAGCGCCTTTGTGAAAGATACGATCAGATTCGCAAGTGCCACAAGTGCGATCAGAATCTGTGTCATATAGCTGACAAGTGCGATCATCTCCCCCTGTGACACCTTTCCTGTATTCACTTCAAAAGCTCCGGCCCACACAAGTACAATGATCGCTCCATTGACGATCAGATAGGTCAGTGGATTCATCAGTGCTGAGATCCAGCCGACTCTCAACTGATCCTGCATCAATGTATGACTTTCCTTTTCAAATGCTTTCTGCTCCTCTTTCTGTGTCCGAAATGCGCGGATCACACGGATTCCTGCAAGATTTTCCCTCGTCGTCAAAAGAATCTGATCAAGCCCTTTTTGCACTTTCTTATAGATTGGAATTGTAATCATCATAATTCCATAGATGACAATGGAAAGAAGCGGTACTGCAACAACAAAGATCCATGCCAGTCTGAAGTTGACTGTAAATGCCATGACAACCGCCCCGACAACAATAAACGGTGATCTCAGGAACAGTCGGAGTACAAGATTGACTCCGGACTGCACTTGATTGATATCACTTATCATTCTTGTTACAAGCGTTGCACTTCCAACTTGATCAATCTCCTGGTAGGACAGCGTGCTGATATGGCGAAACAGATCATGGCGCAGCTCCGTCCCAAACCCTACTGCTGCCTTTGCCGCAAAGTACTGCGCCGTCAGCGAACATGCGAGACCAATCACACCTAACAGTATTAAAACTCCTCCCATTTTCAAAATGTACGGCATATCCCGGTTCTCAATTCCCACATCGATGATCTTTGCCATCACAAGTGGAACAATCAGTTCAAAACATGCCTCTAAAAGCTTAAAGAGCGGACCGATCACACTCTCTTTTTTATATCCTTTCAGATATGGAATCAGTTGAAACATCTTTTCCCATCTCCTCCTTCTAATGATTCTTTCTCATTATAGCGATTTCCGCCCGGAATGACAAGAAAAAGGAACACTGAAAAATGTATTTTTCAATGGAGTCCCTTTAGACATACCACCCGAGCGGAAATAAATATTTTATATAGTCTACAGCAGGCAAGTAAGCGGAGATATTGATCAATACCGGACAAATCACCAATTGTATCACAACAAAGGCGAGCACCCAGGCAGAAAGTGCCATACTGCTCCTGAACCATCCTCCGACAATTGACACCCACAGTGCGCCTATAAATACAAGCAGAAACATGCGAAACAATTCTATCACCACTCCTCTGCTCTCTCCGACAGCCATAACCACACCAATCCCTGTGACTGACGGAATTGTTACAGCTGCAAGATATCCGAGATACTCAAATCTCTTCTGTCTTTTCCGGTCTAAAGCTAGACAGATTCTTCTGCCATTCCCTTCAAACCTCCGTCCGAATGTCATCCAGAGCAAAACAAATAAAACTGTCTTTTACATTTTTTTACAAATACTCCGATAAAGTGCTATAATATTCTAACATTCGATCATGATATTTTCTAATGTTATCTTTGGAAGGAGGATTTGAAATGAATATAAGCAACATCAGCAATCAGCTTTATACAACCGCACCGAATAAAACAGGACGGCTCCCAAAGGAAATGGCAGTCTATTCTCTTCTAGATGAACTTTCCATCCCTTACGAACGCGTAGATCACGCAGTCACCGAGACAATGGAAGCCTGCGAGAACATCGACATGCTTCTCGGCGTGTCCATGTGCAAAAACTTATTTTTAAGAAACCGGCAGAAAACTGCTTTTTACCTTCTGATGATGCCTGGCACAAAAAAGTTTAAGACGAAAGATGTCTCAAAACAGCTTGGCACCTCCCGTCTTTCTTTTGCTGAGCCAGAATATATGGAACAATATCTGAACATCACACCGGGATCTGTCAGCGTTCTGGGACTAATGAACGACAGTCACCACGCCGTACATCTGGTCATCGATAAAGAATTGCTGGAAAACAAATATATCGGCTGCCACCCTTGCATCAACACATCCAGTCTGAAAATACGTACAGAAGATATACTGAATATATTTTTAAAACATACCGGGCATACATGGACGACTGTGGACTGATCCTAAAAAAATACGCCTTGTAAGAGAATTCACTTTTTCTCTCTGCAAGACGTATTTTCCTAATATTCTCCCTGCCATCTCCCCGAAACAATTTCCGTGATTTCTCCGGTTCTGAGACTTGCAGGAACATCTATGATCCTCTGATTTCTACTCCCCCGGTATGCAAGTGAAAGGCTTCTTTGCTCTTCGATATACGGTCCATCAATCAGTACATCCAGTTTCTCTAAAAGCATCCGCTGCTCTCGGGATCCCCGCAAAAGTTCTTCCATAGTAAATCCCGAATAACTCGCCACTTCGTATCCCCGGTTCTTTAATTTTCCTGCAAGCTCTGCAAATGCCTCCGCCTGGCTAAACGGCTCCCCGCCAGAAAATGTAACTCCCTTGGCAAGAGGATTCTCCTCAATTACCTTGACAAGATCGTCTGTCGTCCACCAGGTTCCTCCGTCAAATTCCCACGTTTCCGGATTATGACATCCTTGACAGTGATGGGGGCATCCCTGTGCGAACAATGTCATGCGGATTCCAGGTCCATCTACAATACTGTCCCCGGCGATTCCCGCAAGCCTTAGTTTTCTATTGTCCCAGTCCATGTTTTACTCTGTCTCTCTCTTCTGCTTTTTTTGCATCATTCCACTTGTCCATTGTTCCCACAAGATATCCCGTAATTCTTCTGATTCTCTCAAATTTTACATCTTTTCCAATCGTACATCTTTCTTCCATACTAAATCCTTCCTTTCACTAACCTATCTATTGTCAAAATATCTGCTGCCTTTTCCTGAAAATATTCTCTTTTCGTACTATCTGCATCCGCAAAATTGCGGCATTTCCGGATATAGCTTTCTCAGTTCTTTTAGCTTTTCGTCACTGATCGGCTCTCCTTCCCTCCGTCCGCATCTTGGGCACACATCATCGATCACACCTACATATCCACAGGCTGGATCACGGTCTACCGGATGATTGACACTTCCATAACCAATTCCGGCATCGTGCATACAGCGGATCACACTCTCGAATGCCTCCACATTTTTTGCAGTATCTCCGTCCAGTTCTACATAACTGATATGACCACCATTGGACAATGCATGATAAGGAGCTTCTTTTCTGATCTTCTCGTACGCGGAGATCGGATACCAGACCGGAATATGGAAACTATTTGTATAATACTCTCTGTCTGTCACCCCCGGTATCTTCCCATAACGTTTCTGATCCATCCGGAGAAATCTTCCGGACAAGCCTTCTGCCGGTGTCGCAAGCAACGTATAATTCATCTTAGTTTCTTTTGCTTTCGCATCCGTAAATGCCCGCATATGACCGATAATCTCAAGCCCCTTCTGCTGCATCTCTTCACTTTCCCCATGATGCTTTCCATACAGTGCCGTCAAAGTCTCTGCCAGACCGATGTATCCAATCGATAGTGTCCCATGTTTTAACACTTCCCGGACTTCCTCGTTTGGTCCTAGTTTTTCCGAATCCAGCCACACACCTTGTCCCATAAGGAATGGATAATTATATACACATTTCTTTGCCTGAATCTCAAAACGATCCATCAACTGTCTCGCAACTAGTTCCAACATTGCATCCAATTTCTGATAAAATACTTTCTCGTCTCCTTTGCTCTCAATTGCAAGACGAGGCAGATTAATCGAAGTAAAGGAAAGATTTCCTCTTGAATACGCGATTTCATGCTCTGGATCATATACATTCCCCATCACACGAGTACGGCAGCCCATGGTAGCAACTTCCGTCTCCGGATGCCCTGGTTTGTAATACTGAAGATTAAATGGCGAATCAAGAAATACAAAATTCGGGAACAGCCTTTTTGCACTTACCTTGCAGCTTAATCGGAATAGGTCATAGTTTGGATCTCCCTCATTATAATTGATCCCTTCTTTCACCTTAAAAATATGAATTGGGAAAATACATGTCTCCCCATTTCCCAGCCCTGCATCTGTTGCAAGCAGTACATTCCGGATGATCATTCTTCCTTCTGGGCTTGTATCTGTCCCGTAGTTGATAGAAGAAAACGGTGTCTGTGCCCCTGCACGACTATGCATCGTATTCAGATTATGTACAAATCCTTCCATCGCTTGATAAGTGTCGCGCTCCGTGTATTTCTCGGTACGCTTTCTGACCTTCTCAGTAATGTGTGCTGCCTTTTCTTCCGTAAAATGATATCGTTCGCAAAGCTTCTGCTGTACCGCACGATCAAATACTTCTTCCTCCTGCTTTAACCGTGGAAACAGTTCTTTTGTCTGCTTTAGTTCATTTAACATCTGTGTAATCTGTACTTCTTCATCCTCAAGATCAGCCAGATCCTCCACCGCTTCTGTAAGCTGCTTTTTATAAATTTTTTGGAAAGACTTTGCCACTCCCTTCGCCAGTCCGTAATCAAAGTTTGGAATGCTCTGTCCTCCGTGCTGATCGTTTTGATTCGACTGGATCGCAATCGCCGCCAACGCCGCATAACTTTGAATACACTGTGGTTCCCGGATCACTCCATGTCCGGTAGAAAATCCCCCCTGAAATAGTTTCTCAATATCTATCTGCGTACAAGTAGTTGTCAGCGAATAAAAGTCAAAATCATGGATGTGAATATCTCCCTCCCGGTACGCCTTCGCCTGTTCTGGTGTCAGCAAATATGCCTCATTATAATTTTTCGCTCCTGCCGCTCCAATCTGGAGCATGCTTCCCATAGAAGTATTTCCGTCAATATTCGCATTATCACGCTTCATATCGCTCTCGCGCGCATCTATATTCGTAATCTCATCGATTGTTTTCATCAGGCTTGTGTTTGCTTCTCGGATATGTGTTCTCTGTGCCCGGTACAAAATAAATTTCTTCGCCGACTCCTCAAACCCTTTCTTCATCAGAGCCCGCTCCACCGTATCCTGCACCTGCTCAATCTGAGGCGGCATATCTTC
The DNA here is from genome assembly GCF_042846195.1 of Faecalimonas umbilicata. Lineage (NCBI taxonomy): Bacteria > Bacillati > Bacillota > Clostridia > Lachnospirales > Lachnospiraceae > Faecalimonas > Faecalimonas umbilicata. Next base: position 2,272,917 of record NZ_AP031411.1, read on the forward strand.
CGGCAACTTTTCAAGCTTACTCTGTACATCGTTTGCCACATTTGCAGCATCTGTCGCATCTCCTTCACCTGCTGCCTCCATCGCCTTTAAAATAGCCGATGCAATCTTGCTTTCGTCATACAGTACCACGCGGCCGTCCCTTTTGATAATACTTCTAATCATCCTGTCTATCGCCCTTTCTCTACAATATGTTGTGTCTATTCAGTATTATGATACTAAATATCCACAAAGTCAATACCTTTCTCCTCACTCTTTCGATACTCTGGACAACATTCGACACTGCCTTTTTACAGTGTTATTTTCACTGTTTTCTCCTTGTTTAAAAGGCCAGAACGTGCTGTTTTCAATAGAAAAACCGACATACCGATAAGCATTTTCATATCATAAAAAAGTAAGCCGCCCGGCTGTTCTGGTAGAATTTTGTCGATGAAATTTATACAAGAACCTTTTTTCCCTTCAGCAATTCGATGGCTGTTTCTAGAGCGGCAGACTATCTCTCAGACACAGTGCCCCCGAGGATGTCAAGTCATTGCCACAAAAAATATGCGGCTTTTTTGCCACCGAAATGGCTTAAAACCGCATATTTCTGTATAGAGGACGTTATATAATTGTCACAAAGTAGATGGGGAGGATGTAACATAATTGTTACATTAAATGGTCGAAAATTTGGAGGTTGGCAAATGCTTTCCTATATATCCAACAATCCCCACTCTATGTTCCGGGTCTGGTAAAAAATGTATTCTGCCTGGATAATTTCCCGGAAAACTTATATGCCAATAAAAATATTCTTCTTTTCCATATGGTGTTACAAATTTTCTATACTCATTTAATTCTTTATCTTTCTTCACCGACTCGGATTCTGTCCTGCATCCAAAACCAACTTCATTTTTATCAAACACTCCTTCATATGTTGCGAAATAATCCTCTAAAATCTGAATTCTTTTCATGATAGTTTGAATTTGTATTGAAACACGAGCTTCTTCTAATTGCCTTTTCACCTCTTTGCAAAAAATTAAATGTGGATATAATTGTTCTCTTTTTTCCCATAGCTCAGCTCCTGAAGAAATAATTAATGACTGTCGTTCCCTTTCACTTGTAATCAATTGATCTACATGATCCAAAATCCCACAATTTCTTACTTTGACTGCTTCATCTTCTTCGTCATTAATGGATACATATTTTCCCTCCATCCATTCCTTTTCCCATAATTCAGATGATAACAAACTAACTATGTAGCTATCCCATTCATATGCCATTAAAGCACCCTTAGCAGAAACAGAACCTTTATTTTCTAATTCTACAATCAGTTCACTCTCAAGGAAATCTCCTGTTTCTATTCTATGTCCTCTCTGAATCAGAGATCTAAAAAATTGCTTATCTTTTTGAGGCACATTTCGATCTTTCAACCAATCATGTATCGTATATTCATTAGCAATTTCTTCTGTCATTAATTCATCCGTATAATAGAAGTCATTGTCCTTATTCCTATGTTTCAATTCTTGACACACTTTTAAAAAGCCCGAAAATTGCTCAGTTAATGGTAATTTTGCAACCTGTTGTTTCAAAGAAATCTCATTAAATACCATTTATATTCCTCTTAAAATAATTCATCAATTGCTTTATCCCACTCATCAAAAAATCCCTCCGGCCAATTCGATAAACTGCCATCTTCTAAAATCTCCGGAGATGTTTTTTCATGTTTTTGAATTCCTTCTTCTGATAAATATTCATAAAAATAGTTTATTTTTACCTTATCAGATGATATTTTTTTATTGCGAACACTTAATCGAATTCCATTTAAAACATGATCGCTATGTGTTTCCATAAAAATTTGGACACCATTAGCAGCAGCTAAAGCAACTAATTCACCAATTTTTCTCTGACCACGTGGATGTAAATGTGCTTCTGGATTCTCAAGCACAAGTATGTCTCCCTCCCTTGCACTTAATAATGCAACAATAATAGGTAACGAATATGAAACTCCAAATCCCATGTTTAATGCATTTGTAGACTCTTCTCCTAAACTGTTACTTGTCGAATATCTCACTCCCATTAAATTCACATCTAAATAAGGAATTACATTTACCTTTATGTTTGGCGAGATTTCTGATAACCACGCATTTATCTGCAATTCAAGTCGTTCACTTGTTTCTGAACTATGCTTCATATTTGGATAAACTTTTACATCACTCCCTTTCTCATACAAGCATACTGCGGTTTTTTCACCTTTCACTCCAATTTCCGAATGCAAAGAGTTTTCATTTTCTATCGTGTCATAATAACGGCGAGGTCCTAATCTTTCTGCCGATATATACTCAAATTTTTTTGTAAGAAATGAATCTCTTTCAGATAAAGGTCCCTGACTTTCTGAAATCAAATTTCCAACTTTATCATACTGACACATCCATTTATGATCATTTTCCTCTACTTCTATAGAAAGCACATCATCTTTTCTAAACCAATACATAATATCAGTCTGAGTACCCAGTTCGACATATGATCCATTAAGGATTAAACGCTGATTTTCCAAACAATTATTTTTTTCATATGTTTGCCGCAATAATAATAATGCCTGAATCAATGTCGATTTTCCCATGCCATTAATACCTGTAAATAAATTCAATTCCCGACATGTAACATCAATTTTTTCAAAACATTTAAAGTTTTTTAATGAAATTTTTTCAATCATTCTAATTCCTCTTTAAATAAATTTATGGATTAATTCATCAACTGCTCTGATACGTGCGTATAATGCTTTTTTATCTGGAACTTTTAATAAATATAAATACTCTTGAGAGGCACATAACTGCATATATTCTTTTTGCACTTTTTCTTTTTTCTTTTCTAATAGTCCTACTGCCTCTGGTGTCAGTGTTTTAAATACATAACACCATGACTCAAAGATCACCTTATTAATTGGTCTTCGCCTTCCATCCTCACATATTTTTCTAAAACTGTTATTTCCCATTACTGCAAACATAGCCTTCATAACAAAGGTAAACTTATTCTTAATTTCTCTAATATACATTTCGTCAGCATGATTAAGAAATTTCATTCCTTCATTTAAGAACTCATCTATATTTCCATTATATAATTGTAAATCCAAATAACAAAATGAAACATATCTAAGGACAAATTCTCTGTCCAACATTCTTTCGCTTTTTATGCTTCCTGCGGTTGCCTTAATAAAACACTCTAATTTGGAACACTCTTGTAAAAATTTTGTTGCTTGACCTTGAAATAAAGCATTTCTTATTTCCTGCGGTTCAAGTGTCAACCCTCCTGTGTTAATTCTCTTAAAAATATTAAATTTCACATTTTCTGGTGTAGATGGATTAACTAGATAAACATTGATGACCGTTTCATCTATTCTCCTTTGAAACATTCTTGGTAATTTATCATAATTACAACCATTCAATTCAGGGAAAAATTCTAATTCTTGTAACTTTAAGCTTTTATCTACAACAAATTCTTTTAAAGTTGATACTCGCTGTAAACCATCAATAATTAACCACTCATCCTCATCAGTAGCATCAAAATAAAATGCCGGCAAAGGAATTCGCAAAAAAATCGACTCCAGCAATTGGCTTTTTTGTCTTTTACTCCACAATCCAGCTTTTCTTTGAAACGATGTATCAAATTCAATTTCTTCATTTTGTATTCTCTTTATTAATGCATCCAACGTCATAGGTTTCATGGTAATGCTTATTTTAGAAGGATCAAAAGGTCTAATCCGTTCACCTTCACATGAATATGCCGTAATATCTGGTTCAACATCCCCTTCTATCATTGTAATTCCTCTATTTTCAAAATATTTCATTACTTCTGCAAAGTTTATTTTTTCCGAATCTATTATCATATATACTAGATTCAGATTAATATTATTCCCTTGTTCTTCAGCTATTTTTACTAACTTTTCTAATTCTTCAATATCCTTTTTTTTAAGTGTAGTATCTTCCATTTACTCGCCCTCATTCAACCATCAAATTCTATAATGTATGGCATATTTCCAATTTTATACACAATATTTTATCTTATATAACTTTAAAGAGCAATCAAATCCTTCTATATTTAATAACTATTTTTCCATTCCACCTCCACTCTCCCATCATCATACACATATATTCCCTGCACGTATTCTTCCAGCATCTCTCGTGTCATCTTTTCATAGCCTAAATACTTCAACATCTGCTCCACTGGAACATTCTTTTTCATCAGGATTTCTTTCTCACCATTTATCAGTTCTTCCAGTTCCTGTACACGTTTCTGCAGTCGTTCTCTTTCTTCTTCCAACTGCTTCTTGGCTTCCATAAACTGGTTCTGGTTCATCTGTCCCTCGTGATACTTCTCATAGTTCCGGCGGTTCTGGATTTTTATTTGTTCTTGACGCTTTTCACAATCTGCACTTTCCATCTTATAGGCTTCTATACTGTCCTCATGTTGTTTTCTCATAGATTGCTGCATCTGTTCTTGGCTGATATTCTGACGTAAATATGCCTTAATTTCTGCCAGCACAATATGCTCCAGCATTTTGTTATCCGCTTTTCCGGCAAAACATCCTGTATCTTCTTTTCCTTTACTGTAAGCACAGCTATAAAGGATATGACCATGAACCGGACTGCTTGAAGTCAGGCTTCTGTGACAATTTCCACACTTCACATAGCCACCTAACAGTGTTGTTTCCCTGTCAAATTTACTTTTCTTTGTGTATCTAATCTGCAGGGACTGTGCTTTTTCAAAAACTTCTTTTGATACGATCGGCTCATGGTGATTTTCCATCACTTTCCACTGATTTCTCGGCACTGGTACTTCTTTCCCTGTTCCGGGATCTGGAATCTTTGTCTTTCCATAGACCATACAGCCTATATAAGTCTTATCATCCACAATCTTCCGTATCATATCACTCGTCCACTGCAATCCTCTTGATGCAGCTTTCTTGCTGTCTGATTTCTGTCGTCTGCTCATAGACTGCAAGGGAGTCAATACACCCTCTTCATTGAATAACTTACAAATCTCCATCTTGGAATATCGCTGATTGGTCAGTTCAAATACTCTGCGAATCACTTCCGCTTCGTCCTCTACAATCACCAGTTCTTTCTTATTTTCAGGATTGATTCGATACCCATACGGTGCAGAGCCACAGCAATACTCACCTTTTCCTCGTCTGGTACTGACTGCCGCTTTTACCTTTACGGACTGATCTTTCACATAAAAATCTGCTATCAGTCCTTTAAACTGTACTTCAATATCCGAACTCTTTCCCTTATAATCTTTAGAATCATATCGGTCTGAGATAGAAATGAATCGTACTCCCAGGAATGGAAAAATCTGTTCCAGATAAGTTCCCATCTCAATATAGTTTCTGGCAAAACGTGAAAAATCTTTTACTACAATACACTGCACTTTATTCTCCCTGGCAAGTTCCAGAACCTGCTTAATTGCCGGACGTTCCATACTGGAACCAGAATATCCATCGTCGTAGAACTCCTGAAAGGGCATAGCCACCAGTTCAGGAATATTGGAAATATAATCTTTTACCAGTTTTCTCTGATTAATAATGCTGTTACTTTCTCCCTCTGAGTCATCTTCCATGGAAAGGCGGTAATATCCAATAATCAGTTTCTGATCACTCATGTTCTACCGCCCCCTTAAACCCGAAGTTGATTTCCAGTTTGCCATCACCATATAGATACATACTTTCAATCAAGCTTTCTGCAAGTTCCGCATTGATTCTGGTTGTCCCATCCAGCTCCAGCAGGCTTCGTAAAAATCTGGCTTCTTCTTTCTGCTGTTTTTCCAGCTTTCGTATGGTCTGCTCTAAAGACTTCTTTCTCTCTTCGCAGAACTCTTTCCAGCTATTACGGTCATCTTTCATTTCTATATAGGCTTCTTTGGAAAGTTCCCCCTCTTTATATTGCATAAATGCCTGTGCCAGTTTTTCTGAACGTTTTTCCATATCTACATCCAATTTTCTGATTTCTGTTTGAACTTCTTTGATTTTGGAAAGAAATACCGCACTGCTTATAGCAGACATATCCTTTTTCCGTAAGCCAGATAACTGAAACTGTCTGGTCAGCTCCGAACGGACAATTTTCTGCAATTTTTCTTCAGAGATAGATTTATGACTACATTTCCTTTCATCCCGATACTGAGCAGCGTTGCAAAAATAATACACATTACCTCTGTATCTGCGTGTACACATTTTCCGCTTGCAGTCTCCACAATAGAATACATTATAAAATGCTCTTTCATCCTCTTCCCATCCTGCCGTAGTTTTTGTTGTTTTCTGTTGTGCTGCTTTTAACCTGACTTGTGCTTTGTCAAACAGTTCTCGGCTGATAATCGGCTCATGGGCATTTGGCGTAATAATCCACTGGCTTTCATCCAGTATATCACACCATTTTTCACCTCTTTGAAATCTGGATTCATATTTTCTCTGAACCAGATCGCCATAATAATTATTTCGATTCAGCACTGCACGTATCGAAGAATTTCCCCACTGATGAAGATTTTCTACGTCCTGACAGTACACATGATGATATCGGTTATAATCTGAAATCCGATGTACCCCATCCTCAAACAGCCTGTCAATAATGCTCTGTATGCCATCTCCTGAAGCATATTCTTCAAAAATCCTGCGGACAATCTTTGCGGCTTCCGGTTCTACAATTAACTTATAAATTCCATTTACCTTTTCCACACAATATCCGTATGGAGCTGTAGATCCCACATACTCACCGTTCTTCTGTGCAATACGTTTTGCTGCCCGTTCCTTTGCAGAAATGTCTTTTGCGTAAGCATCATTCACCAGATTCTTGATATTCATGGATAACTCCTGATTCTTAGCACCCAGTGCATAGGAGTCATAGTTGTCACATACAGAAACAAACCGCACTTTCATAAAAGGGAGAATCTTTTCCAAATAATTTCCGGTTTCGATATAATTTCTTCCAAATCGTGAGAAATCCTTTACCAGAATACAATTTATTTTACCTGCCCTGACATCATTCATCATCCGTTCAAATCCCGGTCTGTCAAAATTTGTTCCAGTTTTTCCCAGATCAGAATAAATGTCATATACAGCAATTTCATACTCTCTGTCTGGATTTTCATTGTGCTTCTGAATAAACTCTTTTATCAGCGTAACCTGTGTTTCAATAGATTCTGACTTTTTTTCATCACTGTCTACGGATAATCTGGCATAAATTGCAGCCATACATACCGGAATCCCAAGAACTTTCTTCTCTGTGTTTTTCTTATATCTTTTTGCTGTCCTTGCCATTTATCTCACCTCTTTCCTGCACTCTGTCCGGTGTTCCGCATAAAACCGTCTTATGACTTTCATTTTCTCAATCATATCCTGATAACGGATGTGAATTTTAATTTGCTTATTTTCATAAATATAAATTTTATCTACGGTCAGTGCCAGCAATGTGCGATCCAGTTCTTTGATTTCCAGTGATTTCTTCCAGTCCTCCAACTGAACAGTTGCAGACACTCCATCCTCAAACATTTGCTTCACCAGCTTTTTCTGATTTTCAATCATCTGCTCCAGTTCTTCACATTTTCTTCCGTAATTTTCCCGAAAATCATCGAACTCCTCTTTACTGATCAGTCCCTCTTTCAAGTCATCACTTAAAGACGCTTTCAGGCTGTAATAACGGTTATATTCTTCCTGCAACCTACTAATCTGCGTATCATAACCGATTACCTGATCGTAACTGACTTTCATTTCACAAAGTTCTTCCATAATCATCTGATAGTCTACGAAAAGTGCCGTATATGCCTGAATCTCTTTCAATACAATCCTTTTCAGCACCTCTTCCGGAATGCTGTGTCTGGTGCAATCTCCACCTTTATTTTTTGTCTGGCAAATATAAAAGGCTTTTTTCTTTCCCTTATACTGATTTACCCTGCGTATCATCGGTGTATGGCAATCTCCGCAAAATACAAAACCTGAAAAAAAGTTTGCACTGTCCGATGTTTTCGATGCCCTGCCATCATATTGAAGCAGCTTCTGAACCACATCAAAATCATTCTGCCTGATAATTGCCGGATGCGTATTTTCTACTTTCACCCACTCTGATTCTGGCTTATCCAGGCGTTGCTTTACTTTATAGCTGATTCGTTCCTGCTTGCCCTGTACCATGTTTCCAATATAGACTTCATTGGTCAGAATCCTTTTGATCTGCACTGCCGACCATTTCGGTGTATCTGAACTATGGAATCCGGAATTGTAATTTTCACCATTTGCCTTTTTATATTCTTTTGGCGACTGCACATGACGTACATTCAGTTTTTCTGCGATTGCTCCAAGACTGAACCCATCAATTTTCCATGAAAATATTTTTCTTACAATATCCGCTGCATAAGAATCAATCACCAGACAGTTCTTATTCTCCGGATCTTTGCAGTAACCATACGGGGCAAATGCTCCAATAAATTCACCTTTTTCACGTTTGATTTTCTGGTGGCTTCGCACTTTACCGGAAATGTCCCGGCAATAACTTTCATTTACAAAATTTTTGATTGGAACTACAAATGACTTCTCTGAAAAATCTGCTGTTTTACTGTCAAACTGGTCTGTAACTGAAATAAAACGCACATTTAAAGCCGGGTAGGTCTTTTCGATCCATCGCCCGGCTTCTATATATTCTCTTCCGAATCTGGATAAGTCTTTTACAATCACACAGTTTACTTTTCCAGCTTCTATATCACTTGTCATTCGTTTAAACTCAGGTCGGTCAAAATTTCCTCCTGAGTATCCGTCATCCACATATATATCAAAGATCTGAATATCCGGCTGGCTTTTTACAAAGCTCCGAAGTAACTCTCTCTGATTTGCAATGCTGTTGCTCTCTGACTTCGCACCGCCCTCTTCCATATCATCTTTCGATAACCGAAGATACAATGCAGCATCGTACATATCTGGCATATTCATTTGCATCTGTTCCATTTTACATCGCTCCTAACTTACTTATTCCATTGAATTTGAAGTCAGAAACCATGTATCACGTTCATTTTCCCTGACTTCACATTAACATAACATCTGTAGCTTCGCAAGATATTTTTTCAAGACTTGCATCTAATACATCAACTCCGTTCTTTTTCTTAGATAATCACTGATCGCATCTGTAGCATCCATTTCTCCTGTCATTTCCACGACTACCACATACCCTTCATTCATGTGAGCATACGGCTGATCGCCAGATTTATCCAGAAAAGTTTCCACTTTTTCAGAAATAGCTTTATCCATATCAGGAATTAAATCTTCAATGTCCTTTAACTGCTCCAGATTAACACTGGAATCTATTACTGACTGATTCACCATGATGCTCACCTCTTTTCCAACATATTCTTTGTATAAGTCGTCCTATACCTACAATTTTCTCAATCACATCACCTTACCTTTCGCATTTTGTTCTCAAATTTTATCTATTACTATGGCATTGCATATTCTGTTCGGCGTGTTGGCTTCCATTCGTATAATCTGTTGTCAGCGTTACGTCCAACCTCTATCAGAATATTTCTGAATGCTGGCAGCTTCTTCGCAAACTTACCAGCCGTTTCCGGAGTATCTTCGACGCTCGCCAGTAAAATCATTTACAGGGTTATGGCATCTGTGGAATCAGATTATACAGCTCATGCAGTTTTCAAGGTACAAAAGAGAGTTTTTTGAATATCCTTTCACTTATTACAGCCTGGAAACACTAAAATGTTGTTCGCTTCAAAAAAATCCTCTCACTAATAAGGCGTTACAGAGGCACTTTTGACACCCTTTTTTGAAAAATTCATAAAAAGTTTACATTTACTTCTTTTATTTCGCTTTAATGCGAACCTTATCGTACTGCCATTTTAATTCGCTTTAACGCGAATGTCAAGCGTTTTGTTCGCTTCAATGCGAATCTTTCTGTTTACATTCCTTGTTTTTGGTAGTAAAATGGATTTATCAAAAAGAAAGTTGGAAATTTGGTATGACAATCGGTGATAAAATAAAAAAAATCCGGACATTCCGGAATATGACACAGGCAGAACTTGGAGCTGCCCTCGGCTGGGGCGATAAAGGTGCGAACCGCCTTGCCCAATACGAAACGAATTACAGGGTTCCCCGTAAAGATCTGGTAACTGAAATGGCTAAGATTCTGGACGTAAATCCACTGGCACTGCATGAACCTACTACTATGGATGCTTCTGAACTTATGGAAATCCTGTTCTGGATTGATGAATTTAATCCGGCAGCTATCAATCTCTTTCAGTTAGAAACTTATCCCGGAGAGAAATGCAATTCCAGCGAAGATACCGCAGTCCGTTACCATAACTCTGACAACTGGCCTGCTCATCCACCTGTTGGTATGTGGTTCAATTATGGAGTTCTCAATGATTTTATGAAAGAATGGGTTCTCAGAAAAGAAGAACTGAAATCCGGTGAGATTACCAGAGATGAGTATTTTGAGTGGAAAATCAACTGGCCGCAGACTTGTGACGGATGTGGAAAATATGAGCCTAAGAAACAATGGCGCTCTGTAAAATCAGAACTTAGCGAAACTTAAATCATGCCCAATATGGAATATACTTTTTATAACTTAGTGCAGTATCCAGATTCATTACTTTAATATTCATAATCTCTTAATCGTTCTACGATAGAGCGATTTCCTGCAAATTTTTTATAGGATAGAAGAGGTGTTATCATACATATCAGCAAAACAAGAATAACGCAGACATGGCGTCAATCCTCCTAAATGCCGCTGTTCTTTGTCCGGATCGTCGTTGCTAAAAATAAGCACAAAAAGAAGCGACTGCTCTAAAAATCAAAGCCACCACTTCAAAAGCACACGAAAATGTATCTGCGTTACGACGGCTTTTTTTCTTTGCCGTCGTCCGGCAGAATGAAATTATATTCTTTACTTATATACTATATGGAAAATTTGTAGATTTTATAAAGATTTGAAAAAATAATGAGCGATACCGCAGTATCGCCCTCTAATTTCTTAATATGGAATTTTAATTATTACCTGCGCACCACCAGTCTTTTTAGAATTGCTTAAAATAAGTTGCCCGTTATGTTGTTTGATAATGCTGTTTGTGATATAAAGTCCCATACCAAAGTGCATATTAGAAGTTCTGCTTTTATCGCCCATAAAAAATTGTTCTTGCGCATGGTGTATAGCTTCTGATGTGAAGCCGGTTCCCTCGTCTGTTATGGATATGTGTAAAAAATGGTCTACCTTTTGTGTTGTTACATAAATTGTTCCCAGTGGTGGAGAATAGTCTAAGGCGTTGCTTATCACATTCATAATTGCCCGTTCTAACAGAAGTTTATCCGTTTTGAATATACCCAAGTCAATTTCCTTTTCCATGTGCAGACAAATTCCTTTTGTAAGACATAAGGAGTTTGCCTGTGCTTCAATCTGTCCCATGTAATCAGAAATATCAATTTCTTCCAAGTGAAGCTGATACCCGGCAACAGTCCGGGAAATATCAATCAGCGTCTTAATATAAATGCTTATTTGACTGGAGCTTTCAGTGATATAATCTGCATATAGACGTTGTTCGTCATCAAGTTCCGTTTCATTTATCAAATCAATATTTCCTTGAATAACTGTCAAAGGTGTTTTCAAATCGTGGGCTAATGCTGAAATCTGTTCTCTCTGTAATTGTTCCGCGTGCCATTGCTTCTCTAAAGACATTTTCAGATTATCTTTCATATTAGCAAAAGAACAAAGTGCGTCCTCAAATTCTCTGATTTTTGAATGTCCCACTTCAAAATCAAGATTTTTCTGTGCAACCTGTTCTGTCGCTTCAAAAAGAGGGGCAAGCTGTACCCTCAAATTCTTAGAGAATTTTGTTGTTAGTATTACGCAAACCGCAATACAATTCGCGCCTATGAGGATATACAACAAAATTTCCGGCGAAGGAAAATGCTCATTAAACCATTCATTTGTAAATTGTGAACCGATATAGTATTGTAAAACAATCAGTTCCTTATCCCTTGTAATTAACAGAAATTGCTTTCCATTATTTGCAGTATTAACACCATCGGTCGCATATCTTAATGCTGATTTCACATCATCATTTTTTAAGGAGGTTTCCAGTATTGTGTATGATTTATCCAGCAAGAGGTAATCACACCCGGGAGGCATGTTTTCTGTTACATCTGCCAAATCAGGTGTTGAAGCAAGAACAGGAGCTATTGTTTTCACAAATTCTTCACTTTGGTTAGCATAATTAACAATCCCCAAACTAGCAAATATCGTAAATACAAGAAAAGGAGTGATTACGGATAATGTCAGACCGCCTATCAGCATAACAAGGTATTTTATAAAAGCTGTCCTTAACGTTGCTATCTTTGTTCCCATTTGTAACCTATCCCCCAAACTGTAATGATTGGCTGTACCCCCATCTTATTAAACTTTGCCCGTACATTTTTAATGTGAGTAGAAATTGTTGAGTTATCGCTGTCTCCGTCAATACTGAATACAGCCTCATAAATCTGTTCTTTAGAAAAAACCTGTCCTTTGTTATTAGCAAGATATTCACAAATTAAATATTCGCTCTTTGTAAAGGGAACCGGGCAGTCATCAACCCGGATTTCTTTTGCGGATAAATCGACCTTAATATGTTCAAAAATGATTGTGCTGTGTTTTTCTCTTGTTTCCCGCCGCAGATGGGCGTTTACACGTGCCCGCAATTCAGCTATACGGAAGGGCTTTGTCAAATAGTCATCAGCTCCAATTCCCAAGCCAAAAGTGATATCGTTCTCCAATGTTTTAGCAGTAAGAAATAGTATGGGGCAATCCACAAGGGAGCGGATTTTTTTACAGAATGTAAAGCCGTCTGTGTCAGGCATCATAATGTCAAGCATTATCAAATCATATCGGTTTAAGCACTCTAAGGGAATCTGTGAAACAGATGGATATGTGGAAACGGTGTGTCCGTCTTTCTGCAATCCATTTTTTATCAATTCCAAAATAGGAATTTCATCATCTATAGCAAGGATATTTGCCATAAAATGCACCTCCTTTCACTCCGGTACTATTGTAGCACCATCATATTATTTTGCAAATCTTACTGACATTTTGCCACCCGGTATTCAGAATTTACTTCTACTGCCACGGAATCAGTTCTATCTTTGTCCAAGATTTCATATATACCGCCTATTGTCCACTGCTCACGTTTTTGTGAGCTCTTCTCTTTTCCGCTCCAATCAATATGATATAGTTCCTCTTTGGGAATTTGTAATTTTGTTTCACTATCAAATGTATAGGATTCAGCAATTATATCAATATATTCTCCAATATTTTCATCGGGAACGGTTTCATCTGTTATCTGATAAACTTTATCCCCGCATAGCAACTGTGTACAATTTTGCGTATTTATTGTAAAATCTCCTTCTGCTGCTGCCTCTACTTTCTGGTTGTATCGAAAAATAGTATCTTTGTCTGTAACAGAGCTATTAAGAATAGCTTTGTGGCAGCCTCCGTTTGCGTCAACAATAAGCTCCTGCGTATTTCCATCTTTGACCGTATAAACATTTAAAAATGGAATGATATAGGCGGCGTCTGGTTCTGAATCAGCAATATCAGCTAAAGTTTTAAAAGTGGCCTTTTCTGTATCCTGTTGAAGCAGGATTTTCCCGTTTGAATCTATGACCGCAAGTTTTCTGATATAGCCAACCCATTCTCCAAGTTCTGAATTTGACAGCGTATCATCAAGAATGGTGAAGCTGTCTCCCTTGTAGGTAAACTGTGTCACATTATCCGTATTCAGCACACATTCTTCTTTGTCTTTGGAATATTCATCAATTCCCTTTTCCAAAACAGAACAGCCAGTCATACTTGCTCCCATCAGCAGAATAGCAACAACCAGTAAAATCATTTTCTTAATCATCGTTTTTCCTTCCTTCCCATTGTGAAATCCAAAAAGTCACTGCAATAAAAGCAATTATTGTAATAAGTCCCATTATAAAAACCTCATTTTTGTGTAGAGATAGTTTATCGTCTAACACATAATGGCTTAAATCAATCGCCCAAGCGAAAGGGATATACTTCCAAACTCCCGCTAAGACAATATTACTGTACATAATTACCTGTAGGCTTTCAAATACACCTAAAAATAATGACGGCCCAAGTCCAAACTTAAAGCCAATAAATAAATGGAAAATGTAAAGTATAATATTTCCAAAGGCAAGGACTATTATTGTTTCTAACAGCACGACATAGGGTGTATGTGGAATAAGTCCTTGTATTGCTACCAGTATAGAAAATAATAGCACCAAACTAATCAGTGAAAGAATGCCTCCACCAAAAAGGACAAGAAACTTTCCGCAGAAAATGGTTATCCTGTTTGGAACGGATAGAATCGGCTGTGAATGTGCGGCGTGATCTTCCATAAACGTATTTAACCCGGTAATTATGCTGATAAGAATTGGAAAAAACGTAGCTGTAATCTCAAAAATCAGCTTATATTTATTGTAGTCTGGCCGGAAACTGTATAAGCCAAAATAGCTTGTAAAAAGGATTGCACCGGCTATCGGTACGAATATATGAATTGGTAATAGTGGTGTGTGGCGCAATTTTACCAATTCTGAACGAATTGCCCTATATAGTGTCATTCTATTTCGCCTCCTGTCTGCTAAAATTACCTGCACCCAGATAAGTAAGTACGAAAAAAAGTATGAATGATAAAATTAAAGATAATACAACAGGTAATATGGAAACGTTAGGAGTGTCATTCAATGTTCCATTGATACCAATTCCCATTAGTGATTCCGCCAGCTTTGGAGCCCAACAATATGGACACAGCCACCATAAGGAGATAGTTCCAAAAAAGCCGGGAAGAAAAATTCCAAAGGCAGTGTTTACTACAAGCGGCATAAACAATCCTATTTTAAAAATCAAGAATAAGCAAAGCGGAATCTGCCATATAGAAGCTATCATAATAGCAACACTGCCTATAAAGGATTGTCCCGGTGTGAAAATAACGGTTGACGGGGAGATAATATTGCTAACACATACCAACAATGCCAATATAAAAGCCGCAAATATCATTTTTTCAATCAGAATCAGATTTTTACTAATCCAAAATTTTTTCAGATTGATAGACATAGAATATACAGAATAGTATTTATCTGCACGTATTTCTTTTTGATTGGACAAATAGCAAAGAACTGTAATTGTTCCCGGAAGTAAAAAGGAATACCACCAATACAAGGACATATACTGGAATCCAGTAAATCCAGCCATCAGCCAAGCAAAAACTGCTGTAATCAATGGGGCAATTATCAATAATTTATTGAAAAAGGTTCTTCTGAATTTTAAATGTTCTGATTTAAGGTATTTCATACTCTTACATTTCCTTTCTGTTTTTTTTCACAATATCCATGAATAATTTTTCGAGATTTTCTTCAGCATGTAAAACACCTTCATACCCCAAGACACCCTCCGAGATAATGCCGATATGGTCAGCAATCTGCTGTACCTCTGTAAGAATGTGGCTGGAAAGAATTACCGTAATTCCTTTAGAGGGGAAGGAACGAATCAATTCACGGAGTTCTTCTATACCAACAGGATCGAGGCCGTTTGTAGGTTCGTCTAAAATCAGCAGGCGGGGATTGTTTAAAATTGCAATCGCAATTCCCAACCGCTGTTTCATGCCAAGAGAAAATTGTCCTGCCCGTTTCTTTCCGGTATTCGTAAGGCCGACAATATCAAGCGCTTCATGGCAGCGTTTATCCGGTAAGCCGAGAAGCTCCGTCCTCACTTTTAAATTTTCAAATGCAGTCAGGTTCTCATAAAGAGGCGGGGTTTCGATTAAGGTTCCTATGTCATTCAAATCTTTTCGGCACCAAGCGTGTCCGTCAAACTCAATGCTTCCAGATGTCGGTTTCAAAATGCCTGTTATCATTTTAAGTGTTGTGGACTTTCCGGCTCCGTTTGGTCCCAACAATCCATAGACGGAATTTTTTTCAATATTCAGCGATATGTTATTTACAACTGTCTGCCTGCTGAATGATTTACAGAGATTTGTTGTTTTCAAGATTATACTCATATTTTACACTATCCTTTCTTTTGATTATGCTAAAAGGATAACTGCAAATTTTGAAGATTTCATAAAGAAAATAGAATTTCTTAAATACATAATAGGAAATACTTTGGCTAATGATATGTACTGTATAAACATATCCAAGAAGAAAAAATCACAAAACTGTGCTTTTTCCTAATCCCGATTTGGAAGATATATTATAAACTTGCTTCCTTGTCTATTTAGTAGCATGGATTCAATTGCATGTCAGGGACGCCCGGCACACTCTGAGCAACACGATTCCCATATTGACAAACACAAATAACAGGATCAAATTCACAGGTAGATACCCTCTGATTACATCTCCAAGCACTGCTATCCCTGAAAGGCTTCCAATCAAAAACATTTGTGAAATTTCGTTCCACATTTTTTTGTATTGTTTTATTGTTTCCATAATTATCACCATTAAGATTCCCACTATGAAAAGCACAGCTACGATTGCCAGAATCCTGATAACCCATACTTCTCCACCTGCATATGCTATTTTCTGGTTAAATCCATTATCATAAGTTGGATATACCAGCCATTTACAAAATCGAACATACCACATGAATGGAGTCATGAAAAAATCTATGAAATCATGTTGAAAAGCACCATTCTGTAGAATTGCAAACAGAACTACCGTAATGTATCCCATTCCCCAGAAATACTCCATAGCCTTCATGTTTTCCGTTCTGTCCTTTACTTCTTTTTTCGCTTTACGAATTTCCAGCTCAGCACGTTTCTTTTCGTTACGGGCTTTGGATTCTGCCTGCTCCATCTTTTTCTCTGCTTCTTTTTGTTTCTTCTGTGCTTCATCTACTGCTTCAACAGATGATTTATTAACCTGTATCTGCAATTTAGAGTTCTGGTCCCGAACGTCTTTTATTTCTTCTTCGAGCTGCTCTTGCTCGCTCCTGCTCTTCAAGCCGTTTCTGTTCCTCAAATCGTCGTTGTTCTTCTGAAGCGATTGATTCAACTTCTGCGTTTCGGACAGTTCGGTTGTCAAACGATGAATTTCGTCGTTTAATTTCCGAATTTCGTCTTGCATTTCGTGATTCTCGAAGAATAGCTTCTGTTTTTCCATTTTCAGCTTGTGTGTCCTTTCCTGAAATTTCTGAATAAACTCGTTCATCTTCTGATTTCTCACCTGTAACTCGTCTCTCTCTTCCGTCACTAGCTCCAGTGACGCCGCCTGCTCCTTCGCAAGCTGCTTCCACTTGTCGGTAATATCCGGCAAGCTCTTCATCTGCTCCGTTTGTTCGTTCTGCTTCGGCTCGTACCCTTTCGTAATTTCCATTAAATTCATTCTCCAATCCCTCCCTACTGATATCCAGATGAAATGTTTTAGACAGATTGCTGTCACGCACTTTCTTTCCATCCTGGTTCTGAAAAGTGATGTGCTTCCGTTTCTCTGTCCAGTTTACGTTCCATCCAAACTGTTTCATTTTTTCTATAAACATTTCTTTACTGATACAATTTTCCAGTGCTTTTAACACTGCCATTGCACAATCCGCTACAAAACTGTCTTTCACCTGCTGACAGAACAGATTATATTTATCTTTGCTCCATGCAATGACTTCCCCTTTTTCAATCTGACTTCCATCAAAGTGCTTTCCTTTTTCGGCTACTGTCAGTCCACGTTCTCGGCACATCTGATTGGTAAGCTGTTTCATACGTTCCAGATCCTTTTTGGTGTTATGCAGTTTTCTTCCATCTTCATAACTCACAGAATTTGTAACCAGATGACAGTGGATATGATCTTTATCCTTATGCACAGCCACTAAGGTCTGGAATCCACTGAACCAATTTTCTGCAAACTCTTTTCCAAATTCTAATGCCTGCTCTGGAGTGATCTGCTCGTCCTTATGCCAGGAAATAATGTTGTGAGCGTACATTCTCCCAGAATCTTTATCCCACACCTTCTTTTCCTCTAAAAATGTTCTGTACACCAGATCATAATTAATCTCATCATGGCAGTACGGACCTGTTACATAAGTAAGCAGTTCACTTGTCTTGTCCTGTCGCAAAACATATTCGATGCAGTTTCTCATTGCTCCATGTGTATTTGTCCGCTTATTAATCGTCTTATTAATAGCCATATCTTTTCACTCTCCTTCCGGTACTTAAGAATATTTTTATTGAGGAAATACAGCGTACTGTCATTTGGAACTTCTCCATCTATATGCAGCTTTCTTGCAATCTGATTGATATTTGTAGTAGCTCCCCGTAGCTGACTGAGAATATCTGCAAACATCTGGTTCAATCTTTTTAGTTCTTCCACTTCCTCTGTAGAAGCTATCTTTAATTCTGCAATTGCTTTTATTACAACTTCCTGCTGTGTTCTTCCTGATTCTTTCACTTTGCTTTGAAACAGATCATATTCCTCTTTATTCATTCGTATGGTTACTGTATGATTTCGTTTTCTCATAGGCTTTTATTTCCTTTCTCTGCTTGATTTTTATTCTTCATCAATAGGCACAGCGTTTCGACTAAAATTAACAGGGATTCCATAAGTGTGCTGAACATCCAGTGGATGTCCGTTTAGCACGGACCGAAGCGGAGCGAAGATAACGCACCTTTGGTGAGTGCAGGGGTGCATGACGTCCAGTGGACGTCAGTTTTGCACCGACCGGAGTGGTAACGGAGGCAAACCCTAGTCAATCAGTAAGTGTTCCGTAGGAATGTCCGGTGGACATTTCGCAGGGATACTTATGCTATTGACGTGCCGGGGTTCCAAGGGGCGGAGCCCTCTGGCAAGTTTAGGGACAGCCCAAAGGCTGGCTCCGGTGCATAGTGGCTTGCCACTTTGCGAAACTTGCCTGTCATCTCCCCACCACTGAACCGACACCCACCAAGCCATATTTTCCACCCTACGTTATCAGATCAAAATGGAGATGACGGTGGTTTTGTGGTGCAGGGACAGACTGTGGAAGAAAGAGAAAAGCTCCCATTTCGATAGATTTTCTCTTTCTGAAACAGGCTGTTCATGCATCACTCCGATGCAAAGAATCGGACAATCATGTGCCGTATCCGGCACTCTATTCTTTTCTTCGCCTTGCTTGTTCAATCCACCCATCTGCCAACGCTTTTCTGTTATATTATCCTGTTATTTCTGTCTTTCTTTTTCTGGATCTCTTTCCATTTCTGCTAAAAGACATAAAAATAGCAGTCATAAACATTTCTCCAATTCATAATGTCTGAAATGTCACCACTGCCATTGTCTTTTTCTGCTATGCTGTTTTTGTAAAGCTATTCCTTACTGTCAGTCTGTTTTCCTGTTACTGCTATTTCATAACCATCTAAAAACTGTCTGCAAAATCCAGTGCTGCATCCATATCAGCTTCTTTCTCCCAGTCCAGATTATCTTCTGCGATCTCTCCATCCGTTTTCTCCATTGTTAGTGTTCTGTCCGGCAGATTAATTTCTCCTACCGATTCTTTTACAAACGGTACAAGCATTTCCATCAGATTCTTCGCTATAGCCATCGGGACGGATTCTTTCACTCCATCCCGGACAGCTGTTTCCACTCTTTCCAGAAATGCATCTTCCTTTTCTCTGGTTTCCAGATACGGATCTGCTTCATTCCTGTACTCTCTGGAAAAATAATCGTTTAAAGCAACTACAACTGCTCTGGTGTACGATTTATATTTTTTCCTGTCCATCGTCTGCAAATATTCCCATGCCTGCCTGTCCTGTTCATCACAAAGGTTCAAACGGATATTTGTATTGATGATTTTCCGTTCTTTTCTCATACAAGCATCCCTCCGTTTCTCTGGATCTTCCTTACGGTCATTGCTTCATAGCCTTTCGCTGTGGCACAGATGTCCCGTACAATCGTTACCCGGCCCTTGTCATATTCTCCAAAATTCTGGATCATACAACCTCCACCGCCGACCACATACAGACGCATCAGTTCTGGATTATATTCCCGTTTTCTCAGCTTATGGAAGATTTCTTTTGTATAATCTCCGGCAGCTTTACGAATGACTGTCAGATATTTCTCACCAATATCTGCTGTCCCGGTACGGATCACCTGCTCAATCACCAGATCGTCCACCACTGTTCCCAGTTCTTTCAACAAGGATTCCCTTACAGTAAGCACACACTGATGCGTTCCATATTTCTCTGTAAAGCATTTCTTCTCTAATGGACGGGAATTGTTGATATACATGATGTTCATAGTTCCGTTTCCAATATCCACAAGCATGTTGATTCCTTTGAAATCCTGTAAGCGGTAAAAGGCTGCTGCAAATCCCTGTGGGTAAATATCAGCACCTGCAAACTCTACATGATACTCTTTATTGCGGAATATAAAATCCACGCTTTCATTCTGGAGGAGATATTTCTGGAAATCTTCTTTCTGTGTAGCTACCCAGGTAAGCGGAAGTCCGGCTGCAATGTGTACCTTTGCTTGATTCATTTCTTTCCCATCAAGTTCCTTTGCTATAGCCGCCAGTGTCAGCACATAATAGTCCTCGTCCTGCGTTTTCTCTGCACAGAACTCCTTGTGTTCCTCTCCGATCTGGTAATACATACCATTGTAAACAAGAAGATTATTCTGGAAGATTGGCTCCTTGTCATATCTGGCTACACCGGATGGAAAGCATCTGGTGGCTGTTTTCATGTTTCCATACCCATGATCAAGCCCAATCACCACAATTATTTCATTATTGTTATTTTTCATCATTCTCATAATCATACCTCACACTTTCTTAATTTTTATTTTTGACTTTCTCCCAAATTCGGGAAAAATCTATATTTGTATCAGCTAAAACGTTGATACATGAAAAAGGGCAGTCAGTGTAAAAAAAGCAAAATATTATGTACTCTGGCAGCTATCTTTGTTATTTCTCCTGCTCCGGTAACATTTCTTTTTGCTTATTTTGCCCTAAATGCCCTTAATTCCCTGATTCATATTTAATTGTAACTGTTTATAATCTATATCTGTTTCTTCAAAAGGTATTCTTTCTTCTGGATCTACAGGACAAAAATCTTCTTCCTTAACTGCAATATCCTGATAATAAAACTCACCATTGTACTGCTTCAGAAGGAAACCTTTATCTGTCATATTCCTGAAAAAGTTGGATTTACCATGCCCCTGTCTGCCATTCTCTTTGCAGTATTCCTCATACATATGGAACACTTCACTTCGTTTCAGACGTTTTCTTTTGGCACGCACCAATGACTCATCAATAAAAGCACAGATACTGTCAGATGACCGCTGTACCTCTCTTACACATTCTTTGCTGTGTTCGCTCTCCGTGAACTTTCCCTGTTCGTACAGATTTTTCAATGCAATCATCGCCATATGAATTGCATAATCGGATTCTGCCTGTACCTTTTCCTTTAAGTGCAGATCTTTTTCACCACTTTTTACTACCCTGTTCATATCGAGAATCAGTAGTCTGCGATAAAAAGCGTCTGACTTATCCTCAAGATTCTGTGGCATTTCATTGGTAGAAAAAAGTAACTTCGCATAAGAGTGAAAATGGATTGCATCCTGTCCCTTTTTCTCATAGATCAGTGTGTCCTCACCGACCGCTTTCTTTAATACATCTGTATTCTCCATTGCCTTGCATGGAATATCCGCACAGGCATTTAACAATTTTCCGTACATTCCAGTCGCATAGAATCGTTTGTTCAGATCCTGTAGAGAAATGCTGGACATATTGGTGATTCCAACTACATGCTGGATCAGTGATACTGCCACAGACTTTCCGGTTCCACCATTTCCTTTCAATGTAAGGAATTTCTGAAACTGCGTATCCTGTGTCATGCAGTATCCAAAATACTCCCAGAATGTCTGCTGTTCTTCTTTGTTAGGAAGAGACGATGCCAGATACTTTTTGATATTTTCTCCACCTTGTAACACCTGCTCACAATCCTCTGGATAATAGGGAAATGGAATCTGATTGATTGTCAGATAATCCGGATTGTGTTCCAGCATTTCACCCGTAACCGGATCATAATATCCATTTTTGAAGTTGATCCACCGCACAGGCTGTTTATTTAGTTCATATGCCTCTCGGTGAACTTTTGGCTGTGTGATCAGCAGATTATAGATTCTTTTGATCACTCCACTCTGTACCTGATCTCGATAAATCAGCTTCTGAATACGATATTTCATTCTTACCCCATCATGGTCTTCCATGAAAACGCCATGCTCATAATAATACGGTGTGATTCCTACCACAAAAAACTGAACATTCTCCACCAGATAATCTACAATCTCCATATCCCGGACGCCTTTCACATTTCCTTTTGCATCAAATAAGTGAAAACGACTCAGTTCCGGTTCTTCTCTCGGATCTCGTTCAAAACGCAGAATATACTGTTCCAGTAATTTCTCAACTTCTTTCTGATTATCCAGTTTGCCAAGATACTCTTTCTCTTTGAACAACTGCCAGCCTGCTTTTCCGTCGAGACCAGCGTCTTTGAAAAATGTCTGTAACTTATCATTCATCCACTTCACTGTACAGGCAGCCACATAATGATAGGCGCTCTGACAGCTTCCAGTAAACTGAATAGATCTCATTTCCTCTATAAAAGAATCTGCACTGAAATAATATCCGTCATCTTCCTGCACTAGACAAAGTGCCTGATAACCTGACATCACAATATTCAGTGCGATATCCTGATTGTCCACCAGAAAGATATAGGTCTGTGCTGTCCCTTCTGGATTGGTTTCCATATAATGCTTCAAAAACTTCTTGTTCAAACTTATCACTTCCTTTCAGGCAAAGAAAAAGACGCAAGCCAC
This sequence comes from Faecalimonas umbilicata, assembly GCF_042846195.1. NCBI lineage: Bacteria > Bacillati > Bacillota > Clostridia > Lachnospirales > Lachnospiraceae > Faecalimonas > Faecalimonas umbilicata. The sequence goes on from NZ_AP031411.1 coordinate 2,295,739, forward strand.
ATTTCTATGACTCACGCCTTACTTCACTCACAATATTCTATTTTTATCAGTTACCTGCCAGATTGATTACTGGCAATCCTTATACATAAATCAATTCTTTCAGGATAATCTCTTCCGCAATCGCTTTGTGTTGATTAGCAGCTCTCACCCATGCCATCTGATCTGCTTCTTTATCCGGCAGTGGTTCTTTTTCTTCCAGCTGCTTCAGAATTACCTTTTCTCTTTCTCTGGCTGCCTTGTCCACTTCCAGAAGATACTCTCCAAGTATATCCTGTAAAAGCATCACCTGATAGGTTGAATTTCGATGGTTTTTCAGATAATCTCTGCGAAGAAAACCATACTTGCCAAGATGCTCCATCTGCTCACCGGATTTATAGGTGAGGTTCGGAATCAGGTATCCATTTACATTTGTATAAGTCAGTTTCATATTCATATGACCTCTCTTTCGTTTAAACTTTTATCTGTAACAGAACCAGATGTTCATGTTACGTCATTGCTACAAATCTTTCTTTCCATATTATTTTGAATCCAACCCGGGCAGATTTTCTTCAAAATCATGGTGAAAGTGCTTCGTTTCTGTGTTGGGAAAATGAACGGAAACACTTGATTTTACTGACTTTCTTCAATGTAACCTTATTATAACGTCCTCCCCATATCCCACCTGCGGATTTGGATATTCTGTAAATCCTGGCAATGGTCTTGCGCCTCTCCTGAGATAAGCCTTTACTTTTTCTCCATATAAATACGGATCATTCCCTCTCACGATTCCCCACTCCATCATAAGTGCCGCCGCTCCGGAAACAAATGGTGTAGCAAACGATGTTCCGGTGAATGTCTGATAAATTCCGGACGGTGTCGGCGCTGTAATATCTACTCCTGGCGCCACAAGATCCGGTTTACTTTCTCCTTCAAGTCCTCCCCTTCCCGAAAAATCTGCATAGGCAAACGTCAATGAATCGTATGCTCCCACACTGATCACTCTCTGTGAAGTCGACGGAATCGTCAACGTCCCCCTCTCGGTCGGGTAGCGGAATGCAGTTCCCCTGTTCAAGACATTCTCACTCGGAAGCCATAAGTCATATTCCCCTGTCACAATTTTTCTTGGAGTCAGAACAAACTGCCATATGCCCGGCGTAATATACGAATCTTTTGGAAGAAACTCGATAAAAATCTCCTGTGAGACATGAAACGGACTTGGCTCGCCATAATACAGCAGGATTTCCGTATCTCCGACCACAAAACGTTGTGTACCGATTACCTCTGGTATCGGTCCAATCTGCACACCTGCCGGAGAAATCAGAGAGATATCCACAATGTCATGGTAACTTTTCCAAATCTGCACATTGATTGCCGTCTCCTTCATCTGTACCGCAAGTGGAATCCGCTCTTCCGTATTCTCTTCAAGGTTTCCTGCAGTATGCCCCGCACTTGCCCCTTCATTTCCCATACCGATACAGATCACGCTCTTCCACAAGTTTGCAATATCCGCAATAAACCGCTCCAACAAACTTGTGCCGGTGTGTGAACCATATGTATTTCCAAAACTGATATTGATTGCGACAGGTCTTCCTGCTCTCTGAGCCTTCTTTACCACATAGTCAATTGCCTGCATCAGTTCCGTCGTTCTTGGAAATCCTTCCTCCCGCGGTGTACCGAGCTTGACGACAAGAATCCCGCTCTCAGATGCAACTCCCTGATAGCGGGCTCCTTTACTTCCTCTTCCATTTCCTGCTGCAATTCCCGCCACAGCAGTTCCATGCCCAGATCGATCTTCACTTGGTACAATTTTCATTCGTTCTGTCCGGTTCTCCTGCTGCAGCGCCTCATTGATCTTCTCCTGCGTGTATTCTGTTCCCTGCACATAGCCTTCCGGAGGATTTCCGGGAATCGTCTGATCCCAAAGTGAATAAATTCTCGTCGTTCCATCTGCATTCCGGAAATCCAGATTTGCATAATCAATCCCTGAATCAATGATTGCCACAAGCACACCGGTCCCATAAAGTTTTGGTGGTCGGATTTGCACCGAAGTCATACAGGACACTCTTCTTCCATTTTCCACTTGAAAAAACAATCGCTTGGGCTTCTCTATATACTCTACCGCTTCAATCCCCGCCAGCGCTTCCAGACGATCTTCCCGGACAGTCACAATGGCAAACTCATTACTCAATTCTACAACACTCTCTGCAATTTCTCTAACCCGCCCAAGCGTTCCCGAATATTTTATGATCACTTCCCACGTTCGTGCAACCGGGTAGTATCCCACATCCAACTCCAAAGATTTTTCTCGTTCTTCTTCACTTGCACTCAATGCCAGATTCAATAAATTTTCAATTTTCTGGTCTGCCATATGATCACCCCATCACACTTTATTCAGATAGGATGGCAAAAATACCTTTGCTTTTTTAATTCTTCTGTTTTATTCTTCCATTTCACTTCCTGTCAACGCTCCTGTATACGGTGCAAGTGACAGTGGGATAAAATATCCTCTCTCATGCCTGCACAACGGACAGATTTCCGGAACTTGTTTTCCGGAGTGGATATGCCCACAGTTCAGACACATCCATTTTCCTTCTTTTGCCGCCTGAAAATAAGAACCATCCTCCAAAAGTCTTTCCACTTTGGCAAATCTTCTCCCGTGAAGTTTTTCTACCTCTGCAATCTGAAAGAACGCAGAAGCAACCTCTAAAAATCCTTCTTCCTTTGCAGTCTCTCCAAAAGCCTGATACACATCATCTGCTTCCTCGAATTCATTATGTTGAGCCGCCTTCAAAGCCCCAAAAATCTGTTCGTTGTCGTCAATCGGATAAGTCCCCTGAATTTCTATCGTCTCCCCTGTCATCTCTTTCAACAGCTCATAGAAACGCTCTGCATGTGCCCGTTCCTGCTCCGCTGTAAATAAGAATATCTTTTCGACTGCATATAGTCCCTGCCTGCGCGCAAGCTCTGCTCCAAAGGTATAGCGATTTCTGGCTTGACTCTCTCCCGCAAATGCTTTCATCAAATTTTCCTTTGTTCTACTGTTTATCAAACTCTGTGCCATAGTTTCCTACCTCTTTCTTCTCACAATTTCACGATTCTCCCATCGTTACACTCAGAAGTATGTTACCAGACACCGTCTTTTATACATTCTTTTCCATTTTCTTCTCTGATGCTCTTTGCACAACGAATATATTTCCAACACAGCAAGAAATAAAAATGACCACACGTTAATTAAATCCGATAATCCTTCTCGCCACCTCATACGCAAGCACCGATACTTTTCTTCCGGAATTTCCCGGAAGATTCATTGTCTGTCCAAGAATACTGTACCGAATCTTCCAATATACCCGATAATCTACTTCTTTCAGATACTTCCAGAGCGCCTTTTTCTTCTCCAGATTTTCCTCTGTCTTAGAGCGGATCAGAATAATCGAAGATACTGTCATCATAATCGCAAGATAGTTGATCATGTAATTTCTCAGCTTCCTGCTGGAAATTTTCCGCATAGAATACATGTCGATCATCGTCCTTGTCACATAAAGCTGCTGATCAATACGTTTGATCATATTTTTCTCATTGACTGACTGATCCTCTCTTCCGATAAAGTACCGGTAAAAATCAACATCAAGATAATATAATGATGTAACATGCGGCAAAGGATAGTACACATAAATGTTATCCACATAAAATGTATGCTTTGGCAGCTTCAATCCACAATTACGCAATAATTCTGTCCGGTAAATCACAGAATGCATCAAAATATACTGCGACAGACGAAATCTTCCGATATCCCCCCATGTCATGATGCGATCCTGCGGAAGTACATTCCGGTAATGAATCACTTTCTTATTCTTCACTCCAACCTTTTCATATACATAATTAGAGATGAGCATGTCCGTCAGACTTCCCTGCTGATACCATCCCTTCAATACATCCAGAATCTTCTCAAGCGCCGTCTCTTCTACCCAGTCGTCGCTGTCTACCACTTTAAAATACATACCGGATGCATGGTTCAGCCCTTCATTCACTGCATCCCCGTGGCCTCCGTTTTCTTTGTCCACCACTTTTACAATGGTCGGATATTCTTTTTCATACCTTCTTGCAATCTCTAACGTGTGGTCTGTCGATCCGTCATTTACAATAATAATCTCCACATCTTCTCCCCCCGGAAGAAGCGACTGTATTGCCCGGTCCATATAATCCTCCGAATTGTAACATGGAATCGCAATGGATAAATATTTCATTTCGTTCACCTCATCTATTTTCAATCTTTCCATAGTATAATCCATTTCCTGACATTTTCCAACAGCTATATTGTAAATTCCTGATATTTCCGATATAGTAGAAGCATAATCATTTTTTGGAGGTAATTTACATGAAAAATATAATTGTAGGACAGTCCGGCGGACCAACCGCTGTAATCAATGGAAGCCTTTACGGTGTTGTAACGGAAGGACTCCGTCAGACAGATGCCATCGAGACAGTCTTTGGAATGATCAATGGGATTGAAGGATTTTTAAACGATCAAGTGATTGACATGCGTCCACTTTCAGAAAACGGGGAATTAGAACGAATCCGCACAACACCGGGAGCATACTTGGGTTCCTGCCGCTATAAGCTACCAGAAGATCTTACAGATGCTGTTTATCCTCAATTGTTTAAGAAATTTTCTGACAGAAACATTGGCTGCTTCTTCTATATTGGTGGAAATGACTCCATGGACACTGTCAGCAAGCTTTCTCGCTATGCTGCCTCTATCCAGAGTGATATCCGTTTCATCGGGATTCCAAAAACGATCGATAATGACCTTGTGGAAACCGACCACACACCTGGCTTTGGAAGCGCTGCAAAATATGTAGCTTCTACTGTCCGTGAAATTGCCATCGACGCTTCGGTCTACGACAATAAAAAATCCGTCACAATCGTGGAAATCATGGGGCGCCACGCCGGATGGCTGACTGCTGCCAGTGTCCTTGCCCGCAAATTTGAAAAAGATAACCCGGTTTTGATCTACCTTCCAGAAGTCGCTTTTGACCAGGATGCTTTCATTGAAAAAGTATCAAAGGCACTCGAGACAACACCAAACCTTGTTGTATGTATCTCCGAAGGAATCAACGACGGCAATGGTACATTTGTGTGTGAATATGCAAGCGATGTCGGAGTGGACAACTTCGGTCACAAGATGCTCACAGGTTCTGGAAAATATCTTGAAAACCTCGTAAAAGAACGTCTTGGTATTAAAGTTCGCTCTGTAGAACTCAATGTCAGCCAGAGATGCTCTTCTGCTTGTCTCTCTGCTGCCGACCTAGATGAGGCTGTCTGCGCAGGAACTTATGGTGTACAGGCTGCACTTCTAGGGGAAACAGGAAAAATGGTATCTTTCCAGAGAACAAATGACAATCCTTATAAACTCACCTACACAACCGCCGATGTAAACAACATCTGCAACAAAGAAAAAGGAGTTCCTCTTTCCTGGATTACAAACGATGGTTCTGACATCAGTGAAGATTTTATCCGCTATGCACTGCCACTGATTCAGGGAAACGTTGAGGTTCCATTTGAAAACGGACTCCCGGCATTTGCTTTCCGTCGATAACTTGTTGCCATTCACATTTTGTTCATATTTCTTTCAAATTTTTTTCATTTGATTCACACGGTTTCTTCATTTCTATGTCATATACTAAGACTATCAAATGAAACAACATTTGAAACAGACGTTAACAGTATTCACATACTTTTAGAAAAACTTTTTCATAATACATGCCAGATGCGTTTTATACCATCTGGCATCCTCCCTTTTTAGGGAGTTTTTATGTCTTTGTCCTGAAAATAAAATTTAGAATCCGTATGCTCTTTTCAATATTTTAAACTGTTCTTGTTCCTGAATTTCTGGTAATTCCGTTAGGATCCCCTTTGTCACCTGTGCTTTCATCTCAGGCTCCAATCCCTCCACATTCCATAAAATCTCCAAATATGTAAGCGCAAGCAACTTTGACTGTGGAAGCACCTTTCTGCCTCTCCTGCAGATCTCCGCTGCATCATCTATCCGATCATTCTCCTCATACCGCTGTGCCAGACAGAGAAATGCCTCTTCCTTTTCCGCTCCCCTACCACTCTCCTTTAAATAAATTTCTAACGCAAGTACCTGGCCATCTATTGTTTGCTCCCGCTCTGAAATTTTCCAAACAACCTCTTCTAGTTTCTCTGTATATCCGAAATTTTCTAAGGTAGCTCCCTCTTGCTCCCTTGCCGCATCTGCCTGTATGATTTTTCCCTTCTCTTTTGACTGATCTGTCATCCTTTTTCCAACCGCGCTTCCAAAGATGACCATCACTGCACAGCCAAGGGCAACCACTGGCATTTTCTTTTCTATTTCTCTTTTTCGCCTGGATCTTAATTTCGGGAAATGCTTCTCCACCATAGAAAAAGTAATATATCCCTTCTCTCCATCTGCCTTCAGACAATTCTGGATCAGCTTTTCCAACTGGTATTCTTCCTTTTTTGTCAATGGAGGATCCGGCTCACTTTGGGACAACATATATTGAAGTGTTCTGCCAAAACTATAAATATCTACTGCCTCACAGATTCCTTTCTGCCTGTAAATTTCGGGATTTGAGAAGTATTTCCGCACCGTCCGGCTTTGAATCTGACGTACCGTTTCTCTGCTTCCTTCGGCCTCCAGATCCAAAAGATAAATCTCTTCGTCCTCCTTTACAATGACGCTGTATGGACTTAAGTAACCATAAGTTTGTTTTTCTCCGTATTTATGAAACCATGTGATCTGCAGAAGCATCTTTCGCATAAGATTCCACAATTCCTCTTTCGCTGTCTGCGGGTGATATTTCAGCCAATAGATCAACGTCTGTCCGAAAATTGTATCCTGGATCCGCTCACAATATTTTCCATGCTGTACCATTTTAATAATATCGTATTCCTTCTTCTCCAAACACATGCCTCCTTTTCTCTCCAGTACACAGAATGTTTCCTATGCCCATGTAATTTATATTCCTTTGTTTTCTTTATGATTTTTATTGGATTTTTCAGAATTTGTCGAATTGTATTTTGAAATCTGTTTTTTACAGAACGGTCGATCATCACGAAAGTGATGGAAAAATGAATGATTTTATTTCAATATCCTTATAGGAGTCTCCCGCCGGGAGAGACTCCATTGCTTTGTTTCTCACTAATCAATCGGTCGATACAGATGTCTCGGAATTCCATCTACCATAACCGGAGATACATCTCCCTGAATCAGCGGCCGCACATAAGTGATAAACTCATCTGTCACATAAGTGCCTTCCTTATTTACCCATTCTCTTGGAACAAGACGCTCATCGTTCGCAATCTTGTGCACATCTTTTACCTCGGTTGTACATTGATATGGATCATCGGATAACCGAAGCATGACAACCATTTTCCCGCTGTCCCCTTCATCTCCGGCTTTCACTGCCGCACCACCTACCTGACTCGCTTCAAGGATATCCACTCTCGAAGCAGAATGCGATGCTGCTCTCTGCAACGTGCTAAGTTCTACGGCTCTTGTCTTGCATCCGATCTCTCCTGCGATCAGCGATGCCAGATAGTTTGCAGTTCCAGTCAGCTGCTTATGTCCAAATGCATCTACAAAATCTACATTAGAACCGAGTTCGCACACATATTTTCCATCTGCGGTCTTGATTCCCTCGGAAACTGCCACAACAACTGAATATTTCTTCTCCAAAAGCTTCCTCACTTTTGCAACAAACTTGTCCACATCAAATACAAGTTCCGGCAGATAGATTAAATCCGGCCCTTCACAGTCCTCTCCTTTTGCCAGTGCAGCTGCACCTGTCAGCCAACCTGCATTTCTTCCCATAATCTCTACGATGGTAACAAGTCCGTGTTCATAGCGCAGGCTATGTCCGTCACGGATAATTTCTTTTACCGATGTTCCGATATATTTTGCTGCACTTCCATATCCCGGTGTATGGTCGGTCAGTGCCAGATCATTGTCGATCGTCTTCGGCACCCCAAGAAAATTCGTATGTCCACGCCCCGTTACCATGGAATAATCGTAAAGCTTCTTGATCGTATCCATCGAATCATTTCCGCCAATATAAATAAAGCATTCAATATCCAATTCCTCAAGAATATCAAAAATCTTCTCATAAACTTCCTGATTCTCATGAATCTCCGGAAGTTTATATCTGCAGGAACCTAAAAATGCCGCCGGTGTTCTTCTCAATAGTTCTACATCCAGATCACTTCTGATAAAATCCGAAAGATCCACATACTTGCCTTCCATCAATCCCTGAATGCCATGCAGCATTCCATACACTTTCTTTGCCCCACGCTCTCTTGCAGTGCAGTAAACACCAGCAAGGCTCGAATTAATTGCCGCTGTCGGACCTCCTGACTGTCCTACGATCACATTCCCTTTCATCATATCCCTCCAGTTCGTTTGTCAATATCCTTATATTAGTATATTTTGCACTTATTGTAAAGCAAAACTTCGTTTCTTTTGTTTATTTTTACTCATTTTTGATAATTTTCATTTCTTTTTGACATTTTTCATCATTATTTTATCTATTTTTCATGATTTTTCAGTTCTATTTTTATCAATATTTCCATTCCTGGGATTTCATCTGAAAAATCTTCTGTAAATTTGCATTGCACATTTATCCCCCTAGGGTTATAATTTAAATATTTTCAAATAACAGACAAGGAGGAATGTTGTATGCGAATAACTCCCATCGAAAAAGAAGATAAGACCGGAAGGATCATCACACTCAGAAATGCCGAGATTTCAGATGCCGATAATCTAATCACTTATATGAAGATCACCAGTTTTGAAACTCCTTTTCTGCTCCGGGAGCCCGATGAATTTCATCTCACCTCAGAGCAGGAAGAATGCTTTATTCAGAATACGATCGATAATCCCCGGGAACTGATGCTCCTCGCAACAGCGGACGGCTGCCATATCGGAAACTGCTCTCTTTCCGGCGCTGGTCCATTTAAAAGGTATCAGCATCGCTGTCAGATCGCAATCGCACTGTATCAAAAATATTGGGGCTGCGGGATCGGACAGATGATGTTAAGTACGATACTTTCTGTCGCCAGAGAACTGGGATACGAGCAGGCGGAACTGGAAGTAGCCGCAAATAACACCTCCGCTATCGCTCTCTACCAAAAATTAGGTTTTCAGACCTACGGCACATTCCCTGATAACATGAAATATGCCGACGGTTCTTACACAGATATGCTTTGGATGATGAAAAAGCTTATCTGATCAAAAAATATTTCCAAAAACAGAAAGAGATACAAGCGTGAAATTCTTGTACCTCTTTCTGTTTTATTTTTCTTTGATTCTGTTTTCTATCGGAGATTCTCCGGTCCAAATCCAAGTGGAAGCAATTCTTTCAGCAAATATTTATTCCATCCGCCTTTCCCATCTTCCAGCACAATGTAAAATTCATCCGGTCTACAAAATTCCTGCATGACCTGCCTGCACACTCCACACGGTGCACATACATTTCCGCTGCGCCCTGTTCCTTTGCCTCCGACAATCGCAATCCCTTCAAATTCCCGCTCACCTTCTGAGACCGCTTTGAAAAATGCGGTTCGTTCCGCGCAGTTTGTCGGCGTGTAAGATGCGCTCTCAATGTTACAGCCATAATATAACTTGCCTGACTTTGTAAGAAGCGCAGCCCCTACGCGAAAATCTGAGTATGGGGTATATGCATACTCTCTCGCTCTGTATGCATGTTCGATCAGTTCTCGTTCATCCATCTATTGTTCTCCTATCAGACGAATCGTCTCGGTCACAAGCGCCTTAAATTCTTTTGCCACTCGATCCGCTGTCTCTTGCACTTCTTTGTGATTCAAAGGCTGGTTGGACATTCCCGCTGCCATATTTGTGATGCAGGAGATTCCACATACTTTCAATCCCATATGTCTTGCTGCCATAGCCTCACATGCAGTGCTCATTCCGGCTGCATCCGCACCGAGCGCACGACACATTCTGATCTCTGCCGGAGTCTCATAGCTTGGTCCAGTAAACTGCATATACACACCACTCTGAATAGAAACTTTTACATTTCTTGCAGCCTGTTTAATGATCTCACGAAGTCCCTTATCATACACTTCACTCATATCCGGGAATCTCGGTCCCAGTTCATCAAGATTTGCACCGATCAGCGGACTCGGCACTGCGGTCGTAATCTGATCTGTGATCATCATCAGGTCACCCGGCTGGAAGTTAAAGTTCACACCACCTGCTGCGTTTGTCAAAATAACGGTCTTTGCTCCAAGCAATCCCATCAGACGTACCGGAAGTACTACATCTGACATCGGATACCCTTCATAGAAATGTACTCTTCCCTGCATTGCCACTACCGGGACCCCTTCTACATATCCGAAAAGAAATCTTCCCTGATGTCCTGCAACTGTGGAAACTGGGAATCCTTCAATCTCAGAATACTCAATCGACTCCTCCACCTGCATTTCTTTTGCATAATCACCAAGACCTGATCCGAGAATCAGAGCCACCTCCGGTTGAAATTTCACTTTACTTTTTACTGCATTGCTGCAATTTAACAATTTTTCATAAATCTGATTCATACTTCTACCTCTCTATCAGTTCCGATACGACTGCATTCATTTTCTGGTACTGTTCACTGTCTATATAGAACTTACTTCCTTTTCTCGTGATCCATCCATTCTCCTCGAATTTCTTTACCGCCCTGTTGATCGTCTTCACACAGAGCCCGGAAGATTCCGAAAGTTCCTGACGGGTACTGTCCACATACAAAATGCCATTTTTTGCATATTTTGTATAAGTTTCCACAAGATAGAATGCCAGCCGGTCTGCTCCTTGTAAAAATAAAAATGCCCGACTGTTCTTGCCCTGTTCAAACAGGTAATGTCCCATGATCTTCGCTTCCAGCTTCAGAGCACGGATATCGGAATTCAGCCAGCGGGCATATTTTTCTTTTGCTATTTTTACGATAGTGCAAGGGGTAACCGTCTCAAGTGTTGTACAATAACGGTCTAGATCCATGATAACCTCCATCCCGCCCATCGCATAGACTCCCTCAAATCTCATAAAGTCATAAGTGATCCCATAGATTCGGTAATCTGTCGCCTTGATCATTCCACGACCAATGATATAGATGGTATCAACCGGCGTGTTCTCTTTGACAAAGACCACGCCGGCATCCAGTTCTACAATCTGAAAAGAATCCATCAGCCACACCGGTGCACTGTAAAAATACTCTTCAAACCGCTCCCGTTTCTTTTTGTCAATCTCATTCAGAAACGGAAGCACCTGATATAAATATTTGCATTCCATATGCTTATTTGATCAGCTCTACCTTTACGATCTCTGCCGGAACACCTGTTGCATCTTCTGCAACAGTATCATTTTCTACTTTGATAGATCCATCTTTTAATTTTCCATACAGTTCATCGTATTTTTCCTGTGTAAATTTTGTAAATTTAGAAGTTTCCATTGGAAGCTGAATTCCGTCATCTTTTGCACTTAAGTTCAGAATTGTTCCGCCTGCAAAGTTTCCATCATAGTAGCTTGCAACTGCATCATATACAGAATCTCCAAGATTCTTCATAGCAGAAGTGATTACTGTATCAGACTCTACTGACTGGTCTACATCGACACCGATTACTACTTTTCCTGCTGTCTCTGCTGCTTTCATAACAGAGTTACCAACTCCACCGCCACATGCGAAGATACATTCTGTTCCTTCATTGTACCATGCTGCTGCTTTTGCATTGTTTTCCGGAGAAGCATCAAAGTTTCCTACATAAGTGTATTTCACTGAAACATCACCTGCTGCAAGACCTAAATCTTTTGCTGCTGCATCTGCTCCCTGAACAAATCCATATCCGTAACGGATAACTGCCGGCACTGCGATTCCACCCATAAATCCAAGATTTCTGTAACCTTCTGTTACTGCTGCATAACCTGCAAGATATCCTGCCTGCTCTTCTGCATAGAAAATAGAAAGTACATTGTCTTCGAGTTTTGCTTCCCCATCTTTTACCGGCTGTGCATCGATGATGATGAAAGATACATCCGGGTATTTTGTCTGTGCTTCGTATACAGGCACCTCAAAGAGGAATCCTGGTGTTGCAACCACTTTTGCTCCACCTTTAACAGCAAGATCGATCGCATTTAAACATGCCTCATCAGATTTTTCTGCCGGTTTGTAATATTTGTAAGTGATATCATGCTCTTTCGCATATTTTTCCAGACCTTCCCATGATCCCTGGTTGAAAGATTTATCATCGATTGTTCCTACGTCTGTGATCAGCGCCAGCTCATAACCTCCCTTGGAATCTTTCTTGTCACCGTCCTTTGCAGTATCCTCTGCACCCGGTTTTTTTACTGCACATGCAGCCATGCTCATAACCATGACTCCTGCTAAGATCAGACTTAAAATTTTCTTTTTCATAATAAGTTCTCCTTTTCTTTTTTAATATTCATTCGTCTTATGACCTTGAATCAATTTTACCGCGGAACTTGTTCCGATTCTATCGCAACCTTCCTGAAGAAATGCTTCCAGATCTTCTACCGTCTTCACTCCTCCGGCTGCTTTCATCTTCACATGCTCACCAATATTTTCTTTGAACAGACGAATATCCGAAATAGTCGCTCCTGCTGTTCCAAATCCAGTAGAAGTTTTGATGTAATCTGCACCTGCCGCTGTTACTGCTTTACACATTGCAATTTTCTCTTCTTCTGTCAGATAGCATGTTTCGATGATCACTTTTAAGATCTTATCTCCAACAACTTCCTTCAATGCCGCAATTTCTTTTTCTACCGCCGCATAATCACCATTTTTCACATCTGAAATATTGATGACCATGTCGATCTCAGACGCACCGTCCTCCAGCGCCTTCTTTGTCTCTGCGATCTTCGCCTCTGTCACACTGTAACCGAGTGGAAAACCTACGACCGTACAGATATTGATCTGTTCTCCGTATGCCTCCTTCACTCTCTGAATGTAGCATGGCGGAATGCATACCGAAGCAGTCTGATATTCCACTGCCTCATCGCACAGTTTCTTAATGTCTTCCCATGTGGCAAATGCTTTCAGCTGTGTGTGATCCACATGTCTCATGATTTCCTTTTCTGTCATCACGTTCTCCTTTCTTAATTTTTTTATACACATTGCTATGCAAGGCGTTCTACCTGATCCTTGGTTACTCTCGCATATACAAGCGGAGTCTCGTTTGCTTTCTCATCTTCAATCGTCACAGCTGCCTGATATCTCAGTTCTGCTGCTGCAAATAATTCTTCCTTATCTGCATAGAAGACTGCCATAGGCTCTCCTGCCTCCACGTAATCTCCAACTTTTTTCTTTAAGATGATTCCTGCTGCAAAATCAATCTGGCTGTCTTTTGTCTCACGGCCTGCCCCCAACATAGCAGAGGCAATCCCACAGCTTTCTGTATCCATAAATGTAATGTATCCGCTTTTCTTTGCGAGTACTTCATGTTGATATGCCGCTTTTTCAAACTTATCTGTATCAAAGATCACAGAGCTGTCTCCACCTTGTGCTTCCACCATTGCTGCAAGTCTTTTTAACGCCTCACCATTTGCGATTACTTCCCGCACAAGTGATCTGCATTCTTCCAGCGTTCCTTTTCCTGCAAGGAAAAGCATGTTCGATGCAAGATGTACACAGACTTCTGTCAGATCCTCCGGACCATTTCCTTTTAATGTCTCTACCGCCTCAATCACTTCCAAACTATTTCCGATATTATGTCCAAGTGGAATGTCCATATCTGTGATCAGTGCCACAGTCTTTCTTCCGGCATTCTCTCCGATCGCTACCATTTCTTTTGCAAGTGCGATAGAATCATCGATACTCTTCATAAATGCACCACTTCCAGTTTTTACATCAAGAAGGATACAGTCATTTCCTGCTGCAAGTTTCTTACTCATGATCGATACCGCAATCAGTGGAATACTGTCCACTGTCGCTGTTACATCCCGGAGCGCGTACAGTTTTTTATCTGCCGGAGCGAGATTTCCTGACTGTCCGATCACACTCAATCCGGTCTGATTCACTACGTTGAAAAAGTCTTCTCTGGAAAGAGATGTATGAAGTCCCGGAATGGATTCCAGTTTATCCACTGTTCCACCTGTATGTCCAAGTCCTCTTCCGGACATTTTTGCAACCTTCACACCGCAAGCCGCAACAATCGGAGCAATAATCATAGTTGTCTTGTCCCCGACACCTCCCGTGGAATGCTTATCCACTTTCACGCCCTCGATTCCGGATAAATCTACCATCTCTCCAGAATGCGCCACAGCCTGTGTCATCGCAAGTGTCTCTTCCTCGGTCATTCCTTTGAAATAAACCGCCATCAAAAACGCTGACATCTGATAATCCGGAATTTCTCCTGCTACATACTCACGGATCATATACTGAATCTCCTGCTCTGTCAGTGCTTCACCATTTCTTTTCTTCATGATCAGATCATACATTCTCATGGTGTCTGCCACTCCTTTCTATTATCTGCTTCCCTTATCGTATGGGATTCCCTCTGCTCTTGGAGCCTGAGAGTTCTTAGATGAAAACGCTAATACGATCAATGTCGCAATGTACGGAATCATCTTATATAATTCGTTTGGAATTGGCAACGATTTCAAAAATGGAATTGCAGAGTATGCACTTGCCAATGTCTTCATGATTCCAAAGAAAAATGCTGCCATTAAAATTTTGTTACTTCTCCACTGTCCAAAAATCAACACTGCAATTGCAAGGAAACCATATCCGGCAACACTTGCATTAAAGTTTGTAGAAGTCGGAATAACAAAGATCAACCCACCGATTCCAGCCAGTACACCAGAGATGATAACCCCGGCATAACGAATCTTCGCCACATTTACACCGACAGAATCTGCTGCTCCCGGATGCTCTCCACAGGCGCGGAGACGAAGACCAAATCTTGTATTTTTAATCACATAAGCTGCCACAAGAAAGATTCCGATTCCGATGTATGTTGTAATATAACAATTCTGGAAAAACATATCCCCGATCACCGGAATATCTCCAAGTACCGGAACTTTATCAATGTGAAATGTATCTGTAAATTGTATCTGCTGTACCCCCTGAATCATACGCGCTGTAAAAATCGCAAATGCCGGAGCAAATAAGTTTAATGCAGTACCACTGATCGTCTGGTCTGCTTTCATATTAATAGAAGCAAACGCATGAAGCAGGGAAAACAATCCTCCGGCAACTGCTACGATCAAGATTGCCAGCAATAATAATTTCTGTCCACTCATTCTGTCCTGGAAAATATTGATGAAGAAAATTCCAACAAAAGCTCCCATGACCATAATACCTTCCATTGCGATGTTGATGACACCGCTTCGCTCAGAATACATTGCCCCGATTGCTACAATAAGAAGCGGGATCGCAAAATACATCGTCTGTTGAATAACAAAATATACTACACTCATTATTTGCCCTCCTTCTTATTCTTTTTCGCAGATTTTCTCATGCGAATCTTGTAGATCAGATTTTTAAATAACAGCGACAGTGCTCCACAGTAAATAATTGCAGAAATAATAATATCGATAACCTCCGGCGCAAAATCAAATAGCTGCATGTTGTAACCGCCAACTGTGATATGTCCGATAAACAGTCCCGCAAATAAGATTCCAATTGGATTGGAAAGTCCGAGCAGTGCAACCGAAATTCCGGAAAATCCTTCCGGTGCGATTACATCAAGTACCTGCATGTATTTTCCGGAATCTGCCAAGTATAACAATGCTCCGCCAAGCCCTGCGAGCGCACCTGCGATCACCATTGAAAGAACAATACTCTTTTTTGCATTGATTCCGGCATACTTACTTGCGTTCGGATTTTTTCCGCACGCTTTCAATTCATAACCAAATGTCGTCTTATTCAAAATAATATAAATCAGAATCACACATAAAATTGCGATCAGAATACCGATATTGATATTGGTACCCGGGAACAATTTGTCTAACCCTGCTTTCGGAAGGTTTGCCCCGTCTGCAACGGCCATAGTCTGGTTCTTTACCTGATCGTATACTGTTCTCTGAATCATCATATTTACAAGATACATTCCGATATAGTTCATCATAATTGAGGAGATTACCTCATTTACATTGAAAAATGCTTTCAACAAGCCCGGTACCAATCCCCAGATTGCTCCGGCAAGGATTGCTGCAAGAAGCGCTGCAAGACAATGCAGTCCCGGTGGAAGAAATGTAAACTTCACGCCGACAAATACTGCTGCAAAAGCTCCTGCGGTAAACTGTCCGGATGCTCCAATGTTAAAAAGTCCTGTCTTAAATGCAAATCCGACAGAAAGTCCTGTCATAATGATCGGGGTTGCCAGATAAAGCATCTGCCCAATCCCCTGAATTCCGTCTGTAAATCCTCCCTGAAGGATCATCATAAATCCATAGTATGCCTGCTGCGGATTGCTGGACAGCAGAATAATAAATCCAAATAATAATCCACAGACAATCGCCAGAATGGAAGAACTAAAATTGACGATTCCGTCTCCGCGCCAGATATTTTTCCATTTATTTTTCATTCTTCACACTCCTTTTCGCACCCGCCATATAAAGACCAAGTTCCTCTACCGTAATTTCCTTTGGATTGACATCTGCAACAATCTCACCTTCATACATTACGATGATACGGTCGCTGATATCCATTACTTCATCCAATTCCAGTGACACTAACAGCACTGCTTTTCCTTCATTTCTCTGCTCCACAAGCTGTTTGTGAATATATTCAATCGCACCAACATCCAGACCACGTACCGGCTGCACTGCAATAACGATCTCTGGATCTCTGTCAAGCTCTCTTGCGATGATTGCTTTCTGCTGATTTCCTCCAGACATTCCCCGGACAATGCTGTCTTCTCCCTGACCGGAACGGATATCAAATTTCTCGATCAGTCCTTTTGCATATTTCCGAATTGCATCAAATTTTAAAAAACCATGTTTCTGAAACCGTTCCGTGTAGTAACTCTGCAATACAAGGTTTTCCTGAAGCGAAAAGTCAAGCACCAGACCATCTTTATGTCTGTCTTCCGGAATATGAGCCATTCCATCCAGACACTTACGCCGGATGCTCTCTTTTGTGATATCTTTTCCGTTTAAAATAATCTGTCCCTTTTCAATCGGAGTCAATCCTGTAATTCCATATACTAACTCGGATTGTCCATTTCCATCAATCCCCGCAACACAGAGAATCTCTCCCTTACGCACCGCAAAAGACACATCTTTTACTGCATGCTGCCCTTCATGCTTGGAGGCAATGGTCAGATTCTTTACTTCCAATACCGGCTCTCCCGGCGTTTTCTCCGGCTTGTCCACATGGAAATTAACTTTTCGTCCTACCATCATCTCTGACATTGCTTCCTTTGAAGTCTCTGCCACATCGATCGTGCCGATATATTTCCCTTTTCTTAGTACACTGCACCGGTTTGCCACTTCCTTGATCTCATTCAGCTTATGCGTAATGAATATAATGGATTTTCCTTCTGCCACAAGCTGTTTCATCACTTTCATCAGCTCATGGATCTCCTGCGGTGTCAATACCGCTGTCGGCTCATCGAAGATCAAAATATCATTATCACAGTAAAGCATCTTTAAAATCTCCACTCTCTGCTGCATTCCAACTGTAATGTCAGAGATATAGGCATCTGGATCGATCTTAAATTTATACTTTTCACTAAGCTCCATCACTTTTTTTCTTGCGGCATCCATCTTTAATGTGCCAAATTTTGTAGTCTCTCTTCCAAGGACAATACTTTCAAGGACTGTAAAATTGTGCACCAATTTAAAATGCTGATGTACCATTCCGATTCCAAGATCGTTGGCATCATTTGGGTTATTGATCTTAACTTCCTTCCCATTGATCTTGATTTCTCCCTCTTCCGGCTGGTACAGGCCGAAAAGAACGCTCATCAGTGTGGATTTTCCTGCCCCGTTCTCACCTAACAGTGCATGGATTTCTCCCTTTTTCACTTGCAGGGTGATATCGTCATTCGCTTTAAAATTCCCGAACTGTTTGGTGATATGGTTCATCTCGATTACATACTCCACGCTCCTACCTCCGTTTCTTTTTCCTTTCTCCTACTGTTTCCCTGTTACTATTTTATAATAAGTTCCTTCATGCTCGTTCCGTCTGTATTATTTTCCACATGAAGAAGATCCAATACTGTTGCAGCAATGTCCGCAAATGTCTCTCTTGTCCCAAGATTTACATTTTCTTTGATATCTTCCCCGCAGATCAAAAGCGGTGTATGCTCTCTGGAGTGGTCTGTTCCTCTAAATCCCGGATCACATCCATGGTCTGCTGTGATCATCAGAATATCCTCCGGTCTCATGCGCTCCAGGAATGTTTTTAACTGTCTGTCAAAAACTGTTGCAGCATTTGCATATCCCTCAATATCATTGCGGTGGCCATACATCATATCAAAATCAACAAGATTTACAAAACAGAGTCCTTTAAAGTCCTTCTCCTGCATCTCAAGTGTCTTCTCCATGCCGTCCACATTATTCTGGATTCTCTGTGTGTGTGCAATCCCCTTGCCTGCGAAAATATCATAAATTTTTCCGATTCCGTAAGTATCATATCCTGCCTCTAAGATTGCATCAAGCATCGTATCTCTCGGCGGAAGAAGTGAAAAATCATGACGGTTTGCAGTTCGCTGAAAGTTCGGCGCTTCTCCGATAAACGGACGTGCGATCACACGCCCTACCCCATGCTCACCACATAAGATTTCCCTCGCGATCTCACAGTATCTATAAAGTTCCTCTACAGGAACAATCTCTTCATGCGCAGCAATCTGGAATACACTATCTGCGGATGTGTAAACAATCAAAGCTCCTGTTTTCATATGCTCCTCGCCATAATCCCGAATGACATCGGTTCCTGAATATGGCAAATTGCAAAGCACTTCTCTTCCGGTTGCCTCCCGGAACTTCTCTAAAATCTCTTCTGGAAATCCATTCGGATATACCGGAAGTGGTTTTGGAGATACAACTCCTGCAATCTCCCAGTGTCCGATCGTCGTATCTTTTCCCCGAGAGCGCTCTTTCATCCTTCCATACGCTCCAGCAGGACTCTCTTCCTTTTTCATCCAGTCCACACCATCAATGTTAAACAAGCCTAGTTTCTTCATATTCGGTGTATCATAGGCTTTGGAAGCTGTAATCGTCTTTAATGTATTGCTTCCTTCATCCCCGAAATCTGCTGCATCCGGAAGTGCTCCGATCCCATAACTATCCAGTACGATTAAAAAAATTCTCCTATTTTCCATTCTTTTTCCGTCCTTATTTGTTGATATTTAATAACTCTTTTTGTATCATATCGAAATAATATTAGCTCGAAAAGGACTAAAGTCCTTTTTCGTTCTACTTATTTTAAGTTTGTCATTTTTTCGCTAATTTGTCTACTGTTTTTTGTAAAAAAATCATAAGTTTTTCCAACTGCTTTTTCGTTATTCTGCATAGAACTTTTGTTTTCTTCCATGAGAATCCGTCCGAAATAAATATTTTACATTTATTTGTGGAAATCTAACGATATCTGTTATATAATTTACTATTGTATACAAGATATTCATTTAGTCTCTGCAGCGTAATTCTATAAAGGATAGATTGCGGCAGATCTGTTTGAATACACCTATTTCAAACAGATACGATAGCTTATAATACAGATCACATAGTTTTGTAGGAGGAATATTATGAAAGATACAAAGATTTCAAATTCTGTTATTTACATTGGTGCAGATGATAAAACATTAGACCTTTTTGAAAGTCAGTATGTCATTCCGAATGGTGTTTCATACAATTCTTATCTGATTTTGGATGAGAAAGTTACCGTTATGGATACTGTGGATGCCCGCGCGACAGACGAATGGCTTCAAAATCTTGACACCGCCCTCGATGGAAAAAAAGTAGATTACCTTGTTGTTTCCCACATGGAACCGGACCATGCAGCCAACGTTGCAACTCTGATTGAAAAATTCCCAGAACTCCAGGTAATCGGGAATGCAAAGACCTTCAATATGATCGCTCAATTTTTTGATTTAGACCTCTCTGGTCGTTCCATTATTGTGAAAGAAGGAGACACGATTTCTCTTGGTACCCACACATTACAATTTTTTATGGCACCGATGGTTCACTGGCCAGAAGTCATGGTTACTTATGAGCAGAGTGAGAAAATTCTCTTCTCCGCAGATGGATTTGGAAAATTTGGGGCTCTGGACACAGAGGAAGACTGGGCTGAAGAAGCAAGACGCTATTATCTGAATATTGTCGGAAAATATGGCATGCAGGTACAGGCGCTCTTAAAGAAAGCTTCTGCACTTGACATTCAGATGATCTGCCCGCTTCACGGACCGATCTTAAAAGAAAACTTAGGATATTACATTGAAAAGTATAACACTTGGAGTAGCTATGAGCCTGAGGAGGATGGTGTTTTGATCGCCTATGCTTCCATCCATGGCAATACAAGAAAAGCAGCTGAATTATTAAAAAAAGATCTGGAAGAAAAAGGTGCGAAAAATGTTGTCCTGACTGATCTTTCTCGTGATGATATGTCCAAAGCACTGGCAGATGCATTCCGTTTCACTAAACTTGTTGTCGCATGTGCGACTTATGATGGTGGACTGTTCCCATGTATGGAGGATTTCTTACATCACCTCAAGGCAAAGAACTACCAGAAACGTACTGTTGCTCTGATTGAAAATGGTTCTTGGGCTCCAATGGCCGCAAAACAGATGAAAGCATTCTTTGAGACATTGAAAAATATCTCCATCTGTGAGAACGTTATTACTGTAAAATCAACTGTAAAACCCGAAACAGAGGTTGCTCTTGCATCACTTGCGGATACCTTGCTTGCATAAATCCAATTTTTACTTTTATAAAAATGCGTCATGAAATGATTCCCTTATCATTTCATGACGCATTTTTTATGCACTATGTTTTTCTTTTCCTCGAGATGAAGCCAATCCACTCTCCACATATAGATGATCACACCCAGTGCAGCCGCACTCCATGAGACCGGGTATCCCCACAGAACCGTGGAAAGCTTCGGAATGATCGAAGTCATAATTCCTACCCAAAGCATTCGGATTCCTACCATACTTCCCACCATCAGAAGCATTGCGGCCATAGACCGCCCGGCACCTCTCAAAACTCCTGTATACACCTGTGCGATTGCAAGTAAAAAGTAAAATGGCATCACCGTCTTCAACATCAGATGCCCGTTTGCATTTACCTGCGGATCTGAAGAGAATATCGTTAAAAGCTGTTTCCCAAATATCAGTAAAATCGAACATGCTAAAATAGAGTAAATCTCACTGATCAATAGCGTTCGATGCTGACCTTTCTTTACCCGATCGAACTTCCCTGCTCCGATATTCTGTCCCGTAAATGTCATTGCAGCCATACCAAAACTCATGATCGGCAAAATCACGAACCCGTCAATCTTCATATAAGAGCTTGTTCCCGCCATCGCATTTGCTCCAAAACTATTAATATTGGACTGTACGATCACATTGGAAAAAGAAATGATTGCCGACTGTAGTCCACTTGGAATCCCCATTGCCAGGATTCTCTTCATCATTCTCACATCTATCCGAAGTTTCCGAAAATACATACGGTAAATATCATCATCCCTGCACAAGGTCCAGACAACAAGTACTGCCGAAATAATCTGTGAAATAACTGTGGCAATCGCTGTCCCTTTTACGCCCATCCTTAAGACTACAACAAACAAAATATCCAGCAAAATATTGACCGCTGACGTAATGCAGAGATAATAGAGTGGACGCTTAGAATCTCCGACACCTCTTAAAATCCCTGCCCCCATGTTGTATGTAATATTAAAAAGAGAACCCATAAAATAAATTCTAAGATAAATTACGGATTGTTCCATTACTTCCGGAGGAGTTCCCATCGCCTTTAGAATCTGCGGCGATAAAAATACTCCGATAAATGTCAGGAGAATCCCTCCGATAATGCTGAGCATCATCGATGTGTGAACTGCCCATTGCATTTTTTCTTCATCTTTTGCCCCATAATATTGTGCAATGATCACACCTGCTCCCGTAGATATGCCAATGAATAACCCAATGATCAAATTGATCAAGGAATTGCTTGATCCTACCGCTGCCAGCGCTTCTTTCCCAATAAAGTTTCCCGCAATGACGGAATCTGCTGTATTATACAGTTGCTGGAACAAGTTTCCAATTAAAAGCGGAATCGAAAATAGCATAATACTTTTAATAATACTTCCTTCTGTCATCGTTATTTTTTTCTCTCTTTTTCTCTTCTCCATACTTTCACCTTTACTATTGTTTATGTTTATTCTCAAAAGCTGCTCGCTCAAAGAAAGAAACCAGCAAACTGCCGGTTTCCTCTTAAATTTTGTAAAATTCTTTTTATGTATTCTTTTTCACTTCTACTTTGAATGGAACTGTTCTATCTATCCCATTACTCCTTTATACAGCAATATTATTCTTCTTGCTGTTCTTTATACAAAGCTACCAGATATTCTACAATTTTTTCTTTTCCCAGAAGACTGCTGTTCATAAGAATCTGATGAGACTGAATGCTGCCCCATTCCTTTCCGGAATAGGTTTCATAGTAATACTTTCTCTCTCGATCAATTTTCTTCATCTTTTCCGCTGCTTTTCTTTCTGATAAATGATACTTGTCCATGACACGGTTTTTCCGGTCTTCTTTGGAAGCACAAATAAATACATTAATACATCCCGGATAATCTTTTAACACATAATCTGCACATCTTCCAACAATCACACAGGATCCCTTCTGTGCAAGCTTCTTGATAATCGCAGACTGTACCGCATAGAGATCTCTTCCAACAGGTGCATAAAACTCAGCGTTTGCCATAAAATCGTTATATCCGCCCATTGCCAGATTGGCTTCCAAACTGTCTGCCAATTGTAATAATCGTGTTCTTCGTCATAAAAATCACCGCCTTTTAATGACTGATTAATTATCTGATTCTTGTATCTATTATACTATATTTGTTGTATTTTTTCCATGTATTTTTTATTTTTTGTCTATTTCTAATGCTATAATCTAAATCTTTTGTTTCATTCAAACATCAGCATATAAAAGACCCCTTATCGATACTTCAATAAGGGGTTTAAGCGTGGGCGAGAAGATTCGAACTCCCGACCTTTTGGTCCGTAGCCAAACGCTCTATCCAGCTGAGCTACGCCCACACAATATTTAATTATTACACCTTTTGGTGTAATGCCGGCGACCGGAATCGAACCGGTACGGGAGTATAAGTCCCGCAGGATTTTAAGTCCTGTGCGTCTGCCTGTTCCGCCACGCCGGCATTTCAGCAGTTATCTGCTAAGTGGGACCAATAGGGCTCGAACCTATGACCCTCTGCTTGTAAGGCAGATGCTCTCCCAGCTGAGCTATGATCCCATGGGATATGAAATTATGTATCTTTTGATACAAGCGACCCGGAAGGGACTCGAACCCTCGACCTCCGCCGTGACAGGGCGGCGCTCTAACCAACTGAGCCACCGGGCCATATGAAATTATCTTAAAGTGGACCTTCAGGGACTCGAACCCGGGACCGATCGGTTATGAGCCGATTGCTCTGACCAACTGAGCTAAAGGTCCAAAACATTTTGTCTTTACCTAAAAGACCGCTTACTATTTGCATAAGCAAAAGCCGACAATCGGACTTGAACCGATAACCTGCTGATTACAAATCAGCTGCTCTGCCAATTGAGCCATGTCGGCATATTCTTTTGTCTTACAGCTATTATTAACTGTGAATGACTCCTACGGGAATCGAACCCGTGTTACCGCCGTGAAAGGGCGATGTCTTAACCGCTTGACCAAGGAGCCTTATTCGTCTTTTCACTTTTAGAAATGATTATTTCTAAACTCCCCAAGTTGGACTCGAACCAACGACAACTCGGTTAACAGCCGAGTGCTCTACCGACTGAGCTATTGAGGATTAACCTGAAGATATTATACCTTCAAAATCACATACAGTCAACTACTTTTCTAAGTTTTTTCTCTCTCCATCCATTTTCCTATCACCACTTGGTTATGCCCTCGACCGATTAGTAACAGTCAGCTCCATACATTACTGCACTTCCACCTCTGTCCTATCTACCTCGTCGTCTTCAAGGGGTCTTACAACTCGCGTTGGGATATCTCATCTTGAGGGGGGCTTCACGCTTAGATGCCTTCAGCGTTTATCCCGTCCCGGCTTGGCTACTCTGCCATGCACTTGGCAGTGCAACAGATACACCAGCGGCCAGTCCACCCCGGTCCTCTCGTACTAAGGGCAGCTCCTCTCAAATATCCTACGCCCACGCCGGATAGGGACCGAACTGTCTCACGACGTTCTGAACCCAGCTCGCGTACCGCTTTAATGGGCGAACAGCCCAACCCTTGGGACCTACTTCAGCCCCAGGATGCGATGAGCCGACATCGAGGTGCCAAACCACTCCGTCGATGTGAACTCTTGGGAGTGATAAGCCTGTTATCCCCAGGGTAGCTTTTATCCGTTGAGCGATGGCAATCCCACTTTATACCACCGGATCACTAAGTCCTACTTTCGTACCTGCTCCACCCGTCGGTGTCGCAGTCAAGCTCCCTTCTGCCTTTGCACTCTTTGAATGGTTTCCGACCATTCTGAGGGAACCTTTGAGCGCCTCCGATACCCTTTCGGAGGCGACCGCCCCAGTCAAACTCCCCACCTGACATTGTCCCCCAGCCGGGTCACGGCTGCTGGTTAGAAACCCAGTACTGCAAGGGTGGTATCCCAACAGCGACTCTGTATCTACTGGCGTAAATACTTCTCAGTCTCCCACCTATCCTGTACATGCAATACCGAATCCCAGTATCAAGCTGGAGTAAAGCTCCATGGGGTCTTTCCGTCCTGGCGCAGGTAACCAGCATCTTCACTGGTATTTCAATTTCACCGGGTGCATTGTCGAGACAGTGCCCAAATCATTACGCCTTTCGTGCGGGTCGGAACTTACCCGACAAGGAATTTCGCTACCTTAGGACCGTTATAGTTACGGCCGCCGTTTACTGGGGCTTAAGTTCAAAGCTTCGCTTACGCTAACCTCTCCCCTTAACCTTCCAGCACCGGGCAGGCGTCAGCCCATATACTTCACCTTTCGGTTTTGCATAGACCTGTGTTTTTGCTAAACAGTTGCTTGGGCCAATTCTCTGCGGCCAGTTCTCACTGGCACTCCTTCTCCCGAAGTTACGGAGTCATTTTGCCGAGTTCCTTAACAATGCTTCTCCCGTCGGCCTTAGGATTCTCTCCTCATCCACCTGTGTCGGTTTACGGTACGGGTATGATATAAACAATAGCGGCTTTTCTTGACGCATGGCTCACGGGCTTCCCTACTCTCAGTTCGGTCCGCATCACGTCTTCAGATTGAGAAGCGGATTTGCCAACTCCTCTCCTACTTCGCTTGCACCGGGCTTTCCATTCCCGGCTCCCGCTCTCCACACGTGTCCCCACAGTTCTGTTATATCATAGTACAGGAATTTCAACCTGTTGTCCATCGACTACGTCTTTCGACCTCGCCTTAGGCCCCGACTTACCCAGAGCAGATCAGCTTTACTCTGGAAACCTTAGATATTCGGCCGGAAGGATTCCCACCTTCCTCTCGCTACTCATTCCGGCATTCTCTCTTCTTAAAAGTCCACTGCTCCTTCCGGTACAGCTTCTTCCCTTTAAGAATGCTCCTCTACCAATTGATTACTCAATTCCACAGCTTCGGTAGTGTGTTTCAGCCCCGGACATTTTCGGCGCAGGACCTCTCGACTAGTGAGCTATTACGCACTCTTTGAATGTATGGCTGCTTCTGAGCCAACATCCTAGTTGTCTTCGAAATCCCACATCCTTTTCCACTTAACACACATTTTGGGACCTTAGCTGGTGGTCTGGGCTCTTTCCCTTTCGACTATCCAACTTATCTCGTATAGTCTGACTCCCATACATCATCTACGCGGCATTCGGAGTTTGATATTCTTCGGTAAGCTTTGACGCCCCCTAGGAAATTCAGTGCTCTACCTCCGCAAGACTCGTATGAGGCTAGCCCTAAAGCTATTTCGAGGAGAACCAGCTATCTCCGGGTTCGATTGGAATTTCTCCCCTATCCACACCTCATCCCCACCCTTTTCAACGGATGTGGGTTCGGTCCTCCATTGCCTTTTACGGCAACTTCAACCTGGACATGGATAGATCACCCGGTTTCGGGTCTACTCTGACTGACTTCACGCCCTGTTCAGACTTGGTTTCCCTTCGGCTCCAGACCTTCAGTCCTTAACCTTGCCAGCCAGCGTAACTCGCCGGACCGTTCTACAAAAAGTACGCGGTTCATCATATAAAGATGTTCCACAGCTTGTAAACATATGGTTTCAGGTTCTCTTTCACTCCCCTCCCGGGGTCCTTTTCACCTTTCCTTCACAGTACTATGCGCTATCGGTCACTAAGGAGTATTTAGCCTTACGGGGTGGTCCCCGCTCATTCCCACAAGGTTTCTCGTGTCTCGTGGTACTCTGGATCCTGCCGTGCTCGCTCGCCTTTCATGTACGGGGCTTTCACCCTCTCTGGCTGGCTTTCCCAAAACCATTCTACTAGGCTTACTCATCACTTACGCAGTCCGAACCCCGGAATGCACGCATCCCGGTTTGGGCTCTTCCGCTTTCGCTCGCCGCTACTCACAGAATCGATGTTTCTTTCTCTTCCTCCGGCTACTTAGATGTTTCAGTTCACCGGGTTCCCTTCTTAACGTTATGTATTGGCGTTAAGATGACGGAGGTTTGCTCCGCCGGGTTTCCCCATTCAGATATCTCCGGATCATTGGATATTTGCTCCTCCCCGAAGCTTTTCGCAGCTTATCACGTCTTTCATCGGCTCTTAGTGCCAAGGCATCCACCATACGCTCTTTCTAGCATAACCAACTTGCTTCGTCCACGGGTATGGACTCCGCTACACATATCTAGCGTGATATGCGTTGGCAATAGTTTGTTGTTTTTATTCGTTTTCTCGAATCAGTTCTCATTTCTGCTCTTGCAAGCTTCCATGATCACCTCGGATGTCTTGATATTTTTCTTATCATTTCGTTTCTGTATGCGATTTTCAAGGTACACATTAGATTCCTTTTGGAATCCAATGGAGATAACGAGATTCGAACTCGTGACCTCCTGCTTGCAAGGCAGGCGCTCTCCCAACTGAGCTATACCCCCAAATAGGTTTTATTCAATTTAGCTTGACATTCGTTTCAAGCTATGGGCTTAAGTGGACTCGAACCACCGACCTCACGCTTATCAGGCGTGCGCTCTAACCGGCTGAGCTATAAGCCCTTAGTTGTAATCTGGCAGCCACCTGCTCTCCCACACCGTCTCCAGTGCAGTACCATCGGCCGCTGAGGTCTTAACCATCGTGTTCGGGATGGGTACGGGTGTTTCCCCTCAGCGCATCGCCACCAGAAGCTTTTCGTTCTTTTCAGAACACTCATAACTAAACAATAGACTCTTTCAATCCTTACTTCTTTCTTCCTTAGAAAGGAGGTGATCCAGCCGCACCTTCCGATACGGCTACCTTGTTACGACTTCACCCCAGTTATCGGTCCCACCTTCGGCAGCTCCCTCCTTACGGTTGGGTCACTGACTTCGGGCGTTACTGACTCCCATGGTGTGACGGGCGGTGTGTACAAGACCCGGGAACGTATTCACCGCGACATTCTGATTCGCGATTACTAGCGATTCCAGCTTCATGTAGTCGAGTTGCAGACTACAATCCGAACTGAGACGTTATTTTTGGGATTTGCTCGGCCTCACGACTCTGCTTCCCTTTGTTTACGCCATTGTAGCACGTGTGTAGCCCTGCTCATAAGGGGCATGATGATTTGACGTCATCCCCACCTTCCTCCAGGTTATCCCTGGCAGTCTCTCCAGAGTGCCCGGCCTTGCCGCTGGCTACTGAAGATAGGGGTTGCGCTCGTTGCGGGACTTAACCCAACATCTCACGACACGAGCTGACGACAACCATGCACCACCTGTCTCCTCTGTCCCGAAGGAAAGCTCCGATTAAAGAGCGGTCAGAGGGATGTCAAGAGCAGGTAAGGTTCTTCGCGTTGCTTCGAATTAAACCACATGCTCCACCGCTTGTGCGGGTCCCCGTCAATTCCTTTGAGTTTCATTCTTGCGAACGTACTCCCCAGGTGGACTACTTATTGCGTTGGCTGCGGCACCGAAGAGCTTTGCTCCCCGACACCTAGTAGTCATCGTTTACGGCGTGGACTACCAGGGTATCTAATCCTGTTTGCTCCCCACGCTTTCGAGCCTCAACGTCAGTCATCGTCCAGCAAGCCGCCTTCGCCACTGGTGTTCCTCCTAATATCTACGCATTTCACCGCTACACTAGGAATTCCGCTTGCCTCTCCGACACTCTAGCTGCACAGTTTCCAAAGCAGTCCCGGGGTTGAGCCCCGGGCTTTCACTTCAGACTTGCACTGCCGTCTACGCTCCCTTTACACCCAGTAAATCCGGATAACGCTTGCCCCCTACGTATTACCGCGGCTGCTGGCACGTAGTTAGCCGGGGCTTCTTAGTCAGGTACCGTCATTTTCTTCCCTGCTGATAGAAGTTTACATACCGAAATACTTCATCCTTCACGCGGCGTCGCTGCATCAGGGTTTCCCCCATTGTGCAATATTCCCCACTGCTGCCTCCCGTAGGAGTTTGGGCCGTGTCTCAGTCCCAATGTGGCCGTTCACCCTCTCAGGCCGGCTACTGATCGTCGCCTTGGTGGGCCATTACCCCACCAACTAGCTAATCAGACGCGGGTCCATCTCATACCACCGGAGTTTTTCACACTCGATCATGCGATCACGTGTGCTTATGCGGTATTAGCAGTCATTTCTAACTGTTATCCCCCTGTATGAGGCAGGTTACCCACGCGTTACTCACCCGTCCGCCACTCAGTCACTTGAGCTTCCTTCCGAAGAATTCCATTCAAGTGCTTCGTTCGACTTGCATGTGTTAAGCACGCCGCCAGCGTTCATCCTGAGCCAGGATCAAACTCTCGTTAAAAGTGTTTGTTTCCAGTCAAGAATCACTACTAGCAATCCTATCCCTTTTACTGTTTTTAGGTTGACATTTCTGTCTGTTCTGAAATTTTCTCATTTGTTCGAAATTTTCAGGGTTGTGTTGTCTATTGTTTAATTATCAATGTTCTGTTTTGCTTTTCGTAATCAGCTGTTTTATTTTATCACAGCATTTCTTACTTGTCAAGCACTTTTTTATTTTTATTTTTCGTTGTTTTTGTTTCGCAACAACGATTTATATATTATCACAAGTTCTTTTTGTTTGTCAAGTACTTTTTTAATTTTTCTTTTTCAAACTTTTTTTGAACTTGTCTGCTCTCTCGAGCGCTCCATTAGAATATCATCTTCGACAGAAACTGTCAATAGGTTTTTTCATTTTTTTCTATTTTTTTGTAATTTTATACTTTTCCGACGTTTTTTCACTTCATGTTACAGGCAGCCTTTGAGATTGTTCTTCCGTCAGACTGCCTGTGTCCTAGGTGAAAGAAATGACCTTTTGAATTGCATATATCTCTTTTCTTTTTTCTATAAGAGCTGTATTGCTTCATTAACACTCTTTACACCGATCACTCGGATTCCCTTTATACTTTTTACCATTTTCACAGAAGCCTCCGGCAAAATGCAAGTGGTGAATCCAAGTTTCTTCGCTTCTGCCACTCTCTGTTCCGGCATATTTACTGCACGCACTTCACCACTTAATCCAACTTCTCCAAATACGATCGTCTTTTCGTCAAGCGGTCGGTTTTTATAACTGGATACGATTGCCAGGACAATTCCCAGATCTACCGCCGGTTCATTCATCTTAATTCCTCCGGCAATATTTACATAAGCATCATGGTTTGAAAGTGGAAATCCTATTCTTTTTTCAAGAACTGCCATCAAAAGATTGACGCGGTTATAGTCCGTCCCCGCAGCTGTGCGCCTTGGCATCCCAAAATTTGTCGGACAGACAAGTGCCTGTATTTCAATCAAAATCGGTCTCGTTCCTTCCATGGAGCATGCCACAACAGATCCCGAAGCATTCTCCGGTCTTCCTTCCAGCATATATTCTGATGGATTTTCTACCTCTTTGAGTCCATCCTGCCTCATTTCAAAGACGCCAATCTCATTCGTAGATCCGAACCGATTCTTTACCGCTCGCAGAATCCGGTATGACGCGTGTCGATCCCCCTCAAAATATAAAACGGTATCCACCATATGTTCCAGCACTCTCGGACCTGCAACTGTCCCTTCTTTTGTCACATGACCTACAATAAAAATCGAAATTCCAAGCCCCTTCGCAAGTTGCATGAAAACATTCGTAGATTCCCGTACTTGAGATACACTTCCCGGTGCAGATCCCACAGCTTCGCTGTACATTGTCTGAATAGAGTCAATGATCACGATCTCTGGTCTGCGCGACTCTAACACACCTTGAATCTTCTCTAGATTCGTCTCACTCAGCAAAAAGACCGTCTCACTAAATTCTCCCATCCGCTTTGCACGCAGTTTTATCTGCCTGAGTGACTCTTCCCCTGAAATATAAAGAATCTTCCTCTGATCCCCACCGAGTTCCCGACAAACTTGCAGCAAAAGTGTTGATTTTCCGATTCCTGGATCTCCTCCTACCAGAATCAGCGATCCCGGTACGATCCCTCCTCCAAGTACACGATCCAATTCTCCGATTTTTGTATAGATTCTTTCTTCATGCTCTGTCTCCACATCATTCAAAGATAAAATTTCCACTTCTTTTACCGATGCAAGGACAGATTTTGGATTTCCGGAAGCAGTGATCTTTTCCTCTACAAACGTATTCCATTCTCTGCACACCGGGCATTGTCCGAGCCATTTATTTTCTTCGTGCCCACAATTTTGGCAGAAAAATATACTCTTTTTTGATTTTGCCATATTCGTTTTCCTTTTTTGTTTTCTTTATATGAAATGAAACAAGGAGCCCTGCCTCAAGACACTGTCTCATTTTTGCATCGGTTCCTTGTTTCCTGATTTGTAATCTCTTTATGTAACTTACACCCTCATTACAAGTATGCTCTTCTTTAAACTCTTGCCACTCTGATCTTTGCGTTGACGCCTTCCTGAAGTTCTGCGCTGACACTCAGTTTCCCGCTCAGATTTGTCATCATTTTTCCGATATTGACGTCGTCCACATACACAATGTATTCACAGTCTGGTTCCAGTTCTAATGTAAACTGTGCATCTTCCTTCGCAGATACTGTAAATGCCACTTCATCTTCTGTTTCTGCAAAATGTTCAACAGCAGTCCCCGGTACAGATTCATAGACGAACATTCCATTTCTCTCTAGTTTTGTGATCTCTGAGAAGGTCTTTACTTTATATACATCTCCTTCGAATTCAAAGTTATCCAATTTTGTCTTCTGTGCTAATGTAAAATCCCCAAAACTAAGTGTTCCGTCTTCCTCTACACGCAATAATTCTTTTACTGCAGCCATCTTGTTCTCCTCCTACGGTACTTCATATTTTCATTTCTGCATCTTATCCCCTCTCATCATAGTATGGATAAGGTGTTTTCTGATATTATATAATAATTTGTGATATTTTTCTAGTTCTTTGTCACTTTCGGCAGAAATTTAATTTGTTTTTTAGAAAAGGATACATCTACCTCCATATCAGAGTGGATTTCTCCGGCAAGAATCGCCTCTGCCATCTTATCTTCCAATTCATTCTGCACTGCACGTCTCAGCGGTCTTGCTCCATATTTAGTATCTGTTCCCACTTCCACAATATGTTTTTTGACCGAATCACGGATGTGTAACTGGATATTTAACTGTGACTGGACACGAACTGCAAATTCCTTGCACAATAATCCTGCAATTTTCTTCAAATTCTCTGCACTAAGCGCATGGAACACAATAATTTCATCGATCCGGTTCAAGAATTCCGGTCGGAACAACTGCTTCACTTCATCCATTACATTGCTTTTCATCTTCTTATAGTCATCCTGCGGATCTTCCTTTGCGGCAAATCCCAGCTTCTTCGGTTCCACGATTGCCTTCGCCCCTGCATTCGACGTCATAATAATGACCGTATTACGGAAATCGATCTTTCTTCCCTGGGAATCTGTAATATACCCATCATCAAGCACCTGAAGCAAAATATTAAATACATCCGGATGTGCTTTTTCAATTTCATCGAACAAAATTACTGCATATGGATTCCTTCTGACTTTCTCGCTGAGCTGCCCGCCTTCCTCATGTCCGACATATCCCGGAGGGGAACCAATCATCTTTGACACACTATGCTTCTCCATGTATTCTGACATATCGACGCGAATCATTGCATCTTCCTGTCCAAACAACGCCTCCGCAAGTGCTTTGGATAGCTCTGTCTTCCCCACACCTGTCGGTCCAAGAAACAAAAATGACCCAATCGGTCTGTTCGGGGATTTCAGTCCTACACGTCCCCGCTTCACCGCTTTTGCAACAGCAGTGACCGCTTCTTCCTGACCGATCACTCTCTTCTGTAAAGTCTGCTCTAATTTTCTTAACCTTGCACTTTCAGATTCTCCCAGTTTTTGTACCGGAATCTTTGTCCAGACAGACACTACTTCTGCAATCTGCTGCTCTGTCACGCAAATCTGATGCGATGCCTGATTCTTGTCAAACCGTTTCTTAATGCTCTCTAATTTCTTTTCAACAGCCTGCTGCTCCTGATTCAACATCGATGCCTCTGCAAAACGGCCTTCTGCCACCGCCTGTTCCTTCTCCTTCATGAGAGACTGCAGAATTTCCTCTGTCTTTGTCAGATTGTCCGGAACTTTAAACCCATTAAGATTTGCCTTGGAACACGCTTCATCCAAAACATCAATCGCCTTATCGGGCAGATTCCTGTCACTGATATAGCGCTCTGACAGTTTGACCGCAGCCTCAAGTGCTCCCGGCTCAATCGTAACATGATGGTGTGATTCATATTTTCCCTTCAGACCTTCCAAAATCTGAATACTCTGGGCACTATCCGGCTCTTCAACTGTAATCGGCTGAAATCTCCGCTCCAACGCTGCATCTTTCTCAATATATTTTCTATATTCAGAGATCGTTGTTGCGCCGATCAACTGCAGTTCTCCACGAGCCAGCGATGGCTTCAAAATGTTAGAAGCATCCATAGCCCCCTCTGCACCTCCTGCACCGATCATTGTATGTACCTCGTCTAAGAACAGAAGAATGTCCGATGAACTTTTAACTTCCTGAATCAGGCGCTTCATCCTGTCTTCAAATTCTCCCCGATACTTAGATCCCGCAATGAGAGCAGCAAGATCCAACGTCAGAATATGCTTATGCTTCATACTCTCTGGAACCATCCCCGACACGATTCTCTGTGCAAGCCCTTCAATGATCGCAGTCTTTCCAACTCCCGGTTCCCCGACAAGACATGGATTGTTCTTCGTTCTGCGGCTTAATACCTGCATCAGCCGCTCAATCTCTTCCATTCTTCCAACAACCGGATCCAGCTTCCCGTCTGCTGCTTTCTCTGTCAGATCTGTGCAGTATTGCTCCAGCATCCCTGGCTGTCCTCTTCTTCCACTTCCGGCTTCCTCTGAAAATTCCGCCGGATCAATCCCTGCCGCCTCAAAAATATCTTGATAAATCTTTGTCAGACTGATATTTAACGTTGTAAGGATTCTGGCCGCAACACACTCTGAATCACGCACGATCGCCATCAACATATGCTCCGTACCAACCTCCGATGCCTGAAATCGCTCTGCCTCTCTTCTGCTGTTCTCAAGCAGATACTCTAAGCGTGGACTTCTCTCTGCCTTTCCTTCAAATACAACTTCCTCTGTCGGAGAAATCAGTTCTCCGATCACTTTCAAAATCTCATTCTCATTTACTCCGTTTGTCGCAAGGATCTGACCTGCCACTCCCGTAAACACTCTCCGCAGTCCAAGCAAAAGATGTTCTGTCCCAATATATGGGTGTCTTAACTCCTTTGCTGCACTCCTCGCGGTCTTTAACACATTCTCAGCCTGTTTTGTATATTCAATCTGCATGAATTCCTCCTTCTATCTCTCCTACACATATTCTTCATAAATCTCATCCACAAGCTGATGAACTTCCTCCCTGGAAATGTTCTGACAGCTTGCCTTTGCAAGCAGTACTCTGAGCTGCTCTCTCATCTCTTCCACCGCCTGAAGTTTATTGACATCGATGGCGATCACAGCACCTTTTCTGCGGTCCAGCTGAAGAAACCCTTCCTGCTTTAAGACCGAATATGCCTTATTTACTGTATGCATATTGATACCGATATTTTCCGCAAGCTGCCTGACAGACGGAAGTGTATCCCCTTCCCGGATCGTAGATGTCGCAATTCCCATAATGATCTGATTCCGAAGCTGAATATACAGCGCTTCTGAACTGTTAAAATCAATCTCGATAAACATAACCTCACCTCCGTTGTTATATACATGTTATAACATATGACATTTCTTGTCAATGCATTCTCTTGCCCTTTACACTCCTTTTAATTTCAGATATAATAGCAACGTAAATAAGAAAATAAAACAAGATGGAGGAACACTGTGAAAATACGTAGATTATTTGCTATATGGGCTTCAAAGCTCACAGGCTTTGTATGTAAATTGTTAGGAAAGCAGGGGCTCACCTGGTCTGGTAAGATTGCACTTAC
The DNA here is from genome assembly GCF_042846195.1 of Faecalimonas umbilicata. Classification (NCBI taxonomy): domain Bacteria; kingdom Bacillati; phylum Bacillota; class Clostridia; order Lachnospirales; family Lachnospiraceae; genus Faecalimonas; species Faecalimonas umbilicata. The sequence continues at coordinate 2,330,497 of NZ_AP031411.1, forward strand.
GATCGATCCTGATATTCTGACAGAGATGGCCGCTGATGTCCGTGAGAAAATCTTTGTCGTTTGTGGTACAAATGGAAAAACCACAATCAATAATCTTCTCTGCTCTACTTTGGAGGGACAGGGAAAAAAGGTAATCTGTAACCACTCCGGTTCCAATATGTTAAACGGAGCTATTGCCGCTTTTGTACTATCTGCAAAATGGAATGGAAAAATCGATGCCGACTATGCCTGTATCGAAGTGGACGAAGCCTCCACACTGCGCATTTTCCCGCATTTCAAACCGGATTACATGATACTAAACAATCTGTTTCGGGATCAGCTGGATCGCTATGGCGAGATTGATATCACAATGAATCTGTTAAAAGATGCAATGCGAATTGCTCCGGAGATGACGATCATCGTCAATGGAGATGATGCACTCTCCACATATCTTGCCCAGGAAAGCGGCAATCCATATGTCACTTACGGAATTCAGGAGCAAGTATTTGAAGAACAAAGCATCAACGAAATCAAAGAAGGACGTTTCTGCAAAAAATGTGGAGCAAAATTGTTTTACAATTTCTACCATTACAGCCAGCTCGGGGACTACCACTGTCCAAACTGTGATTTCCACCGACCAGAGCTAAACTATAACGCAAGCAATGTCAAGACTGGAAAGGTTCTGGACTTCGATGCAAATGGGGAGCATATTCATGTAAATTATCGTGGTTTCTACAATGTCTACAATATTCTTGCTGTATATGCTGCTGTCAAAGAAGCCGGCATTCCACTTCAAAATTTCAATGAGATCCTCGGCAAGTACAACCCAGAAAACGGACGAATGGAACATTTCTCTATCAAAGAAACGGAAATTATCTTAAACCTTGCAAAGAACCCAGCAGGATTTAACCAAAACATTTCCGCCGTCATGGAGGATGACAGCCCGAAAGATCTGATTATTCTGATCAACGACAATGATCAGGACGGAATTGATGTGTCCTGGCTCTGGGATGTGGACTTTGACCGCCTAGGCGACCCATCCATACGTTCCATCACCGTCAGCGGGATCCGCTGTCAGGATATGCGCTTACGATTGAAATATGTAGATATCCCTTCTATTTTGGAGCCGGATATTGAGACTGCAGTCCGGAAACGCATCGCCGATGGCACCGGAAATTTATACGTCCTTGTCAATTATACTGCCTTGTATAGTACTCATAATATCTTAAAGCGAATGGAGGGTGAACAATCATGAAACTGACTATCGGACATCTTTATCCAGATCTTCTGAATCTCTACGGAGACCGGGGAAATATTCAATGTATGATGAAGCGACTCCAATGGAGAGGCATCGAAGCAGAGACAATTGAATTTGAGATTCAGGACGAGGTCGACTTCTCTGAACTTGACATTGTTCTGCTCGGTGGAGGGTCTGACCGGGAGCAGATGCTTGTCTGCGAACGTCTGAAGGAAATCCGCGATGATTTCAAAGCTTATGTGGAGGACGGCGGTGTTGTCCTTGCAGTCTGCGGCGGATACCAGTTACTCGGGACCCACTATTCCACTGATCAAGGTGTGATCGAAGGGCTTTCCATCGTAGATATTTACACAGAACAGGGCAAGGATTATCGACTCATCGATAACATTGTTCTGGAGAGCGAACTTTCTGATATGCCTGTGGTCGGCTTTGAAAATCACGGCGGCAGAACTTATATCAAAGATCAGAAACCATTTGGAAAAGTCATTTATGGAAGTGGAAATGACGGACAGAGCGGCTACGAAGGGATCATTTATAAAAATGTGATCGGAACTTATCTGCACGGACCGCTTCTCCCAAAAAATCCTCAGATTTGTGATTATCTTCTCACAAAAGCACTAGAGAGAAAATATAAGAATCCTATTGAGCTCGCTCCTCTTGATGATACCGAGGAACGTGAAGCAAACACTTACATTTATCAGCGGTTCAAAGGAAAAGTCAGCAGACCGCAGGATCAGGAACAGATTTAAGATTTTACTTGAAAAAAAGTTGCCGTATTTTTTCTTTACGGCAACTTCTTATCGTTCTTTCTCTTTTTTAGTTTTTATGGGATTTCATAGATGATCCGCTTGTAGTTTAGCTTTTTTTCTTCAGTCTTTGCATGCTCGCTGTCCCAGACATTCTGAAAGGAAAGATCTTTATCGTTTGTCAGTACAACATAACGGACTGGCTTCACTGCCTGATCCATACGTCCCTCCAAATCCAGCAAATATTTATATTCATAATCATGCACCTCATGATCTTTTGACAAAATCACCCGGAAGTTCTTCCCATCATAGAATAGATCTTCGAGAAACCATTCTTTCTCCCTTCCAAACTGATACATGATCCGCACTTTTGCAGGCTCTTTGCTCTCTGCACTTCTTAAAAACTGTTCCCAGTATTCTCCGCCGTCAACCAGCTTTGTATCTCTGTAAACTACACATCCATCTCTCTTTGCCTGTTCGGCAGTATAATCTTCCGGAACATGATCAAATCCTTGATAGACCCCTTTTCCTCTTGTCCGAAACGTCTGCTTCTCCTTCGGCATCAGTTCCATGCACCCACTCATATACAAACTGATTCCTATTGCGATCAGCCCAAACAGGATTCTTTTCTTTTTCATCTGATTTCTTTCTCCATATATACTTCGCCATTAAGGTCTTTCCACTCAAATTTCTCATCTAAAATCATATAGCTGTGAAGAGAATCTTCTTTTGGAATGGAAATAGAACCCGGGTTCATATAAATACATCTGTCCGTTTCTCTGCAAACCGGCACATGTGTATGTCCATGAAGAAGAATGTCTCCCTTTTTTAACATTGGCACATGTTCCAGATTATGTACATGTCCATGTGTGGCAAAGATCATACGGTCATTCAAATATAAAATACAGTAATCTGCCATAATCGGGAATTCCAAAACCATCTGGTCTACTTCACTCTCACAATTTCCCTTCACACAAAGAATCTCTTCTTTGATCTCATTTAACATCGCTATCACTTCCTTTGGCGCATAGTCTTTCGGAAGGTCGTTTCTTGGCCCGTGATATAAAATATCTCCGAGAAGCAGAAGCTTATCTGCCTTCTCTCTTCTGTATGCTTCTATCATCTTTCTGCAGTAATATGCAGAACCGTGGATATCTGATGCAATCATCCATCTCATTGTTGCTCCTCCTCTGTTTCACTGTGAATTTGCTGTCATTGTACCATCTTTCATTTTCTTTGGATAGGCAAAAATAAAAATTTATAAAAATGTGGCAAAAACAGATGCACCAATGACCGTCATCAGCCCTGACACAGCGATAGAAAGGCTGCTCATGGCTCCCTGCACCTCTCCAAGTTCCAATGCTTTTGCTGTGCCGATTGCATGCGAAGCCGTTCCAAGAGAAAGTCCTACCGCAATCGGTTCTCTGATTCCAAACATTTTACATATATATTCTCCGATGATATTTCCTAACACCCCTGTCACAATGATGACAGCGACGGTGATCGTTGAGATTCCTCCCAACTCCTCGGAAACTCCAATTCCAATCGCAGTTGTGATCGACTTCGGCAGCAGTGTCACATACTGTTCATGGCTCAGCCCAAACAAATATGCCAACCCGAAAACACTTCCGAGGCTTGACAGTACGCCTGCCGTAATTCCCCAGAAAACTGCCCAGAAATTTTGTTTCAACAATTCCATCTGCTGATACAATGGAACCGCAAGGCAGACAGTAGCCGGAGTTAAAAGATAGCTTAAGTATTTTGCTGATTCGTTGTAAGTCGCATAATCAACATCCAATACATTGAGTACAACAATAACTGCAACGATCGCTAACAGCAATGGATTCAAAAACCCCCATTTCAATTTTTTCCGTGCAAGTAAGCCCAGACCATAGGCTCCGATACTGATCGTCAGACCAAAATACAACGATTCACTAAAAAACTCTTTCATCTTTCCGTTCTACCTCCTTTTTTCTCCTGTAGTCAATAATTCCCTGTGATACTTTTCCGGTGCAAATCATCACAAAAATCGTTGTGATAACAATAATCATCATGACCGGCACAACGATTTCCTTTAAATCCGCCCACACTGTAATAAGTCCAACTGCTGAAGGTATAAACATCGGCGGCATAATATCAATCAAAAAATCCGCTGCAAGTTTCACCTGATTCAATTTTATCACTTTCGCGCAAAGACAAAATAGCATGATCAAAAGTCCATAAATGCTTGCCGGAACCGGAAGAGGGAGCACTGCATGAAGAACTTCCCCTAGAAATGTGACCGTCATGATCACGCCAAACTGATACAATAATTTCATATCTTTTCTCATTCCTTCCTTAAACGATTACAAAATTCTTTGCTTTTCATCATATCACACTCCATTTTGCTGCGCACAATGATTTTTCCACAAAAAAAGCAGAGGATATCTCCTCCATTTTGTATATATCCTCTGCCTTTTGTAGATATGCTTTATTTTTTTTTCGATCTGCAACACATTATGTATAATTCGCACAAATGTCACAGTTCCTTTCCACATCACATCTTCATCAATATTAAATGTTGGATTGTGATGCGGAATATCTGTTCCCTTTTTTTCATTGGAAGAACTCAGGAAGAAAAAAGCTCCCGGAACTTCCAAAAGATAGTTCGCAAAATCTTCTCCTCCCATATTAGGAATTGACAAATCCTCAATAATATCTTTCGGTTCAAACAGATCGCTGACGGCTTTTGCAGCCAGCTCTGCCATCGTCTCATCATTGACTACCGGGGGAGCTCCCCATATAATCTCACACTCACAGCTTCCTCCAAACATCGCTGAAATAGCCACTGCCAGTTCTTTGATCCTTCTCGCAATATACTGCCGCACTGTCTCATCCAGCGCTCGAATCGTCCCTTCCAAAACTACCTGGTCCGGTATCACATTATATTGGGTTCCTCCTGTAATTTTTCCAACGGTGATAACACTAGACGCTGTTCCCGATATTTCTTTTGTCTGTATTGTCTGCAAAGCAATCAGAAGATGAGCTGCTATGTTGACAGGGTCAACGCCCTTCTCTAGTGTAGATCCATGACAGGATTGCCCTTTTACACAAATAATAAATTTATCAAAAGATGCCATACAACATGCCCTTGGAAAAATAAGAGTCCCTGTCGGAATTTCTTTGCCTAAAATATTTCCGATATGAAGTCCAAAAATAGCAGCTACATCTTTCAGACATCCATTTGAAATTGCAATCTCTGAGCCTCTGGAAATTTCCTCAGCTGTCTGAAAAATCAGTTCCCGATCCATGATACCCTTCTTTTCTTCCATCTCCAATAAAATCATTTTTAATCAGTCTGTCCACAAATTCTGCAACGGACTTCATTGCCTCTCGCATCTTGGCAGCATTGTTCTCCGTCTGTAAAATATGTGCGCGGTCTTTATAAAGATCTGTCCCTGAATTTTCCGCATACAGAGCAGTCACCGCCGGAATTTTAACCTGTTCAGTCACTGCTGCCGTAGCAGCTCCATATCCCAATCCATATCTTCCTGCATTGAATCCTGGTCCTGCCACAAATAAATCTTCCTGATATTTCTTTACAAGTTCTACAAACTCCCTGTACACTTCTTCTGTATGCTCCGCTATATAAAATTCTTCTTTCTGATTGGATTTTTATCAAATTCCTCTGCTCGTTTTTCCATCATTCTCTGATTCGATAAAATTGAGTATCCTAAAGATTCGGAATCCAGTATCTCACGAATCTGTTCAAAATATTTCATATAATTATCATGCATTCCTTCATCTACCCAATCTTTGATAATTCCTACCAGTGCATGTGCTTTTAGCTTTGCCATCAGACTTAACTCACTTTCCGACAGCTTGAATCCGCATTCAGAATATCCCATATCAATATTGATCTTCCAAAGTTCATAATAAATTTCATACAAAGATTCAAACAGAGAATTTTGTCCAACATATTGAAAACACGCAAAGTAAAATTTCCTTTCTGCATAAAGAGCCTTACATACTTTCACAAAACTCTCTGTCAGCTTTGATGGATCGTTAAAAGAATTTACATTTTCCAACATATCTGTATAAAACATCCAGTTGATCAGCTCATATTTGTCCTGAAATGATAGTAAAATGAATTTCTCTTTTTCTCTTGTTAGCATTTGATTAGAAAAATTGGTCGAAAAAAAAGGGGTTTTATTTATGTATCTATATGCTGCAATCGCTACACTTCCAATTTTATTCACTATTATCTTTATGGCTGTCTTCAATTGGCCTGCAAAACGTGCATTGCCTTTCTCTTGGCTGATCGCCTGCCTGGTTGCCGGATTTGTATGGAAAATGGATTTTCTGAAAATCTCAGCCAGAACAATTTCTGGTTTCCTAAGTGCTCTGGAAACTTTGTTTATCATTTTTGGAGCTCTTCTCCTTATGAACGTACTCAAGCAGTCTGGTGCCATGGCAGCAATCAATCAAAGATTACAGTGTTTGCGAATATTTTGCAAAGAACGGATACACTGTATGGCGTCTGGATCTTAGCGGATATGGAAAATCTGGAAAATACGAAGACGGATGGAAAGTCACAACACAACATGCTGCAGAAGATGAAATTTATGCTCTCGAAAAAATCTGTGAGTTACAGGGTGTAGAAAAACTTGATTTGCTTGGCTGGTCATGGGGAACAATGACAACTTCCAAAGTTGCTTCACAGCGCCCGGATTTATTAAAGAAAGTCGTATGGCTTGGACCTTGCTTCGGTGGTGCATTTGAAGCGACTCCAGTAACAGAACTTCACGGAATGTGGGTAGACCATACATATGCTCAGGATGGCGGACATGGACGTCCAAACGGCGGTGCGAAAGAGATTATGGAAATCGGCGATGGCTGGCTGATCGATACAAAAGCAGTAAAATTACTTCATCTGCACGGCGCTGGTCACGCAATGTATCTTGAAAAAGATTACTATCAGACTACACGGGAAGCAATCTTGAAATTTATCTCTGAATAGAGACAAATTCCTCTATAATAAAATCTTTGGCAAAAGTGATTTCTTGCCGCTTCTGCCAAAAGAGCCGGGAACAAAATCCCCGGCTCTTTTCCTTTCACAGTATCAACTGCATTCTATATTATGATTTACTCTCCAAAATCTTATCAATACTTACCAGTTTCACACTCAGTACAAAAATCTCACATGCCTTCGCCAGTTCCTCCGGTGTCGGATATGATGGTGCAATACGGATATTGCTGTCTTTTGGATCTTTACCATACGGGAATGTCGCCCCTGCAGGTGTCATGACAAGTCCTGCCTCACTTGCCTTTGCAACAATCGCCTTGGCACATCCATCCATCGCATCAAACGAGATGAAATATCCTCCTCGCGGCCGTAACCAGGAACCGATTTCAAGTCCTTCCAGCTCTCTCTCCAAAATTGTCAGGACTGTCTCAAATTTCGGACGCAGAATATCTGCATGCAGCTTCATATGTTCCACCATTCCGTGAATGTCTTTATAAAAGCGTGCGTGGCGCAGCTGATTCAACTTATCATGTCCAATTGTCTGGATCTGCATCTGTTTTCTGATTGCCACAAGATTGGCATCCGATGCCGCAATCGCTGCAACTCCGGAACCCGGAAAGCTTACTTTGGATGTGGAACAGAATTTATACACCATATCTGGGTTTCCTTCTTTTTTACATTCCATCAAAATCTCTATTAAATAGTCCTGCTTGTCTTCGTATAAGTGATGGATGCCATATGCATTATCCCAATAAATACGGAAATCTTTTGCCGCCGGTTTCAGTTTTGCAAAGCGGTGTACTGTCTCGTCAGAATATGTGATTCCCTGTGGATTCGAATATTTCGGGACACACCAGATTCCTTTGATTGCATCATCCTCGCTGACCAGCTTCTCCACAATATCCATATCCGGTCCATCCATCGTCATCGGCACATTGATCATTTCAATTCCAAAATGCTCTGTGATCGCAAAGTGTCTGTCGTATCCAGGAACCGGGCATAAGAACTTTACTTTGTCCAATTTTGCCCACGGGGTACTTCCCATTACCCCATGCGTCATGGAACGTGCAATCGTGTCGTACATAATATTCAAACTGGAATTTCCAAAGATAACGATATTGTCTTTCGGCACTTCTGTCATATCTGCAAGAAGCTGCTTCGCTTCACGGATTCCGTCGAGTACTCCGTAATTTCGGCAGTCTACCCCTTCCTCGCATTTCAGATCGGATTCACTTGTAAGGACATCCATCATCCCCATCGCAAGATCCAGCTGTGCTGCAGAAGGTTTCCCTCTAGACATATCAAGCTGCAGTCCCTGTGCCTTTACCTTTTGAAATTCTTGTTCTAACTGACTTTTCAGTTCTAAAAGTTCCTCTTTACTTCTATCCTTATACGCTAACATTGCAAGACCTCCAAAATCTGTTTTCAATTTAACATCATACTCACTTTTTGACGTTTCGTCAATACTTTCTTGCATTTATTTACGCATTTTCATTGTTTTCTTTTATTTTTTATTCTTTTTTGAATGAATTCATACTTATTAATTCATTTTTCTATCGATATGCTTTCAGAATCTCTCCCAGACTCTCCTCCGTCACTTGATGATATACCGTTCCGTCAATCATCATGTTCGGCCCTTTGGCACACTGTTTCATACACCCGCTTGTCCGCAGATAAAATCTGCCTCCCTCAGATACTTCTCCTTGCCGGATTTTCCACTTTTTCTCAAGTATTTTCAAAAGATCGTAAGAGCCTTTTGCTGAACACCCTGCTCCTACACATATTTGAATCTCATGACGATAATTCTCCGCCTTCAGGCTTGGATAACGTTTGATGACTGCCGCCAGAAATGTCTCCTTCATTTTTGTAACTTCTGCCACTTGTTTCTGCACTGCTGCCGGAATACATCCTTTCACATCCTGGATCTCCCGCAGCATATTGACGAGATCCTCCTGTGAAATCATTTCTCCCTCCTTTGTATAATATTCTATAATTTCACGAATCTGTTCTTCCATCTTTTCAATCTCCTTTCTGTATCTTCATTGTCCATCTTTTGTATTGCATCTGTTCCCTTTGCCTATTCTCTGATATCAGCCTCAAATCCTGCCGGCGTACATATTTCATCAAAGAGAAGATCGCCATCCACAAAAAGCCGATATCTGACCGTACATGCAGCATGTTCGTAGATTCGTCTTCCCATCGCCCCTAACTGCGGTGCCAGAAGTTTCTGCGGATGGTTCTGCTGTAGTTGTGCCTCAAATTTTATATGTTTCTGTTCAATCACTATCCGCTTCTCTGTTCTTTCCTTGACTCGAGCTCCACAATAAGTCGCAAGACGATAGTGTCTTCTTCCGTACCAGATTTCTGCAATCGTTCCTTCAAAGGAAAATGGTCCCACCGGAATTGTTGCTGCTGCCGCCATCAAGTGCAATCTTCCTCCTGCCCCTCTGCTGCACTGGGTCCAGACATATTGATCTGGAAAAGACGTGCCGCGGTCTTTCTCAATATACCCGATTCCTTTGCCAAAATGAAGCTGCTCGCGATTGATTTTCAATGTTCCTGCCACATTGTGTCTCATACTGATGATCTCATGGCGGCACTGCATAAATGGGATCCAGCGAAACGGACCCATAATATCCCCAGACAGTTGGGAGAATTTCCCATAGACAAGCTTCCCTTTCATTTTCAATTCTCTCGTCCGTATATCAATAGAAATCCCATTTTCCGAAAAGACATTTCTTCCGATCCGGCAATACAGACGTCCCTTTGCCGCATAAAACTGTTCCGGTGCATAATGAATTTTCCAGACATGATCATTTGCGATCACCTGCAGCATCGCACTTTTTTCTCCTCTTGGATTGATATGGAACGATGGAATAAAGCAAATAGTCTGGGATCCATTTTCATGCTTAAAATACCATCCTTCAAAATAGCACTTCTTTTTTCGTTCCCCATAAAAATAATTTTTTCTGCTCATTTCCCCTCCACTGCTACATTTTTCAATGCAGGATTATCAATCAGATTTCCTTCTTTATCAAACCGCGATCCATGGCAAGGACAGTCCCACGTCTCTTCTTCTGGATTCCACGTCAACTTACAGCCGAGGTGGGGACAGCGGATGCCTCCGGGAGCCGCCAGTCCTTTGGCGCTCTTTGCTCCTTCTACCGCTGCTGCTTTCAATGCTCTGATCGGAACTCTCTGCGGAGAAAACACTGCTGCATTTCCACTTTCTTTCTGGCAGATCTGTTCTGTAATCATCAGAGCCGCTGCCATCGAGGAAGTCATTCCCCATTTTCCAAATCCGGTTTCTACATACCACTTTTTATTTTTTCCTGTATAAAGTCCGATGTAGGGAATGGCATCGAGTGTCATGCAGTCCTGCGCCGACCATCTATCTATCGTCTCACAATCTCTCCAATATTCTTTTGCCCGCCTCTCCAGCTTCTTGTATTGCCCTCCGGTCTCATTTTCCCCGGTCCGGTGCCCTTCTCCTCCAAACAATGTGAACTCTCTGAAATTCCGGAAGGAGAAGTCTTCCCCGGGATCTACTCCCAAATACAAATGTTCAAAGGGTTGTGCCTGTTTCAATGCAAGTACATAACTGCGTTCTTGATGCATCCTTGCAAAATAATATCCTGGTGTATTCATAATCGGATAATGAGACGCAAATACAACCGCATCTGCCAACACGTTTCCATGATCCGTATAAATTTTCCCCTCCTCCACACCAGTTACTTTTGTGTGCTCATAAATTACAAGCTGTTCTGCAAGTGCTTTTAAAAAGAGCAGTGGATGAAATGCTGCCTGTTTCTGATAACAGATACTTCCTATAACGGAAAATGGAAGTTCTGTCTTTGTTGTAAACTCCGCCTCAATCCCCAGACGTACTGCCGCCTCCACTTCTCTCTTTATCTGCTCTGCATCGGTCAGTGAATAGAGGTAGGAACTACATTCTCGAAAATCACAGTCTATCTGCTCTTCCTGCACCAGCCGACTATACATCTTCAGTGCACGCTTATTTGCACTGACATATTTTCTTGCTTTTTCCTCTCCCGCCTCTCTGAACAGTTTTTCATAAATCAAATTGTGAGAAATCGTAATCTTTGCCGTGGTCCCTGCAGTCTGTCCACTTCCCACTCGATTCCCCTCAAGAACGATCACATCTATTCCTGCTCGTTTCAGAAAAAAAGCCGTTAAAATTCCTGCTATTCCTCCGCCGATCACCGCAACTTCTGCTCGAACACTCTGAGCAAGTGGCGAGAACGCAGGAAGCTTGCTTGTCTTCGTCCAGATTGTACCCATACACTCCACCTCATTTTTGTTACTTCTACATGTTATAGAAAGTATGGACAATTTTTCTCTCACTTATTCTGTTTTTTCTGACCTCTGCTCTGTTGTGCTCGCTTTATATTCACATTATAATCGCTTCTGCCGAGAGAATCTTCTATGCCTTTCCTTCTTTGAACGCAAGAATCATCTCATTTGTCAGACTGATATGCTTTTCTGTTACCGGAATTTCTTCACGCTCAAACCACTCTGCCAAGGCAAGTTCCTCTTCGTCAAGCGTAATCTCGGCACTTCCATCTAACTCCGCAAAAAATCCAAACAACAGTGTATCCGAAAAAGACCACGGCTGGCTTTTATAATAACGCAGATTTTTGACTTTCAAGCCAACTTCCTCCATCACTTCCCGCTGCACCGTCTCCTCGATTGTCTCGCCAATTTCTGCAAAACCGGCAATCAATGCATATTTCTTGTAGTCTCTGCCTGCATATTTTGACATGAGCAGCCGATTACCATCCGTCACACCAATAATGACTGCCGGGCAGATTTTCGGAAATTCCATCTGTCCACAATGCTCACAGCGCATCATACGTTCTTTTTTGTCATGTACCATCGGTCTGCCGCATACTCCGCAAAATTTTCTGCTCCGATACCAGTTATACAGCTGGAAACCTGTAATCCCCGCAAAGGCAAGATAAAGTGGCTTCGCCTGCCGGAAAGCCTCAGTATGTTCCATCTGAAATGTAGACAGCTGTGCATAACGGATATGTTCTCCCAAATAGAAACACTTCCCATCTATCTCAAACAGATATGTATAATTCTCATAGATCCCATCATTTTCCTTTTCCAGTTCCGCAAAAGTCGGAAAACGGATTTCCTCTCCCTTTTTCTCCAACAATACTTGATGTCCGTCATAACAGAGCATAATACTGTCTTTCTCCGGCGGTTTTGGGTTGTACTCATTTCGATACCGGTGTGGTGCAATATCTTGAATCATGATTTTTACCTCTTTTTCTTCTATTCCCTATTTTTCTTTTTTCATCCATCCACTTGCATTTTTATCTGTCTGCGAGATACTCTTCTTTTAAAATATCCATATGGATTTCATCCCAGAAACGTCCTTTTGCATAATAGCTTTCTCTTCTTCTTCCAAACTCACGGAAGCCGACTTTCTGATAAGTGTGGATCGCTCTCTCATTAAATGCAAATACTCGCAGCATCACATTGTGAAGGTTTAATGTCTCAAAAGCAAAATCGAGAAGGAGCCTTAACACCTCCTGCCCATATCCTTTTCCCCGATTTTCTTCCTCTCCGATAAAAAGTCCGACTTCCGCACACTGACGGATCTGATTGATCTCCTGGATCCCACAGTTGCCGATCAGTGTATCATCTTCTTTTCTGATGATCGCAAACTGTGTTTTCCCTTGCATACTTTGGATCCATGCCTCTTCCGCCTCAACCGTCATGATCATCGCAGAATTCCCAAGTCCATCTGTCGTATCAAAGTCACTGAGCCACTTCACATAAGTTGCTGCATCTTCCACCTTTGGTACCGCAAGATAAATATGTTTCCCTTCCAATTTCTTAATATATCCCATTCTTTTTTCCTCCCATCTTTTCTTTCTATCTGCTTCTATAAAAATTTTCTCTTTTTATCCTATTTTTCTCTTCGCACAAATCTACTTTCGCGATGGTGCAATGTATTCCTTTTCCACATCTTTTTTTCGCCAGTTTTGAATAAAGAACCATTTTTTCGGAATGGTAACAATAAATACAATTCCAAGTACAATTCCAAATGCGATTTTTAACGACTCCAGTCCTTTGATCGCCGCCAGTGTCAACTCATTTGACACAAGATAGTACATGGTATAGTAAACGCCTGCTCCCGGCACAAGCGGGAAAATCCCCGAGATCAAAAAGACCGTGATCGGACATTTCTTCCAGACTGCAAAAATGCGGGAAACAAGCACGACTCCGACTGCACCGAAGAACGAGGCAACCGCTGTATCCGTAAACGGTACTATCAGATAATAGCAAAACCATCCTGCCATTCCAGTAAATGCTGCACACAAATAAAATTTGCGAGGAACATTGTAGAGAATTGCAAATGCAAGTGATCCTGTGGATGCCAGAAGTAAATTTAATACAAATGTCATAAAAACATTCCTCCCATCAGACTATTGTAAATAGACAGTACGGTTCCTGCCCCGACTGCAATATAGACAAATACAAGAACGGCATCTACCATGCGGACAGTCCCTGATAAAATGTCACTGTCTGCAATATCGCGGATTGCATTTGTAAAAGCAATTCCTGGTACAAGCGGCATGATTGCACCGCTGATCAGCTTATCCATCCGAAGCGGAAACGGCAGGAAGTTGATCGCGCATAGTGTCAGCACCGTGATAAATGCACCTCCCAGAATATTGACGATCACTTTTGAGCTGTTATATTTTTTGACTCCCATCAGAAATACATGCAGCAATACTCCGATGCAGAATGCAATTCCACTTTCTGTCAAAGTTGCCCCCATAATATAGCAGAAACTTCCTGCTCCCATCCCCGATGCAAACGTCTGCAACGGTTTGCTCGTGCGGGGCATCTGTTCGATCTCTTTCAGCCGTTGAAATGCCTCATCGACACTGACTTTCCCTTCTACAATCTCTCTTGAGAGCGCATTGACCTCCGCTACAATTCCTAAATGTGCACCTGACAATGGCACATGCTTTGTTTTTGCATAAATTGTCTTCTCGCCATCATCTGCTGTGATAAAAATCCCATTGCTCAGTACAAATGTATCCAGTCCCTGCACTCCATAATGCTCACAGATATGCCACACGGTCTCCTCTACCCGAAAGATCTCCGCCCCGTTTCTTAAGAGGATTCTCCCTGCCTCCATTGCCAGTTCCAGTACTCTGTGCGACTCTCCGTTATTGATTTCTATAATTTCTTCTTTTTCTTTCACATCCTGCCTCCAATTCTCACACCTCTATTTTAAGAGAATCTTCTCCATCAGCCAGCGCTGCGGCTTCATTCCTGCTTTCTCATAAAACCGAAGCGCCGTCTCATTAAAGCTCCAGACACAAAGATCGATGCGCTCTGCCCCGATGTCTTGTGCCATTCTCTCTACTGCCTGATATAAACTGATTCCGACTCCCTGCTTTCTATATTTCTGCGATACATAAATATCTTCAATGTACACCGTCTTTTTCGATACCATGATCGGATGCTTTGCCTGCCGGATGGTAGCAATACAGATTCCCATCAGCTCGCCTTCCTCTGTGTCCGCACCAAGCGTGATCATTTCATCATTTTGAAGCATACTGCAAAATTCATCCTTTGTATAGACAGTTCCAATTTCCTCCAGCTGTCGATACATATCCGGTCTGCTCTCTGCATGTAATTTATGGAGTTCCGCCATAAACTGGCTTACAGTATCATAATCGATCTCTCTTAGTTTCCTGATCTTCATATCTATTCACTCCTTCTTTCCTGTTCTTCGTTTTGTCGATAGCCGTATTATAGCGCAACTTTTCTCCAAAGTATATAAAAAATCCTCACTCTTTTTTCCGCCACATGTTCTTTCTGAAAAACAAAAAGAGAAAGACCACAGCCACTTCCTGCTGTCATCTTCCCCTTCTCTCTATCGCATGCTTCTTTTTACCGTCTGCTTTTTATGCCTCATCAATCGCTTTTCCGATATCATTTCTCTTATATTTGTTCGCAAATGTAACCCACTCTGTCGCAGCATATGCATTTGCTCTTGCCTCTTTTAAATCTTTTCCTTTCGCAGTCACGCCAAGTACACGCCCACCGTTTGTCACGATCGTATCTCCGTCAAATTTTGTTCCTGCATGGAAGCAGTAGTACCCTTCATGTTTCTGGAATTCTTCCAGTCCACTGATCGGAAGCCCTTTGTCGTATTTCTCCGGATAGCCGTCTGATGCAAGTACAACACAGACTGCCGCATTCTCTTCAAATTCCAGCTCAATCTGATCTAATTTCCCATCAATACAAGCTTCCATCACTTCAAGGATATCATTTTTCATTCTCGGCAGTACCACCTGTGCCTCCGGATCACCAAATCTTGCATTGTACTCCAGTACCTTCGGTCCTTCTTCTGTCAGCATCAATCCAAAGAAAATAATTCCTTTAAATGGTCTTCCCTCTGCCTTCATCGCATCGACTGTTGCCTGATAAATATGTGCTTTGCAGAAGGCATCCACTTCTTTTGTATAGAACGGACTTGGAGAAAATGTTCCCATTCCCCCTGTATTCAGTCCCTGATCTCCGTCTTTTGCACGCTTATGATCCTGCGCTGATGTCATAGTCTTGATTGTATTTCCATCTACAAAGGAAAGCACCGATACTTCCCGTCCAGTCATAAACTCTTCGATTACGATCGTATTTCCGGCCGCTCCAAACTGATGATCAAGCATCAGTGATTTCACGCCTTCCTGCGCCTCCTCCAGCGTATTGCAGATCAGCACACCTTTTCCGAGCGCCAGTCCGTCTGCCTTCAGAACGATTGGAAATTTTGCTGTTTCCAGATAAGCAAGCGCCTCTTCTGCACAATCAAAATTCTCATATGCCGCTGTCGGAATCTGATATTTCTTCATCAAATCTTTCGAAAATGCCTTCGATCCTTCCAGAATCGCAGCTGCCTTATTTGGACCAAATACGCGCAATCCTTCTGCCTCAAAGACATCAACAATTCCTCCGACAAGTGGGTCATCCATTCCAACGATCGTCAGATCAACTGCATTCTCCTTTGCAAATGCTGCCAGCTTTTCAAATTCCATCGCACCGATGTCTACACATTCCGCATACTCTGCGATCCCTGCATTACCTGGTGCACAGTAAATCTTCTCTGCTTTGCTGCTTCTTGACACACTCCATGCGATCGCATGCTCTCTCCCGCCGCTTCCTACAATTAGTACTTTCATAAATTATGCCTCCTACGATTTTCTACCGTTTCTCTGCTCATTCTTCTCTGAATGCAGACCTGTTATGCCGATCTGTTCTCTATCTCCACTCACCAATAACTCTTTTCGGTACACTACTCGCCGCAGACTACCGCCTTCCCATCGATCAGTTCAATCTTCCCGTTTGCGATCAAATCAATCGCCTTCGGCAAAATCTTCCACTCCGCCTCTTCCATCACACGCCGTTGAAGCGTCTCCGGAGTGTCACTATTTTTCACTTCCACTGCCTTCTGCAAAATAATCGGACCGGTATCCGTTCCTTCATCTACAAAGTGTACTGTCGCGCCGACAACCTTCACCCCTCGTTTCAGTGCCGCCTCATGTACTTTCAGCCCATAATATCCCTTTCCACAAAATGCCGGAATCAAAGATGGGTGAATATTGATCATGCGATGTTCGTACTGTCTGATCACCTTTTCCGGAATCACCACAAGAAATCCCGCAAGCACGATCAGATCCGGATTTAACTGTTGAAGCTCGTCAAGGAAAGCATCGTTAAATGCTTCCCTTGATTCATAATCTTTCGGTGAAATGCACATTGCAGGAATCCCATGCTTCTTCGCACGTTCCAAAGCATAGGCATTCTTATTGTTGCTGATGACACCGATGATCTCCGTATTTGTAATTGTCTTAGCTTCAACTGCATCCATGATTGCCTGCAGGTTTGTCCCCCCGCCGGAAACTAATACAACTATTTTTAGCATAAAGTAACTCCTTTTTCTCCTGCTTCGATATGTCCTACCACATATGCATCTTCTCCGGCAGCCTTGATTGCTGCAACAGTCTTCTCCACATCATCTTTATCGACTGCCACGATCATTCCAAGTCCCATATTGTAAGTATTGTACATCATCTCTTCTGCAATCTCACCTTCTCTTGCCAGCATACGGAAGATTGGTGGAACCGGATAGCTGTCTTTTTCCACAACTGCACGCACACCATCACAGAGCATACGAGGAATATTCTCATAGAATCCACCACCTGTGATATGACTGCATCCTTTGATCTTCACTCCGCTTTCCTTAATACCGCGAAGTGCTTTCACATAGATCTTTGTCGGTGCGATCAGTGCTTCTCCAAGCGTAGTTCCAAGCTCTTCATGATATGTATCTAAAGTGTCTTTATCCATCTTAAATACTTTTCTTACAAGAGAAAATCCATTGCTATGTACTCCGGAAGACGCAATTCCGATCAGAACATCTCCATCTTTTAATTCCTTTCCAGTGATCAGGTCTTTCTCATCTACGACTCCGACTGCAAATCCTGCAAGATCGTATTCATCTTCTGGATAAAATCCTGGCATCTCCGCAGTCTCTCCACCGATCAGCGCTGCATCGGACTGTTTACAACCTTCTGCAACACCACTGACGATCGTAGCGATCTTCTCCGGCACATTTTTTCCACATGCAATATAATCTAAGAAAAACAACGGCTCTCCGCCCGCACATGCGATGTCATTGACACACATTGCAACACAGTCAATCCCCACTGTGTCATGCTTATCGAGAATAAATGCAAGTTTTAACTTTGTTCCGACACCATCTGTTCCAGATACTAATGTCGGTTTTTCCATTTCTTTGAACTTCTCCATAGAAAATGCTCCCGAAAATCCTCCGATATTTGTCAGAACTTCCGGTCTCATTGTCTGTTTGATATGTTCTTTCATCAATTCTACTGATTTGTACCCTGCTTCAATATCGACGCCTGCATTTTTGTAATCCATCTTTTCTCCTCCATTTCAAGGCTTTCCCTGCTTTTTCCTACATTTGTTTCAGATATTCTTTATGTCCTAACTGATCAAGTTTTTCTGCCTTTGCCTGTACAGTCTCTTTCATCTCCTGAGAGTATGCTTTCAATCTTCCAAGCAGCTCCGGATCAGATGTTGCAAGAATTCTTGCCGCAAGAATCGCTGCATTGACTCCCCCGTCAATTGCCACTGTCGCTACCGGAATTCCCGGCGGCATCTGTACGATAGAATAAAGTGCATCTACACCCTCCAGGTTCTTTCCTGACATCGGAATTCCAATGACCGGCATTGGGAAGATCGCTGCACACATTCCAGGAAGATGTGCTGCCATACCTGCCCCTGCAATGATGACTTTAAAGTCTTTCTCCTCTGCGGACTTTGCATATTCAAAAAATACGTCCGGTTCACGGTGTGCAGAAATAATTGTCATTTCATATTCTACACCCAGTTTTTCCAGCATATCTGCTGCCTTGCTCATGACTTTCATGTCTGAGTCGCTGCCCATAACAATTCCTACTTTTGGCATAATTCTCTCCTTTTCTCATTTACAAAATACCGGCACTTGGAAATACAAAGTATGAAATGATCCATCATCCATCTTTTTCCCGGCACCTTTATAAGTTACCAGTATAAATACTTGTTCATTTATAAGTTAATTTTACTAATACCGGGCAAGGATGTCAACAGTCCCGCCCGGTATCAGTGATTATAAATACTTATAAGGTTTTATTTCTAAACTCGTTCTTCCAAAAATCTTACGCATTTTCTGCATCCATTCGATCTAGTGGTTCATTGAGACTTTCCGTCCCCGGCAGTACGAATCTCATATCTTTCAAAAGTTCGATCTTGCTGCCATCTTTTCGGATGACACTGATCTCTGCCAGTTCTTCATATGGAATCGTAATGTCTGTATGACACTGAAAATATGCTTTATTCACATCTTCTTTTCGCAGAATCGAAATAGTATTATCCTTTGCAATGATCTCTTTTCCGTTCGGATTGTACACCCGGTTCTCCTCATTCCAGCTGTAACAAGTGTCTCCGACCGCAAAATGTGGTCCCATCTTCTCTGCGATCAAAATGGTCATCTTATCCGCGATCTGATACTTGTTGACCATCACATATGCCGTCGTATTCGTTCCAATCGCAAACTCTCCAAGTGGAAGTGTCTCATGATTGTGCAGAATATTTTCCCGGATATAGGTTTTATTCTCCTCTTCTTTCTCAAAGTTTGCACAAGTATAATCTGTGATCATTCCATCCTGAAATTCGATCTTCAGATCTTTATACTGCATTCCATGCAGATATACTTCACTGACAAACAATGTTCCGTTTGTTCCTTCCAGTGTCGGAGAGGTGAACACTTCCCCTGCCGGAATATTGACATCCGAACCACAGTTTTCAAAGATCGTCTCCTTCTCCGGATCATTTAAAGCATGCAGTCTGACTTTGATATCCGTCTGATTCTTTCCTCTTCCAATGATATGCACGTATTCGCCTTGATCCAAGGCATCAATCATCGTCTGCTGGATCTGTCCATACACTTCGCTGTCCACTGCATTGATCTCGATCGTATCGTTAAAGATTGCCTCGTAGTCTTCTCCAATCTCCGGCTTCGGATACGAGATGATCGTGAAGCTTCTCTCTTCTCCCTTGATATACTGATTGATCATCTGGCTGGACTTACTTGCAAATGCCTGCAGCAGTTCTTCCTGCTTATCCGTATAGGAGAATACCTCCGACTTTCTCTCCGGTGAAAACGGTGGTTCTCCAAATGGATCGATCCATGCCGGACCCGCATAACATGCCGCCAGCTCTTTCTGTTTCTCATATGTATTTTTGATCACATCCAGCTTCCGCTCTGTATATTTTTTATCGAGGAACAATGCCTGGTCTGCTCTGTGATCATATTCAAACTGTTTGTTGACCGCTCCGTAATAACCGGATTTCTGATGGTTTTTCTTGGTCACAACACTGTTTGCTGCACGAAAGATCAACGGACGTAATCCCATTTTTTCAAAATTGCGTATCGCATACTGGATCATCCGCTCAAACCCTGCGGAATACAGCACATTGACCGTCTTTTTCTTTGAAAGATCTTTGCCGCCAAGTATAAATCCTCTTCGGAATCCTTCTGTATAGGTATCTGCCATCTTCTGAATCGTCTCTTCCGGAAGACTGTTCAGGTGACGCATCGTCTGGATCTCATAATCTGTGATCCATTCTCCGGTACGGAAAATAAACCGCTCATCACTGACATCCGTCTTTGCAAGCATCGGCACAAACACACCGCAATCCGGTGAGATCTGCTCTTCGATCCGATCTGCCAGAAACACATCACAATAATCACTTGCATACCAGTACACGATCTCCTTAAGTTCTCTGAACTCCGGACACTGTGCATCTTCAAAACAATTATAGATTTCAATAAACAGTTCATTACAGATTGTATTGTATTTTAATTTTCCTTCATAGGCATACCCTATCTGAGCGCGCATCTCAGTATACAGAAAACTTAAAAAAGTTCCAAAGTCTTCTCCGAGTTTTTCTACTGCCCAAGCCGGATTTGCATACGATGTTCCGTAATTTTCTTCTGAAATGTCTGCATACAGCTTGTGATTGATTTCTTTCATCTCATCAAATGAAAGTTTTTCCCACGATCCATCTTCCACCATTGCTCTTACTTCTTCTACAAAAAGAAGAAATTCTGCCACATGTCTAAAATATGGACGAAACTGCTCTGCGGCAGTCTGCTCTGTATCGATCATTCGGATACGTTCGATCGTCAGATCGTGTCTTTCGTGAAATATTTCATTTTCTTCTTTCCACTGTTCGTTCCACATAAACTTATATCCCCCTGAAAAATATTATTGCCAAACCGACAAACAAAGCGGCATTGCATACAATTCCGATCCGGCATGTAAGATACTTCCGCTCTCGCTCCCGCAGTCCGATCATTCCAAAGAAAATCCCAACTCCCGAAAGTATCCAGGCGCAAATTCCCAACGCACCGATCATTGTTGCTGCTTTTCCTTCCTGAACGTACGACACTGTAACAAGAAGAGAAAGAAGTACGATGGCCGCTATAGCAATAAGGGTAGAACGAACTCCATGCTTCGCATGGCGGATCACTTTTTCTTCTCCATAGCGGTTTCTTTTTTTCTGATAGCGCTGTACTTCTTTTTCCCGCCGTCTCTGCTGTCTTTCTAATTCTCGCTGTCTTTTTTTTCGTCTTCTCTCACTTCTTTGCATGGTATCTTCTCCTTATTGCATTGCATATGACAAACAGTATGTAGCCTGCGAGCCCTCCGATTGTATTTAACAGAAGGTCGTCCACATCGAAAGATCCTACTCTTGTAAGTAGTTGAAATACTTCCACGCAAAGACTAAGTCCGAAACTGTAACATACCGTCATAAAAAAGCTGCGGTATTTGCTTGCCATCGGCATAAAGAAACCGAATGGCACAAAAATTACTACGTTTCCGACAACATTCGTGAGCACTGCAAAAGTCCCCAGTGTCTCACGATATGTCAGAAAACGCCGAATCTCTTTAAACAGAACGAGATTGTAACGATACTCGCTCATTTCCCCAGTACGCCCATACCACTCTGAGAAAAGCAGAAAGTATATAATGAACAACACATAACATACAAACAACACTTTCCCGAGGATACGCAGACGTTTTCTTTCTTTATACTTCACCATTGCACCCTTTCAGAATGATTCCTCTCTTTCCGGACTAAAAAGTCAGACCGGATTTATTCTTTAGTAAGCGTGCACCCCCTACGATTGTGATCACTCCTGCTGCGATCCCGGTCACGATCATGATCACACCGAGAACTATATTTCCTGCGCCGACTGTCGTCATCGTCTTATAAATCTTTTCGTTCATAAGTCTCTCCTGTCTATTTTGCTCCGTACTGTTCATAGTATGCATCAATTGCAGACTTGATCTCATCATCGATCACTACTTTTCCATTGCATTCTTTATTGTGCAGGTGCTCTACTACTTCCGCCATCGTCACGATCGCATTTGTCTCAAATCCATAGAGATCTTTTACTTCTTCCAGAGCACATTTCACTCCGCCTTTTCCAACTTCCATACGGTCAAGAGATACCATCAGACCTACAATCTCTACATCTGCTGCCCCTTTTACTTTCGGCACAGTCTCCTCCATGGATTTTCCTGATGTCGTCACATCCTCGATCATGATCACTCGATCGCCATCCTGAAGTTTGCTTCCAAGAAAGCTTCCCTTGTCTGCTCCATGATCTTTCTCTTCTTTTCTGTCAGAGCAGTAACGGACTTCCTTTCCATACAATTCACTATATGCGATCGCTGTCACTACTCCGAGCGGAATTCCCTTATATGCCGGTCCAAATAAAACGTCAAAATCATCTCCGTATTTATCGTGGATTGCCTTTGCATAATACTCCCCAAGTCTCTTTAACTGAGAACCAGTCACATATCCTCCCGCATTCATGAAAAACGGAGATTTTCTTCCGCTTTTTAATGTAAATTCTCCAAACTTGAGCACATTGCTCTCCACCATAAATTCAATAAACTCTTTCTTATACTGTTCCATCTCTCTACCTCCATATCTTCAGGCAACAGCTGCCTTGATTTACTGTTTTCTCTTCTCTATTTTACAATTCCAACCATATCTTTCACAGTCTCGAACTGATATTTCTTCATATACGCTTCGATTCCATCCACGATCTCGGCTGTGACACCTGGATTGATGAAGTTTGCAGTTCCAACAGATACTGCACTTGCTCCTGCGAGGATAAATTCAATCGCATCCTCCGCTGTAGCAATTCCGCCCATTCCAATGATCGGGATATTGACTGCATTTGCCACCTGGTAGACCATGCGGACTGCGATCGGCTTAATTGCCGGACCAGAGACACCGCCGGTTTTATTTGCCAGCGCAAATGCTCTTCGATGTACATCGATCTTCATTCCAGTCAGTGTATTGATCAGCGATACTGCATCGGCTCCTCCTGCCTCCACAGCTTTTGCCATCTCTGTGATATCTGTTACATTCGGGCTTAGCTTCATGATGACCGGCTGCTTCGCATATTTTTTCACTGCGCTTGTGATCTCCTCTGCCGCCTTTGGATTCTGTCCGAATGCAATCCCACCTTCCTTGACGTTCGGGCAGGAAATGTTGATCTCCAGCATATCTACATCTTCACTTGCAAGACGTTCTACAACTTCACAATAATCTTCTTTCGAGCGTCCACAGACATTGACAATGATCTTTGTGTCATGCTGACGAAGGAACGGGATATCGCGCTCACAGAATAGATCAATCCCCGGATTCTGCAGACCGACTGCATTCATCATTCCTCCGTAAGTTTCTGCCACACGCGGAGTCGGATTTCCTTCCCATGGAATATTTGCCACCCCTTTGGTCGTGACTGCTCCGAGCTTGCTAAGATCTACAAAATCACAGAACTCTGCACCAGAACCAAAAGTCCCGGAGGCAACTGTCACAGGATTTTTCCATTCTACTCCTGCTATATTTACACGCATATCCATTATAATTCCACCTCCGTCGATAAGAATACCGGTCCGTCCTTGCAAATCCGCTTATTATTCACATTGCTGTGGTGGTCTTTCTCTTTTGATTTGCACACACATGCAAGACAAGCGCCGATTCCACACGCCATACGCTCCTCAAGGGAAAGGTAACATTCGATTCCGTTTTCCTCTGCATAGCTTTTCAGTGCACGGAGCATTGGTGTCGGACCGCACGCATAGATAATATCAGCTTCCAGACTATGTTCGCGGATTGTATCCATAACATTTCCCTTTGTTCCGACACTTCCGTCTTCTGTGGAAATATAAAGTGTTCCATTTGCTTCCAGTTCTTCCTTTAAGAAAGTCTGTGCATCACGGTATCCTACGATAAT
The DNA here is from genome assembly GCF_042846195.1 of Faecalimonas umbilicata. NCBI lineage: Bacteria > Bacillati > Bacillota > Clostridia > Lachnospirales > Lachnospiraceae > Faecalimonas > Faecalimonas umbilicata. The sequence continues at coordinate 2,354,421 of NZ_AP031411.1, forward strand.
CTGTTTCTCACAGTTCAGTGATTTTGCAAGTTCCAGAATCGGAGGTACTCCGATTCCTCCACCGATCAGAAATGCTTTCTTCTCAATCAGTGGGAATCCGTTTCCAAGCGGTCCGATCACCGGGATTGTATCCCCCGCTTTCATTTTTGAAAACTGTTCTGTCCCTGTCTTTTCTCCCGTCACGCGATATACGACGCGAAGCTTTCCTCCCTCTCTGTCAATCTCACAGATACTGATCGGACGTGGGAGCAGTTTGCTCCCATCATTTGTATACATGGAAATAAATTGTCCTGCTTTTGCTGTCTTTGCTGCCTTTGTCTGGATCCACATGCTGAAAATCCCATCTGCAAGACATTCCTGGGAGACAACAAGTGCCTGCTCTTTTTCTCTCTCTGCCATAATGTTCTTCCTCTATCATTTCATCTTTTTTATCATTCTATTAGCGGTTGTTCAGTGCATTGCTGATGTCTGCCACCATTGCTTCCACAGCTGCTCTTGATGCATCTCCGAAATTCTCGGCACCGAATTTTGCATAAGCTTCCTGCTTGTAAGCTGCGATAATTCCACGGGAAGAGTTTACGATTGCTCCCAGTCCATCTTCATTAAAGAAATGTACGAGGTCTTTTCCCTGTCCTCCCTGTGCTCCGTATCCCGGTACGAGAATGTAAGATTTCGGCATCACTTTTCTGAGAACTTTTCCCATCTCCGGGTAAGTTGCTCCTACAACGGCTCCGATGTAGCTGTATTCGTCACCCATATGTGCCTCGCCCCATGCAGCAACTTTCTCTCCAACTAATTCATACAGCGGTCTGCCGTCGACCAGCTGATCCTGGAACTCTCCGCTTGATGGGTTGGATGTCTTCACAAGGATGAACAGACCCTTGTTTTCTTCTTTACAGATGTCGATAAATGGATTGACCCCATCCGATCCAAGGTATGGGTTGACTGTCACGAAGTCCTCATCAAACGGTGCATAAGATTTACTTCCTACCTGCACATGTCCGAGATGCCCTACTGCATAAGCAGCGGATGTAGATCCGATATCTCCTCTCTTGATATCTCCGATCACCACAAGTCCTTTTTCCTTACAGTAATCGACAGTCTTTTTAAATGCTTCCAGTCCCGGAATTCCAAACTGTTCGTACATAGCGATCTGCGGCTTCACTGCCGGGATCAGGTCATAAGTCTTGTCAACGATCTCTTTATTGAACTGCCAGATTGCCTCTGCTGCTCCCTCTAAAGTCTCCCCGAACTCTGCGAATGCTTTCTTCTGTACATGCTCCGGAATATAGTTGAGCATCGGGTCTAATCCTACTACGATTGGTGCGTTTGTCTTCTTAATATTTGCTACTAACTTGTTGATCATGTTTCTCTCCTCCACTGATATGTCTTTCTATCTTTCTTCTGTCTTGCAAAGCTTTCTCTTATCCTTCATAGACCGGCACGCCGTCCACGATTGTGCAGCGCACTTCGCCTTTTACTTTTCTTCCATGGAATGGTGTATTCTTTCCTTTTGAGAAAAATGTATGTTTGTCAATCTCATATTCTTTCGATGGATCAAAGATGACAATGTCCGCGATCTTCCCTTCAGAAATCGAACCCTTTTCCTCGGAAAGCCCGAGGATCTTTGCCGGATTATAGCTCATCTTCTCTGCCATCTGCATTGGAGTAAGCACTCCGGTCTCCACCAGTTCTGTGTAAGTCAGTGCTGCCGATGTCTCCAACCCTACAATTCCAAATGCAGCATCCTTCATGGATTTGTCCTTTTCCTGCTCTGCATGCGGCGCATGATCGGTAGCGATCACATCCATGATGTTATTTTTCAGTCCTTCGCGAAGTGCTTCTACATCTGCCTTGCTGCGAAGCGGCGGATTCATCTTAAAGTTTCCATCATCCTCTGTAATATCGTCTGTCGTCATAATAAAGTGATGCGGGCATACTTCTGCCGTCACTGGAAGTCCATCTCTCTTTGCCTCAGCGACCATACGCACACTGTCCGCAGTCGAACAATGGCACAGATGAAGCTGTACTCCTGTCTCTTTTGCAAGAAGGATATCTCTTGCAACGATTACATCTTCCACCGCATTTGTAATTCCTTTCAGTCCGAGTACTTCTGCCTTTTGATCGGCATTCATGACACCACCTTCTACCATATGAATATCCTCGCAGTGTGCAAAGACAGCGATTCCGCTTGCTGCCGCTCTTCTCATTCCTTCTCTGTAAAGAGATGCGTTCATCACAGACTTCCCATCCTCACTGATCGCATGGCATCCTGCCTCCGCCATTCCTTCGATATCAGCCAGTTCTTCTCCTGCCTGACTGACTGTGACTGCACCAAGCTGGATCACATGCACCGGCGAATCTTCCTTCGCACGCGTATGTACATCTTCCACACGCTCTTTTGTGTCGATGACCGGTTTTGTGTTCGGCATCGCACAGACCGTTGTCACACCTCCGTGCGCTGCTGCCTTTCCGCCTGTCTCTAATGTTTCTTTATATTCCAATCCCGGATCTCTTAAATGTACATGAAGGTCAATGAATCCCGGCATTACATAACAGCCTTTCGCATCGATCACCCGATCCGCCTGCTCTTCAATATGTTCTTTGACACCGATGATTCTCTGATCCTCTGTCAGCACATCACAGATCCCATCCACTCCCGTAGCCGGATCCAAAACATGCCCATTCTTGATTAATACTCTCATACTGCTCTATCCTTTCTTCCCAGTGTACTGTACCTTCCGACAGACAGGTCCCCGTCTGTCATCATACTATTTTTATTTTATCATAGCAGCACAAAAAAAGGAATGTCAAATTTGTGTTCCCTTCTGACATTCCTTCTCTTTCATCACTTTGGATAAATTCTTTCCATGCTGCACTGATTTTTCAGTACACTGGTACATTGTATTCTATTGTTCCCGAAGCACATCCATCGCAGTCTGCAGTTGATTGTCAGCCTCCGGATCTTCCTCATCTCTGACATACTCTACCGAAACATCCGGCTCGATTCCTTTCCCGTCGATATTTCTTCCCTTCGGAGTAAAATACTCAGAGATTGTCACCTTGACACAAGTTCCGTCATCGAGTGGAAATAGTTGCTGGACAACGCCTTTCCCATATGTTGTCGTTCCTACGATCGTACCGATCTTGTAATCCTGAACTGCTCCGGCAAAAATCTCAGAAGCACTTGCGCTATATCCATTTACCAGAACTGCAAGCGGAGTATCAAAGTCATTCTTTCCACTTCCTCGGATTTCTTCTTCTTTTCCACTCCGATCCTTTGTAGAAACAATCGTTCCTTCCGGAAGGATCAGCTCCAGCATATTGCAGACTGTATCAAGATTTCCACCTGGATTACTTCTCAAATCAATGACAAGCCCCTGCATGTCCTGCTCTTCCAATGTTGTAAGCGCCTGTTCAAACTGTCCCATCGTCACACTGTCAAATTCAGAAACACTGATGTAGCCAATCTGGTCTTCTTTCATCTCAAACTCGACTGTCTGAGCTTCGACTTTTCCTCGCACAGCCGTCAATTCAATCTCTTCTCTTTCCTCCCCGCGTAAAACAGTGATATGGACTTCTGTTCCCTCTTCTCCTTTGATGTCTGCAACAACTTCATCCAGTTCCTCACCGGTCACTTCTTCGCCTTCCACCTTATAGAGAATATCTTCCGAACGCATTCCCGCTTTCTCTGCCGGAGAGTCTTTGTAGACTCTGCTTACCGTAATGATTCCTGTGTCTAGATTCTGAGACATCGCCGCTCCGATTCCAATATATTCTCCTGATGTCGTCTCAAAAAGTTCCTTTGTTTCTTCTTCCGTATAGTAAGTCGAATACGGATCATTTAAACCTGCCAGAATTCCTGCATACATACCGTCTTCCAGATCTTCTGTATCTGTATCCCGAAGATAATGCTCGTCAATAATCTTCTCAATCTCTTTCAGCTTTTCTTTTGATTCCGCGTTCAGCACACTCTCCGATGACTGAATACTGTTATTTTCATTCTTTCTGATTTTCTCTGCTACATTCTTTCCAAGGGAAACTCCGCCAAAAATGGCACCTCCCCCTATGAACATAGCAAGGGCGCCACAGAGCGCCCCTTTAAAAAAACTATGTTTATTCTCCATATGATTACCCGTCTTACATATAATTTGAAGGATTCACTGCTACACCGTTTAATTCTACTTGAAAGTGAAGGTGTGGTCCTGTCGACTGTCCGGTACTTCCCACATATCCAATCTGCTGACCTTTCTCTACTCTCTGTCCAGCAGATACTGTCAGTGCAGAATGATGCATGTATTTTGAAACAAGCCCATTGTCATGCTGGATGACAACCCAGTTTCCTGCTGATGTACTATAATTCGCAATCAGGACAGTGCCTGCCGCTGCTGCATATGTAGGTGTTCCTTCCGGTGCTGCATAATCATGCCCTTTGTGTCCTCCGACCTCAAACTCTCGGATTTCTCCAAAGTAACTTGACTGATATGTCATCCCCGGACATGGGTGTGTAAAGTACCCGCTGCCAGATACCACATTGCCTGATGACGGCGGCACCACTCCTCCAGATGTACTTCCACCAGTACTGCTTCCACCCGAAGGTGCCTGTATCTGATTGTTCTGTCCGGCATTGTTGTTCATCGCCTGCTGCTGTGCTGCTAACTGCGCCGCCTCAGCTTCCTTCTGACGCCGTTCGGCCTCCTGTGCTTCCGCGATCAGTTGCTGTAATACTTTTGCGTTCTCCCCAATCTCAGATTCCAGATTTGCAATCTGAATGTTCTTATTAGAAAGTAGTGTTTCTACACTTGCACGCTTCTCAGAAAGTGTCGTCTGAAGTGCTGACAGTTCCTCGTACTCTGCACGGAGTTCTTCTTCCTTCTTCTGCACTTGCTCAACCGTCTTCTGAAATTCTACAAGCATATCTCTATCATATTCCGAGATCTTAGTCACATATTCCGTTTTGTTGAGAAAATCTGAGATATTTTCTGCACTGAGAATGATCTCGATAAATTCCACATTTCCATTCTCGTACATGTATTTGATACGTTTCTTCATGCTCTCATATTGATTGTTCTCAGTTACTTTCGCCTCTACAAGCTCATTCTCAGCAGACTCAATCTGCTCTTCCTTCGCAGACATAGCATCCTGCGCTTTCTGAAGTTCCTGGATGACTGTGTTCAGTTCATTATCAAGTGAGCTTTTCTCGGCTTCCGCAGCTTTCTTCTGCTCTTCCAACTGCTCTCCCTTTTTTTGTGTCTCAGAAATAGATGTTGCTGACACTGGCATGACACTTCCGCTGCATAACGCACACGCAAGGAATAGTGCCGCTATCTTCTTTCCTCTTAATTTCATATTTTCACCTATACCTTTAAATGCTTTCTGATCGTAAAGAAACTTCCGATAAAACCGATTCCGACTCCAAGAAGAAGACCTGTCGGCAATAAGATTTTATACACATCCCACACTGGCATGAAATCTAAAATGTTATTCAGAATGCTAAAGCGGGTCATAATGTAATCAATTGCTTTGTCATATACGACATACAATCCTGCCAGCGGAATTGCTGCCCCGACAAGACCGATCAGAATACCTTCAACGATAAATGGTCCACGGACAAAATAATCCTTGGCACCAATGTATTTCATGATCGCAATCTCTTCCTTTCGGACCGTAATACCAATCGTAACTGTGTTACTGATCAAAAATACTGTTACAATCAGCAGAATCAAGATGATCGCCGCAGACACATAGAGGATCAGTTTATTGACACTCGACAATGTCTTTGCAACAACATCGGACTTATTGACCTTGCGGACTCCATCAAGTCCTTCTGCAAATTTCACGACTTCTTTCTGTGACTCTACATCTTTCATATACACTTCATAGTTATCAGATCCTGCCAGCGGATTGTCATCCTTAAATCCCTCGGCAAGATCTTTGGATTCTCCAAAATATTCATCCTTGAATGTATCCCACGCCTCATCTGCCGAAACGTAAGTAACCTTCAGGACATCGTCCCTATCTCTCAGCGCATCTCCGATTGCCTCTACCTTGCTGTCTTCCAGATTTTCCTCAAAGAATACAGTGATCGCTACCCCTTCTTCTGCCTTCTTGACTATGTAGTTAAAGTTAAGAATTACGGAAAAGAATAGTCCGAATAAGAAGATACATGCCGCCATCGTTGCAACTGATGCCAGCGAGAACAGCTTGTTTCTTCCGATATTCTTAACTCCCTGCTTCATCGTATATCCTACTGTACTAATCCTCATTTATATACCCACCTTTTTTCTCGTCGCTGACAATGACACCTTTCTTCATCGTAATTACACGCTTCTGCATCTCGTTTACGATCTCCTGATTATGTGTAACGACTAATACGGTTGTTCCTCTTTGGTTCGCTTCCTCAAGCAACTGCATGATCTCCCATGAGTTTGTCGGGTCAAGATTTCCTGTCGGCTCATCTGCCAGAAGGATTGACGGCTCATTGACGATTGCTCTTGCGATTGCTACACGCTGTTGTTCTCCTCCGGAAAGTTCCTTCGGGAACATCTTATATTTCTGAGCAAGTCCTACAAGTGAAAGCGCTGCCGGTACTTTCTTCTTCATCACACGCGTCGGAGTCTCAACAACTCTCTGGGCAAATGCAATGTTCTCATAAATATTTCTGTCTTTTAAAAGTCTGAAGTCCTGGAACACAACTCCAAGCCCTCTTCTGTACTTCGGAATATGTCTGTGCTTCATACGGTTCAGATTCTGTCCATTCACGATGATCGTGCCGGATGTCGGGTCCAATTCTTTCATGATCAACTTGATCAAAGTAGATTTTCCTGACCCACTGTCCCCTACGATGAACACGAATTCGCCCTGCTCGATCTTCACAGATACTCCATTCAGAGCCGCAACTCCTTTTGAATACTCCTTCGTTACATCTTTTAATTCTATCATATGTCCTCCTATCACTAATACTCCAAGGTCTCCATGTACTTCATGTATTTCACTACCATAAGAGCAATCTTGAATGTGATTGCATCTTCAAACACACGAAGATCCAAACCTGTGCTCTTTTGCAGCTTATCCAGCCTGTACACAAGTGTATTTCTGTGGATGTATAGCTGTCTTGATGTCTCCGATACATTCAGACTGTTTTCGAAGAATTTATTGATCGTCGTCAATGTTTCCTCATCAAAATCGTCCGGTGATTTTCCTTCAAAAATCTCACGGATAAACATCTTGCAAAGTGGAATCGGCAGCTGATAGATCAGTCTTCCGATACCAAGTGTGTTGTATGCGATGATATCTTTCTCATTAAAGAAGATCTTTCCTACATCCAGTGCAAGCTTCGCCTCTTTGTAGGACTTGGATACCTCCTTGATATCATTTACTATAGTTCCGTATGCAACGTGAACATCTTCCTCGCCCTCTGACTGAAGCATCTCCAGAATGTTCTTTGCAACTTGTTCCATCTCTTTGTAACCTTCATTAGCTGCAAGCTCTTTCACAACGATGATGTTCTTCTCATCCACAGCTGTGATAAAATCCTTTGTCTTGCTGCCCAGAAGTACACGCACACTCTCAAGCATCCCCGTATCTTTCTCCCGGGACGTTTCAACTATAAGAATAACACGTCTCACTTCCGTGTCAATATGTAATTTTTTCGCCCGATTATAGATATCTACAAGCAGTAAGTTGTCAAGAAGCAGGTTCTTGATGAAATTATCTTTGTCAAAACGCTCTTTGTAAGCGACCAAAAGATTCTGGATCTGGAATGCCGCGATCTTACCGACCATGTATACATCCTCGCTTCCACCATTCGCCATTAAGATATATTCGAGCTGATGTTCGTCAAAAATCTTAAAGAACTGGTAGCCCTGAATCACCTGACTGTCCGCCGGTGATTCCACAAACGGCACTACCGCACTTTCATAATCTTCTGTATCTGTAAATGTACTTGCAAGTACCTTTCCTTCTGTATCCATTACACACAAATCGATCCGGGTAATTCCCTTCAAGCCTTCGATGGTGTTCTGAAGTGTCTGATTTGATATCATATTCTTCTCCTCCGCTTAATAAATTCTATATTTCTACATATCTGTATATATCTTAATGCAAAACAGCAAAAAAAGAAAGTAGAAATCAAGAATTATTATGCATTTTTTCTTTCGGGAGAAATACTTACGCACAAAAAAATATCTTCTCCCAGTCGTACGATTATATCAAATAATCTCTTATTTTTCAACCCCTGCCTCAGATTGTTCACAGTTTTTAAACATTTTCCTACGGTTTTTTACGATTCCTCCGATTCTTCCGGTCTCCCTCGACGACAGTGATTTCCACCCTTTTTCCATCACCTGATCGAGGAGTCCGAGTTCTTCTGCAATCTCATATTTCAACCGTTCTTCTGGCTCTAATTCACTTAATACAATCTTTTTTTCCTTTTTCCGTGACATCTTTTTTCTCCCCTTTTCCTGCAATTTCCTAATTCTATTAAATCCATTGTGATATTTGTAAATATTCCCTGTTTTTTTTAATTTATACAGACTCCTCACTTCCCATGGACTTCTCTATGCTCTAAAAGGAAAAAGCAGCTGTTCGCTGCTTTTTTATGTCACCCTAAAGTTTTCTCCATATTAAAATTCTTTCGGCTCATCCGGAATAATGACCGAACAGATAAAATAGGCAAGAATTCCCGTTCCCCAACTTGTCAAGCTGAGCAATACAACTCCAAGTCTTACAAGTGTCGGATCGATGTTGAAATATTCTGCTATTCCTCCGCATACTCCACATATCATTTTATTTCTTGTTGATCTGTATAATCTTTTCTGTTCCATTCTAAAATTCCCCTTTCTTAAAAAACACTCTGTAAATTAATTTTCCTATGAACAGTGTTTCACTCCTGCTCAGAAAAGTCAATAGTAATTTCCCCGGCGCCGCATTCGATAGCAAGCTTTTTCTCTGCTCCCGGATGGATACGTTTTTCTGATCCCAGCGCCGTATATTCCTCATCTCCGATCCACACACTTCCCATTCCACACTCTGTGAAACATTCATAGTCTGTCTCTTCCCCTGCAAGTGTCAGATATATTTCTCCCATTCCACATTCGATTTCTCCTTCTGACACAATTGCCTCCATAATGTCAATTTCCCCGGCACCAGCCTCTAAAGCCATTGTTGTTGCATCGACTTTCTCAATCGTAACATCTCCTGCTCCCGCACTGATTTCCACATGACCACCGCGAAGCTTGTCCGCAGTAAACTCACCTGCTGCAATCTCACACTGAAACGATTCCAAACGGTATCCTTTTGGAATCCCAATCACGACCGGTTCTACGCTCTTTCCCAGTTTTGACTTTCGCTCTGTATTCTCGATCGTCAGTTTCTCACCGTCCTGGTAACACTGGATTTTTCTGAAGTCCTCTGGAATCGTTACTTGAATTTCTGCTCCATCTGTTTCCTCTACGATTATCTCACCTACACTCATCTCAACTTCCATCCGCTTTACATCTGTAAAAAGATTTTCTCTTTCACTCCCTGTGTACTGCTCTTCAGGAGCCCCATACGGAGAGGCCACCTCCGACAGATCATCTTCAAACAGTTCCCCTGAAAAGAAGTCGAAAACATGCTCTCCGTTAAATTCAATTGTATCTGCTCTTCCTCCAAGCGCAACACCCGCAATACAAAACATCCCTCCGGTCACTGCCGCTACACCTGCTATGATCCACCCGGCTTTCCAACCTTTTTTCATCTTCTCACTCCTCTCTGCAAAATCTTTCTACAAATATTTACAGCTCCCTGAAACAGAAATGGTACCACCTTCAAAATCACCCACAGAACCGCCATCGATCCAAGCAATCCGACCGCGGTAAGCAAAAGTCCGATTCCACTTACTAGCAATCCTTCTCCGACAGCCGTAAACATGTGGACAATTCCTACACCTGCTGTAAAAATTCCGGAAATCAAAATTGCAATCGTTCCCATACCAATCCCTGCCACTGCTGCTACAATCCCGATCACCACTCCAAAGATGACACCGATAATTGCAATCACAAGCGGTATCACTATCGGCGCTCCTATAAGAATAATCGCAGCGAGCAAAATCACCTTTGCTGTCCTGTTGTGTCTCTCATTTTCATAAGTACCACGTTCTTCTGACCGACTCTGCTCATATGGATACTCTCCGGATACCGGCATTTTCCGACTGTCAAACTGAAAATCCTGATAACCATTTTCTGTGAAGGCTCCTCCCAGATCGCTTCTGCCATCCAGGCCTGCCTTTAACTTTTCTGCAACTTTCTTTGGGCTTTCCAGCTCCGAAATTACTTTTTGTTCATTTTCTTCTCCTGCCGCATCAAAATAATCATTATAATACTGCATTGCATCTGTTCGCTCTTCCACTGGCACATCCTGCAAAAGCGCTGCCAGCTCTAACATAAATTCTATTCGATTCATGCAGTCACACCTCCCTCAAATATCTCACTGATCTTCTTTGAATACACTTTCCATTCCTCGCGATACAGATTCAGCTGTGCCGTTCCTCGATCCGTCACCTTATAGTACCGTCGGTTTCTGCCGTCAAACTGCATATCGTACACTTCCAGGCATTGATCTTTCTGGAGTCTTCGTAAAACCGGATACAAAGTAGACTCCGATACTTCCAACACTTGTCTGACATCCTGTGTAATTTTATATCCGTAAGTCCCCTGACTTTCTCTGGATACAACTGCCAACACAATCGCATCTAACAATGCCGCTCCTGTGTTAAATACCATGTCATCACTCCTTTATCTTTTTCTATTTGTGATTCATAATATGATAATAAATTTAATACTATTTATTTATCTATATTATATATCGTATAATATTGTTGTCAATGTAAAAATATATAAGAATTTATGAAGATTTTCTTAATGTCGTGCCAATTTCTGCCTGAAATCTACCTCATTTTCAGACATACAGACAGGGACGATACAGAATCATCTCTTGTATAAGAAACTACTTCTGTATCGCCCCTGTCCTTTATTGTTCAATCCGTCCATAACATCGAAAATCAGAATCGATTTCCCCATAAATACCATAGCACCAAACATTCTGCCACAAGTAATGCCGGCACACCAACATAAAATTTCGGTTTTCTTGTCTTGTGATGAAAGGTATACATTCCAAGAAGCGCCCCGGCTCCTCCTCCAAGCGCCGCCACCGTCAGAAGGGTCGCTTCCGGAATGCGCCATTTCCTTTTCACTGCCTTTCTCTTATCGATCCCAAACAGGGAAAACGCAAACAAATTGATCAGGAGCACGTAACCGATTGCGATTTCTATCATACTCGTACCTCTTCTTTCTGCGCAAAGGAATATATAATTTTCTCCTTTACTCTCTTTCCGGTAAGCCGTTCCAGCACTTCTCCATAATAGCGGAGCTGTTTCTCATATCGTTCTGCAAGCTCTTCCCGAGATGCTGCCCGGTCTGTCTTATAATCCACGACGACAATTCCGTCTGGCTCCTCAAAATAAACATCTATGATTCCCTGCACGATCAGAAGTTCTTCCTCTTCTTCCTGTCTCTCGAGCAGTTCCGGATAAATTGTATCCGCCGAAACTCCAAGTACAAATGGCTGTTCTTTTTTCAGGCAGCCACTTTGTGCCGCTTTCCGAAGTCTGAGACCAAGCGGACTTTCCAGCAATCCTAAAATATCTTTGTAGTAGATACTTTCCATCATCTCCGGCTTAAGTTTCCCTTCCTCACAGAACTTTGCCGCCTCAGCATACAATTGCGAAATAGTATAACTTTTTCCAAAATCCAGCAGTTCCAAAAACTTATGGTATGCCGTTCCCCTGGATGCCCCGGACAAAGTTCCCGTGTATCCCGGCTCTGTTTTCTCCCGCATAAAGTTTGGAACCAAAGGAACTATCTCGGGCTCTTCATACAAAATTTCTCCTGCCTCTTCCTCAGGCTCTGACCTTTTTTTCAGTTCAGACACAGTAAATTTCAATTTCATCTTCTGCATGGCTTCGTATGGATACTGATAGGAAAACTGTTCTTCAATCTGCGCTCTCATTCTCTCATCATAGACATATGCTGTATCCCAGTTTCTTAAGAGCTCTTCTGTCAATGCCTGCTCCACTTCCTCCGCAGTTTCCTGCAAGATAAGATGTTCCGGAAAAATCTCTTCCACAACGAGCGGAACCTCCTTCTGGTACATTGCATTGGTAAACGGAACATTCATCCCATATCCATTCAGCAGATCTGCAAGCACCTGATTCCGAAACAGCGCCGGCAAAATCCAGTCAAAATACGATGTAGCCCTCGAAAGAACTCCAAATGGAAGCGCTGTTTGTTCTCTGGACTGAATGGAAGCAAAACTTTTCAATTTCTTCTCCAGATTAGAAATGCTTCCAATTAAAATCAGTTTTTCCTTTGCTCTTGTAAGTGCAACATAAAGTACGCGAAGTTCTTCCCCGAGATTTTCCAACTGAACTTTTCTCTGGATCACTTTTTTCAGGAACGTCGGAATCTTCGTCCGGTACTCCAAATCGACTGCATCCACCCCGACTCCAAGTTCCGGGTGGACTACAATGCTTCCCGTCGTATCCTGCATATTGAAACGCTTGCTCATTCCCGCTACAATGACGATTGGAAATTCCAGCCCTTTACTTTTATGGATACTCATCAGGCGCACCGTATCCGCCTGCTCATCGGCAATGTTTGCCTCTCCGTAATCAATATCATATTTCCTCAGCTGTTCAATATAGCGCACGAAATTAAAAAGCCCTTTATAACTTGTAGCTTCAAAAGCAATCGCCTTCTCCACAAGCATCTCCAGATTCGCCGCCCGCTGCCCGCCTCCTGGCATCGCCGCCACATAATTTCCATAGCCAGTTTCATCTAGAATCTGCCAGAGCAGTTCGTGGATGGCCGTATACGGGAGCCTCTCCCGGAAGTCTTTCATCTTCTCATAACACCTGTCTAATTTTTCTTGGATCGCTCTGTCGTCCCCCATTCGCCGGTAATCCTGCACCGCCTGATAAAAAGATACTTCCTTTTCCTCGCATTTGATCTTGGCAAACTCTTCACTGGAAAGTCCTGCAAACATTGATTTTAACACAGCTGCAAGCGGAAGATCCTGCCGCGGATTATCCAGCACACGAAGATAATCTAACAACAGACGAATTTCTCTCGTCTCAAAATACCCCTCTTTCGATCCAGTAAAGGTTGGAATTCCTTCCCGGTTCAGCACTTCCGTAAAGACATCTGTCCATCCTTTCAAACTTCTCGTAAGAATGACAATATCGCTGTATTTTGCCGGACGATATGCCCCGCTTTTTTTATCAAATACCGGGTGTGCTCCCACAAGCTGCTTGATCCTTGCCGCAATTGCACGCGCCTCAAGCTCCCGGTCAGATGCTTCCCTTACTTCGGTTTGTTCGGAAAAATCCTCCGCCGTATTGACCAGCAGTACCTCCGTCTCCATTCCCGGCTTCTCCTCGTAGTCTGCTCCCACATACAATGCAGCTTTCTCATCGTATGTAATTTCTCCTAGTTCTTTTGTCATAATCTGCTCGAATACGAAATTGGTGCTGTCCAGCACCTCTCTTCTACTTCGGAAATTTTTATGGAGATCGATCCGCTGTTTTTGACTTTCTTCTATACTATATGTGTTAAATTTTTCCATAAACAGTTCCGGTCTGGAAAGACGGAAACGGTAAATACTCTGTTTGACATCTCCCACCATAAACACGTTATAGTTGCCTTCTGACACCGTAGAGACACTTGTGAGAATCGCCTCCTGGATCAGATTGCTGTCCTGGTACTCATCAATCATAACTTCCGCAAATTTTTTCTGATAATCTTTCGCGGCCTCAGAAGGGATGAGCCCCTCCTCTGTCTTTTCTGTCAGAATGCGAAGTGCATATTGCTCCATATCCGAAAAATCAATCAGGTGTTTACTCCGTTTCTTTTCCTCGAATGCATCTGCAAAGAACTGTACCAACCCTGCAAGTACAGACATCGTTTTCCCTGCTTCCACCATATCTTTCCACAATTCCTCCGGTGCTTCATAGAAAAACTGATCCTTAAGCGCTCCCACAATGTCTTTCACTTCTTCTCTGATATTCTTTACCGAGGCAGTGAGTTCTTCCGATACACTTTTGTCTTTGTTCGCTGCAAATCGCTTCCACTTCCAGTCTGCAAACAAGTCATACATTCCCCGCATCGTTGTCTGCGCCAGCAGCTTTTGAATCCTCTCGCGATCCTCCTTGAGTGCATCGGCATACATATAAGGGCCGTCCGGCTCCTGGCACTGTCTTATCCCTTCTTCCAGAAGTGCCATTGTTTCTTCCAACGCTTTTCTCAAACTCTCTTTCGCATAAACAGCTCCTTCCGAAGCCTCAAATGCTTCCATCGTATCTACTTCATAGGATTTCACACACTGACGGAGCCACTTTTCCGGCTCCGGATTGCTTCGAGAAAATTCATACAACTGCAAAATAATCTCCTCGATCTTCTTGTCATCCCTTCCTGCTGCAAAACTTTCGATGCAATCCAAAAAAGATTGCTCCCCGGCTGTATAACAGTTCTCCAAAACTTCTTCCAGCACATCCTGCCGAAGCAGCTTCAATTCTCCCTCATCCGCAATCCGAAATCCCGGATCCAGATCGATCATATGAAAATAGTCCCGGATGACTGAAAGACAAAAGCTGTGGATTGTCGTCACCTGTGCATTGTGGATCAGTGTCGCCTGTCGCTGCAAATGGACGTTTTCCGGCTGCTCCTCCAATTTTTTCTCAATCGCATCCCGAATACGTTCTTTCATCTCTGCCGCCGCAGCTTCCGTGAATGTCACGACGAGCATCTGATCTACATCAATCGGCGGCTCATCTACTGTCAGTCTCGTGATGATCCGCTCTACAAGCACCGCCGTCTTTCCTGAGCCTGCCGCCGCAGACACAAGAATATTTCTGTTTCTAAGATGGATGACCTGCGCTTGTTCCTTTGTCCAAGATACTCCCATCCGATGATTCTCCCCTTTCTTTTTTCATAATCTACTCTTTCACTTCTTGCTCCATTTGCTGCAATGCTTCCACATCTTTCAATTTGGAAAGTTTCCGATACTCATACCCCGGTATTTTCTTATCAAATCCACAGATTCCCTGATACGGGCAGTAATCACACCCAGTCTTTCCTCCCAGTTCATATGGAAGGATCTCTGCTTCCCCATCTAAAATCCGCTGTCCGATCCGATTTAAAATCTGATCTGTATATTCTGACAAAGTGTTAAATCCTCTTCCGCTCAACACTTTTGACGTCTTTGAGAGGCTCTGATCCTTATTTCTTCCAACCGGGATCACATCCGAGTTCCCCGAAAAAGAACGATCCAAATGGGTGATGACTTCCTCTGAGGAATTGACGATGCCATCTGGTTTTAATTCTTTCAAAACTGCCTTCTCCCCAAGATTTTCTCTGACTTCCTTTTCCACGAACGGATCTTTCATCTGATAGTAGAAAATTCCTGCCGGAACAATTTCCTTCTCCGGATGTTTCTGCTCTTCCATCTCCATCACCGCGTTCAAATAGACAATCAACTGTAGCTGCAATCCATGATACATTTCTCCTAACTGAAATGCTTTTGCTCCAGTTTTATAATCAATGACTTTGACATAGACATGCTCCTCATCCTCATACAGATCTACACGGTCAATCTTTCCTCTCAGCCGCATCCGTGCATGCTCTGACAGTGACAGATTAACCGACTCCAGATGTGCCAAATTTCCAAAGCTGATCTCATATCCCGCCGGAACAAAATCTCCCTTCTCCAGTTGCTTAGTCAACGCCCATACCGTTCTTCTAAGCAGACGTTTCATACGCGTGATCACATATTCATTTCTGGAAGAACTATATAACACTGCATTTCCATAGTTTGTGACACCTGCCTCCACACTTTCCTCGATGAGTTGTTCCCGCAATTCCTCAGAAACTGTCGTCCATGTCACTTGGTGCTCTTCTAATTTTTTCGAAAACTGTTCCATCGCACTGTGGAAAATATTCCCAAGATCTACCGGTTTAAATCCATAGACTGTACGCTCTTCCAACTTCATCCCATAAGTAAGGAAATGCGCATAAGCACAGGCAGAGAATTTTTCTAATCTTGTCACGCTGTTCTCTAAGATCGTGCCATAAAGCTTTCTAGCCACCTCTTCCGATAACTGATCGTGCGGACGTTTCAGATGGTTTGCCGCAAGCAATTGCTCCATCTGTGCATGCCACTTAGGGTGCTTCCGATACCAAGTATATAGCTCCTTCCATGCTCCTCCAAATGTCTCACTTCGCACCTGCAGCCCTTCCACAAGATACGGAAGTGCCGTCTCCGGTGTCAGTTCCTTTTCCCAGAATGGCCTGTCTTCCTCCTCTTCCACCAAAAGTTCTGGATACATCCTTTTTAGATCTGCGATCAGATAGGCAGGACGCAGACTTTTCCCTTCCGAGGAGATTTTAGAAAAAGTCAAATACAGATACTCAGATGGTTTTGTCAGATGCAGATACAGATAAAATTTCTGAATGTAAGCCTGCTCCTTCGCCCCCGGTGCCAGTGCCACCTTCTGCTCCTGAAATCTCTCCCGGTCATACTCGGACAACAGTCCTCCTGCTCCCTGCTTTCCCGGAAGCCAGGTGTCATTCACCCCTGCCAAAAATAAAACTTTCACATCCTGAAGCCTTGTACGCTCGATATCTCCAACGACCACCTGATCGATTCCCGGAGGAATCACACCGACCTTTGCCTCCTGAAGCCCTGCATCGAGAAGTTCTCTGTATTCCCCGAGAGAAATCTGCTCTTCCCCAAGCAGTTCTGTAAACTTGTCAAACAGCTCCAGTACAATCCGGTAAATCTGGGCATATTCCTTTGCAAGTACCAACTGTCCCCGCTCCTGAAACTGCACTTCATATATGCCGATCTTCTTCTGCATCTCTTCCTGAACGAGAAATGCATAAATTGCCTCCGTCACTTCCCGCACCGTCTTTTTCCGGTGCTTCAATACCTCTGTGAGTCTTTCTAACTTCTCTATAAATTTCTGCCGGAATGCATTCCAACGAAGCATGTCCTCAGCGTCTGCATGCGGACTTTGTCTTACCCAGATCTCTTTCCACTTCTTATATCCACGAATGCCGAGTGCCACCACATAGTTTTCCACATCGTCCACCTCTTCCTGTGTAAAACCGGTCAGATTTGTTCTCAGAAAACGGAACGTACTCTCATAGGAAAAGTTTTCGTCGATCATCACCAAAAGACTTCTCAAGTATTCCACAAAGGAATTAAGCAGCACACTTCGTTTGTGATCCATAAAAAATGGAACCCCACAAATCCGAAATGCTCTCTCCATATATTCCGCATAAGTTTCCATATCACTGACAATCACAGCCATATCCCGGTAGCGGTACCCCTTTGTCCGCACCAGCCTGAGAATCTCTGAGACAATGAACACCGACTCTTCCTTTGGATTTTTGACCGCATGAAGCGACAGCATATCCTGCTTGTTGTCATACACCCGCTTCGTATAGCGGAACAAGTTCTGCTCTAAAAAAGCAAGCGGCGGATTTTCCCGGAATCTAACAGGAACTTCTACCCGGTTTCCATACAACTGCACAGGAGGCTCTACCTCAATGTTTTCCTCCGCTGCAATGTGCACCAATCCGGTAACCATCTGCTTACTCAGAGTAAACAACTGATACTTATGCTTCAACTGGTAAGGATCCTCCCTCTGATCTATCGTCACAGTAACGGTTACTTTCCGGCAAATTTTTAAAAGCTGTCCAAGCACCCGGTTCTGTACCGGTGTAAATCCGGTGAATCCGTCAAGTACAACCACACTGTCTTTTAAAATCTCTGACTGCTGCACGACAGCACTAAAGACATCCAGCAATTCTTCTCCGGTAATATATTTTCCCTGCAGATACTCTCCGAATTTTTCCTGAAGTTTCTGGATATCGTGAAGCTTCCAGTAAAGCTGCGGGCCGATCTCTCCACTTTCCATTACACGCTCCAGTTCCTCTGCGCCAACATCATACTGTGTGAATTCTGAGATCACCGATTTCACTTCACTGATGTATCCAAGACGCCGGATATTGCTCCCCAGTACCTTTAATTCTCCTTCCATATCCCCTGCTGCCTTCCTTAGCAGCAAGCTTTTCCCGATATCGTCAAGCACGATTCTTCTGTTTCCGCCCACCTCCTCAAAAATGCGATGCGCCAGCCGTCCAAAGCTTAATACATCAATATTCATGATTCCATGCCGCGGATGCAGTCTGACTAATTCTTTCTGTGCCTGCATCGTAAACTGTTCCGGCACAAGCACAATGTAATTCCGATTTGGATTTTCGCATGCTCCTGCAATAACCTGTTCATACAGATATTTGGATTTCCCGGATCCAGAATTTCCAAAAATAAATTGTAACGACATCATTCACCTCTTACTTCTTTCCAAACACAACATTTCCCTGTTCATCCAGTATCACATACCACTCCGGCACACGCTGCGTCATATAGAGAAACGGCCAGTCTTCGATTTCAAATTTCCGCTCTTTCTTTCCCGGCTCTTTGACGATCAATGCTTTCAGCGCCTTGCTGCAAATTTCAAATGCATATGCCCGGTCGTACTGTTCGACAAATCCATTTTTCTTCGCATTTCCAATCTTCACAGTCCGGACAAGTTTCATCGCTTCTTTCTGAAACCTGTATACATCTTCTTTTTCCTCGTAGGAAAGCGCTGCAATTTCCCTCTCTTTCAACTCCTCGGCATCTGCACCCAATGCAAGCACTGCCTCTGTTTTCGATGGAAACTTCCGGCATTCCTCCTCAAATACGCGCTGCAGTACGGGATGCCGCGTCTCCTCTCCACACTCAAAAATCTTCCATACCCAGTTTGTCCGGATACTCCCCTCGCTGCGGATATAGTGATAGATTTGCTCTACGCCGCTTCTTGGGATCATCGTCGGCAAAGTCACCTTCAGGAAAGTCCCGTCGATCCCAAGTAAAGACAGTTCTCCGGTTTCACGCCCTGTATTCACTACTCCTACATTATTCCCCAGCTGCATTCCCATCGTCAGCTGCTTGGAAATATAGTAATCCGCCACACGAAACCAGTTCGCACTTTCTTTGACATCCCAGTTCCGGTCCAGATCCACCACCGTCTCAAAGACTTCTCCATCCAGAAGTCGGTCGATCTCTTTCCCGTCCAGCAATCCCGATACGACCGGAACTGTCAGATATTTCCTGCGGCAGTATCGCACCATCGGCTTCCAGTACGCTTTACACCCTGCCACTGCTGCCGCAAAGATTCCAAACACTACCAGCCATGCTGCCAGACCGTTTCCTCCAGAAAGCGCCCACTCTGCCATCTGCATCGCCGCGCCCGCTGCGATCATCGCAATAAATAGAAATACTGTCACCACCATCATCTTCCGGAACCATGTTCCATGTCTGAGTTCTTCCTTAGAAATCTTTCTCATACCTCTCCTCCTCTCCGGATTTTCTGCTCACTCCTGATCTGTTCCTTCCTGATTCCAAAATAAAAATCCTCCGAAAATCATGTATCTCATTATAACATGATTTCCGGAGGAAATATAGAACGATCTCCCACTATAAAATTAATTTTCCCGTCTTACCACCGTTTTTCTGATCAACAATATACTGAAACCTGCCAGAATCACCAGACCTATTACACCAGATATCAGTCCATAGAATGGATTCCCATCGGCGAGGCCGGATAACTTCATGATCACATTCATGATTGCGATCATGCTCCTTCCACCAAACAAAAAATAGTCCGCAAGGGGATATACAAGCCATAAAACTGCCGGTACTCCAAATGCAAATATGATTCTTCCTATTTTATTCAGACGATACCAGATGATAGACACCATATACCCTGCCCCTGCAAAAAGTGCATACACTACAGACAGCAGTGCTACCGAGACGATTGCCCTCACAACGGAAGATGCCTGCTCTAAAAACTCTGGATAAAACAAGGGTAAAATTTCTCCTCCAAATTTGATATTTCCCCATCCGTTCAGCTTTTGATCTACTGTAGCAAGCAAGGTATCAGCCACTCCACACATCCCGGCACCGGCTGCGAAGACAAGCATCTTTCCTGCCAGAATCTGCTTTCTGCTCACACCATTCTGCAATAAAAACTGGAAGCTTTCTGTAAAACTACACATTCCGATGATCAGCATAAACATCGCCGACATCATATTCATTCCGTTCATCGTCACATATTCTCCACCAATCTTGCTCGCAATCAGCAATGCCAGTAGACGCATTCCAATCTGAACAAGATATAACATCCCAATTGACTGCCACACTTCTTGAAACTGATATTTAAAACTCTTCTTCGTTCTCATATACATCCCCCTCTAACGATTTGTCATCTGGATAAACATCTTCTGCAAGTCCAACTTCGCCACTTCCAGCTCTTCCGGTGCTTTCTTCCATTTTTCTTTGGAACTTCCGATCACATATGCTGTCTTCATCGTTCCGAGCATTTCCGTGCCGATCACATCCTCTCCCTGACTCCATAAGTCAACCATTTCCTTCTTTCCGGAAATTCTATAACCACCGGCAAGCAACTCCTCTGTCGCACAATCCTTCACAATCTTCCCGTCTTTTAAGATTACAACATGTTCGATCACACTTGCGACCTCTTCAATCAGATGTGTAGAAATTACTATCGTAAACGGTTCTTCTATATACTTCTCAAGAAGAATCCGATAGAACATCTCTCTGTGATTCGCATCCAGCCCAAGGACCGGCTCATCTAAAAACAGATATGGAACATTGACAGAAAGCGCAAGAATTAGCTTAAAAATCGACTTATACCCGGTGGAAAGTGTCCGCACTTTTTTCTTCGTATTCAGCCCAAACATCCTTGCAAGTTCCATCGCATACTCCATATCGAACTTCGGATAAAATTCCTTCGACCATTGAAATGCCTGCTGGATCTTCATCCCTGCCGGGTAAAGTGTCTTCTCACTCATCAGATACATATTCTGCTGTACCTGATCATTTTCCCTTGCAGGCTTTCCATCTACCAGCACTTCTCCCTGATCTGGAAAAATCCGGTTACTGATAATATTAAGCATGGTGGATTTCCCTGCTCCATTTCGTCCTAGAAGCGCATATATTTTCCCATCCTCAAACTGTACACTGACATGATCCAGCGCCTTTGTGTCCTTATAGCCCTTTGACACTTCTTTGATCTCTATCCCTCTCATTTTGAAAATCCCCTTTCTATCATCGAAATGATCTCCACATCTGTAATTTCCAGCTTCTTCGCCTCCTCTACAAGACGACTTACAAAATTTTCATAAAACTGGTCTTTCCTCTTTTGTCTTAATTTCCTTACTGCACCTTCTGCCACAAACATTCCTACTCCTCTCTTCTTATACACGATCCCGGCATCTACCAGCAGGTTGATCCCCTTAAGCGCAGTTGCCGGGTTGATTTTATAAGTCACAGATAGCTCTGTTGTAGAAGGAATCTGACTCTCTTCCTGAAATACCCCTGTCAAGATTGCATCTTCCATCCCTTCTGCAATCTGCAAAAATACAGGCTTCTCATCATCAAAATTCAGCTTCATCTTTTTCTCCTCTCGTTATACGGTTAGCTACTCAAGTAATTAACTATATATGCATTATATCCACCACTCCTACTTTTGTCAATTACTTTGCTTCAAAAAGTTTTGTAAAAAACAAAAAACCTCGCAACGTTTTCTATACGTCGCAAGGCATCTTTCTCTATTCTTTCTGTTCTTTCTCTATGCTATATTTACACCTATGCTGGAATGTCTTTTTCCTTCCTAGACCATCATTGCGATCAGAGAAGGAATCAAACAGACAAGCGCACACAACAAATCTCCTAAAAACCGGCACACAATCCGTTCGTCATCATCCAATTCCCCAAATGGAATCACCTTCTCATCGACAAAGTCTACCATATCTTTTGTGATATGTTTCTTTTTTTTCTCTTCTTTTTCCTCCAACAAATGATGGATCCGAACCCCATCCAGCCTAAGATATTGAATCCATGCCAACATAAGGAAAATACATCCTGCCACAAAAAGTGCATTCTCTGCAAGTGACCGATATCCCCCTTGATTCAAAAACTTGTCCCACAGAAGGCAGAGAACCATCGCTACAGCAAATTTTGCCACACACTGATATAACATTGGACGGATCATATATTTTTGAAATATCATACGGATTTTTTTAATCATAGTTTTTCTTCCTTTACCTAAGTATTACTTCATTTTCTCTGTCCAGATTATACTTTTTCACAAAAAATAAGTCTTGTCAAGGTTTTCCCAACAAGTTCTCCCCTCAACAAGACATACTTTTATCATTTTTATCCAGCTTTTAGACAACAGCTTCGCTTTTGCCTCAGCCGTGATATTTTTCTTATTTTTCGATCTCTCTGCGATATCCTTCCAGTTCTTTCTGATTTCCATAGACAAAATGTCCCGGCAGAATTTCTTCCCAAACCGGCTGATCCACACTGTAATCATGAATCGACGGATCATAAACAATAAGTTCTTTATTCTTCTCACGCTCCGGATCCGGAATCGGAACTGCAGAAAGCAGCGCTTTTGTATATGGATGAAGCGGGTGCAGGAACAACTCTTCTGCTTCTGCAAGCTCCACAATACGTCCCTTATGAATTACCGCAATACGGTCTGAAATAAATCTTACAACAGACAGGTCATGTGCGATAAACAGGTACGTCAGTCCTTTTGTCTTCTTCAACTCATTCAGAAGGTTCAATACCTGTGCACGGATAGAAACATCCAGCGCAGAAATCGGTTCATCCGCCACAACAAACTCCGGTTCCATGATCAACGCACGCGCAATACCGATACGCTGTCTTTGTCCACCTGAGAATTCATGTGGGAATCGAGATGCAAATTCCGGTAAAAGACCAACTTCCCGAAGTGCATTCTGCACTTTATTGTATCTGTCTTTCTCATCTTTGTAAAGGTGATGATTAATCAGACCTTCTGAGATAATATAATCAACTTTCGCACGTTCATTTAAGGATGCCTGAGGATCCTGGAAGATCATCTGACATTTTTTTATCACTTCAAGGTCGAGTTCTTTGGAAATCTTACCACTGATGCGACGCCCTTTAAACAAAATCTCTCCGGCAGATACCGGGTTGATTCTCGTGATCGCACGTCCGATTGTTGTCTTTCCTGATCCTGACTCTCCTACAAGCGCGAAGGTTTCTCCTTTATAAATATCAAAGTTCACATGGTCAACTGCAACGAACTTCTTCTTTCCGGTTCCGAAGGTAATCTGCAGATCTTTCAACTCAATCAGTTTTTCTTTTTCTTGCATAATTCTTACCCTCTTCCTTCCATACTCGCACGAAGACGTTTAATTGCCTCCGGCT
Source organism: Faecalimonas umbilicata (assembly GCF_042846195.1). Lineage (NCBI taxonomy): Bacteria > Bacillati > Bacillota > Clostridia > Lachnospirales > Lachnospiraceae > Faecalimonas > Faecalimonas umbilicata. The sequence goes on from NZ_AP031411.1 coordinate 2,377,848, forward strand.
GTTCAATCTTCGGTGCACGCGGATCTAAGTACCACGTTTTCGCCTTATGCGTTGGTGTGATCTCAAAGAATGGCGGCTCCTCCTCAAAGTCGATTGCAAGTGCCTTCTTGTTACGAGGTGCAAATGCATCCCCTTGAATCTTATTGAATAAGTTCGGTGGTGTACCTTCAATCGTCGGCAACGGTTCCCCTTTCACTCCTAGCTGTGGAAGGGAAGATAACAATGCCCATGTGTACGGATGCCATGCATCATAGAAAATCTCATTGACTGTACCATACTCAACGATCTGTCCCGCATACATTACTGCAACACGGTCCGCTACATTTGCCACAACACCAAGATCGTGTGTAATATAAATAACTGTCATCTTCAGTTCTTTCTGAAGATCTCTGATCAGATTCAGAATCTGTGCCTGGATTGTTACATCCAGCGCAGTCGTAGGTTCGTCACAGATCAGAATATCCGGATGACAGGCAGCTGCGATCGCAATGACAACACGCTGTCTCATACCACCGGAAAATTCATGCGGATACTGATTGTATCGCTTCTCCGGAAATGGGATTCCTACTTTTTCAAGCATCTCCAGTGCCATTTTCTTTGCCTCAGCACCTTTGATTCCCTGATTCAATTCGATACTTTCCTGAATCTGTTTTCCTACTTTTTTCAATGGATTCAGAGAAGTCATCGGATCCTGCATTACCATAGAAATTTTCTTTCCACGGATCGTTCTCCAGTCCTTCTCTTTTTTATATTTCGCCAGATCTTTTCCATCATACATGATCGATCCGTGTGTAATACTTCCATTGGAGTCAAGCATTCCTAAGAAAGACTTTGTAAACACTGACTTTCCTGATCCTGACTCTCCTACAATTGCAAGTGTTTCTCCTTCATAAAGGTCTAAGGAACATCTGCGAATCGCCGTCAGTTTTCTGCCACGTAAGCTAAACTGGATTTCTACATCTTTCGCAGACAAGATTGGTTCTTTTGTCATAGCAGTCCTCCGTTCTATACGTGATTTCTCGGGTCAGCCGCATCAGAGAACGCATTTCCCACAAGGTAAAATGTAACTGTAATAAGAGATACAATTACCGCCGGGAAAATCAACAGATACGGGTGTTCGAGGAAATAGTTACGGGCATTTCTAAGCAGAATACCCAGTGACGGTGTATCGATTCCAAGTCCAAGTCCTAAATAAGATAACGTAGACTCAAGTGCAATTGTCGACGGGATCGACAGTGCAAGTCTCAGAATAATGATACTGATCAAATATGGAAGAATGTTCTTTACGAGCACTCTCCAGATCGGAGTACCTAAGCATCGTGAAGCAAGATTGTATTCTCTGTCACGATACATCATAACAAGGTTACGCACATTTCTCGCCATGGTCAGCCATCCGAATCCAATCAGTGAAATACACATAATTGTAAAGGACTGCCCAACAAGAAGCGCAATCAATGTCATATAAATGATAACCGGTACGTTATTAATAATATTATAAACTTCTGTCAAAATACGATCGAGGCTTCTTATATATCCCCAAATACAGCCAATGATAACTCCGAGCACACACTCTCCAAGCGCAACGATCAGCGCCAGTTTAATGGATGTCTGTGCTGCATACCATACCTGACACCAGTAATCACGTCCGAGGTTATCTGTTCCGAACCAATATTCACCATTCGGTGACTGGAATGCCATAGCTGAATTTGTTTTTAATGCAGCATAATCATATTTTCCAATGTGCAGTGCGATGAAAGAGAAAATTACAAGTGCAAAAAAGACAATGGCCATCACAACTGCTGATTTTTTCTTCAGAAAATTCTGGAACACGGATTTCCAATAAGAATAGTCTGAATATCCGGTACGTTCCGCTTCTTCTGCAGAATATTCCACGAACCGAAATAAATCATCTTTTTTCTCATTTTCGCCCATTATCGCGTTCCTCCTTTTCCTGTAAGTTTAATTCTCGGATCAAGTAACATCATAAGAATGTCTCCGAGGAATACACCCAGTGTACCAAGCACTGCGTAAAGGACTACAAGTGTCTGCACGACATTTACGTCATAGCGGACAATCGCATCCGTAAGAAGTGGTCCCATTCCCGGTACAGAGAAGAATCTTTCTACCAAAAGAGATCCACCAATTGTGTAGAGAAATGATGCCGGAACATATTGAGCCAGCGGTACAAATGCGTTCTTAAAGACATGTTTAATCATAATTCCCGCAGAAGAAGTACCCTTTACACGAGCCAGCTTAATGTAATCCTTATTCAGTTCATCTACCATATAACGTCTCGTCCAGAGTGCATAACTTGCGATAGATGCCAGTGACAGACATACGATCGGAAGTATACTTGTCTCTGACGGATTCCGTGTCGAATAAAGCGACGGAAGCCCGAGCACTTTCGAACCAAATGCCAACACAAGTGAGTATGACACAAGGCTTGGAACCGCATTTACAAAAATTGTGTATGCTGTTCCTACATGATCTAAGATCCGGTCTTTGTTTAATGTCTGGATAATACCGATAAGGATACCTACAAAAAGGGAAATCACAAGTGCAGTACATCCAAGTTTCATAGAAATTGTAAATTTATCGCCAATTACCGATACGACATCAACACCGTTCTGAATTCTTCTGGATTCGCCAAAATCGAATTTCAGAAGCTGCCCATAATAACGAACGAGTTGTTTCGGCATCGGATCTAACAGTCCTGCCGCCTGTAACTGCTCTTCTTTCTGCTCTGATGTAAACTTCATTAACTGATCTTCTGTAAAGAAATAGTCTGTCGGAAGCATTCTCATCAACAGAAAAACGATCGTTACAACAATCAGGACTGTAACAACAGATTGTAACAGTCGCTTGATTGTATACTTAAACATTATTTATTAAATTCCTCTGCGAATTTCTCGTAATCTTCCGTAGTATAGGCGTCTACGGATGTCTCCCAGTCCTTATATTTTGCATTCTGCATACCATAGATTGCATGAGATACTGAGTAATCATTGATTTTTGATAACTGCCATGAAATATCAAGGTTGTATGGGATTGTCATCGCATGTTTTAACATGTAAGCTTCTGCCTGTGCATATGCTTCATATCTTTCATCAAGATCTCCTGTAATTGCATTCGCTTTGTTTACAAGGTCTGTAAATTCTTTCCATGTAGCGATCAGTTCAGGATCTGTAGCGTCGTTGATGTTTGTGTAGTTCATTGAATAGTAAGCTGTCTCTTCTCCGTATGTCTCCTGACAGAGGAAGTTCTGCACATCACCATAGTCAGCTCCCCATCCATTCATAACAACAGAATGAAGACTTGGATCGATAACTTCCTGAGTTAAGCTGGATACATATGTTCCGATGTTTAATTTTATATAATCATCTCCAAAACAGTCTGCAAAGTTTTCCTGAAGAACTGTTGCACCATCAAGTGCTAACTGAGAACCAGCTGGGATATAGTAGTCCATCTCAACCGGGAATTTAACACCTTTTGCAGAGAGTTCTTCTATTGCCTGTTTCTTAAGCTCTTCTGCTTTTTCTTTGTCAAGTCTTCTCATCGTCTTGCCGTTAGACTCTGGAAGTTCGATTAATTCTTCTACTCTGTCAACGTACTCTGTACCATCTGAGAAGTATACAAGACCTTTCATTGTGTAAGCTGTATTCTCGCAGCTAAGTGGATTGATCATGTTTGCTCTCTCATAAGTTTTTGTCAGGTCAAGTCCGTAGTAGATAGACTGACGGAATGCTTCGTTTGCAATCGCTGTATTCCAGTTTGTATCATCAGATCCGTCTTCGTTCTTCTTTGCATAGTTGAATTTCATCTGGTAAGAGAATTTCTTAGGAAGTTTCTCTGTCAGATAATCGTGATACTGGTTGTTCTCATCTTCGTAGATAGCTCTTAAGTTTGCTTCTGCAAGGTCGATTGTATCGATTTCTCCTGTATCATAGAGAGAGTATCCAACTGTTAAGTCTTCGATCAGTTTGATTGTAACTGTATCGAAAAGTTTACAATCTTTATCCCAGTAGCTTTCGTTCTTTGTCAGAGTCTTTGTGTTACCCTGGATGAACTCTGTTAAGATGTATGGTCCGTTGTACCATAATTTATCGATTCCTACAGATTTTACATTTTCTACACCAACTTCATCGATGAAGCCCTGAGAAATCGGGTACAGACATGCAGATACTGCTACTGTATCAAAATATGGTGTCTCTGCTATACAGTGGTAAACTACTGTGTAATCATCTGGCGTTTCGATTCCTACCATCTCAAGGAATTTCGATTTGTCAAGCTTTAATGCCTCATCTGCTGAGAGTGATTTTGTATATTCACGGTATTCCTTTGCACCTTTGATCATTGAGATTGGCATAGATGTGTTGTTACCAGCATCGTTCTTGTGTGCATTCAGGATCCACTCAAGAGCTGTTACAAAGTCATCTGCAACCATGTCAGCCTTTTCATTTCCCTGCTGATCTACCCATTTCACATCGTCTCTCATCTTAAATGTCCATGTAAGACCATTATCTTCTGTACCCCATTCTTTTGCGATACCTGCCACTAACTGTCCTTTTGGATTTGTCTCAAGGAAACCTTCGTTTGTGTTACAAAGTACGTTTAAGTCAGCTGCCATCTCCGTATTCAAAATAAATACGTTCTCCATCTCACGCTGTGGCACTTCATAAGTCACAAGATCTTTAATCTCTTCTGAAGCCCCTTTTTCGCCTTTGGATTCTTTCTTGCCACTTCCACATCCAACAGTTGTTACTGCGAGTGCAGCTACCAGTGCAAGTGCAAGCCATTTGCCTCGTTTTTTCATAACTTTCTCCTCCTTTTATAATTTATAGCAGTAAAGTTATTATAATTTTTCATCGCTACATTGTCAATAAATTTTTTCATTTTTTGCATGTTTACGCAAAATACTCTTCTCATCGTAATTCATCAGAATTTTCTATCTTTTTAGTATTTTTATATATTTTGTATTTCATCTACCCCTTTTTCCTTTTCTTTTGTCTATGCATCTACTGCCTATATTCTCGTATATATGATTTTCATATTCTTCATATAGTAGATTTTTTACGAAAATCGCATTGATCTCACAAGTATTTTTCTAGCTTTTCTCCTTATAAATATTTATTCACTCTTATATTGTATCATTTTTCTACATTTCAAAAAACATAGGATTTTTCTGATGCCACATCCAGATATTCCTTCAATAATTTCAGAGAGTTTCCAAATTTTTGCAAGAAAAGATTTCTAATAATTCAAAAAACTGACTTTGACTGTAATTTTCTCTCTCGTTTATCAGCCTAATTTTTACAAAATATAACTTAAAACAATCTCCCTCGCTTTCTATATGAATAAACTTCTAAATTTCTTATTAAAAGCACTCTGTCCCATCCAATTCCCCCAATATATTATTACCCCATTAAATAAGGAAAGAAAAGGATCCATACAGTAAAATTTTGAAACATCCAGCCACAGATTAGCGTCACACTCAACTGCTCACGAAGATCAATCTAAAAACTTTCCATTCCTCGCAAAAAATATTGTATATACATGATTCACTTTTATTAATTTATGATAAATCGATATCTTATTCTGAATTTATAGAAAAATATTAAAAAATGCAATTATTTGTTGACAACAAAAGCCTGTAAATTTATAATAACTTTATTATAATTAAATTTTTCTAAATTTAGGAGGGAAAAGGTATGAAATGGAAAAAACTGACAGCACTGGCGATGGCATCCATGATGATCGCAACAATTTTATCTGGCTGTGGTGGCGGAAACAGCGAAGAGAAATCTTCCGGGAAAACAGCTGAATCCTCCAGCGAAGCTAAACCAGACGAAAAGCAGGAATTAGTGTTAAACAACGTAGACTGCAAAGTACTCGATGTCAATGATGCAAGGAATTATAACGAATTTATTCTTTTAAACCATGTCCAGGAAGGGTTATTCCGTGTATTCAGCGACAAAGATGGAAATGATGTCGTAGAAAATGCCGGATGTGAAAGCTATGAAGTATCTGACGATGGTCTGACTTACACATTCAAACTGCGTGACTACAAATGGTCTGACGGCCAGCCAGTCACTGCCCAGCATTATGTAGACTCAATCAAAAGACTGTTAAATCCTGAAAATGGATTTTCCTACTCTTTCATGGCATATGATATCGAAAATGCTGAGGCATATTACGATGGACAAGCTTCTGCCGATGATATCGGGGTAAAAGCACTCGATGATAAAACACTTGAAATCAAACTTCGTGCAAACATCCCGTTCTTCATCAAAAAACTTACAAATGTTTGTTTTGATCCAGTCCGTCTTGATATAATCGAAAAAGCCGGAGATCAAACAAAATATAATGCAGACTATAAACTTCATGTATTCTGTGGACCTTTCGTAATTGCAGATCACACAAAAGGAAATGAGATCGTTCTTGAGAAAAACCCAGAATACTGGGATGCTGAAAATGTACATTTAGAAAAAGTTACATTGAAAGAGATTCCGGAAGATTCTACAAAATCCATTCTGATCGAGAACAAAGAACTGGATGCTGTGGAAGCAAACTCCGAGTATATTGCAAAGTGGCAGAAACTTACTGAAAGCGGACAGCTTGCAAACATTTCTAAAACATCACCAAGCTGTAACTATATGTGCTTCAATCAGCACACAGGAGGACTTTCCGGTCTTATGAACAATGCAAAATGCAGAAAGGCACTTTCTCTTGCAATCAACCGAGAAGAAATGAATGAAGTTGTATACAGTGGTATCAATATTCCTGCTTATGGTCTGATTCCTGCTGGAATGCTCGTAGGAGAAGAAGAATTCCGCACAGTGGCAGGGGAAGAACCATTAAAAGCTGATTACGACAAGTACAAAGACGATAACGAAGGACTTCAGAAAATGTTCAAGGAAGGTATGAAAGAAGCCGGTGTCGATAAAGATCTCAAAGATGTCGAGCTGACTATCATCTCCTCCGGAACAACCGTCCAGGATCAGGCAATCCAGGAATACTTCAAACAGACTTGGGAAGACAGACTCGGTGTAAAAGTAAACGTGAATATCTGTGCCGACACTTCCCTTTTCGTAGATGAGAGAAATAGCAACCGCTACGATCTTGTCTTCATGGGATGGAATGGTGACTACAACGACCCTATGACTTTTATGGAACTGTTTAATACAGGAAGTGGATATGCAAAATTCATGGGTGGATATTCGAATGAAGAATTTGACAAAATGTTTGATTCTCTTGCCGAAGAAAGCGATATGGAAAAACGTGCCGAAACCTATGTGGCAATGGAGAACAATCTGATCAATGAACAAGCTGGTATCGCACCGATTTTCTATTCTAACAAACAGTTTTTCGTACAAAGCTATGTAAAAGACATGAGCTTCCCAACTTTTGGAAGTGCATATGAATTCAGCCGCGCATATATTTCCGGCAAATAGCAACAGCAAAAATGTCCAAGAAAAGAGGTTCTCTGGCGAACCTCTTTTCCATTGGAATCTATTAGACACACCATAAAAGAGAAAGGAAATACAGTATGGTTAAATATACAATAAGAAGATTCGTCGAGATGTTATTTACGCTGTTCGTCATCGCGACTGGAACTTTCTTTTTACTGGCTGCAGTGCCGGGGGATGCCCTCACTGCAAGAGCAGATAAACTGCCGGAAAAAGTCCGTGTCAACCTTTACAAGCGATATGGTCTTGACAAACCACTTCTTGAGCGTTATGGAATCACAATGAAAGGAATGTTAAAAGGAGATTTTGGTGAATCCGTCATCTATGAAGGAGAGACGGTTTCCAACATTATTAAAACGAAAGGACCTGTCTCTGCACGACTCGGTATCCAGCAGATGCTCCTCGGTGTAGGCCTTGGATTATTGCTCGGTATTCTGGCCGCAACGAGAAAGGGAACATGGATTGATTATTCCATTGTGTTCTTCTCAATCCTCCTGATTTCCGTCCCCCATCTCGTCTTTGGTATCCTGCTTCAGAAAGTCTTTGCCGGAAACCTACACTTATTCCCGACGATCGGATGGCCGAAAGGAGATCTTTTCACCCTGTGGTTTGGCGGCTGGGAGTATACGATTCTCCCTACTCTGACAGGATGTTTTGTCTACATCGCATCCTATGCCCGCCTGTTAAAAACATCCATGTTGGATGTTATGAACCAGGAATATATTCTCACTGCGGAATCCAAAGGTCTCTCCAAAGGAAAAGTCATCCGCAGACATGTACTTAGGAATTCTTTCATCCCAGTCATCACTAATCTTCCGATGAGTGTGGCAATGTGTATTACCGGATCTTATTTTATCGAAAAAATCTTCGTAATACCGGGATTTGGAAAATACTATGTCGAAGCAATCAGCGGCAGGGATGTCTGTATCGTCATGGGACAGACAGTAATTACTGCAGCACTATATATTGCAGTTGTATTTCTGACAGATATTTTGTATACCGTAGTCGATCCGCGAATCCGTATCAGCGGCGGCAAGAAATAGGGAGGGGGAAGAAAATGGCTGAATTAACAAAAGAAAAATTTAGACCGGTCGACAGAAGCCGCTTTGATTCTGATGCCATTGTGCGTCCTACTGTAACTTACTGGCAGGATGCATGGAGAAGACTTCGAAAAAATCCAATTGCTGTTTTCTCTATGATTTTATTGCTGGCATGTGTCCTTTTTATCACACTTGGTCCAACGATCAGTGGCGAGGAATATGTCTCAATCAATGCAGTTATGAAGAACAAACCTGCCGATGGCACACACTGGTTTGGTACTGATATCCTTGGAAGAGATCTTTTCAGCCGTGTCTGTGTCGGTGCGCGTGCTTCTCTGATCGTTGCGATTGCGTGTACTTTCATTCAGATCGTCGTCGGCTGCGCATACGGTGGAATCATGGCATATTTTGGCGGATGGCTCGATGAAGTCATGATGCGAATTGTAGAAATCCTTACATCCATTCCTTCTCTTCTGCTCACACTGCTGATCATGATGGTGCTTGGACAGAATATGGGAGCGCTTCTTGTTGCCATGTGCCTTACTTCCTGGTGCGGCACAGCCAGACAAATGCGTGGTATGATCATGCAGCTCAGAGAATCTGAATACGTCATGGCTGCCGAAACACTTGGAGCAAATCCTTCGTGGATCATTCGTAAGCATCTGATTCCGAATACATTGAGTATTTTAATTCTGAATGTTGCCACAAGCATTCCAAGCTACATTTTTACGGAAGCATCTTTGAGCTTTCTCGGCATGGGATTAAAAGAACCTGTCATCAGTCTTGGTGTGCTGATTTCAAATGGACAGTCGGTTCTGGATCTGTATCCATATCAGATCTTCTATCCGGCACTTGTTCTGTGTATCATCGTGCTTGCATTCAACTTACTCGGAGACGGTCTGAGAGATGCTCTGGATCCGAGATTACGTCAGTAGGAGGAAAACAATGGATAAAATATTAGAAATCGAAAATCTGCGCGTATCCTATCATACTTACGCAGGAGAAGTACAATCTGTCCGCGGTGTTTCCTTCGATGTAGAAGAAGGCGAAGCTGTCGCAATCGTTGGAGAATCCGGCTGCGGTAAATCTGTAACCGCAAAATCTATTATGCGCCTGATAAAAACTCCACCCGGAGAAATCAAAGACGGAAGCCAGATTTTATACAAAGGCAAAGATGTTCTGAAAATGGACAAAAAAGAGTTAAGTGAATACCGCGGCGGGGAAGTCGCTATTATCTTTCAGGATGCTCTTGCATCTCTGAACCCGACTATGACTGTCGGAAAACAAATTGTAGAAAATTTAATGATGCACCGGAAAATGACAAAAGCTGAAGCATACAAAGAAGCGGTGAACCTTTTGAAAATGGTTGGAATCCCAAATGCTGAAGGTCGTGTCAAGCAATACCCACACGAATTTTCCGGCGGAATGCGCCAAAGAGCAATGATTGCAATCGCATTTGCCTGTCAGCCGAATCTTCTGATTGCGGATGAGCCAACAACTGCATTGGATGTTACGATTCAGGCTCAGATTATGGATCTGATCAAAGATCTTCAGCACAAAATGAATACTGCTGTCATCTTGATCACTCACGATCTTGGTGTAGTAGCCAACATTGCAAAACGGATTGTAGTGATGTACTCAGGAAAAATTGTGGAAAGAGGAAGCCGGGAAGATATTTTCTATCACCCAAAACATCCTTATACAAGAGCGTTATTAAAAGCGGTTCCTCGTCTGGACCTTTCTAATAAACAGGAACTGGCTTCTATCGAAGGAACGCCGCCGGATCTGATCTCACCCCCGAAAGGATGCCCTTTCTGTACAAGATGTTCTTACTGCATGGAAATCTGCTGTGAGGAGGCACCGGAAGTAACTGATTTTGGAAATGGACATCAGGCAGCATGCTGGCTGCACCATCCGATGGCGCCAAAAGAAAATCAACCATTTGGAGTGGAGGAATCACTATGAGCCAGAATGTATTAGAAGTAAAAAATTTATGCAAATATTTTGAAGTCGGAAAAGGACTTACATTAAAAGCAGTCGATGATGTTTCTTTTGAAATTGCTCCAGGGGAAACACTTGGACTCGTCGGCGAATCTGGTTGTGGCAAAACAACCTGCGGACGTACTTGTATCGGATTATATAATAAAACATTCGGAGAAGTTCTTTATAAAGGAAAAAATGTCCATGAACTAAAGGGGAAAGAAAAGTTAAATTTCCGAAAAGAAACTCAAATGATCTTTCAAGATCCATACGCTTCCTTAGACCCTCGTATGACGGTTGCAGATATTGTTGCAGAGGGACTTGATATCCATCATATGACTTCAAACAAAAAAGAGCGAAGTGAAAAAATTTACCACTACCTAGATCTTGTCGGATTAAACAAAGAACATGCAAACCGTTTTGTTCACGAATTTTCCGGTGGTCAGAGACAACGAATCGGAATCGCACGAGCACTCGCTGTTGAACCTAAATTTCTTGTACTGGATGAACCTATTTCCGCACTGGATGTATCCATTCAAGCTCAGATTGTCAATCTCCTGATCAAATTGCAAAAAGAAATGGATCTGACTTACCTGTTTGTCGCACATGACCTATCTATGGTAAAACATATTTCTGACCGTGTTGCTGTAATGTACTTAGGCTCTATGGTGGAGATCACAAGCTCTGAGGAGTTATACAAAAATCCACTTCATCCATACACACAAGCACTGCTGTCCGCGATCCCAATCCCGGATCCAGAAGTAGAAATCGCACGAGAGAAAACAAGAATCAAACTGGAAGGGGATGTGCCAAGCCCTGTAAACCCTGCGCCGGGATGTAGATTTAAAGGAAGATGTAAGTATGCAAAAGAAATCTGTTCACAATGCATGCCTACCTTAAAAGATATCGGCAACGGACATCAGGTGGCCTGTCATTTATATGATGAAAAATAAAGAATACTTGACCGACTTTCTCTCTGCAGGAAAATATGGTATGATTTTATCCATCGCCGTTTCACTGTTGCTTTTGACCGGAGGATTCCTATTTCAAGGCTTCTCTCTGCCGGAAGCATTCCAAGTGTGGCGCAGCGGCATGTGTATCCTCAGTGGAATCTCACTGTTTTTAGTCGCCGGAAGTATTTTGACAAAGAAATCTTCCAAAATCGACAAACATTCTCGGTGGCGGGAAAAATTCAAAAAATTAAACTACGAAAGTGTAATCGGAACGATTGCAGTGATCTTCATCCTCTTTGCCTCCTGTGCAGATGCTGTCACAAGAGTCGTATCTTAAGAGAATTTGGGGCAGAATCAAAATGCATTCTGCCCCATAAAACTTTCTATCAATTTCATCTAAGCCTCTACCGTTCCTCTATGCTTGCCGCAGCTCTTAATCGCTCGCCAAACTCGTTGCTCAATGAAATCTTTCCTATATAAAATACTTCCCCTGTTGCAAATACTTCCCAGTCATCCTGAATCTCTACTTGAAGCTTTCCGCCCGGCATATGAACCGTCACACCTGGATTTGTCATGCCAAGCTTATATGCAACGCCCGCTGCTGCACACGCACAACTTCCGGATGCCAATGTATAACCGACTCCTCTTTCAAAGATCTCAATCTGGATATTCTCCTGGTCAATCACTTTTAATAGCTGTGTGTTGATCTTATTTGGGAAATATCTGGCAATCTCCGCATAATCACCAATCTTACAGACAAGTGGTTTAGAAATCTCTCGCATCGGGATCACACAATGCGGATTTCCGATTGACACACAAGTAACCGGATATAAAGTTCTTCCAAATACCATGTCTTCATTGATGACTTCTCTGCGCTCTCCCGTTACCGGAATCTCATCACTCCAGAAAGAAAGCTTTCCTGCCGAAGCGCGCAGCCTGCTTCCATCCTCATTCAGATATGTTACCTGAATCGCTCCGCCCAGTGTGTAGAAGGTTACATGCTTCTTCTGAATGTATCCGGCATCCTTCAAATATTTTGCAAAAATACGATCTCCATTTCCACTTTTCTCCGCTTCACTTCCATCCGGATTCCATACTTTCACATAAATTTTATCTTCCTGAAAAATAGGTCCTTCGAGAATTCCATCCGAACCCATCCCAAAATTTCTGTCACAGATCATTCGGACATTCTCTTTTGTCAGCTTTAACTCATTTTTATTCGGATCAAATACAAAGTAATCATTTCCCAATCCATGATATTTTTCCAACACAATATTCATCACTGTAACCGCGCCTCCTTTTTCTTCATCATAACAAGCATTATTCCGTAATAATATAGAAATAGTGCTTTCTATATTGCAGATAGTGCTGTATAATCATCGTAACAGCTATGAAGCACAACCGTAGTACAATTGATTTTTTATGATCTGCTATTACTATATGGGAAATGATTTGTTGATATTCTTTCTCTCTCTAAACAGGAAAAATAATTTTAGGAATCCTCTGACCCGTGCGATGCAACACACTGTTTCCTAGCTGAAAATCGAACACAAGGAGACTGCCTTTATGGAAACTTATGAGAAAAAAGGATACTTATACAGCGATTTCCGCCTGTTTTACCTGACGGACACCGCTTCCAAAGAATTTGAATATCACTATCATGACTTTGATAAGATCACAATTTTTCTGAAAGGAAATGTCCAGTACACGATTGAGGGGAAATCTTACCAACTCCAGCCTTATGACATCGTCCTTGTCAGCCACAATGATATCCATAAGCTAAACGTACAAGATTCGGAACCATATGAACGAATCGTCGTCTACATCTCCCCGGAATTTATCAATACTTACCGGACGGCAGATTATGACCTCAGCGAGTGCTTTCAAAAGGCAAAAAAAGAACATACGAACGTACTTCGGACACACTCCCACGCAAAAAACACGCTAGTGCGCGCCGTTGACAATCTGAAACATTCATTTTCCGATGTCGGATACGCCAATACGCTCTATCAGAAAATTCTCTTTCTGGAATTTATGATTCATCTGAATCGTGCAACCTTGAATGAACAGCTGGAATTTATCGACACAGACCATTGTAATACAAAAGTTGTGGAACTTCTCCAGTATATTAACCGGAATCTGACCACAGACTTAAATATTGATGATCTCGCTGCCAGATTTTATGTCAGCAAATACTATATGATGCGTCTGTTCAAAGCCGAGACCGGATATACGATTGGAAACTACATCAATTACAAACGATTACTGCTCGCCAAAGAACTGATTGCCTCCGGAGAGCCAATCACTCAGGCGTGTTACGACTGCGGATTTAAAAACTATTCCACGTTCTCGCGTGCATACAAATCTCACTTTGGAGAATCTCCCAGACAGATTCGCGATACCCTCTGACTTTCGTTCCGGCAATGAGACGCTCCTTGCTAAAAAATAACGTCTCTATAATTTAATCACAAATGCCGGAACCGGAGGATGATTCGGGCGATTATAGTATTCACTGACGATCACAAGATATTTCTTCGGATCAAGTTCTTTCAGGTAAGCTAAAATCCGCTCTTTTTCTTCAAATCCACTGTCCCCTCCACTATAAATGCAAAGACTCATCAACCCATTTTTCTTCAATAGTCGCAATCCTTCCTCGATCGCCTGCACACTCGTATCTGCCTTTGTCGCAAGTGTATGATCTCCTCCCGGCAGATAGCCGAAATTAAACGTGATGCAGCTGACTGTATTTTCCTTTGCGTAAGCTCCCATATGCACATGGCTGTCCAGCACAACTTCTGTCCGTTCTGCATATCCACATGCATCTATCTTTCTTTTTGTCTCCTGTACCGCCTGCTCCTGGATGTCAAAAGCAATGACGCTTCCCGATGCTCCCACAAGCTCTGCCAGAAGAAGGGTATCATGCCCATTGCCAGCAGTCGCATCGATACAAATATCCCCTTCCAGCACATGCCCTCCGATAAAATGATGGCACCATTCGGTAATCTGATATTTCTTCATCTTTATCCCCGCTTTCCCTTTTTCAAAATTTATACATGCATTATACTATTGATTCGAAATACCGTCACCTACTTTTGAGCATCTTGCGGAAAAACATTACAAAGAACCTCAATCTATGTTATGATACATATATCTATATCAATTTGCCCTCCTTCGGGCAGAAAGGACTTTTATGCAATTATACGATTTAAAGGAAACAAAAGAACGTGTCATCCTCGTCGGTGTGCAAGCAGATGACAATGAAGATACAGAAAAATCACTGGATGAATTGGAAGAACTGGCACAGACTGCCGGGGCCGAGACAGTTGGACGGATTATCCAGAACCGGGAGCAGATCCACCCTGGCACTTACGTCGGCAAGGGAAAACTGGATGAAATTAAAAATCTCCTCTGGGAGACAGATGCCACTGGAATCATTTGTGATGATGAGCTCTCTCCTGCACAACTTGGAAATCTCCAGGATGCACTGGATACAAAAGTCATGGATCGCACTTTGATCATCCTTGACATCTTTGCAGAACGCGCCTCTACAAATGAAGGTAAAATTCAGGTGGAACTTGCACAGCTGAAATACCGCCAATCCCGCCTGGTTGGTCTTGGAAAATCACTTTCCAGACTCGGCGGCGGAATCGGTACAAGAGGTCCCGGAGAGAAAAAACTTGAAATGGACCGCCGTCTGATCAAAGGACGCATTGCCCAGCTAAACCGTGAGTTAAAAGATGTCAAACGGCACCGGGAAGTGACCCGTGAGCAACGAAGCCGCAATCATATCCCGGTCATCGCTATCGTCGGCTATACAAATGCAGGTAAATCCACACTGCTAAATCGTCTGACCGGAGCCAGTGTTCTTGAGGAGGATAAGCTGTTTGCCACTTTAGATCCAACGACCAGAGGACTGAAACTTCCAAGCGGTCAGGAAGTGCTTCTGACAGATACCGTCGGATTTATCCGAAAACTTCCTCATCATCTGATTGAAGCATTCAAAAGTACATTAGAAGAAGCGAAATATGCAGATATGATCTTACATGTAGTCGATGTTTCCAACCCACAGATGGATGAACAGATGTATACCGTCTACGAGACACTACAAAATCTGGATGTCAAAGATAAAGTGGTCATCACCGCTTTCAACAAGCAGGATCGACTGACAGAAGTTCCGATCATCCGTGATTTCAAGGCAGATCACATCGTAAATATCTCTGCGCGGACCGGTCAAGGACTGGATACCCTGCAATCTGTCATTGAACAGATTCTGCGCGAACGAAAGATTGAAATTTCAAGAACCTATTCTTACGCCGATGCCGGAAAGATCCAGCTGATCCGTAAATACGGAGAACTTTTGGAGGAAGAATACCGGGAAGATGGCATCTTTGTCCACGCATTTGTCCCAAAAGAACTTTATGGAAAAATAGAAGGCAGGGAGTAATCTCCACTGCCTCTTATTTTTATCTTGTCCGCAAAAATTCTGCTTCTTTCTTTGCCGCTTCATCGTCAGGGTATTTTGCAATATATTCTTCTATCTTTGCCTTTGCACTCTCCCAATCATACAATTTTTCATAGGCGGCAATCTGATTAAATTCCATTTCCTGTGTCAGTTCTGCACTGTTTCCCTCTGACTGTAACCCAAGATTATAATGATTCAGTGCACTCTGATAATCGCCAAGCTGCATCTCACAGGAAGCCAGCAGATTATAGAGTGTCCCCGTCTTTTCTGTACCTGCATTCAATGCTTTCTGAAATGCATTTCTCGCCTCTTCATATTTCTGCTGTTCCCAGTAGACAAGTCCCATTCCTAAGTATGCCTCTGCCTGCTCCTCCCCTGACTCTGCTTCCTTTTGAAAAAGTTCCAGTGCCTCATCATATTTTTTCTGCTCAAACAGTTCCATACCTTCCTCCGTCGCTCTGGTACATCCGGCAAAAACTAGAAGCATAAATACCAGCACACACAGCGCCCATTTTTTACTTTTCAACACAATTCCTCCCTGATTCATTATTTTTCCACATACATTTCGTCATGCTGTGGATTCCCCATATTCTTTCTTTTCCTGACAACTTGCAGACATTTTCCCTATCCCGGATATTTCAGCAGACACAGCGCATTAAATAATGTAACCAGCATAATGATCACATCTGCGGTGATCGCCGTCCACATAGAGATCAACCCCGTTGCCGCCAAGGTCAGTAAAATCAATTTCATGCCGATTGACAGCACGGCATTCTGTCGGATTGCTCCGATTGTCTCCCTTGCAATCCTGAGGATTACAAGAATCATCGACGGATCATCTTCCATCAAAACGATATCTGCCGCTTCCACCGCCGCAGCAGCTCCAAGTGTTCCCATCGCAATTCCGATATCCGCCCGCTTTAATACCGGAGCATCATTGATACCATCACCGACATACACTAACTTCTCATCTTCCTGCTGAGAATCAATAAACTCCTCTACCTTCTCAACCTTTTCCGCCGGAAGCAGATTCGTATAAATGTGATCCATGTTCAGCAACTTGCCAACAGCTCCTCCTACAATCTCATTATCCCCTGTCAGCATGACCAATTCCTTATGATACCGCCTTTTCAGAATATCCATCGTCTCCCGCACTTCTTTTTTCAACGTATCACCGATCACAATATATCCAGCATAAACTCCATCGAGTGCAACATACACGATCGTACCTGCTGCACGCACTTTTGGAACAGCAATCCGCAGTTCCCTTAAAAGTTCTCGATTTCCTGCATATGCCGCCTTCCCATCAATCAGAGCATAGATCCCCTGTCCCGGAATTTCCTGAACTACCTCGATCCGCTGTTTCTCTACTTCCTTTTTATACATTTTCTGCAGTGACATAGAAATCGGATGATTCGAAAAGTACTCGATATATGCTGTCAGCTCCAAAAGTTCTTCTTCCGTCATTCCCTCCGGATGAATTTTCTTTACTTCAAACACTCCCTCGGTCAGTGTTCCGGTCTTGTCAAACACAAACGTATCTGCCTTTGTCAGAAGTTCTAGCTGATGACTGCTTTTGATCATTACACCTTGTCTTGCTGCCGCTCCGATTCCTCCGTAAAAGGTCAGCGGAATTGAAATAACAATCCCCCACGGGCACGCAACAATCAGAAATGTGAGCGCGCGGTAGATCCATGTGTACCAGTCACCTTCTGCAAATGTATTTGGCGGAACAATCGCCAAAAGAGCTGCCGCCAACATGATGATCGGCGTATAAATCGACGCAAACTTTGTGATCGTCCGCTCGCTGTCTGTCTTCGTATCATTGGCTTTCCGCACCATCGCCATAATCTTCGCAGCCGTAGAATCTTCATATTTCTTTACCACTTCCGCTTCCAACGCCCCGGTCAGATTAATGCTGCCACTATATAGCATCGCCCCTGCCGTCACAGTCTGCGGAAGAGACTCTCCAGTCAGTGCCTTGGCATCAACCATACTTTCCCCTGATAACACTCTGCTGTCCACCGGAATCCTCTCTCCCGGACGGATCAAAATGATATCGCCACATTCCAGTTCCGATGGCTCCACTTGCACTTCCTGCTCATGACTCTTTCGATTTGCAAACTCCGGGGCAATGTCCATCATATTTGCAATAGATTTCTTTGATCGGTACAGCATGACTTCTTCAAGAAGCGAACCAATCTGAAACAATAATAAAACAGAAATGCCTTCTACATACTGAAAAATAAGAAAAGAGCATGCTGTCGCAATAAGAATCAGCAGATATTCATTAAAAATCCGCTTCTTACAAAAACTCCGCACAGTCTTTTCCACCACACCAGCTGCGATTATCATATAAGTCGCCGCAAACAAAATAACTTCCTGCTGCAGCGTAAGATCCATTTTCTTTAAAAACACCAGTTCTCCCAAAAACGCTGCTGCCCCGATTCCTGTCAGTAACATATTTCTTCTGACTGCTCTGATTCCTCCCACTTTCGCTCTCCTCTTACTCACGAATATGTTCCATTCCCTGATTCATAATGGTTTTGATATGGCTGTCCGCCAGCGAATAGAACACGGTTTTTCCTTCTCTTCTGTTTGTCACAAGCTTCATCTGCTTCAAAACACGCAGCTGATGCGAAATTGCAGACTGTGTCATCTGAAGTACCTGAGCAAGATCACAGACACACATCTCTGACTGAAATAGCACATAAAGCATTTTTACTCTTGTCAGATCTCCAAAGACTTTAAAAAAATCTGCAAGATCCTGCAGTTCATCTTCCACAGGCATATCCTTTTTCACTTTTTCCACCGTCTTCTCGTGCACATGTTTTAGCTCGCACTGCTCCACTTCCGCTTCCTCTATTTTCTTCATAATGATATCTATCTCCTTCATTTCTGTTTCATTATCGTTCACTTTGATTTTGTTTGTCAATACTTTTCTTACATTTCACAGAAAAGGAAGTGCTGCTTCCATGGATTTCCACTTCGCATCACTTCCTCCTGATATATTTCTATTTTTTCTTATATAAAATACGGATGGAGTTTAGTACACAGAGCATTGCAACTCCTGTATCCGCAAACACAGCCAGCCACATATCCGCAAATCCTGCCAGCCCAAGCACCATAACAACGACCTTAATTGCCAATGCAAACAGAACATTCTGCTTCGCAATACGGTTTGTACTTCGCGCAATCTCCAGCGATGCCGGAATTGCCTCCATCGAAGAAGTCATAAACACCACATCAGCAGCTTCAATAGCTGCATCGGCTCCGCTTCCCATCGCTGCTCCGACATCCGCTCCTGCAAGTACTGGTGCGTCATTGATTCCGTCCCCGACAAACATTACCGAACCATTCTGCTCTCGGATTTTTGTCAGCTCACCTAACTTTTCTTCTGGCAGAAGTCTTGCATGCACTTCATCAATGCCTGTCTGCTCTGCTACTGCTTCCGCGCTTTCCTTTGCATCTCCTGTCAGCATTGCAGTGCGTATTTTCTGCCGTTTCAGTTCCTGTACCGCCGAGACAGCATCTTTTTTAATCGTATCAGAGATCACAAGAAATCCCGCAAATTCTCCGTCAACTGCAACAAGTACTTCCGTTCCATATGACCCCTTTGGACCATTTGTCAAATCTACCTGATACTGTTCCATCAGCTTCTGATTTCCACAAAGAATCTGTCTGCCATCCAAAACTGCCTCAATTCCTTTTCCGGAAATTTCTGTGATCCGTTCCGGATCAGGAACAGACACCTTTCTCTCTTCTGCTGCCAAAAGAATGCTTGTTCCAATCGGATGAGTGGAATTCTTCTCACAGACTGCGGCAAGACGGAGTAATTCTTCCTCTTCCATTTCATTTGCCACACATTTCTGCACAACAAAATTTCCTTCTGTGATTGTTCCCGTCTTATCCATGACAACGGTCTTTACTCCTTGCAGTGCCTCGATTGCAACACCACCTTTGAATAAGATTCCTCTCTTAGATCCTGCTCCGATTCCAGAGAAAAAGGCAAGTGGCACACTCAGTACAAGCGCACATGGACAACTAATAACTAAGAAAGTCAGCGCCGTATACACCCAGTAGCTCCAGTTTCCAGTGACAAGTGATGGAAGAATCGCCGTCGCAAGAGCAAGCGCCACAACAAACGGCGTATAGACTCTTGCAAATCTTGTGATAAACTTATCAATTTTCGGCTTGCTAGCAGCTGCATGTTCTACAGAATCCAGAATTCTTGTCACCATGGAATCCTCCAATACCTTTTCTACACGCATCTTCAACAAACCTGATGTGTTGACACATCCAGATACTAAAGAATCTCCTTTCTCAACTTTGACCGGAACTGGTTCCCCGGTTACCGGTGAAGTATCGATCCTGCTCTCACCATCTAGTACTGTACCATCCAGCGGAATACGATCTCCCGGCCGCACGATCAAAAGATCTCCGACTTGTGCCCGCTCTGCCGGAATGACTTCTGTCACCCCATTCTGTTCCCGGCTGACTACTTCCGGTCTTAAATCAACCGCGCTCATGATCTGTCCACGGCTCTTTTCCACAGCAATATGCTCAAACATCTCTCCAATCCGGTAAAACAGCATGACTCCGACTGCTTCTGCATATTCCTGGATTGCAAATGCACCAAGTGTTGCAATACTCATCAGGAAATTTTCATCGAGCATTCTTCCCTTACAAATATTTTTTCCCGCAGTAAGCAGAATCTCCCATCCAAGCGCCAAATAAGAACTCACAAATAAGATGGTAGAAAATAATTCGTATTTGTCCTTCAACAAAATTCCCGCAAGAAACAATCCCGCTCCTGCTACAATTTCTATGCGTTCCCGTTTCTGTTCTCTTTTCTTTTCCTGCTGTTCCTGCTCCCTCTTTTTCTTTTCTTCTTTCTTATTTACCGATACCTTCCTTTTTACAATCACTTCAGACTCAATCGCAGCACAGATCTTCTGAAATTCCTCCAGCAGGTCCTTGTCACCTTCCGTGACCACTTGAAGCTGATTTGTCGTAAATGTGATTGTCGCCTCTTTCACCTCAGGCAGCGCCTGTATCCTTGCTTCCATCTTGGAAGCACAGTTCGCTCATCCAAGATTATCAAGCAGATACGTCTGTATTCTACCCTTTCTATGTGATGAAATAGACTTTTCTTTGTTATCCTCATTCTCCTTGTTCTGGTGGGAATGTGCGTGGTGATGTCCTTCACAGCCACAAGTTTTCCCATGCTCATGGTGGGAATGTGTATGCTCGTGATCATGATGATCTCCTTCACAGCCACAAGCTTTCCCATGCTCATGGTGGGAATGTGTATGCTCGTGATCATGATGATCTCCTCCGCAGCCACAAGCTTTTCCATGCTCATGGTGGGAATGTGTATGCTCATGATGATGTTCCCCACAGTGTTCATGAATCTCTTTGTCAACAGATTCTGTCAGCTCTGTCTCTCTGTCTTTTTTTGTTCTTTCCTCTATTTTCATGCGTAAGCACCTCCTAAACATATGAATAACTGTTCATATGTTCATATAAACATTTTTCAATCATTTTGTCAAGGCTTATCTCCTATTTTTTATTTTATCTTTTTGTTTTACACATGACTGACAGAAACTGTTGGTCAAAAACCATAAGAAAAGCAGCTAATCCGAAAACTAACTGCTTGTCCCTCATCTGATTTCTTCAAATTTATTTCTGTAATTCTTCTTTTACCAGTTTTATCACTTCACCCAAGGCAATCTCACGATTCTCTGCTGCTGTTCTGGCACGGAATTCTACCTTCCCCTCTTGAATACCTCTTCCGACAGTAATGCGATATGGGATCCCGATCAGTTCCATATCTTTGAATTTTACACCCGGACGTTCTTTTCGATCATCCAGAAGTACATCAATGCCTTCTTTTTTCAATGCCTCATACAATTCATTTCCAATACGCATCTGCTCTTCATCTTTGCTGGATACAACGACCACTGCAACCTCAAACGGCGCTACACTTGCCGGCCAGATAATTCCAGCCTCGTCATTGTGCTGCTCTACAATTGCCGCCATACAGCGTTCCAAACCAAAACCATAACAGCCCATTTCCACCGGATGAAGTTTATTATCCACATCTTGATATTCCAGTCCAAGTGTCTTTGCATATTTTGTTCCCAGCTTGAACGTATTTCCAACTTCGATTCCCTTACAGAATTTTAATGGCTTTCCGCAAACCGGACAGACATCTCCCTCATGCACCTGTGCGATATCCGCAACAATCTCCACCTCAAAATCCTTCAGATTTACATTAACAATATGGTGATCTGTTTTATTTGCTCCAACGATAAAGTTCTTCATGTTTGTGACCTCACGGTCCATAACGATCGGACACTCTAAACCAACCGGTCCCGCAAATCCAACTTTTGCATGTGTAACACGTTCCACTTCCTCAAACGGCGCAAGCTCCATTTCATTTGCCTTTAGAAGCTTCAACACTTTTGTTTCATTCAATTCCCGATTTCCTTTTAAGAGAAATGCCATTGTTTTTCCATCTACCGTATAGATCAGTGTCTTCACAAATTCATTTACAGACTTATGGAAAAATGCAGCAACTTCTTCCATCGTGCGTGCATTCGGTGTTTCCACAACCTCCATCACCTGTTCCTCTGCATCTGACGGCTCACTCACATCAATCACCTCTGTAATTTCTAGATTGCTTGAGAAATCACAGCCGTCGCAGGTGACAATCACATCTTCCCCGATATCTGTAATTGCCTGAAATTCCTCGGATAAAGATCCACCCATCGCTCCTGTATCTGCTTTTACAATCTTGTAATTTAACTTACAGCGCTCCATGATATTCTGATAGGCGTGGAACATTTTCATATAGGATTCATGCAGGCCTGCTTCATCAATATCAAATGAATAGGCATCCTTCATAATAAACTCACGCACACGGATCAAACCATAACGAGGTCTTGTTTCATCTCGGAATTTCGTCTGAATCTGATACAGATTATAAGGAAAATCCTTATAGGAACTTCCCTTCATCATAGCTGCCATCGTAAATAATTCTTCATGAGTCGGACCGAGAACATAGTTCTTCTGATAACGGTCTTTCAGCGCAAACATGTTGGAACCAAATGCCTCTCTACGTCCACTTTTCTCATAAATTTCTTCTGGGATCATAGCCGGCATCAACAGTTCCTGCGCTCCTGCAGCATCCATTTCTTCCCGCACGATTTCCTCAATCTTTTTCAGAACACGTTTTCCCATCGGCATGATCATATAAATTCCGCTGCTGCTTTTTTTGATCATTCCTGCCCGCACTAATAAATTTCCACTTGTACTATCTTCTTCTTTTACATTTTCCCGCAGTGTATAAAAATACGAATTACTTAACTTCATTTACTTCCTTCCTCCAATAATCAATTGCTCATTTACTGCATTTAGACCTATTATAGCAAAACTGAGATTTGAAAACCACCTCTGTCTATATGTAAATTTTCATTTTTCCCAGAAAGATGGTCAGATTTTCTTCCTGGGTGGCGAATCCATAGACTTTTTTATTATACGGAACATAAAATGTCATTGAATCACCTCCATTGAAAACGAAAACACGGCCGCTAATAAGAAAAACCCGGAAAGAAGTTCCAGCCGAATATCGCTGCATTGGAACACTTCCCGGCCATATTTTTCATTCTTGAATACCCAAATCTCTTTTCCAATCTTTTTCCTTCCTAGAGGTAAAATTAGGCATCCATGTGCTGTATAGTACTGCTTTTGCCCGCTCTCTCGTCATCCTTTTTCTACTGCCTGATTGGGAAATGAATGGGTGACAAATTGTGAAGAGATATCACTGATTGTCTTTGCAAACAACATGATTTTTATAGAATAGACGATATCGCCATTTGCTTTATGCGGTCTGTATGATATGATATTTCTATATCTAATATAAGATATTTTCTCCCTCTTCCATTACATAACCAGTGACAAAATCCTTTCACATACCTACTGATTGATTTCTCCGGCAAACAAATGAGAGGCACATTCTGATTCTCCATACCTCAGAAGCAGCCACACAGAAACAAAAGGAAAAAGAAGCAAAAAAGGAAAAAACGAACATGAAAAACTCTGAAAAAAAGAAACACATCTACTTGAAAAACTATCCCAATGTCTATCGAATCTTTCAAAAGACTTTACGATTCTGGTATGCAAAAGTCATAGGAAGTATTATTCTCTGTATCTTCATGACAATTATTTCCATCCGTTTGCTTCACAAAGGATCCATCGAAACAGCGATTCTCTTCGGATTTTTTACGTTACTTATCGGGGTGACAACGCTGCTCTATTTTCTCGGGAAATACCAGATGCTTACTTCCTCTGATCTCACGAAATTAGAAAAAGCATTGCAGACGTTACAAAAGACCGTTGGAAACCGTTTCTTTTTTACAGAATCAGCAATTATCATTCTGAATGATTTTTCTCTTTGCTATTATGACTGCCGAAAACTAAAACGAATCTATTTTTCCGATGAACGGGAACGTGGTAATCTTTACCAGAATGCAGTAATCCACTTTGTCAAAAAAGATGGCAGTGAAGAAACCATTTCCCTTCGGTACGATTGTTCTGAATTTCTCAGAACAATCCGGACTTACTATCCAAAGATTCAATTGCCGAAAATACCTCTGACTTTCCAGCCTATTTCTGAATCTTCCTGGAAACGTCCTTAATCTTCTCTTTCAGAAGTTATTTTGATTTTTTATGCCAATTTCCCTTTCACTTTTTCAACTGATTCTTTATCATCCAGCATTAAGGAGGTGTTCGCATTGTCATCCGGACAACAACATGATTATAATTATCTCGAAAATGAGACAGTCTTGCTCCAGAAGGAGCAGTTGAACAAACAAAATTTACGGAGTGCCCGCCTTGTAGCAACAGGAAAGTTTTTGGAACGGTCTTTCTTTGTGCTTACCGCAGCAGGTATATTCCTCCTTCTTCTGGAAGGCGGACAAGTACACCACAACTGGGCAAAGATTCTACTGCTTATCATTTCCATCGCTCTGCTACTTTCTCTAATTTTCAGCGCTGCCCTGCTATATTCCTCAGATATTCTGCACCATCGTTTCTGGAAATGTCCGAATTGCGGCGGTGAACTTCCGCTTCTGACCATGCCGCGGACATTTCTAACCAAACAGAGATTTGTACAGAATCCTGACCTCTATGATCTATGTGTAAAAAAGCAGATTCGATGCGTACGACTTCCCGGAAGTAATCTTCTGATTCCTTCCCGCTGCCCGCACTGTGGTGAAAAGTTCTGGAAATACAAAAAAACATAACAGACAATGATACTTCTCCCTCATAATACGAAAGGACTGATCTTCCATGCAAAAAATATCCGCTGGAGTTTTTAAAAATTTCCCCCGCTTCTTTTTCATTCCATTCCTTCTGGCATTTTTATTTCTTACGCTAACCGCCTGCCAGTTTGAGGATTCCTCTCTACGAGAAGATACGACTACTTTTTCAAAAATTCCTGAACAATATTTGTCTAAGATCCAGATTTCCGACATCAAACAAATTGAGCGTATTTCCATCACGGGTGGAAAGGATTCTCCCACCTCACAGAACCTTTCCAAAGAAGAAATTTCTGCCTTCACTGACTGGATGCATCAACTCCGTTTTCACGGGGAGATTTCGCGCAAGGAAGCCCTCTCTTCCGGTGCGGTCACTTACTACCATATTTTCTTCTTGGACGGAAGCAAATTAACGATCAGCCCTGGGGAAATTATGCAGATGAATGACACTTACTATCGCCTGAACACGGAAGTTTCCACGATAAAACCTCCATGTTAACTTGCGTTGCTTGCCTTTTCTTCCCCTGATTTTTATACTGGCAGTGGAACATCAATCTACATGTGAAAGGAGACTTCGATATGTTAGGAGATCAAATTAAAAAATATCGAAAAGAGAAGAAAATGAGTCAGGAGGAACTGGCAATCCCTCTGAATGTTGTCCGGCAGACTGTGTCAAAGTGGGAAAATAATCTCTCCGTACCGGATGCGGAACTTCTGATCCGTCTCGCAGAGGTGTTGGGAATTTCTGTTGCAGAACTGCTTGGGACCGACGAACAACCACGTTCAGAATCCCTCTCTGCAGAAACTCTTGCTATAGAACTTGCTCGCCTCAATGAAGAGCTTGCCAAACAAGTGCAGGAACGGAGTCTTTCTTCCCGCGCCGAGCAAAAGCGGAATCTGATTCTCTTTTTCTCGATGCTTTCTATGCTCTTTGCACTGATCATCGACAATACTATTGTTTCCGTTTTACTGACCTTTGCCTGCCTTCTGACAGCAGTCATCATTCTGTACCGGAATACTGCTCTGCTCACCCGCACGACAACCTCCGTAAAAAAACTCGGTGCCGTTCGAATTACAACCCTTTTTAATATTGGCGTCCTTACTGTCTGTATTGTAACCTTTGCCTTGTCCGAGATGGGCATCCTTCCTTTTTCCAATACCGATGGGAAATTTTTTGCAATGCTGCTCGTATCTGCCATTATCCTTTTTACCGGCATGATATCGACAAGACTTCCCTTCAACAGACATACCGGATTGCGACTTCCATGGACCGTACACGACGAAGATACCTGGAATGTAGCTCATCGTGTACTTCATGATCTGTCCATCCCGATTGTGCTTCTCTATCTGGGCTGCACACTGACTGTCCCGGATTTTGAGACTGTCACATTATGTGCGGTAGCACTTTGGGTCGGTCTTCCTTCAGTAATCTCCGGCGTCTTTTTCTGGAAAAAGATGCATGGCCGCTAAAAAAATACACGCTTCAAAAAATAGGAGATTGCTGTAGCATGATTTCATTCTCTACTGCATCATGCTACAATACAAAAAATATTCTATTAGATACAAGAGGTTCTACGCCTATGTCACAACTACAAGCAAACCATTTCAGCCATATAACACTCAGACCTTACACCCCCGAAGACTGTGAAGAAATCAGCATTCTTTTCTATGAAACCGTCCACACTGTCAATGCAAAAGACTACTCCCGCCAGCAGCTGGATGTGTGGGCGACTGGTTCCATAGATCTTGCTGCATGGAATGAATCTTTTCTCGCGCATACCGATAGAAAAACAGCAAAAAAATACAACCTCGCAACGTGTACTTTCTAATTCACTCTAGAGGTTGTATTTCTATATTTATATTCTTAAGCTTTTGAATAACTTTTATTTCATATTTTTCTATTCCCTGCTGTCTTCCACTGCCTTGGAAACCGCCTCATTAAAAGTCGGATGTGCACGCATCGCATACATTAGCTGTCGGGATGTCAGACCGTTGGCGATCGCTGTCGCCAGTTCCCCGATCATATCTGTTGCCCGCTGACACATGATCTGTGCGCCCAGCAGTACGTCACTGTCTGCGGCAAACAGTACTTTGATAAATCCCACTTCCTCTTTCGATAAAATCGTCTGTCCATTTGCGTCCATCCGGTAACGCCCACAGCGCACTGAGATGCCTTTCCTCTCTGCCTCTTCTTCAGTCAGTCCGACCGTTGCAATCTCCGGATTCAGATACAGACAGTTTGGGATGATCGACATGGAGACAAACAGACAACTTGGCACGATGGATAAGATGACTGACGGTTCTAAATTGTTCATGCGCTCCACAACATATTTCGCCTGAGCGGAAGCGACATGCGCAAGCTGAACTCCTCCGATCACATCTCCAATCGCATAGATGCCCGGGATATTTGTCATGAAGAATTCATTGACAAGCACTTTGCCGTGATCCATGCGAATCTTCAAGTCTGCTGCAAACAATTCTTCCGTATAAGGTTCCCTTCCCACAGATACCAGCACTGCATCCGCGGAAAGAATCTGCTTTTTCCCTTCGGACATCAAATGACAGCTTACACCATGCTCTTCTTTCTCGAACCGCTCTATCAAACTTTTCTTATACACATGGATTCCACGCCCGACAAGAATCTTCTCCAAAGCCTCAGCAAACTCAATGTCCATCGACGGAAGAAGCCGCTCTCCCAATTCTATCACAGTCACTTCTGAACCGAGCGCCTGAAATACAGTGGCAATCTCCAGTCCAATGACACCGCCTCCTACAACAACCAGCCTGTCATAACATCTGTCCTTCGCCTGAAGCAGTTCTTCACTCGTCATTACTTCCGACAACTCCTCCCCAGGAAGCCCAAGTTTCCTCGGCGCTGCTCCGGAAGCAATTAGAATTTTATCTGCCTCATAGATAACGATATCTAGTATATCGGCCGGGTTCTTTCCATCATCTGACAGTCCACTGCCAACGGTACGCTTCTGCATATGTGCCATTTTTACGACCACTCGTTTATCTGCCTGAACCTGTGCAGTTCCCTGTACAAAAGTAACACCAAGTCTTGAAAATTCTTCCTCGATTGCTTTCCGCATTTCTACGACGGATTCCTCTTTATACTGATATAATTTCTGCAAGTCAAATCCGATTTCCTTTGCATAAAGTCCGAATTTCTCACAGTCTTTCATATCTTTATAAATCGTGGAGGCATGCAGCAATGCCTTTGTCGGAATGCACCCTCTGTTTACGCAAGTTCCCCCTGCCTCTTTCTTATCTACAACAAGTACCTTCATTCCCCGTTTTGTTGCCTCAAGCGCCGCTACATATCCCCCCGGTCCGGCGCCGATAATCAGAAGATCATACTTTTCCATAGTCACTTTCCTCTCTTTTCTTTTATTTTTCAATCGTTCACTCTATCTTATCAATCTGCCAGTCAACCGGTTCCACTCCATTTGCCATTAAAAATGCATTTGTCTGGCTAAACGGTCTGCTTCCGAAAAAACCACGGTAGGCAGAGAGCGGACTTGGATGTGGCGCTTCCAAGATCAGGTGTTTCGGATTATTTAACATTGCTTTCTTAGTCTGTGCCGGTCTTCCCCACAAGATAAATACGATTGGTCGATCCTGTTCATTCAGTACCCGAATCGCTGCATCTGTAAATTCTTCCCAGCCAATTCCCCGGTGCGAATTTGCCTGATGAGCGCGCACCGTCAGAACTGTATTGAGCATCAATACGCCCTGTTTGGCCCATTTGACAAGGTATCCATGATTTGGAATTTCACATCCAAGATCATCATGCAGTTCCTGATAAATATTCACCAGTGACGGTGGAATGTCTACTTCCGGTTTCACTGAGAAGCAAAGTCCATGTGCCTGTCCTACGTTGTGGTATGGATCCTGCCCTAAAATGACTACTTTCACTTCATTTAATGGTGTCAGATGAAATGCATTGAACACATCATCCGCAGGCGGAAAGATCTGTCTCGTCCGATACTCCTGATTGACTGTCTCAAATAATTTCTTATAATATGGCTTCTTAAACTCTCCTTTTAATGCTTCTAACCAAGCTCCGCTAATTGCCGCCATCTTCTTTTCCTCCTGCTTTTCCTAACTTTTCTTTTGTTTCCTTTTTCCTGCCGGTATCTGTTATTTCATATCCAACTCGAACCAGAATGCTACCCCATTGTCATAATTTTCTACCCCAAATTTCTGATGAAAGGACTCCATGATCGCCTTCACGATAGAAAGTCCGATTCCATTTCCACCGTACTCCCGCGAATGCGCTTTATCTACTTTGTAAAACTTATCCCAGATCCGTTCCACATCTTCCTGTGGAATCGATTTTCCGGTATTGAAGACAGAAATATGTGCTTTCTCTCCTGTTTCTTCTACTTTGATCTCGATAATCCGCTCTCCCTCCACATGGTGGATTGCATTGCTGATATAATTTCGCAGCACCTGCTCTGTCTTAAATTCATCTGCCCATACATAGATTGTCTCTTGCATTTTCAGGCTCACCTTCGCCTCGGCCTGCTGGATCAAAATCTCACAGCTTTGCAGTACTCCGCGGATTAAGCCTGCCAGATCAAATCTTGTCATGGACAATCCGTCATCTCCGGATTCCAACTGATTTAATGTCAGCAGATTTTTTACCATCTGGTTCATCTTATTGGCCTCATCGATGATGACGTCACAGTAAAATTCCATGCTCTCCGGATCATCATGGATCCCTTCTTTCAGTCCTTCTGCATAACCCTGGATCAGTGCAATTGGCGTCTTCAACTCATGGGATACATTTCCGATAAATTCTTTCCGGCGCTCTTCCTGTTTTTCCTTCTGTTCAATATCTTTTTGCAATTCAAAGTTTGCGGTCTTTAACTGGGAGATTGTCTGCTCCAGTTTTTCCGACATTCGGTTAAAGCTGTCTCCCAATACCCCAATCTCATTGTCACCGCCGCTTGTATATTTGGCATTGAAATCAAGATTCGCCATCTTTTGTGAGAGCATAGCAAGCTCCATGATGGGATCTGTGATCTTTCTGGAAAAATACCAGACGAGAATACAGCTCACTCCGATCATAATGCAGCCCACATACGCAAGAAATCTCGTAGAAAGTTTTGCTCCCTCCCGAATACTGTCAAGCGGTGTCCGAATCAGAAAATGGTATCCACTGTCAAAACTTCCCCACATTTCAATATATTCTGTTCTGCTTCTGATATCCTTCGCCTTCCGTATTTCATAA
This sequence comes from Faecalimonas umbilicata, assembly GCF_042846195.1. Taxonomy (NCBI): domain Bacteria; kingdom Bacillati; phylum Bacillota; class Clostridia; order Lachnospirales; family Lachnospiraceae; genus Faecalimonas; species Faecalimonas umbilicata. Next base: position 2,408,311 of record NZ_AP031411.1, read on the forward strand.
TAGGATGTCTGCTCTAAGATCTTTCCGTCCTGCTTATCAAGAAGATAGCCGTTTAACTGACTGTTCAGCTCATCCTCTCCCTCTTTCATCATACCGATAACCGGATTTCCTGATCGGTCGCGCACGATAAAAGATATATTTGCCCGCTCTGCAAGACGTTTCATAGCTTCCAAAGACTCCGTGTAAATCACACTGCTTCCGACAGACTCATTTAACATCTGGTACATATTTTTTAAGTCCTCTTCCTTGTTTGCAATGTAATAACCTTCCATGAATCTTCCATTGATCAAAAGTGCGATGATCATAGTAAATGCAACTATCCCGACACTTAAAATAGTAATCTGACGTTTGATCGAATCTCTCATTACTCTACCTCAAATTTGTATCCCATCCCCCAGATGGTCTTAATGTACTCACCTTTGTCCCCCAGCTTATTTCTCAACTTCTTGACATGTGTATCGATCGTTCTCGCATCCCCAAAATAATCGTAATTCCATACATTATTCAAAATCTTTTCTCTCGAAAGTGCGATTCCCTGATTTTCAATAAAATATGCCAACAGTTCGAACTCTTTGTAACTTAAATCTATCGGAACTCCGTCAATCTTCACCTCGTGTGCTGCCTTATCCACAGAAATGCCACCTGCATCCACAACTTCATCTGCCGCAAATACATTCGTTCTTCTTAAAATAGCCTCAACTCTCGCAACAAGAATCTTTGGACTAAACGGCTTGGAAATATATTCGTCTACCCCAAGTTCGAATCCTTGCAACTCATCCCGCTCCTCTCCTCTGGCCGTCAACATGATGATCGGTACTTTCGAGTGCATACGCACCTCCCGGCACACCTGCCAGCCATCCATCTTTGGCATCATCACATCGAGAATGATCAGTGCAATATCATTCTGCTCATAGAAAATGTCCATCGCCTCCATACCATCTGCTGCCTCGACAACCGTGTATCCACTTCTTGTCAGGAAATCTTTGACAAGCTTTCTCATTCTGCTCTCATCATCCACCACCAATATTTTTAATTTATCCATCAAACATTCGCTCCTTCGTTTTTTCTCATCATAACAAATACTTGTGTCACTTTTGTGAAAAACAAAAATATCTCCAGGTACGATATTTATTATACCATACCCGGAGACATCCCCGACACTTTTTTCTAAATGCAGTCTGAATTTTTCAATAACATTCTCGTCGTCTTCTGTTTCTTTCTATTCAACACTCTTTAATGATTCCACCATATTGATCTTCTTCAGTTTGAAATACATCACACAATTTACAAAAACAGAGAATCCACATGTAAGCAGTGCGCTGTACAGAAAACTAAACCCTTTGATCGTTCTTGCAAACATCACAGTATCAATCTCAACAGTCGTAATCACGAACCGGTGAAGGATACTGCCCAATATCACTCCGACAACTGTTCCAATCAATGTCAGAAGAATATTTTCACGGTATACATAGGCAGAAACTTCATTATCATAAAATCCAAGTACTTTGATCGTTGCAAGCTCCCGCTTCCGCTCATTAATGTTAATGTTATTCAGATTGTAGAGCACAACAAACGCTAACAGCCCCGCAGAAATAATCAGCACAACGATGACAATATCCAGACTTTCCAGCATCTCATCCATTTGTTCCTCTACATTATAAGTATAGGAAACATTGAGCGCCGCACGCTCCTCGAGCACTTTTTCTCCGATTTCCTTTAACTTTTTCTCATCAAATTCTTTCATCTTAAAGTAAATATTATTTGCTTTTGGAAATGCACCAAACATTTCTTTGTAAATTTCAGGAGATACATAAAGATAATGCTCCATATAATTTTCACATACATTTGTGATCGTCAGTTCTTTTTTGTCACCATTTTCCCCTTTCACTGTAATCGTATCGCCCTTCTTTACCTCGAGTGTCTTTGCCATCTTCTCTGTCAAAATGACGTCCCGCTCTCCAAGCTCAAATGTTTCCTGTGTCTTTCTGTCACGGTAGACTAAAAATTCCTGATTTTTCTCTAAATCTTCCGGCACATACAGATATACGTCTTTCTTTATCTTTCCCTTCTCTACATTTGTTTTCTTTAAATATCCTTCTGAAGCCTGACTGATCTCCTTCTCCCCTTGCAGATACTGCTCCAGTGATTCCTTATCCTTTTCATCTGCATCTGTATTTAAGATGATCATCCCATCATATAAATTCAGTTCCTGATATTGGATCCTTCCTACATCAAAGATAGAATCCCGCAGTCCGAATCCGACGATCATCAGCGCCATACATCCACCGATTCCAAAGACCGTCATAAAGAATCGCTTTTTATATCGGATCAGATTCCGGATCGTGGATTTCCATATGAAACTTAATCTGCTCCAAATAAATGTGATACGCTCTAAGAAAACGCGTTTTCCCTGCTTCGGAGCCGGCGGGCGCATCAACACTGCCGGTTGGGATGCCAGCTCTTTATAACATGCAAGAAGTGTCGCCGCACTTGTGCAGACCACTGCCGCACCTGTTGCCATCGCCGCATATCCCCAATGGTAAGGGATCACAATATCCGGCATATGTATATAGATGATCTTATATGCAGTTACAATAATATACGGAAATACTTTCTCTCCAAACAATACTCCGAAAATACTTCCTCCGATCGTTGCCATCAGCGCATAGTTCAGATATTTCCCTGCAATACTGAATTTCCCATAGCCAAGCGCTTTCAGCGTTCCAATCTGTGTACGCTGTTCCTCAACCATCCGCGTCATCGTTGTCAGACTGATCAATGCTGCCACAATGAAGAATAGTATCGGAAATACTTCTCCGATCGCCCGCATACGGTCTGCGTTATCTCCATATCCTACATAGTCAGAAAGTGTGCTTCTGTCATTGACATACCACTTGGCATCTTCAATATCCGCAATCTTCTGCTCTGCATCTTTGATCTTATTTTCTCCATCTTTGATCTCGGCTTCGGCTTCTTTTTTTCCATTTTCATATGCTTCTTTTGCCTCAGCAAGTTTCTTTTCATTGACTGCGATTTCATTTTCTCCTGCCGCAAGCTCAGCCTCCCCGGCATGGATTGCTTCCCATCCGGCATCAATCTGCCGCTGTCCTTCTGCTGCCTGCGCTTCTCCGGCATACAGCTCGTTTTCAGCTTCTGTAAGCTGTCCTCTTGCTGCTTCGATCGCAGTCTTTCCTTCCTCCAACTGTGTTCTAGCCGCCGCAAGTTCCTGCTCCTTCTGTACAATCACCTGTTCTGCCTGTGCAATCTGGTCTGCTGCCTGCGCTAACTGCGGCTCCAATTGTGCGATTGTCTTCTGAAGCGCTGCAATCTGCGCCTCTGTCTGTGGAATCTGTTCCTCTGGGATCATCCCATTTTCCAGCGCCGCCTGCAGTTCTGCCAGCGTGATCTTCATCTGATCTAATCCTGCTTTCCCTGCCTCGTACTCGGCTTTCTTTGCTTCCAGTTCTATGCGTCCGGCTGCAATCTGCTTCTCTCCGGCTGCAATCTGTTCCATACCTGTCTCGTACTGACTTCTGAATTCCTCTTCTTTCGCCGCAAACTCTGCTTTCCCCTGTGCAAGCTGTGCCCGTCCATCTGCAATCTGTGCATAAGCTTCGTCGACTGTCGTCTGGCTCACGAGCAGTTCATTTCTTCCTGCTTCCAGTGCTTGTTTTCCACTCTCCAGCTGTTCTTTTGCACTTTGTAACTGCTCCTCAGCATCTGCAATCTTTGCTTTTCCGTCAGAAAGTTCTTTCTCTGCTGTCTTCTTTCCTTCTTCCAATTCTGCTTTTGCATCGGAAAGTTCTTCCTTGGCATCTTCACGGATTTCCTCTGCACGGAGCGCTCCCTGCCGTTCTCCAATGGATTCAATCCGCTCTGCAACCTTCTCCACCTTCTGATTGTATTCCTCTGTAAATGCAGTCTCCTCTTCTGCTCCCTCCACTGAAACGTAACACTCTGTGTATGCTTCTGTCACAAAAGATTCCTTCGGCACGGCAAGAAAACCGCTGACCTCTCCATTTCCGATCATACTGCTTCCACGGTGAAAAGAAATATACTCCGGACTGCTTCCTGCACCTACAATCCGAAATGTTTCCTTCGTAAACGTATCTGTAACCGGATCCTTCGTTCCACTGATCAGCGTGATCTCATCCCCGACCTTTAAATCTGATCCCTGGATAAAATCTTGATCGATCAGACACTCTCCGTCCTTTTTCGGCATTCTTCCTTCTTCCACAGTATACTGGTTCATCGAATCTAAAATCGACGATACATGAAGCACTTTCTGATTTCCATCACGCTCAACCATTACATCCGCGGAGTAGCCGGGTTCTGCCTGTGCCACTCCTTCCAGTGACCGGATTGCTTGCACATCATTCTCTGTCAGCCCAAGCGTTCCCATCACCTTCAGATCCATCAAATGATTCCGGTCAAAATAAGCATCCCCGGAATAGCGCAGATCCGGCTCAGATGCCCGGATTCCTGAAAAGAACGCGACACCCATTGCCACGATAAAGAAAATGGACAAAAAGCGCCCCAGACTCTTTCGTATTTCCATATAAAAATCTTTTCTCAATGCTCGTTTCTTCATCTGTCTCCCTACCATTCAATCGTTTCTACCGGTACCGGATGTGCATTCATCTCCATACTCTCCACACGGCCGTTTTTAATATGGATCACACGATCTGCCATCGGCGCAAGTGCAGAGTTATGTGTGATAACGATCACGGTCATCCCCTTATTTCTACAAGTATCCTGAAGCAACTTCAAGATTGCCTTCCCGGTATTGTAATCAAGCGCTCCCGTCGGTTCATCACACAAAAGCAGCTTTGGATTTTTTGCCAGCGCCCGGGCGATCGACACTCTCTGTTGTTCCCCTCCAGAAAGTTGTGCCGGGAAATTATTTAGTCTTTCTCCCAACCCGACTTCCTCAAGTACCGTCTTTGCATCCAGCGGTTCCTTACAGATCTGAAGCGCCAATTCTACATTTTCCAACGCAGTCAGATTCGGAACAAGGTTATAAAACTGAAAGACAAATCCAATATCCTCTCTGCGGTAACCGATCAACTGTCGGTTTGTGTACTGTGCCACATCATTTCCATCGACGAGCACTTTGCCGCTCGTTGCCGTATCCATACCGCCAAGAATATTTAATACCGTTGTCTTTCCCGCACCACTCGGACCGACGATCACGACAAACTCACCTTTTCCAATCTCAAAGTCAATGCCATCCACTGCTCGGATCTCGACTTCTCCCATTTGATATATTTTTCTTACATTTTCCAGTTTTACAAAATCCTTCATGTTATGCCCCTTCTTCTTTTATGATAATCCCAAGCCACTTTGACAGTTCCACTGCCTGAATCATCTTCCGCAGGGAAGTCTTAAAGAAATTCACTTCACTTAATTCCACATGCTCCCACCGGACCTCCCTGCAAAAGCAGTCTGATATGCCTGCTACACGAAAACTGCTCTCTGCCGCTTCCATCAATGGTTCCTGCCTCTTCATACAGTCACCTCCAAAATAGCGCCTTCCAGCCCTTTTGTCATCAGCTTTCCGGTAAGCTCCGCCATCTCCTTCGGGCTTTCCATACAGCCCCGCTCAATCCAGTACAGCACAATTCCGATCACCCCGGACGTACAATAGCGAAACTGTACCTGAAATGCAAATGCCTGACGATCACAGGAATCTTCAAATGCAGTCAGATATTTCTCAAAAACTGATTCCAGCACTTTCTGCCCGACTGAAATCCGAGTGCGATTCTCCAGCATCAGCATGCAATATTCTCTTCGCTCCTTCAAATATGAAAAAATAATCTCAAGCACATCGCTTGCATTCTCCCGCAGCTGCTGCGGAGTAAACTGCTCTGTGGCCTCAGCTGCCACAGTACACATGTGATTTTCCAGATCATCCAGAATCCCATAAACATCTGTATAATGAATATAGAATGTGTTTCTGTGGATCTTGGCGCGCTCTGTCAGCTCCCGGATGGAAATCTCATTGATACTCTTCTCTTTCGATAGTTCCAAAAGTGCCTCTAATATTTTCGCCTTCGTCCGCTCCGTTCTGCGGTCTGTTGCCGTCTTTTCCATTGCAAGCTCCTTCAATTCATTTCTGTGTATTTTCCTATGCATTTGCACAGTAAATATAATTTTATAGTAAAATTTCATTTGGAATTTGTCAATAAAGGAAATATGAAATTTCTATAAAAGAACAGCGCAGGCAATTCTGACTGGATAAGCATATCTATGCGATATTTTCTTATCTTTCAGTCAGACAGCCTGCGCTGCTCTATTCACTTTCTACTCTTATCACAATCGTAAACCTGTCTTTGGTTCTAATTATTTAAAACCGAAATAAATTCAGCCCGATCTCTTCATCATGATATCGATCGACTTTCCCATCGATCACATGGATCACCATCTCACAAGTCGCGCTGATCACTGCCCGATTTAAATGTCCTCCAAACACTTCTCCCTTTTCATTTCCTGCGCTCATATGAAGGTGGCAGTAAAACTCGTCATGCATTGTATTGATCGTTCCGGTCAGAGACACAATCTCAAAGCTTCCCTGAAATTCATTCGCCAGATATTCTTTTTCCTCTGTCTTAAATACGCCGACCGTAAACTGGTCAACCGCGCCGAGTGCCTGCACACTTGCAAGACTTATTTTCTCTCTCAGTGCAATTTCCTTTACCTGCTCAAGAATTTCCTCTCCTTTATCTATCCGTGCAATGATCGTATTTCCAAATCTTCTGTAGTCCATCTCTCTGTTTTCCTCCTGCTCTTTTTATATTTCACATTCTGTTTCTGTTGTTTCCTCCGGATACACAAGGCTCCAGCGCTGTCGGATTTTTGTCATGATGTCCATCACGTCAGAAGTATAGGACAGATCCATCTCATTCTTTCCACCTAACACCGCCTGTTCCATATCTTCCACCTCATAGAACAATGCCTCTTCCTTTCTGCCGCAAGCGACTATCTCCTTCCTGCCATCTTCGGTATAAGTGATCACTGCCTGATCTGCCCTTGGATAATCATAGATTTCCACATACCCTTTCTCAAAGATCACAACCCCTCTTTTTGGTTGTTTTGCATGGAGTGTCAGTGTGACTGTAACCATCTCGTTTGCCGGATTTGCCATCAGAATTCCGACCTGCTCGTCAACACCACTCGGTGCAGTCCTCACCTTGGATAAAATCTGATCCGGCGCCTGAGACAAAAATATCCTGGCAAATGCAAGGGCATAGACACCAATGTCCAACAAAGCTCCTCCTGCCAGTGCCGGATCAAAAAAGCGGTTGCTCATATTATATTCTTTATAGCTTCCAAACGATACCTGGATTATTTGTAGTTTTCCGAGCTTCCCATCTGCAACTACTTCCTGCAGCTTTTTATAAAGTGGCATATGATAAATGGTCATTGCCTCCGCTAAAACTATGTCCTGTTTCTCTGCAAGTTGTCTTGCTTCTTTCAGTTCCTCTGTATTCAATGTGACTGCTTTCTCACAGAGCACATGCTTCCCGGCTTTCAGTGCCTCCCGCAAATATTGGATGTGCGTATTATGAGGTGTTGCAATATAGACAATATCTACCTGATCATCCGCAAACACCTCCTCAATCTTCCCATATATCTTTTGGATTTGATATTTCTCCGCAAATGCCGCTGTCCGCTCTTGATTTCTCCCTGCCACTCCATAGAACATCCTGCCATGCTCTGCCAATGTCTGCGCCATCTCATTTGCGATGGCACCATAGCCAATCACTACCCAACGATATGTTTCGATCATTCCTGCGCTCCTTTCTCTGCTCCTGTTTTTTATGTTTCTTTATTTACAGATTACAGGCAATGTCCCACATCTGTCAAGAACCTCCTTTTTCCATCGGAAGTAAGCGTAAACCCTATAAAATAGTCAATCCCCCTCTGAAAGTGGGATTTGATTCATCAGTCCTCTAAAACCGCACAAAAACTTCTCCCCCTTCTTCCCAGTTGCCTAATACCAATTCTCCTTTGTGTGCGCGGATCGCCTGTGCGGCTGACCACAACCCCAGACCATGGTGTCCATCTGTCCTGCGGGACTTTTCTCCCCTCCACAGCCGCTCAGCCGCATGGCGCACTGCCTCCTCATCAAATCCTGTCCCTTCATCTTTCACGCAGACCTGCCATCCGTTGTCTGTCATTTTTCCTTCCAGATAAACTATTTTTCCCTTCGGCGTATATTCCACTGCATTCAGCACAATATTAAATATCCCACGCTGCAAACGCTCCGGCTGAATTCTCCAGGATCCTTCCAATCTGTTATCCGTTATCAGATTTACTCCCTTTGCTTCCGCAGCAGCCAGAGCATTTTCCCGCAGTTTTTCAAACCATTCCCCCAACTGCATTTTTGTAAATGCTTCTTCTTTTCCCGACGAAGTCTCCAGAAGACTTGCGACATACTCCTTCGCCCGAACAGTTGCCTCCGAAATTTTTCTGATCAGTCTCTCATAATCCTGCGGCAATTCTTCCTCAAGCAACAGCTCTGCATTTCCGCCTGCAAGCGTCAGCGGTGTCTTCAGGTCATGAGCCAGCGCAGCAATCTCTGCCTCGCGCTGCTGCTGCGCCGCCCACTGAGAGGTCAGTGCCTGATACAGAGCTTCCCGCATCTCTTCCATCGCATCCAGTGCTTCATCGTACTCACGGATTCCCGCATGCGGAACTGTAAAATCAAGTTCCTGCGCCGCCACCTTTTTGCTGATCTCCTGAAACAGTTTCAATTTTTTCCCAAGAAATTTTCCAAGCCATATCGTATGCAGAAGCAGTGACAGCAAAAGCCCCATCCCAAGCAAAATCAACCCGAGTGTTTCCGCCGGAGGGAGCGTCTGTCGAAGCGACAGATCGGTAAATTCCTTCCGGAAATGCCAGCGGATCAGTGCAGTGCTCCCATCTGCATAAGTGCGCCTGGAAAGGTGTGCCGCATATCCGGAAACGTATGAAAACTTTTTCTGGTCTTCTGCGATTTCTCTCTCCACATTCGTCTTTAATATAGTTCCTTTGGCATCATACAACGCATATTCGCCCGGAAAGCACTCATCCGGTTCTGTGAATTTCCCACTACTTGTCCCAAGGATCTCTTCTACCTGATGATTGATCTCAGATCCAGAACAGATAATCCCTTTCTGCTCAAGAAGAGACATCACAAGTGACCAGATCATAAAACACAACAGCATCGTAACAAACATTCCCGCCACAAATCGGAGTAACACAAAAGAAAGACTTAACGTATGTTTTCTTTTTTCCATTTATATCCCATCCCCCAGACTGTCTCAATCGGACTTTTCCCATATTTCTTTAATTTTGCGCGGATATTTTTAATATGCTCTGCAATCGTCCCCGGATCCCCCTCCGCATCGAAACCAAAGACCGCCTCATACAACTGTTCTTTGGAAAACACCTGCCCGGCATGAAGCGCCAGATGCTCACAGATCTCATACTCCCCTTTGGTAAGCGGAAGAATCTGCTCCTCAACCATAGCCTCTTTTGCCTGCATGTCAAACCGTACCCCGCCGCGTGCCATCGCCCGCACGGGTTGCCGTCCTTCTCTCCGCAAATGTGCATTGACCCGCGCCCGCAGTTCTGCGATGCTGAATGGCTTTTTGATATAATCATCTGCTCCGAGCCCAAATCCCTGCACAAGCGCCGCATCTTCTGTCTTTGCCGTCAGAAATAAGATTGGACAATCCACTTCTGCCCGAATCCTGCCACAAAGTGAAAACCCATCTTCGCCTGGCATCATCACATCCAACAGAAGCAAGTCATATATCCTGCAGCGCTCTGCCGATACCCGCTTTACATCTTCTTCTGTATCCACCTGATGTCCATCACGTTCCAGCGCCATCTTCACCAGTTCCAGCATCTCTTCTTCATCATCTACTGCCAGTATTTTCCCCATTTCTTTTCCCCCTTTTTATCTCCCTGAATCTTGACTGTTTGAAAAAGGAAGCACTGCCGCAAGCAGTAAATATGCAAGGATTCCATTTGGAAACAACAGACACAACCCAAAACAAAGAATCCTCACACTTTTGGGAGACAGTCCCAGATAGGCCGCAATTCCTCCACATACTCCGGTAATCTTCTTATCTGCTCTGCTTTTTCCTAACCGTTTTTCTTTATTTCGTTCCATTTCTTTTCTCTCCTCTTATCATATCACATTTTTTCCGTATCCAAAAGATGCCCAGACATCCACATAACAGCAAAACAATCGCACTGATCATTCTCCTCTCCATCGATGCAATCTGATATCCGGACACATTAAACACTGCCGTGATCGGATAAAAATCTTTCACGCGATCCGCCATCCCTGCAAATAATCCAAATACCGAATAGATTTCCGTAAAAAGGAAGACGGACCAGCAGTTTTTCTGTCTTCCTGCTGCAAATGCAATGATCGGAAATACTGCAAAGAATATGCCGATCCCGCCAAGAACATATTCTTTCCACAGCATAAACACGAATGAGGCCGACAGATCTTCTATATGTAGCACGGCCTCTGTCAAAAAGGTGATTCCAAAACACAACATGGAAAGCCCGATGCTAAAAAGCAGTGTCAGAATCATTTTCACCCGCATCAGGTCAATTTCCCGCAGCGGTATCAGGCGCAAAGATTTCATCGTGTCCTCTTCTTGTTCCCGCACACTTAAATAGCTCCCAAACAGAGCTGTCATACCCGGAATCACAAAAAAGAACGCCCACGGTTGCACCTCATCCATATACCAGCCCGCATTTTCAAGGTACCGCATTCCATCTCGCATCGCCTTCAGCCCATAATGTACCTCCGATCCATGATACACTTCCAGTCCGCCCACAAATAGAATCCCTGCCGTCAGAAAGACTGCTGCTACCGCGATCAAAATCACTTTTGAACGGCGAAGCTTCCTGCACTCCGCCCAAAACAAATTTCTCCAGTTCATATTCCTATCCCCCTATTTTCTTTTGGACAACTGATATTTTACAAGCCCAAAGGAAATAATGTCCCACACGAAAATACAAAGAACCGCCTTTCCCACACAACTCTCCTGTGTCACAAGCAGCCCCGGAATGTCTTTCTTTCGGATAAGGATCGCTCCCATACTTGTGATCGGATGAACATACATATTGACCGGCATCAGGAAAAAACCTGCCAGCGCATATACAACTGTCATACAGGCAGGCATCACATAGCCTCTTCCCACTATCGCCAGCGCCAAAATCGGCAGCATTGCAAATGCAAGCAGAATGCCAATTTCCATACATTTCTCAAATAAATACATCATATCTTCTAGACGAAACGGTACAAATCCCGGAAGCACACTGCAAAGAACAGATGCCACTGCTGTCAGCATCATAAATCCGACTGACAAAACTAATACCATACAAAATTTACTGAAAAAGTAACTTTCTTCCTTCACCGGCACAAGCCAAATCTGCCTCACGATCTGCAGTCGTTTCTCTTCATACACGATTATCGTTGCAAAAATCCCAAGGATTACCGGAAGAATGATCCATGTCGTATATCCAAACGCAGACCATTTATAAAATTGTGCCGGTTCCACCTCTGCCTGCCCCAGATATCCGAAATAGCAGACCGACAACGCCGGCATAAGAAATGCAGCAAGAACCATCATCCACACGCTCTTTTTCCGTCTCAGCTTGTAAAATTCCGTCTCGATCAGTCTAAGCAATGCCAACACCTCCCGTCACATTTCTAAAATATGTCTCCAGTGTCTCTTCACCTTTTTTGAGTTCTTTCATGTTTTTCTGTGCCAGTAGCACTCCATGATCCATAATTCCAACGCGGTCCGCCACCAGCTCGATTTCCGAAAGAATGTGGCTGGAAATCAATATCGTCTTTCCCTGCTCTCTGCTAAGCTTTACGAGAAATCCTCTCATTTCCGCAATCCCAATCGGATCCAGCCCATTCATCGGCTCATCCAAAATGAGTAGCTTCGGATCATGTAAGATTGCATTGGCAATGCCAAGCCGCTGCTTCATGCCAAGCGAATAGTTTCCAAAAAGCTTTTTATCCCGGTAAGGAAGCCCCACCACCACAAGCGCCCGCTTGACCGTCTGCTCCCTCTTCAGACCTCTCAGTCTTGCAAAAATCTCAAGATTTTCTGTCCCGGTCAGATTCGGGTAAAATCCCGGCGCCTCGATCATCGCGCCAATCTGCGGATAAATCTGCTTTTCCTGCCCTCGCAGCTTTCTCCCAAACAATTCCACCTCACCTGAGGTCTCCGGTGTAAGCCCGAGAATCATCTTCATCAATGTCGTCTTCCCTGCCCCGTTCCTTCCGAGCAGCCCGTAAATCTCACCCTTTCTGACATGAAGATCCACTTCCTTTACAACAGTCTGTTCTCCATAACACTTCGTCAGCTTCCGCGTTTCTATCACAAATTCTTTCATTCCATTTTCTTCTCCTTCCTTGATTTACAAAAATCATAACGGAGAATTTTAAAGATTTTATAAAGCTGTGATATTTTTTCATAATAGAATCTTTTTTATGATACTCTGCTCACCAAAGAAATGATTGAGACTGGCTCATGAGATAAAAAAAAGGATATGTTACCTAATATGGGACTTTTATATTTCATCGTCCTATACGATAGTATCATATCCTTTTTAATCGTTTTACTTTTTCGGCTTTTCCACTACGATCAGCGGAACGGTCATCTCTTCTTTTGTCATTCCTGCATGTACACCGATGATGTTCTCTTTCTCCTCATTCGTATCAAATAGATTGAGTGCTCCGACTGCGACAGCAAAGTAATCACCGATCGCCTCCTGAAATCTCGGATGATATGCTCCTTCTCCAAATAGCTGGCTCTCCGTGATCTCTTCTCTGGAAAATAACAGGAACTCTTTCCCAAAATGTTTCTTGAAACTCTCAAGAAACTGTTCTTCCATTCCTTCCTTCAGATGAAAGGAAAGCGCCCGCGGTTCCACTGCCGGAAGACATTTCAGACATTCCCTCAATTCCGGATAATTTTCCATCGATACATTTCTTCCGTCGATATGTCCATGATCTGCTGTCACAAGCAGAAGTGTATCAGAAAGCTCTTCACTTAATTTTTCCAATTCACGGTCAATCTTTTTCAGCCATTCTCCCGCCTCTCTGCAAGTACAGCCACCTTCATGCATTACATGATCCGGCTCCGGCCAGTATACATACAGATAATTTTTCTCATCTCTTCTGCATAACGTCTTCACACCGCTGAGTAATTCCTCAAAGGTATCTATATGGTAATCTCCAAACGGAGATACTTCATATGCCTTTGCCTCACAGGCATGCATAATCTGGCTTCCCAGCTTTTCATACGGCATCATCCTATCAGCCAGCAATTCTCCTTCGATCACTCCGCCACTTCCGGTCGTATTGAGAAATACATTGACCTTGTCCTGGATTTCCGGAAAATACATGCTCCACCCAAGCCATCCGTGTTCTGCCGGTGCAAGTCCACTCTCCAGTGTTGTTGTGGCGGCAACCGTCGTAGGCGGAAATACACTGGAGATTTCTTTTTGAAAATGACTGCGAAGGAAACTTTCCTCCGGCAAAAACCTCTCAAGGACACTGACACCCATTCCATCCAGCACAAGAAGCACCACATGTCTGTAATCCTTTTTCAAAATTTCATCTGCCTCCGGAAGGGTAGTATATCGATGCGGTGCGCCATAATTGTGCAAAATCGAATTGACTAAATTCAAAATACTATTTTGATAATCCGGCTTTTGTACCTGCATGTTTACATCTCTCTTCCTACTACCTGCGCGATCATCCTTCCTTTTTCGATGACCTGTTTAAATTTCTCTGGTTTTAATGACTGTGCCCCATCACTCCATGCCGCTTCCGGGTTATTATGCACTTCTACGATCAGTCCATCTGCTCCTGCTGCAATCGCCGCAAGACTCATAGACTCAATCCATTTCCAGTTTCCAGTTGCATGAGAAGGGTCGATGATGATCGGCAGATGTGTCTTCTCCTTGATGATCGGAACTACACTGAGATCTAATGTATTTCTCGTATATTTTTCAAATGTACGGATTCCTCGCTCACAGAGAATGACGTTTTCATTTCCGCCTGCCATAATATATTCTGCTGACATGATCCACTCTTCGATTGTATTGGAAAGTCCTCTCTTTAATAAGATTGGCTTCTGAATCTTTCCGACTGCTTTCAGAAGAGAAAAGTTCTGCATATTTCTTGCCCCAATCTGGATCAGATCCACATGCTCCACAAACTCTTCAATATGCTCTGCATCCATCAGTTCACTGACGATCGGAAGTCCTGTCTGTCTTCTTGCTTCCACCATATCCTTAATTCCTTCGGTCTCCAGTCCCTGGAATGCATATGGGGAAGTACGCGGTTTGTACGCTCCGCCTCTTAACATATCTGCTCCTGCCGCCTTCACTTCTTTTGCAATCTCACAGATCTGTTCCCTGCTCTCCACGGAACATGGCCCTCCGATGACAACAATCTTCTCCTGACCGCCGATCTTCACTCCTGCCACATCTACAACTGTGTCTTCCGGATGAAACATCCGATTTGCTTTCTTATACGGCGCTGCAATTCTTGTCACCTCAGAGACAAGTGGATTGGCCTGAATAATTTTTTCATCCAGACTCGTGGTATCTCCGATCAGCCCTAAAATATGATAATCTGTTCCCTGAGAATCATTTACCTGAAATCCTCTCTCCTCAAATGTGTGGACCAGTTTTTTCACTTCTTCCTCGGGAATCCCTTTTTTCACTGTAATGATCATAATTTTTTCTCCTTCTCTCTACCCTTTGTCACTCTGACTTGTTCCTATTTTCTGCACAGCTTTTCAGATGTCTGCTTCTTTTTGCATTTTCCTAATATTAAATATCTCTTCCGATCACCTGTGCGATGACTCTTCCTTTCTCAATCATCGTCTTGAATTTTTCTGGCTTCAGCGATTGTGCTCCGTCACTCCATGCCTTCTCCGGATTGTTGTGTACCTCCACGATCAGACCATCTGCGCCTGCTGCAATCGCCGCAAGGCTCATAGATTCTACAAGATCCCAATCACCTGTTGCATGAGAAGGATCAATAATGATCGGCAGGTGGCTCTTCTTCTTTATGATCGGAACAACACTGAGATCCAGCGTGTTTCTCGTATAACGCTCAAAGGTACGGATCCCCCGCTCACAAAGAATGACATTCTCATTTCCGCCGGACATAATATATTCTGCAGACATCAGCCATTCCTCAATCGTATTGGAAAGTCCTCTCTTTAATAAGATCGGTTTGTTGATCTTCCCAAGTGCTTTGAGCAAATCAAAATTTTGCATATTTCTAGCTCCTACCTGGATCAGATCTACATACTCTACAAATTCATCAATTTTATCTGCGCTCATGATTTCAGACACGATCGGTAATCCTGTTCGTTTTCTTGCCTCTACCATATCTAAAATACCCTCAGTTCCAAGTCCCTGAAATGCATATGGTGACGTTCTCGGCTTATATGCACCACCTCTTAACATGCATCCTCCGGCTTGCTTTACCTCTTCGGCAATCTCACAGATCTGTTCCTTTCCTTCCACGGAGCAAGGTCCACCAATGACAACAACTTTTTCCTTGCCTCCAACTTTAATTCCCGCCACATCGATGATGCTGTCCTCCGGGTGAAATAACCTGTTAACCTTCTTATATGGCGCTGCAATCCTTGTCACATCCTCGATCCACGGATTGGCACGCACCATCTTCTCATCTACAACTGTCGTATCTCCAACGATTCCAAACACGTTGTAATTCGTTCCAAGAATCGTGTTGACTTCCAGTCCTTTTTCTTCAAATCCTTTTACAATCTTCTCTACCTCATTCTGAGGAGCTCCTTTTTTACATGTAATAATCATTTTCTTCTTTCCTCGTCCTCTAACCTATTTTCTTTCTCTCTATGTGTATGGCATCTGTCACCTGCAGATCAATACCCCAGTTTTTCTTTCAATACCTCAATCGCCATCCGGTAACCTGCGATTCCCTGTCCGGTAATCGTATGGAAACACGCCTGCCCCGCATAAGAAATCTGCCGGAACGCTTCTCTTTCTTCCACTTTGGAAATGTGTACTTCCACACATGGAATTTGTACCGCTTTGAGAGCATCCAAAATAGCAATACTCGTATGTGTGTATGCTGCCGGATTGATGACGATTCCGTCCATCACTCCATACGCCTGCTGGATTTTGTCAACGATCGCTCCTTCATGATTGCTCTGAAAACACTCAATCTCTATCCCATAATCTTCTCCGGTTTTCCTACACAGTTCCAAAAGCGCTTCATAATTCTCTTTTCCATAAATCCCCGGCTCTCGAATCCCGAGCATATTGATGTTCGGTCCGTTAATGATCAAAAACTTCATCAAATCCCTCCTTCACTTTCTGTACAGCCAGCTTAAATACTGTATCATTATTAATTTCAATATCACTATATTTCTGATAAAGCGGCATCCGCTCCTGCTCCATCTGTCTTAATTTTTCTCTGCTTGTGCTAAGTGGTCTGTTTCCGCCGACTGCCAGCGCATTCACATTCCGTCGGATATGGAATACAATCCCATTTTGCCGGAGTTTTTCCATATTTTCAGCGTTTTTGATAATTCCTCCTCCGCAGGAGATCACTTGTCCATGCTCTTTTGCAATTCTGGCACAGACTTCCTGTTCAATTTCCCGAAACCGACTCTCACCATATCTCTCAAAAATCTCAGGAATCGTCATCTTCGCTTCCTTTTCAATTTCCTTATCTAAATCTACAAATGTCTTCCCGATTTCTTTTGCAGTCTTCTTGCCAATGGTAGACTTTCCGCATCCCGGCATCCCGATCAATACAAGATTCATCATATCCTTCTTCATCTCAGCAACTATGCGGTCTATCTCCCTATCTTCAATCTTTGTATCCAGAAAAAACTCCACTGCGTATTTTGCCTGCGCCACAAGCATTTCCAGTCCATTGACTGCCCGCAGCCCCTGCTCCTCTGCCTGCTGACAGAGCTTTGTCTTCATCGGATTGTAAATGACATCAACTACCGCCTCTGCATTCGGAAATTTCTTCAGATTGATCAGGCATTCGTCATTTTTCGGATACATCCCAACGCTGGTCGCATTGATAAACACCTGTATTTCCTGATACTTCTCCAAATCCTCATAAGAGATTATCGGATCCGTCTGATTTCTCCCTACAATATAAACCTTCTCTGCCCCCATATCATGAAGGACTGCCTCCGCGGTCTTACTTGTCCCCCCGGTGCCAAGAATACAACAAACTTTTCCACAAATCTCTACTCCATTATGTTGAATCATCTGCTTCAATCCCGCAAAATCAGTGTTCGTTGCATATAATTTTCCATCCCGATTGACAATCGTATTGACCGCATGGATCGCACTTGCTTTCTCATCGATCACATCACAATACTGCATCACTGTTTCCTTATAAGGAATTGTCACATTCACCGCATCAAACTCTTTCTTTTTAAAAAATTCATGAAATTCTTCCTCGGTTAATGGAATCAGATCGTATGTATAATCTGCAAGTTTCTCGTGGATTGGTTTCGAAAAACTATGTCCAAGTTTTCCCCCGACAAGCCCTACTCTCATCTGGTCACCTCCTGTATATTTTTATCAGCAAAATTTTCTCATATCCTCGATCTTCATATCGATCAGCTCCGCCTTTCCAATTTCACGGACCTGAACGATTGTAATCTGGTCTCCGCTTGCCTTTTTATCTTTCTTAATAAAATCAATGACCTCCTGGATTTCATACGGAACATCCAGCGGAATCTCCATCTTCTTTAAAATGCTTTTCAAACGCTCTTTCAACTGCTCATCCTCGAGAATCTTCATCATCCCCATTGCTACACATTCCCCATGATAATAATCATGCAGATGGTAAATACTCTCGATCGCATGCCCGATCGTATGCCCGAAATTCAATATCTTTCGGAGATTCTGCTCCTTCTCATCCTCTTCTACCACATGCTTCTTCACAATCAGCGAGCGGGTGATGATCTCTTCAAGAACCTGATCGATCTCTTCCTCCTCAAACAGTCGGAAAATTTCCGGATCTGCAATCATTCCTGCCTTGACCGCCTCCACAAGTCCATTGTAATAATGACGTTTCGGCAATGTCCGAAGTGTATTCAAGTCAATCAACACTACCTCCGGATGATAAAAGGTCCCGATCACATTTTTCACTTCCCCGAGATTGACTGCAACCTTCCCTCCGATACTGGAATCAATCTGCGACAAAGTCGTTGTCGGAATGGATGCAAACTTCATCCCACGCTTAAAGGTCGCTGCCACAAATCCACTGAGATCTCCAATCACTCCGCCTCCCAGCGCAAGGATCCGATCCTTTCTGGAAAAATTCAGCTGCAGCAGTTTTTCGCAGATCTGCTGATAGACCGGAAAGCTTTTTGCCCCCTCACCGTGTCTGCATACATGTAGATACCCCTGCGGACACTGTGCAAGCACTTGCTTCTGATATCGTTCCGGCACTCCATCATCGGTAATGATCATCACCTTACAGTTTACATCTATATAATCTGCCAGATGAAGCATGGCATCTCTTTCTATAATAATACGACTTTTCTGTTCTGTCAGATTAACGGATAATTCCATCTGTCCACTCCTCCCACTTTCTCTGTTTAAAGTAAAAAAGTATCTGCCTATTCTTATAAAATAAGTTCTTCATGCACCCAAAAGAAACAACTCGAATGTTCAGGGTTGAAAGATACTTATCTATAAAAATAAAAGACAGATACTAAATAGTTCATTCTCATTATTAATCACTCCAAGTAGTTTGATTTTATTACTTTTTTAATGAGAACGCAAGTATATTATGAAATTTTTCTAAAGTTTTTCGATATTAGCTTCCGATTACGGATGGCAGTTGCCACATGGAGCATATCCCTGCTCGATCACTTCCTCCCGCTTTCCGGTATAAACCTTTTTATTCTTCTCTTTCATCGACTTGACACCGGAGCAGGATTCTTTGTGAAACTTCTTACTGCTCGTATTTAATATATAAGTCTGCTCACTCACCGGATCTGAACTGTCTTTGTCAGAAGCAGTTCCTGAAGCAGCGTTTCCTGCTTTGTCAGAGTTTTTGGAAGCTGGCAGAAGTTCGTTTGCCTCCCGGCTTTCTCCGGTTTTATAATCAATCTCCACTCCCGGCTGTACATTATACACATATACATTAAAGGAAAGATCTGCTCCCTGATCTTCCACCGATTCTGCTTCCATCTGCACTCCCGATGCCACAAGATTTTCCCCTTCAAACACCGGTGTGACACGGTACATCACATGATTGCCAGTTTCTTTGATGTAGTCTGCAACCATATTTTCAAATGGAAGCATCCCTTCCGTGTTCATATATCTCGTTCCTGTGATCAAATTTTTCTCATTGGCATTTTCGGCAGTCAGCTGATAACCGATTAAATGACAACGGTTATACAGATATTTTCCCTCCACCATATCATACTTTACAGTATGCCATCCAGTCGGTTTCACCTGCCCGATCGCTCCACGCTTCTCCGTCGGCATTAGTCCCTCCCCGATACTTGCCTCTGCAGTACTGCAACGCCCAAGTGCATCCAATGTTCCATATGTCTCATATGCTTCTGGCTGCAATTCTTCTTCCGTAAAATTTGGCTCATTGTCATCAATCACCACATACGGTTCCCCATCATATTCTGGAATGGTCTCCATAGAAATATCTGACTGCTGTGTCCCAGACACCGGAACCGTCTCCTGCTGCGCATTTGCTGAAGTTTTCTCCTGTTCTGCCTTGCCTGCACATGCTGACATAAAAACCATCACACATGCAGTCACTACACCGAGAAGCCGATATTTCCCATTTTTCTTCCATTGCTTCATCCTGATTCCTCCTATTATGCTTTTCCTTATCTGACATAAACTTCCTTCGTAATTTTCTCATGAGAATGCCCCGAAAATTCCACGCATTCCACCATCTTCCACCTAGAAAGGTCCATAGCAAATCTTATGTCTGCCGGATATTTCCGATTCCATCGATATAACACCACAGTTTGTATTTCATCTTTATATTCATGGATCGGCACATTTTCCACAAAACAATACTCCCCTTCGCCAGCTTCTTCCAAAAATCTTTCTGACACAGAAATATCCCCTGAATACGTTCGAAACAATTCGGCGGAATATTCATTCATCCAAATTCTTGCTCGTCCATCTTTCTTCACTTCTTTGGACACCATCCGAAAAATGTCCTCTATTACAGCCCTGTCTCTGCTGATACGACGATTATGGAACAACATGGCATTGTTATCCCCCACACATACAATAATCTTCATATTTTTCCACTTCCTCCCGAATGCTACCTGAGGCTTTCCTCTAAATACTTCAGATATCGCTCAAACACTTCTCTCTTTTTTAACCGTCTCTGAATCTTTTTCCTTTCACTACCAAAATCAGCCAATGCTGCAAACATCCATCTGAGAAATACTATCATCCCGATTACTCCGACAATAAGACTCATCCCCAAAGGGAAAGATCTTGAGACAGCAATCCCGATACAGCCTATGCACCATACCAGTAACCCTGCTGTCGTACATGGATATCTCTGCCTAACATACACCAAGGTCAAAAAGATTATTTTTAAATAAATCATTATTTTTATCTTCCTTATTATTCATCCCAACAAGCTTCAAACCTTTTGCAACACAAAATGCTATATAAAAATAAAAACCCCAGTGTACACTGAGGTTTTACATGGACCTGAGGGGAGTTGAACCCCTGTCCGAAAGCCCGTCCATTGCGGCATCTCCCATTACAGTCATTATTTTAACATTCCCTCCATGAATCGCCTAATGACAGGCTCTTCACTTTAGTAGCTTCATAAATTCTTCCATTCCCTCAAAGCTTTGGAAACGAAGTGCCTCACCTCTTTGAAGCCGGTGACTTAAGCAGTGAGTGACTTAAGGCCGACTGCTGCAACTAGGCAGCGTACGCTAAATTTTCGTCTGCGTTTATATTTAAATACGGATTGATACGCGGTCCCGCCCCGCGAATGGCTTCCTCAACTTCAGAACCCCCGTCGAAACCAGTACAAGCCCTAATCATGACTTCTCTGTCTGGTATGACTGCAAACGATTCGTGTCATTATTATATTCTATATATAACACAAATGTCAAGGATATTTTATTCTGAGTGCTCTGAGTGCTCTACTGTGCTCTCCCTTACGACAAGTCTTGGCTGAAATGTAATACACTTCTGAGAATTCACTCCACTGCCTATCTCACTGATCAGCTGCTGTACTGCCTCCACTCCCATGTCATAGACCGGCTGACTGACTGTTGTCAGCGGGACATCCAAAATCTCTGAAAAGAAAATATCGTCATAGCCAACTAGCGAAATTTCTTCCGGCACAGCTATTTTATGCTTTTTCAGACAATTATATACCCCATATGCACCCTTTCTGCGCCACTCCCAGTTTGCATCCGGTAGGTTCCCCAATCAGCAAAAGAGAGCCTGACGACAAATCTATTTCCTCTAATATTTTGTCCACTCCATTCACACTCGGAATTGCGAGAATCTCTTTTAGCAGTGTGATACTTTTCTTGCTTCTGTTTTTAGATATATTTACAGTATATCCGATATTATTAAAACGTTTTTCTTATCATTCTAAATCGAACTTCTTCTTGCTCACTCCACTCTATCATGCTATAATTTTTTCATAGAATTCCTCTGTTTCAAGGAGGAACTTACCATGAAAAAAACTTTACAAGATCTTACAATCAAAGACAATTTTATGTTTGGCGCTGTAATGACTGATCCAGAAAACTGCAAAGGCTTACTGGAATTACTTCTTCACAAAAAACTGGACAGAATCATCGTAAGTACCGAAAAAAGTATGATCTATCATCCAGAGTACAAAGGCGTCCGTCTTGATGTCTATGCAAAGGATGATACAAATACCCGGTACAATATTGAAATGCAGGTACTTCGAAAATCCACTCTCGGCAAGCGCAGCCGTTATTATCACAGCCAGATTGATATGGATCTGCTGCTGAGCGGTTCCGATTACCGTGAACTTCCTGATACTTATGTAATCTTTATCTGTGATTTTGACCCATTCGGCTTCGGAAAATACTCATATTCCTTTTACACTGCCTGCAGAGAAGAAGGTTCTCTCGCATTCAACGACGGTCTTTACACTATCTTTTTAAGCACAGCAGGCAAAAATGAATCGGAAGTTCCGGAAGCACTCGTTTCTTTTCTCAAATTTGTCAAAGCCGATTTATCAGAAAGCAGCAAGGATTTCCATAACGAATATGTCAGGAAGCTCCAACGATCCATCAGCCAAATTAAAGAAAACAGAGAAATGGAGGAACGATTTATGTTACTGGAAGAATTACTGCAGGAAGAGCATGAAGAAGGACTTCGCCAAGGTCGTATAGCGGAACGCACTGAAAACATCCAACGTCTCACAGATCTTCTCTTTTCTCTTTTAAAAAAATTTGACAAACTTCCTGACAGTCTTTTTGAGAAAATTGAAGCAGAAAAAGATCCTGATCGTTTCATGCAATGGATCCAGTTCGCAGCTGAGTCTGCATCCCTTCCGGATTTTTTATCAAAGATTGAATAATCTTTTTCATTTATATCAAAAGAACAAAACTAAAGAAAAAGGCATATCAGTACCACTGTTACATTCTGGTTGTTTCAAAAACAGCTCAGAATTTGCAGCGTGATCCCGATATGCCTATCTAAATTTCACTTCTTATTTTCAAATAAAATTTATTCTATTATTTCATCTGATTTCATAACGATTTTACAATTTTATTACAGAGGAATTCTATCTCATTTCTTATTCCAGTCCCAGAATCTCGGCAAGAACATCGACGATGATCTCATTTGTACAAGATTTTACATACCCGAGTAAATGCAGGGAAATTTCATCCTGCTTCTGCGCCTCAGTCAGTTTTTCATCGTGCTTTGTCTGATCGATCATCTGGATCAGCTGCGGTGTCAGATCTTCATAAATCTCTATCGTCGTATCTGTCACCAGTTTTCTCAATGCCTCTTTTGTTGTAGGTACCATGTTTTTCTCCTGTTCTTTTTCAGATTTTCTATTGTCATACTGCCTTTTTACTGCTGCTTTACAAACCGACTTTCTTCACTTTGCAGCTGCAGTCTTGTAACCGTAGCTGTCTACCCAAGATTTCTAATCTTGAAATCTCTCTGTGCCTCTCTTTGCTGATCTTTCTTTGCGATGTCATTTCGCTTGTCATAGAGTTTCTTTCCTCGCGCAAGACCAATCTCTACTTTCACTAAACTTCCTTTGAAATATACTTTGAGTGGCACGATCGCCATCCCTTTTTCCTTTGTCTTTCCGAGCATTTTATTGATCTCTGCCTTATGTAACAGCAGCTTTCTCGGGCGAAGTGGGTCTTTGTTGAAAATATTTCCTTTCTCATATGGACTGATATGCATTCCATAGATAAAAACTTCTCCATTTTCCACCCGGATAAACGATTCTTTGACGCTGCATTTTCCCATACGGAGGGATTTCACCTCCGTACCATGCAGCGCAATTCCTGCCTCGTAAGTGTCTAAGATAAAATAATCGTGGTATGCCTTTTTATTGTTGGCAATCAGTTTCGTCGATGTTTTCGCCATCTTCCTCATCCCCCTTATTTACCAGTTCAAAATCTATTGTACGCTGCAGACGGTCTGTGTCAAGTACCCTGACATAGACTTTCTGTCCGAGTTTATATGATCTTCGTGTATGCTCCCCAATCATCTCAAAGCGGTCTTCATAGTAATCGTAGTGGTCGTCATGCATATTGGTAACATGGATCAATCCTTCCACTGTATTTTCCAGTTCTACATACATGCCCCATTTTGTAATACTTGAAATGACTCCTGCAAACACTTCACCAATGTGTTGCTCCATATATTCTGCCTTCTTTAAGCGGATTGTCTCACGCTCTGCCTCTTCTGCCCTGCGCTCCATCTGGCTTGCATGCTTTGTTACTTCCGGTAAAATGGATTCATAATGTTCCATACGGTTTTCATTCATCCTTCCACGCAGTGTCTCTTTGATGATCCGATGGATCTGAAGATCCGGGTATCTTCGGATCGGTGATGTGAAATGGCAGTAATACTGCGCTGCAAGTCCAAAATGCCCTGTATTTTCCGGTGTGTATTTTGCCTGTTTCATCGAACGCAATGCCAGTCTGCTGATAAAATCCCCTTCCGGCGTACCATCTACTTTGGCGAGCAGCTTTTGAATTTCCTTCGGTCTTACTTCTTTGTTTGCCACATGCATGGAATGTCCAAAATTATTGATAAATGTGCATAATTTTTGAATTTTTTCCTCATCTGGCACATCATGTGTCCGGTAGACAAACGGAATCTCCTGCCAGAAATAATCCTCTGCCACCGTTTCGTTTGCAAGCAGCATAAAATCTTCAATGATTTTTGTCGCAGTATTCCGATCATATGGTTTGATCTCTGTCGGAGTGCCATCCGCATTCAGCATGATCTTACTTTCTGGAAAATCAAAATCGATCGAACCTCTGCGGTGTCTTTTCTCTCTTAAAATCTTCGCAAGCTCTGCCATCAGTTCAAACATTGGCACAAATTCTTTATACGCTTCCATTTCTTCCTGATCTCTGTCCTCCAGTATTTTTTTGACACTTGTGTAGCTCATGCGCTGATCAATATGGACGACGGTCTCTGCTATTTTGTGATCGATCACCTCTCCTTTTGGATTGACAGTCATAATACAGCTAAGCGCCAGTCTGTCTTCCCCTGCATTCAGAGAGCAGATTCCATTGGAAAGTGCATGTGGCAGCATCGGGATCACCCGGTCAACAAGATACACACTCGTTCCGCGCTCATATGCCTCCCTATCAAGTGCACTTCGCTCCTGCACATAGTTTGTCACATCCGCAATATGCACACCGAGCTGATAATTTTCTCCTTCTTTTGTAATGGAGATCGCATCGTCCAGATCTTTCGCATCTTCTCCATCGATCGTTACCATTCTCCAGGAACGGATATCCATACGCCCTGCCATATCTGCACTTGTGACGTCTTTTGCCACCCGCTCTGCCTGATTTAACACCTTCTCCGGAAATTCTACCGGAAGATCATACCCTTTCACGATCGACATAATGTCCGTGCCCGGATCATTCACATGCCCGATGATCTCAACAACCTTTCCTTCCGGCTTCTTGCCGTCTTTTCCATAAGAAGTCAGTTCAACAACAACTTTATGCCCGGTCACTGCCCCTTTTGAGCGCTCCAACGGCACAAAAATATCTTTGACAAACCTGTCATTGTCCGGGATCACAAAACCAAAGTTTTTATTTTTCTGAAAGTATCCGACCAGCTTCACCGTTCCATGGGAAAGAATCCGCACAATTTTCCCTTCTCTTCGCTTTCCTTCGGGTGCTTTTGTTATGACAACTTCCACCTGGTCCATGTGAAATGCCCCATTCGCATCGTCCTCTGAGATAAAAATATCATCGGCTTGTCCTTCGACCGTAACAAAGCCAAATCCTCGTGCATGCGCCTGATAAGTTCCGACAAGCTGCTTTGCAGTTCCTTTCACATACTTTCCTTTCTGTGTAACAGAAACCTTTCCGTCTGCCACAAGCGCATCCATCACTTTCTTTAATTCATTTCTCTGATCCTTCGGCACCTGAAGAAGAATTGCCAGTTCTTTCAACTTCATCGGTACATAAAAATCATCACAAATAAAATCGTATATAATCTTTTTTCTTTTTTCAAATGTCTGTTCCAATCGTTTCACTCCTTTTTTTCGTATCTCATTTCCCTACAATTATTTCTGAACTTGCCCAGAAACGAGCAAAGAATCTCGCAAGTCAGACTCTCCGCACGCGAACGGTGTCGTTAGCAGCGTGTTTTTCGTTACATAGGAATTTCCTATGTAACGAAAAAGAACATACCTATCTGACAACAGGTATGTTCTACATTTACACATTTTTCCAAACTGTCTTTTTCTGATTTCTTTGACAATTTCTTCAGCAAATCTTTGTATTGCTTCTCAGTAACACTTCACCGATAGCATATCCGCTCTCCCTCACATCCTGCCAAATCGCACAGACGAAAGCAATAGCAAGTACGATCTAGTTAAATACACCGAGATTCAAAGCTGCTGCCAGTATCATAAATAAACATGCTAAGAACTTCGTAGATTTGACAAGTGCACCTTCCATAGAACGTCCCTTGTTCTGTCCCCAGTATGTTTCCGCTCCACCTGCGATTGAACCAAGCCCTGCGGACTTCCCTTCCTGAAGAAGTACAATGATTGTCAATGCGATACCGTCTATTACAAATAAAATAGTTAATACAATTTTCAAAATTTCCATTTTTACACCTCCCGTGGATAAACAATATTCATTATACCACAAGAGAGAATCGGTTGCAAGTTCAACTCAGATAACTTTCAAAGAAGTTTTTCGGGAAACTAGCAAACGATTTCTTTCTATTCTTCCGGCTCTGCGAGAAATGGAAAAGGATTTTGGTACTCCGCCACATCCCCCAGCGATTCTTCGATCCGGAGCAGCTGATTGTATTTTGCCACACGCTCGGATCTGCACGGTGCTCCTGTCTTAATCTGCCCGACATTCAATGCGACTGCAAGATCTGCGATCGTACAGTCTTCCGTCTCTCCCGAACGATGGGAAACGATGGCATGATACCCGGCATTTTGCGCAAGTTTTACCGCGTCCATCGCTTCTGTGAGCGTACCAATTTGATTAACTTTCACGAGAATCGCATTGGCCACGTTCTTATCAATCCCCTTCTTTAACCTTTTTACATTTGTGACAAACAGATCATCTCCCACAAGCTGCATATCTTGTCCAAGTCTTGTTGTGAGCAATTCCCAGCCTTCCCAGTCTTCTTCATCTAACGGATCTTCGATGGACACAATCGGATAATCCGTCGCCAGTTCTTCGTAATAATCAATCATCTCTTCCGACGATCTGGCGATTTTCTGACAGTTCATTTTCCCCTCGCCTGGGAAATAATATTTTTTCATCTTTTTATCATACAGCTCACTCGCCGCCGCATCAAGGGCAATGACAATATCTTTTTTCAGACGATATCCGGCTCGCTCCACTGCCTTTGCAATCAGCTTCAATGCCTCTTTTGCATTTGGAAGATCCGGGGCAAATCCTCCTTCATCTCCGACTCCGGTCGCCAGTTGTTCTTCCTTCAATAATTTTTTCAACTCATGATAAATCTCCACACACATGCGGAGCCCTTCCCGAAAGCAACAGGCCCCTACCGGCATGATCATAAATTCCTGAATATCTAACGTATTATCCGCATGTGCCCCTCCGTTTAAAATATTCATCATCGGAACCGGCATCTTTTTTGCATTTGTTCCTCCCAGATAGGAATACAGCGGAATCTGAAGCGCTTCTGCCGCCGCCTTTGCCGCTGCCAGTGACACACCTAGCATTGCATTTGCCCCAAGCCCACTTTTATTTTCTGTCCGATCCAGCTCCATGAGAAGCTGATCGATCTTCGCCTGCTCAAACACATTTATCCCGATCAAATTTTCAGCGATCTTCTCATTGACATTTGCCACTGCCTGCTGTACGCCCAGACCATTGTAACGCTTTTCCCCATCACGCAATTCAACTGCCTCATATTTCCCTGTCGATGCACCGGAAGGAACTGCGGCTCTGCCTATATATGCTTCTCCGGCAAGTACCTCCACTTCCACCGTCGGATTTCCTCTGGAATCTATAATTTCTCTGGCGTAAATGTCCGTAATCGGCAAACATTTATACATCATAATTACTATCTCCTCTCCGATTTTATTATTGCCGGAACAATTCCGTTCTATCCGTTGACTTTTCATTTCCTCCGCGGTACAATCTACATAGATTATTAAATTTTTATAAAATGCTGAGGTCTGCACAAATGAATACAAAATCAAAATGGAAATCTTTTTCACTATTAACCGGAAGTATCCTGATCATGGCGGTTGGTATCTATTTTTTCAAATTTGCCAACAATTTTACCTTCGGAGGAATCACCGGTCTTGCCGTTTTAGTTGCCAAGACAGGGATCATGTCAGCCAGTGACTTTACTTTTCTGACGAACATGCTTCTTCTCCTGCTCGGGTTCATTGTGCTCGGAAAAAAATTTGGACTGAAGACTGCTTACTGCAGCACACTTCTCTCCGTCACTCTTTCCCTTTTAGAGCGGATCTACCCAATGAGCCATCCACTGACAGATCAGCCGATGCTCGAGTTGACCTTTGCGATCGCACTGCCGGCATTTGGCTCTGCCATTTTGTTCAATATCGGAGCTTCCAGCGGAGGTACGGATATCATTGCAGCGATTTTAAAGAAATACTCAGATTTCAATATCGGAAGGGCGCTTCTGCTCACCGATCTTGTAATCACAATCGCAGGATGTTTTGTCTTCGACATCGAGACCGGACTCTATTCTTTCCTTGGTCTTGCTGTTCGCTCACTGATGATCGACAATGTCATTGAAAGTTTCAACCTATGTAAATATTTCAATGTCGTCTGCGATAATCCAGAACCAATCTGTGATTTTATCATGCATGAGCTTCATCGAAGTGCGACAACCTGTGAGGCAAAAGGAGCTTTCTCCGGTGAACCAAAGAGTCTTGTTTTCACCGTATTGAACCGTCATCAGGCGATCCGCCTCCGAAACTATATCAAAGAGGTGGAACCAACCGCATTTATCCTGATCTCCAACACAAGTGAGATCATCGGAAAAGGATTTCATAATACAATTTAATAGGATTACTCCCATAAAATCTGTAGCCAAAGAGCTTCTCAATATTTTCTGATTTTTGAAGTATATTATATTATCACAGATTTTCATTCTCCCGGCACTATGCGTTGCATAATCGCCGGGATTTTTTTCTAAAATAGTTTCAAAATCGCCTCATTGTTTTCAAGCAATTTATTTATTTTTTATATTTTTTTCATTTTTATAAAGAAAATCCTTGTTTTTTCTTACATCTCGTGGCATAATGATTCCTAAATATTCTGTTTTTGGCATTAATGTTGTATCACTCTAAAGCAGAAAACAATAAACTTATGATGGGAGGAAATTATTATGGACAAAAAACGAGGATCATTTTCAGGCAAAATGGGCTTTGTACTTGCTGCTGCCGGCTCTGCAGTAGGTCTTGGGAATCTTTGGAGGTTTCCTTATCTGGCAGCAAAATATGGTGGAGGGATCTTTCTGCTAGTCTATTTAATACTGGCTGTCACATTTGGTTTCACTCTTATGATCACAGAAATTGCAATCGGCCGCAAAACCGGTGTCAGTGCTATTGGTGCTTTCCAAAAACTAGATAAACGTTTTGGATTCGTAGGCGTACTTGCCTGTATCGTTCCGTTTATTATCACCCCTTACTACTGCGTCATCGGCGGATGGGTAATCAAATACTTATTCACCTTCCTAACCGGGAAAGTAAGTGCAGCTGCAGGGGATGAATTTTTCACCGGTTTTATCAGTGAATCCGTATCTCCAGTTGTCTGGTTTGCTATTTTTATCCTTCTGACTTCCGCAATTGTAATCTTCGGAGTAGAAAAAGGTGTAGAGAAAGCAAGTCGCTTTATGATGCCGCTGCTGATTGTTTTAATTGTAGGTGTCTGCATCTTCTGTATTACAAGACCAGGCGCTGCTGAAGGAGTAAAGTACTACCTGCTTCCTGATTTTTCTAAATTTTCTGCCACAACGGTGCTGGCTGCTATGGGACAATTATTTTATTCCATGTCTCTTGCCATGGGTATCATGATTACATACGGTTCCTACATGAAAAAAGACAGCCACCTGGAAGCTTCCGTGCGGCAGATTGAACTTTTTGATACAGCAATCGCTTTCCTTGCAGGTCTTCTCATCGTACCGTCAGTGTTTGCTTTTTCCGGCGGAGATGAAGCTGCACTTGGCAAAGGACCCTCTTTGATGTTTATCACCCTCCCAAAAGTATTCAATGACATGACATTGGGCGGAGTAATCGGTGCTGTATTTTTCTTATTAGTATTGTTCGCAGCCCTCACATCCTCTATCTCCCTTATGGAGACAAATGTTTCCATTCTCCGGGATAAATTCGGGTGGAGCCGCAAAAAATCAACACTGATCATTACTGTATATGTTTTAATCCTCGGATCGATCGTCTCTCTTGGCTTTGGTCCTCTGAGTTTCATCAAGATCCTTGGTCTGGGACTTTTAGACTTTTTTGATTTTATCAGCAACAGTGTACTGATGCCGATCGTGGCAATCCTGACCTGTATCTGTGTCGGACACTTCGTCGGAGCCAAAGTCATTTCCGATGAAGTAGAATTAAATGCTCCATTTAAAATGAAGAAATTTTATACCATAATGCTGAAATGGATCGCACCTGTATTTCTCGTACTTGTCCTCGCATTTGCGGTATCAGAAGCAATGGGATGGATTCGTGTATAAGCTCAACTTTCCCCTTTCTGATGAACAAGGGAACATAACAAAGACAACCGTTCTTTTTGAATGGTTGTCTGTTTTTATTTTCTCATTATTCATTGATCGGGAAGTAGCACCGCAAATATTGCTGCATCTAAATCAGATTCCCAAAATCTTCTTCATCACATCTATACACTCACTTCGTGGATCTGCGCTGTAAATATTCACATGGTTTAAATCCCCGGCTCTATCTGTAAATGCCGGAAAGAGAAATCCGCATTCCGGTTTCCCTGGCTCATAGCTGCCCAGAAGTGGACAGACTGCACAAATCAAATATTCAAACATTTCCTCGGATTCCCCTAACCGCTCCTTGTCTGCCGCCTTTGCTGGAATGTCATAACGGTCATGAAACATGTAGACTGCATATCCCGAATCCATATAATAATTTTCCATGACCACATCATAAAACGTTTCCATCAGCGCATCATTTTTCAGACCACACTGGCGCAGTCCCATCAAAAGCTGCCACATGCTGCCGGCCCTTCTTGCTTCCCGATCAAATTGAAAATTTTTCAGCTGTATATTTGTCTCCGAAAATGGAATTGCTTTTGCAATTTCTAAATGCTTTTTTCTCTCCTGCGAAGAGAGCTTCAGAAAGTTTGTATTAAAACTCCCGTCATATTCTCCCTCTGCATCGACATAACATCCGGCAATCCGGGTAAAAGATGTGCGGGAAAGTGTCATACGTCTGGTAAGCTCTAGCATATCCTCGCGATTAATCATACTGTTCTCCTCTCACCATTGTTCGGAACTCTTTCGGCGAAATTCCATACTCCTTCACAAATGCTTTATAAAAGACCGAGTAATCGGAAAATCCACACAATTCCGGGATACTTTTTAGAAGGACTCCATCCACAATCAGTTTTTTTGCCTCGATCAGCCTTCGCTGTGTCACAATCTTATAAAAACTGACATCCATCTGCTTTTTAAACAGCTGACCGATTGCCGATTCGCTGATCAGAAAATGTGCCGCAATCGTCTTCAGGCTAATCTCTTCTGCAAAATGTTTTTCAATATAGCTGATGATCTCATCGAGAAGAGCCGCTTTTTCTGACTTCAGTTCTGTCATAGCCTGTCCCTTCCAGCTGCGATACAGCAGACAGATCAGCTGAAGGAACAATCCGCGGCTGAATAATTCTGCCCCTGGCTTTTCTTCCTTCTCCTCCCGCAGAAGTTCCTCGAAAATTTTCTGAAACTGGTAGAGTACTGCCCCGTTTGTACGAATAATATAGGACT
The DNA here is from genome assembly GCF_042846195.1 of Faecalimonas umbilicata. Classification (NCBI taxonomy): domain Bacteria; kingdom Bacillati; phylum Bacillota; class Clostridia; order Lachnospirales; family Lachnospiraceae; genus Faecalimonas; species Faecalimonas umbilicata. The sequence goes on from NZ_AP031411.1 coordinate 2,440,078, forward strand.
TTTCCTGACGCTCTTTCTTCTCTTCCCATTCTGCTGCATTTAACTCTTCACTGCATTTTTTCCAGTAATCTGCACTGACCCACAGCGCAGTTCGCAGATACGGCTCCGTGAGTTGTTCTCCGAAGATTGGTCTGTGACTGACCCCCGGCGGAACGAAGATAATATCATTTGGCTGCAGCTGATAGCGCATATCTCCGATCAAATATTGAATATTTCCGCTCCGGCAAAAGAGAATCTCATAGAAAATATGGCTATGCAGCGACACGCTGTCTTTTAAGTAACTGATATCCTCATGCACATCAAGATATTTGCTGTCCATCTCCATCTCCTGATAGCCGATAAACTGTCCGCTTTCTTTAAAATACAGCTCAATATCTTCTCCCATAGTTTCCCTTAATTTCTCATACTGCTTATTTTTGATCTCTTCGTAGGTCACTTTTTTGAGTTGGCTAAGTTTCACAAAATTCCTCCTATCATTTTATAAATATTTCACAAATCGTTTTCTTTCTTTTTCTATCATAGCAGAAAATGTATTATTTTTGCAATGTTTTATGCTAATTATGCAATTCAAATTGCAAATTCAAAGAAGTATGATAGTAAGCACCGAAATAAACTACACAACAAGGAGAAAAAGTTATGACAGACAAAAAAATTCGCCCTTTTGGGAAAAAAGATGAACTGGGCTATGTATTCGGTGATATGGCAGGAAGCTTCGTCAACTTATTTATCGATGCTTACTTCCTGACATTCTGTACGTATGTACTCGGAATCAGCCCTGCATGGATGGGATCTTTATTCCTCTTTGCAAGACTTTGGGATGCGATCAACGACCCGATTATGGGATCTTTCCCGGATCGCTGGATGATTGGAAAATCTGGTGACAAATTCAAACCGTGGATTAAAATCTTTATGGTGCCTCTGGCACTTTCCGGTATCCTCTGTTTCATGAATGTTCCACTGGAAGGTGTTGCACTCCATGCATATGTTGCATTTGCATATGTCCTCTATGGAATGAGCTATACAGGAACTTCCATGCCATTCGGTGCGATGGCAAGTGTTGTCAGCACAGACCCTATCGATCGAAGCAAGCTTTCCCGTGCAAGAAGTATCGGTGGAACTTTAGTAGGTATGGTAGCTCTTTCCTTTGTTCCGGTTATCTGCTTTGACAAGAACAGTAATATTATCCCGGAACGTTTTACAATGCTTGCTGTTCTCTTCGGCGTGCTCTGTATCGTATGCTACGTCTTACTGACAAAACTGACTATAGAGCGTGTCAGACAGTCTGAAAACAGCCAGAAGGAAAAATTCAACTACAAAAATGTCTTAAAAGCAGTTGTAAAGAATCGTCCTCTGATCGGTGTCATGGTGGCAACTGTCGGAAGTATGCTCTTTATCACAGGTTCCGGACAAGTCCGCAGCTACCTGTTCAAGGAATACTATCACAATACTTCCGTAATGACATTATTAAGTCTTTCCAGCCTCCCGATCATCATTGTATGCTTCCCGCTTGTTCCAAAGCTTGTTGCAAAATTTGGAAAGAAAGCAACATTAATGGCAGGTATCATCAGCAGTACGATATTTAGTGTGATCACATTTATGATTAAAATCGAAAATGTTTACGTATTCACTGTATTAAGCATCCTTGCAATGATCGGACAGACAATCTTTACAATCTTAATCTGGGCACTTGTCACAGACTGTCTCGATTACAGTGAATGGAAACTTCACGAAAGAAGCGATGGATCTATGTACTCCATCTACACATTCAGCCGTAAGATCGGTTCTACAATTGCTTCTTCCGGTATTTCTTTCGCCCTTAGTGCAATCGGCTACGTTGCAGGTACAAACGTAACACAGTCTGCAGCAACCATCGACGGTATCTACAATCTGGTAACATTGATCCCGGTTGCAACTTGTGTTCTGGAACTGATCGGTATCGGACTGATCTTCAACCTGAACCATAAACAGACAAATCAGATGTATGCTGAACTTGCTGAAAGAAGAAGCCAAAAAGAAAGAGGGTAATCTTTTATGAAAAAGACAGATATCCATCTGCACCTCACCTTTGAACAGCACCCGAAGACTGAGCACATGTTTGTGTCAAGCGCAGAACATATGCTCCCGCATCTTCGGGAGCTTTCCATTGAAAAAGGAATCTTAATGTCCTCTGGAGAAGGGAACTCTGCGGTTCCTTTTGGAAGCAATGACGAGTGCAGACAAATTGCAGAGGCATTTCCGGGAATTTATTTCTGGATGTGCAATCTCGATGATGTACCGGAAAATATTTTTGAGCGGCTTGAAACTTATAAAAATCAGGGCGCTGTCGGTATTGGAGAACTAATGATCAACCGCAGCATTGATGATCCTATGATCCAGGAAATTTTTGCTGCTGCAGAAACACTTTCCCTTCCGGTTCTATTTCACATGAGTCCGGAAGTCGGATATGAATATGGCATTGTCGATGATGCCGGACTTCCCCTTTTAGAAGAAAGTCTGAAAAAATATCCAAATCTGAAATTCATCGGCCACAGCCAGCCATTCTGGCATGAGATCAGTGGCGATGCCTCCGGAGATCTCTCCTCCCGTATGGAGTGGGGCAAAGGAGAAGTAGCCCCTGGCGGAAGACTTTCTTACCTTTTCGATACCTACCCAAACTTGTACGGAGACTTGTCCGCCAACAGCGGTGGCTGCGCAATTATGCGCGACGAGACCTTCGGTCTTTCTTTCCTTGAGAAATACTGTGACCGCCTGATGTTCGCGACAGACATGGTCAACGTCGATATGGAATTTCCTCTCGGAAAATGGTTGGAGGAAATGTACCAGTGTGGTAAATTAAAAGAAGAGGTTTACAGAAAAATCGCTTATCAAAATGCAGAATCCCTCTTCGGGCTGCATTAGAAATGGAGGAAACAGATATGCGTACAAGAATATTACCAAAGATGTTAAATGATGAAGTAGAAGAGTATTTATCACGGAATGATATCATTATCGTTCCGGTCGGAACTGTAGAAATGCACGGTGGATTTCCACTTGACTCCGAGACAACCATCAGCGAAGCTTATGCCTTAAAAATGGCAGAAGCATGTGACGGTCTTGTCCTGACCGGACTTCCATATTTCTATGCCGGAGCAACTGCTAGCGGGCGTGGAACGGTTCAGGTGAGCATCCGCGAAGGGATCGACTACCTGACAGCAATCGCAAAGAACCTGTTACGTCTCGGCTTCAAACGCCAGATCTATATTAGCTTCCATGGTCCTGCACATATGACATGCAGCCCGATGGTCCGCGATTTCTTTGACGAGACAGGCGTTCCGATCCTCTACATGGATCTGACGATGCAGATGTTGAAAAATGCAGCTGATCTTTTCAAATCCATGGACAGCTTCCATGCGATCACAACCGGAGCATACAAGATCATGAACCGTCTGGAAGACGTTCCGCTCACAACAAAGTATGCACACAGCAAGCCACAGTCCTGCAAAAAGTTTGACGACATCTTCGGACTCGCTTACCAGAGTGCTTCGATCGGTTACTACTTCAGAGAAAAAGAAGACCACATGAGCACAACTGCAATTCCGGACGAAGCATCCCGTGAAGCACTTGCACAAGAAGGAGTAGAAATCATCGAAAAGACTGTAGAACTTCTGGATCTTCCACATATTGTCAGCCAGATGAAAGATCTGGAACAGTATAACCAGGAAGTTGCTGAAAAATGCCCTTGGGTTCCTTATCATTTCTTCCAGAAATAACTTTCTGTCAGGGACCTATGTCATTTAGGCAAACAAGTGTATCTCAATAAGAAATTTACAAACGAAAAGGCTTACACAAAAGCTGCTGAAACATCTAACACTGATCTTTCAGCAGCTTTTGTAAGCCTTTATTTTATTCTATTTTAAGAAAGCACCAGCCCTTCTTCTGCCATGACATCGATAACTTTATCGACACACTCTTTGCAGAGTTCATCGGTCGCGGCTTCAACCATCACACGGATGACCGGCTCTGTCCCACTCTCTCTTACAAGGATCCGTCCGTCATCTCCAAGTGTTTCTGCCACTTCTTCCACCGCTTTTACAACAGCCGGATTCTCTCTCGCTTCCTTTTTATCTGCCACTCTGACATTTTTCAGAAGCTGCGGATAGATCTTCACTTCCTCCACAAGTTTCCCGAGGGACTGTTTTTTCTCCATGACAACTTCCATCAAAAGCAAAGAGGTAAGAATTCCGTCCCCAGTCGTTGCATATTTACTGAAAATAATATGCCCGGACTGTTCTCCTCCAAGCGAATAGTTATTTTGAAGCATGTTTTCATAGACATACTTATCTCCTACCGCTGTTTTCTCATAACGGATTCCTGCTTTGTCACACGCTTTGTAAAGTCCGAGATTAGACATAATCGTTGTCACGATTGTATCGCCATTTAATCTTCCCTGCTCTTTTAAATATTTTCCACAGACATAGAGGATCAGATCTCCGTCTACAACATTTCCATTTTCATCGACAGCGATACAGCGGTCTGCATCTCCATCATATGCAAATGCAATATCAAGTTTCTTCTCTTTCACAAACTGCTGAAGCACTTCAATATGGGTAGACCCACAGTTCGTATTGATGTTTGTTCCGTCTGGCTCATTGTTGATCACATAAGTCTTTGCTCCCAGCGCATCGTACACACTCTTTGCGATAGCCGAAGCACTTCCGTTGGAACAGTCCAGACCGACTCTCTTATCTTTGAAAGATCGTGTCGCAAGTGAAATCAGATGTCCGATATAGCGGTTTCTTCCTGCTGCATGATCCACAGTTCTTCCGATCTTTTCTTTTTCCGCAAGCGGAAGTTCCTCCAGTTCCCCATCGATGTATGCCTCAATCTGTTCCTCAACTTCTGCCTCCAGCTTGTGTCCCATACTGTTGATCACTTTAATTCCATTGTCATAAAATGGGTTGTGACTTGCCGAAATCATAATTCCACAATCAAAATCTTCCGTTCTCGCCACATAAGATACACTTGGTGTCGTTGTCACATGAAGAAGATAGACATCCGCCCCGGATGCTGTCAGCCCTGCAACGAGCGCATACTCAAACATATAACTGCTCCGTCTTGTATCCTTCCCGATCACAACCTTCGCCTTATGATCCTTTCCATAATACCATCCAAGAAATCTTCCGACTTTAAATGCATGTTCTACTGTCAGAACCTTATTTGCCTCACCACGAAATCCGTCTGTTCCAAAATATTTTCCCATATTTCCTCTCCTTTATTACAAGTTTGTTCTATTATCCGCTTTTTTTGTACAATCCGCTTTTTATTCTTTTACATTATATAGACTTTCTCACAAATATACAACCATTTTTTTCAATTCCCGCAAAAATATTTTTCTGACGACTCCTAAAATATTTTCCGGTTATCACGGAAAATTCACAAGAACAAGTCTATACAAATCACTGATTTTCATGTATGATAGAAGAGGTATAAACTTTCAATATCGTATATGAAAATATACACAAAAGAATTAAGGGGTGTTTTATAATGAAATGTAACAAATGTCATGAAGAAATGAAACTAAAAGAGATTGAGGTCGGAAAAGATTCCGCCGGCAATCCTGTCTATAACTTATATGCCTTTTGCTACCACTGCAAGACAAAGGTCAATATTGATAAATTAAAAAAAGCTGCCAAGGAACGAAAAGAAGCCGAACAACTTGCAGATGCAAAAAGGGAAGCAGCACAAAGAGAGGAAGCTTCCAGATCTGCTGCCACAAAAGATACTACGGCTCCAGTACATGTCTCAGCAAGAACTCAGGAGATCCCTTCCCAGAGTGCTATTTCCCGTGCGTCCTCATCAACTTCTTCCGACCGTCCGAAGAAAAAGTCCGCACCAAAATCTGAGAAAACATCTTCTCCGAAGAAAAAATCTGATGCTTCCCGCTCCCGCCAGACTGAAAAGCCTGCAAAAAAGCGTTACCGTGAGGATGACTTTGATTTTGATGATGACGATTACGACTACATTCAACCGGATAAAGTAAAATCCACAGAGAAGCGTGTTGTTTCTAAAAAGAAAAAAGGCGGGTGCCTAAAGCCGTTTTTAATCTTCCTTTTAATTCTGGTACTTGCAGGTGGAGGCGCTTTTATTTACGGTACTTATGTCGGATATGATTTTTCCTTTATCAATGATCTCAAGGAAAAAATCTTGAACCACACAGACGGAACCGATGAGAAAGACAAAAAAGAGGATGAAAACAAATCTGATAACGGAACAACAGATCAGACAGCAAATCCAGAATCTGATAAAGATGGAGCAACTACAAACTCTGATCTCTCAGACGGAACTGACAATACAAATACTACTGACAGTACAGACGGATCTGCTTCAAACGACACAGACAACTCCGGTACAACAGAACCAGAGACTACCACAGACGACAGCGGAACTGCTGCACAGTAAGACAACTATAACAAAATACCTGAACAGCAATCTATCTATTTAGATCTGCCTGTTCAGGTATTTTTTGCTCTTTGTCAAGAGTTGGGTGAATTATTTTACTCTTTTATCTCTCTGCCTGTTCCGGTATCTTCATCCATACTTTTCGGATTCTCTTTTCTTTCACTTCCAAAATTTTAAAATGCACTCCATCTGCGTCCAGTTCGCATTGTCCGGAATCTTTTGGAATGTATCCCAGCTCTTCAATCAAATACCCGGAAAGTGTATCATAATTTTCTGTCTCCAGCTTCAGGTTTAATTTTTCATTCAGCTCTTCGATCAGAATCGAACCATCCAGTAAATATTCCTTCTCCCCGATTTTCTGAAGTTCTACAACTTCTTCCTCATGCTCATCGGTGATTTCTCCCATTACTTCCTCCACAAGGTCCTCCACCGTAAGAATACCCGATACACCACCGTACTCATCAATCAATACCGCCATACGATTCTTCGTCTTCTGCATCTCACGAAAAAGCTCATCGGTGCTCTTTCCATCCGGCACAAAGAACGCTTCTTTCAAAAGAGCTCGGATGTCCACTTCCTCAAAGGACTTCTTTCTCGCTTCAATCATCACATCTTTTACTTGAAGAATCCCGATAATATTATCGATCTGTTCTTCATAGACAGGAATTCTTGAATGCCTTGTCTCGAGGATCTCATCCAGAATCTTCTCTAACGGCTCCTCAATGTCAATTGCAAATACTTCTCTTCGAGGCACCATCACATCTTTCGCTGTCTTATCATCAAAAGAAAAAATCGAATTGATCATTTCCTTTTCAATCTCGTTAAACACACCATTCTCGCTTCCGGTCTCTAACATCTTTTTAATCTCTTCTTCTGAAACTGCTTCCTCGAGATTCTCAGTCTTCATTCCAATCAGATGTAAAAATCCATTCGTAGACAGTGATAACAACTTAATAAACGGTGATAAAACCTTTGAAATAATATAAATCGGCTGCACAACAAATAAACTGAATGCCTCCGCTTTCTGAAGCGCAATTCTCTTCGGCACCAATTCACCAAACACGAGGGTAAAATAAGATAAGATAATCGTAACGACTACAACAGCGATCGTATTGCTGTACGGAATCCCGAACTGTGCGATCCATCCGCCCAGCACCTGTGAAATACCAGTTGCCGCAGAAGCACTTGAGAAAAATCCCGCCAGTGTGATTGCCACCTGTATCGTTGATAGAAACTTTGTAGAGTCTTCAAACAATGTCTGAAGCAGAGCTGCTCTCTTACTTCCCTCATCTGCCAGAACCTTGATCCGATTCTTATTGACTGACACCACTGCCATCTCTGCTCCCGCAAAGAAAGCATTCACCAAAGTAAGAAATGCAAGAAATAATAGTTGAAATAAAATACTGTTCCCGTCAGGGTCGCCTGCGTCCATGATAAATAAAACCTCCTGTAATTGAAATAATCTGGCTTTGATTATATCTCTTTTCAGGAGGTTCTGCAACTAGAATTCTAGTTTTTTATTTAGATTTTATAGAAGTTTTACTTTTGGATTATTTCTTAGTGGTGGAACAGACGAATTCCAGTAAATGCCATCGTCATATTGTATTTATTGCAAGTAGCGATCACATTGTCATCTCTCACAGATCCACCTGGCTGTGCAATGTATTTAACACCACTCTTATGCGCACGCTCAATATTATCCCCGAATGGGAAGAATGCATCTGAACCAAGGGCAACATCTGTCAGTTGGTCTAACCATGCACGCTTTTCTTCGCGGGTAAATACCGGTGGTTTTACTTTGAAGATATTCTGCCATGTTCCCTCTGCAAGCACATCCTCATACTCATCTCCAATGTAGAGATCGATGGAATTGTCTCGGTCTGCTCTTCCGATGCTGTCCACGAACTGAAGCCCGAGTACCTGCGGAGACTGACGTAACCACCAATTATCTGCCTTCTGACCTGCCAGACGGGTACAGTGGATTCTGGACTGCTGTCCTGCGCCTATTCCGATAGCCTGCCCACCTTTTGCATAGCATACAGAGTTTGACTGTGTATATTTCAGTGTGATCAGAGCAATTGCGAGATCGATCTTTGCCTGCTCTGGAAGTTCTTTATTTTCTGTCACAATATTGGAAAGTAATTCATCATTGATCACCAATTCATTTCTCCCCTGCTCAAATGTGATTCCGAATACTTCTTTGTGCTCAATCGGATCTGGCTCATAATTCGGATCAATTTCGATGATCGCATAATTTCCTTTTTTCTTCTGTTTTAAAAGTTCCAGTGCCTCCGGCTCATATCCCGGTGCGATCACGCCATCAGACACTTCTCTCTTGATCAGCTTTGCAGTTGCAACATCACAGACATCTGACAGAGAGATAAAATCACCGAACGAAGACATTCTGTCTGCACCTCTTGCTCTTGCATAAGCACATGCTAACGGAGATAACTCTCCCATATCGTCTACCCAGTAAATCTTTGCCAGTGTGTCGTCCATTGGAAGTCCGACTGCTGCACCTGCCGGAGAAACATGTTTGAAAGAAGTTGCTGCCGGAAGTCCTGTCGCTCTCTTTAATTCTCTTACAAGCTGCCAGCCATTAAATGCATCCAGAAAGTTAATATATCCCGGTTTTCCACATAACACCTTGATTGGAAGTTCTCCCTCTTCCATATAAATTCTGGAAGGCTTCTGATTTGGATTACATCCATACTTTAATTCTAACTCTCTCATGATCTGATTCTCCTCATCTTATTTATTTTTATTTACAATCTTTGTCTCATAGTTTCCTGTCTCAATATCGATATAGCGTACAAACAGCGATACTTTATTTTCTTCATTCAAGCTATTCCAGAGCATCTCTGTAAACTGTTCCATATCGTCTGGGATTGAGATCAGTTTTGGTTCTCCTTCAAAACTTGGAAGTGGATTGCCATCACATTTGTAAGTATGGATAAAATGTCCCTCTCCGGATACCGGATTCTGATATGCAAATGTATAGCGGTTGCATGCGTCCGGATTTCCGTTATTGCTCTTTAAAATAGACATCGCATAGTTGTATGTTCCATTTTCAATATGCATGATCCCTGAAATACGAGGTGTATAGTTTGGAGCATCCGGTTCAAATTCTCTGCTGCGAAGTGACTGCTCAAAAGTGAGCTGCTTGTCCATTCCCTCATAAATTGTATCTGTCTGATCTCCGTTTGTCACGATCGTCTTATTGCCAAGTACCCGCACTGGCGCATAGATAATTAAACTTGGATCTGTTAATTTTGAAGGGTCAAATGCCTGTGTGCGAATCCCCTGTCCTTCTTCTACAAATACACGGTTTCTGCTGTTCTCGCTTCTTCCCATAATAAAATATGCAGTGACTGCCTTTTTCCCATCCGGTGTCTTTCCGATGATGATTCCTCTTCCCGGATATGCGTTTCCCTGCAATTCTTTTTCAATTGATAACATTTCCATGAATGATTCTCCTTTATCTCTGTTCATTGTTGACCGTTTTTTCCATTTTATTATAGACCACATGTCGGACTGTTGACCAGTATATTTTACTAATAAGTCTTAATAACGCCCGGTTATAGGTTCTGCTTTTTATTTACACAAATTCTCGGAAAAATTTTTATAGAACAAAAAATAAGACTGCCGTGCTTCTTCGTGAGATGCTTCCGGCAGTCTATTCTTTTTAGCTCATTGTCGCACCATCTACTGACAGAACAACACCTGTGATATAACTTGCCATGTCACTTGCAAGAAATACAAATGCATTTGCGATATCTTCCGGTTCTCCGACACGGCGAAGTGGAATCGTATTGATCAAAGGCTGAATTACAGACTCTGGAAGTGCTGCTACCATATCTGTGCGGATCACACCCGGTGCCACTGCATTGACACGGATATTGTCCTTTCCAAGTTCTCTTGCCAGAGATTTTGTCATTCCGTTTACTGCAAATTTCGATGTCGGATATCCACATCCTGCTGGCTGTCCATAAATACTTACCATGGAACTTGTGTTCAAGATCACACCGCCTCCCTGCTCTTTCATGATGCATGCAGCTACCTGAGAGCAGTTAAACACTGCATTGACATTTAGATCCATAATCTTCTCAAATGCCGCCGGATCATAGTCATACAGCGGATCTCTTGCAGAAATTCCTGCATTATTCACAAGAACATCCAGAGATCCAAACTCTTCTTTCACTTTCTCAAACACTTCTTTCACTTCTTCGTGTTTAGTCAGATTCGGCCAATATCCTACAACCGGATACTCTGGGTTTTCCTCCTTCAGCGAAGCAAGTGCCTTCTGAACCGTCTCCTCTCTAGATCCAAGCATTGCAACCTTTGCTCCATTTTCTAAAAATTTCTTTACAGTCGCATATCCGATTCCTCTTGTTCCCCCTGTAATGACTGCAACTTTTCCCTGTAACATACCAGTTTCCTCCATCTTCTCTTCAAAATTTCATGCCAGTTTTTGTGTACTTTCTATTTGGAACTGCACACCTTTCTGTACATTAGCTGTTCTTATTTTAGCACTTATTTTCTAACAATACAATCTATATTTTAAAATTTCCTTTTAATTTCTGAATAGTTTTTTTAATTAACAAACACTTCCCTATACCTAGTATAAAATAATTCCTGCCACAACAGCGACTCCATAAAGCACTCCCATCATCTTTATATTTTCCTTCCGATTCCGATTTACTCTCCACAGTACAACCAGTCCGACTCCTGCGCTCGTACAAAGTCCTGCCACTGCCGCCGCAAAGCTGATTACGCCTTTGATATACAACTCCGTCAGAAGAACGGATGCAGCACAATTCGGAACAAACCCGATCAAAGCCGTCAAAATTGGCTGAAACACCGAACCACTCCAGAAAAGGCTTTCCACCTTTCCGATTCCCGCCACTTCCAGAACCAGATTCAGGCAGGCAGAGAAGAGGAAAATATATATAAACAGTTTCAAAGTATGATTCCATGCCGGCAGGATTACCCCATGAGAATGCCCACAACCACAAGATTCTTTCTCACACAGATCGTGAATTTCCTTTTTCTCAGAAAAAAGTTTCGGAAAGCAAAAATCTATCAGATATCCCGCAAGCACTGCAATCACGACTTTTACGAATAATAATTTCCCTACGACACCCGCACTTTCCGGCTGACCCATGATCATCAGAATTGCCTCATCCGAGGTCGACAGAAAAACGGCAAGCAATGTTCCTGCAGAAATCATTCCCCCGGAAAACAAATTTGCTGCAAGCACGGAAAATCCACACTGCGGGACACATCCAAGTACCGCTCCCAGAAGAGGCCCTGCACCTCTGATACCAGTCAGTACCCGCTGGCTAAAATTCCCCGCATGCCTTTCCATCGCCTCCAGCAGGCAAAATGCCGCAAATAAAAACGGAAGCATCCTTACACTGTCTATCGCTGCATCCATAAGCACGTCTATGAATAAGTTCATTTCGATTCTCCTCCCATTCTTCTGATACCAGACCAAAAATCTGGTATGAACCTATTTTGAAAATCCTTCTCAACTTGTATCTTTCTGATTATAACACGTTTTTTTATCTATTGACAATTAAAGTTTTTCGCTCTACACTATAAGTAGTTCACTTTGTAAACTATTTTTGATTGTTTGTAATCGATACTGATATATTTTGTACAGACTTATAGAAATGGAGAACCGTGATGGATTACGACTGGATTGAAATGATGAACTACATGCAGAACCTGCGTCAGTTTTGCAGTAGAAATGTACGGCGCACCGAAAAAGGGAGTATCTCAACTTCCCAGGAACTTGATCTTCTGTCCCGCATCTCACTGTCTGATGTGCCACTGACACCTCATGAACTATGCGGTTGTATGGGACTTGGCAAATCTGCAGTCAGCCGTCTGATCGAACATTTGGTAAAAAAAGAACTACTTACAAAAGAGCCAAGCCTGACAGATAGGAGAAGTTATCACCTCTCGATCACAGAAAGAGGGCAAAAAGCATTGGAGGAGACTTACAACTATTACCTCTCACCGATTTACACAATGCGGCGCAGACTAGGAGAGGCACAATTTTTGAAACTGATGGAACTGATTCACGAAACAAACGATGTCCTGCAAGACATCGAACACTAGGAGGGATTTCTATTGACTTTTTATCAAGAACTACAACTAAATCAAGCCGGTTCAAAAGCACTGATCCGAAATATCAAAGATCCAAAAGAAAAGTGGAAACACATTTGTATCTACCTGTTTAAGATTTTACTGACAGTAGCATTCTGTGTTGTATTTGTCACAATCTATACAAAAGTATTCGGAGAAGAAAACAGTATCGTAGGCGTCGTTGTTCTACTTGCCGTGATGGTCTTCCGCAATGCAGACCTCGGCATCAAGAACTCTCACGGAGTTCTACTACTTGCTATCATTTACGGAATCCTTGCATTTGGACCAAGAATCTCGAACATGGTCGGACCATTCCCGGCATTTTTGATCAATGTAGTCTGCATCGGCGCCCTGATGTCTCTTGGCTGTCACAATGTAATTATGTCCAATCATTCTACATTCGTCCTCGGCTACCTGCTCCTTCAGGGATATGATACTACCGGAAACTCTTACCTTTTACGTCTTGCCGGACTTTCTGTCGGAGCTTTGGCAACCTGCTTTATCCTCTGGAGAAACCACCGGAAAGTCCATTACAAACGTACGATCCGACATATTTTCCAGGAATTTGACATTCACTCTATGCGTACACGGTGGCAGATCCGCCTGACACTTGGTGTTTCTACCGCAATGCTGTTCGCGTCTCTGATCCATCTTCCGAGAGTGATGTGGGTCGGGATCGCAACGATGTCCGTTCTGCTTCCATTTAAAAAGGATCTGATCGAGCGTGTCAAATACCGTGCACCCGGAAATATTCTCGGAGGGCTCTGTTTCCTCTGCCTCTACTATTTGCTTCCTGAAAGCTGTTATGGCTATATCGGTATGATCGGTGGAATCGGAGTCGGACTCTCTGCAACTTATGGATGGCAGGCAGTATTTAACTCTTTCGGAGCGCTGTCAATTGCCATGAGTTCCTTCGGAGTTGCAGGAGCAATCATCCTCCGTGTGCTCACAAACGCATTCGGTTCTGTGTACGGACTGTTCTTCCACAATATTTTTGAAAGCGGATACAACTGGATCAGCGAAAAAGTTTTTGCAAAAAAAATTGTTTCGGAGAATTAATAATTTTCGAGCTGTATAATTATCACTGGTATTTTGATTTAGTAGCATAATTCATTATAGAAAAAATCGCCCGGGCCATGAGGTCTGAGCGATTTTTCTATTAGGGGAGTTTTTTACAGTCCCTATCTTTTTATCAAAATCAGTGTGCAAAAGAATTAAAAAATTTCTATTTTATCTTGTCGTCCATGCTCCTTTAGTAAAATCTGGAATCATTACCGGCCTGCCACCTGCAAGAATAGACTCTTCAGAAAGTGCTGTGATACACATCCATGCAGCAGTGTCATAAACATCAATTGGACACGAAGTTTCATTTAAAATACTATCGAAAAATTCCCGGAACACTAACCAGTCCATTCCATCGTGGGAACCACGCACTCCTTCTTCTTTATATTGTTTCCACATCGGATGTTCATACTCTTTGCTGTACTCTTCTGCATTTCCCCACTGTTCTTTCCATTTGAAATCATATGCTTCATGTTGTTTATCGAGAAATACCGAATCCGTCACTTCTTCATACATTCCCTTTGTCCCACGCACAGTAAAATCCCGGCTGTAATATCTCGGAAGTGTTGTATCCAGCGTCAATGTGATCGTCTCTCCTCCAGCACAACGAATCACAGTTGTAACAACATCTCCCTGAGCAAATGCTGCGTGAGCAAGTTCGTGTTCTTCTCCCATACGATCTGTAATATATTCGTGGAGCCCTGCTGCCTTTGAGGATGTAGAAGTCAGTGAAACCATTCTATTTCCATGGTTAATATGAAGTAACTGTGCAATCGGCCCCAACTCATGTGTCGGGTAGTTCTCACAGTTCCGGTTCAAATAATTTCTCAAACGATAATGACGATACTTCTCTCCACCACTCACTTCATCTCGAAGGTCATGATGATATCCACCTTTACAATGTACCACTGTTCCCAATACCCCAAGTTCTGCCATATGCATCGCCATCATTTCCCGGCGTCCATAACAGCAATTCTCTAGCATCATAATAGGTGTCTTTGTCTCCTCATAAGTCCGCACAAGTTCCCAGCACTGTTCCACTGTATATGCTCCTCCGACTTCCATACCGACTGCCTTTCCTGCACGCATTGCTTCGATTGCAATGGCAATATGATCTTCCCATGCACAGGTAATGATCACTGTATCGACTTCCGGATCTGCAATGACTTCATGATAATCTAATGTGACTGTCGGTCTTTTTCCCTGCACCTCTTCGACCTGATCTGCTGCCTTTTCTGCGCGATCTTCATAACTGTCACAAACAGACTTAATATCCGCCTTTCCAAGCGGAAGAATGATGTCCCGCAAAAGTAACGTTCCTCTCGCCCCAAACCCAATCATTCCTACATTTAATTTTTCTCGATTCATTCTGTCAGTTCTCCTTCTATCCTTCTTACTTTTCCTCAAATTTCAATACACCATCCAGGTAAAATCGTTCCCCCTCCATTGGAGGAAATGTATCTGTCTGGAAAATCTTATTTCCACTCATGTGAATTTCTTCAATATTCTGCGCCCATAAAATACGGTCATCAAAACAATAAAATTCATTGTCTCGCAGTTCTAAATATTTATGATAACGTTGTCCTTGCACATATTTCTTTGCACTTGGTGATACCTGAATTGGTGCGTTTCCCCAGTCAGGTACATATGCACAGTCGATAAACTGATTCTGTTCCACAACGATATGTCTTGTGGCTCCAGACTCAAACCAATAATTGGAATCTCCCTCAATCAAGATCGCCGAGCCCGCAGTCTTAAATACATTCTTTCTCACAAGAACATCCCCCGCACTCGTCAGAAGCAGTCCTCTTGCACGATTGTTCTGAAATGTACACCCTTCCACAAGCACATCCGGTACATAATCTGTATTTTCTACTACAAAGCTTTCCTTCCACTCCGTTACCGGACGATCAAACTTCATATACTGATAATCTCCATTAAGCATCTGATGCTCTTCCAGTCTGACAGTCTCAATTTCCAGCATTGTCTCATTATCAATAATCCGGAACTGTTCCCCTTTCTTCCCAAGTGGAACTCCTTTCTGCATCCCTTCCACAAGTTCGACCATTACTTCTCTCTCACTGATAATCTTGTGGATCCTTCCGTAGATCCCATGGACGTTCAGCGGATCATCCAGCTGATTTTCCAGCAGGCAGTCCTGAATCTGTATCTTCCCTCTGCAATAGATCAGGTGGAATCCATCTGCAGTCGCTGTAAAAATTCGCTTCTTTTCCGGGTGTCTGCGTACATCAAATCTGCGCATCGTAAGGTTTTCCGAAAACTGTGCAATCACTGCCATCCCGACACAATGGTACAGTACGATATCCTGCAGCACGATATCTTTACTGTACGTCACATAAAATGCCGGATGTGTCCTTGCATGATGACGAAAGATTAGATCATTTCCCACCTGTGACGTCTTTAAAAATTCCTTATCTCCGAGCAACCTGATTTCCACAACTCCCGGTTCCAGCTCATCAAACACTGCACCGTAAGACCATGGATATGGACGGTTGAACCCGATATCGTGTCCCTGACAGACTGGCGCATGCCTCTTTCCATCCATCTCCAAACATCCATATGTCATTTCATTGAAAAAATTTTCGCCGCGAAAATATAATCTTCCATTAAAAATCTCATATGGATACTCGGTTGGATCAATCTCCACGACCATCCGCTGCGGTTCCAGCTCCCGAATCTTCCCTTCTGAATATCCCGGTCGCACGTAGTCAATCTTGACTCCTTCGATTGTTATATCCTCACATGCATGAAGGTAAAACGGAATCACATCCGTGTGAAATAAAAACTGTGTCTCTTCTCCCCGGATCACGAGATGTTGAAATCCCGTCAGATCAAATGCAATCCGCTTGATTGTATCTTCATCGTGATTGGAGATATAAAGAAGCTTCTCCACCGCATAGTCTGGATAAAAATGGTACGTTCCCGGCTCAAATATGATCTGAATTCCCTCCTCTTCTCTGAGTTGATCCAGCATCTGCCTTAACTTCCATGTATTTTCCCGGCAGTCTTCCGGGAAAATACCATAAGTGCTTACCTCTATCTGTTTCATAACCTTGCTCCTTTGTGACCGCTTTTTCTGTTCTTTTATCGATTTATCCCTTCACACTTCCCATGACAAGTCCTTTTGTGAAATACTTCTGTAAAAACGGATAAATCATCATCACCGGAAGTGCTCCAAGGAATAGTTGTGCAGCCCGTCCAGTTCTTGCATTCATTTGCACAAGAAGTCTCTGAATATCCCCTGCTCCTTGTTGCTGTAAAATCTGCTCAAAATTCTGAAGCAGTGATTGCAGGTAAGTCTGAAGTGGATAATTATCTGGATTATTCATATAAATCATTCCACTGAACCAGTCATTCCAATGTGAAACGATACAAAAAAGTCCTACCGTTGCAAGTGCTGGTTTTAAAACTGGAAGAAGAATCCTTACCAGTATCTGAAATGGTGTCGCCCCATCTATCACTGCTGCCTCCTCAATCTCCTCCGGGATTCCCCGCATAAAATTCATGAGGATTACCATATTGTAGACCGGAAGTGCCCCCGGCAAAATCAAAGACCATATCGTATCTTTTAATCCTAGCTTTGTGACAACAAGATACGTTGGAATCATTCCTCCACTGATTAACATTGTAATCACAAAAAATGTCATATAAATATTTCGTCCGGCAACTTTTTTGCTGGATTTTGACAATGGATATGCTGTAAGAACCATCAAGATTAAGTTTAGCCCCACACCAAGAACTACTCTCTCCACCGAAATCAAAAGTGCCCTCAGAAATTTCCCTCCTCTTAGTGCAAACTCATAAGCTGATGTCGTAAAATCTACCGGAAGCAATCCGACTTTTCCTGCATTTACTGCCGCACTTCCACTAAAAGATACTGCAAGAAGATGTATAAACGGAAGTAGGCAGGTCGCAGAGACCAGAATTAAAAATGTTATATTTACGGCATTGAAAATCCTATTTGCCCTTGTCTTGTATTGTTTCATAAATTTATTTCCCCCTGTTTAGAAAATTCTGTATCCCGCCAGCTTATCTGCTAAAATATAAGACAGTCCTACCATGATGCATGAGACAACTGACTTAAATAATCCGATGGCTGCTCCAACGGAATACTGCGCCTGCTGTATACCAAGCCGATATACATATGTATCAATAATATCTCCGGTCTCATAGACAATCGGGGAATATAAGTTGAAAATCTGGTCAAATCCGGCATTTAACACACTTCCCAACGCAAGTACTGTCATCAGGATAATCGTCGGCATCAAAAGCGGAATCGTAATGTAACGGATCTGCTGCCATCTTGTAGCTCCATCAAGAAGTGCTGACTCATACAGTCCTGGATCAATGCTCGTAAGCGCTGCAAGATAAACAACCGTTCCAAATCCAAAACCTTTCCAGATGTCGCTAATGATCATTGTCCACGGAAACACCTTAGGACTTCCCAAGAAATTTATCACTGGAAATCCAATTGCTGTCAACAATTCATTGAATGCACCATTTTTGGCCAATAAGTCCATCATCACGCCTGCCATGATTACCCATGACAAAAAGTTTGGAATATAAATTAACGTCTGAAAAATTCTTTTCAGTTTGTTCGATATCAACTCATTTAACAACAGCGCAAAAACTACTGGAACAACAATCCCTCCGATTAATTTAAAAAATGCAATATAAAATGTATTCCAGATCGTTCTTAAAAATGCAGGCTGACTAAACAGATATTGAAAATTTTTCAATCCAACCCACGGAGATGAAAATCCCATTCCCGGATTATAATTCTGAAAAGCAATAATCACACCATACAATGGAATATAGCTGAAGATCAACACAAGGAGCACCCCTGGCAAAAGCATCAAATGGTATTGCCACTGTTTCTTAAATTTTGCTAACATATTCTATTCTCCTTTATCCTTAAAAGAAAAATATCCTCCTTAGCAGACTGCCGCATCCGGAGGACATTCTTTCTTGTTTACTCTTTATTATTTACACAATTCGTTTACTTCTTTTGTCGCAGCTTCTCCGCCGGCTGCTTTCCAATTTTCTACCAATGTGTCAAAATATTCGACCGGCTTTTCTCCTACAATGATCTTTGTAAACCCTTCTTTTAAGATATCATCTAATGTACTTCCAGAACTTAATAATGTTTCTACCTGTTGTCCCCAGTAAGCATCTTTTACAATCTCATTATTGTCGATCATTTCTTTTGAAATCCGGTATGCTGATTTCGGACTTCCCTGCTGCATCCAGTCTCCGACCGCTTCCGGTGTCTTTTTCTCAAGCCATTCTACACAGTGTTCATATTTTACAGCATCTTTTCCAAGTTCAGAAGAATCCACATCTTCACCATTCTGATATTTTTCCAAATAGCTTGTTACATTCTCAAACTGATTATAATCGGTCATCGGGTTAATGACACGCAACGCATATGGGATATTTGTATAAGCATGGTTAAAGAGACTGTCAATAAATTTGGTATCTTCTTTGCCTTGTGCATCATCCATCATATATGCATAGAAATTCAACAACTTGACTGCTGCCTCCGGATTCTTACATGTCTTGCTGACAACAACATATCCGATATTGGAATATTTTACATTTGCTTTTACCTCTTCTCCATTTGCAGACGGAATCTTATAAGCATCAAAGCATGCCTGGTCACCAAGATTTGAAATAATGTCTGGTCCCGGTTGATAGCCAAACCACTGTGCAAACGGACAGATTCCTACTTCACCATTAATGATTCCCTGGAACATTTTTTCCATATCAGTTGTCGCAAACTCTGGATTGATCAGACCTTCTTTATACCACTCCGTATATTTTGCAAGTACCTCTTTCATCTGTGGCTGTACAGATCCATACTCCAGATTTCCATCTTCTCCTTCTACCCAGATTCCTGGATGCGCTCCCCATGCAACAGCAAGATTGTTCATACATTCCAGATCCTGATCCTCTGTAATTGCATAAGTACCATGGGTTTCTTGGAAAGTCCTCGCAAGTTTTTCAAACTCATCCATTGTTTTGATTTCTTGAAGTCCTGCCTCTTCTGCCCAGTCCTGACGAACCCAAATCTGTGTTGGCTGATCAATAATTCCATATGTCAGCTGCGGGATACCATATAATTTTCCATCTCGCTTACCGGTCTCAAAAGTATCTGTTTCCATTTCCATATATTTTTTTAGATTATCTGAAGCATATGTATCAAAGATTTCTCCCAGATCCCAGATTAAGTCTGCATCGATCAGCTGTTGAAGTTGCTGACTAGATACACTAAATACATCTGGAAGATTTCCATCTGCAATCGTAAGATTTAACTTCGTCTTATAATCATTGCTCACCCAGTCATTAACGACTTTGATATTTAACCGCTCCTCATAAGCACGGTACCATGGATTATCACCGTAGTCGTCACCCTCCTGCCACTGGATTCCGGCATTTTCCGGTAGCACAGTTGAGATTGTCACCGTTTCGCTATATTTATCCAATGCTCCCTTTGGTGCTTCTACATGTTTTTGTTCTGTCTTTTTCTTCTCCCCTCCGGATTCTGTCCCTTTGCTCATACACCCGGTCATTCCAAATACAAGCGTACTTGCAAGCAGTACTGATAACACTTTCTTTCTTTTCATTTTCTCCATCCCTTTCTCTTCTCACCGAAGATTTTTATTCTCTGTATTTGTTTCTGTCCTTATTTTATTGGATTCCCATCCAAAAACATATAAAATATTTTTACATTTGTGTAGTTTCTTGCACTATTTCTGCTAAGATAACAAAATTTTATACAAATCACAAAATATTATAACTCTCTCACTTTGTATTCCATTTCTCCTTATGCTATACTAAATCATACGAAAACAGTATGAATTTTAGTGTAAATATATCGCTCTATACCTTATCAGAAAAAGTCTGCCCTCGGCAGGCATGTATTACAAAATGCTCGGAAAAATACAAAAAATATAGAAAGGAATTTGTAAAAGTCAACCATGTCTGGAAAAATATATTTAAAAACTCTTCTACACCCAAATGCTTTTCATGAAAGAAATTTACTATTAAAAAAAGTAATCCTTCTTTTTCTAGCTGTTCTCCTGCCCCTCATGACTGTCAGCCTAATCTATCTAAACCACAATAATTTGAAACAGAGGCAGCAGACTCTAGATGCTATCCAGTCTAATAATGATTCTTATATTGCCCGCCTAGATGAAAATCTACAGCAGATCTACACTGCCAATCTTCATATTATTGAGCAGAATTTTCTCCGGGATCTTGCTGTCATCTACCCTTATCTTTCCACCTATGATAAAAGTGTCCGTGTCAACTTGCTCCGTGAGCAGCTGTCAAGCCTCTGCGCCTCCTCTCCACTTTTGGAGTCTGCTCATGCCTATCTCTTCAATTATAATCTAATGTACAATTCCGACAATTACCCCATCGGAAGTTATTGTACACTCAACGAAGAAGAAACTCGCTTTTACCAGGAGTTGTCAAAGACACACGGATTAGTAGAATATTATGAATCTCCACTAGAGAAAAGGAAAACACTGTCTGTATTTATGGCTCCATTTTCATCAAGCCCTGCCTTTGCCGTCAATTTCATTCTATCCGAAAATGCACTGAAATCCTATCTGGAATCAAATAGCTCTTATTCTGATGAATTTTATCTATTTGAAATAGAAAATGGATTTTCCCTTTCAAACCTTCCTTCTGATCTTCGCAAAGAAGCATCGAACTTCCTTAAGCAGAATGCACATACATCTGCTCCTTCCTATCAAAAAGTGGAACTACATGGAAAATTTTACACTGCATTTCTCAGCCGGATGGAATCCTCGAGCGGTATCTATGTACGGCTGATTTCAGACACCTCGCTCCTTCCATCGATCCGCTACAGTTATGGTCTGCTCTTTTTGTTCTTCTTTCTCATCATCTGTGCCAGCATCCTGTTTTTCATTGGAATTTATCACATGGTACATAAGCCTCTAAGCAAACTGACAGATGCTTTTGATGAAGTCGAACACGGTAATTTCCAAGTACAGATCATACAGACTGGAAATGATGATTTTGCCTATTTGTACCATGCCTTTAACAACATGGCACTCAAATTAAGTCGCTTAATTGAGCAGGATTATAATCAGAAACTTTTATTGCAAAAAGCAGAAATGAAACAACTTCAAGCACAGATCAACCCTCACTTTCTGTACAATAGCTTCTTTATGCTTCAACGTATGATCCGCTTTGAACCAGAAGAAGCTTCCATGGTTGCAAATGCCCTTGCTTCCTGTTTCCGCTATATTACAAAAAATAGTATGGATCATGTGACACTTGCAGAAGAATATGCACACATGAAAAATTATGTTTATATCCAGGGGCTTCGCTTTGCTGGCCGTATTCAGATTGAACTGGAAGAATTGCCTGACTGCTTTTCATCATTGTCCGTTCCTAAACTAATCCTTCAGCCACTCCTTGAAAATGCATTTCAGTACGGATTAAAAAATAAAATCTGCGATGGATTGATCCGTGTACGTTTTCTTTCCAAAGAACATTCTCTGCTCATGATCATCGAAGATAACGGAGAAGAACTCTCAGACGAACTACTTACCACACTTCAGAAAAAACTTCAGGATAGCGCTCATTCTTCCGCCGGAGTAGAAATGTCAGGAATCCTGAATATCCAGAGACGTCTGCACATTTTCTCGAATGACCGGGATACTTTGGAAATTTCGCGTTCTCTACTTGGAGGGCTTTGCGCTACAATTATGCTCCATATGGAATCAGATGATTATTCCGGCTCCTTTCGCAATAATAATACATAAATCAGATGACTTCTGTGAAATGTAGGAATTTTTTATGGAAATATAACACTAAATAAGGGGGATATTATGAACTTGCTAATTGTTGATGATGAACGTTATATTGTAAACTATCTGTTTGCTCTGATCGAAGAACATATAGAAATAGATTTGAATATTCAGAAAGCCTATTCTGGATCAGAAGCGCTGGAAATCCTTTCGATTTCTAAAATTGATCTGATGCTGCTTGATATCCACATGCCTGGATACAGTGGGCTAGAACTTGCCGGGAAAGTCAGCGCAAGCTGGCCAAGATGTCATATTATCTTTCTGACTGCTTATGACAACTTTGAATATATTTATCAGGCAAACCGACTCTCTCATACTTCTTATCTGCTGAAGACTGAGTCAGATGAAACGATTTTGGCTGAAGTGCGTTGTGCCATTGAAAAAATCATAAAAGAATCCCAGACCGATCTCCTACTTGACAGCTCTCAGAGCAAAGATCGTCTTCTGACACATCTTATGCAACAGAATCTTCTTAGGGAAATACTGACCGGGCATGATTCCCATCAGATTTGTCGGGATCTTACTCTCGCGGGATCTGACTTCTGTCTCGATTTCTCTCAACCGGTATACCTTGCTTACATGGTCGTACATCTCCGTTCCATTGACGAATATGCAAAAAATATGTCCACCTTTGTCCTGGAATACCTCACTTTGGCAGAAGAACTTCTGAAACATTCTTTTAGCTATACGATGTTGAATCTGAATCATGGAAATATGCTTTGGTTCTTTCAGCCATCAAAAGATTTTAGTAAATCCATTCCAAATGAACTTACATTTCTGAAAAGCTGTCTGGAAGACCTAATGAATTACAGTATGAATTCCCTGCACCGGAATGTGAATCTGATTCTTTATCCACAACCGGTTTCTCTGGATGCTACTGCCAATACTTACTATCGCCTTCTTCAGCAGCTGGAAATCCAGAATACCGGAAACATTTGGACAGTCTCTTCTGTTTCTCTCTTTGAGACAAAAACGGACTCAGAAACTTCTGTCACTTTCAAAAATTCTGACAGAAATGCCGCCTCACAGAAATTGCAGGAGTTATCCTTTTACCTTTATCAGAATACCTGGTCCGAATATCTCCTCGCCCTCCACTCCCTGCGGGATCTCTGTAAAAAGCAAAAAAGTATCCATGCGTTGGAAGCAATTGAAATCTATCTCGGTATCTCTGCAACATTGATTTCCTACATTACTCTCTACCATCTGCAGGAAAAACTTGCTCCGCGGACTGCAATCTACCCGCTTTATCACTTAAATGACTTTACAAGCTGGGAAGAAGCTTTCGGTTACTTAGAAAATTTTTCTACACAATTATTTGAAGTACTATCACTAAAAGCCACCGATAAAAATGAAACGGTCATTTTAAAAATCAAAACCTATATTAAAGAACACTTAAACGAAACTATTTCCTTATCAACCTTATCCTCAATTGTAAATTATAACGAGACCTATATTTCCCGCCTGTTCCGACAGATTACCGGGATAAAATTATCGGAATACATTTATCAAGAGCGACTGGCAAAAGCAAAATATCTTCTTGCAACAAGCAATGATCCAATCCAGACAATCGCTTCCGCGACCGGTTTCGACAGCCAGCAGTACTTCTCCCTCTGCTTTAAAAAAGCAACCGGAATTTCTCCGAGTGAATATCAAAGAATGTATAAAAATTGATTATATTTTCTTCAAACTAAAACTGCCAGACCTTTATGAACAGCGAAAACCCGTCAACCACAAGGGCTAACGGGCTTCGTTGTTTTATAGTTATCTAAAGGAATGAGAGTAAAGTATGCGTCTTATCTTCAACGCTCTACTTTAAGAGGGGGGAGATAGTGATTACTTAATCAACTATCTGACTCTTAGTATAAAAGGAAAATGTGTCCAAAGTATGATTGTTTTCTAAAAGAAAGCGAAAAATTCTTAAAAAAAAATAAACATAACTCTTTTCATACGTGGCAGCTCTCATTCTGCTGTTTTATTTTTAATAACTGCGAAGCTGATCACTGCCGTCATCAACTGTATTTTCTATTTCTTTGATCACTACATAATATCCGGCATCTCCAGATACCCGGATGAAAACTCTATCCCCTGCTTTTTTCCCAAGAATCGCTTTTCCAATCGGGGATTCTGTGCTAATAAGCCCTTTTAAGGAATTTCCCCGCACGGTTGTCACCAGTTTGAATACTTCCACCTCATCATCTTCTTCAAAATAGAGGTGCACGGTGTTGTTTAATCCCACTTCATCTTCTTTTGATTCATCGGATACAATCTTTGCAGTCTTGATCATCCGTTCCAAATACCGAATTCTGCTCTCATTTTTGTTTTTCTCTTTCTTAGCGGCATGATATTCAAAATTTTCACTCAAGTCCCCATGTGCTCTCGCTTCTTTGACATCTTCCAGCAGCTCTTTTCGAAGCACAATCTTCCGGTATTCAATCTCTTCGCGCATTTTCTTGATATCATTTTTTGTCAGTTCATTATACATCTGCAATCACCGCCTTTGCAAAACAGATTGGAAGATGAAAATTTGGTTCTTCGCTCTCAATCGGACTGTAACATCCAAAATGCTGGATCTTGTCGTCCTCTGAGATTTTATAAAAATTGCAGTAAAATCTTTGTCCCGATTTTAGCTTCTCAAGAGAAGTAATTTCTCCAAGCAGTGCTTCCGGGATCAAAACAGATACACACCACCGATCTGATTCTATTTTCGCCCTACACTCTGCCTCCTGATAATACACATCTGAAATTAATGTCCGATTCTCTCTTGTATATCCTTTCTCCGCATACAGTGCTCCGTTGGCATTCATCTCAAAATTTATATAAATACACTGTTTCTCTATGCTCATATCTCCCTCCGGGAATGCAAAAAAAGCTTCCAGTGCGCTATCCTTATAGACGAGTTCTTTATCTTTGTTGCAAAGTCGCTTCGGATCACACTCTTCACAGGTCATCTCCACATAAATTCCCTGCCCATCGATATATCCGGCTCTGCCATATGCTTTCGGCGTTTGTAAACTGTTCCACAAATATTGATTGATTGCGAACAGTTCGCATTGATCGATCTGTGTCCGGTCCGCTATGCGGTATATTTTATATTCCATTTTTTCCTCCATCATTCTCACAATCTGCTATTTTAAGCTTCCAGTTTATTATACCGCTTTTCCTCTGCCTTTTCATCATTTTTCTAGTTCTTATTGAAATCTCTTCCCGATTTTATATTTCGGATTTTTGCCGCGCTTTTCTCCCACATACAGAAAAAAGATCCACATCTTGTGTGAATCTTTTTTCTTCCTTCTTATAATCTTGCATCAAATAATCCACAGAAACTGTCAATCGGATCTGTTCCTTTGAATGCTTCTTCTCCATTCATAAGATCCTCAACTAACGCATCCAGTGTTGTATCTTTGGAATCGTAAGTGTTGATATAGGTCCGTGCCTGCGGGATATCTGCAAGCATTGTCGGCTGTCCACATCCGACAACAACAACCGGAACTTCAAATACATACCACGGAATCTCTCCGCCTCCCTTTGACATACCAAAGCTTGGTCTTCCGTTCGGCACATCACAGAGCGTGATTACAAGATCCATATCGGATACGAAATCTGCAATGGCATTCTTTCCTGCAAAGTAAATATTTAAGTCTGGCTTTTCCCCGGCTTCAATCTGTTTCTTCATGACATCAAGCGGACTTTCATAGATAAATGCATCAAATCCTTTTGCACATAACTTTTCTTTTAACGCTTCTGCCGGATTTCCTTTTCCGCCTCCAAGCATTTTCATCAGCGCTGACATACTGTTCTCTGCGCCTTTGATATGCACGATCATAATTCTCTTATAACGATCTGGTGTCATAGGGAGCACGTCTTTGTCTTTATATTTTACAAGCGTGATACAGTCTTCGCTGATTGATTTCTGCATTGCCTTGTATTCTTCTCTCTGAAGCACTTCCTCTACAGTCTCTGGCTGTGGAACCAGTTCTTCTTTGCTCTTCTTATTCAGACCCAGATGTGCTTTGAGTCCTAAAATACGTGTCAATGCTTCTGTCATTCTCTCTTCACTGATGATTCCTGTCTTGTATGCACCAAGCATTGTAGCAAAATCTTCCTCTGGATCATTGAAGAATAAGAACATATCACAACCTGCATTGATACTTGCCGGAAGCATCTCTGAACGCTTCATTCGGTCTGTCATTGCTACCATATGGGAAGCATCTGTCACGACCATACCGTTGAATCCAAGTCTGTCTCTCAAAAGACCTGTCATGATCTCCGGACTTAATGTAGCCGGCATCATATCTTCGTCCTTTAACTCAGGATTAATGGCTTTTGCATAAGAAGGAAGCATGATGTGTCCTCCCATGATCGCATCCAGATCATTCTCAATCAATGTACGGTAAACATGTCCGTAAGTCTCATCCCATTTTTCCACATCAAAATAGTTTACATTGTTTGCAATGTGTGCATCTCTGAAGTCTTGTCCATTTCCCGGAAAATGTTTCGCTGCGCATGCAAATCCCGGAATCGTATGTGCTCCATTTAAATATGCTTTGCTCATAGTTGCTACACGTTCTGCATCTCCGCCGAATGCACGTGTCACAATCTCTGTATTCTCCCAGTTGTAAAGAATATCTGCCACCGGTGCAAATGCCATGTTACATCCGATTGCCGCTGCCTGTTCATTTGCCATCTTTCCTAATGCAAATGCATACTCTTCCTTATCTGTAGCTGCGATCTTCACACCAGCTCCAATATGTGTCCCATCTGCACATGCGCCGTCTCCTCCGGCTTCTGTGTTGCATGCGATAAATACCGGAACCTTTGCATATTTCTGAAGGATCCGATTCTGTTCCTGAATCGCCTTTCCCGGAGCCGGATTGTAACGGCATCCACCAAGGTGATATTTTTCCATTAATTCTTTTAAATATTCTTCATCGTGTGAAGCTGTCAGCTGAAAGAATAACTGTCCTACTTTTTCTTCCGGGCTCATATTTGCAATTGTGTCTTTTACCCATTGACAGTCTTCCTCTGACAGATAATACGGTCTTGCTTTTAAATCTACCATATAAATAACATTCTCCTCTCTGCATAAAGCTTTTGCGCAACTGATTATACCATTATATTATACAAAAATGCTACATATTTCTTGTATATTTTACACAAATTTCATTTTTCTTTTTCCTAATATAGATTTTCTAATACTATGCAAAGCTGGCTACTCTATACTGCTCCATCCAGCACTGGAGCCAGGAGAACTTTTCCGGTTCCACGATACACATTTACAAGTCCTTCCCCCGAAGCTGCCGAACCTATCAGTGTCTTTCCTGACCGTTCTACAGTAAAACTTAAGCTGCCGCTCCATGCGATCGCCATGTTGCCATCTACTTTCAATACATCATCCTGGAGAGTGATCTCCACAAGCTCCTCTTTCGGACAAGGTGCTTCCAGACAAAGCACTCCCTCTCCTACCACTCCAAGATTGAACAGTCCTTCATTTCCTGCAACAGCAGAAGAAAGATTGGAGCGCATCACTGCTTTGTGCTTCAGTCTTGCATCACATGCCAGGAACAATCCGTCATCCAACACGATGGAACCATTCCAGTCTTTTAAATCTACCAGTAGGATGTGCTTATAAGTCGGTTCCAACACAAGAATTCCGTTTCCGGTATATTCCGGCTTGATTGCCGATTCCCCGGTTGCTTTTCCCCTGACTGCTTTTCCAAAGAAATCGCCCACACCTTTTACTCCCGTTGTCGCATTGACATTGCCTACGGTCCACTGCATTGCTCCTGCCTGAAGTGTGATATTTGCCTGATTGACATCACAGATAACCTGGCGCTTTCTCACATTCATCTCATTACAAAAATAGGCCAACGCGGCATTGTGCGGCATCACACTTAAATCACGCTGATATTCTATGACAGTAAACGGACCAAGAGAGTTTAACACTTTAATATCATCATTATTCGTAAAATTAGAGATTCTATACATCGTTTTCTTCCTCCTTATCACACTTTCCTGCAATCTGTGCTAGTAGGTTTATTATACGGTGTTTGTACAAAAAATACAATATTTTTATATTTTCCATTTATTTTTTATGCAGTTTATATGCTTGCATTGAAGTGCTCCATCATCTTTCACTGTTCTGAATTTTTATTACAGAATATCGATATACTCTCCATTCAATGCCTTATTCATACTTCTGACCGCACAGAATTTTCCACACATAGAGCAACTCTCTTCAATTTCCGGTTTGCGGTCTTCCCGAATCTGTTTTGCCGTTTCTGGATCCATAGAACACTTCCACTGCTCCTCCCAATCAAAAGTTCTTCTGGCATCCGCCATACGATCATCAATATCTCTTGCGTGCGGAACATGTTTTGCAATATCTGCGGCATGCGCTGCAATTCTGGAAGCGATGATCCCCTGTTTGACATCTTCTACATTCGGAAGCGCCAGATGTTCTGCCGGTGTCACATAGCAAAGAAATGCTGCACCTGCTGAAGCTGCTACTGCACCTCCGATCGCCGCTGTAATATGGTCATATCCCGGTGCAATATCAGTCACGATCGGTCCCAGTACATAAAACGGAGCACCCATGCAGATTGTCTGCTGCAATTTCATATTTGCTTCAATCTGATCCAATGGCATATGCCCCGGGCCTTCTACCATCACCTGCACATCTTTTGCCCATGCACGTTTTGTCAGCTCTCCCAAGCGCACCAACTCTTCAATCTGACACACGTCACTCGCATCGGCCAGACAGCCCGGACGGCATGCATCCCCAAGTGAAATTGTGACATCATATTCCCGGCAGATTTCAAGAATCTCATCAAAGTATTCGTAAAATGGATTTTCATTTCCAGTCATACTCATCCACGCAAACACAAGCGATCCGCCTCTGGATACAATATTCATTTTTCTTTTATGCTTCTTGATCTGTTCAATTGTCTTTCTTGTAATTCCACAGTGCAGTGTGACAAAATCCACTCCATCCTCTGCGTGGAGTCTTACTACATCAATAAAATCTTTTGCTGTCAGTGTGGCAAGATCTCTCTTATAATGAATCACACTATCATAAACCGGAACGGTTCCGATCATCGCCGGACATTCTTGTGTCAGTTTTCTTCGAAATGGCTGCGTATTCCCATGAGAAGAAAGGTCCATAATTGCCTCTGCTCCCATATTTACCGCCGCCATGACTTTTTCCATCTCAACCTCATAATCTTTGCAATCTTTTGACACTCCCAGATTTACATTGATCTTCGTACGAAGCATAGATCCTACTCCATTTGGATCCAGGCATTTATGCCTTTTGTTGGCGCAGATCGCCACCTGTCCTTTCGCCACCAGATCCCGGATTTCCTCCTCTGTACGGTATTCCTTCCGCGCAACTGCCCGCATCTCCTCTGTGATGATTCCCTTTCTTGCTGCTTCCATCTGTGTGTAGTATTTTTCTGACATATGATGTACCTCTTCTTTCTTCTGCCCGCGGCAGAATATTTTTCATTTGCTCTGTGCCGGAATTTTTTTATGACAGAACTCCAAAAGGATTTCAAGGATTATGCCTGGGCGGAGCATTTTTTCATAGGACTCTGCTTTTTATTCCATAGCATTTCTCGGAAATTTCCTATGTAATAAAATATAATAAAAAAACAGAGTACCTCAATTGGTACTCCGTCAAACTTCTTAAAATCAATTCTTTCCTACGTTGGCATTATCCAAATCAGGTATCAGGGTCGAAGTTCACACCTTCCTCTCAGCCTGTCTACAAGCTCCCCGGCTATTTACTTTTCTAGAAAATAGTAACACACCAATAACTAAAAGTCAATTTTTTGATCTTCCAGAAATTTTCTGATTTCGTCATATTCTTCAGACTTGTCTTCCCAGTCTTTCGGTGTCCAGCTACAAAATGGAGACAATGCAAACCCATTCTCTTTCGCAAGTTTCTCCATCTCTTTTATACATTGACTAATTTTTGAACGTTTCATTTCTTTCCTCTCCTCCCTCCAGAGGGTTCACCGTCTATTCCATGCTTTTCCTCAAAATATCGACAATTTCTTTATGCGAAAGAATCTTATATCCCCCGTCCATCACAAATGTTCCTTCTGCAATTCCCTCTATCATCTCTTCTGTCACACCAAGTTCCCGCAGATTCATGACAAGCCCAATTTCACGCATCCAGCTTTCCATGCTTGCCAGACCTTCCTTTGCAATCTGCTCTTTACTCTTTCCTTCTACCTGTATTCCCCAGACATTCTCGGCGAACCGCACAAATTTCTGCAAACCATATGGACAAATATAACGGTAGTATGCCATTGAGACTGCAGCCAGTGTCATTCCATGTGTGGCGTCTGTATATGCGCCGACTGACTGCCCTATCATATGAACCATCCAATCGGTTGTCTTTCCCTGTTCCACCATAGTATTCAATGCCCATGTTGCTGTCCACATAATATTGCTGCGCGCCTCATAATCCATTGGATCTACAACCGCAATTCTTGAAGAATGGATCAAGGACTTCATCAGCCCCTCCATGACATAGTCTGAAGTATTGTCATCCTCCCCGGAAAAATATTGTTCGGTAATGTGATTAAAAATATCATAGATTCCTGCTACCATCTGATATTTTGGCAATGTATAGGTAAATACCGGATTTAAAATGGAGAATTTCGGGAAAACATTCTCCCCAAATACATGACCGATCTTCCGTTTCCTCTCCGAATTTGTAATGACTGAACCACCATTCATCTCTGATCCAGTTCCTACCATCGTCAGCACACATCCAACCGGGATGATTCGATTATCTACCTCTTCCATCCTCTCATAATATTTTTCCCATGGATCTTCCTCACAATATGCAGATACCGAGACGGCCTTTGCATAATCACACACCGATCCTCCCCCTACTGCAAGAATCAGATCCACCTCGTTTTCTCTCGCGATCTTACATCCCTCATACAATTTTTCTACTGTCGGATTCGGCATTACTCCTGGGTCCTCAAACACTGTTTTCCCTGCTTCTTTTAACAGTTCCATTACCTGATCATAGATGCCGTTTTTCTTAATCGAGTCTCTTCCATAACTCAGCTGCACCTTTGGTCCGTATTTTTCTAATTCTTCTTTCAAAAAAGTAAGGGATTGTTCCCCAAAATAAAGTTTTGTTGGATTACAATATTGAAAATTTCCTAACATAATTTTTCCTTCCTTTCCACTTTTTGCAAAGCATGCTCTATCCAAGAACCCTTGTCGCTTTTGAGCAGCTCTGCACACATTGACTTTCTTCGCTATTCATGTTATGTTCATCATAATACCTGAACTTAACTTTAGGTCAATACTTATTTTCAAAAATCAAAAAAGAGATCTGATAAATGAAATTGGAGGAACCCATATGTATACAATTGGCCAAGTCGCAAAACTAGTTCACCTTCCCATCTCTACCATCCGCTATTATGACAAGGAAGGTCTGTTCCCGACACTTGAGCGTACTTCCGGCATCCGTAAGTTCAGCGAAAAAGAACTGGAAGCACTTCGGATGATCGAATGCCTGAAAAAATCTGGGCTGAAGATCAAAGAAATCAAGTTATTTATGGAATGGTGTGCCCAAGGAAGTTCCACTTACGAAAAGCGCTTAGAACTATTTCTACATCAGCGCAAAGCGGTAGAAGAAAAAATTGAAAAACTGGAAAAAGTACTCGACATGATCCAGTTCAAATGCTGGTATTACGAGCAGGCGCTCGCAGATGGAAATGAAGATCGACTAAAAACATATACAGAAACTCCTCAAGATTAAAATCCTGAGGAGTAATAAATGCTTTCTGTCTATTGGCTGATATCTCCATCCCCCGCTGTCCAACTCTCTCTGTTTGGTTCCACAGCAAAAGAATAAGAGTCCTCTTTATCCTTTTTTCTAAATGGAATCTTTTGCATAACTCCAATAATCTGTCCGGATAAAATAACGGTCAAAAGCGAATAAATGATCTTACTTACTGGAATGTAGGTAAGAGAGATAAGCAATACCACCAGATCACTGATCAAATAAATCCATTGGATATCTAACGGAAGTACTCGATCCAAACTCATTGCAAGCGCATCATCTCCAGTCGGAGCTCCACCTACTCGAACACATAATCCTACGCTTACACCTACAAATATTGCTCCTACAACTGCTGCCAGAAGTGGTTTTGTGGCAATGTCAGGGAATAATGGATCAAACTGTTCGAAGATCCCATAAAAAACAGAAAATCCAATAGAAGAAATAAAAGAATATACAAGAAAAAGTTTTCCCAATAATTTCCATCCCAAAAGGTAACATAATACCGTCAGTATAAATCCTGAAACCGATGGCGAAATCCCAAACCAATATTCTAAAAGAAGTGTTAACCCTAAAATTCCGCCCTCTGTCACATTGGACATTGAATGGATATTGTAAAGTCCAAATGCCAATATCGCACTTCCCAATAGTAAAAGTAATACGGATGATAATTTCATTTCCTTCCAAACTGAACGCATTTTAAAAAATCCTTTCTATTAACCTATCATGGAATCTATACACTCATTATAAACTCTGGTATAATACTAGAGTCAAGGAGATCAATAGAAAATATGAAAATTTTTTTTAAAATTGGTGAAATTTCTAAATTATATGGAATCGGTGTAGATTCTATACGTTATTATGAAGAAATTGGAATTATCAAACCTCAGCGTTCTGAATCTGGATATCGCTATTATAGTATTCACGACATATGGAGATTAAATGTAATCCGAGATTTACGCTCCATTGGATTTACAATGGAACAAATCCGCGAATACTTAGACCATCATACAGTTTTGTCTTCAATTTCTATGCTGGAAGACGAAAAAGACGCGATTGCAAAGCAAATACAGTATCTGCAAAAGCTGCAAAAAAATGTAGAGCACAGATTGCATAACATTCATTCCGCATTATCTCTTCCTTTAGGTGAAATCTGCTTAATGAATATTCCCCCTCGCCGTTGCCACCTTCTTCCCGAAGGATATAAAAATGAAGAAGAAATGGATGTTCTGATCAAACAGCTTATCAATCTAAATCAAAATCGCTTATACATTATCGGAAGTAATCAAATTGGAACTATGATTTCTCTGCCCTCTCTCGTAAATAAAAAAGTGCTTTCCTATCAATCTGTTTTTCTTATCGATGAAGAAGGCGAGGATATTCTTGCCGGCGGTCATTACCTTTGCGTCACTTATCGCGGGGATTATAAACAGAGCTCCTACTGGGGACAAGAACTCATCCAATATGCACACACTCACAACTTCAAAGTGCTTGGTAACTTATTGGAAATTCTTTGGATCGACATTCACACAACTTCTGATGAATCAGAATATATTACACAATTACAGCTTCCTATCGAATAAAATACTAAGACTGATAAGCGGTGGTAAAATCATATCAACCACTGTTTACCAGTCTTTTTTATCTCATATACAGTTTCCTTACTAAGCTAAGGGATGATGGCAAAAAAATATTGTTTCATTTCTTTTCTTTTGTTCTGGAAATTTCTGCTTACAAATATCTGTATGATATTTACAACGTGAATAAAATGGACACATATCTTCTCTTTTTTCTACTTTGATTTCATTGGCCTCTTGTAAAGATTGTTGCAAATCTTCTTTGTCCCCATTTGGAACTCTCATTTTAGGAACCGATTGGAGCAAATATTCTGTATAAGGATGTTTTGGATTGGTATACACTTCTTCAACGGAACCAATCTCACAGATTCTTCCCAAGTACATGATCGCAACTCGATCCGCAATATAGCGCACAACTCCCAAATCATGTGAAATGAACAATAAACTCAAATTACGATTTTTCTGGATTTCCTTTAATAAATTCAAAATCTGTGCTTGTACAGAAACATCCAGTGCAGATACTGGTTCATCGCATGCAATAAATGCCGGTTCCAATGCTAAGGCCCTTGCAATCCCAATTCGCTGACGTTGTCCCCCTGAAAATTGATAAGGATATCGCTTCATATGCGTTTCGTTAAGCCCCACAATTTCCAATAGTTCTTTTACTTTTTTTCTTGCTTCCTTTTTATTTGCATACACTTTATTTGCCAAAAGCGGTTCCATCAGGATTTCTTCCACTTTCATCTTTGGATCTAAAGATGCATAAGGATCCTGAAAGACCATCTGCATATTTTTACGCATTTCCTTTTTTACTTCTTTTTTAGAAAAAATATTTTCTCCCTCAAAAAGTATATCTCCATCTGTCGGCTTTTCTAATCCTAGAATGATTCGTCCCAATGTTGTTTTTCCACATCCCGATTCTCCCACAAGAGCTAACGTTTCATTGTTGTAAATTTCTAAATCAACATGATGTAATACATGATTTTCCTTTTTTGCACTAAACAGTCCTTTTGCCACAAAAGTTTTACTTATATTTTGTGCTATGATTAATGAATTTCCCATAAATTATCTACCCTCTTCAAATAAAAAGCATTTGACTTTTGTCCCATCATTTTGCTCATACAATTTTGGCTCTACTTTGGTACATCGTTCTGTTTTATGCGGACATCGCTCCGCAAATCGACATCCCTCCGGAATATTTTCGATAGACGGAACCGTTCCTTTAATTGCCATCAATTGATCTATTTTTTTCTCTGGATCAGGAGAAGCCTGAATAAGTGCCTGCGTATACGGATGTTTCGGAGATTGGAAAAATGTCCTTACATCTGCTTCCTCTACAATCTGGCCACAATACATCACATATACATAATCACAGTTTTCACAAATCACCGCTAAATCATGCGAAATCAAGATGAGCGATACTCCTCTTCTTTCACGCAAGGATCGCAGCAATTGTAAAATCTGAGCTTGAATTGTAACATCTAACGCGGTTGTCGGCTCATCCGCAATAATCAGGGATGGATCTGCTGCAATCGCCATAGCAATCATAATTCTTTGATTTAACCCTCCGGAAAGCTGATGTGGATATTGATCATACCGCATTTCCGCATCTGGTATTCCAACAGATTTCATGAGGGAAATAGTTTGTTTTTTTCTATCCTCTTTTGACAAATTTGTATGAATCTTCAGACTTTCTTCAATTTGTTTTCCTACTTTATGCAGTGGATGCAGGGCGCGCACTGGTTCTTGAAAGATCATAGAAATATCTTTTCCTCGCACTTTCCGTAATTCTTTTTCTTTTAGTGCCGTTAGTTCCTCACCAGAAAATAGAATCTGTCCTTCTTTTATTGCAATGTTCACCGGCATCAACTGCATGATTGCTAAACTTGTCATGCTTTTCCCGCAGCCAGATTCTCCTACAATCCCTACAATCTGTTGCTTTTTTACTTCTATATTTACTTTGTCTACAATCGAATACCCTGATTTTTTACCACCAATCGTGACATCTTTTACTTGTAATACTATATCTTCCATCATATCCCCCTATCTTTCTGAACGTTTGGAATCCAACATATCTCTCAGGCTATCTCCGAAAAAATTGAGACACAAAGAAAGCAAAAGAATATAGATTGCTGGTGCCAGAGAAATCCATGGGGCATCAAACAGATACGTACGTCCTTTAGATACCATAACTCCGAGACTTGTCTGTGGCGGCTGTGCACCAAATCCAAGGAAACTCAATCCTGCCTCTGAAAGAATTGCAACCGGGATAGACATTGTGTAAAGCACAAGCAGCAAAGAGCGAATATTGGGTAAAATATGTTTGATCATAATTTTCCATTTGCTCACTCCCATGGAACGCGCTGCTTCTATATATGTACTATTTTTTAGAGATAATGTTTGCGCTCTCACCGTTCTCGCTGTTCCAGCCCATCCAACTAAGATCAGTGCTAAAAATAAATTTTTTGTACTTGCTCCTAAATTGTAAACAATCGCCATCGCAAGAATCATAAACGGATAAGACAATACAATATCAACAACTCTCATAATCAATGTATCTACCCATTTTAATGTAGTCATTCCAGCTATCATTCCCAAAAATGTTCCAATGATCAAATTGATTGTTGTTGGTGCAAATCCAATAAATAGAGAGATTCTTGATGCATACAAAATTCTGCTGAAAATATCACGGCTCAATTCATCTGTTCCAAAAATGTGTTCCATAGAAGGAGCCGCCTTCGGTTTCATATACTGTGTTTCATTGATTCCATACGGTGCAATGAAATCTGCAAAAACAGCAAGAAAAATAAACAGCAAGATCATAAGAAAACTTATAAATCCTACTGGATCCTCTTTGACATACTTTTTTATTTTTCGTCCGGTATTTTTCATCATATTTTTCATGCTATCCTCCTAATCATAATGCACTCTTGGATCTGCCAGCGCATAAATAATATCCGCAATGAGATTTCCAATAATAATTAAAAATGTACTGAGAATAATCGTTCCTTGTAACAACGGTATATCACGATTGCTCAAAGCAGAGATTGATAATGTTCCAATTCCCGGAATACTAAAAATATTCTCAGTGATCAATGCCCCTCCCAGCAATGATGTAAATTGCATCATCATAATTGTGATCACTGGAAGAATCGACATTTTTAGTGCATGAAAAATAACAATTCCCATACGCGACTTTCCCTTTGCCTTCGCTGTTGTTATATAATCTGCCTGAATCACATCAATCAAATTTGTACGTATTAAACGCGAAATCTCTCCTGCCATGCTCCATCCCAACACAATGGATGGTAAAATTAAATGTGCCGGTGTTGTAAATCCACTAATTGGCA
Organism: Faecalimonas umbilicata; assembly: GCF_042846195.1. NCBI lineage: Bacteria > Bacillati > Bacillota > Clostridia > Lachnospirales > Lachnospiraceae > Faecalimonas > Faecalimonas umbilicata. The sequence goes on from NZ_AP031411.1 coordinate 2,477,333, forward strand.
GCCATTTTAATTTATAGGCAATTAAATACTGTAAAATAATTCCAATGGAAAATGTCGGCATTGATATTCCCATGAGTGACACTCCCATAAATAATTTATCCAGACATGTATTTTTCTTTAAAGCACTTATAATTCCTATCGGTATTCCTAAAATCCATGCAAATGCGATTGCCGATAATGCCAGCTTTATCGTATTAGGGAATGCATTTTTAATCAGATTGAATACTGGCTGATTCATTACAAAAGAGGTTCCCAAATCTCCATGTAATAAATCTTTTATATACAAACCAAATCGTACCAAAATCGGATCGTTCAAATGCATTTCTTCTTCCACTCGAGCCACCGTTTCGTTATTGATCTTATTTTGCATCATCGCGGTTACTGCATTTCCTGGAATGTAATTCATCAAGACAAACGTAATCAGTATGACCCCTAAAATAATAGGAACAGATACTGCGATTCGTTTTGCAATATATTTACGCATAAGTTTTTCTCCTTATATGTATAAAAGGTATCAAATCTGATACCTTTTATACATTGCTATTTATTTATTGTAAGAATCATCGATTTCTACATTATGTGTTGAGCAGCAAACCCATCCCTGCCAGCCAAGCTGAAAGTTCTTCAATCTTGGGCTAATGATGCATGTACGTTTTTCAGCTGCGATCGGTAAGTATAATGCCTGTTCTGTTACGATTTCTGATTCTAATGCCTGAAGGGCTGCAATTCTTTCTTTTGGATCAAGTTTTGCATTTGCTTCTTTGATCTTATCGCTTAACGCTTTGTCTTTGATGTTATATCCATTCGAAGCGCTATTTTCCACTGTAAATGTTGTGAAGAATGCTCCTGGATCCGGAACATCTGCTGTTACAGGTCCCAGTGAAATAGAATACCCTTCTCCACTTGCAATGGTATCCCAGTAAGATGTCATATCCATGTTTTTGATTTCAGCTTTAATTCCTGCTTCTCCAAGCATAGACTGAATCATTTCATTAATAGGATGTGTATATGTACTTTCTCCATTCTGAAGAATTGTAAGTGTCACATCTGACTCATGGCCTGCTTCTTTTAATAATTTTTTTGCTTCTTCTACATCGTATTTAATTGGTGTTTGATCTTCAGAGTATCCCGGAATTGCCGGAGGAAGAACACCATTTAATAACGTTCCTTCACCATTATAGAAGTTCTGATTGATCAAATCACGATTGATCGCTGCCTGAACAGCTTTTCTTACATTTACATCCGCCATGAATGTATCGTTCTGATTAAAAATCATGTAATCCATGCTTGGTGGCTGATATCCGATTAAGTAATCTTTCCAAAATTCATCATTTTTGAAATGCTCAAGGTCATCTGCCTTTACACCCATGTAATCTAACTCACCATTTTCAAACATCATCCGTTCGGTAGAGGCATCAATGTTCATTAAATAGCGGACTCCATCGATTTTAGCCGGTGTATTGAAATATTCATCATTTCTTACAAGATTGATCTCCTGATCTTGTGTCCAGTCTTTAAACTTCATATACCCTGTACCAACAGTATATTCTGGATCAAATCCAAATTTATCTTTTCCTTCTTCGACAGCTTTACGGTTATAGATAGAAGCCGGAGCACCTGTCATATTTGCAAGAAAAGATGCTGATGGCGCTGAAAGTGTGATCGCTACTGTGTAATCATCGATTACTTTAACACCTTCAATCACATCTGTTTTTCCATCCAGACGATCTTGGTACCCTTTTACTTCCTGATACTGAGCTGCATTGATACAAGCTTCTTCTGGATTTACAGCTTTATCAATGGTAAATAGTACATCATCTGCTTTTAATTCTTCGCCATTGTGGAATTTTACACCTTTTCTTAAGTGGAATGTGTACGTAAGACCATCTTCACTGATATCCCATTTTTCAGCAAGACTTGGAATAATCTCTGTTTCTCCAGCTTCATTCACAGTTACATCGACAAGACGATCATAAATCTGAAGCGGAATAAAATAATCTGCATTTGTTTTTTGAATGTCTAATGTTTTTGGGTTTTGAAATAATGTAAGAACCATGGTGTTCCCATTTTTACTTACATATTCTGTTTTTGTTTCGTTTTTCGCTGCAGCATTTTCTTCTTTTTTCTCTTCGCCTTTTCCGCATCCTGCGAACATCGAAACAGATAATGCAGCAACTAAAAACAGGCTTAAAAATTTCTTTTTCATATTTTTCCTCCTCTTTTATGTTTTCCAACACCAGTCACATTCTAACACTATCCGTTTCATATGTTAAATTGTTTTTTGTTATATACTTTATTCAAATTTTCTATAAAAACTTCTCCAAAAAGAACGTTGCCCATCGCTATAGAAATGCCTATTTATACTTAATTTAGTTGGCTATTTTACTGTGCCTCTTGAAATTGTCTGTTCTGGATTATGATTAATTGCACCCACAATCGGATGTGGAACATACATTTCCTCTAAATATTCCATATCTAAATCTGTTAATTTCACATCCAAAGCTCTAACTGCATCATCAAGATATACTGTCTTGGTAGCACCGATAATCGGTGAAGAAATACCTTTCATCCACTGCCATGCAAGTGCAATTTGAGACATTTTGCAATTATGTTTTTGGGAAAGCTCATATACTCTCTCTACAATCTTCCTATCCTGCTTTTCCATGCCATCATATTTCCCCATGGCTACTCTATCTGTTTTGCTACGCAGTGAATTTGTTTTCCATTCTGGCCTGCTTAAATGTCCAGCCGCCAACGGACTATATGGTGTAAGAGAAACTCCCATCTGTCTACAAATAGGGATCAGTTCTCTTTCATCCTCTCGATAGAGCAAATTATAGTGATTCTCCATTACAGAAAATTGTGTCCAGCCACGTTCTTTTGCTATAAGCTGCATATTGTAAAACTGGTAACCATACATTGCAGATGCACCAATTGCTCTTACTTTTCCAGCTTTCACCAAATCATGCAGAGCCTCCATTGTTTCCTCAATCGGTGTATCATAATCAAATCTATGAATAATATACAAATCCAGATAATCTGTGCCCAACCTCTGCAAAGTGCCTTCGATTTCCCGCATGATTGCTTTTCGCGATAAACGTCCTTCATTAAAATATACTTTTGAAGCGATAACTACCTGATCCCTTGCAATATTTTTCTTGATTGCCTTACCAAGATATTCCTCGCTTGTCCCTGCCGAATATCCATTTGCTGTATCAAAGAAATTAATTCCAAGTTCCAACGCATGTTGGATTACTTTTTCACTTTCGTTTTCATCAATTGTCCAATCATGCATCGTTCCGGCCTTCCCAAAACTCATGCAGCCTAAGCAAATTTTCGATACGCTGATATCCGTATTTCCTAATTTGACATATTCCATTTTTTATGCCCTCCCTTCATAAATAAACACCCTATCTTTCCATAGATATCCATCTTTCTTTACTGCTTTTCATTATGCTAATTTGCTGTAATCTTCATTAGTAACCGGCTCACACCATTCATTTGAAGTAATTTCATGTTACATCTCTCCAAGCTTATAATGTTTCTACCCATTCAACGATTTGTTGTCTAGTTGCATTGTTAAATACCTTTCCTTCTGCAATCATGCTCTTATCATTCATCTCTATACTGCTTCTGGATTTTTTATCCATCCAATTAAGGTCAGCACTTGTATATGGAACCTCTGGTGTAATCTCAAACAAATCTGCTTTTGCACTATCAGCAATCATTTCTGCTACCTTTTTCGTTGTTCCACTTGCACTAAAATATGCCACTAATCTTTTTCCCATAGTTATTTGTCCCCATTCTAAAAATAGATGTGCAAGATATCTTCTGATCCTGCACATCTATTCTATAATCTATCATCTTATCATGTCCAATACTTATATCGTATTCACATTTATGCCTAAAAAGCATTGATTTCTTCTATCATCTTATTTACTGCTTGTGAATAAGGAATATGTCTTCTCCATGCAATCACTACGCTCGCAGTAATCTCTGGATAAAGTCTCCTTTGCACAAGTATCTCTTCCCTCCAATATTTTACAGCACCCTCAATGGAAATTGGATACCCAAGTCCATTTGCCGCCATCACACTGGCATTTGTTCCAAGATTGCTTATAAATGAAATATCAAGACTGGAAAAATCTTTTCCAAACCAATTGGCAAGTTCGCTCTGAACCCCCACCCTTTCTGGTAAAATAAGCGGCTTATCCAAAATATCATTCTTTTCTATGTACTTCTTATTAGCAAGCGGATCATTAGGGCGCATTCCTACTACCCAATGATCGCAGTCTTTTATTCTAATATAATCAAGCCCTTCTGTATCCACTGGTTCCATGAACAATGCAATATCTACAAGCCCTTTATTCATCATCTCATATATAGTGTCCGCTGTTGCGGTATGAATCGCAATCTGGACAAGCGGATATTTTTCTTTATATTGCTTACATATTTTCGCCAATGTTTCTACTGCTGTAAACTCTCCGCACCCAAAAGTAACTGTTCCTTCTATCACTTCTTCAGTTCCTCTCAGTTCTTCCAACATTCGATCTTCAAGATTAAGGATTTCCAATGCTCTTCGCTTTAACAAAATTCCTCCATCTGTAAGCGTAATACTTCTCCCTTTGCGAACAAACAGAACGGTACCCAGTTCCTCCTCAAGCGCTGCAATCTGTCTGGATAAGGTTGGCTGTGTGATGTGTAGTTGTTCCGCTGCTTTTGTAAAACTTTGTTCTTTTGCCACCGTTAAAAAATAGCGTAAGATTCTTAATTCCATATTCATTTACCCCAAATTATTTTCTACTTCTTACTCAATTTAACAGAGCGAATCCCCCGCGACTGTTCCATCTACTCTACAATCGTTGCATGTCTATTCTTCTTTCTCCGAATACACATACACAGGATCCTTCCATGATCCTATATTCCAACAGTAGGATATTCCCTAACCATAAGAAGGAAAGATATAGATATCAGACTTCTACAAAAACTCTCCAAGTCTGAAGTCCAGAAAACCGGAATTCTCCTAATTATTATTTTATATTTATATACTGCACTATATAAAAAGTTCGTTTTCTTTTTCTTCTTGACAAGCAGCATTCATTTTCTTTGATGCAACCTTAACCATAAAGGAATTGACCTTTCTAGAATGACTTGGACATATTTTCACACATCGCATACATGATATACATAAATCTTTGTTTGTCTTTCTTGGATTTTCAATCGAGATTGCCCCTACAGGACATGCCCCTGCACAAACACCACATCCCGTGCAGCTTCTTCCTGCCTTTGGTTTTAATGGAACACCATTATATTCTCTATAGGGATAATTTCCCGGCAATCGTAATTCACTGTTTGCTGTATCCGTGTTCATTTTGTCTATAATTTTTTTCGTAAAGCCTTTCAATTCTTTTTTATCGTTAGCATCAGGACGTCCCGTTGCAAATTGATGCATAATAGAATGTTCTGCAATAGCAGCGATCGCAGCAAAACAATAAAAACCTCTTTTGCTTAAGTCATCTGCTAATTCTTTCAGAGTATCCTCAAATGCTCTATTTCCATATGATACCACCAATATAGCTTTTGCATGATTCCCTTTAAATTTATTCATTCTCTCTAGTGCAATACCTGGCACTCGGCCTCCATAAGATGGGACGCCAATCACACAAATATCGTCTGCATCAAATACTTGATCGACCATGTCTTCTTTTTTGCTAAGATCAATTTCCTGATAACTGCCAACTTCATTCGCCACCAAATTTGCAATCTCTTTTGTACTGTTTGTCGGACTAAAATAAATAGAATATACTCTCATTTTTATAACCTCTTTTCGCTTTCTTTGCTACATCTTTTCAGCATTGGCTCTACTTGTTGCCAAAATAGTATCACTGGCTTTACTGTCGTATCATCAAAATCAATATAATAGTAATTCTTTGTTCCCTCACGTCTCATATTGATAATCCCTGCATCTAAGAGTACTTTAAGATGATGCGATACCGCGGAACGAGAAACATGACTTTTTTTCTGTATTTCACCAACTCGAATTCCTCCCATCCCCCCACTTTCTATTAAAGCTAACAGGATCTCTTGGCGGACTTGATCTCCTAGTATCGTCATAACCGGTCTAGCAAGATTATAAATTTCAATAAAATTTTTCTTCTCCAAGCTAAAATCCTTATCCATACACCCTCCTATGGTTAATCTTCGTCAACCATTATAGTTCATAAAAACTTCTACTTCAATATTGGTGTCGCAAATCAAGTTCATTATTTTGCTAAAAAAACTCCCCAGAACCAAAGTCCTGAGGAGTTATAAAATCTTTTTGAAATTGTACGTTCTGAAACGTATAATTAACGTTTGCTGAACTGTGGTGCTCTACGAGCTGCTTTGAGACCGTATTTCTTACGTTCTTTCATACGTGGGTCACGTGTTAAGTATCCTGCTTTTTTCAGAACTGGTCTGTAATCTGGATCTGCCTGAAGTAAAGCTCTTGCGATACCGTGACGGATAGCTCCAGCCTGTCCTGTGTATCCACCACCGCGTACGTTTACTAATACGTCGAATTTGTCAAGTGTCTCTGTTGCTACTAATGGCTGACGAACAACAACTTTTAATGTCTCTAATCCTAAATATTCGTCGATGTCTCTTTTATTGATTGTAATGTTACCTGTTCCCGGTACTAAATATACTCTTGCGATTGATTTTTTTCTTCTTCCTGTTCCGTAGAATTTTGCTTTAGCCACTGTAATTTCCTCCTTTCAACCTTTCCTTAAAATGTTAATACTTCTGGTTTCTGAGCCTGATGATCATGCTCTGGTCCAGCGTATACATGAAGCTTTTTGATCATTGATCTTCCTAAAGGTCCTTTTGGAAGCATTCCTTTTACAGCAAGTTCGATTACTTTCTCTGGTTTCTTATCCATCATTTCTCTTAATGTAGTTTCTTTCATTCCACCTACATAATCAGAGTGATTGTAGTAGATTTTCTGATCTAATTTTTTACCTGTAACTGCAATCTTCTCTGCATTTACAACGATTACGTAATCTCCTGTGTCGATGTGCGGTGTATAAACTGGTTTATTTTTTCCTCTTAATACTTTTGCGATTTCTGATGTTAAACGTCCTAATGTCTTGTCTGTTGCGTCAACTACATACCATTTTCTTTCAATCTTATCTGGATTAGCCATGTAAGTTTTCATTGGTCGACCTCCTAATATATTCTCTCATTAAATCAATATTGTTTATTATGAAATCAGCTCACTCCGGGGCTTTGGTGTAAACTGTTTCTTCTCATGTCATACTTTATGATTATATTATGAATACGTCTTTCTGTCAACTGTTTTATCGTATTTTTCTACTGTTTTGCAACATTTTTCTTCTCTCTCCCAGCTATATTCCTCCTAGTCCTGATCCACAAATTTTTTATATTCTTCCTGAAATCACCTACATTTCCTCTGAAATGTCACAAGCAATTTCTTTCACCCGATTTTAAAATCCCACATTCTGTGGTATACTGTGTTTACACTGGAATCCGCTCCTAAATGGCAGGTTCCAAAATTAACAGCAACGGAAGGAATTTTTTATGTGGGCATATCATAGTACATTTTATCAGATTTATCCAATCGGTTTCTGCGGTGCACCACTTTCCAATGATGGAATCGTAACACCACGAATCCGAAAAGTCCTTGACTGGACAGATTATCTTCAGTCACTCGGTATCGATGCGATCCTCTTTAATCCGGTCTTCGAATCAGATACGCACGGTTACGACACAAAAGATTTCACAAAACTGGACTGTAGGCTCGGATCAAATGCGGATTTTTCCGAAGTCTGCCAGTCACTCCATGCACATGGCATTAAGATTGTGCTGGATGGTGTCTTCAATCATGTCGGAAGAAATTTTTGGGCTTTTGAAGATGTCAGAAAATACAAATGGGATTCCGCTTACAAAAACTGGTTCCATATCAGTTTTGACCGCAACAGCTGCTACAATGATGGATTCTGGTACGAGGGCTGGGAAGGACATTTTGAACTGGTCAAACTGAACCTCCAGAATCCTGCGGTTGTCGATTACCTTCTTTCGTGTGTCCAAAAATGGATCACAGAATTTGATATCGATGGTCTGCGCCTGGATGTCGCATACAGCCTTGACCGCAATTTCATGCACCGTCTTCGCAATTTCTGCGCGGAGCTAAAACCTGATTTTGCTTTGATCGGAGAAGTACTCTTCGGCGATTACAACTTGATTGTCAACGATGAACTGCTTCACAGTTGCACAAACTATGAATGTTACAAGGGTCTCTACTCCAGCTTCAACGATAGGAACCTTTTTGAGATTGCACACTCTCTGAATCGTCAGTTTGGTCCTGAACAATGGTGTCTTTACCGTGGAAAACACCTGATGACTTTTGCAGATAATCACGATGTGACAAAGATCGCAAGTATCCTGAACAATCCATCACATCTTCCGCTCGTATATGGACTGCTGTTTTCCATGCCGGGAATTCCCTGCCTTTATTACGGAAGTGAATGGGGAGCAGAAGGCGTGAAATCTCCTGACAATGATTATGCTTTGCGCCCGTGTTTTGAGAAACCACTGCCAAATGCTCTTACTGATTTTGTATCAAAACTAATCTCCGTCCGGAAAAGCCACGATGCACTCTGCAATGGTTCTTACCGAAATGTAGTGATCCAAAATCATCAGCTGATCTTTGAGCGCTGTTCTGAAAGCGAACGGATTCTTGTAGCAGTCAACGCAGGGGACAACGAATACACTGCATATTCCGGCGAATTAAACGGCACAGCCGAAGAGTTACTAAGCGGAGAAACTGTGAATATGAACGGACAGGTTTCTCTTCCTCCTTACAGTGTACAGTATTTTCAAATGTAGTACTTTTTACGAGTATATTTTCAACCAATGTTTCTGTAATATTATTTTAAAATGCGTATCTTAAGCGAAGAGTTTCCATAATTCAAAACAAAAAAAGAGCCTGATCTCCTTCTATTTTTGAAGGAATTCAAGCTCTTTTTCTCCTCCTATGCTTCTTTTACAAGCACTTTTGTGATCTCTGCAATATACATTGTATGGTAATCTTTCTCCGGATACCATCTCGCATCGTTTTCTGTTGCAATAAATTTCTCTGGTTTAATCTCATCTGCATAAAGTTTCCGACATACAAAAATCATTTCCGCCTCTTCAAATGCAGTTGTTCCATCTACAAAGTATGGTGTCAGTCCAGCTTCTTTGATTTTATCCCCGTCACGTCCAGACACTTTTCCACAAAGTGCAAGCGCTTCTCGGCAGTTTTCCCCAAAAAATGTAATTGTAAACACATCTTGTGCATCCACGAACTCTTTTGTGTAGCGCTGCGGACGAATGTAAGTTGTGACAACATTTTTTCCCCAGAGAACACCAACACCACCCCAGCTTGCAGTCATCGTATTGTGCTTTTTCTCATCTCCAGCCGTAATTAAAAGCCATTCTTTTCCAATCTTTGTAAATGGATTGAACTGTAATTCTTCGATTTTGATTTCTCTAAATGCCATATTTTTCCCTTCTCTCTATTTCATCACGATCTTACGGAAGTTTTTCTTTCCTCTCTTCAGCACGAAGTCTTCTCCATCAAATGTCTCAGGAGCATATGCTGTCTTAATATCTTCTACTTTCTCTCCGTTTACAGACACACCGCCCTGCTGTACTGCACGTCTTGCCTCGGATTTGGATGGAACAAGTCCGCTCTTTACAAGAAGTGTCAGGATATCGATCATTCCTTCTGTGAAATCACTTTCCTCTAATTCAGCAGTAGGCATATTTGCTGCATTTCCGGAACTGAAGAGTGCTCTGGAACTTTCCTGTGCTTTGACTGCTTCTTCTTCACCGTGCACAAGTTTTGTCAGCTCGTATGCAAGAATCTCTTTTGCCTGATTTAACTGGCTTCCTTCCCATTTGTCCATTGCATCAATCTCTTCCAGCGGAAGGAATGTAAGCATGCGGATGCATTTTAATACATCGGCATCTGCGATATTTCTCCAGTACTGGTAGAATTCAAATGGGGAAGTCTTGTTCGGATCAAGCCATACTGCACCGGACTGTGTTTTTCCCATCTTCTTTCCCTCGGAGTTTAAAAGCAGTGTAATTGTCATCGCACTTGCATCTTTTCCAAGTTTTCGACGGATCAATTCTGTTCCTGCAAGCATGTTGCTCCACTGATCATCTCCTCCGAACTGTAAATTACATCCGTATTTCTGGTACAGTGCGTAGAAATCGTATGCCTGCATGATCATGTAGTTGAATTCCAGGAAGCTAAGTCCTTTTTCCATACGCTGTTTGTAGCATTCTGCAGTCAGCATACGGTTGACGCTGAAGTGAGCTCCCACTTCACGGAGCAATTCAATATAATTCAGATCTAACAGCCAGTCTGCGTTGTTGACCATCATAGCTTTTCCTTCTGAGAAATCGATAAATTTGCTCATCTGTTCTTTGAAACAGTCACAGTTATGCTGGATCTGCTCCGGTGTCATCATTGAACGCATATCTGTTCTTCCTGATGGGTCCCCGATGTATCCGGTTCCTCCTCCAATCAGAGCGATTGGCTTGTTCCCTGCCATCTGAAGACGTTTCATCAGACAGAGTGCCATGAAATGTCCCACATGAAGGCTGTCTGCTGTCGGGTCAAATCCAATATAAAATGTCGCCTTTCCTTCATTGATCAAATTGCTGATCAATTCCTCATCTGTCACCTGTGCGATCAGTCCTCTTGCTTTCAATTCATCATAAATTTTCATGTTTCTTTTCCTCTCCTTCATTTTTAATCAATTTCCAAAATGCTTCTTCAAACTGCCGGAAACGTCGATAGACCGGTTCTGCCAGTGTTCCATCCTCTCCCATTCGGATAAATTTCTCCAAAGTTACCCATCGAGCATCTGCTGTCTCATTTTCCTGCAGGACAATATCCGAAAGTTCTACATCTTTTCTCACCACATAGAAATCATAAAATGCACTGATTCCCCTGACACTTCCAAGCAGCATCAGTTCTTCTTCTGATACACCGATTCCGGTTTCTTCCTTAAGCTCCCTGACTGCTCCCTGACGGCTTGTCTCCCCTGCAAGTACGCTTCCTCCTGTATTTTCCCAGCAATTTGCGTAAGTTTCCTTCGCCGGATGTCGAAGTGTGACCAGAATCTCTTCCTTGCTGTTCACTACACATACAACGACAACAACATGATAATGCCCCGGTGCAAGTGGCTCCTGCCGGTTATGCTGTTTATATAAAAATCTGCGATTTTCATCAAATAGATCCCAAAGTTCCATTTTGTATCCCCCTTTCAGGTAGTATCCTTATTTTCCTGTATCATTCTCCGCAAGCGATGTCGCCAGCGGCTAATTCCCTTTCCGCGAACTACGCATTCTCATGCAAAGCGTTTTTATTACAGAAAATTCCGAAGAAATCCCTATGCAATAAAAAAACTCCTGCCCTCTCTGTTTCATCAGAAAGGGCAGGAGTAAATCCTGCGGTACCACCTTTTTTCACAGACGACTCGCATCATCTGTCTCAGTAAGTATCAGTGTCTCATCCTCTCCTGATGAACAAAACATAATACTCAGATACGATAACGTGTATCTACTCCGTCACAGCCTACTTGATCTGTTCGGTGTGAAGCTCCAAGAGGTATTCATAACAAACGGTCCATGCGCCTCTCATCACCCGGCTGCTTTCTGTCTGAACGTGATGTCCGTTATTACTTATTCTTTTCATCGCTGATGTCTTATATGTTGCCTATCGTACTCCATTTGTCCCATTTTGTCAAGGCTGTGCCCACCATCTTTTTTATCAATTTTTAAATCTTCTGTGAGTTCTTGCCCGCAGACTACATTTCCTTATCCTATTGCTATTTACTTATCCAATCTTTTCCTCGTTCCGCTTTAATTCTCTCTCAACTTCCTCTGCAGTTGTCATTCCACCCTGTGCCCCAAATTTTTCAGTCGAAAGACTTGCCGCCGTATTTGCATAACGAAGCGCCTCTGCAATCGGCTCTCCTTTAGCAATCTGCACTGAGAAAGCACCATTTAATGTATCGCCTGCCCCGGTCGTATCAGCCACAATTGCTGGTCTTGCCGGAACGGTCAGTACTTCTCCATTTTTTCTGCACACAGATACTCCCCTAGATCCCTGCGTGATCACAAGTTTCTCTGGATATTTTTTCAGAAGTTCTTCGGTCGTCTCTTCCTCACCGAAAATAAGTACCGCCTCATGTTCATTCGGTGTCAGATACGTCACTTTCTCAATGATATCAAGAGGCACCTTCGCTGCCGGCGCCGGATTTAAAATCACCTTGATTCCATTTTCCGCGCAGAAACAAATTAAATCGTGGACTGTTTCCAGAGGAATTTCCTGCTGCAGCACAACCATATCAAACGCCTTTAATTCTTCCTTGATACTGTCTGCATAGATCTGGTCTACCTGTCCGTTAGCCCCCGGCACAACGATGATCGTATTGTCATTTTCCCCAACCGTAATCAAGGCAATTCCGGTCGGAACTTCTTTTAGAACTTTGATATGTCTGGTCCCGACCCCTTCTTTTCTAAGATTTTCAAGCAACTTTTCTCCATTGCTATCATCCCCCACACATCCGAACATCTCTACTTCTGCTCCAAGTCTCGCCATCGCGACCGCCTGGTTCGCACCTTTCCCGCCCGGAATATAGTGAATGCTGTCCCCAAGCAGTGTCTCCCCTTTCAACGGAATCCGCTCAGCGGTCACTGTCATATCCATGTTTATACTTCCCACTACTGCCAACTTCATACCCATTGTCCTCCATGTTCTACATTTTATTCTTTGTTGTCTCTCCTTTGATCAGCATCACTGGAAACTTCATCTCTCTATCCCTTGGAAGTTCCTTCACAGTACCTAAAATCATCTGCACCGCACATTTGCCCATCTCTTTGATCGGCTGTGCAACTGTCGTCAGCTCCGGTGTCAAAAAACGTCCAAATTTTACACCATCAAATCCAATAATCTGGATGTCTTCCGGTACCCGGTATCCCCTTTTTTGCAGTACTTTATATACCGAAACCGCAGTCATATCATTGCAGGCAATGATTCCGTCTGTGTCCGGATAGCGTCTGAGTACTTCTTCTGCGGCTTTGGCTCCATCCTCATACTTGTATGTACTGTCCACAAAACGCTCCTTCATGCTATGCTGACGACATACTTCCCGGTATCCCTCGTATCGCTTCTTGCCGCTGGACAATTCTTGGGGGCCTCGAATACATGTGATCTGCCTGCATCCACATGCAATCAGATACTCCGCCGCCAGTTTTCCCCCTGCATAATGATCTGCCTCGATAACACTGGTCTGTCCCATCTCATCCAAACGTCTGTCCACAAAAACGATTGGCATGGAAACTGCCTCATAACTCTGGCTTTTTTCTCCGGTATTTGTCATTAAGATCACACCATCCGCCTGAAGCTGTGCAAGCATTTGCAGGTTTGCAAGTTCCTTCTCTTTCTGATCATCCGAGTTACAGAGAAGGATACGATATTCCTGTTCATACGCTTCCTTCTCAATCGCCTTTGCAAGTTCACTGAAAAATGGATTCTCAATATCCGGCACGATGACTCCGATTATCTTTGATGATTTCCGGTATAGCGCCCTTGCAAGTTCGTTTGGTCTGAAACCGGTTTCTTCAATCGCTTTTTCCACCCGTTCCCGCTTCTCCTCATCTACTCTCGCAGTTCCGTTGATCACGCGGGAAACCGTGGCGGGAGACACCCCCGCGCGCTTTGCTACTTCTCTGATACTTGCCATCCACTTTCCCTCCTTTCTGTTCACTGCTCCATTTTCTCCTAAAAATGTGACAAAATTTTCATTATGAAACCCGTTTCAAATCTGCTTTTAGTATACCCTTTCTACTTCTTTTTGTCAATTTAAAGGCAAAAGTATTTTCCCCCCTTAACCAAAAACTCAAAAGCCCTTCCATGCAGACAGATGTTCTTTTTCTATCTACACGGAAGGGTACACCTCACATCCTTTTAAAACTGATCTACAATCTTTCTTGCCTCTTTGATTTTCTCGACACTGCTCTGCCAGATTTCATATTCGCTGAATCCTGGAAGTCCCATATTGACACCTTCTCTCCGGAAAGTCATTTTACTTTCCACAACAACTTTCCCCGACATATGATAGGATGCAATTCCAGTCTCCTCATGCAGCTGATCGATGATTTCCGGCTTGATCCCGCTTCCTGCCAAAATCTCTATCCTTCCTCTGCTCTCTTGCTGCAGCTTTGCAAGAAATTCTCTTCCTTCCCACGCAGAGTTTTTCTGTCCGCTTGTGAGAATTGTCCGGCATCCTAATGAGATTGCCTGCTCCAGCGCTTCCAGGGCATCCCTGCTTACGTCAAAAGCGCGATGCAGAGCCACATCCATATCTCCTGCCTCCGCGATCAACCCCTGCATCTGCTCCATGTTCAGGGAACCATCCGGATTCAGGCAGCCGATCACAATCCCGTCTGCCCCCAGCCGCCGAAACAACTTTACCTCTTCTTTCAAAATCTCATACTCATTCTGACTGTAACAGAAGTCTCCGAATCTCGGTCTTAAAAGCACTCTGATTTTAAGGCTTGTCTCTTTGCGGATCTTCTCAAACAATGCCTGAGACGGTGTTGTTCCTCCAATCACAAGATTTCCGCACAATTCAATCCGATCTGCCCCTCCTCTTTCTGCTGCCAGAGCAGACTCCATGCTGTCTGCACACACTTCTAAAATACCTGCCATTTTTTTCTCCTCTCCTGAACCTGATTTCATCTGTATGATACTGTTTCCACTATATCATAAAACCGCCGCCTTGTAACTGCTTCCAGCTACCCGACAGCGGTTCTGTTTTAAAAGGGATTAAACTATCTCATGCTTATTTACAAAGCTTTTTAAATTCATCAGCTACAAACTGAACTTTTGTTCCAATAATAACCTGTACAGCTGTTTTGCTTGGACGGATCACTCCTGCTACACCGGCAGATTTGATCTTATGCTCATCGATTAATGTATAATCTTTGATTTCCAGACGAAGTCTTGTAATACAGTTGTCAATAGAAGTTACGTTTGCCGGTCCGCCGACACCTTCGAGAATAATTTTTGCAATTCCTGTGAAGTCATTGTTTGCCAGTTCTACTTTTGTCTCATCAATATTGTCATCTTCACGTCCCGGTGTCTTCATGTTAAATTTCACAATCACGAAACGGAATACTACATAGTAAACCGCACCAACTACAAGCCCGATTGGGATCAGAAGCAGTGGATTCTGTGCAAATGGAGCTTTAAAGCTCAGGATCCAGTCAACCAAGCCTGCACTGAAGTTGAAACCAGCTCTTACCGGAAGTGCTGCAACAACTGCCATAGAGATACCTGTCAATACTGCGTGTACACCATAGAGCGCCGGTGCAAGGAACATGAAGGAGAATTCCAGAGGTTCTGTAACACCATTGAAGAAGGAAGCAACTGCTACTGACATCAGGAGACCTGCTGCCGCTTTCTTCTTTGTATCTTTTGCTGTGTGATACATTGCTAAAGCTGCTGCCGGAAGACCGAACATCATTACAGGGAAGAATCCTGCCATGTACATACCAGTTGTTCCCATTACACCGCCTTCTGCATTTCCCCAGAATTTTGCGATATCGTTAATTCCCGCAACGTCAAACCAGAATACAGAATTCAGTGCGTGGTGCAGACCGAATGGAATCAGAAGTCGGTTGAAGAAACCGTAAAGACCTGCTCCGATCGGACCTAAATCCATGATAAATTTACCAACAGCTACCAGTACATTGTAAATGATTGGCCATACAAAGAACAGTACTAAGCTGGAAACTAAAGATGCCCCTGCGGTAACGATCGCAACACATCTCTTTCCACTGAAGAATGAAAATGCATCTGGCAATTTTGTATTTTTAAATTTGTTGTAGCAGGCAGCTGCGATCAGACCACAGAGAATACCGATGAACTGTGTCTGAACTTTTCCAAATGCCGGGTCTACTTTTTCCACTGCTGTGTTTGTGAGCATTGCCACAACATCTGTGGAAAGTAATGTCGTTGTCATGATCCATGAAACGAGTCCGGCAAGACCTGCGGTACCATCGTTATCGTCAGACATACCAACAGCTACACCGATTGCAAACAAGATTGGCATCTGGTCGATCAGACATCCGCCGCCCTTTAATAAAAATGCTGCAATTACATTGTTTGCCCCCATCCAGTCGGGTCGATCCAGTAACCGATTCCCTGCAGGATAGCCGCAACTGGAAGACATGCAACCGGAAGCATCAGAGATTTACCTAATCTTTGAAGATATCTCATCATAATTTTTTCCTCCTTACTCTTAATCCCTTTTGATTCACAATGAAAGTCCTCTTTTTCTTTCATTATTTATTTTACACCGGAGTCCCGGCAATAAAATCCTTAGTAATTTGCTAATTTTTCAGCTGAATCTTCACAACATCTTCGCCTGGAACAACGTCTTTCCCTGCAAGACCTTCCACTGCTGCGTACTCATCTGTATTACATACGAGGATCGGTGTCACAATATCATATCCGGCTGCCTGAACCGCATCCAGATCGACACTTAACATCAGATCACCTTTTTTTACTTTGTCCCCTGCCTGAACATGAGCCTCAAATCCTTCTCCCTTCAACTCCACCGTATCCAGACCGACATGCACTAAAATCTCCACCCCATTATCTGCTGTCATGCTGACTGCATGAAGTGTCTCAAATACCATCGCGATCTCTCCATCTGCCGGTGCATAGATTTTGCCCTCAGACGGCACGATTGCAACTCCCTGGCCTAGCATTCCTGAATTGAATGTCGGGTCGTTTACTTCTTTTAACTCTACGACTTTTCCTTTTGCCACCGCACCGAGCATATATGTATTGTTTTGTTTCTTCTTAAAAAAATTAAACATCTTGTTCCTCCTAGTCATATTGAAAACAGTCTGCAAAGGCAAGACGGTTCTTTGCTTCCTTCTCTGATAAATATCGATGTCCTGCCAGCGAACTGCTTTTTGCTCCACTGGCATCTACGTAAACCGTCTGATCTCCAATTTTCACTGCGCACAGAACATACTGTTCATCCTGACTCCATTTCCCATTCCAGTGTCCCATGACAACATGCGAATCCATGCCGGCTCTTCTGCAAAGTTCCGAAAAAATCTTTGCATACCCAAGTACACTTGCTTTTTTCTCGGTAACTGCCACAAGATGATTTTGCAGATACACTTGCTCCAGCATCTCTCCCATATGTGAAAGTTCACTTGCCGTCGTGACAGTGTCATCCGGAACTTTCATTTCTTGATCAAGCCATTTCAGGAAATAGTCAACGGTACTCTTCTGACCGCTGTTTTCAGGGATTCCATCTATGATCTCAGACAGTACACGCTCTGTCTCTTCCTGTTTTTCTTTAATCTTTACTATCTTTTCTTCGTCGTTGACCGACAGGCCTTTCTGGATCTCCTCTGCATTTTTCAGTGTTCCGTCATCTGCAATCTCCCCTGGTGTCTCAATCCCACTGGCACAGGATAAAAACAGCACGACCTTTGTGATCTCATCCTCTGTGATCTTGGAAAAATCTTTCTCATCATTGAGAAGATACACATTATCTTCATTCATCGGAATATCTACGAATCCATAGAAATAATTATATCCTTCATATTCCAATGCCACCGTGATCCGCTCATATTCTTTTCCGTTCACAGCTTTCGGAAGAGTCAGTATCCCTCCCTGAAATTGCTCAATCTGATCTTTCAGGAACAGATATACTTCCATCTCCTTTTTTGTCAACTGATCCAAATAAAATTCTGCACTTTTTACAGTTTCTTCTCTCGGCTCATCTTTCAGTTCATCTTCTACAGATTGTTCCATCACGCTTTTTCTCTGGAAACCAAAAATAACTGTAAATACTGCCAGTAGGATAAGACCGATCAGAACAATCTTTTTATGCCTGCGAACATACTCCATCTGTGCCTTTCTCCTATTCCATCTCACGAATGATCTTTCTTAATTTCAAGATCATAGACGGAGCTACAGAAAGCTCATCTACACCCATGCGTACAAAAGTCTCTGTCAATTCCGGATCTGCTCCTAACTCTCCACAGATACCAGCCCATTTTCCTTCCTGATGTGCGCTGTCCACAACCATTTGAATCATTTTCAAAATTGCTTTATGGTGTGGATTGTAGAAACGGTCAAGTTTCTCATTCTGCCTGTCAATTGCCAATGTGTATTGTGTCAGGTCATTTGTCCCAATGCTGAAGAAATCTACCATCTTCGCCAGCTCATCACTGATCATAACTGCTGCCGGAGTCTCAATCATGATTCCTTCCTCAACATCGTTATATGGGATTCCATCTGTTTTCAACTCTTCTTTGACTTCCTGCACAATTGCCTGTATCTGTGCTACTTCCTCTGTGGAGGTGATCATCGGATACATGATCGACAGATTCCCATAAGCAGACGCACGGAACAGTGCCCGCAACTGTGTCTTAAAGATTTCCGGCTGTGCAAGGCAGATCCGAATTGCCCGGTATCCAAGCGCCGGATTTTCTTCTTTTTCAATGTTCAGATAATCCGCCTGCTTATCGGCACCGATATCCAGCGTTCGGATGATCACCTTTTTGCCTGCCATATTTTGCACGGCTTGTTTATATGCCTGAAATTGTTCTTCTTCATCTGGAAGCTCATTCCTTCCGATATACAAGAATTCACTTCGAAACAGCCCGATACCTCCTGCATCGTTTTCCAATACATATCCCATATCTGCTACACTGCCAATGTTTGCATACAGATTGATATGTCTTCCGCCTTTTGTGACATTTTCTTTTCCTCTTAACTGCTGAAGAAGCTCCTGTTTTTCCTTCTCCTCCTCAATTTTTCTCTGAATCCTCTCTTTAACTTCCTCTGACGGATCCACAAAGAACTCTCCATGAAATCCATCCACCGCCGCCTCTGTTCCGGTATGCAGCGCTTCTAAATCCATATCTACTCCGATCAAAGCCGGAATATTCATCATACGGGCTAAAATTGCCGTATGGGAATTCGCGGAACCATGTACAGTCACGAATGCCAGTATTTTCTCCTTATCCATCTGAACCGTCTCACTCGGAGAAAGATCATCTGCCACAACAATGACCGGCTCATCCAGATCCATTACATCTGCCGACTGTCCAGACAGATTTTTTACCAAACGATTCGAAATGTCCTTAATATCTGCAGCTCTTGCTCTCATATAATCATCATCCATGCTTGCAAACATCTGGGAAAAATTATCTCCTGTAGAAGCTACCGCGTATTCTGCATTGACCTGCTGTGTACTGATAATATTTTCAATGGATTCTTTGTAATCTTCATCCTCCAGCATCATCTGATGGACTTCAAAAATCGCAGCGCTGGCTTCTCCAACTTCCTTTAATGCCTTTTCATATAATTTTTGAAGCTGTTGTTTAGAAGCCTCTACTGCTTCTTCCACTCTCTGAAGCTCTGCCTGTGTATCTTCAATCTTTACACGCTTTACCACATAGTCATCTTTTTTCAGCACGGATATTTTTCCAAATGCAACTCCTTTATAGACTGATTTTCCTTTCAAACATTCCATACTACTTCTCCTTACACTTCCTACAAATTCGCTTCAAAAAATGACTTCATGCCTTCATATGCAGCTTCTTCATCGCTTCCTTCAATCTGTACTTCTACAGTCTGTCCACATTTTACTGCAAGAGACATCAACGCCATCAACTTAGACGCTTCCACCGTTCTTCCTTCTTTTGTAATTGTAATCTTACTCTCATACTTCTTTCCTTCTTTTGCAAGCATTCCCGCTGGTCTTGCATGGATTCCCATCTCATCTTTGATTGTGTACTCAAACTTTTTCATTTTACTATCTCCCTTCGTCTTGACAAATTTCTTTCTATAAAAATAGAGTAATTCATAAATATTCTATCATCTTCTTTTTTCACAAACAAGCGATTCCTCAGGCTGCGATCATCCTCTGGATATGAATGGCAAGAAATCCAACCTCTTCCTGCATGATCTGCCTTTCCAGTTTTTCTGCCATGTTATCACAGATTAAAGCGGCAATTTTCATTGCCTCCGGATATTTTTCCTGCACAAACTCATTAAGATCAATGTTGACCGCTTCACCGGTCTTTGTCCGGACAACCATATAATACAGATGACTCATCAGCCGGATGTAATTCAAAGCTTCTTTCTGCATTTCTTTTTCCAAATGTTCTTCTATGATCTGCATACTCTCATCAATAAGCTGTGTTGCCTTTAATGTCTCTGACACCGCTTCATCAGAAAGTCCGGAATGAATATGAAGTGCGATAAATCCCGCCTCATCATCTGAAATCCGATATCCTGTCATCTCCTCGATGATAGATCTGCTCTCTAAGGCTACCGCATACTCTTTTCCAAATAAAATCTTAATATCCGGTATAAACGGATTCGAAAGAAAGATATTCTCTCTCCCTCCTCGCGGCAAATGCAAGGTGATCTGCCAACGGAAGTAAAATATCTCCATTGATCGAGTCAAATACTTTCTCTGCCGCCTCAATGATCTTGCCCGCTGTCTCAATGTAAACCGGATCAATCGCATTGACTGCATGGATTGCTGAGTGCTGTTCTTCTCTCACGACCGGTGTGTACACTTGAACTCCCTCATCGATCGTCACCTCATCTCCCGCTCTCTTGCCAAATCCAATCCCTTTTCCTAATAAAATTCTTTCACTGCCATCGCCCTTTTCTTCTGCAAGAAGTGCATTATTATTTAAAATCCTTAAAATGCAGTACACCATCCGCTCTCCTTTTCTTTCGTCAGGATATGAGTCCATCTCCTTCATCGAGATACATAAAAAGGCATAAACTACCTGTTCTACTCACTAATGTTGAATAAAACCGGATAGTTTATGCCTGCATCACCAGTAACACGCTATCAAAGTTCTTATTTTGCAACTTTTGCTTCCTAATACATGAATCTGTATAGATTGTATATCATCTTACCAGTTGTCGTCAAGTTATGTTTTTAACTAATTTTCTCCGTTTTTTTTGTGTATTTTTCACAACTTTTATCTTGGCAGATAGATCATTTCTTTTGTAATTTCTTTTAAAGAATTGGCCCCACACATTGCCATCGTATCTGCAAGTTCCGCCCCGATTTTTTCAATGTAAGTCTTCACACCTTCCATTCCGCCGCCATAGACTGCTGTTACAAATGGGCGGCAGATCAGCACTCCATCTGCACCGAGTGCCAGTGCCTTAAAGACATCTACACCAGAACGGATCCCACCATCTACAAATATTTTCACTTTTCCCTGCACTGCCTCCACGATAGCAGGAAGTACCTCCGCAGTGGCCGGGCACTGGTCGAGCACACGCCCTCCATGATTGGATACGACAATCGCATCGACACCTGCCTCCACCGCTTTGATGGCGCCCCTTGCGGTCATAATTCCTTTTGCGATAAATGGAACTTTTGCCATCTCTGCCACCTGGCGTAATTCTTCCACAGATTTTCTGCCTGCCGGCGGTGTCATATTTTTTAAGAATGGAAGTCCTGCCGCATCAATATCCATAGCAACCGCAAATGCACCAGAACCTTCTGCCTGCTTCATCTTTTCACGAATGATCTCTATATTCCACGGCTTGATCGTCGGAATCCCTTTTCCTTCCACTCGTCTGATTGCATCGGTCGCATACTTCATTACATCCGGATTTACCCCGTCTCCGGTCATTGCGGCAATCCCCGCCTCTGCACATGCAGCCACCATCACATCATTGTAGGACTGATCATTGTATTTTTCTCCATAATGAAGATTCACTGCCCCAACCGGACCTGCAAAAAATGGATAACGGAATCTCTGTCCCCACAGTACAAAGCTTGTATCCACTTCTTCATGCTCAGAAATGGTATCCATCTGCACACGGATTTCCTGCCATTTATCAAAATTGCGGATGGCTGTATCCCCCATCCCTTTCGCTCCCGGTCCCGGCATTTGATTCCGGCATGCCCTTCCATTGCACACCATGCACGCTTTACAATATTTCCCAATATCTTGTTTTGCATTTGTTACTATTTCCTCGTATGTCATCCTATTTCCTTCTTTCTTTATCATTCATTGTTTCTTTCCGCAAACGAATCAGAAACAATCTCACACTTAATTTTCCCAGAGAAGAAATGTCACTGTCTTTCCGTCTGTCAATACTCGTTTCTGTACGGTCTCTCCGGTTATTTTATTGACAGTTACTTCATATAGCACTTGTTCAGCGGTCTCATTTCCCGGTACTTTTGTTGTAACTTTCACAAGGTACTCACTCTTCGTACTTTTCTGTTCAAGCACCGTCATCTCTTCTCCTTTCGCATCTTCTGTTCCCTTCGCATAATATTCTTCTAACTTTTTCTGAATTTCTAAATCAGAATACACTGGTGTCTGTTCTTCTTCCTGTTGTATCGGATTTTCCGATGTCTTTATCCCTTCCTGACTCTGTCCGGCATTCTCCGTTTCTGCTTCTTTCTTCTTTGCTTCTTCTGCTTTCTTTTTTGCCGCTTCGTCTTTCTTCGCCTTTTCTTCCTGTGCTTTCTTTTCCTCTGCTTTCTTCGCTTCTTCTTTTTTCTTTGCTTCCTCTGCCTTCTTTGCTGCTTCTGGATCTGCTTCACCGGTAATCCGCTCTGAAAGCGTCTTCCACTTCAGCCCTGACACCGTCTTTCCCATACTGTCCAGTTTTTTCTGGAATGCTTCCTTTGACAAAGCTTCCTTGTCGTTATAATATGGCTGTTCTGGATGTCCCTCCATATCAAAGGTATATTGTTCTGTCTGAATCACTGTATGTTCTCCATCCATCCGATAAAAACTCGCATTTCCATAAGAGGCTCCGCCAGAACCATAGATATACATTGTCCCATTCTCATAAATCTGAAGCAGAGACCGCTCCGCCAATGTCTGATCTTCAAACATATTTTTGGCATCTACTCCATCAAAGCAGTACACTCCTACTACCCGCTCATCACCACCATTGCTCCTGATTCCGACCAGCAATTCCTTTTCTCCACTCTCATCGATATCATACATCGTATAAATAATTTCTGTTTTCCCCTTATCTGTCTCAGTTAAAAATACTAATAATGGGTTGATATTTGGATATCCCTCTGGATCTTTCTGCACCTCTGATGCTCCCATGAGAAGTGCTTCTTGATATTCATCTAAAATTTTCTGATAAGCTTCATCTTTTTTTTGTTCTTTCTTAAGACGTTCTTCTGTTCTTTTTGCTGCCGCCTCAATTTCTTTTTTGTCAAATTTTAATGTTACCTTACGCTGTACCGGCTTTAATACAGATGAATCATATGTTTCATAAAACTCGCTTAGTTCTTCTGTTCCATTCTGCTCTGTCGTCGTAAGCTCTGCTAAGATTTCCACCCCGCTCTCATCGAATTCAAACCATAATTCCGAATACCCTCTCATCCGTTTTGCAGTGGCATTCAATCCGATTTTTTCCAGTTTTGCAGAAATATCTGTAATCTCTTTCTCATGCTCCTCCCCGGTCAGAAGTCCTTTGGTCGATGCATATTCCCGGAAAGTCCCATCATAGTTCACTGCAAACATTCCATACTCATGCGAACGTGCTGTCAGAGAATACTGATTTGCTGTACTTCCACAGATATAGATCTTTCCACCTGACTCCTTTAAGAAAATACCTTGACGCTCTGTCTCTGCATTTCCCATCACATTTCGAAGTGCAAGATATTCTGCTGCAAGCTTGATACTTTTCTCTTTCTTCTCATACATCTGAAGATAAACATGGTTGTGTTTTTCATCCTTTTTTGCCTTATCTTCCTCACCGGTCTTCAGCATCAGAACAAGCAGCTCTTTTTCTCCATCGCCATCAAAATCTTTCAGTTTGGATGCGAGTACCCCCTTTTGCTTCTCCAGCCGCTCAGGCTGTACTATCTTTTTCTCGCCATCTTTCTTCACATATTTTGATTCATAAGTACCCGCAGTACATTTTCCATATTTCGGTACGAGAACCTTGTCCACATACGTTTCCAGACTGACTGCTTTTGTGTCGTCTATTTTATCCTGATCTTGCGTATGCTCTCCTTTATTTTCTTCCTCCTCTTTATTCTCTTCCTGACTGCTTGAATTTGGGGAAGGTTTCTCATCTGGTACCGGTTCTGCTGCCGGTTTCTCATTACTCTGTGCTTCTTTTTTCGGTACTTCCTGCCCTTTTGCCACAGCACCATTCTCTTTTGCCTTCTTCAAGATTGCCTCTGCCTTTTTTTCTTTTCCCTGTGCGGTATAGATTTCTGCTAATTTATCGTAAGATTTTCGTTCCTTCGGATCGATCTTGATTGACTCCAGATAGAGTTCCTCCGCTTTTTCATACTCCATATCTTCCAGATATTTGTCTGCCATCGCTATCTTCGTCTGAAATGTCTTTTCCTGCTTATCTTTCATCCCGAAATAGACACCTGTCGTCACTCCAGCGATCAGAACTGCACTGATTCCCACTGCCGCAGCAATCCGAAAATTTTTGCGCCTCTTCGTCTCCTGCTGTTCTGCCTCCTGTTTTCTCTCTTGTTCTATCTCCTGAAAATTCTCTGTCTCCTCTGCCTCAAAGTCTTTCTGCAGATTTTCTTCCACCTTTTTCTCTGCAGATTTTTCTTCCTGCGTCGATTCCTGCGGAATCTGAACCAATTCTGCCCCGCACTTTCCGCAAAATTTTGCATGATCTGCATTTTCTGCTCCACATTTCCTACAGTACATATCTATTCTCCTTCCTTTATCTGACTGTAAATTTCAGATGATAATGCCACAATTTTCTCTCGGGCTGCCTGTGTGTCTGTAAGCTGATCTGCCATCACACATAAAATATATGGAGTCTCACCAGCCCATACGATTGCTGCATCGTTTTCTACATCGGCAAGTTCTCCTGTCTTATTTCCTGTTTCTACCCCTTCTGGAATACCCGCTGGAATTTTTCCAGTGCGCTGCTGCTGCTTTAATAAATTTAACATCTGATCTGCATGTGGATGTCTCCCTTGGCAAACATCAAACAAAAAATTGCCACAATCCTCTGCTGATGTGTAATTTTCTCCCAGCGTACTGTCTGCCAGAAGCATTCTTCCCATAGAAGAATCTTTGTAACCTTTTTCCTGACAATAAACATTCACCTGTTCCATCCCCGCAGTTTCCTCACCACCGCCGAGCATTCTTGTCAATTCGTTGGCTGCATCGTTATCGCTGACTGTGATCATCGCCGTGAGAAGCCGATCGAGTTCTGCAGCTCCGTACTGTGCTGCCAAATTGTCATACTGTTCATAAACAGCTCCCATAATGTACAATTTGATCAGACTTGCCGCCTTTTGCTTCTCTGCTCCAACTACTGCAAAGGAACCGCTTGACAATTGCTTCACATACACATTCCACTTTTCTCCAAGCGCTGTCCTTTCTGCAATCCTATTCTGGATCAGCTCTTCCATAGCGGCCATTTCCAAAGGTGCGCGGACTTCCTCTTCCATCTGCTGTTTCTCCTGTCGGGTCTTTGCTTCTTCTTTCTCCTCCAACAGAGTCTGTCTTCTTTTTAAGACTTCCTTTCTCTCTTCTTTTTGTAATACAGCCCCTGCATCGATTTCCTGTGTCTGTTTCTCAATTTCCTTGCACCGACCTTCCAAAAACAGCCATCCAGTCCCAACAGCCAGAAGCATTCCCACACAGACTGCACTGTAAATCCATCCTGCTTTTTTCCCTTTTCCTCTTTCTCTCTTTTTCATACTGCACCTCTTGCCATAGCTCTAATTTCCAGCCGCAAAATACTGGTCAATTCCATTTGCAATGCCCTTGACCATTTTCTTTTCATACTCCGGATCCTGCATATTTACATCATCCTGCTCATTGGTCATGTATCCCATCTCCAGAATGATAACCGGAATCTGACTCCAGTTGATCCCAGTCATGTTATCATAGAGCTGCACTCCGTCATTTTCCATACCACACTCCTGACAGTAAGCATTGATCACAGATTCCCCGAGCGCATAGCTTTTCGGATGAAGTGCTCCAACATAGGGATTTTCTGCGGAAGGTACCATCGTCATTGCTCCCTTTGCCAATGGATCCTCACTTCCATTTGCATGGATCCTCACATAAATATCGGATCCTTCCTCCGCTGCCATAAGCGCTCTCTCACTGTTGCTGATTGCCGTATCATGATCTTCTCTTGTGAGCACTACTTCATATCCTCTCTGTTCCAGTTCCAGACGAAGCTGCTTGGAAATATTTAATGTCAGTTCATACTCCGGAACATTTGTATAACGCCCCTGCGTACCAGAAGATGCCTTCGCTTTCATTTCCTGCGATCCTGGTCCCATCGGCTCCAAGTCGCTCATATCTACATTCGGACCTTGATGCCCCGGATCGATTGCAATTTTCTTTCCCTTCGCCTGTGGCTGTTCCTCAGTGATCACTTCTTTTTTTCCCTCTGCCTCTCTTTGTGCCTGTTCTTTTTCTAGTTCTTCCACTTCTTTTTCCAGTTCCTGAATTTCCTTCTCGATATTCTGCGCTGCTTCTTTTGCTGCCCGCCTCTCTGCTTTCGCTGTATACAATTTTCGCGCCGCTGCAGCGCATCCGACTGATACAATGACCAGCAGACAAGTGCAGGAAACTACTATGATTTTCTGACTTGTTTTCACAATTTTCCCCCTTCTTTCCAGTAGCTCTGGCACACTGTGATAAAAGACAGAGATGTCTCACACCTCTGCCTTTTCGCCTATCCGTCTCTCACTCACGACTGCGGACAGATTTTCTTTATTCTTGTTTTGTTCCGCACTTTGTGCAGAAAACTGCCCCTTGCGGAATCTGTTTTCCACACTTTATGCAGAACCTCACTTGCTGCTGCGAAACCTGCATTCCTTCCTTCATATCCTCTACTTTTGCTCCGCAGCCTACACAAAACGCCATTCCCGGTTCCAGCACTGCGCCACACCTTGGGCAAGTCTTAATGCTCTCAATCGCCTCAATCTCCGAACGGATTGCTTCAATTCTTTGATAACTTGCCTGAACCATCCGTACCAGCTCAGCCAGCTGTGGCTCTGGATTATTCTGCTTTAATTCATAATACATATGACCAAGGTTCTGACAATATTTATCAATTTTTTTCTGCTCTTCATTAATCTGTGATTTCAAACTTGTGATATCAGCCATTCCTTTTGCTTTCTGCATGACATTTTGACCTGTGACTGAAATTTTCTTTCCTAATTCATCAAAAAAAGCCATTGTTCTCTCTCCTTCTATTCCTGCTGCTAATTGTACATTCCTCCAAACAGGCAGGTGACATCGTCATCCAGCTCGATGAGTTTATCCTTTCCTCTGTACAACTTCAATGTTCCCGTAGAGTCATCGTCATCATAATCTACAAGGACCGCTATTTTTTTCTCATCTACGACTTTATAATCAAAAGCATCATCTGCGATCACTTTTGCATTTTTTCCGTCAAACATCTTTAATGTAAACAGATTCTTGGAAGTATTGTAGTCTGTCTTATAGATTGGATATTTCTGTTCTTTCGTAAATTCTAAGGTACCTATCATAACATCACTGTCAATCAGCTCTTCATTACAATACAGATCCCCCATTCCTTCATCCATATCCGTCAGATAATAAATATCTCCATCTTTTGCACCCATCATGACATCTACATCTTCTGCAACGACACTGCATTTTCCATCTGCTTTCTTACCTGTCTTGAAGGAAAGAAGCTGGCTTTCTTTTATTTCGCCATCCTTATTTCTTTCTACTTTCATTGTATACCCAATATTCTTTTCATCATCGACAAGGAATCTCTGCTCTCCCATTCTCTCCTTCAATTCTGTATCCAAAGTCACAATCTCTTTTCCATTGTAAATGCAAGTCTCTGCCGACTCCTGAAGTGCCTCATAGTACTTCTGGTCTACGTCATAAATTTCATCTAATTTTGATGCTCTAACTTTCGGCAGCTCTTCCATCTTAAATCTTGTGAATAACACTGTGTCAGAATTATCCTGTGCATAAATGTCACTGCTGAGTTTCTTTGCGATCTCCACTTCTTTTCCATCTTTATAGCAGTACAAGGAGTTCTCAGCTACCTCGATAGAATGCTCTTCCAATTCTTCCAAGAACCACTCCATATCCTCATCGCCGTTGGTGTCATCTTCTACAATATCCATCGCATTGATCTTTTTCTCATCCATCTTTACATAATACAACGCTTTGTCTTTTTCATTATTAGAAACAACCCAACCTACATCCGATGCGATTTTCTCTCTTTCTCCAAAATTTTCGATCAGATAAAGTTTATCATCTTCCTGTACAACAATCTGTTTCAAATCATCCCCGATGATGCAATTTTCTGCGCTCTTAGAAAGTTTCTTTTTCTCTTTCTTTAAATTGATATCCTGCTGATACAATGCGCTCTTGCCGTTGTTCTGTTCGATCCACACAATATTTTTTTGCTCTTTATCCAGTTTAAATCTAGCGACATCGGATGCAATTTTTTCTTTCTTTCCTTTCCGATCACTAATATATAATGTATCGTTTCTTGCCTTTAGATAAACAATC
Source organism: Faecalimonas umbilicata (assembly GCF_042846195.1). Classification (NCBI taxonomy): domain Bacteria; kingdom Bacillati; phylum Bacillota; class Clostridia; order Lachnospirales; family Lachnospiraceae; genus Faecalimonas; species Faecalimonas umbilicata. The sequence continues at coordinate 2,505,956 of NZ_AP031411.1, forward strand.
TTATTATTATCAAGCAGTTTATATTTTGTAACGGAATCATCAATCTCTATTGCTCCGCCTTCTTTTCCGACTTTCTGGAAGTTTAGATCAAATTCTGTCATTCCATCTTCCGCTTTTACATCTGTCGGATAGCAGATATATTTTCCATCTTTGGAATAGGTAACACGCATACCATAAATCTCATCTTCATCACCATAAGATCCACTGTATTCCATCGGATCTTTTTTGTATTTTTCCAAGTCTGTCTGCATTACCTTTCCGTCTTTTAAATACGCAATCTTTGTATGTGCATCATCTCCAAATGCATTCACAAGGAGAGCAACCCCTCCGATGACAACGACAGCTGCCGCTGCCACACCAATGATTTTTCCGGATGAAATCTTTCCGCCCGAGTTGCGCCCCAATGAATGAGAACCTCCTGCATTTTCCCCAACGCCGGATTCATCCATTTCCATATTCTTTCCACATCCGCAACAGAAAACGGCATCCGCGTCATTTTCACATCCACAATATGGACAATACTTGTGTTCCTCTTCTTCCGGCTCTGAATAAGAACCTCTTATTTCTGCACCAAGGAGAACTGTCTCCTCCTCATCTCCTTCATTTGCCTGACAGTCTTCCTGTTCCAAATTTTCTGCCAGCTCTTTCTTTTGTGCTTCCACACAATTTTCCTCTAACTTTGCTCCACATGCAAAACAAAATTTTGAATTTTCCGGTAATTCACATCCACATTTTGTACATCTCATCGTAACTTATAACCTCCACTGTCAATTGCAAATTCTCTGGCACTTAGTAAATCTGCATTTTTTATCTCATAGTCATTTAACATATCATTAGTAAACTGCGACGGTTCAATCGTTCCCCTATACCACGATTTACTTCCAAAATATTCTTGTAATTCTACTGAGTCAAACTTTCGTCCTCTTCTCGCATAAATTTCATTTTTCGCGTAATTGAGCTGCTGCAGAGACAATCCACTGATATCACTCTCTGTCAGATAACGGCTGTTGCTATCCGGAATAATGTACTCACTGTCTTTTTTGGCAACTGCATTCTTTTTATCAGTTTCCGCTTTTTCGGCTGTTGCGATCAGTTTCTCTAACTTCTCCTGATCTCTTACCAGTTCTTTTGCATCCTCAAGAATCTGTACTGCATCTTTAGGTGTCCCTTCCGCAATAAGACGACTGCTCTCCTCTTCCAGATATTTCATATAGTCTACATCACACTGTTTGAGTAATTTATTGACAACCTCATCTTCCTCATCCAGCTCCTCACTAATGGAAGTCAAGTGCTTTATCGCATATTTATAATTAGAAATCTTTGTATATTCTGAGATCTCTTTCTCTAATCCTTTTCCGAGATCTTCCACAAGACTGTCATACTTCTTTTCCTGTGTTTGCTCCAGATCATCCACATCAATCTCTTCTAATTCCTTTTTTGCTTCCACATAGTCTAACTTTCCATCTTCAAAATCTTCTCTGATTTCTTCTAACTGTCCGCTGACTTCATCTTTTTTCTCGCCTTTTTCTACCCTGACGGAATCGTTCTCATCGTCTTTCTCATAGTCTGAAACGCTTCCTGAGCTACTCTCATATGGAGCTAAAATCATAGATCCCATGATCCCGGCAATTCCCAGCACACTTACAACAGTCATTGCTGTTGCAATCCATTTTCCTCTCCCGGACATCCCAAAGACCGCTGCTACTGCTGCAATCACTGCGAATGCCGATGGCAAAATGTAGATCAGATACGGATAAATCTCTTCCAGAGCTCCACCGGAAAGTGTGTCTGCCAATAGAAATCGAAGGCTGATGAAGCTGACTGCTGCCAATGCTAAAAAGACTGCTGCAATTACTAACGGCGTTTTATTCCAGCTGCCATTTTTCTTGCTTTGCGATTGTTTTTCCTTCTTTGGCCTTTCTTTCTGTTTTTTGGGTTGCTCTGATTCTTGCTTATTTTTCTGACTGCCACTTTCTCTCACAGAATCGTTCTGGCTACGACAGTTGCATATTTCTCCTTCCTGGATCTTGCGACCACAATATTTACAATACATTCTCATCCCTCCATTCTTCTTATCCTTACTTTTTAATAAGGAAGCTTCCCTCTTAAATAATATACTCTTTCTTTTGTCATATCTGCTGCCGGTCCATTTGGAAAACTAGAGTGATCAATTGTCGTTCCCTGCCAGTAATTAGCAATCATCGCCTCTTTCTGTTGGATCCAGCTAACCTGCTCATCTGTAAGATTTCCTAATTCTGCTCCCGGAAGCACTGCTTCCAGTTCAGCCCACAACTCATTTAGCAAATTATCCCACAGTTCATATCTGCCCTGTGCAATACTCATCTGTCTCTCCACAGAATCCCCTGAGGAAGCTTCTGCCGCTAATTGTTTATCAGCTGCCTCTGTCGAAGCCAGTCTCGAATCCCACCATTCTTGCGCCGACATTTGAGAACTGCTATTAGAAGAAAGATTGGACTCGCTTTCTGCTTGCTCCTGTACCTTCTTTAATTCTTCCTCTTTTTGCTGAAGCTGTTCTTTTAGTTCCTTCTCTTTTTGCTCTTGTTCTTCTGCTTCTTTCTTTTTCTTCTCTTCTTCTTTCTGTTCTTCCTTTTCTCGTGCTTTTTCTTCCGCTTTCCGTTCTTCTTCTATCTCTTTTTCTCTTTTCTCATGTTCTTCTTGCACCGCCTCCAGCCGTTTTTCCTGGATCACATATACTGCAAAAATTCCACCGCAGAACATCACCAGCACAAGACCGATCAGAATCCCCATCCATAAATTCTTTTTCTTCTTTTTTCCAGATTGCTGCTCATCGCCTGCTTCTTCGTTATCCTCTTTCCAATCTTGGAATCCATCTTGATCATTTTGTTCTGAATTTTTATCTACCTCTAAAAGTGGAGAACCACAACGTTTACAAAACTTTTTATCCTCCTCATATTCCGCACCGCACTTCTGACATTTCTTCATCTTCTCTGATTCCTTCCTCATCCCTTATTGCTTCGTTCCACATTCCATGCAGAAAAGATGGCCCGGTTTTACAATACTTCCGCAGTTCGGACAAATTCTTTCTTGAAGTTCTTCTTCCTTCTCCGCTTTCTCTTCTCCATATCTCGTACCGCACATAATACAAAACTCCTGATCTTCTTCCATAGGCGCTCCACATTCTTTGCATACTTTCTCTGAGGATATGCTCACCGCCTCCTGAAGTTCCTGCACAAATGGATCTTCGTTTTCCAGTTCCAGTGGCTCCTCTGTACTGATCGGCTCAACCTCTTCCTCCGACTGTTGTTCTTCTGCAAGGATTTCTTCTACCGATTCTTTTGCCGCTGAAGCTTCCTCTTCCAAAATTTCTTTGACAATTCTATCTTCTTCTACAGCTTCCTCTTCTTTTTCTGCAAGGAGCTTTTCTTCCTCTCTCAGTTCCTCTTCTTCCTGGATCAGTTCATCCACGGATGGCTGTTCTTCCTGAATTTCTTTCATCTTATGTCCACAATTATTGCAGAAATTAAAATGAATGCTGACTTCATATCCGCATGCCGGGCATACCACAATCCCTTTGAGTGCAAGAATCTCTTTTTCATAATTTTCTACTGTCTCCTTACTCTCCCGAATCTGCGTACACATCTCCATCAATTCGCTCTCTGCCCTGTCCCCATACACTTTGTAATAAGTTTCTCCAAGCTCCCTGTAAATCTTTTCCTGTCTTTCCTTCTCTGAAGAAACCGCTGCTGTCAGCTTCATGATTTCTGAAATATTTTTTGTTTTCTGTGCCATTCCATCAAAAAATTCCATAATAATGTCCTCCTTATACTTTTCTCTATCCTATACGGCATCCACATTTGCCGCAAAAGATTGCCTGTCCTTTTAGCTCATTCCCACATTGCGGGCAAAAAGCTTTCTCGTCGGTCTGTTCCTGACTACATTTCAGTTCAGTAATTGCATCAAATAATGGTAAGAGTTCCGGAAGAGGGTCTTCAAACCGTCCTTCATAATATGCCTTTCCAAGCTTTGTATACAAATTTTCAAGTTTCTTCTCTATATCCTTCATCCTTTCATCCCTTCTCTCATTTCTACCTTATTCTAACAAAAAGCTGTTCTTTCGTGACGCAATCCATATCTCCATGCCACGCGGCAGATAATAGATGCGGTTCTTTCCAAGTGGCTGTCCACTTTTTAAATATACTGTGCTTGTCTTCGCCGGCTGCACTGCATATTCTTCACGCTGTTCAATATACCAAATTCCTGCTTCTGCACCTTCCGGGCTCTGATCCACATAAATTTGTTCACCCTCGATATGAAAAAATACTTCACACCGATTTTCCAGCAACAATGTCCTATCCTTGTAACTTCCTTCTTTTCCGGTAACCGCCCCTTCAAATTTCTGATTGCTCATCTACTCCTGCCCTTCTCTCTATCACTGTTTCCTACTGTTTGATTTTCTCTACTCCATACTGATTTCTTCCAGAAGATGTTTTCTCTGTCTTCTAAATCTTCCAATCGTGCTGACTAGAAATAGTACGCAGGCAATTCCCCCAAGGCTTCCTGCTGCTGCCATGATCCATCCGGGTGTCATTCCCATTTTACAGCCATCCTCCCTTCTTAGCCTGCGCATACAACTGTTCCAACAAATCCATCTCCATATCCTTTTCTTCCTCATCCTCATACAGTTCCATCGCCTGCTCATAAAATTCCTTAAACTTTTTGTAATTTCTCGCATCGTTTTTCAGTAATTTCTGCCGGTCAATTTCAAGAAATGCGTATCTTTTATAGACATTATAATCTTCTCCGTAAGATTCTTCCATTGTTTTTAAATATTTTTCTGCCTGATCAAGATTTTTTTGTTTCTGACAGAGAATCACAAGATTATTGTATGTATCATAAGATTCCCATCCATTTTCAATAATCTTCTGGAAATTTCTAATTGCCTCTTCTCTGTATTTTCCAAGACCTGTATTCTCTGCAAGATCGATGTTCACCTGCGCCAACCGCTCCAGAATCATCATCTGATTTTCCAACGGGAGGGAGGCTTCTGCCTCCTTCAGCAACTTCTGCTCTTGTTCCCGGTTATCCTCTTTCTCATACAATTCACTCATCATCAGATATGCCCTTGTCTTCAGGCCTGTATTTTTAGTGATCTCGATACATTTCTGGAAGGAAGTCAACGCCTGTTTTGGTTCCTCCAAAAATTTTTCGACCTCTCCCTTCGCATAGTACAGTGCATCTTCGTTGATTCCTTGCTCCATCGCTTCTTCCAGAATTTTCTCTGCCGATTCCGGGTATCCGGCATATGCCAATGTGATCGCATAATCCTTATAATACATTTCTGCACCCTCACCGGTCTTTTCAAGCAGTTCATACGTCTCTACCGCATCTTCATATTCTTCCATCTGAAACTGACTGTCTGCCTTCAAATAGTAGATATCCGCCATGCGCTTCGCATTTTGCTTTATCTTCTCATTCTGAAGAATATCATAATCAATAAATGCGATACACTCCTCATATGCTTTCTGTTCATACAGTGCACAGGCATTCTGATAATAGCTCTCCAACGAAGACGGTCTTAGTCTGACTGCCTCCCGATAGACCTCTTCTTCCTTGTCAAACTCCTGCTCCGCAATCAATTGTTCCTGCTTTTCCACCAGTTCATTGTAGCGATCTGTCTTCTCAAGCCTTATCGTATATACACCATACCCAGTCAATGCGATACAGCCTGCCAGACAGGCACACCCGATCACACGCTCTGCCCATTGACGTGCCAGAAGCATCTTATAGCGCCTATCCTTCTTCGGGAGCATCTGCAATGCCTGAAGCATCTCCGCCGCACTTTGAAACCGTTTCCTTGGATCCTGCTCCAGCGCCCGCTCAATCACGGATGCAAAGGTCTCCCCTGCCTTTTCATTTAAAAGTGTCCGATCCGGCTTTCCCTCGTTCTCTGTAAGCTTTTCTCCTGTAATAATATGATACAACGTTGCCCCAAGACTATATAAGTCTGCCCGTTCATCAATCTTTACAAAATTTTCACGAATCCCTTCCTTTATGTTTCTCACTCGTTGATATTGCTCCGGAGAAGTATATCCATCTGTATATCCAAGCACAGTGCCCGAATTCATAAAAAAGGAAATATTGAAATCAATCAGACAGATATCTCCTTTCGGAGTCAACATAATATTGGCAGGTTTGATATCTCCATGAATGATCGGCGGGGTCTGTTCATGAAGGTACTGAAGCGCGCTACATAGCTGCATGGCCCAGCGAATCACTTCTTTTTTCTGAAAATACCGCCCTTCCTGAAGCAATGTTTTCAGAGATTTTCCGGGAATAAAACTCATGACCGTATATGCATTACTCCCAATCTCAAAGAAGTCCAACACTTGCGGCAGGTAAGAATGGTTCAGATTTTTTAAAATATCCACTTCTTTTCGTTTCTCTTTCAAAGCCATTCCCTGATTTTTGATCTGCTTTACAACAACTTCTTTTTTTAGCCGCTTATGGATTGCCTTATATACAATCCCTCCGCTTCCTTCTCCTAATTTTCCAATAATCTCATATGTATCCGAAAACTTTTCCACTCTGCTCTCCCTCTGTCCCATCTGCTTTTTCTTTTGCATTTTCTAATCTATTCTAAATTGAAACTTCTCATCTGCAAGATAAAAAAACTTTCCATCCTCCAATTTTTCCTGACTCTGAATGCTTTTTCCATCCACAAAAGTATGGTTCAAAGAATTCAAATCTTTCAAAAAATAAATCCCATTCTCCTCAGCGATGTAAGCATGCCTTCTGCTGATTGCCGGATTTCCCTGTATGGTATAATCTACGTCAGCAGACTTTCCTATTATAAATGGGCTTTTCTTCACTTCCATCTTTTCATCTGTCCACATTCGTATCACATATGCCTTACCAGTCCAATGATTTTTCTTATTCAATGGAAGTATTTCCTCTCGTATGAGGATCTCCTCCTGAAAGCCACTCTGTTTTCTCGGTGGAATTTCCACCTCTGCCCTGTATCTCCATTCATTCAGATTCTTTTCCACTTTTTCCTCACCTCTTCTACACGATCTCTTGTCCGCTGCCGTTTGAATGATTTCCCATCCCTTTCTTTTCCACAATTCCTCCGATCAAGATGTTCGTTATCATAATAAATTATAGCAAAAATGCCTTTTTTTGCCAATATCTTCCACTTTCTTTTCTCATGGAACGGATTATATTCCGACAATAATCTCTTTTTTATTTCATTGATGTTTTTCATAAGTCATCGGACTTATAGAAAAATGTAATTTCCCTTTTAAAATGGCAGAGCGCAGTGCTATAATGAATCCCGTAAAAAATAAATTAGGAATCGCAGATTCAGAAAGGTCGGACAATGAATACCTCTCAATATATTATCGGCATTGATCTTGGGGGAACTAACCTCAAAATTTCTGCCTATACTTTTTCTCAATTTCATAAACTGTATGAACGACGAATCGCTACCCGCCCAAAAAAAGGCTGGGAATATGTCATGAACCAAATTCATACCGCGATTTTGGAACTATATACCGTACTTCCTAAACAAAATGCTGTCTGTATCGGCGTCGGAATTCCCGGACTACTTGATATTGAAACCGGCGTTTCTATCTTTTCTTCGAAATTTCCAAAGTGGGAAAATATGCCCGTTGCCAGATGGCTGAGCGAGAAAACAGGTCTTCCGGTCTATATAGACAACGATGTTCGTGTAAACCTTTATGGAGAGTGGCTATGCGGTGCCGGAAAACACAAAAAAAATATCGTACTGCTCACACTTGGAACTGGAATTGGCGCCGGAATCGTTATAGATGGTCACGTTCTCTATGGTGCTACCGCAAGCGCTGGTGAAATCGGACATATGAATATGTTCCGTCCTGGACGTCCATGCCGCTGTGGAAGTGATGGCTGTCTGGGACGCTATGTCTCTGCCTCTGGTATTCTCGATACAATAAAAGAAAAAATCGCCGCTGGAAATTCCACAATCATGTCAGAATGGGTAAATGGAAATCCAGATAAAATTACTGCAAAAATGATTTCCAACGCCTATGACCTGGGTGACCATATGGCTATCGACACAATGAATGAAACGGGAGTCATATTAGGCTACGGACTTGTAAATGTGATCAATCTGTTCAACCCTGAGATTCTTATCATAGGCGGCGGAATGTCAGCTGCAGGAGAACGACTTTTACAACCTGCTCGCAAAATTGTAGCAGAACATGCGCTGCGACTTTCCCGCGAACATTGTACAATCGTAACTGCCCAGCTTGGTGATAGTGCCGGAATGCTTGGTGCTGCACTTTATGCCAGACAGCGGTTTGAGAATGGAACTCGTTTTTAAGCTCAAACGAGTAAATGAAAATAATTATGAAAAAGGAAATAACTATATGGAGAAGCTGAGAAAAGAAATAGAAACATACCTTCCATTCAACGAACAGGAAGAACAAGATCAAAGACAATTTTTAAGACTTCTAGAACATATGCCAGATCTTCTCACCAGAGAAAACAATGTTGCCCACATCACAGTTTCTGCATGGATCGTAAATCTAGACCGCACAAAAGTGCTAATGGCATATCATAACATTTACCAATCATGGGCTTGGCTTGGCGGGCATGCAGATGGAAACCCGGATGTCAGACAAGTAATCCGAAAAGAAATTGAGGAAGAAAGCAGCCTGACAGACATCCGCTTCCTCACAGATGACATTTTTTCTCTGGAAAGTCTGACTGTAGATGGACATGAGAAACGTGGAACGTACATTTCCTCTCATCTTCATCTAAATCTCACTTTTCTTCTGGAAGCCGATGAACATTTGCCACTCCGGATCAAACCTGATGAAAACAGCCAGATTGGATGGATCAACATATCTGAGATTGCAGAAAAATCTACGGAAAAATGGTTCGTCGATAGAATTTACTTCAAGCTTTGTCAAAAAGTTCTCCGGGATTTTCCTCCCAGAGAATATTATAAAGCATACGAGGACAGGTATAAGACTATTCACCAAAAAGGAGCCAGTTGGTTCAGCAATACTTCCACTCCAATCGTGATGGAGCTACTTGAAAAATATGGAATTTCTCTCTCCTCCCCAATTCTTGAAATTGGCTGTGGTGAAGGGAGAGATGCGAAAGCTTTGCTGGAAAAAGGATATTGTTTGAAAGCCACCGATGTTTCTCCGGAAGCAATTTCCTACTGTAAAGCTGCCTTCCCTGAACATATTTCAAATTTTCAAACTTTAGACTGCTTGAAGGATCACCATCCTTTCTCATATACTTTTATCTATTCGGTTGCAGTCATTCATATGCTCGTACCGAGTAAGGATCGGACTGATTTTTATCAGTTTATTTATCAGCACTTAACCGAGAATGGTCTCTCTCTGATCTGCACTATGGGTGATGGTAAAATTGAGCGGGAGACAGATATCCGCAACGCTTTTCGTGTAGAAGAACGAGAGCATAGCTCCGGCAGTATCCCTGTCGCTTCCACATCATGTAAAATGGTGTCTTTCTCCACCTTCGAAAAAGAACTAAGAAAAAATCATTTTACGATTATAGAAAAAGGTCTCACGGAATCTTTTCCGGATTTTCCGATCCTGATGTATGCCCTCGTGAGAAAATAGTATACCTAAGCCGGGATTGTTCTGATATATTTCTGTCGATCCCGGTCTTTTTTGACTTTTTTCTCCCCCAGATATCCCTTCCTGTTTTTAAATACAAAAAAAGACATCTGCTCCTGCAAATATCTTCTCTCTTTTCTATCTCTTCTCTTTTTCATATACCTTCAAAATCACATACAGTCAACTACTTTTCTAAGTTTTTTCTCTCTCCATCCATTCTCCTATCACCACTTGGTTATGCCCTCGACCGATTAGTAACAGTCAGCTCCATACATTACTGCACTTCCACCTCTGTCCTATCTACCTCGTCGTCTTCAAGGGGTCTTACAACTTGCGTTGGGATATCTCATCTTGAGGGGGGCTTCACGCTTAGATGCCTTCAGCGTTTATCCCGTCCCGGCTTGGCTACTCTGCCATGCACTTGGCAGTGCAACAGATACACCAGCGGCCAGTCCACCCCGGTCCTCTCGTACTAAGGGCAGCTCCTCTCAAATATCCTACGCCCACGCCGGATAGGGACCGAACTGTCTCACGACGTTCTGAACCCAGCTCGCGTACCGCTTTAATGGGCGAACAGCCCAACCCTTGGGACCTACTTCAGCCCCAGGATGCGATGAGCCGACATCGAGGTGCCAAACCACTCCGTCGATGTGAACTCTTGGGAGTGATAAGCCTGTTATCCCCAGGGTAGCTTTTATCCGTTGAGCGATGGCAATCCCACTTTATACCACCGGATCACTAAGTCCTACTTTCGTACCTGCTCCACCCGTCGGTGTCGCAGTCAAGCTCCCTTCTGCCTTTGCACTCTTTGAATGGTTTCCGACCATTCTGAGGGAACCTTTGAGCGCCTCCGATACCCTTTCGGAGGCGACCGCCCCAGTCAAACTCCCCACCTGACATTGTCCCCCAGCCGGGTCACGGCTGCTGGTTAGAAACCCAGTACTGCAAGGGTGGTATCCCAACAGCGACTCTGTATCTACTGGCGTAAATACTTCTCAGTCTCCCACCTATCCTGTACATGCAATACCGAATCCCAGTATCAAGCTGGAGTAAAGCTCCATGGGGTCTTTCCGTCCTGGCGCAGGTAACCAGCATCTTCACTGGTATTTCAATTTCACCGGGTGCATTGTCGAGACAGTGCCCAAATCATTACGCCTTTCGTGCGGGTCGGAACTTACCCGACAAGGAATTTCGCTACCTTAGGACCGTTATAGTTACGGCCGCCGTTTACTGGGGCTTAAGTTCAAAGCTTCGCTTACGCTAACCTCTCCCCTTAACCTTCCAGCACCGGGCAGGCGTCAGCCCATATACTTCACCTTTCGGTTTTGCATAGACCTGTGTTTTTGCTAAACAGTTGCTTGGGCCAATTCTCTGCGGCCAGTTCTCACTGGCACTCCTTCTCCCGAAGTTACGGAGTCATTTTGCCGAGTTCCTTAACAATGCTTCTCCCGTCGGCCTTAGGATTCTCTCCTCATCCACCTGTGTCGGTTTACGGTACGGGTATGATATAAACAATAGCGGCTTTTCTTGACGCATGGCTCACGGGCTTCCCTACTCTCAGTTCGGTCCGCATCACGTCTTCAGATTGAGAAGCGGATTTGCCAACTCCTCTCCTACTTCGCTTGCACCGGGCTTTCCATTCCCGGCTCCCGCTCTCCACACGTGTCCCCACAGTTCTGTTATATCATAGTACAGGAATTTCAACCTGTTGTCCATCGACTACGTCTTTCGACCTCGCCTTAGGCCCCGACTTACCCAGAGCAGATCAGCTTTACTCTGGAAACCTTAGATATTCGGCCGGAAGGATTCCCACCTTCCTCTCGCTACTCATTCCGGCATTCTCTCTTCTTAAAAGTCCACTGCTCCTTCCGGTACAGCTTCTTCCCTTTAAGAATGCTCCTCTACCAATTGATTACTCAATTCCACAGCTTCGGTAGTGTGTTTCAGCCCCGGACATTTTCGGCGCAGGACCTCTCGACTAGTGAGCTATTACGCACTCTTTGAATGTATGGCTGCTTCTGAGCCAACATCCTAGTTGTCTTCGAAATCCCACATCCTTTTCCACTTAACACACATTTTGGGACCTTAGCTGGTGGTCTGGGCTCTTTCCCTTTCGACTATCCAACTTATCTCGTATAGTCTGACTCCCATACATCATCTACGCGGCATTCGGAGTTTGATATTCTTCGGTAAGCTTTGACGCCCCCTAGGAAATTCAGTGCTCTACCTCCGCAAGACTCGTATGAGGCTAGCCCTAAAGCTATTTCGAGGAGAACCAGCTATCTCCGGGTTCGATTGGAATTTCTCCCCTATCCACACCTCATCCCCACCCTTTTCAACGGATGTGGGTTCGGTCCTCCATTGCCTTTTACGGCAACTTCAACCTGGACATGGATAGATCACCCGGTTTCGGGTCTACTCTGACTGACTTCACGCCCTGTTCAGACTTGGTTTCCCTTCGGCTCCAGACCTTCAGTCCTTAACCTTGCCAGCCAGCGTAACTCGCCGGACCGTTCTACAAAAAGTACGCGGTTCATCATATAAAGATGTTCCACAGCTTGTAAACATATGGTTTCAGGTTCTCTTTCACTCCCCTCCCGGGGTCCTTTTCACCTTTCCTTCACAGTACTATGCGCTATCGGTCACTAAGGAGTATTTAGCCTTACGGGGTGGTCCCCGCTCATTCCCACAAGGTTTCTCGTGTCTCGTGGTACTCTGGATCCTGCCGTGCTCGCTCGCCTTTCATGTACGGGGCTTTCACCCTCTCTGGCTGGCTTTCCCAAAACCATTCTACTAGGCTTACTCATCACTTACGCAGTCCGAACCCCGGAATGCACGCATCCCGGTTTGGGCTCTTCCGCTTTCGCTCGCCGCTACTCACAGAATCGATGTTTCTTTCTCTTCCTCCGGCTACTTAGATGTTTCAGTTCACCGGGTTCCCTTCTTAACGTTATGTATTGGCGTTAAGATGACGGAGGTTTGCTCCGCCGGGTTTCCCCATTCAGATATCTCCGGATCATTGGATATTTGCTCCTCCCCGAAGCTTTTCGCAGCTTATCACGTCTTTCATCGGCTCTTAGTGCCAAGGCATCCACCATACGCTCTTTCTAGCATAACCAACTTGCTTCGTCCACGGGTATGGACTCCGCTACACATATCTAGCGTGATATGCGTTGGCAATAGTTTGTTGTTTTTATTCGTTTTCTCGAATCAGTTCTCATTTCTGCTCTTGCAAGCTTCCATGATCACCTCGGATGTCTTGATATTTTTCTTATCATTTCATTTCTGTATGCGATTTTCAAGGTACATATTGACTGTTTTATCAGTCATTAGAAACTTAAATCTTTTTCATTCAAATCTCTAATCACTGGTAAATCCAGTTGATGTTTCTTCCTGCTTTTACTCTGCTGTTTGCTTTTTATTCTTTATTTAACTTTATCTTGAACAGCACTTCCCTGCTGGTCGGGTTGACTTCGACTCTCTTTTTCCTGCCATCCAGTGCCATATATTCCCATCTCTGTTCTCTATATCTCTATACGTAAACTTCAATACCTTTTGTATCTCTCTATTTTCGTATATGGCTTATAACAGTTCTTCTGTCTCCGTCTGTATCTATATAAAAAAGCTTTTCGCTTATTTTCTTATAGATCTGGCAGCCACCTGCTCTCCCACACCGTCTCCAGTGCAGTACCATCGGCCGCTGAGGTCTTAACCATCGTGTTCGGGATGGGTACGGGTGTTTCCCCTCAGCGCATCGCCACCAGAAGCATTTCGTTCTTTTCAGAACACTCATAACTAAACAATAGACTTCTTCAATCCTTACTTCTTTCTTCCTTAGAAAGGAGGTGATCCAGCCGCACCTTCCGATACGGCTACCTTGTTACGACTTCACCCCAGTTATCGGTCCCACCTTCGGCAGCTCCCTCCTTGCGGTTGGGTCACTGACTTCGGGCGTTACTGACTCCCATGGTGTGACGGGCGGTGTGTACAAGACCCGGGAACGTATTCACCGCGACATTCTGATTCGCGATTACTAGCGATTCCAGCTTCATGTAGTCGAGTTGCAGACTACAATCCGAACTGAGACGTTATTTTTGGGATTTGCTCGGCCTCACGACTCTGCTTCCCTTTGTTTACGCCATTGTAGCACGTGTGTAGCCCTGCTCATAAGGGGCATGATGATTTGACGTCATCCCCACCTTCCTCCAGGTTATCCCTGGCAGTCTCTCCAGAGTGCCCGGCCTTGCCGCTGGCTACTGAAGATAGGGGTTGCGCTCGTTGCGGGACTTAACCCAACATCTCACGACACGAGCTGACGACAACCATGCACCACCTGTCTCCTCTGTCCCGAAGGAAAGCTCCGATTAAAGAGCGGTCAGAGGGATGTCAAGAGCAGGTAAGGTTCTTCGCGTTGCTTCGAATTAAACCACATGCTCCACCGCTTGTGCGGGTCCCCGTCAATTCCTTTGAGTTTCATTCTTGCGAACGTACTCCCCAGGTGGACTACTTATTGCGTTGGCTGCGGCACCGAAGAGCTTTGCTCCCCGACACCTAGTAGTCATCGTTTACGGCGTGGACTACCAGGGTATCTAATCCTGTTTGCTCCCCACGCTTTCGAGCCTCAACGTCAGTCATCGTCCAGCAAGCCGCCTTCGCCACTGGTGTTCCTCCTAATATCTACGCATTTCACCGCTACACTAGGAATTCCGCTTGCCTCTCCGACACTCTAGCTGCACAGTTTCCAAAGCAGTCCCGGGGTTGAGCCCCGGGCTTTCACTTCAGACTTGCACTGCCGTCTACGCTCCCTTTACACCCAGTAAATCCGGATAACGCTTGCCCCCTACGTATTACCGCGGCTGCTGGCACGTAGTTAGCCGGGGCTTCTTAGTCAGGTACCGTCATTTTCTTCCCTGCTGATAGAAGTTTACATACCGAAATACTTCATCCTTCACGCGGCGTCGCTGCATCAGGGTTTCCCCCATTGTGCAATATTCCCCACTGCTGCCTCCCGTAGGAGTTTGGGCCGTGTCTCAGTCCCAATGTGGCCGTTCACCCTCTCAGGCCGGCTACTGATCGTCGCCTTGGTGGGCCATTACCCCACCAACTAGCTAATCAGACGCGGGTCCATCTCATACCACCGGAGTTTTTCACACTCGATCATGCGATCACGTGTGCTTATGCGGTATTAGCAGTCATTTCTAACTGTTATCCCCCTGTATGAGGCAGGTTACCCACGCGTTACTCACCCGTCCGCCACTCAGTCACTTGAGCTTCCTTCCGAAGAATTCCATTCAAGTGCTTCGTTCGACTTGCATGTGTTAAGCACGCCGCCAGCGTTCATCCTGAGCCAGGATCAAACTCTCGTTAAAAGTGTTTGTTTCCAGTCAAGAATCACTACTAGCAATCCTATCCCTTTTACTGTTTTTAGGTTGACATTTCTGTCTGTTCTGAAATTTTCTCAATTGTTCGAAATTTTCAGGGTTGTGTTGTCTATTGTTTAATTATCAATGTTCTGTTCGTTTCGCTCTCTTGCGACAGCTATATTAGATTATCACATCTTTTTATCTTTGTCAACAACTTTTTTCATCTTTTTTTCAAATCTTTTCTTTTGTACTTTCGTAACTTTCTCTGATTCGGTATTTTTCGACGTTTTCCGTTGTTTCTCATCTGTCTGCTCTCTCGAGCGCTCAGTTATCATACCATTCTTCGACACGAATTGTCAATAGTTTTTTTATTTTTTATTTTATTTGTACAATTCATACAATTTCTGCAACTGCTTTTGACGCTTCTCCGTGATTTTCTATCGAAACCATTGCAAAACCTTTCTCGATAGGCTATTTTTTACTTTTTCGTAAACTTTCCACATTCTCCTCGTTTTTTCTTTCCTTTGAGAACAAAAAACTTTTCACTACAGTGGTATTTGTGGAAATCTTTTTTCAAAACTATGCTATAATATATTATAGAAGTTGACAGGTACGTTTCATGTGTGGCAAGAAATATGCCCTTCTTCAGAGTTATCTTCTCTGAGTAAAAAATGGATTCTGTTCATTCACACAAATCTCGGTACATAAAACAGCCATTTTCCTCTATGATTGTAAGAGGATCAGGATTGTATCTCGGATTCCCGATCCTCTTCACACATCTTCTTTTCATTTTTTTGTATATGAAAATACCAACATTAAAAAAGCACAAAGCGCCAAACCATCTATCCGACATCATTTGTCTCGGGCATCATATTATATTTTTCTTGACCAAGAAGAATTTGAATATGATCTGTATATGCTTCAAAAGCAGCTGGAATCGGATAGTTTCTCTCAATCTCTTCTGGATGTACGAACAGCATTTGTTCTGTACATTTTTTCTCCAATTCATCCACTCTTACTTTATATCCAATCATATTCCATTCCACATGACTGAAAATATGTTTTGCCGCCCCCAAAGCTTGAATCCGGATAGGTGCAAGCCCGATTTGTCTGCAAAACGCAAGCGCTTCTTCTTCGCTTAAATGTCCGTCTCTGCCTGGAAGTTCGTACAGACCTGCCAACAGCCCTTTTGCAGGGCGCTTCCGAATTGCAATTTTCTCTCCATCTTGAAAAATGAAAATCGTTCTTTTCTCAATTCTCCTGGCTTTCGCTTTTGTTTTCACCGGAAGTTCCATCACCTTGCCAAGCTTTCTTGCCCTGCACAAATGCTTTACTGGACATTCCTCGCATTTTGCCATGCCATTTGGCACACAGATAAGCGCACCAAGTTCAATCAAGCCCTGATTAAAATCACTTGCCGCCTCTTTCGGAATGACCCCCTCCAACATATACTCTATTTTTGTCTTTGTACTCTGTTTCATAATGTCATCTTCACTTGCCAAAATTCTCGATAACACACGCAATACATTTCCATCCACCGCCGGCTTTGGTATCCCATATGCGAACGATGCGATTGCCCCCGCCGTATAACTTCCGATTCCTGAAAGACTACGGATCTGATCATACTGCCTTGGGAACTCTCCCGAAAATTCATCCATAATCTGTCGTGCGGCCTTCTGCATATTTCTGACCCGATTGTAATATCCCAATCCTTCCCACAGTTTCAGAAGTTTCTCCTCTTCTGCCACGGCAAGCTTTTCCACCGTAGGCAGTTCTTTCATAAATCGTGCATAAAAGGGCCTCACCGCTTCCACTCTCGTCTGCTGAAGCATAATCTCAGACACCCATACCCGATAAGCACTCGGATTTTCTCGCCACGGAAGTGCTCTCTTATGTTTCCGGAACCATTCTACAAGCGGATCCGCAAGCGCCTGAAGCTCCTTCGGCTCCAACAGAACCGGAACTTCCTTTCGGATCTTAATTTCATCTTTCTTTACTTCACAATCATACGCAACAATGTGTACGCCCTGTTCCCGCGCCTTTTGCAGCGCCTCCCCAAACTCTGGGTGTGTCCTTGTATTTGGTGTAAAGTATTTGACATTCTTCATCTGGACCACAAAGAAAATATATGCTTCATATCCATCCCGAACCGCCTTGCACAGTTCTTCCACATGTTTTACTCCACGCTCTGTTGGCGCATCCGGAAATTTTACCACTCCATCTTCCTCGAGTGTCACACCTTTTACTTCTATAAAAATTTTGCGTTCCTCTTCTTCTGCATATAGATCAAATCTGGAGTTCCCATATGTCACTTCCTGTCTGAGCATCGTGGGATTCTCGCAAAGATTTCCCGCTTCTATCCACTCCTTTACAGCTTTATTTGGAATCTGCGAATCCATATTGATCAGGCGATTCCCTTTTTTCACACAGATCAGATCCCACTTTGTCTTCCGTTCGGGATTGTCGCTCCTCTGTACATAAACAGTCGCCCCAGGAACAAGCAATTCCGCACACCTTCCTGTATTTTTCACATGCACGATTTCCTTCTTCCCCTGGATCTCAACCTCTGCAGTGAAGCGATTCGGACGTTCCAAAAAATATCCCTTCTCTATTCTCTCATATTTCATTTTCTACTCCGCCAGTGCACAGGCTTTCGCCCACTCATTCTCCTTAAACCCTGGAATTGCAAAATCTTCCCCCAGAAGAAGCGGTCTCTTCACAAGCATGCCGTCTGTTGCCAAAAGCTGATACTGCTCCTCTTCCGTCATCGTCGGAAGCTTATCTTTCAACTCCAGTTCCCGATATTTCATTCCACTTGTATTAAAAAATCGCTTTAGTGGAAGTCCACTTTTTCTGTGCCATTCCCGCAGTTCCTCCTCTGTCGGATTGTTTTCAACAATATGTCTCTCCTCGAATGCAATCCCCTGCTCCTCCAGCCATTTTTTTGCTTTCTTGCAAGTAGAACACTTTGGATACTCTAACAATAAAATACTCATGTATATAACCTCCTGATTTTAACTTTTTTTGATAAATTCTGTGTGGCACTTCGGGCAGGTAATACAAATCTTTCCTTTTCCTTTCGGCACCCGGATTTTCTGTTTACAAGACGGACACTTGTAAATATGATGTGTCTTCCTCTGCTCGAAGTACTCTTTTTCCCGCTTCAGAAATGTAGCTGCCTTTCCTTTCAGTTCTAAAAATTTTTGATTTTCCTCAGCCCTCTTCTGATAATTTCTGGAAAACATCCGGAAATAACAGAGAAGGACAAGCAGACATGCGAGTGTATTTAAAAAGTTATTTCGAAATCCCATCGCAAAAACCAACAGTACTACTGCGGTTCCAAGCATGAACTTGCTCAACGAATCTACCCCGTAGCGGCCTATCATAAACTTTCTGAACTTCTCTTTCATCTTCCTTCGCCCCTTTGCCTTGTTCTTCCTACATCTTCGCTGAAACATTCAAAAAAGTCAATCCATTTTATTGAATCTTTATAATCTACATACACTTTTAATAGCCGCCTAAAACCTAGAAAATTCTGTCCCGAAATCATCTGCTCTGATCACAAAAATTTTCTATCATATAATAAAAAACAGGAAAAACTATCTTTTAAGCGTTCTCTACTCTTCTAACAATTTTTCCTGCTTCTCTATTTTCTTCACTTTTCAACTGTTTTATAACACTTTTGATAAAAATTCCTTTAATCTAGGATGCTGTGGATTCTCAAAAAATTCCTGCGGTGTGTTGCTCTCTTTGACTTGTCCTTCATCGATGAACAGAACTCTTGTCGCCACCTCTCTTGCAAATCCCATCTCATGTGTGACAACAACCATTGTCATTCCATCGTCTGCAAGCTCTTTCATCAATCCAAGCACTTCACCCACCATCTCCGGATCCAGCGCTGATGTCGGCTCATCAAATAACATCACATCCGGATTCATTGCCAATGCCCGCGCGATTGCAATACGCTGTTTTTGTCCTCCCGACAGCTGTTTTGGATATGCTGCTGCTTTATCCGGAAGTCCAACACGTTCTAACAGTTCCTCTGCTTTCTTTGATGCCTCCTGCTTTGACAGCACCCCAAGTTTGACCGGGGCAAGCATAATATTTTCCTTGATCGTCAAATGAGGGAATAAATTAAACTGTTGGAATACCATCCCCATTTTCTGTCTTAATTTATTAATGTCACAATTTTTGCTTGTAATATTGTTTCCCTCAAACCACACTTCCCCGCTTGTCGGTACTTCTAAAAGATTCAGGCAGCGGAGGAATGTAGACTTTCCAGAACCGGAAGGTCCCACTACTACTACTTTTTCACCTTTTTCAATATGTTCATCAATTCCTCTGAGCACTTCATGTCCATGAAATGATTTTTTTAAATTCTTAGTTATGATCACCTTGCGCCATTCTCCTTTCAAATAGATTTAAAAGTTTTGTCAATCCTAATACAATGACAAGATAACATACTGCTGCTACATAAAGCGGCGGAAGAATATCGTACGTTGCAGAACCGATATACTGTGCTGCTTTCGTCAGATCTGTCACAGCGATCACTCCTGCCACAGATGTTTCTTTGATCAACACGATAAATTCATTTCCAAGCGCCGGAAGAATATTTTTGATTGCCTGTGGAATGATGATTTCCTTCATAGTCTGAAGATAATTCAGTCCAAGAGAACGTCCGGCTTCCATCTGTCCTTTATCGATCGACTCGATTCCCGCACGGATGATCTCTGCTACATAAGCACCGGAATTAATTCCGAAGCAGACCGCTCCAACCAAAAGTGCATTGGTATCCCGAGACGTAAATATAAGATTATAAATAATCAACAGCTGTACCATAACCGGTGTGCCTCGAATGATCGTAATGTAAATGTTACAGATTTTATTAAAAATCCAAAGCTCTTTTCTCTGTACAGCACTTACTTTTACTACTGCCACTAAAAGTCCGATCGCAATTCCGATCAGAATCGCAAAGATGGAGATTAATATTGTAATCTTTAATCCATCCAAATATGCCAGATATCTCTGGTCTTTGATTACCGCTTTATAAAAAGCATCCGAGAAATTTTGAAAAAATCCCGTCATCATAATTCCTTTCATTTGTTTTCTCCTTTTCATTGACCCTCAAAGGGGCTGCCGCAAAATCCAGTTTCCCCTTCCTGTCCCTATTTAGCTTGAACACGCTGGGAAATCCGCTTTTTGCAGCAGCCTCTTTTTTAGTTTTCTCTGTCTTACTGTCGTTGCCTTCTGAACTGCTTATTCACTCTGTACATGATTTGCTGTGAATTCTTCAATTTTTCCTTCTTCCACCAGCTTATCGATCACTTTGTTGATCTCATCTAACAGTTCTTTGTTTCCTTTTTTTACGGCGATTGCATACTTATCTTCAAATAAGGTTCCGTCTAATGTTGTCAGTGTATCATTTGCCGCTACCAACTCTTCCGCCGGATATTGATCCATTACGATACAGTCAATCTTGCCATTCTTTAAGTCTTCTGCCGCCTGCGCAAATTTTGTGTAACGCTTCACTTCTTTTGGATTACAGTTATCTTTGTTGGATACCCAGATATCTGCAATATTTCCCTGTTGTACTGCGACAACTTTTCCATCTAAGTCAGAACCTGCCAGTTCTTCTCCTGCCGGAGTCACCGCCGGGTTTTCTTTATTTACTACAATGACCTCTGTAGAATTTACATATTCATTAGAGAAATCCATCGCTTCCTCACGTTCCGGACTGATAGATACTCCTGCTGCCACAAAATCTACTTTTCCACTCTGCACTGCTGCAAGTGCTCCGTCAAAATCCATATTCTTAATCTCCAGCTCTTTGCCCATCTCATCGGCGATCGCTTTTGCGATGTCCATATCGATTCCGACTACTTCGTTGCCTTTCATATATTCATATGGTGCAAATCCTGCTTCTGTTCCTACGATCAGTTTCTCTGATTTTGCCCCTTCTTCCTTTCCACCACATGCTGCCATGGAAATCATCATTGTCCCTGCTAATAAAATTCCTGCTACTTTCTTTATCTTCATAACGCTTCCTCCACTTGTTTTTTGTATGTTTATTCGTCTATATTGCATATTATACTATGTTTTTTATAAAAATCAAGTGGTTTTTGCAAATTTATGCATATTTTATGCAAATACTGTAAAATAAAGTAAAACAAGAGCTCCAAGAATGATCCGATAATAGCCAAATACTTTGAAATCATTCTTCTTAATATAGCCCATCAAAAACTTAATCGCGATGACAGATACCACAAATGCCACCAGACAGCCAACCAACAGCATCGCCGCTTCCATCGCAGTAAAGGAAAGGCCAAATTTTAAAATCTTTACAAAGCTTGCCCCGAACATTACCGGGATTGCAAGAAAAAATGTAAATTCTGCTGCTACATATCGAGATGTACCGAGCAAAAGTGCACCAACAATCGTCGCTCCCGAGCGAGATGTACCCGGGATCAGCGAAAGTACCTGCCATCCACCGATGAGCAATGCTGTCTGATACGATAACTGCGACAGTTTTGTCACCTTCGGCGTCTTTCCTTTGTTCCAGTTTTCTACGACAATGAATAAGATTCCGTACAGAATCAACATCGCAGATATAATTTCAGGTTTATGCAGATGTGCTTCCATCCAGTCATCAAACAGAATTCCTATCACCCCCGCCGGGATACATGCCACAATGACCTTCATCCAAAGCTGAATCGTCCACGCTTTCTGTTTCTGTGTTTTCTTCGGCGAAAATGGATTGAGCTTATGAAAATACAGTACAACAACTGCCATAATCGCACCAAGCTGGATCACGACATTAAACATCTCTTTGAATGCCGCACTCGCCTGAAGTTTAATGAATTCGTCTACGAGAATCAAATGCCCGGTACTACTGATTGGAAGCCATTCTGTGATTCCTTCTACAATACCAAGCAAGATTACTTTTAACATTTCTAACATTCTTTCTCCTCCTAACCTTTCTGAAGAATCTTTTCAATTATTTTTGCCACACCATCTTCCTCATTGGAATCTGTGACAAGATCTGCTGCTTCCTTGACCGCTTCCTGTGCATTTCCCATGGCCACTCCGCATCCCGCCTCATGGATCATCGAAATATCATTCCACCCATCACCAAATACTATCATTTCTTCGCGGCGGATTCCGAGCAGCTCTGCCAGCTTTAACATCCCCTTTCCTTTGTCTACTCCCTCTGCATTTACTTCTATATTATTAGATAATGCTCTTGTAACTGTAACCTGTCCCATCTGTTCCAGTTCCCGGAGCGCACACATCTTCTCGCTTTGATCTGCGAAAATTGCATGCACCTTATCTACTCCTCCCGGCAATTGTCGTGCTGTCTCTCTGATATTCTTGACCACTTTCCTGGTCGAACGAACATATTCTGCCATCGCAGGTGATTCCATCATCTGATCTACTCTTTGCAGATCATGCTCACTGATATAGCCGACACCTTGGAAATAAATCTCTTGTAATGTATCATATTTATCATAGATATCCAATATCTTTTCTGTAATTTCTTTTGGGACCGGCTTCTCGTACACTACACTCCCATCCTTTGCATCCACGATCCTTGCTCCATTCGAAGTCAGTGCATACCGAATTCCTTTCACTTCCATAATTTCCTTTGGAATTCCCGAAAACGGTCTGCCGGTCGCAGGAAGTACGATCATCCCTTGTGCAATTGCCTCCTCCAACGCCCTCTTGGTACGTGCTGTCAGTTTCTTTTCTCCCGT
Source organism: Faecalimonas umbilicata (assembly GCF_042846195.1). Taxonomy (NCBI): domain Bacteria; kingdom Bacillati; phylum Bacillota; class Clostridia; order Lachnospirales; family Lachnospiraceae; genus Faecalimonas; species Faecalimonas umbilicata. The sequence goes on from NZ_AP031411.1 coordinate 2,528,684, forward strand.
CAGGATTGTTCCATCCAGATCAAACCCTAATAATTTATATTCCATTTTCATCACGTCTATCCCTTCCTTTTCTCGCTCTATTTCTTTGCTCCTTTTTCTCATCTTTCAAGTTTTGTCTATTTTATCAAACATTGAAAAAGAAATCAATTTATACTATAATGTAGGGCATTAAGCATACCAAATGCAACTTTTAAGAAAGGACTCTGAAACACATGTATGGTTATCACAAAAAACAATATCACCGCCTTTGTATCTGCCTTCTGTCTGTGATATTTTCTATTTCCTGCCCTGTCTATGCAGCGGACACTCTTCCTTCCTCAGACACACTGTCAGCACACAATACATTGCTGCTTGATACTGCACAATCACTCAGCACAATGACTGACCGCACAGAAGAAATGAAAAATTTGCTTATAGATGCACAAATCCAAGAAGCCAGACAATATCAAATGATGCGGCTGCGAATTCAATGGCTCTATGAAACAGGCTATTCTTCCTTCTTGGAGCAGCTGCTTAGCGCCTCTGATTTTCCAGATTTTCTAAATCGCTCTGAACAGATCCGCTCGCTCATCACCTATGACAGGAATCAGCTCACAGAGCTTTCTAACCTTCGCAGTTCTATCGAGACAGATGCCGCGCTCCTCACAAAACAGTGTGACTTACTGCGCGTTTCCAGAGATGCACTGTCCATGGAATATGAAAAGCTCCTTATTCTTTTGAATCAGCAAAATACTGCTTCCTGTGAATCGGTTTTCCCTGAAGTATTCAGCCGAATTCCTGAACTGATCGCCCGTGCTGATGAACAAATCGAAGAAGGACAACTTGCCGTCGATCAGGGAATCCATGCTCCTTCTTCGGAAATCCGCGACCCAGAGCCACCTCTGAACGATGATATTTCCGATAACACTTCTAACGTGGCAGACAACGAAAGTACCGTGGATGAGAAAGAGGAAGATGACGAAATCGCCCCTCCACCTTTTGCTCCTCCTCCGTCTTTCTCGGTATCTGCCTCTGAAAGTCTGCTTCTCTCTGCGTTAGTACAGTGTGAAGCAGGTACGGAAGACTATACTGCCATGACTGCACTTGCATCCTGCATTCTCAACCGGGTAAGCAGTCCACTGTTTCCGAATTCAATTTCAGGTGTCATCGAATCAGAACCACTGTTTTCCTCTGTATCTGACGGAAGAATCGAGGCACTCCTCTACGGGGATATTGACTCTGTATGCCAAAATGCAGTTTTTGATGCGATATCCGGTACGAACCCAATTGGCAGCTGTCTGTACTTTTCACCTGCTTCCTCCTCTGCTTCCGGAGCGACGTTTGGAAGCTTTACATTTTATTAATTTGCATATTTTATGATTTTATTGTATAATAGACAAACAGGTTATGTACTAATGTGAAAGGAAAATATGGCATGAATACAAAAGTAAAGCGCATGATGCGTACATTGCTCAGCTGCACACTTGCAGTTTCAATGTATCTTCCATGCACCAATGTGTATGCTACTGACACGGTCGACAACCTCGAGAAGAAGACAAATGAGCTCTCCAGTGAGCTCTCTAAAGTAAATGAAGAATTGTCTACTCTCAGCAGTGAACTAGATTCTACCATTTCTAAAGTAGAGTCTACCACTAACGCAATCGAACTTACCAAAGTCAGTCTCGCAGATGCACAGGCAAAAGAAGTTCAGCAGTACAGCGATATGAAGCTTCGTATCAAATATATTTACGAAGCCGGAGATCTTTCTTTTTTAGAATTGCTCTTTTCTGCTGAAGATATGACCGATTTGTTGAACAAAGCCGATTTCATTCAAAACATCAGTTCTTATGATCGCAAGATGTTGGACGAACTGCATAACACCAAAGTAGAAATCCAAAAGCAACAGACACTCCTGGAAGATGAGAAAGACGCACTGGTCACTCTCCAGACACAGATGGACCAGAAGTGCAACGATCTCCAGGCAAAAGCAGCTTCAACAAGCACTGAGCTTAATAATTATTCTGATCAGCTGGCACGTGCAAAAGCCGCTGCCGAAGCAGCCGCAAGAGCAGCCGAAGAACAGCAACGTCTCGAGCAAGAACTTGCACAGCAGCAGCAACAGCAGCCTGCTCCTAGCCCAAGTGTTCCTGATCAGCCAGTGACTCCTCCTGTGAGTCCAGAACCAAGTCCGCAACTGCCGGATTCCGGAAATACTACTCCGCCATCAGGTACAAGCCTCGGAGTATTTAAAATTACACACTATTGTGCCTGCTCCATCTGCTGTGGAGAATACAGCAATGGAATTACTGCCAGCGGCACCACTGCACAGGCAGGAAGAACTATCGCGGTTGACCCTTCTTTGATTCCACTTGGAAGTTCCGTAGTGATCAACGGACATACCTATGTCGCAGAAGATACTGGGGGCGCTATCAAAGGAAACCGCATTGATGTTTTTGTCAGCAGTCACAGTGAAGCTCTCGCAAATGGTGTTTATTACGCAGAGGTCATTTTACAATAACAACTATTGAAAACTGAATATCGAAAAACTGAATATTGCGAAACTTAATAATAAATAGCACGAAAAAGTACATAAAGTGGGAGAACTGTCATCTTTCAGTTCTCAAAAAAGGATTCCGAATCGGGGCTTACCGCCTCTTTCCGGAATCCTTTTTCTATGCATATTATTGATAATCGAATACATCGATCCATTTCATCAGGAACTCTTTCTCCATCTCATTTTCCTTAGAAAGTTGTGCCGCTGCTACAATCGGAAGCCACTGTTGCACATACTGCTTTGCAGTATCACTCTTCTTGCAGAATAACTTCAAATAAAGGTCTGCCTTTTTCTGGTCTTTCAGCGCAAATAGGAGATAAGTCATCGCTGCGTCTGCACTTGCATTTCCCTGCGTAGCATGCGCCCAGTCAATCACTGTCATCTTTCCAGTTTTACCGACGATCACATTACTTGGATTGAAGTCTCCATGGCATACTTTGTCATGCTTTGGCATACTCTCAAGTCTTGTAAGCAATTCATATCTTGCTGTCGCATCCAGATCCTTCAGTTCGTTGATCTGCCGTGCAAGCTTATCTTTCAACTTATTCAAAAGAGGATTTCTCTTGCTCTGTACCTGGAGCTGGAGATCTACAAAGTCTTCCATATACTTCTCAAGATTTGCCGGATCGACATTCATCATCTCTTCCAATGTCTTTCCCTCTTTGCATTCGATCACAAGTGACCATCTTCCGTCAATCTGTGTCACCTGTTTTACCTTTGGAATATCAAGACCAGTCGCCTCTACCCTTGCGGTATTCAACGCTTCATTAAATACATCTGCCTTTGGATGTTCTTTCCCAAAAATCTTTACAATTCCCTCTTCTGTTTTATACACTTCTTTGTGTGCACGTTTTACGATTAAGTTGCTCTGCTCTAACTTCATGTAGGTTCCCTCCTAATAATACAATTCTACTGTCATTGTTCGCAGACTGTATCCGAACTGCAACAAAATAATCTGTAAACAACTTCAATATTTTTTATTGTTCTGATTTGATATTGCTATTATATACCTTTTCAAACGATTTGAAAAGGGTTTTTTGTATAATTTTTAACATTTTTTTATGTGCTATTTTTATTGTTATTTTATTATCAATCTAAACTTATGCACTCATCTACTTATTACTAGAAGTTTCTCCTACTCTCCTTTTTGGCAAAAGCTCCAGAATCCTCTTTGCAACTTCATCCGGGGTTGCATTTTCCTGCGGTGAGGTACAGATATACTTCGGATAACTACTGTCTTTTAACCCTTCGATCAAGATGATATCGGCCTCCGGAAAAAAAGGAAGCAGCATTTCTGCGGTAATTTCCGAAACCCGTTTTGTGACAAGAAACTGACTTTTGGAAAACACCGCTGTTCCGTAGGCACCAGCTTTCTGATGCTGATAGCTATCGGTTCCCGGCACGTCACTCTCAAATTCATGCCCGTCATGCTTGATGACTGCCACCTGATATCCCTTTTCGGTTAGAATCGGAATCATTCCTGTAATCAGCGTTGTCTTTCCTGTATTTTTATAGCCACTCACCGCAAAGATTACCGGCTGGATAACATTCTTACCCATACTTTCTCCCCTTTCTTTCGTCCCTCTTCAATCCCAGGCGGAATTTCCAACAGACAATTGCATCCATTGAGTGAACTTAAGATTCCTGAGGCATTTTGCCTTTTCCACACTACCGTTCCATTCTCCCATCTCGCCCGTACAAACCGCGGCACTTTCCCGGTCTTTTCAAAGGTTTCTGCCAAGGTTCCTTCCCTGTACTCTACCCGGTATCTCTGGCTTCCCGTCATCTTTTCTAACACCGGAAGCACAAATAATTCCATATTAACAAAAGTACCATATGGATTTCCCGAAAAACTAAGCATCGGGATTTTCTGATAGCTTCCGCCCATCATCGGGGATCCTGGCTTCATCTTCACTCCATGGAAACAAATCTCTGCACCAAGAAGTCCATATGTTTCCTCCACAATATCCTTCTGCCCAACCGATACACCGCCAATTGTCAGAATCAAGTCTGCATCCAGCCTACATGCCTTCTCTATGGAATCTTTAAGACACCGAGCATCATCTTGCACGGTATCCATCCACACTACTGATACTCCAAGCTCTGTAAGCCTGCTACACACAAGATACAGATTCGCATTATAAATTTTGCCGAACGACAATTCGCTTCCCGGCTCTGTCAGCTCACTCCCGGTTGCTATCACCGCCGCACGCACATTGCGCACCACTTTTGCATGAGAATACCCCATCGAGGCAAGTAGTCCACACTCTGCGGCCCCTACGGTTTCCCCACGCGTTAACAGACAGGTGCCCGCTGAATAATCTTCCCCCGCATAACAATAATTTTCATAGGCATGCTGTTCTTGAAAAACAGAGATCGTGTCCCCCACTCTCTCCACATCCTCCTGACGAATCACAGTATCTGCCCCCTGTGGAATCGGCGCACCTGTCATCAGACGTACCGCCTCTTTTTCTCCTACTTTCTTCCCCGAAGCTTCCCCTGCATAAATTGTATCGATCACATGCAGAAAGACTCCGTGTGTATCATCCGCTCCGATGCTGTCTTGACTTCGGATTGCATAACCGTCCAGAGGGGATCTCGGAAATGGAGGCTGGGCATGTCTGCTATATACATCTTCCCATAGCGTGCGCCCGGAAAGTTCCAAAAGTGGAAGTTCCTCCCACGCATCCAGCGGGCGTACTTCCTCCAAAATTTTTTCTACAGCCTCTTTCAGAGAAATCCTCACCAGCTCTTTTCTTTCTATTTTACTTAAATATGCCCGATACTCTTCTTCTGTATTAATATTGCCACCCCCATCTCTTTCGTCTTCCAAACAGACAATCTTCTCCTCTATCTCGTTCAAAAGATTTTGCAGTTTATAATCTTTTCGTTCCAGCTGCCGTCGGATCCATGGAAGCATCTCCTTCGTATAGATGCCTGGAAATGGACATCTCTTCCCATCTCTTATAAGAAAAACCGGCTTTCTCTCACGAACCCATTCGCCTCTCATAGTATCTACTAATTCCTGATCCACTTCCGGCATATCGCATGGTACAAAAAGAACTGCCTGCTCCTCACAGGCCGTAAGAACACTGTAAATCCCACCAAGAGGTCCTTTTTCTTTTTCCAAATCTTCCACAAGCGGAAATCCCTCAAAGCCACACTCGCCAACATCTGCTTGTGTTTGTTCGTATTTCTTCCGGTCTTCCACAGAAATATAAATGGCAGAACATCCACTTAATTTTGCAGCAATCTTCTTCCAAAATACGGTTTCTTCCACCGGCAAAAATGCTTTTTTTCTGCCATTCATACGGCTGTTTTTTCCACCTGCCAAGATACATGCTGCGATATCAGCCTTCCTATCTCTGTCTTTTCCCTTAGCCATCGACCTTCTCCCATGTGATTGCACCCGGATAACAAGTCCGGACACATGCAGGTTCTCGTCCCTCTTTGATCCGTTCCACACAGCCGTCACATTTTTCCATCTTTCCTGCTTCATTAAAGTGGATCACCTGAAGCGGACAGACTGCCTCACAACTTCTGCAGCCATTGCAAAGGTCCCGATCTACGAGAATAAAACCTGTCGTTTTTTCCCGGTAAATTGCGTGTTGCGGGCAGACATGCTCACATTTTCCACAGTGAATGCACCCTGGACACACTGTTTTTTCAAATGTCCCTGATAAATCTGTCACCTTCTGAAATGCCCGGAAACTCGGCACAATTTCCCCTACAGAGTGATGTGCATCCAGACAGGCTATATGGCATGCATAGCATCCGATACATTTTTCTTTATCAAATTTCAGTCGATATGGCATCTTCCTCTTCCTTTCTTCTTACATTACAAAAATAACTCTTATATCCCGGAAATCCGGAAATCGGATCGAGATATGTAAGCGGAATCAGCTCATTCGCTTCTCCCTTCTTGTTTCCATGGTAAATATGTACCATCCCCGGCAGATTGTTTCTGACGGCTGCCGCAATTCCTTCCATGCTTCCTCCTGGCGAAGTCACTATTACTCGGTCGCCTTCCTGAATCTGAAGTGATTCCATATCGGATGGATGCATTTCCACCAAAGTCGCCGGTTCCAACGCCGCAAGCCATGGAAGACGGTTCACACGTGCATGAAAATACTGAGGTTTTCTGGAACCTGTATTCAGGATCCACGGATAAACTGTTCTGTCCACCTCACTTACTTCTCTGAAATCCCGGTAAACCGGAAGACCGTCATACCCATAAGCATCCTTATATTTTTCTAACACCGTAGAGACAAATTCTGCTTTCCCTGTCGGTGTAGCAAATCCCTCTCTCTCATAACTTCTCTCTGTCCCGAATACCAAATGTTTTGCCTTTACTCCTCCTTGATGTCCGCGCAATTCCTCCACAGAAAGTCCGGTCGGTTTGAGAATGTAATCCATATATTCCTCATAGGTTCCAGAAAGCACCGGTTCAGAAAGTCCCATTCTGCGTGCCAATTCTTGAATGATCTCAATGTCATTTTTTGCCTCTCCGCACGGACAGACTGCTGCTTCTGAAAGACCGACCATACCTCCTCGCATTGTCCTTATTTCTTCCCGTTCAAAAAAGGTTGCCGCAGGCAGCACAATATCTGCCATATCGCTAGAGTCAGAAAGAAACAGATCTACATTGACATAAAACTCTAATTTTTTCAGTGCCTCCTGAAGATACGACGGCTTCGGCCACATTCTGTGGTTCATTCCAAATGCCACAAGTGCTTTCAGCGGATACGGTTCTTCTTTCAAAATATATTCTGCCAGTCTTGTGCACTGAGCCTCCTCACACGGAAGCGCAAACCATGCCGGAAAGTCTTTCTGACCAATTGCTTCCTCGCCATCGTATCTCTTCACTTTCCCAAATTCATTGACCGGAGCAGACACCGGTGGCCTTGCCAGATGTCCGCCTTTTCTGTCGTAATTTCCACTAAGTCCTACAAGTGTATGAACCGCCCGATAATTCTGTACTCCATTGATATGATGTACGACCGTCGCCGCGGAGAACATGATTCCCGCCGGACCATTTGTCGCATACAGCCTTGCAGCCTCCAAAATTTTCTCTGCCGGAACTCCGGTGATCTTCTCTGTATACTCCGGAGTAAACTGCTTTACATATGCCCGGTATTCTTCAAACCCGTGAACATACTTTTCCACAAACTCATGGTCATACAGATCCTCTTCTATCATCACCTGTGCCATTCCAAGCGCAAGTGCTCCGTCTGTTCCCGGAAGCAGGCGCAAATGGATATCTGCCTCTCTTGCCGTGACCGTGTTTCTTGGATCTACCACAATAATCTTGACCCCTCGTGCCTTCATTCCCCGATAGCTTTTGCTCATCGGTGTATTAGAGTGATATAAGTTGGAGGCCCACAGCATAACTGTATTGGCATTTGCCAGATCCGGAAAGCAAATATCATTTCCATAGATGGACTTCCACGCCATATTAGATGCCTGAAAGCAAGTGCTTGACTCGGTACAATAATTCGGTGATCCATACGCATTTGCAAGACGGAGCAATGCCGGACGATACCATTTCGGATATCCTGCATAAAAAATCGTCGACCGTGTACCGTACTGTTCCCGGACTGACAGTAATTTCTCTGCGATTGTCTGATATGCTTCTTCCCAGCTGATTCTAACAAACTTTCCATGTCCTTTTTCCCCAACTTGTTTCATCGGATAAAGCAATCTTTCCTGATTATATATGTACTGTCTTGCAGCTGCCCCCTTCGCACAAAGTCCTCCGCTCTGTCCAGGCAGATTTTTGCTTCCTTCTACCGAAATAATCTTTCCATCTTCTACATAGACATCCATTGGGCAGCCGGACGCACAGATACCACAGACTGCTTTTTTTACCTGTTTCTTTCCATGTTCTTTCTGACTCAATATCGTTCCTCCCTCTTTCTTTCATTCTCTACTTATCTCAATCTCTCGAAAAAAGCTACTGTTTTATTTATAGAAATAACCGAGAATCCACGAACTGTGAACTCCCGGTATTCTGATTTCCTATTTTGTTTCTTCCGCTGCCTTCACTGCAAAAGATTCATCAATCAAATCTCCTTTATCCACTGGTTCTTTGATTAACCCTGAATCACTATCTACTCCATTTACATTTTTCCCTTTCAAATCTTTTACAGATGTTACATCTTTTCCAAGAAAAAATGAATATGGATAGGTATCGGTACATGTATAAATTAATACAATGCTCTATATAAGATAATATATTTCTTTAATTTTCCAGTCAAATCAATATTTTTTATATACTTATTCACTTTATCTATCTGTTTTAGGTATTGACAAAGCAAACTAAATTAATTAAAATAGCAACATGAACGCTGTTCATTTTGAAAATGAGGCTTCATCAGTCAGGTTGAAAACACTATTATTCACAAAAACATTAGGAGGTTATTTTATGCAGGCAATAGTTGAAACAGTATTTGACGCATGTTATCTTATAGGGGTCGTTACATTGGGAATTCTTATGATTGCTAAAAGTCATGGGAATAAGCAGTACCGCCTCTTTGGAATTATGGCAGTTGTATTAGGATTCGGAGATGCATTTCACCTGGTTCCGAGAGCAGTTGCATTATGTACAACAGGATTAGATAACTTCACAGTTGCATTGGGAACAGGTAAATTTATTACCTCTATCACAATGACCGTATTTTATATCATTCTATATTATATTTGGCGAATCAGATACCATGTAAAAGTGAAAAATATCTATACTATATTCGTATATGGTATGGCAATAGCTAGAATTGTCCTGTGTCTGTTTCCACAGAATGCCTGGACAAGTTCAGCATCTCCATTATCGTGGGGAATTTATAGAAATATTCCTTTCACAATTATGGGTCTTATTATTATTTATCTATTTTATAAAAGTTCTAGAGAGCAAAACGATAAACTATTCAAAAATATGTGGCTGACAATCGTCATTAGCTTTGGGTTTTATTTGCCTGTTGTATTATTTGCCGATCTTGTGCCTATCATTGGAATGTTGATGATCCCAAAAACATTGGCATATGTTTGGACTGTTTGGATTGGATATCACGCCATGAAAGCTGAACAGCAATAATCACAAAAAAGACAGAAGACACTGACTTTCGTCAGTCCTCCTGTCTTTTTCTAATGCCCTTTTCAGCCTTACGTCTTCTTTTTCCCTAACTAGGTAGCTACTACTATCTTTCCTGAAATTAGTTTCCGTAGTAAACTCTTAAGTACATTTCTTTGATTTCTTTCATCAGTGGATATCTTGGGTTTGCACCTGTACACTGATCATCAAATGCCTGTTCTACCATTTCATCTAATGTATCCAGGAAGTATTTTTCATCTACTCCGTATTCTTTGATCGTCTTTTTGATTCCAACTGCTGCTTTTAATTCATCGATCTTCTCAAGGAATTTTTCAAATGTTTCTTTGTCGTCTTTTCCTACAACGCCAACGAATCTAGCGCATTCTGCATATCTTTCTAATGCGTGTGGATACTGATACTGAGAGAATGTTCCCATCTTTGTAGGCACGTCTGTTGCATTGAATTTCATTACTTCGTTGATCAGTAACGCATTTGCAACACCGTGTGGTAAGTGGTGGAATGCTCCTAATTTGTGTGCCATTGAGTGACATACTCCTAAGAATGCATTTGCGAATGCCATACCTGCCATGCAGGAAGCATCTGCCATTTTCTCTCTTGCGATCGGATCGTTTGCTCCGTTTTCGTAAGCAGATGGTAAATATTTGAAGATATTTTTCATTGCTTTTAATGCAAGACCATCTGTATAGTCTGTTGCCATGATAGATGCATATGCCTCTAATGCATGTGTAAGTGCATCAATACCGGAAGCACTTGTCAGTCCTTTTGGCTGGCTCATCATATTATCAGCATCGATGATCGCCATCTTCGGTAATAATTCGTAGTCTGCTAATGGATATTTTACTCCAGTCTTTTCATCTGTGATAACTGCAAATGGTGTCACCTCAGAACCTGTTCCTGAAGATGTCGGGATTGCAACGAAGTAAGCCTTCTCTCCCATTTTCGGGAATGTATATACTCTCTTACGGATATCCATGAAACGCATTGCCATATCAAGGAAGTCTGCTTCTGGATGTTCGTACATTACCCACATAATCTTTCCGGCATCCATTGCTGATCCACCACCAAGAGCGATGATCACATCTGGCTGGAATGCTGTCATTGCTGCTGCACCTGCTTTTGCACATTCCAGTGTCGGGTCTGGAGCTACTTCATAGAAGCATGTGTGCTGGATTCCCATTTCATCTAATTTTTCTTCAATACCTTTTACATATCCATTGTGGTATAAGAAGCTGTCTGTTACGATGAATGCTTTCTTTTTGCCCATCACTGTTCCCAGTTCATCAAGAGCAACCGGCATACATCCTTTTTTGAAATAAACTTTTTCAGGAACTCTGAACCAAAGCATGTTTTCTCTCCTCTCGGCAACTGTCTTCACGTTGATCAAATGTTTTACTCCTACGTTCTCAGATACAGAGTTTCCTCCCCAAGAACCACATCCCAATGTAAGAGACGGAGCTAATTTGAAGTTGTAAAGATCACCGATTCCACCTTGAGAAGAAGGTGTGTTGACAAGGATACGGCATGTCTTCATAGCTGCTGCATGTTTTGCAAGCTTCTCTGTCTCTGCAGGGTGTACATAAATGGAAGCTGTATGTCCATATCCACCGTCAGCTACTAACTGCTCTGCCTTTGCGATCGCTTCGTCAAATGTCTTTGCTTTGTACATTGCAAGTACCGGAGATAATTTCTCGTGTGCAAATTCTTCTGAGATATCTACAGATTCTACTTCACCGATCAGAATCTTTGTATCTTCCGGAACATCCACTCCTGCCAATGCTGCGATTGTGTGAGCAGACTGTCCTACAATTTTTGCATTTAATGCACCGTTGATGATGATTGTCTTACGAACTTTTTCAATCTCATCTTTTTTGAGGAAATAGCATCCTCTGTATGCAAATTCTTCTTTCACTTCTTTATATACTTTTTCCAGAACTGTCACAGACTGCTCTGAAGCACAGATCATACCATTATCAAATGTCTTTGAATGAATGATAGAGTTTACTGCGAGCTTCACATCTGCTGTGTCATCGATGATAACCGGTGTGTTACCAGCTCCAACTCCGAGTGCCGGCTTTCCTGAAGAGTAAGCTGCTTTTACCATTCCAGGACCACCTGTTGCAAGGATGATGTCTGCATTTTTCATAACTTCATTTGTAAGCTCCAGTGATGGTACATCGATCCATCCGATGATTCCTTCCGGTGCTCCTGCCTTTACAGCTGCATCTAAAACTACTTTTGCTGCTGCGATCGTAGCTGCTTTTGCACGTGGATGTGGGCTGATGATGATTGCATTTCTTGTCTTTAAGGAAATCAATGTCTTAAAGATTGCTGTAGATGTTGGGTTTGTTGTCGGAATAACCGCTGCAACAAGACCGATTGGCTCTGCGATCTTCTTGATTCCGAATGCTTTATCTTCCTCAATCACACCACATGTTTTTGTATCTTTATATGCATTGTAAATATATTCTGCTGCATAGTGATTTTTAATTACTTTATCTTCAACGATTCCCATTCCAGTTTCTTCTACTGCCATTTTTGCTAATGGGATACGCATTTTATTTGCTGCCAAAGCTGCTTCAAAAAAGATTTTATCTACCTGCTCTTGTGTAAATGTAGCAAATTCTCTCTGTGCTTCACGCATTGCTTCCATTTTTGCTGTAAGAGCTTCTACACTGTCAATAATTGCTGGTACTACTTCTTTTTTCTTTGCCATACCAATTTTTCCTCCTGTAAATGAGTTAAGTAAATTCTTTTCTACATCCCCTAGTATATTTTCTCGTTAAAAAAATGTCAATAGAAAAATTGATATTTTTTTAACTATCATTGTTTTTCTTATATTTTGACGAAAATGATTGTTTTCTCTATCTTTTTCTTGTGCATTTCACACGCAAAAAGCAAATTAGTTTTCACAAGCGTTTTTTTATTGTTAAAAATAATTCGAACTCTTCCACTTTTCCCCAGCAAGACCAACCCATACTATATAAATTTTCTCACAAAATGAGTAATTCCTTTTCCAGATTATGCTATACTGATATAGAAACAGTAAACCTTTGTATGGCAAACTTTTGCCGTTCAAGACAATCTCAAATACTAGCAGGAGGAAACAAATTGAAACTTGTCATTTATGGAACAGACACTTGTAAAGACTGTGTAGATGCAAAAGCGCTGCTTGATGCAAAAGGGATTCGCTATCTCTTTCTTGAATTTTCTGACAGCATCGGCAATCTCAAACGCTTCTTAAAAATCCGTGATACCAATCCAATGTTTGATGCAGTAAAGGAAAAGGGTGGCGTTGGAGTCCCACTCTTTGTGCTGGAAGACGGAACGATGACCTTCGATGTAAATGAGGTCATAAGCAAAATAGAAAACGCATAGCAGCCCATCTCAAAACAAGGAAAAGATGTAGCCTTTCCCTTCTTTGTCCATAAATCTCCTCTCTCGGAAATTCATGGAGAAAGAATTTTAAAACTACATCTTTTTCTTCTCCAGTTTTCTTATATTTGAAAAATTTACTTTTCAGGTTACTTCTATATTCACCATTCTAGCGTCAGTTCCTGAAGTTTTGTAATTCTTTTTTGCTCATAATCGAGCAGGATCTCAATTTTGTACTGTTTCTGCATCAGATGTACCATAAATTTCCGGTAGCCTCTATCTCTTCAACGGAATCCGCGTAAAATATTCTGCTTCATTCTCAGGATGAATATAAGCTCCATTTTTCTTCTGCACGTTCAGGGAAGCCAGATTATCTTTATGTACCGAAAGATAGATTTCCTCCTCAGGCACGATTTTTCTTGCAATTTCCAACAGCATTTCCAGACCTTTGGCTGCATATCCTTTTCCCCGGTACTTTGGAGAAATCCCATAACCGATATGACCAGCTCCATGAATGAGTCCCTCCGTCAAGCGATGCCGTAAATTGAAAATTCCAACGTATTCTCCCTCCGTTTCCAGAAGGTATACAGTATCCGGTACAAATCCTTCCGGAAGATTCACTCCTTCTGAAGTCTGCTTCCCAAAGTTTGATCAGTTTCATCTCTTCTCACCGCATTCTTCTTTTTGCTGATTCTAACATAACGGGTTAAGAAAAGAAAGCTTTTGTTTATCCTCTCATCTCGTTTTCAATATATTCTATATACTCTCTTCTCTCTACCTCTTCTTTGTTTTCACAATACCACGCAAATGCCTCTCGCAATCCTTCATAGAAATCTTTCACATCCGGCAGTAGTTCCTTCTGCTTTTTGACATCCAGCACATACTCATATGCCGGAAAGCAAAAATAATCTGTCTGGCAAAACTGATCCCCTATAAGCCGCACTCTCAATGGTTCTCCTGCTGCCTGATAACACAGCTCCACAAAGGTACGAATATCTATTGCCTCATTTCCCACATTAAAAATATGCTCTTCTGGTCTTTTCTCAAGAATAGCTTCCATCAATCTGCACAAATCCTCCACATGGAAAAATTGAAGCTTCTGGCTTCCATCCCCCGGCATATAAAATTTTCTGTGCTGCAATGCACAATCAAATACAAAGGCTTCCCGGTAAACATCGTTCATCGACCCATACAGATATGGAGGACGGATCACATAGGCATCCGGCACTTTCTCCATCAAATACTCCTCCGCCTCAATTTTATCACTTCCATATTTTCTCCAGATAGAATTGTATCCTACCGGCTGCTCCTCTGAAAAAGGCTGCGGCAATGTCTCAGGGTATACCGCACTGGAACTGATCAGGATATAAGTGGAAAATCCCTTCAACTCCGCAAGAAGATTTTTCACATCTTCCTTCGTATATGCAGTAATATCCAACACATGATCAAAATTTTTCCCCTGCAGCACTCCATTCAGCTGATTCCGGTCTGCACAGATCCACTCAACTCCTGAGACCTGCGGCCTCGATCCCCGGTTCAGCACAGATACCTCATACCCTCGTTTTACAAAATATTCTGCTGCAAATTTACTTACAAAAACCGTTCCGCCTGTAATTAATATTCGTTTTCCCATTTCCATTGTCTCCTCTATTATCCCATCGTTCTTCTTCCGTTATTTTACTTCGTACTTTCTTACTGCTTCCTTTTATTATGGGAAATTTTATCATAAGATATTTTGAAAATCTAGTTTTCTAAAATAAAAAACTCCCGTAAAAACATACGAAAACATCTGTTTCTACAAGAGTTTTCTATTCTAAAAAAGGGAAAAATCAGCATCAGCCTCTCTTTCCCCTTTTTTTAAACACTATGAGATTTCATCTTACAGTTCTCAGCTATAATCGTCAACAATTTTCCTAAAACTGCCATCCATTGAACTTAAATGTTGTAGGCGATACGTTCTCAGGATCATAGCGTTTTAACATTTCTTCATACCGTTCTTTATAATCATTGTCAATTTCTGCCTGTGGGATTACTTTACTTGCCTCATGAAGGAAGTGGAAGGAATCTCTTCCCATCTCTTGTCCGCGGCGTGTATGTTTATCCAAAGCCACATCCGGAATCTCCGGAAGCTCTCCCATGGCAAATCCTTTGATACAGATATTTTTGAGTAAGTCACTGGATCTGTCTTTCTGTGACTGAACGAGATACCGGATCGCATGAATAAAGTAGATCGGGCGGTCTCCGTCTGCATAGTCAAATTCTTTTCTCATTTGGAACAGACTGTTCACTACAACTGCCGCCATCGGATTTCCCATTCCAATATCTTCTACGGAAATCGTAAGGAGTCGTCTCCACATCTTCTCTTCTAACTCCGGTGATGTAATATACAACTCATATGCGAACTTGCATGCGTCTTCTTCATTTGCACGTCGGATACTCTTCTGTAATGCAGAAATCACTTCATCACAACAATATCCATTCCGTGTTGTGATCGACTGCCACGGATCATACATTGTCTTTTTTACCATTCGAAATCATCCTCCTCTTCGGCCTCTTTTGTTTCTTTCTCTACTGCCTGTTTTTCATATACCTTAAAGAATGGGTAATAAATCAGCACACTCAATGCGATACATAAGAACATAAAAATTACATTTCTAAAATCCATTCCGGACATCCATCCTTGGATAAAAAATGGAATAAAGGAAGGGTCTGCAACATATCCTGGTGTAATCCATCCAAATACCTGCGCATAATATCCAAGTACAACACAAATAGATGGTGTGAAAATATATGGAATTGCAAGAACTGGATTGTAAGTCATAGGCACTCCAAATGTAATCGGCTCATTGATGGAACAGATTCCCGGCACAATAGAGATTCGTGCAAGCGATTTCAGCTTTGCGGATTTTGATTTCCACATCAGTAAGATCAAACCAAGTGTTCCTCCGGCTCCTCCGAGCATTGCGTAGCGGAATAACTGAAGGTTCATCGGATTAGTCGGTGCAAGCCCTTCTGCTACAAGAGCTGCATTTGCTCCTGTTCCAGCAAGTCCAATCATAAATACGATTGAAAATACAACAGATGTTCCATTGATACCAAAAAACCATAAAATATTTGAAAACATAATGATTCCGGCATACACCCAGATATTATTTCCGACATCGATCGCAGGTGTAAGTAAGCTCATGATCGCCTCTGGAATAGATTTTCCGATCAAAGAAATTAAAATCAGATTGATGCCATATACAATAACAATATTTACAAAAAGTGGAAGCAATGAGTTTACAAATGTAGCAACCATACTTGGTACCGATGCTGGAAATTTAACCTTAATTCCCAGTTTGTCCACCATGCGGTTAATCTCAACACATACAAAACTCAACACTAATGCAATGAACAATCCATCACTTGTCAAATACTGGGATGTAATTGCTGAAATCGCAGCATCTTCTCCCACCGGAACTTGAACCACTTTGGAACATACAAGTAAAAATACAGACATTGACATAATACCATTGACTGCCGCATTCATCTTGTAACTCTTTGCCAAACAATAGGCAACCGAAAATGCAGTCATCAATCCCAGCATTCCAAACGTCATATTATATGGCGCAAGAATCCATTCGCTGTTTGCTACTGCCCACTCTTTCCAATTAATTAAAAAACGGATAAAAAGATTGGTTGTATTCATATCTACCGTTTCTAAATTAATCGGAGGATTATTCAAGATCATAAAAATAGAACCAATGACAAGCAATGGCAGTGTCATCATCATACCATTTGACAATGCCTGCAAATGTCTTTGATTACCCAGTTTCGCCCCCAAAGGAGATAAATATTTTTCCAAAAAACCTGTGAATTTTTTCATAAGTATATATCCTTTGCCTCTCCGTTTACTCTTTTATTTCCCAACTGCTCTCATCATTTTGATTGCAGTTTTTAAAACTTTCTCTCCATTCATCATTCCATAATCACCTGAATCGATCACTGCAATCGGAATTCCTGTCTTTCCATATTCTTTCACTGTCTGATCGTACAGATATTTCACTTGTGGTCCGAGCAAAATACAATCTGGATGTTTTGCTGCGATTATCTCTCCGATCTGCTCATGTGGAAATGCTGCGACTTCCATATCTAATTGGTGTGAATTTGCAACTTCCTGCATCTTTGCAGCCAGCATACTTGTTGACATCCCTGCACTACAAAATAAGTACACTTTTTTCATATCTTTTTCCTCTCTTTTATGCTTCTTTTGCTTCTAAAATGGAAATTCGTCTGTAAGCATCCATCAATTCCACTGCCAGAATCTTGCACGTCTCCGCTGCCATCAATTGATCCTCCGCATGAATCAACAATAAATTTGGTGTTTGCTCCATCTCTCCGGCGGCTTCCTTATGGATCAGATCTGCATGAACCTTATGTGCCTGCAAAAATGCATCTCCACCCTCTTTGATCAACTTCTCCGCCTCTTCATAGTTTGCTTGTTTTGCTGTTTGAATCGCTCCCATATAAGCACTTCTCGCTTCTCCCGCAAAAGAAATAATCTGAAAACAAACCAGCTCAAGTTCTTCCATCTTCTGCACCTCCTAACCTTTACTTAAAGTATATCGTAGATTTTTTTATTTTCCTCCAATGTTTCTTCCTAGTATTAGGAAATGCTGTCTGTTTTTAGAAACATGCTGCCCCTTACAAAAGTGTATTCACAAAGCTCTGATAATCCTGAACTTCCAAAAGTCTCGCAAATTTCTCAGGATTGGAAACGATATCATCCAGCCAGTCAAAGAAAATCTTTAAAAAATTTCTATTTTCTTCTGTGATTGCCAACAACAGTACAAATCGCACCTCATAACTCCCCCATTGGACCGGCTGCTTTAAAATTGCAGTGCTGATTGCAGAATGAATTGTCTCCTGATGAGACATATTGTGCGGTATTGCAAAACCATGAAAAAAAGATGTTGGAGAAAGACGTTCTCTTTTCAGTACTCCCTCCTTAAAATTTTCTTTTACATACCCACGGGCATACAGTTTATCACACATATCCGATATAATCTTTTCCGGTTCTTCTACTGCCATATTTGCTGTAAAAAACTCTTCTCTGATCAGATTCAAAATAAAAAACTGAAAATTATTTCTATAACGGATCTGATCTAATCTATTCAATGTCTGAAAAACAGCTGCTTCATCTGTATGAGCAAAAAACATAGATATTTCTGTTGTCTCAATATCCAGAGCATGTGCCACCGGTTGTGTCGTCAGTATCAAATCGAGATTTTTCTCCCTGATAAGTGATTCTTCAAAATAGCTCATACAACCCACAATTTCCATACGATCCTGAAAACGGTTCACGATTTTCTGTATGCACAAATCCTTTACTGTCTGATTGTGAGGACATATTAACAAGCATCTGTATTTTCGTCTTAAATTTGCTCTTTCATATGCAGATCCAAGATGTAATGCAATAAAAGAAATCTCATTCTCACTGATGATGATATTCAAATGTTCTTCCATAATCTTGCATACCCACACTCCCATCTCAAAAATGAGGGGATATTTTCTCTTCACTTCTTCCAAACATGTATGATCAATCTCAACATTTGCATAGTGTCTCTTTAATAGGGAAACTGTATGTACTTCCAGTCCAAGTCTGAATTCACAATCTTCACTGAAATCAATATCAAAATGTTCCCGAATCTCAACGATAATATGCTGTACCAAATCCGAAGCTAATCCTTGTAGCTGTTCTTCTTCACAATATCCTTTTCTTTTTCCATGTTCCAAATAAATGGCAAAATCACAGATCTCTGCCTCCCGAACTTGTAAAGACAGTCTAGCGCCGATTTTTTCAAAAAAATGTCGGGAAATTTCATATTCCTCTCTTCCATATTTCCCCTGCTGCTCTTCATCCTCTTTTAAAAAATGACAAGCAAAGTTTCTTTCCAAAATCACTCCTACATGGATCAATAGAGTAGGAATCCTTACTTCATTCATTTGATAATGAAATTCCTCAAAAATATCTTTTAAAAGCTCCTTTACTTTCAGGAGATCAAAGCGCATAAAATTTTCTGCAACTTTATTTAAATTCCACAGATTGCCGCTGATCTTATAGGAGATCAACTCTTCATATAAATGTCTCTTTTCCCGTTCTCCTCCGGAAAGTTGCAGCATATTACTTTGACGGATTACCTTTAACCCTTGATAATTGTCCAGTAATTTTCGGATTTTATTCATATCATTTTCCAGTGAAAACTCTGAAATACACATCTGGTCTGCTAACTGATATATATTTACCTGATTATGCTCCACCAATGTTTTCAGGATCAGCCATCTTCTTTCTTCCCCTGTCTCCGGAATTTCCTTTTTTGTCTCTTCTATAAATCTTTTTACTTTTTCTCCCTGAATCCGGTATCCTTTCCGGATATTAGATTCAATCATCGTATCTGCGTAAAACTCATTGATCGCAGCAATATCATTGCGGATTGTCCGATCAGATACATTCAATAATTTTGCAAGATCTTTTCCTACGATCCAATCCTTTTGATTGTTCATGATGGTCATAATCATATTTTGTCTTTTGGTCAGCATGGGCACCCTCCCGTTCTCTCTGAGATCATTCTCATTCATACCTTTCATGATATCGGGTCGTGGTTTCTCTGTCAATGCACCAGTTTCTCTTGCTGACTCTTTTTATAAACGCAAAAAAAGACATCTGCCCCTGCAAATATCTTCTCTCTTTTCTATCTCTTCTCTTTTTCATATACCTTCAAAATCACATACAGTCAACTACTTTTCTAAGTTTTTTCTCTCTCCATCCATTCTCCTATCACCACTTGGTTATGCCCTCGACCGATTAGTAACAGTCAGCTCCATACATTACTGCACTTCCACCTCTGTCCTATCTACCTCGTCGTCTTCAAGGGGTCTTACAACTTGCGTTGGGATATCTCATCTTGAGGGGGGCTTCACGCTTAGATGCCTTCAGCGTTTATCCCGTCCCGGCTTGGCTACTCTGCCATGCACTTGGCAGTGCAACAGATACACCAGCGGCCAGTCCACCCCGGTCCTCTCGTACTAAGGGCAGCTCCTCTCAAATATCCTACGCCCACGCCGGATAGGGACCGAACTGTCTCACGACGTTCTGAACCCAGCTCGCGTACCGCTTTAATGGGCGAACAGCCCAACCCTTGGGACCTACTTCAGCCCCAGGATGCGATGAGCCGACATCGAGGTGCCAAACCACTCCGTCGATGTGAACTCTTGGGAGTGATAAGCCTGTTATCCCCAGGGTAGCTTTTATCCGTTGAGCGATGGCAATCCCACTTTATACCACCGGATCACTAAGTCCTACTTTCGTACCTGCTCCACCCGTCGGTGTCGCAGTCAAGCTCCCTTCTGCCTTTGCACTCTTTGAATGGTTTCCGACCATTCTGAGGGAACCTTTGAGCGCCTCCGATACCCTTTCGGAGGCGACCGCCCCAGTCAAACTCCCCACCTGACATTGTCCCCCAGCCGGGTCACGGCTGCTGGTTAGAAACCCAGTACTGCAAGGGTGGTATCCCAACAGCGACTCTGTATCTACTGGCGTAAATACTTCTCAGTCTCCCACCTATCCTGTACATGCAATACCGAATCCCAGTATCAAGCTGGAGTAAAGCTCCATGGGGTCTTTCCGTCCTGGCGCAGGTAACCAGCATCTTCACTGGTATTTCAATTTCACCGGGTGCATTGTCGAGACAGTGCCCAAATCATTACGCCTTTCGTGCGGGTCGGAACTTACCCGACAAGGAATTTCGCTACCTTAGGACCGTTATAGTTACGGCCGCCGTTTACTGGGGCTTAAGTTCAAAGCTTCGCTTACGCTAACCTCTCCCCTTAACCTTCCAGCACCGGGCAGGCGTCAGCCCATATACTTCACCTTTCGGTTTTGCATAGACCTGTGTTTTTGCTAAACAGTTGCTTGGGCCAATTCTCTGCGGCCAGTTCTCACTGGCACTCCTTCTCCCGAAGTTACGGAGTCATTTTGCCGAGTTCCTTAACAATGCTTCTCCCGTCGGCCTTAGGATTCTCTCCTCATCCACCTGTGTCGGTTTACGGTACGGGTATGATATAAACAATAGCGGCTTTTCTTGACGCATGGCTCACGGGCTTCCCTACTCTCAGTTCGGTCCGCATCACGTCTTCAGATTGAGAAGCGGATTTGCCAACTCCTCTCCTACTTCGCTTGCACCGGGCTTTCCATTCCCGGCTCCCGCTCTCCACACGTGTCCCCACAGTTCTGTTATATCATAGTACAGGAATTTCAACCTGTTGTCCATCGACTACGTCTTTCGACCTCGCCTTAGGCCCCGACTTACCCAGAGCAGATCAGCTTTACTCTGGAAACCTTAGATATTCGGCCGGAAGGATTCCCACCTTCCTCTCGCTACTCATTCCGGCATTCTCTCTTCTTAAAAGTCCACTGCTCCTTCCGGTACAGCTTCTTCCCTTTAAGAATGCTCCTCTACCAATTGATTACTCAATTCCACAGCTTCGGTAGTGTGTTTCAGCCCCGGACATTTTCGGCGCAGGACCTCTCGACTAGTGAGCTATTACGCACTCTTTGAATGTATGGCTGCTTCTGAGCCAACATCCTAGTTGTCTTCGAAATCCCACATCCTTTTCCACTTAACACACATTTTGGGACCTTAGCTGGTGGTCTGGGCTCTTTCCCTTTCGACTATCCAACTTATCTCGTATAGTCTGACTCCCATACATCATCTACGCGGCATTCGGAGTTTGATATTCTTCGGTAAGCTTTGACGCCCCCTAGGAAATTCAGTGCTCTACCTCCGCAAGACTCGTATGAGGCTAGCCCTAAAGCTATTTCGAGGAGAACCAGCTATCTCCGGGTTCGATTGGAATTTCTCCCCTATCCACACCTCATCCCCACCCTTTTCAACGGATGTGGGTTCGGTCCTCCATTGCCTTTTACGGCAACTTCAACCTGGACATGGATAGATCACCCGGTTTCGGGTCTACTCTGACTGACTTCACGCCCTGTTCAGACTTGGTTTCCCTTCGGCTCCAGACCTTCAGTCCTTAACCTTGCCAGCCAGCGTAACTCGCCGGACCGTTCTACAAAAAGTACGCGGTTCATCATATAAAGATGTTCCACAGCTTGTAAACATATGGTTTCAGGTTCTCTTTCACTCCCCTCCCGGGGTCCTTTTCACCTTTCCTTCACAGTACTATGCGCTATCGGTCACTAAGGAGTATTTAGCCTTACGGGGTGGTCCCCGCTCATTCCCACAAGGTTTCTCGTGTCTCGTGGTACTCTGGATCCTGCCGTGCTCGCTCGCCTTTCATGTACGGGGCTTTCACCCTCTCTGGCTGGCTTTCCCAAAACCATTCTACTAGGCTTACTCATCACTTACGCAGTCCGAACCCCGGAATGCACGCATCCCGGTTTGGGCTCTTCCGCTTTCGCTCGCCGCTACTCACAGAATCGATGTTTCTTTCTCTTCCTCCGGCTACTTAGATGTTTCAGTTCACCGGGTTCCCTTCTTAACGTTATGTATTGGCGTTAAGATGACGGAGGTTTGCTCCGCCGGGTTTCCCCATTCAGATATCTCCGGATCATTGGATATTTGCTCCTCCCCGAAGCTTTTCGCAGCTTATCACGTCTTTCATCGGCTCTTAGTGCCAAGGCATCCACCATACGCTCTTTCTAGCATAACCAACTTGCTTCGTCCACGGGTATGGACTTCGCTACACATATCTAGCGTGATATGTGTTGGCAATAGTTTGTTGTTTTTATTCGTTTTCTCGAATCAGTTCTCATTTCTGCTCTTGCAAGCTTCCATGATCACCTCGGATGTCTTGATATTTTTCTTATCATTTCATTTCTGTATGCGATTTTCAAGGTACATATTGACTGTTTTATCAGTCATTAGAAACTTAAATCTTTTTCATTCAAATCTCTAATCACTGGTAAATCCAGTTGATGTTTCTTCCTGCTTTCACTCTGCTGTTTGCTTTTTATTCTTTATTTAACTTTATCTTGAACAGCACTTCCCTGCTGGTCGGGTTGACTTCGACTCTCTTTTTCCTGCCATCCAGTGCCATATATTCCCATCTCTGTTCTCTATATCTCTATACGTAAACTTCAATACCTTTTGTATCTCTCTATTTTCGTATATGGCTTATAACAGTTCTTCTATCTCCGTCTGTATCTATATAAAAAAGCTTTTCGCTTATTTTCTTATAGATCTGGCAGCCACCTGCTCTCCCACACCGTCTCCAGTGCAGTACCATCGGCCGCTGAGGTCTTAACCATCGTGTTCGGGATGGGTACGGGTGTTTCCCCTCAGCGTATCGCCACCAGAAGCTTTTCGTTCTTTTCAGAACACTCATAACTAAACAATAGACTTTTTTCAATCCTTACTTCTTTCTTCCTTAGAAAGGAGGTGATCCAGCCGCACCTTCCGATACGGCTACCTTGTTACGACTTCACCCCAGTTATCGGTCCCACCTTCGGCAGCTCCCTCCTTGCGGTTGGGTCACTGACTTCGGGCGTTACTGACTCCCATGGTGTGACGGGCGGTGTGTACAAGACCCGGGAACGTATTCACCGCGACATTCTGATTCGCGATTACTAGCGATTCCAGCTTCATGTAGTCGAGTTGCAGACTACAATCCGAACTGAGACGTTATTTTTGGGATTTGCTCGGCCTCACGACTCTGCTTCCCTTTGTTTACGCCATTGTAGCACGTGTGTAGCCCTGCTCATAAGGGGCATGATGATTTGACGTCATCCCCACCTTCCTCCAGGTTATCCCTGGCAGTCTCTCCAGAGTGCCCGGCCTTGCCGCTGGCTACTGAAGATAGGGGTTGCGCTCGTTGCGGGACTTAACCCAACATCTCACGACACGAGCTGACGACAACCATGCACCACCTGTCTCCTCTGTCCCGAAGGAAAGCTCCGATTAAAGAGCGGTCAGAGGGATGTCAAGAGCAGGTAAGGTTCTTCGCGTTGCTTCGAATTAAACCACATGCTCCACCGCTTGTGCGGGTCCCCGTCAATTCCTTTGAGTTTCATTCTTGCGAACGTACTCCCCAGGTGGACTACTTATTGCGTTGGCTGCGGCACCGAAGAGCTTTGCTCCCCGACACCTAGTAGTCATCGTTTACGGCGTGGACTACCAGGGTATCTAATCCTGTTTGCTCCCCACGCTTTCGAGCCTCAACGTCAGTCATCGTCCAGCAAGCCGCCTTCGCCACTGGTGTTCCTCCTAATATCTACGCATTTCACCGCTACACTAGGAATTCCGCTTGCCTCTCCGACACTCTAGCTGCACAGTTTCCAAAGCAGTCCCGGGGTTGAGCCCCGGGCTTTCACTTCAGACTTGCACTGCCGTCTACGCTCCCTTTACACCCAGTAAATCCGGATAACGCTTGCCCCCTACGTATTACCGCGGCTGCTGGCACGTAGTTAGCCGGGGCTTCTTAGTCAGGTACCGTCATTTTCTTCCCTGCTGATAGAAGTTTACATACCGAAATACTTCATCCTTCACGCGGCGTCGCTGCATCAGGGTTTCCCCCATTGTGCAATATTCCCCACTGCTGCCTCCCGTAGGAGTTTGGGCCGTGTCTCAGTCCCAATGTGGCCGTTCACCCTCTCAGGCCGGCTACTGATCGTCGCCTTGGTGGGCCATTACCCCACCAACTAGCTAATCAGACGCGGGTCCATCTCATACCACCGGAGTTTTTCACACTCGATCATGCGATCACGTGTGCTTATGCGGTATTAGCAGTCATTTCTAACTGTTATCCCCCTGTATGAGGCAGGTTACCCACGCGTTACTCACCCGTCCGCCACTCAGTCACTTGAACTTCCTTCCGAAGAATTCCATCCAAGCGCTTCGTTCGACTTGCATGTGTTAAGCACGCCGCCAGCGTTCATCCTGAGCCAGGATCAAACTCTCGTTAAAAGTGTTTGTTTCCAGTCAAGAATCACTACTAGCAATCCTATCCCTTTTACTGTTTTTAGGTTGACATTTCTGTCTGTTCTGAAATTTTCTCAATTGTTCGAAATTTTCAGGGTTGTGTTGTCTATTGTTTAATTATCAATGTTCTGTTTGTTTTGCTCTCTTGCGACAGCTATATTAGATTATCACATCTTTTTATCTTTGTCAACAACTTTTTTCATCTTTTTTCAAATCTTTTCTTTTGTACTTTCGTAACTTTCTCTGATTCGGTATTTTTCGACGTTTTCCGTTGTTTCTCATCTGTCTGCTCTCTCGAGCGCTCAGTTATCATACCATTCTTCGACACGAATTGTCAATAGTTTTTTTATTTTTTATTTTATTTGTACAATTCATACAATTTCCGCAACTGCTTTTGACGCTTCTCCGTGATTTTCCATTGTTTTCTCTATCTTCTCTCATCATTGATCGATACGAAACATTATCGTGGCCACACTGTGAAAGCAGACAACATAGTTCTTCTATTGCTGTTGCTTATGATAAATGAATATATTTGTTAAGTAAACACTTTTGTAATTGTCCGCTTCCACATTTGTAAAAATAGAATCAAATATATTTTTTGAACAGTCCATGTCTGTTACAATAGCCATATAAAAATCCATGTCCCTTTTTTCGAAATCGTACAGAAATATCCTGCTCGGGATATAATTTTACTATTTCTACAGACCCCGATGTAACATAGGCAATAAAAGACACATAATGCCCTTTACTCATCGAATGTTTCATCACAATAGAAAATTCATTGTCAACAGTTTCTACAAAAAGTGAATGCTCTTCCTCAGCGGTTTCTGCTTCCTGCTTTAGAAGTGTTATTCCACAACAAGAAAAATTCCCTTCGCCTACAGCTGTTATAATGTTCCCACAAATCGGGCATACATAGAATTGTATTCTTTTTATATTTCCGGATACATTTTCATTTGTCTTCAGATCTCCGGTAAATAATTCTGTCAGTGATACATGAAGTGCTTTTGCCAACTCTTCTACTATACTGATATCCGGCAAGCCTTTTTCTGTTTCCCACTTTGAAATTGTTTTATCGCTCACATTCAGTTTTTCTGCCAATTCCTTTTGCGTGATTCCGTGTTTGATCCTTAACGTTCTTATCGTATTTCCTGTTACATAACTCATAGTAATCTCCCTTCACCTATAAGTTTATTGTATCAGTAAAATCTTTTTTTACAATCTACGCTAAGTAGAATACCTTTTTCATGAGCCCTTCAATGATTCTCCCCTCATTTATTGCAACAACTTCTGTCAACAATATTTTGATTTTCTCAGATTAATCCGCATTTTTCAGCTGCTCGATCATGCTTTTCTTTCCCTGGAAATGATACGCAGCCTTTGGAACAAGCCACCCAAGCACCAGTAAAAACGGAAAAGTCACAAGCATTGGCCAGATTACAAACTGATATTTCATAAACCAGATCTGTGAGGTCAGTACCCGCAATATTGTCACGGACATCAACATACCGATGAGTAATGAAGATATCATTGTAAATCCTGCGTAATAAATCCCTTCCAATGTCAGCATCTTTATAATCTGTTTTTTCGTCATTCCGATTGATTCTAACATTGCCAGCTCACGGAGCCTTGTGACAATACTCGTCAGAATGGCATTGATAAAATTCAGGATACCGATCACGGCAACTACAAATGTCAAAAAACATCCAATGATTGTAAACATCCCTTTCAAACTTTCAAACTCGTTGGACCATTTTAATTTTGACTCGTAGTTCATCGTAGGCTCTGTCTTTTCCGAATAATTTTTGACGAATTGTTGAATCGCTTCTTCTCGGTCGTCTCTCACATCAAATGAATAGCTCATCAGATAGTCTTCCGATAAGTCCTTCCGAAATACTTCCGCTGTTGTATAATATGGAAATATCACAGAATAACGCGTAGATAACCCATAATAATTTTCTTTGATCACGGAGAGGATTTCTACTTCCCGCTCTTCGCCATTTGGAAAACTCAGAGTAACTTTGTCGCCCGCATGATGTACCATATCCTCTTTTCTTACCATTCCATTATCATCTGTCGACACTGCATAGATCAGATAGTTTCCCGTTGCCAGCTTTTCCTTAATCACATCAAGATCTTTCTCCCCTTCATAAACTTCCATTTTTTCAAATAGAAAATCATCTACCCCATAATACATTGTCTGATAGTTTTCTTCATTCAATTTTGTTACCGGAATTTTTTCTCCATTCCACATCCAGCAGAGTTCCCCATTTTCATTTACAGGCATATTTTTCGGAATTTTATAATCAGAAATCTTTACTCCGACCTGATCTGTTGCCGCATAGATCCGTCCACCTTTTTCAAATCCTTCCTGTTCTTCGCACGCTTCTATAAAGCTTTCCGTTAAATTTGATTCCTGAAGCTCTTCTTTTCTTGCAGAATACTCTGAATTAAAGTATTTTGCATTGACAATCACAAAATCGGAACTGACAAAGTTCGCCAGATACTTGTCCATATCAAATGCATTTGTAAAAGTAAAAATACTGTTTAATAATACGATTGCAAGCGACAACGACACGATTACAATAACGGTCTTCCCTTTATTTCTTCCTAAATTAGAAAGTGCCATCCGACTGATTTTCCCGCCGTCTGCCGTTTTTTTCTGTTTCTTCGCCTGCCTTTTTCCTTCTGTGTAGCGCACAGCCTCCACCGGGGAAACTTTTGCCGCCAATTTCGCCGGTTTCCCTGCCGAAATGAATACTGTGACAAGTGCAAACACGGTTGCCCCAACAAAAATCCACGGATTCATAGATACTGCCGAATCACTGTTTCCCGCTATCGTATGTGATAAAAGCATTGGTACGATCGCCTTTCCTACAAAAAATCCAACGAAAAGTCCACACGGAATTCCAATGGCAGAAAGTAACAATGCCTGCCTTCGGATAATCTTTTTAATCTGCTTTCCAGTCGTTCCAATCGTCTTCAAAAGCCCGTAGAACCGTATATCTTTCATAACAGAAATCTGAAAAATGTTATAAATAATCAGATAGCCTGTCAAAACAATCAAAAATCCAACACCTGCAATCGCAGCAACTGTCATAGGGTCTCCCGAAGTACTCTCAGAAATATATGCCCAGTTTGCGTTGCTTGCAATATAGTTTTTTTCTCCCTCTTTCGTGGAGTATCCACTTTCCCTGGCTACCTTATCCAGCTTCTTCTGTATCCCTTGGGAATTTTGAAAAATAATCTCCATTCGGATTGCGCCTACCGGAGAAGTATCCTGATCATAGGTGTACTGCAATTCCTCCTGATGTTCTGCCAGATATGCTTTGGATACAACAGTAAATCCCACATCAAGAGCCGGATTGGATCTGATCACTCCGGAAATGCGGAAGGTGCGCTCCACCGGCTCCTGCCCTTCCCGGATTTTCAGAAGCAGTGTAATCTGCTGCCCGGCTTTCGCTTTCATACCAAGCAGCTTTAACGATGTTTCATCGACCAGTACTTCCTCCGCCTTCTCCGGCGCTTTTCCATCAATGATCTCAATGAAATGGTGTCCATAAAAGTTCTTCGGATAATACCATATTTCCATATGTCGCTTTAAAAATTCCGAATTCTCCACCGTATTCGCCACGAGTCTGTTATCCGCACTTTCTTTGACCAGTGGATGTCTGCTCAGCTTTTCATACTGCTCCTCCGTAATGTTTTTGAATACTCCATGAGAATCACCATCTGCCTGACGCATGGTCTGCCGCTGAAAATTCTCTGCGGTTCCGATTCCCACTGTAAATAATGTGGTAAACAACATTGCAGTCAGTGCAATGGCGATAATGGCAATGACATTCCTTGTCCGATTTGCCCGGAAACTTTTATACGAGATCTTATCAATAACCTTTTTGTTACGCACCTTACGCATAGAATTCACCGCCCTTTCTGCGCGCATTTCTTCCCTTGATCTTTCCATCCTCGATACGTACGATCCGGTCTGCCATCTGGGCAATCTCCTCGTTATGTGTGATCATCACAACTGTTTGTCCGAACCGGTCGCTTGTCACTTTGAGAAGACTTAACACATCCTGACTTGTAGCTGAGTCAAGATTTCCCGTTGGCTCGTCGGCGAGGATGATCGCAGGCTTACTGGCAAGCGCCCGGGCAATGGCTACCCTCTGCTGCTGTCCACCGGATAACTGAGACGGAAGATTATACCTTTTCTTATCCAGTCCCAGTACATGGATCACATCCTCCACAAAGTCTTCATCGACTTCATTTCCATCCAGCTCGATCGGAAGGACGATATTTTCATAGACGTTTAGCACCGGAACAAGGTTGTAGCTCTGAAATACAAATCCAATCTTTCTTCTTCGAAAAATTGTCAGTTCTTCTGGTTTCAGTGTAGAAATATTTCTTCCATCTACAATGACCTGACCGGCTGTCGGCACATCTAAACCTCCGAGCATATGAAGCAATGTTGACTTTCCACTTCCCGACGTTCCTACGATCGATACAAATTCTCCCTGTGCTACCGCCAGATCCACACCGTCCAATGCCTTCACAAGGGTATCTCCGCTTCCATAATATTTTTTCAACTCTTTTGCCTCTAAAATTGTCATACCAACAACTCCTTTCTATTCACACAGTTTCTTTTCATCCCTAACCATTTTTTGTTCTTTCTATATAAGAAAAAGACCTTATAGAATCAGAACCCGCCCCTCTTTTCGTCATGCGGTTCCTTTCTATAAAGTCATTTTATAAAATCATTCTTACGAGAATCTTTCCAAAATCTAACAGTTTTGACAGATTTACTCTTTCTGAAGAAATATTTTAAAAATACTTCCGTTTCCTTCTTTGGATTCTACTTTGATATAGCCACCCTCGCGCTGAACGATTTCCCTGGCCAGATACAGTCCGATCCCGATGCCCTCTTCCTGCTGCACCAGGTCTGACCGGTAAAAGCGGCTGAAAATCTGTGCCCGCTCCTCTTCCCGGATTCCGATTCCCTGATCCTTGACCGCAATACAGAAATACATCTCATATGATATCCCTTCCACCTCTATCCGGCTTCCTTTCGGTGAATATTTTACTGCATTATCCAAAATATTATAGAGCGCTTCCTGCGTCCACTTCTGATCAAAGTTCGCTTTGCCTTCTATATCACCACAGATTTCTATCTGGATCTCCTTCTGCCTTGCCCTTGGCAGAATCTCCTCTGTCGCTTGACGCACAAGGCTTCCTACCCGCTGTACCGATGGACAGATTTTAAAAACATCCGACTCCAGCCGCGACATTTTCACAAGTGCCGTCGTGAGAAATTCCAGTTTTTTCGCATACGTTTCAATCTGTTCTGCCAGATATTTCTCCTGCTCTCCTTCGGTCTGCTCTTGTAAAAGTTCCGAATACAGCATGATATTTGCAAGTGGCGTCTTCATCTGATGAGAAATGTCCGAAATCATTGACTGAATATTTTCCCGCTCTGTTTTTGTCCGTTCCATCGACATACTGGACATCGTAAAATACTGTTTCCACTTTGACTCCAGCCGCGACAATTCTGTCTCATCATATGTCTCCTCCGTAAATGTTCCGTTGATTGCTTTAGTCAGCATCTCATCCAGTCTCTGAAGTGTCCTTGTTGTCCGAAAGATTCGCACACGGTTTCCCCCTTTCCCTTCTACCTTTTCTTTTTGTTTCTTCTATCTTTTTATCTCTCCCACACATAACCAAGTCCGTATACCGTTTGGATCGGATTTTTCTTTCCCGTCTGTTCCAGCTTTTTTCGCAGCCTTCCGACAGTCACCGAAAGTGCATTCTCCTCTACATACTGCGCTCCGTCACTCCAGATTCGATCCACCAGTTGCTCTCTGGTCAATGTCTGCCCCTGATGCTCAATCAAAATCCGCAGAAGCTTCTGCTCTGTCTTACTCAGCGTAACTTCCTGACCTTCTACTGTAAAATACATTTGTTCAAATACAAACCGATACCCGTCCTTTTCATAAATAAGACCTTTGTCCTGTGCCATCCGTGCAAGCATCCGTTCCACCCGCGCCCGCAGGATCATCAGACTGAATGGCTTCGTAATATAGTCATCCGCCCCGAGAGAAAATCCGGTCACCTGATCGATTTCCAAATCATTTGCCGTCAGCATAATAACCGAAACTTCCGACTCTCTCCGGATCTCCTCAAGAAAGGTATATCCACTCCCATCTGGAAGATTGATATCCAGAATGATAAGAGATACTCTCTCCTCTTTCCAGATTCTTCTTGCTTCTTTAAGATTGTACGCTGAATAAAATCGATGCTCCGGCGCGTGCAGGGCAAGTGTGATCCCTTGGTTTAAGCCTCTGTCATCTTCCACAATTAAAATCTTCTTCTCTGCCATACCGGCTCCCTCCTTTTCCGATTTCTCCATGTTTTCTGCTTTTTTCTCATTCAATTCCTTTGGATGAAATGCACAAAACTTTTTCTCTGACCTCTATTATATCGAATTTCTCCTCGCAAAAACAAGTTTTTCTTATCACTCTTCTGCATTTGCTCAAGCAAATCGTTTTTATAATATTCATTATTTGCGAATAAAAATACATTTTATTCTCATCTATTAGCGCTAATTTTTAATGTCTATTAGCCTTGATTTTTAATAGGTTTTTTTCTTATTTTTTGTGAAATTTTTTCTAAAAAATTGTAAAAAAAACATTTTCATCTTCCATCAGTTGTGATACAGTAAAGAAGTTCAGTAAGATAACACTCATTAATTACAGAAGGAGATTTGTACAATGAAGAAAATTTATGAAGGAAAAACCAAAGATGTATTCAGCCTTGAGAACGGAAATGTAATGCTCAAATTCAAAGATGACTGTACTGGAAAAGACGGAGTTTTTGATCCGGGCGAAAATAGTGTTGGATTAACAATCGAAGGTATTGGCAAAGCAAATCTTGAAACATCTGTTCACTATTTTGAACTGTTAAAAGATGCAGGCATCAAGACACACTATGTAGGTGCTGATGTGGAAAATGCTACAATGGAAGTGCTCCCTGCGACAGTGTTTGGACACGGATTAGAAGTAATCTGTCGTTTAGTTGCAACAGGAAGTTTCATCCGCAGATATGGAGAATATATCGAAGACGGAACAGTTCTTGACGGTGGTTATGTAGAGTGTACATTCAAAAACGATGCTTTAGGTGATCCGCTTGTGACTGGAGAAGGTCTTGCAGCACTCGGAATCATGACACCGGAAATGTTCGAAAGCATGAAAGAGCAGACATTAAAGATCACAAAGATCGTTGCTGATGATTTAAAATCTATCGGACTTGACCTCTGGGATATCAAATTTGAGTTCGGTTACAACAACGACGAAGTAATCCTGATCGATGAGATCGCTTCCGGAAACATGCGTGTTTACAAAGATGGAAAGATTGTAGAGCCAGTAGAACTGACAAAACTGATCTTAAATAGATAATACTGAAAAGGAACTGCCTGCAGATTTGATCAAGACAATTGACCAAACACCTTCTGCAAAGCAGTTCCTTTTTTATCCATTCTTATTTTCAACGGAGCAGCCAAATACGGCTGCTCCTTCTCTTCCCTTATTCCTTAGACTGATACAATCCCCACAGATATAAAATCGGCAAAATGAAATCGATAATGGAAAATACCTGAAATCCTACCAACATTATGGACTGGATAAATGCAATCACAACGATCACAAGGTAGATGATCATGCCGATCACACATACCTTAAAGGATTTTCCATTCAATCCAAAGATTCCGCATACAAGCATCAACAGGGAAGAAAATAATCCTTGAAGCAACGTCAACGGAGTTGCCATTGCTTTTACTGCACTCATATCTACTCCATTTACAACATCTCCCATAGACTGCAGCATAAAATAACTTCCTACGGTACCAATTGCCCCCATCACAGCAAGTACGATAAAGATAATTGATACAACTTTCAATAATTTGTTTGGTTTAAACATAGATCTCTCCTCCTTTTTCTTTTACTCTTCTGGCAAATTTCATTATGCCACAATGATTCCCTTCTGACAAATACATTTTCTTCTGTTACACTTTTAGAGCTGTCGCAGTGCATCGATCGGACTCATCTTCGCCGCCTTTCTCGCCGGATAAATGCCAAAGACAATTCCAACCCCACACGAGAAACAGGTCGTCAAAACGATTGCTGTCGGAGACAGTCTCGCAGATAATCCACCAATCTCCAGTACCGAGATTAGTCCAGACAGCCCTGCCCCGATCAAAATTCCGATGACTCCACCAATTCCAGAAATGATCGCAGACTCACACAAAAACTGTACGATAATGGATGATGTCTTCGCTCCCAGTGCCTTTCGGATTCCAATCTCTCTTGTCCGCTCTGTCACTGATACAAGCATGATGTTCATGACACCAATTCCTCCGACAACAAGGGAAATTCCTGCTACAAATGCTACAAATGCTGTCACCATGTCAAGCACGCTTCCCATCGCTTCCGCCATGTTCATCTCCTGCTGTTTGACAAAG
Source organism: Faecalimonas umbilicata (assembly GCF_042846195.1). Classification (NCBI taxonomy): domain Bacteria; kingdom Bacillati; phylum Bacillota; class Clostridia; order Lachnospirales; family Lachnospiraceae; genus Faecalimonas; species Faecalimonas umbilicata. The sequence continues at coordinate 2,562,187 of NZ_AP031411.1, forward strand.
AGCTCCTCACCCTCTCCCAAATGTCTTGCAGACAATGTCTGAATAGCAGATTTTGTAGCTGCATTTGCCTGGTCTCCACCATTTAAATAGATTGTCAGGCTGGAAAAATCCTCTATCTGGCTTCCCCAGTTTTCTGCTGCTGTATACGGCATCTCAAGAAATACCGGCATCTCCATACCGAACATCTTCATAGCTTCATCATTCGCCTTCATCAATTCCTCATCAGAATCCCGAACTCCAACTATCTGGATCGTCTGCAGTACACCTTCGATCGTCGCCTCTAACTCCATTCCGATGACATCCGGTGTCCCAAACAAATACAATGCACTTGCCTTGTCAATGACGCAGACAGAATCTGCATTGAGTACATTGTCTTCGGTAAAATAATTTCCTCGGATGATCGAAGTCTGCATTGGATTCTTCTCCTCATCCGGCATTGTCAGTGTAACTGACGCATCAAACTCTCCTTTTCTCGTCGTGACTGTCCCCATCGTTGCGCCGGAAGACACTACTCCGATTGCTTTATTTCCAAGATTATCCTTTACCGCCTTCAGATCGTCCCAGGTAATAATATTCGTGTAGCTTGTAGCATCTTTATTAACAATCACAGAGACACTTTTTGTCTCGTCGGTCGCCATCACATCTGCCTTTAATCCGCTTCCGATTGACACAATTGTGATCACAGAAGAAATTCCGATAATGATTCCGAGCATCGTGAGGAAAGAACGCCCTTTGTTGGACTTGATACTGTACAATGCCATCTTAATGTATTCCAATAATTGTGCCATCGCGTACCTACCTTTCTATTTCTCCTCTGACTTCGCCACAGTTGTCGTTGTTACTTTCATCCCCTCTTCCACCGTTCCAAAAGTATCTGCAACAACTTTGTCTCCTTCTTTCAGACCTGACTTGATCTCCACCTTGCTGTTGGATGTAATTCCAAGTTCCACTGCCTTTTTCTTCACAACACCACTTTGTACTACATAGACAAAATCTCCTTCGGTCGAAGTATTTACATTTTCATTCGGAAGGTAAAGGACATCCTTTTCCTCTGCCACTGTCATTGTCAACTTTGCCGCAACCCCGATATAGATATTCTCGTCTGGATTCTGAATCTTTACATTTGCACCAATCACCGGGTTCCCTTTTGTATTTGGAACTGCAATCTTATCGATAGATTCTACAACTCCATCGTATTTATACTTTCCGATTTTTACAACCGCCTTGCTTCCAACTTCTACTTTGTCAAAATCACTTGCAGGAATTTCCAGCTTTACATTGACATCCTGATTGCTCACAAGTGTAAATAACTCTCCTCCTGCGACAGCAGTGCCGCCCTCCATCGTCTTTACATCAGAGATCACACCATCAAAATCTGCCTTGATTCCATCTCTTGCCTTTGCCATCAGTTCCTCAGAGCTGAGCACTGCCAGTTCTGCCAGATTCTCCGTGATTGCCATATTGTTGATCTGTCCCTGTGTGAGACTCGTATCCGGAATGCTTGCACTCGGTGTTTCTACAGAAATACTTGCACGAAGCTGCTCTGCCTGTGCCTGTAATGCCTGTACTTCCTGCTGTATCTGCGCATATGCTTGCTGGCTTCCGGTCTGTATCTGGGCACTGACCTGGGCAATTTGGGCATCGAGCGCTGCGTTTGCCCCTTCTTTTTCTGCAATCTCTTTTGATCTCTCAGTAATCTCGGTCTCCAGTTGTGCCTTCTCTTCATCACTTACATTTCCTGTATTAATCTTTTCCCGGCGGCTGTTGACTTCCCCATACAATACAGAAATCCGCTCCAAATTCACAGCCTTCTGTGCATTCCATTCGTCCAACTGCGGCTGAAGAGTCTGGTTCGCAGTAATTTCATCTTGCACACTCTGCTCCAGCGATGCCATCTGCTGTGATTTCGCTGAAATCTGTGATTCTACACTGGCGATCTGCTGTTCTGCCTGTGCACGGGCTGCACCAGCTGCCGCCTGTGCATCGGTCGCTGCCTTCGCTGCCTCAGAAGCACTTCGATCTGCCTGCTCCCTTGCGCTTTGATTTGTATTGACTGCAGACTGAAGATCCATCTGTGCTTTCTGATTGTTCTTTTCCAGATCAGACGTATCAAATGCCACAAGAAGATCTCCTGCTTTCACTGCCTGCCCGACTTTCGCACGAAGCTGGCTGACCGGCGCATTGACCGGGGAATAAAATACCTTTTTCTTCTCGCTGTCCACTGTTCCGGATACATTGTAGATTTCTTTCACATCTCCTCGTACCACTTCGACAACTTCCACAGTTCCTCCTGTCTTTTTCTCTTTTGAAGTAAATTGGGACGCAATCACTGCGACAACAACAATTCCCCCGATAACTGGAACAATCACCCAGTTCGGAAGCTTCTTCTTTTTCTTACGGACATCTGTAGTTTCTTTGCTTCCTTCCTCTTCCTCCGACAGAACGATCATGTCTGTCTCTTCATAAATCTCTTTGTCTTTCTTTCTCACGACTATTCTCCTTGCTTCTCTTCGTTTAAATAATCCTGCTCAATTCTTCCATCTCGTATGTAGATTACTCGCTTTACCTGCTCCGCAATTTCATTATCATGTGTGATGATAATGACTGTCCTTCCTGACCTGTGAAGCCCTTCTAAAATCTGCATAATCTCTTTTGTAGATTTTGAATCCAGATTGCCGGTAGGTTCATCTGCCAGTATCACCGGAGGGCTTGCCGCGATCGCTCTCGCCACTGCGACACGTTGTTGCTGACCTCCTGACATCTCTGACGGTTTGTGTGTCATCCGCTTCTCGAGACCTACTTTGATCAGTGCCTGCTTTGCCGCGGCTCTTCGCGTCTTTCTGTCAATTCCCCGGTAGATCAACGGCAGCTCCACATTCCCAATCGCATCTAGATTTGCAATCAGATTAAACCCTTGAAAGATAAATCCAATCTCCTGATTTCTCACATCGGACAGTTCATTGTCCGTCATTCTCGAAACATCCTTTCCATGCAAAAAGTAACTTCCCGAAGTCGGTGTATCCAGACAACCAATCATATTCATCAATGTGGATTTTCCAGAGCCGGAATGACCAATGATCGCAACAAACTCTCCCTCATGGATCTCCAGGCTGACACCATCTAGCGCACGCACTTCGTTTTCACCCGGATTGTATATCTTATGCATATCTTTAATTGATATCAATGGTTCCACCTTGCCACCCCCATATTGCTATTCTGTGATATCTAAATGTACCTTTGTACTACTTAAATAATACAATTAGTATATCACTTTTTTCCATAATTGCAATCATTTTTTTTAGAATTCCAAAATGCAAAAAGAGATGAAAGAATACATCTCTGTATTTCTTCCATCTCTTTGTATTGATTTGTCTTATGACTTTTTATTTTATGCTCTGAAATAATCCTGGATCTTATACTAACTCAAGGAGAACTTCCATTGCAGCATCACCTTTACGAAGACCAATCTTAACGATTCTTGTGTATCCACCTTTACGATCTTCGTATTTTGGTGCGATTTCGCTGAATAATTTTTCAACTAAATCTACTTCTTTTGTATTTTTCTTTCTTCCAGCAGCTTTTTCCGGAACTTCTGTCACTGGGTAGAGAACTTTTAACATTTCTCTTCTTGCATGAAGTCTTGAAGGCATGTCTTTTTTGATTGTCTTTTCTACTTCATCGTAAACTGTAACTTTCTTTCCGTCTACAACTTCTTTCACTCTCTTGCCGTCTTTATCTTTACGTGCAACTTTTGCTTTTACAGTTACTTCTTCGTAATTGTCTTTTTCTTTTACTGCTAAAGCGATAAGACCTTCTGCAACTTTGCGGATTTCTTTTGCTTTTGCTTCTGTTGTAACGATCTTACCATTGTGAAGTAATGCTGTTACCTGGTTTCTGATTAATGCTTTTCTCTGGCTGCTTGTTCTGCCAAGTTTTCTATATTTTGCCATTTTTAATTTCCTCCATATTTCGGAACACACGGCTATGCACTTCGGGCTTATTAACCGGTGTCATCTAGTTATGCATCTTCGGGCTTACTAGCTAGATGCTGTTATCATTTACTCTTCTCCCGGGCTTAATTCTAATCCGAGTTCTTTTAATTTTGCAAGAACTTCCTCTAATGATTTCCGTCCGAGGTTACGAACTTTCATCATATCTTCCGGAGTTCTGTTTGTCAGTTCTTCCACTGTATTGATGCCGGCTCTCTTTAAGCAGTTGTAAGAACGAACAGAAAGCTCTAATTCATCAATGCTCATCTCTAACACTTTTTCTTTTTCATCGTCTTCTTTTTCGATCATAACTTCTGCAGCCTGAGCTACTTCTGAAAGATCGATGAATAATTTCAAGTGTTCGTTGAGAACCTTAGCAGCAAGGCTGACTGCCTCATCTGGAAGTAATGTTCCATTTGTATATACATCCAGTGTCAGTTTATCATAGTCTGTGATCTGTCCAACACGAGTATTCTCTACTGTCAGATTTACACGTTCTACCGGTGTGTAGATAGAATCAATCGGAATCACGCCGATCGGCAGTTCTTCGTTCTTGTTCTTATCTGCACTGATATAACCTCTGCCTTTTGTGATAGTAAGTTCCATGTAAAGTTTGCTGTCTGCACCGCCATTTAATGTAGCGATCACTGCATCCGGATTCATGATCTCGATATCTGGATCCACCTGAATATCAGCAGCAGTCACGACACCTTCGCCCTCGAACTCAATATAAGCAGTCTTCGGCTCATCTGTCTCGGAACTGTTCTTGATTGCCAGTGATTTCAGATTCATGATGATCTCTGTCACATCTTCCTTCACGCCCGGAATTGAACTGAACTCATGTAACACACCGTCAATCTTTACGTGGCTGATTGCAGCTCCCGGTAAAGAAGAAAGCATGATTCTTCTCAGAGAGTTACCAAGTGTTGTACCATATCCTCTTTCTAAAGGTTCTACAACAAATCTGCCATATTTTTTGTCTTCTGAAATCTCAGTAATTTCAATATTTGGTTTATTAAAATCAAACACGATAAAGTCCCTCCTTCTGGGCTATTAAACTATTGAGGGTAACTATACTCCAAATAAACTTCCCACAGCATATCTATATGCCGTACACATTTTCACACGATACTATGTCTGAATCCGCATTCCGACAAATAATATGTGATAGGATACAACTAGGGGTTCTCACAAAATGAAGCATTCAGCCAAGATATTGCCAACCGCCGATAGACGAAGACGATCTCCTGTAGAAATTTTCCATTTTGCAACACCCCTGTCTGTTGCAGCGTAATCAAACGCAAAAGGTTTAATTATTTAGAATATAATTCGACGATCAACATCTCATCTACTGGAACGTCGATTGCTTCTCTTAATGGAAGTTCTTTTACAGTTCCTTTTAAGTTTTCAGCGTCTGCTTCTAACCAATCTGGTACCATTCTTCCGCCAGTCACTTCTAAGATGTCTTTGTATCTCTGAGAACCTTTATTCTTTTCTTTAATTTCGATAACATCTCCTGCTTTTACTAAGTAAGAAGGAATGTTTACCTGTTTTCCATTTACTAATACATGCTTATGGTCAACAATCTGTCTAGCTTCTTTTCTTGTTCTTGCTAAACCTAAACGGAATACAACGTTGTCTAATCTTGATTCAAGGAGAATCATAAGGTTATCACCTGTCATTCCGTTCATTTTCTGCGCCTTTGCAAAATAGTTTCTGAAAGGTTTTTCTAAAACGCCATAGATAAATTTTGCTTTTTGTTTTTCGCGTAATTGAAGTCCGTATTCGCTCATTTTTCTATTAGCTCTTTTTAATTGTCTGTTAGATTTTTTATCAATTCCTAAATAGATTGGGTCCATACCTAATGAACGGCATCTTTTCAGAACTGGAACTCTATTTACTGCCATTTTCGTATCCTCCTAATTACACTCTTCTACGTTTTGGTGGGCGACATCCGTTATGTGGAACTGGTGTTACGTCCTTGATGCTTGTTACATCGATTCCGCATGCCTGAAGCGCACGGATTGCTGCTTCTCTACCAGAACCTGGTCCTTTTACCATAACGTCTACTGATTTCAAACCATGTACTAATGCTGCTTTTGCTGCTGTCTCAGCTGCCATCTGTGCTGCATAAGGAGTAGATTTCCTTGAACCTCTAAATCCCAGACCACCTGCACTTGCCCATGAAAGAGCATTTCCCTGAGCATCTGTTAATGTTACGATTGTATTATTAAAAGATGATTGGATATGTGCCTGTCCGCGTTCAACGTTTTTCTTGACACGTTTCTTTGTCACTTTTTTTGTAACTTTCTTAGCCATTTAAACTAACCTACTTTCTACGAATTCTTATTATTTCTTCTTGTTTGCTACTGTTCTCTTAGGACCTTTTCTTGTTCTGGCATTTGTCTTTGTCTTCTGACCACGTACCGGAAGTCCTCTTCTGTGACGGATTCCTCTATAGCATCCGATTTCCTGTAATCTCTTGATGTTAAGAGCGATCTCTCTTCTAAGATCACCTTCTACTAACTGAGTTTCATCGATTACAGCACTGATTTTCTTTACTTCTTCGTCAGTTAAATCTCTGACACGAGTATCAGGATTTACTCCTGCCTCTTCTAAGATACGATTAGAGCTTACTCTACCGATTCCGTAGATGTAAGTTAATCCGATTTCTACACGTTTGTCTCTTGGTAAGTCTACACCAGCAATACGAGCCATGTGATTTTCCTCCATTTTGAATCTTGGTCAGCAAGAAGTATGCATAGCCCCTGGGTTACAGGTCTGAAATGTAGTATACACCCTCTTCTGCCGTAGTTTATATTGTCTCAAATTGGGACGCCGGGATCTTCATCCTTCTTCACTGCGTCCAGCCACAGTTTCCTGTGACCTTTCTGGCCGGAGCCAGTATTATAAGCAATATACAATCGGTATGTTCTTGTATATTTTAATAACACCACACACCCTGGTGTGTCATGTTACAGCCGCCTAAATAAATCTTTGTGCTTTACGCACAAATTCGACAACGACGCTTATTATCCTTGTCTTTGTTTGTGTTTCGGATTTTCACAGATTACTCTGATGCTTCCTTTTCTTTTAATGATTTTGCATTTTTCGCAAATTGGTTTAACTGATGATCTAACCTTCACGTCAAATCCTCCTTTCATCCACTGCTCTGCCTATATTTACCCACTATTCTGCAAAATAATCACAGAACAGTTCGCCTAATATTATAGCATTATAATTTTAATAAAGTCAATAGTTTTTTACTTATCTCTCCAAATAATTCTACCTTTTGACAAATCATACGGTGATAACTCTAAGGTTACTTTATCTCCCGGAAGAATTTTGATAAAATTCATACGCAACTTTCCGCTGATATGTGCAAGTACCTGATGTCCATTTTCTAATTCTACCTGAAACATCGCATTTGGTAACTTCTCTACTACTGTTCCTTCAATTTCAATCACGTCAGCTTTTGACATTTTTTACACCCTCCTAATGATTCACGTTCTTTTCCTTATATAATTTCAGTATCCGTTTTACTGCCACATCGTCTGCGGCCTGTATCTCGTATCGTTCTGTAATGATCTGTACATGCTTCCTTTTCTTTTTTTTAGGTTTGTCACATGTACGATTCTCTCCATTTACAAGATACACATCGTTTTCATCCATATCTTTGATGATATAAATCTGCCCTTTGTCATGCCCGGCTTTTGATCTTGCGAGCATTCCTGTTTCTAATTCCTTCATATTCTGTCCTCTTACTTCAATAAGGTTAAAAGTACCGGTTCGTCTTTTGTGATCAACACCGTATTTTCGTAATGTGCAGATAAGGAACCATCTCTTGTCACGACTGTCCAGTCATCATCCAGCCAGTCGACCTCATGCGTACCGATGTTGATCATCGGTTCGATCGCCAGTGTCATTCCAGCGCGCAGTTTCGGTCCTCTTCTTCCCTGTGCAAAGTTTGGTATCTCAGGTGATTCATGCAGGTGAGTACCGATTCCATGTCCGCATAATTCTCTTACGACACCATATCCTCTCTCCTCCGCATATCTTCCGATTGCTGCTGAAATTTCAAATAAATGCATTCCCTCTCGGGCAAATTTGATTCCTTCAAAGAAAGATTCCCTTGTCACCCTGATCAGATCAGCTGCTTCCTTGCTGATTTCGCCGACCGCATGTGTCCTTGCAGCATCCGAATGATATCCTTTGTAGATCACTCCTGCATCGAGACTGACAATATCTCCTTCTTTTATGATCCTGTTCTTCGACGGAATCCCATGTACCACTTCGTCATTGACTGATACACAGATGGACGCCGGATATCCATTATAATTGAGAAATGACGGAATGCATCCATAACTTCTGATCACTTCCTCACCGATCTTATCAATGTCAAGTGTCGTCATCCCCGGGTGCAATGCCTTCTCAAGTTCCTCATGTACGGCTGCGAGAATCCTTCCCGCCTCTGTCATCAGTTCGATTTCTCTTGCCGATTTCATTGTAATTGGCATATGCTTACGCTCCTAAAATCTCAACGATCGCCGCAAATACAGCTTCCATATCCACTGTTCCGTCGACCTCTTTTAATACATGCTTCTCTGTGTAGTAATGGATCAAAGGCTGTGTCTGCTCATGGTAAACACCAAGACGTTTTAAAACTGTCTCTGGCTGATCGTCCTCTCTTAAGATCAAATCTGCACCACAGACATCACATACATTCTCCATCTTTGTCGGTGCATATTCTACATGATAAGTGGCACCGCAGCCTACACATGCTCTTCTTCCTGACATTCGATTTACAATGTTTTCATCTGGTACTTCTACATTGATCGCATAGTCCACTTTCTGTCCAAGTGCTTCCAATGCACGGTCAAGCGCTTCTGCCTGCGGAATTGTTCTCGGGAATCCATCAAGTACATATCCATTTTTGCAGTCTTCCTGATTCACTCGATCCACAACCAGATTTACTACAAGCTCATCCGGAACAAGAAGTCCCTGATCCATATATGTCTTTGCCTGTTTTCCCAGTTCTGTCCCGTTTTTAATATTCGCTCTGAAAATATCTCCTGTGGAAATATGTGGGATCTGATATTTTGCAGCAATTTTTTTTGCCTGTGTTCCTTTGCCTGCCCCCGGCGCACCTAGCATAATAATTTTCATGGCATTTTCCTCCAAACGCGACGATATGTCCGTATAGTATTTTAGTGTTCTGAAAAAATTCAGAACACTAATTGATTACTTATTTAAAAAACCTTTATAATTTCGTACAAGCAGCTGGGATTCAATCTGTTTGATCGTCTCCAGTACAACACCTACGATAATGATCAGAGATGTTCCGCCGAAGGAAACATTTGCTCCGAGCCAGCCATTGAATACGAAAGGAATTACCTGTACAATGATCAGTCCTACTGCTCCGATAAAGATGATATAATTCAGGATCTTTGTCAGATAGTCTGCTGTCGGTTTTCCCGGACGGATACCCGGAATGAACCCACCGCTCTTTTTCATATTGTTTGCAATCTCTAACGGATTAAATGTAATAGATGTATAGAAATATGCAAAGAAAACAGTCAGGACAATATATAAGATCAGTCCCCAGGAATATTTTAATTGCTCTGGATTACACCAGTTATTAGAACTTAATCCTTTCAGAATCTCACTTCCGATTCCCTTTCCGTTTCCCTTTCCTAAGAAAGAAGCGATCACGACCGGGAATTGCATCAGAGAAGATGCAAAAATAACAGGAACAACACCTGCTGTATTTACTTTCAATGGGATAAATGAAGACTGTCCTCCTACACTTCTTCTTCCCTGGATTCTCTGGGAATACTGAACAGCGATCTTTCTCTGTCCATCTTGAAGAATAATAACAAAGACAACTACTACAAGTATAATTGCAAGTATAATAACAGCTGCGAGTCCTGCGGAAGCAAGGCTCTTGCCTTTCATGAACTGATTATACAGTGTCACAAAGTCATCCGGTACTCTTGAAATGATATTGATCAGAAGTACGATGGAAATACCATTTCCCACACCCTTCTCATTAATCCGCTCACCGATCCACATAAGAAACGCAGAACCGGCTGTGAGTGTCACTACTACTACTGCAGCATTTACAAAATTAAAATCAACAAGAAGTCCCTGACGTCCAAATCCAACAGCCATTGCTGTAGATTCAATCAGTGCAAGAGCTACTGTCACATAACGAGTAATCGCTGCGATCTTCTTTCTTCCATCTTCTCCATCTTTCTGCATTTCCTCTAATTTTGGAATTGCAATTGTGAGAAGCTGCATAATGATAGAAGATGTAATGTATGGAGTGATGCTCAGCGCGAATACTGACATCTGTGTGAAAGAACCGCCAGTGAAAGCGTTAAAAAAGTTAAACGCTTCCCCTGTCTGACTTTCAAAAAAATTCTGAATATAAGTTGGATCAACACCCGGTGTCGGCAATTGTGAACCTATTCGAATCACAACAAGCATCATAAATGTATAGAAAATCTTTTTTCTAATATCTGCCACTTGAAATGCTTTCCGAAATGTTTTTAGCATTAGATCACCTCTGCTTTTCCACCGAGAGCCTCAATTTTTGCTGCAGCGCTTGCGCTGAAAGCGTTTGCCTGAACAGTAAGTTTCTTTGTAAGTTCACCGTTTCCAAGAATCTTAACACCATCTCTAGGATTCTTAACAATTCCTGCTTCGATTAATGTCTCAACTGAAACAACTGAATCATTTTCAAATACTTCTAATGCGCTCAGATTAATACCAACGATTTCTTTAGAGTTTCTGCATGTGAAACCTCTCTTTGGTATTCTTCTGTATAATGGCATCTGTCCACCTTCAAAACCTGGTCTTGTAGCGCCTGAACGTGCTTTCTGACCTTTATGTCCTTTACCAGCAGTTTTGCCATTTCCTGACCCATGTCCGCGGCCTCTTCTGAAATTATCACTATGTTTTGACCCATCAGCAGGTCTTAAGCTTGATAAGTTCATCGTGACACCTCCTTGTCTATAATTATGCTTCTTCTACTTTCACTAAATGTCTAACTTGCTGAACCATTCCTCTTGTTGCAGCGTTGTCCGGTAATTCAACTGTTTTGTTCAGTTTCTTTAAACCTAAAGCTTCCACTGTCTTTTTGTGTTTTGGAACAGCACCGATTGTAGATTTTACTAATGTAACTTTTAAATTTGCCATGTTCAATCTCCTCCTTAGCCTAAAATCTCTTCAACAGATTTTCCGCGAAGTTTAGCTACTTCTTCTGGAGTTTTAATCTGACTTAATCCCTCGATCGTAGCAAGTACTACGTTCTGTTTGTTGTTAGATCCTAAAGATTTTGTACGGATATTTTTGATACCTGCAAGCTCGATAACCGCACGTGCCGGACCTCCGGCGATAACTCCAGTACCGTCTGGAGCTTTTTTAAGTAATACAGAAGCACTTCCGAATTTACCAATTAAATCGTGTGTAATACTTCCATTCTCATCTAATGAAACAGAAATAAGTTTTTTTGCTGCATCTTCTTTTCCTTTGCGGATTGCTTCCGGAATTTCAGCAGCTTTTCCTAAACCAGCACCAACATGGCCATTTCCATCACCAACAACTACTAAAGCTGTGAATCTGAAGTTACGACCACCTTTAACAACTTTTGTTACTCGTTTGATTGATACCACTTTTTCTGTTAGTTCTAATTGACTAGCATCAATGCGATTTTGTTTCATTGTGTTCCTCCTCCTAGAATTCTAATCCAGCTTCTCTAGCTGCATCAGCTAATGCTTTGATTTTTCCCTGGTATATAAATCCGCCTCTGTCAAAGACAACAGTGTTAATACCTTTTTCGATTGCTCTCTTTGCAATCACTGTTCCTAAATATGCTGCTGCATCAACGTTGTTAGTTTTTTCTAATTCTGCTTTTACTTCTTTCTGAAGAGTAGATGCAGATACCAGAGTCTTTCCAACTGTATCGTCAATAATTTGAGCATACATATGATTATTACTTCTGAACACAGCTAAACGTGGTCTCTCAGCTGTACCGCTGAAACGGTTACGCAGTCTTCTATGTTTGTTTACGCGAACTTCGCTTCTTGATTTTTTACTAACCATTTTCACACTCTCCTTAATTATTTTTTACCAGTCTTACCAACTTTACGTCTGATAACTTCATCAGCATATTTAATACCTTTACCTTTGTAAGGTTCCGGTCTTCTCTTATCTCTGATTTCAGCTGCGTATTGGCCTACTTTTTCTTTATCGATACCTTTTACAGTAATTTTGTTCTGTCCGTCAAGTACTGTTTCAACACCTTCTGGATCGATCATTTCTACTGGGTGAGAGTATCCTAAACTTAATGTTAATTTGTTTCCTGATTTTGCGGCTTTGTAACCAACACCATTTACTTCAAGAACTTTTTCGTATCCCTGAGTAACACCAACTACCATGTTGTTGATGAGTGTTCTTGTAAGACCGTGTAACGCTTTCATTCTCTTTAAGTCGCTTGGTCTTGTTACTACGATTTCTTCGCCTTCTTTTTTGATTTCCATCTCTGTTGGAAGCTCTCTTACAAGAGTTCCTTTAGGACCTGTTACAGTCACTTTGTTGTTCTCAGCGATTTCCACAGTTACACCTGCTGGAATTGCTACTGGCAGTCTTCCGATACGTGACATACCTTTACCTCCTACACTTAAATTTTCGGAGAAGCAATTTATGCTTCTCTGTTTTCAGTTGCATTTGCCGATTACCAAACGAAGCAGAGTACCTCTCCACCAACATTCAGTTTTCTAGCTTCTTTATCAGTAACTACACCATGATTTGTAGAAATGATAGCTGTTCCAAGTCCGCCTAATACTCTAGGAAGATCTTCTTTGTTTGCATATACACGAAGACCTGGCTTAGAGATTCTCTTAAGACCTGTGATAACTTTTTCATTCTTATCTGCACCATATTTTAATGTGATGCGGATTGTCTTGAAGTTACCATCTTCGATTACGTCATATTTTGCAATGTATCCTTCGTTGAAAAGGATTTCTGCGATAGCAAGTTTCATTTTAGATGCCGGAACATCTACTGTATCATGTTTTGCAGTGTTTGCATTACGGATTCTTGTAAGCATATCTGCGATTGGATCACTCATAGTCATTTGAAGTTGCCTCCTATTTTTTCATTCTTCATTTACTTGTTACATCCTTCAGATGCAGCCGGAAAATCCGACCGCTTCTACTACGGATATCCTGTTTGCTCTTTCTATTTTGTGGCTTACCAGGAAGCTTTCTTTACTCCCGGGATCTGTCCTTTGTATGCTAATTCACGGAAACATACTCTGCAGATTCCGTATTTTCTTAAATATGCATGTGGACGACCACAGATTCTACAACGATTGTACTCTCTAGTAGAGAATTTTTGTTTACGTTGTTGTTTAATTTTCATAGATGTTTTTGCCATGAAATATTTCCTCCCTACTATTTTGTAAATGGCATATTGAATAATTTCAATAATTCGCGAGCTTCTTCGTCAGTCTTAGCTGTTGTAACAAAGATAACGTCCATACCTCTTACTTTATCTACTTTATCGTATTCGATTTCCGGGAAGATTAATTGTTCTTTGATACCAAGAGCATAGTTACCTCTTCCATCAAATGCGTTCGGATTTACTCCTCTGAAGTCACGTACACGAGGTAATGCTAAGTTGATCAGACGATCTGCAAACTCATACATTTTTTCTCCTCTTAAAGTAACTTTACATCCGATAGCCATTCCTTCTCTTAATTTGAAGTTCGCTACAGATTTTTTTGCTTTTGTGAGAACTGCTTTCTGTCCTGAGATTTTCTCAAGATCAGCTACTGCTGATTCTAACACTTTCGCATTGTCTTTTGCTTCGCCAACACCCATGTTGATAACGATCTTATCAAGTTTTGGCACTTCCATAATATTTTTGTATCCAAATTTCTTAATCATAGCATCTACGATTTCGTTTTGGTATTGTTCTTTCAGTCTACTCAAAGTTCTGGTCCTCCTTTCCCGAATTAGTTCTTCTTATCAACGATCACTTCGCCTGTTGATTTTGCTACACGCACTTTTTTGTCTCCGTCCATCTTGAACCCGATTCTTGTAGGTTTTCCGTTGTGGACATACATTACGTTAGAAATATCAATAGGACCTTCTTGGTGAACGATACCGCCATTCTGATTAGCAGCACTTGGTTTTGTGTGCTTTGTCAGCATATTGATACCTTCAACTAATACTGTTCCGTCTTTTTTGTTGACAGCAATTACTTTGCCTTCTTTATCTTTATCTTTTCCAGCGATCACTTTTACAGTATCACCTTTTTTGATTTTCATAGTTGACATTCCGGTACCTCCTTATAATACTTCTGGAGCTAATGAAACAATTTTCATAAACTGTTTCTCACGAAGCTCTCTCGCTACTGGTCCAAAAATACGAGTTCCTCTTGGGTTTTTGTCATCTTTAATAATTACAGCAGCATTTTCATCAAATCTGATATAAGAACCGTCTTTACGACGAGCACCTTTTACTGTACGTACAACTACGGCTTTCACTACATCGCCTTTTTTAACAACACCACCTGGTGTTGCATCTTTAACGCTGGCAACGATCACATCACCAATGCTGGCATATCTTCTAGTAGAACCACCTAACACGCGGATGCAGAGTAATTCTTTAGCACCTGTGTTGTCTGCTACTTTAAGTCTACTTTCTTGTTGTATCATGCCGGTAAACCTCCTTCATAATTCTAAAGCAAATTATTTTGCTTTTTCCATAATTTCTACAAGTCTCCATCTCTTATCTTTTGATAAAGGTCTTGTTTCCATAACTTTTACGATATCGCCCATTCCGCATTCGTTGTTTTCATCATGAGCTTTTAATTTATATGTTCTCTTTACGATTTTGTTGTACAGAGGGTGTTTTACGTGATCCTCTACTGCAACTACGATAGTTTTATCCATCTTGTCACTTACAACTTTACCTGTACGAGTTTTTCTTAAATTTCTTTCCACAGTTTCTACTCCTTTCCGAAGTTCCTGAAGCTATATTCTATGAATATTACTCAGCTTTTGCCATTTCTGTAATTACAGTCTGGATTCTGGCAATATTTTTTCTTACTTCTTTAATTCTGCTTGTGTTGTCTAATTGATTTGTTGCGTTCTGGAATCTTAAGTTGAAAAGTTCCTTTTTAGCAGCTACTAATTCTTCATTCAATTCTGCAGCTGATTTTGCCTTTAAATCTTCTACAAATTTATTAATTTTCACTGTTATCACCGCCTTCTAATTCTTCGCGAGAAACAATCTTACATTTACAAGGTAACTTGTGCATTGCAAGACGTAATGCTTCACGAGCTACTTCTTCAGGTACTCCTGAAAGTTCAAACATTACACGTCCTGGTTTTACAACTGCTACCCAGTATTCCAGAGTTCCTTTACCAGAACCCATACGTGTTTCAGCTGGTTTTGTAGTTACAGGTTTGTCCGGGAATATCTTGATCCAAACTTTACCACCACGTTTGATGTAACGTGTCATAGCGATACGGGCTGCTTCGATCTGATTTGAACGGATCCAGCATGGTTCCATTGCAACAATACCATATTCACCGTTTGTGATTTTATTTCCACGTAAAGCTTTTCCTTTCATAGAACCACGGAATTGTTTACGACGTTTTACTCTTTTAGGCATTAACATAATTATTTATCGCTCCCTTCCTTAGTCTCTTTTGTTGGAAGAACTTCGCCTTTGTAGATCCATACTTTAACACCAACTTTTCCATAAGTTGTGTCAGCTTCAGCGAATCCATAGTCGATGTCTGCTCTTAATGTCTGAAGCGGGATTGTTCCTTCGCTGTAAAATTCTGTACGAGCCATATCTGCTCCACCTAAACGTCCTGATACAGAAGTTTTTACACCAAGTGCTCCTGCTTTCATTGTTCTTGACATACAAGATTTCATTGCACGTCTGAAAGAAATACGGTTCTCTAACTGTAATGCAATGTTCTCAGCTACTAACTGAGCATCTTTGTCTGGTCTTTTGATTTCTTTGATATCTACAACTAATTTCTTATCTGTAAATTTAGCTAATTCAGCTTTTACTTTCTCAATCTCAGCTCCACCTTTACCGATTACTACACCTGGTTTTGCTGTATAGATGATGATTTTCACGCGGTCAGATGCTCTTTCGATCTCAATCTTAGAAACTCCTGCGCTATATAATTTCTTTTTCAGAAATGTTCTGATTTTATGGTCTTCTACTAAATAATCTGCAAATTTGTCTTCTGCATACCATTTAGAGTCCCAATCTTTGATAACACCGACTCTTAAGCCATGAGGATTAACTTTCTGTCCCATGATTGCCCTCCTTATCTTTCATTCAGCACAAGTGTAATGTGGCTCATTCTCTTCTCGATTCTGTAAGCTCTTCCCTGTGCTCTCGGTCTAATTCTCTTCATTGTTGGTCCCTTGTTTGCGTAACATTCTTCAATGTAAAGGTTCTCAACATTCATACCGTTGTTGTTCTCAGCATTTGCGATTGCTGATTCTAATAATTTCTTTATTAAACTAGAAGCGTATCTTGGATTGTAAGTTAAAATACCAAGTGCTGTCTGTACATCCTTACCTCTGATGGCATCTAATACGAAACATGCTTTCTGAACTGAAACTCTAGCGTAAGATAACTTAGCTGACGGTCTAGTGTCTTTGTTTGCATTTCTCTCTCTTTTGATTTGGGATCTATGTCCTTTAGCCATGGATGAATCCTCCTTTCATAATTAAGCCCTCCCCAAGGGTACTATGTACCCAAAGGGTGTTGTTTTATTCATCTCTATTAACGAACTCTTGATTTCTTTTCGTCTTTTCCATGTCCTCTGTATGTTCTTGTTGCAACGAACTCTCCGAGTTTGTGTCCAACCATATCTTCTGTTACATATACAGGTACATGTTTTCTTCCGTCATGAACGGCGATTGTATGTCCAACCATCTGTGGGAAGATTGTAGAGCGACGTGACCATGTTTTGATCACTGATTTGTCGCCTGCTTCATTCATAGCTTTTACTTTTTTAAGTAAGCTTTCGTCCGCGAATGGTCCTTTTTTAAGTGAGCGAGCCATAGGTTCTAACCTCCTTGTAAACTATTTATTTGATACCTTTACCATCTCTTCTTCTAACGATTAACTTGTTAGAATGTTTGTTTTTCTTTCTTGTCTTAAGACCAAGTGCTGGTTTACCCCAAGGTGTACATGGACCTGGACGACCAATACCAGTCTTACCTTCACCACCACCGTGTGGATGGTCGTTAGGGTTCATAACAGAACCACGAACTGTTGGTCTGATACCCATGTGACGTTTACGTCCGGCTTTACCGATGTTCACAAGGTTGTGATCTCCGTTTCCTACTACACCGATAGATGCTCTACAAATGATCGGAACCATTCTCATCTCTCCAGACGGAAGTCTAAGTGTAGCGTATTTTCCTTCTTTCGCCATTAACTGAGCGCTGTTACCAGCTGAACGAACTAACTGTCCGCCTCTTCCTGGATATAACTCGATATTGTGAATCTGTGTACCAACCGGAATTTCAGAAAGTGGTAAGCAGTTTCCTACTCTTACTTCTGCTTCTGGTCCGTTCATAACTTTCATTCCATCTGTTAATCCCTGAGGAGCTAAGATGTAAGCTTTCTCTCCATCTGCGTAGCAGATTAAAGCGATGTTAGCTGTTCTGTTCGGATCGTATTCGATACCGATTACAGTAGCCGGAATTCCGTCTTTTCTTCTCTTGAAATCAATTACTCTATATTTTCTTTTTGCTCCGCCTCCGCGGTGTCTAACTGTGATTTTACCCTGATTGTTACGACCAGCTGTTTTGCTTAAAGATACAACTAAAGATTTCTCCGGAGTTGTCTTTGTGATCTCTGAGAAATCAGAGCCAGTCATATGTCTTCTGGAAGGTGTATATGGGCGGTATGTTTTAATTCCCATTACTGTCTCTCCTTTCAATTCCTAATTTTTCGTTTCACGGATTTGCACCGTATAGTTACTTTATCTTATAAGCCTTCGAAAATCTCGATATCAGCGCTTTCTTCTGTAAGCTGAACGATTGCTTTCTTTGTCTTTGCAGTTTTTCCGTATGTCATACCACGTCTTTTTGTTTTTCCATCAAGATTCATAGTATTTACGCTTTTTACTTTTGTTCCTGCGAACATTTTTTCAACTGCTTCTTTTACCTGAGACTTTGTTGCCTGTGGATGAACTAAAAATGTGTATTTCTTTTCAGCCATAGCAGCCATACTCTTCTCAGTGATCACTGGTTTAAGGATTACATCATAATACTGAATGCTTGCCATTATGCGTACACCTCCTCGATAGTCTCAACAGCTGCTTTCGTAGCGATTACTGTGTTGTATTTCAGAATGTCGTATACATTGATTGTATTTGTACGAGCCGTCTTAACAGAAGGAATGTTTCTTGCAGATAATTCTGCATTCTTGTTTCCATCTTCTAAAACAACTAACGCTTTTGCTACATTTAAGTTGTTCAGTACATTCTGGAAATTCTTTGTCTTGATCTCTCCAAAGTTGATCTCATCAAGAACGATGAATTTCTTTTCTTCTACTCTACTTGTCAGAGCTGATTTCAGAGCAGCTCTCTTCTCTTTCTTATTTAATTTGAAAGAGTAATCTCTTGGTGTTGGAGCAAATACAACTCCGCCGCCTGTCCATTGTGGAGCTCTTGTAGAACCTTGTCTTGCATGACCTGTTCCTTTTTGTCTCCATGGTTTTCTACCACCGCCGCGAACTTCTGAGCGAGTTTTTGCTTTCTGTGTTCCCTGACGTTTATTTGCAAGTTGGCTTACAACTGCCATGTGTAATAAGTGTTCGTTTACTTCAACACCGAATACTGCATCGCTTAAGTCGATTGTTCCAACTTCTTTACCTTCGATATTATAAACAGATACGTTTGCCATCTGTGTGTTCCTCCTTTCCTATTAAAGACTAGATTGCTTTTACGCTTTCTTTAATTGTCACTAAAGATTTCTTAGGTCCCGGTACAGATCCCTTTACTAAGATTAAGTTGTTTTCAGCATCTACTCTTACGATTTCAAGATTTTGAATTGTAATTCTCTTGCTTCCCATGTGTCCTGGCATCTTCTTTCCTTTGAATACCTTGCTCGGATCAGATGCAGCACCATTGGAACCTGCATGACGATGGAATTTAGAACCGTGAGTCATAGGTCCTCTGTGTTGGTTATGTCTCTTGATCGCACCCTGGAATCCTTTACCTTTAGAGATTGCAGTAGCATCTACTTTATCTCCAGCAGCAAAGATATCAGCTTTGATTTCCTGTGCTAATTCGAACTCGTCAGCGTTTTCAAATTTGAATTCTCTTACAAATCTCTTGCTTGAAACACCAGCTTTGTCAAAATGTCCTTTTTCTGCTTTTGTTGTACCGTGTCTGTGCACGATTGTTTTCTTACCGTTCTTGTCTACGTTAACGATTTTGTCTTTCTTGTCAACGAAACCAACCTGAACAGCGCTGTAACCGTCGTTCTCAACTGTCTTGATCTGTGTTACTACACATGGACCAGCCTGAAGTACAGTTACTGGAGTTAAAACTCCATCTTCGTTGAAGATTTGAGTCATTCCGACTTTTGTAGCTAAAATAGCTTTCTTCATTATAATTACCTCCTGTGATTTACAGCGGAACACTGAATATATGTGTTCATCCTAAATATAGGATTGTTACTGTCTTATTTGTTTTTCATTTTGATATCAATATAAACACCAGCCGGCATCTCTAATCTTGATAATGCATCAACTGTTTTCTGTGTTGGTGTTGTGATATCGATCAGTCTCTTATGAGTTCTCTGTTCGAACTGCTCTCTGGAATCTTTGTATTTGTGTACCGCTCTTAAGATTGTTACAACTTCCTTCTTAGTTGGAAGTGGTACCGGTCCACTCACCTGTGCTCCATTTTTCTTTACAGTTTCGATAATTTTCTTTGCTGATGCATCTACTAACTGATGATCATATGCTTTTAATGTGATTCTCATTACTTGACTTGCCATAAAAAAAGTCGCCTCCTTTTCGTACTATTCAACTTAAGTACGACAAGCGGTGACTGTACACTCTCCCGTGTGTGTCATAAAACTCTCACACGTTGTTACCGTTTTTCATCGGCTGTTATTGATTCGTACAGTGACTTGTCGCCAGTTTCCTAACTTGACATTCGCTCCACGGAACACCTGCTATGTTAAGCAGCAACCTCACGCTTCATCGCTATCATGTCACAGCTCTCTTATTATACAAGATACTTTTTAGTTTTGCAACTATTTTTTACATTTTTTTCGATTTTTTATTGTATTTTTTAATGTACAATTTTTTTCTTCTTTCCTATTGACAATTTTCGACTCCGGCTTTATACTATCACCGAAGTTATATTAGTGATGCAGACCAAAGGCGGTGATCTTCAGGAGGATACTGTCTTTTTTTCAGCCTATCTTTTATAACTTTATACCACTAACTGTTGCTTTTGCAAGGATTTGAAAAAACTGTTTCCCCCAATAGACAGTTTGTGCGAAATTCAATCCAATATCCATTCCCCCTCTTTTAATATAACGGATTGCAAAGCAACAAACCTCTCAATAAATATAGAAGAAAGACATGCCGCAGCTTAGTCAGTCATCTTGCAGGCATGTCTTTTTTCGTCTTTTTCTTTATCCTCTTCTCATCTTTAGCTTTAACATCGCCGCAGCCTTTCTCGCATCCAGCTCTGTCACACTATTTTCTCCAAGCACACACGTCTCTGTACCACTCTTACTCTTATTAATATCTACGATTGCATTCATATTCGGGCTCTCCACAACAAAACCGCCGGAAGTCCCAACAAACTTCAATCCAGAGACAGCAATTCCTCTCTTTGTCAATTGCTCCACCGTATTGACATAATCCACATCACTATTCCCCCATCCATCCGCAGAAATGATTGCCCCATCTGCCCGCATACTCTCCGCCAACACGGCAGCTCTCGTTCCTACGAGCATTTTTTCTTCCTGATTATCAGGAGTTCCTACTATAATAATGCCTAACAGATCAAGTTCTTCATCCGAAGATATTACATCCAGAAGCGGATCCCGAAAATGATGCAGGCTTGTTTCTTTTGTAGACGGTCCGATTCCCATCGCTTTTTCCTCCTTCTTTCCTTACTGCATGGATCGCAAGATTCCATCCCGGTATTCATTCGGTGTTACGACCAGAGGCATATTTCCCATATCAATGATAGATCTGCCTCCTGCCATTCCCGATGGTTCTTTTGCAAAGAGCTGCATGTCATACATTGCCCCCTGACCAGCCACCTGTTTTACAATCACAACCTTCTTTCTTCCCGGTCTCTCAATATCATAGAACTCTCTCCGCTCTGTACACTGTTCCCCGCGCAGCTTTTTTAAACACTCCCGGTACTGCTGGACAAATTCATCGCAGAGCGCATGCGCCCTTGTGACCGCCTCACGATCCTGCCCCTTGCCGGCACAGAACGTCACCTCAAACAAAATCAGTTCATCTCCCCGCTTAGGTGTTCCAGCTTTCCCCCATGCGATCTGCTCCTCGATCACCCCTTCCGATGATCCAAATTCCGCTGTCTGGATTCCATCTACATCCACCCCGGTTAACAATACATAAGCTCCTGTCACGGTGTGTGTCACTCCCTCACCGATTTCTCCTAGTACTTTTGCTGAAATCGGAATTACATCCATAATGCTGTTCGTCTCCTCCTGGTACTGATCTGGATGCACAAGCCGAATACGAATCTGTTCAATCATCTCATGATCCGCTTTTTCTGCAAAAGATTCTGGTGCTACTTCTATCTCCCTCGCCCTTGTGATCCGATTTTCTTGCCCTTCCCGAACAGTTTCTGCATGAAAAGCTTTAATGACAAGACGCCGCTTTCTGATTTCTTCCACTTTTCTTTCCCCTTTCCTTCACATCTGCTTTTCCCTTCACACCCATTACAAAAAGCAAATAAAAAAACGTGTATGAAGTCCCATTCTCTTTCTTCGCATCGTTCCTTTGATACTCACTCTACCAGAAATAGTTCTCATACACGTTTTCTTTTTTATATGATATTACACATGATTATACTTTCGCTACATATTCAAATGGAAGCGGAACAATCTTTCCAGGAGTTTCAATCTCTATGAGCTGTTCCAATGTCGCTTTTACGATTGCAGTCTGCATCTCTACATCGTTCGGCGCTCCCGCATTTGCTCCCATCGGAACAAGCGGCGCTACCGCACGAGGGGTTCCAGCCTGACGTACAACCGGCGGAAGTGCCGCAATAATAATTGTCGGAATTCCCGCTTCCTCAATCGCTCTCTGCACCAGTACTGCAGAGCGGTGGCAGGTACCTCAACCAGCAGTAAGGATCACTGCATCTACGCCTTCCTCTTTAAACATCTGAGCAATCGCAGGGCCTGTCTCATGTTTAAACTTCTCCTGATTTCCGCCGCCTCCCATAAATCCGGCATGCACTGGCGCGCACGCTTTGATAAATCCTTCCTTCGCCAGTTCATGGATCCGGTCAATCGGAAACATACAGTTGATGTCTTTATTGACATCCCCATTGTCATATCCACCGTGGGATACCATCAATTCATCGGATTTCATCTGATCTGTGATTTTTCTCCAAGTAAAATCACCTGCAAGATTAAATCTCTCATCGCTTTTATGGTGAACACCCGCTGCTGTTGCCAGCGCGATCGTCATATCTTTCAGCTCTTTCTTCACCGGAGTCCATACAGCCGGCGGTGTGATCGGAACAAAGATTTCCGACTGCATACCTTTCACTACTGTTAAGCTCATTGCGTTACCTCCTCATCATCTCTATTGTTCGCACGCATTTTTTCCTGACGCTTCTGATACGTCATCAGATTGCTCATATATTTTTCATTGATCTCAGGGCCCATCTGTTCCACAAAACTCATGTTCCATGCAACTTCCTGTCCCACTTTCACCGGATAGTCTGTGATTAACATCCGCATCGGTACTTTCAGATAGCCGAGACGACCTTTCAAATCAATCCCCACACAGCCATCATGTACCTCCACGATCACCCCTTCCATCCGAATGATCTTATCCCCATACTTCATGTCATCACCTGCTATCGACTTTCCGACAGTTTCTGGCTGCCACAAAATTTTAGTCGTATTTTTCTTTTCGCTTCTGGCTCATTGGCAGAGACTGTTCATTTGCCACAAGTTCTACCGGTTTCCCAGTCACATTAGAGATCAGCTCCACGTTATTTTCCTTCACATTTGGATTCCATTTTTTCTCCGGCTTCTTGATCTCTTCTCCCGCCATATCTGCTTTCAGCATATAAAGCGCACGAATTGCATCTTCATGACAGAGTGTATTGCATGCGAGCACTTCATTCTCGATTCCGGATTCCGATTTATTGTTATCAACCATATTAGTCATATATTTATTTCCGACAACAAGCGCTCCCTGCACTGCACAGAACGACATCCCAACTACAGAAATTCCTCTCATACCAATCTGTTCAATGTGGCTTGCAAAATCGATGTGATTGTTTCCAAACCCCTCGGTTGTGACAAATGCTCCGTCTACATCCAGAGCTTCGCACATCATTCCGACACGCTTTGACACGTAGAATTTCTCCGAATTGATCTGAGGACTTCCTACAAAAATAACGCCGCAGAGATCCAGTTCTTTGTCATACAAGGCTTCCAGTACAAGAGGTTCTCTCCAGTAATGTCTTGACATTTCCTTTGATGCAGGTCCAATGCATGTCAGCGCATGAATACATCCGTCAAGTACCTCAAGCGGAGATACCATAACCGGAACATTTCCAAGGTCTACATTTGGTTTTGCTCCAAGGACACCAACCGGCTCTACCGGAAGAATCAGATTGTCATGCATCGCTCCCTGTCCCATAATTTCTTTTACGATCACAACTTTTTTCTTACCAGGTCTTCTCACCTGTTCAAATGTTTCTGTATCAACAACAAGTGTATCATCCAGTTTCTTCAGGGCAAGGCGGATCTCCTGTGTGATCACATCCGTTGCAGTGTGGGCCGCAAGCGGTCCCGGACGTTCCATATTCGTACCTTCTTTGATGACCACTTCTGTCTTAATGAAGATTTCACCTTTCTCCGGCGCTCCTGGTCTTCCCCACATAATATTTTCATCCAAAATTCCTTCAGAAGATCCAAACTCTCCAATCTGAACACCATTTGCATCGGTACCTGTCACCATAACAACAACGCCGTCAAGCACTCTTGTTGTACCGGATCCAATCTCATCTTCCCCTTCTTTGGCTGCGATCGGCTGTACATCCATAATCGTCTCAGAGTATGTATGATACTGTTCCGGTGTGATGATATCAATCTTCAGACTATTGACAAGTTCCTGGGAAGCTGCTGCTTCCTCCTCAATCCCTTCTCGAATATATAAAACAGTTCCCTCGATCTTCGTCTCCGGTCCACGTTTTACTTCTGTAATTTTAAAATGCTTTCTTGTCAGGCTTCTGATAACCTTCTCAGGTTTCTCTTCTGCTGCCGGCGCCGCTGCAACCGGCACAACAGAAGCTGGCTGCATCGCTGGCATTTGCACACCTGCAGCACCTGCTGTGATTCCTGTCGGAATTTCGATGTCAATATCTTTTCCCTTTCCAATGTGAATCTTTAACACACCGCCAGCCGTTGTGACAATACTCTGACTGGATGCCACTTCCTCTTTTTGCTCTGCCTCTGTTTCTGCAGGCTCTTCAACAGCTATCTCCTGTTCCACTTCCTTGATTCCTGCTACCACATCCGGTGTAAGTGGCGTCAGTGAATCACAAGTCTTCGTCAATGTCGCCCCAAGAATCTGCTCGATCGTCAGAACTCCGTCCAGATTTAAAAGCCCAGAATCTACAAGATCATCAAAAATCGTTGGATCTTCCAAATTTTCAACACCAATCGTAATCCCCGCTTCCGCCCGGCAGCAAAGCACCGCTGGATCCTTCGCATGTTCTTTTGCTGTTTCTGCTGTAATTGACATAACATGTCCCTCCTTATATGAATGCTTCCCGATCCACCAGACCGGAAAGCAGATTAAATATCCTGTTCTACTTTCTTTGATACTCTTAAGTGTCTGTACAGCGGATGGTGAATTGTCCGCATCACGTGATCTGTCTGGTGGAATACTTTCAGCCCCATCTTTGGCGCAGATCCCATCACTGTGTTGGAACAGTCCGAACAGTTTCCTATTATAATGTACTCACATCCATCTTTCTTAAACTGGATGCTGTTTTTCACCTGTCCCGGACAGTTTCCCGGGCGCTCACATTTTAACGCACCATTTTTCATCTCAACGGCCTGCTTACATCTCGCAACCGATACAACCTTGCCATTCATCTTCGCACAGATATCGCGCATACGCTCCTCTGTCCCACCACAGGCACAGACAAGAAGTCCTACCGGCGCCCCATGAAGATCTGGAAGATCAATCGTCACGATCACCCCTCCGGTTGTCTTTGTCACTGGGGTATCCTCCTGCGCTGCATGCCCGGTAAATGGTCCTCCCACGATAATCTCTCCGTAAATTCCATTAATCCCTCCTGCACGCTCAATCAGTTCCCCGATACTCGTCCCGATCGGAACATCTAAAAAGACATGTGGCTCTTCGCCGCCGTTTAACTTTCCTACGACAGTTACATTCTTGGAAAAACATGGCTTTCTCTCATCGATCGCCTCTGCCACTCTAGAAACGGTCTCTACGTTGATTACAACTGCATCTGCTGCCGTCGGAAGCTGATCCACTCCAAGCTCCACTCCAAGACACTCTCTTACAACTGCTCGTTCTTCTCCCATCGGATAAATATCCGGCAAGAGATGAAGTGTGATTCCTTCCTCTTCTTTCAGTGCTTCTTTTAAAACGCGAACTGCCTTTTCATTTTTTTTCTTAATTGCAAAAATTGCCTTGGATGCATTTGTCAGCTCCATGCAATATTTTACTCCCCTTATGATCTTGTCACACTGTTCTTCAATCTGTCGGATGTTATGACAAAGTCCCGGCTCGCATTCTGCCGCATTGACAAGAATATATCCCCCGTGCAAATCTGCGGAAAGTTTCACTGCTGTCGGAAATCCCGCGCCGCCCATTCCGGTGATACCAGCATAGGCTACCATCTCAGCCTTCGTTCCTTCCGGAATCTTCACATAACTTTCTGGCTGTTCTTCCTTCTTGCGGATGACGATCTCTGTGTCAGTTACCGACTCCACAACTCCACAGACACTGGAAAATATATTGGCACCAAGCCCGTCCGGAACTGCGATCAATGTCCCTCTCTGTACATCCGCCCCCGGCTCCGTGACAGCCTTGCATGGTGCCCCCACATGCTGCTTTAATAAAATATGTACCCGTCCCACTGCTCTCGACTCCTTTATCTGTATTCACTAAAAGCTGAGTATAATACTCAGCTTTTTCATTCATCATTTAATCAAGCCTGCCCCTGTATTCTGACAGCAACAGCCCTACATTCTCTATTCTGTTCTCGGTCATCACTGACCATCTATATCCATTCCAGTCTGCACATCTATATGTAAGCCGCTCAAAGACATCTGTGCTTTACATTCTACGCAATGCATCTTCCGGAACCACAGCCTCTCTCGACTTCTCAGTTGGACTGCGGATGCATCTGGAACTTTTCTCCTTTTGGCGGAGGCATGTGGGAATCGAACCCACCCGGGACGCTCCTAACGCCCCACACTAGTTTTGAAGACTAGGAGGCACACCAGTTACCCATCTACCCCCAGATATGCATTTTTCTCTGCTCATTTACTTTATCACAAACCTATCTGTTTTTCAATAGTAAATTCCAACTTTTTTCATTTTATTTATTCTTTCAAACTCTCACTTTCCATTGACTTTTTAGGACTTTTCATTGATAATACTATTAGAAAACTGAACTACGTTCTAGTATTTAGTCTATTAACAAGTCCGCTATCTTATATACAGCTGACATAAAAATTTCGGAGGTACCGCAATGGAAATCAATCCACATTTAAACACGGACTCTTTCGAGGCCGCTTTCAAAGCAATCGACACACATACCGTAGGAGAATTTACGCGAATTATTTTATCCGGATTTCCCCCATTAAAGGGAGATACGATGATCGAGCGCAAGAACTATCTTGCAAAACATTATGACAAATACCGCACTGCCCTAATGTTCGAACCGCGCGGACATCACGATATGTTTGGTGCACTTCTGACCGATCCGATCCATCCGGAAGCAGATTTTGGCGTCATCTTCATGGACACCGGAGAATATCTAAATATGTGCGGCCACGGAACCATCGGCTCTGTCACTGCACTCATCGAAACCGGGCTTGTGGAGGCAAAGGAACCTTATACAGAAGTGGTATTGGATGCTCCTGCCGGATTGATCCGAACAAAAGCAGAAGTCAAAAATGGAAAAGTCTTAAACGTCACACTCACAAATGTTCCTGCTTTCTTATATAAAGAAAATCTTACAACGGTGATTGACGGCAAAAAAATCAAGTACGATATTTCCTTCGGCGGAAGCTTTTTCGCTCTCGTAGATCTCTCACAGATCGGCAAGACAGTCACACCGGAAAACATCCAGGAACTGACACGTTTTGGAATGCAGCTTGTAAAACAGGTCAATGAAGAAGTAAAAATCAAACACCCTACACTTGATATTACTTCTGTGGATCTCGCAGAACTGTACTGTTCTACGACAACCCCTGGATGCACCATGAAAAATGTCGTAATCTTTGGAGACCACATGGCTGACCGTTCTCCTTGCGGAACCGGAACAAGCGCAAAGCTTGCCGCACTGTATGCTCACGGCCAAATCGGCATGAACGAACCTTTTGTATATGAAAGTTTCATCGGCTCTAAATTTACCGGAATCGTCAAAGGGGAAACAACTGTCGGGAACTACAAAGCAATCATCCCACAGATTACCGGAAGTGCCTACATTACCGGAGCAGCAACCTATGTGATCGATCCAGATGATCCGCTAAAGTATGGGTTCCAAGTTGGGTAATCTTCACACAAAAAGAAAGGAGGCAGCTTATGCCTAGAAAACGACAGACGACAAAGAGTAAGATTGTAAAAGCTGCATGGAACCTTTTCTATAAAAAAGGATATCACGCAACGACAATCGATGATATCATCACTGCCTCCCGAACATCCAAAGGCAGCTTTTATCATTATTTTAAAGGAAAAGATGCCCTGCTCGGCTCACTTGCCTATCTGTTTGATGATAAATACGAAGAGCTTGTCGCATCGATGGATCCAACTCTTTCTGCCGCTGACAAACTTCTCTATTTGAACTATGAACTGTTCCTGATGATCGAGACAAGCGTGGATATGGAACTTCTGACACTACTCTACTCCTCGCAGCTGACGACAAGAGACCAACGTGCACTTCTAGATGATCAGCGATTCTATTTCACCTGCATCCGGGAAATCATCGAAGCTGCACAGAACTGTGGGGAGTTTACTTCTGAACGCTCCGCAAACGAACTTGTTCATCTCTACACGATGTATGAACGCTCACTGATCTACGACTGGCTACTCTGCCAGGGATCCTACTCTCTGAGCAAATACAGCGCAGAACTTCTGCCGGGAACACTGGCACAGTTCCTCGCCAAAAATTAACACAAACAAAGAACAAAGGGTTGCAGAATATAATAAAAATTGAGGGTATCGCCCAATCATTCAATTAGATGATTGGGCGATACCCTCACA
This sequence comes from Faecalimonas umbilicata, assembly GCF_042846195.1. Lineage (NCBI taxonomy): Bacteria > Bacillati > Bacillota > Clostridia > Lachnospirales > Lachnospiraceae > Faecalimonas > Faecalimonas umbilicata. Next base: position 2,590,953 of record NZ_AP031411.1, read on the forward strand.
ATTTTTATTTCTGTTCCTTCTTATACCATGCACTCATGCATCTCTTCTTCTTGAAGTCCAACTTTCTCCATAACGCTTTTTAACGCTTCCCGCTCTGTCAGATCTGCACACCAAGATAATCCACAGCCCGCAGAGATTGTACGCGGAACTGGGATCAGTCTTCCGGCAGCTCCATGCTCCTTACATGCTTTCTCCATCGCCATCGCATCTGCTGTTGTATGGAAAGTGATCACTAGTTTCAATTCTTTCTTTCTCATGTTTTCTACTTACTTTCTTTTCTTTTTATTGTCTCTGCATCTACTCTTCTGACAGTTCCCGGATTGCTTGGATCGCTGTCTCTACTTCTTCTTCTGTATTATAATGTGAGAAGCTGAAACGTACTGCCCCTTGTTCAACCGTTCCAAATGCTTCATGCATCAGCGGCGCACAATGTGCCCCCGGTCTTGTAGAAATCCCGTAGGTCATCAGAAGCTCATCGCTGACTTCTGAAGAGTCATACTCCCCAATATTCAGCGTCACGATCGGACAGCGTCGCTCTGTCGAGAAATCCCCGTAAATTTTTACATTCGGAATCTTTTTCACCCCGTGATAGAACTGCCACATATACTGAAGTTCCTTCTCCCGGATCTGATCAATCCCCGTCTCCTCCAAATATTTCACTGCAGCTCCAAGCCCTGCGATTCCATGTCCGTTTAGTGTCCCTGCCTCCAGAGCAGTAGGCATTTCTTTCGGATGATGCTTATTATAAGTATCGACACCACTGCCGCCACACTTGAGTGGGCGGACTTCCAATCCTGTGCGGACATACATTCCCCCGGTTCCCTGCGGACCTAACAAGGATTTATGCCCGGTAAAACATAAAATATCAATCTGCATCTGCTGTACATCAATCGGATATACCCCTGCCGTTTGTGAAGCATCGACAATCAAAAGCACCTGATGTCTCTTCGCAATTTCTCCCACACGAGCAATATCGATCATATTTCCCGACAGATTTGAGCCATTCGTACAGACGATCGCCTTTGTGTGTGGACGAATCGCCGCTTCCATTTCATCGTACGAAATATTCCCCGACGGATCACTGGAAACAATCGTCAGCTCCACACCGTTTTCTTCCATTGCATAAAGCGGCCGCAATACTGAATTGTGCTCTAACATCGTCGTCACAACATGATCCCCCGGACATAACACACCCCGGATTGCAATGTTCAGACTCTCTGTCGAATTATTTGTAAATACAATATTTTTTGGACTCTCCGCCCCAAAAAGCTTTGCCAGACGCTCTCTCGTATCGTAAATCACTCTCGATGCATCTAAAGATGCCTCATGTGCCCCCCTGCCGGCATTTCCCATACACTGCATTGCATTTGTGACTGCCTCGATGACTTCCTTCGGCTTTCTCATCGTCGTCGCAGCATTATCCATATATATCATAACCGTACCTGCCTGCTTTCTTTTTCTTGCAGAACCGCAGAAAACAACTTTCACATTCCCTGCGGTTCCCACCAGCATTTTCTTCTAAAATGTCTGGTAAACCTCTCTTGTCACCTTAATAAACTTCTCTACTGCCTGTGGCAGATGAAAATTTTTGTTGTATACGATATTCAGATTTCTTCCTCCGCGCTGTGATGGAAGAGAAAAACTTAATATCCTTCCATGGATCAGTTCATCCTGCGCTGCGAGCTTTGACAGCACAGAGACACCCAGTCCATTTCCGACAGACCGCTTGATGGTCTCTGTATTTTCAATACTTGCAATGATATTCAGACTCTCCACCTCAATACCATTTTCCCGAAGTTGACGTTCCGCCTCTTTCCGCGTTCCCGATCCTTCTTCACGCATGATGATCGGCTCATTCATGATCCAGTCAAGTGGGGAACCAATCTCCCTTAGTCTGCGGAATTTTTCATTGTTCGGTGTGATCACGACAAGTTCATCCCAATAAAACGGAATGTACTTGCAGTTCTTTTTCTCCATCACCGTCCCGGTAAAACCGATATCTGCAGTATGATTGATCACATGTTCAATCGCTCTTGCACTGTCAGTCTCCATCACTTTAAACTGTTCTTTCGGGTACCGTTCACTAAATCTTGCCAAAATTCGCGGTAAAAGATACTGCGCCGGAATCGTAGATGCCGCAATCGTAATACACTGCGGTGCATCTTGTTCTTCATGAAGAAACGCATACTCAATCTTCCGTTCCAGCTCTACCATCTGCTTTGCATATTCATATAAAACGGTTCCATCTTCTGAGAGGCTGACCTCTTTTGTATTCCTCACAAACAGCCTTGTATTCAACTCTTTTTCCAAAGAAGCAATGTGTGCGCTGATTGTCGGCTGTGTCAGGAATAATTCTTTTGCTGCCTTGGAGAAACTCCGTCCTTCCGTAACCTTCACAAATGCTTCCAGCTGTTTTAAATTCATACGTATGCTACCCTTTCACTTTCTGTTCCGTTTCGTTTTGTCACTTTTATGCTGTCCATATATTCCATGATCGGCTTCGCACTCTTGCGACTCGTATTCAGTGCATCTCGAAGCTCTGCGATCGTGATGATCTCGCGCTCCCTCAGCATTCCTTCCACAATCTCTCTTGCTTCTTCCATGAAATGCTTCCTTGTATACAGATCCTCTGCCACCTTTACCACACTTCCCTCATCTACAAGAAACATTACAATATCTTCGGCCATCGGACGTTCCTTCTCCTCAAATGGGATCTCAGAAAATTTCGCGAAATCAAATTTTGCGTCTTCAAACACAGTGATCATCTGATCATGCAGTCTCTGATATCTTTCATCTTTTGGGATTTCAAACTCCGGCAATGCCAAAAATTCCTGATGGCGTCTCAAGACACCTTTCTCCACAAGCAATTCCATATAAAGGTCAAATACATTCGCCTTGACTTTCTTCAAATAAGTCATATGTACTTCTGCCTTTTTCATACCATATCGATACGGATGACTGTTATGATAACTGCGCAGTGTCTCACACAAAGTCTCTCTCATTGCATTTTCACTCGCCGCATGCCATACATAGACATCTTTCTTCATCTGGAATACATATACTTTTCCCTGTGCTTCCAGTGATCGTACATCTGCCTCCACTTCTTCCATAGAAAGTGCAGTCAATTTCGCAAGTTCCCCAAGTGTTACCATCGTCTCTGCATGCGCCTTGACATGAAGTTCGATAATATCCTCGGAGGAACCTGATTCTTTCTGCTTCAGTTCCTCGATCACATCCTGCTGGAAACGCTTCTTTCGCTCTGGATTTGGCTCCAGAACAACACCTCCCCCGATTGTCTCCATCGGAGAATAGAAACGGACAACAAATTTGTCTCCTCTTCGCAATGCCACCTCTTCTTCCAGACGAAGCTGCACATATCCACTCTCTCCCGGACCCAGATCTTCCTTGTCAAGAAGTACCGCCCGACAGAGCACTTCACTTGTTCCCGTGAAGAAATGTAGTCTCGCATGATTGGTCAACACTCGCATCGAAGATGGGAGCATATTCAGCTTCACATCAAGAAGCATTGTATTTTTCATACTGTTCGGCGGCGCCAGCACACATCCTCTCGCAATTTCCTTCTTTTTTACATTCGAGAGATTGATTGCCACACGCTGCCCCGCATAACAGCGGTCCACATCCTGCCCGTGCACTTGAATACTTCTAATTCGGCACTCTTTGCCAATCGGATACATCTCAAGAACATCTTCCTTGCTGATACTTCCCGTCAGCAGCGTTCCTGTGATGATTGTCCCAAATCCGGATAAAGTAAACGCACGGTCGATCGGAAGCCGCGGGATCGTGTTGATCTCTTTTGGCTCCACCTCTTTTGCCGTCATCTGCTCAATTACATCGATCAAGTGTGGAATCCCCTCTCCTGTCGCTGCAGATACTTCTACGATCGGAGCATCTTCCAGAAAAGTGCCTTCCAGTTCTTCCTTGATTTCTTCCTCCACAAGTTCCAGCCACTCCTCATCAACCAAGTCACATTTGTTGATAACAAGAATGCTTTTTTCAATTCCAAGCAGCCCGAGAATATCCATATGTTCTCTCGTCTGCGGCATGATTCCTTCATCTGCTGCCACAACAAGCATGACAAGATCCATTCCAACGACGCCTGCCACCATGTTGTTGATAAATTTTTCATGTCCGGGAACATCGATGATTCCGACACGATCCCCGTTTTTCAGATCAAAATAAGTAAATCCGAGGTCGATCGTAATCCCTCTCCTCTGTTCCTCCTCCCACCGGTCTGTATTTCGCCCAGTAAGCGCTTTTATCAAAGTTGTCTTTCCGTGGTCAATATGACCTGCGGTTCCAATAATGATATTCTTCATCTGTACTGCCTTTCTACCTTCGGGGATCTTTGCCGATCCCCTTTTTTCTGATTCAGGCGAATCTCTTTGCTTCCCCTTACTCCAATATCTCTTCTTCTTTGAGCATCTTTGCGATCTTCGGATACCATTTCTTATCCACTGTGCGCACATCGATCACAATCTTGTCATTCATTGTACGCACGATCATCGGAACAGACATATGTCTCAGCCGAAGTTCCAACTCTGCTGTCGTAATCTTTTCCGGATGAATCGTCACAGCCATACTTGGGATCCTCTCCAACGGCAGAGATCCTCCTCCAATCTGTGACTCACATGGCTCCATCTGAATCTGAGCCGGCAATTCTGCCTGCTGTAACAGTGCTTCCAATTCCTGCGCATCTCTTGTAATCTCTTCGATCTCTTTTGTGATCATGCGAAGTGCCGGAATATTCTGGATTGCTTTTTCCTCAGATAAATACTCCTGTAAAACGACCTCCAGCGTTGCCGCTGTAAACTTATCAATCCGAAGTGCTCTCGTCAGCTGATTTTTCTTCATCTGGTCAATATATTTCTTCTTGCCGACAATGATTCCCGCCTGCGGACCTCCGAGCAACTTATCCCCGCTGAAGCACACGACATCTGCACCATTTCGCACAGAATCCTGTACGGTTGGCTCATAGGTCAGTCCATATTTGCTAAGATCGATCAGCACACCGCTGCCAAGATCTTCGATTACAGGAATCTCCCGCTCTTTCCCAAGCGGAACAAGTTCTGCGATACTTACGTTATCTGTAAATCCAACGATTCGGTAGTTACTTGTATGTACTTTTAACAGCGCTGCCGTCTCCTCTGTGATCGCATTTTCATAATCTGTATAATGCGTCTTATTTGTCGTACCGACCTCTACAAGCGTTGCTCCACTCTGCTCCATCACATCGGGAATCCGGAATTTTCCGCCGATCTCTACAAGTTCTCCCCGGGAGACGATCACTTCTTTTCCTTTTCCCATTGTGCTCAGGATCAGCATAACTGCCGCCGCATTGTTATTCACCGCCATCGCCGCCTCTGCTCCGGTAATCTTGCAAAGTAATTTTTCAAAATGCGAATAACGTTCCCCTCTTGCTCCTGCTTCCAGGTTATATTCCAAATTAGAATAATTCATTGCAATATCTGCAATATGTCTCATATGACGCTCCCCAATCGGTGCACGTCCAAGGTTTGTATGCAAAATTGTTCCGGTTCCGTTGATCACTGTACGCATATTCGGCGTATGCATCGCCTTTACTGCCTCCTGAATCCGTACAGACAATTGTTCAATCTCCCGGATTCCTTCTGCTTCGTCTTCGCATGTTCCGATCAACGCCCGGAGTTTATCCAACTCCTCCCGCACCGCTTCCAGCACGGTATCGTAACTGTACTGCTCTGTCAGCTCCCGAATCTTTTCATCTTCCAGCAGTACATCTACCTTCGGTATCCTGCGGTATAATAAATTCTTATTCATTTTACTTTCCTTACTTCAGGTGAATCAATTTCTCACCCTTTTCCAGTACCTTTCCAATTATTGATATTTTCGTATCCATTCCCTTTTCTGCAAAATCTTTTATCATTTCTTCTGCCTGCTCTGGGGAGACACTGACTAAAAGACCGCCTGATGTCTGTGGATCATACAGAAGATCTACATAATGTTCTGCAACAGTTCCACAGTCTACCTGATCGATCGAATATCCCCGGTTCTTATAAGCTCCTGCCGGAATCAGCCCCATCTGTGCGTATGAGATTGCCTCTTCCAGATAGGCAATGTCTTCCACATGCAGTTCAAAGGTAACTTCACTTGCCGACGCCATCTCGACACAGTGACCTAATAGTCCAAATCCTGTAATATCGGTGCAGGCTGACACATCATATTTTTCTACAACTTCCTTTGCCTTCTTATTCAGAGATGCCATTACCGTCACCGCTTCCTTCACAGCAGCTTCCGATGCCATCTCCGCTTTGATCGCCGTGTTGACGATTCCGGTACCGATCTGCTTTGTCAAGATCAGTATATCCCCCGGTCTGCATCCGTAATTTTTAAAAATCTTCTTCGGATGAACAAAACCGGATACACAAAGTCCATATTTTGGCTCATCATCCTGCACGGAGTGTCCTCCTACGAGTACCGCTCCTGCCTCTTTCACTTTATCTGCTCCTCCTGCCAGGATTTCTCCCAACACTGCCGGATCCAGACAATTCGGAAATCCTACGATATTCAGCGCAATCTTCGGTTCCCCTCCCATCGCATAAACATCGCTGAGAGAATTTGCCGCTGCAATCTGACCGAAAGTATAGGGGTCATCCACAATTGGAGTGAAGAAGTCCACGGTCTGAATCAGTGCAATATCCTCTGTCACTTTATAGATTGCCGCATCATCGGACGTCTCGATGCCGACGAGCAGATTGTCATCATGAAATTTTGGTAGCTTACCCAACACCTGGGCAAGTGTCTCTGGACCTATCTTGGCAGCTCAACCCGCCGTCTTCGTCAACTGCGTTAATTTCACGTCTTTTTTCATCGCTTTTTTGTTCTCCTTCTCTCTGTCTTTTATCTTTGTTTCTCCTTCAGCCGGATTTTCCTTATATGAAATAAAACCTCTTTTTGCTTGCTAAGGCTGAATGATCTTTCCTGCCTCTGCCATCTTCTCCACGATTGTATACATATTTGTCACAGATCCTACTTCCAGCTTATCTGTCAGGCCGTAATAGTTCAGACATGTTCCGCACGTCAGAATCTCAACACCCTGCGCTTCTAAACTCTTTAAATCTTCCAGAGAATCCGAACCTTCTGCTGTCAAAGTTGCCCCTCCATTGTAGAAGATCATCGCCTTTGGCAATTCTTCCAGCTGTGTCACCGCAAAAATAAATCCTTTGATCAGTACCTTTCCGAGTTCATCATTACCGCTTCCCATTTTGTCAGAAGCGATCACAACAATCGTATCTCCCTTACGATCTGGTGTACATACTGCTTCCTCTCCTGCTTTCTTGGCTACTGCACCGTTCATCTGGATCGTCACTTTAAATTCTTTCTCTCCCAATTTTTCAGAAGTTACATTTCCCCCTGAGCTAACTGCCATCTTTGTCACATTCTGAACAGCGATCTCATTGTCCACAAGTACTTCTATCGTCTCAGGACCTGTAATCTCCTGCATTGCCTTTTTTGTTTTAATTACTGGAATCGGGCAGTTATCACCCATCGCATTTACTGTAATCATTTTCATATCCACCTTTCTTTTTTTCAAGTGCCCCTTCTTCTTCACTTATAGATACATTCTATCACTGTTTTTCACTTTGGTAAACCTAATTTTCTACATTTTTCCTCCAATTTCCCCAATTCTACGGTTCTTCCTGCAAAATCATTGAAAAAAGTCGGATTCTATGAGAATATAAGAAGAAACGTAAAATCAATACTCAAAAAAACAGCATGAAAAATTCCTGAATGGAACAAACGTGCCTGACATTGAAATAGCAAACTTAACTATTCTAAGAGAAAACGAACAACAGAAAGGAATAAAAATATGTGGATTGCAGATCACTGGAAAGATTATGAAGTTATTGACTGTTCAAACGGGGAAAAACTAGAGCGTTGGGGAGACTATCTGCTCGTCCGTCCGGATCCGCAGGTTATCTGGGATACTCCAAAGTCACACAAAGGCTGGAAACATATGAATGGCCACTATCACAGAAGTTCAAAAGGAGGCGGTGAATGGGAATTTTTTGACCTCCCTCAACAATGGCAGATTCATTATGGAACGCTCACCTTCAATCTGAAACCGTTCAGTTTCAAGCATACAGGACTGTTCCCGGAACAAGCTGCAAACTGGGACTGGTTTTCTGAAAAAATTAAAAATGCCGGGCGTCCGATCAAAGTACTGAATCTTTTTGCCTACACCGGCGGTGCAACACTTGCTGCTGCTGCTGCGGGAGCACATGTCACACATGTAGATGCCTCAAAAGGAATGGTAAACTGGGCAAAGGAAAATGCTGTTTCTTCCGGCTTAAAAGATGCACCGATCCGCTGGCTCGTGGACGACTGTGTCAAATTTGTTGAGCGTGAGATCCGCCGCGGCAACACATACGATGCGATCATCATGGATCCTCCATCTTACGGAAGAGGTCCAAAAGGAGAAATTTGGAAAATCGAGGATGCCATTCATCCACTCGTGAAACTCTGTACAAAGATCCTGTCAGACAATCCACTGTTTTTCCTGATCAATTCCTACACAACCGGACTTGCACCGGCAGTACTGACCTACATGCTCGCCACAGAGTTAAAGAACTTCCATGGAACTGTAGAATCTTCCGAAATCGGACTTCCAGTATCGGAAAGCGGACTTGTCCTTCCATGCGGTGCTTCGGGTAGGTGGGAAGCCATTTAATTTTGCCTCTCGCTTTACCGTTATCTACGTTATCTGATTGTAGGTTTTTTTTGTACTTTTGTTGATTTCATCTGCAAAAGCTTGCTTTTCCAGTTTGATTTTGTTACATTTGAATTATCTAAAGTACAAATTTCTAATTTATTTATAAGCATGGAAACTGGAGGAGAACTATGATGAAGATTTTCAAAATGAAAGATTATGACCAGATGAGCCAAAAAGCAGCCAATCTCATCGCTGCACAGATCATTACGAAGCCAGACTGTGTACTTGGACTTGCAACCGGTTCCTCACCGATTGGTACATACAAGCAGCTCATTGAAAAATATAACAACGGAGATCTTGATTTTTCCAAAGTCACTACTGTGAACTTAGATGAATACAAGGGACTTCCTCGCGACAATGATCAAAGTTATTACTATTTCATGAACGATAATTTATTTGACCATGTCAACATCGACAAAGAGAATACACATGTGCCAAATGGAATGATCGAAGACAGTGAGAAAGAATGTGCTGACTACGAAGCTCTGATCGCTTCTCTCGGAGGTCAGGATCTTCAGCTTCTCGGACTTGGTCACAATGGACACATCGGATTCAATGAGCCTGCAGATGATTTTGCAAAGACAACTCACTGTGTAGATCTTCAGGAAAGTACGATCGAAGCAAATAAAAGATTCTTCGCTTCCATCGACGACGTACCAAGACAGGCTTACACTATGGGAATCGGAACGATCATGAAAGCGAAGAAAATTGTTGTAGTTGTAAGTGGCGCTGACAAGGCTGACGTCGTAGAAAAAGCATTTTTCGGACCGGTAACACCACACGTTCCTGCTTCCATCTTACAGATGCACCCAGATGTGACAGTCGTAGGGGACGAAGCAGCTTTAGCAAAAGTAAATTTATAATTTTACTTGTTGCGTGAATTCAATCTAAAGATATTAAAAAACTTATATCAAAATTTTCATAAAAGATGCTATCCTGACTTGTATCACTCACAAATCGGGATAGCATCTTTTGTCAAAATTCTATTATTTATCCTTCCTACCACATACTAATATCCCTGTGCTCTAAATTTTCTTCGCACAGATATCTGCCAGACAGCATCTGTCGCAGTGTGGTTTTGTGCGGGCCGTGCACACTTCCCTTCCGTGGTATACAAGTCTGTGACAAAAATCGCTTCCTTCCTCCGGTGGGATGATCTTCCAAAGTTCCATCTCTACTTTCTTTGGCTCCTTAATGCCATCCACCAGTCCGATTCGATTTACAAGACGGATACAATGTGTATCCGTGACGATTGCCGGCTCCCCAAATACATCACCCATGATCAAGTTTGCACTTTTTCTTCCGACACCCGGAAGTTTCAGAAGTTCATCAAAAGTCTTCGGAATCTGTCCCCCATACTGCTCTTTTAAAATCTTCATACATGCGCTGATGTCTCTCGCCTTGCTTTTTCCAAGCCCACAAGGGCGCACGATCTCTTCGATCTCCGCCACATCCGCGTCTGCCAACGCATCCACATCTGGAAATTTTTCATATAATTTCTCTACCACAATATTCACCCGTTCATCGGTACACTGTGCCGCCAGTCTTACCCCGATCAACAATTTCCATGCCTGGTCATAGTCCAACGTACACTCTGCATCTGGATATTCCTCCCGCAAGCGCTCGATCACTTCCAGCGCCAGTTTCTGCTTTTTTGTCTTTGCCATCTTTATCTTCTCCTGTCATCCCGTAATTTCTACTGTTCTTTTTCTGTTTTCTCACGGTCTGTCTTCTTTTTATTTTGTTTTTCTATTTTACATCTTTTTTCGGATTCTGTCTGCAACATTTTTCCCATCTTCTGTGAAAATCCAGCTGTTTCTTCCTCTTCCCCGAAAGAATCCTCGGTTTCTTGCCTGTCTGTTACAATTCCTTCCTATTGTTGTTTGCCGCTTCACCTGCGATACCATATAGTAGATCCGAAATTGAAAATGATCCCATTCCATCACCGTAAAAGGATGCTCCTCCAAAACGATGACCTCAAACTCTCCCCGATGATACTCCGGATATGTACCTGTAAATCCTGCTCGAATCAGTTTCTGTTCCGCCTGCTTCCGTTTTTCTGCAATCTTTTGATGAAATGCCGCTCCATAATCCCGCTTTGCATAAGTACCTGACTCGGCTTCCACTGCCTGTAAGATGGTTTCGTAAAGCTGCTCTCTGCTTGAATCCGTCAGCGCTCTTGTCAGCCACCGTTCCAGAGATCTCGATGGAAATCTGCGGTACAAACGAAGCAGTGCCAAATATCCTCGATCCTGTGCCATCGTCGCAAACTGCTCCATACATGCAATTCCTTCATAAGTCGCAGGATATTTTTCTTCCAGCGACTCTCGTACCGGGGACCAATTCCGAAATGGAGCAAACTCTACCAGCCTCAAAAGTTCCAATTCTCCTTCTGTACAGACTTCTTCTCCCACATACGCAAATTTGTCATAGATCGTTCCTGCCATATAGACAAGCCGCCTCCACTGCTCCTGTCCTTCCATCCAAAAATGCCCTATCTCATGGTACTGATAGCAGGTTCTAGATTCACGGATTTTTTCAAAATGCAGTGTAAACACCGTTTCCTCCCCATGAAGCAAGCTCTTCTGCCGCACAACAAGTACATAAGCGCCCTCTTTCCCGGAAATCCTCGCAGACAGTTCCAATCCTCCCGCTTGCTCTTCTGCGGCAACCTCTCCTACCATTCGGCAGTTTTCCAAGACCAGATAATCCTCAATCGCATCATTCATCATATATGGGATTAAATAACTTTTCCCGCTTTCCTCTTCTTTCTCTTCAGGTTCCTCGCAAAGTTCAAATACTTGATATTTAAAAATCTCCGCAAGCTTCCAAAACGCTAATGGCATCTGCTCCTGCAGCCCATCCAGATATTCTGATAATTCCTCCCGTACTTTCACTGCCTCCATACTCTCACCTGCCTCTCTGCTATCTTCTTTCCTTCCGCTCTTTTATCCATAGCTGTTCCTATAACTGAAAACTCTTTCGAACGATCCTCTCAAATGCTTCTGCAAACTTTCTGTCATCCTCCTCGGTACGTCTGGCAGGTCCTTTCAGATGATGCTTGCTCTTTGCCCTTCTGGCTTTCTTAGCCATATGCCTCTCCATCAGGAGCCTGTCAATATTTTCATTTGTATACTCTCGTCCATTTTGATGGATACAGTAAGCACCTTTTCCAAGCACCATCGCCGCAACACCATAATCCTGCGACACAACAATATCCCCTCTGCTACATGCTCCGACAAGTGCAAAATCAACTGCATCCATCCCCGCACCGATCACTTTCACTTCACTATAATCAGATGACAATACATGATTCGTATCACAAAATAAAATGCAGGGAACACTATATTTCTCTGCAATCTGCTCAATCAACCTGATAACCGGACATGCATCCGCGTCTACTAAAATCATATATCTCCTCCTGAATCTGATACTATTTTCCACATCTTATATTTTGCTTCCCGCTTTTTTCCACATTTCCCATCTTTCATCCACATAAAAATCCCCATCCTGGCTTTTGACCTGTTCTTCTTCTTGTGATAGAATGACTTTATTAAATTGCCGTTCGAACGGCAGAATGGAGTTTTTTATGAAACAGATTGCAATAACTTATCCTGATGACAAAACTTTGATGTACCGTCTTCTCAGAACACAACTGACCGGACTGGTCGACGGAGTTCCTCACCTGACCGCAAATCTCGCAAATACTTCCGCACTTCTTGCCGGAGCACTGCGCGACATTAACTGGGTAGGATTCTACCTTCTGAAAGACGACACTCTGATTCTCGGACCATTCCAGGGAAAACCTGCATGCGTAGAGATCAAAGTAGGAAAGGGAGTCTGTGGTACTGCTGTCGCAGAAGACTGCACAATGCTTGTGCCAGATGTCCACGCATTCCCGGGACATATCGCTTGTGACTCTGCCTCTAATTCCGAAATAGTCGTTCCCATCCACTGCAGCGGGAAAGTAGTCGGTGTCCTCGATATCGACAGTCCATGCCTTCATCGGTTCGACGATGAAGACCGACATGGATTAGAATGTCTTGTCCACACGCTCGAGGGAATGCTGTCCGAATCCCTTCTGGAACTTTGCTAAAGAGAAGCTCATCCTACAAATGCTCTTATGCTTCTGTCAAAATCCGAATGATCTGCACACGTCTCTGTGTCATCAGCGCAAGCACATTTTTTGCCTGCGCTGTATTTTTTCTGGCAAATGTATTCTGAAGCTGTGGAAGAAATTTCTTCATACTCTGCATTCTCAGCCGCTCCATCGTCTGACCGATTCTCCGCATTGTCATTCTCGCAGCTGACCACTGCCCTCTTGTCACTGTCTGCCCAAGCCGCAGGAACTCCTGTCCCCTTACAAACTGCTCCAATTCTTTAAAATATTGTTCTTCCCCAAACTGCTCTATTCCTTCTGAAACACAGATTCCAAACTGCTCCAGTTTTTTTATCTGCACTGTTCTGTCTGCCACTATTTATACCTCCTGTCACTTCTTACATATGCCTTTTTTCATGATCTCCGGTCAGTTCATAGTAAAAAATGTACTGCTGCATCACACCCTGCATGCCCTTATATCTGCGGTTTGGAAATCCTCGCTTATAGTGCTTCTGAAGTGCCTGACTGATGTGTGTATCTATCGGAAATGCCTGCAGATGATGAAGCGCAAACAGACAGATACAGTCTGCAACTTTCTCACCGACTCCAAACAACTTTAACAACTCTTTCTTTGCTTTTGCATAAGGCAGATGTCGGATTGCATCCAGATCCACTTCCCCTGATACAATACTTTTTGCAGTCCGCACAACGTATTTACTGCGATATCCAAGATTACATGCTTTGAGATCATCATCCCCAAGTTCCGCTAGTTTTTCCGGCTCCGGAAATGTATAAAATGTATTTCCGGAATCGCTTGTCCTCTCCTCCCCGTATGTCTCACACAGATTTTGAATACACTTCCGGATTCTCGTGATATGGTTCTGCTGGGAAATCAGAAATGATGCTATCATCTCCCACAAATCCTGCCGGAGAATCCGTATCCCACTCCCCCACTCTGCCGCCGCGAGCAAGTAAGAATCATTTGGGTTAATCCCCTCTATATAACTTTGATAATCCGTTTCCAAATCAAAATAATCGTTCCATATCTCCTCAAACTCGTGCGGTGTGCAGAAAAATGTACATTGCTCTCCCTCCTGCAAGATTTCCAGAGATCTGCCAAATGCAATCACCCTGTAACAGTTCTCCGATACTCTCTCCATCCGAAAGCACTGCCCCGAATCGCAGATCTGCTGCAAGTTGAAATGTTTGCTCTGTCTTATCACCATATCGTTTCCTCTTCTCATCTTTATCTAGTATAGAAACTGCCCTATTATATCTGCTTCTTCACAATCTGGTACTCGTCTCCGAACTGATAATATGGACAATCCCGGAATTCTCCCCGGACAAACCGATACATCTCATCCTCATCCAGATTTTTGCTGCACACATAATACTCATACTCTTCATCGTATTCATAATTCATACAGCTCTCACAGTTTGTTATCCTTCGTTTTTGTGTACTTTTCTTTGTCACTGACCTTGTCAGAGATTTCCCTTCTGCCTTTTCTCCGATTGTTTCCATTTCATTTTATCCTTTCTTCCTCAACAACTACTCAAACCACTTTTTCTTTCGAAAAATCCACACTTCCACTGCCACAATGGCAAGACAAATTGCACTTACTACTATATAACCGTATTTCGCGTCCAATTCCGGCATATTTTTAAAATTCATTCCATACCATCCAGCAATCAATGTCAGCGGCATAAAAATGGTTGTAACGACTGTCAGAATTTTCATAATTTCATTCTGTCTAATATCAATCTGTGTCTGGTGCATTTCTCTTAACTGCATCGAATATTCTTTCAGATTCTGCACCATCGCATATAACCTTTCTGCTCGCTCGTAATACAGTCCGAATAAAAACTTATCCTGCTCATCTCCTAATTCCGCCGCATTCTGCTGAAGGGTCTCGCCAACATCTGACAACTGTTCATAATAGGCGCTCAATGCGGATAAATCCTTTCTGACCTCAAGCAGACTTCTGTTGAAGTCCTTTAATTCCCCATCTAGAAGCATCTCCTCCATCTGAGTGAGTTTCTCCTCATACTGCTGCAAATACAGCATATCATCTTTGATCAGATACTCCATAAAATCAAACAACAATAAGGATGCTGATGTAATATCTGTCATCTGATATCCCTGCATCTCGTCCAAAATTCTACGGACCTCTCCGTTGTTCTCAATAAAGATCAGTGTATCCTCTAACAAATAATATCCAAACCGAATCTTCTCTGCTGAAGGGTCTTTCTTCCGCGGAATTGCAAATGTCCCCGACACTCTCTGGTAGAAACGGTCTGCCTTACAAAACCGAATCTGCTCCAACTCATTACCTTTAAAGCTTCTTGGAAACTTCTCCGCATACAACCTTTGAAATTCTTCTGGCGTCAACAACTCAATCTGACAGGACTTTTGGCTGTCCTCCCACTTATAGTTCATCGTTTTTCTCCTTTTTCTAAACTTCTTTAGATTATTAAGAAATCCTTTTCTCTTTTGTCACACTTTCCTCACAACTTTATTTTATCATAACCTTATCAAAACAAAGAAGTCAATGGTTGCATTTATACTTTTATTATTTGTGGCTATTGTACTTCGCCTAACTACTACGTTTTGCGTTTACATAGAGCTTTTTCTTTTTAGCCGGCCAAGATGTATACAACATCTTTCCGGCTTTCTCCACAAAGTGAAAGAAGAAACTCACCTCCCCCGGCAGAGTTTCTTCTTTCTATGAGTTTTCATTACTTTCGCCTTCTGCCATTTCCCTTCTATTCTTTTAGCAGAAATGGCTTATGTATCGGCGTCTCCATATCCCAGATTTTATATTCCCCTTCCCAATAATAAGCAGGTTTACACCCGCCGCTCTTGAACACGCGCATAAAATCTTCCATCGTATACACATCTTCCGGGAAATACGTCGCGAAAAATCCTACTTTCTCTCTTACATGGCAATCGCTGGAACCTACGGTAACCAACCCTAACTCTTTGGCATAATCTGCCGCCTTTTTATTTGCTTCCGGCAATGTGCTTCCATTTAACACTTCCACCCCGTCCAGCCCATGAACAATTTTCAAATTCTCTTCCAGCCCACGGTTGTTGTTACGAAACGGATGAGCACTGAAGCAAATTCCTCCCTGCGCTTTCACAAGGTCAATAAATTCCTGAGCATTCACTCGCTCTTTCGGATATTCTTCAATTCCGAATGCTACAATATCTCCTTGTAAGGAAAAAAATTCAATTCCGACAAAGATTGGAAATCCAGTCTTTTCTGAATATTCCGCCGCATACTCTTTCAGACCCATATCATCGTGGTCTGTAATGCAGACTGCCCCCAGCCCTCTCTTTTTTGCCAACTCTACGATTTCCTCTAATTTTAAGTGACTATCTTTGGAATAGGTACACTCATGCATGTGTAAATCAATAAACATTTTACGCCCTGATTCATTGGTCTTCCCCCTGAATCTTTCCCCTTTCTCTGTATCTTTACACCGAAATCCTGATGAAAAAATTCTATTTTCCCGACAAGTGTACAACCATCTATTGACAAGCAAGAATATCTCTGCACACTAATCACTTCTAAAAATAATGTTATCACTCCAGCCACGTTTTTTCTAATAGAAATATAAAATAAGACAGAACACTTATTCGTTTTATCTATGAGTAACCCAAATTTTCTTTATCTCAATACACATTCGCTGATTTTTCTCCAGGAAATCTGAGAAAGCTGTGGAGTTTCTTCTTCTGTTTGTTCCAACTTCTGCCGCAATGCTTCTGCCAATCGCTGTTCAAATGCCGGGAGTTCTTCTGCCACCGGCTCATCGGTGTTCTCCATCCTCGGAAGTTTTACGAAAGTAATCTGCTCTCCCGGAACATTTTCCTCAAACCAGTCTTTCATTCCCGGAATATCTGAACAAACTACTTTGCATCCGCATGCCATCGCTTCAATATTGACAAGCGCCAGCCCTTCAAAAAAAGAAGGGAGTATAAATACATCGCTTTTCCGAAATTGCTCCGCCAATTCTGCTTGAGACAACATTCCTAAAAACTGGACCGGATAGCGACACTCCATCGCCAGTTGCTGTATCTGCTCATATTCCTCCTCCGGTCCATGTCCACCTGCAAGCACAACTTTCAATTTTTCTTTTGGATACGGAAGATAGGAAAGCGCACGAAGCAGGCTGCATACTCCTTTCTTTTCTGAAACTTTTCCCGCAAATATAATCTGAAACGATTCTTTCTTCTCCCTTTTTTCACCAGTTTGAAAAAAGATCTTATCATTGTAACCGACACCGGCAACTTTTATTTTTTCTTCTTTGACTTGAAAAATTCTTTCGATTTCCTTCTTTTGTTCCCTGTGCAGTGCGATCACTCCGTCTAACTGCCGAATACGTTCCTTGATATACTCTCGCTCCAGAGTATTCTTTTCTATCTGCCGCAGATCCGATCCATGACAGATGGCAATGATCTTTTTCCCCGGATACCATTCCCTGACCATCGCTGCCAGAAGATAAAGGTGATGACAGACAATCACATCCGGGTTCAGTTCCCTCACTGCATCTTCAATCGTACGGCAAAATATTTCCCGAAATTGCCCCAACATCTCTGATGTCAGATCCTTGTAGCATGTGCTCTCATACGGCATCTCGTCAGACATCCCCGTAATTGCAAATGGAAGTGCCTCTGTGTGATAAAATACCGGATAGAACTTCACCCCATCAGGAAAATCAACCTGATCTTCCTCGTAAATTCCACCGACAACAGACTGTTCATGTCCCGCTTCTGCCCAGTTTTTCACAAGTTCTGTCAGATAGACACCGCTTCCCGTGCTGTGTGGTTTCTGTGCTGTAATACTCAAAATCTTCATTCTCTTTTGCCCCTCTTTTTTTCCTCTTCCTTTCTTCTGCTGTCTGGAAAGACAGATACACTGCCTTTTCATCTACATGAAATAAATTTATTATACCACACTCTACTTGATTTTTGTGTCGTCTACCAGACTTTTCGTTAAATGTACTTAAACAAAATCATAGCTGATCCGATTTAGCTCTCCTCAAGTGCATTTGCCATCTCTTCCTGTCTTTATCCATTTCTCTTGAATCTTTTTTTCGCATCGACCTTTGCTTACTTTAAGCATACCAAAGCTCTGATTCTTCCACAACTGAACAGATCTCAACAAAATGTCCGGAAAAATTAACAACTGCTCAATAAAATTTCCTGAAGTACTTTGATTTCCTCTGACAAATATTTATTTTTATGAATGGCAAGATGAATGTTCCTTGTGACACTGATCTCCTTTAACGGCAGTATGACAATGCTTCCGTCTTCTGCCTCTTTCTCAATCATTCTTCTTGAGAAAATGGCAATCCCTCTTCCACGGATCACCGCATTTTTAATTGCTTCCGTATTCGTACTGCAAAATGTCCTGCGAAGCTGTACTCCACGATCCTCAAACATCTTTTCAATCTGATTGCGCTCCGCGCTGCCACTTTCTCTGCTAATGTATGACTCCCCCTGGAGCATCTCCAATGTCACACTTCTCTCTTTTGCAAGCCAGTGATCTCTTCCACAAACAACAACCATCTCATCCTTACAGACAGGTGTCAGGACGAGATCCTTGCTTTTTAAAATTCCTTCCACAATTCCAAGATCCACTTCATTATTTAAAATCTGTCTCTCAATCTCTGAAGAATTGCTCACATTGACACTGATCATACATTCTGGAATCCGTTTCTCTGCCTGATCCAGAATATCATTGATCAGGCATGTGCCCACAGATACGCTGCATCCAATCCGCAGACTTGTTGTTTCTACCGCCCGGTTCATCGCCGCTTCCATATGGTCGAACGAATCGAGAATATGACGGGAAAAAGAGAGCATCAGCTCTCCTTCTTTCGTCAAATATATCTTTTGTGAAAGCCGTTCAAACAGCTTTACTCCATAATGTTTCTCAAGTTCTGAAACTGCCTGGCTGATACTCGGCTGAGAGATGTGCAGCATCTTTGCCGCCTTGCTCATCCCGCCGTAATCTGCTACCGCCGTAAATATTTTCAAATGCCTGATCGTCATATATTCCTTCCCTTCTATCTTGGTCCCTGCTCTTCTTTTTCCCTAAAATCTTCGGATTTTTCTGCTTTTCCGGATGAACCTCACAGTGATTTAGATGGCTCCAAACAGTGCATAAATTACCGTCCCGACAACACCGCTTCCCAAAATAATTGCAATTGCGCTTACTTTGTATTTCCTCAGGAGGAACAGTGCTACGACAAAAATCCCCAACTCTACAACGCGAAGTTCACCAACTACCACTTCTCTTAACTCTGCCTGGAATAATCCCAACATCAAAATAGACGCACCTGCAGAGGCGATCAGAGATACGACTGCCGGCCGCATTGCTCCAAGAACAACCTGCACACCACCAACCGAACGATATTTATAATAGAAATGTGCAAGGATCAGACAAATGCAAAAGGATGGTATGATACATCCAATCGAACAGAGCAGGACACCTGGAATCCCGGCAATCCGCATTCCTACGAACGTTGCTGAATTGATGGAAATCGGTCCCGGTGTCATCTCTGCAACCGTGATCAAATCTGAAAATTCTTCCAGTGTCATTAACCCGTAAATATTGACAATCTGTTCCTGAATCAGTGGAATAGCAGCATATCCACCGCCTACACTGAACATTCCAACTTGTATGAAAGCAAAAAACAATTTTAATAATAACATTTATGCAACCCCTCCATTCTTTTTCCGAAAAGTTCCTACAGCAAGGTC
Source organism: Faecalimonas umbilicata (assembly GCF_042846195.1). Taxonomy (NCBI): domain Bacteria; kingdom Bacillati; phylum Bacillota; class Clostridia; order Lachnospirales; family Lachnospiraceae; genus Faecalimonas; species Faecalimonas umbilicata. Next base: position 2,610,591 of record NZ_AP031411.1, read on the forward strand.
CAGCAGACCAATTCCAAGACAAGCGAGAATAATGATCATTGCGCTGACATCCAACAGATACGTCGCAACAAAAGCGATGATCATCATGGAAATATACAGAATCCGTTTTGTCTTTATCACATTTCCAGCAAGGTTAATGACTACGTCAAAGATAACCGCTGCCACACCTGCCCGCATCACCTGCAGCGCTGTACTGATATACGGATTTGTACGGAACTGTTCATAGAACAGTGAGATGATGGAAATAATGATCATCGGCGGAAGAATTGTACCAAGAATAGCCGTCAGTGAACCTATTACCCCTGCGATCCGATATCCGATGATCACCGAAGCATTCACCGGAAGCGGACCGGGCGCTGACTGTGTGATCGCCGTCACATCAAGCATCTCATCCTCCTCCAGCCACTGCAGCTCTTCCACAAATTTTTTCTTCATCAAGGATACAATGACAAATCCCCCTCCGAATGTGCATGCACTGAGCACAAACATTGACTTAAATAACACCCATAGTTTACTATAATCCTTTTTCATAATGCTCTCCTCCATTTTCTATGTAAACCTTCTCTGGTCTTCCCTGTTTCCGAAATGAGTTTATCACACTCTATATCATTTGTAAAATACATAAGTTTTATATAACTTATAGGCTATTACTTATAGTATTTTTATCTTTCCCTCAAAATATTTTAAAAAAAGACTGTTGAAAAATGTTTTTTCATTTTCCAACAGTCCCACACTTCACCCACGAAAAAAGGAAGGATCTAACCTTTTACAGATCCACGCATCATCCCGGAAATCAAAAACTTTCGAAAGATTAACGCTGTAATGGCCGGTGGAATCACAGTTATAATCCCTGCTGCAGCAGTCAGACCGTATTGAATGGAGTCCTTTGTCATGAACTCTGATACAACGATCGCCACCGGTTTTGTCTCCACAGAAGAAGCGAGAATTAACGGAATCTGAAACTGATTCCATGTGTTTAAAAATATGATCAATGCTGCTGAGAGGATGATCGGATAAGAAATCGGAAGAAAAATCCTCATAAAAACAGCAAGCCTTCCGCAGCCATCAATCACTGCCGCTTCTTCTAATTCTTTTGGTATCGTAGAAAAATAATTGGACATCAGCCAGGTAATCATCGGAAGATACGAACTGACATAAACAAGGCTGAGCCAAAATACGTTATCCAACAACTGTCTGGCAACAAAAATCCGAAACAACGGAATGATCGTCGCCATGACAGGAATGACCATCGTGATCAAAAGAAGATTCCGGATGAATTTTCTCCCTTTAAATTCCATACGACTCAACGTGTATGCACTCATCAGACAGATTGGAATCCCAACCAACAAAGTCATGCCAACCGCTTTTAACGAATTTGCGATGCCGGCAAACAAAAGCTGTCCTTTCCGACTTCCTCCAAACAGTTCCAAATAGTTTTTCCAGGTAACTACTTCCGGAAGAAGCGCTGTCGACTTCGCAAGCATCGCATGCTCCGGAGTAATAGACAAAATAAACGCCCACACAAATGGTCCAAGCGTCAGAAGAAGGAATACAAGTAAGCACAAAACATACCCTGCTTTTTTCAACCATTTCATTAGTATTCCACCTCCTTATTCAGACTCCGCAAGTAAAAGATTCCTAAGATTGCGGCGAGGAACATTACCAGATAGGTAACTGCGCTTCCTTTTCCAAAGTCCAGGAAACTAAAGGTCGTCAAATAGCTTTCCACAAGGATATTTTTCCCCAGATCGCTATAACCAGATAACGCAACAATCTCATCAAAAACATTGATCGCTGTCACCGAAGTGGATGTCACTCCGATTCCAATAAACGGAAGCATCAGCGGGAACGTGATCCGCCGAAAAATATTTGGAACATTTGCGCCATCGATTTTTGCAGCTTCATATAATTCATGTGGAATCGACTGTCTTCCGGCAAGACATACCAGCGCCATAAACGGAATGCTCCTCCAAATTACTACAATGGATACGACAAAGAGAAGTGTCCACCTCGAATTGAGCCATTCGACCGGCTGATCGACCACTCCCATTCCGATCAGCAGCTTGTTCATCAGACCGTATCCCGGGTAAAAAATAAATCTCCACAAAATTCCATTTACATAAGGCGGCAGTGCCCACGGAAGAACCGCAACTGCAAGCAGAACTCCGGAAAACTTTACTTCAATATTCAAAAACAGAGAGAGCAGCACCCCGAGAATGGTTGTTCCAAACAAAATCAGTACGAGAAGGAACACCGTATTCTGGAGGCTGTACCAGAAGGACTCTGATTTTAAAATATTTATGTAGTTATCGAATCCAATAAAATGAACGTCATTTGGCGCAGTCAGTTTCCAATACTTTAGGCTGTAAGAAAAGGTTGCTGCAATCGGATAAAATACTAATACACCCATGATCAATATCATGGGTGTGAGTAAAAGATATGGTAAAATCTTCTTTTTCATTATTTCTGTCCTGCTAACTCAGTGATCTTAGTATCCATTTCTTTGAAAGCTTCCTCAGCTGTCAGTTCACCAAGAGCCATTTTGTTGATTGCATTGTACATTGCATTGCTCATCTCCGCATAGTAAGACGGGATTCCATCCGGGAATGGAGAAGAAATTAACTTCGCCTCTTCCAGCATTGCACCAGCATTCTGAATTTTATCATCGTTGATAAGTTCTTCTAACACTGAATTTCTTGTTGGAATCGCACTGTTTGTTTCGTTTAATTTTTTCTGCATATCAGCAGATGTATACCACTCAACAAATTTTTTCGCTGCTTCTTTGTTTTTAGAAAATTTTGTTACACCAAGCGCTTCTGGAAGAGCCATTGTCACTTCGGATTTTCCTTCTTTTCCCGGTGTAAGGATTGGTGTAATCTGTCCGACAACACTGCACTCCTCTGGATTTGTGCTTCTGGATACAAAAGAAGTCGGTCCTGTTAAGAAGCTTGCGCTTCCACCTGTCAGACGTTTATAGGCATCCATACCAGATGAAGTCTTATCTGCCGGATCTACAAGTTCTTCCTGAATCAGAGTTTCCATGTACTTTAAAGCCTCTGTTACAGATTCTTCATTTAAAGTACCATCTTCATTATAGACAACACCATTCATCGTATATGCAAGCCACATCAAGCAAGTCGTTGTTTTTTCCTCTGCATTTAATGCAATTGCAAAAGGATGCTCTACTGTCCCTGTAGATTTTAATGTTCGGCATGCTTCCAGCACATCCTCCCATGTCTGAGGCTCCTCTGTGATTCCGGCTTTCTCAAACTGTTCTGTATTATAGTAAGATAAACGGTAATCGTTTGCATATGGGATTGCAAGCACTTTTCCATCTTTTGTAAATGTTTCCAGAGTAGGCATATCTGCTTTTACTTCATCAGAAACGTCTAATGGCTCTAACCAGTCAGCCGCATAAAATTCACCAACCCATGACCAGTCTACTTCTACCACATCTGCAACGGCCTGTCCTCCTGCAGCTGCAGTAACCATTTTTTCACGAATATCATCCCAGCCAACTTCATTGACTACAACTTCTATTCCTGTTTCTTTTGTAAATTCATCCAGCTGTTCATCTGTCGGGACCGCCCAATCAGGAGCCATAAATGTAATAGACTGCGCTTCTTTTTTATCTTCTTTTTTACTTCCTTCAGTTCCGTCGGCTTTGGAACCGCATCCTGCTAAAGCAGTCACTGACATAGCAGTCACTAATAATAAACTGACTAATTTCTTTTTCATCTTGTTTCCTCCTTGTATTGTTTTCTATTCCTTTTTAGTTTAACAACGGAATACATGTAATTCAAGCTGATATTATAAATAATCATGTAGGTGATGTCAATGCAATTGTTTCCTCTTTCCAAATCATATTTTATTTTCCGGGTACTAAAATCAATTCACAAGTGCATTCCTGGTATTTTTCCTTTACCTGCTCATTTACCTGTCTCAATGCAGACTCCAGGTCCCGCACAGACATACTTTCTGTTGCAATCTGAAAATAAACTGCGATCCATAAATGTCGTCCTGTCTTAGTCACATCATAAAACACAGGGGAAAACTGATATTTCTCTAAAATCGGATTGCAAAGTGTTTTAATCTCATCCACTACATGTTTTTCCGGTGAAAACAAAAATACTTCTTTTATCGCATTCCACAATACTTTCACACTTTCCGGAAGCATGAAGATCATCACTACTACCGCCACAATCTGATCAAAATATGGAGCGACAAACGCAATCGGTGTGCACTCTAAATAAAGTGATATGAAAAAAGCAAATGACATACCCAAACTGTAAACAATATCCAATTTCCATCCTAACAATTCTGCTTCGATGGTAGGAGAGGATAAATTTTTGTTCCACTTTTTCATAATCACAAAAATAATAATACTTGCTATCCCCAAAAATAATTGAAAAACAGAAATTTGTGCATTATTCACCGCATTACCACCTGCTAATGCCGACTCAATAATCTCTGCCGAAACTCCCATTGTCACTGACAGCATCATGACTCCTTTGATAATGACAAATATGGACTCAATCTGAAAATATCCATAGGGATGTTTTTCCGATACCGGCTTATGAAACAATGGTGTTAAAAATAGTAACAAAGCGATAAATACTAATTCGGAAGCATCATATACCGCATCCGTCAAAGCTGATTGTGAGTGACTGTAAATAGAAAATATAAATTCTATGACAGCAAACGCAAGTCCTGAAATAAAGGACATCATTAAAATCCGCTTCTCTTTCTTTTCTGTTATCATGACATCAACCTTTCTTCTTAATAGTCTGATCTTTCTATTTTGTACCTGCTCCCAGGTCTTACAGAAGTAGAAAATAGACTACCGCTTTTCCGGTAGCCTATGAATCTCTTATTTATTCTTTTAATGTCCGCAGTGACCACTTCCGCATCCGCCGCCTGCACAGTTCTCATGATGCTCGTGTTCCCCTTCATGATGACTGCATTTCACATTTGGATCATAAGAAAGTGCTTCGTTTAAAAATGCCTCAACAGCTTGATCTGCCTCTCCGGTCACTCCTCCATAAAGCTTGATTCCCGCTTCCGCAAGCGCCGCCTGTGCGCCGCCTCCAATACCGCCGCAGATTAAAACATCCACTTGATGCTCCGCAAGCAGTCCTGCAAGCGCTCCATGTCCGCTTCCGTTCGTGTCTACAACTTGACTCGTTGTGACTTTTCCGTCTTCCACCTCATAAAATTTGAAGTGTTCTGTGTGTCCAAAATGCTGAAACACCTTTCCTTCTTCATATGTTACTGCAATTTTCATTTGAATCTTCCCTCCATTTCGATTCTGTCAATGCCAGTAAACAAAGTTCTTTTCTCTTTATTTATGAACCACACTGGTATTTCTTTTTTATTATACATCCAAAACGGAAGCCTTACAATCTTATCGTCCCTTTTCTTTTCAGTTCTCTTTTTAAGAAGAAACGTCTGTGACTTCATTACAGAATTTTCTTTTTGTTTCTGCGATGATATAGCCATCACAGATCACATACTATCGTAAGGAGGATTACCATTATGCACATTCAATTAGATGAACGTCTTACCGGTTATATGAAAGAACATCACAAAGAAAATATTCTGATCACTTCTATGCTCTGCCATACTTGAGGTGGCTCCCGGCTGGAGGTTTCAGCAAGATTTATCGACGCAGAGGAAACTGCCGCATTAAAAGCAGATCATTTTCAAGTATTCCCTCATCCACTTGGGAACGTCCTGATCCGCCGTATCCCACAGCACATGGAGGAAACAGTGACACTTGGACTCTCCAAATTTTTTAAAAGGATCACGGTGCAAGGAATCTACTCCGCATAGCAGTCTATTTTTTAGCACTATCCCTTTGGAGAACTGTCATTCTAATTTATTAGCGTGACAGTATCTCTACCCTAAAATAACCGGCTCATCATATTCGACTCCCCATGTTTCTACTATCACTTTTTCCATGTATTCCGGCTCAATCGGTTCATTGACATCCACTCCCGGAATTCCAATATCTACTTTTTCTGTCGGAAGTGCTGTGATCTGTTCCACAACTTCCCAGCCTTCTATGACTTTCCCAAATGCCGCATAGCCTCCATCGAGACGTTTGCCAGCTTCATCCGTCAGTGTAATAAAAAAACAGCTTCCCGAAGCTACATTTCCCTCTCCGCCCATCGCGACAGTCCCGCGCTCAAACGGAATATCATTCGGAAACCCGTTATTTCGATATTCTCCATCGAGTGAGATTGCACACCTTTCATCCTCAAAGTCAGAATAACTCGGCTGCAATACAAATCCCGGTGCAATCCTTCTAATCTTCCGGTGATCAAACAGTCCTTTTTTCGCCAAAGAAATAAAACAATTCACCGTATTTGGCGCCTCTTTTGGGTATAGCTCTACCTTAATGTCCCCAAATCTTGTCACAATAATTGCAATAGGATTTCTTTTTTCTTCCATATCCCTCTCTCCTTTTTCTCAAACTTTTCATTTGTGATCCGCTTTTTCTGATAGGAAAAACGTGCGTGAAACCTCTCCAGCTTTTCACACACGTTTTTTGAACCTTCCTTATATCCGATGCAGCAATGCTGCTCTCATGCCATCTGCCAGTGCACGATTAACGCTTTACAAAATATTCTTCATACCATACAAGGAACGTATAGATTGTCCAAACTTTTCTCCAGTTGTCAGAATTTCCTCCGACATACTCATCAAAGATTGTATTGATCTCTTCTACATTGAAGAATTTCTCTGCCATCTCGCTGTGGAATTTGGCGCGCACATCTTGATTATAGCGGTCATCTGCCATCCAGATACGAATTGGCACGATAAATCCGAGTTTCTTTCGGAACGCAATCTCTTCCGGCAGCATTTTCTGTGCCGCTGTACGGAACGCAACCTTATTCTGCTCTTCATTCACTTTATACTTCGAAGGCATTCTCGATGCAATATCGAAAATACGCAAATCTGTCAACGGCATACGAACCTCAAGTCCTGCCGCCTCACTCATCTTATCTACATTGAGGTAAATATCTCCCTCCAGCCAGATCTGGATATCGATATTAGACATCTTTGTCAGAGGATCCAGCCCTTCCATCTCTTCGTAAATACTCTGTGCCACTTCGATTGGCAGTACGTCCGGGTCATATTTTTTCAAGATCTTTTTCTTCTCGTCTTCTTTCATAATGTTCGTGTTACCGACATAGAAGTTCTTTAGATTCTCCCCGTATCGCTCTGCATTGCGGTACATATTGTACCCACCGAAAAATTCATCTGCACCTTCTCCTGAATAGCAGATCTTCGTATGCTCTGCAGTCGCCTGACATCCAAGTGCAAACACAATCGCAGAAGCATCCCCAAGCGGCTGCTCCATATTGTACATGACATATGGGACAATATTAAAATATTCCTCTGGATTGATCACACGTCTGGAAATCTTACGTTCTAAAATGCGCGCAGTCTCTACAGCCAGTACGGACTCATCGAACCGTTCTTCCTCATAACCGCATGTATCCGCAGTATCGGCATCAGACATCGCAAGTACATAGGAAGAATCCACTCCGCCTGACAGGAAAGACTCCACTCGCTCATCTGAAGTCTTTACTTCCTTCATGATCTCGCCAAGTGTCGTGTGGATCTCGTCTGCCCATTCCTCAAGAGACTTGCTGTCATCCGGATGAAATTCCGGCTTCCAATAGCGCTTTACTGTCACTACTCCGTCCTTCCAGATAAGGTAACGTCCCGGAAGCAGTTTCTTCAGTCCGCGGAAAAATGTATTCTCTCCTGCCACGTAAGTCAGACTGAGATAGATCTGCAGCATCTCCTCATTCAATTCTTTGACAAACCCTGGCTGCTCCATGATTCCCCGGATTGTTGTTCCATAGAGAAGCTGTCCATCTTCCGTCTCATAATAGTAGAACGGCTTCGTGCCAAACTGGTCTCTGAGACAGAATAGCTGTTTTTCCTCTTCATCCCAGAGCGCAAAAGCAAACATTCCATACAAATGCGCTGCCATATCAAACTGCCATGTCTCAAATGCCCGGACCAAAATCCGCTCCTCTCTCTCTCTTCTGGATAAGCTTTTGTCAATGCAAAGCTCTTCACAAAGCGCCTCCCAGTTGCGAATATGTCCTCTGTATTCCTGAACTTTTATCATATGTTTCCCATCCTTATAAAGTGTAAATTCATCGGTTTCCAAAATACATTCAGGAAGAGAAAACTCCCTTCCCGCTTGTACACCCCTATTATAAACCAAAGTTTTTCCAATAACAACTGCTTCCTTACACTTTATCTTTCCCGTACTTCTCCCCTTTATCATTCTTAAACAGTGGTGTTTAAACAGCAATGCTTATGCAACTCTTCCTGCTGCCTCCTGATATGCTCTCAACTTTCTCCTTGCATCTTCACTCAGATTCCGCGGCACCTGGATTTGAATTATCACATACTGATCTCCTTTTCCGGATGGCTGCCCCATATGTGCGATTCCCTTTCCGGCCAGTCTCACTTTTGTTCCGGATTGTGTTCCTTCCTTGATCTTGCAGCTTACCTTTCCGTAAAGTGTAGGCACAATCACCTCACCGCCCAACACCGCTGTTGTATACGGAATCTGAATGGTCGTGTAGACATCGTCTCCCTTCCGTTCATAACCGACTTTGTCTTTTACTGAAATTTCCAGAAACAGATCTCCGGCTTCCCCTCCGTTCATCCCGTCCTGTCCCTTTCCTTTCAGCCGGATTTTCTTGCCGGAAGAAATTCCCGCCGGAATGTGTACTTTCAGAGACTGTGCACGTCCACTTGCGTCTGTATAAGAGATGACCTTATCTCCTCCAAATGCTGCTTCCTCAAAAGTCACCTCTAATTTTGCAGTGACATCTGCACCTTTCCTGCGATAACCGCGCGGTCCAGTTCCACTTCCCCTTGCTCTCTGAAAAGAACTTCCAAAAATGTCATCAAAAAAATCATCCATATTTCCGCCTTCAAAATGAAATTCCTGGTAGCTTCCGTCCGGACTTCGATAGAACTTCGCCCCTTTAGGTTCTCCGTACGACTGATAGGCGCCCGGATCTGCTCCCATACTTCCATCAAAGGCTGCTGTTCCAAATCGATCGTACAACTTTCGTTTCTCTTCATCGTGCAGGATCTCGTAAGCTTCGGTCACTTCTTTAAATTTCTCATTTGCAACAGAATTCTCCTGATTGGTATCCGGATGATACTTTTTTGCCAGTTTTCGGTATGCCTTCTTGATCGCATTCGCGTCTGCATTTCTGTCCACTCCGAGAATCTTGTAATAATCCTTATTTGCCGCCATAACTATTTCTCCCCTTTCCTACTACAATTTTTATGCAAGATTAAAAATTTCCTGCGGAATAAAAACGGGACTGCATGTCACAGTCTGTAATCATGCAGTCCCAAATCTATATAGAGTGTGTCTGAAAATCTATCACTGCTTTCTTGATCCGTAACAAAAAGTTCTTCCCCATACACACCTACCAGCACTATCCTTCGATGGCAATATATTTCTTCTCCTCAGCTTCTACTTTCTTCTGATCCTTCTTCGGGATTGCAAGAACAAGTATACCATTTTCATATTTTGCCTTAATGTCTTCCTGAGTGATATCCTTTCCTACATAGAAACTTCTGCTGCAAGATCCGGAATATCTTTCTCTTCGGATATAATTGCCTGTCTTCTCATCCTTCTGATCGTTGTTCTTCGTCGTCGCCGCCTGGATGGTCAGATAACCATCTTTTAATTCTGCGTGAATGTCTTCTTTCTTATATCCCGGAAGGCTTACTTCCAATTCGTAGCCATGTTCATGCTCCTTAATGTCTGTCTTCATCAAAGACTCTGTGTTCGCTCTCTGGTAACCTCTGAATGGGTAATCAAAATCAAAGAAATCATCAAACAAATTCTCTCCAAAAATACTAGGCATCATCATAAATCATCTCTCCTTTTCCATTAAAATCTTATTGATAAATGTCATTTATTGGAACCGGTGATGTGGGGACTATTCAGATCTTCTCATCCTTTCTTCGTCCTCCTCCTTTGTTCTAGTTGTAATATAACACTTATGTTAGCACTCGTCAAGAGGGAGTGCTAAAAAAATTGTGAACATTTTGTGTCCCGCAATTTTCCTCTCTGTTCCATGACTTTTTTATTTTTCCCTCATATGACTCTTTTATACCGAACAGTACATTTTCTATTTCAAATAAGATACACGGATAGCATAAAAGGCTCCCTCCATGGAAATAACTATCCCACTGAAAGAGCCTTTTTCTATATGCTTTTTCTTATCTTTTCCTTCACCTAGAAATCTTGATTCCTAAATCGGTTCAAAATCCGCAACTCCATGCTTGCACAGTGGACAAATATAATCATCCGGAAGTTCCTCTCCTTCATAGATATATCCACATACCACACATACGAATCCTTTCTTTCCTTCTGTCTGCGGTTTTGGTTTTACATGTTTCTGATAGTAAGTGTATGTCATCGTTTCTTTATCATTCATCACACGAGCCTCTGTCACGGTACAGATAAACATTCCGTGTGTATCCAGATCCACATACTGCTCCACTTTCAATGCAAGGAAGGCGTTGATATATTTTGGAAGGAAGGCAACACCATTGTCTGCACGCAGCATATTCCATCCTTCGAATTTATCTGCTTCTCTTCCGCTCTGGAATCCAAATCTTTCAAACACTTTAAACGGTGCTTCCACAGAGAGACAGTTGACATTCATCACGCCAGTCTTCTTGATGATATCATGCGAATAATTCGCCTTATTGATATTGACTGCCACACGGTTCGGATTGTCTGTCAGCTGTGTAACGGTGTTGACAATCAGTCCGTTGTCCTTCTCACCATCTCTTGAAGTCACAACATACAGTCCATATCCAAGACGGAACAGTGCTGTCAGATCATTTTTATTTGCTTTGTCATCTGACTGGGCAATATATTCCTGACATAACTCGTCTGCCATCTGATCTAACTCTTCCAGATTCTCTTCGCTCAGCGAGGACATGATCTTTACTGAATTTTTCATCCATGTAATATCCTGGCTGTCCTCAAACATTCCCTTCATAACTCTTGCTGCCGTCGGGGCCCAGCTTCCGTTCTCAATGAATCCGATCGTGCGCTTCTGGTAATTGCGCGCGGTCAGATGCTCAATAAAAATTTTCATAAACGGGAAAATATCTGCATTATATGTCGTTGTCGCCAGTACTAATTTTCCATAGCTGAATGCATTTTCCACTGCTCTTGCCATATCTGCGCGTGCAAGGTCACAGACATACACATCCGGACATCCTTTTTCTTCTAATTTCGCAGCCAAAGTTTCTGCTGCTTTCTTTGTATTTCCGTAGACCGATGTGTACGCGATCATCACACCTTCTTTTTCCACTGCATAAGAAGACCAGATATCATATTTCTCGATATAATGTCCAAGATTCTCCTTTAAAATCGGTCCGTGCAGCGGACAGATCATCTGGATATCCAGTGTCGCTGCCACTTTTAAGAGGTTTTGTACCTGTGTACCATATTTTCCGACGATTCCGATATAATAACGGCGAGCTTCGTCATCCCAATCTTCCTCCACATCATTTGCCCCGAATTTACCAAATCCATCTGCAGAGAACAGTACTTTTTCTGTACTGTCGTAAGTAACCATAACTTCCGGCCAGTGTACCATCGGAGCGAACACAAATGTCAGATCATGCTTTCCAAGTGACAATGTCTGTCCGTTTTCTACTTCCAATGTTCTTCCTTCCAGATCCATCTCCCTGAAAAAGTTGGCCATCATCACAAATGTCTTCTCATTTGCCACGATCGTTGTATCTGGATATACCTTCATAAAATTATAAATATTCGCAGAATGATCCGGTTCCATATGCTGCACGATCAAGTAATCCGGCTTTGCTCCATCCAGCACCTGTGCAATATTTGCCAGCCATTCTTCCGCAAAATTCACATCCACAGTATCCATTACAGCGATTTTCTCATCTTTGATCACATAAGAGTTGTAAGACATTCCATTTGGCACAACATACTGCCCTTCAAACAAATCTACCTGATGATCATTAACCCCAACGTAAATGATATCATTTGTCACCTTCATTTTGTATTCCTCCTGATTTTTTGAAATACTGACTTCGCAGTCTGATTCTTTTCTTACATTTGATTTTCTCTCACAGATTTCTCTCTGCTTCAGAGATTGTGAAATTTTTATCTTTATGCCTATTATAACTAGAATCGGATAAGAACACAATTCTTTTTTTATAAAATTTCTGATTCCCCTCCTTCCGCTTTCTTCTTCACATAGTACTGTGCCTGTGCCTCGTAAAGCGCAAAATATTTCCCTTTCTTTTCCATCAATGTTTGATGATTTCCGCTCTCTGCAACAGTTCCTTCTTCCAGAACAACAATTCTGTCACAGAACTTGCAGCTGCTCATCCGGTGGGAGATATAGATGGCCGTTTTTCCATTGATCAGTTCGTTGAAATTCTCATAGATTTCCGATTCTGCCACCGGATCTAACGCTGCAGTCGGTTCATCGAGGATCACAAACGGAGCATCTTTATAAAGCGCTCTTGCGATCGCAACCTTCTGCGCCTCCCCGCCGGAGAGCGCCTCGCCATCCCCGGTTTCGTGATAGAGCAGCGTGTGAATCCCATCTTTCATCTTCTTCACTCTTTCTTCCAGCCCGACCTGACGGATCACCTTCCATACTCTCTTTTCATCCACTTTCTCGGAGCCTGCGATATTTTCATCCAATGGAAAATGATACAGTCTGAAGTCCTGAAAGACAACCGCGAAAATCTTTATATATTCCTCATAATCATATTTCCCGATCTCAATCCCATTTAAAGTGATCTTTCCCTCAGACGGCTCATAGAAACGAAGCAGCAGTTTGATCAATGTCGTTTTTCCTGCACCATTCATCCCGACAAGCGCCATCGTCTCCCCTACTTTGAATTTTAAACTTACATCCTTTAAAATATACGTCTCTGTCCCCGGATAACAAAAAGAAACATGGTCAAACTCCAACTCATACTGATTATCGTCTCTTTTTTCAATCGGCAGTGTCCCTACATAATGCATATTCGGGAGATGAATAAATTCCTCATAAGATTTCAGATACTCATTGGAATAATCAATCTCAATATGTGCTCCCATCATTTCACGGATACTGTTCATCATCGTTATGATCGCACCCGCATACATCAGCACTTCCCCGGCGGAAACACTTCCTGCAATTGCCTTTATTGCAATATATACATAAGTGATGCCTGCCAGGATCTGAAGCGCAAAAGCGACAGCGCCATTTCCACGTCCGGAAACTTTCGCTCTTCTCTGGAACAGTGCCATACACTTCTTTATCACATCTCCTTGAAATTTATTTATCAGATATTCTTTGAGCTGAAACAGACGGATATCCTGCGCAAACTGCTCTGAAACAATCAGGTTGACTAGATAGTCAAATAATGCATTTGACTTTTCATTTGCATGCATAGTGATTACTGTTTCCTTTCCGATCCGTTCGGAAACCTTATCTCCTAACCACAATACAAATACAAAACCAGCGATCATCACCCCCGTACTGATCAGAAACCGAAAGATACTTTCCTTCTCCCAGTCTGACTGCAGCAGCAGAAGCACGACAAATCCACTGGCAAAAACAACTTCCGTGCAGCAGGTAAAATACTTATAAATTTCTATACACTGTTCGGAGATTCCTCCATGTCCGCGCTCTGCCTGCCGTACTCTTCGAAACTTCTGAATCGTCTCCTGTTTCTCAATTTCTTCGTATTCCATGGAAAATGCTTTTTTTGCAGTACGCTTTTTCGTCTCCTCCTCGCTCGGTTCCGCATAGTGCGAAAAGATCTGTTCCGCTGCCTTTGAGATCAATGATACAATCATCACCGTCACAACAAGAATCACGACAAAAGTTGCTGCCTGCTGATACTTCTCCTCCAGAAGAACATCGAGAATCTTCGCATACAGAAAACTGTTAATATAGACAACCGATGCACCCGAGAGCATTCCAAGTACAAGGATCACCGGCAAAATCCGATAGCCTTTCGCCTGAAAAAGACAAAATTTCCACATTTCTTTTACAGACATCTGTTTTCTCTTATTCATGTGCCTCTTCCTCCTGATAATATTTCCCCTGAAGTTCAAAAAGGGAAGCGTATGTCCCTCCCATTTTCATCAATGTTTCATGGGTTCCGCGCTCAATGATCTCCCCTTTGTCAAGCAGAAGAATCTCATTGCAGAACCGTGTCGATGCCAGCCGGTGGGAAATAAAGATCGTACTTGTTCCTTCCAGCGTCTTCTGGTAAGTATCATAAATATTTTTTTCTGCAAGTGCATCCAGCGCTGCAGTCGGTTCATCTAAAAGTAACAGTTTCGGGCTGTGATACAGCGCCCTTGCTAGAAGAAGCTTCTGAATCTGTCCACCCGAGAGCATAATCCCATCTTCCGATACATCCTTTCCAAAATAGGTGTATAGTCCGTCCGGAAGGCTGCTGATCTTCTCTGCCACTCCTGCCTTTTCCAGCACATTCCATAACCTTTCCTCATCCCATTCTCCTGAGAGCGTTACATTTTCCCCAACTGTATACGACATGATAAACGGATTCTGAAAAATTGCAGCAACATGGTGCATGTAGGCTTTGCGATCCAGTTCCCTCGTGTCGATCCCATTAACATAGACTGCTCCGTTTGTAGGAAGATATAGACCAGAAATCAGTTTTACAATCGTAGATTTTCCGGCCCCGTTTAATCCGACAAGTGCAAGCCGCTCTCCTTGATGGATGGTAAAGGAAACATCCTTTAGCACCTCTTCCTCTGCCCCCTCATAGCGATAGGATACATGATCAAACGTAATGTCCAGACTGGAAAATTGGTTTTCCGGGATCCGCCTTTCTCCTCCTGATCCGCTCTCAAGTTCTAAAAAATCTCTAAGATCATCCACCTGCTGCCCGCACCGCTTCATCACAACAAAGTTGCTTGTGATCTCTGTAAACCATTTGGCAAACCCGCTGATCAATCCAATATAAAACACAAACATGCTTGACGAAAGCCCCTGTTTCAAAAGATAGATCAGATAAAAATAACAGATAAAATCTCTGACTGCTGCCAGGATCACTTCTGTAAAGTCCGAGAAGAAGCAGGCCGCATTATAAAGCGCCCTATATTTTCTTCGCTGTCTGATCGCCGAATCATATTTTCCGATCAGCCAGTCGGAAAGTCCGAAGACGCGGATATCCTTTCCGCCTGCAATATCATCCACAAGCCGATCAATATATCCCTCTATCCTCTGATATCCAGCAAGTTTTTCTTTGACCCTCTCATACACTTTTACAGAAACTTTGGACGTTGCGACAGTGATCAGTGACAGACCGACAAGGAGCAGCAAGATGCGTATATCCATACTTCCCACGATCATTGCATATGCGACCAGCCCTAGTACATTTGTAAAAAACATTCCAAAACGCTGCATCATGCCTTGCACTCCATTGGAATCGTTTCCATTCAATGCGATCAGCGACCTCTCCATCATCTGACGGATTTCACTGCTTTCTGACTGTTCCAGAGAAATCTCCAATATTTTTTCGAGAACAGAATAGAAGTGTCCTCCCATCCTCATTTCGATGTATTCTACGGATATAATATTCTGCAGATAAGTATCAATCCAACTAATCGCCCCGTATACAAGAAAGATGGTCATGACCGCCCCGATCAACAGCATAAGCGGGCTTTCCTTCCCCAGCATCGATACGATAAGTGCATTTGCTCCTACCCCCAGTAACAGAAGAAGAACATATGTGACTGCCTGAATCCCGATGTGCACCAGATAAACCGGAGTTTTCTTCATAGCCGGTGCAAAGCAGAAAATCAGGTTGCTTAAAATGCTCCTTTTCTTTTGCTTTTGTTTCTTCTCTTCCTCCATCTATAAAGCCTCCTCTCTTTTCTTGCATTCTTAACTTATCACATTTGTTCTCAAAATAGAAAAAACATGCACGAATTGTAAAAATCCGTGCATGAATTGCAAATTTTCTCTATAATGGCAGCATGATCTCGGTGACGAACACCCCCGGTTCATTCTTTCGATTGATATAACCGTCATATTTCTTCACAACATTGTTAATCCGTTTAAGCCCATGACCGTGATCACCGCGCTTTTTGGAAATATATTCTTCATCGAGTTTTCGCACAACCTCGCTGGTGGCATTGGTCACTGTAATATACAACTGCTGCTTCAGCGGTGCAATATAAAGTCGGAGAAACTGTTCTTCCTTCTTCACCGTCCGACATGCTTCGACTGCATTGTCGATCAGATTCCCAATCACAACACACAGATCAATGTCCGACACAGACAACTCTTTTGGGATCACCGCCTTATAGTCACACCGGATTCCATTTTCCAGCGCAAGTGAAATCTTCGCATTTAAGATCGCATCTACATTGAGATTTCCGGTATCAAACAGCAGGCGGATATCCGCAAGATCTTCCTCCAGCCGGTTTAAGTATTCCTTTGCCTCAGTGATATTATCTTTCGCAAGATATGCCTTTACCGACTGCATATGATTATGATAATCATGCCGCCAACCTCGCATCGTCATATAGATGCTCCGCACTTCATCCATCTCCTGAGACAAAATTTTGTTCTGATAATCAATCAGCGCCTTCTCATACTGCCGCTGCATGATTGCCCGGATCACGAAACCGATGATCACAAGCAGGAGCAGCATTGCCACTGCAGCCAGCCCTATGATTTCCATTCTCATCTGTAATACTCCTTATAGATTTTCCTGAATAAATGCCTGATTAAGCTGTTGGTACATTCCCCGGCTCACCGGAACCTCGATCTCGCCTGTAAGAACACAGCTCTGCCTGCCAATCCGGCTCACCTTCGATAAATTTACAGCAGTACTTCTATGACATTTCACAAAAGGAGGAATGCCCCCGTCCTTTGTATCTCTGTTCAGATGATTTAAAACTTCCCCGAAACTCTCTTTGACTGTCAACTGTCTGTCCTTGCAATACACTGTGGTGTAGTGACCATCCACTGCAACATACAAAATCTGCCCCTGCTCCACCTTGATATTCTCCCCTGCCACTTCCAAAAAAACATATGGCTCTTCTCTGTCTGCAAGTTCTGTCACAAGTATGTCCAACATTTCATACAGCTTCTGTTCCCTTACTGGTTTCATCATATATCTCCAGGCTTCAATCTCATAGCCATCAAATACATGACTTGGATCTGATGTCAAAAAAACAATGCGAATATTCATATCCGTTTTCCGAATCTGTTTTGCAAGTGTGAATCCATCCATCCCGATCATCGAAATATCAAGAAGAAGCAGATCATAGGGTACGAGTTCTTCTCCATCCAACTCAAATAGAAATTGTTCTGCACTGGAAAATACATCGACGATACACTTCTGCCCGCGCTCCTTTGCCCAGCTTTTTATCATATCCTCTGTCAGCACCGCCTGCGCGCGCTCATCCTCACGATATGCAATCCGCACTGTCTTCTCTCCCCTTATTCTTTCTGTCTGATGCTCTGCCTTTCCGGTCAGAATTTTACAGACTCCTCTTGCCGTTCTTGCATCTAACTTCTTATTTCTCCGTCTCTGCCTCTACAAACTTCGCATGATCAGCAACCCATGTCATAGCTGTATCTAAGAGAATGCTCTCTTTTAACTTCTCTTCTCCGTCCTCACCATTTGCCTCAATAAATGCATCTCCGTTTTCGTATCCGTAGGACTGTGCATATTCGTCATATTTTTCCTTATACGCTTTGTCGGAAAGCTCTAATTTTTCTTTCTCGGCGATCAGCTTGCTTGCATACTTGCTCTTCAACTGATCTTTTGCCTGCTTTTCCATCTTCTCTACAAACTGATCTTCTGTGATTCCAGATTGTTCCAGGAATTCCTCAAATGTAACTTGGTAGTACATCTCTGCAAGCTGTGTATACTGCTCTTTCATCAGATCTACGCTCTCATTGATATCCTCTTTAAACTCTTTTTTCAGCTCTGTGTTTTTGACTACTTCTGTCCATGCACTGTTTTTGTTCTGAGACTCTACCGTCTTTTTATTAGATGTCTCCAGATCTTTTTTTACTTGTTTTTTGTACTCGTCAACGGTCTTTGCCTTGTCAGAAATTTTCTGTACAAATTCATCGTTCAGCTCTGGCAGGATCTCCTCTGTAATGGAATTGATCGTTACGGTAAACACTGCATCTTTCCCCGCGATTTCCGCTGGATAATTCTCCGGCAATGTAAGAGAAATATCAAATGTCTCATTCAGCTTATGCCCTTCCATTCCTTCTGAAAATCCTTCCACAAATCCTTCGCCTCCGACTTCTACCGTAAGGTCTCCCTGATCAAATGTCTCCCCATCTGCTTTTCCAACGTAAGAAACTTCCAGAGAATCTCCTTTCTTTGTCGCCCGGTCTGTCACCTCTTTATGTTCAGCTTCCGCTTCCAATGTGCTCTGGATGCTGTTTTCTACATCTTTATCTGTCACCTTCGCCAGTTCCAGTCCTTCTACTTTAATCCCTTTATACTCACTGATCTTTACATTATCGTCCTCAATGGATTTCTGACATCCTGCCAGTGTTACTGTCATACACACTCCGAGAAGAAGCGCCGCTAATTTCTTTTTCATCTTCCTACCTCATTATTCTTTCATTTTCCAGCTGTCATCTCACATTTTGACTGCTCTTTCAGTTATATCACACTTCCAAACAGAAAGAAAGGTGTTTTGCCAGATTTCACACTTCTTTTAGAATCCTCTTTCTTCTTATAAAAGTGGGGACAGCAGGCGGGAAAACTGCTCTTTTCCACGGATGAGAAGACTCCGCTCTTCGTAAAGACGTTTTGTCACCAACGTAGAATTTAGAATATCCTGTTCAAAAGCTTCCTCCAGTTTTTTTGTCGTCTCCTCACTGTAGATCACGGCATTGACTTCAAAGTTCAGTTCAAAACTCCGAATGTCCATATTGGCTGTCCCAAAACAGCTTACAAGGCCATCGACCGTCAGTCCTTTGACATGGAGAAAGCCGTTGTTATACACATAGCATTTTGCCCCAGCCTCGATCATATCCCCAAGGTACGAATACGATGCCCAGTAAACAAACGGATGATCCGGTTTACACGGAATCATGATTCGCACATCTACTCCCGATTTCGCCGCAATCCGAAGCGCTTCCAAAATGCAGTCGTCCGGCACGAAGTATGGCGTCTGCAAATAAATATGATGGCGCGCCTTATGGATCAGCCTCATATAGTTGTCACGGATCTCTTCACTTTTGGAATCCGGTCCACTGGAAATAATCTGTACCGGCTCTCTTCCATTTCTTACGTACTCTGGAATTTCAAACAACTCATCCCGCAAAAACAGATTGTCTCTGGCCGCATAGTTCCAGTCCATCACAAAGCGCACCGCAAGGGAAGTAACCGCTGATCCTTCGATGCAAAGATGGGTATCTCTCCAGTATCCGAATTTTTCGCTCAATCCAATATATTCTTTTCCTATATTGAATCCTCCGACAAACCCAACTCTTCCATCGATGACCGCAATCTTCCTATGATTCCGATAATTGACACGCAAATGTAGCTTCCCAAGCAGCGCCGGAAAAAACTCTGCCGTCTGAATTCCATTTGCATTCAGCTCCTCCCAGTCTTTTTTCTTCATATCACGACATCCCATACTGTCAAACAGGATGCGTACTTCCACGCCTTCCTTGGCCTTTTTGATCAGTTCTCTGCTGATCGCCTGCCACAGCTCATCCTTTCGGATAATATAATATTGCAGATGGATATATGTCTTTGCGGCGCGGATTTCTCGTATCAGAGCCGCGAATTTCTCTCTGCCGTCCGTATAAATCTGTACATCATTATTCCCTGTCAACACCGCACTGGCCGCTTCCAGATTGTAATAGATCAGATTCTCAAATCGTTCCATCTTTGGATTAGACAGACGAAACTGCTTCCGACGGATACTCTTCTCCTGCCGTCTGACTGCATAATTTACTTCTCCTTCAATTTCCTTCATTTTAAACATTCTGCTCTTTCGGAAATCTTGTCCGATCAGCAGATACAATACAAATCCAACAATTGGTATAAAATATAGTACGAGCAGCCATGTCCAGACAGTCTGCGGCTTTCTTCTCTGAAAGAAGATAATCACAAACGAAAGAAGAATATTGATCAAAACAAGATGCTCCATCATCCAGCCAGTTCCTGTACAAAGATCATTCCAAATATTTCCTAACATTCCCTCACCTCACTTTTGTATTTTTCACCTTTTTCTCATTCCCTATTATACTCATTTTTCCACAGAAAAGTAAGGTGCAGCGCTCAAATCGCTTGCACTTCCTAAGAAACAATGCTACAATACTATTTGTCTAAAAATGTATTTTTACTATATACTAGGAGGTCTATCGTGAGTTTACCAGTAATTATATTACTTATCGTTTTAGCCGTACTGATCATCGGCACGATCGTATTGTACTTCTTGGGAAAAAAAGCGGAAAAGAAACAGGCAGAACAACAGCAGCAGTTAGATGCTATGGCTCAAAATGTAACGATGCTTATCATTGATAAGAAGCATATGAAACTAAAAGAAGCCGGTTTTCCTGCCATCGTACTGGAGAGTACACCGAAATATTTGCGCAGAGCCAAAGTTCCGGTTGTAAAAGCAAAGATCGGTCCAAAAGTAATGACTCTGATGTGCGACGAGAAAATTTTCCCATTGATCCCGGTCAAAAAGGAAGTCAAAGCAGTTCTCAGCGGTATCTATATCACAGATGTCAAAGGACTTCGCGGGAAATTAGAAATGCCTGAAAAGAAAAAAGGCTTCTTCGCAAGATT
This sequence comes from Faecalimonas umbilicata, assembly GCF_042846195.1. NCBI lineage: Bacteria > Bacillati > Bacillota > Clostridia > Lachnospirales > Lachnospiraceae > Faecalimonas > Faecalimonas umbilicata. The sequence continues at coordinate 2,631,462 of NZ_AP031411.1, forward strand.
CAAAAAGAACAAAGACGAACAAAACGATAACAAAAAGAGTAAAGAATCTACAAAGAAAAATAAATAATCTAATACATTCCTACAGGAAGATAACTTTCATGGAAATGTCTGGAGATTACAGAAACCTCCAAAATGATGCCAGTTAATACACATCATTTTGGAGGTTTCCTTTACTCTTCCCTCAGATTTTCAACACTTTCCTTTCTCATTCTTCTTTAGAAGTCCATATTTTTTGTAATCTGAAAGTCTCCTGCATCTTTGGACTTTACATTGATCCGAATCTGACAGTCTGCCAATGGCTCATGATTGACATCCAATATATATCCGACCTTTACATTGATGTTATCCTCTGACACTTCCACTTCCATTTCTTTTGTATGGATACCGATCAGAAGCTGTCCATACGGTGTCTGGTAGTATGTGAGGTTCTTTTTATTCTTCTCAAATACCATGTGCACATTTGATACACCGCTCTTCATCACTTCCAAAGTGTCCTCTCCGGTAATCTTTATTCGATTTTTTGTAATGCCCGGTATGCCCTCTGTAACTTCATCGAATAAAATGTAATGTTTTCCATTTTTGAGGAAATAGTTAGCAGGAGCAACGACTTCAATAGGTTCATACTCTTTCTCCTCCTCCAGTGCGTCCATCTGCAGTCCCGAAATACTTATTAATACGTCTTTTGTCATACTCTCACCTGTACTTTTTGTCTGTCATCTCTCATATTGTTGCATTCTAATATTCTTCAATATTGATCTGCTTTGTCGTCTCAATATCATACGGCAAAATAGAATTGGCAAACTGCTTGAACTTATCTGCCGCATCACTGACATAGAAGGAATACTCTCCATGTTCTTCCTGGTCATTCACCGGAGTGTCTCTGAGCATCTCTTCTTCCTCCAGAAGCCGCTTAAGATCCATTGCAGTCTCATATGCCGGATTCACAAGATGAATCTTTTCTCCCATATATTCCCGGATCGTTGAGCGCAAGAGTGGGTAATGTGTGCAGCCAAGAATCAGTGTATCGATATCAGATTCTCTCATATCTGACAGATAGATATCAATGACTTCCCGGGTAATCTTGTGTTTTGCAAATCCTTCTTCCACAAGCGGCACAAACAGGGGACATGCTCTTCCGGATACACTGATCTGAGGGTCTTCTGCCTGTATCAGTTTTTTATAAATCTCACTTTTTACCGTCGCCTCTGTACCGATCACTCCGATTTTTTTATTGATCGTCTCTTCCCTTGCCGCCCTCGCTCCCGGTGCAACAACACCGATGATCGGGATCTTAAATTCTTTCCGCACCGCATCCAGAGCAAGCGCACTCGCTGTATTGCAGGCAATCACAATCGCCTTCACTTCCTTCGTCAGCAGGAAGCGGATAATCTGACGGGAATAGCGGATAATTGTAGTTTCCGACTTGCTTCCATAAGGTACTCTTGCAGTATCTCCGAAATACACAATACTCTCATTAGGAAGCTGCCGCATAATCTCCCTTGCCACTGTAAGTCCTCCGACTCCGGAGTCAAATACGCCGATCGGCATATCTTTCTTATTCTCTATCTTCACAACATTTCTCCTTCTATCTGCCATATCTGTTCTCTATTGTACCCGCTTATCAGGCAGATTTCAAGGGCATGTTCCCTTTACTCAAAATCCCGGTCCAATGAGAAGCAAAAAAAGAACATTTTCAATCATCCCCCGTCACTGGATGCCCGTCCGAATTGAAAATGTTCTTTCTTCCTTTGTCAGTCAGAGAAAGCCATCTACTCTGCCGTCCTCACAGACAGATTGTTTCTCTTATAAAATCACTAAATTGCCAGTTTTTTCGCAACCTCAAGCTGATACTCTGGAAGTTTCTTTTCCATGTTCAGCGCTTCATCAATATCCACATCAATATATTCACCATGCTTGTATCCTACCACACGGTTCGTCTTTCCTTCGCAGAGAAGTTCTACTGCCTTTGCACCCATAATGGAAGCATACACTCTGTCCTTTGCTGTCGGGCTTCCACCGCGCTGCATGTGTCCAAGGATCGTCGCTCTTGTCTCCATTCCAGTTGCTTCTTCGATTCTCTTTGCCATGTTGATGGAATCTCCGACACCTTCTGCATTGATGATAATATAATGTTTCTTTCCACGGTCTCTGTTATCAATAATTCTCTTGATAATTTCTGACTCATCGTAATTGTGCTCTTCTGGAAGAAGGATCTCCTCTGCACCGTTGGCGATTCCACACCACAATGCCAGATACCCTGCATCTCTTCCCATAACCTCTACAATACTGCAGCGCTGATGAGAAGTCGAAGTATCACGCACTTTATCAATTGCTTCCATTGCGGTATTCACCGCTGTATCAAAACCGATCGTATACTCTGTACAATCAATATCCAAATCGATTGTTCCCGGGATTCCGATTGTATTGATTCCGAGCTTTGCAAGCTTCTGTGCTCCGGCAAAAGAACCGTCTCCACCAATGACAACAAGCCCTTCAATTCCGTATTTCTTACAGATTGCAGCAGCCTTCTGCTGTCCTTCTTCTGTACGCATTTCCTTACATCTGGCAGTCTGGAGAATCGTACCTCCGCGCTGAATTGTATCAGATACGTCTCTTGCTGAAAGATCGATGATCTCCTCTTCCATCAGTCCCTGATATCCTCTTCTGATCCCTCTTACTCTAAGTCCTTTCCCCAAAGCTGTTCTGACTACGGAACGGATTGCCGCATTCATTCCCGGAGCATCTCCACCACTTGTCAGGACACCGATTGTGCGTATACGCTTTGCCATGATATTACCTCCATTTACCTATACCTAAATATTATTATTATTTATATATTTTGTGATTATTTTAACATACTTAAAATTTGTTTTCAATGCATTTTTCGACAACTTTCACACGTTCTTCCCCATAATAATTTGTCAGTCTGCTCAAAATATTCGGTTCAATCCCAATGTTCCAGTTACGCGGAAGACGTTTTACCGCTTTCTCTGCCTTACAATAAATTACAACTGTGTCATCTCCTTCAGAATCCTGGAGCATGCCCATCAAAAGCTTTTCTTCCGCAAGATAACTATTTTTGTCTGCAAACTGAATCCAGAGTTCTCTCTTTACTTGATGAAATGGGATGATTTTCTCACAAATCAGTTTGCTAGGACGGTCATCTTCCTCAGAAACTCTTCCTTTGACAAACACCTTCTTATCTTCTTCCAAGTATTGTCTGTTCGCCTCATAATCTCTCGGGAACACGACAACTTCCACCGTTCCGAGCAGATCTTCCACGGTAATAAATGCCATCATTTGATTTGTCTTCGTATGCTTGATCGTCTTCCCAACGATCATGCCCCCGATGATTTCTTTCGCACCGTCATGCACCTTTGTCCGGTTTGTCTCCTCATCAAGCTGAAAGTCCAGTGTAGTTGCCGACACACTTTTCTTCCACTGCTCTTCATAGGCATCTAATGGATGCCCGCTGATATAAACACCAAGCACCTCCTTCTCAAATGCAAGAAGCGTCTCTTTTTCATATTCCCCAACATCTGGGAGCTGGATCTCAAATTCTTTCTTCTGATCTTCGTCGACAAAATCAAACAGTGACATCTGCCCGCTCATCGAAAATTTCTTTTCCTGATTGACATTGTCTACAATCTGAATATAGATCATCATAAACTGCTTTCTTGTCCCGCCAAGATTGTCTAGCGCCCCTGCTTTGATAAAGTTTTCAATACTTCTTTTATTTAACATTTCTTTTAAGGAAATACGTTCAATAAAATCTTTCAGTCCCCGGTACAATCCATTTTCTTCCCGTTCACTTACAATTGCTTCAATGACCGGCTTCCCGATACTTTTGATCGCCGCCAGTCCATAGCGGATATTCCCCTCATCTACCGAGAATCCACTGACTCCGCGGTTGATATCCGGCGGAAGGATTTTGATGCCCATCTGCCTTGCCGCATAAATATATTCTGATACCTTTGTCGGATTTTCAATCACAGATGTCATCAGCGCTGCCATAAACTCAATGGGATAGTAATATTTCAAATAGGCTGTCTGATAAGAAACAACTGCATATGCTGCGGCATGAGATTTATTGAACGCATATTTTGCAAAATCAATCATTTCATCATAAATCTTATTCGCTGTCTTTTCATCAATTCCATTGTTCAGACATCCCGGAACTCCTTCATCAATATTGCCATAAACAAAACTCTGGCGCTCCCTCTCCATGACATCCGCCTTTTTCTTTGACATCGCCCTTCGCAAAAGGTCACTTCGTCCAAGTGTATATCCGGCAAGATCACGCACAATCTGCATAACCTGTTCCTGGTAAACGATACATCCATATGTCGGTGCAAGGATTGGCTCCAGCTGTGGGCAATCATAGGTGATAGATCCTTTGTCATTCTTTCCTTTGATGTACTGTGGAATGAAATCCATCGGCCCCGGCCGGTACAGCGAAATACCGGCAATGATATCTTCCAGACTCTGCGGCTTTAACTCTTTCATAAAGTTTTTCATTCCGGCGCTCTCCAACTGAAATACACCGTCAGTCTTCCCGGTTCCGATGGAATCCAATACCAGTTTGTCGTTGTAGTCAATCTCCCCCATATCCAACTTGACTCCAGTCGCCTGCTCCACCAGGTTGACGGCATTCTGAATTACGGTCAGAGTTCTCAAGCCCAGGAAATCCATTTTCAAAAGACCAAGTTCTTCCAGTGTCGTCATCGTAAACTGTGTCGTGATCGAACCGTCCGATGCTCTGGAAAGCGGCACATATTCGTCTACCGACTTCTGACTGATCACGACTCCGGCAGCATGCATCGACGTATGCCGTGGAAGCCCTTCGAGACGTTTGGACATGTCGATCAAATATTTTACTTGTTCGTCTGTCTCATACATTTTCCGGAACTCCGGATTCATTTTCAATGCTTTATCAATCGTGATATTTAGCTCTGTCGGAATCATCTTTGCGATCGTATCGACAAATGCATACGGCAGATCCATCACACGTCCTACATCGCGGATCACACCTCTTGCCGCCATTGTACCGAATGTTACAATCTGCACAACACGGTCTTTCCCATATTTTCTCACAACATAATCGATGACTTCCTGACGCCGTTCAAAACAAAAATCAATATCGATATCCGGCATGGACACACGCTCAGGATTTAAGAAACGTTCAAACAGAAGCTGATAGCGGATCGGATCAATATTCGTGATCCCAAGACAGTACGAGACAATACTTCCCGCCGCCGAACCTCGCCCCGGCCCTACACTGATATCATTGTCCCTCGCATATTTGATGAAATCCCATACGATCAGGAAGTAATCCACATATCCCATATTTTTGATCGTACTCAATTCATAGGAAAGACGTTCTTTTAATTCTTCTCCCGGATTTGGATACCGGCGTTCTAACCCTTCAAAACAGAGTTGATTCAGATATTCCCATGAAGTCATTCCCCCTGGCACATCGTATTTTGGAAGTTTCGTCACTCCAAATTCAATCTCCACATGACATCTATCTGCAATCTTCTGCGTATTTTCCAGCGCCTGCCTTGCATATGGGAATAATTCGATCATCTCCTGCTCTGACTTGACATAATACTGTCCGCCTGCATAGCGCATCCGGTTTTCATCTGTCAGCTTTTTCCCGGTCTGAATACACAGCAGAATGTCATGCGGTTTCTCATCCTCCGCATAAGTATAGTGGACGTCATTGGTCGCCACAAGCTCGATCCCGGTCTCTGCCGCCAGCCGAATCAGACGCTGATTGACATCTGCCTGCTCGGTCAGCCCATGATCCTGAAGCTCCAGAAAGAAATTCCCCTTTCCGAAAATAGATTCATATCTCAGTGCTGCCTGTTTCGCTTCCTCGAACATTCCCCGAAGAAGATTTTTCTGTACTTCCCCTGCAAGACAAGCACTCAGTGCAATGATTCCTTCATGGTACTCTTCTAACAATTCGATATCAATTCTTGGCTTGTAATAATATCCTTCCACAAACCCTTTGGAAACAATCTTCATCAGATTCTGATATCCCTGATTATTTTCTGCCAACAATACCAGATGGTAATAGCGGTCCTCCCCGCCATTGATCTCATGGTCAAAACGTGACCCGGGAGCCACATACACCTCACAGCCAAGAATGGGATTGATGCCTGCAGCCTTAGCCGCCCGGTAAAAATCAATCACACCGAACATGACACCATGATCGGTGATCGCAGCACTGTTCATCCCCAGCTCTTTTACCCTGGCAACGTACTCTTTGATTTTATTTGATCCATCCAGAAGACTGTACTCTGTATGGACATGCAAATGTGCAAAACTCATAGATGTTGCTGATTTCCTCCTTTTCTTCTCTTCCTGCCAATATCCGAAGCAGTGAAAATACCATTTCCTTCTGAATCGGTCCGACAGATTTTTATTACTCAAATATTTATTACAATGATTCTAAAATCTACGAATTCAGTATATCATCATTGAAACTCGCCGTCATTCCTTTTCTAATAGAAAAATCCTGCCCCTCAAAATGAAGAGCAGGATTTTCCTCCCAAAACCTTTTCAATTTCTTCTCGTTCCGGCATCACTCGCAGAGCGCCTTTTTTCGTCGTGATCAATGCAGCTGCTGCATTGGCAAACTGTAGCATTTCCCTTACCCTTTCTTTGTCTTGCTTCTGTATACCATATCTTAATATGTAGTCCAGAAGGCAAGCGCAAAATGTATCTCCCGCTCCAGTTGTATCGATTGTGTCCTCCATCAAAAAGGCTTCTGCTTCTACAATCTCACTGCCAAAAAATGCTTTGCTTCCCTGATTTCCCATCGTTGCACAGACAAAAGGAATCTGATATTTCTCTATCAGTTTCTGTACTCCGCGATCAATGTCTGTTTCTCCTGTCATAAATGTGATCTCATTGTCAGAGATTTTTAACACATCGCACTGACTCATCCCAAATGCAATCTTTTCTTTTGCCTCATCTAAATGATTCCAAAGTGCCGGACGCAAATTAGGATCAAAAGAGATTATCGCACCATTTTGTTTTGCTGTCCAAATGGCATATTTTGTCGCTTCTTCTGCCTCGGACGATGTCATAGAAAGGCTTCCAAAATGAAAAAGTTTTGTCTCTTTTAAAAGTGCTTCCCCAACTTCTTCTTTTCGAAGCATCATATCCGCACCGGGATTCCGATAAAACGAAAACGTACGCTCTCCATCTGCTGCATTATGTACAAAAGCCAATGTCGTTGGGATTTTCTCATCATAGCAGATTCCCTCTGCGGAAATTCCCTGTTCTTTTACTACCGACACCAACATTTCTCCAAAAGAGTCTTTCCCTACTTTTCCAATAAATGCGGTATTTCTCCCCAGTTTCTGAAGCATTGCAAGTACATTGCATGGCGCTCCTCCAGGATTTGCCTCATAAATCTGATTACCCTGACCGCTGATTCCTGCACTGGTAAAATCTACCAGAAGTTCTCCTAATGCTACTACATCCATTGCCTTCCTCCTGCTCTTTAAATCAGTTCATGTTTTTCCACGTTGATTTTTACTGTTCCATCACAACAAAATACAATCTCTTCTGCTTCCATCGGCGTACAGATTGCTGTGGTAGACACTTGCTCCCCATCGTTAATAAATAATTCAATAGACTGTCTGTCCATAATAAAACGAAGTTTTAAAGGTTCTTTTTGTTCTGGAAGTTTCCACGCACGCTGACATACGATGTCCCTTGTCACACCGCAGTATGTTCGGTTCACTTCCATTATCTGTTTTTTTCTATAATAAGTATAACTGGTCGTATATTCTTGATTGTGTGCCAGTTCGATGCAAAATTCATCGAAGACTCCTTCGCAGATTTCCACTGTCAGATCCAAAATCCGCCCTTTCACTTCATCAAATTGCACCGTACCAGATACTTCCTGATTCTCCAAACGACAGGAATTTTTCCGGTAGTTTTTCAATTCTTCTACCGGTTTCTGATATAACTTTCCATTTACATAATGTAATTCTCTTGGAAGTGTCATCATTCCCTGCCATTTTTGTTCTTCCGGAATTACGCAGGCATCCCAGGATTTCATCCACGCAATCAGGATTCTTCTTCCATCCGGCAGTTCTGTCGTCTGCGGTGCATAAAAGTCTAATCCATAATCCAATGTTTTCGGCATCTCTTTTTGGAATGTATGTGTGTTTTCATCGTAATCTCCCACAAAATATACAGAATTATTTCCATTATGAAATTCGTATTTCTGTGCTTTCATATTCTGCGGCGAACAGATTAGAAAATATTTTTCATCCAATGCGAAGAAATCCGGACATTCCCACATGGTCCCCACTTTGCCGTCACTGTTTTCTGCCAGTACAGTTTCAAATTTCCACTCTTCTAAATTTTTACTGGAAAAAAGAACAACCTGTCCTTTTTGTTCTGCATTTTTATTCCCTACGATGAGGTAATAGGTATCCCCTTTTTTCCATACTTTAGGATCACGGAAATCAATCCGGCTACAGTTCTCCGGCATCAGTTCTCCAGTCACTACCGGATTTTTGGAAGATTTCTCATAAGAAATTCCATCTCCATATGCAATGCATTGATTCTGTCGCTCTTCTTCTCTTCCATCTTCCAGCACTTGTCTGCTCACACCAGTGTAGAGAAGCACATGTTTCCCATTTGCTTCCAGAGCGCTTCCTGAAAAACATCCAAATGCATCATAATTTTCATCCGGAGCCAACGCCACAGGAAGAGTTTTCCATGAAATCATATCCTCTGAGACACTGTGTCCCCAGTGCATCGGTCCCCACTCTCGTGTATAAGGATGATACTGATAAAACAGATGAATTTTCCCATCATAAAATGAAAATCCATTTGGGTCATTCATCCAGCCAATCGGTGGTGTGATATGAAACACCGGTTTTTCTTCGAAAGAAATCTCCTTCTGTTTATTTTTTTCATATTCTCGCGCTTTTTCTAATTTTTCACTCACGCTTTGCTCACCTGTCTTTCTATTCATTCTTTAAGGATTCCTGATATTGATCAAAATATTTCTGTTTGATTTTTAAATAATCGGATAGTCCATACTGCTCCATTTTTTTCAGATAACTATCCCATTCTTCTTCAATTCCGCCATTTAAAATCCAGTCTGCTTTTTTCTGTTCTGCATACTTCTTGATGTCAGTATCGTACTGAGATACTTTATTCGTATCTGCAATGCTCATAAATACATTTGGGTATACATACTTGCTGTTCATGTCCTCCAAGTATACTTCATGCATATTATCGAGACGCCATTTTGCATCCGTAGGCTGTGTCACATAAGTATCATAATACTCATTTAATATTGCCAGTGGTCCATTGACCGACTGTGCCTCTCGGACTTCTACCGGAGACTGCTCTCCAAGGTCCATATGCTTTAACATTTTTTCGCCTTGTGCATTCTCACTCATCTCAAAAATATTAAAGGAATCTTTTTCCCCATAGGTTCCCCAGTTATTCTGCGGAGACTGTAACGGAGCATACATCTGATCGATCCAAGCAGCCGCCAGTGCAGTATTCCGGCAACTTGTTGTCAGTACACAGCGCCCTCTGTCAAACCCGCTCGTTTCACTGTTATTCTGTCTTGTAATGTTTACCAGTCCTTCTGGGCCTGCGAGCGCTGGCAGCATAACATAGTCTTCATAATTATCAATATTAGAAATATCCCATGTGAAGCAAAGCCCATACCGATGGCTCTTTCCTTTCGCTACATAAGTAGACCACTCTTGTGTGAAAGCTTCCGGATCGACCAAATCCTGCTCTACCAGTCCATGAAGCCATTGAACGCCTTCTTTATATCCTTCCTGCACAGTAGTATAGATCACTTTTCCTTCATCTGTCACCGCAAAATGATCCCCCGTGTCCCCATAGCCTTCTCCGAATCCATTGATTAAGATTCCTGGATCCTGATCTCCATTATTGATGATAAAAGACATTGGGATAACCTCTCCCTCTATTTCAAATTCGCTTTCCAAAAGATCTGCATTATCCCGAAAAGCGATCAGTACCTGTTCTAGTTCTTTTGTCGTATCTGGTACTTCCAGTCCTAAAAAATCCAGCCACTTTTTATTGATATAAGGAATGTTGCCAATTGCCTGAATCGCTTCTTTTCCCTCTCCAAGCTGTTCAATCCACGGAAAGGAATAAATATGTCCATCCGGAGCTGTGCACATTGTTCTGTATTCCGGATACTGTTCAAATACCGCCTGCAAATTAGGCATGTATTTGTCAATCAACTCCTCCAGAGGAATAATGATTCCTTGTTTTGCATAGCGTAAAAGATCATAATCATTCATCCCCGCATTGAAAAGCCCGTCCGGAAGATTTCCAAATTGAGCCAATGCAAGATTTTTCTTATCTGCAAACTGATCTGCCACAAAACAGGTCCAGTCAATATGTACGTTCGTCTGTTTCTCCAGTCTTTTGAAGATCTCTCTTTGATTTGGATCTTGTGTAGAAGTTGCCGGCGCATTGGTAATAAATGACAGTTCCGCTTTTTCTTTTAATGGAAATGCTACTTCTTCCACTGGTGTATCCGGATTGATCTCTGCTTCCATCTTCTTTCCGTCTCCGCATCCCACAACAGAACATGCAAGCACCAAAGATAATCCTGCTGCAATTACGGTATTCTTCTTTCTTCTCATGCTGCTGCCTCCTAACCTTTCACTGAACCAACCATAATACCCTGATCAAAATATTTTTGGAAAAATGGGTACATGATCAATAATGGTAAACTTGATACAACGATTGTGGCATATTTCAATAATTCTGCCACTTTCGCCATCTCTGCCGTACTTTGGATATCCGCGATCATTCCCGGCTGCGGCGTATTCTGCACTAAAATAGACCGAAGCACAAGCTGCAATGGCTGCAGATCCGCATCATTTAAGTAAATCAATGCATCAAAATAGCTATTCCACATTCCCACAAAAGACCACAATGCCAAAACAGCGATGATCGGCTTGCAGACTGGAATCATGATTTTAAAGAAATGCTGAAGCTCGCTTGCCCCATCCAGCGCAGATGCTTCCCGCAACTCTTTCGGTATTGATTGATAGTAAGTTCTTGCAAGAATCATATTCCAAACATTAAATGCCCCCGGAATCAAAATCGCCCAAATCGTATTCACCAGATGTAACTGATTGATCAAAATAAAAGTCGGAATCAATCCTCCTCCAAAAAACATGGTAATGATGAAAATCACATTAAAAAATCCTCTTCCGACAAAATCTTTTTTTGACATCGGATACGCAGCTAACAATGTGATAAACACCGAAATGACTGTAAATGCTGTGGAATAGAAAAAGGAATTGAAAAATCCTCTCCAGATCATCTCATTTTCCAATACTCTCCGATAGGCATCTAAGGTCCATTTCTTAAAATCAAAGCTGATTCCCTGACTGTTCAATACATTTGGATCCATAAAAGAAGCTGCTACAACATATACAAGCGGAATGATAATCGCAAGTACAAATAAACCTAACGCGAAATATCCAACTCCCAAGATCAGTCTATCTGACATTCCCAGTTTTCTTTTTCTTCCTGTTGCCTTCATTTTTGCACCTCCTATAATCCTTCTCCATCATTAAGCTTCTTCACGATCAGATTTACTGCAATCAATAAAATAACATTGATAACCGAGTTGAACAGACCGACCGCTGTTGAATATCCGTAATCGCCATTCAACAGACCAATTCGATAAACATATGTTGATAAAATTTCTGATGCCGGAAGATTCATCGAAGTCTGTAATGCGTATGCCTTTTCAAATCCAATGCTCATAATATTTCCTGCCTGCAAAATAAACTGAATGACAATAATATTTTTGATGGCCGGAAGTTCTACATAACGAATCTGCTGAAAAATATTTGCACCATCTACGATTGCCGCCTCTTCTAAATCCTTACTTGCGTTGGAAAGCGCTGCCGTATACATGATCGAAGCCCATCCAGCTCCCTGCCAGATTCCACTGGCGATATAAATGGTGCGAAATGCCTCTGGCATTGCCATCCAGTTTGTATTGATTCCAAGCACCTGATTGATCGGACCTACCGGTGACAAAAACATTCTAACCATACCACAGAGAACGATTACTGAAATGAAATTTGGCGCATAAATCAATAATTGAATATTCTTCCGCAGTCCAACCTTTCGAATCCGATTTAGCAACAGTGCTAAAATAATCGGTACTGGGAATCCCCATAAAAGCCCATATGCACTCAGTTTCAATGTGTTCAGCAAATAATTCATAAAATCTGGTGAAGACAGGAATCTCTTAAAATACTCCAGACCTACCCACTCACTTCCAAAAATTCCTTTGATGACATTGTAATCCTCAAATGCGATCAGTACTCCACTCATTGGGATATACTTAAAAATAATCGTCAAAAGAAGAGCTGGCATTAAAAAAATCACATACAACTGCCAGTTCTTTCTGACATACGCCAGCTTCTGCCTCATTGTCTGCTTTGCAGAAACTGTTTTCTTTCTCGCAAACGTCCTCATGCTTTGTTCCTCCATTTTCTTTTCCTCTTTTATAAACCGGTTCCGCAACCGGTAAAGTAACCGGTTACTTTTGATTTCATACTACAATAAAATTACTCCTCTGTCAACATTTTTTCCAAAAAATCACTCTCTTTTCTCCCACTCTAAATAACCGGTCACTTTACCAGTTATTTTTAAATTGCTTTTTACAGTTGTTCTTGCTATACTAATGTTAATTTATAGAAAGAGGCGTTTTATTATGAGAAAAAAGAAAGTCACCTTTGCTGACATTGCAAAATATACCGGATTCTCCAAGACAACTATCTCCAGATATTTTAATGATCCGGATTCCCTGACTCTGGAAAATCAGGAAAAAATTGCAAAAGCACTGGACGAGCTTGATTATCAGGAAAACAAACTCGCAAAAGTTCTCGCAAATGGAAAGAGTGAATTTGTCGGCATCATTATCCCGAACCTTTATCTACACTATTATTCTGAGATGTTGAATCAGCTTTTATCCAGCTACACAGACTACCGTTACAAATTTCTTGTATTTGTAAGCAGCGACCAGAAAGAACTGGAACAACAATATTTAGATGAGCTGATGGCATATAAGATTGAGGGATTGATTGTCTTAAGCCACACGTTTCCTTCAGAAAAACTGGCCTCCTATCATATTCCGATCGTTGCTATCGAGCGGGAAGCAGAACATATCTGCAGCGTCAACACTGACAATTATATGGGAGCCGTACAGGCAGCCACTCTCCTGATTCGGAATCAGTGTGAAATCCTCATTCACGTCAATGTTCCGGTTCCTAAGCAGGTTCCCGCTTACAATCGTATCCGTGGTTTTGAAGATACCTGCATCGAACACCATGTTCCTTATGAACTGATGCTGCAAGATCTTGGTTCCACTTATGAGACAACTTACGAAGCAATCAAAAAAGTCTTTGTCAAAATTGACAATGCTTATCCAGGAAAGAAAAAAGGTGTTTTTCTCGCCAATGATACCTATGCAAATATTTTTCTAAACCTAGTTTTTCAAAAATATGGAACATTACCAGAAGAATATCAGATCATGGGATTTGACAATTCCCCTATTGCGAACGAGGCAATCATCCCTATTTCCACTATCGGACAACAGATCGATCAAATTTCCAAAACAGCTATGGAACTTCTGATGCTCCAAATGAACGAGATGAAGAAACGGCAGCCCGTTCCTTTAAGCGAACCGATTCACAAGCAGATTACTCCTGTTTTGATCCGCCGGAATACTACGGATTAAATGCGGTCAAAAAATCCCCTTTGCACAGAAAAGAAAACACTCAAAAAGGAACTGTAATACTATTTTCTTAGTACAACAGTTCCTTTTATTTCAGAGTATTTTACCTATATCAAATCATTTCTTCTGCCTATTTCATCACAATGGAATCTTCTTTGATCTCAATCTTTCTCTCCTTAAGCAGTCTTCCCACTGCTCTTTTGAATGCATTTTTGCTCATGCCCAGTTCTTTTTTAATCTTTTCTGCGTCTGCTTTATCATTAAACGGCAGCTTTCCATCGCATTTTTTCATAATGCCAAGCACATACTCTGCATCTTTATCCATCTGCGCCGGAATTTTCTCGCGGATGCTTAAATCCAGCTTTCCGTCTTCTTTGACCGCAGTAACTCTTCCAGTCACCTCTGTTCCGACACGGAAATTTTTAAAAACTTCTTTTCTTGGGATCAGCGCAGAATATTTATTATCTACGGCAACAAAGACTCCAAAACGATCACTGGTGTCATAGACAATCCCATGTACCATATCATCTTTCTTATACGGAGAATCTGTGCGAAGAAGACCGTATACTTTCATTGTTGCACAAAGTCTCTGACTTTTGTCAATATAAAGTGTCACAAGACATTTATCTCCTTTTTCCACTTTTGCTGTCTGTTCTTTAAATGGAAGGAACAGATCCTTTTCCAGTCCCCACGACAGAAATGCCCCGAATTTTCCTACATCTGCAACTTCGAGCACTGCCAATTCTCCGACTTTCAATTCCGGCTCATTGGTCGTGGCGATCAGACGGTCGCTGGAATCCTTATACAGAAAGACCTCAATCGGATCTCCCACTTCAATGTCCTCCGGAACCTGCTTTTTCGGAAGGAGCACTCTTTCTTCATCACTTCCCAAATACACTCCAAAATCCACGATTTTTACTACTGTCAATACTTGTTTTTTCCCTAACTGCATCCTAATTTTCTCCTCTTACTTGCACGATCGCATATGGTCTTTCCTTTTCATCTCCAAGCACGATCGTTGTGTTGTCTTGTTCCTCTATCATAGACGGATAAATCATATCTCCGTACACTGCTGATTTTTTGTATTCAACCCTCAGTTCCCTGATCTTAGACGGCGTTCCTATCTCTTCCCAGACATCCAATGCCATCTGCACATACTGGCTATTGTTCACATGGTGATTCGTATCGATCTGATGTCTTCTCACTGGAAATGGCTCGCCCTGCTTTCGTTCTTTTGGCAGAGGGATCTTTCTTCCTGCATATTCCATCGGAAGCGGTTCCTCTGTTCCATATCCTGCGATTTCCTGAGGCTGTGGTCTTACCGGACGCCCTTTTTTCAGATCCATGAATACCCATATGGAATAGGCATAGGCGATTTTACTCCCTTTTGCATCGGTCATCACAAAATTTCTCGTCCCATACAATCCGTCAAATCCGGTCGCGAACGTCTCTACCGTAACTTCCTCACCAAGTTTTGGCCGACGCTCGATCACAATCTGCCAGAAAGACAATACCCATGCTTTCTGATGCTCCTCCATATATTCACATCCGACCCCAAGTTCTTCTGATTGGAAGGTACTGCAGTCTTGAAAATAATTGACAAGATTGGGAATGGTCAGTTTCCTTTCCCCATCGACTTCGCTGTATCTGATCCGTTGTTTCCACTGATATTTCATTTCTCTGCGCCTCTTTTACTTTTCTTTCTCATTGATAAAACTTGTCTCCACGGTGATCACACACTGGTATCTGGAATCTCTCTCCCGGATACATCTGACAAATAAGTCATGCAGCTCCCTCTGCTTTGCCTGATCATATTCATGTGGCACTACCATGTCAAAGATCAGATTGATCTGGTCTTTGCCGTCTACCATTCGGAAATCATGGATACTTGCATCTGCATCCAGCGACTGAAGCACTTCTTCTGCCATCTTTCTCGCTGCAAGTACTGTCTCATCTTTCGTCTCAACGGGATCCATATGAATGACAAGAAAAATGCCAAGCTGCTTGAGCGCATCCCGCTCAATCCGGTCGATCACCTCGTGTGACGTCTCAATGTCTGTGTCGTTAGGAACCTCTGCATGGATGGATGCCATACTTTTCCCAGGTCCGTAATTATGTACGATCAAATCATGGCTCCCTACAATCCCATCATACTGCTCTACAAATTTTGTGATCTGTACATAGACTTCCGGGGAAACCGCTTCTCCGATCAATGGCTCCAGTGTGTCTTTTGCAATGCTGATTCCTGCCCACATCACGACAAGTGACACTCCCAGTCCTACAAATCCATCGATATTAATTCCCGTCACTCCAAAAACAATCAGCGAAAGAATCGTCGCTGAAGTTGTGATCACATCTCCGATCGAGTCGGCCGCTGTCGCCAGCATCACCTGGGAATGGATTCGTTTTCCTAATTTCTTATTGAACATTCCAAGCCACAGCTTGATTCCGACAGAAAGCAATAATATTATAACAGAAATCAACTGAAAGTGCATCTCCTGCGGATGCATGATTTTCTGAATCGCATCTTTCAAAAAGGTAAACCCGACCTCAATGACAAGGAAAGATACTACCAGTGCAGAAATATACTCGATTCTTCCATGCCCAAACGGGTGATCTTTATCTGCGGGCTTACTTGCGATCCGAACTCCTACAAAGCTTATGATGGAAGATCCCGCATCTGACAGGTTGTTAAATGCATCTGCCATAACCGAAATACTTCGCAGAACAAACCCGATACTTATTTTTATCAAGAATAATAACACATTACAAAAGATGCCGACGACACTCGCCAGCATCCCATACCTTGTCCGGACTACGTTGTTTCCTGTCTCCTCATAGTCTTTTACAAATCGTTTTACTAACCAATCGGTCATAAAATCCCTCTCTTCTTTTGCTGTTTTCTATTTGTCATCTTTCTCCGGGAAAAAGAACCATCTCACTTTTACTTTTGCATCAGAAGTTACCAGATCATATTCTTCCTCTGTCAACACTTCCTGAAGCTCTTTCTTTCCATCTTCCGGGACGACTGCATGAACTGCATCAATAAAACAGAGATTTGGATATAGGACACACCACCAGTTATGCCCTTTCGCCTCTCCAATCTCAATACGAAGCGCTTCATATTCCCCTGCCGGAAATGTGACGTCCCCATAAGTTTTCTCCGGAAAATAACTTGTAGTCAATTCCAGATGAACCGGATAGTCATAGGACTCTCCACAGATTACTGCCTGAGCAATATCCCCCAGCTCTCCGAGATGCTCCCCAACCCACTCTCTTGTCTGTGCAAGATCGGTATGCTGCGGCATTTTATATTCCATATAGGCAAGAACCGCTTCCTTGACCTTCATCTTCAATGCTTGATCTTTTTCGCTGTCACTATTTGCCAACACATGGAACCGCAAAACCTCTCCCGCCATATGCTCCTGAAGATTGGACAACTTCTCCTTTGCTGCCGCATGCATCCTGGTTGTCACCACCCCGGTCAATACCCCTGCGATCAATACTGCAAGTATGAAAATCCTGTACTTCGCTTTCTTTGTGATCCCCGACACAACTGTCTTTTCTGTTTCTGCTGCTTGTTCTCTCCCACTCATCACTATGTACCTCCCTTTTTGATATAAGGAGTATGTACCGATGAGCAGTTTTTATTCATTATTCCTATTCTTTTTTCGAGCGGATCGTATGCAGCACAGATTCTACCTGATTCTCAATATGGCGACATACAATCTTTGCAGCTTCTTCCTTGTTGCGCTTTTCAATATTTTCTATAATCTGATCATGCTCTTCTAACAATTTCACATGGGATTCGTCCTTTTTCAAATATTCCACGCGGAAACGGTACATCTGCTCCCGGAGATTATTCAACAGTTGGATCAGACGCTGGTTGTCGGTCGCCATATAGATCACATCATGAAATTTCACATCGGCTTCCGCATATTTTGTCACGTCTTTGCTCTTTAATGTCACTTCAAACTCCTTCGCGGCTGCTTTCAACTCCTCAATCTGCTGTGCAGTCATCTTCTCACAGGCAATCTCTACGGCGAGCTCTTCTAACGCACGTCTGACTTCCAACACATCTTTTAAGCTTTTCTCTGTGATTTCGGCCACTTCCGCCCCTTTTCTTGGGATCATGAGCACAAGTCCCTCCAGCTCCAGCTTGCGGATCGCCTCCCGAATCGGAGTGCGGCTGACTCCCAGCTTATTGGCAAGCTGTATCTCCATCAGGCGCTCTCCCGGCTTTAATTCTCCGCGCAGAATTGCCTGCCGCAGTGTATTGAATACAACATCTCTCAATGGTAAATACTCGTCCATGCTTACTTGAAATTTTGGTTCCATGCTCTTATTTCCTCCTTGCATTGTGTATATTCGTAATATACACCTGCTTTGCCAGTTCTCTGTCTCTGATTGCTTTCTGTGCCTCGCGCGCCATTCTGCGGTCTCGGAACAGACCAAATACCGTCGGCCCACTTCCGCTCATCATCGCGTTCAAAGCCCCGTACGCTTTCATCACATTTTTAATCTCTTCGATCACCGGATATTCCCCGATCGTCACTCTCTCCAGCACATTGCCCATCGAAGCTGCCACTTTTTCCAGGCTCTGCTCCGAAAGTCCCTGCAGGATCCCATCAATATCCGGATGATCTGTAATCTCCCCCGAATCTAATTTTTCATACACCATCTTCGTGGATACACTGATCGGCGGTTTCGCAATCAGCACATAACAGTTCGGCATCTGCGGCAGTCTTGTCAATTCTTCCCCGATTCCCTCTGCCAGCACTGTCCCTCTCATCAGACAGTACGGTACATCTGCTCCAAGCTTGACCCCTCTGTCCATCAATTCCTGCTCAGAGAGTCCTAAGGCAAACATCTTGTTCATTCCAAACAGAACTGCCGCCGCATTGGAACTTCCACCTGCCAGACCTGCCGCTACCGGTATATGCTTATCAAGTGTGATCGACACTCCGTCCTGAATATCAAATTCATCGATCAGAAGCTTTGCCGCCTTGTACGCAATATTATTTTCATTGACCGGAAGATAGAACAAATTCGTCTGAATCCGTATGCCCGGTTCCTCCGTTCGTCTCAGTGTCACATCATCATACAGATAGATGGTCTGCATAACCATCCTGACATCGTGATAACCATTCTCTCTTCTTCCGAGTACATCTAGTCCCAGGTTAATTTTCGCCAGAGATTTTAACTTTAAGTATCTCATCTTCCTACCCCTTTCGACCACAACACACGGATTTCTTCTATCAGAACCTCTACATCCGATAGAAGAAATCGTGTATCTTGTATACATTATTCTTATAGTATACTCATGTTTTCTTTAAAAATCAATATCTTATCCCCCGGTTTCACCTGATCTTCCGTCAGCCCATTGACTGCACAGATCCCGTCAATTGTGGTACAGTACCGCTTTGCCAGTGTCCACAGTTCCTCTCCTTCTTTTACGATATAACCGACGATTCCCGGACGGCGCTCCAGCTCCTCTGTCTGATATGGCTCCATCGTAATGTTGTCAATGACCTCTGTCTGCACCGGCTGTCTGATAAAACTGCAAAATGCCAGAACTGCCTTCACCTCAATCTCTCCACTTCCCGCCATGGAAATAGAAAGCTGTTCAATATTATTTGAAATATCATACTGTGTCTTCTCATTCATTCCTTCTGCCTCTAACAGATAGGAAAACGGCACCATGCCCTGCCACGTTGCAAATGGCACCTCATCATTTGCTTTCACATATAAAAAGGAGACATGGAGGATTCCTTCCATTTGAATTCCGTTTTCCGTCACTTCTGTGTGCTCTACCTGAATGTCTCCATTACTATGACAGATTTGAAGGATTTCTTCTTTTAACTCCGGAAGCGCAAGTTGCTCTGTCACCTTGCATTTTGAATGATTCTGAAGCAACAATGTCTCATAAGCTGCTTCCTTCTTTTCCAGATTACATTTTTCTTTCAGAGAATATGCATCCTCAAGAATCTCCAATTCTTCTTCCTGATAGATCGTGATCTTCAGATCCAGTGTTGCCTCAACGCCCAGTACCCTCATTTCTCCATCTTCATCCATGCGGATGTCCACAAGAGTATCCTCCAGATTTGCATAGAGATGATGATACATCTGTGCCTCTGCCCCAGAACATTCCACCGTTCCCTCATAGGGAACAGTCTGTTCTATCCAGTCTTCTTTCTGTTCCTCCGACAGATATAAGCAAAAAACAAGCAGTTCTCCTTTGACGACAAGCTGATCGTCAATCAGCTTCGAATCCAGCTTCCGGTTTACAATATCTGTCCAAAGAATCGTCCCAATATTCTCCTTTGTGCCCGGCAATGTAATCTCTTCCTTGATCCGGTAAGTATCTTTCTTCCCGGTGTGCAGTTCCAGCACTTTCGCAGTCCGCTTTTTCTGGAAAATTTCCTCCTCCTCTTCAATTCCGGTTGTTGTCTCCTCTTCCCGGAGCACTTCCCGGCAAATCTGAAGCTCTACCATCGCTTTCAAATTCATTTTCCGGGAATGGATCAGCGTCGGCACAAACTCCACTCGGTAATCCCCTACACTGTATGTAACCTGTGCTTCCCCTTCTTCGATGTAGACCATCTCTTCAAACGGAAGTCTTCCTTCCACTGCTGACAGTTTTGGTTCCACCTCATCGGTCACATACAACACCTGAAAATATAGTTTTCCGGATACTCTGAGATAATTTTCCATCCGTTCTATCCCTTCGACCTTGACATGCCCCTCCCCCTGTACAACACGGAGTACATCATTTTTTGCATCGGGTACATTGTAATCGTCATCTACAAAAAACTGATGGATCATCCGCTTTCCAATCTGACTGCAATGTACATTTTTCTTTCTTAACTCCATAAAACATCCTCCTACTCAAATATAATATTTTTATCAATCCATTCCATTTTCACAACAACATACGGATATGTCTGTTTTTCCGTGATTTTCTCTTCCTTGGACGGCCCTAAAAGCTCCGTCTGTATATAGACTGCATTTTCTGTCTCGTACAATGCTTTCACTTTTATACTGTAACCGCTTGTCGGTCTTGTTCCATACCCCACTGCAAGGTACAGTTCTCCCTGATCTGCATAAGAAAGTTGAAATCCTTCTTCCTTTCGCTCTGCAATCATTTCCTCTAATTCTTCCGGAATGTCCTGCTTCTCTGTCACCGTAAATTCTATGTCCCGAAGTTTCCCGGTCCGCTCTGTCTTCTCCACACAGCCGCCCACCGTCAACATCAGACAGGCAACAAGAAGAAGAACTATTTTCCTGCCAATATACTTTTTCACCTGGAAACAATCACTTCCGCTCCTGCATGATTCTCTCTACATCTTATTATCTTTCTTGTCTTTTCATTCCCTCTCTAGTATAATATTTTCAATAAATCAAAATAATGAAGGAGACTTTAACTATGCTGCGTTTTACATTTTTAGTGATATTTTTAATATCCTTTTTAATTCTTTCCATCCCAGTATTGCTTGTAGAAGCCATCATCGGGAAGTTCAACCGGAAGGCAAAAGATTACAGCTGTCTTCGCATTGTCCAGTGGGGATTTCGTTGTATTTTATGGATCACCGGAGTAGAAACGACCGTGATCGGCGAGGAACAAGTACCAGATGAACCGGTCTTATTTGTCGGGAACCACAGAAGTTATTTTGACATTCTGCTTACTTACTCCCGCTGCAAGCGTCTAACCGGCTATGTGGCTAAAAAGGAGATGGAACGCTTCCCTCTTTTGAACAACTGGATGCGTAATCTCTACTGCCTGTTCCTCGACCGAGATAATTTAAAAGAAGGACTCAAGACAATTCTGACCGGGATCGATTATATCAAGCAGGGAATTTCCATCTGTATTTTCCCGGAAGGGACAAGAAATACCGGCGAGGAATTAAGTATGCTCCCGTTTAAAGACGGCGCACTCAAGATCGCCGACAAGACCGGATGTGCAATCGTTCCGATCTCGATGAACAATACTGCCGAAATTTTCGAAAACCATCTGCCAAAGAAAGGTACAAAGGGATTTCCAAAAATCCGGAAGACGCATGTGATTATTGAATATGGCAAGCCAATCTATCCACACACACTTGATCGGGAAGAACGCAAGCACCTTGGTGCCTACTGCCAGAATATCATTCAGGAAACTATCAATAAAAACGCTGCACTGCTCGAAAGCGTGCACGAAAGGGGCTAAGAACCATGACAACACAAAATTTAACATTATTGACCGATTTTTATGAACTGACGATGATGCAGGGATATTTTCACAGCAAAGAGGAAAATACTCCTGTCGTCTTTGACATCTTTTTCCGCAGTAATCCATCCGGCGGCGGGTATTCCATCGCAGCAGGACTGGAACAGGTAATTGAATATATCAAAAATTTGAATTTTTCTTACGAAGATGTCGACTATCTTCGCAGCCTGAATCTATTTGATGAAACTTTTCTTCAGTATTTAAGCGGATTTCATTTCAGCGGAAGTATCTATGCGATCCCGGAAGGAACTGTGATCTTCCCTAGAGAACCACTCCTGAAGGTGATTGCTCCGGTGATGGAAGCGCAGCTTGTGGAGACTGCACTGTTAAACATTATCAATCACCAGTCACTGATCGCCACAAAAGCTTCCCGCGTCGTCTATGCCGCTGACGGAGACGGTGTGATGGAATTTGGACTTCGCCGGGCACAAGGACCGGATGCCGGACTCTACGGCGCAAGAGCCGCCATGATCGGCGGATGTATCGGTACTTCCAACGTGCTTGCCGGACGAATGTTTGATGTACCGGTAAAAGGAACCCATGCACACAGCTGGATCATGAGTTTCCCGGATGAGTACACTGCTTTTAAAACTTATGCCAAGCTATACCCTTCCGCATGCTGCCTGCTTGTAGATACTTACGACACCTTAAAATCCGGTGTTCCAAATGCGATCCGTGTCTTCCGGGAAATGCGCGAAGAAGGAATCGAACTGAAAAATTATGGGATTCGTCTGGACAGCGGTGACCTTGCTTATTTATCAAAAAAAGCAAGAAAGATGCTAGATGCCGCTGGCTTCTCGGATGCATTCATCTCGGCCTCCAATGACCTTGATGAATACCTCATTCTCGACTTGAAGAATCAAGGTGCCGCAATCACTTCCTGGGGGGTTGGTACAAGTATGATCACATCCAAAGACTGTCCGGCATTCGGCGGTGTCTACAAACTCGCTGCCATTCAGAATGCCGACGGTGAATTTATTCCGAAGATCAAACTCTCAGAAAATACGGAAAAGATTACGAACCCAGGAAATAAAACCGTTCACCGAATCTATGACAAAGAAACCGGAAAGCTTCTTGCTGACCTAATCTGTTTTGTCGATGAAGTCTTCGACGAAAGTAAGGATCTCCTACTCTTTGATCCAGTAGAAACCTGGAAGAAGACAAAACTAAAAGGTGGTACTTACACGATGCGCGAACTGTTAAAACCAGTCTTCTTAAACGGGAACTGTGTCTACCAATCACCGACCGTCATGGAAATCGCTGATTACTGCCGCAAAGAGAAAGAAACACTCTGGGATGAAGTGACACGTCTGTTCAATCCGCATAAAGTGTATATTGACCTCTCAAAGAAATTGTATGATGTCAAAAAAGAACTGTTAGATCAGATGAGTATTCAAGAATAGGAGAAACTGATTATGGAACATATGTCATTACAGGAAATTACAACAGCCTGTGGCGGAACCTATTACGGGGAACCGTCACTGCTTACAAGAGAAGTATCCGGTGTCGCCATCGACAGCCGGAAAGCCGGAAAGGATTTTTTATTTGTCCCGATCAAAGGAGCCAGAGTAGATGGACATTCTTTTATTCCACAGGTGATGGAACAAGGGGCACTCTGCACACTCTCCGAGCACCCGCTTTCTGACAGTTCCCCATATATCCTTGTGAGTTCCTGCGCCCAGGCGCTCAAAGATATTGCCGAACATTATCGCAGGGCACTCGGAATTAAAGTAGTCGGGATCAGTGGAAGTGTGGGAAAGACAAGTACGAAAGAAATGATCGCTTCCATTTTGGAACAGAAATATTCCGTTTTAAAAACTGCCGGCAACTTCAACAATGAAATCGGTCTCCCACTGACCGTTTTCCAGATTCAAAAAGAACATGAGGTTGCTGTTCTTGAGATGGGCATCAGCGACTTTCAGGAAATGAACCGCCTAGCCAAAATTGCACAGCCAGACATCTGTGTGTTGACCAATATCGGACAATGTCATCTGGAAAATTTAGGAGACCGCGACGGTGTGCGGAAAGCAAAGACAGAGATGTTCGCCCACAGACGTCCGGGCGCTTCAATCATCCTAAACGGAGATGATGACAAACTGTCTGAAATTGCAACAGTGCATGCCGCTTCTTTCTCCAAACAAGACGGTACAACTGTCGTTCCTTATTCTGATTCGACTCACGATGAGACTTCTGCCGCATCCGCTGTCGGCAAATCCGGGGATACGACTCCTATCTTCTTTGGAAAAGATCCGCACAATGCTTTCTATGCCGATGAAATTCAAAGTCTCGGACTCAAAGGAACTTCCTGTAAGATTCACACTCCAGCAGGTGATTTTACAGTGATCATTTCCATCCCAGGTGCACACATGGTATACAATGCCCTTGCCGGAACCGCAGTCGGCATTGAACTTGGACTGACACTCGATGAGATCAAGACCGGAATCGAAGCATTACAGCCAGTTGCCGGAAGAAACCACATGATTGAGACAGAACATCTGACAATCCTTGATGACTGCTACAATGCAAATCCAGTTTCCATGAAGGCCTCCCTGGATGTCCTCTCCACCGCACTTACAAGAAAGGTTGCAATTCTCGGAGATATGTTTGAACTTGGAACGAAGGAACTTCTCCTTCACAGAGAAGTTGGTACCTATGCAGCCGAAAAGAAACTGGATCTCCTCTGCTGCATTGGGACATTATCCAAAGCAATGGCAGATGGTGCATCCGAATTTTCTGCACAAAACGATACAAAAATTTGCTATTTTGAGACAAAAAACGACTTTTTAAATGCTGTTTCTTCTATTATAAAGGAGCACGATACAATTCTTGTAAAAGCTTCCCATGGAATGGCTTTTGAAGAGATCGTCCACGCCCTCTGTCACTTAACATTTTAAAAAACACTCAGGAGAATTGACATGAATTATGAAGTATTAGTTCTTGATCTTGACGGTACACTCACCAACTCTGAAAAAAAGATTACAGAACCAACAAAAGAAGCGCTGCTTGACATTCAGCAAAAAGGAAAGATCGTCGTGCTTGCATCCGGCCGGCCGACCCCCGGCATCTTGCCGCTTGCCCACGAATTGGAATTAGAAAAATATGGGGGATATGTTCTTTCTTTTAATGGCGCAAAAATCATCAACTGCAGTACCGGAGAAGTCTTATACAATAAGACGATTCCTTCTGAAGTGATACGCCCTGCCTATGAACTGGCAAAAGATTATGATGTGGATATTCTTGCATATTCCGATGATGCGATCATCTCCGGAATCTGCCCGAATTCCTATACAGAATTGGAAGCCCGAATCAACAGTCTTCCGATCTGCCGTGTAGAAAATTTCCCTGCATATATAAATTTTCCTACAAACAAACTGTTGATCTCAGGTGAAGAGTCGCTCACTGCCGAACTGGAAATCAAATTGAACTCCCATTTCCGCAAGCTACTCAATATTTACCGCTCAGAGCCTTTCTTTCTGGAAATCATGCCACAAAATATTGATAAGGCATATACCCTCCAGAAATTATTATCTGCAATCGGCCTGACCGCAGACCAAATGATCTGCTGCGGCGATGGTTATAATGATATTACCATGCTGGAAAGCGCCGGACTCGGTGTTGCCATGGCAAATGCCCAGCCGCTTGTCCGTGAAAAAGCAGATTATATTACAAAGTCCAATGACGAAGACGGTGTTCTGTTCGTCATTGATCAATTTCTCAGATAGAAGCTTTCCACTTCATTTTGCCGGCTGTTCCCTTTCGGGAGCAGCTTTTTCATTTGTCCTTCTTTCAAACAAATTTTCTCCTCGTATTTTTTAGAAGCCGGCAACTTTTCCAAACGTCTCTTTCATCGACTCATACAAATGATCTTCTTCTCCAATACATTTATTCCGAAAATCCATCAGTTCGCACATAATCTTGATAAAAAATGTATTGACTTCTTTCTCATATGTATTTTGTTTTTCCCGGTCTTTTTCCGGCAGATTTGCTTTCTTTTCTTCTCTTTGTTCTTCTGATACCCTAGCATAAAGTGTGTGAAGTAAATTTCCATTTGTCACATTGACTACTGACAGATATTTCTCTACCAGCGCCAAGTCTCCATAAGTAACCGCGTTGGAAAAAGCATAACGAATAGACTTTTCTACCCTGCAATAATTTGTCTTATTCATACGCGCTACCTTCTCGTATACAATCATCATCTTCGCATTTCTCCATGCTTCGTCTTCTTCAAATAGTTCCATGATGTCCAAAATATACTTGAATCCTTTCAAATTCGCTGGTATCCCAATCTCCATTAAAATTTCCTGTACCCGTTCTCTCATCACTCTACTCCTTTCGACAAACTGGTAAATCCTTAGAAAGCACCTGCCCTTTACCCTATCGTATTTGTCTAAAATAGTCAATCTTTTTGTTAACTTTAAAAGAATCTTGTAATATTATGGGTTTGTTTAACAAAATATTATATCATTTTAGGGAGATTTTACAATGAGTTTAGGAGATAGACTGAAAGAACGACGCGTTATGCTGAATTTAAGTCGAAAAAAATTAAGCGAGATCACTTACATTACTCCACAAGCCCTGGCCAACTATGAAAATGGAATCAGTACTCCGAAATTTGAAATATTAATCAGCCTTTTTCAATCATTAGAATGTGATGCCAATTATCTATACCAGGATTATCTGCCTGCCAATCTCCAGACAGACTTTAATATTACAAAAAACGAACAAGATCTCATCGAAAAATACCGTCAGCTCAATGACCATGGAAAACATGTAGCCAAACTGATCATTGACGAGGAATATGCCCGTATGCTGGAAGGTCTTCTCCGGAAGAAACGTGTCTCCTTCCCATGCCTGTTTCCAACCCTTCACAATGCCTGGACATTCCATCTTGATGACTGTTTCTCAAAGGAAGTCAGTATCCTGCCTAACCATATCACAAGCGAGACTGATTACTGCATCAGAATTCCGGATACGGATATTCTAGAGCCTATTTTTCACTCCAACGATATTCTTGCCGTGAAAAACTGTCCGGTTCATCACAATGAAATCGGAGTATTCTCCTTTCAGCATAAGATGTACATTCTGAAATTATATCATATGGGAAATACGATTAAACTGATTCCATTCCATGTCAATGCAACGCCAATCCATATCCATCCGATGAGTGATTTCAAATGTCTGGGAAAAGTTCTCGGTGTTGTGTCTGAGTAGGTCGAATAGTTCTCTTTGTGAACAGTCCTTCATTTTTTCTTCTTATTTTATTCACAATCCTTTTATTTTTTGCACACACAATCAACACATTTTTCCAGTATAGTTATTATTGTAATAAATATTACTGAAGCAACATTCATAATACTATTACTAATAACATCTTTTTCATAACTTTTCTCCAAGAACTGCGTCCCCAACGCAGTTCTTATTTTTTTCTTTTTCTCTACACTATTTTACAAGTCATCGACCAACGCACTGCTCTTTGCGTAAGCGGTGCTTTTTGCCTCAAAGAAATCTGTTTTGATCATATTTGCGTTGGAAAACTGACTGACCCATCCCATACTCTCCGGCTCTTTTTCATGCCCTTCATAAATTGGCGCAAGCCCAAGATTTTTGCAGCGCAGATTGCCCAGATATTTCACATAATCTGTGATCATGTCACAGCTCAGTCCACTCACTGCATCGCCGATCACATAATGCCCCCATGCAATCTCCTGCTCACAGCCTTCTCGGATCATCTGACGATATTCTTTTTCCTTCTCCTCGCTGAATAATTCTGGAAGTTCTTTTCTGAGTTCTCTTAAAATATTGGTAAATAACCATAAATGTGTGTTCTCATCCCGATTGATGTAACGAATTTCCTGCACGGAACCTGTCATCTTCTGATTTCGCCCAAGATTATAGAAAAACATGAACCCACTGTAAAAATAAATTCCCTCCAAAATATAGTTTGCAATCATCGTCCGCACGAATGCTTCCAGACTTTTCTCTCTCTGAAATTCATTGTACAGATTTCCGATAAATTCATTCCGACTCAGCAGATGCGGATCATCTTTCCACTGATACAGCACTTCATTTCTCTCCTGCGGCTCACAGATCGTATCCAGCATATAACTATAACTTTGACTGTGTACTGCCTCCTGAAATGCCTGAATCGACAGGCACAGATTTACTTCATTTGCTGTAATATATTCGCTGATGTTCGGCAGATTCGCAGTCTGAATACTGTCCAGAAATACAAGAAATGATAAAATCTTATCGTATGCTCGCCGTTCCGGTGCCGGAAGCGTGCGATAATCCCTGACATCCGCACCAAGATTAATCTCCTCCGGAATCCAGAAATTATTCATTGCCTGCCGGTACCAGTCACTCACCCAGCTATATTTCATATTGTTGAAATCATTTAAGTTTGTCGTATTCCCCCCGACAATCCGGCGCAAGCGTACTTCCGTATCCCCTGCCGGATTAAACAGCGGTTTTTTCTTTAACTCTGCCATTTGATTCGTTCTCTCCTTTTCTCTTTTCTCCCAGGCACACTCTTCTACGCAGAGCACACTTCACACTCTTCCACTTCCAGACTCTTAGAACGGATATAGTAGATCGTTTTGACTCCCTCTTCCCACGCAAGCAAATATAGATGCAATACTTTTCGGAATGTATACTCATTTGTAATATAAAGATTCATACTTTGCGCCTGGTCAATGTAGCGTTGCCTTACTCCACAGGCACGGACAGACCAAGTCTGATCGATATGGTGTGCGTTCTTGTAATACCAGAACGTATCCATTGTAAGCTCCGGCGCCACACGCGGAAGAATTCCGCTTTTCTTTTCCTCAAGAAAATACCTGCTCATGACCGGGTCAATCCCCGCTGTCGTTCCGGCAATCATACTTGTACTTCCCGTCGGCGCGATCGCCATCAGATACCCATTTCGCATTCCATTTTCCCTGACCTTTTTTGCCAGCTTTTTCCAGCGGTCTTCGGTCAGATGTCTCTCTGCAAAATATTCTCCGGTCTGCCATTTACTTCCTTCAAAATAGGTGTAGCACCCTTTCTCCCTGGCAAGTTCTGCACTTGCTTCCACCGCTGCATAATGGATCTCTGCAAATACACGCTCTGCGAATGCCAGATGTTCTTCGCTCTCCCATGGAATCTCATTTTTCGCCAGCATATGATGGTAACCACTTACCCCAAGCCCGATTGGGCGATATTTCTCATTGTTAATCTTCGCGTATGGTACCGGAAAAAAGTTCAGATCGATGACATTGTCCAGCGCGCGCACTGCCGTCTTCGTGATCTCTGACAACTCTTCCCTGTTATTGACATCGATCCTTCCAAGAGAGAGACTTGCAAGATTACATACAACAAATTCTCCCGGCTTTGTGACTGTCACAACAACCTGCTCCCCGTCAATCTCTGTAATCTTCTCCTCTGTCACTTCCATCTCACTCATATTCTGGGCAATCTCTGTACAGAGATTGCTGCAATAAATGATTCCCTTATGGCTGTTTGGATTTGCCCGGTTGACATGATCTCTGTTAAATGCGAATGGCGTCCCTGTCTCCACAACGCTTTTAATGATCATCCGAATCACATCCTTGATCGGAATGACTCTCTTTTGGATCTCCGGATCAGCCACACAATCGAGATATTTTTTCTTCCATTCTTCTCCAAAAGAATCTTCCAGTGCATATCCTTTTTTCTTCAAGATCTCATGCGGACACATCAAATACCATTCTCCCTCAAGATTGTCTCTCGCCTGTTCCCAGAAATAATCCGGATAACACACTCCCGGGAAAATATCATGCGCCTTCATTCGGTCATCTCCGTTATTTGTCCGCAAGTTGAGAAATTCTGGAAGATCCCGATGCCACACATCAAGATAGACCGCTGCTGCTCCCTGACGAACCCCAAGCTGATCGACTGCAACTGCCGTGTCATTGACCAGACGGATCCAGCGGATCACACCTCCTGCTGCTCCCTCAAATCCACGGATCGGGCTTCCGCTTGCACGCACTTTTCCAAAGTACATTCCCATTCCGCCGCCAAGTTTGCTGACTTTCGCAAAATTATCAATGCTCTTATAAATTCCATCCAGACTGTCCGGCACTGTATCGATAAAGCAGGAGGAAAGCTGGTGGTGCGGCTTTCTCGCATTGGCAAGTGTCGGTGTCGCCACCGTCACCTGCAGCTTGCTTAACATATTATAAAACTTCTCCACCCATCCAGACCGATCACACGGTTCCTTCATCGCCAGATGCATCGCAATCCCGAGAAACATCTCCTGCGGACTTTCTAACAAAACGCCCTTCTGATCTCGGATCACATAACGATTCAGAAGCAGTTCCAGCCCCGAATAATTAAAAAGATGATCCCGTTCCTCCCGCATCAATTTCTCAAATGCTGTGATTTCTTCCTCCGTATAAGTTTCTAAAATATAAGCACCGTACAGATTCTCTTTTGTCAGATAACATATTTTCTCATAAAAAGAATTCACGTTCCGCTGTTTCATCTGTTCTTTCAACTCATTTCGAAATGTTACCAGGCGAATCCGCGCTGCGATCATCTCCCATTTCGGTGCCTCCTGCGTCGTCAATTCCACTGCCGCTTTGAGGAGCATCTTCATTTGTTCCTCTCCTGAGAATCCTGTTTTATAGAATGTATGGTATTTTTCTTCCAGCTTTTCCAAGCTATATACCGGATCCAGAAATTCCCTGCTGATGTCTGAAAATACTTCCTGAAGTCCTTCTGTTTCCGGAAAATCGTAGTTTTTTCCTTCTTGATTTATATTCATTTCTTATATCGCCTCACACTATTTATTGTATTGCTTTCTTGATATTACCACAATATATAGTGCTTCGCAAGATTTTTTCCTGCTTGTTCTCACTTATTCTGCGAAAAAAATAATTGATAGCTTCTTACGAATATCCTTAAAATAATTTTCAGATTACAAATAAATTCGGAGATCCTCTGCAAGTTTTTCCTCCAGGCGAATCAGTTTTCTGGCAATCTCCTTCACTTTCCATTCCGCTTCAGGATACTCATTCAAATATCTCCCAAGAGACTTCACTCCCATATTACAGCCATCTGTGATCAGATCTGCGATTGTTGCATCAGACTCATTCCATACAAGCCTGACATTAGTCTTCACCCACGACATTCCCTTCGCCATCATTCCAGGCTCTTTTCCCTCATCCTGATATTCCTTCAATATTTCCTGGATTTCTTTTTCCAGCTTCTCATGTTTTTCCATACAGTCAGACAGGCATTGGTACAATTTCTTCTCGTGTACATATTCCAACACTTCCTCAATCGAAGAAATTCCCATTTTAATCCCTGCATCACATTCTCTTAATAATTTAATTGTATCCGGTTCTACCATTTTTGTTTCCACCTTTCTCTTTCTTTTGGTGAAAGTATACCCGATCAACTAAAAAATATTCTCACTACAGTATCTCTCCAGATTTTCAAGTACTTTCTTATTCAGCCGAATTACGGCCTGCCTTGTCATCCCAGATGAACACTTCTGACATCTGACATTTTCCCGCGCAAGAAGCGATTCTTCTCCAAGTCCCATCAGGGTGTCACAAAAATACCAGGTATTGTTCCGCTCCAGCCATTTCTCAATCGCATGCTGCTCAAAACAAGGACTCAGCGCCGTGTTAAATAAAATCGTATTTTCTCCGAGTGCCTCAAACTCTTCCTCGTATAACAACGTCACATTTTTACTCAGGCAACTACAAACGACATCACTTTCTTTTAATAACTCTGAAAGTTCACAGTAACGGTACCCCTCCTGCTCTTCCAGTTCCGGTTTTCTCGTCCGGCTGTAATAACTGATCTGTGCTCCCATTGCGCCTAATGCTCTTGCGACTGCCTGCGCGCTTGCCCCAAGCCCAAGTAATCCGATCCTCGCACCGGAAATCTCCGAACTTTCTCCTAAAAGAGGTGGATGCCCATCTGTCCCATGAAGCCGTCCGATCAAGTTCATCAGCACATACTCTGCTACGCCTTCATCACCGTAATCCCGGATTCCTGTCACTGTGATTCCATGTTCTCTTGCATAAGCAATATCCACATTAGAACTTTCCTCTGAATACAGACTGCAGCACATCCCAATGTATACAAGATTTGGGCACTTTGCTAAGATTTCCTCCCCGATTGCATGTGTATAACTGACAAATACCGCATCTGCATCTCCGATTCTTTCTACAATCTCCTCTGCACTCTCTGGCTGCGAATCAAAGAAAATGATTTCCTCACAAAATTCCTTCAATTTTTCTTTACTCTCTTGCAGAATAGAAACCGGCTGGATTGCCACAAGTTTTTTTATTTTTTTCATAAGTTCTTCCTTCCCTTCCATATGTTTCAGCTATTATTTTATTATAGCACTGGATGTGACTTTGTCCTATTGGAGACAAAAAAGAAATCTATTTTCAAAACATAAAAATAAGAGCTATGCTTCACCTCACTGCATCCCATAGCTCTTATATTCCTTATTATTTTAATCTCTTCTCAATTATTTCTTCCCTCTACTCCTCTGCAATAATGTCACGCATTCTGTGTGAACGGTATTCGGG
Organism: Faecalimonas umbilicata; assembly: GCF_042846195.1. NCBI lineage: Bacteria > Bacillati > Bacillota > Clostridia > Lachnospirales > Lachnospiraceae > Faecalimonas > Faecalimonas umbilicata. The sequence continues at coordinate 2,664,094 of NZ_AP031411.1, forward strand.
AACTGGTCAACTACCTGTACTTTTTCCAACGCATACCCTTCCCCGCATAGATATTTTAAATCTCTTGCCAATGTAGCAGAATCGCAGCTGACATAGACAATTCTGTCTGGCTGCATTTTTACCATTGTTTCAAGCAGCGCTTCCTCGCACCCTTTTCTCGGCGGATCGACAACAATCACATCGGCATGTGCCTGCTGCCCCGGATGTTCTTTCGCATAATTTTCATAATATGCCGGAAGTATTTCTTCTGCTTTCCCGACAAAAAATTCTGCATTTTTCATATCATTTAATTCTGCATTTTGTTTGGCATCTTCAATCGCCTGCGGTACAATCTCAACACCGTACACCTGCTTTGCCTTTTGTGCCAGGAAAAGAGAAATCGTTCCGATTCCGCAGTACAGATCCCACACGGTTTCCTCTCCGGTCAGCCCTGCATATTCTAATGCATATTTATAAAGCTTTTCGGTCTGTACCGGATTCACCTGATAGAACGACAGCGGAGAAATCTGATATTTTACATTTCCAATATAATCGGTAATGTAACCATCTCCCCAAAGTACTTCTATCTCTTTTCCCATAATGACATTTGTATTTTCTTTGTTCTTGCTGAAAGTTATACTCCTCATGCCCTCGATTTGAGATAACTTATCCACAAATTTGTCCGCACATGGCAGGTTATCCCCATTGATCACAAAGCAAACCATAATCTCTTTCGTCGTAAATCCATAACGGATTAAAATGTGGCGCACTAGTCCGCTGCAATCCTGCTCGTTATACGCCGGGATATGGTTCTCATTCATGATCGAAAGAATCTCCTCTAAAATCTGCTGATTCTGAGAAACCCCCAGCGCACAATCTGTATTCGGGATGATCTGATGTGTCCTTCCCGCATAAAATCCGGCGACTGCCTTGCCGTCCTTGTCCGTCCCAATCGGGAACTGCGCTTTATTCCGGTAATGAAACGGCTCGTCCATCCCACACACCGGCTGCGTGATCTTTTCTAATACTTCCGGCGCAAATCCTCCGATCCGTTCCAGATTTCCAATGACTTTTTTCTGCTTGAACTGTAACTGTTCCTGATAATCCATCTCCTGGATCTGACATCCTCCACACTGTTTTGCGACCGGACATTTTGCTTCCACACGATTTTTTGAAGGTTCAATGACACGAAGCAGCTTCGCATATCCATAGTTCTTTTTCGCCTTCATCACTTTCACTTCCACAAGATCTCCCATCACGGTATCCTTGATAAACAGTGTATATCCGTCTGCCTTTCCGATTCCCTCTCCATTGATCCCGATATCTTCGATCTTCACGACCGCTGTATCATTTTTCTTCATGATCTTCCTCCTACTATAAAATTGTATCCGTTTCCAACTTCTCTTTGCCTTTTTGGCATTTTCATCACTGCTCGCGCGTGAAGCGTGTTTTTTACATAAGAATTTCCTATGTAACAAAGAAAGCGGGTGCCGCAAAATCAATTTCTTAGACATGGTATAATTCATCTCTGATTCGATGCAATCTATATCTTGTTGAAATTCTCTGTTTTGCAGCACCCTTTTTCATCTCTCTGTTTTTATTTCTAAATACTTGTCTTTCTTAAATTACTCTCGAACAGTCTGTTATATCCAAGCCAGTCTGTCGTATCTTTTTCTTTGAAAATCTCTGTCAAAGTCTGTAACTTGGCATCTGTGCTGTCCGCGAAATTAAGTGCCAGTGCTTCTGCCAGCGCAGGCTTTTTCGGAGAACCGTATTCTAACTCTCCGTGATGTGCAATAATGCAGTGCTTCAACTCACTTGCCAGCTTTTCCGGAAATCCCGGAATAGATCGAATCGCATCGTTTGCCATCTCGACTCCGATAATGATATGTCCGAGCAGCTGTCCATCATCCGTATAATCATTTTCCGGAAATGCGGAAAGTTCTTTTGTCTTCCCGATATCATGGTACATCGCCGCCGCATACAGAAGATCTTTATTCAAGATTGGATACGCCCCTACATAGTATTCACACATTTTGACAATACTGAGCGTGTGCTCCAAAAGACCTCCTGCAAATCCGTGATGTACACTCTTTGCCGCAGAGTGTGCCTGAAACCGCTTAATAAATGCCGCATCGTCTTTGAAATAATACTCCACTGCTCTTCTCAAATATTCATTATCAATCTGTGCAACATATTTCATCAACTCCTGATACATTCCCTCGACACTCTTCTCACTTGTCGGCATGTAGTCTGCCGCCACATACTCATCTTCAAATGCCTTGCGGATCTGCTTGATATTCAGCTGAAGATTTCCATTATAGCAAATGACATCTCCGAATACTTCGATAAAATCCATCTCATCATAGTCTGCAATTCCATTAGAATTTGGATCCCACACTTTTCCGTCTAAAGTTCCCGTTTTATCCTGTAAAATCAGATTGTCATATGCCTTTCCATTTCTCGTTTCTGCAGAGCGCTTTCCTTTGCACAAATAAATACAGCGGATGGTCTCTCCCTCATGTAATGTATTAATATATCTCATTTCTGTCCTCTTTCTATTATAATATTCTCATTTTAATTCTTCTATTTCTTCTCGGCTCCTCCGATGACAACGGTATAACTGATCTCCACATATCCTTCGGATCCAAGTCTTTTTGCCGACAACTTCACTTCATCTCCCGGCTGAAATGTCAGCAGTTTGTTATGCAGTGCTTTCACGGTCACCACCGGATCGCCGTCCATTGCAGTGATAATATCTCCACACTGAACTCCTGCAGTCATTCCCGGAGAATCTGCCTCAATCTCTTTGATATAGATTCCTTTCGGAAGTTTCTGTGCCTCTGCAATTTCATCCGTCACATTCGTCCCGACAATACCGATATATGGAACACTGTTGCCATTTAGCAGCTTTTCCAGTTCTTCTTTCACATCCGAAACTGCAAGGACACGCAGTGTACTGCTTTCATCCGTCACCTGTTCGGCAGCAAATGTAAATCCGATGACTTCACCGTCGATATTAAATAACACACCGCTCCCTTGTCTGGAGGCAGGTATGTCTGTGTCCAACAGCCGGTATACTCGGTCTGCTACACTGACTGTATTTTTATTGGAACTGATAATGCCATATCCCATCCCTTTGGAGTAACCAAACAGACTTCCCAGTGCAATCACTACATCTCCTTTGTAAGTCATGTTAGAATTGCCAAGGACAGCCTCCTGGATCTGATTCTTTGTGCTGTCACTGACCTGATTCCGATCAACCGCAAGCACGGCAATCCCCAACACCGCATCCTTCTTTCTGACTGCAGCATCACAGGATGCGCCATCTCCAAATGTCACCTGAATCTGCTCTGCATCCTTGATGGCACTTCCCATCGTCAGGATCAGATATTCTCTGCTGTTGGACGGCATGATCACGCCACATGCACCGGTTCCTTCTTTTCGCTCTTCCTCTGTCCAGTTATCATCTTCTCCGGCAGAAGTCACTGAGACAATACTTTTGTTCGCCTCCGCAGCGACCTGGTACATCGCACGTTCCAGCTCTTCAAAATTTTCAAGGGTAAGCTCCGGCTCTCTTTCTTCTTCCTCTGCCTTTGCTTCCTGTGGATGTTCTTCAGGTTCCTCGTCCTTTGGAATGGTAATCTCTTCTTCTGCATTCAGCTGTTCATCAACCCATGGTTGGAACACACAAAAACTAATACTGGCAAACGCACCGAATAGAATTCCTGCCGCCGCCAGCCCGGCTGCCTTATGCATGAGCTTTTTTCGATTCAGAGGCTTCTCCTTGATTACCTCCTGCAAAAAAGAAAATTTTTCTGGTCCTTCCTTGTTCTCCATAGACATGACGTATCTCCTTTTTCATCCTCTTTACAGTATACCCTAACATTTGTCAATGTTCAATAAGTATAGAATATTTCTGCTTTCCTTTATTACAAATATAAGGTAGAATGGAAACAGGTGAATGATTATGAATAAAAAGACTTTAAAAAAACTAGAATACAACAAAATAACTGAATTACTTGCAGAGCAGGCTTCTTCCCCGGGCGGAAAGATACTCTGCAGCCATTTGGCTCCGATGACCTCCCTGGCCGAAATCACAACCGCGCAAGAACAGACCGCGGCGGCTTTTACAAGAATTGTAAAAAAAGGACGTCTCTCTTTCAGCGGTGTATACACTGTGGAAGATTCTCTGATGCGTCTGGAGATTGGCGGAGCGCTCGGCTGCAATGAACTGCTCCGCATCTGCAAATTACTGGAAGTGACAAACCGTGCCAAAGCTTATGGGCGGCACGAGACTGTGGACGAGGAGCAGGACTGCCTCGACGTGTATTTCGATCAGCTGGAACCACTGTCGATCCTTGCCGGCGAGATCCGCCGCTGCATTATCGATGAAGATGAGATCAGCGATGACGCGAGCAGTACCCTGAAGCACATTCGAAGAAGTATTTCCCAGACAAACGACAAAGTACATTCTACGCTTCTTTCGCTTGTCAACGGCTCTCTGCGTACTTATCTGCAGGATGCCATTATTACGATGCGCGGAGACAGATATTGTCTTCCAGTCAAAGCGGAATACCGCAGCCAGGTACAGGGAATGATCCACGACCAGTCTTCTACCGGTTCGACACTCTTTATTGAACCAATGGCTGTCGTAAAGTTAAATAATGATCTAAAAGAACTTTACGGAAAGGAGCAGGAAGAGATCCAGGTGATCCTTGCCAATCTCAGCGCAGATGCCGCCGGCTATGTGACGGAGATTCGCAGAAACTATAAGCTGCTTACAGAACTGGACTTTATCTTCGCAAAGGGTTCCTTTGCCCTCTCCTTAAATGCAAGCAAACCGATTTTTAACGACCATGGCTATATCCATATCCGTGAAGGACGCCATCCGCTTCTCGATAAGAAAAAGGTAGTCCCGATCACGGTCACACTGGGAGATGCCTTTGATCTTCTGATTGTAACTGGTCCGAACACCGGCGGAAAAACCGTATCGCTAAAAACAGTCGGTCTTTTCACGCTGATGGGGCAGGCAGGACTTCATATTCCTGCACTGGATCGCTCAGAATTGGCGCTGTTCCACGAAGTGTATGCGGATATCGGCGATGAGCAAAGTATCGAGCAGAGTCTCAGTACCTTCTCTTCTCATATGACCAATATCGTTTCCTTCCTGCAGCACGTGGATGAGCACTCTCTTGTGCTGTTCGATGAGCTCGGCGCCGGAACCGATCCAACCGAAGGAGCTGCACTTGCAACTTCCATTCTGTCCTACCTGCACGAGCGGAAAATCCGCACGATGGCAACGACTCATTACAGTGAGCTGAAAGTCTATGCACTTTCCACTCCAGGTGTAGAAAATGCCTGCTGTGAATTTGACGTAGAGACACTCCGTCCAACTTACCATCTGCTGATTGGTATCCCGGGAAAGAGTAATGCCTTCGCGATTTCCAGTAAACTTGGTCTGCCGGATTATATTATCGCAGATGCGAAAGAACGTCTGTCCGAACAGGATGAATCCTTTGAAGATCTCCTTGCAGACCTCGAAAACAGCAGACGTACCATTGAGAAAGAACAGCAGGAAATCGCTGCCTACAAGCGCGAAGTAGAAGCTCTGAAACAGAAATTAGAGCAAAAACAAGAACGCCTTGACGAGCGCAAAGAGCGTATTATCAATGAAGCAAACGAAAAAGCAAACGCGATTCTCCGCGAGGCAAAAGAAGTTGCTGACGAGACTATGAAGAACTTCCGCAAGTTTGGGAAAGAAAATATCTCTGCCGCAGAGATGGAACGCGAGCGCGAACGACTCCGCCAGAAGATCAAAAAGACCGGATCCGGTGTGAAGCTTGATACGAAAAAATCGAAAAAACAGCATAAACCAAGTGATTTCAAACTCGGCGAGGCCGTAAAAGTGCTCAGCCTCAATCTGACCGGAACCGTAAGTTCTCTTCCAAATGCGAAAGGAGATCTTTTCGTACAGATGGGAATCCTTCGCTCCCAGGTAAATATCTCCGATCTGGAGATCATCGATGAACCTGTGATCACGGGGAAACATCTGCAGAAGACTTCCTCCGGAAAGATGAAAATGAAAAAGACCATGTCTGTCCGCCCAGAGATTAACCTACTCGGAAAGACAGTAGACGAGGCAATCGCAGAACTTGACAAATATTTGGATGATGCGTACATGTCGCACATCAGTCCCGTCCGCATCGTGCACGGCAAGGGAACCGGTGCACTCCGCAGCGGTATCCATAACTATTTAAAACGACAAAAACATGTAAAATCTTACCGCCTCGGTGCGTTCGGTGAAGGAGATGCCGGCGTCACGATCGTGGAATTTAAGTAGTAGATTTGAAATAAAGGAGGGATTCCTACCCCATGGTAACTAAACAGAAAATCTTAATCGTCGATGACGATGAAAATATTGCAGAGCTGATCTCCCTCTATCTTTTGAAAGAATGCTTCGACACGATGATGGTACATGACGGCGAGGAGGCGTTAGCTGCATTTGACAACTATTCGCCAAATCTTGTACTGCTTGACTTAATGCTGCCGGGCATTGACGGTTATCAGGTCTGCCGCGAGATTCGGGCAAAATCAGATACTCCGATCATCATGCTCTCCGCAAAGGGAGAAGTCTTTGATAAAGTACTTGGTCTCGAACTTGGTGCAGATGACTACATGATCAAGCCTTTTGATTCCAAAGAGCTTGTCGCAAGAGTCAAAGCAGTGCTCCGCCGCTACCAGGCACCTAGACAGGAAACTGCTGCCGCAGAGAAAGGCAAATGCGTTTCCTACCCTGGCATTGAGATCAACTTGACGAACTACTCTGTCGTCTGTGACGGAAAAGTAGTCGAAATGCCTCCAAAGGAACTGGAACTGCTTTATTTCCTCGCATCCTCACCAAATCAAGTATTTACAAGAGAACAGCTCCTCGACCAAATCTGGGGCTACGAATACATCGGAGATACAAGAACTGTCGATGTGCACATCAAGCGTCTGCGCGAAAAAATCAAGGACCATCCGACATGGTGTCTCGGCACCGTGTGGGGTATCGGGTACAAGTTTGAGGTGAAATAGTATGCGCAGCACTTTATACTTAAAATTTATCAGCATTTATCTGATCTTCGGATTTCTCTGCCTGTTCACAGTCGCCACACTCACCCATGAGCTGACGATCTCCGAGCTGGAAGAAGATACTTCTGATACCCTTTATAAAGAAGCCACCCTGCTCGCCAATGATTACCTGACCGGATATTTTACAGACGATCTGACACTTTCCGACATTCACACGCAGTTAAATGGGATGTCGACCTATCTGCATGCATCAACATGGTTCATTGACCGTACTGGACAGGTGATTCTATCTGCGGGAGCAGATGAAATGCCGGTTCCGCCATCCGAAATCCCAGACTTTGATCCTGCGGAAAATGGCAGTTCCAAATATCTGCTCGGAACTTACCATGATCTTTTTGATAAAAAAGTCATCACAGTGATTGCACCGGTCACACAAGGCTTTACGACGAAGGGATATCTGCTGCTGCACAAACCTTACGAAGATCTCGAACAGCAGACTTCTTCTTTATTGCGAAATGTCTATATTACCATTGTTGTCATCTACATTTTATCTTTCTGCATACTGCTGGCATTCCACTTTTTCATTTACCAGCCGCTGCGGAAGATCACAGAGGCTGCCACCCAGTATGCCTCCGGCAATCTGACTTATGAGATCCCGGTGCGGACAGAAGACGAGATGGGCTATCTGTCTGCCTCTCTCAACTATATGGCAGCACAGCTCAAAGATATGGAAGACTATCAGAAGAAGTTCATCGCCAATGTCTCCCACGACTTCCGCTCTCCGCTCACATCCATCAAAGGATATGTGGAAGCGATTGTCGATGGAACAATCCCACAAGAACTTCAGGGAAAATATTTGAACATCATACTGTTTGAGACCGAGCGCCTGACGGATCTGACAAAAGATCTTCTGACATTAAATGAATTTGACACGAAAGATCTTCTTCTTGACAAGACCAACTTCAATCTGCACGACACGATCAAACACACTGCCGCTTCTTTTGAAGGAACTTGTACCTCCAAGAAAATTTCAATTGAACTGCTCTTTGACCCGCGCATCCAGAATGTCTTTGCCGACCGCGGTAAGATTCAGCAAGTCTTATACAACTTGCTGGACAACGCGATCAAATTTAGTAATCCGGACTCTTCCATCGTACTCGAGACGACCGAACGCAATGGAAAAGTGTTCGTCTCCGTCAAAGACTCCGGAATCGGGATTCCCAAAAAAAGTCTCACAAAAGTGTGGGAGCGTTTCTATAAGAGCGACCTCTCCCGTGGAAAAGACAAGAAAGGAACCGGGCTCGGACTTGCAATCGTCAAGGAAATCATTCAGGCACATGGAGAAAATATCAACGTTATCAGCACCGAAGGAGTCGGCACAGAATTTATTTTCTCACTCACAAAAAGCAGTGAAAATTAGTTTCTTCCTTACACGAAAAGAAACGATACAAAAAAAGAGAAACACATTTCCTCCACTGAAATGTCGTTTCTCTTTTTTGATGATTTGTATTAGTATCTGCATTGATTACAGCTTTATCTGCTTTTGAATTTCATATTCCTTTCCTCACTAATACAAAATACGGCTGATATTTTTATCTTCCATATTATCTTTTGTCACCCACACATATCCTGTATCAACAACTGCCTCATTTCCTTGATTCGCGATGGAACGCGCACAGGCAATCACAGTCGCATATCCCATACCATACGGATTCTGAACAACAAGACCTTCCAGTTCTCCATTCTCCAGCGCCTCCATCTGTTTCTCTCCTCCGTCGAATCCGATTATCTTGAGATTCTTGGCAGCCTCTGCCTGCTTAGTATCTTTTGACTGCTTCATCTCATTGACAATCGACAGTATTTTCTGTGTCGCATCCACATTGGTTGTAAAACAGCCCGTCACATCCGGGTGTTGCTCCAGAATATACTGGATTGCCTGCTCATCAGTAAAGTCTTCCTTCTGCGCTGCCTTCTCATCTTCTGGATTGATTTTCGCTTCCTGGTTCTTCTTCTCTGCCAAAAGTCCTTTCACGTCTTCCAGATTATCTAGATAGACAACTTCCGCAATCTCAACTTCCGGATAATCTTTTGCGAGTGTATCCGCAAAACCACTCTGACGCTCTCTCGCAGTAGTAGACTTAGAATCGTGGACAAATACGAGTACCTTTCCCTTGTTATCTAATGCCGTAGCCAGATTCACTGCCGCAGTCTGTGCTGCTTCTGTATTATTGGTAGCGCAGAGTGACTGCAGTCCCTGGTAATCACTTCCGGAATCAAAGGCAACAATTGGAATTCCATTCTCTGTAGCAAGATCAAACTGCACCGAACAAGCATTGGAGTCAATGATCGCAATCCCAACTGCATTTGGATAGCGGGCCAGTTCTTCATCTAAAATATTAATCTGCTCGTCCACGCTCTCACTCTCGCTCGGACCACTGTAATTTAACTTAATCTTATCTTCCCCTTTGTAACCCAGTGCACTGTTCAATTCCGATACTGCTTGCTTGGCGCCTTTTTCTACCATCTTCCAATATTCGGTTCCGGCTTCCTTCCCGATCAGGGAAATGTATGTTCCCGGTTCCAGGGTAAGACCGTCCACATTGCTGTATGCCTGCGGAGAAATAATATTTAAATTGCCCTGTCCTTCTTTCTCTTTCGGCTCCTCTTTTTCTGTATCTGCCTGTGTCTGTGTATCTTGCTTCTCTTCCTCTGCTTCCTTCCCACAAGAAGAAAATAGAAGCATTGCACTCATCAGACATGCCAGCCCTATGATGCTCTTCCTTCTTCTCTGCATTTTTTACACACTCCATTTTTTCATTCTGAACGTATATTTCAAAGCCTATGTCACACACTTGTAAATATACGTAAAATCTTCGGGCACCGGCAATGACTTCTCACAATTTTAAAAGAAAAAATCAACTTCCGTCCGCCCTCTAGGTTATTACCTATCTACTATACACTAAATTACAAAAAATAGAAGAAATTTTTTCTTAAATTTTTATAAGGTTTTATACAGTGTTCACAATTTGTATACTGTATGCAATTTAGTACAATCCAACCTATTGACTTTTCTTATAGCAAATTGATATAATCTAAGTGAATTATTTAACAAACATTTTACAAACTACTAACTTTTTTACAACGATTTAGGAGGAAATATAATGGAAAAAAACTGGAACTCTAGTTGGGACGGATTCAAGCCAGGACGTTGGAACCGTACATCAGTAAACGTACGTGACTTCATTCAGTCAAACTACACACCATATGAGGGGGACGATTCTTTCTTAGCAGGTCCTACAGAAGCTACAAAGACTCTTTGGGCTCAGGTAATGGATCTTTCAAAGCAGGAACGCGAAGCAGGCGGAGTTCTTGACATGGATACAAAAATTGTATCAAGCATCACTTCCCATGCAGCAGGTTACTTAAACAAAGACTTAGAACAGATCGTTGGTTTCCAGACAGATAAACCATTCAAACGCTCTTTACAACCTTACGGTGGTATCCGTATGGCTCAGAACGCCTGCCATGAAAATGGATATGAAGTTGACCCTGAAATCGTAAAAATCTTTACAGAATACAGAAAAACACACAATCAGGGTGTATTTGATGCCTACACACCAGAGATGAGAGCAGCAAGAAAATCTGGTATCATCACAGGACTTCCGGATGCATACGGACGTGGACGTATCATCGGTGACTACCGCCGTGTTGCTTTATACGGAACAGACTGGCTGATCGCAGACAAGAAAGAACAGCTTGCTACTTCTTTAGTGAGAATGACAGGAGATAACATCCGTCTTCGTGAAGAATTATCTGAGCAGATCCGCGCACTTGGCGAATTAGCAAAATTAGGAGAAATCTACGGATACGATATTACAAAACCAGCTTCCAATGCAAAAGAAGCTATCCAGTGGTTATACTTTGGATACCTTGCAGCTGTTAAAGAACAAAACGGTGCAGCAATGAGTCTTGGACGTACTTCTACATTCCTTGATATCTATATCCAGCGTGACTTAGAAAGAGGACTGATCACAGAGGAACAGGCTCAGGAATACATTGACCACTTCATCATGAAGCTTCGTCTTGTAAAATTTGCACGTACACCAGAATACAATGCATTATTCTCCGGTGACCCGACATGGGTAACAGAGTCTATCGGTGGTGTTGGTGTTGACGGACGTCCGCTCGTAACAAAGACATCTTTCCGTTACCTTCACACATTAGACAACCTTGGAACAGCTCCAGAACCGAACTTAACAGTTCTCTGGTCTACTCGTCTTCCAAAAGCATTTAAAGAATACTGTGCGAAGATGTCTATCAAATCATCTTCTATCCAGTATGAAAACGATGATTTAATGCGTCCGACTCACGGAGATGACTACGCAATCGCATGCTGTGTATCTTCTATGAGAATCGGTAAGGAAATGCAGTTCTTCGGAGCTCGTGCAAACCTTGCAAAATGTTTATTATACGCAATCAACGGTGGTGTGGATGAGAAATCCAAAGTACAGGTAGGACCAAAATACCGTCCGGTAGAAGGTGAATACCTTGACTACAATGATGTTATGGCTAAATTCGACGACATGATGGAATGGCTTGCTGAATTATATGTAAACACATTAAATATCATCCACTACATGCATGACAAATATTGCTACGAAAAAATCCAGATGGCTCTTCATGACCGTGAAGTAAAACGTTACTTTGCAACAGGTATCGCAGGACTTTCTGTTGTAGCTGACTCTTTAAGTGCAATCAAATATGCAAAAGTAAAACCGATCAGAGACGAAGATGGATTAGTAGTAGACTACGAAGTAGAGGGAGATTTCCCGAAATACGGTAACAACGATGATGATGTAGATGAGATCGCAGTAACTGTTGTACGTTCTTTCATGGATAAGATCAGAAAACATCACACATACCGTCACGGTGTTCCTACAACTTCTATCCTTACTATCACATCTAACGTTGTATATGGTAAGAAGACAGGTAACACACCAGACGGAAGAAAGCTTGGAGAACCTTTAGCACCAGGAGCAAACCCAATGCACGGACGTGATTCTCACGGAGCATTAGCTTCCCTTGCATCTGTAGCTAAGATTCCATTCAGACATGCTCAGGACGGAATTTCCAACACATTCTCTATCATTCCGGGAGCACTTGGAAAAGAAGATAAGATTTTTGCAGGTGACCTTGACCTTGACAGAATCGAAGAATGTGGAAACCAGGCTTGCAACATTCCAAACATCATGGACAGCATCGACAACGAATAATCTGTCCGACAATACAAAAATCAGATAAAGAAAAACCAAAATCAAGGAGGATAACACTATGGCAGTAAATCAGCAGCAGGTAGATAACTTAGTAAATATGTTAGACGGATACGTAGAACAGGGTGGACACCACTTAAATGTAAACGTATTTACAAGAGAAACATTATTAGACGCTCAGAAACACCCAGAAAACTACCCACAGTTAACTGTTCGTGTTTCAGGATACGCTGTAAACTTTATCAAACTTACAAAAGAACAGCAGGACGACGTTATTTCCCGTACATTCCACGAAGGAATGTAATGTAACGGCAGAGAGAGCCGTCTGATGACATATCGTCTATGTCATCAGACGTTCTGTTCTCCGTATCGAATTGCAATAATGACTTCAAGGGGCTGCCGCCAAAATGGTTTCTGATCTTTCCATTCTGCGACAGCCTTTTTTCATACCGAACTTTATCATACTGAAAGGCAGGTGTCTTTTATGACAAAAGGATATATACATTCGATTGAAAGCTGTGGAACCGTAGATGGCCCGGGACTGCGCTACGTAATCTTTCTTCAGGGCTGCCCGATGCGCTGTCTGTACTGTCACAATCCAGATACATGGGAGCCAAACATCGGAGAACAACAAAGTGTAGAGGAAGTACTTGAAGGCTTCTACTCTAATCTCCCATTTTACCGCCATGGCGGTGTGACTGTGACAGGCGGTGAACCAATGATGCAGATGGATTTTCTGATCGAGCTCTTTACAAAGCTGAAGAAAGATCATATCCACACCTGTATCGATACTTCTGGGATTATGTTTCAGCCATCCAATGCAGTATTTATGGAAAAGCTGGAAAAGCTCCTTCAGGTCACAGACCTGATCATGCTTGACATCAAACATATCAACGGAGAAGAACACAAGAAACTGACTGCACACTCCAATGAGCGTATCCTGGCATTTGCACGCTATCTCGATGAGCAAAACATTCCGATCTGGGTACGCCATGTGATTGTTCCCGGCATCACTTTCTATCAAGAATATCTGGAACAACTTGGCACATTTCTCGGAACACTGAACAATGTCAAAGCGCTTGATATTCTTCCTTACCACTCTATGGGAAAGGCAAAATATGATAACCTTCATATGGATTATCCGTTAAAGGATACTCCAGAACCAAGTAAAGAAGATGCAGAGGCTGCCAAACGTGTTGTTCTCGCTGCATATAAGCATGAAAAGCAGCGTCTGAACAAACTGTCGGAAGAACTTTAAGACAAATTGTTCCGGTCCCTGTTCTGTTGTCTTCTAGTCTTTTTGTGCTCTGATTGAAACTCTTTTTCTTTGTATTAAATTCAGAGCACAAAATAGACTTGTATATTTGGCTCATTTGTATTAAAATAAACACAAATAGGCAGAGTTCATTCTGCCACAGAAAAGGAGGATACATACTATGGCACACGTAATTAGCGATGAATGTGTAAGCTGTGGAGCTTGCGAAGCTGAATGTCCAGTTGGAGCAATCTCTCAGGGAGCAGATCACTACGAAATCAATGCTGATGCTTGCGTAGACTGTGGAGCTTGTGCTGCACAATGTCCAACAGGAGCTATCTCTGCTGAATAATTCAGATATGGCTGCCTGGCAGCCAACATAGCCCAGTAAGTATATAGGCAAAAAGTGGGACGGATCAGATGTAATGTCTGATCCGTCCCCTTTTTTGCAGCATAAACTTGTCCTAAAAAATCATGTTATACTCCATCTTTTGTTCACTTCATGCTATCCTTCCAGCAATTTTCTCAACTTTCCAACCGGTGATATCTTCACACTCTCGCGTCTGATCTGCTGCTGCTGTCTGATCAGGCTGTCCAGCTTGCGGTAATGTTCTTCTTCTTTCTGCTCTTTCAGATGAAACAACGTTTCCATCTCGCCAAGTACATTCTTTGTAACTGTATGACTGACTTCCTGCGCAAGCTTCGTATTATTCTCCACGATAACTTTCTGAAGTGCCTCCCCGATAAAGCTCTGAACTTGCAAAAACTTGTCCGTATCCACCACTTCCGGCTGTGCCTTGACAAGCTGTCCTTCTGTCTGACTCATTCTGCTGTTCTCCCTTTCCTCCATCTCTGCCAGCTTTTTCTTCTTCTGTTCCCGCGCTTTCTTTAATTCTGGTATGACGGTCTTTAACTCTCTCAACTGCATGCTCTGCTCTTTGAGATCCTTAATGCAGTGAAATAAACGGATGTCATCTTCTGTATAGTAACGGTGCCCCATCTCTGTCCTGCCGATCGGAAGGTCAAGTTCTTCCTCCCAGTATCTCAGCACATGTGCCTCCACCCCGACTCTCTTTGCAGCTTCTGAAATCATATAGTGAACTTCGCCCATAAAAATAACCTCCAATATGTAATAACCTATAAAGATTATAACATATTGAAGGTCTGTTCTTTTGCTCTTTCCATCGCAAGTTTCGCCATTATTCCTGCTTTCTCGTCGCATTGGCAAACTTCGTATAATTTGGAAGCCATGCAAGATTCACAGTTCCGATCGGACCGTTTCTCTGTTTCGCAATGATGATCTCTGCAATGTTCTTCATATCTGTATCTTTGTTATAATAATCATCACGGTAAATAAACATCACCACGTCGGCATCCTGCTCGATTGCACCAGATTCTCGAAGGTCTGACATCATCGGACGATGATCCGGCCTCTGCTCTACGGCACGGCTCAGCTGAGAAAGTGCAATAACCGGTACATTCAGCTCTCTGGCAAGTCCTTTCAATGATCTGGAAATATCCGAGATCTCCTGCTGTCTGGATTCTGCACGTCCGCCTACACGTCCGGTCATCAACTGCAAATAGTCGATGATGATCAGGTCTAACCCTTGCTCCAACTTAAACTTTCTGCACTTAGAGCGGAGTTCTGAAATAGAGATTCCCGGCGTATCATCAATGATCATCTTAGACTTTCCAATCACTCCAGCTCCTTCAATCAGCTTCTCCCAATCGGAATCCTTCAGATTACCGGTACGGAGCAGCTGTGCATCTACCTGAGACTCCAAAGAAAACAGACGGTTCACCAACTGTTCCTTGGACATCTCAAGACTGAAGATTGCCACCGTCTTATTGCTGCGAAATGCCACATGCTGTGCGATATTAAGCACGAACGCTGTCTTTCCCATAGACGGTCTCGCTGCCACGAGGATCAGATCAGACGGCTGCAGGCCGGATGTTTTATAATCAAGATCAATGAACCCTGTCGGAATTCCGGTGACAGTTCCCTTCGTCTTGGAAGACTTCTCGATCTTATCTAACGCATTTAACACGACCTGCTTGATCGGAACATAGTCTCCGGTATTTCTCTTCTGTACAAGCTCAAATACTCTCTTCTCCGTCGTCTCAAGCACCGCCTCCAGCGAATCCCGACCGAGATAACACATGTTCTCAATCTCCTCATTCAGCTTGATCAGTTTCCGCAGCATCGATTTTTCCATGACGATCTCTGCATAATATTTTACATTCGCAGAAGTCGGAACCGCTGTCAGAAGATCTCTTGCAAATTCAAGGCTGGTGATTTCCGGCGGAACATCCTTTTCTTTCAGACGCTCCTGAAGGGTGATCAGATCGACCGGCTTCCCTTCATTGAAAAGTTCCACCATAGCCTCAAACAGAATGCCATATGCCGTCTGGTAAAAATCCTCCCGGCTGACGATTTCTGCCGCTGTCATGATCGCATCCTTGTCCATCAGCATTGCGCCGACAACGGATTGCTCCGCCTCGAGGCTGTGCGGAAGGACTCTCTTGATCAATGCCTCTTCCATGCGTTCCACCTACGCTTCTGTGACAACGACTTTCAGATCTGCTGTCACCTTTGTGTGAAGTTTCACCTGAACGATATGTGTTCCCAATGTCTTGATTGCTTCTTTTAACTGAATTTTCTTCTTGTCAATATCATATCCCATTTGCTCTTTGACTGCATGTGCCACTTCTTTGGAAGAAACAGATCCGAAAGTTCTGCCGCCTTCTCCAACTTTGATCTGCAGTGTCACCTTTCCTGCTGCAATCTTCTCTGCGAGTGCTTTGGCAGCCTCTAACTGCTCCTGCGCAATCTTTTCTTCGTTCGCTTTCTGAAGCTTCAGGTCATTTAAATTCTTTCCAGTTGCTTCGAGACCTAATTTCTTCGGCAAGATAAAGTTTCTTGCGTACCCGTCATTGACGTTTACGATCTCTCCCTTTTTCCCAAGTGCCTTTACATCTTCTAATAAAATTACTTTCATTATATATCTCCTCCTTCTATCATCTCGTCCAGTGTGCCTTTGATCATCCCAATGACTTCCTCGACTTCCATATCGGAAAACTGTGCTCCTGCTACGTTGATATGGCCGCCTCCGCCGAGACGTTCTGCGATTACCTGAACATTTACCTCATCAATGGCACGGGCGCTCAAATACACCTTCCCATTGTATGCTGTCAATACAAACGATGCACGGATCCCCGCAATGTTGAGCAGCTCATTCGCTGCCTGGGCTCCGACGATCGTCGGACTTTCAATTCCTTTGCCCGGACACTCCGCAATAGCAAATTCACCTCTGTATACCTCTGCTCTGCGCACCGTCTCCGCCTTTGCACGATACGAATCCATATCATCTCGGAACATCTTTCTCACCCGGGTGATATCTGCACCACAGCGCCTTAAAAATGCTGCCGCCTCAAAGGTTCTCACACCAGTTCTGCTCACAAAGTTATTTGTATCGATCATGATTCCCGCATACATACAGTCTGCTTCCACCGCCTTGATCCGGATATCATCCGCAATGTACTGCAGCACTTCTGCGACCATCTCACAGGTGGAAGATGCATACGGTTCAATATAAGATAATACTGCATTATCAATGCTGTTGCTTCCCTGCCGGTGATGATCGAGCACGACGATCGTCTTTGTCATGCCAAGCAGTTCCTCACACTCTGTCAGTTCCGGCTTATTTGTGTCGACTACAACAACCATCGTATTTTCCGTTACCACATCCTCCACCTGAGAGGAAGTAAGAAACAGATCTTCATCGTATGCCGCATTATCCCGGATACGCTCATACAGCGGTCTGACAGAACTTGTGATATCGTTGATCACGATATGTACTTTCTTCTCCATAATTGTAGCTGCACGATAAATACCGATTGCCGCTCCAAAAGAATCTACATCCCCGATCTTATGTCCCATGACAATGACTTTGTCCTTCGCGGCAATAAACTCCCGCAGAGCCTCTGCCTTGACTCGCGCCTTCACACGCGTATTCTTTGCCACCTGTTCGCGCTTTCCGCCAAAATACGTAATATTGTTCGCATCCTTTACAACCGCCTGGTCACCCCCTCTTGCAAGTGCAAGATCGATTGCCACCCGGGCATAGTTGTAACTCTGTGCATAAGTATCGGTACTCATCCCAAGACCGATACTGAGTGTCGCCGGCATCTCATTTCCAATGCTAATGCCCTTGACCTCCTCTAACAATGCAAACTTATCTTCTTTCAACTGTTGGAAATACTTTTTCTTAATCACGATAAAGTATTTATCCTTCTCCATTTTCTTGACGATCCCGTCAATCTTTGCAATATACTGATTAATCTTCCGGTCGATCAACGCTACCAGAAGTGACTGTCTGACTTCTTCAACACTCTCGATGACTTCATCAAAGTTATCAATGTAGATCAGACCTGCTACCATCTTCTGTGCATCATTTTCGCGAATGTACTTATTCAGTTCTGTGACATCCTTCAGGTAGATTGCAATAAAGTATTCCTTCTCCTTGGGAAGCTGCAAAAGTTCCTCTGTCTCACTAAATCCTTCCACAGATACTTTGTGCATAGCTACTGAATATTCCTTCTCCTTGTAAATAACATTCAGCTGCACCTGCTCAGATTCCGCTTTTGGAAATACGCCCCGGTTCAGTTCCGGAATGACCTTATTAATATACTTCTCTGCCTTGTCGCCCTGCCCTGTCACTACTTTGAAACTGTCATTCATCCATATAATCTGCCCATCATCCATCAGAAGTGCATACGGAATGGAAAGTTCCTTCAGCAGTGTATTCTGAACAACACCATACTGTGCTGCGAACTGTACCAGGTCTGCCATGATCAGCGACTTACTGTACATATAGAGCACACCTACTCCGATTCCATACACTGTCACAATGATTGCCATCATGATTCCTGCCTGACTGCTCGTAAAAAAGATCCAGATGGTCATCGCTACGAGCAGGATCAGCATAAAGATCGGCCACTGCATGTAAAAGCGGAGCTGTCCTTTTAATCGAATATCCTTCTTCATATTTTAACCCTCAATAGAACTAAAGTTACCGTTAAATTATACCACTTTTCCCCCCGATATGGAAGTACCAATCCTTGGACAGACAATCTGCTTCCTAAAATGCTCGAACCAAAAAAAAGAGAGAATCCAATCCCTCTGTAACCAGAGCTTGTCTTCTCTCTTTCTCTCTATGAGATTCTCATATCTTTTTATGCTTCATATCCGTTTGGATTGTTTGACTGCCATCTCCATGAGTCTTCGCACATCTCATCGAGTCCTCTCTCAGCTTCCCATCCAAGTTCTTCTTTTGCTTTTGCAGGGTCTGCGTAGCAAGTTGCAATATCTCCGGCTCTACGCGGTTTGATCTCATATTTAATCTCTTTTCCGCATGCTTTGCTGAATGCTTTTACCATATCCAGAACAGAATATCCATTTCCTGTTCCAAGGTTGTAGATGCATACACCGGCTTTCTCTTCAATCTTCTTCAATGCTTTCACATGACCAAGTGCAAGGTCTACGACATGGATATAGTCGCGCACACCTGTTCCGTCATGTGTATCATAGTCATCTCCGAATACTCCGAGACACTCTAACTTCCCAACTGCCACCTGTGTAATATAAGGCATTAAGTTGTTCGGGATTCCTTTCGGGTTCTCTCCGATTGTTCCGCTCTTATGTGCTCCTACCGGATTAAAGTAACGGAGTAATACGACATTCCATTCCGGATCTGCTGTATGTAAATCTGTGAGGATCTGCTCTAACATTGACTTCGACCAGCCGTATGGGTTTGTACACTGTCCTTTCGGGCATTCTTCTGTGATCGGTACAAATGCCGGATCTCCATATACTGTTGCAGAAGAACTGAAGATAATGTTCTTCACTCCCGCATTTCTCATTGCATCGCAGAGTACCAGTGTTCCTGCAATGTTGTTGTCATAATACTCTAATGGTTTTACAACAGATTCTCCAACTGCTTTTAATCCTGCGAAATGAATGACTGCATCGATATCTTCTTTCTCAAATATATTCTTTAACGCCTCTGCATCGCGGATATCTGCCTCATAAAATGGGATTGGTTTTCCGACGATCTTCTCAACACGTTTTAAAGATTCCTTGCTGGAATTACATAAGTTATCTAATACAACAACGTCATATCCTGCATTCACTAATTCGATGCATGTATGGCTTCCGATATATCCGGCTCCGCCTGTTACTAAAATTGCCATGTTCGTATCCTCCTGTTTTTTACGATTTGTAGGGTAACATGAGAAATCTCTCTCTTCTTCTATTATAATACCGTACTGCGGGCAGTACAACTATTTTTTATATTTTTTGTTTTAAAACATTTTTTCTGTTTTAAACTTATTTCTCACAAATTCTTTCAAATCTTATCTACGGATTTCCCACACACTCTCAAGAAACATTCTTACTTAAACGTTATATTTCCTGATGATCTCCTGCATGATATCCCATTTTGCTTCCATATCTTCCACAAGCTTAAACTGTGTACGGCAGCGGTCAAGATTGTGATGTTCTCTGTGGATCTTAAAGTAATGATCTCCTTCAAGATAATCTGTTAAGAAACGCATACCACATTCAAATGTCATAACCTTTGCTCCCATTGGCATCAGCTCGATCTCTTTCTTTGTAAGTTTTCCGCCACATCCTTCGATGTATCCTTTTGCATACAGATCAAATAATTCCATATCGCAGGACACTTTGCTCAGATCGATTTCATCTTCTGCCCCTGTACTTGCTCCAAAACGGATAGAATCCCCAAAGTCATTCATTGCAAGTCCCGGCATAACTGTATCAAGGTCGATCACACAGATTCCTTTTCCCGTCTTATCGTCGATCATAATGTTATTTAATTTTGTATCATTGTGTGTCACACGAAGCGGAAGTTCTCCTGCCGCAAGCATATCTCCAAATACGTTAGCTACATCTTCATGTGCCAGAACAAAATCAATCTCTTTCTGAACAGAAGCTGCACGTCCACACACATCTGCTTCCACTGCTTTTTTGAACACTTCAAAACGTGCCTTTGTATCATGGAATCCTTTGATCGTCTCGTGAAGAGTCTCTGCCGGATAGTCTGCAAGCAATCTCTGGAAGTTACCGAAAGATACTGCGCTCTGATAGAAATCATCTGGTTTTTCTACCTGGTCATAGCTGGTAGCTCCATCGATGAATTTGTAGCATCTCCAGTAGTCCCCTTGAGAATCCACATAGTACGGTCTGTTTGCAACTGTGCGAATGATATTTAATGTCTCTCTCTCCGGATCTCCACCGTTTTCAATGATCTTCTTACGAAGGTAAGAAGTAACACCGAGTACGTTCTCCATCAATTCTTCCGGCTGTGTAAAGATTTCTTTGTTCATGCGCTGTAAGATTACACGCAGAAGTCCCATACCGGAGATATCGAATGTCAGAAGGAATGTATCATTGATATGTCCACTTCCATATGGACGCTCATCGATCAGAACCCCTTCAAATCTAAAATTTGCAATTGCTTCGTCTTTTTGTCTGTTTGATACCATTCCCATGATCTTACTCTTCTCCCCACAATTTTTCCGGATATAATCCATTTTCTTTCATCTGTTTGATCGCAGCTACTACGACTGGCTTATCTTCTTTATAAGTTACTCCATACCATTTATCTGCAGATGTCAGTACGGATACAGTTGCGCGGTCTTCTTCCAGCAGATTGCTGACAACTGTCGGAAGGAAGTATTCACATTTCAGAGGGTTCGTCTTTAATCCTTCCTCTAAGAAAGAAGCAAATCCATTTTTGATCTCCTGCAGAATGCTTGCTGTGAATCCCCACATATTCATAGACACAATGCTTCCCTTCGGAAGATCTGTCCAGGTTGCTCCCTCATCTTCTGTATAGGCAGCACCGTCACCTTTTTTCTCGATTCTTGTCCGCTCTTCTACTTTTACAAGCTCGCCTGCCTCATTTGTCGTACATACCCCGCGGGCTACATGTCCGTTCTCTGTCAATGTATTTTCCAGCTGATATCCGACCATTGTATAACGGAACTTGTCATCGTCCTCATGAGTAGAAAGGAAGTCATAGATTTTCTGGAAGGCATCTCTTCCATAGTAGTCATCTGCATTGATTACCGCAAATGGTCCGTCCACTTCATCGATACAGCTTAATACGGCATGTGCAGTTCCCCAAGGTTTCACACGTCCTTCCGGCACTTCAAATCCTTCCGGAATGTTGTGAAGATCCTGGAATACATAAGCAACATCCATCACTTCTTCCATGCGTTTTCCGACTGCTTCTTTAAAATCTGCCTCATTTTCTTTTTTGATGATAAATACGACTTTCTCAAATCCTGCTCTCTTTGCATCGAAGATAGAGAAATCCATAATAATATGTCCCTGCTCATCTACTGGGTCAATCTGTTTTAATCCGCCGTAACGACTTCCCATTCCGGCTGCCATAATTACTAATACTGGTTTTTTCATTTTGAACTACCTCCTGTTCATCTATCACTTCTGTTTTGTATTATCTACTATTCTACCTGATGTTTTTTAAAAAATCTTTAGTCAATTTCTTTCTATGTTTGCACAATCGTCTCCTTTCAAGGTCTATGCCTTTCTTTCCTTTTATATAATCTTCTTACATTAATATAACTCATATTTTAAAAAAAAGGAATGCAGTTCCTCCAAAAAAAATATGCCGGAATCCGTTCTTAGATTCCAGCATATTCTCTTCTATTTGTATCTGTGGTTATATACGAACAAAAGTGTCAGAAGTCCGATCAATCCGATGACCTCCATCGCAAGTCCGGATACAGAAATATGTCTCTGACCAACGATGATCATAGCAAGGAAAATAACAAATGCAACACACATGATAATATTTCTTACTGTACTACTATTCATTGCCAGTCCCTCCTAACCTTTCAGTCCGCCGAGAGTCATACCCTCTGTCAGACGTTTCTGTACCATGATGTATAAGATCAATGTCGGCAGCATAACAATCACAAGTCCGGCATACATAATACCGTAGTTGGTAGCTGTCTTTTCCACTGCCATCAGATTTTTCAGTCCCATCGCCAGCGTATCATTTCCATCCAGCAATGTATAGGCAATGATATACTCATTCCAGAATGACAAGAAGTTAAATAAAATCACTGTGATGATACTTGGTTTTGCCATAGGCACCATGATCTTTGTCATCGTCTTAAAGTATCCGCATCCGTCAATATATGCCGCTTCCTCAAATCCTTTCGGCAATGTTCGGAAATATCCGCTCAAAAGATACACTGTAAATGGCAGTGCACTCGATGCATAGACAAGCGCCAGGATAAACCTGTTATTCAGGAAGAAATCTACCCCGAGCAATTTATTTGCATCACTGAGCATCAGGAAGATCGGTACTACAATGTAACTGATGTTGACGAAAAGTCCTGCCATAAATGCAATGTTCAGAATCTTTTTCCCTCTGAAGTTAAATCTTGACAGTGCATAAGATGCCGGAAGTGCAAGAAGTAACAGGAGGATCAATGCTGTTGCAGTAACGATCACAGAATTTAAGAAAAACGTTCCCATGTTCGCATCGCGGAATGCCACAACAAAGTTCTGTACAAAAAATTCTTTCGGAAGTGCCCACGGACTTACATCTCCCCCGATAAACTCTGAGTTCTTCTTCAAACTTGCCATGAATACCCATGCTACCGGAATAATGATAGAAATTGCCAGTGCAAGAAGAGCTACATAGATGAACAGCTTATAAATATAACTGCTTGGTTTTTTATGTTTATTAATTTTTTCCATATCTGCTCTCCTTTCCTAAAATTCATAAACTTCTCTGTCTGTGATCTTATTTACAATTCCTGCCAGAATAAATGAGAACAGGAAGATCACAACACCGATCGCCATACCATATCCATAAGAACCGTTTGTGTATGCCTGCTTATACATATAGTTCAGCGCCACTTCTGTATTTCCATTCGGTCCTCCATTTGTCATAATTTGGACAAACAGGAAGCTTAAGTTGATCGTACTGATGATGTAGAATGTCAATGTAGTACGAATATTGCTCCAGATCAGAGGGAATGTAATCTTGAAAAACATCTGGATCTCTGTCGCTCCATCCAGAGATGCCGCCTCATAATAATCCGGTGGAATCGCTGCCATACTTGCCATATACATTACCATGTAGTATCCAATTGCCTGCCAGATCAGCGCAAAGATTACAGAATAGATCACAATATTCGGCTCTGCCATCCACTGACGTGCCAGTCCATCAAGATGAATCGCTTTCAGGAATGTATTGAGAAGACCTGTACTGGGGTTATAAATAGCTCCAAAGATACCCGCAATAACAACGATGGATAAAATATTCGGA
This sequence comes from Faecalimonas umbilicata, assembly GCF_042846195.1. Classification (NCBI taxonomy): domain Bacteria; kingdom Bacillati; phylum Bacillota; class Clostridia; order Lachnospirales; family Lachnospiraceae; genus Faecalimonas; species Faecalimonas umbilicata. The sequence goes on from NZ_AP031411.1 coordinate 2,688,063, forward strand.
ATGTAAAAAATAACACGGAAAAAGTTCTTTCCCTTAAAAGTTCCTCTGTTTAACAATGCTGCAAATAATACAGCAAGAATGATCGTACAGATCATTACTAACACAATAATCAATATTGTATTCTGCATTGCCTGAAGGAAATTCTTATCCCCCAGCAGTGTTTTAAAGTTCTCCAGTCCTATGAATGTCTGTTTGTTCGTAATTCCTCCCATGCGGTATAAGGACATCCGAAATACATTGATTGTAGGAATGAAAATAAAGAGAACCATCAAGATTACTGCCGGTGCCAGACATGCAAAGACAAATCTTCTTTCTGATCGTTTTCTGTTCATAAGCTTATCTTTCTCCTTAAAAAACGGTGAGCCCTGATAACTCACCGTTCTGATTAACTATAACTTATCTGGATAATTATTCTACGTTTTCTAATAATTTCTCCCATGCATCTACCAGTTGTTTCTGGTACTGATCTGCTGTCATCTCTCCTGTATTCAGAGCATCGATCGCACCATAAACTGTTGCTTTCATATCAAATCCATCAATTGGTTTTGTTGTAGCCCATGTACCTGCAACTGCTTCGTATCCGTCAGAAGATGCCAGTGTATAAGTATCTTTGATTGTTCCATCTTCCAGCTTGTCTGATGCGCCAAGAACCGGTGATACGATTGGAGCTGCTGATTCTTCATTTGTCTCTTTGTTCACTACTTTGTTGTTGAGCATTAAATCAACAACTGTATCAGAGTACATGAATTTTACAAATTCTTTTGCAAGATCCATATTTTCTGCATCTGCAGGAATCCACATCTGCTCTGTGAATGTGTAGATGTAGTTATCTTCATCTGCATTGAACTTCGGAGGTGCCATCATTCCCCAGTTGAATCCTTCCGGAGTAGAGTTTGCCATCTCCCCGATTACCCAGTTACCATTTGGCATAAATAATGCTTTTCCGTCGATCACGTTCTGCTGATTGATCTTGAATCCACCGTCTGAGTTTGCATTTGCAACTGTATCTGCCTGGATATAATCTGGTGAAGCAAGTTTTGCGATTGTATCAACAACTTTCTTTCCTTCTTCAGATGTCCATGTCTTTTCATCGTAGTTTACAGCTTTGTTGTAGAAATCAATTCCACCTGCCTGTGCTAACATCTGATACATTGTTGCGTCGAAGTATCCTGATTGTGGATATGTAAATAAAGAAATTCCGTCAGCTTTTGCTTTGTCTCCAAGTGCAAAGAACTCGTCCCATGTTGTCGGAAGGTCGTATTTCTTATTTGCTCCTTCAAATAAGTCTTTGTTATACCATAATCCTGTTGGTGTATAAATGATCGGAGCAAGGTAAACTTTTCCGTCACCGTATGGCTGTGCCGCAGCATTCTCTGTAATACCACCTACTAATTTACCTTTTAACTCATCATCAAATACGTCTGAGATGTCAGCGATTGCTTTTTCTTTTAACATGGTCTCTACGAATCCGCTCTCCTGACCTAAATTGTAATATACAACATCTGGAACATTTCCGTTCTTAAAGTCTTTCTGCAAATCTTTATCAAGCTCAGAAGAAAGGTGTAATTCTACGTCTACATCTTTGTGTTCTTCCTCAAATGCTTTTTCGATATTTTTCCAGATCTCAGCTCCATTTCCACCTTCAAATGCAGCAAATTTCAGGACTGTCTTTCCATCTTCTTTCTTGCCTTCTGCTTTTTCCTCTTTACTTCCGCATCCTGCAAGCATAGTAGCAGCCATTGCAACTGTAAGTAAAAGCGCTGTTACTTTTTTCATTTTCATAACCGAACTCCTCCTTTTGTTTATTTCGTTCACTTTATACACTATATTCTACACTACATCCGTCATTTTTTCTATATTAATGTTGTTCTCATTTTTATGTATATTGCTCTCAAAGCTAAAAATATGAAATTAATAAAAAACTCTTCCTTGCTTTTCTTTTTCCCAGTGTTTATGATTGTATCAAAAGCTGCCTGCATTGGTAACCGAAAAATATGTAATAATATGAAAGGAAAAAATGATGAAACAACCAAACATTTTACTTCTTATGTGTGACCAGTTTCGTGGAGACTGCCTTTCCTATGCCGGACATCCGGACGTCAAGACACCTTACCTTGACACGCTCGCTTCTGATGGTGCCTTTTTTGACCGCGCCTATTCCTCCTGTCCAAGCTGTATCCCTGCAAGAGCTGCGCTTTTTACCGGGAAAAGTCAAGAGCACCACGGACGTGTCGGATATGAGGATGGTATTGACTGGAACTACGATCACATGCTCGCAGAAGAGTTCAGTACACACGGATACCAGACACAGTGTGTTGGAAAGATGCATGTACATCCGGTGAGAAAACATTGCGGGTTCCAAGGACTGCGTCTGCACGATGGCTATCTTGGATATTACCGGGATGCCTCCATTACGCATTTTCAGCATCAGACGGTGACTGATGACTATCTTTATGATTTAAAAAATGCTCTCGGATCCCATGCGGATTTCAATGCCAGCGGACCGGAATGCAACTCCTGGGTGACCCACCCGTGGATCTATGAAGAACGGCTGCATCCGACAAACTGGGTGACGGAAGAAAGTATCCGCTTCTTAGAAACACGTGATCGCACCAGACCATTTTTCCTGATGAGCTCCTATGTCCGTCCGCACCAGCCTTTTGATGCGCCGGCATCCTACTTCGATCTGTACAAAGACAAAGAACTTAGGGCACCTGCCTGCGGCGACTGGGATGACACCGCAAGTACCGAACAGTTCGGATATAGGAAAGACTCTATCTACGGCTGCAACGATGCCGAACAGCAACACAATGCAATGGCGGGATACTATGCCTGCATCACACATGTCGACCACCAGATCGGACGGCTTCTCTCTGCACTGATGGAAAGCGGAGAATATGACAACACTGTGATTCTCTTCTTGTCCGATCACGGGGAACTACTCTTTGATCATCACCTGTACCGAAAAGTATTTGCCTACGAAGGAAGCACACATATCCCACTTCTGTTCCACGTCGGCAAAAATGTATGCCCTTCCAAACCGATTCGCAGCAATACGATCACAGAACTGCGCGATATCCTTCCAACACTCCTCGATTTTGCAGGTATCCCGGTTCCAGAGGGTGTGGACGGCTTCTCTCTGATGCCAGAGATTGTCGGAAAGCCGAAAGAAGAGCAAAACAACCGCGAGTATCTGCACGGAGAACACAGCTTCCACTCCGGTCTGTCCAGTCATTTTATCGTGACGGAGACTGATAAATATATTTGGTACAGCGAGAAAAATACTGAACAGTACTTTGATCTGAGAAAAGATCCGCGGGAAGAACACAATGCAATCGCCGATGAAGCATATCAGGCTCGGATCGCCTATCTTCGCGCTCTTCTGATTCAAGAACTCGATGGCCGCGAAGAGGGGTACAGCGACGGAGTCTCACTCCAAAGCGGCTGTACACCGGTCGCAAATTTATCTCATATTCTATAAGAATTCAGCTGGAAATCTTGATTTCCAGCTGTGTTCTGCTACTTTTAAAAAATAATCACAGAGTCTTTCAAAGTGTCTGTGCGATCCGGAACAATGTCGGATATGCCTCCATCAGAAATTCTCTGTGACCACACCACTCTTCTGTGAGATAGGTTCCATTCTGTCTCTTGCAGCCACCGCGGCAGATTTTCCAGAATGGACATGTCTCACAGATTTTTTTTATCTGTCTTTCTTCCTGAATAAAGTTTTTCATCGCTTCACTATATAAAAGTTCCTGAAGTGTCTGATCTTGCAGATTTCCGCAGCAATACTGATCCAACACATAAAAATCACACGGATATACACTGCCGTCTGCCTCCACCACAAGCTGCGCTGTACAGAATCCAAGCATTCCACACTGTTGCGGAGGGCGATCAGACAACATCAACAGCAAATTATCAAACAGAGTCACACTCATGTAATCTCCATGCACATAATCATCCAGCCAGAGCCGATAGAACCGCTTATAAAATTCGGCGTACTGTTCTGGCTTTAGTTCCTGATCATTTCCAGTCACTGCACTCTGTTGCTGTTCTGGAAATTCTCCAAGACACGGAATACACTGCACATAAGAAAATCCCTGATCTTTCAAGAAATGATAATATGCTTCCGGATGCGCCGCAAGCCGTGGTGTCAGTACAGTAAGAATATTATATGCCACTTCATATTGTTCCAGCAGCCGGATTCCCTGCATGATCTGCGCATACATTCCCTTTCCCTCTTGATCTACCCGAAAACGGTTTGTGTTAGACTCATACCCATCCAACGAAACACCCACGAGAAAGTCTTCTTCTCGAAAGAACCGTGCCCACGACTCATCCATCTGCGTACCATTTGTCTGAATGGCATATCGTACTGTGCGTGCCCCCTTTTTTTCACGGACATACTCTGTAAATTGTCTATAATACTCCAGCCCGGCAAGGGTGGGCTCCCCACCTTGAAATGCGAATGTAATCTGTGCATCTTCCTCCGTTTCTGCAATGGCACGGTCAATCAATTTCCGCATGATTTCCGGCTTCATTTTCCCACTGCATGGACGTTCTCTCCTATTACTGATGTCCTCATAGAAGCAGTACGGACACTTCAAATTGCATAGGGATGATGCAGGTTTTACTAAAAATGAAAGATAGTTCATAATGTTTTCTCCTCCTCATTACACGGATTATACTATCTGACAGCAAGCTTGTAAATGACACCGATTCGTTTATTGCTTTTTTCAACAAACATCTATATAATAAACCCAAAGGAGACCTATTATGAGTAATCAAAATTATCGCCTGGAAGAGAAAAATTCCAAAAAAATCGATGTCCATCTGCTCTATATCACAGAAGCAAAATATGAGCAGGACTGGCACAGCCTTGCACATACGCATCATTTTACCGAATTGTTTTTTATTACCCACGGAACCGGAAAATTTACAATTGAGAACGAGTGTTTCCCGGTCAAAGAAAATGATCTGATCATTGTCAATCCGAATGTTTCCCACACAGAATCAGGCGGAACCGGCACTCCTCTTGAATACATTGTCCTTGGGATCAACGGACTGCAATTTACGGACAAGGACGAATTTACTAATTATACGATTCATAATTTCTTTCACTACCGCGAGGAGCTCCATTTTTACCTGAAAATGCTGCTCAAAGAGGTGCGGAAAAAAGAAGAAAATTTTGAATCCATCTGCCAGAATCTTCTGGAGCTGATCATCTGGAATATCACTCGTCAGACACAGACAACACTGTCCGTTGCTCCGACTAAGAAGATCACAAGGGAATGTCGGTTCATCGAACAGTATCTGGATGAACATTTCAAAGAAGATATCACACTTCAGACACTCAGTGACCTGACGTATCTGAACAAATATTATCTGGTACATGCATTTAAAAATTATAAAGGAGTTTCCCCGATCAACTACCTGATTGAGAAGCGGATTTCTGAGGCAAAACATCTGCTTGGCACTACCAATTTCCCAATTGCAAAGATTGCTTCCGTCGTCGGTTTTTCCTCTCAATCCTACTTTTCGCAAGTATTTCGAAAAGAAACCGGGCTTTCTCCGAACAAATACCGCAAGAGTATGGACTCACAAAATGAGGCAGGAGGTTTAATATGATGTACAAAGGAACACTTCTGACGGACACCATATCCATCCACGAAGTATTCACCATCCATTATTTTGAATATATGAGCGATTTCTCTTTCGCCGGAGAGTCCCACAATTTCTGGGAGTTTGTCTTCGTTGACAAAGGTGAGATTGATATTTATATGGAAAGTATCCATGCACGTTTAAAAAAAGGGGAGGTCGCCTTTCACAAACCAAATGAATTTCACAGACTACAGGCGACCGGAAGCTCTGCCCCGAACCTTGTCGTTATCTCTTTCGAATGCAGTGATGCAGTGATGCAGTTTTTTGAAGGGAAGATCTTCTCTCTCGATGAAACCGAAAAGATTCTGCTCGGTGAAATCGTCAAAGAGGCGAAGACACTGTTCAACTGTCGGCTGGATGACCCTTATCTTACCGAAATGACAAAATGCGAGCAGCCTCCGTTTGGTGCAGAACAATTTATCCGGATTCATCTGGAGCATTTTTTGCTCCATCTGCTTCGTCGCAAACAGGACAGTCCTTCTTCGACTCCAAAAGTGATCGCCTCCAAAGGCAATTCCGAAGTGTTTAACCGTGTGCTTGCTTATATGGAAAAAAATCTCTGTCTGCACCTGACGATTGAGCAGATCTGCCGCGACAATATGATTGGCCGCTCGCAGCTGCAAAAGATTTTCCAACAGAAGACCGGACTTGGTGTGATTGAATATTTTTCCAATATGAAAATCGATGCTGCAAAGCAAATGATGCGTACAGATTTAATGAATTTCACACAGATTGCCGAGAAACTGGGCTATTCTTCCATCCACTATTTTTCAAGGCAGTTCAAGAAAATCACCGGCATGACACCGTCCGAATATGTCTCGTCTATCAAAGCACTTTCAGAAGTCTAAGCATGAGGCTTTGAGTAAAACTTAGTAAAAATCACAAAACTTCTTATATAGAAAAAAACCTCCGCAGGTCAGCTGTCATATGCTTTCCCCCGGAGGTTTTTTCTATTAAAGATTTTACTAGATTTCGTACCAGATAATTTCATTTGCATCCAGATGAAGATCGAAACTGCTTCCATCTCCTCTGTATACTGTTGTATCCTGTGGCTCATAAGTATTATTTACTACACAGTATTTTCCATTCTTCACATATGCGTGCACTTCCACGTTGAAGTTTGTGCTGAACCATTTGTGAAGGTTTCCTTCGTCATGTGCAGACCAAAGGATGGAACGATACAGAAGACGGCTGTTCTCGAAACTGTATGGAAGCCCGCTGATGTAAACACAACGTCCTGCTCCAAAGTCATTGACTGCCATCTGCACTTCTTTGTCAATCTGTCTTAATACTGTTGTTCCGTCTAGTGCAAAAATATTTTTCTGACCTTCCCCAAAGTCGATGTCCTTTGTGCAGTCTTCTTTGATGAAGTGGTCATGTTCTTCCCAATTGTATTTATCTGTATTTAAGTTAAATCCATTTTCTTTTTCTACACCGAGTGCGCTTGCAAGCTGGAAGTAACGTCCTTCCCACTGATAAGCTGTAGGCTCACCAACACCGATAAATCCACCGCCATTGTAGATAAATCTCTTCACTGCTGTCACGATCTCTTCATCCGCCCATGCAGCTCCACCACTGTGTGCAGTGTAAGCTCCTCCGACATTAATGATAACATCGATATCGTCAAGGATTGCCGGATTCGTCTTAATATCATCAAAGCTGATAAAACGCACATCAAACGGCGCTCCGGAAAGCGTCTCCACAATTCCTGCGTAAGAGTAGTTCTGCTTCTGATATAAAGCATGATGTACCATGTGATTTCCCCATGCTCTCATCTTACCCCAGCTGTTGAGTACTGCAACTGTCTTCACACAATATGGTGTTGTTCCTTTGATATTTTCATATAATGTACGGAATTCTTTACATACACTTTCTACATAATCGATAAATTCCGGAAATTCCAGTGCAAGCTTTAAGTAACCGCCGTATCCGATTCGATCGATCGGTTTTCTAAGGATTGCACGTCTTGCTGTTACCCAGTTCACCTTCGCCTCTTTGACCGGATCTCCGCCTTCGTGGAAAGTATCTGGGAAGAAATATGGGAGGAAACGTCCCTCAGTATATTTCACATTTGGAATATCGCTGATCAGACGGAGTGTAGAACCATTTCCGACACTTCCTACAACTGCATCCAGTCCGATGGATTTGAATTCGTCCATAAACGGCTCCATACCGATCCAGTGGTCTCCTAAGAACATCATTGCTTCTTTTCCCATCTCGTGCGTGATATCCACCATCTCTTTGGCAAGTTTTGCAACTTCTCTTCTCTGAAATGCCTGGAAATCCTTGAATTCTTTTGACGGAATCCGGTACTGATTGTTCATATATCCCTGATCAATAATATACTCTGGTCTGAATTTGTATCCCACTTCCTTCTCGAACTGCTCTAAAATATACGGGCTGACAGATGCAGAATATCCGTACCAGTCTACATATTTTTCTCTTGCCAGTTCATCGAAGATCAGTGTGAACTGATGGAAGAATGTTGTATATCGAATGACATCTACATGTGGATTGTCCTCGATAAATTTGCGGAGACGTTTCATGGAAAATTCTTTTGTCTTAGGCTGACGCACATCAAAAGTAATCTGCTTCTCCACACCTTTCCAGTCATTAACAACTGCGTTGTACATATGTACCGGATCCCACATAATGTATGCAAGGAAGCTTACTGTGTAATCATGGAATGCCTTTGCTCCATGAATCGTCACATCACCAGTCTCTTCACTGTAAGACCAACTATCTGTCGGAACAATTTCCCCTGTAGTACGGTCGATTACTTCCCACCAGCGCTTAATGTCGTCATGAGAATTTACCTTCAGCATATCCGGATATAAATGATCCATCAAATGAATCGAAAGCTCTTCCTCCACTGCTGTATGGAAAGAAGTCATAATATACATCTGCTGAATCTCATCCGGGTTCGCCTTTGCCCACTCATTATCTTTTCTTGTTGTATAGTAAGTAGAATACACTTTTGCATCTACATCTCTTAATCCTTCCGGATAGTCTGTTCCATCACAGTCACGGATCGCATCTGCTCCCCAGCGCTCCAGTAATTCCAGTGTCTCTGGTACAACATCAACATCTGTCGGGATCGTTACCCTTCCTCTTGTGTTTTCATTACCCATAATGTTTCTCCTTTTCTAAAAAATTCGCATTTTTCTAAATCTAGTATAACTTCTTCTCATAAGCAAATCTACGCAAATCTTGTTTACAATATTATAAATATTGCTATATCCTTACATTTTAACAATTTTCTTCTCTTTTCCCATAATCCCCGGTCAAATCTCCACTCCAAAATACTCTCCTGCCAAAATACTTTTAAGTACTACCGCTGTCTTTTCCAGATTCATCCTGGAATTGTCTTTGTTTCCCATCTTTCTTATGGTAGAATAAATTACAGAAACAAGTGCCAAATCCACTGTAAAAATTGGGAGTTTCCAATAAATTTCTATCAATTAAAAAGACAGCCAGTTTTTCAAAAATCTGATCTACAGACTTTTGAAATCCTGACTGTCTTTTCACTCTTTTCCTGAATCACATCGCCGCTAAGCAAGCAATTTACTCGAATAGAAATTCTACAAATGCTTTCGCATGTTCTCGATGTTCCGTGTAAGAAAATACTCCGATATACGCATCTTCATACCCGACGATTCCATATTCCTCTGCGAGTTTACTTTGGTTGGCAAGCATATAATTTTCTCCAACCTCCTCTGCATGTTCTTCGCAAAATTCACTTCCCATTAACTCTTCTACACTTAAAAAAACACCATCCTGATCGTATGTTGCAAATGTTTCTTTATCACAAACAAAAATATCCGCGGTTCTTGCCCCCATTACAACAGATAGCTTCATTGTACTGTTATATGTCGTCTGATTTCCTTCTCCGGTATAGACGGAAGTATCGATCGTGATAATCTGATTCTTGTCTTTGATTTTCAGTGCTTTCCGCAAATCTTGATTTAAATTTTCTGTACTCGGTGCAGAAGAATTGACGATTACCACATTTAATAGCTCTTCTTTCTGCAAGTTCTTGTACCAGTTTACCCCAAACACTCCGAGTGCAATCACTGCCACTGCCACCACAAGTACCCATTTGTAATAAGTGAAGAAATATTCGATTCGCTTCTTCCAGCTCATCGAAGCTACTTTTTCCCTCTCTAACTGCCACTTCTCTTTCCTTGTCAGATCAGACTCATGTTTCTTTTGCATCATTCATTTCCCTGCCTTATCTTATTTCAGAACATAATTCAAAGCAAGTTCGAATGTCTGTTTCATGCCGTCTTTGTGTGTTCTCTCATATCCATGTGAAGCATATACTCCTTGTCCGATCAATGCATATCTTACATCCTTACCAGATCTAAGCGCTGCTCCCGCGTCGGATCCATAAGATGGATAAATATCAACTGCATAATCGATTCCATGTTCCTTTGCCACTTCAATCAGCTCATTTGTCATTTCAAAATGATATGCTCCGGAACTGTCTTTTGCACAGATGGATACTTGTTTTTCCGTACATGCCAGATGATCCCCGACACATCCCATATCCACTGCCAGAAGATCTTCAATCTCCTCTGGGATTCCTGCTGACGCCCCATGTCCAATCTCTTCAAATGTCGTAAAGAACAGCTGTACATTTCTCTTCAGACATCCCGGATGCTCGCTCACATATTTTGCGATTCCAAGAAGAACTCCCGAAGAAGCCTTATCATCCAGAAAACGGCTCTTAATATATCCTTTTTCTGTCACTTGAAATCTTGGTTCTACCGCAAGAAAATCTCCGGCACAAATGCCCAATTTCTCTACGTCTTCCTTGGAAGTGACATCTTCATCAAGAACTACTTCCAGATTTGTAAATTTACGCTCTGCGTTGACATCTGGATTTACATGCACAGAAGCATTCTCAAGCTGGATTGTTCCCTCATACACCGCACCACTTCTTGTAATGACACGCACATTTTCTGTCTCAATATTATTTGGGTTCAATGTCCCATTGGAAATTGCAAGACGTCCATTCCCTTTAATATAATGTACAAATGCGCCTAACGTATCTACATGTGCAAGCATCATCAACGGATTCCCCTCTCCGCCAAGATTTGCAATTACACCGCCTTTTCTCAGCGTACGAACTTCAAAACCCATCGCCTGTATTGTATCTACAAGATATTTCTGTACATTGTAATGATAACCTGTCGGGCTGTCGATCCCGATCACTTTCTCAGTCTGTTCCACGATGTATTCGTGATATTCATGATTCTGATGTGCCATAATAAAATCCCTCCATTATTTTTACAATACAAGTATTATAACAAATGGGAAGAGCATTGACTAGAGTTGTTTGAAAATATCCTTCTATTCATTTTTACTCCCTCTATATGCTGGCAGACAAAAAAATATTCCAAACATTTAGAAACGCAGCTTTCTGTTCTACGCTTCCAAATTATTCGGAATATCTTTTTTATTTTTTTATATGACTTGCAACCATCATCGCAATCTTAAATGTAAGTGCATCATCAAACACACGCACATCCAGCCCTGTCGATTTCTGAATCTTTTCCAAACGGTACACAAGTGTATTTCTGTGAATATATAATTGCCTTGCGGTCTCCGATACGTTCAGATTATTATCAAAGAACTTATACACGGTAACCAAAGTCTCCTCATCAAACTGCTCAAAAGCGTCTCCGTTAAATACTTCCTGCAGAAACATCTCGCACAGTGAGACCGGAAGCTGGTGGATCAGCCTCCCAATTCCAAGCTCATTGTATGCCAGTATCGTCCGTTCACTGTAAAAAATTCTTCCCACATCCAGCGCCATCGCAGCCTCTTTATAAGACTTAGAAACATCTTTTAACTCTTCCACCACAGTTCCATAGGCAACACGCACTTTCATCATCGCCTCAGCGCTCAATGTATCAGTGATTGTCTTTGCAATATCATTGATGTCCTTATACCCGTCTGTCACCTCGAGATGTTTGATAAAAATAATATGCCCTTCATCCACCGCCGTAATGAAATCCTTTGTTCCCGTCGCATAGAGCCCGCGCATTGTCTCCATAACAATGCTGTCTCCTTCTTTTTTAGGCTCAATCAGAAAAACAACTCTCCGTGCTTCAATTGCGATTCCGAGCTTCTTTGCCCTATTATAAATATCTACCAGAAGAAAATTGTCAAGAAGAAGATTTTGCAGAAAATTATTCTTATCCATCCGTTCATGGTAAGCCATGATCAAATTTCTAATCTGACTTACACACAACCGGCCGATCACCTTTATGTCATCCCAAACTCCATGGATCATCAGAACATATTCCAATTCATTCATATGGTTCAAGATTGGAAAAAATGCTGCCTTCTCCTCAACCGCCTCTGAGAGTTCTTCCGCGTCTTCCTCCATCTGCTCTTTCCATTTGGAAAGATAGATTTTGACCTGCTCCTTGGCGCTCTCATCTGCCCCTGACGTTTTCACAGCAATCATTCCTTCTGCATTCCATAAAGATATTTCTGCTGCCACAATTTCTTTCATCTCATTGATCGTTCTCTGTAATATCTGTCTTGATAACAACTTGCCACTTCCTCTGTCGTTTCCTAATTATAATCTCTTTAATAATTCTTCACGTTCTTTTTCAAACCCAGGTTTTCCAAGAAGCGCAAACATGTTTTTCTTATAGCTTTCTACGCCCGGTTGGTCAAATGGATTCACTCCTAATAAATATCCGCTCACACCGCAGGCAAATTCAAAGAAATAGAATAACTGTCCGAGATAAAATTCATTCTGCTCCGGAATATGTACCATCAAGTTTGGAACATTTCCATCTGTATGAGCAAGAATTGTTCCATTCATCGCACTCTTATTGATAAAGTCCACAGACTTTCCTGCCAAATAATTTAATCCGTCAAGATCCACCGGCTCTTCGTTGATTAAAATCTCTTCTTTTGCAGTTTCCACATCTAAAACGGTCTCAAATAAAATTCGGCTTCCATCCTGAATGAACTGTCCCATAGAATGTAAGTCTGTTGTCAGGTCTACTGCTGCCGGGAAAATTCCTTTTTGGTCTTTTCCTTCGCTCTCCCCGTAAAGTTGTTTCCACCACTCTGAAACATAGTGAAGGCTTGGCTCATAATTTGCTACGATTTCAACTGCTTTTCCTTTACGAAGTAAAATATTACGGATTGCCGCATACTGTAACGCACTGTTTTCTGAGAACTCCGCTTCCAGAGCCTCTTTTCTTGCTGCCTGTGCACCTTCCATCAGCTTTTCAATATCAGCTCCACTAACTGCAATCGGAAGAAGACCTACTGCTGTCAGAACAGAGAAACGTCCTCCAACATCATCCGGAACAACAAATGTCTCATATCCTTCTTCTGTTGCAAGGTTCTTTAAGGCTCCTCTCGCCTTATCTGTAGTTGCATAGATTCTCTTTCCTGCCTCTTCTTTTCCGTATTTCTTCTCAAGTAATTCCTTGAATACTCTAAATGCGATTGCCGGCTCTGTCGTTGTTCCTGATTTTGAAATCATATTGATCGAAAAATCTCTGTCTCCGATCACATCGATCAGATGTCTGATATAAGTACTGCTGATGCTGTTTCCGACATAATAAATCTCAGGTGTTTTGCGCATTTCCTTGGAAATTACATTATAAAAGCTGTGCCCTAAAAATTCATTTGCAGCTCTTGCTCCAAGATAAGAACCACCGATTCCGATCACAAGAAGTACTTCTGAATCGCTCTGAATCTTTGCTGCCGCCTTTTGAATGCGCGCAAATTCTTCTTTATCATAATCTACCGGAAGATCGATCCAACCAAGAAAATCATTTCCTGCCCCTGATTTGGACACTAATTTTTCTCTTGCAGCTACTGCCAGTTCACTCATATACTCTACTTCATGCGCATTGATAAATTTGCTCGCTTTTGAATAGTCAAATCTTACTTTATTTGCCATCGTTATCCTCTCCTTCTAAATATGCCTCATAATCATATTTATTTTATCAAATGGTCCTCTGTTTATCAAGCCAAAAACTCCTCTAAGATATCCCGGATCATTGCCTCCCGTTTCAGGTCATTTTCCATTTTATCCATAACTTCCTCAGATTTTCTCTCTTCCTGCTGTGCTTCCGCAAATAATTCTTTCTCTTTTCCACCTCTGTTCTCCCGCATTTCCATTTGAGCTTGATCCACAGTCTGTTCTCCAGTCTTTGCCTGCACCAGATTCTCCTGCCGATCCCACTCCTCCGATGGGTTACCGTCTACCTGCTGAGCGGACTGCACTTCTTCCTTGTCTCCCCGCATTTCCTGCCTCGCTGCTTTTTGATACCGGTGTGCACATACATTTTGAAGATAATCCACCATGTAGACATGAAGCATTTCCACTTTATATTTTTCATCCGTTGCCTGACAAATCAAAAACAGAAGTACCATTTCAATCGCTCCAAACGCACCATACCGAAATGCCTGCTCTCCCATTCCATAAATACTGTAACTAAGCAATGCCCCTATGAGCCCCAAAATCCCAACAAATCTCATCGACTGCCGCTCCAGCTGCTGCCATGTATGCAGCCGCAAACCTACAGACCGATATTCATGAATAAATTTTTCTACAAATGCACCTACATTGTCCACCTTGTCACTGACCATACATGCATGTTCAAATTTTGCACGAACAAGCTTCATAAAACGATGACTGCTCTTTGACATATTTTCCGCAGCCTTCACCAAACTCCGAAGTGTCCCTTCCGAAACCAGTTTACTGAGTATCCCAATTCCTCCGATCACCCCCATTAGATAAAAAATCATCTGTGTGTCTAACATTGTCTTGAACATAAAAGAGTCCCTCCTTCTTCTTTCTTCTCATTACTGATTCTGCGTTCATTATAGACCAGGAATGTCCGAAGAAAAAGAGGAGCGACTCTTGAATCGTTCATCAAAATTCGACAGAATCGTTTTTCTTTTCCCATTCTGCCTTTTGCTTTTTTCTTATAAACGTGGAAGCAGATTCTGTACAAGCCTTACAGAATGCTCGATTGCCTTCTGCTCAAATGCCGGATAGTCCATTTCCGCACTGTTGTCGGCTTTGTCCGAAATTGCTCGAAGAATGACACACGGAATTTTGTTCAAATATGCCGCATGCGCGATGGACGCACCTTCCATTTCCACACAATCTGCGCCAAATCGCTCAATAATCCTCTGCTTTACTTCCGATTCTGCGATAAACTGATCTCCACTGGCGATTCGCCCTGTAAATGTATGAATATCTGGATTTGCCTCTTCATTTGCTTCTTTCGCAAGCTTTGCAAGTCTTTCATCTGCCGGAAATGCCAGGACATCCATGTTTGGAACCTGACCGACCGGATCCCCAAATGTGGATGCATCCACATCATGTTGTACCGCATCTTTGGAAATCACAATATCACCAATATCAATAGCTGCATTTAAAGATCCTGCAATTCCCGTATTGATCAAAAGATCTACTCCAAATCTATCTACAAGAATCTGTGCACAGATTGCTGCATTTACCTTCCCGATTCCACTCCGCACAACAACAACTTCCTTACCACAAAGCATTCCTTTGCAGAAAGTCATAGAAGCCTTCTCCACCACTTCACTAATCTCCATCTGCTCTTTCAGAATTGCTACTTCCTTTTCCATCGCACCGATAATTCCTATGATCATCTCTTTTCCTCCTGTTTGTATCATTTTGTTTCTCAATTATAGCAAAGATTTGCTCCAATACCTAGTGTCCTGGCACATTTATTTTCAGATGGGCATGTTATCTGGCGCAAATCCTTCAACAGACTGGTATTTTTTTTCCCCTTTTGCTATAATAAAAAAGAAATATTGAATCTAAATGAAAGTGAGGTGCTATTATGGAATACAAAACACACGGTGTCTGTGCCAGAGAAATTAAATTTGACTTAGACGGAGATACTGTCAAATCCGTAGAATTTGTTGGAGGCTGCTCCGGCAATACACAGGGAGTTGCCCGTCTCGTAGAAGGTATGAAGGTAGACGATGCCATCGCACGTATGGAAGGAATCCGCTGTGGTGCAAAATCTACATCCTGTCCAGACCAGCTTGCACAAGCATTAAAAGAAGCTACTGGAAAATAAAAAACAACAGAGACAAACATACAATCTTTCAAGTCTTCATGCAGTTTGTCTCTTTCTACTTTTACTCATTTTACAAAGGGACCATCTCAGTCTCTGCGTCCCAATATGTAGTATTTACCTTATTATTTTGGTTTTTTAGTGTGGCGTTTTCTATTGGAAAATGACAGGTTTTTGCAGGTATGAAAATCATTCCCCAAACATACCGGATGCAGAGACTGAGATAGTCCCTTTGCCTTAACTCTATTCAGTTTTCTTATGACAAGTTTGTAATTCCTTTGTGGATATGTAGATCCATAAATCAACTAGTTACAAATTAGCCCATCCAAATTCCATTTGTGAAAGAATTTGCTATATCTGTGTTGGCAGAATGGATTCCTCTGGCGCGGTAATAATAACCTCTTGGAACATTTAAAACTTTACTTGTGCTTGCAATCGCCGTATTATAAGCAGTTTCTCTCCATGTATAAACTTGTGACCAGGATCCGTTATTATATTGCTCTACAATTACAGCAACTTGAACTTTATCCACAATTCTCTGTGCGGTTGTATCTCCTCCTGCTGCAACAGTTCCTTTCCCCGCATTTCTTATTGTTGTTGTTCCTTCCATAAGATACTGACCTCTTGCATGCTCGCTTGTACTTCCCTCTGCCATTATATCTTCAGTTAGCTTTGAACTAGCCTGTACATCAGTGGCATTTATCAAATTCATACTTACGAGAATAGAAACTGCTGTAAAAAACATTAATACTTTCTTTTTCATCTTTATTTCCTCCTCTATTTAAGTAAACAGATGAGTCCCAAAAAACTTACGCATTTTTAAGAAAAAAATAAATTTTCTACAATTTTTTCCATTTCTTCTCTATTTATTATCCCTCTTAAACGATATAATACGTCTTGTCTTTCAAAAGTAACACTATACATACTTTGTTCTATACTCTCAACTTGAAACTCTCTAATGCTAATTTCCACTCCATCTTTTTCCTTCTTATAAGATTGTAGCAAATTATCTTCTGTTGAAATACTTCTAGCTACATCACTATACTGATAACAAATTTCATATTCCAATATCTGTTCCTGATATAAATACAATAATTTTGCAGTCCCCAATTCTTTTTCTATAACACATCTATCAAACTCCATCCCCGCAGGCATATACTGTAACTGCACAGGCTCAATTCCTAATTCTTCTTTAATCTGTTCGTATGCTTCTTTCTCGCTCACATCTGTTGTCAGAATTCTATCTTCACCTTCTGTATCAACGGTCACTGTATTCTCATTCCCCAGCACCAGATCCGCAACTTTCAACCAGTATGGTCTGCCACCAAGACTTGTCATGCCAATCCCCAATACCAAAACCATCGTTGCGGCAACAACAAACACTGCCCTTTTTTTTCTTGGAAAATGGAATCTTTTTCTCGCTTTCTTTGCTTTCTTCTTTTCCTCGGCCGCTCTCCACCTGAAGTAAGATTCCCGATCTTCTTTAGAAAGTTTTTCACAAAACTCTTCTATACTGATCCCAATCTCCTCTGACTCTTCACTAGGAGCATCTGTCCGATTCTTTTCATATTCTTTTATGCTTTTTGCCAATGCTTCCCGCAATGTGTCTGGCGCCTGAACCTCTTTTAAAGATTCATTTGAAAGAACTTCCTTTTCTATTTGTTCTGCCTCTTTTTCCATCTGCTTCTTCAAAAACTGCTTGAATTTTTCTTCCATCTGCCACCTCTCTTTCTCTCAAAAGGAATTTTATTTTTTTATCTCATTTATATACGGCAATAGAATTTTTTACATGCACTCCTCTTTTCTCAACCTTCACTATTTTGTTTTTTCTTGACATTTTCTCAAATCTGTTTAATATGATTCTTAGATATAGAAAAGATTCGGAGGAACATCATGAAACGTATTATTCTTACCGGCGGAGGAACTGCCGGACATGTAACACCTAATATTGCCCTTCTTCCCCGTTTAAAGGAACTCGGGTATGATATTCAATACATCGGCTCTTATAATGGTATGGAAAAAGGGCTGATCGAACCGCTTGGCATCCCATATCATGGAATTTCATCAGGAAAGCTCCGCAGATATTTCAGTTTGCAGAACTTTACAGACCCATTCCGTGTATTAAAAGGATTTGGCGAAGCAAAAAAACTGATCAAAGAACTACAGCCAGATGTCATTTTTTCCAAAGGCGGCTTTGTAACCGTTCCGGTTGTAATGGCTGGGAAAAAATGTAAAGTCCCAACGATCATTCATGAATCTGATATGACCCCGGGACTTGCAAATAAAATTTCGATTCCTGCCGCCACAAAAATCTGCTGTAACTTTCCGGAGACATTAGAACACCTGCCAAAAGAAAAAGCGGTCTTCACCGGCTCTCCGATCCGACAGGAACTCCTCACGGGAAATGCTGATGCCGCATTAAAATTCTGTGGCCTTTCCGCAGGGAAACCAGTCATTCTAATCATTGGAGGAAGCCTCGGCTCCGTTGTCGTCAACAATGCAGTCCGCGAGATTTTGCCTGATCTTCTCAAAGATTTTCATGTGATCCACCTCTGTGGAAAAGGCAAGGTAGACGATTCTCTCAAGTCCTTGGAAGGATATGTTCAGTTTGAATATATTAAATCCGAATTGAAAGATTTGTTTGCCCTGGCTGATGTAGTGATTTCTCGTGCGGGCGCCAATGCCATCTGTGAACTGCTCGCTCTGCATAAACCGAATCTCCTGATTCCACTTTCTGCAAATGCAAGTCGCGGAGACCAGATTTTGAACGCTCGCTCTTTTGAACGGCAAGGATTCAGCAAAGTTCTCGAGGAAGAGGAATTAAATAAATCCACCTTACTTGATTCTTTGCAGACATTGTTCCGCGACAAGAAATCTTATATCAAAGCGATGCAGCAATCCAATCAACAAAATTCCATTGACACAATTATTGAACTGATTGAATCCGTGTGCAAATAGTCGGATGCTTTCTAAAACGTCAGGGGCTGTCACAAAATATTTTCGTGACAGTCTCTTTTTAGATCAGCTTTTCAAATTCCTCTCTATAATTCTTTGTAATCCACTTTCTTGCTCGGTAAAGCATCTGATACAGAGCATTTAGCTCTATTCTCATTTTCACTGCAATGTCTTCCTGCGGTACTTCATAAATATACGCCAGCACCACTGCCTGCCACCATCTCGGATTTTTCTGATATAGCTGAGTAAAAATTTCTTTCCGTAACAATGTATGCTTTTCTTCTTTTGTTTTTATAAACACATTCTCTTCTGTACTGCGGGCAGCTTCCCTCATATCACATAATTCTACGATATTCTCGTCTGTAAGCTCCCATTTTACCTTCTCCTTATAGTTCAACACATAATTTTTTGCAGTTGTAATCAGCCAGGACTTTATATTTCCTCTTTTTATTTGTTCAAACTGAATATATAACTGCATAAATGTATATTGAGAAGCTTCTTCTGCCACATAGTGATCTCCGGAGTAATTCAACGCTGTTTTGAAAACGAGATTTACATACTTGTCATATGCCGTATTAAAATCTATATTCTCACTTAATTTCTGACTCACTCAGGTACCCCGTTCTATCTTACTGTTCATTCAACTTTGATAAAATTTCCAATTTATCTTCCTCTGTAAGTGTTCCGACATTCCATCCCAGCCCGACATTGTCGTTTTTATATCTTGGAATCAGATGCATATGAAAATGAAAAACAGTTTGTCCTGCCAATTCTCCATTATTCTGCACAATATTATATCCCTCACATCCAAGTACTTCTGTCAGCTTTGTGATCATTCTTTTTGCAAGAACGAGCGCCTTGGCCGCGATCTCATCATCAAGATGATACAAATCTTTATAATGCTCCTTTGGCAAAATCAAAGCATGTCCTTTAGATGCCGGTCCAAGGTCTAAAATAACCCTGAAGTCCTCATCTTCATAAAGTGTTGCCGATGGAATCTCTCCATTTGCTATTTTACAAAAAATACATTTTTCATCTCTCATTATTTTTCCTTCTTTCGTTTTTTCTATGTCATTCCTGTCTGACTTTTCCGACCTCTTTCTGTCGAACTTTGTCGTCGGAATATAGTTGAATCCATGTGACTACAATGTTACACTCGTCTCAGAGAGGTGATTTGTATGCTTAATACAACAGATTCACAAAAGCTAAAGGTTCTTGCAAAACAAAATCCTGAAATACAGATCTTGATTGAAAAACTCATGAAAGAATATGAGTTTATCCTTTCCAAAATGTCGCACGAAATCCGTAACCCACTGACACTTGTGTACAGTTCTCTTCAATTAATGGAGGCGCAACATCCACAACTTACAAAAATCCAGCACTGGTCAGATACACTTGAGGATGTCAAATATATCTGTGGACTCTTGGACGAACTTTCCTCCTATAATCACGGCGAACATTTGAACCTGTCTGTCTTTCCATTTTCGGTATTTCTCAGACACATCGCACTGTCCTTTGCACTTTCTCTTGAACAGACGAACATCCAATTTTGTTCTGAAATCGCAGACAATCTTCCGGATCTGATCGGAGACCAGCGAAAGCTTCAGGAAGTACTTTTAAATCTTCTTCAGAATGCCAAAGATGCCATCACAGAAAATGGCCTTATAAGACTAAAGGCCTTTTGCAATGACCATCACGTGATTGTCGAAATCACGGATGACGGATGCGGTCTTACTTCCGAACAGATTCCTACCATTTTTTCTCCATTTACCTCCTATAAGACAAATGGAACCGGACTTGGACTCGCAATCTGCAAACGGATCATTGACTCCCACCGCGGTACTCTGACCGTCTCCTCAAAGCCGGGATCGGGGGCTACCTTTACAGTTTCGCTTCCTCTTTAAGCTGACTGTCCCTGCCATTTGGATATTTCTTCTTATGATACAATATAGCTGCCAGCAAAATTCCGCTGATAACTCCACCAATATGAGCCGAATTATCCACACCTTTACTTGTAAAGCCTAAGTAGAGACTACATAGAACCATAAATGCAAGTCCTCTGCTGCTGATGTTTCCAATTCGTCCTCTGTTTCGAAGCGCTACATAGAATAATGCCCCAATCACCCCAAAGATTGCCCCTGACGCCCCTGCAGAAATAGCATATTCCCCTGTCTGTATGTCCATCCACGCAGACAGCAGATTCCCCATAAGTCCACTTAACAGATAGACTGCCAGGTATTTCCATTTTCCGATTTCTAATTCCAGATTCCATCCGATCACACCCAATATGAACATATTGTTCATCAAATGCTCAAATCCAAAGTGTAGAAACATACTTGTAAACAGGCGATAATATTCCCCCTCCTCAAGCATGCTGGGTACATACATTGCCCCGTGATGAAACATGAAAATTCCATCTTCTGTCATTCCTTGAAAGGAAAGGACAAGAAATATTGTGATATTGATCACGATCATTGCTATTGTACAGACTGCTTTCTTTTCCTGTTTCACGCTTTACCACCATTTCATTTTATAAAGTCACATTAATTATTAGTATTAAGCAAAAATAGGTATGTGTCAAGAACCTTTCCGGATTCTTTCCTAAGGACCATATATTCCAGCGGCTCCATCACAGCACCCCACATTCAGTTTCTTTTTTATTTTGCGTACAAAAAGAGTGAGCACATCAACCATAAACTGCTCACTCTTGTAACTATTCTTAAAATTATGCCAATGCAACAATTACTTCCACTTCACAGAGAACATTCTTTGGAAGTGTCTTCACTGCAACACAGGAACGAGCCGGTTTGCCTGTGAAATATTTTCCGTAAACTTCATTAAACGCTGCAAAATCAGACATATCAGCAAGAAAACAAGTTGTCTTCATAACATCTGTATAGTTTGCTCCTGCCTCTTCCAGAACAGCACCGATATTTTTCATTACCTGCTCTGCCTGTTCTTGAATTGTTGTTCCTGCAATTTCACCTGTAGCAGGATCAATTGGAATCTGTCCTGAAGAAATCATCAGATTTCCAAATACCATTGCCTGAGAATATGGTCCGATTGCTGCCGGAGCCTTTTCTGTACTGATTACTTTTAACATAGTTAAACCCTCCTTCATTTCGTAGAACTTATTTTCTAATTTTCATAATACCACTTAAGGAATGATTTCTCAACAAAAAATATCCATTTTGCAGTAGCATCCGCCTTGAATCTCCCTTCTCTTTGTCCAAATTTCACAAGCATCTCCTTCCTCCTAGACTGTATCGTCATCCCGAAACATCTCTAATTCGTCCCATTCTCCCCATTTTTTCTTTTTTGAAAAAATCTTTTTTGTATGCTTCTTCCATTCCACAAACCATCCATCCTTTTCCCGCAGCACTATATTTTCTCCGGCTTCCCAACCAGTTTCATCCAATATTCCCTCCTCTGTAACATACCCCTTCTGCTGTGATCTCAGCTGTTCCATCTGCTCTTTCCAGTCTGTTTCCATCAGCATTTGAATCTGTTTCATTGAGTAATTTTCCTGCATGGAAATCTTATGCAGCTCATATGCCAGAAATACACATTCTTTCTCTTGATATTCTGCCCGGCTGACAAAATATTCTGCCAGATGCCGGAACTCGTTCGTCGTCTCTTTTGCATAACGCGGCAAAAAACAGAAAAAGAACACTCCCTTTTCATAATAAATAAACTCTGGATTAAGGATCACCTTGTTTTCACTTAAAAAATACTTTTTCATTTCCTTCATCACGGTCAGAAGCTGATATAAAAATGCTTTCAATTCCTCATACCCAATGGGAATTTTTTCATATTTTGTTTTCATTGAAACTTTACAACTGATATCGTAATAGTACTGACTGTTCTCCCCGGCTCCTCTTCCACGTACCTCAAGCAGACCTGGAATTTTATTTTCCCTTAGCATATGCATTTGATAATCCTCTTCATAAATACCCTCCTCTTCGATAAGTAAGTATGTCTTGTCAAGATTTCTTTTAACCTCCGTCTTCATGGATTCCTGCCTTTCTCATATTTCTGATAAATTTCTCCGGCTCTGTCACAGCCGCACTCTGGCTCACAGAAATTTTCATTCTCCCTTTCCATGCAATCCCTTGTACAGTAATCTTTTGATCGGTCTCCTCAATCGTCAGATTCACTGCTGAAAATAACAGCATCCTTTTCCTTGCCGCAATTTCAAACGACTGCTCTGTCTCCGCAATAGTACAAGCTTCTGAACTTCTTTTTTTCTGGCTATGCACAACTGCCGCCTCATAGGCAGTTCCCATCAGAATATTTTTATCATGATAATAAAACACTCCTCTGATAACTAAAAAAAAGCTAAGAAAAAATACGGAACACGCAACCGCCGCCTCAATGGTCGCACTTGCTTTCATCCTCATAAAAAAACCACCCCCACATATGCTGCTGTAAGAAAAGGAACAAACGGAATCCTCGTATCCCTCCGGAATTTTTTCCAAACCAGACATCCCACTGCGGCAATACTGCTGAAAAAGAACGCAATGCATACCAAGGTGGCGGTATCCCAGATTCCGAGGTAAATTCCCAAAAGAGTGATGATCCATACATCTCCATAGCCGACAGCTTCTCTTGTGATCCAGCTTATTATCCCCAGAACTATTCCCGGAACAGCCCCCTGAAATAGCGGAAATAGATTCAGCCTGGTATTCCACAAACTGATCAAAAGAACTCCGAGACTTCCTGCCCACAGCAGCCACATCGGAAGACTCCTCTTTTTCAAATCTATCGCCGCACAGACTACTAAAAATAAAAAAATACTGATTGTTCCTACCGTCCGCATCTTGAACACGCTCCTCTTCCACCGACCTCTGACAGCTTCACTGCCCGGATATTTCTTTTTAGCCCACTGCACCCAAGGGAAGCATGATAACGATCCCCGGATGCTGTGTAATAAATCATCCCGGATGCAGACTTTGCCTTGCATTTTTCACATGGGTAATATTTCCCTTGATATTCGTTCCTGAGATCTGCAACATCGGATACGTTTCCTGCCCGAATTGCTAATTTCAAATGTGTACATTGATAACTTTTATGGTAGACTGTTCCTGTTTCTGTAATATACACATACCCTTGTTTTTCTATATAACTTCCCTGTTGATAACCATTCCATCCCTTGATCCTGACCCGTTCTGTCTGTGAAATCAAAGGAATCCCAAAAATTCTCACTGGTGGCTGAATTTTATATTCCACAACAATTTCGATGATTCCTGATCCCGGCCACACTCTTGACTTGTGACAGTCAATCCCTCCGGATTTACCAGCAATCATACTTTGGCTTAACCGTCTCTGCCCAATTGCTCCTACAATATCTGACTCTACTTTTGATGGAAGTAGCACTGGAGCAAGATAGATCCGCTCCGCCGCTTTTTTTGCCGCTGTATCGGCTCCCATTTTTACGCTGATCCTAGTCGCCTGCACTTCCAGTGAATAGATCAGCATCACTCCTGCCAAGAAAAATAAAGGAATCGTAAGTGTAGCTTCAACGGTAATCACCGCATGCAGTTTTCGTTCTTTTTTCTTGTACCTATCTCCTTTCTGAACAAAGAAGCTTTTCACCTTTTTGGAGATGAATGAAAATGCCCTTTCCAAGATTTGTAGTCTGTCCCGGTGAGCATGGGATATGAAAGAGTCTTTCTCCTTTCTTAATTTTATACTGTACTTTTGAATAAAAATTCGTTCTGAATTTGTGAGCCTTTTTGACGGAAAGGGCATTTGCATTCACCTCCTAGTATTATATTCTTTTCTTTTGTTACACAATCTGTTGCTTACTCATATCCGAAGTAGGTTGAAAACTGATAATTCACTCCTCTTCGAATCTTACACTTACTTTTTACCTGTAATTTTGTCACACAATGATCCACCTGAAAGGTCTCTTCGCCCGGCTTCTTTTTCATCTCCATCTCAATCAGATCAAGGGCGCGCATCGTACAGACTTGCTCTGATTTCAGGAAAAATAAAAACATCAGATATTCCTTATAGCGAAGTCCACCTTCGGCATCCATTCCTTCTTTTTGATCTTCTGCTGTCCCAAGCTTCAGAAGCCCTGAAAGCTGCAACTGCCACGTGTCATGAGTCTTGATCAGAGCAACTCGTTTTCCATCTAGAAGCGCTCGGATATCCATCACTGCTTCGCCAAATGCCCATGCAACGAGTATTGCCTGCTTGACAAGTCCGGTTAACACTGGAAGCGCGATCGCAGTAGACAATGATACTGCAAGTGTTTCTGCCTCTGCCTGTTTTCCCGCATCGGTCAGAAGATACAGATAATTGGCACCACTTCTCATCAACAGCAACTTCTTCACAACCACTTCTAAATTTTGCTGATCACTCTCTTTTCCTTCCAAAATATATTCCATTTCATAAGAAAGTGTATTTTCCTTCTTCTGATCCACTGCATTTCCAAAATGCTCCAGAAGATACTGACAGAAAAAGAGAGAAGAAATCTTACCTTGTGCATCACTTTTTGTCGGGAATCTTCCAATTCCTTTTTGTAAGTTACGATGAGACGGAAGTCCCCCTAACGATATTTGTTTCTGTGATAACTGTTCCGGATTTGAAACAACGATCTGTAAAAGATTTGATTTTTTGATATTAGAAATGTTTTCCAGCGGATTATTTTCCGAAGGAAGTTCACTTTCTCCTTCCTGAAGTTTTGAATCCAACTCTTGTGAGATATCACTCCCCTGTTCTTCATAAGATCCACTTTGCTGACTCTGCTCTTCCCATACCGCACAGTTTCCAGTCAGTTCCTCTACAAGATCAACACCCATTCTACTTTTCATATATCTGACTGCCTGCTCCTTGAAAGGTTGTCCATGATCATCTGTCAGAAGCTGTAGCTTTTCTGGTTCCTGCGTCATTCCCGCTGCCTCATAAAATTCCAGCCGGTTTACAATATTTTCAAAAGAAAATGTCCCGGTCTCATAGCCGGCCGCTATGCCAAAAATATCATATTCTGACAGAAGCTCTCTGTGATACTCTGCAAATACTGACTGCAGCGCTCGATCCATATCTGCTCTGCGATAGTTCTTTGCAGTCTGTACCGATGCACTCTCGATCACCGCCCCGATCAATCCAACCAACAACACAAAGACCAGACTGATAAAAGCTGTCATTTCTCCTCTCTTCATCTTCTCTGTCACTCCTTAAATCCCTGAGCTTTCACTCGTGATCTTCTGAAAGATTGAGTTTACCAGACTTGTCAGCTGTGACTTAAAAATAATTACAAGTCCGATCAACACGACAAGGATCAGTATCACTTCCACAACACCAATTCCTTTTTCATCTTTCAAACATGCAAAAAATTGTCGGATCCGCCACATAATTTCACCCCCTTTCCCGCAAAATGTTTCTCGAAATATCTCTGCTCCATCCCGTCCACTCTCCTCTTTTCTTTCTCTTTTTTAAAACTGCATAGACAAAAATGCCGGCACGATTACAATGACCAGAACCACTGTCAACATGAAAAACATCGGTGCCAGAAGCTTTGTCCCCACTTCTTCCCCTGCTTTTTTTGCCGCACGCTTTCGCTCCTCAAATGCATTGACTGCTTCCAGCCTAAGAAGATCTGCTAACCCTTTTGATCCTCTTTTCAGATTTTGGGAAAGCAAAGCTCCAAAGCGCATGTAACACACAGCCTCACACCGTTTTCCAAAATGCTCATAACATTCTTTCTCTGAACCCCCTGCCTGCATTTCTCTAAGCGTATATGCCATTTCCTCATATGCAAACCGCTCCTTTCCCATTATTTTCCCTTTTTCATAATCAGAAGAGATTTTCTGCCATGCAGCTTTTACTGTCATTCCGGCTCCAAGAAACAACACAAATTTGTTTAGAATTTCCGGATAATCTATCATCATCTGCTTTTTCTTCTTTTTCATTTCTTCCTTCTGCGTTTCTTTCTCCAGCAGAATCAGAAGAATACTTCCAACCAATCCAAGTCCTAAAATGACATATCCTCTGTTTTCCTCCGGACGTCGCCAGCTGACCGGTTTTCCCTCTAAAATCTCTGGTAATTCTACCTGTTTTTGTTCCGGATGTTCCTTTTCTTTCTCTGCAACCTGCCCTGCAAGCTGAGCTACGATCTTCTCATCGCCTTTTAATTTAGGTGGAAACAGGTTGGCGCTTCTCATATAGATCCGCTCCTCTTCTCCATATTTCAGTTTCCCTGTAATCTGAACGATTGTCCCCTCTTCTTTGAGCGCCTCTGTCTGCAACTCTCCGAGAACATTGATCACCTCATAGTTGTCTACTTCCCAGGAAACGGTAATCGGCATATCCAGAATCCTGGATGGGAAATGCAAATCTTTCCGCACCTCATCAAATGTCTTATTTTTGTCCAAAATAATGCCATCCAACTTTTTCATCGCTGTTTCAAATGCTTTCTCCAACTCCTTTCCATTGTACTGCCTCTCAGGAAGTTCTATCGTAATCGGAATCTCTCTTCCACCTGTCTTTGCGATCAACTTCTCTGTTCGCACTCCTTCCCCACAGTTATTTCGCTCCAGTCTTGCATGTTCTCCCATAAATTCCGCCTGTTGATCCACATAAAGCAGATACGCGGCAAGTGAATTCACACCGAGCAGCATCAGAAAAATATTTCTGCTGTTCTTTCTCATACACCATTCCGGAAGCTTTCTCTTTTGATACAAAATAACGGCGATTGCCAATGCTATAAATATTCCTATCGAAACAATCATCTCACACCTCGATTTCAATCATCCTTTTTCCCATATAAAATGCCCCTGCATAAACAGCCAGACAGACAGTCATAACAAAAATCCCAAGAAAATTTCTATAAAGTACCTCTACAAAATCCGGAAATGCTATCCTCATATAGAAAATAATTCCAAAGGGAACCACCGACATTACTTGAAATTCTAACTTTTTTGCTGACATTGTCATCTCAATCTCGCGTTTCACCTCAATTTTCTCACAGATTTGCTTTACCGCATTTCGGATCATCTCAATGCTGTCCCCTCCTGCTCTCTTTGCTGCCACAAAGACAGATACAAAATTCGAGACATCCTCCTGTCCTACCCTGTCTGCAAACTCTTTCCAGATCTGCTCCAAAGGTACATTCATATTGAGCTGATGAATCATATAAGTATATTCTCTCATGATCCGTGTATCTTTTTTATAGATCAATGACAGATCCTTTGCCGTCTCCTTCAGTGCATTTTCTGCCGAATATCCGACATTGAGCGCCGAGGACATCGACTGCAGACTCATTTTAAACTGAGCACAAAATTCCTGCTGCTGTTTCTTTATATATTGTTTTTCCCAAATACGAAGATAGATCACCAGAAATGGTGAGAACATCAGACCCCCTAAAAAGAAGTCATAAAATAGATATGCAATCCCTGATAACAACGCTAATCCTTTGAACGCTGCCTTTCCATAATCTGCCTTTTTAATATCCTGCTGCCAGTAGCTTTTCTTTCTTTTGTAATTCATGAACCCATTTTAGCCTCCCTTGCACCTTCCCATCTTTTCTTCCAGTCTCTTCAAATCGATACAGACTCTGTACCTTTATCTCCCCCTCTTCATAAGCAAGCACCTCTGAGATTTCCAACACCTTCCTGCTCTTATCGCGCAGTCTTCCCAGATGGACGACAAGATCAATTGCGGAAGCAATCTGTCTCTGTACTGCGCTCAATGGAAGATCCACACCCATAAGCACCATTGTTTCCAGTCTACTGAACATATCCTTTGTACTGTTGGCATGTCCCGTGCTGAGTGAGCCGTCGTGCCCGGTGTTCATCGCCTGCAGCATGTCAATCGCCTCACTTCCCCGGACCTCCCCGACAACAATCCGGTCAGGTCGCATGCGAAGCGCTGACTTGATCAGATCCCGGATTGAGATTTCACCAGTTCCCTCCACATTTGCATTACGAGCCTCAAGCCTTACAAGATTTTCAATTCCCCGAATCTGAAGTTCGGCATTATCCTCAATTGTGATGACACGCTCCCCAGCAGGTATATGCTGTGCAAGCGCATTTAGCATGGACGTCTTTCCTGATCCGGTCCCTCCACTGATAAAGATGTTATATCTTGCTTTCACTGCCTGCTCCAGAAAATCAGCCGCCTCCTCTGAGATTGCCTCAAACTTCCTCAAACGTTCCATCGTCATTGCCTCTTTCGGAAACTTTCTGATCGTCACAATCGGTCCGTTCAGCGCAATCGGAGCAAGTACGACATTGACACGGGAACCATCTGGAAGCCTTGCATCCACAATCGGATTTGCCTCATTCACAATTCGATTGGATCCTGCAACAATCTGCTGCACAACATCTTCCAACTTTTGTCTCGATGCAAACCGCTTCTCCAGTCTTGTCACAACTCCTGCTTTTTCCATAAAGATATGCTGCGCACCATTGATCATAATCTCCGTGATCTCCTCATCCTCGATCAAATCCTGAAGGATGTCCAGCTTTCGGAATGCATTAAACAACTCCTTCCCAAGCATATTCATCTCCTGAAGTGACATATAGTGTTCTCTTCGTTCTTCCGATAATACGGTATAGATCAACTCCATCAGCGCTTCGTCTTCTATCTCTCTGGACAGATCCAACTCCTCCATGATTTTCTGATATAAATGCTCTGTATCTCTCATAACAATTCCCTCACCTCCACAAAAATTGTTCTCTCAAGCACACAATCCAAACCCATTACAGTCAGATTGTGCCGATATTGCTCCAGTTTTCTCTGTGCCGTTTCCTCTTGCACAACTGGTGTATAAATGCATGAACACAATTCTAATATTCCATACGTTCCCCGAATTGCATCCCCGATATCAAGCACTACTGTCTCATAAATACTTTTCTCAGCAATCTCGGTCAAAAGTTGCTTCCACTCTTCTTCTGTGACCGATTTCAGATCCTGATACATTTCTATCGGTACCAGATAGTCAACTGCCTCCTCATGCTTCACCAATGTCTCCAGCCGGATCCCCATATTTTTACAGCCCTGCCTGAGATAATACAAAATTTCTGTAAGTCCTCCTGTCTCCTCTTCTCCCTCCTGTCTGCCGGCATATGCCTCCAAGTTCAGATAAAGTGTATTCCCTTTCTTTGCAAATTCTTTTGCAAGCTGCAGTGCATACTGTGTCTTTCCGATTCGATGTATCGGCGAGTAAACACCGATCACCTCCACATCTGCCTTCTGTATCCTCAGAATTGTCTCACTTCCCTCCTCCTCTGCACAGCAGCTTAGAATTTCTGCAATAATCTTCTCTCCACTTTGATATTTATAAATTGGATGATAGCAATCTGTTTCTTTACAATTCCGATCATCACACAACATAAATACCTGTTTAACATCCATCGTTTCTGTATCAGCATAAATATCATCCAGAAGCAGTAGGTCTACTCTATGTTCATTTATAAACTGTCTTAATTTCTCCAGATCTAAAAAGACCATCACTTGAAACAACAGTTCTCTTCTTCCCAAAATGTACTCCGACAGACCTCTTGCATACTCTGGCTCTTGTGTACAGATTGCAAGTATTTTTCCTTTCAATGCATCACTTCCATTTCTGTTTATGTATTTTAAAGTTTCCTTTTTGAATTTTTGTGTTTTGGATTTTTCCTTTTGAATTTGTAATGGAATCTGGCTGTACTTACTGCCAGCCTCTTTTGATATGTAATGGTCCCTTAACCATAGAATGATATTTCATTTAGAAATGTTCTGTTTGTATGTTGTATTATATCGACATCTTTTCCTTTTGTCTATATGCATTTTTAGATTTGACGCTTTTTGTGAAATACTCACAAGTTTTGGTAGAAAAGAATCCCGTAAAGTAAGCAGACCCCCGGCAATCCAAGGGTTCCCGATGTCAAAAGGGAAAGTCCATTCAGCCCCACCGCCACTGAAATTCCTCTGGATGCGAGGATTTCATTTGTAAAGAAAATAACTCCCAGACCAATGACTGCCCGGACAATAAAATTTACAACGATGCTTGAACGATTTTCATCCATCTTTTCCTTCTCCAGTTGTTCTTATCTCATATATATGGACTTGTCTGGGAGTTTATGCTCTCTTTATTTTTTGCTCTCGTTCCTATTTTGTTCCGAAAATACGATCTCCCGCATCCCCGAGTCCCGGAACGATATATCCATGATCATTTAATTTCTCATCTAAAGCCCCAATATAGACATCCACGTCCGGATGTGCTTCCTGAAGCTTCTTCACACCTTCCGGTGCCGCAATGATACACATAAAACGAATATTTTTCACACCTTTATCCTTCAGCATCTGAATCGCTGCAACGCAGGATCCTCCTGTCGCAAGCATCGGATCTACGACAAATACTTCTCTCTCCCCGCAGTCTGCCGGAAGCTTACAGTAATATTCTACCGGTTCCAATGTGTCCGGATCACGATAAAGTCCGATATGACCTACCTTTGCCGCCGGAATCATCGTAAGCATACCTTCTACCATTCCAAGACCAGCTCTTAAGATTGGCACAACAGCCAGTTTCTTTCCTGCCAGTTCCTTAACAGTTGTCCTACAGATTGGTGTCTCAATCTCGACATCCTGTAATTTCAGATCTCTTGTCGCCTCATAGCACATATACATTGCAATCTCGCTGATGATCTCTCTGAAATCTTTTGATCCGACTTCTTTTCTTCGGATAATTCCTACTTTATGCTGGATCAGCGGATGTTCCATTACCAGTACTTTTCCCATTGTTTTTCTCCTATTCTTCAATTAATGCAATACGTCTCTTATGTCTTTCATCTTCGGAAAACGGTGTGTTTAAAAATGTATCAACAATCTTCACACCAAGTCCCGGTCCTACCACACGTCCTCCTAAAGCGACAATATTCGTATCATTGTGTAATCTTGTCGCCTCTGCTGAAAAGCAGTCTGAACAGAGCGCACAGCGGATCCCTTTCATTTTGTTTGCTGCGATGGAAATTCCAATTCCTGTTCCGCAGATCAGAATCCCCTTCTCACATTCTCCGTCTATAATTGCCTGTCCTACTTTTTTGGCATAAATTGGATAATCCACAGATTCCCCGTCACATCCAAAATCTTTGTACTCCAGACCTTTTTCCTCTAAATATTTGATAATCTCCAGTTTCAATTCATATCCACCGTGATCACATCCGATTGCTATCATGCTTTTGTTACCTCCTCGTTCAGCTTTTGTGCCAGTTTCTCGATAAATTCTTTCATCATCTCGTATACACTACCATACTCCGTCAATGGCTGTCCATATGCAGATGGGATTTTCCTGTCATCATCTATATATTCTCCCAGTGTATATACATTTTTGATATTCTCATAATCTGCCACTGCACTCCATTTATGCCTGTCATCAATGGCAAGCACCAGTGTCTCCTCGTCAAGATCTTCCTCCGTAAACTGCCTTGACTTATAATCTGCGATCGACATGCCCTGACTCTTCATGATCGCTTCTGCCTTCTGATTGACCGGCTCCGGAAGTGGTACGACAAGTCCTCTTGACTCAATATCATACTCCTGCAAAAGTTCCTGATTTCTTAGAAGCTCTGCTGCCATCGGTCCTCTGCTGCTGTCTGTATTGCTCAGGAAAAGGATCCGTCTGTATTTTTGTAGTCTCGTGATCTCCTCTGCCCGAAGCATATGATGCCCCGCAGCTTTTTTGAGACGGTTCATAACCGCCGAGCCAATCCCATCCATCGCAAAAGCTTCACTGTAAATATAATCGACATCTTCCTCGTCAAACTCTCTGAGGACACGATACAGATTCTGAGCGATCGTATATTCATTTTCCCGTGTCCCGATATTTTTTACAATACCTCTTTTATACTTTTCTGCCGTCTCGTCTGTAGCAATGATTCCGACTTTATAACCAAGTCTTTCCTGCTCAAACGCAACCTGCCGGATTGCCTTGACCGCCTCTTTTGTTTCTCCTTCAATAATCATCAACTTTGCCTTCGGTGCATAATGTCGATACTTCATGCCCGGTGCCTTCGGAGCTTCCTTGCTCTTATCACTGACAATTGCCTGATCTTCTGTGACCTCACCGATCACCTCCTCAAGCATCTCCTTTGTGATCGCTCCCGGCCGAAGAATCATCGGAGGTGTCACAGTCATATCAAGGATCGTCGATTCCACTCCGATCTCCACACTTCCTCCATCGATGATCATATCAATCTTGCCATCCAGATCTTCCTTCACATGCATCGCAGTTGTCGGACTCGGGCGCCCGGATGTATTTGCACTCGGAGCAGACACATATCCCCCGCCTGCCAAAATGATCGCACGCGCGACCTCATCCGCCGGCATTCTGACTGCTACAGTATCCAGTCCTCCGGTTGTTCCATATGGTACCAATGCACTTTTTTCAAAAATCATCGTAAGCGGTCCTGGCCAGAAATGATTCGCCAGCAGTGCAGTCTTATCTGGTATATTCACCGCAATCTCTTCCAATGCCCGGTATTCCGCAATGTGAACGATCAATGGATTATCAGAAGGTCTTCCCTTCGCCGCATATGTTTTTTTTGCCGCCTCTTCCTTCAGCGCATGTGCTCCGAGTCCATATACAGTCTCTGTCGGGAAAGCTACCAGCCCTCCCTCCTTCAGGATGACTCCTGCCATTCCGATCACATTTTCGTCAATATTTGTTCTTTGTATTTCTTTTATTATCGTTTCCATGCCCCCTATTATAGCATTCTTTTGTTAAAAAATAAACCTCTTTACAAGTTTAAATATTCCTTCAAGCCTTCCCAGACTGCCTGTGCGATTTTCTCCTGATATGCCTCATCTTGAAGTTTTGCAGCTTCCTCTGGACTTGTCAAAAATCCCGCTTCTACAATCACAGTTGGTATTTCTGTCTTTTTCAATATGTAATAAGTATCATTAGGTTTTGCCTCTCTCCTGTTTGTCTCATCTACCGTTTTTAAATGCTTCTGCAAAATTTCTGCTGCCTTCTTTCCCTCTACGGAATGTGTAAAATAAAATACCTGCGCCCCTTTCACATCACTTGTTTGGTAACTGTTCTGGTGAATACTGACAGCGATAGACGCTTTGCTATGATTGATCAATTCTGTTCTTTTTTTCATATCGCGAATCTTTTTATTCGGAGCTGTTTCCTCACAAAGTGCAGTGTCTTCTTCACGACTCATCACAACATGCACACCATTCTTTGTCAAAATCTTCTGAAGCTTCTTGGCAACCGCCAGATTCAAATCCTTTTCAGCCAAACCATCTACCCCGACTTTTCCAGGATCAAAACCTCCGTGCCCTGGATCGATCATCACAATCGCCTGTTCTTTTTGTTCTGAAATTTTCCCGGAAACTGCGTTCGTCAATGTCTTCCCCCCGATCAAGGCTGCCATGATCAGCAGAATTCCCATCATCAGCTCTATCTTTTTCTGCAAAAAAATCCCCCCTCTTCCTATATCATTACAATATATGAGAGGGGGAAATAAAATATCATTTCTCTTTCTCTATGAAATTTTCTGTAATCTGACGCTATTTTATATATTTTTCAATCACGGACCAGATTTCAGGCTTTTCAAATCCCAGCTTCCATGCAGCAACACCACCAAGCTGATACTTCTCCATCAATTTTAATTTTGCCTCAATAGAAGAACTATCTTCCAGCCATATTTTATATGTGGCACCGTCCGACTCCCATTGCGCATAATTCTGCTGTGTCTCTTCATCCCATGTGACGGCTGCTCCAGCCTGTGCCACACACGCTTCGGCTTCCTGCATTCCAAGAGCCTCACTTGTAACATTCATCTTATACTGCGCCTGCTCTGTTCCAGCCTGCGCGGCAAGTTCCTGCTCTGTCTTTGGCACTTCTTCCCACAATCTTGTATAAAATGGGACTGCATTGATTACTTTCTCTGCTGACACATCCTTTGTCGCCTGCCGGATTCCATTTTCCACATAGTCAATAGAAGCCACTGAACCGCTCTCCCACGAGCCGGCATAATGTTCATCATATCCCATAATGATGACATAATCTGCAACCTTCCCCTGTTCCTCCAGTTCATAATGACTATTAAATCCCATCGGCACATAGTTATCTACCGACAGAACTTTTTGATTTCTTCGACATTCTATAGAAAGTTCGCGGATAAACTCAATAAAATGTTCTCCACATTCCTCAGAAACTTTCTCAAAATCCACGTTGATTCCATCAATATTATACTGCTGTACCTGCATCATCAGATTATCGATCAGAGTCTTTCTGGCCAAAGAAGAACTTAACAACTGGTATGTCTCTTCCGGCGAGTCGATGCCACCGTCAAAATCCCTCACAAGTGCCCATACCTCCAGATTCGCTGCATGAGCCGTATCCACATAAGCTGAACTTGCGATAGAATTCAGATTTCCCTCTGTATCGGCAACTGTAAACCATGTAGGTGAAATTGTTGTCAATCCTTGTGTCGATGCAATCGTTTCGCTTAACGTTTCATTTGCTATTTCATTCGTAACCTGATGCCAGGCAAGATTGATCTTATAATCTTTTGTCATACTTGTATATTCCGGTGCTTTGGAAGAAGAGGTGATTGTTTCTGTCTTCACAGACTTTAATGCACTACTCTTTATATATCCGATGATCCCATCCTCTGTGCGGACTTTCTTCCAGTCACCTTCCTCTTCTATAAAATATACACGGTCACCCTTCTTAACTTCCGTCAGAATATCACTCTTAACACCTGCAAGCCAGCGCATCTGCGTATCCTTCTTTGCCGTTGTCGTCTTCACCTTGCCCCAATCATCAAAGAGAACTACTCTGTTCGGACTCTTATAAGTCTTTGCAGTGACATTCCCAAACTCCAGAATAAAATCCACTGCGATATAAGTCTGGTCCCCGATATTTTTTACGATTACATAGTCCTTGGATTCCCTCTGACCTGCGTTCGTATATTCCTTGCTTTCTGCCGGTACTTCCACAAGATCTAACGGCAACGTATAGCGCAGTGTGCCTTCGGCTGCGTTCCAGTAAAATCCACCGTCAATCTCTTGACGTACCGCCTCATATGGTAAATAAAACTGTCCGTCAGACACAATCCCTTTCTGTTCCAGAATCGTATTGTTCACAATAACTGCAGCTTGCTCTGCGGCATCTACACCATAATATTCATTCAAATCAGCTTTCACCTTCGATGGACCATATTTTTTCCATACAAATATACCTGCCACAGCGACAACTACAATGATAAAAAATAATACGATCAAAAGCTCAATCAGGCATGTCCGCTTTCTTCTTCGTCTTCGGTCACGCAGCATTTCCGCCCGGCTTCTATATCTTCGATCATTTTCTCTTCTATCCATAGCCTACCTCCTACCTGACCTATTATACCATATGCATTTTCTTTTTTCGACAGATTACTACATACTTTCCTCGTTTTCAAAAAATAATAAGAATTTCTTAATACTCTGCATTGAGGGGATTCGTATTATTTTGCTGCTATTTTTTGAAAATGAAGTTCTTTTAGGCTTCCAGTCTCATCATCCATCACATAGTCCCGCATATATGCATTACTTTCTTTTGCCATATGTGCATTGACAATCTGTAACGGACTTGCCGGTTCTCCATCCATAGACATTGGAATCCCGCATTTTTCATATGCTTCCAGCTCTATGAAAAATTGTCTGTATTTTTCTTCTGTACTATTCACTTCGTTCCTTCCCGTCCAAACGGTAATTATGGCTTCCTCCGCTTTTTGCTAAGACCTGGGTGCATGTGATATATTC
The DNA here is from genome assembly GCF_042846195.1 of Faecalimonas umbilicata. Taxonomy (NCBI): domain Bacteria; kingdom Bacillati; phylum Bacillota; class Clostridia; order Lachnospirales; family Lachnospiraceae; genus Faecalimonas; species Faecalimonas umbilicata. The sequence goes on from NZ_AP031411.1 coordinate 2,724,527, forward strand.
TTCGCAAAACAGATTTCTGCTGAAAAAAGAAGACAGCAAATGGACATTTTAATTATTATGTGCATTTTATAAAATGATTATTTGTAATTGTAACTGCTTTAGTTTTGAAATTTAGCTGAATCACTTAGAAAATCGAATTAATTTAGAATAAATAGAATTGTTGAAAGATTTTCCTGAGAATGTTTTCACCAACACAAGATATTGCTTTTGTATCCCTCCTTTTCTCTTATACATAATTACCGGGACACTGTCTTCTCATACCCGCATTATAAATAATTTCTCCTGACTTTGCAAGTATTTTCTTTACATATTTTTTTTTTTTGTTTATACTATTATAAAGTAAGTATTCAGGTTTACGAAAAGGAAGTGATTATGTATGAAGATCGAAAAAATAAATGACAACCAGATTCGGTGTACTCTGACACGTGCAGATCTTGCTGCCAGACATTTGAAATTAAGCGAACTTGCCTATGGTACCGAGAAAGCAAAGATGCTGTTTCATGACATGATGCAACAAGCTTCCAGTGAATTTGGATTTGAAGCAGATGATATTCCACTCATGATTGAAGCAATTCCTGCTTCTCCAGATTCTATCGTTCTGATCATTACAAAGGTGGATAATCCGGAAGAGCTCGACACGCGCTTCTCCAAATTTGCACCACTGGAAGATTCCGATACAAAACAGGCTATGCTTGAGAAATTAGAAGGCGCTGACGAGTTTCTCGATTTACTTGATAAAGTAAAATCTGCAGTTGCAGAACCAGCTCCTGAAAAAGAAACTGCGGGAAAAGAAGATACAAAAAAAGACGTCCCTGCAAAACCAGCGATCCGTCTGTTTTCTTTTTCAAATTTAGACAGTGTGATCCATGCAGCCAGATTGCTGCACCCAATGTACCACGGAGCGAATACACTCTACAAAAATGAAACAAACGGTATTTTCATTTTAGCCTTAGCACAATCTGCTCACACCAACAGTGAGTTTAGTAAAATCTGTAATATGTTATCCGAATACGGTTCTTTTGAAAAAGCCTCCGGTGCTGTTCTTGCTTACTTGGAAGAGCACTGTCAGACTGTTATTTCTGCAGATGCAGTCAGACATCTTGCAGAGATTTAAGGTGATATCTCATCCCCTTTCATCATGGAATGGCATCGTTGATCATCGGCCGCAGATTGGATAAAAAATAAAAAGCGTCCTGAGCCAGACTTTCTCAAGTATACTGTCTGCTTGCTCAAGACGCTTTTTCTATTTGCAAAATCTTTGATTAGTTGTTTGCTGCTAAGAAAGCATTAATCTTTTCTTCTAACAGATCTGCATCCAGTCCATGTACCATAGCTGCCTCTGCAAGAGTTTCAGCCTGTGAAGCAGGACATCCAAGACAGTGCATTCCTACTTCCATAAGGATTGGTGCTACTTCTGGATTTGTTCTGATCAGTTCACCGATTGTCATATCTTTTGTCACTTTCGCTGCCATATTTATTTCCTCCTTTATTTCTCTAATCGCGAAACATATTTGAACGTTTATCCTTCCTTTTTTCAAATATGTCATACTCTCTCTTCGATTATAATACTACTCCTTGAAATTATCAACTCTTACTTAATTGTTTATACATTTTAATACAATTTTAGAATTTTCAAAAGTCAACAAGTTTTTTATTTTTTTTCGACAAATGAAGATTTTTATTATAACTGACCAAAACATTCGTTCTTTTCTTAACAATAATAATCCACACAATTCACATTCATTCATGTGGATAATGTGGATAACTTGGTGTAAAACTTTTATTTTTAACCATTTTAGCCAGTTTCCTGTGTGGAAAACTTGTGGACAGTATTTTGATAGTATTTTTCATAATTCTCTTGTCCTCGACAACTTTGTGCACTTTGCATATGATTATTTTTCCACTATTTTCCTATGTCTATACAATTTAAAGTTTTGCATAGGAAAATAGGGCACAGTATGCTGAATCGCTTCACACATACTGCACCCATTTTTCCTCATTTCATCATCATTTTCCTTATTCCAGCACTCTTCGTATTGTAATAATATCTGTGAAAAATGCCGGACTGATCCCAATCCCGTTCTCCTCATCAATTGCATTAATAATCTGATTCTCTTCTATATAAATACCAACATGTCCCTCATATAAAATTAAATCTCCCGGAAGAATTTCATCATAAGTAACTTCTATTCCCGCATTTTCCATATCCCACGTTGTCCGCGGAAGTTTCACTCCGAATTTTCTATACACGGACTGAACAAACCCCGAACAATCTGCTCCCTCGGTCAGACTTGTGCCTCCCCAGACATATGGATTCCCAAGAAACTGCTTTGCATAGGCGACTACCCTTTTTCCTCTTTCTTCTACTGTCCCTTTCTTTTCTTCTGATTCTACAGTATCATATTTTTCTTTTATCGTAACATAATCATCGGATATATATGCTCTTCCCCCATAATATTCGATTGGAATCCACCCATTTTGAGGCTTCTCTTCTATTTTCTTTTTGTCACCTTGTTCCAACTGTCCGATAATCTGTGTGTCTGTCCCCTGACCTTTCCGCACGTTGAGACAATCTGCTGTAACTTCAGCAATCTGTATGGCAGTTTTCTCTGTTTTTTTTAACTCTTTCTCATAATACTGCTCCTTTAATAATCCAGCCCCCACACTTGGTAAGTGTTCTGCCGCCATAGATATACAGGGAATACTTTGCGACAAAATCTCTACTGCGATCAGACCTGCCATTATTTTCTTTCTACTTCTATCCCTCATAGTTTCCTCCCCTTTTCACTTTTTAGTATTCCCGCTTTCCCTGAAATCATGCTTTTGTTACCAACTTGTTAAATCTCCCTTTCAAAATTCTAAATATAAAATTTTTATGATTCCTTCCAAACATATTGTGTCAGACATTTTATCGTGTTATACTTCAAGAGTAAGTGATTTTTATTATTTTTATAATTAAAATTAGATAATATATCTTTGCTTACCTAAAATTTTTACTTGACAAATCCCCTTTGAATAATTTATATTATAATCATAATAACTATTACTATTATTGAAAGGGGGATTCCCATTGGCAACACTAAAATATAGTAGACAACGAGAATCCATCAAAAATTATCTGTTACACACAGAAGAACATCCCACCGCTGACACCGTCTATATGCATGTGCGGGAAGAATTCCCGAACATCAGTCTTGGGACAGTATATAGAAATCTGAACTTACTTGCAGAGACCGGAGATGCTCTGAAGATTCCCACCCCTTCCGGTGGTGACAGATTTGATGGTAAAACGACTCCACACTATCATTTTATATGTACTTGTTGTGGAAAAGTAATGGATCTGGATATGGAAAGCATTGATCATATCAATGAGATTGCCGGTAAAAACTTTGCCGGGCAGATTGAGTCTCATACGACAATGTTTTATGGAAAATGTGAAGATTGTATTTTAAAGTCTTAGCAAAAGAATTTTTCAAATATCCATTGACAAAAGAAACTAATTATGCTAAATTAATATCAGTAACTATTACTGATATTGAAAAATAAAAAGTAAAAGAAAAGGAGATCTTAACTATGAAAAAATTTGTATGTACAGTATGCGGATATGTTTATGAAGGAGAAGCTGCACCAGCTGAATGTCCACAGTGCCATGTAGGAGCTGATAAATTCAAAGAAATGACAGGAGAAAGAGAATGGGCTGCTGAGCACGTTGTAGGTGTTGCTCAGGGTGTAAGCGAAGACATTCTTGCAGATTTAAGAGCAAACTTTGAAGGAGAATGTTCAGAAGTTGGTATGTACCTTGCTATGTCAAGAGTAGCTCACAGAGAAGGATACCCAGAGATCGGTTTATACTGGGAAAAAGCTGCATGGGAAGAAGCAGAACACGCTGCTAAATTCGCTGAATTATTAGGTGAAGTTGTTACAGACAGCACAAAGAAAAACCTTGAAATGAGAGTAGAAGCTGAAAACGGAGCTACTGCTGGAAAATTTGATCTTGCAAAACGTGCAAAAGCTGCTAACCTTGATGCTATTCATGATACAGTTCATGAAATGGCAAGAGACGAAGCTCGTCACGGAAAAGCATTCGAAGGATTATTAAAGAGATACTTCGCATAATCATCCCTATCTTATATAATATAGAAAGAGGCCAGAAAGTTTCTGGTCTTTTTCTTTTGTTTTCATCTGGACTGGTCGTTTTTTGCAAAACTGGCTATTTTTACATGACCACTCTTGTGCTAGGATAGATTTACAAAGAAATAAAAACGCCATATCGATATCGAATATGGCAAATACATGAGAGGATGAGACATATGAAAACAAAAAATCAAACTGTTATGAAATTAGCACAAACCGCATTACTGGCGGCTCTCTGCTTCGTATCATTTACTTTTTTACAGATTAAGATTCCAATGCCTGGCGGTGATGCAACATCCCTTCACATCGGAAATGCATTCTGTGTGCTTGGTGCACTGTTACTCGGAGGCTGGTATGGCGGGCTGGCTGGCGCGATTGGTATGACCATCGCCGATTTAATGGATCCAATCTATATCACTGGTGCACCAAAGACCTTTTTCCTGAAATTATGTATTGGGCTTATCGTTGGTCTTGTAGCTCACCATATTGCAAAGATCAACGACAGCACTGACAAGAAATACGTCTTTAAGTGGAGTCTGATCGCCTCGATTGCCGGTCTTAGCTTCAATGTCATCGCCGATCCGATCGTTGGATATTTTTATAAGCAATATATCCTCGGACAGCCTCAGAAAATGGCAGAAGTTCTTGCAAAGTGGAGCGCAGCAACTACATTTGTCAATGCTGTTGTATCTGTCATCCTTGTAGTATTTATCTACAACGCGGTCAGACCAATACTACTTCGCAGTGGACTTCTTGTATCCCAACCAAAAAGCTAAATAAAATATGCTCCCTCCCAAGGAATAAGTATTTATTATTACACTTGTCTTCCTCGAAGGGAGCATATCATTTGCAGATCTTCTGCAAGTTGATACCGCTATTTTATAATTCGTTCTTAATCTTTTCTACTAATTCTGCGTATTCTTGTTCTGTGAGATACTTTTCTCCCGGATTCATTGCGAATACACCGCCCCACTCATATCCATCTTTATATTTCGGAACCAGATGGAAGTGCAGATGATGTCCAGTATCTCCATATGCTCCATAGTTCACTTTCTCCGGCTGAAATAATTTGTGAAGCACATTGGCAACTTTAGCCACTTCATCAAAATATAAATGAAGTTCTTCCTGAGATAATTCTACCAGTTCACTTACATGTTTCTTATGAGCAACGATCACACGTCCTAAGTGGCTCTGTTCTTTAAATAAGTAAACTTTTGAGCTTTCCAATTCACAAATCTTAATTCCAAATGCATCTAATAATTCGCCTTCTACGCAGTATGCACAATTCTGATCTTTCATTCTTTTATCCTCCTGAATCTGTTCTATCTTCTTTTATACACTACCACATTTAAAAAATATTTACAATCGTATTCCTTACCTCTTAACAAAGGACTTGAAAGGGTAAGCCCCTTCCAAGTCCTCTTTCTTTTATCTTACATATTTTTCCAATGTGTTTCTCACTGCACCGGTTCCTGCAAGCATTTCTTTCAAGTAACCACATACAGTTTCTGCCATGTTTACTTCGTACAAGTTCACACCAAAAATTGCTTTGTTTTCTAAGATCGGTCTTACAGAAGCTTCCACATCTGTCTCTTCTCCGAGTTTAAATCCTGCTACGTATGGACAAACTGTCTCAAGAAGCGGATCTGGGCTTAAGTCAAATGTTTTTCCATTGTCATCCACACCCATCAGATAACGGAGCCATCCTGCAAATACAAGTGGAATCAGTTTCAGATCTGCTGTATTTAAGCTCTCACCTGCCTCATATGCTTTGATCGTCTCACCGAAACGGATCGCAAGCTTCTGAGAAGTATCTGTTGCGATTCTCTGTGGAGTATCCGGCATAAACGGATTTGGAATACGCACATTTAAAACCGTATCAATAAATTCTTTCGGGTCAAGGATCCCCGGATTTACTACAACCGGAAGTCCTTCCACATATCCGATTCCCTCTACAAGTTTCTTTAATACTTCATCTTTCATTTCTTTAGAAATCAAGTCATATCCGAGCAGACATCCAAACACTGCCAGTGTTGTGTGAAGCGGATTTAAGCAAGTGCAGACTTTCATCTTTTCTACCTTGTCTACAGTCTCGCGTGTTGTAAACATCAGTCCGCCTTTTTCCAGTTCCGGTCTTCCGTTCGGGAATCTGTCTTCAATGACAAGGTACTCACACTCTTCTGCATTGACAAACGGCGCCACATAAGAATTCTTTGAAGTGATCACCGGCTCAAGTTCTTCCACCCCATCATTTTTTAAGATTTCTTCCACAGAACTGTCCGGACGAGGAGTAATCTTATCAATCATAGTCCACGGGAAAGAAACTTTGTCAGGATTTTCGATGTAAGCTACAAATCCAGCCTCAGCAACTCCATTTTTTACCCATGTCTCTGCAAATGTGTGGACTGCATCGTATAACTTCGTTCCGTTGTGGGAACAGTTGTCCATACTTACCATTGCCACTGGCTTTTCTCCTGCCTGGTATCTTGCATATAAAAGTGCAGATACTTTTCCGATATAACTTCTTGCCTTCTCAGGTCCTGCCACAAAATCCTCTGCGACATCTGCAAGTGTTTCCCCTTTTCCATTTACAAGGCTGTATCCCTTCTCTGTAATTGTAAAACTTGCCATCTGAAGAGAATCTGTCGTGAAGATCTCTTTGAGTCTTCCAAAATCTGTCTCATTCTCAGAATCCAGTGCAAGAGATTCTGCAACACTTCCTACTACAGTTTTCTCTACACTGCCGTCTGCTTTTAATGTCACAAGAATGCTGTAATCATCGTGTGGGCGGTTCATTTTTTCTACGATTTCATAATCATATCCTTCCGCCACAACAATTCCTCTGTCAAGCACTCCTTCATTTAAGAGATTCTGTGCCACATTTGCCTGAAATGCACGGAAAAGATTCCCTGCTCCAAAGTGTACCCAATATGGTGCTTCTTTTGTGGCAGCCACCATTTGCTCACGGTCAAACTGCGGAAGTCGGTATCCTTTTTCCTCCCACTGTTTTCTATCTGCCAATCCAGCTTTGCTTAACTGCATCCTATTTTGCCCCTTTCTCAATTGCTTCCCAAAGTCCGTTTAAGTAAGTTGCTCCAAGTGCTCTGTCATACAGTCCGTATCCAGGCATTGCCACTTCTCCCCAGATCATACGACCGTGATCTGGTCTGATCGGTCCTGTAAATCCGATTTCATAGAGTGCTTTCATAATTTCATACATATCAAATGTTCCGTCAGAAGAAAGGTGTGCAGCCTCCTCAAAATCTGTCGGAGAGTTGAATTTTAAGTTACGCACATGTGCAAAATGGATTCTTCCTTTCAGAGAGCGGATCATATCCGGAAGATCATTTTTTAAGTTTGTTCCATAAGATCCTGAGCAGAATGTCACACCATTGTGCGGGTTGTCTACCATACTCATCAATCTTAAGATATTTGTCTTATTGATGATAATTCTAGGAAGTCCAAATACGCTCCATGCAGGATCGTCCGGATGAATTGCCATGTTAATGTCGTATTTGTCACATACCGGCATAATTCTCTCCAGGAAATATTTGAGATTTTCAAATAATTTTTCATCATCAATATCTTTGTACATCTCAAACAGTTCTTTTACTTTCTCCATACGTTCCGGTTCCCATCCCGGCATCACTGTTCCGTTCATATCCCCGGCAATTGACTCAAACATGTTTTCCGGATTGATTGCATCTACTGCTTCCTGTGTATATGCAAGTACTGTAGATCCATCTGGTCTCATTCTTGCAAGCTCTGTTCTTGTCCAGTCAAATACCGGCATGAAGTTATAACATACAAGATGAATATCTTCCTGTCCGAGATTTTCCAGTGTCTCAATGTAATTATCGATGTATTTATCTCTGTCTGCCGCACCTGTCTTGATTGCATCGTGTACGTTGACACTTTCAATACCTGCTACATGAAGACCTGCTGCTTCTACTTCTGCCTTCATCTCGCGGATTCTCTCTCTGCTCCACACTTCTCCCGGTGTTGTGTCATATAATGTTGTGATAACTCCTGTCACACCCGGAATCTGGCGGATCTGCTGTAATGTTACTGTATCAAATTTTGAACCATACCATCTTAATGTCATTTCCATGATTTTCTTGTTTCCTTTCATTACCTCTTTTATTTGCGTTTCTTCTCTTCATCTTACAAAAAAACAACAAAAAGCACCATTGGCGTATTTGTTGTATACATTGCATTTCTTGTTGTTTTATAGTATTATAGCAAAATAAAACCAAAAAATCTCACCAAAAAGCAGAAAGGACGCCCTATGAAGAAAGAACTCCGCACACAGTTTCTTACACGCCAGCATATGGTATCAAAAGATTTTGAGATTTACTATTACAGTGACACAACTCTCTTAAAAGTAGAAAATCATGCTCACAATTACTATGAATTCTATTTTTTTCTGGAAGGTGATGTCAGTATCCAGATTGGTTCTGATATTTATCCAGTTCAATTTGGTGACATTATGCTGATTCCCCCGCACATTTACCACCACTCGATCATCCACAGTTCTAAAGTTCCTTACCGGAGATTTATCTTCTGGATCAGTCAGGAATATTGTAATTATCTTGCCCAGATTTCGCCGGATTATGTATATCTTATGCACCATGTGCAGGCAACACACACTTATCTGTACCACAATGACCGGGTATCCTTCAATGCAGTGCAGTCCAAAGCACTTCGCCTCATTGAGGAAATGCAGTCGGATAAATTCGGAAAAGAAGCCCAGATTCCGCTCTCCGTCAACGATTTGATCCTTCATCTGAACCGAATGATCTACGAACGTCTGCATCCTGCAAGACAACACGAAGGACTTGCCCTGTACCAGAACATCTCGCAGTATATTGAAGAGCATCTCAATGAAGACCTGTCGCTGGATCGCCTTGCGAGAGAATTTTATGTGAGTAAGTATCATATCGCCCATATCTTTAAAGACAGTATCGGAATCTCCGTGCACCAGTACATCACCAAAAAACGGTTAGACCAGTGCCGGGAGGCAATTCTTGGAAATATGAGCATTACTGAAATCTACCAGCTGTTCGGATTTCGGGATTACTCCAGTTTTTACCGGGCATTTAAAAAAGAATACGGAATCTCCCCGAAAGATTACCGGGATATGAATTCATTAATTCTGAATCATTAGATTTCCGCATTCTTCTTAATTTTTTCCTATTACTTTTTGTTCTTATTTTTTACTTTTGATTTGCCGGCTCGATCGCAATGGATTTTCCTTTGATCTTCACATTCTGCATTGCGTGAAGAACATCTCTTGCATACTCTTTCGGCACTTCTACAAATGTATATTTATCAAACATATCAATCGTTCCGATCAGTTTTCCAGGCATTCCACTTTCTCCTGCAAGCGCTCCCAGAATGTCTCCCGGTCTTGCTTTCTGCTTCTTCCCAATATTGATGAACAGTCGGACCATTCCCGGCTCTTCCGCTCCGGTATCTCCGAAGTCAAATTCATCTTCCGATTCATTTTCATCTTTCATTCCGGTGTACAATTTCAAAAATGCGGCTGCCATATCCATTGCTGTATAGTCAGAATCATTGACTTTCTCCTCAATTGCATTGATCATCATGGTCAGATCTTCTTTTTCGATCATCTTCTCAATCTCTTCCAATACATTGTCAATCTTTGTATTTGCGACATCGTTCAATGACGGTACTTTCTGTGCGTAGATCTTTGTCTTGCAGTAACGCTGGATTTCTTTCAATTTATATACTTCTTTTCCGGAGACAAAAGAAAAAGAACGTCCAACTCTTCCTGCTCGTCCAGTTCTTCCGATCCGGTGTACATAATACTCTTCATCCTGTGGCAGATCATAGTTAAATACTGCCTCCACTTCATCGACATCAATTCCTCTTGCAGCCACATCTGTCGCTACAAGGATATCTGTCTTTCCACTTCTAAATCCCTGCATTACACGGTCTCTCTGTGCCTGCTTCATATCTCCGTGAAGTCCTGCTGCAAAGTATCCGCGCCCTAAAAGTGCAGTTACAAGCAGATCTACCTGCTTCTTCGTATTACAGAAGATCACAGAAAGTTTCGGTGTATAAATGTCAAGCAGACGTGTCAGCACTTCTTCCTTATTCTTCGGTTTCACCTCATAGTAGAACTGTTCAATATTCGGCACAGTCAGTTCCTTTTTCGTCACTTTGATCAGTTCTGCATTCTTCTGGAATTTCTTCGTAATCTCCATGATTGCCTTCGGCATCGTTGCGGAAAATAATACGGTCTGCCGCTCCTCTGGAACTCCTTCCAGAATCGTCTCGATATCCTCACGGAATCCCATATTCAGCATCTCATCCGCCTCATCTAAGATAACCGTATGCACCTGCTCCATTTTAATTGTCTTTCTTCTCATGTGGTCCATCACACGTCCCGGTGTTCCGATGATCAGCTGTGTTCCACTCTTCAAGGAACGAATCTGTTTTACAATTTCCTGCCCTCCATAAATTGGAAGTACTTTGATTCCATGCATATACTTTGCCAGATTCCGGATTTCCTCCGCCACCTGAATTGCAAGTTCTCTTGTCGGGCAGAGAACGATTCCCTGTAATTTCTTGTTCTTCGGATCAATTTTTTCCAGCATCGGAATTCCAAATGCGGCTGTCTTTCCTGTTCCTGTCTGTGCCTGTCCGATGATATCTTTTCCTGTCATCATAACCGGGATGGCTTTACTCTGAATCGGAGAAGCCTCCTCAAATCCCATATGTTTTACTGCTTTTTGAATCTCCGGGCAGATTCCAAGCTCTTCAAATCTTAATGTTTCCATTATTTGTTTCCTTTCCGTTCTTTCTGTATTTATCTATCCTGTCATTCATACTTTATTGAAAAGTAATTTATGACTAATATTTCCTACATGCTATTTCTGTCCATAAAAATGAGGCTGGTGCAAAATGAACTTTGCAGCAACCCCACTCATAAAGTACACGTCTTCCATCATAACAGATGCTCTGAATTTTGTCTATCTTTTTCTTTTCCTCTTGCATTTTTGTAATAGAAGTAGTAATATCAACATATACTTAATGTAGTATTTAAAACTACTTATCGTTTTATTCATCATTGATCAGGAGGCATTCTTATGAAACAAAGACATTTAAAAGATCCCGGAAGCGCGATTACTCATTTTATCGCAATGCTGATGGCTATCTTTTCCGCAACACCATTGTTGATAAAAGCAGCTCACAAAGGAGATCCCATCTATGTGATTTCCCTCGCAATCTTCATTGGAAGTATGATCTTATTATACACCGCAAGCACCTTATATCACTCCCTTGATATTTCCGAGAAAGTGAATAAGCGTCTGAAAAAATTTGACCATATGATGATCTCTGTGCTGATTGCAGGAAGCTACACACCCATCTGCCTGATCACCTTAAAAGGACCTGTCGGCTATACCATGCTTACAATCGTGTGGGGCATTGCAATTCTCGGAATCCTTGTGAAAGCGTTTTGGGTAAACTGTCCGAAATGGTTCTCCTCGGTTCTGTATATCGGAATGGGATGGACCTGCGTTTTGGCATTCACAAAACTTCTTGACACAATGTCCCCAGGTGGATTTGGATGGCTTTTAGCCGGCGGAATCGTCTATACCATCGGAGGAATTATTTACGCACTGAAACTTCCAATCTTCAACACCAAGCATAGGAACTTCGGAAGTCATGAGATCTTTCATCTATTTGTGATGGGCGGAAGTGTCTGCCACTTTATCGTGATGTATGTGTTCCTATTAAGATAATCCATAAAAAAGAAGACCGGAAACTTTCTTCCAAGCTTTCAGTCTTCTTTTCATCTTTTATTCTCCTTTGTTCAGCATATTCTCTACGACTTCTTTTCCCATCTGGTAAACCATCTTAGATCCATCTAGCTGCACATAATAATATGACCCGCTCTCATCCAACTTACCAATATTCAATGTAAGTGTCTGCTCTTTCTTATCATCGTCTTCATACACTGCCTCGATTTTGATCTTTTCATTTTCCTCTAATCCATACGATGCCAATTTTTGATCTTTCACCGCATATTCCACACAAGTTCCAAATGATGCTGCTCCGAATCCTCCGGCAATCGCTGCCAAATCTTCTTTCTGGCTCTCCTCTTTGGAATCGTATACGGTCTGATTGCCATTTTCTGTGATCGTCACTTGCTTCAAGTTTGCACTTCCAATACTTGGCAGTGTTTCTTTCTGAAGGAAGTCATTCCATTCATAAGAAATTGTGTCCAAACTCGTCCCAGAGACGGTGTACACTTTTTCTTTATCATTCAGAGTCATATAATAATTTTCCTCCACTGCATTTCCAAAGTAAAGTGTAGTCTCTGTCCCTTCACTATCTTTCAAATGGATTGTGTATTTCGGGTTTTCCAGACCGTAATCGGAAAGCTGATCTGTCTCTTTTAGTTCCCTCACTGCCGTAAGATTTCCAAAAGATGTTGCCATCGCATCAATATAGCTTTGGGCAACCGGAAACTCCTTGTCTTTTGTGTAATACCACACATCTTCATTCTTTGCAAATGCAAAATCATTTCCCTCATACTGATAAGAAATCTCCTGGAGATCCGAAATATCTGTCACGGTAACGGTATTCGCCTCAGCGGTCTCTGCTTCCTTCTGTTCCTGTTTTCGATTGTAACTTCCAAGTCCCAGATAAACAATGACAAGCACTGCCAGGGCGCCAGTCAAAATCAGTAGTGATCTATGTTTCTTCATATACGCCCTCCTGCTATGCCTTTCTTCGTTTCATCCATCTTGCAAATCCAGAGATCAGAATGATCGCCGGCACTCCAAAGATCATCAGCAGGCTGAATCCTCCGGCATACTGTACGGTATTATAGGTCACTGCAAGACTCTTTGGCTCGATCGCTGTATTTTCTACATCATCAAAATTACTTGTCACTGCATTCATAAACAATTTGAGGTTTTCTACCGTTGTAAAAGCATCTGTCAGCTGGCTATCGATCATCATCGGCGCTGAGATCACCGTCAGTCTTCCCTCATCCTCTGTCGCCACTGCACCAAGAATATATTCTCCCTGCTCCTGTTTATCCTCTGTTACTGCAAATCCATTCTCAGAAGTTGTCATAAATGGAGTAATACTGATCGTATCTCTTGCCGGATCTGTCTCAACCATTCCACGTGCATTCAAAAGCAGCACCATATTGCTTGACATTCCTTCCCCAAGTTCTCCAGAAGCATTGATTTCCGGGAAGAATGAATATGGATTCCCCTGGTATGCACGCTCCGTATCTGCAATATACCCATCTGCCATCTGAAGTCCGTATTCTTCCATAAATGCATCAAGATTTGGTGTCTCCTGATCTTCTGCACCAGAGATCAACATCATTTTTCCACCGTTTTTCAAATACTCAGAAAGTGTATTTTTTTCATCTTCTGTAATATCCGTGGTCGGTGCATACATAAACAAAAGATCACAGTCTTCCGGAATCTCACTGTTCATCAGCAGGTTTAGCTCTTCCATCGATAAATTTGCCTTCTCAAACAGTTCTGACAGGCTGGTAGATACTGTACTTTCTCCATGTCCACTCGTCCGGTAAATTTTCTTTGTCTCTTCACTTGTCACATAATTAACTGCGCTTGTGAGCTGTCCCTCCGCATCAAATTGTGACTCCTGCATCTGACCAGTCATATAGTAAGAAGACTGATCATAGACGATGATGTCTGTAAATGAAATCGTTGTTGTTTTTTCTGTATCCGGACAGGATACCACGATTGTATTTGAAGATGTATCATACTCAGTCAGTGCCGCAGGATGAATCACCGGATCGATCCACTCAACAGAAATTTTCCCCGACAATGCGACATATTTACTTAAAAATGTTTTGATTCTTTCATCTGTCGAAGATTTCTCCGCCAATACTTTTATTTCTACTTTTTTATCCAGTTTTTTCAGCATCTTTTTCGATGTATCTGTGATTTCATAGATTTGATTATCGCTGATGTCAATATTCCTCACAGACTCCGGGAGTCTTCCTGCGACGAGATTAATCACGATTACCACAGCAACTGCAACCGCTGTCAGCCCCAGACTGTACGCACCTCGTTTCGTATGAATCGTTCCAAATAGTTTTTTCAATTTCTCCACAATACTGCCCTCCTAACTCCAACGCCTTTTCTGAATTGTCTGCACGGTCAGAAAGACACATAGGAAAATCAAAGAAAAATAGAGTATCATTCCGCTGATGTCAACAATATGAGTAAATGCAATGTTTGTAAATGGCTCTGTCAGAATAAATTTTCCAAACAGATCTGGAAGCAGGTTATCAAACAGACTGGATTTTGCAAAATATGTTCCAATTGCTGCGGCAGCGCCTAACACTTCCACGCCTGCTGCAATCACCCAGTTTTTCGTCATCTGATAAATACCGATGACCAGAACTGTCAGAATCGCGAGAATCCCGATCAGACCTCCCATTGCCGACGTCGGCAGGAAGTTAACAAGTCCTTCCCACAAATACAGAATGAGAAGTACCCCAAATGTGCTGATTGCAGCAATGATCTGGCTCTCTGTGAGCGCAGATAAAAACATTCCAATTGCAATATAAACACATCCAAGAAGGAAAAATGCCAGAATTGCCATGTAATCAATGCCGATATGTGCTTCTCCCTGGCTTTCGATGATCAGTGGAAATACCGCATAGATTGCACATGGAACCGCAAAAACTGTAACCATTGCAAAATATTTTCCAAGCACGATCTGACTAAGACTTACCGGAGCTGTCAAAAGAAGTTGATCTGTTCTGCTTTTCTTCTCCTCCGCAAAGCATTTCATCGTAAGTACCGGGACTGCCACCAGCATAATAAAAAGTATAGAGTTTAGCGCATAAGAAAAATATGGATATCCCATATTCAGATTATACACCATGAAATAAATTCCGGTGATCGCTACAAGAAACGCTATAAATACATACCCGATCATAGAATCGAAATAGGATTTTAATTCTCTCTTATAAATCGCTTTCATCTTCTTCTCCTCCTTCCTCATCTGCCGAAACAGTCTGCTCGGAATCTCTTATCTCATCCTGCGTCAGTTTTAAGAAGACATCTTCCAATGTGATTCTTGACAGATTCAACTTCAGTAGTGCACAATGTTCCTCTGCAAATGTGTGGAAGATTTTCTCCCTAATATCCTTCTGATCTACGGTCTTGATAAAAATATCCGTCGTTCCATCCTGTTGTTCCTTATAGTCTACCGTTTCAATCTCCTCTATTTTGCTAAGAATCTCTCTTGCTCTTGTCTCTTCTGCTTTGGCTGTCAGTTCAATCGTTTCAGAACCATTTAAAAGCCACTCCAGATTCTCAGGAGTGTCACTTGCTACCAGCTTTCCATGCGCAATGATCATGACATAATCACAGACCGCCTGCACTTCCGCCAGAATGTGGGAACTCAAAATGATTGTATGATTTTTGGAAAGTTCCTTGATCAGCTCCCGTATCTCGATGATCTGTTTCGGATCCAGTCCGACCGTAGGTTCGTCTAAGATGATCACTTCCGGGAAGCCAAGAACTGCCTGTGCAAGCCCGACTCTCTGCTTGTATCCTTTTGACAGATTTTTAATCAGACGTCCTTCTACCTCCTCCAGCTTAACAAGCTTCAAGACGTGATCCACTTCTGATTTTCTATCTTTTTTCTTTACCTTTTTCAATTCTGCTGCAAAATCAAGATATTCTTTTACAGTCATATCCAGATACAGCGGCGGAATCTCAGGGAGATACCCGATGCTTTTCTTTGCTGCTTCCGGCTCCTCAAGAATGTTATGCCCGTTGATGAGCACTTCTCCTTCCGTGGCGCCTAGATATCCCGTCATAATATTCATGGTTGTAGATTTTCCTGCACCATTTGGTCCGAGAAATCCATAGATCTGACCACTCTCCACTGTAAAGTTGAGATGGTCTACCGCCAGATGACTGCCATAGCGTTTTACCAGATTTTTAACTTCTATCAACTTTTTACCCTCCCGACAAAATGTGTTTCTCTGGATCATGCTTTCGACTTTCCTGAATGATTTCCGCATCCATTACGGAATACTTTTTACACTGCTGCCAAAAACACGCTCTGATTTTTTTATTCTATAAAAGAAACTCGTTGATTCTGTGACAGTTATGTGTTCATTCTGTGAAAAGCTCCGACATCTTTCAGCATCTTTTGTCTTTTTCCATTGGAAAATAAGAAAGAACCAACCCTCTCATCGGATCAGTTCTTCTTTTTCCTTCCGGCTCAGCCGCTTTATCGCATATTCCCTTTTCATCGCTTCTTCTTTTGTTTCAAATGTCTCATAATAGATGAGTGTGACCGGTCGTCTCGCCTTTGTATACTTCGCACCCCTGCCCTGATTATGTGCCTCCATGCGGCGGGTAAGATCGTTTGTCCAGCCGGTATAAAAGGTTCCGTCACTGCATTTTACAATGTATGTATAATTCATGGATCCTCTGCTCATTTCCTTTATCTTTTCCTATTTCTACATTCTTCTTTAAAAACAGATTATTTTTTTATTTTAATCTGAGCGGAATCATTACAGATACTTTCGTATACTTTATCAGAAGAATTCCAAAATTTTTCAAATTGGAACTGATGTTTTTTTAACTTGTCTGCCAAATTACTTTGTCTGAGTAAATCACGTTTATAATCGCTGTTGGATTTACTTCCCGTCAGTTCTTTTATCTAGCTGATTGCACAACTTCTCAAAAATTCATCTTCTAAATTTTTCACCTGCATAATACACAATACCTGTTTTACATTAGAATCTTTTTGTAAAAAACGAATATTTTTTAACAAAGTATTCTTTTTACCAGTGTCTGTGTCAAATACCAGAACAACGATTGTTCCCGGTTTCAAAGTTCTTGTAATCAAACTTGTCAGTTCTTCTTCAATAACATTAAAAACTTGAACTTTACCGGGCTTGATCCATTGCAAATCTGTTTTGAGTGTATTAACAACTTTTCTGTCATCTTCTCCTTCAACAAAATAATGATATTGTTCCCTCTTCATATGTACTGATTACCCCTTTTAATTCATCTGACAAAGATTAGCAATTTCATATACAAATTCAACATTTGGTGCAGATGAAAACAAATCATTTTCTACTGCATTTCTCAGAGAATCTGTATTTCTTTTCAAATAGTCAGAAGCACTAATACATTTTATTGGCTCCTGCTCGTCATAGATATCTTTCTTCAAAAAGGCAAAGGTATGTTTTGGTAAATGTAAATCTAAAATATCTGTATTGTGTGTTGTAAAAAATAACTGATCGTTGTCTTTCAAACATTCAATCATCACAGATAAAAATGCCTTCTCAATATCACTGTGTATAAATGAAAATTTCTCATCACAATAGTAAAATCCATGATCTCCATTGATAATCGATGCCACTACCATTGCTAATGCAATCCCTGCTTTCGTGCCACTGGATAATATTTCCTGATCAACTACCTTTCCATCCTGCATAATCACATTTCTGTTTTTCATCCGAATCACAAATGCATTGTCAACACTTTGTATTCTTTCCACTTTTTTAATAGATGGATCAAGCGCTTTCAATGTTTTTTCTAAGATGTTCGTATATCTCTCAACGTGATTTTCTGGTATTTGATATCTTGTCAAAGAATCTGAAGGGTACTCAAACAGCCATGATAATCCTCTTATTTTCTCCAACTCTTCGACAAAATTATTCCCTTTTTGTAATTGTATCTCTTTAAATTTTTTACAACAACTCTCGTAACTGTCCTTTTTACTGATTTCTACTTTTTGCACATCCACTGCAATATCTGCCATCTCGTATCTTTCACTTATTCCAGGAGAAATTCTTGTGGCAATCCTATACATTGCATATTCATTTGTAATAAAATCCATTGTAAAAAAAGCATCTTGAGTTGTATCGTCAATGACTTTTGTGATTTTTTCGAACTGTTTTGTATCCATAAAATTAAACACAGCCATCAGGAATCGTCCAAAAGATGTCTTTCCTGTTGCATTTGCTCCCATCAAAATATTTACTTTTTTATAACGAAAATTTGAACGTCCCTGTAAAAACTCTCCTTTAATGGAAGAATCTACAATTTTCTTTGGATACGACATGTTCATCCTAAAATTCCTAAATGCAAAAAAATTATCCATTTCCACATTCATCACAATCATTTTTCTTCCCTCCCATACTATTTCTTCGTAATACACGAATTAATCCTCCTTTATTATACTCTTTTTCCCACCTCGATACAATCATATAGGATGTTTTTCTCTTCTGTTAACAAAAAAAGAAAAGATCCCAAAGCAGTTTTGCAAAACTTTCTCTTCAGGATCTTTTCTTTTTCTATTTTCTATTCGTATGCGATATGGTCCATTGGGTTGACTGGCTGTCCATCTTTTAACAGCTGGAAATATAAGTTTGGACCTTCTACACTGTAATACTTTGTTGGTTCGCTCACATAGCCGATCACACTGTTTTCTGTCACATACTCTCCTGGCTGTACCGGTACTTCTTTGAGTTGTCCGTAAATGGCTGCATAACCATTCCCCATATCAATACTTACGGTTGTTCCGGTCTGTGCATTTGTATCGACCGCTGAGACTGTTCCTGCGGCTGCCGCTTTTACTTCTGCACCGACTTGACCACTGATCACTACGGCTGGATTATACTTATACTGATCAAGTGTGGCAAAATAAATGCTCTGATCCATGCTGTAATTCATAATCACATTTCCGTCTACCGGCCACAGAAGGGTGTCTTCCTCACTGAAATAAGCTGCTGTTCCTGCAGCTGCCGTCTGCTCTGCCCCTGCATCCGTCTGTGCCGGAGTTTCCTTCGCATGTTCCGTAGCTTCTCCTTCTTCCTGTTGTTCTTCTCCGTCGGAATTTTGCGCTGCTTCTTCCTGCTCTGGAAGTACGATTCTATCTGTGTTGGCGGCTTCCGACTGCTCTTTTTCTTCTGCCTCTCGCTCTTTTTCTTTCTGTTCTTCTTCGGCCTTGGCAAGCTGCTCTTTCATCTCACGTTTGTAGCTGCTGAATGTATAAGCCCCTACCAGTGCGACAACTGCGATAAAACATATTGCGATTGCTGCTGCCATGCCTTTCCCCTTCATTTGGAATGGCTCTTCATTTTTCTTCATCTTCATCACCTCTGACTTTATTTTTGCCAGAAAGCGATGTGCTTATTCCAATTTTAAAAATATTTCCCCGCCATCTTTTAACTGCGCACCTTCATAAAAATATTGAAGGATTTCTTCGTATCCTTTTCCTTCTTTTGCCATCTGATTTGCCGTATACTGACTCATACCGACTCCGTGCCCGATTCCACCGGAAGTAATTTGCAGTTTTCCTTTCTGCTCCTGAAAAGAAAAATGACTGGAAGGTAATTCCAATGCTTCCCGAAATTCTTCTCCGGTGCAGGTTGCCTGACCAATCCGCACAGTTGTCACATATCCTGCCGCATCCGTTCCCTGTATTTCAAAATCATCAAATGTTGCTTTTTTGTCTTCTTTTGTCTCTTCGGGATTTTCTACTGCGGTTAAAAACTTGCGGCATTTTTCTTTTACTTTATGATATGGCAGCACACACTCCTGCAGCTGTTCTTTCGCCTCCAGATCCTTTGGACAATCTCTTGCCGGAAGATATGGATACGACTCGCCTCCAAATACTTCCTGCCCGCTTCTCGTCTTTCCTGCACTCAATTTGTGATATGGCAGCATTACATATTGATCCTGATACTGCAAAACCATTTGATCCGTTTCCTGCACTGCCCTTTTCAAATTCTCCTTGCAGGTTTCTGTCTCTTCCCCCCACTCCTGCTCCAACTCTTCCATGCTATAAAAATCATCGGTGAAAATAGTCTTTCTGTCATGGTCTAATTTCTCATAAAAACCAGATCGAAGAATCACCGCCTGCGCCTTCAGAGCTTCCAGTTCCGAATCGGCTGCCATCTCTTTTGCAAGAACTCCTGCGAGATATTTCTCCCACACGATCTCCTCGACTCTCGTCCCTACCTGCACCTTTACATAGTCTTCTTTTACGCGGCTGCTTGTTTTGATGTGGGCGCCATTCATAAAAAGTGTCACCACATATGGCAACAAAAATATAATGACCAACAGTGAAAATAATTCTCTGGCTTTTCTTCGCATCTCTTCGTCCCTCCTCTACAATGTATGGAGAGATTATGGAAACTATACCGTCATCTTTCATGAAATATAGAAAAAAGGAAGATGCCGCTTCACGATTTATTAATCGCCAAAGCAGCAGCACCAAAAAATTACTCTATTCTGATTTTCAATCCATTTTTACAGCCTTGGATCCGGCTTCACTGTCACTTTTTTCAATTTCCATATATCTGCAACGTACTCTTCGATCGTTCTGTCAGACGTAAACTTACCGCAGGATGCTGTGTTTAACAATGCCATCTTTGCCCACCTGTCCTGATCGCGGTATGCCGCTTCCACACGCTTCTGGGCTTCTGCATAAGAACGGAAGTCTTTGAGGATAAAGTAGGTATCTGCTCTGTCGCTGCTCTTTGTATTTAGTAATGAGTTGTACAGATCACGGTACAGTTCATGATCTCCATTTGCATAAGTTCCGTCCACAAGCTGGTCAACAACTCTTTTTAACTCCCAGTCACTGTTGTAAATATCCATTGGCTGATAACCGCCATTGTTCTCGTAATTAATGACTTCGTCTGAACTGAGACCAAAGATAAATGCATTTTCCATTCCAACTTCATCCACGATCTCTACATTGGCACCGTCCATGGTTCCAAGTGTCGGGGCACCATTTAACATAAATTTCATATTTCCGGTTCCCGATGCTTCTTTTGAGGCGGTAGAAATCTGCTCGCTGACATCCGCAGCTGCAAAGATCAGTTCCGCATTTGAGACACGGTAATCTTCGATAAAGACAACTTTAATCTTTCCATTGATACTTCTGTCATTGTTGATCACATCCGCCACAGAGTTGATCAGTTTGATCGTCTGTTTTGCACGCTTATATCCGGCTGCCGCCTTTGCCCCAAAAATAAAAGTTCTTGGATAGAAGGTGATCTCCGGATGCTCTTTCATCTGATTGTACAGATACATTACATGAAGAATATTTAACAGCTGACGTTTATACTCATGAAGTCTCTTAACCTGTACATCAAAGATTGATTCTGGGTCCACTTCAATCCCGTTATGCTCTTTGATATATTTTGCAAGACGGATTTTATTTTGATATTTGATCTCCATAAATTCTTTTCTTGCTTTCGGATCATCTGCCAGCGGTTTTAATTTTGCCATCTCGGAGAGATCTGTGATCCACTTGTCTCCGATATGCTCTGTCACCCAGTCTGCAAGCAGTGGGTTTCCATGAAGTAAGAATCGTCTCTGTGTGATTCCGTTTGTTTTATTATTAAATTTCTCAGGCATCATCTCGTAGAAATCTTTCAGCTCTTCGTGTTTTAAGATCTCTGTATGAAGCTTTGCAACACCATTGACAGAAAATCCTGCAACAATTGCAAGGTGTGCCATTTTTACCTGTCCATCGTAGAGAATTGCCATTTTTCTGACTTTCTCTTCATTTCCCGGATACATCTGGCGCACTTTTTCTACGAAACGGCGGTTGATCTCTTCTACAATCTGATATACTCGCGGAAGCAATCTGGAGAACAGATCGATCGGCCATTTCTCAAGCGCCTCAGACATGATCGTATGGTTTGTGTATGCACAACATTTTGTTGTAACATTCCATGCATCATCCCAGCTTAATCCTTCCTCGTCCATCAGAAGACGCATCAACTCTGCAACCGCTACAGTCGGGTGAGTGTCGTTCATCTGGAAGATCACCTTCTCATGCAGACGGCGAATATCATCATTGGAGCGTTTGTATTTATCAATGGCTTCCTGAAGACTTGCAGAGATGAAGAAATACTGCTGTTTCAAACGTAATTCTTTTCCCGCATAATGATTATCGTTTGGATAAAGCACCTCCACAATTGTTTTTGCAAGATTTTCCTGCTCCACAGCTTTGTGGTATTCCCCACGATCAAAAGAATCTAAACGGAAAGATGTGATTGCTTTCGCATCCCAGATCCGCAATGTATTTACCACATTATTTCCATAACCGACGATTGGCATGTCGTATGGAATTGCAAGCACGGACTCAAAATTCTCCTGGATAAATTCATCTCTTCCAGTCTCATAATTGTGCTGCATACGGATCGTACCGCCGAAGCGGACTTCCTTTGCATATTCGTCCCTGCGAATTTCAAATGGGTTCCCGTTTTGCAACCAATTATCCGGTGTCTCTACCTGATACCCATTTTTAATTTTTTGTTTGAACATTCCGTAATGATAACGGATCCCGCATCCATATGCAGGATAGCCAAGAGAAGTAAGAGAGTCCAGAAAGCAGGCTGCAAGACGTCCCAATCCACCATTTCCAAGGGCCGCATCCGGCTCCTGATCTTCCACTGCATTCAAATCGATTCCCATTTCTTCCAGAGCCTCTTTCACATCCTGATAAGCAGTTAAATTGATCAGGTTATTTCCGAGTGCCCTTCCCATCAAAAATTCCATCGACAGATAATACACTGTCTTTGGTGATTCTTTTTCGTATACTTCCTGAGTCGCAAGCCAGTTGTCAATAATATATTCTTTTACAGCATAAGACACCGCCTGAAATGTCTGCTGCGGTGTTGCCTCATCTATCGTTCTTCTATACAAAGTCTTCACATTGTTCTTGACTTCTTTTTTAAACGCTTCTTTATCAAACTTAAAATCCGACACTTTCTCTCTCCTCTCTCTTTTATCCCCGCACCTCTTTCTGACGTGCGGGGATCATGCTCGTGTACCGTCTCTTTAATCTGTGTAACTCTCTCTTAAATTAACGCTGTACACCCATATTTACTTTTTCACCATTGATGTTCCACTCTTTGACATATCCTGCCGGAGTCTCCTGCTTCATCTCTGTCGCAAGCACTTCGCCCATGATCTCTGTCTGATATTTTGCGAACACTTCATTGGCCTTCTCTGTTCCTTCGTAATATACTGTGATCTTGTCTGTCACTTCGAAGTCTGCTTCTTTTCTCATTGTCTGGATCTTACTGATGATCTCTCTGACAAATCCTTCTTCCAAAAGCTCTTCTGTCAGGTTTGTATCCAACACAACTGTCACACCGTTGTCGCTCTCAGAAACATATCCTTCCATCTGTGCCATATCGATCAGCAAGTCCTCTTTAAATAATGTCACTTCCTGTCCATTCACATCCAGTTTCAGGGATCCTGTCTCATTCAGCTCATCCATTGCCTTGTTTCCATCCAGATTTTCAAGGGCAGCTTTGATTCCACCTAACATTTTACCATATTTTGGTCCAACAGTCTTCAACTGCGGTTTAAATGTATATGAAGTAAATGCGCGAACATCATCTGTAAATTCCATTTCTTTTACATTTAACTCTTCTTCCACAATCTCCTGGTAAAATTCTGGTAAAGTTACAGAAGACTTCACGAACATTTTTCCGATTGGCTGACGGTTCTTAATGTTTGCAGTATTTCTGCATGCACGTCCCATCACAACTAATTTCAGAACTTCATCCATATTCTCTTCTAACTCACGGTCGATCAACGCTTCATCTGCAACCGGGAAGTCACATAAGTGGATACTTTCCGGAGCTTCTTTGTCGATGCTTCTGACAAGATTCTGATAGATATCTTCTGTCATAAACGGAATCATTGGCGCAGCTACTTTTGCCACAGTCACAAGTGCTGTGTAAAGTGTCATATACGCGTTGATCTTATCCTGCGGCATTCCTTTTGCCCAGAAACGCTCACGGCTTCTTCTGACATACCAGTTACTCATATCATCCACAAATTCCTGAAGTGCTCTTGCACTTTCCGGAATCCGGTAATTTTCCAGATTTGTATCTACAGTCTTGATCAATGTATTCAATTTGGACAACAGCCATTTATCCATAACCGGAAGTTTCTCGTATTCCAGCTGATATTTTGTCGCGTCAAACTGATCGATCTCCGCATATAATACGAAGAATGCGTAAGTGTTCCAAAGTGTTCCCATGAATTTACGCTGTCCTTCTGTCACGATCTTACCATGGAAACGGTTTGGAAGCCACGGTGCACTGTTGATATAGAAATACCAGCGGATCGCATCTGCTCCGTACTGCTCTAATGCTTCAAACGGATCGACTGCATTTCCTTTGGATTTACTCATCTTCTGTCCTTTTTCATCCTGCACATGTCCAAGCACGATAACATTCTTATATGGCGCTTTGTTAAATACAAGTGTCGAGATTGCAAGCAGAGAATAGAACCATCCTCTTGTCTGGTCTACCGCCTCGGAAATAAAGTCTGCCGGGAACTGCTGCTCAAATAAATCTTTATTTTCAAATGGATAATGGTGCTGTGCAAACGGCATTGCCCCACTGTCAAACCAGCAGTCGATAACTTCCGGCACACGGTGCATCTCTTTTCCACAGTGCGGACACTTGATCGTTACTGCATCGATAAATGGGCGGTGCAGTTCGATATCATCCGGACAGTTGTCTGACATTGATTTCAGTTCTTCAATGCTTCCGATGGAATGCATATGCCCACATTCACATTCCCAAACATTAAGAGGAGTTCCCCAGTATCTGTTACGGCTGATTCCCCAGTCCTGTACATTCTCAAGCCAGTCTCCGAAACGTCCTTTTCCGATGCTTTCCGGAATCCAGTTGATCGTATTGTTGTTTCTGATCAGATCTTCTTTTACTTCTGTCATCTTGATGAACCATGACTCACGCGCATAATAAATCAATGGAGTATCACATCTCCAGCAGTGTGGATAGCTGTGTTCAAAATTCGGAGCAGCAAAGAGAAGTCCTCTCTTCTCCAGATCTTCTAATACCATCGGATCTGCTTTCTTACAGAATGTTCCTGCCCATGGAGTTTCCTCTGTCATCTCACCCTTTTCATCTACTAACTGAAGGAATGGAAGGTCATATCTGCGTCCAACCTGCGCATCATCCTCACCAAATGCAGGTGCAATATGAACGACACCAGTACCATCTGTAAGTGTAACGTAATCAGCACATGTCACATAGTATGCCCGCTTATTTAACTCTACAAACGGGAATAACGGCTCATACTCTTTATTTTCCAAATCTTTTCCGACATAAGTCTCTACGACTTCCACATCACCTTCCAGCACGGTATCCACAAGTGCCTGTGCCATATAGTATGTGTAACCGTCATTTTTTACTTTTACATAAGTTTCATTCGGGTTGACACAAAGTGCAACGTTAGAAGGAAGTGTCCATGGCGTTGTTGTCCATGCAAGGAAGTAAGCATCTTCTCCCTTTACTTTAAATCTTACGATTGCGGAACGCTCTTTGACATCCTTGTATCCCTGTGCGACTTCGTGGCTGGAAAGCGGAGTTCCACAACGAGGGCAGTAAGGTACAATCTTATATCCTTTGTATAACAGTCCTTTCTCCCAGATCTGTTTTAATGCCCACCACTCAGACTCAATAAAGTTATTGTCGTAAGTAACATATGGGTTATCCATGTCTGCCCAGAATCCAACTGTCGCAGAGAAATCTTCCCACATTCCTTTATATTTCCATACACTGTCTTTACAATGTTTGATAAATGGCTCTAATCCATATTCCTCAATCTGCTCTTTTCCATCCAGTCCAAGCAATTTTTCCACTTCCAGTTCCACCGGAAGTCCGTGTGTATCCCACCCGGCTTTTCTTGGTACCATATATCCTTTCATGGTACGGTATCTTGGAATCATATCCTTGATGACACGAGTCAGCACATGTCCGATGTGCGGTTTTCCATTGGCAGTCGGAGGTCCATCGTAAAATGTATATGTCTCCCCTTCTTTTCGGTTTTCCATACTTTTCCGGAAGATATCATTCTCTTCCCAGAATTTTTCTGTTTTCTTCTCACGGTCAACAAATTTTAAGTCCGTAGATACTTTCTGATACATACTGATTCTCCTTTACTTTCTATATTTCATAAATGCGGTCCTGCCGGCCCGGTTGCAAAGTAATCTTAAAAATGGAACATAAGATTTTCCTATGTAATAAAAAAACTCCCGCCCTGTAAAAGGACGGAAGCATAATCTTTCGTTTTACCACCTGTTACAACATACCAGCATATGCGCTCCCGATAACGGCGGAATCCCGTCAGTGCTTACTTATTTTTCCAAAAAATGTTCAGCCCCTGCAACTCAGAAGTGATATTCAAATATACTTTACTCCTACCAGGCTTCCACCATCCCCGGCTCGCTTTGATTTTCCGGTATATTCTACTGTCTTCGTCAACGTCTTTATCTATACAAATTCCATTATAGAAACATTTCACGCCGCCGTCAAGAGTTGTTTGTGATGTTTTTCTCAACTTTTCTTTACCATTTTTTCATACTCTATTTATGGATTGTGTGACGTTTTCATGGTAGAATCAGAATAACTTAAAAACTTGCGGAAGTTAACTCCCCACAATCACATTCTTTGCTGCAGCAATCAGAATCCCAAAAGAATATTTGAAAGGTGGCTCACAATGCAAGCAGAAAATATACTCGCTAAAAATATTTCGGCAGCAGGCAGGAAGTCCTCTTACGATGCTGCCTGTAAGCGCCTTCTTGCCAATAAGATTATTCTGGCATGGATTATGAAAAGTTGTCTGGTTGAATATAAAGACTGTGATGTAAAGGAAATTGCAGAATGTTACATCGAAGGAGAACCTCAGATTTCCAGCATAACTGTCAATCCAGATGAATCTTCCAACACAGAACAGATTACCGGAATGGCAACAGAAGACGCTACGATTACAGAAGGAACAATTACTTATGATATCCGTTTCTTTGCCACAATCCTGTCTTCCACACATCAGATTCGTCTTTTTATCAACCTGGAAGCTCAAAATGATTTCTATCCGGGATATCCTATTATCAAAAGAGGATTATATTATTGCAGCCGGATGATTTCCTCCCAATACGGTACAGAATTCTCATCTTCCGAATATGATCAGATCAAAAAAGTTTACTCCATCTGGATCTGTATGAATCCTCCGGAAAACCGGAGAAATACAATCACCCGCTACTCCATCCATGAGGAAAATATAGTCAGCAATGTACACGAGATTCCCCAAAACTATGATCTTCTCTCTGCAATCATAATCTGCTTGAGTGATTCTGAGCAGGAGGCTGACAGCGGCGTGTTAAAATTATTAGAAGTACTGCTCTCCCCTACCCGGGAGGCAGCAGAAAAAAAGCAAATTTTGCAAGATGATTTTCATATTAAAATGACCAGGAAATTAGAAAAGGAGGTTTCCACTATGTGTAATTTGAGCAAAGGAATTGAAGAAATTGGACTGAGAGAAGGTAAGAAAGAAGGAATTCTGTTTTCTATTCAATCTCTCATGGAAACTATGAATTTTACAATGGAAGAAGCAATGAATGCCCTGAAAATTCCAAAAACAGAGCAGGAACAATATACAAAGAAATTGAAACAGAAATAGATCTCTATAAAAAATTCCTTATAGAACTATAACAAAAAAGGTGATGCCAAATGAAATACCGGTTATCATTCGATTGATTCTAATTTTCTCTTAAATCCGGTTTCATTTTCCATCACCTTTTTGTGAAACTGTCAAAAATATCTTTTAAATTTTTTCTATCAAAAATATCCGTTAAAATTTACAATTCTTCCCTCGTCACATTTTTCAGCCATTTGTAACTCTTATAACGATACCACGTGATCGGAATCTTAATAATCTCATCACTCATCAGGATCATATAGACCACCGGCACATTACAGTGAAATACAAATGCAGCAAGTGCTCCAAACAAGATCGAACAGCCCCACATGGTGGACATATCCAGTATCAATCCAAACTGTGTGTCACCACCGGAACGGAACGTCCCAACAACCAATGTCGTATTATATGCCTGTCCTACTACAAAATAAGACATAACAAAAAACATAAACCGCATGTACCATCTGGCAGTCTCTGACAATGTCATCGCCTCCGCCATAAACGGAGCAATCGCAAGGATTAAGATTCCACCGAGCACTCCCATCAGTACACTGAGCCATACGAACCTGCGCGCATAGGCTTTTGCATGTTCGTATTTTTTCTCCCCGATTGTCTTTCCAAGATAAATTGCCGTCGCACTTGCCAGACCGAATGCAACCACTGTTGCAAGCTGTCTTGCCACTTGCGCCACAGAGTTTGCCGCAACCGCTGCACTTCCCATATGCCCAAGCACCGCTGTGTTTGCCGCAGTTCCAAGCCCCCATAGTACTTCATTCAAAATAACCGGAAATGCATATTTCAAGAAATCCCTGTTAAGCACTTTCTCTGTATGAAGAAAGTATTTCGTATGAAACTTAATATCCTTATTCCAAAAGTGAGAGTATAGACAGACTAAGGCCATCTCCAACAATCTCGCAGTCAGTGTACCGATTGCGGCACCTTTGACTCCCAATGCCGGCATTCCAAACAATCCAAAGATCAACACCGCATTGATGCCCACATTACAGATCAGAGAGCATAAGTATACAACTGTCGCCACAACAACCCGCTCTACACTTCTCATAATATAAAGATAGGTCTGCGTAATCCCCATAAAAATATAAGACCAGCTGACAATCCGAAGATAGACCACTCCTTGTTCTATCACCTCTGGATCTGAAGTAAAGATCTTCATCAATGTATGGGGAATACACTGGGCTGCCACAAAAAATACAGCTGTCACAATTACGGCTGAACGCATTCCAAGTCCTAATATCTTCTCAATTGTGCAGATATCCTTCTTCCCCCAATACTGAGCAGTCAAAACGGTCGCCCCGGAAGTCAGCCCAAATAAAAACAGTGTCATAATATACTGTACCTGCCCTGCCAGAGAAGCACCAGAAAGCGCATGCTCCCCAACCTTCCCAAGCATCACAACATCGGCTGCCGTCACACCTACATTGATCAGATTCTGAAGCGCCATCGGAATGACAAGCGCTAACACACTGAGATAAAAATGCTTCCAGTTTATATTCAAATGTTGCTCTGATTCTTTTACTTTTCCAAACATCCTTTTCCTCCTTCGTTCCTCTTTTCTTTTTTCCTCAAAATCCTAACTGATTATAGTACGAAGCTTTCTCCTGTGCAAGTCAAAATTTTTTTCATCTCCTATTTCCCCCTTTTCATCTCTATGGTATGATACATGGGAAACAAACAACATCTTACTTTATGAGGGGTAACATTATGAACAATCAGAAAAAAGCCGCAGCTGCGGCAACAAACGCAATTACGGAAGGTATTATCTGGAGACAGCTTTTGATTTTCTTTTTTCCTATTGTTCTCGGTACATTCTTCCAGCAGCTTTACAATACTGCAGACGCGATGATCGTCGGACGGTTCGTTGGAAAGGAGGCACTCGCCGCTGTAGGAGGTTCTTCTAATCAGATCATCAACCTGATCATCGGATTCTTTGTCGGTGTTTCATCAGGAGCAACTGTGATCATCGCCCAGCACTATGGTTCGAGAAAAGAAACCGAACTGTCCCATGCACTGCACACTGCGATTGCTTTCTCGACCGTATCCAGTATTTTTCTCATGGGCGCTGGCTATTTCCTGGCACCCGCGCTTCTTAGCATGATGAATACTCCGGAAAGCATGATGGCAGATTCCGTAACTTATCTCCGGATTTTCTTCCTCGGAATTTTGTTTACATTCATCTACAATATCGGCTCCAGTATCCTCCGCTCTGTCGGAGATTCCAAGCGACCACTGTACTACCTGATCGTCTGCTGCTTTTTGAACATCGGACTGGATCTTCTATTTGTACTCGTGTTCCATATGGGAATTGCCGGTGCTGCCATTGCAACAGTACTGTCTCAGGCAGTCAGTGCCATCCTTGTACTGCTCGCCCTGATACGGACATCCGATATTTACAAACTACATCTGAGAAAAGTCCGATTCTTCGAAGGCTCTCTATCCTCGATCCTTCGTATCGGAATTCCTGCAGGACTTCAAGCAGCCATGTACAGCTTATCAAATATTATTATCCAGACTGCTCTAAATGCACTTGGAACTGATACCGTAGCAGCATGGACTTCTTTCGGAAAAATGGATGCCTTCTGCTGGATGGTCATTTCCGCCTTTGGTATTTCTGCCACAACTTTTGTCGGACAAAATTATGGCGCTGGGAAATATGACCGCGTAAAAAAAAGTGTGCGTGTCTGCCTTGGGATGACACTTGCTTCATCCATCGCAATGAGTATATTTCTAATGACTGCAGGAAAGTATCTGTTCCATCTGTTTACGAGTGATCCGGAAGTCATCCGCATCGGAATCCAGATCCTGAACTACATGGCACCGGCTTATGCTCTGTTTGTCTTTATCGAAATCTACTCCGGAGCATTGCGTGGAATCGGTGATGTCATCATCCCGACAATCATGACATGCTGCGGTGTTTGCGTATTCCGTACACTTTGGGTATTCCTTCTTGTCCCAAAATCACCTACGATCGAAACAATCACATTGAGTTATCCAATCTCCTGGGGAATTACAGCCGTACTGTTTATCATTTACTATTATAAAAAGCAGAAAAAACTTGGTATGGAAAACTTCGATCAGTAAATCTTTATACGAAAAATATCAAAGGGAAATTGTGGCTTATTCTGCACAATTTCCCTTTACATTTTACTTTTATCTAGGTTTCCTCTTTTATAAATTTTCTTAAAAACTGTTTAGCACGTTCTGTCTTCGGATTTGTAAAAAATTGCTCTGGCTCTCCCTCTTCAATAATTTTCCCTTGATCAAGAAAGATGACTTTATCTGCAATGTTTTTCGCAAAACTCATCTCATGCGTGGATATAATCATTGTCATATGATTTTGGGCAAGCTTATACAAAAGACTTAAAACTTCTCCAACAAGTTCTGGATCCAAAGATGATGTGGGTTCATCAATCAACATAACTTCCGGTTCAACAGCCATTGCTCTTCCTATTCCTATCCTCTGTTGCTGCCCTCCAGACAACTGTGACGGATAACTATCACTCTTTTCTGTCAAACCTATCATCTGCAATATTTCCATTGCTTTTTCTTTTGCCTTTTTCTTTTCCATTCCCTGAACAGAAATCATAGGTTCCATGATATTTTGCAAAGCTGTCTTATTTTTAAAAAGATTATAGTTTTGGAAAACCATAGCTGTTTTTCCCCTTAAACGATAAATCTCCTGCTTTTGAATCTTTTTTGAATCCGCTGATATATTCCCTATCGTTATTTTCCCTTCGGAAGGTTTTTCAAGATAATTCAAACAGCGTAGCAAAGTAGATTTTCCTGTCCCCGATGGGCCAACCACTGCCAAAACTTTCCCTTTTTCTAATTCAAAAGAAATTCCATCCAAAACCTGCAATGCTCCAAAATTTTTCTTTAAATTTTCTACCTTGATCACCGTGTCCCCCTGCCTTCTAATATCACTTTCTAACTCTTAATAAATTCTATTCAGATATCTTTCTGTTTTTTGCTGAATCATTGATAAAACAGAAATAATAATCCAATAAATCAGCATTGCCGCCGCATACCCTTCTAAAAATCGATATGTCCGCGAGGTTTCCATACTGACTACTGCCATCATATCCTTATATCCAATCATAAAGCCAATTGCTGTTGATTTAAATAGATTAATAAAATTATTAGACAATCCTGGAACTGCAATTCTCGCAGCCTGTGGCAGTACAATTTTTCTGATTACTGTAAATGGTCTTAACCCAATCGATAATCCTGCTTCATACTGCCCTTTGTCTACTGAATTTAATGCTGCTCTTATATCTTCTGACATAAAAGCACAGTAATTACAACTTAGAGCAATAATAACCGCAGTAAATGGGGACATTTCTTTAATCGAATCACTAAACTGGGCAAATCCATAATAAAACAGAAATAATTGTCCGATAAATGGAGTTCCCCTAAAAAAAGAAACATACACCGAGCTGATAAAATTTAACCCTTTAATTCGATATTGCCTGATAATTGCCAGTAGCAATCCAAATACAAGTGATAATGCAAGTGAAAACACTGCTACTTTTACCGTTTCAGGAAGTAATTTTAAAATTTTAGGAATCATACTCAGAAAATAATCTACTCTGAAAGCATCCATATCTACTTCCCTCTTTTATTCCATCGGATCAAATCCAAACCACTTAATCGCAGTTTCTTTCATGAAGCCTTCTTCTTTTAACTCTTTCAAAACTTCATTTACATCATCCCTCAGAGCTTTCCCTTCTTCTGTTTTTGCAAATGGATATCCTGCATTTTCTGTGTATACCGGCTCACCCACTCCTTTTATCTCTAATCCCGACTCTTTTTTCACTGATTCAATGTGAAGAGAAGACATCAATGTAGCATCCAAACGTCTCATTGCTACATCCGCCGGAACTGCTGTACTTTCTTCATAATTTACATATTCAATTTTTCCATCTGGATCTAGTTCATCAAAATATGAATAAGCAATATCATCACTTAAAAGTCCGAGTTTCTTCCCATATAAATCTTCTACTGTTTCAATTGTATTATTATCTTCTGCAACTACGATTCGATATGGAACATAAAAATATACATCACTAAAATAATATTTTTCTTCTCTTTCCTCTGTAATTCCAATCTGGTCTGCTACTGTATCTACTCTCCCTGATTCCAACAGTTCAATTACTCCCGGAAATCCTGCTGTCTCCCACTTAATTTCACGTCCAAGCCTTTTCCCTATTTCTTCCCACACTTCTATTTCAAATCCTTCTAACTCACCAGTTTCCTCATTTGTCTCGGAAAAAAATGCATGCTGTCCTGTTGTTGAAATCACAATAGGATCTTGGGAATTATTTTTTCCTTTTGAAACAGACTGTTCTTTCTTCTCTGTTTTTTCCTCTACGTCCCCCTTTGAGCAGCCCATCATCATTCCCGCTACTAATACTACCGATAATCCAACTAAAACACTTTTTTTCATTTCCCATTCCTCCTGAAAATTTTATAATTCTTTTTCAGTTCTATTATAAAAATATAGAAATTAAATGTAAAATTAGAAATAGACATGAGATTATCAGTTTTACTTATGGACTTTTTTTAATTATTGATATTACTGATATTGCACATTTTCCTAGTGTATTTTCTATGGCATTCTAATGTTTCCATACAAAAATCATAAAAGAGAATTCCAGCCTTTGTCGGCATAAGATGATTCCTTCTTCGAATCACTAGCAAAACACCCATCTCTTTTTCAATTGACTTAATCTGTTGACTCATAGCACACTGGGTAATCCCATTCTTTTTTGCTGCAGCTGTAATACTTTCCAATTGTACAACATCAATAAAATAATATAACTTTTGAAAATTCATAGACCACCCCTCTTATTGCTTACTCAAAGATACATATTTTAAAAAATTATACACTAAAGCATTCTGATTGTTCTTTAAATATGCAACTCCTAATGTACAGATAAAATGAATATCTGAGATACTACTTTTTTTGAAACATTGATGATTATATTCTTCAAAGGACTCTGCCGTAAAAGTAATCCCTTTGTTATTTCTCACCTGCATTTTTACTGCCTCAAAAGAATTTGCAAACCTGATATCCATTTTATATTTTGACTTCTTTCTTAACTGCATTCCCTTCTTATGACAGCTAGGAACCATATCAATTGTTGGTACAATCAGCGTCTCTGATTCCAAATCTTTCAGTGTTAATTGTTCCTTTTTTGCAAGCGGATGCTCCTTTGACAAAAAAACCATTTGCTTTTCTGTGAAAAGAATCTTCCATTCAATCCCAGGAATATTTTCTAACTCACATGCTGTTCCAAAAATGACATCAATTTCCTGATTTAACAATTTATTACACAGCACAGAATAGCTTCCCTCCACAAAATTCAAAAGAATGTCTGGCTCTTTTGAACTATAACCAGCAATACATGCTAAAAATTTTTCTTCCATCACTCCTGAAAATCCAATTGTAAGTTCTCTCTTTCTCTCCCCCTCATAAATATCCTTTAGCTTATTTCTTAGGACTGCATATTCAGATAAAATTTTTATACATTCTTCATAAAAGATTTCTCCCTCTAAAGTATTTTTGATTCCCCCATGTTCTCTTATAAATAGCTGAACTCCCAACTCCTTTTCCAACGCAGCAATCTGTTGTGTCACTGCACTTTGATATACGAAATTCTTATCTGCGGCTTTTGTAAAACTGTTTAGTTCAAAAACATCTTTAAAATACTGCATTTTTTGTAAATCCATTTACTGACCCTGCTTCCATTTTCTTACTATGAGCAATTATACCAAATATAAAATTAAATATATAATCACTATTTTCTATATCAATATTTAAAATTTCTATAACTTTTTAGGTAAGAATCTTCTATCATCTTTCTCTAAATTAAAGAAACAAGGATTACAGACTCCCTATCTTCTCGGAAGTCTGTAATCCTTGTTTCTTTTATCTGTATGGTCTTTTTGCTTTTGATACTGTTGATTTCTTCTTGTCTGTACCTGACTCTGCCGCATCTGTTTCTCTTTCCTCTGTCGGCGGCGTCTCTGCTCCATCAGCCTTCGCTGCCTTCTCCTCTGTCGTTTTCTATAGACAAGCGCACAAAAAATCAAGCCCATTGCAATAATAACTGACACAACTATGCCAATAATCATCTTAACTTTCGGTGAAACAGTAAAAAGAGGCTTTTGTTCCTTCTGATCTGTCTCGTTTTTTTCTGTCTTCGTTCCTGCTGTGTTTGTCTGAAAATATGAATCTTTCAAAACAACTTCTGAGACTCCGACCGTCTGTCCATCGTAAGTGTAAGTCAACGTACCTTTCTTTGATTTCCCGCTTTTATCTTCCGGGACAATCTCCGCTTTTACATCTTGAAATTCCACATTCTTCGGTACAACAATGTAAGCATCTTCCTCTGTCTCTTTCACACCTTTTGGAAGATCCTTTCCCTCTAAAGGAATCTTTTTAAAATTATTGAAAACATATTCTGCCATATTTTTCGTATCCGGATAGACGTGAACCCCATGTGTTTTCAAATTCACAGAGACAAGCTGAAATTCTCCGTTGTCCAGATAAGAAACAAGAGTAGACAGTGCCTGGTCTGTATATCCCGTCTTTCCCCCAACACATGGCTCATAAAAGGTATCTGTTCCATCATAAAGCATCTGGTGGTACTGCTGAAATACTCGTTCCTCATTAACAAGATTTGTAGGCGGAATCCGGTGTTCGTATGTGTTCGTGATCTTCCGGAATTCCTCATGCTGAAATGCTGCCGCTGCAATGAGCGCCATATCTCTGGCAGAAACATAATGCTCTTCATCGTGAAGTCCATGTGGGTTTGTAAAATGTGTATTCGTACATCCCAGCTCCTCTGCCTTCTCGTTCATCATACGGATAAAATTATCATACCCATTTCCCACTGTGTCTGCAATCGCATAGGAAACTTCATTCGCAGATGCCAACAGCATCCCATATAAAGCATCCTCCATTGTGATCTCTTCTCCCGGCTGCATACCAATGCTTGCATCTCCATATTCAAGAAATGCCACCGACTCTTCGGTAAAATGAACCTTATCTGTCAGCTCACTGTTTTCCAATGCTACGAGCGCTGTCATGATTTTCGTAATACTCGCCGGAAATTCCTTCTCATCAATATTCTTTGCATAGAGGATTGCTCCACTGTTCATATCCATGATGATTCCCGCCTCCGCAAAGATTCCCGGTCCCTCTGGCCAGTTCTTCAACGCATTTGATTCCACAGGCATCTCATACACTGCCTTCTCTTCATCTGTAACTGCTGCCGCTGCTCCTTCTACCTCTGCTGCACATACCTCATGCACTGCCGTATTTGAAAAAACAAGTCCTGCTGCCAGCAGGAACGCGGCTAATCTATATCTCAATTTCATCTGTATTTCCTCCAAAACATCATAAGCGGTATTATAACATATTCTTGTTCTTCTTCCAACAAAAAATACATTTCCCTTACAAATATGTTTTTCTGCTTTTATCGGAAACAAAATAGAATTCCTCTGTCTCTCTTTGGAGCATTGCCCGAAACGGCATCGACTTGTTATTGATCCCTGGAAATTTCACAAGAACAGTGAAATCTCCAGAGATTTGATCTAATCATTGATCTGAAATAGATTTTTATTATATCTTCTGTATAAATTCTTCCATTGTTTTTGACTGAAAGGAAACCTGCATCCGGGCTTTTAGCACTGCTATGTCCTGCTGCTTTTCCATATCTAAAGCAGTGGGTTTTACAACACATTAGATAAAATTATCCCAATTCCTTTTCGCACATTTCAAGCGCCGCCTCAATAACCTTATCCATATCGTAGTACTTATAATTTCCAAGACGTCCGCCAAAGATCACATTCGACTCTTTCTCTGCCAACTCGCGGTATTTCTCAAACAATGTATTGTTCTGCTCGTTGTTGACTGGATAATATGGCTCCATTCCTACGCTCCACTCAGAAGAATACTCTCTGGAAATAACCGTCTTCTCCTGTGTACCGAACTCAAAATGCTTGTGCTCGATGATACGTGTATATGGCACTTCTCTCTCTGTATAATTCACAACTGCATTTCCTTGATAATTATCAGTATTTAAAACTTCTGTTTCAAAACGTACAGAACGATATTCCAGCGCACCCAGTTTATAATCAAAATACTCGTCAATCATTCCTGTAAATACGGTCTTCTCTGCAATATCCGGATTTTCCTTGATAAATGAAAAATAATCCGTATTTGTTTTCACATCAATGCCATCCAACATCTTTTCCACAATCTTTGTATAACCGCCCATAGGGATTCCCTGAAAACGGTCATTGAAGTAGTTATTATCATAAGTAAATCGGACCGGAAGGCGCTTGATGATAAATGCCGGAAGATCCTTACAGTCTCTTCCCCACTGTTTCTCAGTGTAGCCCTTTACTAACTTCTCAAATACATCCTTACCAACCAAAGATAATCCTTGCTCTTCCAGATTCTTTGGCTCAGTAATACCTGTCTCTGCCACCTGCTCAGCAATCTTTTCCTTCGCTTCCTGCGGTGTGCGGATATTCCACATCTTACTGAAAGTATTCATATTAAACGGTAAGTTATAAAGTTCATCCTTATACACAGCAATCGGAGAGTTAATGTAATTATTAAACTCAGCAAACTGATTGATGTATTCCCATATTTTCTTATTGGATGTGTGGAAAATATGTGCACCATACTTGTGCACATTGATTCCTTCGATTTCCTCACAATAAATATTTCCCGCAATGTGATCACGCTTGTCAATTACAAGACAATTTTTGCCCTTTTTCTTTGCCTCGTGAGCAAACACTGCTCCATATAATCCCGCTCCTACTACAAGATAATCGTATTTCATATTCGTTCTCCTTCTTCTGTTATTTTATAACAGTTTTCAATATCCTTTTCAATTTCAATCATTTTTCTACACTACTTACTTCAAATAAAATCATTCTCAAAAATAATTTACTCTCTGATAAAACAAATACTCTTTAGTGAATGTTCTAATTTTACTGCCAATTTTTAACTCCACCGGGTATTAAACCAATTAACCAATATGCCCAATAATTAGTTTTTCGACACAAACGTATATGCAATCCCCATATGCCATGCATATGACCAATTTCCCGCGCAATATCTGAGCACTCAGCAATTATTTTAGAATCAAATTCTTTAAGTTTTTCCTGTATTCTATTTTCAATCGGAAAAAGTAATATTGTATGAAATCCCAACCATACATATTTCGATATTCTTTTATGAAAATATTTTAGGTTTTGATTATTAGATTTTTTCATCTCGTTATAAAATTCACACAACTCATAACAATTTGCCAGTGCATCATCTACATGTTTCATTCTAGATTCACGGCTTACACTCTGTCCGTCGCGTCCTATTCTATAACAATAAATCGAATAATCAAAATATATAATACTATTTACTAACCTAAATGGAATTGTACAATACAATTGATCAGTATACAGACGATGTTCGGGAAGACGCACACCTGATTTTCTTAAAATATCTGTCTTAAAGATCAATGCCCACATACCAAATCCACCCTCAACATTGCATGAAGACAATAAAATTTCTTTATTAGGCAAAAAATTGCATCCTAAACTTGTTTTGTACTCATCTATTCCCTCTTTACATATCTCATAATTAGTAACAACAACATCTGAATTTATTCTTTCCAAATCACTAATTAATCTTTTTAAATTTCTAGAAAGATACCAATCATCGCCATCTAATAATTTAAAATATTTTCCTGTAGCATGAGCAATACTATAATTTACAGTTGAACCATATCCACCATTTTCTTTGTGTACGGCATGAAATGTTTCGGGATATTTTGATTCATATTCTCGTGCTATTTGAAGAGTATTATCATTTCCGCCATCGTCTACAATAAATACTTCTAATTTATCCAAAATTTCAGGCACAATGAGAGAGTCCAATGTATTTCTAATATATCCTTCAACATTATATGCCGCTATTGATATTGTTAATAATTTTTCCATAATTACTCCTCTTCCTTAAAATCTGCATTGTTCTTTTTATACCAGTATCTATATCATACTTTGCTTTCCAACCCAAATTTTGTAACTTTTTACTTTCTAACCTTGCCTTTGTCGCTTTACTGTATCCAACTGCTTCAACTTCATCTGGAATTTCAAACACAACTTTTGTACCTGCATATTCAGCAATTATTGTTGCTAAATCTTTCAACATAATATCTGATGCATCATCGGCAATATTATAGGCTTCACCACATTTTCCCTTCAATAAAACAGTTAAAAGTCCAGACACAGCATCTACCATATAGGTGTATGAATAATATTGTGTTCCTTGACTCTTTAATACAATATCTTCCCCTTGAATACCTTTCTTTAGGAACTGTGAAAGAGCCTTCGTATCAGATTCCAATAATGTAGGACCATATGATCGAGTTAAACGTGGAATGACAACATCCAATTCCTTTTGTCTGATATAAGCTTGACACAACGCTTCTCCACAACGTTTACTTTCTGGATACCCTGCTCTCATAGTATTAGAATTAATGTAACCGCAATATTCTTCATCAAATTTTTCTGTATCTCCACGATTTTCTCCATAAATTTCATTTGACGATGCAAAAGCACATCTTGTAGTGTGATGTGCCACTGCGAACTCAAGCATATTTTGAGTTCCAATGATATTTGTCATAACTGTACCAATAGGATCCATAGAATATGCCATTGGATGAGTGTTGCTTGCCAAATGTAAGATATAATTAACAGTTCCTAAATCATTTCTATTTAATGGCTGATTTATATCATAAGGAATAAAACAAAATAATTCATCCAAATAATAAACTTCAAATCGTTCCTTGGCCCGTTTTTCATTTCTTCCTAATGCATAAATCATACAATTCAAATCATTTACTTTATTCTTATACATAAGAACATCTATAAGAAAGCTACCTATCAAACCTGTCGCACCGGAAATCATAATAGATTTATCTTTCAATTTTTCCCATGGTAATGCAAGTTGTGCTACATATGCAATATCTTCCCGATATAATTCATTTTCATATAACTTCATAATAGCGCCTTTGTCCCTTCCTACTTCAGCCATGCATCTTTATCAGATTTTAAATATGCTTTAAACATTTCCAAATCATCTTTTGTCGTTAATTTTATATTTTTATCCGATCCCGCAGCGAAATACAAACGTTCTCCTAATTCAACCATCATTGTATTGGTATACGAAGATCCATAGATACCTATTTCTTTTTCAAATGCTTCATGATACGCATGATCTAATTTTCCAAATTTATATGCCTGCGGTGTAGATACTCTACGTAATGTTTCTCGCGGTATGTATTTTGTTGTAGAAATTTCGTCATCTACAACAAAAATTTGTTCATTATATGGTAATGATGTTACTGCATTTCCATATTGCTCACATTTTCCGATTACATCGGAAAGGACAGAAGAATCTACTAAAGGACGAATACCATCATGAATAATAATAATATCATCATCTGACAATTTTCCTTCAAGATTGTAAACACCATTTCTTATGGACTCTTGCCCAGTATTTCCTCCAGAAACAACCCATTTTAGTTTATCAATATTAAATTGTTTTGCATACGCCCATAAAATATCATGCCACCCATCAATACAAACAACTTCTATCGCATCAATTTGAGGATGTTTTTGGAAACTTTCCAATGTATATATCAAAACTGGCTTATCATATACATTAATAAACTGTTTTGGAATATCCTGACCCATCCGATGACCAGAGCCTCCTGCTATAATGATTGCTACATTCATAATTTAATCCTCTACTTTCTTAATATCAACTGGCAAAACTTTTCAGTTGCAGTTCCTGTTTCATATGAACCATAATATTCATGCTTTTCTTTCATTTTTTGTTTAAAAACTCTTTCGTCAAATGAACTAATTGCATCACACAATTCAGAATTATTCAAACAAATCGGAAATCCCCAGTTGTGAATATCCGTGCAAAATCCGGGATCCGCTCCATATTTTTCTAAATCATTAACAAATAAAAAGCAGGGTCTATTTGTAAACGAATAATCCCAAATCGAAGAGGAATAGTCTGTAATTAGCATATCCGATGTACATAACAGATCTTGCATATCCATATACTCAGATACATCAACAGCACCGGAGTACTTATTATTTGAATAATTATGATTCCTCACAAATATAACCACCTCTCTATCAAATCGTTTCTTAATTGCATCTGTAATTATATTGAAATCTGGTTGCGGAATATTTCCATCAAAACGCCATGTTGGTGCATATAAGACAATAAATTTATCTGATGGGATTTTATAAAATGCTTTTACTTTTTCAGCCCGCTCATTCATATCTTTTTCAGAAAATAACACATCATTTCTTGGCATTCCAATTTTTAATATTTCTCCTTCAAAATTAAAAGTCTGTTGTATCATATACTTTGTAAATAGAGTTCCACTTGTCAACATATGTGACGTTTCCTTCGCTGTTTTTTTTCGGTTTGCATCTACAAAAATATCATTTTGTAATTTTTTATATGCCCCTCCTGCATGCCAGGTATTAATATGCATTTGCTTTTTTCGCAATGGAATCCAACTATAAGAACCACAATTATTTATACTTATTTGGGCAGTTGCTTCATAAAAGATTCTTTTTATAGAACGATATTTAACAATCTTTATTCCATCTTTTTCTAAAAATAAAAACTTGTTAGGTTCATTAAATGCCCAAATGATTTCATATTGGTTTGGATAGTGTTTGACAATATATTCTGAAATTGATCTCGGATTACATGAATATTGTTTTCCGTTAAAACTATGTAAAATAATTCTATTTTGTTTAATAGGAAAAACGTATAATAAACTTACTACCATACTCATGCAACGAATCCCTATATATTTAATAATTTCTTTAATAACCCACTTCAATCTTTTCACATTAATTTCCTCTCTAAAATTATATTTTCTATAAAACTGAATTACACCTTCATTTCTACCTTTTTTGCAAACCCATATTCTCTTCTGTTTTGAGTAATCTCAAACATAATCGGTATTGCCCATTTGAAATACTATTGATGCACAAATATGTCCAGTTCTAAAACGATGTAGAGCTTGATTCATTTTAGTGTTAGATTCCACTACCTCTCCTCTTCTTTTGTATGTTCTTTCCACATATCATTTCATGATACTAATTTAATTTTTTCATAATTACATATATGATAAAAATACATAACCGTTCTCAACACTATGTGTTGACAAAACCACTATAAAAGATTGATGTTTTATCGAAGTCAATCTGTGAAATCCTTCATATTATTTTAGATTCCTAAATCCTCAAACCATTTTATACTTTCCAGAATAGTCTGTATTAATATATTCATAAATGTACTTTGCGTTATCTGAATAACTTTTCTCAAAGAACTATCAAACATAATATTTCCCTTTAGAACAAAAAATATATACAATTCTCAAAAGTTTTAACCATTTTACATCCTCTTACCTTTTTTCTGCTTAGAAAATATCATGTGCTTTTATGATCATATTTTACAATATTTTTTTCATAAAAATACTTTGCTGCATTTCTTTCTTTTCCTCTCTAAAACCACATTTTCTATAAAACTGAATTGCACCTTTGTCCTGCTTAAGAACTTGAAGTCGAATTTGTTTCATTCCTGCTTTTTTAGCTATTTTAATACATTCTTCCATCATTTGTGATCCCAAATGTAATCCCTGATACTCATTTGAAATACAAATTAAGGTAATATATGCTATATAAGTTTCTGTGTCATTTACATACATAGCTGCATATCCCGCCAATTTTGATTCATATTTCAGACCTAAAAAAACAGCTTTTCCATCAATCTTTTCGAAAAGTTCAGAAAAATTTTTTCTTTTTAACACACTAATTGTATACGCACTATCACATTCAGAAATGTATTCTAATTTTTCTGTCTTCTCATAAACTTGTTTTATACAAAACTTACATGTCTCTCCACTAAAAAGATTCTTCTTTTCTTCCTTTTGAAAGTTATCCATTCTTAAATTCCTTTTCTACTCCACTATCACTTGATAATAATTTTCAATATTATCTGTAATCTCAATCATTTCTTGCACCGTATTTGCTTTAAACAAAATTGTACCCAAAGAATGAGTCGTATTTTGATATGCAAATACCTTTTCTCCTGTATTTGCTGTGCAGTACACATCTAACAGATTACTCTTTTTAAAGTTCTCATCAAAATGAAGTTCCTTAAAAATACCTGTCTGTTTACTTAGAATCATGTAATTGCTCCATACTCCTGTTGTTGGAGTCATTTTGAGTTCTTCACACGATTCTCCCAGTGCACCTTTAATGGTATAATCAATCAAATCTACACCTGTAGCATATTGAATTAACTGCGGAATATAACTTCCACCATTTCTCGGCCCAAGTTCTAAAATATATGGAACATCATCTTTATCTAAAATGACCTCTATATTGTAAGCGCTTGTTTTCATGCCAAGAGCTGTAATTAAACGTTGCAATTCATCATCTACTTTTCGTTTTTGTTCTACCGTCAATAAAGAAGGCCAAAATTC
Organism: Faecalimonas umbilicata; assembly: GCF_042846195.1. Classification (NCBI taxonomy): domain Bacteria; kingdom Bacillati; phylum Bacillota; class Clostridia; order Lachnospirales; family Lachnospiraceae; genus Faecalimonas; species Faecalimonas umbilicata. Next base: position 2,767,833 of record NZ_AP031411.1, read on the forward strand.
ACCGAGAGCTACATATTCTCTTGTGCCTTTTCCGCTGTAAAGTTCATTTCCATAACTGGTAAATACTAATTTCCCATCAACAGAAAATCCATCTCCTGAAATTTGGTACCCCTTTTTCTCAATAAACTCCTCAATGATAAAACGTTTCCCTCGCGAATAGGATAACGCTTCTTCTACAGCAGCCTTAACACCATCTTTCTCATATACTTTAACAACACCTTTACTTCCAGAAGAATCAACAGGTTTTACCATGATTGGAAAATGAAAACGTTGAATATCAGAAATGGCTTCTTCATAAGTACAGTACCCACATGCTTCAGGTGTATTAAACCCATTTTCTTTTAAAAACTCTCTAAATAAATCCTTTTCTGTCAGTGATTTTACAGACTTATATGGATTTCCCGGTAGTCCAAGTTTTTCAGAAACATAAGCTGCCGTCGGTGCCGCCGGATCAGATGCATATGCTACGATACCATCTATTTTTAATCGCTTTGCCAATGCAAGCACTCCCTCTAGATCTGTGGTACTTACATTATAAAATTCATCAGAATATTGATGTCCCGGATTATCTGGAAGATAATCACATGTAATTACATAATGACCCATTTTTTTTGCCTGTTTAATTGCTGGAATTTGTTGCATGGACCCACCTAGCATTAGTAATCTCTTCATTATATTTCTCCATTTCTCGTATATTTTTTATTTTCACTATAAACTGTCTACAAATTGTTTTATTCTTCGAAGACCCTCTTTGATTTTATCTTCATGCATGGTATAAGCAATGCGCACATACCCTTCACTCGCCTCTCCATATGTAATTCCCGGAACAACAGCTACTTGAACAGATTGTAAAAGCTCATAAGCAAACTCTTCACTTTTCAATCCCGTCTTTTGGATATTCACCATTGCATAGAAAGTTCCCTTTGGATATTTACAACTAAGTTTATCAATCGAATTAATTCCCTCTACAAGAACATTACGGCGTAACTCATAGCCATTACGCATATCATCAGAAGCTTTATCATCTCCTGAAAGCGCTGTAATTGCAGCGTACTGTGATGGAAGAGGCGCACATGCCGCTATGTTCTCTTGCAATTTAGGTAAATTTGTAATCAGTTCTTCAGGTCCTGCAAGATATCCTAATCTCCACCCAGTCATAGAATATCTTTTGGAACAACTATTTACAATTACCGCATGTTCTTTCATTCCCGGACAATCCAAAATAGATACAAATTTTGCTCCATCATATAAAATGCTTTTATAACATTCATCAAATATTATCGTAATATCGTTTTCAATAGCTATCTGGCTGATTGCTAAAAGGGTGTCATAATCATAAACCGTTCCCGTCGGATTATTAGGCGAATTAATGATAATTACACGAGTTTTATCTGTTATAGCAGCTCTGACAGCATCAGCCGTTACAATAAAGTCATGTTCTTCATCCGCAGCTACAAACACTGGTACCCCATTTAATATTTCTGTCATATGTTTATAATTCACCCAATACGGTGTCGGAATGATGACTTCTTCTCCTGGATTAATCAGACAACATAGGGAAAGATATATTCCTTCCATTGCCCCTACTGTAATCTGAATCTCTTTCTCTGGATTATATACTATATTTGTTTCTTTTTTTATTCTATCTGAAATCACATTTCTTAATTCTTGCAGCCCAGCATTCGCAGAATATTTTGTTTTTCCACCTAGAATAGCCTCACATCCTGCTTTCTTTATATAATCCGGTGTCTCGTAATCAGGGTCACCCAAAGTAAAATCAATTACATCATCATATTGCTTTGCCATATCAAATAGTTTTCTTGTAAGCGAAGGCTGAATCCGATTCGCCATGTCTGATATTCTCATTATTTTTCTCCTAGTACTTCTCTATAATATTTCTCTGGAATATGATTAGAGTCCATAACTGTCCCATCTTCAAAATATCCCATAAATGTTCCCTCACTAAATCCATCTGCTCTAGTAGTCTTATCCTTTCCAAAAAGGGTTTCTCTAAAAAGTAACCATAACAACTTCATATCTGTCATAAAGCTAATATGTTCTGCATACCACGCATCATTTTCCAAACGATTCTCCCATGTCATAATCTTAGATGGATCACGTAATGGACAATCTAATCCAGGTTTTACCATATGCCGTGCCTCATGATAACGATTAAATCTTCCCTCATATACCAAAGGCAAAGGGCGTGGGCCAATAATTGACATATCACCTTTAAAAATATTTACGAAATTCAACAACTCATCCAAAGAAGTAGAACGTACAAAACGTCCCCACTTTGTTACTCGTAAATCAGCTCTCAACAGATTACCATTTTCATCTGTTTTGTTTGTCATATTACGAAATTTTATCATGGTAAATGGTTTTCCATTTTTTCCTATTCTTTTTTGTTTAAAGAAAATTGGAAATCCAACATCAAACATTGTAACAATGCCAATGAAAAGATTTATAGGGAAAAACACAAGTAATGCAATCCCTGAAATAAAAAGATCTATTAGTCTTTTTCCAAAACAGGTATAAAATGTGTTTTTCACATTAAGATTCGGATATTTTTCATTGGATTTTTGAAGATTATCCTGTTTAATTAAATTTGCAATCTCAAGTTTTTTTTCTTCAGAAAGTTTATCGTAATCAAAAAGTTTCATATTTCCCCCATTTTCTAACTCTTTTTAATAATTAATCTAAGATACAACAACAATAAAATAAATAAAGCACTACTCATAAATCCGATAAAACTGTAAACTATAATCATCGCAGAAAAGGCTTTTTCTTTAAGTACTAGAAGAATGCCTATTGCTAGGCAAATTACAATGGATGTCACACAAACCATCCTTCTATTTCTTTTAATCATTTCTTTATACGTTTCTATACCACAATCTCTCGCCGTAAAAAATATATATAATTTTTTCTGTAACCAATCTTCCTTTTTTGTATAAGGACTTTCTTCATAATCACAAATTAAAATATATGCTATAAAAAATCTAAGAATTGGATATGTCGTAACAGCAGTAATAAAATATAACAATAAATACAATGTTTCAAAAATAAATTCATTATATTCTCTTGTTTTAAATGCATGGATTCCGCTCATGATATATGGAATCACTATCAGACTTGTCATCAAAATACCACCACAGGCAATAAAATATACCAGTCCCATGCTCATTCCTTGCTTATATTCAGCAAAAGCCAACACTGCTTCTTGATTTTCAAACCCCACACCAATAATAGGGGAATCCAACCATGCTTTGAAGCATGCCATTATATGATCCGTTCGAACATTCATTGATCCCGCCCCTGATGGAGTCGTCAACTTATTCAATAAGATACCTACTACCAAAACAACTCCCAACAAAACTAAAAGCAAAAATGCAAGTTTATGAATAGATTTTTCCTTTTGAGAAAAAACTATTTTTGCTAAATATAAAACAAATACCGCGATGAGAAATACATAAGTTGTAGTTGAAAAAGTAGTTAATGCTGTAATTCCCAATAAAATCACTTTCCACCAATGTGTTTTTTGTAAAAGAAACATTTCACCTGCCAAAGCAACACATAAAACAAAATTATACATTGGTCCTTCCGGAAAAATACCGCAGTTTCTTGGTATATAAAGTGTTTCATTTAGATAAAGCTTTTGAGACTCATAATATATATTGTGAAACGTGCGTATATCCTCAGTCCAAGTTCCCCATATCAAAGAAGTTCGTCCACTTTCCGGAATAAGTGTTAGACATGTCCCTCCTAAATAAAAAATCAATGAAATTATAGCATATATCACAGCAATATTTATGAACGCTTTCCAAACAATATTGGAATCCTCTGCTTGATATAAAAAAAACATAAACCAAACAATTAATAAAAAGAAAAAAGAAAAATACCAATTAAAGTTTCCTTGAAACTGATATATATATGTAATACAACATATAAAAAATAAAAAAATCTTTTTCTTATTATTAATTGACAAATGATTTACTTTATTTGTATTTAGCAAGAACAATCCTAAACTTACAATAATCGTAGCAGCTAACAGCCACCAATAAAGTTGTTCTTGTTCTAATGATAATGAAACATCACATGCCCATGCCCCTCCAGTACTTACAAGCAGAAAAAAAGCAATCATGTACGCGCCAAAAACGGTAATTATTTTCTTGAAATTCAATTTATGTTTACTAAACGTCATCTAATTTCTCCTACTTCATATATGTAATATTATTTTTTAGACAAAATCACATCACAAATTTTATCCACATCTGTCAATTCTAAGTTTTCATATAACGGTAATGTCAAAATATTTAAAGAAACATCCCTTGCAATAGGTGTCTCATATTTACTATATTGATCTTTATAACAAGTCATATCATTTACAGCCGGATAAAAATATTTTCTTGCATATATTTCATTCTTTTTAAGCAATTCATCTACTTCATCTCTATTTTTCCCAAATTGTTCTTTCGAAAAATATACCGGAAAGTAAGCGTAATTGGGTTCTACATCTTCTTGAAGTGAACATAATTTAATTCCATCTATTCCTGATAGTCTTTCTATATATCTTTGATAAACTTGCTTTCTCTTTTCAATACAAATAGCAATTCTATTTAGATTACAAATACCCATTGCAGCACGAAACTCATCCAGTTTTGCATTTCCTCCAATACTGACTACATCATCTGGTCCATGGATCCCAAAATTTTTCAAATCATGTAAATTGATTCTGTAGGAAGAATCTTTAAATGCTACCGCACCACCTTCTATCGAATGAAAACATTTTGTCGCATGGAAAGAGAACATTGATGCATCACCAAAATTCCCAATTCCTATCCCCTTATAAGTACATCCAAAAGCATGTGCCGCATCATAAATAACCTTTAGATTATATTTTTTTGCAATTTGTTCTATCCTCTCTACATCACAAACATTTCCATACACATGCACTGGCATAATTGCCACAGTTTTATCTGTAATCAATTCTTCAATTTTATCTGGATCCATTGTATAATCATCCGGCTTAATATCACAGAATACAGGTGTTAACCCATTTCTTGAAATTGCATGTGTTGTGGAAACAAATGTAAAGGGTGTTGTAATCACTTCTCCCTCCGGAATATTTAATCCCATAGCTTGCATTCCCATCTCTAATGCCATGTGCCCATTCACAAATAAAGATAAATACGGAACCTTTAAATACTCAATTAATTGATGTTGAAACCTTTTATAGATTGGTCCCATGTTTGTTAAAATTTTACTTTCAAATATTGGTTTAATTTCTTTAATATAATCTTCTAAGTCAGGCATAGAAGATTGAGTCACATAAATAGCCATTTTTCCCTCCATCTTTTGTATTTACTTTATGCTCTTAACTTCCTCCATAATTTAATATATTAAGTCTGGTAAAACGGATACTTCAAGTCGAATATTTTACTCCTATAAGGGAATCAACTCTAAATATTTCGCACAAGAAAAGCACCCCATTCTTTCTGAATGCTGTACAATTGAACTATCAACAATAATCTACTCCCTCAAACAAGTGGTTACTTATTGAAACCATTATACCTCATTCCAATAATCTTTACAATTTATCCTCATTCTTCCTCATCCCCTATTTTCTCCATATTTTTTTAAATAATGACTCTACAGTATCAGATACAAAGTCTTCTTTTAATATCAGCAAAATGACCCCATATACTCCAAAAAATAAAATGGCTGATACACATAATGTTCCAAACACATTCATTGTTATTTTATTCTGGAATATTACTCCAACTATAGATGCGAACATAATTGCCACAACTATTTTCCACACTTGAACATGTCTTACCATTTCCCACAACTGCTTTCTCAAATATATACACTGCACAATCAATACAAGTAATTCTGCCATAGTTGTTGAAAATGCAGCTCCTGTTGAACCAAACTTCGGAATTAATACTAGATTTAAAACGAAATCTAATACTGCTCCCGCTGCAACTGAACATACAACGTTACTTTCTCTTCCTAGCGGTGTTAATATCTGAATTCCCGTTATATTAGACAATCCAATCAAAATCAATGTAGGCATTAAAATAATCATGGCTGCTGTCGCTGGCAAAAATGATTCTCCCGCAAGAAACAGTATAGATTCTTTTACATAAATAATAAAATATACTGTCATAGGAATTGAAACAACCAGTACGAACTGAAATGCTTTTGTAACCATTCTTTGAAATTCTTCTTTCTTCTTTTGTTGAATATAATAAGAAAGTCTCGGAAGAAGAACTGTTCCCAATGATGTTACACTTGTTACAAGGACTGTTTTTACTTTTATCCCTGCATTGTAATAACCTACTTCCACATCCCCCTTCATGAACCCAAGCATCACCAGATCTAAATTCAAATATACGCTTGTTGCAACAGAAAGTAAAAAGAATGTCAAAATCCCTTTTCCATGTTGTCTTAAATTATACTTATTCTGCTTTTTTAATGTAATAAACTTTCTCAAGCGCAAAAAATTAAGTATATAAGATCCAAAGCTTCCGACTACATGAATTGATCCATAAATAATATAGTCTTTGGGCTCTTTCACTAATAAAAACATTAGAATAAGACCTATGATTTTAAACAGAACCGCACAGACCGTAATATAAGAATATTGTTCCAGAGCACTATAAAACCACTGCACCCCTATTGTTGTTAACCCTATGCTTACTCCCATGACAATGAGAAGTTCTTTTTGTCCTGCAAATTGTGGTATAATAAATAAAAGAATAAAAAATATAGCATATGTGATTGCTGTTGTAATCCCACTAATGATTAATAACTCCTGCACAGTTTGCGAGAGTTTTTCCTTATCATCTCTCACTCGTGCACAAGCCCGAATTCCATAAGTCGGAATTCCCAATGTTGCAAACATTGTAAAATAAGAAACAACGGATGTCGCAAATGCCACTTTTCCACTTCCCTCTACAAGAAGAACTCTTGATATGTACGGAAATGTAATCAGCGGAAATAAAATGGACGAGACCGTCAAAATAGCATTCATAATGAAATTAAATTTTACTGTTCTGATTCTCATTTATTGTTCTTTTTCTCCTTACTCTTTGAAAAACGAAATTTCTCAAACTTCCATTTTTCATTAATATATACAGTGAATCCACCTCTGAATTTCACCTTCATTGTAACAAAAAACCAATACATAAGTGCAAGCAAAATCAGTGTTGTCACAAAAGTCTGGCTAACTCCCTGCAAATAGAAGTATCCATCGATTGGATGAAATACAATCGTATAAACTATGTAAGAATACAATACTAACCAAAATCCCGTATTCTTAAAAGTTCTATATTTTAATTTGTTGTAAAAAACACTCATTGTTCCTGCCATCACTCCCTGCAGGATCATCGCTCCGATATACCCAAAATCATAGATCCACCTGCGGTATGCTGTATAAATATTTCCAACCATGACATCCCCATAATATCTAAATTCCAAGTGAATCGGATAAAATTTATCTAAGTTCAATAAGCCTAAATTATACAATTTTAAATTTAAGTTATAAAAAGTTTCTTTTCCAAAGATTTCTGAAGCTGCGGGTGGATGTTTGAAAAACTGATTCAAACACTCAATAGAACAGCCACAGTAAAAGGTAATATACTCCAGCAATCCTTTTGTGTTAATTCTTCCTACGAGGCTGGCACTTAAATAGAAAAGAACCAATCCTCCACAAGCGGCAATTGCTAATATTCCTATTGTTTTGATAGAGATATATGCTTTCCCGGTATGGTATGACCAAATCAAAAAGTAAATAACAATTCCTCCAACTAGAATTTGAAGCATCTGTAATCTGTCTGAGACTAAAAATCCATTACAGAGATGCAGCAAAACCGGAAGAAGACACGCCCCTAACTTTAAAGCTTTTTCTTTTGTCATTCTTCTCCCTGTTGCAACAAGATTATTGACAAAAATATACAAGAAAATATACGCGCATAACATAGCGATTCGCTCTACCTGTCCAAGCCACCATGGCAATGATTCTTTTAAAGTAACTGAAGTTACTTCTTTAAAAATATTAAGTGCTTGCGAAAGTGTGTTGAATTTTCCATTTCTGCTTGCAATTTCAATCATGTTAAAATACAACAATGCAATATAAACCGCACAAAATGCACTTGCAGCTATAATTTTCCACCATGGAAGATCAATTTCTTTTACTGCGATTTTTTTTCTGGTACCCTCGTATCTTTTCTTATATTTCCTGTCAATCGCAACACCAATCACAACAAATTCCGCTGCTCCGATTAAAAGCACAAAAAATGTCATTGGAATCATAGAAATTCCCCATCGTTCTACATTAAATAATGCACATCCCACACTCACTATGTACGCCAACAAAAATAGCAGCGCCGGAGTAAATATGTCTTTATTCACTTTTACATAGAGTATTCCATATAAGACTACTAAGAGTCCAAATAATAAATAAATCAACATAGGTTCTTATTTCCTCCTATTCTAAGTTCTCTATCTCTCTCAGAACTTTTCTCAACATCTCTCCTTTTCGCAATTTTTCTCCCATAGCAGACACGTTCTGAAGCATCTCGTCATATGTTTCCCCAGTAAGCGCAGCCAGTTTCTCTGGAATCTCTCTTAAAGACCCCACCTGTATTCCCAGCTGATTCTCTCTGATAAATTCTGCTATCGCTGCTTTCTCCCATACAATAACCGGAAGCTTACTTGCCAAATATAGTGATGTTTTATGCGGATTATTGTACTGCATATATTGCCCAAATTCTCCGCCACACTCGTCAATACTTTTTCCATCCCACACAAGTCCAAATTTCCCGTGCAATACACGCGGAAGGTCATCTGGAGGGAAAGAACCTTTGTAAGTAATATTGCCTGTTCCAATCGCCTCTGTGTTCAGATTTGGGCCATATAAGCGAAAGTCTGCATTCACCTGATCCAGCTGATACACATATCCCGCTTTTTCTTCCGACAAGTTCCCTGCAATAATAACTGCATTTTGATTCTCTTTTGTTTCGGCTTTTTGGATACTTTCCGCTTCCACCAGATAATCAAATATCTCAAGAGCATGTATTCTCGTATCCAACCCTATTTTTTTGAGATATCCGATCATCTTTTTGTTATGAGCGATGACATCATCTGCCAGACACAGAAATGTCTTTTCTGCATGCTGATACCATTCTTTTTGCTTTTTATCTTGTGTCCTAAGACTTTCTATATCATGAATCAAGATAATAATCTTTACTTTTTTTCTTTTTAACTGTTTGATATATCTAAGCGCCAACATTGCAACCTTTGGATACATCTCCAATGGATACTGGATCAAAATCTGATCTTCTTCCTTAACTGTTTTTGTAACCTTCCTCCAGTCTTTCATCAGAACCAATCCCATCCGGATCCGCTCTGCATAACTTACATTCTCCTTTACGACCGGAGGGCTGACACGCAGAGGATTCCATCCTTCTTTGATCAGTGTATCTGCCACGTCATTTCTTGCTTTAGAACCTGCATGCTGTTCGTTTAATCCCTTTTCTACAATACAATATTTTTTCACACTGATACTCCCCATATCTTAAAATTTCTTTTTTAATTGCTCTATTTTTTTCTCCTGATGATTCAAGTCATATCCCGCACAGATGATCTCCTGCAGACGAGATTTTCTTTCTTTTCCCCGGCTTTCCAATATTGCATTTCTCCACAATCTAGTATCGCCAAGTTTCAAAAATTCCACAAGATCTGAAAGCTTTGTCTCCTCACTGATCTGATCTGAGAGAAAACACGGAAGACCTGCTGCCTGAGCTTCGACTGCAACAATCGGCAGACCTTCATAAAAGGACGGCAACAAAAAGCAATCTGCCGCCTGCATCAGTCTTCGAACATCTTTTCTGACTCCCAGAAATTTTACTTTGTCGGCAACCCTTTTTTGTGCTGCATAATTTTTTATTTCTTGTTCCAGTTCTCCTGTTCCGACATATAAAAGTACACAGTCTTTTTCTTCCTCCAGACAGCTGCTGAAAATATCGATCACACCTTTCGGATTTTTTTGATGTGCAATTCTCCCCACATGGCAGATTACAAAGTTCTCTTTGATCCCCAATTCTTGCCTGACTTCTTCCCGAACGATTGGATCATATGCATATGTTTCTGCTTCAATCGCATTTGGCATGATCAATACATCTTTGTGCTCCATAATTCTTTGTCCAAACATAAAACTTCCCGCAAGCTTTGAGCAGGCGACAAATTGTTTTGCAATACCATTGAGAAACGGTCTGCAAATTTTATGAAGTCTTTCATTATCTGCTGCCCCATTATGACTGTGAATCACAATCTTTCTTCTGTGGATCCATGGAATGATCAAAGTAAAGACAGCACCTGCATTCAAAATATTTCCATATACCGTCTGATACTCTGGATGTTCCCTTAGCAACTTTCTAAATTGCTTCCACTGTTTTAACAATCCCTGACTTTTGGCTCCAATATAATAAATCCTAGAGCCATAACTTTTCAACTCCTCTTCATATGCAACTCCCGGAAAATCTGTGACAAAATCCAGGACGATTTCCGGCGCAAGCTCTTTTGTCAGATTCCGCAGATAAGTCTCAATTCCTCCTGGATTATCTGACATTCCATATACCAATACTCTTTGCTTTTCACTCATCTTAACGCCCTGCCTTCACTTTGGAATAAAAAATCGGAAATTGATTTCTGGCAATATGAATTGCTCTTGCAAAACTCAGACAGAGAAATCTACTTTTTGTTCTCAGGATCCGTAACGCAATTTTTAACATTCTGCTGTCAGATGCCTTGGCATCCATCACTAAGTCCAAAAATAATGGATCTACAAATAACTTCCTACACCAGTCTTTTCGATCCCGATGCGACATCCCAGAACGTGGATCGCAGTTTCTCTCCATGGCAGATAAAATATACCTTCCATACAGGCTCCCAAGAATCTGTCTGTTTTCTTCTGTATCTGCTTTCCAGTAAGTGCATTGCTCATACAACTTCTGAATCCGCTTCCGCAAAAAATGATAGTAATCTGGAACAAATTCATTTGTCAGGCTGCCGTTCACTCTCTTTGCATAGTGATAAGGGGCAAAATCCAGCAAGTTCATACTGTCTATCTCCATACAAAATTCAATATTAAAACAGATATCCTCTATAAACTTTGCATTTCTATAATCGTCAAAAGTAATTCCCAGCTGCTTCAGGTATTGAAGATCATATACCTTATTCCACGGATATCCATACAGTGTCTCTCTCTCCATATAAATCAACTGCTGATGAATCTGTTCTGGATCTGTTAGATACATTTCTTCAGGAACCCTGATTTCATTGTAAGAAAAATTCCCCTGCCGGTCATAATATTCCACAACAATTCCAAACAGTACAAGCTTTGCCCGGTTCTTCTGCAACGATTGATATACTTTCTCAAGCAGGTCTTCATCGACCGTATCATCTGCATCTGCAAACCACAGATATTCTCCAGTAGCCTCTCGGATCCCTCGGTTTCTCGCCTCGCTGACCCCACAATTCTTTGGCTGTTCAATTAAGCGGATTCTGGAATCTTTTGTTGCGGCTTCTCTTACAATCTCTTTTGTACGGTCCGGAGAACCATCTTCTACCACAATACATTCCCAATCTGAAAAAGTCTGCTTTCCAATGGATGCTAACGTGTCTGCAATATATTTCTCGGCTTTATATGCCGGCATTACAATACTAAAAAATGGTTTCATACTTACTTCTCTGTCAACTCCCTAATTAACTCTACAATCTTCTTATAAGACTCTGGTCTGTCAAACTGCTCTTCGGCAATCTTTCTCGCTTGTTTTCCCATTTCTTTCCGCACATCTTCATTCTCGTAGAGCTTCTCGATCGCATCTGCCAGAACTTCTTCATCTTCCGGCATAATATTGACTCCAAATCCATCTGTCTCTACTTTCTTTCGGAACTCCGGACTCATGCAAGTATTGATCATCGGATGTCCGGAAGCAAGGTAATCACCGATTTTTGTGACGATACTCTGTGGCGCTTTCTTTACAAACGAATTGACAACAATATCTGACTTTGCAAGATATGCCGCCATCTTTTCGTATGGCATATAGCCGACAAACTCTACATTTTTGCAGTGATGCTCTTTAGCCAGCTGCTCCAGTTCTTCTTTCAGCGGGCCTCCGCCTAGAATTTTGATCTTGATATTCAGCCTTCTTCTTCGGATCAGTTCTTCTCCTGTCAGAACAAGTGTCCGGATATCATAACTTGTTCCGATCGTTCCCGCATAAGTCACCCAGAATTCGTCCTCTTCTTTTTCGATCTCCGGACTGTATTTTTCCACACCTGCATCAAACTCTTTGATTTCATTCCCGACATAAACGGTCACTTTTGGAACATCCAACTTCTGGTTTTTTAACGGGCGATCCCGGTATTCATCAGAAGTTCCCACGATTCCCGATACAAGCGAATATACTTTCTCCGCATCTCTCTGTAGCGGATGAAAGATCATGCTGCTCACAACCGGAATATCCAATACCATACGCATCGCTTCCGGCCAAAGATCATTGACATCCGGCACAAATGGAATTCCTTTTTTCTTTGCATAAGATGCCGCAGCAAGCGCCACATCGTTTGGAGGAATCTCACAGTAGATCAGGTCGTAGTCTCCTTCCTTCTCTAAAAGTGCTGTCAGATTCTTTGCCGCAACTCTGTGACTGTACACCCTTTTAAGATCAATGTTTTTCTTATATCCCGGTTCATAGATAAATTTTAAATGAAATTTATATTTTGTTTTCTGTATTTCGGAAATATTTCTCTGTGCCTTTTCCCAATGCTGAAACGTTGTCGTAATCAGATCGACCTCATATCCGGCATCCACAAGGAACTCTGATAAAAACTTAAACCTCGTGTATCCCTTCTCATTGTTCAGCTTCACTCCCATTGTAATCACTGCAATTTTCTTCATATTTCTGCTCCAATAAACTTTATTTTATTACTGCCATTGCTGTCCGCAGCATAATCTTCATATCACTGAAAAATCCAAATGTCTCTATGTACTTCAAATTGTATTTCATCTTTTCCGGAAGAATATAGTTGAGATAAATCTCATCTACATCTGTGATTCCTTTTGCCCGATAGGCATCCATGATTTCATCTTCATCTTTATATTCAATACTCGTATTCGATGTGATTCCTGCCGGAAGAAGAAGCGTCGCCTGCATCTCATCCGTATAGCAGTCCACATATTTTTTCACTTCCGGTCTTGTCCCTACAAAAGTCATATCCCCTGTCAAAATGTTAAACAACTGTGGAAGCTCATCCAAGCGCAGTTTGCGCAGTTTCTGTCCGACCTTTGTGATTCTGCTGTCACTCTTTTCCGTGACAAGAGGTCCTTTTTTATCGGCTCCTGTCACCATTGTACGAAACTTAAAAATACGATATGGTTTGCCATAACTGGTGATTCTTTCCTGACGGTAGAATACCGGTCCTTTGCTGTCTATTTTGATCCAACATGCAATAAAAATCATGACTGGGGACAATAAAATCATAAAAATAAAAGCAAGAAACACATCTGCTATGCGCTTGATGCGCAGGGCAGACTTTTTCTTGCTCAAAATTTTATAATATTTCTTTACCTCATCATTTCTCATCTTTTCTGGTAATTCCGACCAACTCTTTAGCATAATCCGTGTTCCCTCAATAACCTCTGAAAAGTATCTATTACATGTTGCTGCTGTTCATCTGTCAGACAAGAATGCAGCGGAAGTGAAATTTCATTTTCGTACATTCTGTAAGCATTTGGAAAATCCTCGATGGCAAATCCCATATTTTTGTATGCGGTCAAAAGCGGAAGTGGTTTGTAATGTACATTTGCCGCAATTTCTGCTTTTGCCAGTTCCTGGATGATCTGATTACATTCTTCCCTCTGTTTGCCATTCAGCCGCACAAGATACAGATGTCCATTTGACTGGCTTCCTTCTCCATAATGGTTAAGCACCTGCACTTGATATGGACGAAAAGCCTCATCGTATCTCTCGATCAACTGCCTTCTTCTCTGTAATATTTTCGCATAACGCTTCATCTGCGCAAGTCCGATAGACGCCGTAATATCTGTCATATTCGCTTTATAGTACGGTGCAACAATGTCGTATTCCCATCCCCCTGCTTTCATCTTCGCCAAAGCATCTTTTGATTGCCCATGCAATGTCAGCAACATATACTCTTTGTATAACGCTTCATCCTCTTCAGGCGTCAAAGACTTCCATGTCACAGCGCCTCCCTCCGCAGTTGTAAGGTTTTTCACTGCATGAAATGAAAAACAGGTAATATCTGCAATCTGTCCACACTTTTTCCCTTCACGCTCTGCGCCGAAAGCATGTGCCGCATCTGCAAGAATCAAGATCCTTCCCAGCTTCTCCTGTCTTTCGGATGACGGCTGAAACAATCCTTTCTTCTCTTCTACAATTTCAAACAGTCTGTCATAATACGGATAAATAATCCCTGCAAGATCAATCGTAAGAATTGCCTTCGTCTTCTCTGTGATAGCTTCCCGTACTTTCTCCGGATCCATATCGATGGAATCCGGCATCGTATCTACCAGCACAGGGGTTGCCCCCACATGGCAGATGACGCTACAGGTCGCTGTAAATGTATATGCTGAGGTGATCACCTCATCTCCCGGTCCAATTCCCATCGCCCGCAATGTCATCTCCATACAGGTTGTTGCAGAACTTAAACATGCCGCTTTAGTCGTTCCACAAAACTGTGCGATTTCCTGCTCAAACTTTTTTGTCTTCGGTCCTGTTGTAATCCATCCACTTTTTAAAGTATCGATCACCTCTGCAATTTCTTCCTCTGTAATATCCGGGGGCGAAAATTCTACTCTCATACTTACCTCTCTCCATGTTCTCTGTTTAAAAATTCACTCGGAAGTGTTGAGCGCGTATCTGAAAAATCTTTCATCAATTCACTCGCAATCTTCCTGTCTCTCTCCACATCTTCCTGTCTGATATGATAGGTTGGAACGATTTTGTGGACAATCTCTTTCATTCCCTCTTCTTCTGCGTAAGCTGCCCGGTACAAGTCTTCCAGGTCTTTCAGAAATTGATCTTCATCAAAATCAATCGGTTTTCCAATATGAATCAACTCATTCGCAGTACTTTGCAGACCTTCCTCGCTCATCAATAATTCTTCATAAAGCTTTTCTCCAGGTCTAAGTCCTGTAAATTTAATCTCAATATCTTCTCCTACCGTGTATCCGGATAAACGAATCAGATTTTTTGCCAGATCCAGAATTTTCACCGGCTCTCCCATATCCAGTACAAAGATCTCTCCTCCCTTTGCACTTGCTCCGGCCTGGAGCACAAGAGATACCGCCTCCGGAATTGTCATGAAATATCTGATAATATCCGGGTGCGTAATCGTTACCGGTCCGCCTGCTGCAATCTGCTTTTTGAAAAGCGGGATGACACTTCCATTGCTTCCAAGCACGTTTCCAAAACGTACTGCCACATATTCCGTCTTGCATCTGTGGCTGAAGGTCTGTATGATCATCTCACACATCCTTTTAGAAGCTCCCATGATGTTGGTCGGATTGACTGCCTTATCTGTAGAGATCAGAACAAACTTCTCAACTCCGTACATATCTGCCGCAAGTGCAGTCTTATATGTTCCAAATACATTGTTTTTAATCGCCTCGTTCGGACTGTCTTCCATCAGCGGTACATGCTTATGCGCAGCTGCATGATAGACAATATCCGGTCTGTATTTTGCAAAAACACTGTTGATTTTTCTACTGTTTCGCACGGAACCAATCAAAACAACCAAATCCAGATCCGGATATTTATGCTTCAGTTCCTGTTGGATATCGTATGCATTATTTTCATAGATATCAAAAATGATCAGTCTCTTTACTCCATTTGCTGCAATCTGACGGCACAGCTCACTTCCGATGCTTCCGCCTCCTCCAGTGACAAGGACAACTTTATCATACACATATCTTCCTATGGTCTCTGTCTTGATATCGATCGGTTCTCTGCCAAGCAAGTCTTCAATCTCCACATTGCGAAGCTTCTGAACGCTGACATCCCCATTCACAAGCTGATATACCCCAGGAAGAATCTTCAAATCTGCATCGGTATTCTTACAAATTCCAAGAATCGCCTGGATCTCTTTCTTTTTGGCACTTGGCATTGCCAAAATAATCTCATTAATCTTATATTTTTCTACATTTTCCAGAATTTTATCTCTGCCACCCACTACTTTTACACCGTGGATATAAGTTCCGGCTTTTCTCGGATCGTCATCGATGATACAGCAAATCTTTGCATCGAGCTGTTTACTCATTTCAAGTTCCTTCATCACAACATTGCACGCCTCTCCCGCACCGACGATCATCGTGCGCCGCACGTTCTCACTATGAACACTGCTTCGATAGATCATTCTGACAAATCGATAGGAAAATCTGCCAATACAAGTGCATAAGAACAGACCAATAGTGTAAATCACAAAGTAACTTCTGTAGATTTCTTTGTAAGTCAGAAAATAGGCTGCCGCATTAAAAAGAAAGGAACCTATACATGCCTCTCCAATATAGAGGAGCTCTTTCGCACTTGCAAATCTCCAAAGACTTCGATAAAGCCTGCATACGGTAAAAATCCCGATTGTCACGATCGTATTGGGAATCATCATACTTCGAACCGACTCCCAATATTCCACCGGAACTGCTGACAGTTCGAAGCGGACAAGCAATGCCGCAACGGAACACAGGTTAATAAAACATACATCTAAAATCACTAATGCAATCTGGTAGATTGCCGATAAATCCCATTTTTTTAAAAACTCTCTCATTTGCCCTTATCTCACTCTTTTCTCTATTGTGCAATCTCGGAGCCTTCCAATGTCTCCCCATTTTCTACACGGTCGATCAGTGATCGAATCGTATCAACCGATGCCTGATCCGGCTGCATCACATAAAGTGCTCCTCCGCCATAAGAGAAGCAGACCTGCTCATCTCCTGTTCCTGCAGCAGCCACAGAATAAATATTCCATGCTTTTCCCTGGGCGAGCTGATCTTTGATCAAATCCTGAATCTGATCCTGAGACATATTCGTCTCTACATTTCCACTGACACTGTTGATAATACCGTTGGCATTGACCAGCATCGCCGGTGAAATCATCTTTTTGATCAGACCTGTGATCACTGCCTGCTGATTTTTTCCCCTCTGATTGTCTCCGCCTTCGATATTCTGTCTTTCCCGCGAAAATGCCAGCGCCTGCTGCCCGTTAAAATGGTTTGTTCCCTGAGCAACATCCATGACAAGTCCAGAATCTTCACTGGTTGTAAATGCAAACTCGGACTCTACGTCAACCCCGCCAAGCTGATCTACGATCTCGATCAGGGACGTAAAGTTTACACGCGCATAGAACGGAATCTCTGTATCATAAAGCTGCGATAACGTTCTCATGGAAGCATCTACTCCGTAGATTCCTGCATGTGTAAGCTTATCTTTCTGTCCACCACTGATTCCCGGTATCTCCACATAGTAATCACGCGGTGTTGTCGTCAAAAGGATCTGATGTGTCGTCGGATTGATTGTCGCAACAATATTCACATCGCTTCGACTGTTTGTCTCAATTGGTCCAAACACATCAATTCCACTGATAAATACACTGAAAGTATCTTTCTTCACCTCTACCTGAGCTGCTGTATTGTCCAGTTCTTTTTTGATACTGTGCTGATAAATGACCTTCACGTTCTTTGAATAATTTTCAAATGCTTCTTCCAGAATTCCGGTATATCCTTCATTATAAATAATCGCCTGTACCTGTCCATCGTGCAGTGCCTGCGCCTGCTCACTTAAACTTCGATACTCCACGGTCTGGATCTCTGTTCCCAGCTTTTCATTGATATCTGCAACTGCTGATCGGACATCGTCTCCACTCATCGCATACTGAACACCAAAGGTATACGATGCCGCATCTTCAATCTTGTCTGCTCCGTCGTCTGCCAGCACTGCAACTACCATATTATCTACTTTATAAGAACCACCTGAGATTTTACCCAGTGCTCCATTTGCCTTTCCTATATAATATGTCGCAAATAACAGTAGAATCATAATGAAAAAGCTAAAGATCTTTCCTCCGATATGCCTTCCCTTCTTCCGGAGCTGGGTTGCTAGCGTAATTCCAAAAAGAAGCAGTAATATCACAGCAATGATTCCGAGATATTCTATCGGCAGCATATCCAGAATAAATAACATGACCATAAATACTACTGAGACCAGTCCCTGCAGTCCTGCCAGAATCAAGCCAAGCACATCCTTTTTCTTACCTTTTCTTACAGTTTCTTTCCGGTTTCCCGATGATTTTTTGTTAGTTCCTGATCCTCTTCTATCTCCTGCCATGGATTTTGCCGGATTATAGTAAACTTCCTCCAGCTCCTCCCGGCTTTTTTCCGGTCTTCTATTTCCCTGTGGTTTTCTACTATCTTGCATCCGCCTGCTGTCCCGAGGTCTTCTGTTATCTTGAGATTTCCTGCTATCCTGAGGCCTTCTTTGTGTTCTATGCTCTTTTGCGGGCATTTCTCTTTTTCCCATAATCCATCCTTTCTTCCAAATTTCCTTTTTTCATCATCACTCTGTTTTCTTCTAACACATCTAATATCGTGTAATCTATTGCTATCCTATGAGGGTTTCTATCTAACCCCATATCCAAATGAGTATAGCATAAACTATAGTAAACTTCAAATTCTTTCCAAAAAGCTCAGACCTTGTACCTGCCTTTCATTTTTCAAAAAAAGTGGTCTTCTTTTCGGTCTTAAACTCTCAGACTTCTCTATTCTGCCTCTACCGAAATAAACTGGAATGTTGTCACATCAAACAATCCCATATCTGTCAGTTTGAGCTCCGGGATCACTGCAAGTGACATAAAGCAAAGTGTCATGACCGGCTCGACTTCCCCACAGATTCCAAGTTCTGCATAAGCTTTCTCATGAATCTCTGTCAGTTTCTGGTCCACCCATTCCCCACTTCTGTCACTCATCAGTCCTGCGATCGGCATAGGCATTTCTTCGATGATTTTGCCTTCTTTTACAAGGACAATGCCGCCTTCCTGTTTGATCAGACTTTCTACCGCAAATGTAATCTCCTCATCACTGACACCGACTGCAATAATGTTATGGGAATCGTGGGCCACAGAAAGCGCCACCGCTCCTTCTTTGATCCCGTATCCTTTTAAGAAACCACATGCGACGTTTCCGGTTCCCTGATGTCTCTCCACAACCGCAATCTTCACGAGATCTTTTTGAGGATCCCGGATAAATTCTCCGTTTTCATCTACTTTGATCTCCTCAACTGTCTTCTTTGTGACAACACCACCCGGCTGTATCTCAATGACATTTACCCGGTCCGACTTCAAGTGCATTTTTAATTTCTCTTTCGAAAAATCTTTGACGATCACACTTCCTCTGACTGGCGCAATATCTGCATACGATGTCTCCGGAAGATATCTGCCGTCTTCTGCGGTCAGTTTCCCGCCAATCCACACTTTTTCTGTCTCAAATTGTTCCAGATCCTTCATCAGAACAATATCCGCCTGATAGCCAGGTGCAATCGCTCCCTTTTCACGCAGCCCAAAGCATTCTGCGGCATTTAATGTTGCCATACGGATTGCCGTAATCGCATCTATTCCCTCTTCGCGACAGATCCGCAAATGATTGTCCAGATGTCCCTCTTGCAGAATTGTCTTTGGCTGGCGGTCATCCGAGCATAGCAGACATCGTCTGCTGTTCTGCCCTGTTACCCCGCGAAGAAGCGTCCTCAGATTATGACATGCAGAGCCCTGTCTGAGTAAAATGTACATCCCTCTTGCCAGTCTGTCATCCATCTCTTCCACCGTAGAGCATTCATGATCTGCAAGAATCCTTGCCGCCGCATAAGCATTCAGCTCCTTGCCACTGATTCCAGGTCCATGTCCATCGATCACCTTTCCGGCCCGCTTTGCTACAAGCAGTTTCTCAAGGACACTATCGTCTGCCCCAATGACTCCCGGAAAATTCATAAATTCTCCAAGCCCCAGGATCCCCTCTCTCTGAATTGGCTCCTCCATCTCTGCTGCACCGATCACAGCGCCTGCATGCTCAAATGGCGTCGCCGGAACACAAGACGGAACCACATACTGAATATCCAATGCAGTCCTCTCCGCCGCCTCCATCATATAATCCAGCCCTCGGATCCCACAGACGTTTACAATCTCATGTGGGTCCGCAATGATTGTTGTCGTTCCATGAGGTACTAAAAGCCGCCCGATCTCCTCCGGTGTAACATAAGAAGATTCAATGTGAATATGACTGTCAATCAGACCCGGAACCGCATAAGAGCCTTCTGCATCCACAACCTCTCGCCCTTCATATTCTCCAATTCCCGCAATCTTAGACCCACTGACTGCAATGTCTCCGCTGATAATTTCTCCCGAAAATACATTTACCACTTTACAGTTTTTGATCACAAGATCCGCCGGAATCCTTCCTGCTGCTGTATCAATCAATTTTTTCAATTCTTGCTTGTCCATGTTTTCTTCCTTTTCTATCTATTTTGCTGTTTTTTGCATGCCTCTGCGTAAATTATAGCATATCCTTATTTCACCCTCAACCGTTGGCAGATAACGGTTATTTCTTTTCACAACTACTTTTTACATATCTCTGATTTTTACTCTTCGGCGCATTCGGGATCGTCATTTGGATCTGCCCACTCTCAAGCGCCGGATTCAGATAATTTTTTCTCAGAGCATCTTTGGATTTCAAGTGAAGCAACTCTAAAATTTCATTCGCTGTATAAGGAATATCTTCTTCCATCGCTTCCAGGAGTTTCTTTACATATTTTGAAAGACTTTCCACCGGTTCCTTCGGTTCCTTTTTGATCTCATCCAGTGCAATCTCAATCTGTTCCAACATAAACTCAATAAAACCCGTAATGGTTCTCTCCATCTGGCAGATAGAAATCGCCTCATAATATCCTCCCTGCACCCTCTCCATCTGGGTTTCCAACGGAAGATAGGAAAAGAAAGGTCTCCACTTTGCCAAAATCGCTGTCTGCCACAACTGTGCCAGTCTGCTGTTACCGTCCGTAAATGGGTGAAGAAACAGGACTTCATAATGGAAGATGGAAGACAGAATCAGCGGATGGATTTTTTCCCTCTGACTTTCCACCCATGCAAAAAGCTCCTGCATCTGCCCCTCAATAAACCTCGCCGGCGGTGCCATAAAAAACTGATTGTGATTAAACACACCTTTTTCCGTCTGGCGAAATTCTCCGGATTCGCTTGCAATATCCTTCGTCAGAATTCCGTGAGCCTTCTTAAAGTCCGCAATACTATAAGTCTCCACTTCCTGCATGTATTCATAAACCGCGTACATGTTCTGAACTTCCCGGATCACTCTTTCACTCACCGATACCGACCGACCCTCTACAATCTCCTTGATCTCCGGAACCGAAAGCTGATTCCCTTCCATCCTTAAAGAAGCGTGGATTGCACGAATTCTTCTTTCCCGGTTTGTTCCCGACATCCCTACTTTATAATATTCCATAATCCTTCCGGATTTCTCCGCAATCGATGCCACCAGCATTACTATTTTATCTGTAATTTCATATGGCGGATTGTAATTTCCCATAAAATCTCTCCTTTATCTTACATCTTTTCTTACGCATTATCTTACATGTTTTTAAGTTTTCTTTTTGTAATATAATATGCGCTTTTTCTGTTTTTCTAATTCTGATTTTTCTCATAAACATAGATGTAATGTTACTTATTGTTTCTATTTATCTTGCATGTTTTAAGTTGATTTAGCACAAAAAATAACAGGTATCGTATTCCTGTATTTTGTTTCAAACACTTTTCATTCATCTATGTAAACCGCTGTAATCATTGGTATTTCCATCTTTTCTACTTCTTTTCAATGGTGAGAAAATCTAACCTATTACTTTCATTAACTTTTTAAGAAAGCAAAAAAGCACCTCATCTTACGCACTTATCATACCACACTTCACCTCATCTGTCTAAGGCTAAAGAAACCTGTCACATGCCATTTGCATCATACATACTTTTTAGCAGATTACTTTTATACCTTCATAGACGTTTCAAATTCAGCAGCAACATTGTGCAACAAATTTCAGACCATTTTGCAAAGCGGCAATACGAGTTTTCTTTCAGATCAGGCAGGTTTTTAAATCGACTTTCAGATAGTGCCTGCGCCTTTAAAATAATATCTGTATAATGCCTGTATAATGTCTGTGCGAAATTTTCGCAAAAAAACGCCCGGCAAAGACTCTCTCTTCTTTCAAAAAAGTTTTCCCACTTTCTTTTCAAAGAGTTTCTTTCTGCCAAGGCGTATTTTCTATGTTTTTTGCCAAGTATATTTTTATCACGCTGTCAAACGCCGTATTTTGCGATATAAGCAATTTTATCGTTTCAGGTAAGATTTATATGCCTATCCTTATCAAAACCTCTTATATCGCATTTTATTGCATTGTTTTTTACTTAAATTCTACCTTTTCGAATCGATACTTCTGTTTCACCTCGGGATATTTTTCCCGGTCCACCTCACTCATAAACATCCCATAGGGTCTTGCGCAGATCTTAAAAGGCGGATACATCGCCTGATAGATCACCAGCTTCTCTCCCGTCTCTGTGTGCTGGGCAAACGCAAGTACCTTATACAGATATTCTGCTGTATGCTCTGATACCCATTCCCGCTTAAAGTGCTGTACAAGATCCCCCTCTCTGATATCCCTCCGCACAGTTTCCTCCTCTTCCGGCTCCGGTTCTGTATCGAGTTCCATATATTCTTCCCGATCCAGCGAAACCGGGATTCCTGATTTTCCTACAATGTGAACCCCGCCATACCATGTCCCGGTGATCTGAAAAATGTCTCCAACTTGATATTCCGAAGTATATTCATCGTTTTTCTTAATAATCCTTACTCTGCTCATCCTTTTTCCTTTCATTAATTCTGACTGCGCTCGCAGTATAGAAACAGACAACCTTGTCATCCGGTTTATATATCGTATTTATGCTAGTATTATGCCATTATTCCCTGCCTGATACAAGACACTATTTTGATTCTACTTCTATTTTTAATTTTTTACAATTCCCCTCTTGACTGTACAGTTACTGTACATTTTACAATGTGCCATGTTGATCATAGAATCCATTCAACAAAGATTCTGTTGAATATTACCTCGTGTGATACAAAGTAAAAATACAGATTTAAAAAATATCGAACTATGAAAGGAGAATGAAATTGAGATGAAAACGATTTTAAAACATGTAAAATTCAAAAGCAAACAACTGGTAGCGCTGTTTTTTCTGATACTACTATCCGCTTTTGGTCAAATGCTATTACCCGCATTACTATCAAAAATGATTAGCTTAGGAGTGGTCACAGGAGAAAACAGAACCATTTGGATGTTCGCTGCAATTATGGCCGGGGTTGCCGTCTTTTCTTGTCTTATCAGCTTTGGATCCGTAAAAATTGCCTCCGGTATTTCCACCAGTTTTGCCGCACAGCTGCGAGACAAAGTTTTCTCTACTGTTCAAAGCTTTTCAGCAGCTGACTTAGATCAATTTGGCACAGCCAGCTTAATCACCCGAAGCACATCCGACATCACAAATGTTCAAAACTTTTTGACATTGTTGCTCCGCGTAGGACTTCTCGCTCCTATGATGGCAATTGCAGGATTGATTTTCTCAGCATCTACAGGAGGAAAAGTTAGTTTCGTACTTCTATTTGCGATTCCTGTTCTATTGATTGTACTGACGATCATTATGATCTTTGCATCTCGTTATTCGATACGCCTGCGCCGCAAGCTCGACCATATCAATCATTTATTTTTAGAAACTTTAGAAGGCGTGCGTGTCATCAGAGCTTTTAACAAACAAAAAACAGAATGCGAACGATTTGAAAATTCTAACGAAGATTATGCTATGACCGCAATGACCGCCGGAAGAATTACAAGCATATTAATGCCGGCAATCAGTGTTATTTTCGGTGTCACAACTGCTGCAGTGCTCGGAGTCGGATCCTATTATGTTGAACTAGGTGCCATGGAAGTCGGTTCTTTAGTAGCCAACAGTCAATACATTAGTATGGTTCTCACTTCGGTGATGATGTTATCCATGGTGATCATGATGTTTCCTACCAGTTATGCCTGCGCCAAACGCATTGCCGAAGTATTGAACACCAAAAGCACAATTGTAGATGGTTCCTTTTCTTTGGAAAAAAGACCTTTGCGCTCCACTGTGGAATTCCGCAATGTGACATTTGCTTATCCGGGAGCAGATGAGCCAGTTTTAAAAGATATCAACTTTATTTCAAATCCTGGTGAAATTACTGCAATTATCGGCGGTACAGGAAGAGGAAAGTCCAGCATTGTAAAGTTGATCCCAAGATTATATGATCCATTGTTTGGGGAAATCTTGATTGATGGCGTAAATATCAAAGATTATTCCTTAAAGGATCTGCGTTCTTTGATTGGATATGTACCACAGAAAAACAAATTATTTTCTGGAAATATCGCAGAGAACTTAAACTTCGGAAATGAAAATGGAAATGAAAAAGATTGGAGAGAAGCAGCAAAAATAGCCTGTGCAAATGAATTTATCGAAAAGAAGCAATCCGGATTTTTCGATCCAATCGCTCAGGGCGGAACGAATTTGTCCGGTGGTCAGCGCCAGCGAATGGCGATCGCCCGTGCTATTATGAAGAAACCGGAAATTTATGTTTTTGATGATAGTTTTTCAGCTTTAGATATGAAAACAGATCGTCAATTACGTCAAAACCTGAAAGAAAGTATTGGCGATGCCACTATGATTATTGTAGCGCAACGCATCAGTTCGATCTTGAATGCAGATCGTATTCTAGTGATTGATGATGGAAGGATTATAGGCAATGGCACACACAAAGAATTATTAGAAAGCTGTTCTTTATATAGAGAAATTGCCGAAATCCAATTAGGAAAGGAGAATTTATAATATGGGGAACTTTAAAACTTTTCAAAGATTATTCTCTTATCTAAAAGAGCACCGCCTGAAACTTCTTTTCGTAATCCTATCAGCTATCATCAGCACAGGATTTATGGTTCTTGCTCCATTTTTGATTGGAAAAGTGACAACCACCTTATTTGCAAGTGTTACAGATGGTGTATTTTACTGGAACACCATTCTCTCCCTATTAGTAAGTTTAGTTGCTTTATATTTCATATCACAACTATTTACTTTTTTACAAGGTTTCATAATGTCTAAAATTACGGCTAAAGTGATGCAAACACTTCGCCGGGAGATCGACGAAAAAATGCACAGAATCAAATTGAATTATTACGATACTCATACCCATGGTGATATTCTGAGCATCATTACCAATGACGTAGATACCATCAACAACACACTTAGTCAGAATTTAACTTCTATTGTTACTCAGGTCACTACTGCCATCGGTGTTTTACTAATGATGATTGCCATCAGTCCTACGTTATCGATCATTCCGATTGTAATGGTTCCCCTTTCGCTTTTCAGTGCAGCCGGAGTTATGAAAGCAAGCGAAAAGTATTATCAGCAACAGCAAGGACTATTAGGAGAACTAAATGGATATATCGAAGAAATATATAATGGACAAGATGTCGTACAAACTTTTAATTATCAAGAACGAGCAAAAAATCACTTCTCAAAATTAAATGAAAAATTAAAGATCAGTTCCCAAAAAGCAGAAACAACTGCAGGTGCGATCTCACCAATCACAACATTGGTCAACGATTTAGGATATGTATTGTGTGCAGCAATCGGCTGTCTTTGGGCAATTGTAGGGAAAATTACCGTTGGTAACGTTCAGGCAATGTTAGAATATACTTGGCGTTTTGCAGAACCATTTTCTACTATTGCAGGAATGGTTGGTAGCTTTAGCGCTGCAAATGCTGCGGGAAATAGAATATTCGCATTATTAGATGCAGAGGAAGATATAGCAGATAAAGAAAACTGTATCGTTCCGAAATCCAACAAAGGATCTGTATCTTTTGAAAATGTTAGTTTTGGGTATTCCCCAGATCACCTTTTGATGAAGCGTATTCATTTAAATGTACTTCCTGGACAGAAAGTTGCCATTGTCGGTCCAACCGGTGCAGGGAAAACAACCTTGATCAATCTGTTAATGCGATTTTATGAGGTAAATTCCGGTTCCATCCTAGTTGATGGTGTCAAAACATCTGACATGACTCGCGAGGAACTGAGAAATCGTTTTGGAATGGTATTACAGGACACCTGGCTTTTCGAAGGCACGATTCGTGATAATATTGGATATGCCGAGGATGATATGCCTATGGAAAGGATTGTTGCATCAGCAAAATCAGCCTGTGCCCATAATTTTATCAAGACATTGCCTGGCGGATATGAAATGATGCTAAGCAAAGGCGCAGAAAATCTTTCTCAGGGCGAGAGACAATTGCTTACAATTGCAAGAGCCCTGGCTTCTGATCCTGAAATTATGATTTTAGATGAGGCGACAAGTAATGTTGATACACATACGGAACTGTTAATTCAACGAGCAATGGCAGAATTGATGAAAGGAAGAACAAGTTTTGTAATTGCACATCGTCTTTCTACTATCCGCGATGCAGATATGATCCTTTATATGGAGGACGGTGATATCAAAGAGGTCGGTACTCATGAAGAATTAATAAAAAAACAGGGGAAATATGCAAATCTGTATTTTAGCCAGTTTGAATAAAAGAAACTATGGCTATAAACGAAAAGGAGTAACTAGTCACTAGATTTTATGAAGAAGAATGGGCGGAAATTTTCCGCCCGTTCTCGTTATCAATTTGTAACTGTTATAAAAAGTATAATCTCTCTATCACACATTATACTTAGATTTATATACAATTCGAATATCTTTATATGGGAACACTTTCACTTCCTCTCCATTTTTAGGACTATCAATCCCACATAATGTACCATCTACAATCTTCTTAGTAGCTTCATAAAATTGATAAATAATCTCCTTTTCAACTGGCCATTTATGATGTCCCGGCCATGTTTTATCATACTGTGATTCTCGTTCAATCAGTTTATTTATAGACTTTAAATAGACTTCCGGTGACTGACTATATTCAATCTGCAACAAAACATCTGCTTGACAGCAAGTATCTCCTGTAAAGAGCCACCTATGTTCTCGATCCAATATACTCACCGAACCTGGTGAATGTCCTGGTGTCTCGATGATTTCCAATGTTCTATTTCCCAGATCAAAAACATCTCCTTCCTCCATAAAACAGATTTCCTTCTTTACCTCTTGAACTTCCGCTCCTATTATTCCTGACCGAAACTTTTTATCACCATGATACTCATATACATTTTTTTCATTTTTCTGTAAATAAACATGTGTAAAAAATGCTGATCCTCCAATATGATCAAAATGTCCATGTGTTAAAATACCAACTATCGGCTTATCTGTTAGGGACTGAGTTATTTCCCCCAATGGAATCATTCCCATCCCTGTGTCAATAAGAGCAGCTGTCTTTTCGCCTTCTAAAAGATACATATATACCGCCGATGTTCCCTGACCTTCCTGTATCATCCACGAATGTTCATCTAATTGAAATATCTGATAATCCATTGTATTCCTCTTGACCTTTACTACTAATCCTTTTATTGTTCTCTAAATATCATCTGTGCAAAATCTCGAAGGCTCTGTCTCCAAACGTTCCAGTCATGAGCCCCTTTATAGATCTTACGGATCTGAGGTATCCCTTTTTGTTCCAAAATTTTATCATCACGAACAAAATATTCCCAAAATGGGTCTTCATCCCCCATAGATCTAAAAAATATCGGAAATAGTTCTCCAAATTTATGCGCATTCTCAAATATTTTCAAATGTTCATTATCACTTAATGGTCGTTCTACCATATCCAACTCAGTACCCTGTATTATATCTGTGACAAAACCGCTAAATATTCCCAAAGCAGAAAAAATTTCAGGATGATGAAAACCAACAATACTTGTCTGAAGAGATCCCATAGACAACCCTGCCATCGCTCGCATTTCCTTTTTCTTTCCAATTCGAAACTTGCTTTCCACAAAAGGTATACATTCTTGCACTAACTCTTGTTCCAATAATTTAAAATCTACAATTCTTTTTTTCTTCTGGTTTACTCTTTGCACCATTCCATTACACATCACTACCACAAACGGAACAGCTTTTTTCTCTGCAATCAAATTGTCCAAAATAAAATTTACCTTCCCTGCGGTAGTCCAACTTATCTCATTTTCACCATGACCATGTTGAAGATATAATACAGGAAAAATTTTATCACAATTTTCTTCATATTCTGCCGGTGTATATACAATACATCTTTCCCACTCTTCCGTTACCTTGGAATAAAAATATTCATTTCTGACACTCCCATGCGGCACATTTTTTAATTGATAAAAATCATCTTGTGGAAGTTCTATGTAATTATATGGACGGCTATACCCATATCCTATCGGAAACAATGGAGAAAGTATCTCCATTCCATTTATTTTTACTTGAACATAATGGTGTCCCGTTCGATAAGGAAATGTTCCTTCCCATACACCATTTTCATTCTCCACACAGAGATATTCTTTATCACCAACTAAAAAAGTTACACTCTCCGCTTGCGGAGCCATAATTTTAATAACTACTTTTCCATCCTCCTGTACTTCCCAGGCGGGAATCTGCCCCGCCCACGGAAGCACCTCATTAAAAGCCAGCGCCTGCTCTGAAAGATTATAGTTCATTTGTTATCTCTCCATTTATCTTACCTATGATATGATACGTCATTTTTTGCAAATCTGCATAAAGCTCAGCTGTATAGTTCTCCTTTTTCCACATAAAATGAATTTCATGCTTCCACGCCTCAACTATAAGGCTACTATCATAAGAGAATGCCGGAAATTCTGTCCGAAACCTTAGTAATTTGAGCTGTTGCTGTACCACTTTATCTAAAAAATGTTTCTCTACATATTCCTTTGTTAAATTCGTTCTGTTAATCTCCTTATGTCCGCCAACCCCTGCACGCCGTACTGCCTCATAATCATTTTTCCCGGCAAAAAGATCTAAATACCATATCTGTGGTTTTCCCGGCATAAAAAGCTGAATTGCCCGCGCCATAAGCATCTTTCTTTCATCTTCTCCCAAAGCACTGTAATAAGTAGCATTTACCTGATAATATATGCTCTTCTGTCCATGTAAATCCTTCACATATCCCCCCCTTGACACAATCGTATCAATAAGACTTTGAATCCTCTCTTCTGAAAGTAATCCCTTCAAATCTAAAAGTGGAATCCCATCATGACACCCCAACATATTTACAGTCCGGATCCTTTTTCCCATCAATTCCTCTGCCCATTTTTTCAGATAATCCCCATTTGCGCTTTCCAATGCGTCAATGATTAACCCCGGAAGAAAAAAATCATATGTCATGTATCCTTTCTCTGCAATCTTTTCATAAATACCATCTGCATAGCTTGCATGAATCTCCGGTAAAAGTTCCAATCCAAATTTATCTGCAAGTTCTCTGACTTTCTCCAGAAGTTCCCACGTTCCCGGTTCATTCAAAAAGTTTTTCTCACCTGGCTTTTTAGGAGCATATGCAAAAGCATCCAGCCTCACAATTCCCGCACCATAATCAGCAAGTTTTTTCAGAGTCTCTTCATAAAATTCCCATACAAGCGGAGATTTTATATTTAAATCCATCTGTCCTAGATACCTTCGTCTGGATTCTGCCATATCAATGATTGCCTTTGCCTGTTCTTTACTCAGCTTTTTAATAGCACGAACAACTTGCTTCTCTTCTACATTTACTCCATCTGCTATTTCGGATAAAACAGATTTTAGACTTTTGCCGGATGCTGTTTTTTCATTGATTGACTCTGCAACATATTTTGCCGTTCTAAACTGAACTCCCGCAGCATCCATAATATCTTGTGCGTCGATCGGTGGATACTTTACTTCTTGATAAAAGGTATTCCAATAGGGAACCTCCTTCCCATTAGGAAAACGAACCATTAAAATTGGTAATCCTGGCTTCCTAAAAAACATACCCTTGATCCATTCGGAATCCGGCTGAATATATCCTTCCTCTGTCATCGTTCCATACCCATCCCAAAATTGATTCCAATCAATAAAAAAATCCCGGTATTCTGATTGCTCCCCCTTTTTCAAAATGTCCTGAAACTGTTCTGACAAAACTGAAGCATGATTTAATATAAAATCCAGTTTTAGTTGAATACCAAGTTTTCTCAGTTTTTCCAAATCCTGTTCTGATGCGAGCATCTCATCCAGTTGATAATCAATTACAGAAAATCCCCGGTCTAAATCCGTATGAAATAGACTAGGTAAAATATAAAAGGATGTAAATGCTCTGTTTCGTTCCGGGTTTTCTAAAAATTCTACAATATCCGCCAAAG
This sequence comes from Faecalimonas umbilicata, assembly GCF_042846195.1. Classification (NCBI taxonomy): domain Bacteria; kingdom Bacillati; phylum Bacillota; class Clostridia; order Lachnospirales; family Lachnospiraceae; genus Faecalimonas; species Faecalimonas umbilicata. The sequence goes on from NZ_AP031411.1 coordinate 2,798,310, forward strand.
TCCCTCCTATGCTGTCTGGATATGCATTCAACATCGGTCCATTATCAACTTTTACTCTTCTTTTTCCCGTTCCCATATTCTACCACCTGCATTATTTTCCCATTTGCTTTTCATATTCCTCATAAGTCAGCAGTTCGCCTTTCTTTGAAACAATCATTTTCGCTTTATATGCCTGTCTTTTTAGCAACTCCTGCTCCAACTCCAGTACCATCATAGTAAACGGACTGTCCACAGCACTATCCCTGTTTCTTGTTCTTCTGTGCTCCAGCGTTTCCTGCGGTGTACTATTCAGCAAAATCGGAATATCCACCCCTTGATAACACCCGCTGTTTCCATGTGTCCATTCTATGATCAATACCTGTACATTGGAAAAATCCTTTTTCTCATACCAAAGATCCGTGTCTGTTCTTCCCATACGTCTAAGCCAGATATTCTGAGAACCCGTCTTAAACTGACGTACAATCTCTTCCACTTCCTGAAAATCAATTTCTCGTGAAGTACCGAGGTATTCTGCCAATCCTTCACGTCCTCCCCGCAAATATGTCTGATACCAGTTATATATTTCTCCATGTGCAGAATCTGCATCGGTTCCCTCTTTCTGCCACTTTCGGATCTGTTCCATCCGCTCCGGATCCAGAAGATTCTTCACCGTCATTGCACGCAATCCTTTTTCTCTAAAAATCCGCAACCTTTCTGCATCATTATACTGTGGAATCCGATGCGGATAATTATCTCCTGACAACGTATAACTTCCTATTCCCGCCTGCGTAAAATACCAGGACAACAAAGATGCAATCTCTGATTTTCCCACTCCTGATCCACCGCATACGGTAATCACCGCTCTAGGAGACTCTTCTGCTTCAAAAACAGGTAAAAGCTGTTCTAATAATTCCGGAAAAATCTTTGTTGCTTTCTGAATATGTTCTTCACGAATTTCAATCTTATCTCCCGGCATATCGCCATGAGGGATGTCTCCTGAAACAACTGGCGCTTTCCAGTTATATTTTATTTCTAATAAGTTCATTTTTCCATCTCCTTCCCTTATTCCATTAGTCTGGGATCACTAATTTATCTTTTGTCTTTTCCTCTATTCCAGCCAGAAAAGAAAATACTGAATCCATCATTTGTTCCCAATAATAGATTTCATGATCTCCATGTCCTTCCTTGTATACATGAGAAACTCCAGCTTTTTTTAATACATTTTCAAACTTTTCCACAGCATTCCCTACCGCTCTGTCCTCTGTCCCACAACACAGAAAAAGTTCCGGACGATTTTCCAAAGACAATTTTGTCCACATGTTCTCCATATCCCATTCACTTCCATAAAACATCTTTCTACTTCCGAAAATTCCCTCAAATTGTTTCCATGAAAAGCCATACGCTTCCACATTCTCACCTGACATTAAAACACATGGATCCGATGCCGGAGAGATAGCGGCTACTTTTGAAAAAGTATGCCTGTATCTCATCCCATTATAGAGTGCGCCATACCCTCCCATAGAAATACCCGCAATATAGGTATCTTCTCTTCTATGGGAAAGCGGAAACAATTTGCGTGTCACTTCTACCAGTTCTTTTCCTACATAAGTACTGTAAAATGTCATCCTTTGTGGAAGATCCTGATAAAATAAATTTTCTCCATCCGGAAGAACAATCGCAATTCCTTTTAATTCCGCTTGCTTTCTTAAATTTAAGTAGGTAATTAGTTCCATTGCTGTTGTACTATATCCCGGCAAAAAATAAACTGTTTGAAATGGAGGCTCCCACTTTCCGGACATACCATCTGTAGGAAGAATTACCTTTATTGAAGTCCCCCGCAACAATGCTTCCGATTTATATTCCATCTGTATAAAAGCCATCTGTTATCCTCCTAGTATTTATGCAGTCTAATAGTTCTCATCTTCTTTTTCTTCTACTTTCTCTTCAAGTCCCCAACAAATTGCTGGCTCAAGATACTGATTCCAAAACTTCCAGTCATGAATTCCCTCACTTTCATAATATGTAAGATCCACGTTCTGACTGTTTAAAAAATCTCTGAATACTCGATTGTTTTTTAAAATAAAATCTTCGGTTCCACAAGCCATAAAAACCGGCTGTATCTTTTCTCCTCTTTTTTTCTTCTCTCGAATCAGATAATCTGGATTATTTTCACTTGTATCCAAATGTTCAAGATTACCAAATACTTGCAGATAATAATCATAGTCTGCAATCTCATTTTTCTCTCCCGGCTTCATCCCAGCAATATCATATTGAATCATTGCAGACGAAAGACCAAACATCTTTCCAAATCTCTTAGGATATTTCAAAGCTGTATGAATCGCCCCAAATCCTCCCATAGAAAGGCCTCCAATGAAATTGTCTTCCGGTTTATCTGAAAAACCAAATGTCTTTGTACAATAATCTGGCAGTTCCACTCCTACAAACGTCTCATATGCACGTCCAGTTCCTTTTCCATTCAGATAAAAGCTATTTTCTCCAGACGGAAGTACAACAGCTAGATTATACTGCATCGCCAATTCTTGAATCCGACTACCATATAACCAATCCGTTGTGTTCCCTGAAAACCCATGAAGAAGATACAGTGTTTTAGGTTTTCTCTCATAATTTTTATTTCCTTCAATCATCATTGGTATTGCATCATCCGGCAAAATTACATGAAACGTAATTAACCTACTCAGTGCTATAGAATATTTATTAATTTGTAAAACAGACATATCTTTCTTCCTCTTTCTTTTTATGCAAACTGATATATATCTTCACTTGGAACATAATGTACTGGTATTTCATTATCCAAAAGTTCTAAAATCCAATCCACAGCATATTTCATTCCCAGTTCTTCCATATTAAAATGACCGATATTAAATGCTGCTTTTGCTTTTCCAAGTTGTACAGCATCTCTGATATAGGACATAACAGTCCAGTCAATCACTTCTCCTGGGATAATTGCATCTACACCTTGCTCCTCCATAAGACGGATTACCTCTGTTGCATATTCCGAACAATAATTATTTCCCGTCGTCGCCTGATGTTCAAAAATATTAGGCAATAAATGTCCTACAAGTGCAACCTTTGTTATTTGATCCTCTGCTTTCCCTATATAACGTATTCCATTTAACAAAAGTTTTTCTTTGAGCATTTTATTCATTTTCTCCACTGTCATATCCGAAAATTCAAAAATCTTTGCCATACCATCTTCTCCGGTTTGATTATCTTGCCATCCAAGGTATTTTATTACCCCTGTAAAAATGCTGTCTGGTTTATGGGCATGTGAATGATCGTGGTCTCTCCATATAACAATTCCATTCTCTTCTAGCAGATTCCGCTTCTCCTCATAAATTTTATTTTCAAATCCAGCTCTCCAATCTGGATAATCCGGAGTAGAATAGTACGATGGCTCATGCACATAAAGTAGGTTACAACCTAATTTCGCTGTCTTTCTAATCACCTCTACCGTCGGAACAAGCGCACATACAATCCCGGTACATTCTACTTCAGGATCTCCTGATTTATATCCATCGCATCCATCATATTCTTCTGGAAATTTTGGATGATATTCCAGAATTTTTTCAATCACTTCTCTTATTTTCATTTTCCAGTTCTCCTTTTCCCGACACTTTACCTTTTCTGTATTTTTTTCATATAAATAAAATCCCGGAGTCCCAGAACTTAGGCTTTCACACTTTCCTGGTACCCCGGGTATCTCATTTCCGTATCATACTATATCATTTCATTCCCTATCCTTTGACGGCCCCTACTACAACGCCTTTTACAAGGTATTTCTGTACAAACGGATAGATAAGTAAAATTGGAAGAATTCCGATCACTGCCATCGCCATACGAATCGATGTACCTGGCAGTTCCACAGCTCCGGTTCCAAGAAGCGATGCGGTGGAATTCGACCTCAATGCCTGAATATTATCCATAATCTTCATCAAGAGCTGCTGAATACTATACAGCTTTTCATTATTGATATAATACAATCCATTCGTCCAGTCATTCCAATAAGTAATTCCCGTAAAAAGACCGATTGTTGCTACTGCCGGCTTAGAAAGTGGTAGCATAACCTTATAAAAAATTTTTAGTTCGGATGCCCCATCAAGCTGCGCCGCTTCAATCAGCGAATCAGGAACACTGTTTTGATAATAATTTCTTACCAGAATTACATTAAATGCTGTTACCAAATAATTCGGAATCATTAACGCCCATACTGTATCCTTAATATGAAAAATCTGTGTCCACATAATATACGAAGGCACGATTCCCCCATTAAATAGCATCGTAAAAAATACAAAAAATGCCAATACATTTCTTCCCCGAAAGGATTTTCTTGCCATTGGATATGCCAGCATCGTCGTAATAAGTACACTTATCGCTGTGCCGCCTATCGTTACAAGAAATGATATTCCATAAGATCTTAATATCACAACTCCTTGTTTTATCATATAGTAGTAAGAATCCAGACTCCACTCAGCCGGAAAGTAAGTATATCCATCTCGTATCAATACATCCTCTGCCGAGAAAGATGCGATTACAATCAGAAGGATCGGAAGAATCACCACTATGACAAGAGCTGTAAGGATTACCGTCGATACCCGATTAAAACTTTTACTTTCTGTCATTTCCTTTTCCTCCTAGAATAATGCATTATCTGAATCTACTTTACGAACGATTGCATTTGCAATCAGTACAAGCACAAATCCTACCAGTGACTGATATAAGCCTGCTGCCGCGGACATTCCTACATCATTTAGTTCCATAAGGCCACGGTACACATAAGTATCAATCGTCTGCGTCACATTGAAAAGTGCCCCTGAATTCTGTGGTACCTGATAGAACAGTCCAAAATCTGAATAAAAGATTCGCCCTATGGACATCAATGTCAATGTAATCACAGTCGGCTTTAACATCGGCAATGTCACGTAGAAAATCTGCTTCAGTTTTGTCGCACCGTCAATAGCTGCCGCTTCATAAATTGATTTATCAATACCTGAAATGCTCGCCATATAGACAATAGACTGGTATCCCATGTTTTTCCAAAGATTTACAATTACTAAAATCACCGGCCATGCACCTGCATAAGAATACCATGAAACCGGATTAACCCCCATTCCTGCAAGAATCGTATTGTTGATAAATCCTGTATCCGCATTCAAAAATGCATATGCTACAAATCCAATGACCACCCAGGAAAGAAGATTTGGCAAAAGAAGTGTAGCCTGAAAAAATTTCACCCTTCTTTTCTTTCCCAGTTCACACATCATAATCGCAATAGCGATTGCTACAATTGTTCCGATCACGATAAATGTCAAATTATATGCAAGTGTATTTCTGGTCATAATCCATGCATCTTTTGTTTTAAATAAAAATTCAAAATTCTCAAAACCGCACCAATCACTGCCAAAAATTCCCTTCATTAGACTGTAATCTTTAAAAGCAAGAAATACGCCAAACATCGGGATATAATTATTGATAATCAGGTACAAAATTCCCGGCAGTGCAATAAGTAATAAAGGCAGGTTCTTAAATCGCTTTTTCTTTCTGGCTGTAACTATTTTTTTCATACTGCCTCCTCAACTCCCTTTATTTTTGACCTTCTGCCCATGTATCCAGCTGTTCTTGTTTTGCCTTCAAAATTTCCTGGTACCCCGCATCATTTAATGCCTGTACAAATTTATCAACCTCTGTATCCGGATCAAGACTTCCACAGATCAGTCCCGGCAAATACTGTGAAATTACATTCTTCACTGCTGTATACTGTGTCTTCACACTGTCGGAATCAAAAGTAAATCCCATCGCAGGAGACGTCTTTGCAGTCTCGTTCTGCTCCTTTTCCCATTCAAGGGAATCCGGGTTTGTTCCTTCCATTGGATGCATGAGGAAGAAATTTCCCAATGTTCCACAGCTTAACTGAGCTGTATATGGCACAGTAGATGCATCCTCACCTTCCGGATAAGAAACTGTTCCATCATCATTCATTACGTAGTCTCTGCCTTCAATACCATAAATCAACAGATTAATCACATCTTTATCTGTATATGTAAGGTCAAGAAATTTCATCGCTGCTTCCGGCACGTCTGTCGTAGAAGCAATCATCCAGCTCAACCCATTCAAATCTGCAGTTGAAAGATATGCATCACCAATAATCTTTGCCCCGATTGGATATGTACCACATTGTTGCTGTAAAGAAGCCGCTGTATCCTCTTCTGGATAACTATATGCAGCAATATAGCAGAAATAATTTCCGGAGCTCATCAATTCTGCAGCCATACTTGTTGTTGTCGCTGCATCTTTCATCACCAGCCCATCTTCATACCATCCTCTGACTAACTCGCATTTTTCACGGAACACATCAGAAGAATACAGATCTTCGACTTCTAACTGATCTCCTTCAAGAACACCTACCGGGGAGTATCTGTCATCTGTCAGAAAGTCAATTTCACCATAATTAACTGAAACCCCAATCTCTCCTGTTTGTACTGGTGCTACCGGTGTCATATTCGGATACGACTCTTTTACTTTCTTTAATATATCTGTCATGTCTTCCATGGAAGAAACTGCTGACATATCAATTCCCATTTCTTCTGCAATGTCCTCACGATAAATTACCATTGGTGTCAAAGCAACTGGTTTCATCGTCGGAACGCCATAAGTGTGTCCCTCTTTCGAACAGGCCGCCAGCCAGTCCTCTCCTACCGTGTCAACAATTCCCTCTCCTTCTTCTTTCAGTAAATCAGTAATATCATAAGCCATATCTGTCGATACATAATTATTAAAATCTCCCATCGACTGATAAACGTCAATTTTTTCTCCACCCTGAAGCGCAAGACTGACTTTATTAGAATAATCAGCAATCGCGATTGGCATCAATGTTACCTCTGTATGAATCTTCTTTCTTGTAATCTCATTGATTGCTTCTTCAACAGTATCAAGATCTTCCTCCGCCGGAATATTATTGAAGGTCGCATAAGCATATGTTACTTGATCATATCCTTCATTTTTCTCCTTTTTAGATTGCGATTTTGATTCCCCACCACAAGCTGTAAGCCCCAATGTCATGGCTGCTGTCAGTAAACATACCAGAACTTTTTTGTTTTTCATAACCTTTTACCTCCTTGTTTCTTCTGATACTCTTACTTTAGCAGAATGTTTTTCCCATTTCTTTTAAAACAAAGAGTCTTCCTTTCAAAAACAAGAGATTCTTCTATATTCATTTGGAGTCATTCCCGTCATCTTTTTAAATACAGTCGAAAAATAAGTGAAATTATCGAATCCGACTGTTGTGGCTACTTCACTGACTCTATTCCCTCTCTCCAGAAGCTTCTTTGCCTCATTAATTCTACATTCCGTAATAAAGTCTTTTAAAGATTTCCCCGTTTCCTGCTTGTAAATTTTCGCTATATACTCTGCCGAAAGATGAAATTGCCGTGCAACTTCATTTCTGCCAATATCCTCGTGATAATGTTCTATGATATAACGGTCAATCTGTTCACTCAGAGTATACTGTCGTTTCACTTCCTCCTCATATTCAATCACACAGTCCATTAAAAAACTGGCCCAGCGCATGAGATCCGCTGCAGATCGAGAGGTATTTTTCTCCAGTTCCCTTAGATCCTCATTAGAAAAAAGGGGTGTCGTCCGTATCCCTTTTTTGCCAAAATAAGCATAAATCGCCTGGAGGATTTCTTCTTTTCCCCTTTTCAATTCTTCTGCCTTAAGTTTTCTTCCACAGTCCCCATCAGAAATGCAACTTTTCAAGTAACTTAAAAATCTCATCTTTTGTTTCGTTTCCAGCAAACTTTCTATCTGCTCAGGATTAAAAAGATTTTGCAACATCTTTCTTTCCCTCACATCTTCTTCGTGAAATATCATTCCACAATATCCTACGTTTTCCTCAAGAATTTTCTTATTCTTTTTATAAGTTTCATACAATTGTTCCAAAACGATTTCCCGGCTGATACAGATTGTAATCTCTGTACCAAACATATTTTGAATGTCCCTTCGAAGCTCCCTACACTGTCTGTTTACATCATATGAGGCATGTACCTTATATATTGTTGTAATCACATAACAGTCCCCTTCCGGATAGGAAAGTATACATTCATTTTCTGGATTCCCACATAATATTTCGGAATGAATATTCTCTATAATAAACAACATTAATCCCTGATTCATCTTCTCCTGATCTGGTCTGGCAATTTTGGAAATCACCAGTCGATAACTGGCGCCTGCATCAATATTTAGCTGCTTTTCTGCAATAGATTCTGCAGCTCCCCTTCCTGTCAAATGCCCGGAAATCATTTGATTCCAAAATGCAAGCTTCATTTGTCTCGAATTGCGTTTTGCCCATTTCCCATATTCACTCTCAGCAATTAATTGCTGTCTTTCCTTAATCTTCAGGACAATCTTTTTAAGCGCCACCTCCATAACATTGATATCAAAAGGTTTTAATAAATACTCTGACGCATGATTTTTCAATGCTTTTGCAGCATAATCAAATTTTTCATAACAAGTTAAAAATAAAAACTCTCCTGGAATTTCATTTTCCCTGATCCATTCCAGCAAATCAATTCCCGAACCCTTTGGCATTTCAATATCACTTATAATAATATCAACATTCCGTTCAGAAAGAATTTCCTTCGCACGACTGATATTATAAGCTGTAAATATCTCTGTAACTCCCAGACTCTTCCAGTCTATTGAATTTTCTACTACATCCACTGTTGCAATATCATCATCAACAATCAAAGCCTGCATTTTTCGTCATTCCTTTCGTACTTTTATCCAATACTATCTGTCTTAAGATTCTTTTATTTCCTGAATCGGCTGCTTTGGAATCCAAAAATAATTACAGCACCCATGAGGTACTGTGTTCCCGATTTCAAACAGATCATCCCTCTCATACATCAGTTCCAACATTCTTTTTATACTGATAAGACCAATTCGTTCCCCATTCTGAGGCTTCTCATGTCTTTCACCTGTTTCATATAGAAAATTTTCAAGGACTTCCTGCGGATATCCACCCCCATCATCTTCTATCGACAGACATAACATCTCCTCTCCCTTTTCTTCCCGTACTTCTGCTTTGATCAGAATTGTCAGAACCTGATCTACTTCGACCGCATATTTATATTCATTTTCAATCACCGTATGTATCAGCATCTGAGGTATCTTCCACATTTCCAGTTCTTTTGGTATATCAATATAATAAAATACACAATCCGGATAATTTAGTTCCTGCATCTCAAAATAATTTTCAATATGGCGTATTTCTTCACCAAGAGTCACCGTATGGAGACCTGATTGAAACATATACCGGATATTTTTTGAAAGTGCATCAATATATCTCTGTATTTCTCGATTCTTTTCTCTCTGACTTAGACTAGAAATCGTTGTCATAGCATTCAAAAAGAAATGTGGTCTTATTTGCAATCTGACACACTTTAATTCTGTCTCCTGCAAATCAATTTGTTTTTCATAACTCTGAATCCGTAAATTCACTATCTCATCTGCCAATTCATTAAAGGTGTCTTTTAAAAGTATAAATTCACTGCTTGTAAACTCATCCCGAATTCTCAACGTATATTCCCCATCCCTCATTCGTATCATCGTTTCCTGCATACGCCTAGTTGGAAGAATCAGTTCTCTTCGAATAAATCGCAACATTACAATCGAATACACAGTCAATGTTAAAATTACAATCATCACTAAGACCATATTCACTTGAATCTGTCCCCAAATAGCAGACATACTAACATACGCACATATTTTCATTCTTCCATCTGCTAGTTCGTAGCTTGCTTTCTGTGCCAACTTTCCCAATACCTCTTCGGGATTTTTCCCAATTTTCATACCTGGTATATTCTCCCCCAAAGTACTCTGGATTCGCTTTTCATTATCAAGCAATACTACTGTCATATCATTTAGCTCATCGTCATGTACATTGTCCATAAATCTATCAACAGAAATAAAAGCTCCTACTGCACGCCCCTGCCAAATGTACATCTTATAGAGATATCTAGTCGTTCCTATTACCTCTATGCTCCACTGAGCCTCCCCTCTTTCCTTTTTTGCACCTCTGCTCACAAAATCTCTAAGACTTGTTTTATTCTCTAAAGAAATTTGTCTGTTTTCATAGTCTAAACATACTCCATATATGCTATCTGCCATAACAACCGCATCCACATAGTCATCATAAGCGGTCTGTTCCTCTATCAAATTCTTAAGTCTTACCGATGCATAGTATCGAATCGCTTCATTCTCACTCTGCAAAAGTGTATAGTCATCATTTGCATAGATAAGACGCTCCAAAAGCATATCTGCATTATTAATCTTATTTTCCAGCTCCCGCCCATAGATCTGGATTAAATTTTCCATACCATCTCTCAGATTTCCTACTGCTGTATGATAAGAAAAAAACAAATAGGAAAAGAATACCACCAACAGCAAAATAAAATGTACTGTCATCATAAAAAATGCCTTTCTGATCACAGATTTCTTTTTCATAATCTCATCACCTCAAATCCACATACTTGTCTCTATTTTATAATACACTAACCTACCTGAATACACATTCAACAATAAGACATTTTCTTTCAATTTAAAAGTTTTCTCTCTTTTTTCACAAAAAATCAGGGAGCATATCACATTTCTGATGCTCCCTTTTCACTATTTCAATACAACTTCTTTCATTATCCCTGATTTCAGCAAAAATCCCATATTTTTTGCACATTGTATTCCAACTATTTTCGCTTTTCCAAGTACTTCTATACACCCTTCCCCATAGGTACTTCCAGCTGGTATATCTATATCTGCAAGTTCTGCTTTCTCTGTCCCAAGAAGCGCAAATGTTGTTTTCGGACAAAGCATCAAAAGTGTATGTTCATCTGAGTACTCCTGTGCTTCTTTCAAAAAATCATAAGTAAATCCTTCTACCATCTGCTCTGCCATCTTCGGGCCAAGTATATTCACTCCTCCAGCTGAGTCTGCATAACTGATGAAATCTACCCCATATTTTTTTGCTTCTTTTATATATCTCAAAATTTGCGTACCAACTTTTTGGAATACAGATTTCATAAATTCGAAATCTTTACGCATTCCTTTAAAAATTTGTTTAATATCAATCAACACATTGAGAATTGTAATGGGGCCTGAAACTTCAAGCATCACATGTTCTCCTTGTTCGTGCAGAATCTGACAGGCCTGAAGAACTTCCTGAATTCTTCCTTTTGTAAAATCAATTTCATTGATTTCCCCAAGCTCCTTATAATCTGTATAAAGATATTCCTTTGCCCGGGGTCCTGCAACTTCATTGCCGAGTGTGATGATTCCTCCCATAGCTTCTCCTTCTACGGTATGGCAAAAAGGCAGAACACAGATCGAATTTCCTTGTTTTTCTTTTTGCCTTTTGGAAAGCGCAGCCATCTTGTCGGCATGTAAATATACATCAGGAAATGTAAACCCCAGTTCTTCCACGATTTTGGAATGCTCTAATACACCATTATCGTAGGTACATTTAAAATCTTTAATGCTGCTCATAGTTCTTACTCCTACTCTATTTCACATTAGGGAAAATCAAACATTCAGAAAACAAGCGTTCATAATTTTCTGTTGCCCCTAACTCCATATAATCCATCTGTCCGGCCAGTTCTTCCATTTCTCGTTTTACTTTTGCGGACATCAGAGCCATATAGGCCCCTGTCTTTGAAGAGTTTCCTACATAAACAAGCTTTTCTTGTACTTCTTTTGGAATGATTCCGGTTCCCACCAAACTATCCGCAGGAAGATGTGCTCCAAACTGCCCCGCAATCATAACTTTATCCAAATCTTCCATTTGGATTCCAGCTTTCTTAAGAAGCGCTAAAAATCCTGATAGAATGGCTCCTTTTGCAAGTTGTACCTGCCGAATATCTCCTTGCGTAATCAAGAGTTTTTGTTCTTCCGATAAAATAAATTCTCTTTTTTTCCCATTTTCCTGCAGCATGTGAAAACGATAATCCGATTCTTCTAATTTATTTAGCTTGATAAATGCTCCTTCTTTTCTGACAAGACCGACTCTCAGCAATTCCCTTACAACTGCTAAAATCCCACTTCCACAAATGCCGATTGGCTTTTCATTTCCAATTACTTTCCATTCTATTCCGGATTCTGTGATCGTCACATCTTCAATAGCACCTTCTGCTGCCCGCATCCCTGAACTGATATTCATGCCTTCCAATGCCGGACCTGCTGCACAAGAACAGCAAAGCAATCTGCCATGACTGGATAATACGATTTCCCCATTCGTTCCTATATCTATAAATAGCACATTCCCAGATTCTTTTTGAAGCTGACATACATAAGCTCCTGCTACAATGTCGGCTCCAATATAAGCGGATACCGATGGCAAACAATACAGTCTCGCCCCTTCTGCTGCACATAATCCAATTTCTTTTGCCCTGATGTCTTTTCCACGTACAAACACAGGCGCATACGGAGATCTTCCAAGTGATGTTGCAGGAACCCCAAGTAACATATGCATCATTGTACAGTTCGCTCCAACAGCAATTTCATAAATCCACTCTTTGGATACTTCTGACTGGCAACAAATATCCTCTATCATCTCATTAATAGAATTTACCAATGCCTTTTGCAATTTTTCTACGCCATCTTCAGGATGCTCTAACTCATAAGTAATACGGGTCAACACATCCAGTCCAAAATGCTTCTGTGCGTTAATCATGGATGCATGTGCAAGTTCCTTGCCGGTAAGCATATCAATCAACGTGCAGACAACTGTCGTTGTTCCAATATCAACCGCAACCCCATACATTTTTTCCGTCGTATTGCCCTCTTCTATTTGAATCACTTGATTTCCATGGAGTACAACCGTCACCTGTCCCGGAACAAACTGCCTCATCTGGAGGCATCCCAGCTCTAGACTTGCTTTCGGGATCTGACGCAGAATCTGATCCTCAAAAGATGTTTGATCTTCCAAAGTTGGTTTTTGAATTTCCACCACAATTTTTTGAATATCCTGATCGAACGCAAAGGAAGGGATATAGCCTCCCGTCAGCACTTGATGCTTCCTTTCCTTCTGCATAAGCTCTATCTCCAAATCTGTTTCCGGTTTTACAAGGCAGGAAAGTCTGACTCCATTTTCCATCTCCTCTTGCTTTAATAACTTCCGTTCGGTATCTTCCGGTTCCGATAATTCTCCTTCCAGAATTCGCACTTTACACTTCCCACAAAGTCCTTTTCCATTACAAGGATTATCTACGAATATACCTTCTTCTAAGAGAACTTCTAAAAGAGTTTTTCCTACTTCATATTCATATATGTTACCAGAAGGCTGTACTTTGATATTAGGCATTTTTCATCTCCTCTTCTTTCCACTCTTCCATCGTTTCCATTTTTTCAAATGCTTCTTCGTCCATCTTTAACGTTTTTAAAATCGCCTGAATATTTGCAAGAGGTGACTTTGTCCCCAGTCCACATGCTGGAGAAATGATATCAGAACCGCTTTGCACACAAAATTTTGTCAGCTTTTGAACTCTTTCTTCATCTCCAAACTCTAATGCGAATGTACTTACATTTCCCATCAATACTCGATCTTGGAGATTCTTTCTGGCTTCTTTCAATGGAACGATCGCATCAAAGCTCAACGCATCTGAATGCACTTTATCAATCTGCTCATATACACTTCTCATCTGCCCACAAATATGTACAATCGTACCTTTTTCTTGATCTTTGATTCCATCCAAAAGCATATTCAGATATTTTACCGCATACTCCTCAAAAAATTTGGGTCCGAGAATCTCTCCCGTTCCGCTTGGATCAGAAATTGCGATCACATCTGCGCCGTTTTCAATCATCGCATTTGCAAAGGCAATCAATTGTTCTGTCACAAAAGTCATAAACTGATGTGCTTCTTCTTTGTGTCTTCTCAAATCTTTATAAAATCCCACTGGATCGATCACAGAACTGGCCACACTTACCGGTCCTACTAAGTTTCCAATGATCGGAACATCTAAATTCTTTTCTTTTAAAATACGGATTGCATCCAATACTACTTTTGCTCTCCCGCATTCCAAATTGATCGGAGATGATTTTTCCCATTCTGTTACAGATGTTCCCGCATATTCCGTTACATGTGGTTCAAAAATCTTAGATCCTAACGTTACTTTTGCACCCAGTTCTTCTGCTTCTATTGTCATACAAAAAGGAACTCCTACGTTTTCAAAGCAACCATGTTGATAACTTGCCAATGCCAAATCTGCCATCATCTGTGCATCTGTATGCGCTTCCGGCCATGTAACTCCACAAGCATCCATGAGATCTGTCGTGATCATATTCATCATTCCCCCAGGACAGATACATGGCGGACGATCCACTTCTTCCTGTCTCAAAGCGCGTTCCAAACGTTCTTTTTCCGTAAACATACATTTTCCTCCCATTACTTACGCAAGATCTAATAATCTTTTTGCCAGTTTTACAGCTTCCACTGCATTCACGGAATATCCGTCCGCTCCTATTTCATTCGCAAACTTCTGTGAAACCGGACTTCCACCAACCATGACTTTTACTTGATCACGAATCCCTTGTTCCTTTAATTGCTCAATCACCGTTTTCATTCCAATCATTGTAGTTGTCATTAGCGTAGAAATACAGATTAACGGTGCTTGGATTTCTATTGCTTTTTTTACAAATGCTTCCGGTGGAACATCTCGTCCTAAGTCATACATCTCAAATCCAGCTGTATCCATCATGATCTTCACCAGATTTTTCCCAATATCATGAGTATCTCCCTCTACAACTCCAATTACCGCCTTCGGTTTTTCTCCGCTTTGTGCACTTTCAGGAAGGTGTGGACGCAGCACTTCCAATCCAGCATACATAGCATCCGAACAAAGAAGAATATCTGTTACAAAATACTCTTCTTCATCATAAAGATCCGAAGCTTTATTCATACCATCTACAAGACCATCCATAATCCCGTCAAATGCCGGATAACCTGCTGCAATATATTCTTCAGCAACGTCGACTACCTCTTCCTCTTCCATCTCCAATACACATTCCGACAGTTTTTCTAATAATTCTTCTTTTGACTTTGCCATTTTCATTTCCTCCAAATTCCATTCCCTTTTCATAAAATATAAGCTTATCTTTTCTTCCCGTATAATCTAGCTGCTTCCATAAACCAATCTACTTTTTCAGGTGAAGTTCCGTCCGGAATATCACAACCAGTAGTAAGATGAAATCCCTTCTCAGCAGAACTTCCAAGTTCTATGCATTTTTGAACATCTGCAAAAATCTCTTCTTTTGTACCATTCAGCATGCTCTGTACAGGATCTACATTGCCGGCAATTGGTACTTTTTTTCCTAATTCTCGCGCAGCCCTGTCCAAATCCACAATATTGTCTAAGCTAATTTCATTTAACTGATATTGTTCGATATACTTCCAAATACTATAGGTAGCCCCACACATATGAAGAGATACTTTCTTTCCAGTTCTCTCCAGTGCATAGTCTGTCAATTCTTTTGTATAAGGAAAAACGAATTTCTCATATAATTTTGGTCCGATCAGCGCCGGATTTGCCACAGGATCTGCCATCGCAATTCCTACGCCATATTGTGCAAATGCATCAATACAGCTCTTTTGGGAATCCACAATAATGCGAAGTAATTTCTGCACTTTATCGCCATTTCTTCTACAATCGCGTAAAAGCAGCTCAATCTCTCGCAAAAATGATGCAATTGTAAGGGGACCTCCAATGCTTATCTCAACAGGAACAATCTCTCCTGCAGATTCTTGGAGCATCTCTGCTGCCTGTAAAAATCTTTGAATTACCAAATCATTTCTTGCATTTACAGGTTCTAAGTATTCTAATTTACTGTAATCATCCAAAACAAGACTTCCTTGTTTCTTATCCGGAACCTGATCTGCTAACGCATCTGATATCCCTCTTGTATTCGGTCCGATTCCTAATCTGTCAAAGCCGAATCTCTGATAAGACATCAGTTCTGCTTTTACCATATTTTCTGCAGAATCCCAATATTCTTCCGGTGTCATTCCCCCTACTTTACATCTGACATTGCCTATAAATGGTACACTCGGTATTCTGTCATAGGATAAGCCATGCTCGTATGCATAGATACGTTCCAATGGAGTCATTTCATCCGCATTATGTTTTTCCAATCTCATAATTACCCCCTGCCTTTCTCTTAAAGATTATCATGATTTTCAAACAGTATCAATCGTTTCCTATTTTCATTTATAGATTTTTTCTATATGTAGTAACTTCTTATTGCTTTTATCAATTTTACTTTGTCTAAAAATACTTCTACAATAGAAAGTGTGAAACTTATTTCTATAGGAGGAAAAACTAATGAAAAAGAAACTTTTAAGCTTGTTGCTTTGTACTTCCATGCTTGCAACACTTGCAGCTGGCTGTGGAAGCAAAGCCAAGGAAGCAGACAAACCAAAAGAAGGAGAGCCTACTACACTTACTATGTGGCTGCCTCCTCTCGATGAAGACACAGAAGGAAACTTTAAGAAGCTTCTTGCCGGATGGGAGAAAGAAAATAATTGTACTGTAGAAATGGAAATCATTCCATGGGGTTCTTATGAAGAAAGATGGTCTACAGGAGTTGCAGGTGGAGAAACACCTGATATCGGTTATATGTATGTGGAAATGTATCCTACTTATATCTCTTCCGGACTTGTAACAGACTTATCCGACATGGTTGAAGAAGAAGATTACAAAGAATATCTCTTCCTGGATCGTGGTGAAATGATGGGTGGATTATACGGTGTTCCTATCGTAACCGGTGTACCATTCGTCCTTTATTATAATCAGGATATTTTAGATTCTATCGGGGAAAAAGCTCCTGAGACATGGGAAGACTTTGCTCGTATCTGTGAAAAAGCTACAAAAGACACAGATGGCGATGGTAAGATTGATCAGTACGGATATGCTGTAGGTCTTAATAGTGGAAGTATGAGTAACCTTTATGTTTTAAATTCTTATATGTATAGCTTATTATGGCAGGCTGGCGGAGATATCTACACAGATGATCTGAAAGAAGTAGCTTTCAATGGAAAAGCTGGTGTAGAAGCCTTAGAATTTTTCAAGAGTTTACAGCCATATATGCCAGAAAATGCAATGTCACTTTCTGGTCAAGATGCATTCTCTACAGTATTTGCAGAAGGCAAAGCCGCTTTTGGTGTAACTCGCTCCTCTGCTTCTAATGAAACAACCTTTGCAAAAGATTACCCAAATCTTAAAAACTGGGACTACGTAACTTCTTTGAAACATAAAGAGTATGGTACATTCGGTGCTGCTGACTGTCTCTCTGTAATGTCTACATCCAAACAGCCTGAGCTTGCACTTGATTTGATCAAATACATTACAGGTCCTGAGTTTATGACAGAATATCACAAAGTAGCTCCAGGTGCCCCTCTTACAGCAAGCGAAGAATATGTAGGAGATCCTAAAATGGAACGTATCGTTACAGAAGATCGTGATAAATGGCGTCCATTACAGGCTGGTCCTTGCGGAAGCGAAATTCTTGAAAACTACGCAGCTCACATTCAGGCTGTCATGGAAGGAAAACAAGATGTAAAGGCAGCATTAGATGAATCTGCATCCTATGCAAACGACTTGTTAAAAGAGTACTACGCGGAAAACGAATAAAAAGAATCGAGGCACTTATGAAAAAAAAGAAAGGACTATCCGTCCTTGCGCCTTATCTTTATATCGCACCAATTGCAATGATCCTGCTTACTTTTGTAGCGGGGTCATTGATTCTTGCAATATATTTTAGTTTTACAAAATATAATATCATCACACCGGCGCAATTTAACGGATTATTTAATTATCAAAGACTATTTCGTGACTCCAAATTACATCTTTGCATTATCAATACTTTAAAGATTGCTGCAATCATCGTGCCATTTGAAATCGTAAGTTCTACTCTTTTTGCAATACTAATTTCTTCTCGTAAAGATACCGTGCTTGGAAAAATTGCAAAGGCAGCCCTTTTCGTTCCTGTGCTTTCTTCCAGCGCTGTTATCGGTACTGTTTGGAACACAATTTTAAATGGTGGACATCCGGCAGTAAAAGCAATCTTTGGTGTATTTGGAATTGATCCCACACTTCTTCTTGGCAGCAGTAAAACTGCTTTTATTGCCGTCGCCTTTATCATTGTATGGAAAGGTATGGGCTATTATATGGTAATCACGCTTGCTTCTCTTACCTCTATTTCGGATACTTTTTACGAGGCAGCCAAAGTAGACGGCGCTACAAAATGGGATTGTTTAACCAAAATTACATTACCACTTTTGAAACCTACTATTATCATGAACATTTTTTTATCAACGATAAGTGCTATGCAAGTGTTTGATATGGTCTATACTATGACCGGAGGCGGTCCATCAATGTCTACTACAACATTAAGTATGTACGCATATCAACTCACTTTCAAAGGAAACAAAGCCGGATATGCTATGGCCGTTTCCAATGTACTGATGTTGATTGTTTTAATCATCGTATTATTCCAACAACGCTTTATTAAACACGAGAATTCAGAAATATAAAAAGGAGAACATGAAATGAAAAAGACATCTCGTTTACTAGTTGATATTTTTCTAATCATCACAATCTTACTGTGCATTCTTCCTTTTTTATACATGATTCTCATGTCATTAAAAAGTACTGTGAATGCATATGATTTTGATTTTGCTTTATCAAAACTCACCTTAAAACATTATAAAAATATTTTTACAAACTCAACATTCCTACGCTATTTTTTCAATAGTGTATTTGTTGCAATATCCGGTGTGCTTCTTACATTATTTACAAGCTGTACTGCTGGTTTTGCATTTGCGAAATTAAAATTCCGTGGAAATGATAAACTTTTCTTTCTGCTGATTTTATCGATGTTAGTTCCATCGGGTGCCATACTTGTTCCACTTTACTTAGTCGTACGTGGTCTTGGCTGGGTCAATACGTTCCGCGCTCTTATTTTACCTCTGCCAACTGCTTTTGGTGTATTTGTTATGAGAAATGCTATTATGGCTATTCCAGAAGAACTCGTTGAATCTGCAAAAATAGATGGAGCTACTACCAGTAAAATTTTACGGACTGTCATTTTGCCTTTGGTAAAATCTTCTATGCTGACAGTCGCAATTTTCACATTTATTGGCGCCTGGAATAACTTTACATGGCCACTCATTATCACTACTGATGATGCTTATCGTACACTTCCACTTGCTTTAAAAGCAATGCAGACACAATACGATACGGATATCGGACTTACAATGGCTTGTGCAACCTGTACGTTCCTTCCTCCATTTATTTTCTATTTGTTCTTACAATCCAAATTTGAAGAAGGAATGTCCATGAGTGGACTCAAAGGATAAAAAAAATGTTGGAATCATGATGACAACTCATGTTCCAACATTTTTAATTTTTTAGGAAGCAGAACTTAATCTTGCTATTTCTTTATTTACTTTATTTCGTAATGCAATCAAATACATATCTGATTTTGGATATCGCTTAAATGTAAGTGGTTCATCCAGATCTTCTTCGATTAATTCCATTACATATTCTTTACTTGTTAGGCTTTCTAACAATTCCAATGCTCGCAAATCTGTTAATGCTTCGTAATGAACCATCATGCGAATGGATTCTTCCGGATGCCCGTCTGCTCCCGGATATACAAGGAATGGATCACCTGCCGGGAATCCATTGGCTGCATCTGTCACCTGATATGGATTAATGTGTTCATAAGAATGCTGACTATTGTAGAAATTATACCCCCAATGTAAAATGCCAATAATGTCATATTTATACAGCTGAATTCCATAAATGCGGTTTCTGGCAGATGGCATTGACATAAACCGGTTACTTACTTCGTAAAACTGTCCTGTACAATAATATGTCCACATGTCTGTAAGACCATGTTCTAAAAATTCTTCAATCTCGTTATTTCCCGGAATTGGTTTGCTGATCAAACCGTACTTATAAAATTCATAGCTGGAAAGTGCATCAAATGTATGGAATCCATCTAACATATTGCCAAGAGATTCTTTTGCAGCTTTAAAAGTCTCCAAGTGTTCTTCTCTTGGTTCATCTGAAATATGGAAGTATGTCACTTCTGCAATTCCCCACTCTTTTAACTTCTCAACCAGTCTCGGAAGAAATGCCTGTAAAAATCTTGTATATTCCCCAACTGCCGGTGTGTGCCATCCAAAAATCCGCTCTTCTTTTCCATCTACGAGAGCCATAACTTTTGGTGCATACTTTGCTCCCCATTGTGAGAATAGATGAGACATTTCATAGTATTCGATCCCACACTTTTTACAAAGGTCTACCCAGCGTTTCATTTTATCAAACCCAAAATGATATTCGCCATTCTTCACTTCCACCTCGATGAGCTGAGTCGTTGTACGATCATTGCCCACTTCCATATCTAACGGATAGGTAAACAATGGAACCATCATCATATTACATCCTCGATCTACATACTCATGGAAGTAATTTTCCAGTATCTCCCAATGCTTTTCTGAAAAAACATCCACATGATAATAGTCTGCAAGGCAATCTGCGTGGAACCATTCCGTATGCATAATTTTCTGTTTTGGAAGATGAACGCCGATCACTGTAATTTTTCTTTTTGCAGAACATATTACAGCATCATCTTTCACAAGCTGAATTTCAATCTCATAGTCTCCTGCCGGAATTTCATCCGTCAGTTTCACATCGATCCACAAACTACTCCACTGATGAGAGCGGATAATTACTTTTCCATCTTTGATGTCCTTCAACAAATCCGGATAGAGTCCTGATGTCGTTTTTAAATAATTATCATCTACAATTCCATTTGTAGCACGTCCCACTGGAACCTGTTCTACCGTTCGAACACGTACATACTCAGCGATTGGTGAAATGACTTTTACATCTACGCGTTCTCTCAGAAAATGATTTCCGGTATATGCAACCTGATAGGATACGGTCTCGTCCCAAAGTCCACTTAATTTTACACATTCTGGCCGATACACCGGTTCTTCATCCGGAAATACCTTCACCAAGGAGCTTAACACTTTCATCTGATACTTTACTTCTCTTTTTTCTCTCATTGTTTTATTTTCTCCTTTTTTCTTCTCATCCTATTAAAAGTATAGCATTATTTTTTTAAGAAGTATAATTGATACATCCTATATAAATATAGTTATTATAGTCTTTTTCTATATATTTAACTATTTTATATAAAATGAAACTTCACTTCCCTGTGATCTAAATCCAAGATCTGCTGATGCTTGCTAAAGTCGTTTCTTTTTCTTATATTACTTCCTATATTTTTGTCAGGTTCCCCCATTCGTTTTCCTTCTAAAATATAATAAAAAAGAGCAAAAATGATGTCTATTTTCTTCATCATTTTCACTCTTTCTCTAATATTCCCTGCGGGAATCAAACTCACAACTAGTGCTTAGGAGTGACAGTCACCCTTGTTTTTTGATACACGCTTTTGTCAGCTTGTGGTTCGAAATCCTCTGCATTTCCTAGCTTTATTAGCTATGGGAATGCTATCGTTGTTAGCCTAAAATCGACCTCTGCCACCTTAAGTTGAGGATGATTTATTAGAAAAAAATTAGATTTTTCTAATCGAGGTGATAGTACTGAATTGCAGCTTTTTGCAACGTCTTGTAGCCAACAACTATATTCAGGCTATCAATTCCACATTTTCGCTGCGGAATTGATAATATATTCAATTGTAAATTTCAGTAACACGAGAATCTCGTATTGGTATCATTATACACCATTTCTCATGCTTTGTGGAAAAAACTTTCAGCCACCGGCAAGCATGATTCCTAGTTTGTTACAGTAGACGTTGACACATCTTCAAAAAGAGTGTTGCGTAGTCTAAATGACTCATTTTTAATCCAGAATGAAAGTGTAAAAAAATTAAAATTCCAAACTATCTGCATTCAAAAGGAAATACTTCATACCCATAATAACAAAACCCTCATCATTTCTCCAAGGTTTCTTGCTACCATTCACAATGACAATCTTCTTGAAAGAATCTGGGATATTACGCAGAGAATTGAATTCCTGAGTCTGCTTTTCTTCCGAAGTCATGTCATAAGCAACCTGGATGTAATATCTCTGGTTACCTTGGTTTACCACAAAGTCAACCTCCAGCTGCTTGCGGACACGCTTACCTTCTTTATTCTTATCAAAGATCTCCACAACACCCACATCAACATTGTAGCCACGGATCAGCAGCTCGTTATAAACAATGTTCTCCATAATATGAGTAGGCTCCTGCTGTCTGAAATTTAGACGGGCATTTCTCAGTCCCAGATCAGTAAAGTAGTATTTCAGATTCGCACCAATATACTTTCTTCCCTTAATATCGTAACGACTTGCCTTGGAAATCAAAAAGGCATCCGCTAAATGGTCAATATGGTTGGAGATAGTTTTATTGGCATAAGTCATCTGGCGCTCACTGGCGAAGGTGTTGGCAATCTTCGATGGATTGGTCGGTGCGCCGATTGCAGATGCAAGTATATCAACCAGAATGCCAATCTCATCTACGCTCTGAATCTTGTTTCTTTCAATTACATCTTTCAGATAGACATTGGCAAAGATGTTCTTCAGATAATCTGCTTTCTGTCGCTCGCTCTGGAAGCCTACAACCTGCGGCAATCCTCCATAGATCATGTAGTCATCCCAAGCATCGTCGTAATCACCGTCATAGACAGAATAAAACTCTGCAAAGGAGAGGGGATAGATTCTGATCTCATCACCTCTGCCACGGAACTCGGTCACAATGTCGCTGGACAGGAACTTAGAGTTACTTCCGGTAACATACACATCAATATTGCTCAAGCGAAGCAGGCTATTCAGCACTTCCTCAAATCTTGGCATGAACTGTACTTCATCCAGAAGGAGATAATACTTCCCATCGTCTTTCATAGTATCTTTGATGTACTTGAAGCACACCTTGGGATCTCTTAATTCCTCATTTTCGATACCATCCAATGCAATCTCAATAATATGGTCAGTATCAATTCCGTTCTCCAGTAAATATCTCTTGAAGATAGTAAACAGCAAGAAGGATTTACCACATCTACGAATGCCGGTAATCACCTTTATCATTCCATTATCTTTTCGCTCAATCAGCTGCTGTAGATAAGCGTCTCTTTCAATTTCCATTATTACGCTCCCCATTTCTGTGTATTTGCACATTTTTTAGTAATGATATTCTATCACAAAGCAAGTTGAATTTCAATAACCATTACTATTTTATGTACATCTGCACACTTTTATGTACTGAATTTAGATGTTTTTATATTTTTCGATTGAAGTGTCCAAAATTGATACTCTAAATGAATGTATAATCTGATGACCACTCTGCAAATGTAGTATTAAACAATTCTCGCTGAAATGTCTGATCTCCTCTATAAACTTGATTTCTGAAATATCGAAAAGAAGATTTGGAACGGATTCTTTCTGACGAAGGGATTCTCCTAAGACTAAACAGAAGGATCCAAGCAGAAGGATCTTTTGGTGAACTGAAACAGGATATGCAGTTTCGTAGATATTTAAGTCGTGGTACATCAAATGTTCTTGCGGAAAGTGTATTGCTTGCAATGGCAAAAAACGTGAACAAACTTCATAACAAAATCCAAAACGAGAAAACAGGAAGACATTTATTTCCATTGAAGAGTGCGTAAATTTTAAAACTCTAAATATTTTTATAAAACTGTTTTAGAGCTGTATTAAAGTACGGCTTTTTTGTATTCTCTAATCTTTTTCACTAGAAAAAAGATAGATATATAGCCCAAAACATCAAAAGGGAAGCTGCCGCTTCACGATTTGTTAAGAGTACGATGATCTGTATTTAGACGAAGATGAGGAATATGTGTATGAAGAAGAGTAAAACAAAAAATACCTATTATTCAAATTGATATTGTTCTGCTTGAGGATTATAATTAGTATACTGAAGATAAAGGAGATTTATATGGACCAGACAATTAATTATTACAATCTTAATGCAAAAAATTTTATAGAGAACACACAAAATGCGGACATGCATATACCACAGAATCGTTTTATACGACTATTAGATGAAGGTGCATCTATCCTTGATTTTGGTTGTGGTTCTGGTCGAGATACGAAATATTTCCTTGAAAAAGGCTATGATGTAACGGCGACGGATGGATCAGCAGAGCTTTGCAAATTGGCCAGTGCCTTTTCTGGGGTTGATGTAAAGGAAATGTTATTTCAAGATCTTGATGCCATAAATGTGTATGATGGAATCTGGGCGTGCTCTTCCATCTTGCATTTGCCAAAGAAAGATCTATCTTCTGTATTTTGGAAGATGTGCAGTGCGCTGAAGGATAACGGCATCATTTATACCTCCTTTAAATATGGTGATTTTAAAGGGAAACGTAATGGTCGTTATTTTACGGATTTTAGAGAAGATACGTTTCAAGAATTCATAAAAGAAATACCTGAGCTTATTGTTGAGGAACAGTGGATTACTTCCGATGTCCGTCCAGGAAGGAGTGAAGAGAAGTGGCTGAATTTAATTCTTTGCAAGGGGAATATTTGTTAAATGTTGATGGTAAATATTACAACACCTTGGATATTTCAGGCTTTTCTCAGATGATGAAGAATCCCTCGTACTGTTATAAGTTTTACTGGTTGGAAGCGATTGTCAATATTCTCTCTGAAGGGACGCAAGATACAACATTTGGAGAAATTATTGATGAGATGATTTGCAATGCATGGTATTCCGTAAGAGAATTTCATATTCATCTTAGCGGACTGCAGGCAGATGGATTTGTAAGAGATGGTTTGGAGAGAGCAATAAACTACCGAAATGGGACCTATTTTTTGCAATCTTTGCAGAAAACCAATACGATATGTACAGTTTAATTCATGAGAAAGAGGAATTGCATAAGCGGTTTGAGGCTTGCTATCGAGACAACTTGCATTCCATTTGGGCGGGACAGGAGTTATATCGACCAGGAAATTCCAAGAAAGAGTTCCTCTTTTTTACCATACAACATTTTTCATTTTCTTTTTACTATGTCGCCAGACGAATATTACATTACGAAAGCGAATCTTTTATTCGGGCTGTTTGTCCAGCCAGTCATCAAAACTCTTTTTGGAAATTCTGTATTTTCCTCCATCCAGCTGGATCCAGCGGAACTCATTTCGTTTCAGAAGGTTATAGACTGGCGGACGGCTGACTCCAAGTATCTCCTGTAATTCCTGTACGATATAACATCTTTTTTCTGCCATGATAAATTCCTCTTTTCTAATCAGATTTGAAAGGAATTATTTTCCCCTTCACTTAACGTAACTAGGGGAGCATTTTTCACATGGTCTAAAAATAACTTTTCTTGATTATTTTTGACAAATAAAAATACAGCCATCAGAATACATCGTTTCCTAATGGCTGTATCAAATCATTTTAAATATTTATAATCACGCTGTTATTTCCGGTAGGATAGAACTTGTTCAGTTTTTCATACATATCAATACAGCTGTACCCGACAGCTGCCGCTTTTATCGTCTGATTCATCTTCTGTCTTCCTCCTCTCAATACATTTTTATGTCAGTATTTTCGCAAGAAATTCCTTCGTCCGTTCACTCTCCGGCCGCTCAAACAGTTCTCCCGGCGGCCGGTCCTCCAGAATCACGCCCTGGTCAATAAACAGCACCCTGTCGCTTACTTCTCTGGCAAATCCCATTTCATGTGTTACAACGATCATCGTCATTCCGCCTTCAGCCAGTTCTTTCATAACGTGAAGCACCTCCCCGACCATCTCCGGATCGAGTGCAGACGTCGGCTCGTCAAAAAGCAGGACTTTGGGATTCATTGCCAGCGCACGTGCAATGGCCACACGCTGCTTCTGTCCGCCGGACAGCTTATTCGGATAGGTGTCCGCCTTGGACTCCAGCCCGACCTGCCTCAGCAGTTTCAGTGCTTTCCCGGAGCTTTCCTCCTCGGACAGTCCCAGCACGCGCATCGGAGCCAGCATGATATTGCGTTTTACCGTCATATTCGGAAAGAGGTTAAAATGCTGGAATACCATTCCCACTTCCTTGCGGTAATCATCAATCTTCAGCCCCGGATCCAGGATATCCCTGCCGTCCACTTCTATACTTCCGCCGTCCGGCTGTTCCAGGAGATTGATGCATCTCAGGAAGGTGGATTTTCCGGATCCGGACGGTCCGATCACGCAGACGCACTCGCCTTTTCTGATTTCCGTACTGATATCTTTCAGTACCTGTACCTGCCCGAAACTTTTCTGCAGATGTCTGATCTTAATCACTGTCCCTCAGCCTCCTTTCAAACTTCCCGAGCAGGATCGTCAGAAGTTTTACAATAACATAATAAATCACTCCCGCGGCGACAAGCGGGATAAACATCTGATACGTTCTGGAGGACACATAGCTGGCCGCTTTCGTAAGATCCAGAATGCCCACATAACCAAGAATAGATGTTTCTTTGATCAGCTGGACGAACTCATTTCCGAGCGCCGGGAGGATATTTTTCACCGCCTGGGGCAGAATTACAAATGACATGGTATCCGTATATGACATTCCAAGAGATCTTCCCGCCTCCATCTGTCCTTTATCCACTGCAAGAATACCGCCCCGGATCACCTCGGAAACATAAGCTCCGCTGTTAATGCCGAAGCTGACCACGGCCGCCACATATCCCAGCCGGCTGTGAAACACTGCAAAATAAATGATCATCAGCTGCAGTACGGACGGAGTTCCGCGGATAATGTCCACATACAGTGCCGCAATGTCTGCCGCGATACTCTTCCGTTTCATCCGGTCGGCGCGGAGTCTCACGATCGCTACAAACAGACCAATCACCGTCCCGACCAAGGTGGAAAGTATTGAGATCAGGATCGTAATCTCCACACCGCTCACATAATACTGCCAGCGGTTTTCATCAAGGAAAATAAATTTGAGTTTTCCCAGGAAGCCCTGTTCTTCATCTGCGGCAGCCGTATCTTCTCCCTCTCCGGAGAAATATTTTTCATACAGTTCATCATATGTACCGTTTTCTCTTACCTTCGCCAGACCTTCATTGATCAGTTCAGTAAGTGCGGTATTGCCTTTCTGGATGCAGAATACGGTATCTTCTTCTGTTCCCGGCACCTCCGTATATGTAATGCCGGTCGTCTGGGCGCAGTAAATCTCGGCCATGATCGTATCTATCACGACGGCGTCCGCTCCCTGGTTCATCAGTTCCATAACTGCGCTGGATGCCGTCTTAAAACGGGTCACATCAGCATCTTCCACCACACCGTAATCTGTATTTTCACCAGATACGATCAGATCGCTCATAGAACCTTCCAGAACCGCCACGGTCTTTCCCGTCAGATCCGCAAATTCCGTAATGTCCCCACCTTCACTGCAGATAATGCTCTGGGAACCAGTATAATAAACATCTGAAAAATCTACACTTCTCGCACGTTCCTCCGTCGGTCCCACCGCAGCTGCGATAATCTGTATATCTCCTGCTTCCATTGATCCCATCAGCGAATCAAAGGGCAGGTCGTTCCAGACCAGTTCAATCCCCTGTACCTCAGCGATGGCCTCAAGCAGGTCGTAATCAAATCCTGTCAGTTCCCCATCACTGTCCCGGTATTCAAAAGGTGAATACTCGGCATTTGTTCCCACCACGATTTCTTCCGTCTGCTCTGCCGCATTCAAAGAAAACATCCCGTCTGCGGGTATTAAAACTGCGGAGCCGGCAATTGTCAGTGCCGTCAGAAGCAGGAACAGGATTCCTCTCTTCTTCTTTATAATCAATCTCATATTTGCTTCCTTTTCTCTTTGCCGCCCTGCCGGATCACAGGGCGGATCCTGTTTTTTCAGTTTCAGATAATATATGGTTCGTACGCTTTCATATTCCGCAGATCCGCTGCTGCCGGATCATTGAAATAATCAAACTCTGTAATCTCCTGTCCGAGATATCCCGTGTAGTTATGGCGTTTCAGCGCGCTCAGGAACTCTTTGAGATCGTGGGTCCCGTCGCCCCAGATAAGATGTCCGTACGGATTGCCGTCGATAAAATGCATATGGATGATATCTTCGCCCAGAATGTCAAACCACTGGTCGATAGTCTCTCCGGCAACGCCCATTGCCGTCGTGTCGATCATTGCTTTGAGATTCGGATGGTTTACTTCGTCCAGCATCCGTTTTACATCCTGCACGGTTGTCGCCAGATTGGATTCCTGCGGCCGCAGAGATTCCATCGCCAGACGTATACCGCGCTCTTTCGCGTATTCCGCGAGCATGGACAGCATCTCTCTTGAACGTTTCCACGCTTCCTCCCGGTCTTCATTCCAGTATCCCCATCCGGAGTTGATCGCCATGATCTCCGCGCCCAGTTCTCCGCCTGCATCCAGCGCCTTCCTGAAGTACCCGAGGCTCTTTTCAAACTGCTCTTTCTCCTGTGCGGCAAACTGATACTGATAGGTACAGTTTTCCGGTGTGATGACACGGAGTGTCAGATCCCGGTCATTCAGAAGTTTTCTCACCCTTTTACAATCCGAATATTCCAGATAACTCAGGAAAAAATGCGGTGTTCCGGGCCAGAATTCAATCGTCCGGATTCCCGCCGCTGCCTGCGCATCCAGAAAGTACTCCAGTGAATAAAACAGGTAATGGATATTCATTCCTGCAATCTGTTCTCTTTTGATCATTTTTTCCATAGTCGTTCTCCTTTGGATCCTTCCCGGATCCTCTGTTTTTATTACTCCATCTTGCTTCCCATATATTTGTGAAATTCCGGATCCTTCGGCAGGTTCAGGTCGATCCCTCTGGCTCTTGATGCGAGCACAAAAAGCATCTGCTGCGGCAGCATATACTCCAGCGCAGAAAAATCAGGATCATTGACAAAATGGCAGCGCAGAACATTCGCGCTCCGGCCCTCCGGGCAGACAGTCTCCGGAAGATTTACCGCATACTGCCGGTATCCTTTCTGCCCGTAATAGCCGTACAGTTTCTCCATTCTCTTTTTTTCATATCCGTCCGCCGGAAACATGTACAGGAAATCCGTATCCTCTGTCACAGCATTGTATATCCCATGCATAAATTCCTCTGCCTCATAACCCCTGACAGGGAATCGGCAGGTCTCGGAAAATTTCAGGCATCCCTCCAGAAGTGATGCCCGCATGCTGCTTCCGGTGATCAGCATCAGATCCCTGCTTTTCACAAGTTTATCCGCTGTTCTTTCACACCAGCCGGTGCTTTCTTCAAGAATCTCCGGCATATTGCCGGTTACCCTGCGGAGCCGGCTGAGATATTCCGCTTTCTGCATGCCGGTGATCCTGCCCGTTTTCTCAGCAGCCATAAGAAAAAGAAGGATCAGTGTCAGAACGGTAGCTGTATATCCTTTGGTCGTGGCTCCGGCATCTTCATATCCGCACTCCACATAAAGGACGGCGTCTCCGTGCTTCGTAATCTCCGTATCATACTCTCCTGTCACTGCAATGGTGCGATATCCTTTTTCTCCAGCCGCATCAAGCGCTCTGATGACTGCCGTGCTCGTGCCCTGCTGCGAGATACCGATCACCAGCGCTTTGTCCGAGACAACATCCAGCTCTTCCATAACTGTTACTGGGTATACGGGAATCACCCGTATACCCAGCAGTTTCTGTGCAAAGACAGAGGCTCCAACAGCTGCATTGTAGGACGAACCGGATCCTGTCAGAATGACCTCACTGATTCCGTTCCTGTCGAATATTTTCCCGCAGTCCTGCAGGACAGACGCCTGATCCTCAATAATTCTGCTCAGGATATCCGGTGTTTCCCCAATATATTCCATTGCGTCTCCATGATAGATCATCGGTCTTCTCCTCTTTTTCGTTTTATATTTCTCTTGTAATTGTCCTTCCGTATCCAAAAGCACCGTCCAGTGTGCATACATGAGCGGCAAATTTGGATGCTTCTGCAAGAGACGTCCGGATCGCGTCCGGTTTCTCCACGCCTTTCTTCAACTGATCGATATAGCAGTCCATGAAAGAAGTCAGGAATGAATCCCCTGCCCCCATCGTATCCACAACCTCATCGATCATTGTCGCCGGCTGTGCATAAAACTGCTCTCCGTCATACATAATGCATCCCTTTGATCCTCTTGTAAGAGATACCAGTTCCGGTCCCAGAGAATACATAAATTTCAGATGTTCTTTCGCTGCGTCTTCATCTCCGTCAAAGGAACAGAATGCGTATGTCACATAGGGCGCATATTTTTCGTAATATTCTTTTGAAGAATCGTCCGAGAAATCAAAGGAAATCTTAATCCCCGCCTCTTTCATCGGCTTTAACTGTGATTCTGTATAGCAGTAATTTCCGGTGTGGACAAAGTCAAACTGTTTCATATACTCCAGGTCGAACCGATCCAGAATATACGGTGTCTTGCCTCTGACTCCGCCCTCATTGTAATCTCCGAAAACCCGGTCTCCTTCATTCAGTGTACACTTGGACCATCCGTTCTCTCCGACCAGCTGTTTGCACTTAACGGTTTCGATCTCAAGCTCCTGAAGCACGGAAATGACAAACTCAGCAATATCGTCACTCCCGAAATACCCCATATATGCAATACGGTTTGCTCCGAACATTCTGGAATAAGCACAAAGGTTTACACAGTTCCCTCCCGGATACATCATGTGGGAATGCTCATAAATGTCTACTACGTTATCGCCAAACCCTAAAACATTTGTATTATATTTTGCCATCGCTATTCTCCTTAATACTCTACAACACCCATGTATCTTCTCATATCAAGCGGATGTCTTCTCTTGTCCTGAAGTCCAGTACGGTACGCAACAGTCATTGCATAGAATACCATCGGACAGAAATACTCGTTTACGCTTGCATCGATCGCATCAATGCCAAGTTCGACTGCGTCAATAACTTCATATTTCTTCGCATATTTTTTAAGGAATGTAAGTGCCCTTTCATCCATAACTCTTGCCTTGCCGGTTCCCATAAGCAGGATGTAGAGATGATCTTCGTCCGTACACTCGAACGGGCCGTGGAAATATTCGCCTGAGTGCAGGTAGCAGCAGTCCATCCACTGCATCTCCTGAAGAGAACAGATGGAGAAGCCATATGCCTGTGAATAGGAAGCGCCGGATCCCATGATGTAGAGGAACGGTTCATTGAAATATTTCTCTGCGAATACCCATGTACGGTTCTGAACTTTCTTCACAGCCGCGCGTACGATGCCGTCCGCTTTCTCAAGTCCGTCAAGGACAGCTTCATATTTTGTATATCCGGGCTCCTGCATCTTCATCAGTTCGTTTAATACTCTCATCACAATGCCCTGCGGTCTGTCTTTTTCGTTCGTATCCTCTTCCCAGCTGTATACAACCGGATTCATATCCTCCTGCGCGCAGATTGATTCCGGATTGTGTGTCATAGTGATGATCGCGGCGCCTCTTTCTTTTGCAAATCTGGCAGCTTCAACGGTCTCTTTTGTATTTCCTCCATGTGAACACAGGATAACAAGTGCTCCTCTTTTGATAAATTTTGACGGTGATACAGTCATCTCTCTTGCTGTCAGCCAGTGTGAATGCATGGTCTCTGACTCAGAATTGATAAAATAGTATCCCGGATACAGGTCTACCAGAGAGCCTCCGCAGGCTGTAAGAAATACATCGTTGATCTTTCCCTGTTCCTCATAGATTTTTTTGATAAGTTCTTCCGGTCTGTTGCTCATAATTCATTTCTCCTTTTCTACTTTTATAAAATATTTTTCTTAAATTACACAAGAACCGTGGACCTTCTATATCTTCTCGCACTGCTCCACGGTATATCATGATTTAAAGACCTGCTGATATTGTACAGAATGCAATTGCAAGTACTGCAAGAATAATCCATACTTTCCAGATTGTCTTCCACCACTGTGCAAAGGAAATCCGGCACACCGCAAGTCCTGCCACTGTTGTTCCCGCTACAGGGCTCAACAGATTCGTGAGTTGATTTCCGTACTGCAGTGCTGTAACTGCCGCCTCCGGATTTACGCCGTGAAGATCACAGAGCGGGGCCAGAATCGGAATCGAAAGAGCCGCCAGTCCTGAAGAGGAGGGAACAAACAGCGTCAGCAGAGACTGAACCACATATAATACAGCTGCAAATACAACGTTATTCGAATTTGCCACCAGATTACTCAGAGTATTCAGAATTGTGTCAATAATCTTTCCGTCCTGAGCCACTACCATAATACCGCTGCAAAAACCAATTACCATAGCAGCAAATGCGATATCCTTTACCCCCGTAATAAACTCTTCTGCAATCTCTGTCTCAGTAAGTCCACCAAAGATTCCCATCAGAATTCCCATTCCAAGGAAACACATGGACAGTTCATTCATATACCATCCGAAATTAACCAGTCCGAATACAACGATGACCATGCCGATCACAAATGTTGCAAGCACCAGTTTCTGGCGCAGCGTCATATTCTGGTTAAAATCAACATCTTCTCCGCCCATTTCCTTTCTTTTTTGCAGATCATCCTGAAATGTTATTGAATTTTCAGGATTTTTCTTAATCTTCATCGCACGCCATGTAACAAATGCAATGATTACCGCCATCATGATTACCCACTGGATCATACGGAATACCAGCTGCGGATTTCCCTGAATACCGGCAATTCCCTGTGCTACCAGCACGCAGAACGGATTCACAGTTGAAGCCGCATATCCGACTGTAGCCGACAGACAGACCGTCATAAATGTCGTCATGGAATCATACCCCATTGCAAACATTATCGGCATGATCAGCAGGTAGAACGGAACAAGTTCGTCCGACATACCGAATGTACTTCCGCCCAATCCGAACAGGGCCATCAGAATCGGTATGATCAGCACATCTTTGGATCCCAGTTTCCTAACGACTTTCTGGATTCCCATATTCAGAGCGTTTGTCTTTGCCATAATCTGAAACACACCGCCGATAATAAATACAAAGGCCAGTACCTCTACCATTGACTGAATGCCTTTGCCCGGAGCCATCAGTACCTCGGCAATCCCCTGTCTGAGACTCGTGCCATCTTCTGTGATTTTGGCTACTGTATGATAGGTGCCAGCAACTGCGACTTCTCTTTCGCCTGTGGAAGTCTCCATGATCGTCCTCTCAAATTCACCGCTTGGCAGGATCCAGGTGAGGATTGCCACTACAATGATCAGGAAGAAGATCAGAGTGATTACATGAGGCATATGTATCTTGAATTTTTTCTTCTCTGCCATTACTCTCTTCTCCTTTTATTTTTTATATACCGTCTTTCCGTCCATGATTGTCATAACTACGCCGGCGTTTTTTACATTTGCAGGATCTGCGTGAAGAAAATCTCTGTCAAATACTGTAATGTCTGCAAGCTTCCCTTCCTCAAGCGTTCCAAGCTTATCTTCCATAGAAAGGTTTCTGGCTCCGCCGATGGTCCATGCTTTCAGCATTTCCGATACAGTAATGGTATTTTCCGGCTGGAACGAAGTATCCCTGCCATCCAGATATCCGCCGCACGAGTAATAGACTGACTCCGGCAGACTTGTGATCAGAAGCGGTAGATCCGTAGCCCCGCTTAATATCATACCAGAATCCTGCATTTTCCTGCGGTTCCAGTAATACTTTCCCCTTTCAGACCCGATCGTCCTGCTGATATTATCAAGCAGTACCTTCGCTGGATCCAGTGACATGATCTGGAAATAGAGCTCTGCTGTCACTCCCATATTTCCAAGTTTTTCCAGATCTGCAGGGTCGGTAAATTCCATGTCCGTGACAGCATGGCGGTTCTTCAGCCGCCCGTCTTCCTTTTTACACTTTTCATAGATTTGTGTGATCTTTCCTACTGCGCCGTCTCCCTGAGCATGGAGAGACCATCTGAAATCTTCCGCATCCGCTGCAAGTACGTCCGCCTCAATCTCATCATAAGGAATATCAATCGTGCAGGTAGACGTCTGTCCTTCATATGGCGTTTTGAGATCTCCCTTATATGCTGCGATCGTCCCGTCCGTCATCCTGTTAAATCCACTGAATCTTACCTTGTCTCCTGTAAACTTTTCTCTCATCGCTCTTGCATAAGGAAGGTTCATCTTCTCTCCGACCGGCTGGGACATAAAGAAGAATCTGAGATGCATATCTTCGGAGTCTTCCATTTCCTTCAGATAATCCGTAAAGCCATAGAAATCATCGAACCCCATTTCCTTTACAGTTGTTACGCCCCGGGAATTCATCATTTTCATGTAGTCTGAAAATTCCTTTTCAATAAACTCACGGTCATTCAGATATTCCCTCATAATACGGTGATAACTTTCAGGATAACAGCTCTCCGGTGTAAACCCGTAAAGCTCTCTTGCCTTCCGGTTCATAATACAGGTTGATCTGTCAGCGGCAAACAGGATAACAGCTCTGTCCGAATACTCTGTTTCCAGCATCTTTTCCCCTTCAGCCTGACTCCATTTCTCTGGATCCCATCCGTGACCAAAAATGGCTCCCTCTGCACTTCTCCCACACTCATACTTCTGCAGTGCCTTCAGCCCCTGCTCACTGTCGGTTACATCAGACATATCTGCTCCGACATGAAATACCGCGTACCCGGTAAAAAATGTGTGCGTGTCTGTAATACCCGGCATCACAAGTTCCTCATCAAACTGCAGGAATTCCTCTGCCTGATCTGTGATCTCCTGCGGCGGAGCCCCAGTTCCGGCTTTGACGATCACATTGTCTTTCAGGCAGATATAACCTTCGTATGAATCGTCACGAACGCCGTCAAACAAGTGCTTTGCAGCTATCACTTTTGAGAAATTTTTCCCCATTTCTCGTTCCCTCCTTTCTTAAATATATTATATCATCTTATAACGTTATATTACAATATAACCTTTTCTGTGCTTAGGAACTTTGTTACTAATAAATATTTTTCAAGTCCTTTTTTTGTTGTAAATTTACAAAAAAAGGACTTGAAAACAGCATTTCTCATTTTGAAATGTCTAGCTTTTAAGCCCTCTTCTTTTTCAGATATAACCTTTTATAAATTACCGTTTCAGATTGAAATCCGGTATCGTCCGCCCGCTATAATCTCATAGCTGATATAAAGCGGATTCTCCTCTTTATCATTGATATAACTGGTCAGAATCATAACCGGTTCACCAGTGTTCATCTTCAGATGTTCCGTGATCGACTGCGGGATCATACGCACCTCCACCGTACTGTGTCCTTTCTCGGATTCCTGTACATTATATTCCTCGCTGAGCATGCGGGTGAACGATCGGCCTTCCAGGCGTTCCACCTGCAGATCCGGTACCCGGCTTACCGGTATGTAAATATGTTCATAGATGATCGGCAGATCATCTGCCGACAGGATACGTTCGATATGATACAGACGCCTGTCAGCATGAAGCTTCAGAAATTCCATCTGCCAGTTTTCCGCATCCATGACAGTGCAGGAAATAATGTGCGAAGACGGCCGTCTTCCATTTGCTCTGCATGCAGCAGAAAAACTCATATTATTATCATTTTCAATCTTGCGGTAGATCTTCGGAGCTTCTACAAACGTGCCCTTACCCTGACGTTTCACCAGGACTCCCTGGGCACACAGTTCTTCGATCGTCCGGCGCACAGTGATCCGGCTCACCTGATAAAGCTCCGACAGCTGGTTCTCTGTAGGGATCTGATCGCCCGGTTTATAATACCCATTCTGTATCTGCTCCTTAATCTCTTTCATCAACTGCATATACAGAGGCTGCTGTGAATTTTTGTCCAGTTCCATATCCGATATTCTCCTTTTCCCAAATAATAAAATTATCTCTCTGACAGTATGTTATGAAAATATAAGAATACACAGTTTCAGATTTTTCTTATTATTGTTCTTTTACAGATTATTTTACCATATTGGGGAAACGAAGCTCAAGACATGATTTCGGGCGGATCATATGATAAAAAGCCCCGCTTTACTTCAAAATTTTTTCTGTATGAATCTACAGCTTCATGGCAATTTCATATGCGCTCCAGATTGCGTCCATAATATTCGTTGGCTTTTCTGCATCCCCGATGAGATATGTATGATCTCCTTTTATTTCTTTATATAATTTCTGATTTGCATTGTATCCGATGGACACGACAATATGGTCTGCCGGAATTTCATGTTTTGCATTTCCTAAACCACCAGTCAGAATATTCTTTTTGCTCTGTCGGCATCATTGGGTTCATTTTTTGCGATCTCAACTATAGTTGCAATCCCATTTTCATACTTCTCAACAACTACGTTTTTGATTACTTTTACTTTGTAATAGTCCAGTGACTCCATCAGCATATTATAGTATGCTGCCGACAATAGAACATTATCTCCTTTAACCTGCGAATGCAGAAGTGCGTCTACCGCGTAAGTTGCATTTGGCACATCAAATCCCTGGATATTTACTTTTTTTCTGTCGCGCCGGTTACGACAAAAATTTCATCATAACCTTCTGTCATTACTTTTGTAACTTCTATATTTAAATGGAAATGAATATCCAGTTTTTTAATCTGACATTTATACCATTCTATCAGTCTTTTATCATCTTCGTTGAATTCCAGAGCTGCTGCCGCAATAAATACGCCGCCAAGTTTATCTTTTTTTCAAACAGGTCTACCACATGTCCCCGAATTGCGCAGACCGTGGCTGCTTCCATACCGTCAAGACCTCCGTCGACTACCATAATCTTTTTCGTTGTTTCAGTCGACATCAGTGCATAGCTTCTCTCACTGCCGCAGGCAAGACTCACCGTGTAGCTGATATCTTTATTCTGGAAAAATCTTCCGAAGCATCCCTGATGGCATGCAATACATAATTTAATTTTTTCTAGTTTCCCTTCGAAATATTTATTTCCAAGTTCAGGATCTATACCGTCGGATGCGGCGCGAACTAGGAGTCGTAAGTTCCATTGTCACAATTCAGTATATCATACCCATATGATTCCTGTAATCCAGCAGCTTTCTTATTCAGATTTTCCCAAAGATAGGATAAGAAAATGCAACAGTCACCAGATTACTCAGCTTACCATGAGCACTATGGCACTGGCGGGCCTTCCTGCAGGGCACGATAATAACACAGCTAGGATGCTCTCGTGGCAGTTCATGAAAGTATCAGAAATAAAAGTGCTTTACCACTGATGGAAGCAATCTGATTTCCAGAACCTCCGATCAATACAATCACCTACGAAAAATCAGATCACTATCATCCTCACAGCTGTCACCACTGTAGAAGCTGTCCTTGGCTGACTTGAAAAAGCGGACCGCATCGTACGCGCGGCTGTGAAGAAAGTTCAGAATCGTGCATGGATATTCACAGAGAAAGATTTCAATAAATCATTCCAAGTTAAATAGACTTCGGCATAATCAGAATGTAGAAGTAAATACGTTAGATAAGCTTTGCAATATTCTTGAATGCAAAGTAGAAGATATTATGACACATTATCCAGATGATAACGTGTTTTAACCGAAAAAGAGGGGGCTGTCGGGAAATAGATAGTTCCAAACAGGGGCAGATTTGACTCGTATAAGTCAAATCTGCCCCTGAAACTTTTCCGTAAAAAGAGAAAAAGATGGCTAACGAAAACCATCTCCTCTCCGTTCCATGTTATAATGGAACTATGCTAAAACAAGATTATTATAACGAATTTTTTGAATTAGGGCAACAGAAAATTAACTTCAGTTTCTTCGAATTGTGTTTACCTGACGACGATCCAGTCTATACCCTGAAAAAAGTGATGGAGGATTTAGATTTTTCTGGCTTGTTAGCCAATTGTTCAGATAAGGGAAGAACCGGGTTCAACCCAATTATGATGTATGCTGTCGTTACTTACGCAAACATGCGAGGAGTTAGAGCTGTTGACCGTATTGTGGAGTTATGTGAAAGAGACCTTGCGTTTATCTGGCTTACCAAAGGACAGAAATCAAAAAGAGATGCATTCTATGAATTTAAGAATAAAAAACTAACGGCTGATGTATTAGATGAATTAAACTATCAGTTTCTCCGCCATCTGCAAAAAGAAGGACTGATTACCCTAAAGTCGCTTTTTATTGATGGGACTAAAATAGAAGCAAATGCAAACCGCTATACGTTTGTCTGGAGAGGAACGCTCAATTATCATCTTGCAGGATTGCTGGATACCATTGATTCGTTGTATCAGAAATATAACATTCTGATCGACGAAAATGAGTATAGTATCAAATATGACATTCCTCATGCTCATGCCTCATTTTTCATCATGTAAGCATACGCTTTTTCACTGTGGCTTATTTTTTCTCGTTGCAGGTTGGAATCTACCATCGCGATAATAGCTTCTTCATCTGTCATGACTCGAATGATCACAGGAAGTTTGGTGTATCCAAGTTTTTGTGAGGCATATTTTCTCCGATGACCGGAAATGATTTCATAGACACCTTCCGGTCTTGGTCTTACGATCAATGGATTTAATACGCCATACTCACTGATGCTGTCTTTGAGCTGTCTCATTTCTTCATCATCTTTCACCTGAAATGGATGTTCCTTAAAGTCTCTAAGCCTTTCAATCTCAATTTCAATAATCTTTTCTTTTTCTTCCATCACTGCCTCCTTTCTGCGAAATAGAAAAAGCCCGTTCAGACCAGATCTTAGTAAATCTGATCCAAACGAGCTTCTCGTTTGACAAAAATATGTAATCTCTATTGTTCTGCTAATAGCTGTTCTCCGGAAAAATATCCCGCCAGATGGTTTTATACTTTTACCTGCTTTTACTATGTTGTTCCAGAACTATCAGTAATCACTGCCCGGATGTTAGCAGATTGTCCCGATCCGTCTGTTAGCAATAGGGGTAAATCTGTTAGCAGTCTGCTAACAAAAACTATGATGTGTTAGCAGAAATATCATTCATTTGTATGCTGTAATTCGTTCAGAAAATGAAAAGAGCGGGAACTGTTTTAGCAATTTTGCTAACAATTCCCGCTCTTAGAAACCCGTCCCTGAGAGGAGTCGAACCTCCGCTGACGTGCCTTAGGAGAGCGAATAGGTAGTGTCAATTCCTATACCCCACATATATGCCTTAGATAAGACCTGTTTATTAGCAGAATATTTGCATCAGCTAATACTTGGGGAATACCTTCGTGTCACCACCATTATGAAAAATATGGCTACCATCGTTCAAGCATTCGAGAATGATAAACAATATGAAATTGAATTGATTTCTACATATATAATACCGTACTTTAGACTGGTTGTCTACGGTGTTTTGACTACTAAATTATAACTATAGTCTTTTTTATTTTTTCCATGTCAGACTAATTTTTTCTATTTTCTCAAGGATCGTCTCCTTAATCACATCCTGTAGATATGCCGGATTTAATCTCTTTTTCATATATGCAAGATATGTATCTTTCGTTTCATCAATTAAAACTGAGGTAAAAAATCTTTCCCAACTGAAAAACTCTTCACTATCCACATAATCATATGGAGCATCCAATATTTCCGACACATGATTGTTTTTCAGAACTCCGGCAGATAAAATCAGCCACTCAAAAGACTCTGGTAAATACAATGCCACATTTTCGTATCCTTCTATTAACCTCAATACCCGGTCAATTTCTGATCCAAAAGCAGCACCATCCGCAATGACAAGTATTTTTTCATTCTTATGGTCTCTCAAATAATGGAATACATTGGATTTCCCATTCATAGTTTCACATCGTAAATGATTTTCCCGACACACACAATCAAAAAACTGGTATCCCGAATTACTATCTTCAGTAATTACCAATTCCGGCTTTATGTCTTTCTCACGGGTAAGAGTACCATATATCCGATAAAATTCATGGTAACTCTGCTTCAATGTTCCATACTTTCCAGATGTCCGGATTCCATAAATCTCTTCCACACTGTATGGTAAAGTCGGCAATGATTCTCTCGTAACAATCACATAATAATTGTCTGTTTTCTGAATTTCTCTGGCAAACTCCTCAGTCTTGATAAAATCATTTCCCTCATCAATAAATACGATACTGTCCGTAATCTCCGCCAGTTGTCCTTTCCACAAAGCACCTTCCAGCACATAACATTTCTTATCGCATGTCAAATCTACCGGACTTCCTGTTGGATTGTTCACATACTCCTGAATCATATCTACAAGAGTAGTTTTTCCCGTAGCGCTGTCCCCGCGAATGATCGTCAAATTTCTCCGAATTTCAAAATCATATTTTAAACGTTTTGTTGATACAATAACTCTATGTTTCCCTCTCATCGTACCACTCCTCCATTAGACAAATTCTCCCGCAATCGGTACCAGTTCTTTCATAGAGTGAACAATTTCGTTGGTATTCAAAATACGGATCGTAAAAGGTTCCTTACCAAAATCCATCAAATGCCGCAGATTTACCGTCCTGTCTTCCGATTCTGCAATTTTAAGCAGCCATTTCGCACAGTTATCTCCACAAGTTGATGCATTGAAAATTTTATCTTTATTAAATTTAAAAAGGATTAAAGTTTTTACTCCGCCAGATAACCCAGTTGGCGGAATCTTTCCCAAAACCGGACTGTCTATCACTCCACTATCCAAAACTGTTGACTTATCTACATCCTGAATCATTTCTTTCACAAAAGGATCTACAATCCAACTGTCTTCATAATCATATTTAAAATAAGCCGATGTATTATATACAGCTTCCTTCATATCACCATAATAAATATTCAGCATAAAAATCCCTTCCTTTTTACGTATATTGTAATTTTCATTAAGACTTTTCGGACATTTCCCTTATCTAAACATACTCTCCTGCAATATCAACATATTCTAGCATATTATGGACAATATCACCTGTATTGAGAATTTCTATTTCAAAATCCTCATTTCCAAAATCCATAATATGTCTCAAATTTATTGTTAAATCTTTTGTCTTTGCTATAGACAAAATCCATTTTGCACAATCATCTCCACATACAGACGCATTAAACACGTTTCCAGATTGGTCAAATGCCATCAGCATCAATGTCTTTACAGAACCTGACAGTTCTTTTATGGAAATCGGTCCTAATACCGGACTTTGTATCAGATGAGAACTTATCACATCTGACTTATCTACAGCTTTAATCATTCTGATTGATAATTCGTTTGTAATCCATTCATCCTGATATCGATTATCGAAATAAGTCGGAGGATGATAAATCGCATTCTCCATATTCCCTAAATATATTTTTAACATAATAATCTCCTCCGTTAGACAAATTCTCCGGCAATCGATACCAGTTCTTTTATAAGGTTTATCATCCATTCCTTTATTCTTTCGTCCATATTACACCCTATTCTGGATGAAACTTTCAATAGTTGGATAAAAACTGTTGTTTCAAATATATAAACCTAAATTAACTCGTTGTGCTAGATTAGTAATTTATCACTTAAAAATCAAATGTATATTCGTAAATCTTTCCAATGAATGTTTTTCCTTTTCAATAAATCGCCAAGTTTGTTTAAAAGTACCCGGAGCAATTAAATCTTCCTGGGAAATAAATTCAATAAAGTCTTCTACTTTACCTTCATACTCTTCTGCAAAATCATCAGCCATATCTGCCTTTTCATCATCTGTAAAATCTTTCAATTCATTAAAAAGAACATGCTCCAAATTGCAAGAATTAAAATAGATTCTATAACTGACACCATTGATTTTCCCGGAAGAATATAATTTTGATAATATTTCTGCTTTTTGAGTATGCTTTCGGATTAAATAATCCGGATATTTGGTCTCTATGCGATCCAAATAATACTGGACTCCCTCAACATCTTTTTCCACGATTACATCATTGCAAAAAGCTCCATCCATATCAACAATGTGTATAATTTTTAAAAAGTCCTCTACCTTGTACCTGTATTTTTGTTTTACTGATTCAATTAAATTGTTAATCTTGGATAGTATATTATCTGTTGATGTGTAATCCTTTGTCGTGATATCTCCATGAACTACTACAAACTGAATTTCCGCACTTGAAAAATATTCTTTTAAAATGGAACCCAATGCAGCTTCATCACTCGGTCCTTCTACAATGACTGCAATTACTTTTTTCTCATTCACTGCGAACACCCCGCCCTGCTTTTCTAAATGCTCTGGCAATTTTCAAACTATCGGTTTTTTCATAAATTTCTTCGGATTGACCACCTAATGTAATACTTCTGATATACATATTGCGAAGATTGTTACTTTCTCTTACATTCTTCATATGGATATAACGATTATTCGGATTCGTAGTGGAAAACATAATACTTTCCTTATCAATCATTTCAAGTGCTCGAAGATTATGTGAAGTGAAGATCAATTGTCCTTTTGCGTTCTTTTTGAAAATATCAAGCAATTCTCCCAACATGTATTCAAAAATTCCGGAATCAAGTTCGTCAATCACAAGACAAATCGAAGGATTTCCAAATGCCTGTATGAGTGCATTCAGAATGGAAATGATT
Source organism: Faecalimonas umbilicata (assembly GCF_042846195.1). Lineage (NCBI taxonomy): Bacteria > Bacillati > Bacillota > Clostridia > Lachnospirales > Lachnospiraceae > Faecalimonas > Faecalimonas umbilicata. Next base: position 2,840,788 of record NZ_AP031411.1, read on the forward strand.
TTAATAATTCCCTCTGATTCCATTCTGATTGGAATCTCTTTCATACCCTCTCTCTTTGACATTAATTCCAGTTTCCATCCTTCTTCTCCATCATCCAATGATTGTTTCCCGTAATTTTTAATCGTTACCTGCAATCCTGGAATAATTGTGTATAACACAATATTAATCTGTTCAACAATTGTCTCTAACAGATTTTTCCTTTCCTCGTCCACCAAGATCGGTTCTATCAAAGATACCGTAAAATCCCCTTTTGCTCCAATATTATCATTTTCAATCCGAAAAGCCATCGGTAAAACAAAATTAGCAGAAATCACTCCTGAATGTGTATTGCGAATCACAAATAAATCTTTCAATGCAAATTCAAACAGAGAAGAAATAATAACAGAGAATTGTTGAAATCCATTTTTATATTCTCTGCAGAATATTTCCCGACTGCTTTCACCAAAAATATAAGAGCAATTACTTTTTTCTGCCATTTTACGTGCTACAATCAAATCTGTTTTTATTTCTTTATTTTCTTCCAGTATTTCATCCAGTCTTTTCTGTGGTTTAAAAATGGCATTCGCTTGATCTCTTTGGTAATCCATAAATACAGTCTTATTGGTTCTGATTCCATTTTCATTTTTTGCAGCACTTAGTGTTTCTCGACTGATAACAACTTCTTTTTCTTCTCTGCTAAGACTTAATCTGTATCCTATTTCAAACACAATATCATCCATAAAAATATTGAAATCTGCAAAAATTTCAGCAGTATCGGAATCCATGTCCATGTAATCTTCTAATGACTGATCCAGATCGACCCCTATCATTACTTTTTGTAAAAAATACAAGGCATCAACAATTGCTGTTTTTCCCGAACCATTTTGGCCATAAATCCCAAGTATTTCCGCTTTATCCGCTGATAGAATTTTATTTACAGTATTCGGCATATATATAGTGCCCTTTTTTACATTTTTAATATTTGTCAATTGTAATGATGACAAACGAACAATCGGTCTTTTCATCTTTATTCTTCTCCTTACAACCATCATTTCACACTATATGCTATGACTATAACGATACCACAAAGCATTGATTTCTTCAATATTTTTCTCTGTTTCCGAATTTTTTATTCGTTTCTTTAAATTCTTTTTTTATATTTGTGACTCACCTAAAATTCTGCACATCGAATTTTTTCACTAAAATTTCACTATTTTTTCACTATTTTTCATTACTTCATTGTTTTCGCTAATGAAGTCAACAGTGCAGCCATCTCTGGATTAGCCAGTACTTTCATCAGAAGTTCTGGATCTACACCTTCTGGAATAGCAGTTGTTGGTACTGTCTGTATTTCTCTGAGCTGTGGATTCAAATTCTTCTTTTCGTAAAATGCTTGTTCAAATAATTCCGCATTCTTTCTTCGATCCTCATCAATAATATGCGAATACACATCTGTAACCATATTGATCTGTGAGTGACCTGAATCTCCCTGAACCGCTTTGATGTCTCCACCATTTAATTTCAATTCGTATGTAACACTTGTATGTCGCAAACTGTGAAATACAATCGGAGGAAGATTATGCTTTTCAATCTACTACCATGAGAGTAATGCTCTTTGGCAGGAAGACCTTACGAATACTGCTTTTTGTCTTTGGTGTTTTTAAGATACGAACTATTTTGCATTTCTTACTTTCTTCTGGAAATGTCAATAAGACATCCTCTTCTTTGGTTTCTTCTGTGTCCTATCGTGCAAAACAGTTTGCTCCTTTTGCTGCTTTAAAGGAATTTGAAGCCTGCGTATGTAAAAAGGAAGAACTCTACGTTCCTTACTTAGAACTCTCAGACGAAGCAAAAGAAGAAATTGACTTTAAATTGCGCATGCTCAATTACATGACAGGATCCGTCTGACTTATTTCCAGAAGAATCCAGAAAGCTTCCTGCCTGTTGAAGAGTACAAAAATAACCGGTACAGTAGTATACATTGACCCACTGCACCGGTATATTCGCATTGATGATACCGAGATTATACTGATATCCATTACAGAAATTGAAGCTTTATGATGAGACTTTCTGTAATAAGAAACTCACACCAAAACTGGAATTCTTATGCGTTTTGATTAATTTAAAAGGTAAGAATTATACGTCACTTTAATTTTTATTTAGCCCAACACTGTACTGCAGCAACTAAAAATTCTGCACAGCCATTCACATTTCGATTATAATATTGCAAAAATCGATCATCTGCCAAATACATCTGCACTAATCCATTATGCGCCTGCGCTGTATATTCCTTCCAGGTAAAACCCAACCACTCCTTATGAAGCATCACGATTCTTTTACCTGTTTCGCTATCAGGTTTTGCTCCTTCTTTTACCGCTTCTTCTAACTGGCGAAGTACTTCCTTTTCAAGATTTTGAAAACGTTCATAATCCTGCTCCGTCATATTCAAAATTTTTTTGTGAGATGCATCCACAGATTCATCTCCATATTTTTCTCGTGCTTCTTTTCCATATTTCTGTTCATGTTTTTCTACCAAACTTTCCTTAAATGCTTCAAATTTCATCTGATCGCTCATATGATATGCTCCTTTCCAATCATCCAATGTAAGTTCTACTGTTCTGATCAGAGCAAGAATCCGTTCTTTCTTCTTTAAAAGAACTGACAGATGTTCTTTCAAAGCTTCTTCCACATCAAAATCGGGCTGATGAATGATTTGCTGTATCACATCTAATTTCACATCATGTTCTCTATAAAACATAATCTGCTGAAGTAGATCAACTTCTTGTTTTCCATAAAAACGCATGCCATTCTCATTTACCTTGCAAGGCTTTAACAAATCAATTTCATCGTAATACCGTAATGTTCTTGTACTGATTCCTGCCAAATCAGCCAGTTCTCTGATGTTGTATTCCATCTTCCCACTCCTTTCATTACACTCAGCATAACAGTTAACGCAACGTCAATGTCAAGGGCTTTTTTCATCATATATTTATTATACATAATTTAATAAGTTTTTTTCAAAACAACAGGGGAAATCAGCTAATATCGATTTCCCCTTCCTGTTTCTATTCACAGTTCCATTACTTAATATTTCTTTCCTTTAAAAATCTTCTCTGTGCTCAGATTGACTGTTCTTCCATTTGCTCAATAATTCCTCAATCACCTGTTCCATCTGTGCACTGGTCTTCCGATGGTACTGCCATTTAAAATATCAATCATCTGACTTTGACTGATTTCACCATCCATCACTGCCTGACGCAAGAGTGAAATCTGCTTCTGATTTACATTTTCAGATTCATGGATATACTCACAACTCCAACCTTGGATTATCTTGTCTAAATAAGAGATTTCAACAGCGGCAGTGAATTGAAGTCGTTTGGAATCCACCATATAACACGACTGCTTCATCATCCTTCAACACGCAATGATTACTGGGACTTTACAATATGCTAATTGTTTCGCTGCATATTTTCTTTGATATCCAGATATGACCTCATAATAGCCATCCAGTGCTGGATAAACAAAAATCGGTGTTAAGATCCAACCAGATAAAGAAAAAACAGCCTATCTGGTCTAAATCTTCATTTCAAGATTTACGCCAGATAAACTGTTCTATCTGTGATGGCAATGCCACCAATAAAATATTGATTTTTGCTAACAGATGTTGGCAGATTCATTTTTCATCCATCTTTCTTTCGATTTCCATCATTTACTGTACTTTACACCAATTAACAGACCTAATTTTTGCGTATCAGAGTGCCAAACCCTTTTGGTGGCAGTTTCCAATGATTTTCATGTCCTTCTGCTAACAAAAGTTCATTGCTCAAAAATACAAAAATACCTTGAAAATAACCTTTGTAGCCAAACGTTTCCTGCGGGAATCGAACCCACAACTAGTGCTTAGGAGAGCGAATAGGTAGTGTCAATTCCAGACAAGAACTATCATTATAAGCCCTTTAAAGTCACGGCTTTTTTCTACTTCCGAGTCAAATCAAGTCAATTCCTGTACCCCACATATATGCCTTAGATAAGACCTGTTTATTAGCAGAATATTTGCATCAGCTAATACTTGGGGAATACCTTCGTGTCACCACCATTATGAAAAATATGGCTACCATCGTTCAAGCATTCGAGAATGATAAACAATATGAAATTGAATTGATTTCTACATATATAATACCGTACTTTAGACTGGTTGTCTACGGTGTTTTGACTACTGATAATGTAAATTTTTTATGCCAACATTTTTCCTTCTAAATAGGAACATCGCAAGTAATCCGGATTCGTATAATATACATTAGAATTAAAATCAGAAATTTCATCCGTAATAAATGATGAAAAAATATCATCTTTCTGTTTGTCCGTCATGAATAGATTCACGCTTTTCAAATGTAACTCCCATGATATATTACTTGTAGTGACATCCAAAACATTAGTAAAGTTATATTTTTCAGGCATTTACCTGATCTAAACATACTCTCCTGCAATATCAACATATTCCAACATATTATGAACAATATCACCTGTATTGAGAATTTCTATTTCAAAATCTTCTTCTCCAAAATCCATAATATGTCTTAAATTTATTGTCAAGTCTTTTGATTTACCTATAGAAAGAATCCATTTTGCACAATCATCTCCACATACAGACGCATTAAACACTTTTCCAGATTGGTCAAATGCCATCAGCATCAATGTCTTTACAGAACCTGACAGTTCTTTTGTGGAAATCGTTCCTAATACTGGACTTTGTATCAGATGAGAACTTATCACTTCTGACTTATCTACAGCTTTAATTATTCTGATTGATAATTCGTTTGTAATCCATTCATCCTCATATCGATTATCGAAATAAGTCGGAGGATGATAAATCGCATTCTCCATATTTCCTAAATATATTTTTAACATAGTGATCTCCTGCTACTTATAGTACATGCATATTCTCCAAGCTACTCATTTGTCCCATATATCCGATATAATTCATGGTAACTTTGCTTCAATGTTCCATACTTCCCGGATGTCCGGATCCCATAAATTTCTTCCACACTATATGGTAAAGCTGGCAAGGATTCTCTCGTTACAATCACATAATAATTATCTGTTTTCTGAATTTCTCTAGCAAACTCCTCAGTCTTGATAAAATCATTTCCCTCATCAATAAATACGATACTGTCCGTAATCTCCGCCAGTTGTCCTTTCCACAAAGCACCTTCCAGCACATAACATTTCTTATCGCATGTCAAATCTACCGGACTTCCTGTTGGATTGTTCACATATTCCTGAATTATATCTACAAGAGTAGTTTTTCCCGTAGCGCTGTCCCCGCGAATGATCGTTAAATTTTTCCGAATTTCAAAATCATATTTTAAGCGTTTTGTTGATACAATAACTCTATGTTTCCCTCTCATCGTACCACCCCTCCATTAGACAAATTCTCCTGCAATCGGTACCAGTTCTTTCATAGAATGAACAATTTCATTAGTATTCAAAATACGAATTTCAAAAGGTTCCTTACCGAAATCCATCAGATGCCTCAGATTTACAGTCCTGTCTTCCGATTCTGCAATTTTAAGCAGCCATTTCGCACAGTTATCTCCACAGGTTGATACGTTGAAAATTTTATCTTTATTAAACTTAAAAAGGATTAACGTTTTTACTCCTCCGGATAACCCGGTTGGCGGAATCTTTCCTAAAACCGGACTATCTATTACTCCACTATCCAAAACTGTTGACTTATCTACATCTTGAATCATTTCTTTCACAAAAGGATCTACAATCCAACTATCTTCATAATCATATTTAAAATAAGCCGATGTATTATATACAGCTTCTTTCATATCACCATAATAAATATTCAGCATTAAAATCCCTTCCTTTTTTTCGTATATTGTGATTTTCATTAAGACTTTTCGGGCATTTACCTGATTTAAACATACTCTCCAGCAATATCAACATATTCCAACATATTATGAATAATATCACCTCTATTGGGGAAGGTTCTCATTTTCCATAGCATCTTTCCGTACATAGAACGTTCCCCTCCCTGAACCGCACTTTACAATTATCTCTTCTTTTGTAAGCTTATTCAATGCATTTAAAACAGCTGATCGACTACCAATCGGGCATGCTGCGATAACCTCCGCACCAGTAAATTTACCTATTTTTTCAGTTACATAATTTTTAACAACATCATATACCGTACTTCTATTTTTTTCTGACATCAATCCAACTCGCTCTTCAAATTCTTTGTAACAAGCGAGAATTACCTGAAGCATATACTTAATAAAAGGAGTTGGATCATTCTCTTCCTCGTGCCATCCATAATCAATTCGTTCCAATACATCGTAATACGCATCTTTGGTTTTTTCAATCTGCTTCTCTATACTGATATACTTTCCAACTTCATATCCATTTTGATACAGAAGCAATAAAGTCAGTAATCTGCTCATTCTTCCGTTTCCATCATTGAATGGATGGATACAAAGGAAGTCAGAAATAAATGTTGGAATTAAAATCAACGGATCAACCGTTTCCATTGCCAATGTTCTTCTATAACTTTCACAAATTGCCTCTATTGCCTGTTCCGTTTCATACGGTGACAACGGAATAAATCTTGTTACTACTGTTCCATCAGCCTTTGTCTCATTGATATAATTCTGTGTATTCTTAAATTGACCTCCATAGGAAAGACCTGCATGTTTTAACAAATCACGATGTAATTGTAAAATATATGCTGTTCTAATTGGTATGAAATCATGACTCTCATGAATGGTATTAAGTACATCACGATATCCAACAATTTCACTTTCATCTCGTGATTTAGGTGTTGTTTTCTCATTCATAAGCTGTTTAATACGTGTACTTGTTGTAACAATACCTTCTATTTTATTTGATGCCTCTGTACTCTGTACACGTGCAATTTCTATCAAACGCTCCAGTTCAACCGGCTTCTGCCTTGTAAATAATTCCTGACGCCCTTTACATTCATGAATTTTTGCAATATATGACACGACTTCTCCATCCCACAATCTATCTGCTAATTTCATATAATCAAACTTTCTCACCTCTACACCTACCTTCCTTAGGTTTATCATCCATTCCTTTGTTCTTTCGTCCATATTATACCCCATTTTGGATGAAACTTTCAATAGTTGGATAAAAACTGCTGTTTTATATTTTAACTTGCTGAAAATTCTGCACATCGAATTTTCCACTAAAATTTCACTATTTTTCATTACTTCATCGCCTTTGCCAACGAAGCCAATAGTGCTTTCATTTCCGGATTTGCCAATACTTTTGCAAGCAGCTCTGCATCCACATCATCCGGCACATCTACTGTCTGAGTTGTGGTTTCCTCTCGCATCTTTGGATCCAGGTTTTTCTTCTCATAGAACGCTTCCTCGAATAATTCTGCATTTCGTCTTCGATCCTCATCAATAATATGGGAATACACATCTGTTACCATATCCACTTGTGAATGCCCGGAATCCCCTTGAACCGCTTTGATATCTCCGCCATTCAGTTTTAATTTATATGTCACGCTGCTATGTCTCAAACTATGAAAGACAACCGGCGGAAGATTATATTCTTCGATCAGTTTATTTAATTGTCCCCGGATTGCTCCGGTACCAATGGGATTTCCAAATGTCGTTGCCATCACCAAATTATAATCTATATATTCCTCACCTAAGACTTCTTTTACTTCGTCCTGCTCCGCTTTCCACTCAACCAACATATTAGCAACGCTTTTGGGAAGAAATACCTTACGGATACTGCTTTCTGTTTTTGGTGTTTTTAAAATCTGAACAGTTTTGTTGGTTTTATGTTGCGAAGGAAATACCAGCAACACATCTTTCCCTTCCAGATTTTTCAGAGTTTCCTTTGTTACCCGTTGTGTTTCTTTATTGATATAAACGTATGCACGATTCTCTTCGATTGCTTCCGGAGAAATATCTACACAATCCCAGGTCAAACCAAGCACTTCCCCTAATCGTAGGGAACAGGAAAATGACAGATTGATTGCCAGCTTCAGCCGTTCGTCTTCACAGACATCCATTGCATACATCAAGGTTTCTGCTGTCCAGATTTCCCGTTTCTGTGATTTATGTTTCGGCACCGTTGCATAGGTGCACGGATTTTTTTCTATCATCTCCCATTTGATTGCCTGCTCAAAACAATTACGGAGCAGCTTGTGGATTTCTCTGACAGTACTCGCAGAAACAAATTCATTTTTCTTATTCCCCTTCACCGGATTTCCGACTGCTTTTGTCTGTAGCAATCCCTGATAATATTTTTCCATAAAGCGGGTGTTAATCTCCGAAAGTTTCACAGAGCCAACCATAGGCTCAATATAATTTCTGATCAGCCCTACATTCCCTTCATAAGTGGATAATGCCCATTTTTCTTTTCCATACAAAGAAACGTATTCCGTGAGCAGATCCGACAATGTATTGCACTTTCTCACAACAAGTGCGCCCATTTCCTGTTTATATTCGATTTCTCTTTTTCGCTTCTTTGCTTCTGCTTTTGTATCATATGTTTCCCACTTCTGTCTCCGTTTACCGGAATCATCCTTATAGTTATAGATCACATTAAATTTTCCGTTTCGTTCTCTGATCGATGCCATGCTAATTCCCTTTCCTTTCTTCCAACCAAGCTTCAAATTCATCTCTTTTTACTCTGGATATGTTTCCAATCTTCACTGCTGAAAATTTCCCATCATCCATCCATTTGTAAATCATCCCTCTACTGACCTTTGCAAGAAACGCTGCCTCATCAAATGTCAGATAACTCAGATTTCCATTCTTACTACGATCTCCGGTTTTGGCTAATTTCTTTCGCCTGTAATTTGCCAAACTAAAATTTTGTTCCATTGACAACTCTTCATAATCGTTGGCCGGATCCAATTTATAATGATCTTGTCCATCTAAAAATTTCTGAAAGCTCTCTTTTGTAATTCTTTTCTTCTCTGCAATTTCAATCGTTTCAAAAAAATGGCTGTATTTAGAATTCTTCAAAATCTCATATACCTGACGTCTTGGAATTCCCAGAAGCCTTGCCATTTCTGGCATGGTAATTGTTGCTCCTTCCAGCTCCTTGTCCTTTTCCCTGTCTTTCTGTGTGCGATATTTCGATTGCTTCTCATACCATTCCTGAAAAGATTTTTTCGGAATCCTGATCCAGTAATCAACAGTAACTGTTTTTATACCGTCACGTCTAATCAGATCATAAACCGTAGTTTCACTAATCCCCAACATCTTGGCAACTTCTGATATGGAATAAGACCATTTTTTTAGGTTTTTCCCCGGTTCTTCCCCGTTCACTTTATGATACTTCACCTGGTTTGCATACCATTTCTCAAAGCTCGCAATATTCACTCGCATCTGTCCTGCGATTTCTCTGCATTCAAAATAATTTTTCTGAACCAGCCAGTATCTGCCTGTCTTCTTTAGTCCCAAAAGATTTCCAATCTCTGGAACTGTCATCCAGGTTTTTTCCTTTGGAGGAAGTCGTTTGTATTTACTGTTCTCCTCTATTTCTGAAAGCACTTCTTCAAACGAAGTTTCTTCTATAACAACTTGATTCATCTGATCAACTCTCCTTTCTTTTCTGCATCATACATCATTTTCAAATAAAAAATTAGGATGTCGATTGCGACTTTTTCTCTCAACCAACATCCCAGATTTTTTACTCCGGCTGTTTATCAAGCCAGTCATCAAAACTCTTTTTTGAAATTCTATACTTTCCTCCATCCAACTGGATCCATCGGAACTCTTTTTTCTTTAATAATGCATAGACTGTCGGGCGGCTTACATCTAAAATTTCCTGAATCTCTTTTACGGTATAACATCTTTTTTCTGACATATAAAAAACCCTCTTTCTTCTTTCATACATATAGGAAGGAAAAAGATCCTTCTATATAACGAAAGGAAAAAGAGGATTTTTACAGGGTGACTAAAAAAATTTATAATCCATTTCTATAAATCTCATTTATAACAGCCTGCGACTGCTCCATTTCTTTTTTCTTTATGATTTCTTCCCGGTCACTTAGGATTGCAATCATTTCATCTATCACATCTTCCAATCTGGGCTCTGTGTAACGATACAAGTATCCCAACATCCTGGTCGCTGTATAATCTGTATTCAGATTCTTATAGGCTATTTCTGCACAAAGTTCTTTCGGATATCCTTTGGTAAGTAAAACCTTATATAATTCATCTGTTCTTTCCGTTCCCATAAAGTATCACTCCTGTAAATTTCTCTCGGCTTAAATCAGTATGCCCTCCAAATGATCCAGCTCATGCTGACAAATCTGTGCAGTCCAACCATCAAGTTTCAATTTCTGTTTCTTCCAATTCATATCCAGATATTCAACTTCTATCATCTGATATCTCGTTGTCTTACGCACTCCTGTAAGAGATAAGCATCCTTCTTCAGTTTCATAAGGTGATTCTTTTCTTACCAATACAGGATTAAACATTACCACATCTACGAATCCCATATTTACAATAATGACACTTTTTTTCACACCGATCATATTCGCTGCCATTCCAACACATCCCTCACGGTTCGCAGCTAACGTATCCATTAAATCTTTTCCAACTTGAAGATCGGCTTTTGTTGCCGGTTCAGATTTTTGTCCCAGAAAAAATATATCTTTCATAATTGGTTTTACCATTTTCTTCATACCTCTATTCTCAAAATCGTTTTTTTTGCTTTGTTCTGAATTGTAGTATAGCAGTTTTTTTACTTTTTTTCTATCTCACCCTGTATTTTCTGCCCTGAGCCTTTCGTTATATGAGAGGGTTAATCTTTCAAGAGCAAGATCCACCCGGGTAATACCGTATCCTCATTTTATGAGAACGGTCTTATCCCCGGGTTAGGTATCTTGATGGGGATTACGTTTCCCCATACCCTCGCTTTTGCATCAAAGATGCAGTCAGTATCCACAAAAATGGATACTGCACTAATTCTCTATCGGAAGGGACAGCCGATAAAAATTAGTGAACTGTAACACTATTCGATGTCACAGTTTAGAAAGGAAGGAGGAGTATGCCACCAAAAGAAAAATCAAAGGAATTGAAGCATCGAAACATAATCTGTCTGAAACTTACAGACATTGAATTGGAAATATTAAATCAGGCCGCAAGCTCTGTGGGAATCTCTCGTTCAGAATATCTACGAAGATTGTTCCTAAATAGACCAATTCAAATTCATTATGAAGTTGTCGCAGACATCAAAGTACTTCGGGAGCTGGTCGGGCAATACGGTAAAATCGGTTCCAATCTGAACCAGATCGCCAAGTATTTTAATACCGGTGGAACTCATTCCCAGGCTATGGAAAATGAAATCCATCAATGTATCTCCGACCTCTTCCTCTTGCGAAAAAAAGTGTTAGAAATGGCAGGTGATTTTCATGGCAATACTAAAACACATCAAAAGTAGAAATGCCAACTATTCAAATGCCATTGATTATCTGCTTTTCCAACATGATGAGAGCACTGGAAAAAAGATAAAAGATGAAATGGGGCGAAGTCTTTTAAGAGATGAGTTCTACATGGATGGTCTCAACTGTGATCCGATGTCTTTTGACAAGGAGTGTAGTCTGACAAATGCGAAATTTCATAAAAACAAAAAATCATCTGAAATCAAAAGTCATCACTATATCATCAGTTATGATCCTGCTGATGCTATTGAATGTGATCTGACGGGAGAAAAAGCACAGGCTCTATCTTTAGACCTTGCCAAAAAAATATTTCCGGGATATCAGGCTCTTATCGTGACACATACCGATGGTCACAATGGTTCCGGCAATATCCATACGCATATTGTGATCAACAGCGTCCGTAAGGAAGCTGTCAGAAGGCAACGTTACATGGATAAGCCCCATGAAGAAATTGCCGGATACAAACACCGATCCACAAATAAATTCCTGAATTATTTCAAAAAGGAAATTATGGATATGTGCATCCAGGAGGGACTTCATCAGGTTGATCTTCTCTCTCCGGCTGAAACAAAGATCACACAGGCTGAATATATGGCCCAAAAATCCGGGCAGAAAAAATTAGAAGAGACCAACAAAAAAATCATTGCAGATGGATTGAAACCAAATGCCACAATGTTTCAGACGCAGAAGCAGGAACTCCGAAATGCCATCGAAGAATGCAGCTCGCATTCTAAAAGCTTTCAAGAATTTCAATCTCTTCTTTTTGAAAAATATCAGATTTCCGTCATTGAAGAAAGAGGAAGATATCGTTATCTCCATCCGGATCGGAACAAACGGATTACAGAGAAGGCTTTGGGAACTCAATACGGCAAAGAACATTTAGAACAGCTCTTCTTACGAAAAGATCCGATAACCATTCTTTATGTCAGATCGCATTTACGGTTGGTAGTAGATCTTCAGAAAAATGTGAAAGCAATGCAAAGTCCCGGATATGCTCATCGGGTAAAAATATCCAATCTTCAAGAAATGGCAAATACCATTATCTATGTGCAAGAACATGGATACAATACCCAAATCGAATTAAAAAATGCCTTTTCCGAATCTCAAAAACAGTTAGATCAGGCAACAGATCAGCTAATGAAAATGAATGCAGATTTGAAAAACATCAACCGTCAGATCCATTACACCGGACAATATTTTTCACAGAAAGCAATCTATACCGAATTTTTAAAGGCGAAAAACAAAGGCAGATTCCGAAAGGAACACACCACTGAAATTCAGGCATATGAAGAAGCCCGTGACTGGCTGAAATCTTTTTATCCCGATGGAAAGATGCTTCCTATCAAAACATTGAAGGAACAAAAAAACAGCTTGCAGGAACAGATCGACCAGCAAAAATCATCCATCCGATCTCTAAAGGATCTGACACAAGATTTAAGAACCGTAGACAAAAATGTGGAAGCAATTCTCCACAACCAGGTTCCGAAAAAGCAAAAGACACAGGAACCCGAATTATAAATCATTTTACGAAGGAGGAATTACAATATGACACAAAATGAATTTAATGTTGTCCTTGAACAACAATATCGAAAATGTGCCGATGTCCTGGCACACAAGAAGAAAGAATACACCGGAGACCGCATTGACCGCCTGAGTGCGTTTAAAATCGCTGCCTCATTACAGGGATGCACACCTAAGGCTGCTCTGGCCGGAATGATGTCGAAGCATGTCGTATCTCTCTATGACATGTGTTACTCTTCGCTGCTCCAATTTGACTTAGAACAATGGGATGAGAAGATCACAGACTGCATCAACTATCTCATTCTACTGAAAGCATTGATAAAGGAGGAACAAGCCTATGGATCACATTGAGACAAAGATTTTAAATAGTTATACCATTCAAGAAGCAGCTCAGAACATGGTATTCGCAGCAAGGCTTACCCAACAGGGGCATTCCATTCAAAACATGGATGATCTTATGGCTCTTTATCAGAAATCTTTTACAGATAAAACCGTAGATCGGATTGCCAGTCTTCCTCATCCAACCGTACAGAAATTTACGGTGATCACTGTTGCGATTGTGGGGGCAAGCAGACGTTTTCTTGCACAGATTACTCGTCATCAAAACGAAGTAAAATTCATGAGTGCATCTCTGCAATATAGCAACTATTCAGAAAAAGCTGCATTTACGATCCCATATGAAATCCTTTTTTCCGAACAGAGATACATTGATCTCTATCTGAAAAGCTGCTTATCGGATCTCAGATGTTATCAGGAATTGTGCTCTGTGGGATTTCATCATGATTCTGCAGGATATGCCCTCCCTCATGCTTTAAGAAATATTCTGATTATCTGCGCTACACCTTATGAGTGGAAACATATGATCAGTCAGCGAATCTGCAGGAGAAATACCGACGAAACAAGAATTGTAATGTTGGACATCTGGCAGAAATTATATGAATTTGATCCGGTGTTATTTTCACCGAAGCTGACCGGTCCTTTCTGCCAGAGGGGATGTTGTGAAGAAGGTGCTATGTCCTGTGGAATTCCTATCCCAAAAGAATGGTCTCCATTAGAAATAATGAGAGCAGATTATCCTCTGCTCGTAGAAGGGAGGGAAACTGTTTATGAAAATTAAATTGATCGACTTTGGGTTAGAGAAAGATCATTATCCTTTCCGACCTCATGAAAACGATGCCGGGGCCGATGTATATATGCCTTATGACTACACATTAAAACCAGGAGAGATTGCAAGAATCCCATTAGGATTTGGTCTCATGATTCCAGATGGATATGCCGGTTATGTTTTTCCAAGAAGCAGCATGGCAGCAAAAGGGTTGGTCTGCGAACTTCCGCCTATTGATTCCGGATATCGAGGAGAAATTCATGCCATCATCAGTAATGTTAGTTCAGAATCCCAAATACTCCGCAAAGATACCCGTGTAGGGCAACTGGTTATCACTCCGGTTCTAATCGCCGACTTTGTTCTGGATCTCGGAGAAGCAAGAGATATCGGGGCTTTTGGAAGTACCGGGGAATAAAGATCATAAAACCAGAGGTGCCGAATAATTTATGATTCGACACCTCACACACTCAAAATAACTTGCAGAAAGGAATAACTACTATGATTACATTTGGAAGAAAATTAAATCATTTGAGACAGAAAAATCATCTCACACAAAAAGAACTTGGTATCGCACTTGGCTTCCCCGAAGATTCTACTGATATCAGAATTACACAATATGAAGCAACTACAAGAAAGCCTCTCGATGAAATCCTTGTTAAATTGGATAAAATACTTGGAGTATTATCACTTTACGACAAAATTAACTAACCTTAACATTTGTTCCACTACCACTATAAATTTCTAATAATCCTAAGGTTAACTGCTTTGTGTGTAGATATAAAATTGTCAAACTGGAATTTTATTTTCGCTTACTACTCTATATCATCATCATGTTTATTAGTAAAAAGACTCCCAACAAACATTCCCACTCCCAGTCCTATAGCTAATCCTAATATAGTATGATTGAATACCACGCCTAATGCAGTTCCTACACCTACACCGATGCACATCCCATATATCATTCCATTATATTTATTAGTTTTTTTCATAACTGGTCTCCTTTGCAAATTCAAGATTTATTATTCTTTCCCATTCAATAGTTTATTTACTCTTTCAACCGGAAATCGGTCTTCAATGTCAATTATTTCAAAAAAATTTAGGGGCAATTCTTTTTCTCCAATCAGAGTAAGATATTCATTAACAGCTCTGCGATCAATCATTATTTGAGGAACTGGGCGGCAAATACGAAAGGCAAGGGGATTATTTGATACCGTGCTTAACTGTACCCGCCGAAGAAGAACAGGCAATAGGCATCTGGGGGCAACGGCATTTAGATTATCTAAAACAGTACCGTAAAGTTACATACACCAATCTTCTTACAAGCGGCAGGCTAAACGCCTACCTTGCCGACATCAACAGACAGGCACAGGAACGCTTTGAAAGGCTCATAGAGGGTATGAAACAGGCACAGGGCATAACGGAACAGCTAAAGGCAGAAAACGCCTTAGAATGGACAGGATGCCTCAATAACATAAGGGCTTGTGCGAGGGAGATTGTGGAAAAGGAAATTATTTTTGCATAAACAGATGATTAGTGGCAGGGGGAAATCCTGCCGCTTTTTCTGCTTTAGTTTGTCAGCTTGACAAATAAAGGGTTAAGGAATATAATTAGATTCAGTATTATACAAGGAGTTAATAAATATGCGGCAAGGTATTCTTAAATAAACTGTCAATTTGATAGTGGGAACAAAAAGTAGCAGTCCCGTTTCACTTTTAATATGGGGCTTAGTTTTTTGTACCCAGTTTAAGAATACTTTTATCATGTAATTTTATATGCCCGAAAACATATAAGTGTTTTGGGGCTATTGGAGTTATTTACCCAGTGATAGGAGTATTTATCACTGGGTATTTTTATGCCCTTTTTTGGGTGTTGATAGGAGGAAAATCACATGAAAATAATTAACTTAGGCATTCTGGCTCACGTTGACGCAGGAAAGACAACATTAACGGAAAGTTTATTGTATACCAGTGGTGCAATTGCAGAACTAGGGAGCGTAGATGAAGGCACAACAAGGACAGATACAATGAATTTGGAGCGTCAAAGGGGAATCACTATCCAGACAGCAGTGACATCTTTTCAGTGGGAGGATGTAAAAGTCAACATTATAGATACGCCAGGCCATATGGATTTTTTGGCGGAAGTATACCGTTCTTTATCCGTATTAGACGGAGCAGTATTATTAGTTTCTGCAAAGGATGGCATACAGGCACAGACCCGTATACTGTTTCATGCACTACAGATAATGAAGATTCCGACAATTTTTTTCATCAATAAAATTGACCAAGAGGGGATTGATTTGCCAATGGTATATCGGGAAATGAAAGCAAAGCTTTCTTCGGAAATTATAGTGAAGCAAAAGGTTGGGCAGCATCCCCATATAAATGTAACGGACAATGACGATATGGAACAGTGGGATGCGGTAATTATGGGAAACGATGAACTATTAGAGAAATATATGTCAGGGAAACCGTTTAAAATGTCAGAACTGGAACAGGAAGAAAACAGGAGATTCCAAAACGGAACGTTATTTCCCGTTTATCACGGAAGCGCTAAAAACAATCTGGGGATTCGGCAGCTTATAGAAGTAATTGCCAGTAAATTTTATTCATCAACGCCTGAAGGTCAATCTGAACTATGCGGGCAGGTTTTTAAGATTGAATATTCAGAGAAAAGGCGGCGTTTTGTTTATGTGCGTATATATAGCGGAACATTGCATTTGAGGGATGTTATTAGAATATCTGAAAAAGAGAAAATAAAAATCACAGAGATGTGTGTTCCGACAAACGGTGAATTATATTCATCCGATACAGCCTGCTCTGGTGATATTGTAATTTTACCAAATGATGTTTTGCAGCTAAACAGTATTTTGGGGAACGAAATACTGTTGCCGCAGAGAAAATTTATTGAAAATCCTCTCCCTATGCTCCAAACAACGATTGCAGTAAAGAAATCTGAACAGCGGGAAATATTGCTTGGGGCACTTACAGAAATTTCAGATGGCGACCCTCTTTTAAAATATTATGTGGATACTACAACGCATGAGATTATACTTTCTTTTTTGGGGAATGTGCAGATGGAAGTCATTTGTGCCATCCTTGAGGAAAAATATCATGTGGAGGCAGAAATAAAAGAGCCTACTGTTATATATATGGAAAGACCGCTTAGAAAAGCAGAATATACCATCCACATAGAAGTCCCGCCAAATCCTTTCTGGGCTTCTGTCGGGTTGTCCATAGAGCCGCTCCCTATTGGAAGCGGAGTGCAGTATGAAAGCAGAGTTTCACTTGGATATTTAAATCAATCGTTCCAAAATGCGGTTATGGAGGGGGTTCTTTATGGCTGCGAGCAGGGGCTGTATGGATGGAAAGTGACAGACTGTAAAATCTGTTTTGAATATGGATTGTATTATAGTCCTGTAAGTACCCCCGCAGACTTTCGGCTGCTTTCCCCTATCGTATTGGAGCAGGCTTTAAAAAAAGCAGGGACAGAACTATTAGAGCCATATCTCCACTTTGAAATTTATGCACCGCAGGAATATCTCTCACGGGCGTATCATGATGCTCCAAGGTATTGTGCAGATATTGTAAGTACTCAGATAAAGAATGACGAGGTCATTCTGAAAGGAGAAATCCCTGCTAGATGTATTCAAGAATACAGGAACGATTTAACTTATTTCACAAATGGGCAGGGAGTCTGCTTGACAGAGTTAAAAGGATACCAGCCAGCTATTGGTAAATTTATTTGCCAACCCCGCCGCCCGAATAGCCGTATAGATAAGGTTCGGCATATGTTCCACAAGTTAGCTTAACAGCTTGCAAAAGTCATATAAAATGAGATTTGAAAGGAGAATGTAACTTCATGTTTGCTAAAAATTCAAAGGCATATTCTGTCTACCTGCTGTTCCGATTTGTCTGTTCCCTGGCGGTTTCTATGTCCACAGTGCTTTCCATCGTGTACCACCTGGAGGTGGTGCAGCTGGATGCTTTCCAGCTTGTCCTGGTAGGGACGGTTCTGGAGACCTCCTGCTTTCTGTTCGAGATACCCACCGGTGTGGTGGCGGATTTGTATAGCCGTCGGCGCTCGGTGCTGATTGGAATGTTCCTCTACGGCCTGGGCTTTCTGATGGAGGGTGCGCTACCGTGGTTCGCGCCGGTTCTGCTGGCCCAGGTTGTCTGGGGTTGCGGTGATACCTTCATCACCGGCGCTCTGGAGGCGTGGATTGCCTCGGAGGAAGAGGACAAACCCATAGACAAGGTGTTCCTGCGGGGCAGTCAAATGGGGCAAATCGGCGGCGTTCTGGGCGTGGTGCTGGGCACACTGCTGGGAAACATAAACCTGCAAATGCCTGTCATCTTGGGGGGCAGTTTGTGCTTGTTGTTGGGGCTGGTGTTGGTTCGCATCATGCCAGAAACCAACTTCTCCCCTGCTATTGAGGAACGGCAGGGCTTGCTTAAAGACTTTGTCTGCCTGTTCAAGCTCAACCTGGGCTTTGTGAAAGGCGCACCTGTGTTGCTGGCGCTCTTAGCAATCACACTATGCGGGGGACTTGCCAGTGAAGGCTTTGACCGGCTCTCCACCGCTCATTTTCTGGATGACACGGTAATACCCGTTATCGGGCCGCTGAACAGCGTCACTTGGTTCGGTGTTATCAGTCTTATCGGCAGCGGCTTAGGTATTCTGGCTTCTCAGTTGCTCATCGCCCGCATGGAGAAAAAAGGGACTGTCAGCCGAACCAGTGTGGTCATGTCCACCAGCGCCGGGTATATCCTGTGCCTGGTTCTCTTCGCGGTGGGGCGGAGCTTTTGGTTCATGTTGTTGGTGTTCCTGCTGGCGGGGCTTATGCGCACCATCAAGGAGCCTGTGCTGGCCGCCTGGATGAACGACCATGTGGATGAGAAAATGCGCGCCACAGTCTTTTCCACCAGCGGACAGCTGGACTCTTTCGGGCAGATCATCGGCGGGCCTATTGTGGGGCTGGTAGCCCAGCAGGTGTCCATACCCTGGGGGCTGGTCTGTACCGCTTTCCTGCTGTTGCCCGCGCTGTTCTTAGTGCCGGTGGCGGGAAAGAAGCGGGATTGATATGGCATAGTTAAGTTTACTGACGAGCGGGAGATTACTTCCGCTCGTCTTCATTTAGTAGCGCAAAATTTGAGGACTCTTTATTTCCTTATTCGGTATAGCGGAGGCGGCTGTCAATTCGACATAATTTTCTTGTGATACTTTACCGTACATGAGCATTTGTTTCGTATTTGAAAGAACAAACTCACCAAATAAAAAAAACGATATTCGGGTGGGTTATTTTGTTATAGGATCATACGTGGAACTGTGATGTCATCCCAAAGGATATGCAGGACATTCCGATAGAAAAAACGGATGGCAGAATTGTAAAGATTCAGAGTTGTGGCTTTCAGTCCTTCCTCTTTTTTCACAAGCAAAAAAGCCCTGACATCCTGACAGGTAAGTTCTTTGGGATTCTTATTCTGATATTTCAGAAAGTAAGAAACATAGTTTTTATAGCAACTGATGGAACGTTCTTTGAGGTTACGAATTTTCCCGGCTTCCTCAAGCTGTTCTAAATATTTTTCATACATAATAAAATCCTCCCTATAAAATCAGTAGTTATCAGAAACACTACTTTATACGGAGGGGCATTGGGGTCATAAAACCGCTTGCCAACCAAGTGGAATGGTGGTATTCTTTTCATAGGCAGTGGAGAGGTCGATCCTGTTTGATTGTTATTTTGTGGTGATTTAACAATACTACTTTTAGGACTTGCTTTCCACTGTTTTGTTATAAAAAACAGAAAATCGCTATGCCACAGCCTTGGCAGGCCATCGCGTAGCGATTTTGTTCAATTAGAATTTGACGGGGAGGTCTCATGAGGACAGAATATAAACACAATCCGCCCATTCCATATAGTCTGCATGATATGCGGGTCAAAAAGATTATAATTCAAGATAAAACAATAGTCCTTGAATTCGAGGACGGATATGAAAAACTTACAGAACCTTTTGAACAGGTCGAGGGAAACATCACAATCGAAGGTGTGGATTTTGATTGTACCTGCGTTATGTTGCAGAGCAAATGGGGAAACTATGGAAAATTCAACGGTGAGAAATTAGAACTGGAACGCTTTATAAAGAGATACAAAAACTATAGCTTTGAAATTGTAGATGAATTATACGGGTATAATCAAGTATTGTATTCTGGTTATTTATCTATCTTAGAAACAGAAGATTTAGTTCAAATGGACATTTCAATTTACTTTACGGGCAAAATTATTTACGATACAAAAGAGTAACAAATTCTAATTTTCAATTTTACAAGTTGGAATTATTCTTTACTATCCATCCACATTAAAACCTTCTTACAATTAGGACAATGCCATGCAGGACTTTCTATAACTGATGTTTTTAGGCTAATGCTTTTTTGCGTAAAAAAGCCTTTTATTCCAGTTTTCCAGTTTTTTTCTTCATCAGAAGTAAATTCGTACCAATGCCCACCACCTTGTCCTATACCTTGAACAGTTCCCTGTTCCATTTCCATTCCACAATCTAAACATTTCATATGCTACTTTCACCTCCACGTAAATTCTTTACATAAGTCTGCTTATCAGGTTATATGCTGTGACTACATAGACGAAAATTGCGATGCCTACAAATATCATAGCATCTTTCTTCGCACCCTTATCATAACACTCCTTTGCATTTGTCAAAAAAGTTAATCCCATAAATACAAACATAATCGGTAGTGTTATATTAGTAGAAACTATGTTCATCAGTCCCAGCGAGCCAAAAATGATAGTTAATACGCTAAATATTGCTTTCCATATACGCATACATAGTCCTCCTTTACAAATTCATATTCGTTCAAACGACAAATATCTCGTTCCTTGAAAAGTCAGCCTGCCAGTATCACCTTCTACAAGCATTCCATATTCTGTTCCAGAAACGCAAAGCTCTATTCTGTCTCCACTTTCCACCAAAAACGTCACATAATACGAAGTGCTGGTTGTAGTATGGAATCCGTGTGCACTGCTCAAATCACCTACATTTGCATGTTGATGATGCGTAATGTTTTCTCGCTTTGCAGCAACGACAACTGACACTGTTAATCTAGGTGACTGATTATTCTTATTCCATGTGATAATTCCTCTCACCAAAGAGAAAATAATGATACCAACCACAATAATAAACATGATTGGAAACATAACGTTTATCAATTCAAGCATCTCAAACGCCCTCCTCGTGTCACCAGATTTTTTGTTTTGGAAACTTCTAATTTTCAATTTTACAAGCTGGGATTTTATTATCGCTTACTACTCTATATCGTCATCATGTTTATTAGTAAAAAGACTCCCAACAAACATTCTCACTCCCAGTCTTACGTTTTACATAAGAAAGGTAGTCATACACCTATATGACTACCCTGACTACTAAGCTCTATTGTTCTCTTTCTGATTATTTCTCTTAAAATAACCTAACATTACGATCAGCATTAATGCAACTGAGGCAATCATTACATGCAATTTTATATCTGTGCTGTCCCCTGTTTGTACCTGTTCTGCCGGTTTTGATGGTTTTGAAGGTTTTGAAGGATTGTCAACCTTCTTATTATATGAATTGTAAAACATTAATTCTCCATACTTCTTACCATCATTTTTTTCTGCAATTACTTGTGGAACCAATTTCCCATTTTCTCCGTTTTTGATATAAACAGCTATAATATAAGAACTTCTATCATATGTATAATTTTCTTTATCCTTACTTGTTTGAACCAAATGATAACGGTATACTCCGCCATGCTGGAACTGCAATGAAATCATCTTTTCCGCATTATTACCATCAAGTACAAAAACATGTCTGTCGTTATCAGAATCTCCCGGCATAGGAATGCCTATGTCTAATGCACGAAATTCATAAGTTCCAGTAAGATCAATTCCTTTTTCATTGCTATTTTCTTCAAAATTTTGCTTAACTGTTAACGGAACCTCTACTACATTTGACGCAGCTAAAACTTTATCAGCAGGAAAACACAAGAAACCAAACAATAGAGCAGCTAACACAAGTATCTGTCTATTTTTCTTCATATTGCGGTTCTCCTTTTTCATCAGCAGTATTTTCTAAAATTCTTCCAATTAGAAGATGTCTGCCGTTTGTACTCTCTGAAGTACAAGTAGATAGCGTTACATATCTTTCATTATCATCAAAAGATGTTTTCTTCAAATATTTTGCGTGTTCTTTAGGTCAGTTTACAAGGAACTACACGCAGACCGTGAAACGGGCTGCTGACAACAAACGGCGCTATGCTCCCGGCTGGGTGCATAGCACCTGTTTGTTGCGGGGGTTTCCAAAGGGGGCAGCGCCCCATTTGGCACACGACTTTGCGGAGCAAAGTGTAGTGTGTTATACGCTCTGTCGGCGTTGCCCTGAAAATACCGTTGCCGCCGGGGAGGGCAAGGGCATTTGACGCGGCAGGAAAGCAGGGCTTTGTTTGGGGCTGGTAAGCCGGAAACAAAGGGCTGATTTCAGCAGCAGACAGGGCGTATTATGAAAGCCCCCGTCCCTCGTCCTCCGCCCCCGGCCTATGGGACAAAAAGTCCCAAAGCTCTGGACACCGTGACCAGATGTGTGGCCACACTCCGGGAAAAGTAGCAGGACGGCAGGAAACCGTCAAGGCTGAAATGAATGGGCTGACGCCCGGCCTTGACCGTTCCCCGCCGCCCCGCTGGATGGGTGGACAAGGTGGCCAATCCCTAAAAGTGTTTGGCCGCACTCGTTCATTTTGGGGCCTTTCTTCTCCCAAAATTGAAATGGGCGGGAAAGCCCTAAAATGGCTTTCCCGCCTTGATTACCCATTAGCAAAGACGGGCGAGACTGTCAACGGCGGCGCTGAAAGCGCCGTTCATCTTGACCGTTGACTGGCTCGCCTGGCTTTGCTACTGCCCGTAAGAGATGGAAAAACAAGATGGAAAACAAGGTTAAAAATGGTTGACAAGTCTATCGGATGTGTGTTATACTGTGCGACAGTTTGAGATTGGAAGGAGGCTTACGTGTGTTAATTTGTGTACGCTAATAAGCAATAAAAAGTAGAAGTACCTTTCCACATGATGGTGGGCTTTTTTTGCGTGCGTATGCAAAGGAACACGTAGGTTTGACACGAGCAGTCTTTGAACTGTATCGTGGTGTTTTTTCGTGCTTTGTTGTTATGCAGGCGTCTGCCCTCTCTGTGGGACAACGCCTGCTTTTTATTGCAGAAACAAAGGAACAATGCAATAAAAAAGGAGGTTCGCATTATGACCCAAAACAACAATTCATGGAGAAAAACTTATTTTACACTTCTTGCCGGACAAGCAATATCCTTTATTAGCAGCGGTATTTTGCAAATGGCCATTATCTTTTATTTGGTTGCGAAAACTAATTCTGCAATCATATTGACGGCGGCAACACTGATTGGATTTTTGCCGCAAGCCTGTTTAGGCCCGTTTGCAGGTGCTTTTGTTGACCGGCACAGCCGTAAAAGCGTAATGATTGGTGCGGATTTGATAATTGCCGCCGCTGGCGGTATTCTGGCGCTGGTGGCGTTTTACATGGAATTGCCCGTATGGTCTATTATGGTTGTCCTGTTAATCCGAAGTGCGGGAACTGCTTTTCATTCTCCAGCATTCAGCGCAGCAACACCTATGATTGTGCCAAAAGAGGAACTTACAAAATGCGCTGGTTACACGCAGACCATGCAAGCAGTAAGTGCGATTATCAGTCCAGCTGCCGCAGCGTTTTTATATGCTGTTTGGCCTCTTAATGCAATTATATTGTTAGATATTGTGGGTGCAATCCTTGCCTGTGTGACTGTTGCGATTTCGTCCATACCAACGCCTGAACTATGTCCAGAAACGAAAAGACAACAGTTTTTACAGGATATGAAAGAGGGGTATGTGGTATTAAAGCAAAACAGGGGCCTCTTTGCTCTGCTCTGGATTGGTGTAATTTATATGTTCTTTTATATGCCAATCAGTACGCTTTTTCCTCTCATCTGTATGTCATACTTCAAAGGAACACCGGCCCATGCCTCTGCCGCTGAAATTGCTTTTGCGGTTGGTATGCTGCTTGGCGGAGTCATTCTGAGCATTTGGGGCGGTTTTAAGAAACGGCGGTACACCATCGGTCTTTCCGTTCTCCTGATGGGCGTTAGCAATATGCTCTCCGGGCTTTTGCCGCCAGACGCATTTCTTGTCTTTGTTGTGTGCTGTACTGTTATGGGAATTTCCGCTCCATTTTACGGTGTGCAAAATGCGATTTTTCAAGAAACGGTCAAACCAGAATATCTGGGGAGAGTTTTTTCTCTACTGACAAGCGCCGCTTCCCTCGCCATGCCGTTTGGCCTTGTCATTTCCGGGCCTCTGGCGGAGCGGCTGGGAGTTGAGAAATGGTTTGTCATTTGCGGAATTGGCATTATCATCGTTGCGCTTGCCGTATTTTTACTACCCGGTTTGAGAGAGATTGACAATACGCAATAATCAACTGCACCTTTTTCTATTACTAAACAAAATGCCTGGATGGTGGTTCTGAAAAACCAGAACCGCCGTTCAGGCATTTTTTATCTTCGTCCTCTCTGCGGTTTTGGATTCTTCAGCAAGTCGGATTTTTCCGCAATCTTTTTCAGCCACTTCCGTTCTTCTACTGACAGCTTCCTAAAATTCAGCTTGAGCCGTTTGCAGATAAACGCCAAGTACGCTTGTTCCGTGTCGCTGTCCTGGCTGACGATTTCACCAGCAGTTTCCAGCATTTCTTTTAGCGGGTTATCCTCTGGGACGCTGAAAAAATCGTCCTTGTGTGTTTCCCGCAGAGCAAGGGCAATCCCGTTTATGTCCCGTTGTATCACATAGCGGCAAAACTCGTCCTCATCAATATGGGCGGTGATAAGCTGTCTTACAGACTCTGATTCAATCCAGATAGCAAGGGAGTTTATCATTTCAACCAACGATAAAATAGACATGAATTTTCTTGAATGTACTTCTGCGGAATACGGATACTTTGAATATCTATTGATTCTTGCATGGAAAAGAAAAAAATATCCTCTAACTTTTGAAAAATCAGAGGAACTGGAAAGCCTCAAGCAATTATTTGTTTTTCCTGAATTAAAAAAGTACTTACAAGAAAATCTTGAAAATAAATTGAATATTTCATTTTCTGATCGTGATTATGATTACATATTTTTAGTATATTGCTGTACCAACAGCTGTGTATTTGCTGATAAATGGAAACGGGAAGATATTGAACTGGTTCATAAGATTATTTTTGCAAATGGTAAAGTGAAACACTTAATCAAAAAATTTGAGAATAAATTTTGCTTAGATGTAACGCAGTCACATGCGTTTAAATCGTCAATCATATATTTTTACAAAAAATGTTTTTTCAATCTTCATTGTATCATTCCAGATAAACACTTTTATTTGGATTCCAAGAAGGATTCGTCGAAACTCATGGTTCGACAATGCGTATCAGAAATGATTGATACATGGAAAAAAGAAAACCATATTCCTTATCCTGTTGATGCAGGGCATTTGCAGTATTTATCTTTGCAAATATTTTCTATTGTTCAGCAGTTCATGAAACCGGTACAAATTTTCATTGTCTCTGATTTAACAGCTGAATTAGAGATTTTAAAATTGTATCTTGCACGAAAGTTTTCTCGCCATAGAATTACCATCAAGCCTGTTCTTCTAAATGCTCAGGATTTATCTTTTATGTCAGAATTAGATAATAGTGTCATCATAACAAAAAAAGTTTTTGCACATCTACTTTCGACAATGGGAATATCAAAAAATAATAGTATTGTACCTATTAATATTGAGGTAAACGAATTAGATAAACAAGCTATTGTAGATGCTTTAGTAAAGTGCGAAAAAAATATATTCAGACAATATGTCTTGAAATAAATAACTTGACAAAATATATGTTGTCTGATAATATCCGAGTTAGTTGCCATTAACTTTGACTATTGGAGGTATGTATATGAACAACTCTATAAAAAGTGGATTTTTAATTTTAAGTGGAACCATCGGTATTGTAGGAATAATAATAGCAGCTATGATTTCCCCTGCAACCTCATGGGTAACACCGCCTGGAAGAATGATAGTCAGCATATTGGATAACGGCTTACTAATTCCTTTTATTTTATTTCTTATACTTTTTTTATGGGGTATATATATGTTACTGAAAAAAGAAAAATAAAGCAAAAGTATATAAATTACGGAGGAGTGTATATGCATATTTTCAAAAAAATTTTTACTATATTAGCAATTATATTTGGTTCTCTTGGATTAATGAATATAGTATCTACTGACGTTGCATTGCCATTAATGTATTTTTTTATGGGATTAACACTCCTGACAACCGCAAAAGAATTTTATGATAAAAACAAAAAGAAAGATGCCATAATCTCGATAGTAGCTGCAATTTTGGTCTATACAGCTACGATTCTCAAAGTATTTGCCTAATCCTAATAAAGTAACTCTATTTCAGTTACAAAGGCAAATCTTCAAATTCAAGAATTTTTATGAGAAAACGGCATGGGAGGTTACAATATGGAAAAAATAAGAAAAAAATGGAGTAGCATGGATTTATTTGGTAAATGTTCCTATTTGTCAGTTGGCTTATTATTTTTTTTGATTCCATTTACAGGTTTAGTTTTGGAGTCATTAAACATATCTATTATAAAATTTGAGATTATTTTGGGAATATATGTACTGAGCATTATCTGTTCTATTCTAGCAAAAAAATGGAAATTAATAATAATTGCAACTGTTGGGGCATTACTGCTATGGGCAATCACAATAGGTATTGCAGAGATTTTATGGTATTATCTAAAGTCCTGGTTCGATATAGATATTTCATATCGTTAAAAACTAATCTATGCAAGAAAATATAAGAGAAATGTTAAGGTCGTTTCAAATTTTATGTAAACTAAAAACTGATATCAGATATATCATGAGTTACTTGGGCAGAGCCGATTTTTTGAGGTTCTGCCCTTGCTTGTATTATAATGTAGCTTCCAGACATATCAAGCTTTCTCTTTATAAGCCTTTATACTTTATCACAGAATACCTTTTGTTTTCAGTTTTCCTCATGGTCATGAGATATTTTTCGCTTAAATCGTGTTTTATGAACCTTTCGACTTCTCTTCACGTGCCATTTGAATTGTTTCTAATGCTTTCTGAATTCGTTCCTTTGCATAAGGAGGTCTTAAATTCAATGATAACCGTCCCTTTTGGATTATATAGGTTTCACTCCCTTCTTTTGTTGAGTTGCTTAGATAGCAGCATTCCGGATATCTCTCTGCAAAATTCTTTAGTCGTTTCTGTAATCCCTGATTAAATGTATAGACACTATAATATCGATCTTCTTCATTTGTCAGGATAATCGTTTCTTTCTCATACTTTGACAGTTGGCTGCCTTTTCTTTCTGACGCTCTGCAAATTTATCTGCCCTTTCAAATACCCGGTCTTTCACATCATAATGATAGACATGATCGGAAAGTCGTTCTTCCGGAGCGACTTCATTTTCATTGATCGTCTGGACCATATCCTCCAGAACCCGGTAATCAAATGCTCCATTATCCGGAATGACTAATGTTTCATGAGTGGAAGAAGGCAGAATAAAAAAGTTTCCCTGAAAGCCTTCCCCGATCTGATCCATTACTTCCGGATAAAAAATCACACCTGCTCCACCTACTGTCTGTGAGTTCGTTACAATAAACATCGGATTCTCACTTCCCATTCCATTTGAGATAACTTCTGCAATACTCTGAACAGATTCATCTTTCAGAATTGTTTCTGGTCCCATTCCCATAAGCTGCTCGATCATACTTCCCATTACCATCACATGGATGGGTCTGACATTCGGACTGTTTTCCATAGCATCTGCATGAAGCTGTTCCTCACTGATCCCATAACGCTTTAAAATATCATTCGTGATCGTCGTAGAACCCACCCCAATATCATCAATGCGGATGGCAAGATGATAGGTAATTGCCAGATCTTCTCTCATCTGGTGAGGTACGTTCTGCAGCATTTCTTCATTTTTTTCTGCCGAAGATACGCGGATGAACAGCTTCTTCTTTGCATTCTCATATTCTGTAATGCTCTTCGGATTAAACTGCTCCGGTACATCAAGCACCAGTTCCGTAATGCTTCTCAAAATGCTTCCCATAGAAATCTCTGGATCTGACTGATACATTTTGTACAATTGATTCAGATTAAAAGTGGGAGCGATTACCTGATTTTCTTTTAAGACCGTAATTCCGAGATAATTCTCATTTAATTTCTTTACCTCTTCAATTCTTACCTGTGCATCTTCATATTCAATCGGAAGAAACTGTTTGATTCCTCCCTTTACTTCGTTAACAAATTGATTAAATTCCATATTTTATTCCTCCTATTTTCTCTTATTTTTCTTCATTGTTTTTCTTTTCGGGAAAGATAATGAAAATGTCACTCTCCCGTTTTCATCGGTTTCCATATGCAGATCTGCTTCAAAATACAGATCTTTCTTTCTGGAATACAGATCCTTCACATGAACACTTCCATTTTTCAGAAGCTCAGCAGTCATCCTGGCATCCATATCCTTTTCCATGCTCTGTAAATACTTGTTTTCTTTCCAGAGACAGAAATTACATTCACGGTTACCGCAATAGAAATTTTTCTTTCCTTCATAGACCAGGCCGCCACAGACCGGACAGGTTCCCAAGCTCTCTTTTTTCTGGAACCTTCGTGTCTCTTCTTCCGGAATGGAGTCACAATGATTCAGCATCATGGAAAGCAGTTTTTCGATACCTGTCATAAACTGTCCCGGAGCCATCTTTCCCTGCTCCATCTCTAACAGTTGGTTTTCCCATTCCGCTGTCATGGTGGCAGACTTCAAGAAATCCGGTAAGATATCGATCAATACTTTTCCGTCCTCTGTCGGAAGTATCTGTTTACCTTTTCGTACCGCATACTGGGAAGCGATCAGTTTTTCTATGATCCCTGCTCTTGTTGCCGGAGTGCCCAGCCCTTTCTTCTCGGTATCTTCCTCAAATTCTTTATTTCCAGCAGTCTCCATAGCTGCAAGCAGGGTATCCTCACTATACGGTTTCGGTGGTGCTGTAAAATGTTCCGTCTTCGCTGCGGATACGTTGTAAAACTTATGATCTGCTTCTACTTTTGGAATGCTGTCCTTCCCTGCATCCGCCGGGTTTTCTATAGCAAGTCCATCCTCATTCTTGAAGCATTCTTCAAAAAGTTTCCAACCGTTCTGCTTGACCACTTTCCCTTTTGCTTTAAAAATCTCATCCTGACATCGCACTTCCACCTCTGTCTCCATGAATACATGATCTTCTTCCATTGCTTCTACGGTATGTACTGCGATCAGGAATAAAATCTTCTGTTCCCATTCTCTTAACTTAGAAAAATCAAATTCTGCAAGTTCTACCGTAGGAATGATTGCATGATGATCTGATACTTTCTTGTCATTCAGCACCTTCTTTACATCCGGTGTTTTGGGCTGGTCAAACGGTCCCAGCAATTGATATTTCTCATGGATCTTACGGATCACTTGTTTCGCTGTTTCTTCCATATCACTTGTCAAATACTGGCTGTCTGTACGCGGATAAGTGATCAGCTTCTGCTCATACAGGCTCTGCGCCGCATTTAATGTTTGCTGAGCAGTCATTCCATAGATACGGTTCGCCTCTCTCTGTAGGCTTGTCAGGTCATACAGTTTCGGCGGTTTTACCGTCTTTTCCTTTGACTCCACCTTTTCCACAATCGCATCACTGCCCTGACAGGTTTTCCACACTCTTTCTGCTTCTTCCACATCGAAGATTTTCTTCTTCTCTGCGATCAGTCCATCACAATCCAAAACCACATTAAAATATTTTTCTTTTTTGAAACCTGAAATCTGCTTCTGTCTTTCGACAAGCATGGCAAGTGTCGGCGTCTGCACGCGTCCTACTGTCAGCTTTTTAAAATATTTTGTTGTGTAAGCTCTTGTCGCATTCATACCGACAAGCCAGTCTGCCTGTGCCCGGCAAACCGCTGCTTCTGCCAGATTATGATAGGTTTCTCCAGCTTTCAGATGTTCTATCCCTTCTAAGATCGAAGAACTTTCCAATGAACTGATCCATAATCTCTTGACCGGTTTTTTACTTCTGGACAGATCATATACATGCTTAAAGATAAGTTCTCCTTCCCGTCCGGCGTCACAGGCATTTACCACAAACTCGATATCTGGGCGGTTCAGCAGCTTTTTCAAAATATAGAACTGTTCTTTCTTATCTTTGGATACTGCCAGTTTCCATTCTTCTGGGATGATCGGAAGATCCTCATACAGCCATCTGGTGAACCTTTCATCATAAGAATCCGGTGGAACATATTCTGCAAGATGACCAAAACACCAACTGACAATGCAGCCCTTTCCTTCCAGATACCCTTCTTCTTTTTTTGATGCCCCGATCACTTCTGCAATCGCTTTGGACACGCTTGGTTTTTCTGCAATTACTAAATACATAACTTATTACCTCCTTCATATAACGAAAGGAAACGCCCCAAAAATACAGGGCGTTCCACTCATTTTTTTTATTTTTTATTCATTTTCTTCTTCCCGGTCTTCAAATTCATCCTCATTGATGATTTCCAAGCCATCACTTGTTTCCAGTCCTTCCTCTTCAAAATCATCTTCTTCCTCTTTCTTTGGCTTATAGATCTTGAAGTAGTAATAAGCTGCAACTCCACCTAACGCAAGAATAAGGATTGCTGCCATTGCTCCCATATTCGCTTGTGGCATCTTCTCTTTTTCTGGCTTTGCTATCTCTTCTTTTTTATCGGTTTCTTCGGTTTTATTTTCATCGATGACTACCTGCGGAGTGGGTGTGACAGTTGCCGGCTCTTTTTCCTGATCCACAAATTCCTTCAGATCATTTTCATCTACCTGAGATAACAGATATACATTCTGGGAGGTAGAACTACGGTCAATCACAAGATAAAAGGTATTGTTATTCTTTGTTGTGATCGTAAGGAATTCTTTACTGGATCCATTCTGGATATCATCCTGGACTTCCCCATTTCCCGGTTCTGTAAAAGCATCTTCTTTCTTCTCTGTTTTATTATTTTCCGGCAGAACCCCCTCATCTGCCGGCTTTTCTGTTTCTTTATTCTGTACCGTCTCCGTCTGTGC
This sequence comes from Faecalimonas umbilicata, assembly GCF_042846195.1. Taxonomy (NCBI): domain Bacteria; kingdom Bacillati; phylum Bacillota; class Clostridia; order Lachnospirales; family Lachnospiraceae; genus Faecalimonas; species Faecalimonas umbilicata. Next base: position 2,872,052 of record NZ_AP031411.1, read on the forward strand.
CGCTTCTGTATTTGTCGTCTCTGCCGACGGATCCACATATGCAAAGGCTGTTGTGGATGCAGAAAAAAGCACCATAACGCCTAACAATACTCCTGCCACTTTCTTATTCAGTTTTTTCCATTTCACCATACGGATGTCCCTCCTCTTTCTTTTCTGTAAATACAAAGGAGCCTGTTCCTTCTTCCTCAGACTCCTGGCTGACCTGAAATTTTACGGTTCCTTCCTGGATTCCATTCAGAAGATCATGCAGGGCATGACTGTCTAATTTCATTCCACGGATGCTTTTGATCATCTCATTATCTTCTTCCTGTTTTAAAGCAGCATGAAGTCCTTTGAGATACTGCTGAAGATCAGCGATCTTCTGTTCTGTCTTATGGATCTCCTCCATATATTTCTTGATTTTTTTATTCAAATCTTTCACTCTCCTTTTCTTATGGCAATCTGCCAAAACACATAAAATGTTGCTGCCAGTATGCTGTACCGATATTGGAATAATGGATCGGATCTCCACAATGGATCATCATGTTATTTCCCACATAGATACCCACATGGCTTGCTCCTGGCGTACTATACGTTCCCTGGAAAAAGATCAGATCTCCCGGCTTTGCATCGCCCGGAGAAACAAACGTACAACTGTTTCGCAATCCCTCTGCAGTCTGTCTTCCCAGGTTCCATCCGTTTCCACAATGATTGATCACATAGGATACAAATCCGGAACAGTCAAATCCAGAAGGGGAATATCCTCCCCATACATACGGGACTCCCAGATATTTCTCAGCTTCCCGGATCATCCGGGCAAATTCTTCATCTTGTAATGCTTCCGGCGGTATCTCATAACTCATTCCGTCCGAACCGGAGCCTGTGGAGATATTTCCTATATCCCACAAGTAATTTCTGTTTCCATAGGTGGTATTCAAAGCATTGTATAGGATCATCTGTTCTTCATTCAGATTAGCTCTTGCGACTGCATCAAATCCCGTATTCCCTAATGTCACATACAAGATCTTCTTCGTTGTCGTATTCGTTACTGTCACTTCATTGCTTCCGTTACTATCCGCAATAAACGCTTCCCAGGTCTTATGACCATGTGCGGATGCTGCGCTATGATTATCATAGTAAACATCGAACTGCACTCCATATCTTGCAAAGGCTCCCGTATCCTCTACGGTATATTCCACGCCATTCATCACAATCTTTGTTCCCATCGGAACAAATGGATCAGAAGCATCTACCGCGATCGTATGGTTTGCGGTTGGATAAACGCCACTCGCTGTAGGACCGCCTGACCATTGCCCGCAACAGATCGAACAATTACAGTAACCGCTGGTAACTACGTTCCCTAAGGATTCCCCTACCCGTACTGTCTTCGTTTCTGTCACGGTTTCTGTTTTGCTTTCTGTATCCAAGCTGTACTGTGCTTCAAATAAAGCCTGTAATTCATCCTTGATGTCTTCAAATTTCCAATCCCCATATTTTGCTGTCAGATAGGAGATCAGATGATACGGATTATGAGCGATCTCGCCTACGTTGTACTGGTATTCGTCATAGTCCGGATGAGTGGTTTCCATCTCATTGATCTGCTGGTTCAAAGCTATTTCCAAAGAAACATAGTAGTTCTCAGCTGCATAGATATCTTCATCTGTTCCCGGATATGTGGTGATCTCGATCACAGAGCCTCCCCCTTGTATGGAAGCGCTGCAGCTTCCCAAAGATACTGCCACGATCAGAAATAAAAGCACAAAAATACCGGCGCCGAAAAATACAGCCCGATTCCGCTTCACAATCTCTTTTAATGCGATCTTCGCTTTCACGGTTATATTCTCAACGCCGGCAACAGTTGCCGCCCCGCCTGCACTGCCTGCAGATTTTCCTGTTCTGGCAGCCCGATAGGCATCCTTATATCGTTTTCTCTGGAAAAAGCGGTTCAAAACCCTTTTCTTCTCTTCCGACTTTTTGGCCGTTTCCTCCGCCCCTGCTTTCCCCATGCTGTCACTCATACCAAATTTTAACTTTTCTCCGGTTTCATCCAGATGATATCCTCTCCGGTTTGCCTTTACATCTGCACGCTGGCTCCGATGCTGTGCATAGCGCAGACCTCTTATTGCTGTTTCGGTCCCTCTTTCTGCAAACTGAACCGTTTCCGTTGCAACATCCTGTTCCTCTTCTTCTGGATCCGATACCCCTTTTGAAACTGCATCTCTTACCGCATACCTTCCAATGGTCCTGCCCGGTTTCATCCCCGGGCCTTTTACCATCTGATTTTCCTCATCATCAAAGGATAATCTTCCGGATTTTGTCTGCTCTTTTCTCATCTGTTTTTGGATCTGCTTTTTCCGGATCTTTTTCTTCTGTCCTGTCAAGGAGTCATCTTCCGGTATCTGTGCATGTTCCCGAAACTTTTTCTTGTATTTGGGGGATTCTCCAAAAACGTTTTTCTCTCCAGTTCCTTCTCCATCTAACACAGATTCTTCTAAAATAGGTTCTTCAGATATTGCTTCTTTTCGCAAAGAGGATTTTCGGATCTGCTTTTTTTGCAGATTCCGTTCCTCTCCTTGTCCATCCGACTGCTGGGCTTTCTTCTTTTCCCGGTCAAAAACAAAGTCCTGTTTCATTTCCGGCGGTCTGCCCCGGCTTTTATGGCTGATATCTTTTACGGAACCATCTGCCAGATTTTCTTCCGTCAGACCGTCTCTTGTCATTTTACTTACAACTTTCTCTCTTCCTTTCAGTTCTTTCCCTGCCAAGATTTCCGCCTCCTTCCTTTTCTCTTTGTTCCACTTCTTCCGGCTTTGTTGTCATCAGAGAATATAACTTCAGGGACTTATCAAACTTATCCTTAAACGGAATGATCGTTGTCCCATAAAAGAGAAGTCCTTCTCCTTCCCCGGAATTCGTAACATAAGACAACTGATACGGTGAGATATTTAATTGTTTTGCCAGGATCTGCCGGTCACCTGCAGCCTGATTTAACATCAAAATAAAATCACTATTGTCCAAAATATTTTCAATCTCCCGGCTAGCAAGAAGGTCCTTTATATTCTGCGTGATTCCTGTCGGAATGCCCTGCCACTTCCTAAATCTCTTGAAGATCTCCACCGAATAAGATGCGGTCTGCTCTTCTTTCAGAAGAAGATGGAATTCATCGATATAGTACCAAGTAGACTTCACGCCTCGGTTGACAGTCACCCGGTTCCATACCTGATCCTGTATGATGAGCATTCCAAGCTTTTTCAACTGCTTTCCAAGCTCCTTGATATCAAAACAGACAATCCTGTTATTCAGTTCTACGTTGGTCTGGTGATTGAACACCTTCAAAGATCCGTTGACATAGATTTCCAGAGCTGTGGCAATCCTCTGTGCCTGGGGTTCTTTCTGTTTGCGGAGACAATCATACAGATCTCCAAGGATCGGCATATTTTCCGGTTTCGGATCAGAAAAATAGTTCTGATATACAAGCGGAAGGCATCGGTCAATGACAGACTTTTCTTCTGCTTCAATTCCATCCCGGCTTCCCATGATCAATTCACAAAGGGATAAAATAAAGTCAGATTTTACTCCCAGCGGATTATCATCCTCAGAATAATTCATGTTGATATCCATCGGATTGATGTAATCCTTACTGTTTGGGGAAATATGGATGACCTGTCCTCCCAAAGCATGGACCAACGGATAATACTCACCTTCCGGATCTCCAATGATAATGTCATCATTGGTTGTAAAAAATACATTCGTCATTTCCCTTTTTGCTGCAAAGGATTTTCCTGAACCGGGTGTACCGAGGATCAGGCCATTAGGGTTTTTCGACTTCTTTCTATCTACCATAATCAGATTATTGCTGGTAGCGTTCAGTCCATAATACAAAGAATCGCCGCCCATAAATAATTCCTGTGTGGTAAATGGTACAAAAATCGCTGTACTGGTCGTTGTCAGCGCTCTTTTTATCGGAATATGGCTAACCCCAAGGGGAAGGCTGCTCATCAAGCCTTCTTCCTGCTGATAATCCAGACGCTTTAACATACAATTATATTTCTGTGCGATACCGGCTGTCTGAAAGATCGCATTATCCAATTCCTGCTTGCTTTTTGCGGTATTTAAAAAGAGCGCTGTTACAAGGAACATACGCTCATTTCGTGACTGCAGATCTTCCAAAAGCCGTTTTGCTTCCCCTCCATAGGTATTCAGATCCGACGGAATGATATCCATATCGTACCCTGCTCTTACTGCTTTTTTCTGCTCTTCAATTTTCATTCTGTTGATATCCGTTACTTTACTTTTTACCAGCTTGATCGCTTTCATCTGATCCACAGACTGAATATGCAGATTTACGATCAAGTCCTTATCAATATCCAAAAACTCTGCCAGCATCTTGTCTGTCAGCTCCGGAGCCAGAATCTGTAAATAAGAAACCGCCCCCATCGTATTTCCCATCTGGAAGGTCTTCCCTTCCTTAAAGACAAAACTGGTAGGCGCTACATAATCTTTTGTGTTTAAACCAGTTTTAATCATAGAACCATAATCAAACTGGAAATCCACCGTAGAATCCGGATTAAAGGTTTCATACAAAATCCGTAATCGTTCTTCCCCATTCAGAGGATACGCCATCACACCAAGGATCTTAAAGTTATTTAGGATATCGGATTCGATACGCTCCAGCTTCGGTTTTGCTTCCCGGATATTTTCCGCTTCAATGGAAAAGGTGATGTATTTCGTTTTCACCAAACCATTGTTTCCTCTTGCAAGCTGTTTTTTCAGCATATTGGCATATTCCATACGGATATCATCATAAGCATCTCCCTGTGGACTGATCTTGATCACCTGCTCAAACTCCTTCATGCTGCTCTTATGATTGATAAAACTGAGCTGAAAATGTATGCTGCTGTCAAAATAGTTCAGGAAATCACACCAGTTTTCAAAGATCGCATTCTTGTCTTCATTCTGCGCCAACTGGTAGTTGATATCGTAAAACCGGATACATTTGGAATAGACATTTCCCTGCACCCTGCAAATACCATCCCTTCCCATTTCTTTGTAGGCAATGGTCTGTTGAACGGTAAGTTTCTTTACATCTTTTTTTCCATTCTTCTTTTTATTTGCGGCCTTTTTTCTTTTTCTTACCACCACTATTTCCCCCTTTCCTTTCTTCCTTTCTCATCGTTTTCTGATCTTCTCCATCTGGATCCGATTCATAATAGTTTTCAGTTTCATATTTTCTGACAGATGGCCGGATAAATTTCACCCGGATCACATGCATCAATACGTCTTCCAGATGCATTCCATCTTTCTCATACATGGCAAACAAAAAGGCCGGCAGCATCATAAGTACCATAAGGACTGCAGCATTATTGATTCCAAGAGCATTTCTAAAGAGAAAATAACAGGGAATTCCCATAGCTGCTCCAATGCCAATACAGATCAATTGCCTTTTCGTAAGATTAAATGCCACTTTATTTTTTACCTTCGTTAAATCTTTCGGCACACTCACATACGCCATGTGTTTCACTTCCTTTCTTTTTAATGTGCATTAAAGATTGACTTACTAAGTGATCCTGTCTTGAACAGACTGAAACATAAGATCACCGTATATGCCATTACACCAAATAATGAGGAACTCAGATTATCTGAAAACTGGATGCCGGCCACTAATACTGCATAAATAGCAACACATACCATCATCAGAAATGCCTGGAATGCCAGGGCAAAGAGTCCTCTGAAATAATTCGTTCCGATCTGTCCCCACTCTCTGTTGCTCATCGTTGCGAATGGGATCGGTGCAACTGAGGTATAAAGGTAAATTTCTATCATACGGACATACAAGATAACCGTAATGAGTACAGACATGATCTTCATACAGAAACTTACGATCAAAGTTTCCAATGCCAATATCACAAGTTCTCCGATCTCCATGCTTTCTAATGTAGCAGATAAATCTGTGATCGCAGAGCTGATATCAATGGATGTATCTCCTGAAACCAGCCCTGCCGCCGAGTTTACGACGTTTTGTCCTACATCAAAGACCGCCATCGTAATGGTAAACGTATTGCTTACCAGATAAACGGCAATCCACATTTTTACAAAATACTTAAAGAACATCCATGTATCAATATCATGCATATTATTTCGCTCTGTCAGCATGGAGATCAGTTCATAACACAGTACAAATGTTATGATGATACCTGCAATCGGCATGATGACTGAATTTGACAGTCCTTCGATCATACTAAAGATACTGCCATTCCATCCTTGTGGCGTCTGTCCAACCTGGCCCGCAATCTCACTTGTCTTCTGATTGACATCCGTAAACATACGGTCCAGGTTAGAACTGATCATACCTGTTAGAAGTTCCCTCATCCATTCCTCAATCGCATCAAAAATTTGATTGAACATGGATCTCTACTCCTTTCCTTTAACCAAATAATCCACTCAAAAGCGGAATCAACTGTGTACCGATCAGGATCACACCACCGCCACTCATAAGCTGCTTAATTCCCTGTGATTTTGCGCCCGGATTATCATTTCCGTAACCTTCCATCAGGTTGATAACTCCCCAGACACCAAGACCTGCACCAATCGCTACGACTAATGTCTGTAAGATTGTAATTGCACTTCCGAAAAATCCCATATTCTTTTCTGAATAAACGCTGTTTCTATGGTCTGTCAGCGTTTCCTCTCTCCTTTCCCTATTATTCAGACCTCTTTTTTTACCTGTTTTATTTGCAAGGTGATCTTATTTTTATCTTCACTTTTTTCTCCTTTCTGCCTGATCATCAGGACCTTTTCTTAAAAAAACGCAAAAAAAGAGCACATAGATGGATATCTACATGCTCTAACGCTTTTTATTCTGTTTTTCTTATGAAATTTGATTTATCGTTTTTTATATGTGAATACAATTCCAATGATTGATCCCGTAAGAAGAAATGGGGCCAATCTGATAAATAAAAACTCAAAACCATGTAATAGAGTACCTACGATTGCCAACTCTGGATCATTAAAATCCCAAGTCAAATATTCACCATTCATAGCAGCAAAAGCAATAAAAATTATTGTAATAATTGCACATAATGAAATAAGCAAATAACGGACTGTATGAATTCTCATAGAACTTCTTTTAGCAAGTTGAAGATTGATAACTTCAAGCTTCTCTGAAATGCTCTTCATATTTTCTTTATCCAAACATTCTTCCTGTACAGTTTCCCCAAGTAAGGTGCTTACAGATGTATCTAATTCCTCTGCTAATGAAATAATCATACTTGAATCAGGAACGGATAATCCTTTTTCCCATTTGGATATTGTTTGCCTTACTACGTTTAACCTGATAGCTAGTTCTTCTTGCGAAAGTCCTTTTGATTTTCGCAAATTTCTAATATTCTCGTTTAACATACCCTGTGCCTCCTTTGTTTTGATACAATCATTAAATATCAAAACAACCATTGCCACAAGCAACGCAAATTAACATCTCCCATTATTGCATCAAATTCATATTTTTCAGTTCTACAAACTGCAATTTATCTTAGAAATTACAGCGATGTTATTTTGATAAACTTTCAAGAATTGAAATATCATGCTTATCTTTATCTCTTAATTCATAACCTGAATGGAAAACTTTTTGGCCTTTTAAAGATATACAAGGAATTGTTTTGCCTTCAAAAAAAACACTACCAAAGTAATCTTTTTCAAACTCATACCATCCACCCTCTAAATCAGCTTGTTTTGAAGTTCCGTCCTCATTTAAAACGAACGGGTGAATGTCTAAGTAACCAAGTTCATCACTATATAACTCTATTCTAACCGGTTTCCAGTCTGTATCAATTTTATAGCCCAGATTCAAAAGCACATTTAACAATTTTTCCGTATGTTGAGCATCAAAATTTATATCTATATCTCTATGAATTCTTGTTTGTTTACCAGCTAAAATATCTACACCCCATCCGCCATCCAACCAGTATGTAATTCCAGTATTTTCGAATAATTCTATTACTTTCATTAAATCTTCTTTTGTTGTTATTTCTTTTCTACCCATACAAAGTCTCCTTTACAACTTCTATATAATTGTTTAGTTAAGTCAATATCAATATCTAATTGCCAAGGCTCAAAATCAAAAATCATGGTCATCACACTCCTTTTTAAAATTCCAATTTGTTATTCTCATTTTACCATACTGCTCCTGTGTTTTCTATACTTATTAGATGAGGACAATCAGTTTTTATCTGACTGCCCTCATCGTTATTAAAAACTTTATCTTTCCATATTGAGTTCTGCAAACTGAAATTTGTCTTTGCGTGTATCTCCTCCTCAAACTGAAACCTGCTTGACTTTATCGTAAGCCTGAGTAAATTATAAAAACGCCAAATAAAAATACTAATAAAGCAACAACCTCTATACGAAAATCAAAGCATTTGAAAACCTCATTTCCATATTTTTCATTCTTAAATACAGAAATTTCTTTTCCAACCTTCCTCTTTCCCAATGATAAAAAGAAACAACCATGTGCAGTATAATACTTTTTGTTTTTAATCTTCACTATATAAGCATGCTTTTTAACATTAACACCACCTACTGAATAACCAGCATTTTGTTCTACAATGTCGATTATTTTCCCTTTGCATTTTTCGCCAGTAAAAACAACCCTATATTTTAGATATAGAACTAATAGCGATGTGATTATAAAAATACTCCCTAAAAGCCACATTTAATACACTCCTATAATTAAATCTTATTCTTATTAAATTCCAATTTGTCTTTATAAAAACATATCACATTTCTAGCCCAAAAGATACTCTTTTTAGTTTACTTCTTCCTCTATCACTGCTTTCACATCCTCTTCTGTTACATTTACTTCATACACTTCAAATTCTGTATCCTGCGAAAAAACCAGCTTATGCTCCAGGTATTTTTCCACATCAAACGCATTCCTTTTATTCGCATCCGACAATTCCTTATATCTCTTATGCTTTGTGATATCATATTTGTTACTGAGAAATGGCCGTACACCTCGAAGCTGTAAGATACATTTATTTCCATCCATTACAGCTAGTTCATCCCGGCTCATCAATTCTTTCCCTGTCTTCTGATAATTCAAACCATAGGACTGGCTTGTCCCTCTAGTATCAGATGTATTGTAAAGATCAATGGTCTCTTTTCCCAACGTTTCCGAGATTTCCTTTAACGTGGAGCTTTCTTTTCCTCCAAGAAATAATACAGTATCACAATTCCCCGTGATGGTTTCCGCAGCATCCTTATAAATGGTTTTTAACTGGCTTTGCGACTGTAAAATAATAGAAGCGGAGATCTCACGGCTTCGGATCGTTGCGATCAGTTTATCAAATTTGGGAATCTGGCCGATATTACTGAACTCATCCAGCAGTAATCGTACATGGTACGGAAGTCTTCCACCATGCTCATCATCTGCTTTATCACAGAGCAGATTAAAAAGCTGTGTGTACATGATCGCCACCACAAAATTGAAAGTATCATCGGTATCACTGATAATGACAAACATTGCTGTCTTCTGATCCCCGATCATATCCAGCTCCATCTCATCATAGGACATGATTTCCCGAAGTTCCTGAATATCAAATGGAGCAAGTCTGGCGCCACAGGAAATAAGGATCGACTTCGCTGTTTTTCCGGCAGCCAGCTTATATTTTCGATATTGTCTGACTGCAAAGTGTTCCAGATTCTCTGCCTCCAATTCTTCAAATAATTCATCTACCGCATTCTTAAATTCTTCATCGTCTTCTCTCGTTTCACTGGCGTTGATAAATTCCAAAAGCGTAGAAAAATTTTGTTCTTCTTCCGGTGCTTCATACCAGATATAACCGATCAGGGCAGAGTACAGAAGGCGTTCCGCTTATAGTGATAGGTAAGGTTTTGATATTATCTCCACCTTTTCCCCCACTTCACACCGGACATGCGACTTTCACCGCATCCGGCGCTCCATCGATTGTCTTCACAAGACATTTAATCAGTCACCAAATTTAAGTTTTATATTATTGCTGACAGGTTCGCCTGCTCTCGCAGACTATTGATTTTCACGAGCATCTTTTTTGTGATATTGAGTGTTTTTATCAGGTCTTTTATTGCTGCTTGGGGCAGTTCTTGTAACAGAATCAGATATTTTTTGTGAATCAGAACCATGTTTTTATATCTTTCAAATCCACCAAGTGATCCTGGTACTTTGAGCCATACAGCTACATGTTCCGCATCTGCGAATTCTTCTCCACTGATTGCACATTTTCCCTTTTGAGCAGAAAATAAAGATATTTTACTGTCATGGTATTCTGTGCTATGACCAACGGATATTTTTTCTCTCAGTCCTTTCAGAACATACTGATTAAGGTTAAGTTCTGTATGAATCAGAGCACGACCTTCTTTTGTATAACTACAAACGATTGATCGCTTCGCCATCGGTATTTTATTTTTGATGAATGCAATCGGATAGATCATCTGGTCAATTCCTGAAACATATCGAATCATTTTTGACTGTCCGAATCTTTCCTTTTCTGCTTGGGTGATAGTTCCACCCTCACGTTTTAGCATACTTCCTGTTTCTGTATTTAACCTGTTCGTCAAAACTGTCATTACTCGCCTATGGAATTCTCTGCAATCAATACTGATACAGGTGGCAAGCTGATAGTAATTCTGTATGCCTAACACCATGGAGTTATATAGCTGAATTTCTGATAAACAACTTTTTTTCTCTCTGGGTTTTGCGATGTTTTTCGCTTGTTCCACTAGCTTTGCTCTTTCAATTTCAACCTTTTTGTCACAGATTGCCGACTGCACCACATATTTATGATGCTTCAACCTTACCCTTATTTTGAATCCAAGAAACTCTGACCACCGTTTTCTGGTGTTCACAATCCTTGTTTTCTCAGGAGACACCTCTAATTTCAACCTCTCTTCAATCCACTCCGTAACCGCTTCTTTTGTCCTGACTGCGTCCTCTTTCGTTCTACAGAAAATCCTAAAATCGTCCGCATACCGAATGATATGCATTTCTTTCATTTCTGTGTTTTTCATAATCCTATAACCATGGCTTTTATCAAAAACCTTAGTTTTTCCGATTATTCTTTCTCGCCCTCTGCTTATAGCAATTGGATTTTCCTCCCATTGACTGGCTATCCACCAATCCAATTCATTTAGAACGATGTTTGCCAGTAGTGGTGAGATAATTCCTCCCTGTGGTGTACCCTTGTCGGGCAATACCGTTGTATTATCGGGCATTTTAATTGGAGCTGTTAGTATTCGCTTGATAATAAAAATCAGCGTTTTATCATGGATACCCAGCGACCATATCTGTCTGATTAACTTGCTATGATTTACGTTATCGAAAAATCCTTTAATATCAAACTCAATAACATAATGAAGGTTCATCATTTGAAGCATGGTGTAGGTTCTGTTAATGGCATGTTCAACGGATCTGTTCGGACGAAATCCATAACTATTATTGCTGAACTTTGCTTCGCAGATTGGTTCCATGATCTGCTTGATACATTGCTGTATCAGCCTATCCCATATGCATGGGATTCCCAGCGGACGTGTTTTTCCGTTTGGTTTCGGGATATCTTTCCGTCTTACAGGCTTTGGTCTGTAGCCGTGTTCGCTTCCCGTAACAATAAATCTCACTCTTTTTACCACATCATCAGGAGTTCGACTCCCAATATCTGTGATGTTCTTTTTATCTGTTCCTGCCGTGTAGCTGCCTTTGTTCGCTTTGATGTTTCGGTACGCAAGTAAAATGTTATCCCTGCTCACTATCAAATCCATAAGATTCTCAAATACTTCACCGTTCTGACTTTTTTGATATAGTTCATCAAAAGTATCTTGCATTCCATAGTACTCCGCATGACGCAGGTCATCTACACATAATGTTTTACTTTTCTTTGGCATAAGGCATCACCTCCTCTCGAAAGTGACCCTTTTGGTCTTACTCGTAATCCTTATCATAAGACTGAATAATGCCTGTTTATTTCAACCGACTTGTGACCATTCCTCCGAGTTCCTCTTTTTCGCAGAACTCATCATAAGTTCGATCACGGCTTTTCAGCACCAGTTCACCTGCTTATTTTCTTCGTCAGGCTATCCCATAATGGAATCTGATGCCTTTCCACGTTCCGATAATCCTATCTGTACATATATCCTTAGGTCTCTGCTATAGTCCTGTCAGCTTGGATGTGCCTGTAACACAACATGGTCGTTCGTAGGGTCAATTTCTACTGAACCACACTGACTGCGCTTTAACGCACCCATACATTTCTATATGGTCTTCTTTTAGAACCGTACATTCGCAGTTTTCGTCAGTTTACTCGCCAAAGTAAACATTCTAACCATAGATATTTTATAGATCCTAGACCTATAGGTAGCGCACCCCACCTCTGGGGCGTTTTCGAGAATCTTTTGGCAGATTCCTACGACTACTCTCGGTCGTTGTCACGGAGCTTCTCACCCCAGCCATTACAGCTGACGCAAGTCCGTCAAGGATAGACGTTTCAGGGCGTTACCCCATCATTCCACCTATCGGATTACCAGTTCACAGACTGGTTATTATTTAATAAACCAACACTGTGCGCAGACTTTTTACCGCCTGCGAACGTGTCGCACTCACCCAGAAATCCTCCGTAGATTTTTCTCCTTCCCCCTTCGTATTTGCTATGATGGTATTCACCAATTTTAAGATATCTTTTTCACTACGGATATAATGGAATGGATTATAGTGCATGGACTTTTTAAAATTGATCGTATTCAGCACCTTGATCCGATAGCCGCCATTTACCAGCATCTTTCCACATTCTACAATAATTGATAGCGATAGGTAAGGCTTTGAAGTAATCTCCACCTTTTCCCCCGCTCTACACCGTACATGATGCTTTCGCATCATACGGCGTGCCATCATACTCAAGTAAATTTATAAGTTATCTTTTCTTAATTGGTAGTAATCCATAATTTTCACGCAATCGGTTGAATCTCCGTCTTTGCTTGTCGTCCATATTGAATCTCTTCATTATTCTGATAGTTTCTGAAATATCCTCTGTCATAACAGCTCGCCATATTTCCTCTGAAATAAATGCGATATTAGTATGCTTGTCTGTACCACCTTCACCTACTGGAATTTTCCTTATACATTTCATTTGATGTACATTCAGCCTATTTCCCATGACATAGCAGTTCCCCTGTTGCACGAGGTATGCAGAAATACTATTATCATTAAATTCAATGCTTTCATTAGGATTCCTATACTTCATCACATTTCGTAATTCCTGTGTTTCTACACATTGGACAGATTTATGAATCTTTTCTCTTCCTTTTGCTGTATAGCTGGTAATATCTTGTGAGAAATTTATAGGATGTTTGTGATGAACTCCTGTAAGTGGCAGTAGTGGCATTTTGCCTACTGTTATAATTTTGGTTTCTTTCTTGATTCCTACAGTTTTCTGTTGAAATTCATAGGGCGTTTCCGCAAACGGAATTGTACTTCCAATACATGATAATCTGGTTCTAAAGGTTGGTAAGAGAGCGTAATTAACATCCGTTAGATTGTTATATATGTTGGTAGCAATACAGTAATAATTCTGTATCCCTATCACTGCCATGTTATAGGCATTGATTCTACCAACAGTTGTGTGTTTCCTTATATTAATCACTTTTGCCTTTAATTCAGCAGTAATCTTTTTGATGGCTTTATCGCTCATATCAGTTTTAGCAATGTATCCATATCTGGTCTTGCCTTTTGGCAGGACTTTAATTTTGAATCCCAGAAAATCAGAAGAGTTCTTTCGGAGATTAACAACTTTGGACTTCTCCGGACTAATGTCGAGTTTTAATCTTGACTTTAAAAAGTCTATTGTCGCATGATAATATCTTTGTGCATCAGTATAACTTCTGCACATAATTTTAAAATCATCAGCGTAACGCACCACATACCCATCTTTTAGATTTGTATATTTTCGTGCATAACTCAACCAGCCCTTACTTCCTTTCATGTTGCCTTTCTTCACTCCATTTGGTGTAAAAGTCTCCCACTGGCTACTTACCCACCAATCAAGTTCATTCAGCACAATGAGCGAAAGTAGCGGACTAATCAGCCCACCTTGCGGTGTACCCTTGTCCGGTATTCCTTCTCCTTCAATTTCTGATTTTAATATTTTGCTAATGATACATAGCAATCGTTTATCTCGTATACCTAATGTCCATATCTGTTTTAGCAGCTTTCCGTGGTTTACATTATCAAAGAAGCCCTTGATGTCCACATCCACACAATAATAATGTTTATACATATTTACCATGCTGACAACTCTGCTGACCGCATGGTGGGCATCTCTATTTTGCCGGAATCCATATGAGTGATTATGAAACTTAGGTTCACAAATCGGCTCTAACACCTGTAGGATACACTGTTGTATCAATCTATCCCAGATACATGGAATCCCTAACGGACGCTTTTTATCGCTTCCGGGCTTAGGAATAAAGACCCTCCTGACTGATTGCGGATGATAATCTGCTAATTGTTTTCTGACAGTTTCAATTACTTCCCTGTCCGATAGACCTTTGATATCCTCGATTGTTTTACCATCTGTACCAGCGGTTTTACTTCCGCTATTGGTTTTTAGGTTTCGGTATGCCAGGCAAATATTCTGCTCTGAACCGATAATTTCTAATAACTTATAAAAGTTGTTACCATTTTTGCTCTGCTGATACAACTCATCGAATGCTTTCTGCATATCGTAATATTCGTTGTACCGGAGCTTAGCTTTCTTTTGTATGGTCTGTAACCTCCTATCTGGGAGTTATTACATCTCTTAGTCTTACTCGAACCCATACCATTTGTAACTTATTTACTCTAATATATGACTAGTGGCTATCCCTCCACCGCTTGTTATCACGGTTTCATCGGTACTATGCCACCGCTTTCACTGACATTATCTCCCTTATATCATCGCTAATCTCACGATGACTTTCCCGTTCGATACGTTTCATAGACAGTAAAATCTCCACGCTGTCAGCTTACGACGTTCCGAATGCGTTATCTGTTCCTATATACCCGTAGGTTCCCATCTCTGAGCCTGCTACCACATCAATGCCTGTAACATTGCACGGATTTTCATAAAGGCAGAAGTCTTACTCACCCGCAGTAGCAACACTAGTTGTGTTACTAAGCATTTCTACTTAGTCCCGATATAGACCCGTACATTCGAGGGTTCGTCAGTGGATTATGTAACATCCACCATTCTAACCATAGGTATTTTATAGACTCCCGGCATATAGGATACACCATCCACCTCTGGACAGCTTTCGTCAACTACTATTGTTACGGTATCTCTCTGCCGACTTCACCGGGCTTCTGACATTTCAATGTTTACTCATTTCCATGCCAGCCGGAGTATTAGAGTAGCCTTTCAGGGCGTTACCCCTTCATTCGACTATTCACGCATTCAGTTCTCCAACTCGAACTAATTTCATTACAATAAACAATGATTCAGTTGAGATGTGCCAGTCCTTTTCAGACTGGAACGTCTCGCACTTCCCTTTGGATCTGTCACCACATAAGATACGCGATCTGTCATCTGCATCAGATTGGGTTTCACATAAAATCTGGTTTTACCGGATCCTGATCCCCCTATCACGATCACATTCTTGTTTCTGGCATATTTGGGAGCCTTTGGCCTACTGTTCATCGTAAGCCGTTCTGTTTCGGTCAGAATGATGTTATTTTCAAACACCGGATCTTCAAAGGGCTCGATATCCTTCCGGTTTCCCCATCTGGCCGATCCATACTCTTCTCCATGCCGGAACTTCTTCGCATTCTTCACTTTATAATACAAGATCAACCGAAAGATAAGCGCAGTCACCAATCCTCCTAACAGATCTTGCATATAAAAGCTTGGAAGCCAGTTCGTAAATGCCAGTTGGAAATTCATCAGCATCACACCGATTTTCTCAATCATACTGTCACCAATACAATGGCGGTATAGCCAAAAGCATTTATCTGCAAGATAGAAGATGATCAGATACGGAATACTTAATATCACCACTCTCTTCATCTGGATATTCTGCATCTTTTCCCGGATCATCGTTCCTGCCCTCTGACTTTCTGCTTCGTCTTGACTCTCTGACGATGTTTTGCTTTCCTCTCCTGTGTCTTCTGCAGTTTCTTTCGGACAGAAGGCTTTTTCTTTTTAGACTGATCCAGCTCTATGCCTGCATATTCTTTAAATGCAGCCGTCATCACGTCCACATCTTTCGATTTAAAAAATACTAGATACAATGGCGGTTTCACATGGGAATCCTTTTTCAGACTATAATCGATCCCATATTTACGGGCTACCCGGTCAAATGACTTGATATTTTGATCCGTGATCTGAATATTGGTAAGCTGTGCTCCCTGTGCGATCAGTTGTTTTATCGTCTGCTTTCCATGAGGCTTTTTCATCTCCTGTCGTTTTCTTTCTTTTTCTCTGCCCTTTTCCTGTGCTTTTCCTGTTTTGACAGCCTGTTTTACCTGTACCCGTTTCTGTTTCTGTCTGCTCATTCCATCCAGAAATTTTCTCATAGATGCCTTTAGCACGCCGGTACTCATCCGGGTTGTCTGGATACACAGAGCTATGATTTTTTCATTCACTTCATCCTGCAATTAACCACTCCCTTTCTTTCCTTAATCCTTTGGGGGAAGCAAATAATAGCACTGCTTCTCAATGCAGCCCGTTTTTCTCCCTCCCCACCAATAGCAATATTTACAAGACCAGGGTTTTTCTTCACTATATTTTCTCCCCGGCATTGCTGCATTTGGTTCCACGATCAGGTTCTTATCTCTTCTCCTGTCCATCCTCATGTTCCTCCTAACAAAAAAGCGTTCACAGATTCCCTCCGGTTTCCATGAACGCTTTCCCTTACATTATTTCTTCTTTATTTTTCTTCCAAGGACTACCACTCCACTGAAGCTCATTCCAAGCACGATCAACCATAACAACAAGTTGGTGTTATCCCCAGTCTTCGGTGCATCTTTAGAAGGTTTTCCACCTTCCGGAGTGCTTTCTTTTGGTTTTTCCTCATCAACCATAACAACCTTCTGTACTTCAGCGGTATCTTTTACTTCAAATTCCACATCCTTTGCAACCAGATAACCTTCCGGTGCCGTTTCTTCCCTGAGCATGTACTTTCCGATCGGAAGCATCTCTATATAATGTGCCTCTTCTGTAGATGTCCAGCTTTCTACCACTTTTCCATCTTCATCTAAGATCGTAAGCTTTGCACCTGGAAGTTCTTTTCCTGCGATATCCTGTTTCGAGATCAACACCTTTGTCACATCATCTTTCATCTCCTGTTTCTGGATTTCTGCAGTATTTTCTACTGTAAAGGTAATGCTCTCAGCAGTTACATATCCATCTGCCGGTTTTGTTTCTGTCATCATATAGGATTTTCCAACGGTCAGCCCCTTGATCACATGGGCTTTTTCTGTAGATACCCACTCATCGATTACATTTCCGTCTTCATCTGTCACCTTCAGATGAGCTCCCGGAAGTTCTTTTCCTGTGGTAAGGTCTGTTTTCGTAAGTTCTACCTTTGTCGGCTCATTTTCAAAAACAAACTCATAGGAAACCTCGGCTTCTTCCGGTTTTCCATACTCAAAAGTGAATTCCTTTTCTTCATTCGATGTCACAAAACCATCCGGCGCATAGATTTCTTTTACGATATAGGTCCCATCCACTGGAAGATCTGCTTTGAAAAGGATCTGTCCATTTTCATCCGTTGTTTTCTGCTCGATCAGCGTTCCGGCTTCCATCAGGACTTTTCCATCTCTGCCTTTGATATCTTCTTTTGTAAATAAGCCGAAAATCGCACCTTCCAGCATACGTTCTGTATCCTTTTCTTTTTTAAGGACCGTTACTTTTATCTTCTGGCGGTTGTTCTGCCATTCTTCATCAAAAGTAACCACTGGCGTATCCTGATCGCGATAGGTCAGATCCACAAATCTAGGCTCTCCATCCAGTACAAAACCATGTGCCGTTTTCACTTCCTTCACACAATATTTTCCTACCGGAAGGTCTTCCATTTTTGCGATCCCCTTCTCATCGGTTGTGATCGTGCCTACCAGCTCATCTTTCTTATAATGATCTGCACTTACGCCATCCGCAGCCTTGATATCTTCTGCAGCATAGACTTCAAAGGTGACTTCACTTAAGTTTCCTGTGATATATTCAAAGAAATGTTCTACCGTTCCTTTCACATTATCCAGAAGAGTAATCTTCTCTAAAAATTCTCCCTTTTTGTTGATGATCAGAAGCCCTTTTGGAACCTCATCCTTCATTTCCACTTTCTGTGCTTCGGCAGTATCTTTGACCTTAAATGTCACATCCGTTGCTTTCAGATAACCATATGGAGCAAACTCTTCATGAAGGGTATAGGTTTCTCCGACAACCAGACGCTTGATCACATGTGGCTTATCCTTTTCAGATGTCCATTCATCGATCACATTTCCATCTTTATCCATGACCTTCAATCTTGCGCCCTCCAGCTCTACGCCTGTGGTCAGATCAGACTTTGTGAACTCTGCTGTAGTCGGTTCATTCTTCTTTACGGCCTGTAAGGAAACAATCTTTGTCTCCTGTCCCTGATACTCTGCAACAAATTCCAGAACCTCATCCGAAGAAACAAAACCTTCCGGCGCTTTTAATTCTTTTACATAGTATTCTCCAAATGGAAGATCCAGGGTGCATGTTGCCATACCGTTCTCATCGGATGTCATTTCCTGTAATAAGGTATCTGCTTTCACAAGAACTTTTCCATTTGCCTGGATATTTTTCTTGTTATAGATGCCAAACACAGCCCCAGATAATACCCGTCCATTTTCTGCATCCTGTTTTTCTACGGAAATAGAGACTTTCTGTCTGTCATTTCCTACGATTGCTTCTGCTTCAACGATCGGTGTATCCTGATCCTGATAAGTTAATGCAACCTTTACTGGCTCCGGATTTAATACAAATCCTTCCGGTGCCTTTGTTTCCACTACATAGTATCTTCCAAGCGGCAGATCCTTTGCTACAGCTTTTCCACCCTCTCCCGTTGTGATCGTTGTCACAAGCGTATCCTTTGCATAAAGTACGATACGGTTCCCATCTGCATCTTTCTGATGATCCGGAGTGCAGATATCCTCTGCCGCACGTACTTCAAATTCCGCCCCGGAAAGGTACTGTTCTTTATAGATAAAGTCGTTCTCAAAACCAGAAAGCATCTCACCTTTCTTATACACAATAAGATTTCCCTTTACCGGCTGATCTTCATAGGAAACTTCAATGATCACATCTCCACTTACTCCATCTACTTCATAGGCAGTATCCGAATCCACGGTGATCTCTACATAGTTTTTGTTGACAACATATCCATCCGGTGCTGTAACTTCTTCAATACGATAGTGACCAATCTCTAAGTTTTTCGGTAAGATCAGGTATCCCTGGCTGTCCGTAAAGAAAGATTTATGGACTGTGACCGTAGGATAGGTTGTTACCTGTTCCACATATTTCTTATGATCCAGATCATAAATTTTAAATTCTGTGCCGGCTACTAACACCGGTTTCTTTGTTTCATCATCTTTTTTGATGATCTTTAACTTTGCGGAAAATTCTTTGTCCAACAGTACCTTCCAAACCTGCGGTTTATCCGGATTGTTTTCACGGATGGTAATCTCAAAATCCTCTACCGGTTTATAATTATGAGGTGTGGTTGTTTCTCGTACAATATACGTTCCATATGGAAGCGGAATACTGCACGCATACCCTTTCTCATCTGTGAACATTTCCGTTTTACCATCTGCTGTAAGGATGACTGGCTCTGCATGGGAAAAATCATAACTTCCATCTTCTTTTTTCTCCAGGCTGCTCTTTAAGTAAGCGCTGAAACCTGCCCCTTTTAACAGATCTGCATCCGTTTCTCCATTGTTCGCAGCTTTTATGATCTGGAACGGCTGTTTCATAACAAGTTCTGTTGATTTCACAGTACGTTCTATCGTTGGAACTGTGCCACCTTCATAAGAACATTCCACATCATGCTCTGTCTTGTCTAACAGATATCCTTCCGGCGCCTGGATCTCTTTTACAAAATATTTTCCAAGATACAGGTCTTTTACCGCAGCATCTCCCTTCTGATCTACCTTTAAGGTAGATACAAGATCACCGGCTTTATGTACAATTCCTGTTGTTCCATCTGGATGTACAATGTTTTCTCTCGCATAGAGGCCATACACCGCACCTTCTAAAGTCGCATCTCCTTGTGGATTTACCCCTGTTTCTGCATCTTCTTTGATCAGATGGATCTTTGCATAAGTACGTTCATTCAGAACATTCTTTGTACTTGTTTTACCGATATTAACATCTACCGGATAAACAGTTGGATCTGCCTGATAATTTGCCGGTGGCTGGATTTCTTTTACATACACAATATCCTGTGTCTTTTCGACTGTTACTTTAGAAGCGCCCTTTTTATCTGTCTCAGGCATCTGCGTGATTAAATCTGAGCACTCCTTATCACGGTAAACACCATAGATTGCTCCTGCCAGATGATTTCCGGTGGCTTTATCATTTTTTACAATCGCAATTTCCGCCTGTTTTGTCCATGTAACATTCAGGCTTACTTTATTTGTTGTTTCCACACCTTCTCCAAAAATAAATGCCAAATCTTGCACACTTCCATTGGTTGTCAGCTTATACGCCGAATAATCTTTCTTCAATCCGCCTGCCATCGTTGTAGCAAATACTTCTGCGGTATCACTTGCCTGTGTAAGCGGTGCAGAAAGGTAAAACTTTGTGCCTCCTTGGATTGTTACCTTTGCTCCCGGTGCGCTTGTACTTCCTGTACTTACGTTGTGAAAACGTACTCCAGATGGAAGGCTGATCGTCACACTCTGCTGTCCTGCCGCATGGAATGTGATTTCCTTTGTACGCTGTGTATTTCCTTCTACATAAGCCTTTACATTGGCATCGGAAAATGACATGGACACATCCGGTATCTCAGGCTTCTTTACACAATAATTGTAAATATCCATTGCTAGTTCCTGTCCTGTTGCATTGGTTCCATAGAACGCATCACTACTGCCATAAGCATAAGCAGCCGCCATATGGACAAGAATAAATCTCTTTCCTGATGAAAAATCCCTGTGCTTGTTCGCAAAATAACTTTCTGCACCTGCCGCATCGGTACCGTAATAACATACCTTTGCAAGAGCCTGATTGTCAGCCAGCTTTGTGATGGTATAAATACCTGATCCTGGTCCTGGTTTTGCCGGCTGGATACAATAAGCCGTTGCTCTTACACTTCCATAAGAAATATAATACGGCTCTGTAAGATATGTTCCAAGCCCGTAGTCTGCATATCGGTATATTGGACCTTTTTCAATAGTTACCTGCTGAGATCCTACACCTGCAGTTCTAGCCATCGCTTTGATTGTAGTAATCTCACCTGGTTCCATTCCATTAAAATCAACACCTTGTTCTACTGCCTGTTCCATAACATCACGAAGTTCCAATCCCGATACTTCATCATATGTTTCCTGATCCATTGTTTCTTCGATCAATGCATCAAAAGCAGCATTCTCTTCTGATACATCTGTCTCTGTTGGGATTTCTGACGGCTTCTCTGAATCCTCCTCATCTTCTTCCGTCTCTTTTATTTCGGATTGCTCTGCATCTGCTGAAGGACTTTCACTCTCTTTTTCTATTTCCTTTACAGTCACATTTCTGCTGATCTGATAATTCGGATGTTCCTGATTGACCGGTTCTACATGATAAACAGTTTTATAGGTATCTGCATGGGATGTTGTAAAATCTTCTCCCTGCTCATTCTTTGCTTCCTCAAAAGTAATCTTTACTTTTTCCGCGTCCTTGATCTCTAACCCTGTAAAATCTGTTTTTACATCAAAACTTGTTCCCACTTCCACCTGATGATCCTTTGCCAGAACAATTTCATCTTCATCTAGCAGGCTTTGTACCTCTTCCAAAAGAGGCAGTTTTTTTTCTTTCGGAAGCTCCGCAGCATAACTGTTGATTGGTGATAACACCGTAGATAAAAGAGTGACCGCTGTCAGCAATCCGGATACAACCCGCTTTGCTTTTTGTTTCACTTTCATGTTCTTAAATCCTTCCTTTCTTCTGAATCTTATTTATCCGTTATACTTGTTCATCGTTTTCCATCATTCTTTCCTAAAAATAATCCCCTCCTTTCCTGGTCTTGTGCTATTTGGGACAGTCAGCACTTTGCTGAGATAACAGCACAAATATATGGCGGTATCTGCTTTTTCAAACAAACACCGCCATATGATTTCTACTGTCATCCTCATTTTGATTCAGACAATTATTTTTTATTTAAGATTTAAGCGTTTTCCTGTTCTCTTCCCCGGATCCGTTCCTGTTTTAGAGTCCATATCTCCAAAACGTTTTCTCTGTCAGGACACGCACAATGCACATTCAAGGCAGGTATCACTCCGGGCAGGCTATTCTCTTTTCAAGGTACATGAAGTGTTTCTTACAAACGTCTTCATATAACGAAAGGAAAACGGCCTGTTTTACAGGGTGCTTTTTAAATTTTTTTGATTTTTTTTAATTTTCTTCTTTATCTGCATGTTTTTTCATGACAGAAAGTGCTCTTTGCATCATTTCACAAACACTCTGCTGTCTGATTCCAAGATAGTCTGCAATCTTCTCTTGATTCATTTCTTCAAAGTAAAATAACTGGATGATTTCTTTCTGTCTGGCAGTTAGACAACCTAAGAAATCGCGGACCATCTCTTTTTCAATATACTGGTCGAGAAAATCTGAAGCTGGATCTAGCAGTAAGATCCTGTCATCCGCATAATCGCTATACGAAACGAGTCTATGGTTTGATGCCACCTTAGTCTGATTTATTTCCATACGATCCGTTGCTTCCATTAACAAACGAATGTACCAATTTTCGTTGTCAAAAAATTCTTCGTTCATAATACTTCGATCTTCCTTCACATCCATGTATTGATAATCTTTACAGGAATGGAGTGGAAAGATGGTTTTCTTTCCGTTTTCCCTGTATAACACATACCCATTTGCGTAAACGGTAATATCACATTCCCCACTCAGAATTTCCTTTACTACAATCTCTTCTTTTTCTAACGCCTTTTCAGAAGGGACTCTCTTTGTCATACCTGCCACTTTTACTACTTTCTTTAATTCTTTTAATGTCAACATATGGACCACCTTTCTGCCTTACGGCTACGGGTGATCCATGAACTCTATAAGAATCTCATCACAATTAGCCACGAACTCACCCGTTTTTTTTGAACGGGAGTCCGCAGCTCCTATGTAATTACCTCCTTCGGCTATATCATACAAAATTCCGTAGTATCTCTGATTTTTACAACTGAAACTTTGCCCTCTATATATAGAAAGGAAAAAGCCCTGTTTTACAGGTTAAAAACTCAACTTTTTTTAATTTTTGAGAAAACAAAAAAAGCCGGCAAAACAAATGCTTCCACAGACACAGAATGAAATATCATCCTGCATTGTATCTGCAAATGTTTTGCCGGGCTCTTCATGATTCCAGTCAGGTTCAGCTCCTTGACAAACTCTTGCTATCAGGTGCAGCCTTGATGGTTCCAGCCAAATCCACCGCTTATCCTGACAGCTCATTTTATTTAGTTTCCTTTCGGGAATTCATCACTTTTTGAGAATATACCCGCATTCTTTCTTTCAGTTTTTCATCTTTGATGTGCAAAGGGCGTACTGAAACAATATCATCTTTTACTAAAATCTCCAAAGTGCTTCTACATTTCTTGCATTCTACTTCTGAATCGCAATGTGCGCTTTTTTCAATAAATGCTCCGCATACAGAGCAATGTACATGCCATCTGATAGCATCTGATCCCATAGGCTTCCTCCTTTAAGCAATAATAAAAAAGTCCATTTTATTACTCAACGGATCAAAGGGAAATCAAATCCGCCTTATGAGCATCATGTTGTCCATTCCGTAAGTGCCAAAGCTGCACGAACAGCATGATCATCAAATCCCAGACCTGCTTTGTTGATCTGGCGCATCCATCCTTATTCTCTCCGGATTCCCACTCACCCAGGATACTAAGAATTTCTGCCGATTGTATTTAACAAGGTAATTCCAATTCTTCAAATATATCCCCGGATAACTCACAAAGATCCGGGATCAAAATGATCGTATCATCAATCCGTAAATGAATGGATGGATCAAAAAATTCAACGGTTCCGCAAATCGTATGATACTGGCCTGCCGGTTTCATTTCCCGGCTTTCTTTAAAATAGGTTGCCTGTATCTGCATTCCAACAGAAACCATCTGAAGCTTCCTATCCAATCCACATTTTTGTTCTTCGGATAACACCTTCCTTTGTTCATAAAGTATTTCCTGTTTCCGTACGATCTCCTCAAATCCCCGAAGTGCTGCAAAAGGGGCAAATTGCTTCGCCCTGTGCTGCACATCCATAGGATATCTTTTGGAAACTGGTCTCGGAATATATAAATATTTCTGATAAGCCTTTGCCAGCATACTTTCACCTCCTATGCGCGATGTCCTCCAACCTGATTATTTCTTTCCCGGTAGGTAGAACATTCCAACAGATTGGATCCCCGCATGATCGCATTTTTTCCATAACGCTTTTTCACCTGCAATACTGCTTCCTGCAGATGTCTTTCCTTTTCTGCTTTTATGGAATCCTGGAAAAGAGTATATTGCTGATAGCCTTCCGGTGTTATCTTATTTGCAATGATCTCTATCCGTCTGATCCCGGTATGTGGATCTGCGATCTTTCGATAAAGCGCTTCTACTGTATCGATCATTTCTTTGGAACAATTGGTACGATCCGGAAACCTTACGGTTCCTTTCGATGGCTCCCTCTCAAAACGATGATCGTAAGCGATCCACAAGGTTACAGAATTCGTTACCAGTCCCTTTTCCACCAGATCCAGAACCAGTACATCTGTCATTTCTCTTACAACAACAGCAGCTTCTTCAAATGTGTAATTTCTCATCAACACCTGTCCATTGGAAAGACTATGCTCTTCTGTATGATAATTTTTGATATCACTCATTTTACAGGACTCACAGCCCCAGGCATGATCGATCAATAGTTCTGCATCGATCCCAAACATTTTATACAGCCAGTCTTCCGACTGGATAGAGGCAAGTGCGATATCTCCCATCGTTTGGATTCCATATCCGGCTAATTTTCTCTCTGTTCTGGAACCAATGCGCCAGAAATCACTCAATGGTTTATGTCCCCATAACTGTTCCCGGTAAGAGATCTCATCCAGCATTCCGATATGATCCTCTATATGTTTTGCCACAATATCCATTGCGATCTTTGCAAGATACAGATTAGTTCCGATTCCTGCTGTTGCTGTAATTCCGGTTTCTTCCATAACCGCATCCATCAGTTTTTGTGCCATTTCTTTCGCTGTAAGGTGATACAGGGAAAGGTATCTTGTGACATCCATAAAGCACTCATCCACACTGTAAACATGGATATCTTCTTTTGCCACATAGTTTAAATAAATCCCATAGATCCTTGCCGAATACTCCATATAGAGCTGCATCCTCGGTTTTGCCACAATATATTCGATATGATCTGGTATCTCATGGATCCTGCAACGGTTACGGATCCCCAGCTTTTTCATAGCCGGCGTGATAGCAAGGCAAATGGTGGATACCGATCGGTCCGGATCTGCAACAACCAGATTGGTAGTAAACGGATCCAGTCCTCTTTCCACACACTCAACAGAAGCATAAAAAGATTTCAGATCAATACAGAGGAATGTTTCCTTCTGTTTCAAATCAATCACCTCCCATAAGTTGCCTATCTTTCTCTTTCCCATAAGCAATCCGATCTCATCCCAATTCGTTTTCACACGATAGTGATCGTGTCAAAACAGGCAATTTTCAGTAAATCCATTGACAAGAAAGGAAATATCATTTATATTATAGGCAATTAATTGCCGTTCTGTTGTGATTCACATTATAGGCAATCATTCGCCTCTTGTCAAGAGGCAACTTGTTGATTATGGGAAATTTATTTCCTATCCCGTTTCAGCATCATACATAAAGATCCTGAAACGCCAATTAGAAAGTAGGTATTTTTATGACATTCGGTGAAAAAGTGAAAAATTTAAGAAAGAACAAAGGACTCAACCAAACCCAATTAGCAGATGCTGTCGGTGTCTCCCTTCGGACTGTTCGGGGATGGGAAATTGAAGGCCGTTATCCAAAGAAACATGACCTTTACCAGAAACTTGCAGACATTTTAAGCTGCGATATCTCCTATCTCATGACAGAAGAAGAGGCTTTTATCACAGAAGCATCTGAACAATTTGGAAACCGTGGAGCAAAACAGGCTCAGCAGATCTTAGAACAGGCCGCTGCAATGTTCGCCGGCGGGGAACTTTCTGATGAAGACAAAACAGCCTTTATGGATGAGATCCAGTCTTTATATCTGGATTCCAAAAGACGTGCAAAGAAATTTACACCAAAGAAATATTTAGATGCCAAATAGATGGGGTGATTATTGGACAGCCTATAGGATATAGTTTTATTGTCAGAAGTAACATTACCCGCTTCTGTTTGATTCATACACGAGGTGATATATTTGGGGAATTCATATATTTACAACAAAGTAGAAAAACTTGTAAAAAAGTTCAAGACCAGGGATCCTTTTGAAATACTGGAAGAAATGAATGTGATCGTTGGAGAAACAGACCGCTACGAAAAATTAAAGGGATACTGTTTCATGAGCTGCCAGACCATTTATGTTATGGTAAGCAGTTTTCTCTCTGAGGAAGAGAAAAAGATCGTTGCCGCCCACGAACTCGGTCACATCATTCTGCATCGTTCTCAGCTCAAAATGGCGCCGATGAAAGATGATGTCTTATATAACATGAGGGATAATACGGAATACGAAGCGAACCTTTTCGCTGCAGATCTTATCCTGGATGATAAAGAAATCGCAGACCTGTCAAAGAACGAAGATCTGAACTATTTCGGGCTCTGTAGCTGCTTAAACTCCAGTCCGGAACTCATGAGCTTCAAGTTATACAGTCTGATCAAGCGTGGTCAGAACTACAATATGCCGCTGGAAATACAGAGCAACTTCCTGGCCAAATAAAATTTGCCCGTTCCATACAACCGAACGGGCTTTTCTTGTATCCATATGTGAAGATTCTTTTATTTCAGTTCTCCATGCTTATTTTCAAATTCTATGATTGCCTGACGTATTAAATATAACACTTCTCCATTGATCGAACGCCCTTCAAATTCTGCCAGGCTTTTCAGTTTTTTATGCGTTTCAGCATCAATCCGTAATCCTAAATGCTTCTCTTTCTCCATGATTATTCTCTCCATCTCTATAAGTACATATTAAGTTCATATTTCAAGTTCATTTTAAGTACAAATAATGGTAGAATGTTTTAAATGGACTTATTTTAAGTACACTATATTTTTTCACGGAGGAATTCAATCATGCATGAAAAAAGAAAAAAATATTATCATATCAGAAAAGATTTATTCTGGTACACCATCCTATTAGCTGTATCCTTTCTCATCGGTTATGCTATCCATCAACATCACGGTATTTTTCTAACACATTCCCTGAAAGCAGACGCCCCAAAAGAACGGATAGAAATAACCTTTGACGATCTGCAATCAAGCCTGAAAGATATCTCTACATGCTATTTATGTGGAAGTTCTGATTATAGTATGATGGACTATTATCGAAAATTTGATACGGTTGGACTGATTTCCCTCAATGACTGGTACGTCTTAGATTTCCAACTAAAAGCATATGATGAAAACGGAAATGAAATACCAAATAAAACCGGTTCAAATATCCTTTTCGGAAACACAGGCGAAATCACCTATTCCTCTCATGGAGATGTTTCCCGCAGAATGGCTGAGATAGATATCACGTTACCGGAAAACTACAAATTAAACAAAAGAAATCTAACAGATCATCTCTGCCAAAGTTGCCTTGATAAAGTTGCTGCTTCCTTAGAATATTGGAAATATGAAAATGAAAAGAAAGAACCAATCCCGCTGTGTTTGGTCGATTTTAAAACTCTTGATATTTATTCCTTACAAGATTATTACCGATCAATTTTCATCCGGGATTATTATGTAGAAATGGATTTTGAAAACAATTCCGTAGAAATAAAAGTCTTTTATCTGCCCGAAAGATTATAATTATGATATACTGAAAGAAAACGACAAATTGGAGTTGTAGAGGGGGTATTATAAGTGGATTTAAGTAAGGTCTTTTCATTTCAAAAGAATTCTCCTGCAACAGAAAATGAGATTAACTTTTCTGAAAATAATATTTTAGGAGATCTTCCAGAAGTATATAAGCAATTTTTAAGAGAAACTAATGGAATGGTTCTCAATTTATGTGTGTTATACGATACGGATAGTATTGTTGAAATGTACAAGGTAAATGAATTTGCAAAATATGCTCCGAATTATTTAAGTATAGGAAATGATAATGGTGATAGAGAATTGGTTATCAAGGCTGAGAAAGATGCTTGTGTATGTGGTTTTCTTGATGCTGGTGCAATAGGTACAGCTGAACCGGATGAGTGGTTTAACTTTGTATTATGGATAGAAAATGGTTGTGAAATGTTAGAAGAAAAACCCGCTGAATGGGGAAATATCTCAATTATCAATATTCCTGACGATAAGCTAAAATTTCTAATGGAAATGAAAAAAATTTTTGCATTGTCAATATCAACAGGTATTCTATTAAAGGAAGTAAATTCATTACCGTTTATTGTTGTGAGAGGAATACATATTGGTAAAGCTAAAAAGTTAATAAACCAAACAACTTTTCCAGACTGTTATAAATTTTCTGGTGAGTAACAAACTTGAATTTGAGAGGGGATTTTTGGGAATGGTGATTGAAACAAAACGATTGAAAATCATCGTTCTTACACAAGAACAGCTTGAAATGTTAGTGGATAATATTCCGGAATTTGAGAAAAGGCTAAACTGTTCATATCAGGGCGAGAAAATAGAGGGGATTTTCAAAAACATTCTTTATGAGCAGAGTTTAAAAATCGAAGCAAATAGCGATGTGTATTTGTGGCTGACATTTTGGCTGATTGTCAAAAAAGATGATAATATTGCAGTTGGTATGATTGATTTTAAAAATATCCCGAATGAGAATAGAGAAGTTGAGATTGGGTATGGTTTGGGAAAAAAACATGAACATTTCGGGTATATGACAGAAGCTGTTGAAGCATTTTGCACATGGGGGAAAAAGCAAGCAAGTGTAAAACATATTATTGCAGAAACAGAAATAGACAATTTTTCCTCTCAACGTGTTTTGCAAAGAAACGGTTTTATTGAATACTTTAGGGATAAGACAATTTGGTGGAAATTGTAACAAATCTCAGTTTGGACTTTTCTTATAGAGCCTTTCCCTGAAGGAGAGGCTCTATAATTTTTATCTGAAATCACTAAGGCTACTTTAACTGTCATCTTTTCTTAACCTAAAATCAATGTACATATTTTTTCTCTAAGTAAGTCGATTACAATATCTATAAATTCTCCAGCAAATAAGATAAAGATCAGAACACCTCCCATACAAACCAGAAAAGCTGCCTGTAGCCAGTCTTGATAACAGATTACTGTTCCAATGAACAACGCCATAATTCCCAATCCCAATATCTTTTTTGCGATTGCCACCATATGTACTAATAGCTTCACTCCGGCACCTATGATCGAAATGATAAACCACAATGGAATCAATAACACTTTTCCTGCCACTTTTAAAATACCCATATCTGTCCTCCTATCTTGCCAGCCACGGCATGTCATGATTTACTTCTGCCCGGTAATATCCACTGATTGTTGAAGGTGCATTGAACAATGCCGCAAGTAAATATTTCTTGATATTCTTGATTTTACTCGTATTTCCTTCCAGACAATGCAGCACATACTCTACATGGGAATAATCCAGCTTCATGAATTTTCCTCTTACCAAGGCTCCTGAATACCAGTTGCTTGCAATCAGTACTTTATCACTCTTACACATAACAGTCTCTACGATCAGATCCACGATTTCATCAATCTGATTTTTGTCATGAGGATGACTCACTAACAAAGAATCATAATCCAGATTGTCTTTGATCAGAGATTGATACGCATGTAACGTTTCCATCTCATCCTCTTCGGATCCTATCCCATCTGCAGATACGATATGATTAGATTTATTCTCACTAAGATTAGTATTGTTAATATTAGTATTATTAGAGTTTGAAATGTAAACTTCTTGAAGTTTATTTTCGGGACTTCTTGAAGTTTGTTTTTGGGACTTCTTGAAGTTTGAAATGTAAACTTCTTCTGTCTCTTCTTCCTCTACAGAAGTTTGATTTATAAACTTCACCATCTTTGATTTTTCTTTTTTCTGTTCCTCACATTCCTCCTGAACAAATGATTTTACATAGATGATCGTAACCTTTCCAAAGCCCTGTCTGCGCTTTTCAATCAAACCTATCCCTTTTTCATCATCCAGCTCCTGAAGAGATTTCACCGCTTTATTTCTGCCACAATTCAATAATTCCATGATATCTTCAATGGAAAAATAGATATATGCCCGATTTTCTTCATCAAACCACTGATTCTTAATGGATAAAGACATTCTGTCCAGCATCAAACCGTATAAGATCTTCGCATCACAGGAAAGATCCTTAAAACAGTCATTGGTAAATAACGCTTTGGGTATTCTGTAAAAACTAAACTGGTCTGCTTCTGTTCCATAAAAATATTTAAAATTCATTTTTTTGTCCATGTATCTTCCTCCCTTCCTTTCTCTCATAGAAGTCCTTTTTTTAAACTTCTGTATCTCTTCTTTCTTCGGGTTGTCTTATTTTGACAACCCTTATTCCTGTTCTCTTTTCCATTGTTCCAGTAATGCCTCAATCACCTTTTCCATATCCGTTTCCGAATAATCTTCCGGAAAATACTTTGTGAGCTTCTTTCCTGATAACACCACTTTTCTCTCCGGTGCTTTTACTGCTATGCAGCTATTGAAAATCGAGATCATAAATCCTTGATTCACAGTTCCTTCTTCCAACTGTTTTCTCAAAGCTGTAATCTGCTTTGGTTTGATAAATCCTGTATCCCGGATATACTCGTAGATCCATTTCTGCATTTCCTTATCAATGTAGGAAATATCAACGGCAATGGTAAAATTCAACTTCTTTGCATCTACCATATCCAATAATTCTGGAATCAATTCTGTAAGGCGAATGTAGCGCTGAATTTGTTTTGAACTTTCTCCAACTTCTTCCGCCAAAACATCACGTGATACCTTTCCAAAATTCTGGTCATTTTGACCAGAATTCTTCTGAGACGGTCTTCCAGCTTGTCTCTTCATCGCATCCAGTTTCATCTTATAAGCAAATGCTTTTTCACTCGGGAGTAACTCTTCGCGTTGAATATTAGCATCTACCATAGCAATGACCGCATCATCATCGGATAATTCTCTTACAATTGCAGGAATTGTTGCCAAGCCAGCTATAGCTGCTGCGTGCATCCTTCGATGACCTGAGATCATCTCATATCCATTTTCGCCATCAGACCGTAACAAAACCGGTGTCAATACCCCGTAAGTCTTTACACTCTCTACTAAATCTGCCATCTTTTCATCATCCAATACTTTGAAAGGATGATCTTTAAACGCATGTATTCTGTTGATTTCTATTTCCATTGCAGACTCTTCATTGACTACTCCCAGCAATTCATCAATGCTTGTCAATTTGATTTTTTCTCCGCTTCTACTTTTCATTTTCCAAAACCTCCTGCGTCAGATTTTCATAAGCCATAGATACTTTTCCATTTGGACAATGACAATAAATACTTTTTCCTTCCGCACTTGCTTCAGCTACCTTAACTGACAGTGGAATGACATTTTCAAAGATAGAAATCTTAGATCCATAAGTTTCTCTCACTCTGGAAGCAATATCTTTGGCGTAATTAGTACGGAAATCCACCATTGTCAAAAGAATTCCATGTATCGTTAGCTTCCGGTTCAATCTCTTCTTTACCATAGAAATAGTCCTGATCAACTGTTGAAGTCCTTTAACCGGCAGATATGCAGCTTGTACAGGTATCAGAACCGTATCAGAAGCTACTAAGGCATTGATGGTCATCATGCCTAAACTCGGCATACAATCAATTAAAATATAATCGTATCGTGATCGCATCGTATCAATATATTCCTTCATGATCCGCTCTCTGCTCATCACATTACTCATGGTTACTTCCAGAGCAGATAACTCAATATTGGCCGGTAGGAGATCGATCTGTTCCTTATGATGTAAAATTCCTTCTTCTTCTCCAATTTCCTCGTCATTGATAATATTCATCATAATAGTTGCAAGTGTAGTTCCAATATCATCCGGTTCTACATATCCAAGACTTGCAGTTAAACTTCCCTGTGGATCCGCATCGATCAATAAAACTCTCTTTCCCTGTTTCACTAATCCAACTCCAAGATTTAGGGTTGTCGTACTTTTTGCAACTCCGCCCTTCTGGTTTGCTACTGAAATAACTTTACACATACTGTTTTCCTCCATTTATTTCTCCCAATTTTCATTCTGCCAGATTTTCAATAATGCTATAATTTCTCGTTTCATCATGGCGGGTGTGTATCTGCTTGGGAAATATTTGTGAAGCTGCTCATTTGTAAAAGCAACTCTCGTGATCTCACCTTTTTTTATCTCACTCATAATTTCCTGCATCTTCTCTAATGTAAGTTGGTTTTCTTTACTTAACTTTTTAATTCGTTGTGCCTGTGATAAAGATGGAACGGCCTGAGCATAATCCATAGCTTCCAACAATTGTTTTTGCTCCTCTTTCTTCAACGCTGAAATTTCAACTGCCGGATTAAAAGATATCAATTCATCATCCAATTTCTGTAAAAACTCCGGTATCAGCCGCGTTAATGAAATATACCGTTGTACCTGCTTCGGACTATCACCGCATTCTTCACTAATCAACTCTACTGTTCTCTTCTTTTTTGTTTTGTGGTCAATTTGGCCTTTTTTCCTACCTGATTTTCTTTTCAGTACATCATTTTTCATTTTGTAAGCAAAAGCCTTTTCACTAAAACTGATTTTTTCTCTGTGCAGATTGGAATCTACCATATTCAAAATAGCTTCATCTTCATTCATTACACGAATTATTACCGGTACTTTTCGATATCCCAGTAACTCAGCAGCATGTCTTCTTCTGTGTCCCGCTATAATCTCGTAAACTCCATCCGGCACAGGTCTGACAATCAACGGAGTGAGAATTCCATACTTCTCAATACTTTCTTTTAATAAATGCATCTCATTATCATCTTTCACTTGAAAAGGATGATTTTTAAATGAACGAAGTCTTTCAATCTCAATTTCAATGATCTTCTCATCTTCATTCTTCTGGATAAATTCTTTCGTTACTTCAGTCATCATTTCCTCCTTCTTCGGTCAGACTAAAAAATGCTCGTCTGGATCCGATTATTTTTGAAATCAGTTCCAAACGAGCATCTCGTTTTCTATTAGCTACAGCTAATATATTTCTCCATTGTTTCAGCTAATATATGTTTGCAAATTATATTCTGCAAAGGATTTTTCCTTTGAACTACTGTATTTTACATTCCTAAATCAGTGGTGACAACAAGTACTTCCCCAAATGTTAGCAGTATCCCTGATTCGATATGTTTGCAAAATACTGTTTTTTATTAGCTGCCAGCTAACAATTATTTCATTGTGTTAGCTGGAAATCATCCTCAAAGCAATAATTTCATGCATTTTTCTAATCAAAAAAGCGCCCCATTATTTGCATTTCTGCTAACAATCGAACGCTTTTGACTGGCCGTCTCGTATAGGAATCGAACCTATAATTTAGTCTTAGGAGGACCATGTTATATCCATTTAACTAACGAGACAAAATGCCATTTTCCCTTGAAAACACGCGGTTTTCCGGCTTTTTGGTAATGGCAACCTTTATTTAATTATCAGCTTTTTTCAAGCTGTTAATTACTATTACTTTTCATGTTGGTGACATCAAAGCACTCCCCTTTTAGGGTAATACCTTCGTGTCAATTTTTACTCTTCTTAACTAGATTTGAACCCAAAAGTTTTTTCAGGAAGTGATAACCTTGGTTCCTCCTTAGGAGGCACTTGTTATATCCATTTAACTAAGGAAACATGCATCTGCTTTGCCGAAACAAAGCAATATGTTTTTTCACACTGTTATTAGTATACCAAATAATCTCTGATTTTGAAATACCTATTTTGAAACTTTTGAAACTTTTTATCTGCTTGTCTTCTCATTTACTGGAAATTAATTATCCCCTGCAGCCATATATTCGCTTTAAATCTCCGCCCTACTTCCGGCACTCCGAAAATACTATTTCTCGGTACGCAAACGTCAAACTGCAGTTCATTGACATCCATCGTAAATACATAAAGTTCTGTGCCGGTTCTCTCATTTCTACAGGAACGAATCTTTAAAATTTCTCCCAAAATAGAATACTGGTCACATTCCGCACCATATGGCATAAAATATGTATCTACAATTGTATAGACATCATTTGTCATCAACTTTTTGGAAACTTTGGAGTAAGTGTCCATATCCTCTAACGTCAATGTCTCCATCGCCTTCTCGTCACCACTTTTTGCCGCACTCAAAAGCATCATACGGTTTCTTGCCTCTTCCTGTTGGCTCTGAAGCTGGTAATCATTTTTCTTAATCGGCAGTAAAATACTTCCTGAAAGCGCCATAGCTGAAAGTGTCAGAGAAGTAGATTTTTTAGAAACTCCTCCCAAGTTTTTCACTTGACGGTACTCCATCCCATTGATCAGATGAAATATCAGACTGATTCCAACCCGCACATCCTCACACACACCCAGGTACATGTCTCTGTCCATTCTCTTTTCCACAATGATATCTTCATAAGAAGTAATACCACTTCCCTTTAAATAAGGGAAGTAGTATTCCATCTCAAATTCTTCGCCATCGTAGTCCCCGCACATAATGATTCCCATAGCTTCAGAATATTCTTTCTTATATTCACAAACTATTTCTCCTTCTATATTTGCAGTTTCTTCGTGACTTGTAAAGTTTTCCTTTGTATCTCTCAGAACTTCTTTCAGATCTTTTTTCGTTTTCAGATGGTCAAATCCGATTGCTTTTAAATATTGATGCACGTTTTTTTCCTCTATTTGATTTCTGTCTTACCACCCATATACGGTTGTAATGCAGCTGGAATCTTAATAGAACCGTCTGCTTGAAGGTTGTTCTCCAGAAAAGCAATCAGCATTCTAGGTGGTGCAACTACTGTGTTATTTAGTGTATGAGCGAAATATTTTCCGTCCTCACCTTTGACTCTGATATTCAATCTTCTCGCCTGAGCGTCTCCCAGATTTGAGCAGCTTCCAACTTCAAAATATTTCTGTTGTCTTGGTGACCATGCCTCTACATCGACAGATTTTACTTTAAGATCAGCAAGATCTCCTGAACAACATTCAAGAGTACGAACCGGAATATCAAGAGAGCGGAACAGATCTACTGTATTTTTCCACATCACATCGTACCATTTCATGCTGTCTTCTGGCTTACATACAACGATCATTTCTTGTTTTTCAAACTGGTGAATACGGTACACTCCTCTTTCCTCAATTCCATGAGCTCCTTTTTCTTTCCGGAAGCATGGAGAATAAGATGTTAACGTTCTTGGCAATGTCTTCTCATCGAGCATGGTATCGATGAATTTTCCGATCATAGAGTGTTCACTTGTACCGATCAGATATAAGTCTTCTCCTTCAATCTTGTACATCATAGAATCCATCTCCGCAAAGCTCATCACTCCTGTCACTACATTACTGCGAATCATGAATGGCGGGATGCAATAAGTAAATCCGCGGTCAATCATAAAATCACGCGCATAAGAAATCACTGCAGAATGTAATCGTGCAATATCTCCCATCAGATAATAAAATCCGTTTCCTGCTACCTTTCCTGCACTTTCCAGATCAATTCCGTCAAATTTTTCCATAATTTCTGTGTGATACGGAATCTCATAATCTGGCACGACCGGCTCTCCATATCTCTCTAATTCCACATTTTCACTGTCATCTTTTCCGATTGGAACAGATGGATCAATGATATTTGGAATTGTCATCATAATCGTCTTAATCTTCTCTTCTACTTCTTTTTCTTCCACAGAAAGTTTTTCAATGGTATCTCCCTGAGCAGACACCTGTCTCTTATACTCTTCTGCCTCTTCTTTTTTCCCCTGAGCCATGCATGCTCCGATCATTTTGGAAATTTTATTTTTCTCTGCACGAAGCGCTTCTACTTCCTGTTTGATCTCTCTGTTTCTTAAATCCAGTGCGATCACTTCATCCACAAGTGGAAGCTTACTGTCCTGAAATTTATTTTTAATATTCTGTTTTACAATATCTGGGTTTGCTCTTAAAAATTTAATATCTAACATTTGTTTTTCTCCTCATACCTTCTATTTTTTTACATCTACAATATCTTTGAGTGCATATGCTTCCTGAAAAATTGCTTTCTCTAATGATTCCGTTTCCTCCGATGACAGTTCTACATAACTTTCACCCTTCACAATCTCCTTAATATAGTTATAGCACCCTTCCCGGCTATGCATTACATTTAACACAAAGCCATTATCATTTGCATCAAGCAATGTCAACACAAAACTGAGATTTCCTCCCATTTCCTGAAATGCGTCATACTTGACAATTCCAATCTTCTGATAATTTCCTTCTAGCCTCCGATAAATTTCTTTTATATTCTGCCGGTTTAACTTTGCCATATGGGATAAATTATCAATTTCATCCAGTCGGTCTGTAATGCTCTTTTCCATTGACCTTCCATCTTTGCCTTTCATAAATGCATTGTAACTGCTTTTTAAGCGATTATATTTCATATGCATACTTATGACAAGCACAAATAAGATTATAATGAAAATCAGGAGTCCAAGCAAAAGGAACACCGGATCAAACCCGAGATGAAATAGTAAACTGTCTTCCATATTTCCTCCTTTTTTTCAAATGGTTCGTGTACAAATTTTACTGATGGATAGACATGATCATTTCAAATATATGTTCCAACTCTTCGTCAGAATAGTATTCGATTTCTATTTTCCCTTTTCCTTTTGATTTCTGATTGACACTGACTTTGGTTCCAATCACCGATCTCATTTTCTCTTCCAGATCCCGATAAATAAAGTCATTGCTAGTATCCTTTTTCGTTTTTTCCTTTTTCGGTTTCTTTAAATCTTTTACAAGTTTTTCTGTCTCACGCACGCTTAGCTTTTCATCAAAAATTTTATTAGCAAGAATATATTGCTGCTCTTTGTCTTCAATTGCAAGAAGCGCTCTTGCATGTCCTGTAGAAATCATATCATCGATGATCATCTGCTGCACTTTTTCATCAAGCTTCAGAAGACGCATGGAGTTGGTAACTGCTGTTCTGCTCTTAGAAACCCTCTCTGCCACTTCGTCCTGTTTTAATTGAAACTCTTCCAACAGCCGCTTGAATGCCTGAGCTTCCTCAATCGGATTAAGATTTTCTCTCTGAATATTTTCGATTAAGGCAATCTCTACCATTTCTTGATGAGAATATTCTCTGATGATTACGGGAATTTCTTTCAGACCTGCCATTTTTGCAGCGCGCCATCTTCTTTCTCCGGCAATAATCTCATAATAATCTCCTTTTTTCTGAACAAGAAGTGGTTGAAGTACACCGAATTGCCGGATGGAATCTGCTAATTCGATCAGGGAATCTTCATCAAAATTTTTTCTTGGCTGTGTACGATTTGGCTCTACTTTTGTTATTTTTACTTTTTGTTCTCCCGATGCAGGCATTGTTGTTTTTTCTTTTCCAGAAGCCTGTTCGCTCACCTTATCTTTGCTCGTATTTGCCTTTGGTTTATGATCCGGAATCAGACTGTCCAGCCCTTTTCCAAGACCGCCTCTTTTTACTGCCATTACTCTTCTCCTTTATGAATCACTTCTTCTGCCAGAAGCATATAACTTTCGGCTCCCGATGATTTTGGGTCATAAATATTAATTGGCAATCCATGACTCGGAGCTTCTGCCAGTCTGATATTTCTCGGTATAATTGTCTTATAAATTGTCTGATCCAAATTATCCTTTACATTTTCTACTACCTGAAGCGACAGATTTGTTCTGGCATTATACATTGTGAATACAACACCTTCCATCTCTAAATCTGGATTCAATCTTTCTTTTACCAGATCAATCGTGTGCATAAGCTGGCTCAAACCTTCCAATGCATAATACTCACACTGAATCGGAACTAAAACAGTATCCGCCGTTGTCATTGCATTAATCGTCAACATACTCAGTGACGGAGGACAATCTACAATTACAAAGTCATAGTTTCCTCTGATTTTTGCCACTTCATCGCGGATGATAAACTCTTTGTTTTCTACACCAATTAATTCAATTTCTGCGGCAGACAGATCAATGTTTGTAGGAAGCAAATCAAGATTCTCAAAAACCTCTTTGCACAGGCACTCTTCGACAGTCGCCCGTCCAATGATCAAATCATATACCGTTTTTTCTACATTATCTTTATCAACTCCCAATCCACTGGTCATATTCCCCTGTGGATCCATATCTATCGCTAATACTCTTTTACCCAACGCGCTCAAGCATGAGGATAAGTTAATAGCTGTGGTCGTTTTTCCTACGCCGCCCTTCTGATTGGCAACTGCTATTATTCTTCCCATATTAGTGTCCCCTTTCTCTTGCTTTTTTATTATAACACTAAAAAGAAGTTTAATCTACACAATGTTTCACGTGAAACATTTATTTTATTTCTCTTCTAATGTTTCACGTGAAACATTTTATTTCCATCAATCATTTTACTATGTTATTTACAAATATTGGATAAACAGTTTATCTACTTATTTATTTTCCCTTATTATTCTTTTTTATAGTGAATGTTTCACGTGAAACATTTCATTAGTGAGTTTACTCTTGAATAAAGTTTTATCTTTTCTTGCTTTCCTTTGTGTAGTATAATAATAAGAAAAAGTACAATTACAATGTACTGTCTTATCACTTATTTACCATGATACAAAGTCACTTACGGTGGCATTGCTACGAAAGGAGTTCTTCTATGAGTTGGAAAAAGAAACTTACAACGGGAGCTGTTCTGGCATCATTGACAGCTGGAACAATTTATACAATCAATAAAATTATTTCTTTTACATCTACACTTGATAACTTACTTTGTAAAGAGGACGGTCACTATTTCGATTGGAGATTTGGAAAAATATTTTATAAAAAACAAGGAGAAGGAAAACCTATCCTTCTGATTCATGATTTGACTGTAAATAGCTCTTCCCATGAGTGGAATAAATTAGTAAAGTCTTTAAAAAAACGAAACACGGTTTATACTATCGACTTATTAGGATGTGGACATTCAGAAAAACCTAACCTCACCTACACAAACTTTCTTTATGTCCAACTACTTACGGACTTTATCAAAACTATTATTGGCGAAAAGACCGATGTTATTGCCACCGGAACTTCCTCTTCCTTTGTATTAATGGCATGTGCAAATGACGACAGCCTTTTTGACCGGATTATGATGATTAATCCGACGAATCTGTCTACACTTGCGACAATCCCAACCAAACGGACAAAACTTTTGCGCTACTTACTTTTGACTCCTCTTATTGGAACATTCCTATATAATATTTTGATGAGTAAACGACTGTCAGATCAAAACTTTTTTGAAGAGAACTTTCATAACCCAGAAGCCCTTGATGTAGAAATCAAAAACTCTTACTATGAATCATCTCACTTAGATAGTTCCCATGGAAAATATCTACTTGGAAGTATCCTTGGACGTTATACGAATGCTAATATGTTTCATGCTCTAAAAAACATCAATAATAGTATCTTTCTCATTGCCTCAACAGGTTCTGGAGAAAATATTGCAATTGCAGAGCAATACCGAAATTATATTCCATCTATTGAAATTACAACATTGAAGGACAGTGTACATTTTCCTCAGCTTGAAACACCACAGACACTTCTTGAGCAGATTGATTTGTTCCTAGGTGTGGAAGAAGAGTCTTAATAAGCTTTAGAAAATAGAATGTAACGTGAAGTGTACTTTTTACTCTATAGGATTCCATAGGAATTTTCTTTAAAAGACAAAGAAGGACGAATCAAGAAATTTTTATTTCTCATTCCGTCCTTCTTT
Source organism: Faecalimonas umbilicata (assembly GCF_042846195.1). Classification (NCBI taxonomy): domain Bacteria; kingdom Bacillati; phylum Bacillota; class Clostridia; order Lachnospirales; family Lachnospiraceae; genus Faecalimonas; species Faecalimonas umbilicata. The sequence continues at coordinate 2,912,331 of NZ_AP031411.1, forward strand.
TGTATTTTTAAGCTGTCTAGCAAATCCCCAACGGTTCCTTTGCCGGAAGTCCGGCTTTTCTCGGATATCTTTTTGCAGTTGGTTTTACTTTTTCAATTTTTACGAACGATCTTCCAATCTCACTTCCCGGAAGCTGAAATTTTATCACTTCTCTGAGATTTCCTCCAAGAATCGTAACTGCTTTCTTTGCCTGCACAACTTCCTCGTCAATTTCTCCCGATTTATATGGAAGGAACACCCCACCTTTTTTCACATATGGAAGGCAATATTCTGACAATGTTGCCAGATTTGCCACTGCTCTAGACACACAGAGATCAAACTGTTCTCTGTATTCCTGCTGCTTTGCGTAATCTTCTGCTCTCCCATGAATAGCCCGAATCCCTTTCAACTGCAATTTTTCGATGACTGCGTTGAGGAATTTTACTCTCTTATTCAAGGAATCTAACAACACAACTTCCAGCTCCGGAAACACTATTTTCAATGGGATCCCTGGAAATCCAGCCCCTGTCCCAACATCAATTACACTTTTTACAGACTTCATGTCCATCGCTTTTACGATAGAAACAGAATCTACAAAATGTTTTTCATTTACTTCCTCGTATTCTGTGATTCCGGTCAGGTTCATAAACTCATTCCACTCAACAAGAATCTCATAAAACAGATCAAACTGTTCTTTTTGTCTATCATCCAATACGATTCCTAATGCACTTAACTTCTCTTCAAATTTATGACTGCTCATCTTTTTCCCTCTTACTTCCATAACTTTCCATATATACAAGCAATACAGAGATATCTGCCGGTGAAACTCCCGAAATTCTAGATGCCTGTCCGATTGAAATCGGGCGATATTGATTCAGCTTCTGCTTTGCCTCGATACGGAGACTTCCGATTTCATCGTAATTGATCGCATCCGGAATCCGTTTTGTCTCTAATTTTTTGAACTGCTCTACCTGCTTCATCTGGCGCCGGATATAACCATCATACTTAATCCGAATATTAATCTGTTCTACTACTTCTTCGCTCAACTCCGTTCTTCCCGGATCGATCGCTTCCAGTGCTTCATAAGATAATTCCGGACGGCGGATTAACTCTGCCAGTGTAATTCCATTTTTTAGCGGAGTGCTTCCATATTGCTCCAATACTTCCTGCACTGGTCTGGATGCACCTACATTTGTATGTTCCAGCCGTTCTACCTGTTCTTCAATCTGCCGCTCTTTCTTCTTCAGATTTTGGTAGCGCTCCTCATCGATCAACCCAACTTGATATCCTATCTCCGTCAGACGCTGATCTGCATTATCCTGTCTAAGAAGCAGACGGTACTCTGCCCTGGATGTCATCATCCGATATGGTTCATGACTTTCTTTTGTCACAAGATCATCGATCAGAACACCAATATATCCCTGCGAACGGTCTATAATGATCTGCTCTTTTCCAAGTACTTTCCTTGCTGCGTTAATACCCGCCACAAGCCCTTGTGCTGCTGCCTCCTCATATCCAGAACTTCCGTTAAATTGTCCTCCGCTGAACAACCCGCTGATCTTTTTAAATTCCAGCGTCGCATAAAGCTGTCTGGCATCAATACAATCATATTCGATCGCATAGGCATTACGGACAATCTTTGCATGCTCCAGCCCCGGTACACTTCGATACATTTCATACTGAACATCCTCCGGAAGCGAACTGGACATTCCTCCGATATACATCTCATTAGTGTCAAGCCCTTCCGGCTCAATAAATACCTGATGGCGATCTTTGTCTGCAAATTTCACAACCTTATCCTCAATGGAAGGACAATATCTTGGACCAGTTCCCTCAATCATTCCTGAGAATAGTGGAGAACGGTCCAGATTCTCCCGGATGATCTCATGCGTCCTTTCATTTGTATAAGTCAACCAGCATGACACCTGATCAATCTGTACTTCCTCCGGGTTTGTCGTAAAGGAAAAAGGAACTACTCTCTCATCTCCAAACTGCTCTTCCATCTTTGTAAAGTCAATAGAATTACGGTCAATCCGCGCTGGTGTCCCTGTCTTAAAACGATACATCTGAACTCCCAGTTCTTTGAGACAATCACTTAAATAATTTGCCGCCTTCAGGCCATTCGGTCCACAATTTTCACTGACTTCTCCATAAATACATCTGGACTTCAAATATGTTCCAGTGCATAGTACTACCGCATCACAGTGATAAACTGCTCCAGAAAAAGTTTTAACTCCTGTCACTTTTCCATTTTCCACAAGAATTTCCGTAACTTCCGCCTGCTTGATGTCCAGGTTCTCCTGCTGCTCCAGCACCTTTCTCATCTCTGTACTATATCTCGCCTTATCTGCTTGTGCACGCAAGGAATGAACGGCCGGTCCTTTGGACTTATTCAGCATCTTGGACTGAATAAAGGTACGGTCGATTACCTTTCCCATCTCTCCTCCAAGTGCATCCACCTCTTTGACAAGGTGACCTTTCGAACTTCCTCCAATGTTTGGATTACATGGCATCAACGCAATACTATCTACACTCACAGTAAACATGATCGTTCTGACACCGAGCCTTGCAGCTGCCAGAGCTGCTTCACATCCTGCATGTCCCGCACCGATCACGGCGATTCCATATCTGTCTTTATTTTCCCATACAGAACTTGCTGAATATTTCATTTACCAAATCTTCTCCTATCGTTTCTCCGGTGATACTTCCAAGCGCCTCATAGGCATCCATAAGGTCGATGGAATAGAAATCCTCCGGCATGTTATTTTCAATACTTCCAATTACTTTTTCCAAACTGTCATAAGCATTCTGAAGGGCTGTTTTCTGTCGAATATTTGTAATATATACTTCGTCATTGAAAGAAACCTTTCCCTCAAAAAACATCTCTTTCAGTGCATGCTCTACTTTCTCAATCCCATGCTCCTGTTTTGCCGATATTTCAATCATCGGTTTTTCTGTATATTTTTGCAGGAGCTCCTTTGTGATAACAGTATCCAGATCCGATTTGTTCAAAAGAATCAATGCCTGCTTCTCCTGGATCATCTCAAGAATCTGTTCATCATTTTCATCCAGTGCACGCGATGCATCAACGACATAAATGATCAAGTCTGCATCTTTTGCATAATCTTTCGCCTTATCCACCCCGATCTTTTCGACAATATCTTCTGTATCACGGATCCCTGCTGTATCTATGATATTTAAACTGATCCCATTAATCTGAATATTTTCCTCAAGAATATCCCTCGTTGTTCCTTCAATATCCGTCACGATCGCCCGTTCTTTTCCTGCAAGCACATTTAACAGCGAAGACTTTCCTGCATTTGGCTTTCCTACAATAACAGTCTGGATTCCTTCCTTGATTATTCTACCATTATCTGCACTCTCTAACAACCTGCGAATTGCTCCCTGAAGCTTTTCTACGGTTCCCTGAAGCTTTTCCCCATATCCGTCAATGCTAATATGTTCTGGATCATCCAGCGCTGTCTCAATAAAGGCTGTGTGATATAAAATCTCCTTACGGATCTCAGATATTTTTTCTAATACAGACCCCTTTAACTGACTTACAGAACTCTTCAAAGCATATTCATTTTTAGACTGTATGACATCGATCACCGCTTCTGCCTGTGACAGATCTAATCTTCCATTTAAAAATGCCCGCTTCGTAAACTCTCCCGGCTCTGCCGGTCTTGCGCCATACTTGATCACAGTCTCAAGAATACGCTTCATTACGTACACTCCGCCGTGACAGTCAATCTCAACAGTATCCTCTCCGGTATAACTATGCGGCCCTCTCATAAGAAGCACCAAAACTTCGTCGATCGTCTCTTCTCCATCCATAATGTATCCATAATGAATCGTGTGGCTTTTCTCATTTGAGAGCTTTTTTTCTTTTTTCTTCCCTTTGTATATACGGTCAACGATTACAAAAGCTTCTTCCCCACTGATTCGGATAATCCCAATTCCAGAAGCTGTCATTGCCGTTGCGATCGCTGCAATTGTATCCTTTATCATATTTTCCTGTCTCTCCTTTCTGCTGTCTATGTATCTTCCAAAACAGTTTCTAAAAAAGGCAGCATTAAAATAATGCTGCCTGAATTTCTTTGTTATTGTCTTCTGGACGGTGTAATTACAACTCTTCTGTATGGCTCTTCTCCTTCGCTGTGAGTTGACACATACTTGTCTGACTGTAATACAGAATGAATGATTCTTCTTTCATACGGATTCATCGGTTCCAAAGAAACCGGCTTTCTTGTACGTTTTACTTTATGTGCAATATTTTTTGCAAGGTTCTCCAATGTCGCCTTTCTTCTTGCACGATAATTTTCTGTATCCAGCTTTACACGAATATAGCCATCCTGTGTTTTGTTTGCCACACGGTTTGTCAAATACTGAAGGGAATCTAATGTCTGACCTCTTTTACCGATCAGAATACCCATATGTTCTCCTTCCAGTTCAATGCAGAGAGTTCCTTCACTGTCTACTTCGGAATGAATCTTGACTTCCATATCCATTGTCTTCAAGACATCCTGCAAAAACTTCTCCGATTCACGAATTGTTTCTTCCGTTACCTTCACAGAAGAACTCTCCTCTTTTTCTACTGTCTTTGCTTCTAGTGCAGGACGTTCTGCCTTCTTTGCTGGAACCGGCGGACGCTTCTCTTCTCTTTTTGGCTCTGGTTTCACTTTCGGTTTGTCGAATTTAATCTCCTCCAGCTCTACCGGCGCTTCTGCTGTCTTTTTCCTTCTAGCTGAGATCACAGCTTGCTTTGCCCCAATTCCAAGAAATCCGGAACTTCCTTTTTCGATTACATCATATTCTAACTGATCGCTCGTCACCCCTAACTGAATCAGCGCTTCTGTGATCGCATCGCTCAGTGTCTTTGCGGATACTCTAATCTCTTCCATTCTTCTTCCCTCCCGTTTCTGCTATAGAAATGCGGTTTGAATTAATCGTTTTCGTTAAATTTCCTTACCATATTTGCTTTTGCTGTAAGGCTTCCCGGTTTTGCATTTTTACCACGCTCAGCTGCCTGCTGCAATTTTGCTTCCTGCTCACTGTCTGCTGTATGATTATGCTTTTGCTCTACCGCGATATTGCGGACTTTTTTCGTTGCCATCTGGTTCAGCTCTTCTGTGGAAACTTTCTTTTTCTCATACTTCTTCTTTGCTTTTTCCATATTTTTCTTTACGAGCTCATCCATATCCATACGGTCAAGATACTTATTGATCGCTACTTGCTGTACCGAACGGCAAATCGCACTAAAGATCCAGTACAAACCGAGACCTGCCGGCATTGTGAAACACATAAATACTGAGAATAACGGCATGATCATATTCATTGTCTTCATAGAATTTGCCATTGGATTCTCCCGATCGTCCATTCCAGGTGACTGTGGCATCAACTTAATATTGATCCACTGTGTCAGACCAGATAAGATCGGAATCAAAAGTGCAACAATTGCAACAAGAATTGCACCGGTCTTTAAAGCATCCATCATCAGGTTCACAGGTGCATCTGAAATATTTGCTCCCAAGAAGTTATTAATATGTGAAATCTGCCCGGATGTTGAATCAATCAAGGATGAAAGGTCCGGGAATTTATCTTTTAATGTATCCCATGTACTTGGCTGGAATTTATAAAGTACATCTACGATCGTATTTGTCTTTGTATAGTCAAACTTTTCAGGATTGATCATGATCGGGCTTGCCGAACCAATCTTCTCCATAATCTTCTGATAACCGCCAGTTGCCATAATCTCATTGACAAGAGGCATATACATATCCTTTACTCCGCCTACATATGCCGGAATGTTTTGAATAACCTTCCACAATGCAAGTAAGATCGGAAACTGGATCACTAACTGAAGACATCCACCCATCTGTGAAGTTCCGTACTTATCGTACACCATCTTCATTTCTTCCTGCATTTTCAGCATGGATTCCTGATCCCGTTTGTTCTTGTACTTTTTCTGAATTGCCTGAAGTTCAGGGTTCATTACTGCACTTAATTTTGAAAATTTCTGCTGTTTGATTGTAAGCGGAATCATAAATGTATAGATAATAATTGTAAATAAAATAATACATAAACCTATGTTTTCGATTCCGAATGCACTACTCAGCACATTAAAGATACCATCCATTAATTTACCGAGCAGCCACGCCACCTGTCCTATAATTGGCGTCGTCGATTGTGTCAAAAGAATACCTGTCATTTTTTCCTCCTTTAAGGCACAGGGTCATACCCGCCTTTTGCAAATGGATTACAACGTAAAATTCTCCATATAGTTAATAACCCACCCTTTAATGCCCCATATTTCTCAATCGCTTCAATTCCATATTGAGAACATGTAGGAAAATAAATGCAGTGAGTTGTTCTTTTTAACCCGGATAAATATTTCTGGTAAAACCTGATAAGTGCAATAAATATCTTTTTCACCGATTTTACATCTCCATTTTGTTACTTATATATATTATGAAGTCTTCCCAGGTGGATCAATGCGCTTTCCATCTCTCTGTACGAGCGCCCATTGGCACTCACTCTCGCAATCACTACAATATCATATCCACTCTGAAAATGTTCTTCTTGTAATCGATAACTCTCTCTGATCAATCGTGTCAGCCGGTGTCTCACGACACTGTTGCCAACTTTTTTGCTGACAGAAATACCAAGCCGGTTCCCTCCGGATTGGTTTTCTCTTACATACATTACCAGATACTTATTTGCATAAGACTTTCCAGTCTTATAAACAATCTGAAAATCTTGATTTTTCTTTAATGACTCGGAAAATTTCATTATTATCTTCTCCTGATTTTTAAAGAAGAAAAGGCCACATATATGCGGCCTACGCTGATAACTGTTTTCTTCCTTTTGCTCTTCTGGCAGCTAAAACTTTTCTTCCACCAGCTGTGCTCATTCTTGCTCTGAATCCATGAACTTTCGCTCTAGATCTCTTTTTTGGTTGGAATGTCATTTTCATTGAAATCCACCTCCTTAGACATGAAACCTATATATATAAATATAGACATATTATTTTTTAGACATCGTATTTTATTATAAGCATAAAATGCCGTTTCGTCAAGATAATCCTTTCATTTTCTTGATTTTTTTCCATTTTTCCACATATATGATATCTCCTTATTTTTATCTGCTTTTCTACTTTTTCCATTCTCCTGTTTCTCCTCTTTTTCCAACTCTTTTTTCCATTTTTCCCCGTTTTTTCTATAAATAAAAGATGCTCTGACACTTTTCCACACATCATCTAGTATTTTTTCCCGAAAAAATCATGTGGATATCCCACAATATAGTGTTTGACCAAAATGTTATCCACAAGTTGTGGATAACTTGTGGATAACTATAAGGATAACCTGTGGATTCAATGTTTATAGACGATTTATCCACCCTTAAAATCCTTATTTTGGGGGATTTTCCACTGTCTATAAAGTTAT